>NZ_CP064056.1 GCF_015775975.1 Staphylococcus lloydii
ATGTCAGAACAAGAAATCTGGGAGAAAGTACTTTCATTAGCTCGAGAAGAAATTAGTGAAACAAGTTACACTACATTTTTAAAAGATACTGAAATTCACGCTCTACGTGATAATGAAGCTATTATCGTGACAGACGAGGATTTCGTAGCAAATTGGTTAAATACGAAATATGCTGAAATAGTTCAATCATTACTATATAAAACGATTGGCGAAGAAATTACACCAAAATTCTATTCAAAAAATCAACTTGAATCGATGGACGACAAAACAACTGTTGTTGACAAAGAAGAAAAAAAACAGCCTCAAAGCGTTGATATTGCAACGGTGAGTGGGGAACAATTTAACACACACAATACATTTGATACTTTCGTAATAGGACCAGGGAATAGATTCCCACATGCTGCAAGTTTGGCAGTAGCTGAAGCGCCAGCTCAAGCGTATAATCCATTATTTATTTATGGGGGCGTTGGTCTTGGTAAAACCCATCTAATGCATGCTATTGGGCATTACGTTTTAGCTAACAATCCTGATGCAAAAGTTATCTATACATCAAGTGAAAAATTTACGAACGAGTTCATTAAATCTATTCGTGATAACGAAACAGAACGTTTCAGAGAAAAGTATAGAAACATTGATGTGTTACTTATAGATGATATTCAATTTATTCAAAATAAAGAACAAACTCAAGAAGAATTTTTCCATACTTTTAATGAATTACATCAAGCTAATAAACAAATTGTTATTTCTAGTGACCGACCACCTAAAGAAATTTCAAAGCTTGAAGATCGTTTACGTTCACGTTTCGAATGGGGCTTAATCGTTGATATCACGCCTCCGGATTACGAAACTAGAATGGCAATATTGCAAAAGAAAATTGAGGAAGAAAACTTAAATATTCCTACAGAGGCATTAACTTATATTGCAAATCAAATTCAATCAAATATTCGTGAGCTAGAAGGGGCGTTAACACGTGTATTAGCTTTTTCAAAATTACACGGCCAATCAATCACTACTGAATTAACTGCTGAAGCACTTAAAGATATTATTCAAGCGCCTAAATCTAAGAAGATTACGATTCAGGATATTCAAAAAGTCGTCGGTGATTACTACAACGTGCGTATCGAGGACTTTAGTGCCAAAAAACGTACTAAATCTATCGCTTATCCTCGTCAAATAGCAATGTATCTGTCACGTGAATTAACCGATTTTTCACTTCCTAAAATTGGAGAAGAATTTGGTGGACGTGATCATACAACTGTTATCCATGCACATGAAAAAATTAGCAACGACACAAAAAATGATCCAACATTTAAACAAGAAGTAGAAAATCTTGAAAAAGAAATAAGAAATCAATAAAAAACTGTACTAATACAGATTAAAAAACCTATTTTGAGGAATAAATATAGCGTATTAATAATTTTGTTATCTGTGGGTAATGTGAATAAGTCATACACAGTGTACACAGTTTATCCACACAAGCTAAACTTTGTCACCAATAAGATTTTTAGACTTATCCACTAATTCACAGGCCCTACTACTATTACTACGGTTTTAAAACCTATATAATTTATATATAAACGACTGGAAGGAGTTTAATTTAAAGATGGAATTCACTATTAGAAGAGACTATTTCATAAACCAACTTAATGATGCACTAAAAGCCATCTCACCAAGAACAACATTACCAATATTAACTGGTATTAAAATTGACACTAAAGAAAACGACGTAATACTTACAGGTTCTGATTCAGAAATATCTATCGAAATCACAATACCTAAACAAGTCGATGGAGAAGATATCGTTACTATTGCTGAAACAGGTTCAGTCGTATTACCAGGCCGCTTCTTCGTTGATATCATTAAAAAACTTCCAGGCAAAGAAGTAAAATTATCAACAAATGAACAATTCCAAACATTAATTACTTCAGGTCATTCTGAATTTAATTTAAGTGGTTTAGATCCTGATCAATATCCTTTATTACCAGAAGTATCACGCGAAGATGCTATTCAATTATCAGTAAAAGTCTTAAAAAACATCATTGCGCAAACAAATTTCGCAGTGTCCACCTCAGAAACACGCCCAGTACTAACTGGTGTGAACTGGCTTATACAAGATAATGAATTAATATGCACAGCTACTGACTCACACCGCTTGGCAGTAAGAAAAGTGGGCTTAGAAGAAGAGAGTGAAAATAAAAATGTCATCATTCCTGGTAAGGCATTATCTGAATTAAATAAAATTATGAGTGATAGCGACGATGATATAGATATATTCTTCGCATCCAACCAAGTATTATTTAAAGTTGGCAATGTGAATTTCATTTCACGCTTATTAGAAGGTCATTATCCAGATACTTCTCGTTTATTCCCAGAGAACTTTGAAATCAAATTAGGTATAAACAACGGTGACTTTTATCATGCCATTGATCGTGCTTCATTACTAGCAAGAGAAGGCGGCAATAACGTTATTAAATTAAGCACTGGTAATGAATTAGTTGAATTATCATCAACTTCACCAGAGATAGGTACCGTAAAAGAAGAAGTAGAGGCTAGCAATGTAGATGGTGGCAACTTAAAAATTTCATTCAACTCTAAATACATGATGGATGCGCTTAAAGCAATCGATAATGATGAAGTTGAAGTTGAATTCTTTGGCACTATGAAACCATTTATTTTAAAACCTAAAGACGATGATTCAGTAACACAATTGATTTTACCAATTAGAACTTATTAATTTGATATATGCTATAGCGTTTCGAAGTTAACACTTTGAAGCGCTATTTTTTTTATTTAGAGTAATTCAAATCGCTATAACGTGTAACAAATAAAATAAGTGATTAAAGTTGGTGATTTTAATTGTATTCTAGAAAACGAGTAACTTTATTTTTAAGTGTTACAGCAGTCATTTTATCGGTACTTGTCATCTTTCAATCTAAACAGCATGTGGATCTTAACAAAGAAGGTAAACGCTTTGCTCAAGCGATTAATACGACAAAGCAGGTGATTCCATCGTGGGGGAATAACAAAGCAAGAGTAACTATAACGCAATTTGGTAATTATTTATGTTCACACTGTAAACGATTTGATCGTGATATTGTTTTACGATTAGAAAAGGATTTTAAAAATAATCCCCAAGTACAATTTCAATACATAGATGTTCCATTCTCCAATGAAATATCAAAAATTAATTCTAATGTGTCTCAGAAGCTATATACGCTTAATAAATATAAATACTGGGATTTACATCACAAAATGTTTACTGCTTCTCCAAAAGCCTCTGAATTAAATAAAACAACGACAGCACATTATCAACAACATTTGTTACCACTCATAGATCAACTAAAATTAGATCAATCAACTACGCAAAAATTACAAGAGTTAATTAAGAAACCCAAAGCTCTGAATCGTACTCATGGATTGGCGCATCAACTTAACATAGATCATGTACCGGTTTTATATATTAACCAAAGACGTAGCGAAAATATAACAGACTACAAAGCGCTAAAAAGAGAGATAATTTCCACGTTGAACAATACGACAAAAAATCGTTGAAATGCATTAATCATCAATGTTTTCGGCACATATTAAGCGCAATAAATTAAAATTCAAAATAACTATTCATTTTAGCCTTGTTTTACATGAAATTTTGCTTAAAAAAAGGTATAATAAGTAGATGACCTTAAAGAAATGAAATGGAGTGATTGATTTGGTTGAAGAAATAGTTGTTGATGGTGACATCACTTTAGGACAATTTCTCAAAACTGAAGGTATTATCGAATCTGGAGGCCAAGCTAAATGGTTTTTAAATGAATTCGAAGTATTTCTTAACGATGAGTTAGAGACACGTCGTGGTAAAAAGCTGAACCACCAAGATAGAATTGATATACCGGAAGTAGGTTCATTTCTCATTTTACATCAAGGTGCAGAATGAAATTAACCTCACTCCAACTAGAAAACTATCGTAACTACGAGCAGATTGCGCTAGATTGTCATCCAGAAGTTAATATTTTAATTGGGGAAAATGCACAAGGCAAAACGAATCTACTCGAATCCATTTATACTTTAGCGCTCGCTAAAAGTCATCGTACATCTAATGACAGAGAACTCATACGTTTTGACAAGGAGTATGCTAAAATAGAGGGAGAGTTAAGTTACAGATATGGTGAAATGCCACTTACGATGTTTATTACCAAAAAAGGTAAACAAGTTAAAATCAATCACTTAGAACAAAGTCGACTAACGCAATATGTTGGTCATTTAAATGTGGTGTTATTTGCGCCTGAGGACTTAAACATCGTCAAAGGGTCTCCACAGATCAGACGCCGATTTATCGATATGGAATTAGGACAAATTTCAGCCGTTTATTTAAATGACTTAGCTCAATACCAACGTATTCTCAAACAAAAAAATAATTACTTAAAACAATTACAATATGGGCAAAAAACAGATAGCACTATGCTAGAAGTCTTAAACCAACAATTTGCTACATATGCGTTGAAAGTCACTTTGCGTCGTGAAAAGTTTATTGAAGAATTAGAATCACTTGCGCAACCTATTCATGCTGGTATAACTGATGAGCGAGAACGACTAGGTTTACGTTATTTACCAAGTTTAAAGTTATCCGATGTTAGTAAAAGTGAGACTGACCTGACCGAGGAAGTCTTAACAATGCTCAACGATAATATGGAGCGTGAGAAGGATCGAGGCGTATGCCTTTTTGGACCACATAGAGATGATTTAGCGTTTGACGTTAATGGTATGGACGCTCAAACGTATGGTTCTCAAGGTCAACAACGAACGACTGCCTTATCAATTAAGCTAGCAGAGATAGAGTTAATGCGTATTGAAGTGGGTGAATACCCCATATTATTACTAGATGATGTATTGAGTGAATTGGACAATTCTCGTCAATCACATTTGTTAAGTACAATACAGCACAAAGTACAAACATTCGTTACTACGACATCGATAGATGGTATAGACCATGAAATAATGTCGAATGCGAAAACATATCGTATTAATCAAGGTGAAATTATTAAGTAACAGAAAGTGAAGGTGAACACATTGTCAGATGTGAACAACACGGAAAATTATGATGCTGGGCAAATTCAAGTATTAGAAGGTCTAGAAGCGGTACGTAAAAGACCAGGGATGTATATTGGTTCTACTGCAGAAAAAGGACTTCACCACTTAGTGTGGGAAATCGTCGATAATAGTATTGACGAAGCATTGGCTGGTTATGCAGACCAAATTGAAGTTGTGATTGAAGAAGATAATTGGATTAAAGTAACTGATAACGGACGTGGTATTCCAGTAGGTATCCAAGAAAAAATGGGACGTCCAGCAGTCGAAGTTATTTTAACCGTACTTCACGCCGGCGGTAAATTCGGTGGTGGCGGCTATAAAGTATCAGGGGGTCTACATGGTGTAGGTTCTTCTGTAGTAAATGCTTTATCCGAAGATTTAGAAGTTTATGTACACATAGACAATAAAATATATCACCAAGCTTATAAAAAAGGTATTCCACAGTTTGACTTAAAAGTTGTTGGAGAAACAGATGATGATAATACAGGTACTGTTATTCGTTTTAAAGCCGACCCTACAATTTTTACAGAAACAACTGTTTATAATTACGAAACATTACAACAACGTATAAGAGAACTAGCGTTTTTAAATAAAGGTATATCAATTACTTTAAGAGACGAACGTGAGACGGACGAAGATGGTGAACAACGTGAAGATACTTATTTCTACGAAGGTGGAATTAAATCATACGTAGAAATGCTTAACGAAAACAAAGAGCCTATTCATCCAGAACCTATATACGTACATGAAGCAAAAGATGATATCGAAGTTGAAATAGCTTTACAATATAACAATGGTTTCGCAACGAACTTATTAACTTATGCTAATAATATCCACACGTATGAAGGTGGAACACACGAAGATGGTTTTAAACGTGCGTTATCTCGTGTATTAAATAGTTATGGCATTAAAAGTAAAATTATCAAAGAAGATAAAGATAAACTTTCAGGTGAAGATACTCGAGAAGGTTTAACTGCCGTTGTATCGATTAAACACGGTGATCCTCAATTCGAAGGTCAAACCAAAACGAAATTAGGTAACTCTGAAGTACGTCAAGTTGTTGATAAATTGTTCTCTGAGCTATTTGAACGTTTCCTTTATGAAAACCCTAATGTAGCACGCATTATTGTTGAAAAAGGAATTATGGCATCTAGAGCAAGAATTGCTGCTAAAAAAGCGCGTGAAGTTACACGTCGTAAGACTGCCTTAGAAGTTTCAAGCTTACCAGGTAAACTTGCAGACTGTTCAAGTAAAGATCCTAACCGCAGTGAAATCTTTATCGTAGAGGGTGACTCTGCCGGGGGGTCTACTAAATCAGGTCGTGACTCCGAAACACAAGCTATTTTACCTTTACGTGGTAAAATTCTTAACGTTGAAAAAGCACGTCTCGATAGAATTTTAAATAATAATGAAATTCGTTCAATGATTACTGCATTTGGTACTGGTATTGGTGGCGAATTTGATTTAAGTAAAGCACGCTATCACAAGATTATTATTATGACAGATGCCGATGTCGATGGTGCACATATTAGAACGTTATTATTAACATTCTTCTATCGCTTTATGCGTCCGTTAATTGAAGCGGGCTATGTATATATCGCTCAACCACCATTGTTCAAATTAACGCAAGGTAAACAAAAATATTATGTCTTTAATGAGCGTGAATTAGATAAGCTTAAAGCTGAACTAGATCCATCACCTAAATGGTCTATAGCACGTTATAAAGGTTTAGGTGAGATGAATGCGGACCAATTGTGGGAAACTACAATGAATCCAGAAAATCGTTCAATGTTACAAGTGACATTGGAAGATGCAATTAACGCCGATCAAACATTTGAAATGTTAATGGGTGACGTCGTGGAAAACCGTAGACAGTTTATTGAAGACAATGCAGTCTATGCTAACTTAGATTTCTAAAACAATGAACTGAATTTTTGAAGGAGGATATCTTGATGGCTGAAGTACCTGAATCAAGAATAAATGAACGAAATATTACTAGTGAGATGCGAGAGTCGTTTTTAGACTATGCGATGAGTGTTATCGTATCTCGTGCCCTACCAGACGTTAGAGATGGTTTGAAACCAGTACATCGTCGTATCTTATATGGATTAAATGAACAAGGTATGACACCTGATAAATCATATAAAAAGTCAGCACGTATCGTTGGGGACGTAATGGGTAAATATCATCCACATGGTGACTCATCTATTTACGAAGCAATGGTAAGAATGGCTCAGGATTTCAGCTATAGATATCCTTTAGTTGATGGTCAAGGTAACTTTGGCTCAATGGATGGTGATGGCGCAGCGGCTATGCGTTATACAGAGGCACGTATGTCTAAAATAACGCTTGAATTATTACGCGATATCAATAAAGATACGATTGATTTCATAGATAACTACGATGGTAATGAAAGGGAGCCGTCAGTCTTACCTGCTCGTTTCCCTAACTTACTTGTTAACGGTGCCTCAGGTATCGCAGTAGGTATGGCGACAAACATCCCACCTCATAACTTAACTGAAGTGATTAATGGCGTCTTAAAAGTAAGCCATAACCCTGATGTAACGATTGCCGAGTTAATGGAAGATATTCAAGGACCAGATTTTCCAACTGGCGCGCTTATCATGGGCAAGAGTGGAATCCGCAGAGCATACGAAACAGGACGTGGTTCAATCCAAATGCGTTCTCGTGCTGAAATAGAAGAACGTGGTGGCGGCCGTCAACGTATCGTCGTTACAGAGATTCCTTACCAAGTTAACAAAGCACGTATGATTGAAAAAATAGCTGAATTAGCTCGAGATAAAAAAGTTGATGGCATCACTGATTTACGTGATGAAACAAGTTTACGTACAGGTGTAAGAGTCGTAATTGACGTTAGAAAAGATGCCAATGCGAACGTTATTCTTAACAACTTATATAAACAAACACCATTACAAACATCATTTGGAGTGAACATGATTGCGCTTGTTAATGGTAGACCTAAACTTATTAACTTAAAAGAAGCCCTAGTAGAATATTTAGAGCATCAAAAAATTGTTGTAAGACGTCGTACTGAATATAACCTGAAAAAAGCACAAGATCGTGCACATATTCTTGAAGGTTTAAGAATCGCATTAGATCACATCGATGAAATCATCACGACAATTCGTGAGTCAGAAACTGACAAAGTAGCCATGGATAGCTTGCAAGAACGTTTTAAATTAACTGAACGCCAAGCTCAAGCTATTTTAGATATGCGTTTAAGACGTTTAACAGGATTAGAACGCGATAAAATTGAAAATGAATATAATGAGTTAGTTGCTTACATTAAAGAATTAGAAGAAATTCTTGCAGATGAAGAAAAACTACTACAAATCGTTAGAGATGAATTAATAGATATTCGTGAACGTTATGGTGACGACCGTCTAACAGAAATACAATTAGGTGGCTTCGATAATATCGAAGACGAAGATTTAATACCTGAAGAGCAAATCGTTATTACATTAAGTCATAATAACTATATTAAACGATTACCAGTTTCTACATATCGTGCTCAGCACCGAGGTGGTCGTGGTGTTCAAGGTATGAATACGTTAGAAGAAGACTTCGTAAGTCAACTTGTAACGTTGAGTACACACGATAACGTCCTATTCTTTACGAATAAAGGTCGCGTCTACAAATTGAAAGGTTATGAAGTACCTGAGCTTTCACGTCAATCTAAAGGTATACCAATCGTTAATGCTATTGAATTAGATAATGACGAAAGCATTAGCACGATGATAGCCGTTAAAGACTTAGAACGTGAAGATAATTTCCTAATCTTTGCAACGAAGAAAGGTATTATCAAACGTTCAAGATTAAATAACTTCTCTCACATTAATAAGAACGGTAAAATTGCGATTGGATTCAAAGATGAAGACGAACTTATTGCCGTACGTCTCACAGATGGTTCTCAAGACGTTCTTATTGGTACTGCACATGCATCATTAATACGTTTCCAAGAGCAGTCATTAAGACCACTTGGTAGAACGGCAGCAGGTGTTAAAGGTATTACAATACGTGAAGGTGACCAAGTCGTTGGCTTAGACGTCGCTCACTCTGAAAGTGAAGATGAAGTACTTGTTGTAACTAAAAATGGTTACGGTAAACGTACACCAGTAAGTGAATATAGATTATCAAACCGTGGTGGTAAAGGTATCAAGACAGCCACTATTACAGAACGTAACGGTGATATCGTTTGTATTACAACTGTATCAGGTAGTGAAGACTTAATGGTTGTAACTAACTCTGGTGTGATTATTAGAATTGATGTTCATGATATTTCACAAAATGGTAGAGCTGCACAAGGTGTTCGTTTAATACGTCTAGGAGACAATCAATTTGTTTCTACTGTTGCTAAAGTAGACGAAGAGGAAGAAACAGCTAGAGCAGAAGAAAGTGTAGAATCTGCAGAGGGTGATGAAACTCAAGCATCAAATGAAACTGTAGTTGAAGACAATACACCTGGTAATGCAATTCATACTGAAGGTGAAGAAGAAAACGACGAACCTAAAGAGTTAAGACAAGACTTTATGGATCGTGTTAACGAAGATATCGACAACGCCGATAACGACGATGACTCAGAAGAATAAGTTCCTATAAAATAATAAATCAAAAAAGCCTAGCAGATTGTATTAATCTGCTAGGCTTTTTATATACTTTAGACGACCTACCCTCTTGATACACTATAAATAAAACGCCTCTAATTACAAAATTAGAGGCGTTATTTTATATTATTGTTCTAATTTTTTCATAGCATGTGGGATTTCGCTAATTAATCTTGATGGTGGCACAACATACATAGATTCAGCCAATGAATCCCCTATATAACTATGTGTGTACGTTGCACTTGTAACAGCCTCTTCGATACTATCGAATTGTCCAACGAAGCTTGTAATCATACCAGCAAGTGTATCGCCCATACCGCCCGTAGCCATCGCAGGTGTACCAATTGGTAATTTATAATCATTATTTCTGAAATAAATTTCGGTACCATGCATTTTAAGCACGATCGTTGCGCCTATATCGTTAGCAGCTTGACGGTTACGTTCGTATTCCTGTTCATCAATAGGAATACCACTTAAACGTTCCCATTCTTTTTGATGTGGCGTGAAAATAACACGACACGTAGGAATTTGTGGTTTTAATTTACTAAAGATTGTAATCGCATCACCATCAACAATAAGTGTTTGGTGAGATTGAATGTTTTGCAATAGGAAAGTAATAGCATTATTTCCTTTGAAATCACAACCAAGTCCAGGACCGATTAAAATACAATCTGTGTTTTCAATCATTTTAGTAAGCATTTTAGTATCGTTGATGTCGATAACCATTGCTTCTGGACAACGAGAATGTAGAGCTGCATGGTTGTTAGGATGTGTAGCTACTGTGATTAAGCCACTGCCGCTATATACACATGCACGAGCTGCTAAAATAATCGCTCCACCCAAACTAGCATTCCCGCCAATTAATAAGATTCGACCATAGTCCCCTTTATGAGTATCATCTTTACGTTTAGGAATACTAACTGATGATAAAGTTTCCATTACGAAACCTCCTTTTTAGTTAATGCTTTTATATAAATCGTTGTTTTAGTCATTGTTTTGTCGTTACTTTATTTTAAATACAATAGAAAATAATATACCTGCAAGTACGTTAAGTCAATAGTTAAAAGTTAATAATAAGCACAATAATTTTACATATATGTGGATAACCTGCTTTATCCTGTTAAATCAGTAATCTGATAATACGTTACGACTATTGCTATAACTATTGTTACTCAAAAAATGAAAGCGTATACTTTGAGTTGCATGCTAATTATTGAGAGGAGATGGGATAATGGTATTACAATTAACAGGAAATGATTTAACGATTGCAGAGATTAAAAACTTTTTAAATGAAAGAGAAACTGTAGAGATTACAGATGAAGCACTGCAACGTGTTAAGCAAAGTCGTGCAACAGTTGAAGATATTATCGCTAATAAAAAAACAGTATATGGTATTACGACTGGATTTGGTTTATTTAGTGATATCAGAATTGATCAAGGGGAATATGAACAATTACAAACGAACTTAATTCGCTCACATGCTTGTGGTGTAGGTAAACCATTTGGAGAAGAAGTGTCATTAGTGATGATGGTTTTACGTTTAAATACTTTATTAAAAGGACATTCAGGCACAACTGTAGAACTGATTGACCAACTTATTTATTTTATTAATCAACGTATTATTCCGGTCATTCCACAACAAGGTTCATTGGGTGCTTCAGGAGACTTAGCCCCATTAGCACATTTAGCTTTGGCATTAATTGGTGAAGGTAATGTTTTCTACCAAGGAGAAGAAGTTGATAGCAGACATGTCTTAAGTAATTTAAATAGACAACCTTTACAGTTACAAGCTAAAGAAGGACTAGCATTAATTAATGGTACGCAAGCAATGACTGCGCAAGGCGTGATTAATTATATTGAAGCGGAAGATTTAGCATTACAGGCTGAATGGATTGCAGCATTAACGCATCAAGCTTTAAATGGTATTACAGACGCATATAATGAAAATGTACATAAAGTCAGAAACTTTGATGAACAAACTGCTGTAGCAGCACGTATGTTGGACTGGTTAGACGGCTCGCAATTAACAACGAGACAAGGTGAGATTCGAGTTCAAGATGCTTACTCTTTACGTTGTATTCCTCAAATTCACGGTGCGAGTTTCCAAGTATTTAACTATGTTAAAGAGAAATTAGAATTTGAAATGAATGCAGCTAACGATAACCCACTTATTTTTGATGAAGATGATGAAACGCTCGTTATTTCAGGTGGAAACTTCCACGGGCAACCTATCGCATTTGCCTTAGACTTCTTAAAAATAGGCGTTAGCGAATTAGGTAACGTTGCCGAACGTCGTTTAGAACGTCTCGTTAACCCGCAATTGAATAATGGACTACCAGCATTTTTAAGTCCACAACCAGGGTTACAAAGTGGAGCAATGATTATGCAATACGCTGCAGCCAGTTTAGTATCAGAAAATAAAACATTAGCCCACCCTGCTAGTGTGGATTCTATACCTTCATCAGCGAACCAAGAAGATCATGTTTCAATGGGTACGATAGCCTCACGTCATGGTTATAATATTATTGAAAACACGAGAAGTGTCATTGCGATTGAATGTATTATTGCGCTACAAGCAGTGGAGCATAAAGACATTGAAAAATTATCACCTAAGACACGCGCGAAATATGATGAATTAAGACATATCATCCCAACTATTACTGAAGATAGACAATTCCATAAAGACATTGCAGCGGTTGCACAACATTTACGTGATAGAGCTTATAATGCTTAATCAGCTTAACAATGTTGCTTGAAAATAACATTTGAATTTGCTATATTTAATTTAAGTAAATAGAGCATTGTTCATAGGCTAAGTAATTTTAAGACGCTTGATATCAGAGAACTTGTGGTTGGTGCGAACAAGTATCAGCATTAAAATGAATCTACCTATATTTGAGAACAATCGGTTTAACCGTTATTTTAGTGAGAGCGCAGTCTTAATTAGGCTGTTAAATAGGGTGGCAACGCGTGACCACGTCCCTTGTGTTAGGGATGTGGTCTTTTTTTGTTCTACTCAAATAAACATCGAAAGGAATTGAATGATATGTTAGATATTAGAATGTTTCGTACAGAACCTCAATTAGTTAAAGACAAAGTAGCTAAGCGTGGTATGAGCGAAAGTGTTGTTGATGAGGTACTTAATTTAGATGAAAAACGTCGTCAATTAATTAGTCAATCTGAAGAAATGAAGGCAGAACGTAATAAAGTAAGTGGTGAGATTGCTCAGAAAAAACGTAATAAAGAAAATGCGGATGATGTAATTGCTGCAATGAGAGATTTAGGAGACAAGATTAAACAACTTGATGAACAATTAAATGATGTCGATGAACAATTAACGAATCATTTAGCTACTATCCCTAACTTAATTCACGATGATGTGCCAGTTGGCGATTCAGATGAAGACAATGTCGAGTTAAAACGCTGGGGCACGCCAAGAACATTTGATTTTGAAGCTCAACCTCACTGGGATATAGTGGAAAACTTAAAATTGGTTAATTTTGAACGTGCCGCAAAAGTATCAGGCGCACGTTTCATATTTTTAACTGGCGAAGGCGCACAATTAGAACGTGCATTAATGAACTATATGGTTACTAAACATACGACACAACATGGCTATACTGAAATGATGGTACCACAATTAGTTAATGCAGAATCAATGTACGGCACAGGTCAATTACCTAAGTTTGAAGAAGATTTATTTAAAGTAGAAAAAGAAGGTCTATATACGATCCCAACAGCTGAAGTGCCTTTAACTAACTATTATAGAAATGAAATTATTGGTCCCGATGTCTTACCTGAGAAATTTACAGCACAATCAGCATGTTATCGAAGTGAAGCGGGTTCAGCAGGAAGAGATACAAGAGGTCTAATTCGCTTACACCAATTTGATAAAGTAGAAATGGTACGTTATGAAAAACCTGAAGATTCATGGAATGCATTAGAAGAAATGACGCTTCACGCAGAAGCTATTTTAGAAGAATTAGGATTACCTTATCGTCGCGTGATTTTATGTACTGGAGATATAGGTTTCGGTGCAAGTAAAACTTATGATTTAGAAGTTTGGTTACCAAGCTATGATGACTATAAAGAAATAAGTTCTTGCTCAAACGTTACAGATTTCCAAGCACGCCGTGCAAATATCCGCTTCAAAAGAGATAAAGCATCTAAGCCAGAATTAGTTCACACATTAAATGGTAGTGGGTTAGCAGTAGGTCGTACCTTTGCAGCTATCGTTGAAAACTATCAAAATGAAGATGGCTCAATTACAATTCCTGAAGCACTCGTACCATTTATGGGTGGTAAAACTAAAATAGGTCCAGTAGTTAAATAACCGTAAATTAAAGTAATAACTAGCGTTCCGTCTATGAGATGGAACGCATTTTTAATAGGGTAGGGGAGTCTAGAGGATAGTTGTTTTTAGCATTCCGTTTGTCTAACTTAACACAAACGGAAGACTAACCTTATTGCTCGCTTAAATATTCTGTATTAGACTGTCAATAATATGTTTTCAGGTAGGGGAGGGGTAGTATATGGCTTCGCATTTAACATTTAGGCAAGGTGTTAAAGAATGTGTGCCTACATTATTAGGTTATGCAGGTGTTGGACTTTCTTTTGGCATCGTTGCGGTAGCATCTAAATTTAGTCTGCTAGAAATAGTTTTATTATGCTTACTCGTTTATGCAGGTGCTGCACAATTTATCATTTGTAGTTTAGTGATTGCTGGAACACCTATAACTGCAATTGTGCTTACGACATTTATAGTTAACTCGAGGATGTTTTTATTAAGCATGACATTAGCTCCCCAATATAAAGATTATGGTTGGCTCAATCGTTTAGGATTAGCGACGTTAGTTACAGACGAAACATTTGGCGTCGCCATAACACCTCACTTAAAAGGGGAGAAGATAAATGATCGCTGGTTACATGGACTTAATTTAACGGCATATTTATTCTGGACCGTATCATGTATTGTGGGAGCTATTTTCGGTAAATATATCCATAATCCAGATGCACTAGGTTTAGATTTTGCTATTACTGGTATGTTTATCTTTTTAGCAATTTCACAATTTGAAACTGTACAGCGTTCTCAAATTATGACTTACATCGTATTAATCGTTTGTGTCATCGTAATGATGTTTTTATTTAGTTTATTTATGCCTACATATGTAGCAATTATTTTATCTTCGATACTTGCGGCAACGTTAGGGGTGGTGATGACCAAATGAGTATAACGATACATATGCTAATTATCATCGTTTTATGTGGTGTAGTTACGTGGTTAACCAGAGTTATACCATTTATGTTGATTACACGCGTTCACTTATCAGAGAAAGTCGTAAAATGGCTGTCGTTTATCCCGATTACATTGTTTACTGCACTCATTATCGATGGCGTCATCGAACAACATAGTGGAAAATTCGGTTATACTATTAATGTTCCATTTTTAGTGACAATCATTCCGACAGTTTTAGTGGCGTTCATATCTAAAAGCCTTACAATAACTATTATTGCCGGTATTTTTATTATGGCACTTATACGTTTATTATTTTGATGTTAAGCATTGAAGTAGTAAGCGTTATTCGTTAGAATGAAATTAATAGAAAATTTCGACATCTACAACATTGATGTTTCGAAATGTTAAATCTTATAAATTAAATCAAATCTTATTTTGAGAAGCTAAGGGACTTGGCCCATAGATGCTTCAGCAACCGGCTATAGAGTACGGTGCTAAAACCAACGAAGATATTCGAATGATAAGTAACCATGAACCTTCTTACTTATATCGAGTAAGAGGGTTTTTAAGTTAGTAGGAGGTCAAACATGACAAATTATACTGTGGACACGTTAGAATTAGGACCGTTTGAAACAGAATCAGGTGAAACAATATCAAATTTAAAATTACGTTATGAACATGTAGGCTTCAAAGGTCAACCGCTCGTTTTAGTATGTCATGCTCTGACAGGTAACCATGTGACGTATGGAACGGATGAAAACCATGGGTGGTGGCGCGAAATTATTGATGGTGGTTATATGCCAATTAACGACTACCAATTTCTAACTTTTAATGTTATCGGTAGTCCATTTGGTTCAAGTTCCGCATTAATTGATGATGATTTTCCTTCAAAACTAACTTTAAGAGACGTTGTTCGAGCATTAGAAGTGGGTATAAAAGCGTTAGGGTTTTCCCACATTGATATATTAATCGGTGGTTCACTTGGTGGCATGCAAGCGATGGAATTGTTATACAATAGACAATTTGATGTGAAGAAGGCGGTCATACTTGCCGCTACGGATAAGACTTCCTCTTATAGTCGCGCATTTAATGAAATTGCACGTCAATCAATTCAGTTAGCTGGCAAAGAAGGCATGAGTATTGCGAGACAACTAGGGTTTTTAACTTATCGGTCATCGAAAAGTTATGATAAACGATTTTCACCAGATCAAGTCGTAGCATATCAACGACATCAAGGTAACAAATTTAAAGAGAACTTTAATCGTAACTGTTATTTAACACTCCTGGATGTCTTAGATAGTCATGATATCGATAGAGATCGTACGGACGTTACGGAAGTATTTAAATCTTTAGATACTAAAGTTTTAACAATGGGTTTTACGGATGATTTACTATATCCGGATGACTTGGTACGTGCCGTAGGAGAACGATTTAAGTATCACCGTCATTTCTTTGTGCCTGACAATGTAGGTCATGATGGATTTTTACTTAATTTTAATGATTGGGCACCTAATTTGTATCATTTCTTAAAAGTTTCAAAATTTAAACGTAAATAATGTACGTAAATAAAGCTCTAAATTGACTGTAACAAGTTAATCTAGAGCTTATTTTATTTAAATGATAATTAAAGATTATAGTTATTCATATTATGAATGAAATTTGAGGTAATCAATTGAAATTATCAATAATTGTATAAAATTTCTAAAGAGGTTAGAATAGTAATACAGTCAAAAAGTATGGGAGTGGCAAAATTTGTTTTCAAAAATTGAACCTAAAGCTACTATTTTGAGTATTATCTCACTCATCATCGTTGCTTTAGTCTTACATATATTACCGCCACTTGGTTTTGTATTATGCTTGTTTGCGACAATACCAGGCATTGTACTATGGCATAAATCTAAAGAATCATTTGGATTGGCCGCTGTTATTACAGTAATTTTAACCACTTTGTTAGGTAATATATTTGTATTAAGTGCGATGGTCTTAATATTAATTGTTAGTTTTTTAGTAGGCCAATTATTAAAAGAACGTACATCCAAAGAGCGTATATTATACGTAACTACAACATTTATCAGTATCATCTCATTGGTCGCTTTTATGATTTTACAAGCGTTTAATAAAATACCGACAGTAGATACGCTATTCAAACCATTAAGAACTCAAATGTTACAAACAATTGAGCAGAGTGGTATGCAAAGTGGCTACGAAAATACGATAGGTGAAGGCTTTCGCCAATTTGCAGTCCAACTACCTAGCTTCGTTATTATAACGATATTTCTACTTATTTTAATTAACCTAATTATTACATTTCCAATATTACGCAAATTTAAAGTAGCAACACCAGTTTTTAAACCGTTATTTGCATGGCAAATGAATAAAGTTTTACTTATTTTATACGTTATTACGCTTCTCTGTGTTATGTTTGCGTCTAAAGCGGGTACTTTCCAAAGTATCGTATTGAATTTTGAAATTGTGTTATCATTATGTATGTATTTACAAGGGTTGAGTTTAATACATTTCTTTGGCAAAGCGAAAGGGATGCCAACAGCTTTAACAGTCGTGTTAATGGTTATCGGGACAATTTTAACGCCATTTACACATCTTGTAGCTTTATTAGGGTTTATTGATTTAGCATTTAACTTAAAACGTATCATTAAAAAATAATGTGAGGTGGACAAAATGAACCGTCAATCCACTAAAAAAGCATTAGTTTTACCATTTATCATTATGGCAATTATGGCAGTAGTTTTAGTCGCAGTATGGTTTATTTTCAACCAACTCATTGCTGGTATCGCTGCTGCGGTTTTGATAGTCGTAATTATTATTGCTGCTTTAATGGTAAGGCAAGCTTTACAAAAGATGGACAACTACGTTGATAATTTGAGCGGACACATATCAGCCGGTAGTAATCGAGCAATTAAAAATTTACCAATTGGTATGGTAGTTATTGATGAAAATGAAAATATTGAGTGGATGAACCAATTTATGTCAGAGCGTTTGGATCGCAATGTAATCTCTGATCCAGTAAATGAAGTTTATCCTAATATATTGAAGCAATTAGAAAAAACTGAAGAAATTGATATAGAAGATAAAAATTATCAATATCGTGTAAGGTATTCTGAAAAAGAACATATTTTATATTTCTTTGATATCACTGAAGAAGTTCGCATTAATGAATTATATAACGAATCAAAACCGATTATCGCAACGTTATTTTTAGATAACTATGACGAAATCACACAAAATATGAACGATACACAACGTTCGGAAATTAACTCAATGGTTACGCGTGTCATTAGCCGTTGGGCATCTGAATATGACATCTACTTTAAGCGTTATAGTACCGATCAATTCGTCGCGTATTTAAATCAACATATATTAGATGAAATTGAAGATTCAAACTTTGATATTTTAAGTCAGTTAAGAGAAAAAAGTGTCGGTTACAGAGCGCAACTTACATTAAGTATAGGTGTAGGTGAAGGTTCTGATAGTTTAATCGATCTTGGT
The DNA here is from genome assembly GCF_015775975.1 of Staphylococcus lloydii. NCBI lineage: Bacteria > Bacillati > Bacillota > Bacilli > Caryophanales > Staphylococcaceae > Staphylococcus > Staphylococcus lloydii. Next base: position 18,454 of record NZ_CP064056.1, read on the forward strand.
GAATTATCACAATCTGGACTAGATCTAGCTTTAGGTCGTGGTGGTGACCAAGTCGCAATTAAAAACCAAAATGGTAACGTACGTTTCTACGGTGGTAAGACTGACCCAATGGAAAAACGTACACGTGTAAGAGCACGTGTCATTTCACATGCACTGAAAGATATACTTATGGAAGGCGATAAAGTTATTATCATGGGACATAAGCGTCCTGATTTAGATGCAATTGGTGCAGCAATCGGGGTATCTCGTTTTGCAATGATGAATAACTTAGATGCACATATCGTGTTAAATGATTCAGATATCGATCCGACATTACGTCGTGTAATGGATTCTATCGATGAAAAACCTGAATTAAAAGAACGTTTTATTACTTCCGAAGAGGCATGGGACAATATGACATCAAGAACGACTGTCGTTATTGTCGATACGCACAAGCCAGAGATGGTTATAGATGAAGATATTTTAAACAAAGCCAATAGAAAAGTTGTTATTGACCACCATAGACGTGGTGAAAGCTTTATTTCTAGTCCGTTACTTGTTTATATGGAACCATATGCTAGTTCAACGGCAGAACTTGTGACAGAATTACTAGAATATCAACCAACAGAACAACGTTTAACACGTTTAGAATCTACTGTAATGTTCGCAGGTATTATCGTGGATACACGTAACTTTACTTTACGTACGGGTTCAAGAACGTTTGATGCCGCAAGCTATTTACGTGCGCATGGTGCCGACACAATTTTAACGCAACACTTCTTGAAAGATGATATCGATACGTATATTAATCGTACAGAATTAATCCGTACGGTAGAATTACAAGATAATGGCGTTGCCATCGCTCACGGTCCAGATGACAAAATATATCATCCTGTTACAGTTGCACAAGCTGCAGACGAGCTGTTAAGTTTAGATGGTGTAGAGGCATCATATGTTGTCGCTAGAAGAGAAGATTCACTTGTTGGTATGTCTGCCCGCTCTCTAGGAGCAGTTAACGTACAATTAACAATGGAAGCACTCGGTGGCGGTGGCCATTTAACAAATGCGGCTACACAACTTAAAGATGTCACGGTCGAAGAAGCGATCGAACAATTACAACAAGCAATAACAGAACAAATGAGTAGGAGTGAAAATTGATGAAAGTAATATTCACACAAAACGTTAAAGGTAAAGGTAATAAAGGCGAAGTCAAAGACGTACCAGTAGGTTACGCTAATAACTACCTTTTAAAAAATAAATTAGCTGTTGAAGCGACACCAGGCAATCTGAAACAATTAGAACAACAAGAAAAAGCAGCTAAAGCAGAACGTCAAAAAGAAATCGATGAAGCTAAACAACTTAAATCAAAATTAGCTGACCTTGAAGTAGAAGTTTCAGCTAAAACTGGTGAAGGCGGCAAATTATTTGGTTCAGTAAGCACGAAACAAATTGCACAAGCTTTACAAGAACAGCATGATATTAAAATTGATAAACGTAAAATGGATTTACCAAGTGGTATCCATGCATTGGGTTATACAAATGTACCGGTTAAATTAGATAAAGAAGTCGAAGGTACGATTCGTGTACACACAATTGAACAATAATTATGGATTGAAATATGAGGTGTAATCGACATGGATGGAATGTATGAACAAAATCAAATGCCCCATAGTAATGAGGCTGAACAATCTGTCTTAGGTGCCATTATCATTGATCCAGAATTAGTCAACTCAACTCAGGAAGTATTACTTCCTGAGTCATTTTATAGGGGTGCACATCAACATATCTTCCGTGCGATGATGAATCTCAACGAAGATAATAAAGAAATCGATGTTGTCACTATAATGGATCAACTGTCACAAGAAGGTCGCTTGAGTGAAGCGGGTGGACCACAATACTTAGCAGAATTATCTAGTAATGTACCGACGACTCGAAATGTACAGTATTATACGGATATTGTGTTTAAGCATGCCTTAAAACGTAAATTAATCCAAGCTGCTGATAGTATTGCAAACGATGGTTATAATGATGAACTTGAATTAGATACAATACTTAACGATGCTGAACGTCGTATTCTTGAACTATCTTCTACACGTGAAAGCGATGGCTTTAAAGATATTAGAGACGTCTTAGGTGACGTTTATGAAAATGCAGAATTACTTGATCAAAATAGTGGTCAAACGCCAGGTATACCTACAGGTTATCGAGATTTAGACCAAATGACGGCAGGGTTTAACCGTAATGATTTAATCATTTTAGCGGCACGTCCTTCTGTTGGTAAGACTGCCTTCGCTCTTAATATTGCTCAAAAAGTAGCAACACATGAAGATCACTTTTCTGTTGGTATATTCTCCCTCGAGATGGGTGCAGACCAACTAGCGACGCGTATGATTTGTAGCTCAGGTAACGTGGATTCTAACCGTCTGCGTACAGGTACAATGACGGAAGAGGATTGGAATAGATTTACGATTGCAGTTGGTAAGTTATCACGTACTAAAATATTTATTGACGATACTCCGGGTATACGAATTACAGATATTCGTTCTAAATGTCGTCGTTTAAAACAAGAACACGGTTTGGATATGATTGTTATTGACTATCTACAACTTATTCAAGGTAGTGGGTCACGTTTTTCAGATAACCGTCAACAAGAAGTATCTGAAATATCACGTACATTAAAAGCGATTGCGAGAGAACTAGAATGTCCTGTTATTGCATTAAGTCAGTTATCTCGTGGTGTGGAACAACGTCAAGATAAGCGACCAATGATGAGTGATATTCGTGAGTCTGGTTCAATCGAGCAAGATGCTGATATTGTTGCGTTCTTATATCGTGATGACTATTATAATCGTGGTGAAGAAGATGAAGACGACGATGATGCAGGGTTTGAACCACAAACCAATGATGAGAACGGCGAAATTGAAATAATCATTGCAAAACAACGTAACGGCCCGACAGGCACAGTAAAATTACACTTCATGAAACAATACAATAAATTCACAGATATAGATTACGCCCACGCAGATTTTGGATAATTAAATAAAAATATTTTTCCGTACAATAAAATGTTATTTTGTTTTATTGTACGGTTTTTAATTGGATTCAGAGATACGCTTGATATAGAAGTATGTATCGAAGTTTTCTTAGTTATTGCTTTTGAATGTTGATAGATCAACACTTTTAGCTCATTAATTGGAGTGTTAGGCTTTACCGAAATTTTAAAATGTGTCCAATTTTAATGTTCGATTTTTGTTTGCATTATGATCATTCTATTGGTAGAATACTTAATGGTTAAACGAGAAAAACTTGGAGGTGCTCATATGTCATCAATCGTAGTCGTTGGGACACAATGGGGAGACGAAGGTAAAGGTAAAATTACAGATTTCTTAGCAGAACAAGCAGATGTTATTGCACGATTTTCAGGTGGAAATAACGCAGGTCACACAATTAAGTTCGATGGAGAAACTTATAAATTACACTTAGTACCGTCTGGTATTTTTTATAAAGACAAATTAGCAGTTATCGGTAATGGTGTTGTAGTGGATCCAGTTGCATTATTAAAAGAATTAGATGGCCTAAATGACAGAGGAGTTTCTACTGATAATTTACGTATTTCAAACCGTGCGCAAGTTATTTTACCTTATCATTTAAAACAAGATGAGTATGAAGAAGAGCGCCGTGGAGACAACAAAATTGGCACAACTAAGAAAGGTATCGGTCCTGCTTATGTAGATAAAGCACAACGTATCGGTATCCGTGTCGCAGATTTATTAAATAAAGAAACGTTTGAAGCACTTTTGAAAGCAAATATTGAATATAAAGATGCTTATTTCAAAGGGATGTTCGGTAAAGAATGCCCATCATTTGATGAAATCTTTGAAGCATATTATGCAGCAGGTCAGCGTTTAGCACCATACGTTACTGATACAGCTAAAGTGTTAGACGATGCATTCGTAGCTGACGAAAAAGTTTTATTTGAAGGTGCACAAGGTGTCATGTTAGACATCGATCATGGTACATATCCATTCGTAACTTCTAGTAACCCTGTTGCTGGTAACGTTACTGTTGGTGGCGGTGTTGGTCCAACATTCGTATCTAAAGTAATTGGTGTATGTAAAGCCTATACTTCTCGTGTGGGTGATGGTCCATTCCCTACAGAATTATTTGATGCTGATGGTGAACACATCCGTGAAGTAGGTCGTGAATATGGTACGACTACAGGACGTCCTCGTCGTGTAGGTTGGTTTGACTCAGTAGTATTACGTCACTCTCGTCGTGCAAGTGGTATTACTGACCTTTCAATTAACTCAATCGATGTCTTAACTGGCTTAGACACAGTTAAGATTTGTACAGCATATGAGTTAGATGGCCAAGAAATCACTGAATACCCAGCTAACTTAAATGAGTTACAACGTTGTAAACCAATTTTTGAAGAATTACCAGGTTGGACTGAAGACGTTACAAGCTGCCGTACTTTAGATGAATTACCTGATAATGCACGTAACTATTTAGAACGTATTTCTGAATTATGTAACGTACGCATTTCTATTTTCTCTGTTGGTCCAGACCGTAATCAAACAAACTTACTTCAACCACTTTGGGAAAAATAAGTTTTAATTAACATAAAGAACCCTGTAAATGACGTTTAACGACGCATCTACAGGGTTTTATTATGTTATTGGTTAATGTTTGTTATAGAAGTCTAAAATGGCTTGTGCGCCTAGTTCATAACCTGGTTGCTTATGAGTTTGTACATTTTTTACTTGTTCAATGTTTTGTTGATAAGTTTGTCGATGAGCTAACATGTCTTTTACAGTGTTTGCTAATTGTTCGGCTGTAATTGAATCTGCATCTAGTTGTTGTCCGATTTTTAAATTTTCTATTTGGTTAGCTACCACTGGCTGATCTGCACTTTGTGGAAATGCAAGTAACGGTACATTTAACATAATAGCTTCGTTTGTGCTATTCATTCCCGCATGTGTTAAGAAAAGATCTGCATGTTGTAACACTTCAACCTGAGGTACATAGTCTTTAATAATAACGTTGTCTGGTATTGTATCGAAATCTTCGGCGTTATTTGTTTTACCAATTGAAACAATAACTGTCGCATCAATATTGGCTAGCGCAGAGAAACATTTGTTGAAAAAGGCAACGTTTTGATTGAATACAGTGCCTAAAGATACATAAATAAGCGGACGGTTTGTATTTACATTATCCATAAAACCTGAAGGTTTAGGCGGTAATACTGAAGGCCCTACAAAGTTAAATTTAGTACTGTCGAAGGCATCATAATCGAGTTGAAAACCTTTCGTGACGAATGAAATATTAAAATCGCCAGGATTATTCACCACTTCGTGACGTGACGGAATTTTTACGTTGTACGTTTGTTCGACATGTTCTTTCAATGTATTGAATACAAGATTGGCAGATTCTAGTTCGTCTTGTTCTAAATTTGAAGCCATGAAATCTGCAAAACTATCAAACATAGGTTTAGTTTTAGCAAACGAAGTAATTGCTGAAACAGTAGGGATATTGAATTTTTGGGCGATTAAATAGCCGCAACTGAACATTGAATCATAAATTAAGTAATCGTAATGCTCGTCTTTAGTTTCCTCTAAAATTTGAGGCATAATGACATCTGCAGTTTTTAATAAACCATTAATAACATGAAACAAATGAGTTAACCCAAAAGAAGTAAAAGCAGAAACTAATTTATCTGTGGGTATTGTACGAATTTCGACACCGGTATCTTTGAATTTATCTACGTACTGGTCACCCATATAATAGACGACCTCTTCGCCTCGTTCTACTAGCGCCTTACTTAACGCTATAGTGGGATTAATGTGACCTTCTGAACCGGTATTTATGAATAAGACTCTTGCCATTGATAATGCCTCCTAAGATGTAATATTCAATAAGTTTATCAAATGTCATTGAAAACAAAAAAGATTTTAATTTTATTAATTTGTATTTCATAGTTAAATTTAAGCATTAAACAACAAAAACCTCTGACATAGGGTGAGTCAGAAGTTTGTCAGTAGGGAGACTACCCTACGTTTAATGTGATAATACTTCAATCATAAAATTACCAGGCGTTTTAACGTAAAACGTATAGCCATGAGGTGTTTGTTTAGGTGACGGTACTTTAAAACCATCTGCTTTTATACGTTCATGGATGCGATCTACATCTGACGTGTCAGGTTGAGGGAAACCAATATGGAAAGTTTTAGGATACGTTACATCTTTTCCTTGCATTAACGTTAAAATAAAGCCTTCTGGACTCACTAAAACTTCTGGATTGCTGCCTTGTTCAGTTTTCATCTCAAAATCAAAATAATCTAACAAGAAATCACGAGTTGGTGCTATTTCTTCGACTGTTAAGTTTAAATGTTTTAATTCCACAAACTGACCTCCTAGAAATGAATATATGGATATTTTAAGTGAGACCATGTTAATGAACAATCCGTAAATAGATGGAGTTATTGAAAAATATGAATTATTTATAGCACTCATGCTTTAGGTAAGTATGCCTTATACTACTCAAGATGTATCTTTTGTTATTTAGCACAATATTAATTGAACTTTATATAAAGTCATCGTAATATAACGGGGTAATGACTTAACATAAAGGAGACAAAACCATGAATAAACTATCAAAAATTAGCATTGCGACAGGATTAGTAGTAACGACACTTTTTAGTACAACAGTAGGTTCACAATTACTACACAATGAAATTCACGCAGCAACAAAACCTTACTATCATTACACAGGCACAATAGGTAAGCACAGTAATTTCATTTTAGATAAAAATTTCATTAACGCAGTAAAAGCAAACAACGTCACAATGAATGGTTATCACATTTATGCTGATACACCTAGTGCCGAAAAATATCAAAAATTAGCAAAAGAAAAAAAGGTATATGATCAAAAAATCAATACTTTTGAAAAACATAAAGCAATACAAGTAACATTCCCGGTAGCGAAAAAATCAGTTTCTGAAAAAGCTTTAGTTAAACATTACGGTAACGGTAAAGTTGTAAAATTAAAAAATGGCAGTAGTCAAATCGACTATTCATTAAAAGGTAATAATATACGTTTTATCGTTAAAGATGGATATGTAACTCAAACGCAATTAGGTACACATATAGGTACGAATTAATATATCTACTTAGGCTGAAACATCATAGTGTGTTTTAGCCTTAAATATTTTATGGGTAAAAAAACTATGACAAAGTCGTAATGCATTATTTTTCATTTTATAGGTTTAAATAGTAGTAAAAAATTGTACTATGTTACACGATTTATGATCATGAAAAATTTAAAGAAAAAAATTAAAAAAATAGCTTGTCATCATTAATGAGAGTTGCTATAATTATTTTTGTGCTTACGACAGGCTCCTTGGTCAAGCGGTTAAGACACCGCCCTTTCACGGCGGTAACACGGGTTCGAGTCCCGTAGGAGTCACCATTTTTTGGTCTCGTAGTGTAGCGGTTAACACGCCTGCCTGTCACGCAGGAGATCGCGGGTTCGATTCCCGTCGAGACCGTATATGCCCATCCAATAGGATGGGCATTTTTTTATACTCTTTTTTAATAATCAGGCATATTTATAACAGTATTGAGCATAAATATGTAGGGTGAATTTGCAATAAATTGCAAAATAGTTTAGAAATGAAACATGTAATGCTATTATTATATAATCTATAAATTTACTTTTTTGTTTGTATAAATAGAATTAGCACGTCATAAATGGTAAATTATATAATAGAGTAATGTGTAGACAAAGAAAATAATTACACAATTGAGAAATGAGGTCTATATATATGGCTAGAAAAGTTGTTGTAGTCGATGATGAAAAACCAATTGCTGATATTCTAGAATTCAACTTAAAAAAAGAAGGATACGAAGTATATTGCGCTTACGATGGTAATGATGCAGTAGACTTAATATATGATGAAGAACCAGATATTGTACTATTAGACATTATGTTACCAGGTCGTGATGGCATGGAAGTTTGTCGTGAAGTACGTAAAAAATTCGAAATGCCAATCATTATGTTAACTGCGAAAGACTCTGAAATTGATAAAGTTTTAGGTTTAGAGTTAGGTGCAGATGACTATGTGACGAAACCATTTAGTACACGTGAATTAATTGCACGTGTGAAAGCAAACTTACGTCGTCATTATTCACAACCTGCACAAGAGGTAAATGATGAAACAAATGAAATTGCTATCAAGGATATTACGATTTATCCAGATGCATATTCCATTAAAAAACGCGGTGAAGACATCGAGTTAACACACCGTGAATTTGAATTATTCCATTATTTATCAAAACATATGGGTCAAGTAATGACACGTGAACATTTATTACAAACTGTTTGGGGCTATGACTATTTTGGTGACGTACGTACAGTAGACGTAACAATCCGTCGTTTACGTGAAAAAATTGAGGACGATCCATCACATCCAGAGTACATTGTGACACGTCGTGGCGTTGGATATTTCCTCCAACAACACGAATAGAGGCCTATAATTAATGAAGTGGCTGAAACATTTTCAATCCTTACACACGAAGCTTGTTATTGTCTATGTATTGTTAATCGTTATCGGTATGCAAATCATCGGTTTGTATTTTACCAATAGTCTAGAAAAAGAGTTAACACAAACATTTAAAAATAATATTTCACAATATGCAAAACAAATCGAAATTAATATAGAAAAAGTCTACGATGATGATGATTCTGTCAATGCACAGAAAGAAGTCCAAAACTTATTAAATGAGTATGCCAACCGTCAAGAAATCGGAGAAATTCGGTTCATTGATAAGGATCAAATCATTATGGCTACTTCTAAGCAGTCTACCCGTAGTCTAATAAATCAAAAAGTGAATGACAACTCTATTCAAAAAGCGTTATCCCTCGGTGAAGCAAACAGCCATACCATGTTGAAAGACTATGGAAATGGTAAGCAACGTATGTGGGTGTACAATTTACCGGTAAAAACGTCTAAAGGCACGATCGGTGTCATTTACATAGAAGCAGACATTAACGACGTTTATAATCAATTAAATAGTATTAACCAAATCTTTATCATTGGTACAGGTATTTCATTGTTAATTACGGTTATTCTTGGTTTCTTTATTGCGCGAACAATTACGAAACCTATTACAGATATGCGTAACCAAACAGTAGAGATGTCCAAAGGTAACTATACACAACGTGTGAAAATATACGGTAATGACGAAATCGGCGAGCTCGCCTTAGCGTTTAATAATTTATCTAAGCGAGTACAAGAAGCTCAGGCGAATACCGAAAGTGAAAAACGGCGACTGGACTCCGTTATTACGCACATGAGTGATGGTATTATTGCCACTGATAGACGTGGTCGTATACGTATCGTCAATGACATGGCATTAAAAATGATAGGTACGACTAAAGAAGATATTATAGGTTACTTTATGTTGAACGTTTTAGGGTTAGAAGAAGACTTTTCACTCGACGAAATTCAAGAAAGTAACGATAGCTTCTTATTAGATATTAATGAAGCGGAGGGTATTATTGCCCGAGTGAACTTCAGTACGATTGTACAAGAGACTGGTTTCGTGACAGGTTACATTGCCGTTCTTCATGATGTTACCGAACAACAACAAGTTGAACGTGAACGTCGCGAATTCGTAGCTAATGTTTCTCACGAACTACGTACACCATTAACTTCTATGAACAGTTATATCGAAGCGTTAGAAGAAGGTGCATGGAAAGATGATGATCTCGCACCACAATTCTTAAACGTAACAAGAGAAGAAACAGAACGTATGATTCGACTCGTTAACGACTTGTTACAACTGTCTAAAATGGACAACGAATCAGATCAAATTACGAAAGAAATCGTCGACTTTAACATGTATATTAATAAGATTATTAATCGACATGAGATGGCAGCAAAAGATACTTCATTTGTACGTGAAATTCCAAATGAAACAATCTTTACTGAAATCGATCCAGATAAGATGACACAAGTTTTCGATAACGTTATTACTAACGCAATGAAATATTCTCGTGGTGATAAACGCGTCGAGTTCCACGTGAAACAAAACGCACTTTATAATCGTATGACGATTCGCATTAAAGATAATGGTATCGGTATTCCTATCAATAAAGTAGATAAAATTTTTGACCGTTTCTATCGTGTAGACAAAGCACGTACACGTAAAATGGGTGGTACAGGTTTAGGTCTTGCGATTTCAAAAGAAATTGTCGAGGCACATAATGGTCGTATATGGGCTAACAGTGTTGAAGGCCAAGGTACGTCAATCTTTATAACACTTCCTTGTGAAGTAATCGAAGATGGTGATTGGGATGCGGAGTAAAGAGTTATTTAAAACAATCATCCTGTCGCTACTTGTCCTAATGAGTGCCGTACTAACATATATGACATGGAACTTTTCACCAGATTTAGCTAACGTGAATAGTCACGATAGTAAAGATAAGCATACGAATACGATTGGTAAGACTTTAAAAGGCGGCATGTCACAAGCGATTACGCCATACCAAATTATCCATTCCAACGGAGATGAAACGGAAGGTATGGGTGCAACGAAAAATAACGTGAAAACTTTGATTAAACCGTTGAAAGACCAAAAAGTAACACATTCTGAACGTATGCACAGTCAGCATAATTTAATTATTCCTGATTTAAGCAATAACTTTGTCGTTCTTGATTTTACGTATCAAATGCCATTAGCAACATATTTAGGTCAAGTCTTAAATATTAACGCGAAAGTACCCAATCATTTTAATTTCAACCGGTTACTGATTGATAAGGATCATAATGGTAAATTAAAATTATATGCGATTAGTAAAGATAGACACGACGTCGTGCGTATGACAACGACGGCCAAAAGCTCTAAGATGATACAGGCGCTAGCAGAGAGTGACAAGGCGATGCGACCATACTCAGACATCATCACGAATAAAGACACTATCGATAAAGCTACGCATATCTTTGCGCCAGAAAAGCCTAAGAAATTAAAAACGTATCGTACGATTTACAATCGTATCAGTGTAGATGCGATGAACTCTATTTTATTTAATGATTCTGTCGTCGTACGAAGCGCTACCAGCGGCACGACAACTTACAACAACAACACGGGTGTAGCTAACTATAATGATCAATCAGAAAAGTACCGTTACACGAACTTGTCTGAAGATGAAGACAAGTCGAAAAACATGAAAGAAACGATACCGAGTACATTTAATTATATAAATGGTCATGGTGGTTTTACTGATGACTTTAGATTGTTCAGTACCGACAACGACACTGGAGAATTAACATACCAATTATTCTTAAATGGACGTCCAACGTTTAACACAGATAATTTAAACCAAATAAAAGTAGCTTGGGGTAAAAAAGGTATATTCGGTTATGCAAGAGCGTTATTAAAAACGAACGTTACAATTGATAGTGGTGGCGATAGTGAGATTTCACTTCCAGGTGCCGAAGAAGTTCGTGCTTCTTTAGCTAATAATCCACAACTTGATTTTGAAAAAGTAACGAATATCGCGCTCGGTTATACGATGAACGATAAACCAGATAATAAAGACATCGAAATTCAACATAATAGTGAGTTTAAACCACAATGGTATGTTGAATATAACGGCAAATGGCATCCATACTCTAAAGATGGGGGGCTAGAATAAATGAACTGGAAACGCGCAAAAACATTATTTATCTTCGTATTTATTCTAGTAAATATTAGCTTAATCATAATTTATATCGATAAAGTTAATAAATCCCACATTAATGAAAGTGATAGCGACAACAAAGTTAATTTTAAACAAGAAGAAATCGCTATACCGCACAATCTTCAAAGTGCGAAAGGCGTTAAAATGCAACTTATAACCGCGCGCACAAAAGATTTCACAAACTACGCGAAAAATAAAAAAGACGTAGAAAGTGCGTCAAATGGTGATGTCGCTAAGTCCGACTTAGACCACCATATCAGTATCAACAAAGACAGTTTCACGCACTTGAAAAATTATATTAAAAATAACGTGTATAAAGGCGATAGTTATGCGATGAGCAATGTAACAGATGACAAAGTTACCCTTGAACAAACGTATAATGCTTTCCCTATTATGAATAATAGTAAAGCTCAGCTGACGTTTGATTTAAACAAGAGTAAACAAGCAACAAAATATAAACAAACAGCTATGGAATCTATCAAACCTTCCAAAGGCGAAAATAACGAAAAGAAACAAGTCATCAGTGCAAGATCAGCCATCGAAGCATTATACTATAACCGTTATTTGAAACGTAAAGATGAAGTAACTCAAGTGAGACTCGGCTATTACACGGTCGTAAAAGAACCTAATGTCCAAGTTTTAGAAGGTAACTGGGAAATTAAAGTGAAACATAAAGGGCAAGACAAAACAAAAACATATTACGTCGAAGCGGTTAGCCAAAGCCCTAAAATCATAGAAGAATAAGTTAAGTAAGAGCGAAGCATAGCACATATGCTTCGCTTTTTAGTTAAATAAAAGTACCCAAATTTTCACAAAAGACTGTTAGTAATAGTTCTATAATTAGTTATGGGTATTCGCAATATGTTACTTTATAGGAACAATCATTACGTGCTTTATTAAAATTTAGCAAGCAATTATGGAAAAAACAGGAAGAACTTCTCATATACATCACGAATGTACACATCAAATTAATCGTTAAGATAAGAGGGATATAATGGAAAACGTCGTATTAGGTATCGATTTAGGTACAAGTTCAATTAAAACAATAGCCGTTAATCAACAAGGCGTAGTTATTGCTACAGTAAGTGAACCATTAGCACTTATACAAAATTTCCCGGGATATAATGAACAAGATCCAGAGGCATGGTTTGAAGCTACTAAAAAAACGATCATAGCAATTGTGCAAGATTCAGCGATGAAGGATAAAAGAATAGCAGGCATATCATTTTCAGGACAAATGCATGGTCTTGTACCACTCGATAAATCGCGCAATCTCATACGTAATGCCATTTTATGGAATGACACACGTACAACAGAACAATGTGAACAACTAGCAAAACGTTACGGTGATACATTATTAAAAAACCCTATTTTAGAAGGATTTACTTTACCAAAATTATTATGGCTGAAACAACATGAACCCGCTAATTGGAACAAGTTAGATATATTTGTCTTACCTAAAGACTACGTAAGATACCGTTTAACCGGAGAGCTACATATGGAATATAGCGATGCAGCAGGAACGTTATTATTAGATCCTGATACAAACGAATGGGCAAAAGATATCGCGAACGACCTTGAACTCGGTGATATCTTTCCACCACTTGTAGCATCTCATTGTCGTGTCGGTGTAGTTTCTGATGCGTTATTGACCGAATTAGGTTTAGCAGAAGAAATAGCCGTCTTTGCAGGAGGCGCAGATAATGCTTGTGGAGCACTCGGTGCAGGTGTCATTAATGAAGACCAAACACTATGTAGTATCGGTACGTCAGGCGTCATTCTAGCACCAGAAAATAATGAAGGATTAAATTACGGTCACAATATCCATTATTTTAAACATGCTTTACCACACACTGCATACGCAATGGGCGTGACACTTAGTGCAGGATACAGTTTAAATTGGTTCAAAGAAACCGTGTTCCCAGAAACATCATTTGAAGACATGATTGAAGAGGCGTCAAAAACAAATATCGGTGCTAATGGATTAATTTTCGCACCTTATATACAAGGCGAACGTACACCACATGGCGATGCTACAGTTCGTGGTAGCTTTATCGGTTTAAGTGGTTCTACGACGTCTGATCAAATGGCACGGGCAACGATTGAAGGCATCACCTATGCACTATATGAAGCGATTGTCTTTATGCGTCAGGCAGGTAAATCAATCGATCATATCATTTCTATTGGTGGAGGCGCTAAAAGTGAATTTTGGCTACAACTCCAAGCAGACGTCTTTAATACCAAAGTAAGTAAATTAAATTATGAAGATGGCCCTAGCATGGGCGCGGCCATTTTAGCAGCAGTAGGATTAGGTTGGTTCGAATCATTTGAAGATTGCGTTAAGCAATTTATAAGTACCAGTACCACATATACGCCTAACGAAGATAATCATCAACGTTATACAAAGTATTTTGAAATTTATCGCCAAGTTTATGCACAAACTAAAGATTTATCACGACAACTGTTAGCCATAGAACAAAATTAAGAAGAACGAGCCATATACACATGGCGATATGGCATTAAAAGAAGTAGACGTACCAGAAATTGGAGTACATGATGTTTATGGCTGTAGCAATGTTTAATCCAACAGCTGTAAATCTGTTATACTGATGAATACAATTTTGAAGATGCAAAATAAGTATGTACAAATAAAAGTTATGAGTATACATCTATAACATAAGATTTGATAGCGACAGAAATTAAGGTTTTGTGTTTTTGGAAAAGGGAATTTTGATGTGGTCATGAGTCGATTAAAATATTAGAGGCTAAGATATCTTTGGATGTCTTAGCTTTTTTTGTGAATAAGTAGCGCAGTTTTGAAAAAACATTAATTACAAAAGTGTAGTTATTGTATAGGCATAAAGTAAATTGTTATAGTATAATGTAATAGTGTTTTTAAAGAACGGATTAATATTAATACTGGGAACTTATAGATATACAAGAATCACATACGGTAGCCGTGGAATGTTAACAGTCGAAGCGGTTGTACGATATGTACGTTTAAAAGGGAAGACTACAGGAACAGTGCAGTAAGATTGCACGTAGTGTAGAAATTAAAAAATGTAGTAGTTTAGAGATTAGAAAGGGTGAAATCGCTTGATACGAATGAGTGTATTAGCGAGTGGTAGTACAGGAAATGCCACTTATGTGGAAAGTGATAAAGGTAGTTTACTTGTAGACGTAGGTCTAACTGGTAAAAAAATGGAAGAACTATTTGGACAAATAGACAAAAAAATAGAAGATTTAAATGGCATACTTGTTACACATGAACACATCGACCACATAAAAGGTCTAGGGGTGTTAGCACGTAAGTATAAATTACCAATTTATGCCAACGAAAAAACTTGGACGGCAATAGATAAGAAAGACAGTAAAATTCCTATGGAACAGAAATTTATTTTTAACCCATACGATACACAATCTATTGCAGGATTTGATATAGAGTCATTTAATGTGTCTCACGATGCGATTGACCCTCAATTTTACATTTTCCATAACAATTATAAGAAATTTACTATTTTAACAGATACAGGCTACGTGTCAGACCGCATGAAAGGCATGATTCAAGGCAGCGATGCATTTATGTTCGAAAGCAATCACGATGTAGATATGTTACGTATGTGCCGTTATCCTTGGAAAACAAAACAACGTATTTTAGGCGATATGGGACACGTGTCGAATGAAGATGCAGGACATGCCATGACCGACGTAATCACAGGAAGTACGAAACGCATCTATTTATCACATTTATCACAAGATAATAATATGAAAGACTTAGCACGCATGAGCGTTGCACAAGTATTGAACGAACACGATATCGATACAGATCGTGAAGTTGTACTATGCGATACAGATAAGGCAGAAGCAACACCAATTTATACCTTATAGTAGTGAGATGAAGATACCGGTTGGTTGGAGTTGGCTGCGAGGGCAATATAAAAATGAAGCTGGGACATAATGGGATGTCTCAGCTTTTTTAATATCATAATTTAAATTATAAACAAGGTACAATATAATAAAAATAAAGCATTATATTAATTTAGTGATAGAACTATTTTAGTATGAAATTGATAAGTTAGTCATAATTTTATAATACAAAGAAACAAATTTTATAAGATGCTTTGTAATAGGCTATTAAGGAATTGTAAATCTTTGTGTATAACTATGTAAGACAACCACGAAGTTATCCACTGTTTTGTACATAGTTATCCAGAGTTGTGCACAATTCACAGAGAAATACCCACATTATGCACAGGGTTATCCACAAATACACAAGTTATCCCCAGAACAATCATTAAAAAATTGTAAAATGTGTAAAGTATGTTTATTCAATAATGGTATAATTAGACGGAGATGTGTGAATAAGTGTATAACTTGTGGATAAGTCTAATAACTTGTGTTTATTCAATAGATTTGGAGGATATTATGAAGATAACAATACTGACCGTAGGCAAACTGAAAGAAAAATATTGGAAACAAGCCATCGCAGAATACGAAAAACGCCTCGGCGCCTACACTAAGATAGAAGTCATTGAAGTGGCCGACGAAAAAGCCCCTGAAAACATGAGCGACAAAGAAATTGAACAAGTAAAAGCCAAAGAAGGCCAACGCCTACTTAGCAAAATCAAAGATCAAGCCACCGTCATCACACTAGAGATTAAAGGCAACATGCTGACATCAGAAGGCCTAGCTAAAGAAATAGAACGTCGCATGACCCAAGGCCAAAGCGACTTTGTATTTGTTATCGGCGGATCCCATGGCCTACACCAAGACGTCCTAAATAGAAGTAACTACAGCCTGTCATTTAGCAAAATGACCTTCCCCCACCAAATGATGCGCGTCGTGCTGATAGAACAAGTTTATCGAGCATTTAAGATAATGAGGGGCGAAGCATATCATAAATGATGCGGTTTTTATAAGGTTCTTCTTATTGGTGAAATTGTTAAAAAAACAAAATGCAATGAATTGACAAATTAAAATCGCTTTAAGTCGTATTCTCAAAGAATCTATAAATCACTCGTATGTACACAGCCCCTTACTATCAGTTAAAGTGTCACTTTTCGGTTCTAATATTTATTATTCATAAGATATGCAATATATGATACAATTCATTCAAATGTATATTTGAATGAGGTGCTCTATGGTTCAGACTATTATAACTGCGGCAATACTTTATATTGCAACTGCGGTAGATTTATTAGTGATTTTATTAATATTTTTTGCTAGAGCAAAGACTAGAAAAGAATATAGGGATATTTATATAGGTCAATATTTAGGATCGATTATCCTCATATTAGTCAGTTTATTTTTAGCTTTTGTGTTAAATTATGTTCCAGAGAAATGGATATTAGGTTTATTAGGTTTGATCCCCATCTACTTAGGTATAAAAGTTGCTATTTATGATGATTGTGAAGGTGAAAAAAGAGCAAAAAAAGAATTAAACGAAAAAGGTTTGTCCAAATTAGTAGGAACTGTTTCTTTAGTGACAATTGCAAGTTGTGGTGCAGATAATATTGGTTTATTTGTCCCTTATTTTGTAGCATTGGATATTATTGAATTACTGACTACCTTAATTGTATTTTTAGTTTTAATTTTCTTTTTAGTATTCACAGCACAAAAACTAGCTAGAATTCCTGGTGTGGGTGAAATTGTTGAGAAATTCAGTCGTTGGATTATGGCTGTTATTTACATAGCATTGGGCTTATTTATTATTATTGAAAATGAAACCATACAAACAATATTAGGATTTATATTATAAATTAAGGTGTGACTTAATATGAGTAACAATAAAATTTGTGACGTCATTTGTGTTCATGAGGAAAAAGTGAATTATGCTTTAAGATTTTTAAAAGAAGAAAAAACTCAACGACTTATCAATACATTATTAAAGATAAGTGATGAGAATAAGCTGAAAATTATATTAGCTCTAATTAAAGAGAAAGAATTATGTGTTTGTGACTTATCTATAACATTAGGTTTGAGTATAGCTTCAACATCACATCATTTGAGAGTCCTGTATAAAAGAGACGTGCTGAATTTTTACAAGGATGGGAAAATGGCATACTATTATATCAAAGATATAGAAATGAAATCATTATTAATAAAATGTATGACTTAAATATAAAGAAACGCTCACATTAAACGAGCGTTTCTTTGAATTCTTGTATTCTTTTTCCAATTTCATCTCTAACACGTTGAAATTCTGGCCATTCTTTTCCTGCTGGATCATCAAAGCCCCAGTGTTCTTTTTTAACATTAGGTGATAATATAGGGCAATTATCGTCTGCATCACTACATAATGTTACGACCAAATCTGACTGTTCTAAGATATCACCATCAATCAAATCTGATGTATGGTTTGAGATATCAATATCTACTTCTTTCATAGCTTCTATTGCTTTAGGATTAACACCATGTGTTTCAATACCAGCAGAATAGACATTCCAATCTTCACCCAATATTTCTTTTCCCCAACCTTCAGCCATTTGGCTACGACAAGAGTTTCCTGTACATATAAAATAAATTGTTTTCTTATCCATAATTAAAGCCTCTTTTCTTAAAATATGATTAGTGTAAGGTATAAACCTAAGAGTGTTACAAATAGGACCGGAATAGTAATGATAATTCCAGTTTTAAAGTATGTTCCCCACGAAATTTTCACACCTTTTTGTGTTAAGACATGTAGCCACAATAATGTTGCTAAAGAACCAATCGGTGTTATTTTAGGTCCTAAATCAGAACCTATGACATTCGCATAAACCATACCTTCTTTAATTGTTCCAACTACATTCGATTGTCCGATAGCAATTGCATCTATTAAAACTGTAGGCATATTATTCATAATTGATGATAACAAAGCAGATATAAAGCCCATGCCCATAACACTACTGAATAGTCCATAACTTGAAATATTGGATAATGCATCAGCTAAAATTGTGGTGATGCCTACGTTTTTCAAGCCGAATACGACTAAATACATACCAATTGAAAATAGGACAATATTCCATGGTGCACCTTTAATTACTTGTTTCGTATGCACAGCTTCGGAATTGCGAGCTAACAGTACAAAGATAATAGCAATAATACCAGCAATGATTGATACAGGTATTTGTATAAACTCACTAACAAGATAACCCACAAGTAGTATTGCTAATACAATCCATGAAATCTTAAATAATTTAGAATCTTTAATTGCATTTTTAGGATGTGAAAGATTTTCTGTATCGAACGTTTTAGGTATAGATTTTCTGAAATATAACCATAAAACGAGAATACTAGCAATCAGAGAGAATATATTAGGAATAATCATTCGACTAAAATATTCAATAAATCCAATATCGAAGTAATCTGCAGAAACGATATTAACTAAGTTACTTACAATTAAGGGTAGTGATGTAGTATCAGCGATAAAGCCACTGGCAATGATGAATGGGAAAATAACTTTTTTATTAAACCCTAGATTTCTTACCATCGCTAATACAATAGGAGTTAAGATTAAAGCCGCACCATCATTTGCGAAAAATGCTGCTACAATTGCCCCAAGTAACATAATAAAAACAAACATTTTTAAGCCATTACCGTTTGAAGCCTTGACCATATGTATTGCAGACCATTCAAAAAAACCAATTTCATCTAATATTAATGAAATTAGAATAACAGCTACAAAAGTTAAAGTTGCATTCCAAACAATACCGGTTACTTCTAATACATCGGAAAAACTTACGACTCCCGTAATGATAGCAACGATAGCTCCAATTAAAGCTGTGATACCAATATCTAAACCTTTTGGTTGCCATATCACAAAGATTAAAGTTAACAAGAAGATTATAATTGCTAAAATGGTCATCAACAGTCACCTGATTTCACATTTTTACATACACATCTTTGATTAGATGTATTAATGATGTTTAAGTTTTGAATAATATCATCTAAAATAGCATGATTAAGTTGATACCAATGTTTGTTGCCGTCTTTTCGTGTTGTAACTAATTCGTTATCTACTAATGACTTCATATGATGACTTAGTGTAGGTTGTGAGAATTGAAAGTGTTCTAATAAGTCACAAGCGCATAGCTCACCACAAGAAAGTAAATCTAATATTTCTAACCTGCTTGGATCTGATAAAACTTTTAATATTGCTGATAATTCTTTATAAGACATAAATAATACCTCCTTTTCATTACATAGATTAACATCTATATAGTTTTATGTCTATGTAGTTTTTTGACTAATTTTAGTATTAGATTAGAATGCGTCCTAAATAACTAGTTTTATTATCTTGCAAAAGTTGAAATAATAATTTATATTTAATACATCAAAAAAAATTGATGTATCATTTTAGTATTTTATAAAGGAGTTCGATTTTATGAGAATAAATCATGCAGGTACATTATCTGTTGATTATTTTGTTAGCTACTTAAATCTAATTATGATATCAAGAGAAGTTTCTTTAAAAGAAGCTATATCATATATGAAAAATGAATTCTTTAAAGGAGAACCTGACATGTAGGGTAAAATAACAGAAACTCATTTTAATCAAGCAATACAAGAACTCAAACAAAAATAGAAATATCTATATATAAGAGAGGTGATTATTTAATGGAAATTATTAAGTCCAGTCCTAATAGAAGTGAGGAAGAAAAATTAGACTTTTATGAACAGATGTTTAATGCGCTAGCTGATAAAATCAGGCTTAAAATTCTACAATCAATACGTCAAAGCGATTCAAAATCTTTATGTGTTTGTGATCTAGAAGAATTATTAGCGTTAAAACAATCTAAACTTTCCTATCATTTAAAAAAATTAGTAGATGCAAATATTCTTATTGCTGAAAAGCATGGCACATGGAATTATTATAAAATTAATGAGCAACAAATACAGGTGGTTTTAAATGAAGATACTTGCTGTAAGATACTTTAAGTATCTTCTTTATAACATAGAATTAATCAAATTTTTTTGATTAATACATCAAGAAAAGTTGATTAAATGAATTCGGAGGCGTTATACTAATGATAGATTCAATTATGGAATTCATAAAAACATTTCTGATGTTATTTTTTGAATTATTATTACTATTTATAGTAGTGAGTTTTATAGTAAGTCTGATTCAACAAGTTGTTTCAGAAGAAAAAATTAAAAAGCTTTTGAGCAAACCTAATAAAGCTGTCAATTACATATTAGGTATGGTGTTTGGTGCTGTTACACCATTTTGTTCTTGTTCAACTATTCCAATACTTGCAGGTCTATTAAATTCCAAAGTTCCTTTTGGTCCGGCTATGAGTTTTTTGATTGCTTCACCATTAATGAACCCATTAATGATATTTATGTTATGGGCTTTATTAGGATGGAAAGTAGCCATTGTTTATTTTGTAGTACTAGCAATTTTCAGTATTTTAACAGGTTTAGTATTTTCAAAAATGAATTTAGCTGAAAGTTATAAAGGGGTCAATGTTAAAGGTGATGGCTTTTTTGCTAATAAAACAGGATCTCGTTTTAAACAAGCATTAAACGATGCGTGGGCATTTTTATACCCAATGTTACCTTATCTATTTATTGGTGTATTTATTGGTGCCTTTATATATGGATTCATACCTGAAGAATTTATAACTAAGTATGCAAGTGGTGATGGTTTTATATCGGTGTTTATTGCTTCTGTTATCGGTATCCCTATGTATATCAGACCAGAAACAATGTTACCTATAGCCGAAGCATTAGTATCAAAAGGTATGTCGCTAGGAACAGTAGTTGCATTAATAATTGGTGGTGCTGGCGCAAGTATTCCAGAGGTCGTATTGCTATCTAAGCTATTCAAGAAAAAATTTGTAATATCATTCATTATTGCAATTTTAATTGTAGCCATTGCTACAGGTTTGATTGTGAATATCATTATTTAAAGGAGGTGAAATAATGGGTATTAAAGACGCATTAAAAAAAATAAAACCTCAAGAACAGTCATGTTGTTCGGTAGAAATTGAGGAAAAGAACGAAAAAAAAGAAAAAGATGAAAAAGAGCAAGAAGATAATAACAATTGCTGTAACAAGTAATATAAGGGCCTGGAATTTATATCCAGGCCCTTATATTAATCTATTTTGCTACGCTTTTCTATATTTATTCTACAATAATTAAAAAAGGACATATTTTGAAATCAATGTGTCTTTGAAAATGGTTACCTCTATATTATGCTTTGATTTCTACAGGTTCACTAAAGTGATTTTCTATAATTCTTGTTATTTCTTTACCTAGTGGTCCTTTTATTGTGAAAGTTTTTTTGAAATAAGAACCTAAAATACCTAGACCTGCTGCTGCACCGACACCTTTTCCAATGCCTTTGCCTATCGTTTTTATGATGTTACTCATGATTATCATTCCTTTCATTATAATTAATATTATTTGTAAAACATTGTCTGCTTGGTTTACTTTTGAACTTGTTGTTTTAAATATGTTAATTGTAGTAAAAGTAATTCATCAATCACTTGTTCTCTTAAATCAGGGGGTGAAATGATACGTATATTGGATTGATATATAAAACGGAGTTGAATAGCTTCGACTCTTGTCATCTTGAAAGTGACAATAAGATAATGTGCATCATATTTTTCTATTACATGAATTTGATAAAATCGATGCATTTTTGACCACACATCTTTACCGATTTAAAACGTGATATAGGTTTGTAACTTTGATTTTTCTTGTATATCCACGGATTTTTCAGACAAACTCAGATTCATTTGATTAATATCATCTATATAAATTTCATTCATTGCGCGAACAACTAATGATGCTGGCAAAATACCTGTTTGATTTTTATCAATTTCAAAGCGGTCAAGATATTTTAGTAATGTAGTTCGATGACCTGAATGATGTTTGATGATTAATAATTTAAGATATTGATAAAAGTAATGACTTAATTTGGGTGTCGTCAGGTATAAAGCAGTCAAAATATCATACATAAAATGCATATTTTCATGCTTATCTTGTTCGAGCTTATAACTTTCTGATTTATAATCGTACGTGATTGCTTTAGGTGTACTGATCCACGATTTACTTTCATATAAGAAGTTTCTGGTATCGTCGATATCTCTTTGTATCGTCCTAGGACTCGTATAGAGTTCTAATGTAAGTGATTGTTTGTTGACGGATTTATTCTGTAGTAAACGATGGTATATTGTTAATATTCGAAATGCACGATCCAATATGTCACCTCCTTTAAGTTATACATTACAAAATAGGTTTGTCACAATAAGTCAATCCTCCGTATATTTAATAAAAGTTGTGAAAAATATTTTTTAGATAAATACATTGATATAAAGAGATTTTATAAATATTGATAAGTGAAGAAATAGCGGTAATGACAAAATACGGCTATACCTCTACTTTTAAATTATGTTTTCTAATGGAATAGGCGTTACTATTTGAGAAAATAACATGGTCATAAAATAAAATGCCCATCATTTCACTGATGAGCATTAATCGTTCGGTCATATTGATATCTTCAGGAGAGGGTGTTACATCTCCACTTGGATGGTTATGTCCTAGCATAATACTGTTGGCGTTACTGAGCATCGCTGTTTTGAATGTTTCTCTGGGGTGAATCACTGTTTGGTTAATAGAACCTATCGATAGTGTTTGAATATGTGTAGTTTCGTTTTTACTATTCATACATATAAGTATGAGATGTTCTCGATCACTGTTTCCAATGAATGAACGCATAATTTCTGTCGCATCCCCAGGGTTTGAAATACGATTTTTTAGATAATTTAATGTATCTGTTTTTATCATTTGTAGTGAAACAATATTGATTTCTTTCATCGTTTACCTCCATATATGGGTTATGCTTTCAAAGTCCATTTCTGTCTTGCTTTTGGATTAAGGGGGTGCATAATTTCATTGGTTACTGGGTTCATGAGTTGTTTCACTTTCGTCTTATGTGGTTTCAACATCTCTAATACTTCATTGACACGTGCTTCAACAACGGGCTTTTTAGCGTAAGCACCCCAGGCTAATATTACTTCATCCGATTCTTTCACTGCCTTCATAATTTGAATATCGGTATGATTATCATAGGCGTTTTCTAGATGTTTGAGATTGAGGGGTGTTGTAATATTGGAATATAGATTCACAAAATTGATTGAGCCAAATGCATCCATTTCTGAAACTTTGTTCATAATGAGCTGAGTTGTTAAGTCTATACGAAGAAGGCCCATAAAATTTGGATACATTGTAATGATTGTAAGTGTTTGTTTTTCACTGTCCCATGTTTTCTTAAGTAGATAGCGATGTTGTTGGTCATCACTGAATATGGCTTCAGTTTCTAATGTATTTTTTATTGTTTTCATGTAATATTCACTCCTCTAGTATTCTTCTGGTAATAACATGACGTAATAAGAAAGGTCTACATCATCTTCTCGGATAATGTAGACCTTATTGATATCGATAGACTGTTTGACATTTGCCTTATGCGTTTTGACATACTCAGGACGTTCTTGTTTGTGTTTGATATATAGTTGGTTATTGTGCATATTGAATTGGAATATATGAAAATAATCCAATGATTCCTTGCCTTTTGATTGTGTTTTTTCTCGTCGTGCTACAAGTTGCCATAATTGTTTTTGTAAGATGATAGGTAAGCTATTGGCAATACCACGAGTGATATATCTATTCATAAGAGATCTCCTTTCGTTCTGATTCTTTCATCCATGTAATGATTTCGCTTAGGATAGTGATTGCTAATTGTGTAATTTTGATATATTTATGCATATTATTGTCCTCCTGTTAGTAAGTATCGTTGATCTAAAAGGGGCATGACCGAGTTGTGTAGATATAAGAAATCCATATCGTGGTTTTCATCAATATAACCAATGGCTATGAGCTGTTTCTGATAGTAGAGAATGAAAGGGTAGATATTACTTTCGTGAAGTGTATCAGAGTAGTAGGTATAGGTTTGAAGTATTTTATTACTGAGTGGCCCAAGCCTTACATATTGGTCAGGTAAGATATCATCAGCGATTTCCTCGATAGATTCACATTCCCACTTTTCATCTTTTGGCAGTTTGAATAAGTTGGTTATATAGTGCTTGAGTTGTTGTTCTAGTGTCATTGTTATGACCTCCTAATGTGTTTGATAGATGTATGCATGTGATACATCATTTTGATAATATAAGTTTGAAATAATGTTTGTTTCGCTTAGAAATCCCACTGAAATACAGAGAATATCCCAATCGAAAATCATCACAATTGTTGATATGACAAGGAAATCCCGTTATCCCGCTCATTTCTCGGGAAATATAGCTATATATTTATATATCATTTGGATTTGTAGGTGTGGTTATGATTTACTTTTTTCTTTTTATATTATTTATTTATAAATAATAACGGGATTTTGGGATTACGCTTGCGTAATCCTTCTCCTACATGAAGTTAGCCAATCCCGTTACTATCCCACTTGTATTTTGTTTTGGGATGTTCTTTCGTCATATCAATATAAGCTTCACATTGAGTTATGACTGCTTAGGATGCTGAAGATGTTTATTAGATAGGTGTTATTGAATGACGAAAGGACAGTACATAGATATTAGATTTGAAGAAAGAGCGTTTGAGGTAAAAATAAAGACGAAGTGCTGAGGAGCACTTCGTCGAGAGAGGTATTATTGAAAAGTTGTTTAATAATCTCATTATTGAGCTTGAGTGTGACATAGAATTGCTTTTTATGATTCCCATCTTTACGAATATCGATACGATCAATGACCGTAAGGTATAATGCTTTGAGTTGTGATTTATCCATGGATTCTATGTTTTGAAATATTCGTTGTAATAGGAGAGCGATTTGTTTCGTATCATAAGATGGTTTCTCTTGATTTTGTTGCTGCTTTAGTTGATTAATTTGGTTTGTAATATCATTCAGTTGTGTTTCATATTGATGAATGGTTGGTTTGAGTGCAGATGTTAAGTCTGGATTGTCTTCGATGGTTTGAATTAGATTTTTTAATTTAGCGTTTATTTCATCAAATTGTTGTTGTTTATAAGCAATATCATGGTTAAGTGCAGCTACATCGACTTGATTCTCTTGATTGACACGTTCGACAACTTGTTTGATAACTTTATCACTTTTGACTATTTCGAGTATTTGATCCATAACATACTTTTCGATAACATCAGCTCTAACACTATTGGCTGAACATACCTTTGATCCTTTGTTGCGAAAGTTACTACATGAATAATACCGAATGCGTTTTTTAGTACCGTCTTTGAGTGTATTGGTTGTATTTGAAGCTGCATATGCCGCACCACATTTTTCGCAAAAAATTATTCCTGTCAAAAGATTTGTTCCTTTACCATGCACTTGTGGCTTTTTGCTTACTTGCTTCTTACGTGCTTGTACTTTATCCCATAAATCTTGACTAATAATAGGTGTGTGTTTGCCTTCAGCGATCACTGGATTATCATTCAAGCCTTTACGTCGTTTATCATTCCAATCTTTGTATTTCGCGAATTGAATTTTACCAATATAGAATGGGTTTGAGAGAATATAAGTAACAGCTGAAATACTAAATGGATTACCTTTCTTAGTGACATAACCTTTATGATTGAGTGCATTGGCTATTTTACGATAACCATGACCTTTGGCATAAGATTCAAAGATATATTTAACGATGTTAGCTTCATGTTGATTAATAATTAATTCTTTTTTATTATCAGGTATGTTATTATATCCTAATGGAAGATTGCCTTGATAATAGCCCTCTAAAGCTCTTTGATGTTGTCCGGTGTAAATGTTCTCTAAAATTGTATTTCTTTCAAATTCGGAAAAACTTGCAAGTATCTGGAGCATTAACTTGCCTGTTGAATTTTTGACTTCCATGCGTTCAGACAAGCTAAAAAATTCAACATTTTGGCGATGAAGTTCTTCGACGATTGTAAGTAAATCGGAAGTATTACGTGCCAAACGATTTGTTTTATAAACCATAACACAGTCTAATTTTCCATTTTTAGCATCATTTAACATGCGCTGTAATTCAGGACGGTTCATAGATTTTCCTGATATACCCCGATCTGCATATATATCAACGAGTTCATAGCCGTTAAATTGGCAATATTGCTCTATTTGTGTAATTTGCCCCTCGATGCT
Organism: Staphylococcus lloydii; assembly: GCF_015775975.1. Lineage (NCBI taxonomy): Bacteria > Bacillati > Bacillota > Bacilli > Caryophanales > Staphylococcaceae > Staphylococcus > Staphylococcus lloydii. Next base: position 45,298 of record NZ_CP064056.1, read on the forward strand.
ATAACCCTCTACTTGTCTCTCTGTGGACACGCGAATGTAGCCTCCTACAAGCTTTTTCTTCATTTTATCCATTATAATCTATCCTTTCTTTAATTATACAATTGATAATTTCATAGTCTGCTTTACAATATTCAGTGGTTCGTTTTTGAAATAGATGCCAGCGAGGCTTTTATTTTTAGAAATATTAATTTCATCAATATAGGGGTACAACATGTTTAGCGTGAAACGTTCTTGAATGATGTTTTGGAAAGCTTTTCGAATTTGATACGCACTGATTGATGATATAGGTTTTGATTGTTGATGTAATGATTGCGTTTGTTCTCTGAACGTTTCTGCATCAATTTTGCCTTGGGCTAATTTTTCTATCAGCTGCTCGTGATTGAGTGTAGTTTTAGTTTCTATATCTCTTTGTCTTTTGAGTCGTTGTTGAATAGTATGGTTTATTTTTGAATAGAGCTGTTGATTTTGAAAGAAGTCCTGACAAGTCGCTAAAACACTTGTTTCTAATTCCTGTGCGTTGATTCCTTTAAATTTACAAACAAAGCGAGCGTTATTCATATTTTGCGGACAGACATAGTAACGCAATGAATGATCTGGTTTTCGGACAGTCATGTTTGTGAGTGTCGAATGACAATAGGGACATTTGATTTTTTGTTTGAGTTGATTTTCTGACGGCTTACGTTCTACTTGTTTCTGAGTTCGGGTAACTTGAGCTTCTTCGTATATCGTTGTACTGACAATAGCTGGGAACATGTTTTCATATTGTCCGTATTGATTGATAACGCGGCCACAGTAATTAGGGTTAAGGATAATATTACGTACTTGATATGGTTTTCGGTTGATTAACTTATTATCTTCTTCCAAATATTGTGCAATTTTTTTATAACCATAGCCTTGAAGGTAATAATTGAACACAGCTTTTATTGTTTGTGCTTTTACTGTGTCTATTGTGAAAGTACCATTATGATAGTGATACCCAAAGGGTGCATGTGTTGTAATCATTTTACCTTGTTTAGCTTTTTCTTTGATTCCATTTTTGACTTGTTCGCCTATATTATCAGATTCTAGTTCGGCCAAGCTGATGAAAATATTGAGTTTGAGCCGATCGAATGCTTTATCCATATCAAAATAGCCATCATGAACGCTTAAGATATGGACATGGTATTTTTGACACAATTTCATGAGTTTTAATGCATTTTTAAGATTGCGATGAAGTCGGTTTAATCTATAACAACATAATACGTCACATTGTCCCTGTTGAATTAGTTCAGTAATTTGTTGATAACCATTCCGCTTATCAGTACGTCCTGATTGTTTATCGCTATAAAAGGTAATGTGTTGAATATTATGTTTTTCGGCTAATACCTTGATGGTTTGTTTTTGTGCTGCTAAGGATTGTTGCTTTGTAGTGCTCTGTCGTAAGTAACCAATTGCTTGTTTCATCCTGTTTCCTCCTTCCACAGTGATAATATATATTTATGAACGAATTTATAGATGAGCCCAACACCAGTGAGGTGTTGGGCGTTATTATTAGTCATCAAAGTGATTGATTTCTTCAATCACTAAATCAGCGAGTAATGTGATTAATTCGTCCATATGGTTCAACCTCCAAATATCAAATTATATTGAATTGATAACATGTTGCATTGTTATTCGTTCACTCTGTGTACTTGGAACAATATGTTCAGTTATCTCTTTTTCATTTATGAATTCAGGGTACAAGTGATAAAATTTTAGTAGCTTCTGTTCCGTTTCAGTTAATACATATTGTTGCATATGGTAGTATCTGTCGATATAATTAACGACAATAGGTTTTTGATGATCATCGACTTCTACTGAATCAATTGTGTAATTTAATAAGTTGACGTTTGTTTTCATTTTTATGCCTCCGATTAATTTAATGAGCTACAACGCATAGCGCGTTGTAGCGATATTTATATTTAGAGTTCTAAATCGCCCTTTTCTTCCCATTCTCTACCATCTTTAACAAATTTGTTGAGTAATTCCTTATTTGTTATATTATTATCAAATTGCGGTGGTGTGTATGGTTCAGAATTTGAGCTTAAACCGAGAACAGGTGCAAACTCACTAGGCAATACAAGATGGTAGAACAAGATCGTTTTTGTTTTGCCTTGAGTATCTTTGACATTACGTTTGATAGCTATCCGATCGGAATCCATCTGGATATATCCTTCTGCTCTTAAACTATCTATTACATTTTTTACATCTTGGTATTGGTTTTCTTCTAACATATGTTTAAAAACATCTTTAAGCATCTTGACTTGAATGTGATCGTCTTTCAGCTCAATAAGGCCATAATTTTCAGTCATTATGGAGAGTTTTTTACTTTCTGCAAACTTACTACGATTGCGTGCCACGAATTGAACCACACTATCAATCGCTTTGGCCGCCAAACTGCGTTCACTTACGGAATCTACATGATAACTAACTAGGTACTCTCTAACTGCGACCAAATCGATAGGGGTTGCAATTACACGTTCTAATATTCTTGCTGATGTCGTTATTGTTGCATAGCGTTTGAACATTCGAATACCTACATTGTTTGTTTCACTGTTAAGCTGAGTTTTGAACCAATCGTGTTCTCTATGAAACCACTTGATTACTTCAGATTCACGATTTAGAAGATATTCAGCTACTAACGGCATTACGTGTCCATAGTTTTTTGATGTTCCTTTTTTAATGGCGTCCGCATTGTCAGCGCTTGTCGTAAAGGCTTCAGATATTTCGATGCATCTTGCTCTCAAACCATCATTTGCACTAGCATCTTTGAATATTGTGTGTTCTGCTGTACTAATCACACTAGATCCAAAGTGGTGAGGATTTTTTACATTTCCTTCTCGATTAGCACGTAGACGACCTTGCCCCTCTGCTAGGGAATAAAGTAAACCATTTGTATCTTTAAAGGTAGCTGCTGATAATTCATCTAAGGCAATAGGAACACCAAAGTTGTTACTTAAGTATCCTTCAATTGCATTACGGGTGCCGTTCCAACCTCTGAATAATGTTTGGTCACCTTTAGATGGATTACCTGCTATTGAAACTGCTAATGCCGCTGCAGTCGATTTACCCGTACTAGAGTTCCCCATAAATGAAAATATCGTGCCAAAATATTCGACTTCATGCTTTGTTTTTAAGAACGCAGTCACTAATGAAGAAACACCAAATATCACAGCAAGCTCCAGTAACAAGTTTCCTTTTACTTCATCAAGATACATTTGCCACCAGCCTTCAAATGTACCTTTAGGTTGTAAGTCATACTTTGTTTCACAAATGATTTCATCAGCCTGAGACTGCTCGATGTCTTTTGAAAGATATGGTTCATCTAATGAAATGACAGTACCTTCATCAGTACTTAAGACACCTACACCTGTATACAATGTAGAAATGGGCAGTGATTGACGCATTAATTGTAGTGCATTACCTAGCGATTTAATGTACTTTTCATTGATGCTGAACCCAAACATAACCAGTCTAGGTAACTTTTGTGTCGTTAGAATATCTGACGTTTCAATACGTTCAATATTTTTGCCATCCGTGATAGTCAATTTCTCAACCCCTGTAGTAGGGTCGAGAAATTTGTTTTCTATGATGATTGGACTAGATAAACGAATTATCTTATCTTCGTCATTTTTGTTTTTTGCTCGAATAAGTTCATACCATGCAGTTGAATCTAACCAGTATGGATATTGCTCGAAGATGTTGTTAGTCATTAGTTGTTACCACCTTTCCAGTTATGTTTGTGAAGCATTGGATTAGGTCCTGTCTTACGATAAACTAAGTTCCCGTTGCTATTCTTACCAATAATGACAAATGGGACATTTGGCATGTTCTTTACAAAGTATGCAAACCAGCGACCAACATCTTGTTGTACGTCAGTTGAACATGTAACGTTGGACGCCAAATTTAAATCGTTAAACGTAAAATCTTTACCAATTGCTAAATTAAAAGCAACACCACAAGCGCGTCTTTTTAACAAAAGAAAGCAATAACTTTTTTTGCTCATATAAAATTCCTCCTAATAATTAAAATCATCAAATTTGATGTAATTACATACTAATCCCTCACAAGTAGGCTTAGTTTCAAATTTTCAAGGGGAATTTTAGGACATTGATATAAAGGGATTTAAAAGAAAAAATACCTATCGAATACATGTATTCGATAGGCAATTAATTTATTAAAAATAAATATTTCTATGCTTTTTACTGTTTTTAAAACGTGATTCATAAAATTTACTAATAAGTTGAGTCATTAATGTATCACGAAAATCGTTAGGATTAGAGGTCAAACCATATCTACTATAAAATGTGCTTATGTCATAGTCAGCAAGTGTTGAAAGTAGTTCACTTTCAATAGTTGAAGTTAGCTTGCGATTCATTTGAATGGTTTCAGCAATTACCGATTTTAGATTTGAATTTCTAGCATAGCCATTAATTAAATTTTCTATATGTTGTGATTTTTGATCGTATTTTTCAATCCAACTTTTTAAGTCCTGTTTAAGATTACTTATTATATGTAAAGATACTAGTATGTCTTGCTCTGTTGCTTTTTGCATTATGGTACTCACAGTTTGAACTAGTTCGTCTAATAAATCTGAAATAGCAGTAAATAGGGTAAAATGAAATGTATCTTCAATAGTTGTCTTATAATAGAGTTCATTATAACTGATTAGATTTTCCTCCTCCATGAATTCATCAATTTTTTCTTTTGACTGTATAATGTCATCAACAGTTATTGTTTTTCTGCGCAAGCTTTCATTTGCAATGCTGCGAATAAATTTAAAGTAAGGGTCATTTTTATCGTATAAATAAAGTGAAACACCAATAGCAGCTTGTCTGAATTGATCGATATTGTCAGATTGTTCTAAAGAACCATTTTTATGAGTTGACGGTTTAATACTATTTGCAATCTCAAAATATTGGGAGGCGCTTTTTCGTTGTTTAATTAAGTTTTTATTAATTAATTTTATAAAATAGTTTGACTTATTTTGACTTAATATGCCTTTTTCCAGATAGGAGTCCTGCTTTTCTTTATATACAAGATATTTAGTTAAGAAATCACTTATTAAAATGTCATTATATGATTCTGCAGTTAAGTCTTGATGGTTCTTTATAATTTCATTTTTAAGTTTGTTGAATTCTGAAGATGAATTTAATTTATCTTTGTTTTTATTCATTTTAATTTGAATATCCCATTTTTTAAGATTTATCTCACCCATTATTTGTCTTCTTACATTTTCAGCAGTTTGTTTAGCAAATTCTGTTTTGTCTGAAATGGCAAGTAAGAATTCATCAAAGTATGATTCTATTGTTTTTAAATCTAAGGATAGGAGAACGGAAGAGCCTTCTTCAACGATTTCTTGTGATATATCATCAATATCGATTTTACTTTGACTATCTATAAAAAATGATAATTTATCATTTTTAAAAATTTCTGATTGATATATATTTGGGACATTGTCAGTAAAGATACCGTTTGAATTTGATTTCACTGTATGTTGTTCAATAATTTGATCTGGTTGATTTACGAAGTAACTAATATAAACTGTTTCATTAGGTAATGATCTTCCTTTAATTAAGTTATTTTTATCAAATATGATGCTTTCTGGCTCAAACTCATTGCTGATTTTATGTATAAAATAGTTGAATTTCTGAAACCATAATTCTATTTTCCATTTGTTCTTTATCATACTAATCATCCATTTCTATAAAATTTTAATGTTTTTGGGTGAATTTAGAATGGTATAACTACTATAAGATGGTAAGTGCTGTTTTAATATGCTTAGCCTTTTTTTGCAGTTTTTCCAAATCTGACTCTATGTCTTTTATAGCTTCCTCAATATCATTAATCATTGGTTTATTAGCTTTAAAAAAAGCATTTCCATAATCATCTTTCTCGGGATGGCTATTTAATCGGTATGGAGTTATGTTATGAGTATATTCATCTCTATACTTTACGGTACGAATAGGACTGTTTTTATTAAGTATATTCCCTAATTTGTTAAAAGTTTCATTGTCAGAAGACTTTAATTTAGCTACTAGTTCTCTTTTAAAACCTAATTCTAATTTAACTTCATAAGAATGGGTTAATTCTCTTACTAATGTATACATTAAATCGTGTAAAGTATGTAAAAAATGAAGGGCTATGTTGTGATAATAAAATACCCAAGTCATTATATTTTTAATCTTATTAATGGTTTTCATGCTTATTAAGCCAGAATCAGCAAAGTATATGTCAGGATTTTCTTTGGTGATTTCCATACTTACATTTTTGACGAATATGTATTATAACGGTAAAGCTGAAGAGCATAAAAGAATTTCAAACACCCTACTATTTTTGTTTGATAGCACTAAATATTCATAGGAATTAAGTGAGGACTTTGTAAAGAATAGCATACAGATAGATATCTTTAACTTTAGTAATGAGTCATCTTTAGTAACAAATGATAAAGCTAAAGCACATTATATAGGGAAAAACAAAAATTTTATATATTTAAAAAATGTTTGTGGGATAGCTAAGAATGTAATTGTTGAATACTGTCAAAATGTTATTTGAAATGTTTATAGAGAAAAAATACTGGAAATATCATGATCACTGGTTAGGATATTGTACAAATGAATTGATACAAATTGACCCACAAGAGAAATATTATAAATTTGGCATTCAGACCGTATCCAGTTATTTAGATTATATGCAACAAAGGGAAACGTCATTCCCAATATTTTTAGAAATGTTAATGGCGACTTATTACTTAGTAGAAAAAGCAAAAAAGACAGGCTATGCTGAACTTATTGAAACTTATGTAAATGAAGAAAAACTCATTCCAGCTTTGCCTATTCACCTATCGCCTTTATCTACGCACTCAACCTTTAAAATCTACAATTTCTTTATGCTTATTCATTCACTATCCCTCCACACTCTTCTTATCGTTCTTTTAATTCACACACCCCTTTTCCCTCGTCACTCGGTCATGGCAGTTTGTAATTTTTGTTCAATTAAGTCGATATGTGTACTGATCAAATTCCGTTGTTCATTCAAGAATTTTAGGTGTGCGCGTAACACGCTTGGGACATCTATTTGGTTTTGATAAAGCATATCTGTGTTTTTTCGGATTTCTTTTAATGGCATATTCAAATTGCTTAGGCACTGGATAAATTTAATCATTTCGATATCGTCGTCTGTGTATAAACGCTTGTTATTGCTATCTCTGTCGATGTGTTTCAAGATATTCTTTTTCTCGTAATAACGCAGTTTGCTTTTAGGTATATTGCAATAATCTGAGACATATTCAATGTAATATTGTTTCATGTAAGCATATCCTTTCTCTTAAACCAAGGTTTAACTGATATTGTACTCTATATAAACATGAATGAGGAGGAAATACAATGAAAAAAGCTTTAATTGTTGTAACAAACATTGCGAAATACGATAATTTAGACAGACCTACGGGTGCGTGGTTCTCAGAGGTTACGCACTTTGCGAAAGATTTCTATGACGCAGGTTATGATGTTGATTTCGTAAGTCCGAACGGTGGATATGTGCCTCTTGATCCTATCAGTCTTAGCCCTGAAATGATGGGAGCTGAGGACTGGGAATACTACACGGATCATGATTATATGAATAAATTTGGACAAACATTATCTCCAAAAGAGGTTAATCCTAGCGACTATCAAGCCATTTACTTTGCAGGTGGACATGGTGCGATTTGGGATTTTAGAAATAACAAAGAACTTAACGACATTGCGTTAAGTATTTACAATAATCAAGGCGTTCTCTCTTCTGTATGTCATGGTGCGGCTGGTCTACTCGATATTAAAGAAAATGGCGATTACCTCGTTCGTCATAAAGACGTGACTGGTTTTACAAATAGTGAAGAACAAGCAAATGGTACAACTGAATACATGCCATATTTATTAGAAGACGAATTTATTAGTAACGGTGCACATTTTAAAAAAGAGGATGACTGGAGCAATTTCGCAGTCGTAGATGGTCGCATTGTGACTGGTCAAAATCCTCAATCAGGACATGCTGTTGCTGAACGTGCTTTAAAAATCTTAGCTAATCAATAATTTCATAAAGGAGCGATACACATGAAATCATTAATTATTGGCGCTAATGGTGGCGTCGGTCAACATCTTATACGTAAACTGAAAGCACGAGATGTTGATTTTACTGCCGGTGTTAGAAAAGAAGAACAAGTTGAAGTTTTAAAAGCAGATGGTATTGATGCAACTTACATTGATGTTGCAAAACAATCTATTGATGAATTAATAGAATTATTTAAACCGTATGATCAAATCCTTTTTTCCGTCGGTTCTGGTGGAAGCACAGGTGACGATCAAACAATCATAGTAGATTTAGACGGTGCAGTGAAAGCAATTAAAGCAAGTGAACACGTCGGTCGTCAACACTTTGTTATGGTATCAACGTACGACTCACGTCGAGAAGCGTTTGATGCGTCAGGCGACTTGAAACCATATACCATTGCAAAACATTATGCGGATGACTACTTAAGACATTCAAATTTAAAATATACCATCGTGCATCCAGGCGCATTAACTAACGATCATGAAACGCAACAATTCAATATGAGTGCGCAATTTGAAAATGTACAAAATCCGTCTATTACAAGAGAAGATGTAGCAGAAGTGCTTGTTTCTGTGTTAACTGATGAAGCATTAAAAGGTCACGAATTCCAAATCATCAATGGTGATTTGTCATTATCAGACGCTACGACTAAATATCTGGAGGAATAATAAATGAATAATCAACAAGTTGTACTTGCAAAACGACCACAAAGTATCCCTCAAGACGATGTATTTAGATTTGAAACAATAGAAACTCGAGAACCACATGCAGGTGAGGTTCAAGTAGAATCCATTTATGTATCTGTAGATCCTTACATGAGAGGCAGAATGAATGATACAAAAAGTTATGTTCAACCTTTCCAAGTGAATGAGCCATTACAAGGTCATATTGTTGGAAAAGTCACACAATCGAACGATGAACGTCTATCTGTCGGCGATTATGTCACAGGCATATTACCATGGAAAAAGATAAATACAGTGAATGGAGACGATGTGACCCCTGTGCCATCAAAAGATGTACCATTACATTTATATTTGAGTGTTTTAGGCATGCCGGGAATGACGGCCTATACAGGATTGCTTCAAATTGGTCAACCACAATCTGGCGAGACGGTTGTCGTGTCAGCTGCATCAGGTGCAGTAGGCTCTGTCGTAGGACAAATTGCTAAGATTAAAGGCGCAAAAGTTGTCGGTATTGCTGGTGGTAAGCAGAAAACAACATATTTAACAGATGAATTAGGATTTGATGCGGCCATTGACTATAAACAAGATGATTTCGCACAACAACTCGAAGCGGCTGTACCAGATGGTATTGATGTGTATTTTGAAAATGTAGGCGGCGCAATTTCTGATGAAGTGTTTAAACACTTAAATCGATTTGCACGCGTTCCGGTATGTGGTGCAATTTCAGCATATAATAATGAAAAAGACGATATTGGACCACGTATCCAAGGAACGTTGATTAAAAATCAAGCATTGATGCAAGGTTTTGTAGTAGCACAATTCGCTGATCATTTTAAAGAAGCAAGCGAACAACTCGCACAATGGGTGTCTGAAGGTAAAATTAAATTTGAAGTGACGATAGATGAAGGTTTTGATAATTTACCTTCTGCATTTAGAAAGTTATTCACAGGAGAGAATTTTGGTAAACAAGTTGTCAAAGTCGCTGAAGAATAGCAGAAGACTATGAAAAATATCATCGTAAGACTCATATTTAGTTTACTGTTTTATAAAAGTGGTGTTGCACACTTTAAAAATAAAGATATGTTTTTAAAAATCGTGCCGTCCTATTTACCTTTCAAACACGCAATAGTTAAGTATTCGGGCATATTAGAATTTACAATTGCTTTTTATGTACTCGGTGCTAAAAATAGATCACGCGTAAGAAAAGTAGTACAAGGATTCCTTTGGCTCGTATTTCCTGCAAATATTTACGCTGCACGTAAGAACATCTCTTATAAAGATGAAAGAGATGAAACAGATAGTGTTAAGCAGCATGTCATTCGTTTACCATCACAATTTGTCATGGTCGCACTTGCGAAACTATTATAAGACTTATCATAGCCACGCCTGGAACATTACTTTTGTTCCAGGCGATTTTTTAATATTTACACTTAAAATCGACGTATATCAAATGATTCTCTTGACAACGCTTATGTGCTCTTTGTTTAAATAAGCTCATATCAGACATTTACTTTTCAATTTTTCTATAGTGATAAGCTTCTAAATTAAGAAAAGCATAAGTTAATTTGCTTGTATGAGTGTAAGAAGAAATAAAAAATGTATTTTATCATGTGATGCTATCGCAACATTGTAACATTAATGTAATAACGTGACCTGTAAGACAAATATGAGGGGAGGGTTTTTATGAAAAAAGTTTCTAACTTTATTTTAGCTAGTAGTTTAGTTTTGGGCTTTTTCGTAACGCCCGAATTATTTAATATCACTCAAGCACATGCGCAAGAATCTGTGAAACCTTATTATAGTTACAGTGGTTATACAGCAAATCAAAGTAATTTTATTCTAGATAAGAATTTTAAAACATCTCAAAAAGCTGATAACTTCAAGATTAATAATCACAAGATTACTAAAAATGCATTAGCTAAAAATTATAAAGATTTACACGATCCAACATATTACGGGGTTTCTAATCATAAAACGAATGGTGTTTTCTTTTTATTAGACGGTAAGTCAGTGAGCAAAAATAATTATTGAATCATTACGGTGAAGCAAAGTATACATCTACATCAGCCTGAGCCAAAGAATATATGTATAAAATTGGAAATGATGACTTTTAAAATATAAAGTTGTAGTAGATACATTGTAAAAATAAACTTAAATTGCTCAAATACTTTTCAATAATATCAAGATATATATTAAATCGAAAGTGATTATATAGTACCAAAGCAAATATGGTACTAATTCCAGATTATACAGGAAAAGATAAAGAATTTTTTATACTAGTGACATCATTAAAGCAAGTAAGATTATTCCTTTTTTAGTCAAATTCTTGTGGTTTGATAAATTTATTGATTAATTATTATAAATAAAGATTGAAAAGCTTTAAGAAGGGTATAATTTTAAATAAGAGACTTGGAGCTCTTGTCAATTAAGATAATGAGCAAGTGAGCTCGTTAAGTTAAAGATGAGCTGAGGTAAAGTTTACCTGCTCATCTTTTTCTATTTGGAGGCTAAATATATGAAAAAAATATTATTAACAGGCGCTTCGGGATATATCGGTAGTCACTTAATGAATAAATTAAAAGATAACTATGAAATTATAGCTATTTCTAGAAATATAGAAAATAAATCAAATGAACACAATGTTACTTGGAAGGCAGCTGACTTGTTTGATTTAAATGAAATCACTGAGGTAATGGAGGATATTGATATCGCTATATATCTTGTCCATTCTATGATGCCTTCAGCTAAGTTGACGCAGGCGAGCTTTGAAGATATGGATGCATTATTAGCTGATAATTTTGCTAAAGCCGCAAGTTATAACAAAGTTCAGCATATTGTATTTATGAGTGGTTTGATACCTAATACAAGTGAATTATCACCACATTTAAGAAGCCGTTTAGAGTGCGAACAGATTTTAGGATCATATGGTGTACCAGTAAGTACTTTAAGAGCGGGTTTGATTATAGGCTCTAAAGGAAGTTCTTACCCTATATTAAAAAAATTAGTGGATAGATTACCTGGCCTGTTACTGCCAAAATGGGCTTATAATACAACATTGCCAGTTGCAATAGACGACGTGATTGACGGTTTATATAAAATTGTAGAGCGTAATCCAAATGAGAACGAATCGATAGATATTGGTGGACCTAGTCATATGACTTATAAAGATCTATTCAAGCAAACTGCAGAGGTACTAGATAAACGATTACCTACGATAGATTTGCCTATTATTCCCATTTGGCTAAGTAAATATTGGGTGAAACTTATTTCAGGTGTTCCAAAAGAAATGGTCTATCCGTTAATGGATAGCTTAATTCATGATATGATTAGAAATGATGAAAATATTGTGAAGGACATTTCTATAGGCAAGATTGATTATAAGGAAAGTGTGCGTAATGCCTTGGAAGAAGAAACTAAGACACAAAAGAAAGGGAAGTCATCACGTAAGGGCGATATTAAAGATGTTAGAGCAATATCAAGGGTAGTCTTACCTAAAGATGTAAATATGATTCAATTGGCAGAATCATATGCAAATTTTTTAAATAGAATTACATTAAATGTCGTTAATAGTGATTTTAACGAAGATAACTTTACGATTAGTGTGCCGTGTTTAAATAAGGACTTATTATTATTAAGTAAAGATTTTAAAGCTTCTAATAACGAGAGAATTTTATATCGAATTGTTGGTGGAGATTTCGCTTTAGATTCAGATGGTGGTAATGCGAGATTAGAGTTTAGAAGATTACCTAATAGTGACGCATGTATCATAGCGTTACAAGAATATGAACCGACGTTACCTTGGTGGGTATATAAGTATACCCAAGCAAAAGTTCATAAAAGTGTAATGAATCTTTTTAAATTCAAGATTAATAGCCAAAAAACTAATAAAGGAGAATACTTTAATATGAAGAAGTTTATTTTGCCAATTGTTATTACAGGTGCAATTGTTTTGAAAGTATATGGATTGAAAAAGTATTTAGCTAGAAAAAATAACATGTCTAATGCCGAACTATAGCTATTAGATATAATAGCTAGTTACTTTTTCAAAAAAAGAGGGGATCAACTATGAAAGCAAACGGGATAATTAAAAAAATTATAAAAGTTATAACACCAATTACAGGTGGTAAATTTATAGGGAAATTTGCAGTGAAAAACGCGAGAAAAGATTATAAAAATAATGTTAAACCACCTTTTTCACCACCCGGCTATGTCTTTCCAATTGTGTGGCCAATACTTTATACAACGATGGGCGTAGCTTATGCATTAGTGACTAATAAATCTACTAGTAAGGCTTTGAAAGGTGCTTATTACTCACAATTAAGCCTGAATTATCTATGGTCGATATTATACTTCAAATATAAATTACGCTTTAGTGCGTTGATAGAGAGTGTTGTATTACTGGGCGCAGTAGTTACAACAACTGTAAAATTTTTCAATGTAAAAAAAGTTGCTGGCATTTTACTAGTTCCATATATGCTTTGGAGCGCTTTTGCTACTTATTTAACAGCTGGTAATTGGTATTTAAATAAAGATAACCCAAGCTATACAGCGAAATCTGAGCATTAAATTGATAAAAAAGATTATATATATTGCGCTATATTGGTTTATAGTTCAAATGATTATTGCTCAACTTGGTACTCGTATTAGTTATAAGTTCTTAGAAAAAGATAATAAGTATTTTCGAAGTTGGAATATTGAACAAGAGGGTCAATTATGGCAACAATTAGTTAAAGTGCAATATTGGAAAGATTATTTGCCAGACGGTCAAAATCTTAACCCTAATATCAGTAGTAAAGCGACTTTCGATTTATCTAAAAATATGAATGATATACAGCGATTTATATTAGAAACTAGACGTGCAGAGGTGGTTCATCTGCTATCCATATTTCCTGTTATTGCGTTTTTTAAAGCGTCAAAAAGCGTTAAAATAATTAATTTTATATATGTCATTATAGCTAATGTGCCTTGTATGATTGTTCAGCGCTATAATCGCCCTAAGTTAATACGTATTTATAATAAATTACAAAAAAGAAAAGGTGATTAAATGGGAAATAAGAAAGTGGTTGTCATAGGAGGTGGCTTGGGAGGGATTGCCAGTGCAATTTGTATGGCTCAAGCAGGCTATCAAGTGGATTTATATGAACAAAATAAGCATATCGGTGGAAAGGTAAATAGGTTAGACATAGATGACTATGGATTTGATCTCGGTCCATCAATTTTAACCATGCCTAAAGTATTTCAACGCCTATTTCAACGATGTGATGAAAGGCTAGAAGATTATGTTAGCATTCGTAAGTTAAGTTTACAGATTAGAAACGTTTATCCAGATGGTCAAATTTTAGATTTATATGAATCCATGGAAGATATGTTAACAAATAATGAATCGTTAACAAATAAGGATATAGAGCAACTTTCTTCGTTTTTTAGTTACGCACAAAAGATACATCAAGTTGCTGAAAAAAGCTACTTTGATAAGGGGTTAGATACGATGTATGCAATCATTCGTTATCATGGTCCATTTTCAGCTTTAAAACAATTCGACTATTTTCATACAATGCAACAAGCCATTAATAAAAGGGTAGATAACCCATATTTAAGAGAAATGCTAGGTTATTTCATAAAATATGTCGGCTCCTCATCTTATGATGCTCCGGCTGTATTGAGTTTATTACCTCAAATGCAACATGAGGAAGGTTTGTGGTACGTAGATGGTGGCATTCATAAGTTAGCGGAAGCGATGGAACAATTAGCGAGAAAATTAGGTGTGGGCATACATTTTAACACCCCTGTAAAACGTATCAATTATAATAGTCAAAATAAGGTGACAGGGATAACAATAGAAAGTAATAAGGAAATATATGCAGATTACATTATATCTAATATGGAAGTAATCCCTGTTTATAAGTATTTATTGAATTTTGATGCAAACCAAATAAACAAATTGGAACGTAAATTTGAGCCAGCTAGTTCAGGTTATGTCATGCATCTTGGTGTGGACAAAAGTTATCCAGAGCTTCAACATCATAACTTTTTCTTTTCAAGTAATTCTAAAGTTAATTATGATCAAGTTTTTCACCAGTATGTTTTGCCTGAAGATCCGACTATTTATGTAGTGAATACAAATAAAACAGATAAGACACAGGCGCCAGAGGGACACGAGAATATAAAAATATTGCCACACATACCGTACATTCAGAGTAAGTCATTTAGTGAAGCAGAATATCTGCAATTCCAAGAACGTATATTGGATAAATTAGAGTCCATGGGCTTGAAAGATTTGAGAAAGCACATTGTATATGAAGACGTATGGACACCACATGATATAGAAAATACATACAATTCTAATAAAGGAGCTATATATGGTGTAGTATCCAATAAGAAGAAAAATAAAGGTTTTAAATTTCCTAAAAAAAGTCAGTACTTCAAAAATTTGTACTTTGTAGGTGGTTCTGTAAATCCTGGCGCTGGTATGCCTATGGTTACTTTGAGTGGTATGCAAGTAGCAGAAGCTATTATTAATGGAGAAAGTAGTTGAGGCTGAATGATACTTTATATAATAGCAATAGTATTGACGATACTATCACTAATAAGTGGAATGTGTATGTATGCGCGTCGAGCGATTATAAATAACTCCGGAAAAGGAAGAGGTCAGACAGCCGTCAGTATTATTGTACCTGCTAGAAATGAAGCGGAGAACTTACCTAAATTACTTAACAGTATAAGTAAAGAGCAAGAAATAGAAGTAATTGTTATGGATGATGGTTCAACTGATGAGACACAAGTTGTCGCTAGATATTATGGTGCGAGCGTATATACTGTTGAAAATGATACTACATGGCAAGGTAAGTCACATGCTTGTTGGCAAGGTAACAAATATGCAACGCATGATTTATTAATGTTTGTTGATGCTGATGTTCAGTTTGCTTGTGATGATAGTATTCAAAATATAGCCAATCAATATGATTTACAAGGTGGTAAAGGTTTGTTGTCAATACAACCTTATCACAAGATAAAAAAGCTCTATGAAAATATATCGGCGATTTTTAATTTAATGACAATCGTAGGTATGAATCAATTTTCAATCACGAAATCAGCAAATAATGAGCAAGGCGCGTTTGGACCAGTCCTTGTGACAAATAAGCAAGATTATAAATTGACACAAGGACATTTGAAAGCTAAAAATCAAATCATTGAAGGCTTTGCAATAAATAAAGCATATAATCAGCAAGGTTTGCCAGTTAGTTTGCATGAAGGCCAAGGCGTAGTGAATTTTAGAATGTATTCTCAAGGATATAAAGCGCTACTAGAGGGTTGGAGTAAACACTTTGCACTTGGCTCTCAAGTAACTAAAAAGTCTACGCTTACGTTTGTATTTTTATGGCTATTTGGTTCACTTACAACAGTTTTAGCGATAATTTTTTCAATTAATTTAGGCTCGTTATATATATTATTAGCTATTACTCTATATTTTATATATGCGATACAATTTCATATATTTATTCGAAGAACAGGAAATTTTAATATCGTTGCGAGTTTGTGTCATCCACTGCTCTTCATATGCTTTGTCGTGATATTTTTTAAATCATGGTTAGATATCAATGTATTCAAACGTATATATTGGAAAGGCCGTAGAATAGATTTATAGCTTAGTTTTTTATACAAATGTCAAGAAGTTCTAGGCTTACTGAGGAGGCCAATAAATGAATCAATTAGAGAGAGATTATAACCATTGTCACAATATAATGAAAGAACATTCAAAAACGTTCTCATATGCCTTTGATTTTTTGGATTTAAAAAGGAAAAAAGCAATTTGGGCTATTTATGCAGTTTGCAGAATTATAGATGACAGTATTGATAAATACAAAGACCTTGAGCAATTAAACGGCATAGCTAGAGATTTAGATGTGATTTATAGCGATTGTGATTATATTCAAGCGTATCAAAGTGATGCAGCTATTATGAATGCTTTAAGTAATACATTGAATACATATTCAATACCTAAAAAACCTTTTGAATCTTTAATTCAATATGTGAAGGAAGATTTAGTTTTAAAAGAAATGAAAACTGATTCAGATTTATATGAGTATTGCTATGGTGTGGCAGGTACTGTCGGTGAATTGTTAACTCCTATATTAACTTCATCAAATGAAAATAATTTCGAGCAAGCTGAAGAAGCTGCGATTGCTTTAGGCAAGGCAATGCAAATAACTAATATTTTAAGAGATGTCGGCGAAGATTTTCAAAATGGAAGAATTTATCTAAGTGTAGAAAAATTAGCTCAATATCGAGTTAATCTACATTCTATATATTATGAAGGAGTTACGCCAAATTATATAGAACTGTGGGAAAGTTACGCTACAGAGGCAGTTAGGTTATATGATATTGCATTAAACGGTATTAATTATTTTGACGAAGAGGTACGTTACATTATCGAATTAGCTGCGATAGCTTATCATGAAATACTTGTGGAAGTAAGGAAGGCAAACTATACGTTGCATAAGAAAGTATATGTAAGCAAATTGAAAAAAATGAAAATTTATCGTGAACTTAGTGCGAAATATAATAGGAGTGAAACATTATGAAGATTGCAGTTATAGGCGGCGGTGTTTCAGGTTTAGCTGCAGCTTCAAGATTAGCAGCAAACGGTCACCAAGTAGATTTATATGAAAAGAACCAACAAATAGGTGGCAGAATGAATCAGATCAAGCAAGATGGATTTACATTTGATATGGGACCAAGCATCGTAATGATGCCTGAGATTTATCGAGACGTTTTTAATTACGCTCAAAAAAATATGAATGATTACTTGGAAATTAAACAATTATCACATATATATGATGTTTATTTTAGTGAAACAGATCAAATTCGCGTTCCTACAGATCTTGCTCAATTAAGAAATATGCTTGAAGGTATTGAACCTAACTCTACATATGGTTTTATGTCCTTTTTAACAGATATATACGAAAGATACGAAATAGCACGAAAATATTTTCTAGAACGTACGTTTAGAAAACCTACGGATTTTTATAATCCTTTTACTATATATCAGGGTATGAAACTCAAAACATTTGATAAAGCAGATAATTTAATTGAAAAATATGTTGATAATGAAAAAATCCAAAAGATTTTAGCGTTTCAAACATTATATATAGGTATCGACCCTAAACGAAGCCCGTCATTGTATTCAATTATACCCATGATAGAGTTAATGTTTGGTGTTCACTTTATAAAAGGTGGTATGTATAGCTTTGTCAGAGCGCTTCAAACGCTAAATGAAGAATTAGGTACTCAAATTTATACCAACGCAAACGTTGAAGAAATTATCATTGATAGTAGGTATAAGCGTGCGGAGGGACTAAAAGTAAACGGACATATAGAAAAGTATGACAAAATAATTTGTACTGCTGATTTTCCATATGCTACTTCATCTTTAATTAAAAATGAACATCATCCTAAGAAGTATACGACACAGAAAATTGATAACATGGACTATTCTTGCTCAGCCTTTTTAATGTACATAGGGGTTGATAAAGATTTATCTGAAGATATCTTGTTACATAATGTTATATTTTCAAAGGATTTTGATAATAATATCAATGAAATATTTTCCGGGGAAATATCCCAAGATCCATCAATATATGTATACGCTCCTAGTGTGGAAGATCAGTCGTTAGCGCCAGAAGGTCAAACAGGTATTTATGTGCTGATGCCCGTTTCAGAATTGAAAACAGGTGATACGGATTGGTCTGATGAGTCAACAATCATACAAGTGAAAGATATTATTTACAATAAGCTTTCTACGATTAAAGCGTTAAAAGATTTGAAAAAGCAAGTTGTGACAGAAATTATTTATACGCCTAAGGATTTTGAAGGAGATTATAATGCTAAATTTGGAGCAGCCTTTGGTTTAATGCCTACTTTAGCGCAAAGTAACTATTACAGACCGCCGAATGTGAGCAGAGATTACAAAAATTTGTATTTTGCTGGAGCTAGTGTTCATCCAGGGGCAGGAGTGCCAATTGTACTGACGAGTGCTAAAATTACAGTTGATGCTATGTTAGAAGATATTAATAATGGTATATAAAAACGGGAGTGGGACAGAAATCAAATTTTCTAATATAGATTTCGTAGTCCCACCCCGGCAAGGGTGACTAGGATTGAAAAAAGCTTGATATAATCGCATTTTCAATTCAGTCACCTACTGCCAAATTGAAAACGAGCCTGAGACATCTATTTATGTCCTAGGCTCGCCTTTTTAACTAATCGAACGTAATGGTTTGTGGTGCGT
Organism: Staphylococcus lloydii; assembly: GCF_015775975.1. NCBI lineage: Bacteria > Bacillati > Bacillota > Bacilli > Caryophanales > Staphylococcaceae > Staphylococcus > Staphylococcus lloydii. The sequence continues at coordinate 64,375 of NZ_CP064056.1, forward strand.
CTAATTTTTTATCGTTCATAATTTTTATGGATTTTGGTATTACTTTAATTACACACAAGTTTGGATCATCCTTAGAGTCAAAAAAGGACTTATCTTGTTTGTTCCAAATCCAATCAATAGTCTCTTGATCTTTCAGTATTTCAACATTAGCATCAATTTCTAGAAAACTACGATTATTCGTTTCATCGTAACCTATAAGTACGTGAGCTTTGGGATTATCTTTAAATTCAGCAATTTTTTTAGACTCAATGCTTGTCTTAGTATAAAGTGTGTGTCCATCATTATAAAATACCATGTATCTACTATTAGGTGTATTGTTATGTGCAGTAGATAGGACACCTATTTTTGATGTATTTAATATATTTTCAATTTCATTTTGTAATTGTTTGTTATTCATAATTTAATCACCTCTGATAATAATATACCCTGAAGTTGCCTATAATATGTAAGGTATTAAAATTTATTTTATTTTTTAGTGAATTATACAAAAGTTAAAACGGGTATATGATTGAAAACACAATCTTAAGTTAAAGGACAATTATAAAGTGAATTTGTATGAAACAAGCTGGGAGGCAATAAAATGCATTTAGGAGTCATACTTAACAGAGTTTTTAGAACGAAAGATAATCCACTTTTTCAATATATAGTGAAGTATCAAAATGAGATAAATAAATTGTATTTTATCTTACCTTTAGAAGATTTAACTGACGCATCAGAAGTAAAACGTAACTATTACTATAAAGTTGTAAAAGGATTTGTAAATGCTTTAGATAAGCATGATATACAACCTTATATTGTCACATACGAAAAGCTAGGTGAATTAGCAGAAACATTGGCGTTATCTCACGTATTAGTAGCAAAAGATATTATGAGTTATCACAAAGAAATATATGACTATCCTCATGTAAAAAAGGCTTTTGAAAATCACCAAGTTACAGTAATTGGACAGCGCGTGAATCATTATTTTGTGCCAACAAAGACTTTTAATAAACAGCAACAGCCTTATAAAGTATTTACTAGTTTTTATAAAGCAAATCGTCAGGACTTAGTACACACCCCTAAAAAAAGTTATCAATTTAAGCAGTTGTCTCAAATTGCGGAAAAGGGTTCAAATCAAAGTGACTTAAAATTTGAAAATAATAAAGATATAGAAAAGTTAGCGCGTAAAGCTTGGGATGATTTTTTAAATGGTGACATAGCTCATTATGATAAATTGACTGACGATGTGTCGCAGGATTTTGTTAGTGGATTAGGTAAATATTTAGCATATGGACTACTCGATATTCGTGAAATTATAAATGATTTACTTGAAGATTATGAGAGCGATGAAAAAAATTTTGAAGCTTTTATAAGAGAGGTTCTATTCCGTGAATTTTATTATGTGTTAATGACACAGTATTCAGAAACGGCAACTAAATCCTTTTCTGAAAAATATCGAAACATGCAATGGTCGTATAATAAAACACATTTTGAAGTATGGAAAAAAGGTCAAACTGGTTACCCAATCGTTGATGCTGCAATGAAGAAGCTGAATCGTACAGGATATATGCATAATCGCTTACGAATGGTCGTATCACAATTTTTAACGAAAAATTTATTTATTGATTGGACTTGGGGGGAGGAGTACTTTAGACAGTATTTGATAGATTATGATAATGCATCTAATGTACATGGATGGCAGTGGTCAGCATCAACTGGAACAGATGCAGTGCCTTATTTCAGAATGTTTAATCCTATACGTCAAAGTGAGCGTTTTGATGCGCAAGGGTATTTTATTAAAACACAGCTAGAAATATTTAATGATGTGAGCAGTAAATACATTCATGATCCAACTAAATATAAAGACAAGTTACAAGAAATTTATCATATTGAAATTGGAAAAGATTATCCACAGACTATCGTGAATCATAAAAATAGTAGAGATTATGTTATGGATAAATTTAAGCAATTTTGACATATCATCCAATAAAAAGGAGTGATTCATTTGTTGAAAAATGAAATACATCGTATTTATTTAGACAAAAATAATAATGAGGTAACTATTAATAGATTTAATGTGACATATCACTATACTATATTAGAACAAATTAATGATTTGCCACAATATGGTTATGCAGTTTTAAACCATTTATATGCTAATCCTGGTTTAGAGGCAGACTTCGAGCGTGTGTTCTTAAATAGAGATAAACATCTAGAGAATACTGAAGGGTTTGAAAATCTATTATTTCTAAAGCCACATAGTACACATGAACATCATGTTATCATTACGTTTTGGCAAGACGAAGCAGCTTACAAACATTGGCAAGAGTCTCAGGAATATAAAGCATCCCATAAAAATAGAGGAACCAAGCAAGGTGCTGATAAATCTATTGTAAACAGAAACCTATCATTTAATATTAGTTTAGAATTTAAATAACATAATTTTTGAATTAAATGATATTTCTGCAAACATATAGGCGAGTTATTTAAATACTAACTTGCCTATTTTTTAAGCGATATAAAAATTTTAGCAAAATCACTGATAAGCAGAGACATATCACAAATAAAACTAAAAAATAGGTTGTATGTAACTCACTTTGAAATTGATTGAATATATAGTATCTTTAATAAAATACAGCTATTGTGGCGTAGAATTTGAGAATCAAAAAAGGATTAATATAGTTTGAAGAGACTGAGCATAAATACTAGAAAAATGGCCAGTAAATGAGTTTATTATAAATTCATTTACTGGCTTCTTTAAATAATTATCTAGACAATTTGCTTTTCTAGACATACTCTGAAATGCGTTATTTTCTTTAAGAATATTAATATATGACTTGTTTTGGTAATGATAACCTTGGTCAGAGTGTATTGTCATGCGATAGTTAAGATTAGATCTTTTAATTAAAACATTGTTTTAAATATCGATGACAAGGTCTAATGTAGGACGTGTAGACATAAGTTTCGGAATTATATAAATCCATAAAAGTAGATAAATCGAAAACATTTATACCCCTAAGGGGTATGTGTTATAGTATAAGTATAGCTAATATAATATTTTCATAAATAGGAGGAGTTAATTTGAAGAATAATGGTGAAGAGCTTAAGCATCAAAATCACATGAATCATTCCAATCAAATGCATCATGATAACCATGAATCACATAATCAACATAGTGGCCATGCACATCATCATGGGAATTTTAAAGCTAAGTTTTTTGTTTCATTAATTTTTGCAATACCTATCATTTTTTTATCGCCAATGATGGGCGTTAAATTACCTTTTCAATTCACATTTCCAGGTTCTGAATGGGTAGTGTTAATATTAGGTACAATTTTATTCTTTTATGGTGGTAAACCGTTCTTGTCTGGTGGTAAAGATGAAATTGCTGCAAAAAAACCAGGCATGATGACCTTAGTTGCCCTAGGCATTTCGGTAGCTTATATTTATAGCTTGTATGCTTTTTATATGAATAACTTTAGTAGTGCAACTGGTCATACAATGGACTTTTTTTGGGAATTAGCTACCTTAATTTTAATTATGTTATTAGGACATTGGATAGAAATGAATGCTGTCGGAAATGCTGGAGATGCCTTAAAGAAAATGGCAGAACTTTTACCTAATAGTGCTATTAAAGTTATGGACAATGGTCAACGCGAAGAAGTTAAAATATCAGAGATCATGACTGATGATGTCGTCGAAGTAAAAGCCGGAGAAAGCATTCCAACAGATGGTATTATTGTTCAAGGACAAACATCCATAGATGAATCCCTAGTCACTGGAGAATCAAAAAAAGTACAAAAAAATCAAAATGACAACGTTATTGGGGGTTCTATTAATGGATCTGGAACAATACAAGTCAAGGTTACAGCTGTTGGAGAAGATGGATATCTTTCTCAAGTTATGAGACTTGTTAATCAAGCACAAAATGATAAATCTAGTGCTGAATTGTTATCTGATAAAGTGGCGGGTTATTTATTCTACTTTGCTGTAAGTGTCGGCGTAATTTCGTTTATCGTCTGGATGCTCATTCAAAAAGATGTTGATTTTGCACTCGAACGTCTCGTAACTGTATTAGTCATTGCTTGTCCACATGCTTTAGGCCTGGCAATACCTTTAGTTACTGCACGTTCTACTTCTATAGCTGCCCACAATGGTTTAATTATTAAAAATAGAGAGTCTGTAGAAATGGCTCAACATATCGATTATGTAATGATGGACAAAACCGGTACTTTAACTGAGGGTAACTTTTCTGTGAATCATTATGAAAGTTTTAAAGAAGGATTAAGCAACGATACTATAATAAGCCTTTTCGCCTCATTAGAAAGTCAGTCTAACCATCCATTAGCTATAAGTATTGTTGATTTTGCAAAAAGTAAAAATGTTTCATCTGCTAATCCACAAAATGTCAATAACATTCCAGGTGTCGGATTAGAAGGTCTAATTGATAATAAAACATATAAAATAACAAATGTTTCTTATCTTGATAAACATGAGCTTAATTATGACAATGACTTATTTATAAAATTAGCACAACAAGGCAATTCAATCAGCTATTTAATTGATGAACAACAAGTCATTGGCATGATTGCTCAAGGAGATCAAATTAAAGAAAGCTCAAAACAAATGGTAGCTGATTTACTATCAAGAAATATTACACCAGTCATGCTTACAGGTGACAATAATGAAGTGGCACACGCTGTCGCAAAAGAATTAGGTATTAGTGATGTCCACGCACAACTCATGCCAGAAGATAAGGAAAGCATTATAAAAGATTATCAAAGTGACGGTAATAAAGTCATGATGGTCGGAGACGGTATCAACGATGCGCCGAGTCTTATAAGAGCCGATATTGGTATAGCAATTGGTGCAGGCACAGATGTTGCAGTGGATTCAGGTGATATCATACTTGTTAAAAGTAATCCATCAGATATTATTCATTTCTTGATCCTTTCAAATAATACTATGAGAAAAATGGTGCAAAACTTGTGGTGGGGTGCAGGTTATAATATTGTTGCTGTACCTTTAGCAGCTGGTATTTTAGCATTTATCGGCTTGATTTTATCACCTGCAATAGGTGCTATTTTAATGTCACTAAGTACGGTTATTGTTGCAATTAATGCCTTTACATTAAAATTAAAATAAAAGATAGGAGTTTTATTATGATTAAAAAATTATTTTTTATGATATTAGGATCATTACTAATATTATCAGCTTGCTCCAATAATGATGAAAAAGATAAAAATACTAAAGATCAAAAAAGTGAGACCCATATGAAGCATAATGATGAAATTAAAGTTCCTGAAGATATGAAATCGACTAATGAAGGTGAATTTAAAGCGGGAGATAAAGTAACGATTACAGCAGGGCATATGCCAGGTATGAAAGGTGCAGAAGCTACTGTAAAAGGTGCGTATAAAACATATGCCTATGTTGTAAGTTATAAACCCACAAATGGAAATAAAAAAGTAAACAATCATAAATGGGTTGTAAACGAAGAGATCAAAGATGCACCTAAAGATGGATTTAGTAAGGGCGATACTGTTAAATTAGAAGCAAGTCATATGTCTGGTATGAAAGGTGCTACAGCCAATATAGATAACGTGAAAAAGACTACTGTTTACGTGGTTGATTACAAATCCAAAGATAATGGTAAAATCATTAAAAATCATAAATGGATGACAGGAAATGAATTGGAAGCACGCTAAAAATCTAATTCTAAATTGAGAAATAAATAGATATAAAAAATATTCTCCTTAATCAATAATTTAAAAAACTTATTATTGTTAAGGAGAATATTTTTAGTGTGTAAATTAAAAAGAATTTTAGAAGAATAACATTTATCAAAAAATTGTTCATTGCCTTATTAATTGAAATTATATAATTAAAAACCGCATCATTAGCCAATACGCAGAGCCATATAATAAATAATCCTGAAAATCCACCCAATTTAAAGATTAATTGGGTGGATTTTCAGTTTAGGTTAAATAATATAAAGATAATAAACATGACACTTGTAAAGCGATTTAATTCTTGTACTTTATCACTAAGATTTAAATAGATAATGATAGGCTTTTTGTTTTTTTGATACAATGTCACAAAGGTCTTTTGAATAATCGAATTCTTTATTATTGATTTTATGTTTCTCTTTTCTAATCCCTTTACGATATCCATAGTTATTGAATGCTATTTTTTGATACTAATACTTAATTTTTGGTGTGTATAATTATAAATATCAGGAGTTGCCTGACAAATTTCATTGATTAAAAGATAAGTTGAATAATTGCAACAATGATTAAAATACTTATAATCCATTTTTGTATGAAGTTAGGGATCTTTTTACTTAATTTTAAACCTAAGGGAGCAAAGATAATACTTCCTATTATTAAAAATAACGCGTCTTCTAAAGGAATGTAACCTTGTATAAGTTTAATGATAAAGGCGCCAATTGAAGATATAAAAGCAATTACTATACTATTAGCAACTACCATATTCATTGGTAATTTGAATAAAACTAGCAATATAGGAATAATAATAAAAGCGCCGCCTGCTCCAACTATACCCGAAATAATACCAACGAAAAGACCTATAATAACTAGTAAAGGTTTATTAAAAGCAGGTTCGCCTGAACGAGATTCGACTTTAATAAACATTAAAATTAATGCGAGTAAAGCAATGATAATATATATCGTATTTACAAATGCAGCATTAAATAAATTTGCTAGGAATGCGCCTAACATGCTCCCTGTAATCATACCTCCACTCATATAAATAACTAATGGCGGGGAGAATTCTGTTTTTTTTCGCGCTTTTAATGACCCACTTAAAGTACTGAAAAAGACTTGACTGGAAGTAAGTCCTGAAGCGATGTATGCACTGTATGGAGGAACACCAAATAGTGGCGGTAATAATAAAATAGCTGGATAAATAATGATAGCACCACCGATACCTACTAGACCCGAAATAAAGCCTCCGAACACTCCAATAAGTAACATCATAATAACAGTTGAAATATCCATTATTTACTTTTTACCAATAAGTTAACGGCTTCATTAATCAATTCTTCTGAATTTTCACCATTATCCTCTGCTGCTTTTACACATTCTATTAAATTTTCACTAACGATAATTCCCATCAAACGTTGGATTGAACTTTTTGATGCACTGATTTGAGTAATGACATCTTTACAATCTTTTTCTTCTTCCATCATTTTAATAACGCCATTGAGTTGCCCTTGTATTCTATTAATACGATTAATCATTTTTTTATCATAATGCATAGTTATTTCCTCCACTTTTAATTGATTAAAATCATAATAATAGATAGAATCGAAAATGTCAAATACCCCATACGGTATTTGACACGGCGTAAACAAACTGTTAATATACCCCTACAGGTATTTATTAGGAGGATATTATGAAACAATATAACGAAAACCATATCAACAATTTCAGTAAACAAGAATTAGAAAAATTGGGTGCACAAGGTCAACTGATTGACGTTAGAACACAAGAAGAATATGAGCTTGCACACATAAATGGTGCGACATTACATCCTGTAGATAAGATTGAATCGTTCAATAAAGATAAAAACACAACCTATTTTGTACACTGTAAAAGTGGTACCAGAAGTGCTAAAGCGAGCGAATATTTAGCTGAACAAGGCTACGACATTGTTAATTTAGACGGTGGCTATAAAGCGTATGAAGCAAAAAACGACGATGATAATACATTTGAAGAAAATACTAATGTAGCAATTAAAGCAGAGCGTAAACAATTTAACTATAGTGGTCTTCAATGTCCAGGTCCAATTGTAAACATCAGTAAAGAAGTGAAAAATATCGAAGTAGGCGAGCAAATCGAGGTTACAGTTACAGATCCTGGGTTCTTTAGTGACATTAAAAGCTGGGTCAAACAAACAGGACATACGTTAGTTAAACTGGATGAAAGTAATAATGGAATTAATGCCATTATTCAAAAAGAAAAACCAAAAGACTTGGAAGTGAACCATACTGCCAAAGGTACGACAATTGTACTATTTAGTGGTGAGTTAGATAAAGCAGTGGCAGCAATGATTATTGCGAATGGCGCTAAGGCTGCAGGCAGAGACGTAACTATTTTCTTTACTTTTTGGGGACTCAACGCGTTGAAAAAGAACCAATCCGTTCATGTTAAAAAGCAAGGTATCGCAAAAATGTTTGACTTGATGTTGCCAAAAACACCTGTACGCATGCCGCTATCTAAAATGAATATGTTTGGTTTAGGTAATATCATGATGCGCTACGTAATGAAAAAGAAAAATGTTGATTCCTTACCGTCACTCATTGACCAAGCAATCGACCAAGATATCAAATTAATCGCTTGCACGATGAGCATGGATGTTATGGGAATTCAGAAAGAAGAGCTCAGAGACGAAGTTGAGTACGGTGGAGTAGGTACTTATATTGGTGATACAGAAAATGCGAATCATAATTTATTCATCTAATTAAATCTATTAAAAAAGGAGTTTTATAATGTTTTTCAAACAATTTTACGATAATCATTTATCTCAAGCATCTTATTTAGTTGGCTGTCAACGTACAGGAGAGGCAATAGTAATTGATCCTGTTCGTGATTTAACAAAATATATGGAAGTTGCAGATAGCGAAGGTTTTAAAATTACACAAGCTGCAGAAACACATATTCACGCTGATTTTGCTTCTGGAATTCGGGACGTAGCAGAACGTTTAAACGCCAATATATATGTATCTGGCGAAGGTGATGATCAATTAAGTTATCAAAATATGCCGGAACATACAAATTTTGTTAAAAATCAAGATATTATTCAAGTAGGTAATATTAAATTAGAAGTCTTGCATACACCTGGTCATACCCCAGAGAGTATTAGTTTCTTACTCACAGATGAAGGTGGCGGCTCAAGTGTTCCAATGGGTTTATTTAGTGGTGACTTTATTTTTGTTGGTGATATCGGTAGACCTGATTTACTAGAAAAATCAGTACAAATGGAAGGTACTACAGAGATTGGTGCAAAACAGATGTACCAATCTATAGAAGGTGTTAAAGATTTACCAGATTATATTCAAATATGGCCTGGACACGGTGCTGGCAGCCCATGTGGTAAAGCATTAGGTGCTATACCAATGTCTACGCTAGGTTACGAAAAAATAAATAACTGGGCATTTAATGTGACAGATGAATCTAAATTTGTTGAAACATTAACATCAAATCAACCAGCGCCACCCCATCACTTTGCACAGATGAAAAAAATTAATCAGTTTGGTATGAACATGTATCAACCATACAACGTTTTTCCTAGTTTAGATAATGTAAGAATAGCCTTTGATCTTCGTAGTAAAGAAGCCTTTCATGGCGGTCATACTGAAGGTACAATCAATATTCCTTACAACAAAAACTTCATTAACCAAATCGGTTGGTATTTAGACTATGAAAACAGTATAGATTTAATTGGTGATAAATCTACCGTTGAGCAAGCAACACATACTTTACAATTAATTGGCTTTGATAATGTAGCAGGTTATCGTTTACCAAAATCAGAAATTTTAACCCAATCCATCCATAGCGTTGATATGACTGGTAAAGAAGAATATATACTTGACGTACGTAATGATGAAGAGTGGAATAATGGGCACTTAGATCAAGCAGTCAATATTCCGCATGGTAAATTATTAAATGAAAATATTCCATTTAATAAAGAAGATAAAATATATGTACATTGTCAGTCAGGTGTTAGAAGTTCAATCGCAGTGGGTATATTAGAAAACAAAGGCTATGAAAATGTCGTGAATATTAGAGAAGGCTATCAAGATTTCCCAGAATCATTAAAATAATTTAAAGATGTGGAAAAGTGAGTAATCCTATGAAATTGTTATTGTAAGACAATCAGATATTATAATACCACCAAGATTATTTAGAATAAATAGAAGTTTAAAAGAAATATAGATATGATTCCTAATTAGTCATAATAGCAATAGATTTATAAAATTAATATAAACCCCTTTCTAGTGGAAATGTAGTGAGCCCAATAAGTTTTACTTTTTGGGCTCACTACATAATTAATGGTTTTTACTATCTTTTACATTGAGATAAGATACTATAATTACACGAAATCAATTATTTTAATTTATAATGGTTACTTTAATAACTATACTTATAAAATTTATTCTTTGATTATGAACGAGAAAGATTAGTAAAACATTATACCTATTATAATGCCTATTAGCACAATAGACCAGGAAGGTAATTTATAATAAACTAGGAATACGAATAATGAGCTAGCTAGAACAAAATCTAATTCTGATTTAATAGTTGAAGCCCAAATCGGATTATAAAATGCAGCGATAAGAATACCTACTACACCCGCGCTTATACCTTTTAAAAAACCTTCAGCATAAGTGTTAGATTTAATATCATCCCAAAATGGTAACACTCCAAATAATAATAGAAATGCTGGTAGGAATATAGCGATAGTAGCCAAAATTCCTCCTCCAATACCTTCTATAGACATGCCAATATATGAAGCGAACGTAAATAATGGTCCGGGTACAGCTTGAGCAGCAGCATAACCCGTTATGAAGCTATCAGGTGATATTAAACCTTGTGGTACAAACTCATTTTCTAATAAAGGTAATACGACATGACCACCTCCAAACACTAAAGAACCAGATCTATAAAAACTATCGAACATTCTAAGCCATAAATTATTCGTCATAGAACTAACTATAGGTAATACAGTTAATAGTAAAAAAAATAATGAAATTGAAATAAAACCTAACATTTTAGGTAATTTAAATGTCTTCACTCTTAAATAATTTTTATCTGTAGAGGTTTCTTTTAAAAAGATAAGACCATATATACCAGTAATAGATAATGCGATTACTTGAATATAAAGATTATCGATTGTTAGAGATAATATAAGAACAAATAATGCCAATGTAATGGTACTTTTAGTATTAGTTAATTTTTTACCCATACCTATTACGGCTTGGGCAACAATGGCAACAGCTACTAGTTTTAATCCTTGCATCCAAGTTAAACTAGAATCATTGTTAATAATTAATGCTGAAAAAACCATAAGTATAATCACAGAAGGAAGTGTAAAACCAATAAAAGAAATAATTCCGCCCAGAATTCCTCCTCTAATAGTTCCTATACCAATACCAACTTGGCTGCTTGCAGGTCCAGGTAAAAACTGGCATAGCGCTACTAAATCTGAGTATTCTTTTTCATCAAGCCATTTTCTTTTCTTAACATACTCATCATAAAAATAACCTAAGTGGGCAGTTGGTCCTCCAAATGATAGTAATCCAAGTTTTAATGCAACTAAAAATATATTTATATATTTATACATAAAAAGCTCCTTGTATTTCGTTGATTAATTTTTTACTTAACTATCAAATTCTTTAATTTTTTTGCCAATTTCATCTCTAACGCGTTGAAATTCTGACCACTCTTTACCTGCTGGATCATCAAAACCCCAATGCTCTTTTTTAACGTTTGGTGGTAAAATAGGACAATTATCGTCTGCATCGCTACATAACGTCACGACCAAATCTGATTGTTTTAAAATATCATTATCAATCAAGTCTGACGTATGGTTTGATATATCAATATCTACTTCTTTCATAGCTTCTATTGCTCTAGGATTAACACCATGCGTTTCAATACCAGCAGAATAGACATTCCAATCTTCACCCAATATTTCCTTTCCCCAACCTTCAGCCATTTGGCTACGACAAGAGTTTCCTGTACATATAAAATAAATTGTTTTCTTATCCATAATTAAAGCCTCTTTTCTTAAAATATGATTAGTGTAAGGTATAAACCTAAGAGTGTTACAAATAGGACTGGAATAGTAATGATAATTCCAGTTTTAAAGTATGTCCCCCACGAAATCTTCACACCTTTTTGTGTTAAGACATGTAGCCAGAGAAGTGTTGCTAACGAACCAATTGGTGTAATTTTAGGTCCTAAATCAGAACCTATGACATTCGCATATACCATTCCCTCTTTAATAGTACCCACTACATTAGATTGTCCAATAGCAATAGCGTCTATTAAAACAGTTGGCATATTATTCATAACAGAGGATAGAAATGCAGCTATAAAACCCATACCCATGATACTGCTTAATAACCCATAACCAGAAATATTTGTTAGGACATCCCCAAGAATCGTTGTAATACCTACATTTTTTAGCCCAAATACAACAAGGTACATACCAATAGAGAATACAACAATATTCCATGGTGCTCCTTTAATGACTTGTTTTGTATGAACTGCTTTAGATTTACGAGCTAATATTACAAAAATAAGAGCAATGATACCAACAATGATTGATACAGGTATTGGTATAAACTCACTAACAAGATATCCAAAGAGTAGTACGGCTAATACAATCCATGAAATCTTAAATAATTTAGGATCTTTGATTACATTTTTAGGATCTGAAAGATTTTCTGTATCGAACCTTTTAGGTATAGATTTTCTGAAATATAACCATAAGACGAGAATACTAGCAATCAGAGAGAATATATTAGGAATAAACATTCGACTAAAATACTCAATAAACCCAATATCAAAGTAATCTGCAGAAACAATATTCACTAAGTTACTAACAATTAAAGGTAGTGATGTCGTATCTGCAATAAAACCACTGGCAATAATAAAGGGGAAAATCACTTTTTTATTAAACCCTAAAGTCCTTACCATCGCCAATACAATGGGTGTTAAGATTAAAGCTGCACCATCATTTGCGAAAAATGCTGCTACAACTGATCCTAATAACATAATAAGAACAAACATTTTTAAGCCGTTACCGTTTGAAGCTTTGACCATATGTATCGCGGACCATTCAAAAAATCCAATTTCATCTAATATTAATGAAATAAGAATAACAGCTACAAATGTTAAGGTAGCATTCCAAACAATACCTGTTACTTCTAATACATTGGAAAAACTTACAACTCCCGTAATGATCGCAACGACAGCTCCAATTAAAGCTGTAATACCAATATCTAAACCTTTTGGTTGCCAAATTACAAAGGTTAAAGTTAAAAGAAAAATCACAATTGCTAATATTGTCATCAACACTCACCTTGTTTCATATTTTCACATACACATCGTTCGTTAGATGTGTTAATAAGGTTTAAGTTGTGATTAACATGATCAAAAATTTCATGATTAAGTCGATACATATGTTTATTACCTTCTTTTCGTGAAAGAACTAATTTCTTATCAACTAATGACTTCATATGATGACTTAGGGTAGGTTGTGAAAATTGAAAATATTCTAGTAAATCACAAGCACATAGTTCACCACATGAAAGTAAATCTATTATTTCCAATCTACTTGGATCAGATAAAACTTTTAATATTGTTGCTACTTCTTGATAAGACATAACTATACCTCCTAGATACTACATAGACTATCATCTATATAGATGATAGTCTATGTTTTTGTTCTTGTGAATCTATAGGATTGGGGAATGAGAAAAAAAACCGCATCATCTACTGATAAGCAGAAGCGTATCATAAGTGATGCGGTTTTTAATTATTTTAATAAATACAAATAAAGCAAAGCGATGAATAATTTAGTAAAATAATTATTATATACTTATAGAAAATAATCTTTGATTAGAAAGGATTGACAATGATGTTCGAAGATATAATCAGTAAAGAACGTTTGATTTTTAAGTCTATGCACTTTGCTCTTGATAAGCTTTCTCAAGATGAAATTTATAATTTAATGAAAAACTATTATGAGGGCATGAAAATAAAAGAACTTTTAGAAAAATATAGGTTAGATTTAAAGATCACTAATATTGTACCTTATTTTCCAGTCTATTTAACTGATATAGAATGTCCCTACTGTCAAGGGTATATGACTGCTGTTTTTGTCTCACGAACTAATGAAGAAATACTGAAAATTAAGAATTGTAATGTATGTAGTCATACATTAGATAAAAATTGTAGATGTGAAAATTGTAGAGAGATGGAAAATAGACAAAAAGAGAGATTGTATATTTTAAAAAATAATATGCTAAAAGAATTGATAATGGATGAGTCAAAGAAAGAAGTCATAGAAGAAAATGATCTTAATATGAGACAACGTTTATATTTAGCTTCGGTATTGCATTGTAGATTGACAGAAGATATTAAGAAATTGAAACCAATAGATGAAATTATAGATTTTATAGGCCCAAGTTTTAATTTTACAATTGATATTTTTAAATATTTGTATAATACGAAGGTTATATCAATAGATGAACAATCACCTTTAGAAGCGTTCACTTTTGATTTGGATGACGAGATAATTACAAGTTTTAGCGTTGATAAAGTTAAGTATAGGCTAAATATAACTCCTTATGACGATGATTATGGTCTTATGATTAAAAGGTTGCTTTATCCTGATGAATCGTTGTTTAATAACGAATTTTGTTATGAATTATGGAAGGAAATTAATCTTGCTGAGTCTATACAATATTTTAAACATCATATGAATAAAGTTAAATTTAATACAGAGATTGGTGAGAAGACAAGAAGAACTTTTGAAAGAATTGTGGAGTATTTTTCGCTTTCTGAAATTTTCTACATTATCCATAAATCTATAGCTAATGGTACTAAATTGTATCAATCAGGTGAATATTCCAAGACACATGCTATTAATATAGTCAAAAGAGAAATATCAAACTATAGTGAAAGAGTTTTAGCAAACAATTGGAGTTTAACAGGATATAATAGAGATTATAATCTTCCTGAGTCGACGCTAAGCAAAATTTTATTTAATAATATAATGAAAATTGATTATTTAGGATTTAGAAATGCACCCACTAAACAACTATAAATTAGATAACGTTGCTATTTCAATATAAATGCTGAGGTGATAAATTGGTGAATTTTAAAAAATTAGACAACTATGAATCGAACCTATACTCCAATATATCGACACCAACCAACCTAAAGCATCTAGAAAATGCTTATGATAAGTATACAGATATTCAAATTATGAAAGCAGTCAAAGAATTAGAAGAAGTAATATTAGCTTGGGGAGCCTATGCTAAGAAGCCAGTTGTTGAAATGAGGGTTAATGAAGCCTTAGAGATGTTGAAACCACATAAAAAGAAAGTGAAGTATCTCATCAACTCATAAACCAATGAAATTATGCATCCACTGGTTATACCAAAGGTATTTAGTTAATATTTTCTTAGTAAATATCAGATACATTACTATTATTTTCGAAATAATGGTTTTGAGAAATTATATTTGTTCACATACTAAACATATTTAACCTATTTAAAATTATCTTTAATCAATAACAAAAATATCAAATTAGAAGATATATATAAGCAAAACTCTCGATAACTATAAAATTATCGAGAGTTTTATTTATATTTAGTGATTTTTAGTAATATCATATTTTTTTGGAATAAGGAAATAAATAACGATAGCGATAGCTACAATACCAATTCCTCCAATTAGTGCTGTATCCATTAATGCAATATTAAATGAATGTGTTGCTTGTTCATACATCTTTGTTAAATTATGCTTACTTGCAAAATTTAATGTGTTAGCTATTGATTCATTCGCATAATTCAATTCACTTGGCTTTAAATTAAGATTTTCAAATGATTGTATATTCAAACTAGATCGATATATCAATGTGGCTATACTACCTAAAATTGCTACGCCTAATACATTGCCCAGGTCATAGACCGTTTCTTCAATCGCTGCAGCACTACTAGCTCTCTCTACTGACGTGCTAGACATAATTAATGTAGATGCTACTGCTAAGGATCCTACTCCAGTACCAACCATCACTAATGTTGGAATGATATCATTATAATTAAAGGTAACTGGTAACCAATACATATAAATCAATCCAAACCCAGAAATAATAAGTCCACCAACAATTACAGATCTAGCTCCAATTCTCTGTGCTAACCACGGAGCTATAATTGTTGCAATAATCTCACCTATTGCCATCGGTAAAATATAAATCCCTGTTTGTAAAGGTGAAAATCCTTGTACTAATTGCAACCACTGTGATATTAACAAAATAAGCGCTGACATTCCGAAGATAGAAATCAATGCAGAAAGTATACCTGCTGTAAATATATTGTTTTTAAATAAAGATACATCTAATAACGGATGTGTCGCACGTAAATTTCTTTGAATAAAGATAATCAATAATCCTACCCCTAGTAAGAATATAACCCACGTCAAACCGTGTGTTAATCCTTCTTTAGAAAATGATTTAATACTCCACACAATTGCCATCATACTAAATAGAGACAATATTGCTGATAGCAAATCAAATGATTTACTCTGCCGTGTTTTATATTCTGGTAATACAAATAATCCAACGATGACTGCTATAATAGCTATAGGTACGTTGATTAAAAAGGTAGAATGCCACGAAAACTTCTCTAATAATATACCCCCTATAATTGGACCTAGCACGCTTCCAAAACCTGTAATTCCTGCCCACACAGATAAAGCAATGGCTCGTTCTTTCGCATCTACAAAGATAGTACGAATCATAGATAATGTTGTCGGCATAATCATCGCTCCAGCCATTCCCAGTATGGCACGAATAACAATAATTTGAGTTGCACTAGTGACAAATACAACCATTAGTGAAGTAACACCAAAAATTAAAAAACCTAATAATAATATTTTTTTTCTGCCCCAACGATCTCCAATGAAGCTCATCGTTACAATTAAACCAGCTAATATTAATGAATATATATCAACGATCCAAAGCTGCTCAATTGCCGTAGCCTGAAGCTCTGCCACAATTGCAGGTAATGCCATGATAAGAATGGTCATATCCATAACAATGACAAATAAACTTATTGATAATACTAATAAAGCACTCCAACGCTGTTTAGTTGGTAAAATGTTCGGATTAGTCATACCCATATTTTCGCTCATAATAATCTCCTTTTTGTGATATATTACAGACTTTAAACTATGGTGTTACACTAGAGTCAATACTAAAATAAAAAAGGAGATAATTTCATGAATACTTTACATTTATTAAAAACAGGTGCCTTCTCCAAAGTCTGTAAGGTTTCTAAAGATACAATATTCCATTATGAAGAGTTAGAACTACTGCTACCATTTTATAAAAATGAAAAAGGATATCGTTTTTACCATAGACAACAAGTTGAAACTGTATATTTAATATCAGTGCTCCAAGATTTGAACATGTCGTTAAAAGAAATTAAATCATTCATTAATGAGTTAAATCCTGAGAAATCCAAAAATAAATTATTAGAGGAAAGTTACAATATTGATTTGAAAATTGATAATTTACAAAAAGCGAAACAGGGATTAGAACATCAAATAAGTGTTTTAGATTTTGCGCAAAAGATAGATTTTTCTCAAATTAAACTTGAACAAGTGCCTGATGAACCTCTCTTTATCAGTAAACCATTGAAAGATGTCAATAATTTAGAAGAAAACATAGCTGATTTTTATTTGTTGTGTAGAGAAAAATTTGGACTAGCATTATCTATTGGTATTATGTTAAATAAAGAGGAAATATATCAAAATACAAATGGTGATTATAATTATAAATATTTATATATCCGCATGAATAGCGATACAAGCGTACTCAAAAGTGCAGGATTAGAATTAATAGCCTATCACATTGGCGATTATGAAAATATAATAGAAACATATAAAAGAATGATAGATTATATTGAAAATAACCAGTTAGAAATTATTAATTTCAGCTATGAAGATCCAATATATGATATTCTATCAGTTCAACAAAGTACTGACTATGTGACTAAAATCAATATACCTGTACGAAAATGTTTATAATTATAAAATTTTAAGTAAATGCTATCTTTCATGATGAATCAATAGAGATTATCAATAAGACATCCTATAATCATACAAGTCAACCGCT
This sequence comes from Staphylococcus lloydii, assembly GCF_015775975.1. Classification (NCBI taxonomy): domain Bacteria; kingdom Bacillati; phylum Bacillota; class Bacilli; order Caryophanales; family Staphylococcaceae; genus Staphylococcus; species Staphylococcus lloydii. Next base: position 82,291 of record NZ_CP064056.1, read on the forward strand.
TAAAATAGAAGAAATAGTTTTTGAAGAAGCAGAAACACTAAGTACATTGATATATAAATATACACCTAATGAAAATAATTGATTTATAAAAAAGACTAACTGAATAATGAACAGTTAGTTTTTTAGCAAATTAACTAATAAGGGGAAGCGTATCACAAATGATGAGGTTTTTGACAAGGTTATCACTCATGGTAAAAATGTTTATAGAGCTCAAACCCTTTATTAATAAATTGCTTCACTTAGAGGTAATAGCATTGTAGATAATCATATTGTCAGTTTACATAATAAACAAAGATTAAAGGTATTACGACTAAGTTGTTCGTCAATATAAAGGAACCGACTTAGAAGCAAAAACTTTTAACTTAAAAGAGCAACCTCTGTGTCTAGAGGTTGCTCTTCATTATTGATAAAAACCGACAAAATATATTAAATATTCACATTTCTCTTATTAAAAACTCGCTAATATAAACTCCATATATTAAGTAAAGAAAAGTTATTTTTTCACTTTTATAACCACTTTACTTATGCTGAAATTACTTAAGTAACTATTAATCTTTCTTGAATGATTTTTTTCGTCTAAATAATAATAGTATTGCACCTACTATTGCTATAAGAGTACCATATATGGAGTAATTATCTTCATTATAGCCACCAGTACTTGGTAATTTATCAATATTATCTTTTGGTTTGGTCATTTTGGCATCGCTTGTATTCGCTATCATGCTTGGAGAATTACTTGTCATATTTGTAGTTTCTGTGTTGCCCATCGTGTTTGTATTGTCTGATTTTCCTGGGTTACCTGGATTATCTGGGTTGCTAGGATTATCTGGATTGCTTGGATTGTCTGGATTGCTTGGATTATCCGGGTTTCCTGGATTGTCTGGATTGCTTGGATTGTCTGGGTTGCTTGGATTATCCGGGTTACCTGGATTGTCTGGATTGCTTGGGTTATCTGGGTTGCTAGGATTATCTGGGTTGCTAGGATTATCTGGGTTGTCTGGATTATCTGGGTTGTCTGGATTATCTGGGTTGTCTGGATTATCTGGGTTGTCTGGATTATCTGGGTTGCTAGGATTATCTGGGTTGCTAGGATTATCTGGGTTGTCTGGATTATCTGGGTTGCTTGGATTATCTGGATTACTTGGATTGTCTGGATTGCTTGGATTATCTGGGTTGTCTGGATTATCTGGATTGCTTGGATTGTCTGGGTTGTTAGGGTTATCCGGGTTGCTTGGGTTATCCGGGTTACCTGGATTGTCTGGATTGCTTGGGTTATCTGGGTTGCTTGGATTATCAGGGTTGCTTGGATTATCCGGGTTGCTTGGGTTATCTGGGTTGCTTGGATTATCTGGGTTGCTTGGATTATCTGGGTTATTCGGATTGTTTGGTACCTCACAAACTTCATTTATATAGGAAACTTGTTTAGGTGATAGACTACTTTTCACATAATCTAATTGTGCATTGTTAATTACTTCTTCAGACATTCCTTGTGCGCGCATAGTTTCCTTTTTAAGTTCTAATTGTTTTTGAAGATCTTCTTCATTCCACGTGCCACTTACATGTGCACTAGTGGAAAGCAAGTTGTCGCTAAAGTTTTGTGGTGTATCAAATTTCTTAGTAAATATCATACCAAAGGCACTATTGGCTTCTATATCACCAAAATCAATAATAGCTACATTACCTTCAAATCTTATATTTTGTGGTATGAGTTTTTTTGTATAATAACTTGTACCGTTATTTGAAACAGCAGGATAATATCTGTTAACTACCCAGTCTGTTACATCTTCTTTTGTTACATCTTCATAAGGTAAAGTCACTCTTAATTCTGCATTATTTATAGCGTGGTCAGTCGCAAATACAGCTCTCCAATATTGTGCTTTAGTAGCTTCATTAGGACCATCTTGCCAATGTTGTACCTCTAAATTACCTGGTCCAAAATTTTCTTTATCCGTTGCGTTAGGATGATTATTTGGATTTTTCACTTTCTCTATATAACCATTATTAGAATAGTCATCCAAGTTAGTGTCCATAACACTTTTTGCATTTAGGTCAACTTTATTTGTATATTCAATCGTTACTTCATCAGCAGTACAATTCTCTGATGTCTTAACTCCTTTTTTAACCGTTTGTGTAGTTTCTGGTAAATAGCCATTTTGATCTTTAAAGTAAGTAAGCTTTCCATCTTTATCTTGATCATTGTTACTATTTGGTTCAGCTTCACTTGAAATTGTACTTTGATTTGGATATTGTTTTTCAGCATAACTTGGTGTTTCAGATGTATTTGTATTGTCTTGTTCATCTGTATCTTCATCATTAGTTGTAGCATTTGAATCGGCTTCTTTATCATCAGATGTTTCTGTAGCTTCATCATTACCTTTTGTAGTTTCTTCAGATGTATTTATTTCTTTCGAATTTGTATCATTTTGTGACGATGTATCTTCATCATTAGTTGTAGCATTTGAACCGGCTTCTTTATCATCAGATGTTTCTGTAGCTTCTTCATTACCTTTTGTAGTTTCTTCAGATGTATTTGTTTCTTTCGAATTTGTATCATTTTGTGACGATGTATCTTCATCATTAGTTGTAACATTTGAATCGGCTTCTTTGTCATCAGATGTTTCTGTAACTTCATCATTACCTTTTGTAGTTTCTTCAGTTGTATTTGTTTCTTTTGAATTTGTATCATTTTGTAACGCTGTATCTTCGTCATTAGTTGTAGCATTTGAATCGTTTACATTATCATCTGTTTTTTCTGTAATTTCTTTTTTTATAGTTGGAGTTTCATCGTCGTTTTGTTTTGATGTTTCTTTCGCTTCAGAAACATCTTCATTGACTGTATTTTCTTTAACTGTTGTTTGATCACTCGTAGTTGAAGTATCTGTTTCACTTGCATGTGCTTCATTATGTAAACCTATTACTAAAAATGTCCCCAATAAAATAGACCCTGTCCCAACCTTAAACTTTCTTAAAGAAAACCTCTGAAAATTACCTTTTTTCATATATACATCCCCATTCTTTAATATAAAATTACATGTTTCTTAACTATTTATATCCTATGATAAATAAAAAAGCAACAAAATTTTGCACCATTTATTAAATTTCAATAGTTATTATAATTTTTTAACAAATGATACTAATTCTTTACATTTTGATAGTTGAATAAATAATATTATTATGTCTCATTAAATATATGAAAAATATATAGATGAGAGTATGAGTAGTTATGGTATTAGCCATTTTAAACTTTTATTATTGTAATAATATATTTAGTGTCTTCAGTATATTTTTAAATATACTTGTGATAAGTAATTTATTGCTTTGTTGCTGTATGTTTTTACTAATGTTATAAGTTCTTAATTTTAAGTTAAACAATAATTTAAATATTGCTTTTTAAAAAGCATTGTGTATTATTAAAATTATAGAAAACATTAAGGGGAAAAGAATGAAAATGAATACGAATATACGTACTTTTTCTAGTAAGAAATTAGTGCTAGGGCTTGTAACGACTGTTATTGGGATTAGCACAATTGCTTTAGTAAGTGAAAATGCACATGCGAGTACTTCAACAGTAAAATCACAAATAGTAGCAAAAACAACTAAACCAACGACAACGATGAAAACAGTAAAGCCTGTAGCGGTAAAAAACACAACAACAAAAGCAGCTACAAATGTAACGACTAAAAAATCACAAGCAACAGTAAAACCTATAGTGCAAAAAGCACCAGTGACGAAGAAACCGAGTACAACAACAAAAGCACCGGCGATAACAACGAAGAAACCGAGTGCAACAACAAAAACACCGGCGACAACAACAAAGAAACCGAGTGCGACAACAAAAGCGCCGACGACAACAACAAAGAAACCGAGCACGACAACAAAAGCACCGACGACAACGGTGAAGAAGCCGAACACAACAACAAAAGCGCCGACGACAACAACACCGAAACCGAGTGCAACAACAAAAGCACCGACGACAGCAACGAAGAAACCGAGTGCAACAACAAAAGCACCGACAACAACAACACCGAAACCGAGTGCGACAACAAAAGCGCCGACAACAACACCGAAACCGAGCACGACAACAAAAGCGCCGACGACAACAACGCCGAAACCGAGTACAACAACAAAAGTACCAACAACAACAACGACGAATCCGAGTACAACAACAAAAGTACCAACAACAAAGACGCAGCCTTCAAATACAATACCAACGCCGCCGACCACAAAACCAAACACATCATCGACAGTGCCTACACCATCTGCACCAGTACAACCAAGCACAATAACAAAATCACCAGTCAAGACAAGTGAAGAACCACAAAACACAGTAACTCCCAAAATCGAAAATACGAACACTCAAGATAATACATTGCAGTCACAAGGAACAATAAAAGCAACTCCAGAAACGGGTACAGAGACAGGTAATGCAACGCGTAAACAAGATTATTATAAGTCTATGACAGAATTATACAATGATACGACAGAAGGCATCGACTGGAAGAAAGATACGCGAAATGTTGGAAAACCAGTATTGATAGTGGCACCACATGGCGGAAACCTTGAACAAGGGACTTCAGAATTAACAAAATTAGTGGCAAATAATGGTGATTTTGATTATTTTTCATTTGAAGCGATACGTCCATCCAACAATACTCAGTTACATGTAACATCTACAAATTATGATGATGCAACTTTGCATGACATGATTCAAGATCGAACAGCTACAATTTCAATACATGGCGCCCAAGGGGAAGAACAACTCGTATACTTAGGTGGTTATCAATCATCGCTTAGAGATGCCATCCAAAGCCAACTTGAACTTAAAGGATTCGTAGTGAAAATTCCGCCAGAATACCTTGGTGGACTGGGTAATAATAATTTTATTAATAAAGTAGAGGAAAGCACAGGCGTTCAATTAGAGCTAACGACTGCTTTAAGAAAAGCATTTTTCAAAAATGAAGACACGAGCACAGCATCACGAAAAAAAATAGAAAATTGGACTACCACTATGTATGACTTTGCTGAAGCGCTTAATGCTGCAATCAAACAAGTCTATCCAGAAAACCAAGGATAATACATTGGATTTATTGATAAAGTAGCACGTCTCAAGTTTTTAATTTCAATAAGCAGACTTCTTTTAATAAGATAAGGACCTCAATGCGTATTTATTGTGGTGCCCTCATTTTCTCAGAATAAAATAAAAACACTTTCGTTGAATTCATAATATAAAATGAATTTATTCGAAGGTGTTTTTTTATGTAGAGAATGTATCAGCAATGTTATTTAATTTTTTCCATTCTTGATATGAGTATGAAGATGAAACAATATTTGTTGCATCAACAGTTTTTTAATTAGCACATATTTATATAAAATACCCATTAAAATTATCAACAAATTTTATAGGTAAATTTTACTTTTGAAATAATTATTTTTTAAAATTGTAAATTGACTCTATAAAAATATAATGATACTATAATCCTTATTAATCCAATCGGAATAATAAATTATGGAGGGGTAAAGATGAAAAGAATGAAATTAGGATACTTTTTAACGGGCTTTGGTCACCATGTTGCAAGCAGTAGACATCCAGATGCATTAGCACATGGAGGAATGAATTTAACGAAGACAATTGAACAAGCAAAACTTTTAGAACAAGCAAAATTTGATTTTCTATTTATGGCAGATAGTTTATATCTTGATGAGAAAACACATCCAGATATGTTTACATTTTTCGAGCCAATTTCGTTAATGTCGATTATAGCTAGAGAAACAAAGAATCTTGGTCTAATTGTGACGGGTTCTACTTCTTTTTCAGAGCCATTCAATTTAGCTAGAGTCTTTTCATCTTTAGATCATTACAGTGATGGCAGAGCCGGGTGGAATATTGTGACATCAGGTATTAATAATACAGCTAAAAATTTTAGTGGAGTAAATAACGTGGATCATGACTTAAGATACGATCAAGCGGAAGAATTTGTCGATATATCTAAGCAATTGTGGGATTCATGGAGAGATGTCAGCCCAGAGCGACTTCACTCTGCTGGAGGGTTCTTTGATGAAAAAAAACCTGAACCGATTAACTATGAAGGAAATTTTTATAGTGTTAGAGGACCATTAAATATAGAACAATCACCTCAAGGTTATCCACTTCTGGTTCAAGCTGGTTCTTCTAAAAAGGGAACTGCATTTGCCTCAATACATGCAGAAGTTGTGTTTACAGCACAAAATGATATCGATAATTCAGTTACTTTTGCTCATAATTTAAAAGAGCAAGTTGCTGAAAAACGGGGTCTAGAACAAGAAATTGTTATTATGCCAGGTATTTTCCCATTTGTTGGAGAAACACGAGAAGAAGCTGAAGCCCACTATAAAGAATTACAAGATTTGATAGTTCCAGAGATGGGATTAGAATTATTGTCTTCTTATTTAGGTGACACAGATTTAAGCGGTTATGAGTTAAGTACCCCATTTGAAAATGTTCATATAGATAGAGGTAATAATATTCAAAGTCGCGTAGACCTAATTAAGGACACAGCTAAGAAAAATAATTCAACGTTGGAGGATGTAATGAAACATGTTGCTGGCGCAAGAGGCCATCATATCATAGTAGGAACGGCTGAAGATGTGGCAGACAGGATGGAAGAATGGTTTACCCGCGGTGCCGCTGACGGATTTAACATAATGCCTCCGTTAAACCCTACGCAATTTGAACTATTTGTGAATAAAGTTGTTCCAATATTAAAAGAAAGAGGTTTAGTACAAACGGAATATAATGCAGGTACATTAAGAGAAAAGTTAGGATTAAACACTAATAAAGCTCATAGTTAACCTGTGGTCTTTTCAATTAAGATGGAGTGAATACTTTAGGAGGTAGGGAGAAATATGTATATAGCATTTACATTAATATCATGTGCATTTTTTATTGGTATCGTAGCTTGGTATTCCTATTATAAGACTAAAAATACTATTAGTAGTTCAGGAGGATTCTTCCTAGGAGGTCGAGGGTTAACAGGTGGTTTTATTGCAGGTGCATTAATACTAACTAATTTATCTGCAGAACAGTTAATAGGTTTAAATGGACAGGGCTATCAAAACAATTTATCTAGTATGGGTTGGGAAGTTACAGCAGGTTTCTCTGTTATTATATTAGCTGCAGTTTTACTACCAAAATATTTGGGTGGTGCATTTACCACACTTCCAGAATTTATAAATAATCGCTTTGATAAACAGACTCGCTTATTAATTGTCTTGTTGTTTATGGTTGGCTATGGTTTCATAACTATACCATCTGTACTATATTCAGGTTCTTTAGCTGTATTACAAATATTTGATATACCAAACATGTTTCATATAACATACGAGCAATCTATATGGGTTATTGTTTGGGTTATCGGCATTATCGGTATGTTATATGCTATTTTAGGTGGTTTAAAAGCTATTGCTATTTCAGATACTTTAAATGGTATAGGGCTTTTGATAGTGGGCGTCTTAGTACCAGTACTTGGTTTTATTGCATTGGGTAATGGTAGTTTGTTAGAAGGTATGAAGACAATTGCGACAGATCATCCTGAAAAATTAAATGCCATTGGTTCTAACAAAGATGATGTACCATTTGGTTCGATTTTTACAGGAATGATATTTGCTAATTTATTCTATTGGGGCACTAATCAATATGTTATTCAAAGAACATTAGGGGCAAAGAATTTAGCTGAAGGCCAAAAGGGAGCATTATTTACCGGGTTTCTAAAAATACTAGTCCCTTTTCTTATGATGATTCCAGGTGTCATTGCATATCATTTATATGGGTCACGATTAAAGAATATGGATTTAGCGTATCCTACGTTAGTAAAAGATGTATTTCCTACCTTTTTAGATGGCTTCTTCTTAGCCGTATTACTAGGTGCTGTATTTTCTAGTTTTAATGCATTATTAAATAGTGCATCAACGTTATTTGTTTACGATATTTATAAAATACTAATTAATAAAAAAGCTACAGATAGACAAATGATAAGGGCAAGCCAATGGTTTGGTGTGATTTTGGCATTGACGACTTTCTTTATTTCGCCAATGTTAATGAATGCTCCACAAGGATTATGGACAATCATTCGCCAATTCACAGGTTTCTTCAACATACCAATTATAGCGATTGTATTGGTTGGTATATTTGCAAAAAGAGTTCCTCCCATTGCACCTAAAATAATTATTATTTCACACGTAATTGTTTATTATTTATTGATATGGGGATTACCAATGTTCTTTAAATATGAAATGACGATTAATTTTATATACATACAAGGGCTCTTATTTGTAATAGAAGTGCTAGTAATGTTGATTATAGGAATGACAAATCCATTAGATACACCATTTAAATTTAGTCCAAACCCTAAAGTAGATATGAGGCCATGGAAATATACAATACCAGTTACAGTTCTCTTGTTAGGGTCTATTGTTTTTACATTTATATTGTTTTCACCAATTGGTTTAGCAGCACAACATCATATTGTATCGTCATGGTTTTGGCCAGCTATAGTATTATTAGCGATAATTGTTGTAACCTTTTATTATATAGGATTAAGACAATGGAGTAAGAAATACGAAACAACCTTAAAGCAACAGTATAATAAAGAATTATTTAGAGACTTGGACGAAAGTGAGTTATCTGGAGAGAACAGTTAATTCGATTTATATAGCTATACTAAATTTAAGACTGTAAACATATATATTATTTTTAATATGTATACAATATTTTAAAACCTGATTGCTATCTACAACTTTATTTTAGTACACTGTAATTATCAAACTTATAGGGGAGTTTAAATGGACAGTTCACAGAATCAAGTTATCGAGAGTTACAAGGCATTTTGGACACGTTTTATTGATGTTAATGGAAGGTCAACACGCCCTGAATTTTGGCATCCTTTCTGGATAAATTTTTTAATATCTTCTGTTTTAGGAATTGTATCAAGTGGTTTACTTAGTGGCTTATTTGCAATAGTTATTATTATTCCTACTTTTACTGTGATGGTAAGACGCTTACATGATACAAATCGTACTATGATCCTTGCTATCATTTCTTATATTAGTGGATTTATTACAATGATTGCTACAACGCTATTTATAATAGGTGTTATTATTATTGTTGCCAATACAGAAAGTCATGGTTTGCTCGGCACTACAGTTATGGCTGGTATTTTCGGTACCGTAATTGCAGGATTGGTCACACTTTATACTTGGTTTGTACTGATACTTGCAGGTAATAAAGAACCAAATAAGTACGGCACAGGAGGCAGTTGCGAAACTGATATTGAAGTATATACACAACAATAAATATTAAATATTGATGGCTGGAACATATTCAAAGGGTTTATGTTCCAGCTTTTTTGTTTACTTAATAGTGTTATATGTTATTTATCTTATTTTTAAATATTAGTCACTATTTTTCGCAAATATGGAAAAGTATAATTGAGCGCAAGTAAATTTATGACAACTGTGATAAATCTAATTAACTAAGAATATTATAGATTGTATTTAACAATCAAAATCTATAAAGCTTCATCATTTACAGTACTTTTTAAGTATAAGTGAATGATTGAAGCTTTATTTTTTATGTAAATCTAAAAAAGTACATAACATACAAGAAATTTATTCATAATTTAGACTAAATGCTGACAAAGTAAATCAAGATTTTAAATAATTCTTAATTGAAAAATATTATCATTTGTATTGACAAGCATAAAAACTCGATATATTATATTAATCAAATCGTAACTATTTCGATTTATTTTGACTGTGCAATAATTTAAAGTTTTAAATCATTGTTAGCAGGCTTATATAAATCAATTTTAAATAGAAGGAGAGTTATATGAATCGAAAGGTTATAGAATTTTCTAAGTATAATCCATCGGGGAATATGACGATACTCGTGCATTCAAAACATGATTCAAGAGATTATGCAAACATAGCTAACCAATTAATGACAACGAATCATGTTTGTTGTGAGCAAGTAGGATTTATAGAGTCCACCAATACGGATTTGAATAGAAATTATCATTTAGTTATGAGCGGAAATGAATTTTGTGGTAATGCCACAATGTCATACATACATTATTTACAAGAAAACAACATATTACAAAAAAGGCAATGTGCAATAAAAGTTTCAGGATGTTCGGGATTGGTTGAGTGTGAAGTACATAGCAATCAACATTATGAAGTCAGTATGCCCCAAGCACAGCACGTATCCGCAATAAAGCTTAATATTGATCGGCAACAATGGAATGCGATAGAAATTGTATATGAGTCTTATGTGCATTTTGTTATTCCTGTCACTGAAGTGACTAAAAAATTGCAACATCAGGTTGAAAAATTTGTCCTTCAGCAAACATGGAGTAATGAATATAAAACGATAGGTATCATGCTATTTGATGAACAACGTCAGTTTCTTAAACCACTTATTTTTATACCAGAAATGAAAAGTTTAGTGTGGGAAAATAGTTGTGGTTCTGGTACTGCGTCGATAGGTATTTTTAAAAATTATAAAATTGAAAGTGCATGCGAGGATTTTATAGTTCATCAGCCAGGTGGCAACATATTAGTAACATCTAGGAAATGTCCAAAGTTTGGGTTCCAAACTTCCATTAAAGGGCGAGTCTCAACTGTCGCAACAGGAAAAGCATTTATAGAATAGGAGACTGAAATGAATAATTTAGAGAAAGAGATTAGCGTTATATTACATAAATATTTATTAAATTTTGAAACACTATATGAAAAAGTCTTAGAAAATAGTGACTGCATTGATGCATTAGAAGCATTAGTGGATGAGTATAGTCAGTTTATATTAAATCCAGTTTTTAGAAGGTTGTATGAAGATTGGGAAGATGAAGTGATAAAAGCACATCTTACGAAGAGACTTCAATTCATATCAGCCCAATGCGTTAAACAAGTAGAAGTTATTCGAGCGCAACGTTTATTAGACGGTAAGGCTTCTACTTCAGGCTACTTTGATAACATCGAGCACTGTATTAATGAGGAATTTGGACAATGTCATATAACTGAAAATGACAAATTATTGTTAGTTGGATCTGGGGCATATCCTATGACGCTCATTCAAGTAGCTAAAGAGACTGGCGCTTCTGTTATTGGTATTGATATTGATCCAACGGCGGTTGATTTAGGGCAAAGAATTGTTAAAGTATTAGCACCAAATGAAGATATAGAGATTACAGAACGGACAGTAAATCAATTAGTAGATATCAAAACAGTGACGCATATTATATTTAGTTCAACAATTCCAATTAAATATGACATATTAGAGCAACTCTATGATTTAACGAATGAAAATGTAGTTGTTGCAATGCGATTTGGTGATGGCATCAAAGCACTGTTTAATTATCCTTCTAAGGAAACTAGCCTAGGAAAATGGCAATGTGTAGATAAACGTATACAACCTAATCAAATTTTTGATATTGCTTTATATCGTAAGGCAGCAATAGGGGTGGGTGTAGCGGATGTCTAAAATATTAATTATAGGTACAGGGCCAGTTGCAATTCAATTGGCCAATCTGTGCCATCTAACGACAGACAAACAAATAGATATGGTAGGTCGTGCCTCAACCTCATTGAAATCAAAAAAATTACTTCAAGCATATCAAAGAGATAAATTCTTTGAAGTCACGACACAAAATGATGCACATAAACAAATGGCTGGTCGCTTTCAAATTAACCATTTATATGCAGATATACAAGATGTTGAAGGGATATATGACACGATTATTATGGCATGTACTGCAGATGCATATCATAGTACATTGGCACAACTATCAACTGCAATATTAGAAAAAGTAAAACATATCTTGTTAGTATCACCTACATTTGGTTCACAAATGATTGTAGCGCAGTATATGGCTAACTTTAATAAAGACATTGAAGTTATATCATTTTCTACATATCTAGGTGACACACGTTGCTATGATACTGAGCAACCTAATCATGTTGTAACAACTGGGGTGAAGTCCAAGTTATACGTAGGTTCTAATCGTGATCATTCGGCCACAATTGCTTTTTTAAAAGATGTGTTCAAGCAATTTTACATAGTTTTGAAAGATATGCCAACGCCTCTACATGCTGAAACACGCAATAGTTCTTTATATGTACACCCACCATTATTTATGAATGATTTTTCATTAAAAGTCATTTTTGAAGGGGCAGAGATACCTGTTTATATATATAAGTTATTCCCAGAAGGTCCCATTACGATGACACTCATTCATGAAATGCGTTTAATGTGGAAAGAGATGATGACTATTTTAGCGAAATTTAGTGTGCCGTCAGTCAACCTTTTGGAATTTATGGTGAAAGAAAACTATCCTGTGCGGCCTGAGACATTAGCGGATGGTGATGTTTACAAGTTTGAAAAGTTACCAGCCATCCATCAAGAATACTTACTATATGTGAGATACACAGCAATATTAATAGACCCGTTTTCAGATCCTGATCAACACGGGCGCTACTTTGATTTTTCGGCGGTACCGATTAAGGAACTTTATGAAAATGAACAAGGAGTGGTTCATATACCACGTATGCCAAGTGAGGATTATTATCGTACTTCAATTATTCAACATATTGGCAAGTTGTTGGGTGTTAAGACACCAATGATTGATACATTTATGAAGCGTTATGAACAATATTGTCAGGACTATAAAAAGCACAACCATAACCAACAACTATCATCACAATTCAACATGAACTTATTTAATGATGATAAATCTTTGGTAGAAGCGTTTTTAGATACCAAAGGTAAGATTTAGTGACAGGGATTTGTAATATAAAAATATTAAATAATAGGTATGCGCCACACGATTATAAGTGATACTACAATTTTTAAATGAGAAAGAGGAAAAATAATGAACAAACTAACTAAGATAACTGCATTAATATTTACATCAGGTGCTATTTTAGCGGGATGTGGAAACGATAAAGGCATAGAGGAGAAGAAAAAGAATAAGCAGTTAACGTATACAACAGTGAAAGATATTGGAGATATGAATCCACATGTCTATGGTGGATCTATGTCTGCAGAAAGTATGATTTATGAGCCACTTGTACGTAATACTAAAGACGGTATCAAGCCATTATTAGCTAAAAGTTGGGATGTATCAGATGATGGTAAAACGTATACTTTCCATTTGCGTGATGATGTTAAATTCCACGATGGTACACCGTTTGACGCTGAGGCTGTTAAGAAAAATATTGACGCAGTTCAACAAAATAAAAAGTTGCATTCATGGTTAAAGATTTCAACTTTAATTGATAATGTCAGTGTGAAAGACAAATATACCGTTGCACTTAAGTTAACAGAACCATATCAGCCTGCTTTAGCAGAATTGGCAATGCCACGACCATATGTATTTGTATCACCAAAGGATTTTAAAGACGGTGAAACTAAGAATGGCGTGAAATCATTTGATGGCACAGGACCATTTAAACTTGGTGAACATAAAAAAGACGAGTCAGCCGATTTTAATAAAAACAATGATTATTGGGGCGAAAAATCTAAGTTAAACAAAATACAAGCAAAAGTAATGCCAGCTGGTGAGACTGCCTTTTTATCAATGAAAAAGGGTGAGACAAACTTTGCTTTCACAGATGATAGAGGTACAGATAGCTTAGACAAAGACGCTTTAAAACAGTTGAAAGATACTGGTGATTATCAAGTTAAATATAGCCAACCCATGAATACAAAAATGTTAGTGGCAAATTCTGGTAAAAAAGACAGTCCCGTGAGCGATAAAACTGTAAGGCAAGCTATCGGTCATATGGTAAATAGAGATAAAATATCAAAAGAGATTTTAGATGGCGAAGAAAAGCCGGCAACACAACTATTCGCGAAGAATACAACAGATATTAACTTTGACATGCCTACACGTAAATATGATGTGAAAAAGGCGGAAGCACTATTAGATGAAGCGGGTTGGAAACAAACAGCAGATAGTAAAATCCGCAAAAAAGATGGTAAAGAATTAACAATGACTATGTATTATGACAAAGGTTCTTCTAGTCAAAAAGAACAAGCAGAGTTTTTACAAGCAGAATTTAAGAAAATGGGTGTCCAATTACAAATTAATGGTGATACATCAGACAAAGTTGCAGAACGTCGTACATCTGGTGATTATGACTTGATGTTTAATCAAACATGGGGATTATTGTATGACCCACAAAGTACAATAAGCGCATTTAAAGCACGTAATGGTTATGAAAGTGCAACATCAGGTATCACTAATAAAAATGAGCTTTACCACAATATTGATGAATCATTTAAAATTCAAGATAGTAAACAACGTTCTGATGCATATAAAGACATTTTAAAACAAGTAGATGATGAAGGTATTTTCATTCCTATATCACATGGCAGAATGACAGTCGTTGCCCCTAATGATTTAGAGAAATTATCATTTACACAATCGCAATATGAATTGCCGTTTAATGAAATGCAATTTAAATAAGGGAGTGCATTTATCATGTTCAAATTTATTTTAAAGCGCATGATGATTATGGTTCCACTTATGATTGTAGTATGTTTTATGACATTTTTACTAACTTATATAACAGATGAAAATCCGGCGGTTACAATTTTACATGCGCAAGGCACACCGGATGTCTCACCCCAATTAATTGAAGAAACAAATGAGAAGTACGGATTCAATGACCCGTTATTGATTCAATATATGAATTGGCTATTGCAAGCATTGCAGTTAGATTTTGGTACTAGTTATATTACAGGGGATCCAGTTGCAGAACGTATTGGTCCTGCATTTTTAAACACCCTAAAACTAACTGTTATTTCTAGCATTATGGTAATGATTACATCAATTATTTTAGGTATTGTCAGTGCCTTAACAAGAGGACGATTTACAGATCGTGCGATACGTTCTGTCGCCTTCTTTCTAACAGGCTTACCATCTTATTGGATTGCTTCGATATTAATCATTTACGTTTCTGTAAATTTAAATTTATTGCCAACTTCTGGAATGACAGGTCCTGAAAGTTACATATTGCCAGTTGTTGTTATTACAATCGCATATGCTGGTATTTACTTTAGAACTATTAGGCGTTCAATTGTTGAGCAATTGAATGAAGACTATGTACTTTATTTGAAAGCATGTGGTGTTAAATCGACAACTTTAATGCTGCACGTATTACGTAATGCATTACAAGTTGCCGTATCAATCTTCTGTATGTCTATACCAATGATTATGGGTGGTTTAGTAGTAATCGAGTATATATTCGCTTGGCCAGGATTAGGGCAATTAAGCTTGAAAGCCATATTAGAACATGATTTTCCTGTCATACAAGCTTATGTATTAATTGTGGCTATACTATTTGTTGTGTTTAATACATTGGCAGATATAATTAATGCTCTCTTGAATCCAAGATTAAGGGAGGCATCGTGATGATTATTTTAAAACGTTTGTTACGAGACAGAGGTGCCGTTATTGCTCTAGCTATTATTATCTTATATGTTGTGTTAGGTTTTGCAGCTCCTTTTGTAACAGTGCATGACCCTAATCATATCGATACAGCTAACAAATATAGTGGCATAAGTTTACAACACTTTTTAGGAACTGATCATTTAGGACGAGATATTTTAACGCGGTTAATTTATGCAATTAGGCCAAGCTTATTATATGTTTTTGTAGCGCTCTTTATTTCTGTTTTGTTGGGTGCCATATTAGGTTTTGTTTCTGGTTATTTCCTGGGTTATATTGATGCGCTCATCATGCGTATGTGTGATGTGATGTTAGCTTTTCCTAGCTATGTTGTTACACTTGCACTGATTGCGTTATTTGGTATGGGTGCTGAAAATATTATTATGGCATTTATTTTAACGCGTTGGGCGTGGTTTTGCCGTGTGATTCGCACAAGTGTTATGCAATATACTGATTCAGATCACGTTAAATTTGCCCAGACAATTGGTATGAGTGACTTAAAAATTATTCACAGACATATTATGCCGTTAACACTTGGTGATATTGCAATAATCTCAAGTAGTTCTATGTGTTCTATGATTTTACAAATATCTGGCTTTTCATTTTTAGGATTAGGTGTTAAAGCGCCGACTGCTGAGTGGGGTATGATGCTCAATGAAGCTAGAAAAGTAATGTTTACTCACCCAGAAATGATGTTTGCTCCGGGTATTGCAATCGTTATTATAGTTATGGCATTTAACTTTTTATCAGATGCATTACAAATTGCGATTGATCCAAGAATATCTTCAAAGGAACAACTACGCTCTGTGAAGAAAGGATTGGTGCAATCATGACGCTATTAACAGTACAACATTTGTTTATCAAAGATAGCTGGACAAATCAGCCCATCGTTAACGACGTGAATTTTACAGTGGATAAAGGTGAAGTGCTAGGTATTATTGGTGAAAGTGGTAGTGGTAAGTCAGTTACATGCAAAGCTTTAGTAGGTTTAAATCCTAAGCGTTTAAGTGTTGAAGGGAAAGTGACATTTAATAATGTACAAATGCTTACTTTGTCAGAGATGCAGCTAAGGAAGCATAGAGGTAAAGATATTGCGATGATTATGCAACAAGGTAGCCGTGCATTCGATCCATCTTTTACAGTAGGTAAGCAATTGATTGAAGCTATGAAAGTTCATACGCAACTATCTATTCAAGAAATCGAAGTAACATTGACAGAATTTATGGATTATATGGGGTTAAACAAGCCTAAACAAATATTAAAGTCGTATCCCTATATGTTATCTGGGGGAATGTTACAGCGTATGATGATTGCTTTAGCTTTGGCATTGAAACCCAAACTAATTATTGCAGATGAACCGACGACAACTTTAGACACTATTACACAATATGATGTGTTACAGGCGTTTAAAGATATTAAGCTGAATTTCGATTGCGCCATGATTTTTATTTCACATGACTTAACAGTGATTAACCATATCGCAGATCGAGTAGTTGTGATGAGGAAAGGACAACTCATTGAAGAAGGCACTAAAGAAGCGGTGCTATACCAACCACAACAAGAGTATACTCAGTATTTATTATCCACAAGAAAAAAAGTTAATGATTATTTTAAATCTGTATTAAGGGGAGAATCAAATGCTTAAGATTATGAATGTTGAAAAGTCATATTCGCGTTCAAAAATGTTTCGGCTTAGCATGAACCCTATTGTTAAAGATGTATCCTTTGAATGTCCAGTTGGTAAATCAATTGCAATTATCGGAGAGAGCGGTAGTGGGAAATCAACGTTGAGTAAGATGGTTTTAGGTATTGAGAAGCCTGACAAAGGTTCAGTAACGTTGAATGATCAGCCAATGTATAAGAAAAAGGTAAGAAATCATCAAATAAGTGCGGTTTTTCAAGATTATACATCTTCATTACATCCATTCCAATCTGTGAAAGAACTATTATTAGAAGTAATGTGCCAGTGTGACAATAAATCTAAGACTGTCATGGAGGCACGAGCGATTGAATTATTAGAAGAAGTTGGATTATCGGAAGTATACATGAACAAATATCCAAATATGTTATCCGGCGGTGAAGCGCAACGTGTGGCAATCGCACGCGCCATATGCATGAACCCTAAATATATATTGTTTGATGAAGCAATCAGCTCATTAGATATGTCGATTCAAATCCAAATTTTAGATTTGTTAGTAAATTTACGCTCGAAAAGGCAGTTAAGTTATATTTTTATTACTCATGATATTCAAGCTGCTACTTACTTGTGTGAGCAGTTAATTATTTTTAAAACCGGTAAAATTGAAGAACAAATTGCAACCAAAGATTTACATCTAAGTGTTAATGCTTATACAAAAGCATTGATTGAAAAACAATTATCATTCTAAGGAGCGAGACAATGAAAGGTGCTATGGCATGGCCTTTTTTGAGATTATATATACTAACATTAATGTTTTTTAGTGCTAACGCTATTTTGAATGTCTTTATACCATTACACGGACATGATATTGGAGCTACAAATACAGTTATCGGTATTGTAATGGGTGCTTATATGCTAACTGCTATGGTATTTAGACCTTGGGCAGGACAAATTATTGCAAGTGTAGGTCCGATTAAAGTATTACGCATCATTTTAATTATTAATGCAGTTGCATTAATTCTATACGGTTTTACTGGATTAGAAGGCTATTTCTTGGCACGTGTGATGCAAGGTGTATGTACAGCGTTTTTCTCGATGTCATTACAACTAGGAATTATTGATGCCTTACCAGAAGAGCATCGTTCAGAAGGAGTTTCGTTATATTCATTATTTTCGACAATCCCTAATTTGATTGGTCCTATTATAGCCATTGGTATTTGGCACGCTGATAATATATCTATTTTTGCGATAGTTATTATTTTTATTGCGTTATCCACTACGTTCTTTGGTTATCGTGTCACAATTGCCGAACAAGAACCGGACATATCCAATAAAATTGAAAAAATGTCATTTAATGCTGTTACGGTATTTGCTCAGGTTTTCAAAAACAAAGAATTGTTCAACAGTGGTTTAATCATGATTGTAGCATCGATAGTTTTTGGAGCGGTAAGTACTTTTGTGCCGTTGTACACTGTGAATTATAACTTTGCCAGTTCGGGTATATTCCTAACTATTCAAGCTATAGCAGTAGTTGCAGCAAGATTTTATTTAAGGAAATATATTCCCTCGGATGGATTATGGCATCCAAAATTTATGGTAACTGTATTATCGCTACTAATGATTGCATCTTTTGTTGTGGCGTTTGGCCCGCAAGTAGGCGTCGTGATTTTCTATGCGAGCGCAATCTTAATCGGAATCACGCAAGCATTGGTATACCCAATATTAACGTCTTATCTAAGCTTTGTCTTACCTAAAGTAGGGCGTAACATGTTATTAGGTTTGTTTATTGCATGTGCAGATTTAGGCATTTCTTTAGGAAGTGTCATAATGGGCCCGCTATCTGATTTACTAGGATTTAAAGGTATGTATATTATTTGTGGGCTACTTGTAGTTTGCGTAATGATTTTAAGCGTGATGAAACGTCCTGCATACTATAATGGGAAATTATAAAGCCTTCTTCAAATAAGTTTTCACTTTGTTGATTTATTTCATTATTATCATAATAATTATGAAGTTGACTATACAAAGCTTCCCTCTAAAAATTGATTTCTAAATAGTGTTATACGTTATTTATCTTAATTTTAGAATGAGCCAGGAAGATTATTAGTAAAATAGTTAATAAGGGGAAACGTACCATAAATTATGCGGGTTTAGCCTATTATTGTATTATCTTATCAAAACCATTAAAGACAAATAGAGAACCATTTTTGTGTGTATCTTGTTGTTCAGTTTAAATTTTTATAATGATTTATCCTTGCAAGAAATAAATTAAGATAATTAAATATAATTATGTATTAAAATAGGACGTCCCTTACTATTGAGTGAGGGATGCCCTATTTTAATGTAGTCATGATTTGTCTATATTAGTGTAAAAAATTGCTAACTTTATTATTTTACTGTTTTATAAATAACTATACTTTTGTTTTTGGATGTATCTAATGCATAAACTTTGAGTTTAATTCTTTTTTCTGTGTTTTAATATTTAATTTATATATCCCATTTTTAGGATTTTTAGCTAAGTCTTTGAAAATTAATTTATTTTTTCACAAACTATAATTTATTTGCTTTATACCCAAAAATAAATGATTAAAATATTATAATATTTTACTTTTGAGTTCCTTGCTTGTATTTAACTTTATGTTTTCTGTATATTTTGTGTATTTAGGTCAATTCTGTATTTTATTGATCATGAACTGTTCCATCCTCTTCAACTATAAAAACATAGGATCCATGACCACTTTTATTATTAGCTAAAATTTTCCAATGTCCATTTTCGTAAGTTGGTTCTTGAAAAGTGACTAAACTTGGGTCTCCACCGTTAGCTTTAAAATCGTCTAATAAATAATCAAATACATTATTACGATTCACTACATTTGAACTTTCTTCTTTTGTACTTTGCGCTTGTGTATTGTTTTCATTACTTGTATTTTGTGTTGTGTTATTGTTCAAATCATTTTCATTATTTTCTTCATTTGTAGATTCATCATTTTTGTTGGCATCTACTTTTGATTGTAACTTGTCTTTTTCTAACTCTACTTCTTGATATTTAGTATATCCAAAAAATCCCACAGCTGCTAATATTCCTAAAATGGCAATTATTGTTATTATGCTTAATAATTTTTTCATAACCTATCCCCCTAAATTTAATAATTTCCACCTTGACCATTTGCACGAGCTTCTACTTGACCTCTTAAATAATCAATATAATCTCCAGAGCCTTCAGCTCTACTATCGACAGCGGCAGCTTCTTCTTCACTCATACCTTCTTTATATGCCTCTAGAAATTCATCATCGGACATATTTTTAGCATCTTCAGCAGTATATTTTGGTTGGTTTTCTTTATTACTATCATCATTAGTATCAATGCCTTTGACAGCTACTTGGAGTTTACCTTCCCTTTCTAATTTTTCTAATTCTGGAGTCATTTCATCTCTAGTAATAACGCCATCACTGTTTGTATCATTTTTCATAATGTTATTCGGATCATATGAATTGTCTATATTTTGTTTGTTTATAGATGTTGCTTGTTCCTGATTTCCGTTCGTTTGATTTGTATTCGTTTGATTATCATTATTCTTGTCCTGCTTATCAATGGTGTTATGCTTTTTATCAGCTAACTTAGTCTTTTCTTTTTTTAGTTCTAAATCTTTGTAACTACCATATGCAAATACAACTGCAACTCCCAATATTGCAACTAATAAAATCGTACCCAAACTAGCTAAAAATTTTTTCAATTTATTCTCCCCATTCATTTAATATTTACTTTGTATTATTATATTAATTTATTTAGCTACGCTTTTCTATATATTTTTTAAATTATTAATCAAGAATGTATTAATCAATTCAATGAATCTCTAGATACTGTACATTTGTAGTGGTTTATTCGTTTACTTCAGCAGGTTTATCTAAAGTATTACTAACAATCTCGTTCTTTAAAACCAAAAATTGCTCTTCTATTTGAATATCATCAAAGTTATTCATTAGCCATACTTGTAGTCCTTTCAATAGTCTTTGTAACTGGAAAGTTATATATGGTCCTAAAGAATGGATTAGATTATAAGTGGATACCAGAATAGTTAATATAAAGTTAAATTTAGGAACACTTTATACAAAATGTTTTATTTCAGCTAAATATATAAAAGAATAACAACGAGCATAAGAACAATGAGAGAGGATAATGGTTAATAAAAAATATAAAGAAAACTTTTATGATACATAAAAATATTATTATGATATTAATTTTAATATTTAATTGTATTAAAAATTGTTAGTATCTATTGTTTTAAATTTTTAAAATAGTTATAATATATAGGGTTAAGGAAAACAAATTGGAAGAGCAAAAGGAACAATTATATTATAAATTTGGGAAGAGGGGATATTATGTTTTTTTCAATTATTATTCCGTTTAAAGATGGAGGATATAGAGAAAAGTATTTAGAGAATTGTGTTGATAGTTTATGTCAGCAAACCTTCACTGATTTTGAAGCTATATTTGTACATGATGACTCAGAAAAGCTTCAAAATATAATTAGCGAGAGTGGATTAAAAGCGAGTGTTATCAATATGAATGAATCGGATACTTTATCCGATTATAGAAATATAGGTATTGAGAAGGCGAAAGGTGAATACGTAATCTTTTTGGACTCAGATGATTATTTACATCCTAATGCGTTAGTGTATGCAAATGAAATGATTAAAGAAAATGAAAATCAGAACGATGTATTTAAATTTGGTATTGCTAAAACTAACTTAGATAAGATATCTACTTTAAGTAAGTCAAAAAGAGCTTTTTTTGAAGGAGAGTCATTTTCTAAAATAGAAGAAATTTTAAGGGATGTTAGTATCGATGTTGATAAGAAAAAGGTTAAGCAGATTATTAATGGTTTATTTGAAAAACAAATGATTAATCATAAATTTAATAATATTAAGCCTAGTAGATACCTACAAGATTTAAATTATCAATTTAGAGTACATAGTTTCATTATAAGAAGAAAATTTTTAACTGATAATTATTTATATTTTAAATCTTCTAATAATTTATACGGTGATATACCATTTTTAATAGAGCTTTATAATAAAACTGAAAGCATAAAACAAACAACTACAAAGCTTTATTATAAATATATACACAATGACACCATTAATGACCCATCTTTAACTCAAGAAGAACATAATGATCGATTGTTAATGAGAATGTCTGCTTTAAATGAAGGTTTAAATTATTGTTACGACCTTCGATTAGCTAGAAAATTAAAATTATCAGCTATTAATTATTATTTGTATAAAGTAGTTAAGAGTAGTATCTTCTCTGAGTCATATTCAGAATTAGAAAAAATATATAAAAAGTTGAATTCTATATTAAATAGACCTTCGACAGAATTTACTTTAAGTAAAAGGCATGATTATGAAATCAGTGCAATAAAAAAAGGGAAGTTTAAAAAAGCATACTACTTAAGCAAAGCAAGAGTATTGGGTTATAAAACATATCAATTTTCAAAACCGAAAAATCAAAGGTTTAGACAAAAGAAAATACAAAAGAATATTTTCACTAAGTTACCTATAAAAGATAATACAATATTATATGAGAGTTTTTTAGGCAAAAATTATTCTGATAGCCCTAAGTCCATTTTTAAATATTTATTAGAGAATGAACCGAACAAATGGAAACATATTTGGGTGTTAAATAATAAAGAACTCGTAGAAAAAGAACCAGAATTTAAAAATAATAATGTAAAAATTATTAACAGGTTCAGTTGGAAATACTTCTATTATGTAACTGTATCAAAGTATTTTGTATTAAACATGAGACAGCCTAAATGGCTATATAAAAAAGCTGAACAGGTTATTTTATCTACTTGGCATGGAACTCCTCTTAAAAGGCTAGTTTTCGATATGGAGAATGTAACTTCAGCAAATAGAAATTATAAGAAAGACTTTTATAATCAATCTAGAAATTGGGATTATTTGATTGCAGCAAACAAGTACAGCGAAAATATATTTGAAAGTGCTTTTATGTATCCTAGAGAAAATATACTTACATATGGATATCCGAGAAATGACATTTTAACTAATCACACTGAGGAGTATAAAAAGCAGATTAAAGAACAATTAGGACTACCTAGTTCAAAAAAGGTTATATTATATGCTCCAACATGGAGAGATGATGAATTCCATTCAGTAGGGAATTATAAATTCAAATTACAAATTGATCTGGATCAATTGAGAAAAGAAGTGGGAAAAGAGTACGTTATTGCCTTAAGGATGCATTATTTTATTTCAGATAATATGGATTTAAAAGGTTATGAAGGGTTTGCATATGATTTTTCAAAATATAATGATATAAATGATTTGTATATTGCTAGTGATATGTTAATTACTGATTATTCTTCAGTATTCTTTGACTATGCTATACTTAGAAAACCTATTTTGTTCTACACATATGATTTGGATAAGTATCAAAATATGTTACGAGGTTTTTATATAGATGTGAATAAGGAATTGCCAGGTCCTCTGTTACTTTCAAACGATGAAGTCATAGAATCTATAAAAAATATCAACAAAGTTAATGAAGAATATAAAAATAAATACGAAGAATTTTATAAAAAATTCTGCTATTTAGAAGATGGTAATGCATCTAAAAGAGTTGTGAAAACTGTTTTTGGTGAGAAATTGGGAGATTAATATGAAAAAAGCATTATTTTTTACGATAGTTTTATATGGAGTTATATATATTAAAAATAAAGAAATTAAGAAGATATTAGAGTATTATTCAGTAGACGATGAAGAATAAGGGGTTTTTAAAATCAATCATGTATATTTAGTTATCTTTGATTTAAATATTAAAAAAGGTGGTAAAACCACTTCACTTTTAACAAGAGCAAAAGTTTTCAATGATTATAATATAAAAACGGATATAGTTACTTTTGATTATAAAAGTAACTATGAAGTTATCCTTGATGATCTTAGAAAAATAAATAAATTAGATAATAAAACTGAAGTACATAATCAATTTTATTTTTTTGAAGAAAGATCTTTAAAGTTAATAGATAATCCTAATAATATTAATAACCACTATGAGCAGTTTCTTAATAATAATATTAATGTAAAAAAAGGAAAAAATAAGTTTGAGATTTTTTCTTCAACAACTGGTGAGAAAATTGCTCTTTTGAAATATAAAGAAAACGATGTAGATTATATATTAGACTTATTTGAGAATAACTATAGAACTAAGAGAATTTATTCTGAGGGGAATTGGATTAGAAGAATTAAAGAATTCGATTTTAATAAGGTGTTTAAAGCTGAAGTTTTTTATAATAGAAAAGGACAACCTTTTTTAAGAAGAAATATTAATGAAGAAACTAATGCAATAGAAGATATATATCTTCTATCTGAAAATAAACATTTCAAAAATAACAAAGAATTAGGAAGTTATTTTTTAAGTAACCTGATTGAAGATACTAGCGATAATATTATTGTATGTGATGGCACAGGCAGTTTAGATAAAATTATCGGTACTAACCATTCACATATTCAAAAATATGCAGTTATGCACACTACCCATAAGACTCCTCAAGGTAAGATTAAAAAAGTAGAGGAAAATGTTTTGAATAATAGTGAAAGTTTAACGGGTGTTGTTTTTTTAACTCAAGATTATATCAATGATGTAGAAATTGAATATAATCTTCAAAATTCATATTTAATACCTAACTTTATAAAAGAGATACCAGAAAATCATAAGCCCTCTGGTAATAAAATAATAGGATGTATATCTAGATTAGTTGAGGGTAAAGGTTTTGATTTACTTATCAATGTAGCTAAATTGGTAATAAACAAAGATCCAGAAATAGAATTTCATATTTATGGTGAAGGTAGTCATAAAGAGAAGATAAAAGAAATGATTATTAATAATAACTTAGAAAATAATGTGAAATTATTTGGTTATACAACAAATCCATATGAAACGCTGAGTGATTTTAGATGTGTTTTATCAACATCTCAAAGTGAAGTACAAAGTTTAAGTATGATAGAAGGCATGTTAGCTGGTAAACCTATCATTGCTTTCGATATTAAATATGGACCTTCTCAATTTGTATTTAACAATAGAAATGGTTATCTAATTCCAAATAAAGACACCCTAAGTATGGCAGAAGCTATAATAGATATAATGAAAGATGATTCTAAATATGTTGATTATGGCGAAGAATCAAGAAGAATAGTTCTTAAAGAATTTGATCCTGATAATATTATGAACAAATGGATAAGTACATTTAATAAGAATAAATAAAGTTAGTTAAATTTTGATGAGTTAACTTCATTGGAATATAAAAATGAATAGAGTATGAAAAAGGTTTAGAAGAATATATAAAATCAAATAAATAATAATACTTTGCCCGCATACACATGTTAAAAGCTAGCCCTTTATATCGGGCTAGCTTTTACTTTTTCGAATTATTTGATTGTTTGGGCTATCATCTCTTTATTTTTAGAAATCTCACAAATAAGGAGAAAAGTACCATAAGTGCGGGGATTTTATTTTCTTTATAAAGGTATTTTGAGCGTATAACAGTGCATGTAATATGTAGAAATTAAGTTTACTTTTCTTTCTGTTGTAATATAAATTCAATTAATTGGATTCTTGTAACTTATTATATTGGAAAATAATGCTATAAAATCACCTAGAGAATAGGTGGTTTTATTAAATATATACTGTTTTATGGTGTTTTTGAATGATAAGTATACGTGTGAAGTATTTAATTCATTAGTGATCAGAGCTATTGTTAAGGGAGAACATCATCATCTATTTCACCTCATATTTAAATTTATATATTGGATATATTTCTTCTGAATAGACGATGTCATCACCATGTGAAGTGGTAATTAATTTTGGTTTAATTGTATCAACGACAATTCCGCTATTAATATTTTGCATCATATCATAAGTGAATTTATTAATTGGTGGGTGTAATGCGTTGGAATCTGAGATAAATAAATCGCCACAAATTAATACATCATCTTGATTGTGATAGTAAATAACATGCCCTGGAGCATGACCAGGTGTTAAATAATAGCTGAAAGGTATATCTAATGAAAGGTTTAATGGTTGAACTTTATTTGCAACGCCTGTTTCATCGATTTCGTGTTTATTTGGGTAAGGTAACGTACCATTAATATATGGTAGTTCCTTTTCGTGTGCATATATTGGAATGTTAAGAGATTCAGAGAGGTGTTTTGCACCGTTAATATGATCCGAATGTCCATGTGTTAAAAATATTGCTTGAGGAGCGCCAAGTAGTAGAGCTACTTTTATTTGTGTATTAGAGTAAGAAGCCATACCGGTGTCTATAATATATACATTACCATCCTCCAAGATATACCAAGTATTGATTATAATTGGAATGCCAACGGTTGTTTCTACAGTTAATTTATAAATGTGTTGTGATACTTGTTTCAGTTCCAAATTTTCCACTCCTTCATAAGATTTGATATGATAAAAGTGTAATATTCTATTTGTTGTTTCACAAGAAGGCACAATTAAGTAACTAGTTGGTTAAGGGGAGTGATATGATGATGCAAACAGAAACAAAATATAGAGATTGTAACGTAGTGATTCAACGCTGTTGCCCAATTGAAAAAGTCTTACGTGCATTAGGTGGTAAGTGGAAAGGCATCATCATCAGTGCACTTTATCATGAACCTCATTTTTATAATGCATTGCATAGAGATATACCAGGGATAAGTAGAAAAACATTAACGGACCAACTTAACGATTTAATTTTGCTCCAGATTGTAAAAAGAGAGGAAATGGATGATTATCAAAAGAAGGTTAGATATTCATTAACACCAAAGGGAAAGTCGCTATTCCCAATTATTCAAGAAATGACAAATATAATAAATGAAAATTTGTAGATAAAAATCTTATAAGTTGAATAATTGTAACATTAATCGATAAGTAGAAGTGTATTATCAGTGTTTAGGTTTGAAATTGAAAATACTAATTATATAAAAATAAGTATCGCATATTTGATTGCTGCTATAGTTTATATTTTAGTATGAAAATGGAGGTAAGTAGTTTGAATTTATACGAAAGAAGTTATTTTTCTGGACCATGTAATGGCGAAGGTTTTTATTTGGTAAAAGATAATTGGAATGACTTTGGCTATGAAACATTATTTGTCTTACATTATTATGATGGAGAAACTAATAAAGAAATTGGTGGAGTTAAAATAGGGAATTATCAAAATAATTCAAAAACTAACATTAATGACTTAATTAATGGTAACAATGAAAATGTTTTCAGCTTAGGTAATGGTAAAGATTATTATCTCAATTTAAATAAACTAAATAACGAGAAAAAGTTATTTATTTTAAAGGAAATGAATGATATTGCATATGATTTAGACTTGTTTGAAAGAATAAAAGATCTAGATATTACAAAAGAGTCATTATTAAGATGGGTTTCCCCGCTAACAATTAAAGGGCAATTTAATAGAATAATTGAAAATAAAGTAGAATTGACTTCATTTGAGTTTACATTTAATAATGATGAATTCAAAATTGATTTTGAAATAGAGCCAAAATCTAAACCACAGACCAATTTACAAGGGATAATTGGAAATAATGGTATAGGTAAAACAAAGCTATTAAAAGATATATTAGTAGCTTTCATAAAAAACGATACAGGAAGTTTATACAATAAAGAATCAGAAGATGAATTAATCTTTGCTAATGCGTTATTAGTATCGTTTAGTATATTTGATGACAATACCAATATTTTAAAACATATAAATAATAATAAGAATACGAAGTTAAATTATATAGGTGTACAAAAATGGAATGATGATAAACTTTTGAACAAGAGTAACGAGGAACTGGCTAATGAATTTTGTGAAAGTGTTGAACAAATCTTAAAAAAAAGTGATGGTAGTGACGAACGTTGGGATAAAATAGTAGAATTATTGAATATTGAGCAACTTGAGTTGAATTTAAGTAATATTGATGAACTTAAAAAGGATGATAAAGAGGAATTTGAACAAATTTTTAAAGCTCTAAGTTCAGGACAAAAAATTGTAATTTTAACATTAACGAAAATGATAGAACATGTAGTTGAAAAAACACTAATATTAATAGATGAACCAGAAATGTATTTACATCCACCTTTACTAGCATCATATATGAGAGCAATTTCTAAACTGTTAATTGAACAGAATGGGGTAGGTATTATTGCAACACATTCTCCAATTGTAATGCAGGAATTAAGACGTGATTGTATAAACATAGTAAAAGGCTTTCAAGATAAAAGGACAATTACTAAGCCAAGAATTGAAACTTATGGAGAAAATGTCGGTTCATTAATTAGAGAAGTTTTTGGTTTAGAAGTTGAAAAAACAGGATACTATCAACAACTTCTATTAGAAGTGGAAGCAGGAAAAAATTATGAAGAATTAGTTGAAGAATATCAAGATTCTATAGGCAAAGAAGCCAAGTCTATATTACGAGTACTTATAAAGCATAGGGGCGATATCAATGATTAAAATTGAAAAACCTGATATAAGTGTGAAAAAATTATTTCATGACTGTATATATAACTTGAAAAGAGAGAATGAAAAACTTTTAATTAGTCATTCGATTGAAGAACTTGAAAATATTTATAAAAAGTATGATGAATATGCGATTGAAAATGATTTACATAAATTTGACATGAGAATTGATACAGAAACGGAAAATATAGTTGGAAAATTGTATAAAAATAAATTAGTAAATCCAAAGGAAAAAGCTAGATTATATTATGACAAAATTATTAACTATCAAAAAAGCAAAAAAGCAAGCAGTCCTATAAAGTTTAATGATGAATTTAGGATTTGTCCCATGTGTCACACTAGTGAAGTTGATAATTTAGATCATTATTTACCTAAAGCAAAATATCCTGTATTATCATTGAACCCAATCAATTTAATACCCATATGTAGTAAATGTAATAGGAATAAAATTGATTATATACCAAATTCTAAGTATGACAATTTAATTCATTTATATTTTGATGATTTAGAAAATTTAAATTGGTTAAACATAGAGATTACTAATATTGATACATTGTCTTTTACATACTACGTAGATAAATTAGCATTTGAAGATCCAATTTTATATAAAAGAACTAAGAGAACATTTGAGGTTTTTGGCATTGGAAAAACTTACGAAATATTAGCAACTACAGAAATGGAAGATCAAATTGTCAATCTAATTCATTTTGCTCAATGCTCTAGTAAAAATGAATTTCAAGAATATCTATTAAGTTTCATTAAAAATCACACTAGTAAAAATATTTGGAAAGTTGCATTGTATAAAGAATTATCTGAAAATGATGAATTTTATGTTTTGTTAAATAATACTAAATACTTCTAAATTAATGTACAGTAGAAATATTTACAATAATACTATAGACATTAGCACTAATTTTATTAGAGTTTAACTGTTTTTTAATCTCTCCTTCATGTAGTAAAAGTATTTTATTATTAACTATTCTAATATTAACTTAGTTTGGTGCTAAACATAATTAAAAATTGCCTCGAATGAAAATATAGTAAGATTATCAATTATTTATATATACTAAATCTTATATAAATAATTGATAATGACAATAAATAGTATATGAAATGAAAATTTTACATTAATATATCTAGAAATATATTGCACGGTGTATTATTATAAATGTATAGTTTGAACTGTTTTATAAAAAAATAGTATTTCTACTCTTTAAAAAGGGGTGTGTAGATCATATTTTATTTTCCTGATTATTTTGATTTGGATGAGGTTAAAAAGCACAGCTTCTATATGTCTAAATACTTTAATGATAAGGTAATAGACAATATGAGGGAGCTATATAAACAAGATAAAAATATGTTGAATCAATTTCGGAAAGAATTACATATTAGAGGCATTGGGTTTAGAGAAGAATTGCAAAATAATTTTTTAAAAGGTATAGAATACAACGTTTACCCATATATTAGCATTAATGATAATAAAGATAGATATAAATCTTTTCCTTTCGAACTTTTTGGATTAACACAAATAGTGGTTGATTTAAAAATAAATTCAGATGAATTTTTTAATTATGTACCAGTTAATGGTTTTGATAAATTTATAATACCCGAACGAAAAGAGTTATTTATGTCAAAATTAAAAGAATATGGATTTGAATTAATTTATAAGCAAGAGGAAGTTATTGAAAAAAGGTCACATAATGATCTTGATATATCTAACTATGTTCCTAATCAATTATTTTCTCACTTTATTAAATATTGTAAATATAAAGACTATACCATTAATGAAATTGATGAAGCCTTGGCAGAATATAAAAATGCAAAAGGTACTAGAAAGAAAACATGGAAAAAAATACACCAATACTGTGTTGAAAAAGAATTAATAAAAAATGATAGTATTTTAAAATACAATTTTCACAATAAAGAATTAGATGAACTATTAAGTAGTTATAATAAAAGTTATTTGAAGTTTATGGATATGTATTTTAGTGAAGATAATTTATTATCGAAAAGGCCCTATGTGTATGGACAAAGTGTGATATGGGATATTTTCGAAAATAACAATGTACAACATGACCATTATTTATTAAATTTTAATACTAAATTGACAGAATTAAAAAATCATGTCAATTATATGTATATTAAGGATATGCCTATTTCTGACATTATAAATTTTTATGAGTTATCAGATATATTTTTAAATGAAACGAGATTGGTAAACGAGTTAGGAATAGAATTTTATGATAAAGCTATTATTGAGATACTTTTAGAATTTATAGAGAAATTACCTGATTTTACAAAAATTAAGAATGAGATTTTAAAATCTGTATCTGAAAGAGAATTAAAAGTGCTTAGAAATAGAAATAAAGGTAAAACTTTAGAAGAAATAGCGAAAGAAATTAATGTTACGAGAGAAAGAGTAAGACAAATAGAAGTAAAAGCTAAACGCAATCTGAAAGGTTCTAGTGAACTTAGTAAAATGATAAATTTCATTTTGTTTAAATTTAGAAAGAAATCTATTATTCAACTATCACAAATTATAAAATATTTAAGTATAGAATTAGAATATAGCTTTATAATTGCTGTTTTATTAGAAGAAAATTCGAAATATTTAGTAAACGATGAATATATGCTTTTGATTTCACATAGATTATATAGAAATATGAAAAATGAAATAGAATGGTATGTTTCAAATGGCAGTTTGGTAATACCTTTGAATGAATTAGAATATATCTATGAAGAAAACATGGAATTTGCTACAAAATGGTTGAATGAATTTAATTATAAATTAGTGAATAAAAATTTTGTTCAATCCAATATAACAATTGTAGCAGCCTTAGAGTATGTTATGTATTTAAACAAAGATAAAATATTTATAAATAATGATGAAGGATATGAAGCCTTAAAACATCAAGTCGAAACTTTGTTTGATAAGGAAATTAATTCTAATTCAAGAGCATTATTTTCAAGAGTGGCTGATGCTAAAAATGTCATTTTAATAGATAGAAATGCTTATAAATATGAAGATTTTGAAGATATTGATGGGGAGTTTTTAGTTGAAATTAAACAACTTGTAAATGAAGAACTTACACAAGGTAAGTATGCGGATCCTAGAGTAATTTATAAGTATAATTCAAAATTAATGCAAGAGAACAATGTCTATTCTTATTCCCATTTGTATTCCATAATCAAAAATTTTTATTCAGAAGACTTTAAAGTTGGACATCAAAACACACTTTATATTTATCCAAAAGATTCTAATAATTTAACTGCAGAAGATATATTGAGCAGTTATCTAAGGGGAAATTCGCCTGTAAAGATTGATGAAGTAATAAAAGATCTAAAATGGAAGAGAAACAAATTAGAACAAATGATTCCGAGGCTTGGCGATGTCATAGTAAATGGTAACCAAGAAATTGTTCAAATTAGTGGTATAGAGGAAGAAGTACAATATCAAGCCCTATATAATTTAGTGAATAATGAAATAAAAAATGGATATATAATTACTGCTGACTTGTATATGAAAGTTGCTTTTGATGACAAGTTATCTGTATTGATAAATAGATATAATATTAATGATCTTCATAGTTTTGCGCAATTTGTAAAATCTAAGTTCATGTTTATGCATGGATATTCCCAGTTCTTATATAGTAAATATTCCGAATATAGAAATATCGAAGATATTATGGTATTTAAATTACCTAAAATCACGACTTTTAAAACGTTACGCGATTTTGTTGTTGAAAAAGGATATTCTGAACAACGTTATTATAAAGCGAAAGAAATATTAATAGAAAAAAATAAAATTATACCTTATAATAATGACCATTTTCTGAATCTTGAAAAATTTAGTTTTCCATTAGATGTTGAAAGAAAAATATTGGAAATACTAAAGTGCAAGTTCGAAGATAAAACATACATTAATAAGTCGCAACTTCAAGATATAGATATAGAACTTGATGATTCACTTATGGTTACTCCTGAAATCATAGCAAATGTTGCAAAAACAAATGGTTATCATTTGCTTGAAGCTTATTATGGTTCAACCTATGAATTACCAATTATCACAGTTGAAAGGTTTAATTCTTATGCTGAATTTGTATATAAAATTGTTAAAGAAGAATTTAAAGATATATATAATGAAGAAAATTTATTATTATTTTTAAAAAGTTATGAATTAATCAATCAAAATTCAGATCAAATATATTTCACACTTAAAGAAAGTGATTATTTTACTTTTGATAATGTAGGTTTTTTTTACTTAAATGAAGGAGGTGTATAGATGTTCGATAGTTTAACGTTTAAATTACAATATAGGTCGAGTCATGATAATTTATTTGAACATTTTTATAAGCCTTGTTTAAATAATGCAATTAAATATGATAGGGCGTCAGGATATTTTACAAGTGAAAGTTTGAAATTATTAGCCGAGGGTTTAGACGTATTTCTATTTAATGGTGGTCAAATTAGAATTGTAGCTAATCCTAACTTGTCTCAAGAAGATATTGAGGCCATTGAAAAAGGTCATGCTGCACGAGAAAGTGTAATTGAAAGACGTTTATTAAAAGAAATTGAATTAAGTTATAAAACTATTGAAGATGACACGCTTAATGTTTTATCTTGGTTAATTTATCGAGGGCAATTAGATATTAAAATTGCGTTTACTACTAATGGCTCAATATATCACGAAAAATTTGGGATTTTTACTGATCAAAATAATAATTCAATTGCATTTTCAGGTTCTGCTAATGAAACATATAATGGATTGAGTCAAAATTTTGAAAAAATAGATGTTTATTCAAATAAGCAAGATAAACATAGAATTGATAATGCAATAGTGGATTTCGAAAAATTATGGGCAAATGAAACTAATGAATTAAAAGTAATAAATTTACCAGAAACTATAAGAAAAAAAATGATTGAATACAAATCTTCAGTACCGCCGCTTGCCTTAAAAAATAAAGAATTAGAAGCAAATGAAAGAAGGATTGAACCTAGAAAATATCAAAAAGAAGCAATCAATAGCTGGAAAACAGCAGGATACAAAGGGATATTAGAAATGGCTACAGGAACAGGTAAAACTATAACTAGTCTATTAGCAGCAAAAGATTTTAATGAAACAGTAAAAACTTGTGTGACTGTTATAGTAGTTCCATTTCAGCATTTAGTGAACCAATGGGAAAAAGATATTAATTTTATTTTAGGAACAGATGTAGTTAAATGTATGGGATCTCAATCTTCATGGATAAATAAAGCGAAAGAAATGGTTCAAGAGTATAATTTAGGACTTATTGATCAATTTGTAGTAGTGACTACTTATAAAACTGCAACATCATCTCATTTTAAAAATCTATTTAGAAAATTGAACAATTCAGCAATGCTGATTACAGACGAATGTCATTACATAACTTTTAAAGGATTCAAAGATTTCCCATTTGAGAAATTCAAAGCTCGACTAGGTCTGTCAGCAACGCCAGATCGTTGGTGGGATGAAGAAGGTACCTCTTATATGAAAAAATCAATTGGAGAAGTAGTCTATGAATATACTCTAGATCAAGCTATTAGTAATGAAAAATTAACAAAATATGATTATTATCCACATCTTGTTGAATTTAATGAATCAGAAATGCTGGAATATAATAAAATTACACAACAAATTATTAATCATTTAAATAAAGATGACATTGATACCAAAGAAAAATTAGAAGGTTTATTTAGAAAAAGGTCTAATTTAATCAATAAAGCTAGAAATAAGATAAAAGTTTTCTTGCAAGATTTTAAAACAGAGGACCTTGATAAAATCTCTCATACACTAGTTTATTGTGCACCTGGTGACATAGAAATGATTGTGAAATCAATTTCAGATCTAGGTGTTAAAGTTTCTAAATTTAATTCGGATGTTAATAACAAGGATAGAGAAAAGTTGCTAACTATGTTTGAACAAGCACAAATTCAGGTTTTAGTTGCTATTAAATGTTTAGATGAGGGTGTAGATGTGCCGGCAACTAAAACAGCTTATTTTTTAGCAAGTACATCTAACCCTAGAGAATTAGTACAAAGACGAGGACGAATTCTTCGAAATCATAAAGGAAAATCTTTTGCGGTAATACATGATTATATTGTTTTACCAATTGGGTTAACTTATGACGATTTTTATAAAATTGCAGTAAAAGAATTGCCTAGATTTTCTGAATTTAATGATAGTGCTATAAATACAACACAAAATAAAATAGAGATGAGTAAAGTATTAGAAGATTATAATCTAACACACTTAATGTATAAAAAACCATGGGATGTATATAAAGAAACGAAGGAGTTGTATGATAATGACAGCATTAAATAATGAATTAAGTAAAAGATTATCAAATTTGGACGATGAGTATGAAACATTATTAAGACCATTGCTTAATGATTTAGCAAGTGCGAATACAAGCACAGAAGAAACATTAGCGAAAGATAAGTTCAAAAAACAATTAAGCGAATTTATTAAAGAAAGAGATGAACAGTGATATGAAACTTATTAGGATGGATTTAGAAAATTTTAGACAATATTATGGTAAACAGTCTATTGATTTTGCATATCAAGGTGATCAAAACACTACTATTCTGTTTGGGGAAAATGGTAAAGGAAAAACAGGTATATATAGAGCTATTATGTTTGTGTTATTTGGTTCAAAGAAAATTTCTCAAGATACAGCTAATGAAAATATACATTTGACAAATTTTAAGATTATTGATGATACTTCGGGACCAGCTCAGTCTTCCGTTACATTAAAATTTGAGCATGAAAATAATGTTTATGAAATTAAAAGAGTAATGAAGGCTATAAAAATATCTTCAAATTCAATTCAAGAACAAGAAGGGGATGTCAGTCTTCTCGAAATTGATGCAAAAACAGGGAATGTCAAAGCTAATGCATTAACTGATAAACAAGAAATTAATATAAAAATAAATAAAATTATTAATGAAGATATTAAAGACTTCTTTTTATTTGATGCTGAAAAAATAGATACAATAGCAAAAGCAGATTCTAACGTGAGAAAAGAAGTTAAAAGTGCAATATTTAGTTTGCTACAGCTAGATAAAATTGAAACTGCTAAAACATTTGTGAAGGATATTAGTAAAGTTGTTCGTCATCGCCTGTCTGAAGATATGAAAGATGGTAACGCAAACCAAATATCAAAAAAAATGAGTGATATCGATTTAGAGTCAGATGAAATCAAAAGCATGTTAGTTAAACTAGATGATGATAAACAAGTAATGGATGAAATGATCGCAAAGCATTCATTAACATTAGAAAAAAATAAACATATTGTTGAAACTAAAAATAGAATTAAAGAAAAAGAAGATCAAATAGAATTATTACAAACGCAATTAGAAAATAATAAGACACAACTAAGTCGTAGTTTATTTGAGGTAGGGCCATCTTTATTAGTAGAAGGTTTTCTAGATGAGAATAAAAATTATTTTGATAATTTTCTAGGTGATAATAAAGTAAGTATACCTAAAGAAATTTTAAATTTATCATTATTAAATGATAAATGTATTGTCTGTGACAATGATTTAAAAGAACATGAACAAAACAAGAAATACATTGAATCTTTACTAGAAACATACAAACATTCTGAGTCCTATGAACTAGCTAGAAATTTATTGAAAGAAGCTCAAGATAGTTTAGATGGGCATAAAAAAAGTGAACAAGATTTTAATAGTAATTTAAAGAGTTATAAAAATTTGAGTAGCCAAATTTCAAAAGAAGTAGATGCTATTAAAGACTTGAAAGATGATATTGCTAACTCAGCTAAAAATTCTGTGGATTTAGCGGATATTCAAAGCATGATAGAACAAGAGGAAGACAAAAAAGAAAATGCCATTAGAGAAATTGCACTTAAAGAAAATAAACTTGAAGAATTAGATGTGGAAAAAGAAAAACTTGAAAAACAATATCAAGAACTTTTGAAAAAGGAAAGCAGAAATGAATTTGATCAATCACAGTTACAAATGTTGGTAGCATTGGAACATGAATTAAAAGATATTTCAAAAACATTTAGTGAGGATGTAAGGAGCTTACTAGGTAAATATACTTCTGACATTTTTAAAAAGTTAATTGATAAAAAAGATATCGAGGTTATTAATAATGTTGAAATAGATGCACATTTCCAAATTGTTGCTCTTAATAATAATGGATATAAAATTACTCAAGATATTTCACAAGGACAGAGACAAATACTTTCCCTTTCTTTTATAACTGCATTAGCTAAATTAGCAGTTAGAGAGGATTCTGTTGATAAAATTGACTACCCACTGTTTATGGATTCTCCTTTTAATAGATTGAGCGGAATGAACAGAGATAATTTAATTGAAAAAATACCAAATCTAACAGCACAGTGGATACTACTTGTTACAGATACTGAATTAACTCCAAGTGAAGAAAAAGTATTTAAATCCACGAATCGTTTAGGGAGATGGTATAGAATAAACCAATTAGACATACACCATTCTGAAATTGAAGCCGTAGATTTAAATGAAACAATGTCTACTAGAGGAGGGTTTTAAATGGGTATATTAAAAGATAATCAAATGATATTTTTTACCGACAGTAAATATAATGATGTTTTTGATACTTTTAACAAAAAAGAAGCCAAAAACAAAATAGAAATTAAACAATTATATATACTGGCTGCAGCAGTAGGATTTAAAAATTCAAAACGGGTTCAAATAGCAAATAAAGGTAAAGAAACAAGAACTAGTTACTTATCATATAAAGAAGAAGCATTATTACTTAATATGGTCTTTGCTGATAGTGAAATAGATAATAATATTGATGAAATTGTAAATTTAAATAATAAAATGAAAATTAAAAATATAATAGATGAATATGCAAATGGTGGATTAGAGCTAATTGTTGAAAGTGGATTACCTCATAGGTGGAATGGTGAGGTTCTTAATAATGAGGATGGAAATTTAACATTTGATTTATCAAAGTATATACTTTCTGAAGTTCAAAATATCCCATTTTAATAATTTGTATTTGAAACTTTTTGATTTAAAATAAAGCATTTTCGACAATAACTCTCCAAATGGTTACCATTTAAGTGTTAGTTATTGTTACATTAGTATATACAAAGAGTAAGTACTATCAGATTCAGAAGAATAATTTACTTTACTATAATATACTAGTTGTTTGAGAAGAATTGGAAATAGAAAAAGCTCGTTAAAAAAGCAAAAAGTTATTAAAAGGACAACAATCATGCTAATCAAATTGAATAGAGATTGTTGTCTTTATTCAATTTAAAGTTTATTGAATGTGTGTTTGTACAATTAAAATTTTATATCATCTCGTGCCTTGCTTCTTCAACCTGAATTTTTGAATGGAAATAACTATTGATTTAGTTATATCTTTTTTTTATGTAAAAAAGGAACTAATAGAACCTGACAATGTGATAATGTTAAAGCAATAGATATAGAGATAAGGGGAAAGTATTATGAGTAAATTATTAAAGAAAAAAGATCTAATACAATCATTAAGAATAGAGGGCGACACGTTTCGTAAGTGGAAAGAAGCTGGAATGCCAATAGTTAAAGAGCAAAATGGAGAGTTCTTTGATATAGAACAAGTAAAGAATTGGCATAAAAATATAACAGAAGCAATTGATAATCTAATAATTGATAAGAAGTATGACAATAATACAATCAGTGATGTCTTCAAATGTTCACAGCAGGGAGGGATGAGACGTTCTCATTTAACTAATACACTAGTATTATTCTCGAATCATACAAATGATGTTTATCAAGATTATACAGTTATAGATGATGCAGGAAATGAAACACTGCATTACACGGGTATGGGACAAAAAGGTGATCAAGATATTGATCATGGTCAAAATAAGATTTTAAATCATTCTGAGGATTTAAGTATCAAAGTATATCTGTTTGAATCATATATTTCGAATGAACATATATTCCGTGGAGAAGTGAAGTTGTCAGATGAACCTTACACTGCAGAACAAAATGATAGAACAGTTTGGATCTTCCCACTAACTTTTAATAATAGTGAATATTATATCCCAGGAAATATTTCGGAAGAGAAATATAGAGAACAGGAGAAACAATTAGATAAACTTAGTGATAATGATATCTATGAACGTGCTATACAGGCGAAACATATTGGACGAAAGGAAGCTGTTACTAAAGTATATGCCAGAAATATTCATGTAGCTGCACATGTAAAAAATAGAGCTAATGGTTACTGTGATTTATGTAGTGAACCAGCTCCCTTTAATGATCGAAGTGGACGAGCATATCTTGAATGCCACCATGTAGACTGGCTAGCTAACGGCGGGAAAGATAGTATAGATAATGCTGTTGCTTTAGACCCTAATTGTCACAGAAAAGTGCATGAATTAGATTTAAAATCTGATGTGAAGATTCTGAAAGATAAACTAAATTATTATCAAAATAAGAATCTATAGAAATCGCAGTTATTTGGCTAAATTAGATGGATAATTAGAATGAATTAAAATTTGTAATACAAAATCTTTAATCGTTGCATCTATGTTAAGGATATTTATTTTAATAATATTATTAAAAACGACCTTAAGTAATCATAATTACTTGCGGTCGTTTTTGATAAGCTTTAAAGATAGTCATTCAATGAATGTTTCTCATACCTTACATTTTTGTAAGTCCATTTTCTCCATAATTTTTCTAATGGACCTTGCTTAAATTTTGCTAACCATGTTGTTGAAATAATTATTAAAAACAATAATATAGGCAGTCCGTAAAGAATTGATTCTGTAGGTTTAGGGTAATCAATGCCAGTTATTTTTAAAGTAATAATGATAAACAATACTTGTAAAATAAATAATGTAAATGCCATTTTTCCTACTTTTTCAAAGGGTTTTAATAATTTTTGTACGGGTGTTAACAGTGTTAAATAAAGCAATACGATAAAGTACACAATAGATTGGAAAGGTGTTACTAATGACCGTGTTTGTTGTCCATCATACATACCTAATAGATGTAAACTGATTAAGATAAGTATAATGATTACGGAAATGCTTAACGTTACTAAGAAAAATTTCTTGTTTTTTTGTAGATAATATATTTTTTTGCTTTCACTTAAATAAAGACCAAATAACATTAGAAACATTATATTTAAAGAACTGCTATTAAATATAGCGATGTTGGTTGAAGTATATAACAGTACTACAAGGGAGAGTACTAATATAATCCACTTTCGTTTGATTAATGTGGCAAACATAATGATAAAGCCATAAAACGCATAAGCTGAAAATGGTAACTCATAAAGCAATAATGGTAATCCTATAACAAATAAAAATAGTAATCTTCGAAACATTAATTTAAGGGGAGATAAATTTTTATATTTAGCATTATTCATAAATATGCCCATGCCAATACCAAACAACATTGTAAATAAGCTAATAAATTTCTCATCTATAAAAATGTTGAAAAATGAGTTTATAGTTTTGTCAGTCTCAGAAAAAGTCGGCTTTGTACCTTCAATTATAGGTAAGACTTCATGCATATTAACAAATATAACTGTGCAAATAGCTAATCCTCTAATAATATCTAATCCAACAATTCTCTGTTTAACCACTATTATCCCTCTTTCTTTTATGATTATAGTGTGATTATAGTAAGAAAAATGCGGATTATATTGCTTTTGAGGTAACAATTTTACGAATTAAACGAACAAAATTGTAATGTTTAGTTGTAAAAAGGATTAACATTTTTTAATTTTAATAAGAGTTAGACTGAAGAGAACTATTTAGAAGGTATATTTGTAGACTATCGACATGATGTTTCTAAAAATATAGATTTCAATTTCCATTTGGCTTTTTATCTTTAAGTTATTTACTAAATTTAAATTTCCCTTTTGATACAATTAATACCAAATTAATCACTGTATAAATAAAAATTGCCACAAAATGTTTATAGTATGAAGTGAAATTATTTATATCTGCAACAGCAGTAAATACGCCAAGAGAAGTTCTAAAAGGGGAATACATTGAAATAGCACTTAATATTGGTTTTGAATCATCGAATGGTATAACTAATCCTGAAAAAAATAAACAAATAAAAAAGACTAATATACCTATAGCTTGTGCTGTTCTTGGAGATATATTTAAAGTTGCAATATTATAACCGATAGCAAAAAAATTAAATAATATAATTACATAAACAAGTAAATATAAAAAGTGGAATTTTAAAGTAACTGGGTAAATCATAAAATTTAATAAAACAACAATAGCAGTTATGAGTATTGCCAATATAAAAGAAGAAAAAACATTTAATATAAATCTATCAAAATTATTAATTGGTAAGATTTGATCACGTTTAGATGTTTTAGATATTCTTTTCTCAATTATTGTCATTACTAAACCCATCAATCCTAAATTACCTAATAAAAATACAACATTAAATAGTATGGACATATCATACCCAGATAAAACTTCATTATACTTATATTTTCCAAATGCATCTCCATAAATAAAGACTAATAAAATTGGCAATATGATACTGAAAAAAGTTGCAAAAGGTTCTCTTATATAAGACATCACTTCATTTTTTAATAAGCTTTTCAACTAACTCTTTCCTTTCCCATATATCTAAATATAACTCTTGCAAATCTGTATATTCATAATCTATTGCTAATAAGGTGCTTTTTATATCTTTTCGTTTACCTGTTAACAAAAAATTTCCGGCATACATGAATATAAAATTATAATTATATTTTTGACATTCTAATATATTATGTTCACTAAAAATGATTGTCACATTATTGTCTCTAACATAATCATCTAAAAATATTCTTAATTCATCTCTCAATTTTGTATCTATCCCTGTAAATGGTTCATCAAGTATTATATACTCAGGTTTATTTATAAAAGATAACGCCATTAATACTCTTCTTCGTTCTCCGCCACTTAAAGAATTTCCTATTTTGTTTAACAACTCATCCAATTTAAATATATTAATTATGTAGTTCACCCAATTTTTTTCAACATTATATAAATCCATATACGCATTTATTTCTTCCTTAACTTTCAACCTAGGTCTCAATACATTTTCTTGAAATACGACTCCTGTTTTTTCTAATATTGAATTTGATAAAGTTTCAGTTTTACCAAAAATAATTTGTCCTTTTTGTATTTTTTTTAATTTCAAAATAATTTCTAGTAATGTTGTCTTACCTGCGCCATTTTCCCCAACTAAGCAATAAATATTTCCTTTTTCAAATTTAAAATTAATATTAAATAAAACTTGCTTGGTATTATATGAAAATGATAAGTCTTTAACAGTTATCATGATATTTAATTCCTCTCAAATTCATAAATAATTTTACCTTCATCGTTAATCGTTCCTTTTAAGTAATTTGTTAATATTATTAAGATAATAGCATTAATATAATGTTATTAATTTACTATTCAGGATATATTATTTACTTCTATAAGCTTGTTAGACTTAATGAATAATAAAAATATATATTCAGCCGTTTGGAGGGGGAAGTGAAAATAAATGAACAACACCAAATAATATTGAAACCGTAATTGCTGCGTTATTTGATAAGATTTATCCTTGTTAGATGAGTTGCTAAAAAAGCACACTACCAAATTTTAATTCATAACATTTCAAAATTAAAAATAGTAGGTATACTATGTACTAAGTTAATCTAGTTATTATTTTCAAACACTTTTCATCCAACTCTTTATAAACATAATCCCGCATCTTATTGTAATTTCACTTCTTATATAATCAGTTAAGTTACCGAAAATACCTCTAATCAATTTCATTTTAGATGCTGTATCCAATTTTCATTAAAATAATTGCATTAATGAATTATAATATTATATAAAGATAATTATTTTATTATAAGTATAATTTTTTATGGTAAAATAAAGGGGTTAAATTAAGAATTGATGTAAAGGATGAATAAATTGAATAAGAAAATAGAGATTACATATGCCAGGGCTTTTTTCTGTATATCTATAGTTGCACTGCATTCGTTTCCAGGATTAATTAATGATCCAAATACTTCAGAATTTAGTAGGTCATTAAATTCATTTTTAAGAATATTATTATTATATGCTACACCATCGTTTATAATTTTATCGGAAATATTATTATCAATGAGATATTCTACCGGTTTACCTAAGAATTTTTTCATTAAAAGAATAAAGCTTATATTAACACCTTATATTTTGATTGGTGCCTTTTTCTCATTAAACATTTATTTAAGTTCAAATGAATCTAGAAGTTATATTGAAATATTTACAACTTATGTTTTACATGGTAGCTGGTATGGCTGGTTTGTAATTGTTATTTTTCAGTTTTATATATTACATGCTTTGTTCTATAAGTTTTTAAACAAAGTTAATCCTTTAATTGTACTTGGTACAACTTTTTTAATCAGTTTTACTCATTCATGTCTAGCGTATGTACATAATCCTTATTTACAATGGTGGATAGATTTTTATCCAGTTTACTCCAGAACTGCCATTCCTTATTGGCTTTTTTATTTTACATTTGGTTATTATTTAGGTGTAAACTATGAGTATGTAATGAATTTAGTCAAAAAGTATATATGGGTTCTTTTTGGATTATGGATTTTATCAACTATTCCAATTATTTGCATATATCATTTTATGGATGTAACATATGCTCAGTCTAATAGGTTTGATATCATGTTATATACAGTTTTTACCTTTTTAATTGTTTTGTATGCAATGCAGTCTCTTGAGAAGTTTAAATTAACTTTATTATTATTTATTAGCGAAGTATCATTTTTTATATATATGTCTCATCCATTAATAAATGCACATTTATCTAGAGGGCTTGCATCATTTGTCGACATACCATTAATATTTTTAGCATTAATGATTTTATTCACACTTGGCTTTAGTATAGGTATTGCACTGTTATTATCGCATTTACCTTTTTCAAAATTTATTATAGGTCGGAATTCCTTTAATGAAATGCTCAAAAAAAATTACTAATAAAATATAAAAAACACACTAAACAATTTATTATTGTTTGGTGTGTTTTTATATTTTGTTCATTGTTACAAATCGTCTTATATTTGACTACTAAAATAGCATTTTAAAGTTAAATGCTATTTCTGAAAAGAACTGTTGTATTAAAGATTCCGTCCATTATAATAATTTTCTATTTGCTGGGTACATCTTAGTATTCACTTTTCATCTAAAGTGCTTTCATTATATTTTAAATACTCTCTTATGCCTTCTTTAATTGTATATTGCGGAGAGTATCCTATTTTTTGTAGTTTAGTTACATCAGCATATGAATATTTTATATCACCTTGTCTTTCTTCCTTATATTCATATGGTATTGTATAATTATAATTTTCTTGAAAAACATCAAACACTTCATTTAAAGTTGTTTGTTTTCCAGTTCCGATATTAAAAACTTCTCCATGTACGTTATCATTATTCAAGACTAGCCAAAATGCTTGTACTAAATCATTTATATACACAAAATCTCTGGTTTGTTCACCATCTCCAAAAAATGTAAATTTTTGATTTTCAATAAATTTTTGATTAATTATAGAAAGTACTCCAGAGTAATCAGATTTAGGGTTTTGTCTCGGACCATATATATTGAAAAATCTTAAAGATATAGTAGGTATATTATATAAATCATTATACATTTTTGTATATTGTTCACTAGCATATTTTTG
The DNA here is from genome assembly GCF_015775975.1 of Staphylococcus lloydii. Taxonomy (NCBI): domain Bacteria; kingdom Bacillati; phylum Bacillota; class Bacilli; order Caryophanales; family Staphylococcaceae; genus Staphylococcus; species Staphylococcus lloydii. The sequence continues at coordinate 126,670 of NZ_CP064056.1, forward strand.
TATAGCATATGGTGATAAAGGATTAATAGGCGAATCAACTGATTTAGGCAACCCATCTAGCTTACCATAAACTGCTGCTGAAGAAGCAAAAATAACTTTTTGTATATTCGGATTATATTCCTTAATACAATTTAACAAATTTAAAGAAGCATCTATATTAACTTCATTAGATTGCACTGGTTTTTCTATTGTTTCAACCACACTTACCATAGCAGCCAAATGTATTACATATGTGTACTCAAATTTTTGAAACAAACTTTCAATATATTCAAGATCAGTTATATCTTTTATGTGAATATTACTTTTTGGAATAAAAGGAATATTTTCTAAGTTACCCGTAGATAAATTATCTATAATATGAACTTCAATATTGTTATCTACTAATTTTTTTGCAATATGGGACCCTATAAAACCAGCCCCGCCAGTGACTAATGCTTTCATTTTATTTCCCCCTGATAAATAAAGATTACTTATATTATAAAAATATATCTTTTATTATTCAAAATTTACTGGTAATCCAATCTTTTTATAACTTAAAACTAAGATTATCATGATTTTCAGTAAAATATGGTGTGCATTTTTTATTGCTTAATGCGTTTATATTAATTTCCTGTCTATTATTACCAATTCTAATATCAAAATATTGAGACTCATACTGTATAGATAAGCTCAAATCATAAATTTCTTTTGCTTTAAATTTTTTTGCGTCAAAGCTTACTTGAAGAGTATATAAATCATCTTTGACTGATATTATTTTAGGGTTCAAAGTATCATGCTTTTTTTGTTCTAAATCATTAAGTGTAGACCTATGATAGAAATTCGCTTTAAAAATAGGGTCAATTTGATCCATTGAATTTAATTTAACGTCTATATTTATTTTATAATTCAATTTGTTGAGTTTTGAATTCGTTACATTTAACAATTTGGCTGAAGGGTTAAATCTCACAGAATCTTTATTGAGACTTTCGAATAAATTAAACCATTCATCAGAAAATCTTTTGTTTGAGTATAATTTAGCTTTTTCTATAGCATTATTTGAATATTGATCCTTTTGTTCTCGAGATTTACTTAAATATTTTATAATAATTTTTGAAAGGTCTTCTATATTTCCTTCTTCTACTAAAAAACCATTCTTATCATGATCTATCATATCTGATGGTCCATATTTTATATCATATGCAATTATAGGTGTACCGTTTGATAAACTTTCTTGAATTGACAATGGAAAGCCTTCGTAATAGGAAGTATTTAATGAACATTCTGCTGATTGTAAAATTTCATCGACATTTGTAGAAAAACCTTCCAATTTAACATTTTTATTTAAATGCAATTCATTAATTAACATTTGAAGTTTGTTCTTTTCATCACCGTCGCCATATATTTGAAGGATTGCATCAGGTATTGATTTTACGACGGCTTTAAAAGCTCTTATACAATGCTCTAATCTTTTTTCAGAATGCAACCTTGCTATTATAACCACTTTGTTATTTACTTTGTTCTTTTTTATAACAGGTAATTCTATTGAATGAGGAATTACATAATAGTTATTTCTATAACCAAATCTATTGATTATATCGTTTTTTTGTTTCTTAGTTAATAAAACTAAAGCATCAACTGCATTTAAATTATTTAAAACAGGTCTATTTCCGGTACGAATTATATCTGTTCCTGGTCTAATGTGAATGCTGTGAGACATAAATATTTTTTTAGCTAGAGGATTATCAAGTTCTAATAATGTTGGGTCTTGACCACGAGTTTCACTAACTAAATAAGTAATAGGCTCTTTGATAAATAAATTTATAAAATATTTTTTGAATTGATTGAAACTACTGAATCTTTTTGTTTCTTCTTCAAAAAGTATTATACTTTTAATTTGATTAGACTTATTTAATGCATTAAATTCCCTAGTTAAAAAAGAAGTTTGATCTTTTCTATAAAAAACCTGTCTAGATAAGTAACCATTCAAATAATTGTTTTTCATATATAAATATCCATTGTTATCTAAAATATCTTTACTGAAACAATTATTACTCTCAGTAAAATGCTTAACTTCTTTTATATGATTTCCATTATAAAGTATTTCAAGTTCTTTCATCCCATTTTTATAATATTCAAATGTACTCTCATTGATTTTTACAGAAATATAATTGTCTATTTTAATAGTGTACTTTGTATTCGGGTAGTTTACATGTCTTTCCCTAAAATAATCGTTAATATTATAAATATCTGCTTTATCCCATAAGTCATATCGATCATTAATCAAGCATCTAGCTTCCTCGAAATTCTCATCTGCATGAAAAGTTAGTATAGTAGTTGTTACATTTTTTTGTTCATGTAATATCCTGGCTTTATTTAACATGGAAGCAGTTAATCCACCATGTTTTTTATCTAATCTACTAGTTATAAAAACTATATTATTCATAATTAGTAACCCCTTATAATTTTAATTATTGAAGTCGCTTTATTCTATATAAGCGCTTATTTTTCCGTTATCAATTTGTAAAAAACTTAATTTTTGTGGTTTAGTTATGTCATTCTTTACTTTCGATACAAAATATCCATTGATAAATAATGATGGTGCTGAATTAATAATTTTTACTTCTCCTTCTAATGTTTCATAATCTTTATAAATGGATTCAATTAGTGCTGAATTACTTACTAGGTCTTCATTATCCAAATATAAAAATTTTTCATTTTTATAGTTGTAAAATTCCATTTCCATACTCCCACTCCCTAATTTATTAAAAACTATTAAATTAAAACTGTAATACCAAGTTTTAAAACCATTGCGCACGAGTCTAATACTTCATATCCAATGATGTATTTAAAATGACTATTTTAGAAAAGTTTTGGTTTGTTTAATTTAAAGTCTTTGGTATCTGACTTTGTTATTAAATCACTATATAGTATTACAATTTCCCCTGATAAGATGTTTCATTTTTTAGTTCTAAATCTATGTAACCCTCATGTGCAAATACAATTGCAACTCCCAAAATTGCAACTAATAAGACAACATCTAAACTTGATAAGACGCTTTTAATATATTCTCCCCCAGTCTTTTAGCACCTGCTTTAAATTATTTTATTAATTTATTACCATCATTCTTTTAATATTTACTTTATATTATTATATTAATTTATTTCGCAACTCATTTCTATATATTTTTTAAATTAATTAAAAAACGTATTGCTTGATTTAATACGTCATTTCTTTAACTTATATATTACAAACCAGAAATGTCAAAATAGCTCAGGTAGTTAATTATTCCTCATAGTCATATAGCAAACCCCCGTTAAACTGACTTGTAACTGTCAATTTAACGGGGTTTATTAGTTTGCTATTTAGTTTTTAGGCCATTGATTAGTAGAGCGATGCCGAAATCAAAGAGTTCTTCTTCGCCTAATTTTTCGAATATATTATTTTGATAATAGTAATTTAAATAAGGAGCAATTGAATTGCTCCAATTTGATTTATTGAGTTGATTCTGTTTGGCTTGATCGTCGAGTTGAAGTTGACGATCGATTTGAAATGTAAGAATAAAGTTTATAAAGACATTTACGAAATAAAATTTTTGTTCACGTTTAATATCTAATCCATCTACAATCATCAATAAGTTGTCTAGCAATTTGGTGTAATTAATTTCAGTAGGTGGATAAATAAGCAGTAGCCATTCCAAGTTTGGGTATTTTTTTAAAGTGCTTAAGATGCTGTAAGCGTATTGCTTTAATTTATCATCTACATCATTGGCGTTAATTGGAAAATCGACTTCCGACAGTGCTTTACCTATCATTGCTTGAAATATGGACTCTTTATTTTTGTAATAATGATAGAGTGAAGAAATGGTAGTGTTTGAGGCCGCTGATAATTTACGCATAGAAAATCCATCTATACCTTCTTTTTGCAATAATTCCCAGGAAATATCGATAATCTGAGCCTTTTTATCTTCTTTGTTCATTTATAGCAACTCCTAAGTACATATTATCTCTATTTTAACTGAAAGCTGAATATAAGTTAAATCGTAATTGATATAAAGTTGACAGCTTTTTGTAACGGTGTTACATTTATTTTGTTACAACGTTACAAAAAGGAGATTATTATGGCTGAATTAAAATTAAGTAAAGTGTTGCCGTCTGTACTCACAATTTCTATAGGTATGTTACTTGTCATGATGGATACTACAGTTATGAATATAGCAATTCCACATATTAAATCATCATTTCATATAGCTTTAAACACTGCCCAATGGTCAGTTACGGTTTATACGCTCGCAATGGCATTGGTCATTCCATTTGCTGGTTTTCTGGCAGATAAATATTCACCAAAACGAATATTTTCATTAGCTTTAGTATTTTTTACTATTGCATCATTGTTAATTGCTATTTCTACTAGTATCGAACAATTAATTTTATATAGAATTATCCAAGGTTTAGCAGGAGGAGTCATTGGCCCAATTGGAATTGCTATGTCATTTAAGACGATTCCTATGGAACATCGCGGAAAGATGATGAGTATATTGGGGTTACCAATGTTGTTGGCACCTGCATTGGGACCAACGCTTTCAGGGTGGATTATTGAACATTATGATTGGCATGTTGTATTTTATATTAATATTCCAATAGGCATTATTGCAGTTATTATGTCACTGACATTACTGCCATATTTTGAAACGAATCCAACAGCACGTATCGATTGGTTAGGGGGATTGATCTCACCGTTTACGTTTCCTGTGATTATATACGCAATACATGAGTATTCACTTCACTATCAATTTGATATTAAGATTATTACTACATTTATGTTTGGAATAATTATGTTGGCTTTATTCGTAATCGTTGAACTTAAATCTAAAAACCCTTTATTGTATTTAACAGGATTTAAAACGCCTGAATTTACTAAGGGATTAATTTTAATGTGGTTAAATCAAATAGCGATATTTAGTTCGATGTTGTTAGTTCCTCTGTATTTACAAAGTATTGGAAACTACTCATCACAAACCGCTGGCATGATTATGGTTAGCCAAGCTATAACGAGTTTTATAGGTATGACAGTGGGTGGCCAACTATTTGATAAATTTGGTACTAAATCTGCAGCGCTACCTGGTTTTTTACTAACAACCATAAGTATTGTGATGTTTACACAATTGAAAGAACATACGTCATCTTTTTATATTATAGTTGGGTTGTTGATTTTAGGATTAGGACAAGGTTTGGTTAATATGCAAGTGAATAATCATGCGCTGAAGTCTATGCCGCCACAGGTTATGAATAGAGTGACACCATTATCCAATGAAATGTTACAAGTAGTGAATTCATTTGCAATCGCATTTATTACTGCATTTTTTGCCAGTCAAACTAAGGGCAAATCGAGTACTTTAGAAGTAGTTCATGCATTTAATAATAGTTTCTATATATTACTTGTATGCACAGTGATAGGGTTTGTTTTGACATTATTCTTAAAGCAAAAAAATCCAAATCATTCATAATTGAATATTAAAAAGTAAGCCATCCTCTCTTAATGATGAGGATGGCTCTTTCTTGTCTGAAACATTACTTTTTTCTATGAGATAAATAGATAACATGTATTTTATTTATGTGTTTACACGTTTTATAATTACATTGTAATCAATTTACAGCGCAAAAAAATCGTTATTTACCAGCAATGGTTATCAGTTTTATTTAGGCCTAATTTAAAACAATAACGTTGGAATTTTCATAAAAACGAGTTGCGTTTGAATTTTTAATAAATTGTAGAGTTAATGATTTATTTACCTTGCAATGATTTTATAAATTAAACAGGCGAAAGGAAATGAATATAAAATGGCTGACAAACAATATACTGCAGCAGATATGGTAATTGATACTTTAAAAAATAATGGGGTGGACTACGTATTTGGTATCCCTGGTGCTAAAATAGACTATTTATTTAATGCACTTGAAGATGACGGTCCAGAATTAATCGTCACTAGACATGAACAAAACGCAGCAATGATGGCACAAGGTATTGGTCGTTTAACAGGTAAACCAGGTGTTGCCTTAGTTACAAGTGGCCCAGGGGTAAGTAATTTAACTACTGGACTTTTAACAGCAACTTCAGAGGGAGATCCTGTATTAGCGTTAGGTGGACAAGTTAAACGTAACGATTTACTACGTCTAACTCACCAAAGTATTGATAATGCTGCATTATTAAAATCTTCAACAAAATATAGTGAAGAAGTTCAAGATCCGGAGTCATTGTCTGAAGTTATGACTAATGCGATGAGAACAGCAACTTCAGGTAAAAATGGTGCAAGCTTTATCAGCATTCCACAAGATGTTATATCTTCACCTGTTGAGTCACAAGCAATTTCACTTTGCCAAAGACCTAATTTAGGTGTACCAAGCGAACAAGATGTAAATGAAGTGATTGAAGCGATTAAAAATGCACAATTCCCAGTATTATTAGCTGGTATGAGAAGTTCAAGCGCAGATGAAACGAAAGCAATTCGTAAATTAGTTGAAAAAACAAACTTACCTGTAGTGGAAACATTCCAAGGTGCGGGCGTTATTAGTCGTGAACTAGAAAGTCATTTCTTTGGTCGTGTCGGTCTATTCCGTAACCAAGTAGGTGACGAATTACTAAGAAAAAGTGATTTAGTTGTAACGATTGGTTATGATCCAATTGAATACGAAGCGAGCAATTGGAACAAAGAATTAGATACAAAAATTATTAATGTTGATGAAGTTCAAGCTGAAATAACAAATCATATGCAACCAGCAAAAGAATTAATCGGAAATATTGCTGGTACAATTGAACTTATTTCTGAAAAAGTTAACGAACCATTTATCACTCAAGAACATTTAGATGAATTAGAAACATTAAGAGAACATATAATAGAAACTACTGGTATTAAAGCAACGCATGAAGATGGCGTATTGCATCCACTAGAAATTATTGAATCAATGCAAAAAGTATTAACAGATGACACAACTGTCACTGTAGACGTAGGTAGTCATTATATTTGGATGGCGCGCAAATTTAGAAGTTATAATCCAAGACACTTACTATTCAGTAATGGTATGCAAACATTGGGTGTGGCATTACCATGGGCCATTTCAGCTGCGTTAGTACGTCCGAACACACAAGTTGTGTCAGTAGCAGGTGATGGAGGTTTCCTATTTTCTGCACAAGATCTAGAAACAGCAGTGCGCAAAAACTTAAATATCATCCAATTGATTTGGAATGATGGTAAATATAACATGGTTGAATTCCAAGAAGAAATGAAATATGAACGTAGTGCTGGTGTGGACTTTGGTTCAGTAGACTATGTTAAATATGCTGAATCATTCGGTGCTAAAGGACTACGTGTTACAAACCAAGAAGAATTAGAAGCGGCGATTAAAGAGGGATATGAAACTGAAGGACCAGTATTGATTGATATCCCAGTTAATTACAAAGATAACGTTAAACTTTCTACAAATATGTTACCTGATGCATTTAACTAATATGGAATCACACGGGAAAAATGATTAATAATTTTCAAAATAGGAGTGAATGAAGTTATGACTAACATACTATATCAACACGGCACACTAGGTTCATTGATGGCAGGCCTTTTACAAGGTACTGCTTCAATCGATGATTTATTAAAACATGGAGACATTGGTATTGCTACTTTAACAGGGTCAGATGGTGAAGTAATCATCGTTGATGGTAAAGCTTATCATGCTAATGAACACAAAGAATTTGTTGAATTAAAAGGTGACGAACTATCTCCATATGCAACTGTATCAAAATTTACACCTGATAAAACATATAGCACGAGTAATAAATCTTCATCAGAAGTTTATGATGAAGTTAAAGAAAAAATGTTAAGCGAAAATTTATTCTCTGCCGTTAAAATTTCAGGTACATTTAAAAAAATGCATGTGCGTATGATGCCAGGACAAGAACCACCATATACAAGACTTATTAATTCAGCGAATAGACAGCCTGAACAAATAGAAGAAAATATTAGAGGCTCAATTGTAGGTTTCTTTACGCCAGAATTGTTCCATGGTATTGGTTCAGCAGGATTCCACGTACATTTTGCTAATGATGACCGTAATTTCGGTGGACATGTATTAGATTTTGAAGTATCTGATGTTACTGTGGAAATTCAGAACTTTGAAACGTTCGAACAACATTTTGCAGTTAATGATGAAGCATTTACAAATACTGAAATTGACTATAAAGATATTGCCAATGAAATCAGAGAGGCTGAATAAAGGAGAAGCGAGTATATATGTTAGTTGAAAGCTTTAACCCATTTAATAATTTGTTACTTTCTAGTATTGTAGCCGCAATTCCAATCATAGTATTTTTATTATGTTTGACTGTATTTAAAATGAAAGGTATATATGCCGCAATTACTACATTAGTTGTCACAATTATTGTTGCGATGGCATTTTTCAAATTACCAGGAAGCATTGCAGGTGGTGCGACTTTAGAAGGCTTCTATCAAGGCATCATACCGATTGGCTTTATTGTAATCATGGCGGTTTGGTTATATAAAATCGCTACAGAGACTGGTCAATTTGGTATTGTCCAAGACAGTATTGCAAGTGTGTCACGAGACCAACGTATTCAATTATTATTGATTGGTTTTGTCTTTAATGGATTTTTAGAAGGTGCTGCAGGATTTGGTGTACCTATTGCCATTTGTGCGGTTCTATTAACACAATTAGGTTTCAAACCATTGCAAGCTGCAATGTATTGTTTAGTCGCTAATGCAGCAGCAGGTGCATATGGCGCGGTAGGTATACCCATCGCCATTGTAGACACATTGAATTTATCAGGTGATGTAACATCATCTCAAGTAGCATTAATTGGTAACTTAACGTTAGGATTTATTAGTTTTGTTGTACCATTTTTATTAATGTACATCATGGATGGCTTTAAAGGTGTGAAAGAAACATTCCCGGCTACTTTAGTTGTGGCAGTTACTTTCACAGTTTTACAAGTGCTTATTGCTGCTTTTGCTGGCCCAGAATTAGCCGATATTATCCCGGGTCTGGCAGCCATGATTGCATTAGCATTATTCTCTAGAAAATGGCAACCTAAAAATATTTTCAGATTTAATAAAGATGAAAAAGCTGATACTACGCCTAAACATTCTATTGGAAGCATCACTTATGCATGGAGTCCGTTTATCATTTTAACTATTGTAGTAATGATTTGGAGCTTACCAGCATTTAAAGGGTTATTTGAAAAAGGTGGTGCCTTAAGTGCGCTCGTTGTGAACTTTGATGTGCCGGGTACGATGAACAACGTTACGCATCAACCGAACGAACTAACATTTAATTTCTTTGCGCAAACAGGAACAGCCATTTTAATTACAGCATTGATTACGATTATCCTTGCGAAAAACATAAGTTTTAAAACGGCTGGTCGTTTACTAGGCCTTACGGTTAAAGAACTATGGATTTCAGTGATAACAATTTGCTTTATTTTAGCAGTGTCAAAAATCACAACATATGGTGGACTTAGTAACGCAATGGGACAAGGCATATCTAAAACTGGTGCTGTATTCCCATTATTATCTCCGTTACTAGGCTGGATTGGTGTATTTATGACGGGATCAGTCGTAAATAATAATTCACTGTTTGCACCTATTCAAGCATCTGTTGCCGAACAACTTGGCACAAAAGGATCATTACTTGTGGCAGCAAACGTTGCTGGTGGTGTCACAGCGAAGATTGTATCACCACAATCTATAGCAATCGCTACAGCAGCTGTAAATAAAGTAGGTAAAGAATCGGAATTGATGAAAATGGCGATGCGTTTCAGTATTGGATTATTGATTTTAGTATGTATTTGGACATTTATTTGTAGTTTATTCATCTCATAAATGAGTTTGATTAATAATATTTAATGGTTCATTTTTGAAATAAATACAACTCGCAGGTCCCTTTTCGTAATATGAATTGCGTCAAAATAAAGGTATTAAGTGTTTAACGTGAAACATTTTTGAAGGATATGTTGAAATGACACTTTTAGTTGTTTAGCCTTATGAATCAATGGGCAAGACTAGTTTCTAAACGATGGGTCCTCGAGCCAGTCAAACTATTCGTAGTACTTCGTAAGTAGACGATAGCTTGATTCATAAAACCCAATCATCCTAAATATTTATAAATAAGCCCAACACCATTCAGGTGTTGGGCATTATTTTTTATTTACTAATATTTTTTAAAACAACTTTAGCTACTTCACTTACTGTTTTATCGTTAGGTTTAGCATCTTTCTTATCTTTATTTGTAAATATAACTAAAATGATAGGTTTATCTTGTCCTTTTGGATAAACAAAGGCAACATCATTTCTTGAACCGTATGTTAGTGCTTGACCACTTTTATCTTTAACTTTAAAGTTTGAAGGCGCGCCATCTTTTATTAATGTATCACCACTTTTATTTTTCAACATTAAATCAAGTAAGAAATCCTTGTTCGTTTTGCTAAGTTTGCCATCGGTAATAAGTTTATTCAAAGTTTTACCATAGGCTAATGGCGTGCTTGTATCTCGTTTATCTTTTGGTGCATATAAATTTAAGTTTGGTTCTTTTCTTGATGGATGTGTTGTTGTATCACCTAGATTTTTCAATCTATTTTTTACTTTTTTATAGCCGCCCAACTCGTCAATAATTTTATTATTAGCTGTGTTATCGCTATATAGCATGTTCGCTTCTATAAGCTTATGTAATGTTATGTCTTTTCCAATATATTTTTCTAACACTGGTGAATATGGAACAATATCGTCTTTAGTGATGTGAATTTTTTTATCTAACTTGTTGTGAGGTGTTTTTTTAAGTAGCATAGCACTACTTATAGTTTTAAATGTGGAAGCATAAGCAAAGCGTTTATCTTTATTAAATGACAATGCTTTACCATTTTTAGTGTTAAGTGCGTACATACCTAGGTTAGCGTTATGTTTTTTCTCGATTTTCTTAATTTCATCGTTAGTTGATTTTTTAGTACTACAAGCACTTAATAACAATGCTAACGCGATTAAAAATAATAATTTTTTCAAATTTACTCCTCCTAAATATGCCAATTGAAATCTATAAGTTACGTTACCCTCCTTTAATAATAGTATAAATAATTATTCAATATAACTTTGATAAAGAACAATGTGTTTTTCCTATTTATAAATTGATGGGGAACGACGTTATTACTTAACAATTCAAATAGCTGCATAGTTAAAGGGAGCAGATATAAATGATGAAAGCCTTTATATCATTAGTTTAAATAAAATAAACACTGTTTTTTAAAAGTTGATAGGTAAACTATAATGTAGTGCTGAAATTATCAATAACAAGAATTTTTTATATTTTGAACCATTAAACGAATTTGGTATAATTAGTATAGTAGCTAAGCTACAATATTTTATTTTGGAGGAAATTTATTGGGGACCTTATTTAGTCTTATTACTTTTATATTACTATTAGTCCTGACTGCATTTTTCGTAGCGACGGAATTTGCTATTGTCAAAGTTAGAGCAACTAGAATCGATCAATTGTCAAAAGCAGGAAATAATAAAGCTGTGGCGGCTAAGAAAGTGGTTAATCAATTAGATGAATATTTAGCGGCTTGTCAATTAGGTATTACTATCACAGCGTTAGGTATTGGTATGGTGGGTGAATCAACATTTGAATTTATGCTTCATCCATTATTCAGTAGTGTGGGTGTGCCTGATTCTTGGATATATCCATTTACTATTGCTAGTGCATTTGTAATTGCGACATTTTTACATGTAGTAGTTGGAGAAATGGCACCGAAGACAATCGCGATACAAAAGGCAGAAGCTACCACATTGCTATTCGCCAAACCAATCATCTTTTTCTATAGGCTGATGTATCCATTTATCTATATTTTAAATGGTGCAGCACGCATTATTTTGAAGATGTTCCGTATGAAACCTGCGAAAGAAAGTGAAGTCTTTCACTCTGAAGAAGAGTTAAAGCAATTAATTCGTGACAGTCACGAAGGTGGCGAGATTAATGAGAGTGAGCTTCATCATATTAACCAAGCTTTCAAATTTGATAATTTAGTCGCAAAAGATGTAATGATTGAAAAACCGTATGTAAAGACGCTTGATATTAACACACATTTTGAAGAAGCAATTCAAAAAATAAAAATAAATGCTTTTACAAGATATCCCGTAATGAAGAATAATGAAATAGTAGGATTTATTCATTCTAAATCATTGTTTAACGTGGAACAGCCTACTTCCCTAGAAGATTTTGTTAATCCAATTGTTAATATCAAAGTGGAAACACCATTGAAACATATTTTAGAACAAATGAAGAAGAAAAAAATTCATATCGCTGCAGTTTATGATGCTTCGGAATTCAAAGGTATTATTACATTAGAAAATATTCTTGAAGAAATAGTTGGCGATATTGAAGATGAGTATAATTAACATGAATTTAGTTTTATATAATTATTAATATAACTTTTAGCCTCGCCATCTAGATTTAGATGGTGAGGTTTATTTTGTTATTTTTGAAATATTTAACATAGATAAATCTTATTTGAAAACTACTTACAAAACACACCATAACTTTATTACTTATTTTAAAATCCATGAGTTATATCGTGTTCCTCTATTAAGGCTCCCCGCACACTTCCTTCTATATATAAATTCCTTTCCGGATAAGCCAACATTCGATACAATTATACGTGATAATTCTTGATATAATGATAAGTATGATTTATTCATGTATATGTCTAAGAATGAATATGCTCAATATATTTTAGCTATTAATATAAATAGCTCTATAAAAAAATGATAAGGATACGTTATGTTAAATTTATTTATACTTCTACTTGAACGCGTAGGCTTAATCATACTGATTGCCTATATTTTAATGAACATTAATCATTTTAAAACAATGATGAACGAGCGTGACAAGCGACGTTCACAATGGCAATTAATTATTATTTTTGGTTGTTTTTCTATGATTTCAAACTTCACAGGTATACAAATACGTGGTGATGAAATTATTAATGGCACGGTTTATAACCATCTTGGTCCTGATGCATCTTTAGCCAATACACGTGTATTGACTATCGGTGTTTCTGGGCTTATCGGTGGGCCGTTTGTAGCAATGGCGGTTGCTTTAATTTCAGGTATCTATCGTGTTTACATTGGTGGGGCAGACGCATATATCTATTTAATTTCTTCTATTATAATAGCGATTGTTTCTGGTTACTTTGGTCATAAGGCCATGCGTGCTAACCGTTATCCTACGATTGTAAAAGGTGCTTTAATTGGAGGCACTACTGAAATTATTCAAATGCTGTGTATTCTCGCTTTTTCAAATAATACGGAACATGCTTGGACATTAGTTAAACTCATAGCTATTCCAATGATTTCTATCAATTCTATCGGCACTGCCATATTCTTATCTATTATTTTATCTACAATTAAACAAGAAGAAAAAACACGAGCGATACAAACGCATGATGTATTACAACTTGCTAATCAAACGTTGCCTTATTTCCGTTCTGGTTTGAATGAGCAATCAGCGAAAAAAGCTGCTGAGATTATTCTTGATTTAATGCGTGTGTCTGCAGTTGCTATTACTAATCGTAAAGATATTTTGACCCATGTAGGCGTAGCAAGCGACCATCATGTGGCTCAAAAAGCCATTATTACTAATTTATCTAAACGCGCCATTCAATCTGGCACTTTAAAAGAAGCATATTCTAGCGAAGACATCGGTTGTAATCATCCAGGTTGTCCTTTAGAAGCGGCTATTGTTGTACCTTTACGGGTGAAAAATGATGTAGTAGGCACTTTGAAATTATATTTTACAAACAAATATGATGTGAACTTTTCAGACAAACAGTTAGCAACGGGACTTGCAGAAATCTTTTCCAGTCAACTTGAATTAGGCCAAGCGGAAGCGCAAAGTGCATTAATTCGAGATGCCGAGATTAAATCACTACAAGCACAAGTTAATCCGCATTTCTTCTTTAACGCAATTAATACTATTTCAGCATTAGTACGCATTGATAGTGAAAAAGCACGTGGATTACTTTTACAATTGAGTCAATTTTTCCGATCAAATCTGCAAGGCGCGCGCAACAACACCATTTCTTTAGAAAAGGAACTGCAACAAGTTGAGTCTTATCTATCTTTAGAGCAGGCACGCTATCCAGACCGTTTTAATGTATCTTTTGATATTGATGAAACTTGTTATGGTGCTCTTGTACCACCTTTTGCTATACAAATACTTGTTGAGAATGCCATCAAACATGCTTTTAAAAACAGAAAATATAATAACGAAATTATTGTTAAAGCACACAAAGCTCAAACTGGCTTAGTTATTTCTGTAACTGACAATGGCCACGGCATTCCTACTGAAAAACTTGATAAAATTGGCAAAACCAGTGTTTATTCGGAATCTGGTACTGGTAGCGCACTCGAAAACTTAAATCACAGATTAGAAGGATTGTTTGGTTATGATGCAAGTCTTCAAATTCAATCTAATCAACACGGTACAACTGTGAGTTGCACAATTCCGTATCATAATATAGAGGAGGAATAAATTTGAAATCAATAATTGTAGATGACGAACCTTTAGCACGTAATGAACTCCATTATTTACTAAATCAAATTCGTCACTTTGACAAAATTGATGAAGCTGAAAATGTTTCTGAGACATTAGAATTGTTACTTTACGATGATTACGATGTTATATTTCTTGATATTAATTTGATGGATGAAAGTGGCTTGGACCTTGCAAATAAAATAAAGAAAATGAAACACGCGCCTTTTATCGTTTTTGCGACAGCACATGATACATTTGCTGTTAAAGCTTTTGAATTAGATGCCATTGATTATATTCTTAAGCCCTTTGAACAACAACGTATTGCGCAGGCAGTTCATAAAGTGGAGCTTGCCATGGGTCACACTAGCGAACAAGATAATGATATTGATTTAACAGCTTCAATAAGTAGTGAAAGTAGTCATGAAGATGCTAGAGCAAGAAAAGTTTTACCTATAGAGGTAGATGAACGCATTCATATCATTAATTTAAATGATATTATTGCATTTTCGGTGAATAATGGCATTACTACCATCAATACAACACTTGGAGATTTTGAAACGTCAGAACCGTTGAGTCATTACGAGAAGAAAATTGAAACAGAAAAATTTATGCGTATTCATCGGGCGACTTTAATTAATAAAGCACATATACAAACAATTGAGCATTGGTTTAATTACACATATCAACTTACAATGACCAACCAATTAAAATTCCAAGTTAGCCGTTCGTATATGAAGACGTTTAAACAGATGATGGGATTATCTTGATAGTCACATTTCAATTAATGCATTTCAGCTCCAACGTGTCGTAAGTCACATTAAAATCACACTATGGAAATCGCTTTCATTTTATAATTAACTCAAGATCAATTTGGGAGGCAATTTAAAATGGAAGCAGAAAATAAACAACATAAAACAGAAAGTAAAAGTTCTAAAACTTATAACTTTTTCCATCAAGCGCTTGTTATAGCTATCGTTATGTTTATTTCAAATATTATCGAAAGTTTTATGCCAGTACCAATGCCAGCTTCAGTAATTGGACTCGTCCTATTATTCATCGCTTTATGCACTGGTATTGTTAAACTAGGTGAAGTTGAAAAGGTCGGTACAACATTAACTAATAATATTGGTTTCTTATTCGTACCCGCAGGTGTCTCGGTCATTAATTCATTAGGGGTGTTAAGCACTAGCCCAATCCTAATTATATTATTAATTATCATTTCAACATTGCTCTTGTTGTTATGTACAGGATTTTTATCTCAGATGATTATTACGAAATCATTTATTCCGAAAAAATCAAAACATAAAAAATTGGCGGAGGATAAATTATGATTGAACATTTAGCGATCAACACACCTTATTTTGGTATTCTTCTATCTTTAATACCTTTTATTATTGCAACGTTTTTATTTAAAAAAACAAATGGCTTTTTCTTATTCACACCATTATTCGTCAGTATGGTGGTCGGCATCGCCTTTTTAAAATTAACAGGTATTGACTATGCAAATTATAAAATTGGTGGAGATATCATCAATTTCTTCTTAGAACCAGCAACAATATGTTTCGCTATACCATTGTATAAACGTCGCGATGTCTTAAAAAAATATTGGAAACAAATAATAGGTGGCATTGCCTTAGGTACAACTGCTGCACTTGTTTGTATTTACCTTATTGCAGAAGCATTCCAATTTTCTAATGGCATCATAGCGTCTATGTTACCTCAAGGTGCAACAACGGCCATCGCATTACCCGTATCAGCAGATATAGGTGGTATCAAAGAATTAACATCACTAGCGGTTATTCTAAATGGTGTTATTATATATGCATTAGGATCTAAATTGATTAAATTATTTAATATAACAAACCCAATTGCACGTGGTTTAGCACTTGGAACGAGTGGCCATTCATTAGGTGTTTCATCTGCACAGGAATTTGGTG
This sequence comes from Staphylococcus lloydii, assembly GCF_015775975.1. Classification (NCBI taxonomy): domain Bacteria; kingdom Bacillati; phylum Bacillota; class Bacilli; order Caryophanales; family Staphylococcaceae; genus Staphylococcus; species Staphylococcus lloydii. Next base: position 143,174 of record NZ_CP064056.1, read on the forward strand.
AAACAGAAGCCTCTATGGCATCAATTTCACTAGTCATTGTTGGTGTTATTGTTGTCGTCGTTGCGCCAATATTAGCTACAGTTTTATTATAAAATGACTAAAATTAGCATTCAGAAAAAAACAAAACGCCTCATCTCCGATACAATTTCAGAGATGAGGCGTTTAATTTATTTCTATTTGAAATATCTAATGACTCGCTTTAGGTAAACTTACTTTTCTGCCATGTATAAAATGATAAATAAAGAAAGTAACGATTAATAGTATAGCCATTATAATGTACATATTTCCTAAACCAATATTACTAGTAAACAGTCCTAATATATAAGGACCAAAGCCCAAACCTAAATCTAAACCAATAAAGAAGGTTGAAGTGGCACGGGCAATTTTTTCTTTCGGTACGACTTTAACAGATACCGATTGTGAAGTTGAAGTGATATTGCCGTAGCCTAAACCTAGTAATGCACCGCCAATTAATAACATCCAAGATGAATGTGAAAATGCAATGACTAAGAAACAGATAGCTTGAAATATAATGCTAGTATAAATAACTACATTTTCATTTCTAGCGTCCATTAATCTACCGCAAACGGGTCTTGAAAAAATTGAAACAATTGCATACACAATGAAAAAGTAACTAGAAGCTACAATTAAATCTCTCTCTAGTGCAAAATCTTTAATATAATTAAGAATAGAAGAGTAAGAGAGACCTGCTATAAACACGATAATTGCGATCGGTACAGCTTCTTTTGCGATAAAGTCTGAAACTTTAAAACCTTTATCTTCTGCTGTTCTAGCTATTGTTTCGAATGGCACTTTTAAGATGATTGCTAAAATTAAAGAAATAAAACTTAAAACAAAATTAAGTCCAAAAATAACTTCTATTGAATATTGTTGCATTAATAATAAACCTAAAAATGGACCAATAGCTGCGCCAAGCACCATACTTAAACTGAAAAAGCTAATGCCTTCACCTTTTTTAGTTTCTGGCGTAATATATCCTGCTATTGAGCCAGTTGAAGTAGTACATACGCCAAATGAAAATCCATTAACGATTCTAACAATGATTAAAAATAATAAAGAAGATTCTACAAAATAAAAAATACTCGTAACTGTAAATAACACTGTGCCAATTAAGAGTACCTTTCTAGGGCCTAAACTATTGATATATTTTCCCATAACAAATCTACCGATAAGAGATCCTACTATAAATAAACCTGCTACAAGACCAGCCGAACTATCCGATGCATTAAATTGAGACTGTGCATATCCGGCAATTAATACTATAAGTAAATACATATTTAAATTAACCAAAAAGTTAACTATAAAGTTCATTGTGAAATTTTTGGTCCAAATCCGTTCCGTATCCATTCCACTATTTTCCATAAATATTGACTTCCTTTCTACTTGCTACTAAGTTTTCTCAAAAAATAAAACCAATATATATATTGTCTGCCCAGATTGACTAAAAGTAAAATAGTTTTTAGTATATATAATATATAAGTAATTACTTATACTATGAAGGAGGGAACCTCATTAACCGTAACTATAAGTACATTGAAACGATTATTAATGAAGGCACAATCACGAAGGCGGCTAATAAACTCTATGTTTCGCAACCCTATCTAAGTAGTTTTATAAAAAACATAGAAACTGAGTGGAATATCATTATTTTTAATCGAAAAAAGCATCCACTTACTTTTACGCCGGAAGGAGAAGTTTATTACAAATATTTACAAGAACAAGAGCGACTTTATCACGATGTAACGCGAAAAATCACTAACATTTCAAATTTGAACTCTGGTTTTTTAAATATAGGTATAACACCTACGTTAGCATTCCATATACTGCATAAAATTTTGCCCAAGTTCATGAATGTTTTTCCGAATATTAAAATAAACTTAGTTGAAGGTACTTCTCAGGATATTGAAAACCAAGTATTAGAAGGCAAAGTAGATTTATGTTTAAACACGCTACCTTTATTGAATAGAAACATCCAATACACTCAAATCTATACGGAACCGATTTATTTGGTCGTGCCACCACAACACCATTTATATAAAAGAATACAACAAAACGAAGTAAATTCAACTGAAATCATGTCACTCATATCACACGATCACTTTATTATTTTAAAAGATAGGTATGGACTAAAGCAGATTATTAATAAAGCTTTAGAAACATACGACATTTACCCTAACGTTATTTTAGAAACTTCTAACGTCGATAATGCGCATCGTCTTGCCATATCCGCAGGAGTTCTGACATTTATACCCAGCAGTTCTATAGAACATAATAGCGATGCCATTTACGTAGAACTAAACCAATCATTTACAAACACTGTTGTTATTGGTTATAAAGACACCAAAAATTTAACTAAAGTTTGTGATGAATTTATCTCCTTAACACTTAAACAGTTTAATTAGTTGTTTTCAGTTGTGTTACCTATGAGCTAGTTGGTGTATTAGGGAGTATGTGAATTTGTTTTTCCTGTATGACACTTTGAAGATGTTAACGAAAAGGAGAAAAATATGTATATTAAAGATGTAGCACAAAAAACAAATTTAGAACCCCATACAATTCGATATTATGAACAAGAAGGCTTGTTACCATTTATTGGAAGAGATGAACATGGTTATCGCGTTTTTAAAGAAAGTGATTTAGGTTGGTTTGATTTCATCAATTGTTTAAAAATAACTGGTATGTCTATCAATGATTTAAGAAAAATTATTACAATGACTGTAAATGGAGAAAAGGATTTTGACTCTAGACGTAAAATTTTATTAGACCATAAAAAAGTTCTAGAAGAACAACAAGAAGCGTTAAACAAAGCATTTAATAAAGTTGATGTAAAACTTCAATATTTCAATGATTTAGAACGAGAATATGAACAAGAACAGTAAAATTATTTATTTGCTATAAAGTGCACTTTAACCCTTAGTATTAGAGTATAAACTTAAATATAAAAAAAGGGAGCGTTTCGAATGGTTGAAAATAGCAAACTCGTATTGATAACAGGATCTAGTTCAGGCTTAGGTTTTGAATTGGCAAGACTATTTGCCAAAGATGGTTATGATGTTGCAATGTCAGGTTCAAGTGAAAGAATTTATGATTCTGCAAAAGAAATTGAAAAATTAGGTGTTGAAACATATCCATTTCAAGCCGATGCTGCAACTTATGAAGGAGTAGAAGATTTTTGGCGTTTCGTTGAAAATAAAAACCGCCGAATCGACGCAGCAGTTTTAAATGTTGGTATTAGTATCGGTGGTGCATTTTTAGAAAATGATTTAGCTGAAGAGTTAAAACTTATAGATATTAATATTTCAGGAATGGTGCATATGGCTAAAAGAGTTTCACAACATATGGCCAAAAATAAATCTGGGGACATTTTAATTGTATCGTCATTATCAGCTACGTTACCTACACCATATGAAACAGTCTATGGACCGTCGAAAGCATTTGGATTTATGTTTGCTGAAGCGTTAAGAGAAGAATTAAAAGAAAATAATATTAACGTAACTGCTATGTTGCCCGGTGCAACAAATACAGATTTTCACCATAATGCTGGTATGGATGCCACGTATTTTGGAGATGAAAACCATAAAAATGATAAACAACTTGTTGCTGAACAAGGGTATGAAGCATTAAAACAAAGAATCGATCACGTTGTATGTGGAGATGAAGCTACAAAAAAAGAGGCAGAAGAAAATAGAAGAACAGCAGAAGATGTTAAAGCGGCTAGACATGCAGAAAAAGCGAAACCACAATAAAATCAATATACATTTGGGATTTATAGAAAAGAAATATAGTAGGGCGTATCTTTAAAAATAATGAGATACGCCCTACGTTTATTATAAAAATGTTTTTACAATAAACGCATTTTGCATGTTCAATAATTGGAATTATCATTTACCAGATAATAGTCTTCGATGAATTTAAAATAACTTATTTGCTTAGCAATTAACAAAACAAGACTATCAAGCGTATAGAAGAGAAAATAGACTCGTCGCTAATTGATAATTGTTTTCAATTACTGTATTATAATATTGTGTTAAGTTTTAAATTAATATGAATAATATAAAAATGAATGCTGCTAAACAAAATCTTATATGTGGTTTGGATAATTTATTTTTCCAGTACATATGTAATAGAAAATTCTAAAAATATTATTTTGTTATTTAATATATTAAAAAGGCAGTTTTAGTGGGATATTAAAAATCAGAATTTTCAAAAACTTAACCGAGTATTTCTCAAGTTAATAGAGTGTTGAGAGTCAGAGAATGTTGTATTTATTGAATAGTGAACAACTTCATGTATTGCAAATTCAGACTATTATTAAAGGAGTTAGATTATGAACAAATTATCAGTTAAAGATTTAATTACAGTAGGTATTTTTACAGCAATTTATTTAGTAGTATTCTTTGTAACTTTTATGATTGGATATATACCATTTTTAATTCCGTTTTTAGGATTAATTTGCCCGATCATATGTGGTATTCCTTTTATCCTATATGTTATGAAAATAGACAAGTTTGGCATGGTGACATTGACAGGCACTATTTTAGGTATTGCTTTTACAGTAATGGGTAGTGGCTTAATTATGATACCATTCGGTATTCTTTGCGGTTTAATCGGAGATTTATTGATGAAATCTGGAAATTATAAAAATTGGAAATCTATTACGTGGGGATATGCAATTTTCTCTCTTTGGATGATGGGATTTGTAGTAAGAATGTTTATCGCAAGAGATCAATACTTTAAAGAAATCGCTAAGTCATACGGACAAGATTATGTGGATATCTTAGAATCTATTACCCCTATATGGACATTACCAGTAATGTTTATTTTAACGATAATTGGTGGACTTATTGGTGCATGGTTAGGTAAGAAAATGTTTGGTAAACATTTTAAAAAGGCGGGACTAGTATGAAGGTGACGGCTGATCCATTAGTAGATTATAGAAATATTGTTGCGAAACTAGATCCTAGAACAAAGATAGCGTTAACGATTACGATAAGTACAATTTTAATATCTAGTGGTAGTTCGCAAAGTATTTTAAGAATTTGTTTGTCATTATTTTCTCTCTCATTATTATTATCGATTCATAAAATAAGCTTATTTATAAAATGTACTATTACTTTTTTGGTGCTTATATTGATTCAAAATTTCGTCGTTCCATATTCTGAAGGTATGTTTAAGTTTGTGCTTTTAGCTTTTGTTGGCATATTTATGAATATGTTTCCGGGATTTATTGTTGGATATTACACATTATTTTCTACAAAGATAAGTGAATTTATAGCAGCTATGGAAAAAATGAAATTACCAAGAAATATTATCATCCCGATATCGGTAATTTTTAGATTCTTTCCAACGATTGCTGAAGAATATAGAAATATTAATTATGCGATGAAAATGCGTGGTATTACGTTTTCAAACAATTTTCTTAAAATGATTGAATATAGGATGATACCACTCATTATATCTGTTGTACAAATTGGAAATGATCTTTCTTTTACAGCGATGACAAGAGGGGTTGATTCGCCATATAAAAGGACAAATATATGCGTCGTAAGATTTAAAATGCTAGATATCTTTCTATTAATCGTATTAATAATGTTATGGATTATATATTTTAAGGAGAAGTTATTCAATGATTAAATTTGATGATGTGACTTTTAACTATGCTTCTTCAAGAGAAACAGCTATCAAAAATGTATCACTTCAAATTAAACAAGGTGAATTAGTTGTGCTTTGTGGAAAATCAGGTAGTGGTAAATCTACAATTACAAAATTGATAAATGGATTAATTCCTAAAGTTCAAAATGGTGAAATAAGTGGTCACGTTTATATTGACGGTCAAAATATTTCAGAAATTGAAATGTATCAGTTATCGCAAATGGTTGGAAGTGTGTTCCAAAATCCCAAAACGCAATTTTATAACGTTGATACGACGAGTGAACTAGCATTTAATATGGAAAATCAAGGAATAGATAAAGAAGTCATTATTGAAAAGATTAAAACAGTGATGAACAGATTTAAAATAGAGCACTTGTTAAATCGTAATATATTCGAATTGTCAGGTGGTGAGAAACAAATTATTGCGTGTGCTTCTGTACTTATTTCTAACCCTGAAGTAATCGTACTAGACGAACCTTCATCAAATTTGGATATGTTTAGTATTAAAAAATTGAAAGAAATGATTTGCTATTTAAAGAAGCATGGCAAAACAATCGTACTTATTGAACATCGCATGGATTATATTATAAATTATGCAGATTCTATTTATTATATGGACAATGGAGAAATACATACACGTTATTATGCAGACGAATTCAAAGCACTCAATTGTCACAAATTAGAAAGTATGGGGGTTAGACATGATAAACAAACGCAATTCATATGTGAACCCAAATCGGAATCTGATGTAATGGTAATGCATGACTTTACATATGCGTACGATAAATTTAGTAAAGATAAACAGTTAGAAATGAATTCAGTAACAATACCAAGAAGAGAAGTCGTTGCGATAATTGGGGATAACGGGAGTGGCAAGTCAACCTTTGCCAAATGTCTGTGTGGTTTACCAAAGCATTTCAATGGCCATGTGACTTATGACAACAGACGGCTCAAGAAGAAGCAATTATTAAAGTATAGCTATATGGTCTTCCAAGATGTGAATACGCAATTATTTACAGAAAACTTAAATCAAGAATTGCAACTACTAGATGTTCAGGTAACTGAATCACAAGTCGATGACCTGTTAGGAAATGTGAACTTATTGAATAAAAAATATGAACATCCGTTATCACTTTCTGGAGGGGAAAAACAAAGAATTGCAATCGCTACTGCGATATTAAGCGACAAAGAAATCATTATTTTTGATGAGCCTACCTCAGGGCTAGATTTATATCATATGAAAAAAATTGCGGAAATGATTAAGGACTTACATGACCAAGGTAAGCAAATTTTTATTATTACACATGATAAATCTTTGATATTAGAAATATGTACTTATGTATTACATTTTGCAGATGGGCGTATTGTGAATCAATTCGCTTTAAATCATCAAGGCATGGAGCAATTAAATGATTACTTTGATGTATAAAACGTGGCAATGAGAGGAGCCAGTATATATGAACACCAATGAACATTGGATAAAATCATTATTTGAATTTGGTAAAGATGCAAAATTTAAAATTATTTTATCTGTATTATTGTCTATTATTAGTGTGTTTTCTGGATTAATACCTTATTGGACAGTTTACAAAATTATTCTAGCAATAATTAAAGGCAATCAAGAATTTAATCAAGTTGTTCTTTATATTAGTATCGCAATAAGCGCTTATATTATACAAGTTGTATGCTTCGGTAGTTCAACAATGTTATCGCATGTTACAGCCTACGATATCTTATCCAATATAAGAAAACAGTTAGCTCAAAAGTTAATGCGCTTGCCTTTAGGCGTTGTAGAATCAAAAAAAATTGGTGAACTTAAAAGTATATTTGTCGATAAAGTTGAAACGATCGAATTACCTTTAGCACATATTATTCCGGAAGTTATTGGAAACTTGTTACTTTCAATTTCTATATTTGTATATATTGTGATTATAGATTGGCGTATGGCCTGTGCTATGTTGATTACAATTCCGATAGCATTTTTTGCATTCAAAAAATTGATGTCTGGGTTTAATGAAACATACGAAGAACAAATGGCTTCAAATAATTATATGAATAGTTCAATCGTTGAATATATAGAAGGTATAGAAGTTATAAAAGCATTTAATCAATCTCAAAATTCATATAAAAAGTATAAAGACTCAGTAGATGCATACAAAACACATACTTTAAATTGGTTTAAAAGTACGTGGGGTTATATGAACTTAGGGGCAAGCATTCTTCCTTCAACTTTTCTAGGAGTGCTACCACTTGGTATGTATTTGATTTCAATAGACCAACTTACTTACGCAGAATTTTTTCTGTGCTTAGTATTGTCTTTAGGTGTTGTAGCACCAATCAAGAATTTTACTAACTATGTGAATCAATTGAAGTCTATCCAATATGCGATTGTGGAAGTACGAAAAGTATTGAGTTTAAAAGATCTAGAAATTTCTGACCAATATAAAGAACCACGACATAATGAAATTACATTTAATGATGTTAGGTTTTCTTATACAAATGATAAAGATAACTTAGTATTTAATCATTTATCATTTACAATTCCTGAAAAGTCTTTTACTGCAATCGTTGGTGCATCGGGTAGTGGTAAGTCAACAATTGCTAAACTTTTATCTAGGTATTGGGATGTTACATCAGGTGAAATTGATATTGGTGGCATAAACATTAAAGATATTGAACCTAAGAAACTTAATGAATTAGTGGGTTTTGTAGGACAAGATAATTATTTATTAAATCTTACTTTTAAAGAAAATATTAAACTTGGAAATCCAGAAGCAACAGATGAAGCGGTTGAAAAAGCAGCAGAGTTAGCACAGTGTCATGAATTTATTGAAAAGTTACCGCATGGTTACGATACTAATGTGGGTTCTGTCGGAGATAAATTATCTGGCGGTGAAAAACAACGCGTCACAATTGCCAGAATGATATTAAAAGACGCGCCTATAATTGTATTAGATGAAGCGACAGCTTATGTTGACCCAGATAATGAACAAAAAATTCAAGCCGCTTTAAATACTTTGACTCATAACAAAACGGTTATCGTTATTGCTCACAGATTATCGACAATTACACAAGCAAATCAAATTATTGTCTTGGGTGACCAACAAATTATTGAAAAAGGAACTCATACTAAATTATTGGAGAAGAAAGGCCAATATAAAAAAATGTGGGATGTGCACATAGGGACAAAAGATTGGGGGGTATCTTCTTAATTTGTAAAAAGTTCAAATCTAAAGGAGGTAAAAAATGTTTCATATTACATTTAAGATTTTAAAATGGGCAATACCTTATAGAACAAGAATGATACTAGGTTTTGTCATGTCCTTTGTTAATTCTATTTTTATTGCACTCCCGATTTTCTTAGCTGCACAAGTATTTAACCGTGTCTTGTCCAATAAACAGATTGCGATGTATGAAGTTATGGCTGTATTAGGAATTATGATTTTATTAGTGTTAGCAAGATTTGTTACAGCATACATGAAGAACAGACTTCAAGAAAGTATTGCCTATGAAATGAGCGCGAAAGAACGTTTGAACATTGGTGATAAGTTAAAAGATGTAAGGTTAGGTTACTTTGAAGATAACCAGACAAATGAATTAGCAACGGTTGTAACTACGGATTTAACATTTTTAGAAAATTATGCAATGAAAATGGTAGATATCGTCGTAAATGGCTACATATTAATTACAGTACTACTTTTATCATTACTAGTTGTATCTTGGGAAGTTTCTTTATTAGTGTTAATCGGCATAGTCTTATCTCTGGCGAGCATTCATCTATTAGAAAAAAAGAGTCACCAAAATGCGCCACAATACCATTATGTTCAAAATCAACTTGTTGAAAAAGTATTAGAAGTGGTTAGAGGTATACAAGTTATTAAATCGTTCTCAAAGGAAAATGCAAGTCTTCAAAGTTTTAATAAAGCAGTAGATGAAAGTAAACGAATCAATTCTAAAATTGAATTACAGTATATTCCATATAATTTACTACATTTGTTAAGTTTAAAAGTAATATCTATAGTTATTGTATTAGTAGCATGTTTACTCTATATGAATCAAAGTATCGATTTATCAACGCTCATTATGATTTCTATCTTTTCGTTTGTTATTTTTGAAAGTGTGGAGAATGTAAATAGTGCAGCCCATGTACTAGAAATGATAGATATGACCTTAAATGACATTGAGGAAATTAATAAAGCGCCTATATTAGATGAAAAAGGAAAAAATATAGAGATTAATCATTATGATATTGAATTTGAAAACGTTAGTTTTTCATATGGAGATAAACAAGTTATTAAAGACGTTAATTTTAAAGTAGGTTCACATACATCTACCGCTATTATAGGCCCTTCAGGAAGTGGGAAATCGACACTTTGTAATTTATTGTTAAGATTTTATGATGTAGATGAAGGAGCTATCCGACTTGGTGGTATTGATATTAGAAATATGACGCTTAGCACCCTTATGTCTCAGATTAGTGCAGTATTTCAAAAAGTATACTTATTTAATGACACAATCGAGAATAACATATTATATGGAAAACCAAATGCAAGTAAAGAAGAAGTGGTAGCAGCTGCTAAACAAGCATGTTGTCATGATTTTATAATGTCATTGCCAGATGGATATCAGACAATGGTGAATGAAAAAGGTAATAATTTATCTGGTGGAGAAAAACAAAGAATATCAATTGCGAGAGCTATATTGAAAGATGCACCGATAATAATTTTGGATGAAGCAACTGCAAGTATTGATCCAGAAAACGAACACCTCATACAAAGTGCGATTGATGAATTAAGTAAAGGAAAAACAGTGATTACCATAGCACATAAAATTGGAACGATTAAAAATGCTAATGAAATAATCGTACTAAACGAGGGTGAAATCACTCAAAAAGGTGTTCATAATACATTGATTAATGAGTCTGGAATATATCAAAACTTCATTAAGACTAAGACACAATCAGAAGGCTGGAGACTGTAAATTATGCGTAAACAAATAGGTATTATAGGAGGAAACGGTGCGCCAGTGAGAAGGGAAAAGATAATAAAGAGAGTACCACTTAATTAATTATATTAAATTCAAAAAACCGTCAATTTCTATTTAATTTCAGTAGAAATTGACGGTTTTTTATTATCTTTTACTTTATCACTTTCTGTGTTTTTTTCCACTTTGTCAGGAATTAACATATTGGCTGATCTGCAGTTAAAACCAGCACTATATTTTTTTGAAAATTAAACATTCCTTTTTTATTCATTTTATTGCTCTATTCAATGAGCATAAACGTTAAAAATAATAGCATATTCAAATAGTTGTGCATATTTAAAATGTATTTAAATAAAATTTATTGCATTAATAAAGAGTACATTATTTAATGGTTGTAAATTTTATGTAATTATATTGTATTAAAAATTTTAAAAGCGTATAATATTATTTGTTGTAGGGAATCATTTTAAATACAAAATTAATAATAATAATAGCGATTAACTTGAACATCATTTAATAAAAATTAATTAGTAGTAATGCAATAGAAAAAGGAGATTTATATGGAGAAAAATTTAAAAAACAGAGATTTTCGATTAGAAAGTATACATTTGGAGCGGGTTCCGTACTTATAGGATTAAGTCTTTCATTTGTTGTACATACAACTAAAGTTGAAGCAGCTGAAACAGTAACAAATGTACAAACCAATATAGGTCATAAATCAGATGTCAATAACAATGTTGATACAGATAGTACAAACAAAAATAGTGAAAATGAGCAAGTCAATACTGAAAATCCAACTACTCAAGCATCAGATAATGCCTCGGAAAACAAACCTCAACAGTCAGCAAATAAAACTAACTTAAATCAAGATGCCAACCAATTAAAAAATAGTGAAAGTATCCCGGAAAAACAGAATGTTGAAGATGAGCAAGTAGCTGAAAACGCCAATGCAACGAAAACAGTAGAAAAACCTGTAACTGAAAGTTCAAAAAAAGAAGAAAAGACTGAAGAAAATAACGTAAATGACACAAATAAAAATAATACTGAAAATAATGTGAAAGACACAGAGGAAAATAATCAAAATAAAACTGAAGATAATGTAAAAGATACAGTTAAAAGCACTCAAAGTAATGCTAAAGATAACGTAAAAGATACAGATGAAAACAAACAAAATAATGCTGAAAATAAAACTACAGAAGTACAAAGTGAAGATAAATTAACTACTAATGAAAAAGAAAGCACTTTAAATGCAAATAGTAAAGAAGACACTATAAAACAACCTAAAGAAAGTAATAAGTTGTCTGAAACAAGTAGTGAAGCAGATAATCATAAAATAGCTAATATCGCCAGTGCTGATAATAGCCAAAATGATGATGTATCAAGCTTATCATCAACAAATAAGCTTAATACGAACAGTCAAAATGAAGTAAGTAAAAGCGATGTGTCTAATCAATCAAATAATGACAACTCAAAGTCACCGTCAACTACTGATACACAAATAAAACAACCAGTAACAACACGATCTGTAAAAAAATTAGCTGTAAATAATAAACTTGTGTCTGCTGCTAGCACAACAACAGTACAAACAGTGGACAAAAACAATTTTGGTAATTATTTTAATGTAGGTGGTAATGCCTCATATAATTCCTCTACAGGCATCGTAACTTTAACGCAAAATGCAAGAACACAAAAAGGTAATATGTCCTTAGGTAGCAAAATAGACATGTCACAAAGTTTCACTTTAACAGGTAAGATTAATTTAGGTGATAAAAACGGTACAAAACTAGGTGGAGACGGAATTGGATTTGTTTTTCAACCTAATAATGTGAATGATATTGGTGATAATGGAGGCGCGCTTGGTATTGGTGGTTTGAAAAATGCCTTTGGCTTCAAATTTGATACTTGGTATAACAGTGACAAGACAACGACTTTTAACCCAGATCCATCTAGTTTTGCATCAAATAGTTCAAAAGTAATGGGTGCCTTTGTGACTACTGACCAAAATGGTAAAGCGACAACAGATGCTGATAGTGTAAAGTTTTTGCCTGGACCCACTAATAATACATTTAATGATGTAACTATTGATTACAATGGAGACACTAAAACAATGACTGTGAGTTATGTGGCAAGTGGAACAACGTATACCTTTACAAAAAACTTGTCTTCATTAATCCAACCTAATACAAATTATGCGCTTTCCATGTCTTCTTCTACTGGATTGGCAACCAATTTACAACAATTCCAAATTTCGCAATTTACATACACTGCCAAAGGTATTGTTAACGTAAAGTATGTTGATGAAAAAGGAAATACTATACCAGGTATGTCAGACGAAGAAAAATCAGGAGCTATTAATGAAAAAATTAATTTTAGTGATGCAATAGCTAAGGCGCAAAAGAATGGTTACCAATTAGTGTCATCTTCTTCGACTGTACCAAGTGCTTTTGATAGCGCTAGTAATTCTGCAACAGTAAGTACTAAAAACCAAACAGTCACTTATGTTTTTAAAGATATTTCTGCGCCATCAATAAGTAGTATTGACAATCAAACAAAAGAAGTGAATACAGCGATTACACCTGTTACCATTTCCACTTCAGATAATAGTGGGGGTACTGTTACTAACAGCGTAAGTGGTCTGCCAAAAGGTGTGACGTTTGATGCTACGACGAACACAATTAGTGGTACGCCAAGTACAGTTGGTAACTATACTGTAACTGTTAAATCAACGGATGCAACTGGGAATTCCGCAACAACAACATTTACGATCACGGTTAAAGACACAATCGCACCTGTAGTGACTAGTATTGGGAATCAAACAAAAGAAGTGAATACAGCGATTACACCTATTACTATTTCAACTTCAGATAATAGTAAAGGTAAAGTTACGAATGTGGTAGATGGTTTACCAGACGGGGTAACATTTGATTCATCAACGAATACAATTAGCGGTACACCTACTAATGTTGGGAATTCGACAGTAACTGTAACATCGACAGATCCAAGTGGTAATGCTACAAAAACAACGTTCACAATCACAGTGACAGATAACACTGCACCGACAGTAGAAGCTATTCCGAGTCAAACAAAAGAAGTGAATACGCCAATTGATTCAATTACAATCAAAGGTAAAGATAATAGTGGTAAAGCTGTGACAAATGAAGTGAGTGGTTTACCAAAAGGCGTAACGTTTGATTCAGCAACGAATACAATCAGTGGTAGTCCGAGTGAAATCGGAACATCTCAAGTGACAGTTACAACAAAAGATCCAAGTGGTAATACAACAAAAACAACATTCACAATCACAGTGACAGATAGCACGGCGCCAACAGTTGAAACTATTCCGAATCAAACAAAAGAAGTGAACACACCAATTGATGCAATTACAATCAAAGGTAAAGACAATAGCGGTAAACCCGTAACGAATGAAGTGAGTGGTTTACCAAAAGGTGTAACATTTGATCCATCAACAAACACAATTAGCGGTACACCAAGTGAACTTGGAGAGTATCCAGTTACAGTAACGACAAAAGATCCAAGTGGCAATACAACGAAAACAACATTCACAATCACAGTGCAAGATAAAACTGCACCGACGGTGGAAGCGATTGGCAGTCAAACCAAAGAAGTAAACACACCAATTGATACAATTACAATCAAAGGTCAAGATAATAGTGGCAAACCCGTAACGAATGAAGTGAGTGGCTTACCAAAAGGCGTAACATTTGACCCATCAACAAACACAATTAGCGGTACACCTACTAATGTTGGAACTTCGACAGTTACAGTAACGACAAAAGACCCAAGTGGCAATACGACGAAAACAATATTTACGATTACGGTTAAAGACACAATCGCACCAGTAGTAACTAGTATTGGTAATCAAACCAAAGAAGTGAATACAGCGATTACACCTATTACTATTTCAACTTCAGATAATAGTAAAGGTAAAGTTACGAATGTGGTAGATGGCTTACCAGAGGGTGTAACATTTGATTCATCAACGAATACAATTAGCGGTACACCTACTAATGTTGGGACTTCGACAGTCACTGTAACATCGACAGATCCAAGCGGTAATGCTACAAAAACAACGTTCACAATCACAGTGACAGATAACACTGCACCGACAGTAGAAGCTATTCCGAGTCAAACCAAAGAAGTAAATACGCCAATTGATACAATTACAATTAAAGGTCAAGATAATAGCGGTAAAGCTGTGACAAATGAAGTGAGTGGTTTACCAAAAGGTGTGACATTTGATCCATCAACAAACACAATTAGTGGTAGTCCAAGTGAAGTTGGAACATCTCAAGTGACAGTTACGACAAAAGATCCAAGTGGTAATACAACAAAAACAACATTCACAATCACAGTGACAGATAACACAGCACCGACAGTAGAAGCTATTCCGAGTCAAACCAAAGAAGTGAACACACCGATTAATACAATCACGATTAACGGTAAGGATAATAGTGGTAAAGCTGTGACAAATGAAGTGAGTGGCTTACCTAAAGGCGTAACATTTGATCCAACAACGAATACAATTAGTGGTAGTCCGAGTGAAATCGGAACATCTCAAGTGACAGTTACGACAAAAGATCCAAGTGGCAATACAACGAAAACGACATTCACAATTACAGTGACAGATAACACAGCACCGACGGTGGAAGCGATTGATAGTCAAACGAAAGAAGTTAATACACCAATTGATACGATTACAATTAAAGGTGAAGATAATAGTGGCAAACCCGTAACGAATGAAGTGAGCGGTTTACCAAAAGGTGTAACATTTGATCCATCAACAAACACAATCAGTGGTACACCAAGCGAAGTAGGAACAAATAAAGTAACGGTGATTACAACGGATGCGAATGGTAATCACACAGAAACAACATTCACGATTACGGTGACAGATAACACAGCACCGACGGTGGAAGCGATTGATAGTCAAACGAAAGAAGTTAATACACCGATTGATACGATTACAATTAAAGGTGAAGACAACAGTGGTAAAGCTGTGACAAATGAAGTAAGTGGCTTACCAAAAGGTGTGACATTTGATCCATCAACAAACACAATTAGCGGAACACCAAGCGAAGTTGGAAGATCTGAAGTTACGGTAACAACGAAAGATTCAAGCGGCAATACAACAAAAACAACGTTCACAATCACAGTGACAGATAACACAGCACCGACAGTAGAAGCTATTCCGAGTCAAACCAAAGAAGTGAACACACCAATTGATACGATTACAATTAAAGGTCAAGACAATAGTGGTAAACCAGTTAAAAATGAAGTGAAAGGTCTACCTGACGGTGTAACATTTGATTCAACAACGAATACAATTAGCGGTACACCTACTAATGTTGGAAATTCGACAGTAACTGTAACATCGACAGATCCAAGTGGTAATGCTACAAAAACAACGTTCACAATCACAGTGACAGATAACACTGCACCGACAGTAGAAGCTATTCCGAGTCAAACCAAAGAAGTGAACACACCGATTAATACAATCACGATTAACGGTAAGGATAATAGTGGTAAAGCTGTGACAAATGAAGTAAGTGGCTTACCAAAAGGCGTAACATTTGATCCATTAACAAACACAATTAGCGGTAGCCCAAGTGAAATCGGAACATCTCAAGTGACAGTTACGACAAAAGATCCAAGTGGTAATACAACGAAAACAACATTCACAATCACAGTGACAGATAACACAGCACCGACAGTGGAAGCGATTGATAGTCAAACGAAAGAAGTTAATACACCAATTGATACGATTACAATCAAAGGTGAAGATAATAGTGGTAAACCAGTCAAAAATGAAGTGAAAGGTTTACCGGACGGCGTAACGTTTGATCCAGCAACGAATACAATCAGTGGTACACCAAGCGAAGTAGGAACAAATAAAGTAACGGTGATTACAACAGATGAGCAAGGTAACCACACAGAAACAACGTTCACGATTACAGTAAAAGACGAAACGGCACCAACGGTGGAAGCAATAGGTAATCAAACCAAAGAAGTGAACACACCAATTGATTCAATTACAATCAAAGGTAAAGACAATAGCGGTAAACCCGTAACGAATGAAGTGAGCGGTTTACCTAAAGGCGTGACATTTGATCCATCAACAAACACAATTAGCGGAACACCAAGCGAAGTTGGAACATCTGAAGTTACGGTAACAACGAAAGATTCAAGCGGCAATACAACAAAAACAACGTTCACAATCACAGTGACAGATAACACAGCACCGACAGTAGAAGCTATTCCGAGTCAAACCAAAGAAGTGAACACACCAATTGATACGATTACAATTAAAGGTCAAGACAATAGTGGTAAACCAGTTGAAAATGAAGTGAAAGGTCTACCTGACGGTGTAACGTTTGATCCAGAAACGAATACAATTAGTGGTAGTCCAAGTGAAGTGGGAGAATATCCAATCACAGTGACAACAACAGATGCGGTAGGTAATCACACAGAAACGACGTTCACGATTACCGTGGTAGACAAGACAGCACCAACAGTTGAAGCGATTGATGACCAAACGAAAGAAGTTAATACACCGATTGATACGATTACAATTAAAGGTCAAGATAATAGTGGTAAATCAGTCAAAAATGAAGTGAACGGTTTACCGGACGGTGTCACGTTTGACCCAACAACGAACACAATTAGTGGTACACCTACTAATGTTGGAACTTCGACAGTAACTGTAACATCGACAGATCCAAGTGGTAATACAACGAAAACGACATTCACGATTACGGTGACAGATAACACGGCACCAACGGTTGAGGCAATAGGTGACCAAACGAAAGAAGTTAATACACCGATTGATACGATTACAATAAAAGCTGAAGACAATAGTGGCAAACCAGTTAAGAATGAAGTGAGCGGCTTACCAAAAGGTGTGACATTTGATCCAGAAACAAACACAATTAGTGGCACACCAAGCGAAGTTGGAACAAATAAAGTAACGGTGATTACAACAGATGCGAATGGTAACCACACAGAAACAACGTTCACGATTATAGTGAAAGATGAAACAGCACCGACGGTGGAAGCGATTGATAGTCAAACGAAAGAAGTTAATACACCGATTGACTCAATCACAATAAAAGCTGAAGACAATAGCGGCAAAACCGTAACGAATGAAGTGAGCGGTTTACCTAAAGGCGTGACATTTGATCCAGAAACAAACACAATTAGCGGAACACCAAGCGAAGTTGGAACATCTGAAGTTACGGTAACAACGAAAGATTCAAGCGGCAATATAACAAAAACAACATTCACGATTACGGTGAAAGATGAAACAGCACCGATGGTGGAAGCGATAGATGATCAAACAAAAGAAGTTAATACACCAATTGATACGATTACAATAAAAGCTGAAGACAACAGTGGCAAACCCGTAACGAATGAAGTGAGTGGCTTACCAAAAGGTGTGACATTTGATCCATCAACAAACACGATTAGTGGCAGCCCAAGTGAAGTTGGAGAGTATCCAGTTACGGTTACTACAACAGACGCAGAAGGTAACCACACGGAAACAACGTTCACGATTACAGTGAAGGATGAAACGGCACCAACGGTGGAAGCAATAGATGACCAAACGAAAGAAGTTAATACACCAATTGATTCAATCACAATAAAAGCTGAAGATAATAGTGGCAAGCCTGTCACAAACAAAGTAGAAGGTTTACCAGAGGGTGTAACGTTTGACCCAACAACGAACACAATTAGTGGCACACCAAGTGAAGTTGGTAAATATCCTATCACAGTGACGACAACGGACGCGGAAGGTAATCACACAGAAACGACGTTCACGATTACAGTGGTAGACAAGACAGCACCAACAGTTGAATCGATTGGTGAACAAACAAAAGAAGTGAACACACCAATTGACCCAATCACAATAAAAGCTGAAGATAATAGCGGCAAACCAGTAACGAATGAAGTGAGCGGTTTACCAAAAGGTGTAACATTTGATCCATCAACAAATACAATTAGCGGAACACCAAGCGAAGTTGGAACATCTGAAGTTACGGTAACGACGAAAGATTCAAGCGGCAATACAACGAAAACGACATTCACGATTACGGTGAAAGATGAAACAGCACCGACGGTGGAAGCGATTGGTGACCAAACGAAAGAAGTTAATACACCGATTGATTCGATTACAATTAAAGGTCAAGACAACAGTGGCAAACCAGTAACGAATGAAGTGAGTGGCTTACCAAAAGGTGTGACGTTTGATCCAACAACGAATACAATTAGCGGAACACCAAGCGAAGTTGGAAATTCGACAGTAACTGTAACATCGACAGATCCAAGTGGTAATACAACGAAAACGACATTCACGATTACAGTGACAGATAACACGGCACCAACGGTTGAGGCAATAGGTGACCAAACGAAAGAAGTTAATACACCAATTGATTCAATTACAATCAAAGTTGAAGACAATAGCGGTAAGCCTGTCACAAACAAAGTAGAAGGTTTACCAGAGGGTGTCACGTTTGATTCAGAAACGAACACAATTAGTGGTACACCTACTAATGTTGGGAATTCGACAGTAACTGTAACATCGACAGATCCAAGCGGTAATGTTACAAAAACAACATTCACAATCACAGTGACAGATAATACAGCACCGACAGTAGAAGCTATTCCGAGTCAAACCAAAGAAGTAAATACGCCAATTGATACAATTACAATTAAAGGTAAAGATAATAGCGGTAAAGCAGTGACAAACAAAGTAGAAGGCTTACCAGAGGGTGTCACGTTTGATCCAGAAACGAACACAATTAGTGGTACACCTACTAATGTTGGAACTTCGACAGTAACTGTAACATCGACAGATCCAAGTGGTAATACAACGAAAACGACATTCAAGATTACAGTGAAGGATGAAACGGCACCGACGGTGGAAGCGATTGACAATCAAACGAAAGAAGTCAATACACCAATTGATACGATTACAATTAAAGGTGAAGACAATAGTGGTAAACCCGTAACGAATGAAGTGAAAGGCTTACCGGACGGTGTAACATTTGATCCGTCAACGAACACAATTAGTGGTAGTCCAAGTGAAGTTGGAACAAATAAAGTAACGGTGATTACAACAGATGAGCAAGGTAACCACACAGAAACAACGTTCACGATTACAGTAAAAGACGAAACGGCACCAACGGTGGAAGCAATAGGTAATCAAACCAAAGAAGTGAATACAGCGATTACACCTATTACTATTTCAACTTCAGATAATAGTAAAGGTAAAGTTACGAATGTGGTAGATGGCTTACCAGAGGGTGTAACATTTGATTCAACAACGAATACAATTAGCGGGACACCTACTAATGTTGGGACTTCGACAGTAACTGTAACATCGACAGATCCAAGCGGTAATGCTACTAAAACAACGTTCACAATCACAGTGACAGATAACACAGCACCGACAGTAGAAGCTATTCCGAGTCAAACCAAAGAAGTAAATACGCCAATTGATACAATTACAATTAAAGGTCAAGATAATAGCGGTAAAGCTGTGACAAATGAAGTGAGTGGTTTACCAAAAGGTGTGACATTTGATCCATCAACAAACACAATTAGTGGTAGTCCAAGTGAAGTTGGAACATCTCAAGTGACAGTTACGACAAAAGATCCAAGTGGTAATACAACAAAAACAACATTCACAATCACAGTGACAGATAACACAGCACCGACAGTGGAAGCGATTGGCAATCAAACGAAAGAAGTTAATACACCGATTGATACGATTACAATTAAAGGTCAAGATAATAGTGGTAAACCCGTAACGAATGAAGTGAAAGGCTTACCGGACGGTGTAACATTTGATCCGTCAACGAACACAATTAGTGGCACGCCAAGTGAAGTTGGAACAAATAAAGTAACGGTGATTACAACAGATGAGCAAGGTAACCACACAGAAACAACGTTCACGATTACAGTAAAAGACGAAACGGCACCAACGGTGGAAGCAATAGGTAATCAAACCAAAGAAGTAAACACACCAATTGATACGATTACAATTAAAGGTGAAGATAACAGTGGCAAACCCGTAACGAATGAAGTGAGCGGTTTACCAAAAGGCGTGACATTTGATCCAACAACAAACACAATTAGCGGAACACCAAGCGAAGTAGGAACATCTGAAGTTACGGTAACAACGAAAGATTCAAGCGGCAATACAACAAAAACAACATTCACGATTACAGTAGTAGACAAGACAGCACCAACGGTGGAAGCTATTCCGAGTCAAACAAAAGAAGTCAATACACCAATTGATACGATTACAATCAAAGGTGAAGACAATAGTGGTAAGCCTGTCACAAACAAAGTAGAAGGTTTACCAGAGGGTGTCACGTTTGATCCAGAAACGAACACAATTAGTGGTACACCTACTAATGTTGGAAATTCGACAGTAACTGTAACATCGACAGATCCAAGTGGTAATACAACGAAAACGACATTCACGATTACGGTGAAAGATGAAACAGCACCAACTGTGGAAGTGATTGATAGTCAAACGGAAGAAGTTAATACACCAATTGATTCAATTACAATCAAAGGTGAAGATAATAGTGGTAAACCAGTCAAAAATGAAGTGAAAGGTCTACCGGACGGCGTAACGTTTGATCCATCAACGAACACAATCAGTGGTAGTCCAAGTGAAGTCGGAGAATATCCAATCACAGTTACGACAACAGATGAGCAAGGTAACCACACAGAAACAACGTTCACGATTACAGTGACAGATAACACGGCACCAACGGTGGAAGCAATAGGTAATCAAACCAAAGAAGTGAACACACCAATTGATTCAATTACAATCAAAGGTAAAGATAATAGTGGCAAACCAGTCAAAAATGAAGTGAGCGGTTTACCAAAAGGCGTGACATTTGATCCAACAACAAACACAATCAGTGGCAGCCCAAGTGAAGTTGGAGAATACCCAGTTACGGTAACGACAACAGATGAGCAAGGTAACCACACAGAAACAACATTCACAATTACAGTGATAGATAAGACGGCGCCGACGGTCGAAGCGATTGGCAATCAAACGAAAGAAGTGAACACACCAATTGATACGATTACAATTAAAGGTCAAGACAATAGTGGTAAACCCGTAACGAATGAAGTGAGTGGCTTACCAAAAGGCGTGACATTTGATCCAGCAACGAACACAATCAGTGGTAGTCCAAGTGAAGTTGGAGAATACCCAATCACAGTGACAACAACAGATGAGCAAGGTAACCATACAGAAACAACGTTCACGATTACAGTAGTAGATAAGACAGCACCAACGGTGGAAGCTATTCCGAGTCAAACAAAAGAAGTAAATACACCGATTGATACAATTAAAATTAAAGGTCAAGACAACAGTGGTAAACCAGTCACAAATGAAGTAAAAGGTTTACCGAAAGGCGTAACATTTGATCCATCAACAAACACAATCAGTGGCACACCAAGTGAAGTGGGCACATACCCAATCACAGTGATAACAACAGATGAGCAAGGTAATCACACAGAAACAACGTTCACGATTACAGTGGTAGACAAGACAGCACCTACAGTAGAACCGATAGGTGATCAAACCAAAGAAGTAAATACACCGATTGACCCAATCATAATCAAAGGTGAAGATAATAGTGGTAAACCAGTCACAAATGAAGTAAAAGGTTTACCAAAAGGCGTAACGTTTGATCCAGAAACGAACACAATAAGTGGTACACCAAGTGAAGTGGGCACATACCCAATTACAGTGATAACAACAGATGCGAATGGTAATCAAACGGAGACAACGTTCATAATTACAGTGACTCCAAAAGATTCTGGTGAACCAAGTACACCAAGCAATCCAGGAGAGCCAAGTACACCAAGCAATCCAGGAGAGCCAAGTACACCAAGTAATCCAGGAGAGCCAAGTACACCAAGTAATCCAGGAGAACCAAGTACGCCAAGTAATCCAGGAGAGCCAAGTACACCAAGTAATCCAGGAGAACCAAGTACGCCAAGCAATCCAGGGGAGCCAAATGTACCAAGTAATCCAGGGGAGCCAAATGCACCGAGCAACCCAGCAGAACCAAGTACATCAAGCGAAACGGTCGCACCGGAACTTAACGTTCAAGATACTTCTGGTATAGGTTCAACAGATAACAGCACTCAAGATGATGTTGCTACAAAAGATAAGAAGGAAAACAATAAGCATTCATTGCCAGAAACTGGTGGAGATAAGTCGAGCAATACTACATTAATTGGTGGTATTCTAGCAGCTATTGTAGGAATCTTCTTATTAGGTAGAAGAAGAAAAAAACAATAAAATAATTGTTTCACTTAGCAGGGTAATAATTTATAAGTAAATAAAAGCTACATGATATCTATTTGGATACCATGTAGCTTTTTGTATTATATATTGGTTATTTGTTGATTTTAATAATCATATGATTGTTTTTATAATCGTACATAAAGCAAAATTTTTATGCTGTATTGAACGTTATTACGAATTTATTTCCCTATTTCTTGTTTGATTTGTTTGGTTGCTTGGATTTGTTTTTGGTGGTTTAAATAATCTTTTACTTGTTGTTGTGACGCTTCTGGATTTTGCTTTTTATAGTTACTCGCTAATTGTTGCATTACTTTTTTCTGTTCTTGTTGAGTTCCTGCATTATTTTGCTTTTGTTGTGAATTTTGTAATTGCTTTGCCTGTTTAGCATCTAAAACGACCCAAGTATCTTTAGGTACTGTTACAACTGTCACTTTTTTTATTAGTTCTTGGTTGTTATGCCCGAAGCTAAATAATGATTTGTAAATATCTGATTTCCAAACCCAAACTTCTTTGCGAGTTTGTTTTGTCGCTTTTTTAGTATCTTTCACTTTATACGTCGCTTGGTGTTTAACTGATTCTGATAATTGATCTTTATCCATGTTAGGTTTGAAATGTGTCTGGGCTTTTTGGTCGTCTGAATGATTCTTATAAACCATAATATAATTGTTTGTCTTTTTGCCAATCTCGTTAGCAATTAACATATTGGCTGGGCTGTCTTTAGAACCAGCACTATATATTTCTTTTTTGTCAGAAGTGATTACTTTTTTCTCCATACCCCAATGATGTGTCATATTAGCTGTGATACCCACAATCATCAGTAATAAGGCGAATGTGAAAATAGAACCTAATATATAACGTGTGACTTTATGAGGAATTAATAACCAACTAACAAATACACATAACGTTAAAATAATTGTTATTATCATATTATTTGTCCTCACTTTCTGTTGAATTCATTTTCAAGAATGGCACGATGAGCACACCGACTAACGCAAAGAAGATACCTATCATAAATGCTGTATTAAAGCCGTCAATTGACGCTTGTTGTGCTTGTTCAGCATATTTTAAAGGGTTGCTATCTTTAAGGCCAGAAGCCGGCATATTGTTATTAATGATATTTTGTGTAACGGAAGTTAATAGTGCAACGGCTATAGATGAAGCGACTTGTCTAGCTGTATTATTGACCGCTGTGCCATGTGTTCCTTTTTCAACAGTTAAGGCATCCATTGCGTTTGTAGTTAAAGGCATCATCAAGATGGCGATACCGAACATACGAATTGCGTAAAGTACAAGTATTAATGTAGGTGATGTATTATCACTTAAAAATCCAAATGGTATGGATGATAAAGTTAAAATTGAAAAGCCTACAAAAGCTAAACGTTTAATGCCCACTTTGTTATATAACGTACCTGATATTGGTGAGATAAAACCGAGCATTAAAGCACCAGCGAGTAATGTTAAACCTGATTCAAAAGGTGAAAAGCCATGAATATTTTGTAAATAGGTTGGTAACATCATTTCCACACCGTACATGGCCATAGTGACCACAATCAACCCAATAGTTGCGATAGTGAATCCTTTAGATTTGAAGACACGTAAATCTAGGAAAGGATCTTTGGATTTGAGCTGTCTTATTACGAATAGTGTTAAAACTATAACACTAATAATGATAGGGAGGATAACGTAGTTTACGCTGTCCCAACCTTCACTTGAAACATTGGAGAATCCCCATAAAAAGAGACCGAAGCCAATACAAGATAGTATCAGTGAATAAATATCTAATTTTAATTTACGATTTGGTATAACGTCCTTCATAAAAAAGAAACTCAATACAAATGCGATAGCTACAATAATAATTGGTAATACAAAAATATTTCTCCATGAATCAGAAATCGTAATACCTAATAAAACATGGTCTTTATCTAAGATCCATCCTGCAAATGTAGGACCCATAGCCGGTGCTAAACCTACAGCTAAACCACTCAATCCCATAGCTGTTCCTCTTTTATTGATAGGAAACATATTGATAATAATAATTTGCATTAAAGGCATCATCAGTCCTACTGCTATTGCTGTTACGATGCGACCTGATAAGAAAATAATCCATGCATCATGATGTGATGGTGCGATAGCAGTCAGTATTAAACCGATTAATAGCATGCCGTATGCACAGACATGTAACCACTTAGTAGAAATTCTTGTTGCTAGAAAGGCAGATAATGGCACCATAATACCATTGGCAAGTAAAAACCAAGTCGTTGCTTGTTGCGCTGTACTAAAATCTATATCAAAGTCATTCATCAAAGTAGGCAGTGCCGTTCCTAATGACGTTTGCATGAGTGCGCCAGCAAATGTTGCTAGAAGAATAATACTCATAATAATTTTGGGTTTATATTGTTGTCCATGAATGTCTAAGTTCATATTTTTACTTGTTTGAGTAGACATAAACAAGCCTCCTAAAGTTCTTAATAATTAATACTTAGGAAATATAGCACCCTGTATGAAATTATAAAAGAACAAAATATGATACTATGTATGAAATCGAACAAATTGTATTATTTTGTGTTATATTTAGAAAATAGGAGTGATGACATGGGGTATCAAAGAAAGACTGCTTTAACTCAGAAGCACATTAAAAATAGTTTAATAACGTTATTAGATATACATAAATTTGACTTAATTACGGTAAACCAAATTGTGGAAGAAGCAGAAATCACAAGAAGTACTTTTTATAGATATTATGAAGATAAATATAGTCTACTATCAGAAATAGAAGAAGAAATTTTAAATCAATTACATGAAGCACGCCAGAAGATTAATCAACAATTTACGGAAGAAGATATGTTTACTGTCGAAGTGTTTCAACAATTGTTTGAAAGTTTAGAGTCGTACTCGGAAGCAATACGTGTTTTACTCGGTCATAATGGGGACACGAGTTTTGAAATGAAAATAAAAAATGAAATAGCTAAAAGGTTTGTCAATTTAGGGGAACTCCACCATGTTTCTAAAGTACGTGAGGACTTAGTGAAAGAATATTTATATGTCATTTTAATTAAAACATTCCAATATTGGTCAGCTAATAAAGAGAGTATTGACGTGAGGGAAGTTGCAGCGACGATTCGAGATATTCAATTAAAGGGTTTAAGAAAGGCGATTGGAATATAAATTTTGGTAAGAGCAAACAGTAGCACTAGTTATGAAAATGAGTAATGAAACCATTGGTTGTTGTGAAAGAAATTTAATGGTCAAATGTAGATAATCGCACCTTGTTGATTTAAGAATGCATTTTAAAAGTAAGAAAGAAGGGCTAGTCATTTACGACCTAGTTCTTCTTTTTTAATAAACGTAAGTGTTAGTTACTTCACAATTAATGCCTTAGACAATTATATTATTATTCATTACAAAATATTTTAAATAATATGTTATAAATTGCTAAAACTATAAATTCATTTGGTAAATGTTTGCTAATTATATATAAAGGGGAAAATATGAATAACAACTTACGAGTAAAAAAACAGAAGCACATTTATAAAAAGGCTTAAGTGGTTTCATTGTTATTAAGAAATACAATGTGGAAAGGAAATGAATAATAAAATGGCTGACAAAAATTATACTGCATCAGATTTGGTAATTGATACATTAAAAAATAACGGCGTAGAATATATTTTTGGTATTCCGGGTGCTAAAATCGATTACTTATTTAATTCGCTTAAAGATGGTGGTCCGGAGTTAATCGTAGCGCGTCATGAACAAAATGCAGCAATGATGGCTCAAGGTATTGGTCGTTTAACAGGACAACCTGGCGTTGCTATAGTTACGAGTGGCCCAGGGGTGAGTAATTTAACAACGGGTTTATTAACTGCAACGTCAGAAGGAGACCCTGTACTGGCAATAGGTGGGCAAGTTAAACGTCAAGATTTACTACGTTTAACGCATCAAAGTGTAGACAATGCATCATTATTAAAATCTTCAACAAAATATAGTGAAGAGGTTCAAGACCCAGAATCATTGTCTGAAGTCATGACAAATGCAATCAGAACGGCGACTGTAGGTAAGAATGGGGCAAGCTTTATTAGCGTTCCCCAAGATGTTATATCTTCAGAGGTGGAGTCACGCGCAATTTCACTTAGTCAAAAACCTAACTTAGGTGTGCCAAGTGAAAATGATATAAACGAAGTGATAGAAGCCATCGAAAATGCAAAATTCCCGGTACTTTTAACGGGTATGAGAAGCTCGAGTCATAATGAAACGCAGGCTATTCGAAAATTGGTTGAAAAAACGAATTTACCTGTAGTAGAAACTTTCCAAGGTGCTGGAGTGATTAGCCGCGAACTAGAAAATCACTTTTTCGGTCGTGTAGGTCTTTTCCGTAACCAAGTGGGCGACGAATTATTAAGAAAAAGTGATCTAGTGTTAACTATTGGTTATGATCCAATTGAATATGAAGCGAGTAATTGGAATAAAGAACTAGATACTAAAATTATCAATATTGATGAAGTCCAAGCAGAAATTAGTAATCATATGCAACCGGTAAAAGAATTAATTGGTAACATTGCTGGAACAATTGACATCATTTCTGACAAAGTTAATGCGCCATTCATAAATTCAAGTGATTTAGATGAACTAGAGAAATTAAGAGCCACTACGCTTGAGAAGACTGCGATCAAACCTACACATAAAGATGGGATTTTACATCCACTCGAAATCATTGATTCTATGCAAAAAGTTTTAACGGATGATACGACGGTATCGGTAGATGTAGGTAGTCATTATATTTGGTTAGCTCGCAAATTTAGAAGTTATAACCCGAGACATCTGCTTTTCAGTAATGGTATGCAAACGTTAGGTGTAGCGTTACCGTGGGCCATTTCAGCAGCATTAGTACGTCCAAACACACAAATTGTTTCCGTATCTGGCGATGGTGGTTTTCTATTTTCAGGTCAAGAATTAGAAACGGCTGTGCGTAAAAATTTAAATATCATCCAATTAATTTGGAATGATGGTAAATACAATATGGTTGAATTCCAAGAAAAAATGAAATACCAACGTTCAGCAGGTGTTGATTTCGGCGCAGTAGACTATGTTAAATATGCTGAATCATTCGGTGCCAAAGGATTACGTGTTACTAATCAACAAGAATTAGAAGCGGCAATTAAAGAAGGTTATGAAACGGAAGGACCTGTATTAATCGATATTCCAGTTAATTATGAAGATAACGAAGAACTTTCATCAACGATGTTACCAGATGTATTAAATTAATATTGAGACAACAAAAAATATTAAACTAGGAGTGGAAATGATTATGACTAACGTATTATATCAACACGGCACATTAGGTACATTGATGGCAGGACTATTAGAAGGTACTGTTTCTATAAGTGAATTGCTTAAAAATGGAGACTTAGGCATTGCTACCTTAACAGGATCTGATGGTGAAGTAATTATTGTTGATGGTAAAGCTTACCATGCCAATGAACATAAAGAATTTAGAGAGCTAAAAGGGGAAGAATTATCACCCTATGCAACAGTAGCGAAATTTACAGCTGATACGTCGTTCAATACGTCTAATAAATCGTCTGAAGAAGTGTTTAAAGAAGTTGAAGAAAAGATGTTGAGTAAAAATTTATTTTCTGCGGTAAAAATAACGGGTACATTTAAAAATATGCATGTACGTATGATGCCGGGACAAGAACCACCATATGAACGTTTGATTAATGCGGCAGTCAAACAACCTGAACAAACGGAAGAAAATGTTGAAGGTTCAGTTGTAGGCATCTTTACACCAGAATTGTTCCACGGCATTGGTTCTTCAGGCTTCCATGTCCATTTTGCTAATGATGAACGCAATTTCGGTGGACATGTATTAGATTTTGAAGTGGATAATGTCACAGTAGAAATTCAAAATTTTGAGACGTTCGAGCAACATTTTGCTGTTAATGATGAAAAATTCACGAATACGGATATAGACTATAAAAATATTGCCGAGGAAATTAGAAAAGCAGAATAAACAATTAATGACTGATGAAGTGTCGGTAGCGAATAATCAAAAGTTTATTTGCCCTACGATTAAGATTAGGAATGGATGAATCATTGCCATTTACACAGTATGTATTTTTAACAACTAATGATTAACATCATTAGTTGTTTTTTATTACTCCTATAATGAAAATGATTGGTCTTCCAACGTATAAAAGACAAGTAAAATAGGTGCACTATTTTACTTGTCTTTTATGATTTTGAATATTTACGACATCGATTAGATAACGTAAATTCAATGGATTTATTTACGAAATCTGTCTTTTAATTTTTTGAACCACATGTTCTTTTTAGGTGCTGGCCTGCCTGAAGGTCTGCTAATTTGTCGTTTCAATCGTTCGCCAAAGCTCAAAGCAATTTGCATGAGATAGGTTTGAGAATTGAATGGCTTAAGGTCATTTTGCACATAATGGTAGATTCCATTTTCGTCTTGATAACGCGCTTTTTGGTTGTCGGATAGTTGTACTTTCAAGTAATCAATAAGACGTAATGCGATGCGTTTATCTTCGACAGGGAATAGAATTTCTACACGCTTAATCATATTACGTGTCATGGCATCTGCAGAAGATAAGTAAATTTGAGAGTCGCCATTGTTATGGAAATAGTAAACACGTGAATGTTCAAGGAAACGACCTACCACACTGACTACTCTTATATTTTCACTAATCCCAGGAATGCCTGGTTTTAAGCAACAGATACCTCTGATGATAAGGTCTACTTTGACGCCAGCTTGTGAAGCTTCGAATAATTTTTTAATAATATCTTTATCAGTTAAACTATTCATTTTCATCATAATATTACCGTTGCCATATTCCTTATGGAGTTTGATTTCTCTATCAATATGGTTAATGAAAACGTCTCTAATATCATAGGGTGCTACGATTAATTTATTATAATCCGGTTTTCGCGTATAGCCACTTAAATAATTAAAGAAATTGATGGCATCATCTACAATCTCTTTATTGGTCGTAATGATTCCCATATCAGTATAGAGCTTAGCAGTTTTATCATTATAGTTACCTGTTCCAAGGTGAACAAAAGAAGATAAACGATTTTTGTCTTTTTTGACAACAAGGGCAATCTTACTATGTGTTTTTAGATGTGTCATACCATAAATAACGTGACAGCCTGCATCTTCTAACATACGAGCCCAATGAACGTTGTTTTTTTCATCGAAACGAGCCTTAAGTTCAACGAGCACTGTGACTTGTTTACCATTTTCGGCAGCTTCTTTAAGACTCGTGATAATCGGTGAGTCTTTACTGACACGATAGAGCGTTTGCTTTATTGTGATTGTATTTTCATCTTGAGCAGCTTCTCTAATAAAATCAACGATGCCATCAAAAGATTCATAAGGATGGTGGAAGAAAATATCTTGTTTTGCAGATAATTCATATACGTCGTTATCACCTAATGATCGTGGTGGTTGTGGTGTATATGATTCATATGTTAACTCACTGAGTTTGTGAGATAGATGGCCAACCAATTGAGAAAGGAAAGTTAAATCCAACGGCCCTTCTACGAAGTAGACATCTTCCTTATCTACTTCTACTTGCTTCATAACCCAAGTAACATCTTCTGAAGTAACGCTTCGGCCATCAACCTCTAATCTTACTGACGCACCTTTTTTACGTTCTTTTAAAAAGCGTTCGATTTCTATCAATAAATCTTCTGCACCGTCTTCATCCAATGTGAGGTCGGCGTTTCGTGTGATGCGGAATGTAAACGTGTTACGCACTTCGTAACCTTGGAATAAATCTTCAACAAAATATTCAATAATATCTTCTATCATCACTATGTATTGTGTTTGGCCTAGATTAAATGCTGTAAATCTTGGTATGAGTGATGGGATAGGTATAATCGCCGATTGCAAATGGTCAGACGTATTAATATCCACGAAAATATTTAAGTTTTTATTACTCAGTTTTGGAAAAGGATGGTACGCATCTATCGCTAACGGTGTTAGGACAGGCATAATATGAGCAGTGAATTCTTGCTTTAGTTGTTCATGTAATTCATTTGGTAATGCATCAGGACGCACAATTTTAACGTCATAATTAGCTAGTTCAGAGATTAATTCATTGTACCTTTGGTATTGCTTATCTACGTAATTTTCGTTTTTCTTTTTAATTTCACGTAGTTGTGTTTGGGGTTTCATTTGTGTTTTATTTTCTGGTTTGTCATACCCCAATTTGACCTGATCTTTAAGACCAGCGACCCTCACCATGAAAAATTCATCTAAATTAGAACTAAAAATCGATATAAAATTTAATTGTTCTAATAAAGGGTTTGTTGGATCTGATGCTTCTTCTAAGACTCTTAGATTAAAGTCTAACCAACTCAATTCACGGTTATTATAATATATTTGTGAATTTATATCTTTCTCTCCCAATTCTGTATCCATAAGATTAATTGCACCTCATTTATCATCTTTATATATCGATAATACAAATTTAACATATAAATTTTAAGTTTTTGTAAAGACGATTGTAAGATTAGCATTTAGTATTTTTTCGATGTGTTTTTTCTGACGTTGAGAATCATATTCTTCGACTACAAGCTTATCTTTGCAATATACATTCAATTGATAGTTCTTTTTATCTATATACTGTAATTCTATGGATTTTACTCTACTCGTATGTGAAATATTGAGTGCATTGATGAATTTAACAATGCCACCTAATTCTTGTATATGGTTGATTGTTTCGTCATCTAACCATTTTGTTTGCTGACTATAAAATTTGAGTAGTGATTTATTCTTAAAGCTTGCAATTAGTGCGAGTTTGACGCGTTCATGATGTGTTAAACCATCAATATTAGAGTTAGCTATAATATAAAATGTATGTGGTGAACTAGAATCTGAATCGATGAAGCGACCTAAGTAATAAAGGTAAGCACCCTCTAAAAATAGCCAACGGTCTTCTTTTGATATTTTTAGAGCTTTAGCGTCGCATAATTGCTCGAGCAATTGTTTACAAAGTGTGACACGATGCTCTGCACTTTCCTCTTCGATATAGTATTCTTGTGCCAAATGTTTGAGCGCAATCTCGCTCACATTTGATGACTTGAATTCACCGTCGAATTCTTTATTAATTAAATTCATGATGTAGCCTTCGCGTAGTCCTTTTCTTGAAAAGGTAAACTGCGTAGCATCGGTATAAGAATAAAGCGTTTTAAAGAGTGCGACAGCGGGTGTGATAAGGTCTGTTCTATCACGACTCAAACCGTCTAAATCTTTAAGTTCTTTTCGTGAACTATGTGTTAGTAATTTAAAAACTTCGTTGAGTGCTTTTTCATCCATAGTATAATTATGGACACCACTAATTGGATAAGTGTGTTGTGCTTGATGTATGCGGGCGATATTTCGTGCCGACCCTCCGATACCGATAAGCGCGACTTGTTGTTTTTTTAACCAGTCGAATTGTTCAAATTGTTTCAATAAAAATGCTTCTATTTCTTTTAATGCTTTTTTATCGTTATGGTCACGGTTATCAAAAAATTGGCGTTGAAGTGTTACGACTCCAAAAGGGAAACTATGTGAATGTACTAACTCTTTGTCTTTAAACAAAGTCACTTCGGTTGAGCCACCACCAATATCAATCGAAATACCGTCTTGAATTTCTGTAGTATGCGTAATTGCATAGTAGCCATAATATGCTTCATCTTCTTCAGGAATAATTTGAATAACAATATCAAGATTTGATTCAATCGTCTTGATAATATCTTTCCTATTTGTAGACTGTCTCAATGCTGCAGTTGCAATGGGATTTAACGTATCTACTTGGAATCGACTAGCTACTTTTTTAAAGCTTTGTAATGTTTCTTCTAATACATCGATGCCATCTTGAGACATTTTCATGTCAGCATCTAAATATTGGCTTAAACGAGCAGGTGTCTTGATGTTAAGTATGTCATTTAAGCCAGTTCTATGGTCGAATTCAAATATTACTAAACGGACCGTATTAGAACCTATATCAACTAAACCTATACGTTTCATTGTGACCTCCTAGTTGGGTTTTAAATCATATAATTTTACGGAATGCAGTGCCCACGTTTATAAAATTTTACAATTATAACCTGAAATAACGGAATAACCATACTTATAAAATAATCATTAATAGTAGAACGGAAAATAAAGTATGAATTACGCTCTATCTAATAGGTTAATATATTGTTTTAATATCTACCACTATTTATTTAATTAATAACATAGTATTGTTGAAATTTAGCGTTTGTTCCACTATTTATTTGTAAATAGTGTCGTTTAGTTATTAACTTTTTTAGTAAACATTTCCATCAGATATACAACTTGAAATTCTATATCTTCTTTTTGGAAATGATCATCTGTTAAAAATATAGTGATTAACTCAATAATGCCACTCGCAAAGAATTGGAGAAATAATTCATAGTCTGATTGATTATTAGTAATATGTGTTGTATCTACTTTGTATTTGAGTTCATTCACAATAAAGCTTTGTAACTGTTTTTTATACTGGTTAGCAGTTTGAATATTAAATAATTGAGTAAAAAAAGATTTATTATCTTCAAAATAACCAAACCAAATTTTTGTTCCTTCTTTTAAACCTAGCTCTTTTTTTGATTCACAGATGTCTTCTAATTCCTTGAATTTTTTATCTACAATTGAATCCAACAAATCAAATTTATCCAAATAATGTAAATAAAATGTTTTGCGGCCTATTTGAGCGTTATCAGTAATATCTTTTACGGTTATATTATCAAAACCAGTGGTATTAAATAACTCAAGAAAACTTTCATTAATTATTTTTCTTGTTTTCACAATACGTAAGTCCATCCATTAATCGTCCTTTCTTATAACCCATATTTTTAAAAGTGAGTATTATTTCACATATTTCCAATACTATGAATTGTAAATATGGATTTGTTTGCTATTATTAAATTATACACCGATGAGTATTAAGTATCTATAGAGATTTAAATTATAAAGGAGTTGTAATTATAATGGAAGAACAAAATCTTAAATTTAAAACAAGAAATATAGAAACAGCTGGTATCTTAAGAACGCCAGAA
Source organism: Staphylococcus lloydii (assembly GCF_015775975.1). Taxonomy (NCBI): domain Bacteria; kingdom Bacillati; phylum Bacillota; class Bacilli; order Caryophanales; family Staphylococcaceae; genus Staphylococcus; species Staphylococcus lloydii. Next base: position 177,273 of record NZ_CP064056.1, read on the forward strand.
CAAACAAACGATAAAGCATTACCAACGATTGTAGTGATGCATCCTATTAGTAGTGTTAAAGAGCAGACAGCTAGTATTTACGCAAAGCGTTTAACTGAAGAAGGATTTGCCACATTCGCATTTGATGCAGGTCACCAAGGTGAATTACATGAAGGACCAGACTATATAGAGAACCCATACTACCGTGTTGAGGATGCGAAATATGCAATTGATTTCTTAAATACGTTAGATATTGTAGATAATAAACGTATCGGCATCTTAGGTATTTGTGGCGGCGGCGGTTATGCTGTTAATGCTAGTTTAACTGATAAACGTATAAAAGCTGTAGGTTCTGTTGTAGGTGCAGATTTTGGGACATTAACAAGAGAAGGCGATTTATCACCTAATGCAGCGCTAGATATGTTACACAATCTTGCAAATCAACGTGAAGCAGAAGCGACAGGTGATGATGTGGCGTATACGCCATATATTCCTGATAGTGAGGAACAGCGTCAACAAGCAGGTATCAATGATATCGATATCGAACAAGCTGTAGATTATTATCGTACAGATCGCGGTTATCATGAAAATTCAATCAACCGATATCGCTTACTAAGCAATATTGAAGTGGCAGGATTCGATGCCTATCACTTAGTAGATAAATTATTAGATCAACCGCTTTATATTGTGGCTGGTAACGTACCAGGTGCTTTCGGTTCATATCGCTTTGCTTATCATTTATTTGATAATGCATTAACGAAAGATAAAAAACTTCATCTAGTTGAAGGCGCATCTCATTATGATTTATATGACCAACCTAAAGCTGTAGACGATGCGTTATCTGGATTAATTCCATTTTATAAAGAAAAATTATAAGTAAGGGGAAATTGTATTGTTTAAACCTAAAGTGATTGTTCATATGTCTATGTCAATGAATGGAAATATCACAGGCCCATATGGCAGTGTTGTAGAAGGAGATGCGTTAAGTAACGCATATGAAGAGAAACATGAAAGTTTTGGGTCTAACGCAATGTTGTTAGGACGTAAGACAATAGAAGAAGCATTTGCGACAGAAGCGATGCCACAACTTCCTAGCAATCCCAAACAGTATTCAAGAGATGAAGACTTTATCGCTGATACCCCATATGATCATTATTTAATTTCATTAGATCCTTCAGGAAAAGCAGCGTGGACCACAAATCATACGACGTTTCGCGAGAGACCAGAAATGCATGTCGTTGAAGTGATTTCAGAAAATGTGTCTGATGCTTATTTAGAACACTTAAGAAATATCGGCGTTTCTTATATATTTGGTGGTAAAGATAGAAATTTAGATTTATCTGTAGTTTTAGATAAATTGCATCATTATTTTGGATTTGAAACCGTTGTGGTAGCTGGTGGTGGCGGTATTAACTGGTCCTTTTTCGAACAAGGATTTGTTGATGAAGTAAGCATAGTCCTAGTACCAGCGGTAGACGATCACTATGGCCGTCCACAATTATTTAATAATAGTAACAGTTCTGCCGAGATAAAACCTCAAGGATTTAAAATAGCACATTTAGAACAACTTGAAGGCGATATTGTTTGGCTTCATTATACAAAATAAATGCCGATTGAAAGAAGGCTTGAAAATGGCAAAATATACTATGATTACAGGCGCGAGTTCAGGTATTGGCTATGAAACAGCACTAAAATTTGCTGAAAGAGGCAATAACCTTATTATTGTTGCAAGAAATGAAGAAAAATTAAAAGCGTTAAAAGAATCAATAGCAACAAAAAATCCGGAACTAGACGTTATCATCAAAACAGCTGACTTAGCTGATTCGCAAAATGTTTATAAGTTATATGAAGACGTAAAAAATTATGATTTACAAACACTTGTAAATAATGCTGGTTTTGGTGATTTTGGCAATGTTAAGGATGTCGATTTAGATAAAATTCAAAAAATGATTCATTTAAATGTAGAGGCACTAACCATCTTAACTACTTTATTTGTTAAAGACTATGAAGATGTAGAAGACACACAGGTAATTAATGTTTCATCTGTAGGTGGATATGAAATTTATACAGCAGCTTTAACTTATTCTGCGACTAAGTATTATGTGGCTGCTTACACGGAAGGTTTAGATGTTCAATTGAGAGACAAAGGTGCTAAAATGCGTGCTAAAGTTATTGCACCTTCCTCTACGCAGACAAGTTTTATGGATCGTTCATTAGATACTTCAGGCACAAATTATAATGAAGTGTTTGATAGATACAACACTTCTGAAGAATTAGCGGGATATATTCTAGATTTATATGATAGTAATGATCATATAGGTATTGTTGATGATGATACGCTAGAACTTAAAGTTTATGATCATTTTTATCCTGTTAATAATTTTAGTGGGTAAATTCCAAACGATAAATATTTAATATGAAAACCCAAGTTTACGCTTCAAAGATATTCGAGCATTCTCGGATTAGTACACTAAAATTGAATTTTTGATACAACTTTAAACAATAAGAGGGTAACTTGATGTTATCTTATTGCCATTAATTATAAGCAAGCAGATGAACGAGTTACAAAATTTCATAAAAGTAATGAACACGCCAATTTCTATGAAGATGATATAGAAATTGGCGTTTATTTTAGTTAGAGCTGTCTTTCTTATTTGTTAAGTAAAAATCTCATTAACCATAGAAAGTTTTAGTTGTTTTTGAAATGGTTATATGACGGCACAAAAGGGTAAGTGTGTAGGGCGTAATATAAGTGGTAGTATTTTAAACATTTTTATAGAAATAAAGAGAATGACTACAAAAATATCAGTAGAAATGGCTCTTGTCGTTTCAGGATGCAATCAAAGAAATTGATGTTTTAGCAACGTTTTATTAAAATTTTGCTAACGGGAATATACTAAATGAAATTTTAATGGAGTGATAGAATGAAAAAGTATGACTTATTGATTTTAGGGTTTGGTAAAGGTGGTAAAACACTTGCAAAAATCGCATCAGCACAAGGAAAGAAAGTAGCGGTGGTTGAACAATCTCAAAAAATGTATGGAGGCACTTGTATAAACATCGGCTGTATTCCATCTAAAACATTAGTACACGAAGGACTAGAAAACGGTTCGTTCGATCAAGCATTTAATCGTAAAGCAGAAGTCGTATCTGCACTTAATAAAAAGAATTATCATAACTTAGCAGATGATGAAAATATAACTGTCTTAGATTATAAAGCAGCCTTTAAATCAAATACGGAAGTGGACTTATTAGATGAAGAAGGTAAAGCAGTAGATACGCTTACAGCAGAGGACATCGTGATAAATACAGGTGCAACACCTGTTATACCAGATATTAATGGCATTAATGAATCGAAATATTTATATGATTCTACGGGTATCATGAATTTAAGTGAGCAACCTAAACGACTAGTTATTGTAGGTGGAGGTTACATTTCTTTAGAATTCGCATCTATGTTTGCTAACTTTGGTACAGAAGTCACTGTCTTAGAAGCGCATGATGGATTGATGCCAAAAGAAGATGAAGAAATTGTTTCACAAGCGGTTAAAGATTTAGAAGATAAAGGTGTGAAATTTGAGTTAGGTACGCAAACTTCAGCATTTGAAGATAAAGATGGTCACACTGTCGTTAAAACGAATAACGGTGATTTTGAAGCAGATGCAGTACTACTTGCAGTTGGTAGAAAACCAAACACAGACTTAAATCTAGAAAGCACTGATATTAAACTTGGTGAACGTGGCGAAATAAAAGTCAACAATCAATTGGAAACTGACGTTAATCATATCTACGCGATTGGTGATGTTAAAGGTGGTATGCAATTCACTTATATTTCTTTAGATGACTTTAGAATTGTTAAAGACAAATTATTTGGTTCAGGCGACCGTACTACAGAAAATAGAGGCGCAATACCATATACTGTATTTATAGACCCACCATTATCTCGTGTTGGTTTAACGGCTAAAGAAGCGAATGAACAAGGTTATGAGATTAAAGAAGGTAAACTACCAGTTAATAACATACCAAGACACAAAATCAATAATGACCCTAGAGGTCTGTTTAAAGCAGTGATAGATGCTAAAACAAATAAAATACTTGGAGCTACATTATACGGCCTACAATCTGAAGAGATTATCAATACTGTAAAATTAGCAATCGACCAAAACCTTGACTATACCGTTTTACGCGACAATATCTATACACACCCAACAATGGTTGAATCGTTTAACGATTTATTTAATGTTTAAAGATAAATAATTCATCTATTCAATGGATGAAAATAGTTTAAAATAAAAGCGCATTACTTAGTAATATCCAACTGACTAATTACTAAGTGATGTGCTTTTTTTATTTGTTAAAATTTTATTGTTTTATGGTTGTCAGCCATGCTTAACTGCTGGAAAAGATGAAATCATAGTCCAAAACAAGCCATATTAGCTTTAAGCGTGAAGTATATATTTTTAGTTTGCACGTTTTTTATATAAATATATTAGTAGTACGATAGTTCATACAATAATATCTAACTAAATATTTTAAAAAATAGTTAGTTGCGAGCAAACTTTTTCCTGTTTTATATTTACATATTATAGCGATAGGCGTAGATTGTTATTTGTAAGCAGTAATAAAGTTTGGAAGAAAGGAAAGTTTTAAAATGCAAAATTCAATAAAATACCGTAAGTTTATTTTACCCCTAATCATCGGTATAATTATTTGTGCGCTTACGCCTATTAAGCCGGAGTCATTAAGTCCGCAAGCTTGGTATATGTTCGCAATATTTGTAACAACTATTGTTGCTTGTATTACGCAGCCTATGCCTATTGGTGCTGTATCTATACTCGGTTTTACGGCAATGGTCCTTACAGGCGTAACCGACATAAAGACTGCAGTAGCAGGATTCGGTAATAACAGTATTTGGCTTATTGTAATAGCCTTTTTTATATCTAGAGGCTTCGTCAAAACAGGTTTAGGTCGCCGTATTGCCCTACAATTTGTGAAATTATTTGGTAAAAGAACATTAGGTTTGGCTTATTCACTTGTCGGTGTTGACCTTATACTAGCACCTGCCACGCCTAGTAATACCGCACGTGCAGGCGGTATCATGTTCCCAATTATCAAATCTTTATCAGAATCATTTGATTCAGATCCGAAACAAGGAACAGAACGTAAAATGGGTGCCTTTCTTATATTTACTGAGTTCCAAGGCAATTTAATTACCGCCGCAATGTTTTTAACAGCAATGGCAGGAAACCCATTAGCACAAAACCTTGCAGAAAGTACTGCTCATATAAATATTAGTTGGATGAATTGGTTTTTAGCGGCCATAGTGCCTGGACTAGTCTCTCTCATTGTAGTGCCGTACATAATTTATAAAATTTATCCTCCAAGTATTAAAAAAACACCTAACGCTAAACATTGGGCTAATGATGAATTAGCTAAAATGGGAAAAATTTCAGCAGCAGAAAAATTCATGATTGTTATTTTTATCATCTCGTTAGCCTTTTGGGTACTAGGTAGCCTTATCCATATTGACGCTACTTTAACAGCGTTTATAGCCTTATCATTATTACTTTTAACTGGTGTACTAGAATGGAAAGATATTTTGAACGAGACAGGTGCGTGGAATACGTTAGTATGGTTTTCAGTGCTTGTGCTCATGGCAGACAGATTAAATAAATTAGGTTTTATTCCATGGTTAAGTAAACTAATAGCAGAAAGTTTAGGTCACTTCAATTGGCCAATTGTGCTCATTATTCTGTTAGTATTTTATTTCTATTCACACTACTTATTTGCGAGCGCGACAGCACATGTTAGTGCAATGTATGCTGCCTTATTAGGCGTAGCAGTTGCTGCGGGTGCGCCGCCATTATACAGCGCACTAATGTTAGGCTTTTTCGGTAACTTGCTAGCTTCAACAACGCACTACAGTAGTGGTCCTGCTCCAATATTATATTCAGCAGGCTATATCACACAAAAACGTTGGTGGACTATGAACTTCATTCTTGGTATTGTCTATTTTATTATTTGGATAGGTTTAGGCTCAGTTTGGATGAAATTAATAGGTATCTTATAAGAGTAAGAGCGCTAACTATGACTAACTCAGTTTCTGCATATATCTGTTAACAGTAACATTTATTTATAAAGCATAACGAGAACAGCGAATGTTATAAAAGCCTCAACATGATCTCACTACTGAGTCATATGAATTGACGTTGCTTGGCGCCAAGTCTAGTATGAGCGATGAAGAATATTAATAAAGGTATTCTATCGGGGTTCTAATGGAGGAAGAAATTTATGATAAATGCTAAAGCAAGAGCTGTAAATAGTCCGGATTCTGATTTTTATGCTACAGAAATTACAAGACGAGATCTTGATAAACATGATATTTTGATAGAAATTAAATATGCTGGCATATGTCATTCAGACATACATACTGCACATGGAGAATGGGGTCCAATTAATTACCCGTTAGTACCAGGGCATGAAATTGCTGGTATTGTTAAAGAAGTCGGTTCAGATGTTAGTAAGTATCAAGTAGATGACCGTGTCGGCGTTGGTTGCATGGTGGACTCTTGTGGTGAATGTGAACATTGTCAAAATGGAGAAGAGCAATACTGCTCAAAAGGGATGGTTGGCACATATGCAAGTACAGATAGATATGGTGAACCAACTCAAGGTGGCTACTCAACACATATAGTAGTACATGAAGATTTTGTGCTACGCATTCCTGATAATATTAGTTTAGATGCCGCGGCACCTTTATTATGTGCGGGGATTACGACTTATTCGCCTTTGAATCACTGGAAAGCGTACGAAGGTAAAAATGTAGCTGTTATCGGTATGGGTGGACTTGGCCATATGGCTGTTCAAATTGCGCATGCTATGGGTGCAGAAGTAACAGTATTATCACGCACATTAAATAAAAAAGAAGACGGTTTGAAATTAGGCGCTGCGCATTATTACGCAACGAGTGATGATACAACATTTGAACAACTTGCAAATTCTTTTGATTTAATCATTAATACAGTAAGTGCTAATTTAAAATTAGACGATTATCTTAAGTTATTAAGTTTGGATGGTACAATCGTAAACGTTGGTGCTCCAGCAGAGCCAATATCGTTACATGTTGCCAGTTTAATAGGTCGTCGTAGATCATTTGCAGGTTCAGCAATTGGTGGTATCAGAGAGACTCAAGAAATGTTAGATTTCTGTTCACAACATAATATTACACCACAAATCGAATTAATTTCTGCAGATCAAATTGATGAAGCATATGAGAGAGTATTATCTTCAGACGTTAAGTATCGTTTCGTTATTGATACAAGTACAATGTAAACTTAAAAATGGTGCCCGTATATGGGCACTTTTTTAATACTTGAAAGCCGACGTATATAATAAAAAACCCTGTTAACCAAATTGTTAACAGGGTTTTTGTATGAGATAATTTCTAAATTTTATCTTTAGCGCGTATTAAGATGTTACACTGTCATCCATTTGGGCTTCAAAGTCATCAAGCAATGTGCGGGCTTCGTCTACCGTTTCTGTACTCATCAATTGATGACGTAGTTCGCTTGCACCTCTAATGCCACGTACGTAAATTTTAAAGAATCTGCGTAAACTTTTGAATTGTTTTGTTTCATCTTCAGCGTACTTGTTGAACAAAGAAAGATGTAATCTCAATAAATCTAAAAGTTCTTTACTTGAATGTTCACGTGGTTCTTTTTCAAAAGCGAAGGGGTTATTAAAAATACCTCTACCAATCATTACACCATCGATACCATATTTTTCGGCAAGTTCAAGACCTGTTTGTCTGTCTGGGATATCACCGTTAATCGTTAGTAAAGTATCTGGTGCAATCTCGTCGCGTAACGCTTTAACGGCTTCGATTAATTCCCAATGCGCATCTACCTTACTCATCTCTTTACGCGTACGGAGGTGGATAGATAAGTTGGCAATGTCTTGTTCGAAGACGTGTTTTAACCAGTCTTTCCACTCGTCTATTTCATAATAACCGAGGCGCGTTTTAACACTTACCGGTAGTCCACCTGCTTTAGAGGCTTGAATAATTTCAGCCGCAGTTTCAGGGCGCAAAATCAGACCAGAGCCTTTACCTTTTTTGGCAACATTGGCTACAGGACAGCCCATATTTAAATCAATACCTTTAAAGCCCATATCTGCTAAACCGATGCTCATTTCTCGGAAATGATCTGGTTTATCTCCCCATATATGAGCGACCATAGGCTGTTCATCTTCACTAAAAGTTAAGCGTCCACGAACACTGTGTATGCCTTCGGGGTGACAAAAGCTTTCAGTGTTTGTAAATTCAGTGAAAAATACATCAGGTCTTGCTGCTTCACTGACTACATGTCGAAAGACGATATCTGTAACGTCTTCCATAGGTGCCAAAACAAAAAAAGGACGTGGTAACTCACTCCAAAAATTTTCTTTCATAATATATTTAAACCTTCTTATTTATTAGTATAATCGAATTTTTATCCATGATGATATTACCACAAATTGTGAACTTATACAAAATGAATTTAACCAGAAATAACCCTTGTAGAAGGATGTCTAACAGTAGTCTTAATTCGATTAAAATGATGATTCTATAAATATAAAACTGCTACCACAAATAAATTTAATATTTGTAGTAGCAGACCAAACGCTTTGTGCTTTGCAACTTTATGCTGTTTTAATGTGAGTCTTTTTAAATTTGTACACGGTGAAGCCGATAATGAATCCTAATAGTGCGGGTGTTACCCATCCCATACCCATCGTAAAGAAGGGCAGATATTTTTCGCTGAATGAGATGATACTATGTGCGAATGATGTATTTGCAATAAGTGCAGGACTTGCTTTGATGCCGTCTGCAAATGATGCGACCATCGTGAAATATGTTGTGAATTGATAGACGATTTTTGAATGGTTAAATAATGAACTAAATAGTGTAAGTAAAATAATGGTAATGGCTAATGGATACAAGAACATCAATACTGGTGTTGAGTAAGCGATGATTTTTGTTAAACCGATGTTAGCAAAAACACAAGAAATAATACTAACGACTGTCGCAAACATTAAATAATTTTGTTTTGGAAATAGTTCCGAAAATGTTTCTGAAAAGGCTGTGATTAAACCTATTGCAGTTTTTAAACAGGCAACAATAATGATTAACGACAGTAAAATGATGCCGTAATCACCTAAATAATATTGTGCAATTTGTGCGAGTGCGATACCACCATTTTCACTCATCTTGAAATGGCCTAAACTCATCGTACCCATAAATGCCAATAAACTGTAAATGACACCCATTAAAAGGATGCTAATTGTACCGGATTTAACGGTTTCTTTAGCAATATGACTTGGATTTGTTACGCCAAGTTTTTTAATCGTGGTAACGACGATGATACCGAAAGCCAGTGCTGCTAAAGCATCTAACGTATTATAACCGTCAATAAATCCTTTTAAGAGTGCGCTGTTTTCGTAGTCTAGACTGATTTTAGCATCCGAAATGTGACCAATTGGTTTAATAAATGCTAATACGATAAGTAACCCTAACAGCATTAAAAAAACTGGATTTAAAAATTTGCCAATATATTCTAAAATTTGTGATGGCTTTTTAGAGAAAAACCATGCGACAAAAAAGAATAAAATACTAAAAATTGATAAATACAGTGGCATAGATGAATTTGAAATAAATGGTGAAAATGCTATTTCAAATGATGTTGTCGCTAGCCTCGGCAAAGCGTAAAAAGGGCCAATGACTAAGTAAAGTAAAATTGTAAAAATATAAGCGTATTTAACGTTAACTCTTGAAACAACTTCGAATATACCAGTTGTTTTAGATATGCCGATTGCAATAATACCTAAGAAAGGTAAACCAATGGCTGTAATTAAGAACCCTAAGTCTGCTTTGACAATATTTGAACCGGCAGCTTGTCCTAAATGTATGGGAAATATAAGGTTGCCAGCGCCGAAAAACAAGCCGAATAGCAACGATCCTATAAAGATATTTTCTTTAATACTAAGTTTATTTTTCATGATGATTTGTTCTTTCTCCTAATATGTTTTCTTTCATTTTTGAATGAGATGTTGATGCAGAACATATATATAATTCAAATTATTATGCCTTAGCATATGACGTTTTGCATTTTAGAAACCAATATATTAATAAAGGTGATTTTCACACTTATTAAAGCATTATAACAATGTTAATAGGTAACTGGAAGAACAAATAAAGACGGTGCGCTATATAAAAGGGAACTGCTGAATATTGGAGAGAGAAAAACGATTAGCCATTATCTAAGAAAATGTAAACAAAAAATCAGTGATTTTTAAAAAGATAATTTTTATAGTCATATTAAATAGAAATAATTAAAATACTTTAAACTATCTCTATTTAATAAATGTAAGGTTTTGATATAATAATATTATTGTTATAAATTAATCCTTTAAAAACGGAGAGAAAACATTGAATAAATTATCTGTTATTATTACTTTTTACAATAAAGAAGATCATATTTTAGATTGTCTTGAAAGTATAAAAAACCAACGTAATCAAAATTTTAACCTTATTATTGTTGATGATGGTTCAACTGACGCATCAGCTAATATAGTAAATGAAACTTTTAAAGATAGTATGCAAAATATTAACTACATTACATTAGAAACAAATCAGGGCCACGCTTATGCTAGGAACAAGGCACTAGATGAAGTTGAAACACCCTATGTTATGTTCTTAGATGCTGACGATCAATTGGCAAGCTACGCCGTTGAATTTTATTTATCTAAAGTGAACGGACTAGATGGACTCGTTGCGCCTGTACATAAGTTTAGCCTTGAAGATAAACCCCAATATATTGATAAAGACAAGGTTAGAGTGAAATATTTAACTCAAAAATCAAATACTAATTCATTTTTGAGAAAGAATACTGTCTGTAATATTTTATTTAAAACGGCTATTATCCAAGCTCATCACATTAGATTTAATGAAGACTTAAATATATATACGGATACTTCGTTTATCGTGGATTATATAAAGTATGTTGAAAAATTTGTTAGGGTCTTAAATTTCCCATTTTATTTCAGAGGGGAAGTATATGATCCGTTTGAAGGTAATGCGCTTAGCAGTCAAGATTTCATTTACACTTTTGAAGACTATGTAAATAGTTATTTTGATGCAATTAGCAAAACGGACAATAAAAAAGTAAAAGACTTTTTAACTAAAAAAATGAAAAGTAAAATAAAAAAAGGTTTCGATCCATCATTAAAAGACATTGAAACGAGATACAATGTGCTTGAGAAACCGTTAGTAGAAATAGTTAAATATTTAAAATGGGACTTACTTAAAGATTCTAAAATGCTTTATAATTTAGAAATGTTGTTCTTAATTATGAATTCGACTGACAACGCTAAGTTTATAAACAACATTAGACATGTAAGTAGACACGTTAAGAACATTATGAAAAAGAATAAAATGAAAAACCGTTCTAAATACTTATTGTTCGATAAAGAAGAAAATGTTGATGCAGATACTGTAATTTTTGAATCGTTTGGCGGTAAAAACTACAGTGATAGCCCGAAATATATTTATGAATATATGCAAAATCACTACCCAAAATTAAATTATATTTGGGTCTTCAATAATCCCAAAAGGAATTTAATTAAGGGTAATGCTAAAAAAGTGGAAAAGGGTTCTGAAGCATACTATGAAGCATATTCTAAAGCGAAATTTTGGGTTACAAACGCCAGATTACCACAATATTTAAATAAAAAAGATAATCAAGAATATATTCAAACTTGGCATGGTACGCCATTGAAAAGATTAGGTAATGACATGAAGGTCGTTAGAATGCCTGGTACTACAACGTCTAGATATAAAAAGAATTTCTATTCTGAAACAATAAGATGGGATCATTTAGTTTCTCCTAATAGATATTCGACTGAAATTTTTAAATCTGCATTTTGGATGAATGAAGAAAGGGTATGGGAAATCGGGTACCCAAGAAATGACGTATTAGTTAATAGAAGTAATGATGAAGACTTTAAAAATCGTTTAAGAAAGGACTTAAATATTCCTGAAGATAAAAAAATCATTATGTATGCACCAACGTGGAGAGATGATGAATTTATTAAAGCGGGGAAATATTTATTTGATTTAAGAATCAACTTAGAAAATTTACAAAAAGAATTAGGCGACGAATATGTTGTTTTACTGCGTATGCATTATCTGATTTCTAACGCCTTAAACTTAAAAGGGTATGAAGATTTTGCCATCGATGTATCTAATTATAATGATATTTCTGAGCTCTATTTAATTACAGATGCACTTGTTACTGACTACTCTTCTGTAATGTTCGACTTTGGTATTTTAAAAAGACCTCAATTCTTCTTTGCTTATGATATTGAAAAGTATGATAAAGGCTTAAGAGGATTTTATATGGACTATATGAATGACCTACCAGGCGAAATATTTACAGATGAATTTAAGCTTGCAAAAGAACTTAAAAATATAGATAAACATAAAGCGCTATATAAAGATAAAATTGAACAGTTTTATGAAAAATTCTGTTCATTAGAAACAGGCGAGGCTTCTAGATTTATTGGAAATTATATTTACGATCAATCAAGGTTAGAACGTTAAATTAATAATATTAATGGTGACAAACCAGACTGTATTAAACAGTTTGGTTTGTTTTTTATATAAATTAACTATATTTAAATGATAATCATATGTACTAAGACGAAGAAATCACGTACACAACCCGTCATTGACTAAATTTTCAGAAATATATAAAATATATACTTATATTCTTTAAATTAAATTAATGGGGGAAATAATGGAAAAGCAAAATTTTAAGCGTGCGATGAAGTCGCGTCATATTATGTTATTAAGTTTTGGTGGTGTGATTGGGACAGGTCTATTTCTAAGTTCTGGTTACACTTTGCAACAAGCTGGCCCATTTGGTACGGTGCTATCTTATGTTGTTGGAGCAATACTGGTCTACCTTGTAATGCTATGTTTAGGTCAACTTGCGATTAAACACCCTGTAACAGGTGGATTTCATGTTTATGCTGCTAAATATTTACATCCCTCAATCGGTTACGTCGTGGCTTGGTTTTACTGGCTATGTTGGACGGTGGCACTTGGCTCTGAATTCACGGCGGTAGGGTTATTAATGCAAAAATGGTTTCCAGATATTCCAGTAGCTATATTTTCTGCAGTTTCAATTATATTTATTTTAATCTTTAATATTATTTCGACACGCTTTTATGCCGAAGTAGAATTTTATTTCTCATTAGTAAAAGTATTAACAATTATTGGGTTTATCGTGTTAGGTATTTTAGTCATAGTAGGTCTTATCCATTATGATGGCTATAAAGGTACTGATACAATAGTAAACCGTTTTACAAATCCTGTGTTCCCTCATGGTATAGCCTCAGTATTTTTGACGATGCTAGCAGTGAACTATGCATTTAGCGGTACTGAATTAATCGGAATAGCTGCAGGAGAAACGGAAGAACCGGAAAAGGTTATCCCTAAAGCAATTAAAGCTACTTTATGGCGTTTAGTTGTATTCTTTATTGGAACAATGGTTATTATTTCAGTATTGATACCGAGTTACCAAGGCAAATCTTTAAAAAGCCCCTTTGTGGTGATTTTACAAAATATCGGTGTACCTTATGCTGGTGATATTATGAACTTAGTTATCATTACGGCGCTTCTCTCTGCGGCTAATTCTGGTTTATATGCGGCTAGTCGAATGATTTGGAGTTTATCAAATGAAGGTACGATGCCTAAGTGGTTTGGGAAATTAAACAAATATCATATGCCGATAAGAGCAACGATATTTAGTATGATTGGTGGTTTATTATCGTTATTTTCGAGTATTTATGCGGCAGATACGCTTTATGTCGTGTTAGTTTCTTTAGCCGGTTTTGCGGTAGTCGTCGTCTGGATGAGTATTTGCGCATCATACTTTCAAGCGAAGCGGATCGATACACAATTGAACATACATATTTCAATCCCTATCGCAGGATTTATACTCTGCTTAATATCTTGTGTTGGGATGTTGTTCGATACTAACCAAGCACCCGCACTATATTTCGGTTTACCTTTCGCAATTATAGCGGTAATATTTTACTTCGTTAAATACCATAAAAAAGGAGAAATTTAAATGCGCTTATTAGATAAATTAGCCCAATCAGGTACGGTCGTTTTAGACGGCGGTTTGGCTACGACATTAGAAAGTTATGGCTGTGATTTAAACACTTCGTTATGGTCTAGCGAAGTACTACGTACTGAAGTTGAAAAAATTGAGCAGGCACATCAAGATTTTACTAATGCCGGCGCAGATATTGTCTTAACGAGTACATATCAAGCTAGCTTTCCTACATTTAAAAAAATTGGCTTATCTGATCAGGATATTTATAAAATATATGATAATGCTATCGATAGTATTAAAAATGCGACATATGACAATCAAGTCATAGTTGGGAGCTTAGGACCATATGGCGCATATTTAAGTGATGGTTCTGAATACACAGGCGCATATGATTTAACTGATGAAGATTATTATCAGTTTCATTACCAAAGAATCGAAGCGTTAATAACTCGAGGTATTCATGATTTTGTTTTTGAAACGACGCCTTCGTTTTCAGAGATTAAATCCATCGTAGAGACAATCATTCCACAATACGGTGAGGAAAATACATTTTGGATTTCGGTTACGGTTAATTTAGATGGCGATTTGTCTGATGGTACACCATTTGAAACGGTGGTAGATTACATTCAAAATCATAAAGAGAGTGTGCCGGTGTTTGGTATTAATTGCTCTAAGGTAAGCGCGGTAAATAAAGCTATTGATAAGGGTCTAACTAGTCTGCCACAACAAGTTGCAATATATCCTAATGGGGGTGCAACATTTGATGCTGAGACTAAAACATGGTCTGATAATGATGAACATGAACAACTGTTTGAAACAGTGCCACAATGGATTGAGCAGGGTGTAAAAGTTGTTGGAGGTTGCTGCCAAGTAAGTCCTAAAGATATTGCTAGAATTAACAAAATAACTTGATATATAAAGAGAGCGAATCATAGATGATATGGTTCGCTCTCTTGTTTATTTACCAAAAGATAGTAACTTTTATTTTTTAACCATAGTTCATTTGTTATGAGTGTAGTTGAATCAACCAAAATGATTTCAACCTTTATTTAACGGGAAGTAATAGTATGTGTAGATATAGCAGTTTATGAAACTAGATGGTCATAGGTAACAAATTTTTTGATAAACAAACAGTTGTTTTGAATAATTAATAATATAGTAGAATAATAATGTTGTGAATTATTTAAAATGAATTTATAGGTATTCCATAAACGAGGAGTAGTGAAAAGAATTGAATAATCAAAAAAATAACAATACAAAAATGAAATGGGGATTCATCGGTGCAGTTTATGCTTTTATGATTGTTATGATGGGGACTACACTGCCAACGCCACTATATCCAATTTATAGTGACACATTTCAATTATCACCCTTAATGATAACAATTATTTATGCAGTTTATGCCTTAGGCGTAATTGGTGGTTTGTTAGTATTTGGTCAACTGTCAGATCGTATCGGCAGACGCTATGTACTTATTCCGGGTATTATTTTATCTGTAATTAGCGCCGTTGTTTTTCTCTTAGCATCTAACGTAGGTCTTTTATTATTAGGAAGAGTGATTTCTGGGCTTTCTGCAGGACTATTCACAAGTACGGCTACGGCAACCATTGTAAATTTAGCGCCGGACAATAAAAAGAACCAAGCCTCTACGATTGCAAGTAGTGTGAACATGTTAGGTTTAGGATTTGGTCCGTTACTTTGCGGTGTGTTGGCACAATATCTTCCGTACGCGCTACATTTAGTCTTTATCGTTGATATTGTCCTACTTGTACCTGCATTTATTGGAATTTGGTTGATGCCAGAACCTATTCAAAATAAGCAAAGTTTTCATATTAAAGTTCAAAAATTGAGCGTACCTCGTAAGATTAGAGGCACATTTATTTATGCAGTGATACCAGTGTTTGTAGGATTTTCAATGTTAGGTCTATTTACGGCAATCTCACCTAATTTTTTAGGGGAGATCTTGAATATTCAAAACAAAGCCATTATAGGGGTAACGGTATTTTTAGTATTCTGTGCTTCCACAGTAGGTCAGTTATTATTTAAGCAAAAGTCAGATTACAACGTGCTCATATTAGGTAGTGCGACATTGATTGTAGGCGTTATTTTAGTAGGCATATCATTGCCACTTAGTTCATACGCTTTATTACTAATTGGTGCAATTGTTTCAGGTTTCGGACAAGCGTTTAGTTTCCGTGCGGGTCTGTCTACGGTGAATAGTGTAGCACCATCTGATAAACAAGCCGAAATTACTTCAGCATTCTTTACTATTGCGTATGTAGCAATCTCTATACCAGTAGTTGGCGTAGGATTATTACAACTCGGACTTTCCGTTCAAGGCGCAGGTATTGTATTTAGTATTATTGTGGTTGTACTCGCTATTATTTCATTATTGCTATTACTTACTAATCACAACAAATCCAATCAAAATAAAGCAAAATAAAGTTTCGAAAATGCAGTGCATAAGCGACAATCGGTAACGCCATTATTGAAAAAAGAGGTGAAACGATGGTAGAAACTTGGCATATATCTATGAATGACAACCGGACGCAACAATTAATGAATAAAGATAGTGTATTAGCTTCATTAATTGCTGATATTGGTGATGTGAATAGAAATTTGAGAACAGACCCATTAAAGTCACTCATTCGCTCGATTGTAGGTCAACAAATTACAGTTAAAGCAGCAGCCGCCATTTTTGAGCGACTAACTCAAAAAATTAATAATGAGTGGTCAGTCGATAGGATTAGTAAGTTAACGCAAGAAGATATGGTAGCCATAGGATTATCTAAACCTAAACAGCAATATTTATTTAATCTTATTGAACATATTAAAAATAATAAACTCGAATTTAGTCAATTTGATAGCTTAAGTAACGACGATATTATTAAACAGTTAACTGCTGTAAAAGGCATTGGCAAATGGACGGCAGAAGTATTTTTGATTTTTACGATGCAAAGAGAGGATGTCGTACCCATTGACGATGTTGGATTACAGCGTGCGGCAAAGCGTTTATATAAGGTTCCAGACGATAATGGCAAAGCATTATTAAAAAAATGCCAAGCTACTTGGGGTGCCCAAGCAACAATTGGTTGTTTGTATTTATGGGCATATATTCATAAATACAATATTTAAAAAGCACCAATAGTAGTTTCAAAATCTTGATTTTCATATTACTCCCATTCGGTTTATACTTGATATAAAGTATCGACATGGGAGTTTTTATGTATAAAAATGGGATTTTTCAAATTACTTCCATATGAATGCATATACATTACATAAATAAAGCATATAATTATTTCAACGAAAGGTTCTTGAATATGTTTAAAAAAGCATTAGCACGGTTACCAATCGCAATATCTGGGTTAGCGCTAGGCAATATAGCGCTAAGTAGTTTGTTTTATCATATAGATTTACCTATATGTGGATTAATATGCTTTATTATTTCCTGGGTAATTCTGATCTTGTTCTTTATAAAGTGGATTGTCATGCCGCAAATGTTTATAAAAGAACTGAAAAATGTAAACACGTTTGCGATATTGCCTACCTTGCCAATGACGATAATGCTATTGTTAGCTATCATTAAAACTGACTTTTCAGTTGAAGCGGGAGTATTAGACATAATTTGGTATGCCTCAATTATGTTTCATATCTGTTTGATTATAGTATTTTTAGGCATTTATGCATTTATGCATTTAGAAATTATAAGTCACGACCGAATACAAGTTGGTTTGTCATGTTTGTTGGAATAGGCGTCATCGGAGAAACAGCGCCCGCATTTAATAGTACTCTAGGATTAATAGCAACGCTGTTAGGCTCGTTGATGTTAATTGTCATACTTATTTATGTATTGATAGCTAAGACATGGCAAATCTATAATCAAGAACAATATCCAATGGTAATCATAATAAGTGCACCAGCGGCTTTATGTTTGAATGGCTATATTTTAAATAATTCAACTTATGCTACAACTTATGTAGTTAGCTTTATTATATTATCGCAACTGTTATTCGTATTTTCGTTATTATTTTTCCCTACAATTATGAAAAGAGGATTTAAAGTCTCTTTTTCAGCATTAACTTTCCCGTGGGTAACGACAGCTGCGTCGTTATATAATGTCTCGCAAAAAGTTAATGTCAATGATATGACTATATATGTCTTCAATATACTCTCTTGGGTTGAAATTGTTTGGGCAACGCTTATTGTTATTTATGTAACTTACAAGTATTTCGTGTTTTTAACTGCTAAGCATGAAAGTAGATAATAACGATGTGTGTATCGAACAATTTTTACAACTGATTTTAATAATTTACAACTTTTTGAATTTATAAAATAACATTCAAAAGTATTTAGTAAATAAAAGTATAAAAGTTTAATTATTTTGTTATACTCTTGTTAATCAATATTATAATTGACGAAATGAGGGGACAAAATGTCGAGAGAAATGCATTTAACAGCTTTAGTTTATAGTACAGGTCTGCATCCAGATTCGTGGAGACTTCCTAATTCTCATATAAACGAAATTGGAAGTATTGATTTTCAAATTAAGATGGCACAATTGGCTGAACGAGGTAAGTTAGATGCTTTCTTTTTGGGAGATGGGCAATATATTTCAGAAGAAGCTACAGGACAAATTTCTTACTATTTTGAACCTCTTACAGCTTTAGCTGCGGTGTCTCGAGAAACAAAATATATTGGGCTTGTGGCGACAATTTCATCTTCATTTTATGAGCCATATTTAGCCGCGCGAATGTTATCGAGTCTGAATCAAATGGCTCAAGGACGTATCGGTGCGAATATTGTGACATCACAATTTGATGTAGAAGCTCAAAATTTTTCCATGGATAAGTTACCTTCGCTTGAGGAAAGGTATAACCGTGCAGACGAATTTATTACAGTTATGAAAAAATTATGGTGCTCTTTTAAAACAAGCGCAATTGTTAATGACAAAGAAACTGGTATCGGATTGGATAGTAATCAAATAAAGGCAATTAAACATACTGGAACACATTTTCAAGTGAATGGTGCAATGAACATACCTACATCTGAATATGGACGACCAATGTTATTTCAAGCTGGCACATCGATACCTGGGAGAGAAATTGCTGCACGACATGTAGAGGGCGTATTTTCTATCGCTTGGAACATGCGAGATGCTAAGAATTTTAGAAAAGACATGCAGTTACGTGCAAAAAAAGAGGAGCGTACTACACCGCTGGTATTACCCGGTTTAACAGTTTATGTCGATGAAACATATGAGAAAGCATGTGCTTTAAAACAAGAATTAGATCAATTTGTCTCTATAGAGAATAGGAAAAAACGGTTATCCAAAGCAATAGGTATAGATGTTGCTAATTGGGAAATGGATGAGCGCGTTCCTAACTTGCAACCTTATGAAGAAGTACAACAAAAAGTTGTGAAATCAGTTTATAGTGCAGTGAAAAATGCGGTCGAGACTGAGGAATTAACTTTGAGACAATTACTCGAACGTTTTTCAACATGGGTGGGACATAAAACGATTGTGGGCACACCTGAGATGGTGGCTGACCAAATGATTCAATGGTTCGAGGAAGGCGCGTGTGACGGATTTACATTAATGCCGCCTACATATCCTGATCTATTTGAAAAGTTCATTGATCTTGTTATCCCAGTTTTACAAGCGCGTGGTGTCTTTAGAAAAGACTATCAACACGCAACATTAAAAGGGCATTTAGGTTGTTGTGAGCGAGAAGTAAAAGTAAAAAGCCGATAATAATTTATATTTATTTAGTATTGCTAAAACGTAAAAGAGTTACAAACTAAAGGTTTGTGGCTCTTTTTAATATTACAAAATGCAGTTCTAGGTGAGACTAAGTTGATTGTAGGCATATACATTGGTTCAAAATCACAGTGTGATAAACTTGTTATTAAAACATGTTAGCAATACAAGGGGCAATGGATCATGAAAAAAGTATCTATTAAAGATGTAGCTCGGGAAGCGGGCGTATCGGTGACTGCTGTGTCACATATATTAAATGATAATAAGCAACGTTTTTCTCAAGGGACAATAAAAAAAGTATTAGATGCCAAAGAGAAGTTAGGTTACATACCGAATAAAAATGCGCAACAATTGCGTGGAAGTAAAACGAAAATGATTGGCGTATTATTGCCGAGTT
Organism: Staphylococcus lloydii; assembly: GCF_015775975.1. Classification (NCBI taxonomy): domain Bacteria; kingdom Bacillati; phylum Bacillota; class Bacilli; order Caryophanales; family Staphylococcaceae; genus Staphylococcus; species Staphylococcus lloydii. The sequence continues at coordinate 197,566 of NZ_CP064056.1, forward strand.
TAACGAATCCTTTCTTTTCTACCATCATACAAAGTATGGATGAGCATAAGCCAGATAATGTTGAGATTATATTTTTAACAACCATTAATAAAGGACTAGAAGAAAATATAAAGCATTTAGTAGAGCATGGTGTAGATGGCTTGGTCATAGGTCGGCTTATAGATGAACCAGAAAATTTAAACGCATATTTAACGAAACATAAAATTCCATATGTAGTGTTAGATCAAAGTGAAGACAATGGTTTTACGGATATTATTAGAACGAATGAACATGAAGGTGGAAAGTCGGCAGCAAAACATTTAATAGACTACGGTCACACTAACCTTGCAATTATACAACCCTATGAACTAATGGCTAACATGAAAAACAGAATCGATGGATTTGAGCAGTATTGTGGTGTACACAATATCCCTAATCCTAAAAAAATAAATACAGAATTATCGAAACTTGGAGGTAAAAATGCTGTGAATCAACTTATTAGCCAAGAAGTCACTGGTATTTTTGCGATAAATGATGAAATTGCTATTGGTGCTATACGTGCATTAATCGATAATAACTTTGCAGTTCCCGATGATATTTCAATTATTGGTTACGATGATATTGATTTTGCCCAATATATGAATCCAGCTTTAACAACGATTGCACAACCTATAGATGAAATTGGGAAGGTTGCCTTACATCAGATACTTAAAAAAGTAGAGGGACTAAGTAGTAAAACAGAGAAAATTGAATTACCTACACAATTAATTGTGCGAGAAACGACACAAAGCCTCAAATAAGCATTGCCCTGGAAGTTAATTTAACTTTTAGGGCTTTTTAAATACTAAAAATCAAAAAGAAAGCGTATACATTTTTGAAGAGAAGTGTTATATTTTTAGTAAAACGTTTTACTCAATTGCAAAATTACTTTTACTAAATATAGAGAGGTGTAAGAAATGAACGTAGTAGCATTATTGATTGGATTAGGACCATTAATAGGTTGGGGGTTATTTCCTACCATTGCATCAAAATTTGGTGGTAAACCCGTAAACCAAATTATTGGGACAACGATAGGAACTTTAATTTTTGCAGTTGTCTTTTATTTATCTACAGGACATAGTTTTCCAACGGGAATGGATTTGTTTTTCGCAATATTATCAGGAGCAGGATGGAGTTTCGGTCAAATTATGACGTTTAAAGCTTTTGAGTACGTAGGTTCATCAAGAGCGATGCCAGTCACAACAGCGTTTCAATTATTAGGTGCTTCACTTTGGGGTGTCTTTGCACTAGGAAACTGGCCGGGCATTTCACATAAAATTATAGGTTTTAGTGCATTAGTCGTTATTTTAATTGGTGCACGTATGACGGTATGGAGTGAAAAAACCGAAGCAACTAGCAGTAATTATTTGAAAAAAGCAGTCGTCATTCTATTAATTGGGGAAATCGGTTATTGGTTATATTCAGCAGCGCCTCAAGCGACAGATATTGGTGGTAAAACAGCATTCTTACCTCAAGCTATTGGTATGGTTATAGTCGCAGTCGTTTATGGATTGACAAAGATGAAAAAAGAAAATGCATTTACCAATAAGGTTACATGGTTGCAAATTATTTCAGGTTTCTTCTTTGCATTTGCGGCATTAACTTATTTAATTTCAGCGCAACCAGATATGAATGGTTTAGCTACTGGTTTCGTACTTTCTCAAACTTCAGTAGTGTTAGCAACATTAACGGGTATTTATTTCTTAAACCAACGCAAAACTTCAAAAGAAATGGTTATTACGATTATTGGATTAGTCCTTATCTTAGTAGCAGCGACAGTCACTGTATTTATTAAATAATAAGTAGGAGCGATAACTATGAAAAAAACAGAAATGCTTAACAGTAATGTATCTAAAGCAATTGCCACAATAGGCCATTTTGATTTATTAACAATTAATGATGCAGGTATGCCAATACCTAATGATGACAGAAGAATTGATTTAGCTGTGACAAAAGAATTACCATTATTTATAGATGTACTGAAAACTGTATTAGCAGAAATGAAAATACAAAAAATCTATTTAGCCGAAGAAATTAAAACTCAAAATGCGCAACAATTAAAACAAATTAAAGCATTAATCGAAGATGATGTTGAAATTGAATTTATTCCACATTCAACAATGAAAGAATATCTTAGCCATCCATTGAATAAAGGGAATATACGTACTGGTGAAATCACACCATTTTCAAATATTATTTTAGAATCTAACGTTACATTTTAAAATTAAGGGAGAGAACAAGTCATGACAAACAAAGTAGTAGTTTTAGGATCAACAAATGTGGATCAATTTTTGTCAGTAGAACGATATGCAAAACCGGGAGAAACGTTACATGTAGATAATGCACAGAAAGCTTTTGGTGGAGGCAAAGGCGCTAACCAAGCGATAGCTTCTGCTCGTCTGAACGCACAAACGACCTTCGTTTCTAAAGTCGGAAAAGACGATTTAGCTAACTTTATGTTCGATGATTTCAAAGAAGCGGGTATTAATACGCAATATATTTCAAAATCTGAAACTGCCGACACAGGACAAGCTTTTATCACGGTTGATGCTGAAGGTCATAATACTATATACGTATATGGTGGGGCTAATATGGCTATTACACCGGAAGACGTAAACACGGCTAAAGACGAAATTGCCCAATCAGATTATGTCGTTGCGCAATTAGAAGTACCTGTGGAAGCGATCATCCAAGCTTTTAAAATCGCTAGAGATGCAGGCGTTACGACGATATTAAATCCAGCACCGGCAGAAGTTTTACCACAGGAATTGTTGGTGTTAACGGATGTAATTATTCCGAATGAGTTTGAGGCAGCAACATTATCAGGTATTTCTGTTGTCGATAAAGCGTCTATGGAACAAAATGCTAATTACTTTTTAGAATTAGGAATTAAGGTTGTTATTATTACGATAGGTGAACAAGGAACTTATTATGCAGTGAAAGAAGACTCTGGATTTGTCGAAGCATATAAAGTGAATGCGATAGATACAACTGCAGCGGGTGACACATTTATCGGTGCATTCGTCAGCAAGTTTAAAATGGATGAATTAAATTTAACTGAGGCCATCGATTATGCCAATAAAGCAGCATCACTAACAGTACAACGCAGTGGCGCACAAGCGTCCATACCTTTAGCGAAAGAAGTACAATAATCTAACAAACCTCCTGACATAATGCGTGTCAGGAGGTTGTTTTTAATGATTATCAACGCTAATTACTACTATAGATACGCCAATTAGCGTAATAATACCGCCACCAATTACAATTAACGTTGGAATTTCTCCTAACAATAAATAGGATAACAAGATTGATACTAATGGAGTTAAATAGAGTGAAATAGTCGCATCGGAAACACCTATCTTTTGAATTGTAAATGCCAATGCAAAATATGGGATAACAGTAGGGAAAATACCGAGGTATAGTACTGCTAGAAGTGAAGTTGTACTTGCTGTTTGAACTTCATTATAGCTACCTGGTAAAAATAAAAGCATAAAAATAGCACCTGACACTATGGTATAGATTGTAAATGGTATAAACCCATATTTATCTAAATATCTTTTTTGAAAAACGAAGTAAATACTTTCGCCTAAAGAAGCAAATAAAATTAAAATAACCCCTATAACGACTACAGTAATATTGCCCTCGCTGCCTAAAGAGATTAATGCCACTCCTAGAAAGGCTATTATCGACCCCATCCAAGCTAATTTTGAAAATTTTTCTCTTAAAAAGAAAATTGCAAGTAGCGCAGAAAAAATAGGTGTAGTAGTAACTAGTAAACTTGCTATTCCAGCGCTTACATAGTATTCCCCAATGCTTAATGATGTATGATAGACAGTAAAACCACAAAAACCTAGTAGTAAGATAAAAGGTATGTCTTTTAGAAGTGGTAAAGGCACTTTTTTTATGATTCCGATTATACATAATAGTAATGAACCTATTATTAATCTCAATGCTGATAAGTTCTCCGCTTTAAAATCTTGTAATGCTAATTTTATGACTGGGAATGCTGAAGCCCACAAAAATATAGTTACACCGAAAGCCAAAAGGATAGACTTATTTATTTTAATATTTAGCATAGTTTTCGACCCCAGTTTTAGAACTGTATCTCACGCTTATAGTATGTTGATTAATTTTATACATAACAAAAACCACCTTTAATAGCATATTTCTATGTTATGAAAAATGGTTTATAATTGGTGCAACCAATTCTTAGTTAATTTACCCAACCAATTTAGGAAAGGGTGTGTAATTATTAAATATAGAGAAATAGCATCATACATTAGAGATAAAATCATTTCTGGCGATTGGTATTACGGAATGAGAATTCCAACACAAAGACAATTAGCCAACCAATTTGAAGTGAATAGAGTAACAATTATTAAAAGTATAGAAATTTTAGAGGCAGAGGGATTTGTTTTTACAAAAATGGGAAGCGGAACATATGTAAATGACTATCTAGATGAAGATTTCATTTCAAACAAATGGAGTGAAATGATGGATTGGTCGCTTAGTTTGAGAAGTCAGTATACCGTGCAATTGATTAATAAATTAGAAGCTGATAATTCTTATATCCATATAAGTAAAGGAGAACTAGGCATTGATTTGATACCGCATTTGGAATTAAAAAATGCAATGACAAACGTTTCGAAATATATTGGTGAACTCTCCTTTGGTTATAATAATGGTTATGGATATATTAAGTTGAGAGAGTTAATAGCTAATAGGTTAAGTTCAGAAGGAATAAATGTCACAAGTGATAATGTTCTAATAACTTCAGGAGCACTACATGCTATTCAACTTTTAGTTACTGGTTTTTTAAGTCGAAATACACTAATATTTTCAAATACCCCTTCATATATAGATTCTACTCATGTTTTTGATTATTCAAATATGAAGAAAGTTAAAATACCATATAATAATTTTACTGAATTTTACAGTATAGTTAATCATTATCCGGGAATTAAAGAAAAAGCTATTTATGTGGATCCTACGTTTAACAATCCTACAGGTTCCTCTCTTTCAATAAAAGAAAAAGAAAGTATTATGACATGCAGTAAATTACATAATATTCCAATTATAGAAGATGATATTTATCGTGATATTTGGATAGATAGTAAGCCAGAATGTCCCATTAAAGCTTTAGATACAAATGGTAATGTGATACATATAAGTAGCTTTTCAAAATCGATTGCGCCGGCAATAAGAATAGGTTGGGTGATAGCGTCAGAAAAGATAATAGAACAATTAGCAGATATTAGAATGCAAATTGATTATGGGTCTAGTATATTATCTCAAATGGTCGTTTACGAATTACTTAAAAATGGAGATTATGATAATCATACAAATAGGTTAAGAAAAATATTAAAAGACAAACGTGATTACATGTTGAATATTTTGGATAAAGAATTTTCTACTCTTGCTCAATGGAATGTTCCAGAAGGTGGATTCTTTATATGGCTTACTCTTGAAAAAGATATAAATATTAAAAGATTGTTTTCTGAACTTATTAATAAAGAGAAAATTTTATTAAATCCAGGATTTATTTACGGAAGTGAAGACAATACAGTTCGTTTATCATACGCTTTTGAAAGTAAGGAAAACATTAATTATTCACTTAAAAAAATTAAGCAGTATGTAATGAAAAGTTAAAAAGAATATTATCAATAAACCTCCTGACATAATGCGTGTCAGGAGGTTGTTTTGTATTTATTACTTTATGATTTTATTCAGGGTCACCGTTTTCGTCATATTTTGTGACATCGCCGTCTTGGTCGATGATATAAGAACCTGCAAGATTTCCATCTTTATCAGTAAAGGAGAATCCCCATTCACCATCATCATTTTTTTCTGGTTCTTTGTAGTCATATTTCGAAGTATCTAAATTATGACCTTCATAGTCTTCCACTTTGTCGATAACATTATCTCTTGTTACTTCATCACTGCTATCATCATTGTCACTATCGTCGCTACCGAAATCTCCATAGCCACTCGTTTCTGAAATAACATTTGTCCAAGAGTTAATTTCGCTTTGTGAGAGGTCTTGAAGTTTTACCGTTTTAGGATTATCTAGAATACGGTTAGACTCACGTTCAGTATAACCATCTTCATCCCAACCTTTATTTTGGAAATGGCTAGGAACGTTGTAAACGGTCACTGTACCATCGTTATTATCTGTATACACTACTTGTCCAGCAGACATTGGCGTGCCTGATAATAATTGTGTACCATTAGGGAATTTCGCTGAAGCACTTTTATTATATGGGTTTAGAGCCTTACCGGAAACATCTTCATGGCCGATTTCCGTATTCGAAGAATCTGCAGTGCCACCACTGTCTTCGATAACTGAAACCCAGACTTTAGCATAGTGTTCGTTAGAGTCTGTATTTTCGCTGTTATGATTACTATCAGATGATGAAGATGAGTTATTATTTGATGATTGATTGTTTTTCTTGCTGTCGCTAGATGACGAGCTTTCTTTTGAACTTTTGGAATCATTACTTGATCCCGTATTGATATTAATATCACACGCCGATAAAACCATTGATGCTAAGAGTGCGCTAGCAGCCACATATTTTAATTTCACAAAAAATCCCCCTTGTTAAATAATTAAATCTTTTAATTATTATTATACACAAAATGTTGTGCATTATCACAATTAATTTAAAAAATTACAATGCAAGAGAGGATTTTAAAATTTTAATTATTTAATTCATTAATTACTGTAACCATGTCTTCGTGGAAAACTAAGTTTGCATCTCTATCATAAGGTGTCGGCTCTTTATTAATTATAATGAGATGCTTACCTTCGAAATTTGAAATGAGTCCCGCTGCTGGTTGCACTACGAGTGAAGAGCCTAGTACGACTAACGTATCGGCTTGTCGTATTTTGCTTAGGGCATTAACGATGGTTTCTTGGTTAAGCATTTCTCCATAGAGTACAATATCAGGTCTAATGGCATTGCCACATGCTTCACAATGACTTAAATCATTACTGATGACATATGATTGTGAATAGTCTTTGTGGCAATTAGTACAATAAAAATGATTTAATGTGCCATGTAATTCATCGACCTTTTCACTACCGGCAACTGAATGGAGTCCATCGATATTCTGGGTAATGGCACCAAGTGATTGATTGCTTTTTTCTAGGTCGGCAATCCATTGGTGCACATTATTAGGCTGTTTATCAGTATAGAGTAAACGTTTATGACAAAAATTCATAAATCCTGTTGGATCATCTTGTAAATAATCGGCACTTAATAAATATTCAGGGGAGTAGCCATCTTTTGAAATTTCATCGAAAAGGCCACCCATAGAACGAAAATCTGGAATACCACTTGCTACAGATATGCCAGCTCCTGTGAAAAATGTGATTTTATTAGAATTATTAATAATTTCTTTTAATTGTTCGATATTGCTTGCCATTTATAACACTCCATTTAACAATATGAGTAGAATTGTACTAATTATAATTTTAGTTATCAGCAATAGTTTTAGCAAACATATAACATGTCGTTATTAGTGGTTTAATTAGCATAAACAAGCTAGGAAAAGAAATTTTGAGTTACTTGCTTTATAATAAACACAAAATATTTAGAATTGAGGTCAACGTAGTGAAGAAGTTATGGGTTTTAGGCGCAAGTATCATAGCAATTATCGTTATTGTGTCATTAATCACAGTAGGCATGAACAAAAAGCAATCTAATTCTAAACATCAAGAGCGTGAGAAGGATACGCAACATTCAAAATATATAACAAGTCAAACACCAACGTTATTTTTACATGGTTATGCAGGTACACTAAATTCTGAGAAATATATGGTGAATCAGGCTAAGAAAAAAGGTGCAACAAAGAATGTTATAACGGCGATAGTGAGCAATGATGGCCAAGTTCAGTTGAAAGGGAAGTTGAAGAAGAACGCAACTAATCCTGTCGTTCAAATCGTGTTGCAAAATAATAAGCAAGGCGACTATGACATAAATGCAAAATGGTTTAAAAATGTTTTGGTGAAATTACAAAGCGAGTATAAAATTAAAAAGTTTAATTTCGTAGGACATTCGATGGGTAATTTATCGTTTGCCAACTACATGTATTTATATGGTGATGATCAATCATTGCCACAATTAAATAAACAGGTAAACATTGCTGGCACGTTTAATGGTGTGTTGAATTTGAATGAAAAAGTAAATGAAATTTCGGTAGATAAAAATGGCAAGCCTAGTCGTATGAATCAGCCTTACCAAAAATTGCTTAAACTAAAAGGAATTTATAAAGGTAAACACATAGAGGTATTGAATATTTATAGTGATTTACAAGACGGCACGCACTCCGATGGACGTGTATCGAATAGTTCGTCAAAATCATTGAAATATTTACTGGGACATAGTCCTAAAAGCTATAAAGAGTCAAAATATGAAGGGCAAAAAGCACAACACAGTCAATTACATGAAAATAGCCAAGTTGCTAACGAATTAATAGAATTTCTATGGGGTAATAAAAATTAATAATACTTATGCTCATCTTAGTATTTTAATAGGTAGGCTAGTCATTACACGTGACTGGCCTTTTTTTATTAGGGAATAATAACTTTGTAAAAAACAAATAAATTTAGTTGACTAATCAACTAATTAGGTATATGCTTAAATAGTTGATTTGTCAACTATATATTGGAGAAGGTGATACTTTGAATGAAAAGGAATTTGAATATAGGGACATAAAGTTTATTGGAAAGTTATCATCAAAGATTTATAGAAGAGGGAATATCTATATAACTGAAAAGTTAAAACCATATGGTATAAATTACATTCAAATGATGTGTTTAGTTGCTTTATATATAGAGGATGGTATTAGACAAGAAGAAATAGTAGAAGATATAGGTATTGATAAAGCAAGTGTAACGAGAGCGATTAAATCATTAGAGGATAACGCATATTTAACAAGGACTAGAAACGAAAGTGATAAAAGAGCATTTAATTTATATCTCACTGACAAAGCTATGGAATTTAAAGAAATTAGTTGGAAATTTTTAAGCGAGTGGGAATTAATGATATCAGAAGGCATCGATGATAAAGATAAAGCGATAGCATTCAATGTTTTAAATCAAATGTCTATAAATGCTGATAAATATTATAAAGATGAAAATTAATTTAAAAAGGAGCCATAAAAATGAATAACAATAATGAAATGTTAAACGGTGCAGTAGTTTTAGGTGGCGGAGGTTCATTAGCTATCGGTTGGGAATTAGGTTATTTATATGCACTTGAAAATGAAGGTATCGATATTAGAAATGCAGATTTAGTTATAGGTACTTCTGGTGGAGCACAAGCAGCTACGGGTATTACTTCAACTAAAAGTTGGGAAGAAATTTTTAATGAACAAATCGAGCCTAAATCTAATGAAGAACCACCTCAACAAAATATGGAGGCAGTGGTAGCTAAATATAGTGAGATTGCTCAAAAGTCTCATAGCCCAGAAGAATGGATTGAAAATTACAGCGAGTTTGCATTACAAAAAAATAAATTTGATGAAAGTGAACACATCAATAGATTAAAACATAGAATTAAAGTAACGAGTTGGCCTCAAAACTTAATGATTACAGCAATTGATGCGCAAGCATCTAAAAGAGCTGTGTTCACTAAAGATTCTAATGTTGATATTTATAGAGCAATGGCTTCAAGTGGTTCACTGCCTGGTGTATGGCCTGCTACAACAATTGATGGCAAAAAGTATTATGATGGTGGTTGTCATTCAATGGAAAATGCAGATTTAGCTAAAGGTGCAAATAAAGTATTGATTTTAGCTACCAATCTTCCTGTTGCCACACCATATAAAATTGATGATGCGATTGCAGAATTACAAAACAGTGGTGCAAACGTAAAATTAATCACGCCTAGCGAAGATGTGATTCAAAAACTAAACGAACTAGGTGGCAATACAGTTGATACTGCTATTAGACCTGAAATGGCTAGACTTGGACAACAACAAGGCGAAAGAGATGCACAAATGATCAAAGAATTTTGGAACTAAATTAATATATTAAAAAGACCTAACAGAAATCCATCGATTTTTGTGAGGTCTTTTTTTAGTTAGTAGCGTGTCATTTAAAAGATAATTAATTATTTTTTCATATTTACCATTTAAAAATAATTTCATTAGTATATACTGGATAACATACTTTGCTGAGATTTTGGAGAAAATTATGAAAAATTTACATAGGCAATTAAATTATAAAGAAATATTTGAGGTGTCAACATGATACACAGAAAGTTGAAAGATAAGCTAGATTGGCCTGTATTTATCATAAGTGGTGGCGTACTTATCATATTTGTAATTATGTCATCATTATTTACTAAAGCCACTTCGCAGTTTATTCAACAAGGTTTTCATTATTCTATAACGTATTTTGGTGCTTTCTGGCAATTTTTATTATTAGCCACATTCGCTGTAGGATTATTTTTATCCATTACAAAATATGGTCGAGTCAGATTAGGCAATACGTCTAAACCAGAAATGAGCTATTTTAAATGGGCAGCAATCATTATCACATCAGGTTTAGGTGCGGGAGCTATATTTTGGGCGGCAGCCGAGCCTATGTATTACTTTATAGATGTCCCACCTACGATGGATGCAAGCATAAAAAATAAAAGTGTCGAAGCAATACCGGCAGCAATGGCACAAAGTTTTACTTCATGGGGTTATACAGCTTGGGCAGTGTATGGCGCTGTAAGTGGCATCATCATTATGTATGCACATTATAATAAAGGTATGAAAATTTTGCCAAGAACGTTGTTGTATCCGATATTTGGTAAAAAACTTGAACGCAGTGGCTTAGGCGCAGTAATAGATATATTTTGTATTCTAGGTGCTGTAGCTGGAACGATAGGGACAATAGGTTTCTTCGGGTTTCAATTTAGTTACTGGTTACATAGTATATTTGGTTTGCCCGACAATATTATTACACAGGTAGTCTCGGTTGTCGGTTTAATTGTAGTAGTAACATTTTCTGCTGTAACGGGTATCGATAAAGGGATTCAGTTCTTAAGTAAATTGAACGTGTGGTTAGCGCTTGGTGTAGCTGCATTTATTATTTTAATAGGACCTGGCATATTTATATTACAGACATTTATGTCTTCATATGGTACCTATATTACGCATTTTATTAGTATTAGTACTTTTAGAGGGGATAATAAATGGGCAGGCGCATGGATGTTGTTTTTCTTCGGTTGGTTTATAGGTTATGGGCCTTTAATGGGTATGTTAGTAGCACGTGTTTCTAGAGGTAGAACGATACGAGAAATTTTTATTTTAGTTTCAATTTTAGCGGGATTAGTTTCTCAGATTTGGTTTACTATTTTAGGAGGCAGTGGTCTGTTTTATGAACGTCATCAGGCTGGGACAATTAGTCATCCTTTAGAAAAGAATGGTTTACCTGCAGCCGTTATTTCTATTGCTAATCACCTTCCTTTAGGTACTATAGTTGTCATAGTTTTACTTTTACTGACGTTAATATTCGTTATTACAACTGCGGATACGATGTCGTATTCAATATCCATGTCAGTAACAGGACAAGGTGATCCACCAAAGTTAGTCAGAGTATTTTGGGTAGCTGTGATGGGCGCTATTTCTGTCATTCTTATTAATATAGGTGAAGGTAGTATTGATGCAATTCAATCCTTTATTATTATCACGGCAGTACCTATTTCAATTATCATGTTACCTGTTATTTGGACTGCCCCAACGATAGCCCATAAATTAGCTAAAGAACAGGGAATCATCAAGGTAAAAGAAAAAAACACGTTTTTTAAATTTTTAGTACCCAATCAAATATTAAAATATACTGAAAATGAAAAAGAAAAAGATTAAGTTAAATAAAATGTAAAGAAGCCACATCTAATTTTAGATGTGGCTTTTTGTGTAGTTGTATCAACAGATTGAAATACGAAAATAATATAGTCACGATAACTATGCTAAATAATTATTGAGCTGTGTAACCGCCGTCTATTAATATAGCTTGACCAGTTACGCTTTTAGCTTTATCGCTGGCAAGAAATACGGAATAGTCTGCTACTTCTTGAATATCGACAAGGCGCTTTTGTGGAATCATAGGGAATAATACTTCATCTAGTACCTGATCGACACTCACATTTCTTGTCTTGGCTAAGTCTTCCATTTGGCCACGCACAAGTGGTGTATCAATATAGCCAGGACATATTGCATTAACTGTAATACCGTCTTCTGCCGTTTCTAATGCAGTAACTTTAGTTAAACCGATAATACCGTGCTTGGCGCTATTGTAAGCAGATTTCCCAGAAAATCCGATAACACCATTGATTGATGACATATTTAAAATACGACCAAATTGTTGTCGTTTCATAATAGGTAGCACATGCTTTATCATAATAAATGTACCAACTAACATAATATCAATCATCTGTTTAAATTTAGCAGTTGGAAAGTCTTCAATATTTGAGACATGTTGTAAACCTGCATTATTCACTACAATATCAATACGACCATATTGGGCTACAGTTTCATCGACGAGTGCTTTTACGTTCTCTTCATTAGATACGTCTGCTACAACGCCTATACAGTCGAAACCTTTACCTTTAAAATCATTTACTACACGATCTAATTGCTCTTTATTAATGTCTGTGAAGACTACTTTTGCGCCTTGGTGTAAAAATTCTGTAGCAATTTCTAACCCAATACCACTAGCCGAACCTGAAATAATGGTAATTTTATCTTGTAACATTATAACCCCTCCATTTTCTCTATACATTTTTAGTTTACGCTACTGAAGGGGGTTGTAAAAGAAATACTACTAAAATGATAATAAAAATATTTTGGTTTAACTATTTTTTATTATACGGAAACTTTGATACGCTAAATTCAAGTAATATTAATTCATTAATAAAGGGGAAATTCGCATGAAAATAGTAGTTATTGGTGCCACGGGTACAATTGGACGACGCGTAGTTGAAAAGTTACAAAGTCAGCATGAAGTTGTGTCAGTAGGTAGTAGCTCAGGTGATTATCAAGTTGACATTACGTCTGTTGAAAGTATTAAGAAAATGTATGAAGATATTTCAAATATCGATGCCGTCATTAGTGCGACTGGCGGAGCCGCATTTACGGCACTGCCTGAGCTTAGCGTAGAAGAAAATCAAATTGCGATTAATAGTAAATTACTCGGCCAAATTAATTTGGTTTTAATAGGACAACATTATTTAAATAACAATGGAAGTTTCACTTTAACTTCTGGCATTATGATGGACGATCCTATTAGACTGGGAAGTTCTGCCGCAATGGCAAATGGTGGGATTACTGGTTTTGTAACTTCTGCAGCTATTGAACTTAACAATGGCTTGAGAATTAATAATGTGAGTCCTAACGTTGTTGAAGAAGCATTAGATAAATATGGTGAATTTTTCAAAGGTTTCACAGCTGTGCCAGTAGATAAAGTTGCTGACGCTTACGTTAAAAGTGTAGAAGGTGCGCAGACTGGCCAAACATATCGAATTTATAATTAACAATGGAAGAGCGTCAGTTTCATTAGTAAATGTGCAATTCCGTCATAGTTAATTTATTAAGACATAAAAAAGCCGTTATTATTGTTTTCAATAATAGCGGCTTAATTGCTTATTTAATTGCGAAAAAGGGGGGCTATTGACCAATAGTAATTTCTGTTAAGTAATCATTTTGGTCAAAGTATGCTGTATAAAAACCATTATTTGTACCGTATTTAACAAAAGTACCATCTTTATTACCTAATTTACCCTCATCAGTAATTTTATTTGAAGTGTGGGCTTTTTTGAAAGTATCTTTAGATACAGAGTCAGGTTTAGTGAAGAATGTTATTTGGACTACTTTATTATCACTGTTGTAGTCTACTGTGGTGTCATAAACTTTTTTAGAATGGTCGACACCTGACTTGGCAGAAGTATCTACTTTATAACCATCAATGCCAACATTGTCGTATTTTAAAGCACGTACAAAGTTATAATCCTGCGTGAACGAAGGGTCATATGTCGTATATCCTTCGTAGTTATACCAAGGTGTTACAGTTTTGAGATTAGTAGTGCTTTCTGTACTTACACCACTTGCGCCACCTTCACCGTGTCCCCATTTTTGAACCTGCTCTGCTGCGTGAGTGACTGAACTACTAGTCGTAACATATGCTGCTGTAGAACCTAATACAAGCGTAGAAACAACGACAGTTGCTGAGAAAAACTTGCCTACTTTATGCATAATAAATCACTCCTTTTATATTATTTTTCTTTGGTGTAATTGTTCACTTTCATCTTACTCTTTTTATATATAATTGCAAGCAAAGAGAGAATATTTGTTAATTAACAAATATTTTATAAATATTAAATATAATGACTGTATTCAAAACTAAAGACAGCCCTAGGGGGCTGCCTTATTATGCTTATAAGATTAAGCTATTTCATGTTATTTAATTGTTTTAGTATAATTTTGTGTTGCTTTTCTAAAGAAATTGGGTCGTTATATGTCGTATCTGATGCATCTAATGTAATAACGTGTCCTTTTTTAACAGCATTTAAATTCTGCCAATTATTTGTTTTTGTAAATGCGGGTTTGTCCCCGTTCGTCGCTAAGATAATGTAATCGCCAGTATATGTTGTTAAGTTTTCTTGAGAAATTTGAGCGTTATAACTATTGTGTACTTTATCTTCTAAAGCTTTAGGCATTTGCATACCATAACCATCGTATACAATTTCAGTGCCTCGACCTAAACTTTTGCCGAAAGCAACTAAACCTTTAGGTGTGGATTGTACGGCAGTGATTGTTTTACCTTTAATCTTGTCGCCTAATTTTTCTTTATCTTGTGCCATTTGATGATTCCAATCTTTCACCCATTTTTTGGCTTTTGCTTTTTCATTAACGATTTCTCCCAATTGGATTGTAGTTTCTTTATAATTAGATTTTTTTGAATCAAATTGAACAGTAGGGGCGATTTTCTTTAATTTTTTAATATTTTTATCTTCTTTAGAAGTTATGATTAAATCTGGTTTTGTTTGTGCAATTTGTTCAATGTCCGTTTGCCCAACACGTTTGGCACCTTTCGTGGCTTTATCTAATGTTTTATTTTTTTTCACAAAATCTATAACGCCCACAGGTTTATGCTTAAATTTAACTAATGCGCCTATATATGTAGGGTGTAAAACGACGATACGTTTAGGATCTTTAGGTATTTTAACCTTTGTGCCGTCATTTTGAGTAAATGTCTTAGTTTGTTTACTATCGGATGATTTGTTGGAACTTTTATTTTTGCTATTATCTTTATTTCCGCAGGCTGCTAAAACGACAAACGCAATTAATAATAAAACTAAAATCTTTTTCATACACATACCTCTCTTTTTGTTGGTATTGATTATCATTATCAATTATAGCATAATAGAAAGTACTTACAAGTGCGTTTTTAAATGTGCTAATTACAATATAGGATTCTGTGATGGAGGAGCAATTGGATTGAATAAATATATAGAAAAATTTCAAGTGAATGACTATGTTATCACGGTTCAACTACCAAAAAGTTATTTTAAATGTAACAATCGATACTACCCATTATTATGCGTACAAGATGGTGATTATTTATTTAAAGGTAGGAAAAAGGAAGTTATTTTTGTAGGTATTGAATCAAAAGATAGAGCCAATGATTTTACACCATGGCAAGCATCAATTGGTAGTGAATTAAATGGAGGTCAAGCCGATAAATATTTAACATGGCTAACCGAAAAATTAATTCCTTTATTAAGAGATAAATACAGAGTTTCGAATGATAATAATGATATAGGTATAGCAGGCGCTTCATTCGGGGCATTAGTTTCATTATATGCGCTATATACGATGCCACAAAAATTTGGAAGCTATATTTTAATTTCTCCTTCATTATGGTATCCACAATTTGTAGAGTTTATGCAGAACCATAACGCAATAAATAAAGAAGTCAGTGTTTATTGGTATGTTGGGTTGAAAGAAGGAATCAAACATACATTGAGAATCAAAAAGATGGTGCCTCATAGTTTAGAAGGCGTAAAAATTTTAGAACAGAGTTTAAAAAATAACAATTCACGTTTCAAATTCCAAACCTCAAAAAGAGGTATTCATAGACATCGATTTTTCAAAAAATATTTTAACAAAGCTTTAAAATATATTTATTGAGATATATTGAAATACACCCTATAGACGAAGTGATTTTAGTCTAAAGGGTGTATTTTTTTGAGTTGGTTATTTATATGTTGTATCAATTATTTGAAGTTAATTCACTAAATCTTTGTATCTTTACCTGAAATAAAACCAAATATTGAGACTAAAACTCCCACAAGAATCAACAATATTATTGAGAAATTCCAACTGCCAGTTTGTTGTGAAATAATTCCTAATAGTAATGGGCCTGAAGCGGCTAAAATATACCCTATAGATTGAGCCATACCCGATAAATCCGAAGACTTTTTAACGGTTGCTGTTTTTAAGACAAAAAACATCATGGCCAAACTATATGTCGCGCCGGTACCTAAACCAATAAGCACTAGAAAGACGATAACCCAATTATTATTAATGAGTAAAACGCCGAGTAACCCAACAACTAAAAATATACCAGATGTTAGCGTTAAAAAGCTTTGTTTCTGCATTTTACTTGTAATAATAGGAATAATAAAGTTTATTGGTAACATTGCGAGCTGGAAAATAGTCATGTACCAGCCAGCTTGATTGCCGTTAAAACCTTTCGTTTCTAAAATTTGTGGCAACCACGCGAAAAGACTGTATGGAATCAATGATTGTAATCCCATATAAAGCGTAATAGCCCAAGCGAATTTAGATTTCCAGACTGTAGTCGCAATTTCATTATTAATGTTACCAAAAGTAAGATTTTCTTTAACTTTTAATTGAGGAAATCTTAAGAAAAACGCTACTATTGCTAACACTGGAAATATAACCCACAGTTGCATGGCAAATTTCCAATCGAAAGTCCCTGAATTTGCTATTGATGAAGTCAGACCGGAAGACAGTGCGCTAATTAAATTCATTGTAATAGAGTATAGACCGACGACAAAACCTGTATTTTTTATAAACGTAGATTTAATCAAACTTGGTGTTAATACATTGCCTGCAGAAATGGCAATACCAACGACTAACGTACCAAGTATTAACACGGTACTATCGCCAAAAACCCTGAAAATTACGCCGAAAGACAAGATAAACATGGAAATTAATAATGTTACTTCAATACCTAGCTTAGCAGCAATTTTAGGCACAAGTGGTGAGAATAAACCAAATGCAATTAACGGCAAAGTATTCATAAATCCAATTGCTGTATTGGACATCGCTAGATCACTTTTTATATGTGGAACTAATGGGCCTACAGAAGCTATCGGTGAGCGTAACGTCGCACCCACTAGTAATATAGCTATAAGCAACATATATATGTAATACGTTTTTTTAGTTTCTAAATTCATTATGAATACCTCCCTTAAAATGAAAGATAATATTAATTAGATAGCCTCAATTACCACAGACCTAATTATGACGCTTTCTTCAATGATAATGTCAAAATTAAAATAATAATAAGCATAATGCCAACTAATTGAAGCGGTAAAAACGCTACTTTTAACCACAGTGCGCTTGCTACAATAGCCATTACAGGCTCGATTGTGCCATATAACGTCGTTTCTTTTGCTGTTAAATAAGTTAAGCTTTTAATAAAGAAAAAGAAGGCGATTGCCGTACCGCCAATAATGCCAAAAATCAAATATGCTGTAGTGGAAATAGTCAACGCTGAAAAATCAAAGTGCCATATAGGTGCCTTGAAATTCATCAGGACACCTGAAATTAGCATTGCCCAACCGACGACTAAAATAGATTGAAATCTAGCTAATAATTGAGCGGCATAAATTGTATAAAAAGTAAGTGCCAGTCCTGAAATAATGCCCCAAATGACACTGGGTGGTGCCACTAATAATTTACTGAAAGACCCATTGGTTAATAATAAAAATGTACCAGATAATGTCAAAATAATAGCGATAAGATCGAATAGTTTAAATTTTTCTTTGCGACGAATGATATACCACAAGATAATATAAACAGGCGCTATATATTGCAATAATGTTGCTACGGCAGCATTACCGTAATTTATAGAAGCCATATAAGCATATTGCACAAGCAACATCCCAAAAATCGAAAAGATAACAAGTTGAAAAATAGTATGAACATGAGTGAAAATACTAAATATCGATTTATGACGGTTCATTATTTTAAATAAGACTAAAAGTACAATACCACTGATGAGAAGTCTTGCTGTAACATACCAATTAATATCGATATGCCTTTGTTGAAATAGAAAGTCTGAAACTGTGCCACCCAAGCCCCAGAGTGAGGCGCCGACCACAGCTAATATGATGCCTTGTAAACGTTGGTTTATGTTGTTAGTCATGTTATCACCTTGAAATGTTAAGATATTGAAATTATATCGCGACCAAAACTGCTATAATATATAAAAATAGTTTAAAAATATCAAAATATAGAGGTGTTGCATAATGTATAACGAAATTATTGTAGATGAGACAAATCAAGAACTTATACAATATCCAGATAAACAATGGAAACACTTCATTTTACATACTGTACTTAATAAAACACTTTTTGGGTACATCCCGTTGCATTGGCATCATGCGTTACAGTTCATGTATGTCATTCATGGAGGCGTAAATGTAGTCATTGCAGATAAAGCTATAACAATTAATCAAGGTGATGGTATTTTTATTAATTCAAATGTGGTACATGAAATTAATGAGTGTGTTGTTAATACAGAATATTATTGCTGGAATATCGAGTTACCTGAAGTAAGTCATAATATGGAATTTGATTACGTTATGTCCATTACAAATTTTGCAGCGAAGTTGCCTTATATCTATTTATCTTCAGATGACAAGGAAGGGTTAAAATTACTTGAAATAATTAATGAAGCAGGTCAAATTTATGAACGAAAACCTACTTACTTTAAATTAGATATTACGATTAGGTATTATGAGGCACTTAAATGGCTAATGAGTGCATTGCAACAAAAGCATGATTATATCGAATACTATTTTGATAAGCGCGTAAAATTGTTAATAGAATATCTACATAATTATGCGCATACGAAAATAACTTTGAAAACGCTGAGTCATTTAGTTCATATGAGCGAGTCAGAAACGATTAAATTATTTAAGCAACATGTGAATCAAACACCATTTCAATATTTAATGAATGTTAGGTTAGAGCGAAGCATTAGCATGTTATACGGCCAACAAACATATACGGTAACCGAGATTGCAATGGCTTGCGGTTTTTCAACAACAAGTTATTTTATACAAATTTTTAAAAATAAATACGGTATGACACCAAAACAAATGCAAAAAAATGCAAATGCTCAAAGCGAAAATTGAGTTAATATTTTCTAAAAATAAAAGACATTAATTAAACGTCTAAGACTGCGTGGCGTCTAATTAATGCCATCTTCTCGCTATATCCTTTTACGACACTAACATTTCCTTTGTGTGCAGATTATTCATAACTGGTTAATTTTCTGTTGATTTTATCAGGTAACTGCTCAAGGTTGTATTTATATATGTAAATAGCACAGTTATGAAAAATTGATGTATATTGCCAATCTGGGATTAGAAGTTCCATTACAGTGGGTATATTAGAAAGTAAAGGTTTTAATAATATTGTGCACACCATAGAGGGTTATGCAAACAAACCACAATTAATAACATAAAGGGTGTGAGGAAAATGAAACAACATTATAAAATTGTTATCGTTGGCGGAGGAACAGCAGGCATCACCGTTGCCGCAAGACTACTTAGACAGCAGCATAATTTAAAAGGTGACATCGCGATTGTTGAACCGTCAAACACGCACTATTATCAACCGCTATGGACTTTAGTAGGTGCGGGTGCATCCAAACTGAAAAGTTCTAAGAAGCATATGAGTAGTGTGATTCCTAAAGGGGCACATTGGATTAAACAAAGTGTAGCAAGCTTTAATCCAGAAAATAATAAAATCATATTAAGTAATGAGGCAACGATTGATTATGATTATTTAGTTGTTTGCCCAGGATTGCAAATTAATTGGTCACAAATTAAAGGATTACAAGAAAATATAGGGAAGAATGGCGTTTGTTCGAACTATTCTCCAGAATACGTTACGGAGACATGGCGTCAGATCTCTAACTTCAAAGGTGGAAATGCCATCTTTACGCATCCTAATACGCCAATAAAATGTGGCGGAGCACCAATGAAAATTATGTATTTAGCAGAAGATTATTTTAGCAAACATAACATGCGCTCAACTGCTAAAATCAGCTATGAAACACCTAAAGATGTAATGTTTGATGTGCCAAAATATGATAAAGAATTACGTAGAATTGCTCAAGAAAGAGATATAGAAGTAAATTATTATTATAATTTAATCGAAATTGATGGTGACAAAAAAATAGCTGTTTTCGAACACATTGAAACAGGAGTTAAAAAGACATTAGATTATGAAATGCTGCATGTTACACCGCCTATGGGGCCATTAGATTTTGTTAAAGAAAGTGAACTTACAGATAATGACGGTTGGGTTGATATTAATCCAACGACACTACAACATACGAGCTACTCCAATGTATTTGCACTAGGTGACGCTTCGAACGCACCAACGTCCAAAACAGGCGCAGCTATTCGTAAACAGGCACCAGTCGTCGTTAACAATTTATTGCAAGCGATGAATGGCGAAATATTATTAAATCATTACAACGGTTATACTTCATGTCCACTTGTTACTGGATATAATAAACTAATCTTGGCAGAGTTCGATTATAATAAAAAACCTACAGAAACAATGCCATTCAACCAATCAAAAGAACGTTGGAGTATGTATATATTTAAAAAAGATTTATTACCAAAAATGTACTGGCATGGCATGTTAAAAGGTTTAATGTAGTAAAAGAGACAGGCCAACACTAAACATGTTGGGTCTGTTTTTTTGTGTAAATTTTTAATTATAGAATTATTTTTAAACAATTAATTTTCCATATTTATGTCGAGATTGTTCCTTAGCGAAAACCATCATATGATGAAAGAAAATCTGAGTTATTTAATATAATCACTTATTCATTAAATTAGTGTAATAATATAACTGTTGATTTAAACATAAAATAAATTTACAATAGAAAGTAAGTCTTATATTTTTTTATAGCCAAATAACAACGTTGTTATTTTGTAAGCAATTTAATTTTTTGTATTTATCTATCTATGCAAACCAAATGGAGGGGGATTATATGTCAAAATTTTTAAAGTTAATTGTAAGCGCATTCATAATTTTGGGAATGATTAGTTTTGCACTTAACTCACAGATTGATGCTCAAGAAAAGAAAAAGGAAATTGTCTTAGCTCATAATCAACCAACGGAGCATCCTGTCCATAAGTCGCTTGAAATCTTCAAAAAGGAATTAGAAAAGAAATCTCATGGCCAAATAAAAGTGAAAATATATCCTAATGGTCAATTAGGCAGTGAACGTGAAGCAATTGAAATGACTCAAACAAATGCTATACAGATGACAAAGGTTTCTGCAGGTGCACTCGAAAGTTTTTCACCTTCGTATTCTCTATTCAACGCACCATATTTATTTAATTCACAAGACAACTATCGTCATTTAATGAAAGATAAAAAAGTTCAAAATGAATTTTTCCATAGTACTTTGGACAATGGATTTTTAGGTATTACATATTACGATGCCGGAGCTCGTAATATTTATACCAAAAACAAAGCTATCAAAAATAGTAAGGATTTAAAGGGAGTTAAAACACGCGTTCAGCCAAGTAAAACGAGTGTTAAGCTAATTAAATCATTAGGCGGTACGCCAACACCGATGGATTTCGGAGAAGTATACACTGCTATGCAGTCAGGCGTTATAGATGCTGCTGAAAACAATGAAACGGCACTCACAACGAATAATCATGGTGAAATAGCCAAAAACTATTCTTATACAGAGCATGCTTACGTTCCTGATATCTTAATTATGAACAAGGATACTTACAATGATCTTACTAAACAACAGCAAAAATGGATTGCTGAAGCAGCAGCAGATTCAACTAAAAAACATGAAGTATTATGGGACAAAGAAGTTAAACACGCGAAGAAAGTAGCTAAAAAGGATATGGGTGTGAAATTCTATAAAGTAGATAAATCATCGTTCAAAAAAGCGTCCAAACCTTTACGCAAAGAGTTTGCTACAGATCCAAAAACTAAAAAATATTATGACTTAATTCAAAGGGAGGAAAAGAAATATGAAGAAAGTAAAACAAAGCATTGATAAACTATTGCTTACATTAGCTGGCATAGCATTATTTGTAATGGTTTTGTTGTCTATTTATCAAGTGGTCTCCCGTTTTATTTTTAATACGCCAAGTACAGTCAGTGAAGAAATTGTACGATTTCTTTTGATTTGGTTTGCACTACTCAGTGCTAGCTATGTTTTCGGTGTTAAAAAACATATTGCCATTTTATTTTTTAGAGAAATTTTACCTAAAAAAGTGCAGTTAATAATGGAAAAAGTTACCGATGTTTTAATCATTATTATTGCGCTTGTATTGATGATTTATGGTGGATACGAAGTAGTGAAACTGACATGGACACAATTCGCACCATCTACTGGTTTATCGATGGCAAGTATGTATGGCGCACTTCCAGTATCTGGAATATTTATTATTTTTTATTCTATCTACAACTTATTGGATAAAAGTGAATTAGATAATATGGATGATGGGGGGCATACATCATGACGTTAGTGGCAGGGTTAGTACTATTTATTAGTTTCTTTGTATTCTTGTTCTACGGATTGCCGATAGCTATTTCTATAATTTTAAGCTCTATAATTACGTTACTATTGATTTTGCCTTTTGATGTAACAATTGCAACTGCAGCACAACGTATGGTTACAGGGATAGACGATTTCACGATGTTAGCTATACCATTGTTTGTACTAGCTGGCATCATTATGAATAATGGTGGTATTGCATTTAGATTAGTTAACTTTGCGAAAGTATTAGTGGGACGATTGCCTGGTTCATTGGCTCATACAAACACTGTAGGAAACATGTTATTTGGTTCAATATCTGGTTCTAGTGTTGCCGCTGCGGCAGCAATGGGGCGTATAATGGGACCTATGGAAAAGGCTCAAGGTTATAAAAAAGAATATTCTGCAGCTGCCAATATCGCTTCTGCACCGTCAGGTTTATTAATACCGCCAAGTTCTTTACTAATAGTATATTCTCTAGTGAGTGGTGGAACATCTATAGCGGCACTATTTATTGCAGGATATATCCCAGGGATTTTATGGGGAGTTTGTTGTATGATTGTTGCGTTTTTTATGGCGAAAAAACATGGCTATAAAGGATCTGAAAAGATTTCATGGAAAGATAAACTATTTTTATTTTTAGATGCTATTCCTAGCTTGTTATTAATAGTTATTGTAATAGGTGGTATTGTAGTTGGCGTGTTTACAGCAACAGAAGGAGCAGCAGTAGCGGTATTATATGCAACGGTATTGTCGCTCATTTATAAAAGTTTAAAAATCAAAAATATTCCAAGTATAATTAAAGAAACCGCAGAAATTACAGGAATGATTTTATTTTTAATTACTGCTTCTGCATTATTTTCACTTGTTATGAGTTATACAGGATTACCCGAAGCGATATCTAAAAGTATTATTTCGTTAACTGATAATCCTATTCTTTTATTATTATTAATGAATGTGATTTTATTGATTATTGGTACATTTATGGATATTACACCAGCAGTATTAATCTTTACTCCCATCTTTTTACCAATATCAGAAGCTATCGGTTTAGATCCTATTCACTTTGGGATTATTATTGCCTTTAACTTATGTATAGGTAATATCACACCACCAGTTGGTAGTGCATTATTTGTTGGTGCTAGTGTTGGTGGAGTCAGGGTAGAGTCCGTATTTAAATATTTATTACCTTATTTCGCTATACTTATCATATTATTACTTGTTATTACTTTTATACCGCAATTATCACTATTCTTACCAAAATTACTAGGATTATAATAAAAATGGTCAGTCTCACAATTGAGACTGACCATTTTTTATTCAAAAGAGATTAATTCTACTTGCTCTAAATCATTAGCATACATTGGTATTTTACTGTCTTTTTGCATAAAGATAGGTATTGTATCTTGTTGAATAGCTAATTGAATGTATTGACCTCCGTCGTACCGTTCTTTAGTAAAGAAGTTGATCCAACCTTTGCCGTTTTGAGGTAGGTATATGGCTTTAGTTGTTTGTCCTGGCTCTACAACTGGAGAAACCAACATGTCTGAACCTAACAGCCACGTTTCATAATCTTCTAACGTTTGACTGTCGTCTTCAAATTCTAAAAATGTTGGCCTTACTATTGGAATAAAGTTGTTGTGACTCTCTTGTTGTAATTGATCAAAATAAGGTATCAGCCGTTCATGAAGGTGCATTGCTGTTTTCACTTCTTCAAGTACTTCTGTGTGCATCCATGGTTCATTTACCGTTTGATCGCTATTCCAAGAATGTATTGAAAAACGTGGATAAAATATACCATTTTGAACCCAACGTAAAAATAACTCTGGATCAGGTTTCGGTCCTGAAAAGCCGCCAATATCATGTCCAAAATTATGTACACCAGATAAACTTAAACCTTGCGCCATGTAATTATTATATTTAAGAGATTCCCAACTCGTATTATTATCACCCGTCCAAGTTTGTACATATTTAGACATCCCCGCACAACCAGAACGACTAATAACATAAGGTGTCGTAGTGCCAGTTTCTTGAATTTGAATATCACGGGAAGCCTTAGACATTAATAATGGCATTATGGCTCTATAGTCATTGAAATTAGTATGCTCGGTATTAAAACTATGCACTTGGGCATGTGCGTCCCAAATTTCAAATTCATTATTGTCATTCCACGTACAATTTATATGATTGTCGAGCAATTTTGTTTTAACTTGATGTTGCCACCATTCAATCGTTTTAGGATTCGTAAAATCTAAGTAATAACCTTCATCATCCCAAAATTGAATTTTAAGAGGGTCGCCATGTTCATTTTTGATAAAACCATCAAATGCTAACACTTCATCTAGTAATGGATGATTTAACATAAGCGATGGTTTGATGTTGGCTACGACTTCTACGTTATTATTGGTAAACGTTTTACCAAATTCTTTTGGATTAGGGAATTTATCATAGTTCCAATTAAAAACATAACGTTTGTCATCAATAGACGTATAGCCTGATGATAAATGAAATGAACGTACATTAATCTCATGCTTTTGACAATCATTTAAAAATTGAGATAACCGTTCTTGTGAATGTGGTTCATCAGTGTATTGCATCGTTGAACCAGAATAAGACGCACTCCAACTCGGAAATACAGTTGGTCTACCAGTTAACTGACTAAATTGACGTGTTACATCTTTTATTTTAGTGCCCCCAATAACGTAATAATCTAGAAAATCAGCATCAGTTTCGTAATAACGATAATAACCATGATAATTATCAAGTTCCTTGCCTAAGTCGAATAAAGATTGTTGATAGTCATCGTAATAAATACCATAAGACATTTGATTCGATGGTTTATAAGTGATGTAAAACGGAATATGTTTGTACAATGGATCTGTATTTTTTGCGCTATAGCCCATAGCATCAATATTGAGCATGCGGTATCTATCGCCATGCTTATTGACTAAACCTGATTTTTCACCAAGACCAAAATATTTATCATCGATTTCCCTAGAAATATAATGACATGTAGAATGATTGTCGGCAATGTCTGATTTGTAGGCTTGAGTAGGGCGGTCGTTAAATATAGGCTGGAATATACCATCCATATCTTTTTGTAACCAATAAAATTTCAAACGTTGTTTATCACATACTAGTCGTAGTTGATTTGTTTCAATGATAATGGCATCGTTATTTTCCTCTAAATTAAATTGAGGCAAGGTAAAACCTTGAGTATGATACCTTGATAAGCCTTCGTAAGGTAGTGGTGTATCATAAGGAGTGATCGTATATGTAGGTAATGTTATTTGGTGGGTATTACTTATTTTTACATTGATAATAGTATCTTCTAATACACGAATAATATAAAAAAATTCTTTCTTTGGATGTTTGATTTCCACAGTATGTGCGTTAACTAAATGTGCTGTTTTGTATGTCATTTGGGAGCCTCCTCAATAAAAATGAAAACGTTGTTATTTTATAGCATATAGCTTTATGTGTAAAATTGCAAAATAAGTGGGTGGTTATTTAATAATTTTTTTATGTGATTGAAGAGATTTTTAGACATAATGATAGTATATTAGTTTTTCGTTTATTATCTAAAAAATATTTAAAGGTACTATAGAATCAGACTTGTTAAAAAGCGACATCTTGCCTAACCGTTAATGTATTGTGCAATATTGTATTTGAAAAACGTTTTTAAATACATTTAAGACCTAAAGTTAACGAATTTGGCAAAATTAAACGTAATTATATTTTTGTATCGTACAATTTAAATAGTAAAACAAAGATGATTAATAAGTGATCGTTACATACAGCAGAATTTGTGTCATTCATAATATTAGTCACTTATATATAATCTCTTTTGTTTTAACTATACAAATTGAAGGAGTGTTTATATTATGTCAGGTATCGTAGAAGCAATTTCAAACGCAGTAAAATCAGGTTTAGGTCATGACTGGGTAACAATGGGTACTAGTATTGCAGATGCAGTAGCTAAAGGTGTAGACGCAATCGCTGGTTTAATTGGCTAATCGCACAATTTAAGTAATAAACATATATGTATGACGAACTATCGTTCAACCATAAAGCACTTTCGTTAAATTCATTTAATTATGAAGTTTAGCGAAAGTGTTTTTTGTTATTTTTATAAATAATTGCTATATATTTACCAGCATTATATTAGTGATTATCCATACAATATTACAACACATTCGAATGTGTGTTGTATTTTTCGACACAATGAAAAATCTAATGGTGTTCACTATCTTAGGAAAAGAGTAAAGTTGATAATGTATTTTTCAAACAGAAAATACTTTAAGCATTTAAAAAAGGGTAAATGTAATAGGTAGTTAAAATTAAAAATAAAATAGGAGGGAATGTTTTGGCAAAACTACTGTATAGAATGGGGTCATTCATTGCTAAACATAAATGGACCGCTCTTTTCTCATGGATTATTGTACTTGCTATTATAGTAGGTATACTTTCAGTTAATTCACCGAAATTTGACGACGACATTACAATGAATGGTCTTAAATCATTAGATACTAATGACAAAATTAGTAAAGAATTCCATCAGGATAGTCAAAAAGCATCGATGCGGATTGTCTTCCATTCCGATAAAGACAATGGCATTACAGAGAAAAGCACGAAGAAAGATATAGAAAAAGCGTTAGATAATATTAGTCAAGATGATGATTACATCCAAAACGTTTCTAACCCTTATGATAGTGGACAAGTCAACAAAGATAAAAATACAGCAATTGCACAAATTAGTTATGTCGTACCACAAACAGGATTGAAAGATCAGTCGAAAAAAATTATCGACAGAGAAGTTAAAGATGTAACGGATGCTCATAATGTACACGTTGAAAAAACTGACCAAATGGCTATGGGCTCTGAACCAGGTGGTACTTCCGAACTTGTCGGCATTATCGCTGCATTTATCATATTGTTAATTACATTTGGTTCAATCATTGCGGCTGGTATGCCTATAGTGAGTGCTTTAATTGGTTTAGGCACAAGTGTAGGACTTGTCGGATTATTAACATATGTCTTTGATATACCGAACGTAACTTTAACACTATCGATTATGATAGGTCTTGCCGTTGGTATCGACTACTCGCTATTTATTCTCTTTAGATATAAAGAAATTGCGAAAAAAGGCAAGGATCCAATAGAAGCAATCGGTTTAGCGGTAGGTACTGCAGGTAGTGCAGTTATATTTGCCGGAATTACAGTAATGGTAGCCGTTTGTGGCTTATCACTTGTAGGTATAAATTTCTTAGCAGTTATGGGATTCTCTTCTGCTATTAGTGTATTATTCGCCGTGTTAGCAGCGCTAACATTATTACCAGCGTTGATTAGCATTTTCCATAAACGTATTAAATTAACTACTAAAAGAGATAAACAACAACCTAAAGCTAAAAATTCAGAAAGTAGCCCTTGGGGTAGATTTATCGTCGGGAAACCTATCATTGCAACACTTATTGGTTTAGTTATTTTAATTCTTGCACTTCTACCAGTAAGTCATATGCGTTTAGGTATGCCTGATGACAGTCTTAAACCTTTAGATTCACCACAACATAAAGCATACAAAATGATTTCCGATAACTTTGGCCCTGGATATAACGGTCAAATTGTCATGTTAGTGAATACTAAAGATGATGGTAGTAAAAAAGATATTCAAAACGATTTAGATAATATTCGCAATGACATTAAAGATTTAGATCACGTAGATAAAGTACAAAAAGCACAGCTTAATGACAATAATCATTATGCGCTGATTTCAATTATTCCTGAACAAGGACCAAATGCTAAATCTACTCAGGATTTAACTTACGAATTGCGTGATTACAACAGTCAGGCTAAAGAGAAATATAACCTTGATACTGAAATTTCAGGTCAAAGTGTAATCAATATTGATATGTCTGAAAAACTTAACAATGCAATTCCGGTATTCGCTGGTGTTATCGTAGCAATTGCTTTCGTATTGTTAGCATTTGTCTTCCGTTCAATCTTAGTACCGTTAAAAGCAGTGTTAGGCTTCGTACTTTCACTTGTGGCAACGTTAGGTTTTACAACATTAGTCATGCAAGATGGATTTTTAAGTAATCTATTTGGTGTAGATACGACCGGTCCAGTACTGGCATTCTTACCTGTTATCGTCATAGGTATACTCTTTGGTCTCGCCATAGACTACGAGTTATTCTTAATGACACGTGTGCATGAAGAATATAGTAAGACTGGTGACAATGACCACGCGATTCTCGTAGGTATTAAGCAAAGTGGACCAGTTATCGTGGCTGCAGCATTGATTATGTTCAGTGTATTTATTTCATTCGTCTTCCAAGATGATGCAACAATCAAATCTATCGGTATAGCCTTAGGTTTCGGTGTACTCTTTGATGCATTCATCGTTCGTATGACTATTATTCCAGCACTGACAAAATTATTTGGTAAAGCTTCTTGGTACTTACCTAAATGGTTAGAGGGCATCATGCCTGAAATTGATATCGAAGGTAAAGCATTAGAAGAAAACGAAACAGACAACACACAACAAGCAACAGATTCATCAAACAACTACGATGAATATACAGAAACTAATGACCAAAACAGACCATATGCTGACAGTCAAAAACCATCATATATGGGTTACGAACATGAACAACCTAAGCCATATAGCAATGACGGTCGTAACACGTTTATTCATCAAGCACCTCCAAGTTACTTTGGTGCACAACAACCAGAACAAGATGAAGATATCGACTATGAAACATTGTACACACAAGAAGGCAACGGTCATGAACAAGACAGACAGCACTATTCACGATATGAAGGTTATGAGCCTCATGAAGATATGAATAAAGATAAAATAGAGAAAACTACAGCATTATATGAAGCGTTAGCTAAAGAAACTTCAGACCAAGATATCGTCTTCAACGCTTTAATGTTATATGCACGTGTGAACAATAAAGCAATCTATGACAAATACAAAAATGAACACACAAATAATGGTTACGGAGATTTAGAATAATAGTAAAAGGAGGAAGCGATGAATGATGAAACGACGTCTAATAAAAACGTTTGGTCTTATAGCCACATTAGCCTTAGCCCTAGTGCTAAGCGCTTGTGGTAATGGTGGTGGATCGTCAGACAATAAAAAAACATCTTTAGGTGATAAAGATGTTGAAATACCATATATTGCTTCAGATAACTCAACAGCACGCTCATTAGTCATTGCTGAAGTACTGAAGAAAGCTGGTTATAACGTTACGACAACACCTGTTCAAGCAAGTGGTCCACTATATGCTTCAGTTGCTGAAGATAAAAATCAATTTCATGCGGATGGTATATTCCCATCTACAGATAAGAAATATTACGACAAATTTAAAAACAAAGTTACCGTATATAAGCAACATCATCTAATTAGTAATGTTAAAGTAGGCTTAGCTGTTCCGAAATATGAAAAAGATGTTAGCTCAATTCGTGACTTAAAAGATAAAGATTTCGGAAAATCTGTGGATTGGACAATACAAGGCACAGATAAACGTAATGGTGTAATGAAACAAACACAAGATGAAATTGGTAACGATGATTTAGAGAAATACAGCCTAAATAAATCTTCAGACCAAGAGCAATTCAAGAAAATTCAAGGGGCTTATAAACAACAAAAACCTATAGTATTTACAGCTATGGATCCAAGTTGGATTAATAAAGAACTAGATTTTAAAATGTTAGATGATCCAGATAAAGTCTTTGGTAAACAAGACCAAAACATTAATTTAGTCTTTAACAAAGAATTTAAAGAAAGTCACCCAGGTGCATACAAAATAGCGACACGTATTGCCGACGATTGGAGTAAAAAAGACGAAGAAAAACTGTCTAAGAAAATATTCGTCGACGATAAAAATCCTGAACAAACTGCCAAAGATTATGTGAATGATCATGACAGTAAAGTTGATGATTGGAAACAAGGCGTTGGCAATTAAGGTTGAAGCATAAGGTGGATTAGGAGTTATTTAATAAAATAGATATTTACACACATTATTTCCCTGTTCGTAACTTAGCAGAAAATGCTATTTCTCATGTTGCGAACAGGGATTTTTTATATGTGAAAAATGTGTGAAATTTAATAGTACATATGACAAAAAACTTAAAAGTTTAGGGTGGTACGTTTTGTTAAGTGATGTTTGCTTGTGATAAGCTACGTCTAAATATAACTTGTAAAGCATTTTAAGTTTGAGGAGAGAACGTTATGCAACCACAATCACCAGTTCAAAAGAGAACGGTTCAACATATTGTCCATGTGACATATCACTTACTTTATAAAAATTATTTTGATGTGATAACAGTACAACAAATTTGTGAAGAAGCGGAAATAAATCGGAGTACATTTTATCGTTACTTCGAAGACAAATATGATTTGCTGTATTATCTAGCACAATACATTGGTTATTTATTGAAATCACGTGTGAACGAGGAAGATACAGATACATTTGTCGAAGCCTTTGTGTCATATTTTGAAGCAAATAAAAAAATTTTTCGTCATCTGTTTACTTCAACTAAGTCAGGAGATATTTATCAGGAGCTGATTCAAGTGCATAGTAAATTGATGCTTGATGAGTCATGTGAAAAAAATGATGACTTATCAAGAAAAATACGTCAATCCAATCATCCTGAAATGTTGTGCGACTTTATGAGCGCTGGATTAATAGAAGTATTAAAAAATTGGGTTGATAATAATTATGACGATGATGCAGTAGAATTGTATCATTTCTTTAAAAATACTATAGCGACATTATAATAGTTTTGAATACTCGAAAGATTATTGTTAAGCGTTAGAGTCACTATAGTTTGTAAATACTTTAATTATAAAGATGAAAATAAACTTAAATGGGGTGGAAAGTGATGGAAAGAGTCTTTTATGGCAATGAAGAGGAACAATTTTTCGAAGTTGGTGTTAACGATGAGACAAGTAATAAGTGGATAATACTCATACACGGAGGTTATTGGCGTCAAAAGCATTCTAACGAGAATATCGGTGAGCTATTCGAAAAGTTGGGAACTGAAGGATTTAATGTGTTAACGATAGAATATCGTCGTGGTGAGCATGAATGGCCCATACCAAATGAAGATGTAAGCGCGGCGATTACTAAATTTAAGCAATCAACATATTATCACGATGAGCAAGAACTTATTTTAATTGGTCATTCAGTGGGAGGTCAGCTTGCATTATTAAACGAAGGGGCAGTTGACCGTGTTGTCGCATTAGCACCAGTGACAGACGTACCCTTCACATACGATAATGAATTAGGACAGAACGCTGCCAAAGCATATTTCGGCGATGATAAAGCACTCATGCGTCAGGCCTCGCCAATTGAAAAGTCGAATTTATCATCACATACACTCATTGTGCATGGTAACAACGACGATCGAGTACTCGTCGAAAACACATTTGATTTTGCGCACAAATTCAAACACGCCAACCTAGATTTATTTATCTTCAACGACTTACCTCATATGGAATGCGTAAACCCAGCACATCCAGTATTCCAATATTTGCTGGAATGGATTAATGAGTAGATATATATTGAAAACTATTCATTATAATTTTTAATTGTAATGAATCAATTTTAACTGAGTGAACGAATTATGCGTATGATATAATAAATTAATTAGCAAAAGTGACGATTTTAGAGGAGATTTTCAATAATGGATAAGCCAAAATACCAGATTGTAGCAGATGAAATTAAAGAAAAAATTATAAATAAAAATTATCATATTGGAATGCTCTTACCTACAGAAAAACAATTTCAAGATAGATATAATTTAAGTAGGTATACAATTAGGCAGGCTATGGATTTACTAGTTTCTGAAGGATATATAAAAAAGAAGAAGGGCTCAGGTTCTTATGTTAGTAATAAATACTTAAGTAGTAACAAAGACAAAAGCTTAAAGAAAATAGGCGTAATTGTAACATATTTATCTGAATATATATTTCCTAACATCATTAGGGGTATCGAAAAAGAACTAAAAAAGCAAGGGTATTCGTTAATATTAGCAAGTACTAATAATAATCATGAAGATGAAAAGCAATGTTTGGAAATGATGTTAAATCAAGGTGTATCAGGTCTAATTGTTGAACCTACAAAAAGTAATGTTTATAATCCTAATTTGTCTTATTACCCTTTATTTAAACAAAGAGACATTCCAATTTTGATGATAAATGCAAATTATGAAGAGTTGAATTTGCCTTATATAGCTATTGATGATGTTAAATCAGGGTATTTAGCGACGCAATATCTTATTGATCAAGGACATGAAAAAATCGCTTTAATTACAAAAATTGATGATAATCAAGGAAAATTGAGAATGAAAGGTTATTTTAATGCCTTTGAACAGAACGATAAATTATTCAAAGGTGAATATATTTATACGTACAACACTGAAAGTCGTCAAAAAGTTATAGAACAAATAGTTGAGCATATTAGTAATAACAACATTAATATTTCAGCATTAGTATGCTATAACGATGAAATAGCATACGACATTATTCACCAATTGTGGCAATACAATATAAAAATACCCCAAGATATTTCAATAGTTGGTGAAGATAATTCAATTTTGAGTAGATTAAAAGAACTAAATTTGACGACTACTGCCCATCCTCAAGAGCTATTGGGTACTAAAGCAGCTAATTTAATAATTGAAGCTATTGAAAAAGAAAATGTACTCAAGTCTGAATTAATTGATACATATATAATCGAAAGAAGTTCAGTCAAAGATTTAAAAAATATTTAGGGGAATATACATTTAAAGGACCTTTTACAAAGGGTCCTTTTTTATTACGGTTTATATTTGTACGCATTATTTATATTTTATAGATTGACTTATACGGACAAATATTATAATGTACATGTAAGCGGTTTCGTAGGAGGTATAAATTTGAATAATATAAAAAGTGAAGAGTTATCAATAGGTATTGAGTTAGGTTCTACAAGAATAAAAACAATTGCTATTGATAGAAAACTTAATGTGAGAGCTTCTGGTAGTTTTCAATGGGAAAATAAATTTGTAGATGGGTTTTGGACATATTCGGCTAATGATATTTGGGTAGGTCTACAAAAAAGTTATAGTGCTATGGCACAAGATTTATTTGATAAAACTGGCGTTACATTAACTAAAGTTAACTCTATTGGCATTAGTGCTATGATGCATGGATATTTAGCATTTGATAACAATGATGACTTACTTGTGCCATTTAGAACATGGCGCAACGGTAATACAAAAGAAGCCGCTAAAAAATTAACGAGTATATTTAATTTCAATATTCCAGAAAGATGGAGTGTTGCACATATTTATCAAGCGATTTTAAATAAGGAATCACATATAAAGCAAGTTAAATTTATTACTACATTATCAGGATATATACACTGGTATTTAACTGGTGAAAAAGTAATAGGACTAGGTGATGCTTCAGGTATGTTTCCTATAGATATAAGTACTAAAAATTACAGACAAGATTTATTGAATGAAGCACAGAATTTATTTGCAACACATGGTTATCATACTTCTATTGAAAACGTACTACCGCAAGTAAAATTAGCAGGTGAATTCGCGGGTTACTTAACTAAAATTGGCGCAAAATTATTAGATCCAACTGGAAAACTTGAGGCTGGATGCTTGTTATGTCCGCCAGAAGGGGATGCAGCTACAGGCATGGTAGCAACAAACTCGATTACAGCAAATACTGGCAATATTTCAGCAGGTACAAGCGCATTTGCCATGATAGTTTTAAATAACAAATTACAGAATTATTATCCTGAAGTTGATGTTGTTACGACTCCTGATGGTAAAGAAGTAGCCATGATTCATGTGAATAATTGTACATCGGATATAAATGATTGGATGAATTTATTTTCGGAAGTATTAGAAACAATGGGGGTTAGTTTTTCACCTGAAGATATGTACGGACAAATATTAGGGGCATCACTTTCTAGTGATGATGACTTAGGTGGTCTTTTGTCATACAACTACATTTCTGGAGAAAATATAACTGATATAGATGTTGGGCACCCGATGTTTATTAGGCTACCAAATAATAAATTTAACCTAGCTAATTTTATGAAAATGCACCTATATAGTGCATTTAGCACATTGAAAATTGGGATTGATTTACTACAGAAAAATGAAAATATTAACTTGTCAAAATTAATAGCGCATGGCGGTATTTTCAAAACTAAAAATATTGCTCAACAAGTATTATCTTCAGCCCTTCAAGAGAAAATTACTGTAATGGATACCGCAAGTGAAGGGGGAGCATGGGGGATTAGTATATTAAGTTATTATGCATCATTAGATGAACAAATAACTTTAGAAAAATTTCTCAATGAAAGAGTTTTTATAAATACTAAGGAATTTACAAGCGAACCAAAAGATAAAGAGGTGCAAAATTTCCAAAATTATTTAAATAGAATGAAGCTTGGATTACAGATTGAAAGGGATGCTAATTACTATTTAGGAGTGGATAAGAATGTTAGAGCAACTGAAGCAAGAAGTTTATGAGGCTAATTTAGAGTTGCCTATAAGAGGACTTATTAAGTATACATGGGGCAATGCGAGTGCTTTTGATACAGAACAACAGCTTTTCGTGATTAAACCTAGTGGAGTAGATTACGACACTATGTCACCAGAAGATATGGTTGTTTGTAATTTGAATTGTGAAGTAGTTGAAGGAACGCTTAAACCATCATCTGATATGCCTACACACGCTGCTTTATATAAAAAATTTCATGATATTGGAAGCATAGTACACACACATTCTCCATGGGCTACTACTTGGTCACAATCTGGACTTGATGTACCAGCTATGGGCACCACACACGCGGACACATTTTATGGTTCGATTCCATGCGCCAGATATTTAAACACCGAGGAGATAGATAGAGATTACGAATATGAAACAGGAAATGTTATTATAGAAACTTTTGAAAAAAGAGGCTTGAAACATTGGGAAGTACCAGCAGTTTTATTACATGGTCATGCTCCTTTTGTCTGGGGGAAGGATTGCAAAGAGGCAGTTATGAACGCTGTAGTTTTAGAAGAAGTATGCAAAATGAATATATTTACTAGACAAATAAATCCATTTGCTGAAACTCTACCGCAATCGATTTTAGATAAACATTATCAAAGAAAGCATGGCGTAAATGCTTATTATGGTCAAAAATAGGAGGAATTATAATGAAAGAATCAAAAATATTTTGGTTGGTAGTGGGATCACAAGAATTATATGGGGATGAGGCACTAGCCCAAGTAAAGCATAATGCAGAAACGATTGTAGAAACATTGAATAACACCGCTGATTTAGATTTTGAAATCAAGTTGCAAGAAAAATTAGCTATATCTGCCGATGTTATTAAAAACATAATGAAAGAAGCTAATTATAGAGATGAAGTAGTTGGTGTAATTACCTGGATGCATACATTTTCACCAGCAAAAACTTGGATTAGAGGTACGCAATTATTACAAAAACCGTTATTACATTTAGCAACTCAGTTTAATAAAGAAATTCCATGGTCTGACATAGATATGGATTATATGAACTTGCATCAGTCAGCACATGGGGATAGAGAGTATGGCTTTATTAATAAACGTTTGAATAAAAATAATGAAGTTGTCTTTGGTCATTGGGAGGATACCTTAGTACAACAAAAAATAAATGATTGGATGCACGTTGCTAACACTTATTATGAGAGTTTTGACTTAAAGGTAGCCAGATTTGGAGATAATATGCGTAACGTTACAGTAACTGAAGGGGATAAGATAGAAGCACAAATTAAATTTGGTTGGACTGTAGATTATTTTGGTATTGGAGATTTGGTTGAATACGTTAATAAAGTTTCTGAAAATGACATAAACGAAATACTTGAACAATATAAAGTAGCATATGATTTTGAATATAGAGATTACAGTAAACAGGATTTTGAAAAGTCTGTTATAGAACAAATTAAATATGAAATAGCGATTAAGCAATTTTTAGATGATGGTGGTTACACTGCATTCACTACTAATTTTGAAGATTTACATGGTATGAAGCAGTTACCTGGATTAGCGGTACAAAGATTAAACGAACAAGGTTATGGCTTTGCAGGTGAAGGTGATTGGAAAACGGCAGCTTTAGATCGATTGTTGAAAATTACAACACAAAATAGAGCTACCGGTTTTATGGAAGATTACACATATGATATGAGAGAACCTTACACACACGTATTGGGTTCTCATATGTTAGAAGTAGATCCAACTTTAGCTAGTACAAAACCTAAAATTGTAGTTAATCCTTTAGGTATAGGAGGAAAAGATGACCCAGCACGACTTGTTTTTGACGGTAAGCAGGGTGAAGGCGTCATGGTAACGATGATAGATTTAGGCACACATTACAAATTTATCGTTAATGAAATCAATGCCAAATCTGTAGATGAATCGGCACCCAATTTACCAGTAGCTCGAATTTTATGGGATGTAAAACCTTCTTTTGAACAAGGTATTAGAAGATGGATAGAAGCAGGAGGGGGGCATCATTCAGTACTTTCATTAGAATTAACAATACCTCAAATTATGCAACTATTTAAATTATTTAACGCTGAATATGAATTAATACAATAATCCCATTTAATATAGGGATTAAATATAAAGGGTGGTTGGGATGAAATTAAATAGTAAAGTTTCGAATAGATTTATCTATTTCTTTGGAGCATTTGGCGGGATTCTTTTCGGTTATGATATAGGGGTCATGACTGGAGCATTACCATTTTTGAAAGAAGATTGGAACATAGATAATGGGATGATAATTGGATTGATTACATCTTCAGTTATGTTAGGTGCAATATTTGGTGGGATTTTAGCTGGCAGAGTATCAGACAAATTAGGTCGTAGAAAGATGATATTAATTTCGGCTATTATATTTGTGGTAGGTTCAATTTTGTCGGGTATAGCGCCTCACGATGGTAATTACTTTTTGATTATATCAAGAATAATATTAGGTATTGCTGTTGGTGCATCTTCTGCTTTAGTGCCAGCTTACATGTCAGAAATGGCTCCTGCTAAGTATCGAGGGCAGTTATCTGGAATAAATCAAACTATGATAGTTTCAGGAATGCTCATTTCATATATTGTTGATTATTTTCTCAGAGAATTACCTATAGAAATGGGTTGGAGATTGATGCTTAGTATTGCAGCTATACCAGCATTGATTTTATACCTAGGTGTATTAAAGTTACCTGAATCACCACGATTTTTAATAAAAAAAGGGAAATTTGAAGAAGCTAAAATAGTATTAACGAATATTAGAAATAATCAAGAAGTTGAAAAAGAATACAATGAAATTAAAAATACAATTCAACAAGAGAATAAAACTTTAACAAATCATTCACTTGCAACCTTATTTAATGGGAAATACAAGTATCTAGTGGTTGCAGGATTAGGCGTAGCAGCTTTTCAACAATTTCAAGGTGCTAATGCAATATTTTATTACATTCCATTAATTGTAGAACAAGCAACCGGGAAAACTGCAAGTACAGCTTTGATGTGGCCAATTATTCAAGGAATAATATTAGTCTTAGGATCGTTATTATTTATAGCAATTGCCGACAAATTTAAAAGAAGAACATTGTTAATGATTGGTGGATTTGTGATGGGTTTATCGTTTATATTACCTGCCATCATTCATATTTTTGCACCTTCTACTAATCCAATTTTAATCGTTGTATTTTTAAGTATCTATGTAGCATTTTATTCATTTACTTGGGCTCCGTTGACTTGGGTTATTGTAGGCGAAATATTCCCGTTAGCTATTAGAGGATTAGCATCTGGTGCAGCATCATCGTTAAATTGGATAGGTTCATTTTTAGTAGGTCTGTTATTCCCAATAATGACTGCATATTTTTCTCAACAATTAGTATTCGCTATTTTCGGTATCATTTGTTTAGTTGGTGTATTATTTGTGAAGATATGCTTACCAGAATCAAAAGGGCGAACTTTAGAAGAAATTGAAAAATTAGGAGAGTTAAAAGGGAAATCTAAAGTCCGAGCAAAAAATATTGATAAAAACGAAATATCACAATTAAAATAAAATAAAGCCACCTATTTTCTATCTAAATAGGTGGCTTTGTTTATAAGTTATTTATGTTTTTAATTAAATGAAATATTTTTGAGTTATATGTAAAATCGCATATGTCTTTATTTCATATTTAATTCTCATTTTGACAGCTTAAAATGAAATATGTTACTTTTAGATAGAACGATTATTCTAGTTGGATGAGTGGAGCTTATGTCGAAGAAAAAAGATGATTTATTACAAGTTGCTGAAAGGTTATTTTATGAAAATGGCTTTAATGGCGTAGGTTTAAAACAAATAATTAAAGAGGCTAATGTTGCTACGATGACGTTGTACAATCATTTTGACTCTAAAGAACAATTAATTGAAGAGATTTTAAAGCAACGTGAACAACGGTATTGGCATTACTTGGATGAAAATGTAAAACAAAATTCATCTGAACCTTTTATTGCTGCCGTTAATGGCCATTGTAAGTGGCTAAATGATTACTCATATACGGGTGATATGTTTATGCGTGCAATAGAAGATTATACTGATGCTGACAATCAAATTGAATCTATAGCTAGGGGTCATAAACAACGTTTGCTCAACTATTTAGAAAATCTGGCAAATGCTTCAGGTTTTAAAAATGATCACGATTTAGCTATTCGTTATACGATGTTGATGGAAGGTACGACTTCGATGACAACGCTAATTGGAGTAGAAGAAGCAACGAAGCACGCATTATATGTAGCTAATCTATTTATCGATGAAGCTAGCTAAGTATAACAATGTAAAGCGCGAGATTGACTAATCATCAATCTCGTATCATTTTACTATAAAGTAGAATGAACGTTCTATATAAAAAAGGA
The DNA here is from genome assembly GCF_015775975.1 of Staphylococcus lloydii. Classification (NCBI taxonomy): domain Bacteria; kingdom Bacillati; phylum Bacillota; class Bacilli; order Caryophanales; family Staphylococcaceae; genus Staphylococcus; species Staphylococcus lloydii. The sequence goes on from NZ_CP064056.1 coordinate 237,374, forward strand.
GTATGTATTATATGAAATTCTCTAAATTAGTATTACCAGGCATTGCTATGATAGCAACTACGTATGGTTTAGGCCGTTTTAGCTTTGGTTTATTCTTACCTAATATCGGCCGTGATATGGGATTAAGTGCCTCAAGTTCAGGATTAATATCGTCGTTATTCTATTTATCTTATTGTTTTACAATTGTATATTCTACTTTACGCACTAATAAAGTTGGTCCTAAAAACATGATTATGTTATCCGGTTTGAGTGTGCTCATTGGATTAGTATTGATTGGTACTGCACCAAATGGTTTAATGCTTTCACTAGGAGTAATATTTGCTGGTGCGAGTACGGGTTTAGTTTCGCCTCCCTATGGTTATACTATTTCGCTATGGATTAAATGGCCTGAACAAGGTAAGGCAAATACGTGGATTAATTCGGGAACTAGTTTTGGTTTAATGTTCACGGGTCTTACCGCAATGGTTATTTTTTTAGACTGGAGAATGACATATTTAATATATAGTGTCATCGCCTTAATCGTTTTAATTTGGAATTTTTATGCTATTCCTGCATTGAATAAAAATATTAAAATTGAAACAGGATCTCTAAATATTAGAGATATTAATACGAGTAAGAAAATAATAATTGCATCAACGGTATTAGGTTTTTCTACTGCTCCATTTTGGACATTTTCGAAATCATTTATTGAGCATGCTGGTAACTATTCAAATACTGCATTATCTATATTTTGGATTTTGATTGGTGTTTTAGGTGTAATAGGTGGTATATCAGGTAGTATTATCGATAAACAAGGACTACGTTTTGCTTATATATTCGGCGTTACACTTTTATCAATAGCTTCAATTTTATTGGTGTTTACTTCTAAAGTATGGATAATACCATTTATTGCTTCCTCACTCTTCGGCGCAAGTTATATCTTTTTAACAGGCGTATTATTAGTATGGGGTGTGAAAATATTTGTGAAAAATGCTTCGCTAGGGATTGGCATTCCATTTTTAATGTTAGCTGTTGGTCAGGTAATAGGCTCAATGATAGCTGGAACATTAATAGATAGCCTCAATTACGCTGTGACATTTATGGTTTATGGCATAGTAGGACTAGTTGCATTGGCAATGTATCCAAAAGTAGAAGTGACACCAAGTAGAGTAGAGAATGATCAAGAATATACTAAAATGCAGCAAGAAAATAGAGAAGTTATTGAACAAGAATTCAATACTTAAAAATGAGTGCCAATTACCCTGTGTAGTTGGCACTTTTTTAATTTGTACAAAATTTCAAAAGAATACTCACAGTGATAGTGAAAAATGTTATATTGTATGTGACATATTATCAGTCTTTAAGTTAAAGGAACGGTGTATAGGTGACAATTCGATTTCAAGTGAGTATTCATACGAATGGTTATCACAAATTGTGATTTTAAAAAGGAAGAGGGTTAATATCATGACTTTAGATAAAGAACAAAGGCGTATTACAAGTGAAGAATTGATTGCAAATTTTGAACAATCTTCACTTACGGAAGAAGATTTAGCCCACCAAATGAATATATCTGTTTCACAGGTAGAAAAGGTATTAAATATGGATGCATCAAATGGCTTTTTTGCCGATAAATTACAAACATTTATTCATCTCGTGTGGGATGTACGTGATGCAATCGATAATGATATTAGAGATCATGGGGAAGTGCCAAGTGGTTATACTTATTTACAAGGCGAAAAGGAAGACTACTGGTTTTTACAATAAAATCAATAAAAAGGAAAAGTAACTATATTGTTACTTCTCCTTTTTATTTTATACAAGCCCTTGAATACGCAAGATTATCTCTGCTACTACCGCTGAGCCTATGTATGTACTAATTAAGACTACCATGCCTACAATAATTGTTTTCCAACCTAATTTAGCGAAGTCGGCCCAAGAATTACCGATAGACACACCTGCATATGCTACTACTGGTGTTGCAAGTGACATAAGATCAACTTTTTCGGTCCAATGAACAATATATGTTGAGCCTGGAAAACCAGGAATTGTAATGATTAGACCAATGATACCGATGTAGGCAATACTGGGAATGTTTAACGGAATAACGTTACTCAAAATTAATCCAACTAAAGCGATTAGCATGAGCACTAATATACCTGGCAGTCCTTTAAGCATTGACGTATTATAGCCAATTAAATTACTGAGTAGTGCGATAAACCCAACGACACATAATGTTAGTATCCAATTTGTAACTTTAGATGACATGCTCATCACTCCTTATTTTTGCTGAATTTACTTTTCACTTTCATAACGCCTGCGTAGTATTTTTGCGTTAATGGCAGTGCGATAAGTATTCCCATATACAGTCCTGTCACAGAAGTAAGTAAATTACTAACGCCTGAAAAAGCTGTAATTGTACTTGCTTGATGTGGATATATTTCTACTAATGGTCCTAAAGCGGCAGCCGTCATTACGCCACTCCCCACACCGGTTGCCATTGCATAAGCTAAAGGACTTAAAGGAATGATAGATATAATTAATCCAGCAAAAATACTGAAAAATATTGCACCGAAAATTGTGCCAAATATGTACATCGACATGACACCACGCCACTCTGGAGAACTAATACCAAATTTTTCCGTTATTAATGCAAGGTTTGGTTCTCGACCAATAGAATGCGTCATACCAATCGACTCTCTTTTGAGACCTAATAATACAGCCAGTGGTAAAGAGATAAAAATTGTCCCAAGATTACCTATTTCTTGTAAAATCAACGCGGGTCCTGCAGAGATGATTTTCGGTAAGGCAGGTCCAGCTTCGACACCAAATTTAGCTATTAATAATGCGACTGATATGAAAACTAATGGCTCAGAATTTTTAGCCTGTTTTCTTTTTACGAGTGGTGTGAAGTACGCGATTAAACCTAGTAAAACAGCGTAGACCACGGGTAATAATAATATAGAAGAGAAGCCTAATGGTATTTTATGTGCCCCAATTACTTCAGAGATAACCATAATAACCAATACTAATAGATGTAGCCGCCAATCTTTCCACAATTTATTTTCATTTTCCATAGAAAGACCTCCCTTTTAAATATCTGAAAATTCAAATAATATACTTATTTTAACGATGTCTTACTAAAATTAAAAGGGTGGATTAAAAAAATACAAAATTTTATTGTTTGAAATAGTTTAATATTTAAAGATAAATAGCTAACTGCGCAAAAAGTGCATGCTAATGAAATAAGCACAGAACAATTCAATCAATGTATATATAAATAATAAAAAGAAGCGGATCAATGCTCATATTTGCATTGATTCGCTTCGAATAATTGAGAGGTATTGTTTTAAAAACTATCTGTTAGTCTGTTTGTGTTTTAGGTGTCTTGTTGTTAAATCGTTTCATGTATGTGCCAAGTCTCCATATATATTCTAGTGGACCATATTTAAAGAATTTAAGCCAAATTGTTGATGCGATTAATTGTAATACATAGATAATTATACAAATAAATAATGTGTCAGTGATGTTAATATGATGTTTGCTAAATATTAATAAAGATACCCATATTAATAATGTTTGTCCAATATAATTTGTCAGAGCCATTCTTCCGTAAAAGCTTAATGGTGCTAAGACATTGCCAAATAATCTAGTTTTAACGATGAGTAGTAAGACTGAAACATAAAATAACGCTATGAATGGGCTAGTAATAACAATCAGATGATTGTAAAAATCTAGTTGTTGTGTGTAATTTGTAAGGTCTTGATCTTTCAATGTGTACCCAGCTAATTTGTAACTAGGATATACGTATGTTTTGCTTAATATTATCCAACAAGCAATTGAAATCAGGCCAGAAGCAGATGCTAATATAATTAATAATTTAGTTTTAATATTTTCAAAAAGACAGAATTGACCTGCTGTAAGACCTAATAAAAAGTATGGAATTGGCAATAATGTTTTACTGCCTAAATATAAACAAATAACTAAGAAAATTAATCCAAGAACTAAGTGATATATTTATTTAAATAAAAACATGGTATTAATATTAATCCAAATATAGCGTATAACAGCAAAGCTTCTCCAGGTTGAAGCAATTGGTGTAACAGTCCGAATACTGCTAAAATGGCTAATCTTCTCAGGAAGACAAAATTACTATTTAAATCTTTTTGCTTTAGGTTACGTATGAAAATATAAAAGCCAACGCCAAATAAAAACGAAAAGATAGTAAAGAATTTATCTTCGACAAAGAAGTCTATAAATTGTAAGTATTTAACTTGGTCAAGGTTGTTCGCTGTCGGGAATTTATACAAGGTAATGATATTAGTTAAAATGATTCCTAATAATGCAAAACCTCGCATATAATCTAATTCTGAAATTCTTTTGGATTTGTAGTTCATATTTTACTCCGTATGTTTTATTTTATAAATGTATTGCTTAAGCCATGATTAATATTATCAAATTCATCTCGAGATACAACTAACAAATATGTCACATTAAGGTGACTGTGATAGGCAATCGCGCATCAAAAAGCTCATATTAAAAAGCACACCTATAGTTAAAATTCAGCTATAAGTGTGCTTCTAATTTTATAAATTCATCATTTTTTCTTCTTGTATGATTCTTGTATATAAGAAATATGCATACGGTATAAGTAACACGCTAGTGTATGTCGCATGTGTGAGTAACAGTACTCCGATGAGTTCAGGTACGATATTTAAATAATAATTAGGGTGTTTTGTTATTTTGTAGAGTCCTGATTTTACGATGGGGTGTGCTGGTAAGATAAATAATTTAAGGGTCCAGATAGAACCTAAAGTTTTAATAACATGGAATAGGGTGGCATATCCGCAGATAAGTAATATTAACCCTACACCATTAAACAGGCTAAAAGTGTCTTTGTTGATAAGTGCTTCGATTGCTGCACCTACATATATTAGGATATGATTTAATGCAAGATACTTTGAGTTTTGCGCACCGTATTCTTTTGCCCCATTTTGGATTAATTGCTGTGTGTGGTTAATTGAAATTTTCAAGCTGTATAACCGCACAATAAAAAATAAGAGTAGAATTGTGAAAGTCATGTTGTCCTCCAAGTGATGTTCATAGATGTGTATGTACTCTCAAGGCTTAGTTGCAGTTGTTAACTACCACAGAAGACTTTGAAGTGCATTTATAAGGTTATTTTAAGGGGTTACGACGTCAAATGCTATTAAATATTTATTAACTATTAACTTTTCAACAAAAATTTATTTAATTGTAAAATCAGTTAAAAGTTTTGATAAATAAGAAGAGTGGGTAAGTGAATTAAGAAGTTAATTATAAAAGGAGTTTTATCGTGAAAAAGGGTACTGACTTAAACAAAATGTTGGTTTCGTTAGACGGACAGAAATATGGTGCCTATAAACGTGTTAAAGGCATATATCAATTTGAACAATTTTGCTTAGCAATAGATCATGTGCAAGTTGATCCTTTCGCACCACCTAGTAAGATGCGAATTTTAATAAGCCGTCAGACTGCCGGTATACCAAATGATTTATTAGATACACAAGATAAGTTGACTGCCGTGGCCGATTTTCTCACACGTAACGTCAAAGACAGTATTCAAGATGCTATTAAAACAAACAATGGTAAGCCACCCAAAGTTTTTATAGATAATTGCGGTCAAGAAATCTTAACACGCAGTGCGGTAGTAGTTAATGAACAAGATATCGAAGTACGACTTGAAGTAGGTTTACCAGCAGCTGGAAGAAAAATATTAGGTAAGGCAGCGACACATATCTTAACTGACTTGTTACCTAACATTGTTAACCAGGGACTGTTGTATCAAAATATTGATCATCAAGCACTTAAACAACAAGTTACATTGATGATAGATCAACAATATATAAGACAAATGCTAGAGAATCAAAATTTAGTAGCTTTTGTCGCTAATAACTCCGTCTTACCGCGTAAGAGTGGAGTTTCGGATAAAGCGATGAAAGGCGCAGTAGCTTTTACTAGTCCTCAAAATATGGAAATCACGTTGCATTTGCCTAGCGGTAAATCGGTGACAGGCATGGGTGTGCCAGAAGGTATTACACTAATAGTTGGGGGTGGCTTTCATGGAAAGTCGACCTTGTTACAAGCATTAGAACGAGGTATATATAATCATATTGTGGGTGACGGTCGTGAGTATGTTATTACACGTCATGATGCAATGAAAATCAGAGCAGAGGACGGTAGGAATATTGAAAAAGTTAATATTAGACCTTTTATCAACAATTTACCGGGAAATAAAGATACTAGGCAATTCTCAACTGAAAATGCGAGTGGCAGTACGTCACAGGCAACGAATGTGATGGAAGCGTTGGAAGCAAACACTTCACTTCTCTTGATTGATGAAGATACTTCTGCCACGAACTTTATGATTAGAGATGGACGCATGCAACAATTAATTGCGCCTGAAAAAGAACCTATAACACCATTTGCTAGTAAGGTGAAACCTCTATATGACGATTATCACGTATCTACGATATTGATTGTTGGTGGTTCAGGTGATTATTTTGAAGTTGCCGATCAAGTATTGATGATGGATGAATATGTATTAAAAGATGTGACCCAAGAAGCTAAAGACATAGCACAATCTGCAGGTTACGAACGTGAAAATATTTCACAGGATGAATTTGGAGATTTACCAGCAAGAATACCTCTGAAATCAAGTTTTAATAAAAAAGGAAAAGACGCTCGGTTTAAGGCTAAGGGACAAGAGCAAATTTTATATGGCAAAGAATCTATTGATATCACAGGTTTAGAACAACTCGTGGATATGAGCCAAACAGAATGTCTTGCCATGTTGATTGATTATTATCAGCAACATCTTTTAAATGAACAAGACACATTAAAACAAGCTGCGGACAAACTATATAATTTCATCGATGAAAAAGGACTAGATGCGATTTCACCGCATAGTGGTCATCCAGGAAATCTAGCCTTACCACGCAAACAAGAGTTTTGCTCAGCATTAAACCGTTATAGAGGCTTGAAAGTGCAAGGTTAATAAATAAACGAAAAGCTAAGACATATTATATGTCTTAGCTTTTTTAATTTTCATCTCGATAGGTGACGTTATTCCGATCGAGTGCTGATTCAAGTTGTTTCAAGTTTTCCACCGTGGAAGTTGAAAAATCATTACCAATTTTAAGAATCATGGCATCGATTAATGCGATGATTGGTAGAATAGAAAAATGATTTTTTTGCACGGCAACTTTTAGTGTCACGGTTGCATATTCAAGTAATGGAGACGAATCATAATCTGTAATTAATATAATAGGTATATTTAAACTAGATGCCTCTTTTACTGCGTTAATCACAGAATTAGTATAAGGCTCAAAGGCAAATACAATAAGGACATCGTTAGGTTTTAATTTAATAATTTTATCAAACATAGCATCTAAATCATGGCTTAATTGATGAATATTAAAGTAAAACTCGTTCAGTAATTGTTCCAAATATAACGCTGTTGCTTTATAAGGTCTTGTACCTAAAATACTAACGCTATCAGCATTTTCAATATATTCTATTGCATGATTGAAATTGCTTGCGAGTTCATCTTTTAAAGATTGATTCAGTAGTTGAACGCTTCTATCCCATACAGTCGTTAATGGATCGGCATGATGTTGCTCACTTTCAATAAATGCTGTTTGCAATGTGAATTTGGTATCATTCGGCAGCGCTTCGTTATAAATGTCTTTACGGAAATCGTTAAAATTTTCATAGTCTAATGCATGAATAGTGCGCATTACTGTAGAAATACCAACATCGGCTTTTTGTGATAATTCTTTAATAGTAGTTAGTCCAAGATGTTCAAAATTTTTCAATATATAATCACATAATTTTTGTTGCTTTTTTGGCAACTGCTTTTTATTATTTAATAATTTCTTTTTCAAGGGGATTCCCATTACAACAGAACTCCGTTTCCGTTAATAGTTTAAAACCATAATACCAGTTTATGTAGGATATTTAAAAGAAGTTTGTGTCCAATTTAAATTTTAAAAGAACAAAAAAGTTCCGTTTTTAAATGTAAGGGTTTACATTTGTTCAAAATGGTGCTAAGCTTTTGATAATTTAAATTAAGGAGGATTCACATATGAAAAATTTTGAATTTTCACAACTTAAACCGAAAGTTCAGGAATTTTTAAATAATGAAATACCGCTATACATTAATGGTGAATACCAAAAGGCTTCTAGCAACGCTTCATTTGAAGTGCTTGATCCATCAACTGGCAAGCAAATTGCTACGGCAAGTGAAGCAAATGAAACTGACGTCAACTTAGCTGTTCAAGCTGCACGTAATGCTTTTGATAACGGTGAATGGACTCAAATGCCTGCACAAGAACGTTCAAACATCTTATATGAATTTGCGAGATTACTTAAAGCGCATAGGGAAGAACTCGCTGAACTGGAATCTATCGACAGTGGTAAAGTTTATGAAACGGCGTTGGCAGATGATATTGATGGTACAATTCAACAATTTGAATATTATGCTGGATTTGCAACACAAATTTCAGGCAAAACAACACAGATTTCTAATGATCTTGTCGCATATACACTACATGAACCCATCGGTGTCGTGGGACAAATTATTCCATGGAACTTCCCATTACTGATGGCGTCATGGAAATTGGGGGCTGCCTTAGCTGTAGGTTGTACGATTGTAATTAAACCAGCAATGGAAACACCTTTATCTCTTCTGTACGCAGCACAATTATTCAAAGAAGCAGGATTCCCTGATGGCGTGGTAAATATTGTGCCGGGTCCAGGACGAACTGTGGGTGAAGCTTTAACCAATCATACAGATGTCGACAAACTTGCATTTACTGGTTCAACTGCTGTTGGTACAGGAGTAATGAAAAATGCGGCTGAACAAATTAAAAACGTTACTCTTGAATTAGGTGGTAAATCACCTGCAATTGTACTTGATGACGCAGACTTAGAAGAAACGATTGAAGGTGTCTATAATGGTACGATGTACAATCACGGTCAAAACTGTAGTGCATGTACGAGAGTTTACGTTCAAAGAAATGTTTATGAAGATGTGATTGAAAAATTGAAACAACGTGCCTCTGAAGTACAAGTAGGGCCAAGTATGGATCCGAATTCTGATATGGGCCCACTTATTTCGGAAAGACAACAGCAACGTGTACTTGACTATATCGATAAAGGTAAAGAAGAAGGTGCAAAACTCCTTTGTGGCGGTAACAAAGTACATGATGCAGGTTATTATGTTGAACCTACAATTTTTGTAGACGTTGAAGATGATATGACAATTGCTCGAGAAGAAATTTTCGGTCCGGTAATGGTAGTATTTGTTTTCGATGAAGTTGATGAAGTCATCAATAGAGCAAATGACAGTGAATACGGACTAGCTTCTAGTGTATGGACACAAAACATTAAAAATGGTCATTATATATCAAATAAATTGAAAGCCGGTACAGTTTGGATTAATACGGTAGGTCAAGAACTTGAAACGATGCCATTCGGTGGTTATAAACAATCCGGTATAGGTAGAGAAATGGGCGGCGAATACGGTATTCAAAGCTATACTGAAGTGAAAAGCGTCATGATTAATATTGACTAAAAAAATAAAAGCGAGGGAACTGATTATGAATAAAAAACCATATGGAATGATAGCAGCTTTACCAACACCAATGAATAGTAATGGAGAAATTGATTATGCAAGTTATGAAAAATTAATTGAACACGTAATCAGCGGTGGCATCCACGGCGTACTTGTAGGCGGTAGCGGCGGCGAGTATTCTTTAATGTCATTTGAAGAGCGTAAGGAAATTATCAAATTTGTTACAGAAAAAGTTAATGGTCGAGTACATGTAATGGCCGGTACAGGTTGTCACCGAACAGTCGATGCAATCAATTTAACACAATATGCTGAAGCAGTAGGTGCTGATTTTGCATTAGTACTTCATCCATATTATATGCCAACAAGTGACGAAGGCATTTTAGCATATTACCAAGCTATAGCTGACAATACTAACATTGGTCTTGTTATTTACCATTATCCTGAAGCTACTGGCATTGAATTGTCTCCAGAAGTTTTAGCTAAAATTAGTAAATTAGATCATGTGGTTGGTATTAAAAATACTGCCGACGGTATCCACACTTCTAAATTATTAGAATTAGTTAAAGATGATGACACTTTTGCTTTATTGAATGGTTATGAAGATCTATTTTTACCTACGTTAGCAATCGGTGGTGAAGGTGCCATTGGTGTCGCTCCAAATTTAGTGCCTGATAAAGTAGCCAAAATATATGAATTAGTACAAAACAACGATATCCAAAAAGCGATAGAAATTAATAAACAATTATTACCTTTATTTAACATTATAGAAGAAGATGTAATTCCTGGTACTGTAAAAGCTGGCTTAAAAGCGTTAGGCATTTTTGATACAACAACTTGTCGCGAACCATTAACGTCTCCTTCCAAAGCATACGAGCAAAAAATTGCACAGTTATTAGAAACGCTTAACTAAGACGTAGTAGAGAAAAATAGTAAACGAAGAAGGTGCTTATATATGAAAGACGTGATTATTGTAGGCGGAGGATTAGCAGGATTATCAGCGGCATGGAGATTAAAAGATCATGATATTTTACTACTAGAATCCGAAGACCGTGTAGGTGGTCGAGTGATGTCTGAACGACGTGGCAACTATTGGATGAACTGGGGCGGTCATGTTTATGCCGGAAAAGGTTCAGCGACCGATGAATTATTAAAATCAGTTGGTGTGAAGGCACTACCTGTTCCTGGCAAACTTTCAGCAATGCAATTAAATGGTAAATTGTTATTAGATGGGCATGTCGAATTGTATCCGTTCAGAGTTTCAATGTCTTGGAAAGATCGTATTTCTATGTTGATTGCTGGTGCAAAAGTAAGAGGCGCAGTTTTAAAATATAGCAAAATAGCCAAAAGACGTGCGCATGAAGATTACTGTACACAACAACAACGTATATTTAACTTTATGAATGACAGAACGTTTTCTGATTTTACAGGAAAATTGCCTGAAGATGCAGATGCCATATTTAGACCTACTGTAAGTCGTTCAACTGGAGAACCTGAACAAATTTCTGCAGGTGCCGGGGTCGCATACTTTGATATGATTTGGAGTAAGGAAGACGGGTTAACACGTAATATAGTGGGAGGACCCTCAACTTTAACGAATACGATAGCGAGTCGTATTAAGGACAGTGTTGAGCTAAATGCGCATGTCCAAGAAGTTGTAAATAATGATGATTTTGTTAGTGTGAAGTATGAAAAAGACGGCAAAACTTATACTGAAATTGCACGTTATATTATTATGGCAACACCAGCACCAATTACGCGTAAAGTGACGAAAAATTTGAGCCCTCGCCTGAATGATGCGCTCAGTCAAATTAAGTACGGCCCTCATGTAAGCGCTTCCTTTTTGACGAATGAAACAGAAGAGCAAGTTTGGGACGACGTTTATGCCTTTGCAACACCTAAAAAGTCATTTGATATCTTGATTCATAATTCAAATCTAACACACAGTATGCATAGTCAACGTCATCAAGGTAGTAGTTTTATGACGTTCTCGCCGGCTAATAGAGGTCGAGCATTATTAGAGAAAACTGAAGAAGAAATTTTAGAGCAATATTTAGACGACATTGAAGACATGTTCCCAGGTTTTAGAAATATTGTAGTAGAAGCACATGTGCAGAAGTTCCCATACGGTTCAGCTTATGTGTATCCGGGTCGTGCCGATATACAACCTACTTTAACAGAACCTGAAGGGCGCTTATACTTAGCAGGAGACTACTTAGGTACATTTTATACAGAAACAGCTATTCAAACTGGTTTTACAGCTGCACAAGATATTAACAGTTTATTATCGTTCTATCAAAATGATATACAGCAAATACTGTAATTAACATTCTGTATATTTTGGGAGGCAAGGTTTAATGGAAAAAACAAAAGCTATGGAAGATGTTCCATTTTGTAAATTTCACATGAAAATATTTGCATATTGTAGTGGTAGTTCATTCGTAGATGGCTATGCGCTCGGTATTATTGCTATAGCACTCTCGATAATGCAAAAAGATATTAATATGTCCGTTACTACAGTAGGTCTTCTCGGTATGGGGACACTACTTGGTATGGTTTTTGGTGGCTTAGTCGGCGGTTATTTTACCGATCTTATAGGCAGAAAGAAAATGTTTATCATCGACATGTTATTACTAGGCATATTTACGATATCACAGTTTTTCGTGACGGATCCAACGCAATTAATAATCTTAAGAATATTAATTGGTGTGACGCTAGGCATGGATTATCCTATTGCAGGTTCATTGATGAGTGAATTTGCGCCGAAAAAAAATCGTGGTGCATTGTTAGGCGGTATCAACGCATTCTGGTTTATTGGATACGCTGTATCATTTATTGTTGGCTATTTACTTATTCCAATTGGCAACGCAACAAGTTGGAGATGGATGTTAGCTAGTGGTGCAGTACCGGTAATCGTATTATTATTCGCACGTTTAAATATGCCAGAATCACCTCATTGGTTATTAAAGCATGGGAAGAAACAAAAAGCCGAAGACATTGTACACAGCGTGTTTGGTGATCATGTTCAAGTTAGCCAAAATGAACATTCAGAACAAAAGCCTAATTTATTAGATATTTTTAGAAATGGTTATGGTAAAAGAACTCTATTTGTTTCAATATTTTGGTCAGTACAAGTCATGACGACTTTTGCGATAGGTACATATATACCTGAAATACTGTCTGAATTTAGTTTGAAAGGCGGTTCGCAAGAGTATTTAGGCTCGGCAATTATTAATTTATTTTATTTAATTGGTGCTTTCCCGGCATTATATTTTGTAGAAAAAATTGGCAGAAGACCCACTTTATTATGGCCGTTTTTAATAACGACGATAGCATTATTCGTATTAGGCGTCGTATCTGGTAATAATCCACCATTTTGGATTATATTATTACTCTTTGTTATTTATGGTATCTTTAACACCGGTATGAGTAGTCATCAATGGATTTATCCATATGAACTATATCCTACACACTTTAGAGGTACAGGTGGTGGGTTTACAACTACAGTCAGTCGTATCGCATCAGCAATCAGTACATTCTTCTTCCCAGTTATACTATCTAACTATGGATTGAGTACAACGATGTATATTTCATCAGGCCTACTGTTTATCGGCTTTATCGTTTCCATATTTATGGCACCAGAGACGAAGAATAAAGGCCTCGATGACGCAAGTTCAGCAACAGTAATTAAACCCGAAATTAATTAAATAACGAAGTTAGTTTACACGAACTACACGTCTATTTAGATGTGTAGTTTTTTGAGACTTCAGTTCTACAATGAAAAACGAAAAGTTAAATCAAAGATTTAGTTATATATGGAGGAAGCCAAAAAATAATTGGCTTCCTTTTTAAAAACATATTTTTGACTACTATACTTGTCAAAATGACATGAGTAATGTACATTGTGATTAAGGAGTTGATGAAACTTGCGAAATCGTCTAAAAGAATTGCGTGCTCGAGATGGCTATAATCAAACGCAACTAGCTAAGAAAGCCGGTATTTCAAGGCAAACTATTTCTTTAATTGAGCGAAATGATTTTATGCCATCAATTTTAACGGCAGTCAAAATAGCACGTATATTTAACGAAAATGTTGAAAGTATTTTTATCTTTGAGGAGGAGGAATTATGAAAATAGGTAGATATTTATTAATTTTAATGATAGGTGGTATTATAGGAGGCTTATTTGGTGGAATCATAGGTTCATCAACATTTAAACTAATAATCACTAGCTTACAATTTACTGATCATACTACTATTATCGTACTTACAATAATTGTTGTATTAATAAATGCTGTTTTATTAGTAGTTTTATACGGAACACAACGTAAATCTTTAAATTTTAAAAATAAATTAGCAGAAGATATAGATGACGACAAAGCAGATTATTATGAAAAGAAATCCAATACTTATTACTTAAGGGTTAACGCTATTTTTTATGCTTTAATTTCTGTGAGTCTCATTCATATATTTGTTATTGTATTAGGTTATCGTTCAAATTATGGTTCAGAATATGATGTCTTGTTGGCTATTGTGCCTTTCTTAGTGGTTATGATAGCAGGAACTACAATTGGTTTTTATTATCGTAAATTCGAACCAAGACTTCCTAAACAAGGTGAAAAAAATTATACTGACAAAGTTTTTAATATTATGGATGAAGGCGAAAGATACATTACTTTAGTATCAATGTTTAAGGTATATCACTGGAACTTAATCATGTTAATGGTCGGAACTTTATTTTTAGGAATATATTCGATGGCAACTGACATGAATCAAGGAATGAGTATATTAATACTCATTATTATATTTATGTATAATTCGTTTGGTTATTTAACTAAAGTACGTAAATTTTATAAAAATTAACTTTATAGAAAGAGAGGTAGACGATGGCACAATTACTTGATATTAAACAGCTTAATAAAACATATGAAAAGTCTAATTTTAGTTTGGATAATATATCTTTTTCGATTGATAAAAATGAAGTCGTGGGTTTAATAGGACAAAATGGTTCAGGAAAAACAACGCTCATTAACACCATTGTTGGTAACAGATCAAAAGATTCTGGGGACATTTCCTTTTTTAGTAAAACTATAACTCAAGATAATTATCGTTATAAGGAACAAATTGGTGTCGTATTTGATGATTTGAGAGTGCCTAATAAATTAACAATTAAAGGTATTAATCAAGTGTTTAATACAATTTTTGAAACGTGGAATAGTGAACGATTCTTATCTCTTATAGAACAGTTTGAATTACCACAAACAAATATGATTAGCACGTTTTCAAGAGGTATGAGAATGAAAAGCGCGCTAGCAATAGCATTAGCGCATGACAGTAAGCTATTGATTTTAGACGAAGCAACTGCAGGTATGGATGTTTCTGGTAGAGAACAAGTGATGGAAATGCTTGAAGATTTTATTAATGATGGAAACAGCATTTTAATATCATCACATATATCAGAAGATATTGAACAGCTAGCGACTAAACTTGTTTTTATGAAAGATGGCAAAGTGATATTAGAAGAAGAAAAAGACAAATTATTAACAACTTACGGCATTATCAAACAACCTATGGAATCATTTAATATCCCCAATGAATTGATTGTAGCTTCAAGAATACGTAAACAAGAACATATAACGTTGGTGAATGACTATACAGCGATAGCAGAAGCGGAACAACTTCAGCAAATAGATGAGGCTACAAAAATTATAATGAGAGGTGAAACATAATGAAAGGTATGTTATTAAGCACTTATTACGCATCCAAGAAAGCAGTCTATCTATATTTATCCATTGCTATATTAGCTAGTATTATTTTTGGATTTCTTAATCCCATAATGAGTTGTTTCTTTCCTATGCTAATCTTAATTTCACCTGTGACGGATACGATAAAGCATGAAAAAAATTCTAAGTGGATGAATTATATCTCAACATTACCTGTACGTAGAAAAGATTATATTAATGGGTATTTTACTTACTACATGTTGCTTGTAGTAGTAGGATTGGTTGTGGGATTAATTGTCACTGCTGTTTTGACTCAAAGTATCCAAGTGGCAATTGCATCGGTATTACTTGGTTTAGGTGGCGCGGGGACATATGCAGTTATGTTTCCGTTGACATTTAAATTTGGTGCGGAAAACTCTAACGTAGTGTTAATATCGTCGTCTATTTTTGTTATAGCTCTATTTTATATAGTGTTTTTTGTGTTTATCGTTAAAGATTTGAATACTACAAACTCATTAACTGAAGCTGTGTCACAACCTTCAAGTCTTATTGCCCTAATTGTTTATGCGCTAGTTGGTATTTTGACAATCGTGCTCTCTTATTCGAGTTCAATTCGTATTTTTAATAGACAAGAACTATAAAAAGCAGTCATTCCGACTGCTTTTTTATTATTTATGTTTGTCTGCTAAATGTATAATATCTTCCTTTTGATTTTTAAAATCAACATTACTGAGTAACTTATCAATAATTTGTCTTTTAGTTTCTTGAATATGAGCGCTTTTACCGATACTGCTTGGCATATTCATTGGCTTGTATGCTTCCCATTCTTCTAATTCTGAAAATAATTCACGACATGTTGTCATAATATGACCACCTTTTTTATTTTTTGCAAATAAAATAGCCCTTCTAGATCAGAAGAGCTTCCACACATCTTCTCATCTTTCAGTTACAAAATAACTGTTGGATTTAGCACATCGCCAAAAGGCTGTTGCCGGAGTTTCACAGGGCCAAGTCCCTCCACTCACTCTTAATAAGAGAACTATTTTATTTAACTTTATAATATCACATTTTTGTTAATAGTACTATTTTACATATTAAGAAAAAACGTAATAATTTATAAACTATTATATGAATATAGTGTAAAATATAAATAACAATATTAAAGAGGTAAAATAATGGAAATATGGGATGTTATTAAAGGATTATTCATGTTGTTTGTTTTAATACCATTAGTGATCGCAGTAATTTATTTTTTATGCCTGCATTTACCATTGCTAATCATTTTAAGATTATATGATTACATTACATATAAAAGCTATCAATATTTCAAGATTGATATTTCTAACTGGTTTACCGTAATCATATGCATTTTATTTGTAGGCTTTTTCTATATTTTAGCATTTTATTTGTTAGGCGTGCTCTTTATGCCGATGGGAAATTGGGAGCTCATTCCTATAGTAATGATAGGTGCTATCGTATATCTACTTTTAAAAAAAGTTGAAGGACGAAAAGATGCATAGACGATGGAGTGGGAGGGGATTGTATGCAAGTTGAAGTTACAGCACATAATCCAAGATGGAAAGATGATTTTGAAAAAGAAGCGCAAAAAATAATGGCTATATATGATGATTTACTATTGGAAATATATCATATCGGCAGTACGTCCGTAGCAGGTTTGAAAGCAAAACCTGTTATAGATATGATGCCCATTGTTAGTGATATTAATAAAGTGGATAAATTCGACGACCAGATGCTAGCACTCGGTTATGAACCACTTGGAGAAAACGGTATAGTGGGTAGACGTTTTTTTCGAAAATGTAATATGTCTTCAGGGAAAAGGACATATCATGTGCATATCTTTGATCCAAGTAGCCAAGATGAAATCATTAGACATTTAGCTTTTAAAGCATATTTAATTGCACATCCAGAGATAGCAAATCAATATGGCAATTTAAAATCTAGACTAGGCGCTGCATTTCCAGACGATATTGAGTCATACATGGATGGCAAAAATGCCTTCATAAAAGAAACTGAAAAACAAGCAGTGGTGTGGTATGAAGGCAATTCTAATAGTTAAGCTATATAATAAAGAAAATGTTTTTCCTATGATACAATGAAATTGAAGTTACCAAAGGAGGCGACGCAAATGTCTAAAAAGAAAGTATCAATTATTGGGGGCGGCAATACGGGTGCAACGCTCGCATTTATTGTGGCACAACAGGAACTAGCTGACGTAGTTTTAATTGATAGACCTCAAAGTGAAAAACCGGCTCAAGGTAAAGCGTTGGATATATTAGAAAGTAGTCCTATTTTTGGTTTTGATGTAAATATTAATGCATCATCAGATTATGAAGCTACAACAAATTCGGATGTAGTAGTTATTACAGCTGGTGTGGCGAGAAAGCCTAATATGAGTAGGGATGACCTTGTACAAACGAACGAACAAATAATGAAAGATGTTACTGAACAAATCGTAAAATATTCTCCTGATTGTAAAATCATTGTCTTAACAAATCCTGTCGATGCAATGACTTATACAGTATATAAAACTTCGGGCTTTCCTAAAGAACGTGTCATTGGTCAATCTGGCGTGTTAGATACAGCACGTTATCAAACTTTTATTGCTCAAGAATTAAACGTTTCTGTCAAGGATGTGAAAGGTCTTGTCTTGGGTGGACATGGCGATACAATGGTACCGCTCGTTCATTCTACTAATGTCAATGGTATTGCGGTCAGAGAGTTATTGGCAAGCGATGTATTAGATAAGATTGTAGAACGCACTAAACAAGGTGGGGCAGAAATTGTTAACTTATTAGGTAATGGTTCGGCATATTATGCACCAGCTGCAGCGCTTTACAGTATGATAGAAGCAATTATTAAAGATCAACATCGTTTATTACCGACTATTACACTTTTAGAAGGAGAATATGGTTATAACGATATATATTTAGGCGTTCCAACCGTATTAGGTGCTAACGGCATTGAAAAAATTGTTGAGTTAGAGTTAGACGAATATGAAAAAGAACAATTACAAGACTCAGCAGAATCAGTAATGAATGTTAAAAATGCATTGAAATTTTAAAATAGATAAAAGAGGCACTTAATCAAGTGCCTCCTTTTTATGTCGATAAGCCGATCTTATTGGAAAAGTTTAACGATTTGGGCGAAGATACCATAAAAGAAACCGCCAATGGGGAAGATAAGCCACCAATATCCTGCAAAGTAGTCTCCTATAGTTCGTCCTTTATTATCATGCCCGTTTAATTTACCGTCTAAAACTTGTTGTTTAAATTCACTATCTCCCTTAACTAAATGATCCAACGTTATATCGAATAAATCACTCATAGCAACAAGTATATCTAAAGAAGGGTAGTTCGCTCCGCTTTCCCATTTTGAAATACTTTGTCTGGAAACATGTAATTTTCCAGCTAGTTCTTCTTGTGACCAATGATTTAATTCACGATGCTTTTTAATAATTTTAGCCAATTCCATAAGATCACTCCCTTTGCTTTAAACATACCCGTTTTCCATAGTAAAGTCACGATAGTATTAGTTGAAATGACCGCAACCTACAGTTGCCACGCACTTTTTTAGACTGGGAGGTAGTCTAACCCTTTTTGGAGTAAACTAAAAACACAGTGACCGTTAAGTCACTGTGTAGTGAAAGGCATTAAACTTTTTCGATATATTGATCTTCGTATTCTAAGTCTTTGCCGACGGGTTCCCACTTAATCAGTTTAGTAATAATTAAGCCTAAGATAGGGAAGATCGCAATGATGAGCATCGTCTTATTTAAACCAAAACTTGCTAAAATAATTGGGAAGACAAATGTTCCAAACATACTACCAAAACGACTAATCGATTCAACAAAACCGGTACCTTTACCACGTAAAATGGTTGGATATGATAAAGCAGCGATAGCTTTACCTTGTGTTCCGGGTCCACCAGCATGTCCGAAGAGGAATAGTGCAACCATAAAGGCAATTAGCCAAGTATAAGTATGTCCATAGAACAAACCGATAATAATCATCGTAAACGCGACGATACTGAAACCTGTAATCGTTAATCTGCGGGCACCAAATTTAGTTGTCAGTAATGCACCAACCAGACCACCTATGATGCCGGCAATATTAATTAAAGCTGTACCAGAAAGTGATTCTAGTTTATTTTGTCCAATAACGTAAGCAGCGATTAATGGAATATATAAACCAATGGCATAGTATTGCATACCTTGTAAAGTGGCGATAGCAGTCGCTAATATTGTTCTTTTACGGTAACGTTTATTGAACAATGTACGTAGTGGGTGTTTTACCTCTGTACGTTTAAATTCTTCATTTTCACCTTTATAAGGCTCAATATTTACATTAATATTATAGTTTTTTTCTAATTCACGGCTAGCCTGAACTAGCGTTTTGTTTTTCATAGACCATGTAGGACTTTCGCTTAAATAAAATAGTCGCAGTACTAAAATAATTGTAGCGAAGACCGCTCCTAGACCTACCGTATAGCGCCATAACAACGTGCCAGTACCTAAAGCGTAAAATAACATAACAATTAGTGCAGATGATACGACTGCAATGTACCAAACAACTTGCCAATAGTTTACGTTACGCCCTTTATCTTTTTGGTTACTAATTTCTGCTACGAAAGTAAATGCTACTGGGCTATCCATACCAATGGCAAAACCCATTAATAATCTGAAGCATAGTAAAATAGCTGGTGTGGGTGATAAGGCAGCACCTAGTGACCCGATAATTAGTGAAATCAGTGATACGGATAAAATAAGTTTGCGTCCAAATCTATCCGCGAAAAATCCTCCGATGGCTGCACCGAAAAATGCACCAAATGGCATTGCGGTCATGACAAATGATAGATAGCTTGGAGATAACTTGAATTCTGAAGTTAATTGATCAGTCGCCGTACCTAAAATTGTTAAATCGTAAGCATCTAAAAAGATTGTACCTAAGACGATGATTAATAATAATGCGGTACGTTTGGCGTTTTTCTGTCTATTTACATAATCAATAATGTCTTGCTTCGTATGTATCGTGATAGATTGTGCAGACATGTGACTCCTCCTCCAACATTAAATGTAGGTCCTTCTGAATGGAAACGATAAAACATTCATGGGATAATACAAGTGTGTTAATCCAGAGTTGAGTTGTTGAAAATACACTCTGAGCATAGCATACTTATATATGAAAAAACATGATATTTTGAGGAGTGAAATTATGTTTACTGTCTATGGACATAGAGGCTTGCCAAGTCAAGCTCCAGAGAATACCATAGCATCATTTAAATCTGCGTCAAAAGCGGAAGGCATTAACTGGATAGAATTAGATGTTACGATAACTGATGATGAACAATTGGTTATTATTCATGATGATTATTTAGACCGTACGACAAACATGTCAGGCGAAGTAACAAGCTATAAGTATAGCGATATTAAATCAGCGTCTGCAGGGGCATGGTACAGTAACAAATTTAAAGATGAACATCTTCCCACGTTTGATGATGTAATTAATTTTGCCAATGACTATAATATGAATTTAAATGTTGAATTAAAAGGAGTTACAGGTCCTAAAGGCACAGCGTTATCAAAAAGCATGGTTCAACAAGTTAGTGACAAGTTGCAAAACTTAAACAATGATCAACAAATATTGATTTCTAGCTTTAATGTGATGTTAGTAAAATTAGCCGAAGAACTTATGCCGCAATTCAAACGCGCAGTCATATTTAAGGCGGCAGCATTTGAAGAAGATTGGCGTACAATATTAGACTTTTGTAATTCAAAAACAGTAAACATCGAAGATAAATCACTCACACAAGCTAAAGTTAAAACAATTAAAGAAGCAGGCTACGAGCTCAACGTATGGACCGTCAACAAAGTTGTGCGCGCCAACCAATTAGCCAATTGGGGCGTAGACGGTGTCTTTACCGATAACGCAGACAAATTGAGTCATTTACAAGAAGTATAAATGAGACTAGAAGTAATATGGGAACAAGATTTGTGCAATGAGTGAACCATTAGTTCTCAATTATTGTTTAGAGTTAATTTCGACTTTGATTTATATTTCCTAGAAAATAAATAACTAAATCAACCCGTCATCGTTATGGTGACGGGTTTTTAATATTGCTTATCTTCTGCCAACAGCGTTTATGGCATCGATAAGTGCATATCTAAAGTTGTTTTTTTCTAATGCGCTTGTAGCTTTAATCGTGCTTCCCCCAGGAGAGGTTACTGTGTCTTTAAGCGCGCCAGGATGTTGTCCTGTTTCTTGAGCTAATTGTGCAGCACCGATGATCATTTCTAATATCACTTCATAAGAAAGATTTCTATCCATACCATTTAATACGGCACCATCAGATAGTGCTTCGACAAATACATCTACAATGGCAGGGCCACATCCAGACATAGTACTAAAAATATCTAATTCACTTTCTTTAACTTCTACTAGCTTACCTAGACAGCTAAATACGTCTGTAATCATTGTGTTATTTTGTGGTAGTTGGTTATGTGCATATCCAATAATACCTTTATTTATTTCAACGACGACGTTCGGTAATAGGCTGACGATAGGTTGTTGTTTAGAGAAAACATGTTCCATATCGGCGATAGACAATGAGGGTACGATTGAAACTATCATCGTATCTTCATTAACTACGTTACTTAGTTCGTCGAGTACATTTCCAACTGCAGCTTCATTTACGACTAAGAGAATCATGTCACAGCGTGCCAAATCATCATAATTGTGAACGAGTGTTGCACCTACTTCTGATGACAGATTTTTTGCCTTATTACTGTGACCTGATTTAATATAAATATTTTGCATATTTAAGTTATCCGAGTTATAAAACCCTTTTACCAAAGCACTTCCCATATGACCTGCACCTATAATACCTAATTTCATTTCTAGCACCCCTTTGATAATAGTTACATCATAAAATCATATATTTGAATTAATATTCCCTTGAAATTGGTGAAGAAAACTAATATGACATTGCATCTAATATTCGGCGCTTGAAAGCAAGTTACTTAACCCAAATATTGAAATGTAGGATAATGAAGTTGCTATAATAATAACACTAACGCAAATTAATTTGTGAAAGGAGTCTATCATGAAACATCAAGGTAGAAATGATTTTACTTTAAGATTATTTGAAGCGGCCGAGATTCGTGAAGGCATGCGTATACTTGAAGTAGGTTGTGCGACGGGAGAAGTGACTCAATTATTATCAGAAATAGTTGGCCCTACGGGTGAGGTAGTTGGTGTAGATATGAACGAGCAATTGCTTGAAATGGCAAAAACGAATAATAATGCTTCCAATATAGAATATATAAATAGTGATGTGTATCAATTACCTGATGATTTAGCGCAGTTTGATGCAATCGTTGGTAGAAGGATTTTAATGTATCTACCAGAAGCTAAAGCATGTTTACAAAATTTAAAACGATTTCTAAAGCCTGGTGGTATTTTATGTTTCCAAGAAAGTGATGCGATTAATGGTGGCACTGGAGCGAATCAATTACCATTACATCAACAAGCCATTCAGCGTGTATGGGATACGGTAGATGCTGAAGGTGGCGATATTCATATAGGGCAAAAATTATATATGATGTACCTTAATATTGGCATACCACAACCTCAAGTCATTGCCGAAGCATTAATTCAAACATCTGACGATAATGATTTACAATGGCTAACTGAAATGATGGAAACTAGAATGAAAGAAAACGAAATTATAGCTAAAGACTTTTCTATGGAGAAATTCAAGGCGAATATGTCTCATGAAGCAGAAGAAGCACAGGCAGCGTTTATACGTGATATGGCATTCGGCGTGTGGGGCAGAAAAGATTAATGACCAATTGAAATCTAAATAACTGTCACTTCCATATTTTTAATGTGGAAGTGTTTTTTATGTCAAAAGCAAATTAATCTATTTAAAAAATTAAGATATAGTAATTGTATATTATAAGTGTAACTTATTATTATAATATTTAACCTGAAAATATATAATATAGTTATAGTTTTATATTATTTTCTCTGTTACAATTAGTTAATACTTTATTATAAGCGTTTTAATAAACAGAGGGGGATGTTTATGCAACATGATAGTATATGGCTTACTATAGTCGGCCTAATTATAATTATTTCAATAGTAGGGTTATTAATTGCTAAACGTATAAGTCCTGTCGTAGGTATGATTTTAATACCTAGTGCCGGGGCGCTCATATTAGGTCACAGTATAGGGGACCTAGTTAAATATTTCAATAGTGGTTTGGATCAAGTTATGAGCGTAGTCATTATGTTCATTTTCGCCATTATATTCTTTGGCTTATTGACGGATGCGGGTTTATTTAAACCGTTAGTTAAGCGGCTTATATTGATTACTAGAGGTAATGTTATTATCGTCTGTATTATGACGGCTTTGATTGGAACAATAATCCAACTTGATGGTGCGGGTGCGACAACGTTTTTACTTTCAATTCCAGCCTTATTACCTTTATATAAAGCACTTAACATGAATAAGTACTTACTTATTTTATTATTAGGATTAAGTGCGTCAGTGATGAATATGGTACCTTGGGGTGGCCCAATGGCGCGTACGGCATCAGTGCTTCATTCCAAAAGTGTTAATGAATTATGGTATGGCGTTATACCGGTTCAAATCGTTGGTATTTTCCTTGTGTTAATCTTTGCCGTGTATTTAGGATTGAGAGAAAAAAGAAGAATTAATCGTGCAGTGGCAAAAGGTGAAATAGAAGATAAACAACATGTCGATGTACATAAATTAGTAGAAGTATATGAACGTGATCAAGAAGTTAAATTCCCAGTTCGTGGTATGGCAGTAAAACATAGATGGGTAAATTGGGTTAACGTTATTTTAACTTTAGCTATTATCGTTATTATGTTATTAAACATTGCACCACCAGAATTCGCATTTATGATGGGTGTAGCTATTGCATTAATCGTTAACTTCCCAGATGTCGATGAACAAATGAATCGACTTAAGGCACATGCACCCAATGCGTTAATGATGGCGGCAGTAATTATTGCTGCTGGTATGTTCTTAGGTGTCCTAAATGAAACTGGCATGTTAAAAGCAATCGCATTAAGTTTAATTCATATTATACCTAACTCAGTTGGGCCATATTTACATGTTATCGTAGGTATTTTCGGGGTACCATTAGACTTGTTAACAAGTACAGACGCTTATTATTTCGCAGTATTACCAATCGTAGAACAAACTGCAGGGCAATTCGGTGTACCATCAGTATCAACTGCTTATTCTATGCTTATTGGTAATATTATCGGTACTTTCGTCAGTCCATTCTCACCAGCATTATGGTTGGCTATTGGTTTAGCGGAAGCAAACATGGGAACGTATATTAAATATGCATTCTTCTGGATATGGGGCTTCGCAATCGTTATGTTAATCATTGCTTTATTAATGGGCGTTGTAACAGTTTAAGTCAATGATTATAACTACTTCAAAATAGGCCACAAAGGGCGGCACAATTTACGACAAGATAAAGTTTTTAAAAATATGAAACACCCTCACTTTAATTAGAGTGAGGGTGTTGTTAATTTAGCTATAAAAAAGCGTAACAGTTATATTATCTGTTACGCTTTTATTTTATTAATATTCGATGTTAGGTGCTTTGTTTACATGTTTTTGATAACGTTTAAGGCCGAAGAATGCTAATGCACCTAAGCCTACAACAACTAATAATGTTTTCATATCTTGTACTCCTTTAAGTTCATTGATTATAACGAAATAATTAAACTGAGATTAGTAATAAATAGCAATAAGCCATTTGATATGACAATTTAAATAAATTTAAACGTGCATATCAATAATGGCATTGCTAAATATTATTATTCGTAATAATTTAATCCAAGATCTTTTGAAGTTTGGTGACGTGTTTTTCTCATTAAATCAGCATCATCAATTAATGATTTACCATATGATGGAATCATTTTTTGGATTTTTGGTAACCATGCATCTTTATATTCAGAGAAGTTTTTCTCTAATACTTCAAGTGCTACTGATACAGAAGTAGATGCCCCTGGTGATTCACCAAGTAAAGCAATTACAGTATGGTCAGAAGAGTTAACAACTTCTGTGCCGAATTGAATGTAACCTTTACCTTCTTTTTCAGTGTCTTTAATTACTTGAACACGTTTACCAGCAGTGTATAATTGCCAATCTTTGTCACGTGCTTGTGGATAGAAAGTACGTAAGTGATTCATACAACCTTCTTTAGTCATTAAGATTTGGTCGAATGAATATTTAATTAATGGTAAGTTTTTCACAGCTGCCGCTAATAAAGTTGTAATGTTATATGGTTTAACTGATTTGAATAAATCTAAGTTTGAACCATTTTTCAAGAACTTAGGTCCAACACTAGCGAATGGTCCGAATAATAAAGTTCTTTCTCCGTCAATATAACGTGTATCTAAGTGAGGTACAGTCATTGGTGGAGTGCCAGGTGGTTCTTTACCATACACTTTGGCATCGTGTTCTTTGATAACATCTGGGTTAGTACAAGCTAAAAATTGGCCTGTAATAGGGAAGCCACCTAGGTGTTTACTTTCAGGGATGCCTGTTTTTTGTAGCAATGGAATAGCGCCACCGCCTGCACCGATAAATACGTAATCAGCTAATTGAGTTTGAGTTACACCGCTATTACGTTCACGAATTTCAACTTCCCATTTACCGTCTACACGTTGGTTAAAGTTAACAACTTCGTGGTTGTAATGTACTTCTGTTTTAGGTGTTTCTTCAAGATTTTTCGCTAATTTACGAGTTAACGCACCAAAGTTTACGTCTGTACCTTCATTAATTTTACTTGCAGCCATAATATCGTCTTTACTATGACCTTGCATCATTAATGGAATCCATTTTCTCATTACTTCGATGTCTTCTGTAAATTCGATGTTATCGAACATTGGGAAGTTTTTCATTGCTTCGTAACGATCTTTTAAGAATTTAACGTTATTTTTACCTCTTACGAAACTGATGTGAGGTAATGGACGAATAAATTCTTCAGGGTTTTCGATGTATTTTTCACGTACTAAGTGACCCCAATATTGTTTTGAAATTTCGAATTCTTGGTTGATTTCTTTTGCTTTTTCAATGTCAATTGAACCATCAGGTTGTTGCACCGTATAGTTCAATTCACAAAGCGCTGCGTGACCTGTACCAGCATTGTGACGTTCGTTTGAACTTTCAATACCAGGACGATCTAGACGTTCATAAAGTTTGACATTCCAATCTGGTTCGATTTCTTTAAGCATTGAACCGAATGTCGTACTAAGGACGCCAGCGCCAATAAGAATGACATCTTTTGATTCCTTTTGATTAGCCATACTGTCTCACCTTTCATTAATTAAATTATTAGTAACATTTGTTGTTACCCATGGCCTCTTTCCACTTATAATTATAATATATTCCAATCTATTATAAAAATACATAATTTTAATTACATCCATTACTTTTAGTAATGGGTGGAGGAAAAGGCGTTAAAGTTTATACTAAAAGTTATTTACCCGATTTCATTATATCAAAATCATTTATTAATAAATAAAAGTAAGCGTTTTACTATACGATAAATTAACTTTCCGTATAAGTCATCAGGTCATAATATGAGTATGCACCGAAATTTGATTTACGGCAAGTTTTTTACTTAAAAATAGCCGATTTTTTTAAAAAAATTTTGCTTTGGCTTGCATCAAATAGGCAATAGTATAATATCGCGAATAAACTCCATTTTTTACCTCTATTGATGAAAAATGGGGTGCTTTATAAAGTGAAATTTCATTATTATAGGGGTGGGAACTGATGAAATTTATGTTAAGTAACGAATGGGTGGATATTGATTTTAAGCATGCGTATTGCATAGGCTATTCAGGACGTAATGTAGATAAAACAAAGGCACATATTGCCGAATTAAAAAAATTAGGTGTGCCAGAACCAGCTTCGATACCTGAAATTTATCATTTATCTTCTTCATTATTTAAACAAGTAGACAGTATAGATGTAGTTGGCAATAAGACGAGTGGGGAAGCAGAAATAGTTTTGCTTTTTAATGGTGAACAAAGTTATGTAACGCTAGGGAGTGATCATACGGACCGAGATTTAGAAAGGGTTAGTATTCATAAATCCAAACAAGTATGTGCTAAGCCTCTAGCAACTGACTTATGGCGTTTTGAAGACGTACAAGAGCAGTGGGATAATCTACAATTATCCTCTTATATAATGGAAGATGAAGAGTGGAAGTTATATCAACAAGACGCTGTGAGTAGTATTTTGCCAGTAGAAAACTTAATGAAGACTTTAACTAAAGAAGGGGAGGAACTAACGAATACAATTGTTTATTGTGGGACAGTGCCGTTGATAGATGGATTTAAGTATCCAAATAAATTTAAAGCTGAATTATTTAATCCTCAAAAAAATAAAGCAATCGAACTAACTTATTCTGTAAATGAATTATAGAACGTACTAAAGTTATGTAAAAAAGCTTAATTTTTAATGAATTTAGGTTTTGAAGTACATTATAAAGTTTAAATATTATATGATTATGGGTGGATTAAGAAAGGTGATGAACGTAGATCGTTCATCATCTTTTTATATATAATAGTTAAAAATAAACTTGTGAAAATTATTATTTCAGTCCCCAATTTAAATGGGGGTATATGGAACGTAATGTAATATTGTGGCGTTAATGACTGCGGGATGAGACAACTTGAATATATTTTCTTAAAGAAAATAAAAAACAATAAAAGGTGTGTAACTTCTAAATTTTGCAATCATAATATTGCTAAAACAACTATTAAGACTTTTATTAAAAGTTTTCTTCATATTTAATTAATTTAAATTAGTTATAATCGTTCAAAAAATTTTAAAAAATACGATTATTTATAAATTGATAGGGTAACCTCCCATAAAGGAGGTTGATTTTATGAGTAATATTATAGATTCATTTACTAGTGTGCTCGATAAAATTATAGGTTTTTTACCAAATCTTATCGGAGCAATTGTATTATTATTAATCGCGTGGATTATTGCGATAATAGTTAAGAAAATTATTGTCAAAGGCTTAGGAGCTTTAGGTTTCGAAGCATGGTTACAAAAGAAAGGCTTAGTTGATGACCAAGGTGGAAAATCAAATTCTGATGGTATTGTGCAAACTTTTGGTAAGTTAGCATATTTCTTCATCTTCTTATTATTCTTACCACCTGTATTCGATCAATTAAAAATGAAAGCTGTCTCTATGCCAATTAAAGGCATGATGACAAGTATGTTTAACTTTGCACCTAAAATCGTTGTGGCAGTAATTATCCTTATTGTAGGTTTATTCATTGCTAAAATATTAGGTACGTTAGTTAAAAATGTCTTAGCTAACTTTAAAGTTAGTCGCTTCAATAAATATGTAAACTTTGGTGAGGACAAAAACAGTATTGATATTCCAGTAGCAACAGGTTGGATTATTTCAACACTTGTTGGATTATTCTTTGCTGTACAAGCATTAAATACTGTAAACTTAACTGTATTAAACAAAATTGGTGACGCAATTATCGGTTACTTACCATTAGTAATTTCTGGTGCGATTATTCTAGCATTAGGCTTTATCGGTGGTAACTTAATTGCCAAACTATTAAACAAATCTACTGGTAACGCAATGTTGGCAGAAATAGCTAAATACTTAGTAATTATCGTTTCTGTATTTATGACATTAGACCAGTTACACTTTGCTAAAAGCATCGTTAACGTGGCATTCTTATTAATCTTAGGTGCCGTAGCAGTAGCATTTGCGATTGCATTTGGTATTGGCGGTAAAAGCTTTGCTGAGCAACAACTTAGCAAGTTCTCTAAAAAAATGGAATCAAAAAACGATAACGACCGTCAATAATGAATCGGCAAGGGACAACCATTCATTAAAATTTGAACATGATTAATAATTTACGTCTATACTTAAAATAATTTAAGTATGGGCGTTTTTTTAATGTTGTTGCGTAAAAAATATAATGTATTTATGTGATGTTTGTTAGCAACTATAGTAGAATGGTTATGGAATGAATTTGATAAATAAATTACAATATTCAAAGTGAAAAGAAGGTAAAAACGATGGGAAATTATGTATTAACAAACGGTATATTTTATACAGAAAACGAAACGATTAGACATGGTTACCTAGTTATTCAAGATGGTGAAATTACCGAAATTGGTCATGGTAACTATGAGGGGAATCTTGATACGGTCGACGTTAAGGGAGCGAATGTTTTACCTGGGTTTATAGACATTCATATTCATGGTGGCTACGGTGAAGACGCGATGGATGCCAATTATGATGGTTTAAAACATTTAGCGGAATCGCTGATGTCGGAGGGGACGACATCATTTTTAGCGACGACGATGACACAATCTAACGACAATATTGAAAGTGCATTATCAAATATCGTTAAGTATTCAAAAGATCAAGACGACTATAATGCTGCCGAAATTGCAGGCGTTCATTTAGAAGGGCCATTCATTTCTGAACATAAAGTTGGCGCGCAAAATCCAAAATATGTGCAACGACCACATGTCGAGCAAATTGAAAGATTACAGCAAGTGGCTGAAGGCAATATCAAAGTTATGACCTTCGCGCCAGAAGTTGAGGGTGCAAAAGAAGCATTAGCACGTTTTAAAGACGAAATTATCTTTTCAATCGGTCATACGGTGGCAACATTTGATGAAGCTATGGAAGCAGTAGCGCATGGTGCTAAACATATTACGCATTTATATAATGCTGCGACGCGTTTTGTACATAGAGATCCGGGAGTAGTTGGCGCAGCTTGGGTTAATGAAGGTTTGCATACGGAATTAATAAGCGACGGGATTCACACACATCCATCTGCAGTTAAAATTGCTTATAAACAAAAAGGAAATGAACATTTTTATTTAATTACGGATGCTATGCGTGCAAAAGGTATGTCCGATGGAGAGTATGACTTAGGTGGTCAAAAAGTTATCGTTAAAGGTTCTGAAGCAAGACTTGCGTCTGGAGCATTGGCTGGTAGCATATTGAAAATGAATGAGGGTTTACGAAACTTAATTGAATTTACCGGTGACTCACTTGACCATTTATGGCGTGTCACAAGTTTAAACCAAGCCATAGCGCTAAATATCGCGCATAAAAAAGGCAGTATTAAAATTGGTAAAGATGCCGACATTGTAGTTTTAGATAACGACATGGAAGTCTTAACGACGATTAAAAAAGGTACAATACACAATTATAAATAACAAAAAGAGCGACGTGATGGTCGCTCTTTTTTTATTATAAAATATGTATAATTTAGACTCGATTTTGCTAAGTTTCACATGGAACAAATAATAATTCAACGTGCGTATTATATTTCTCAAAATTCTAGCACTATGTTTTTTATTTATTGTGCAATTATGTATGTTTCGTCAGATTTAGAGCATAAGGTATAGCTCGTGATAGACGAGAAGGAAAAGGACAGCAAAAAGTAAAATTCTCACCTTATTTAGTAAAAAATATTGTTTGAAAAACAAGTATTATAATAACGACTTATATAAAAGGTCGAATATATTACTATATAAGGAAGGAATTATTGCTAACGATGAAAAAACAACAGAAAGATACTTTAAAACAACGACAAAAATATGCACTTCGTAAACTTAGTGTCGGCATTGCGTCTGTATTGTTTGGTACTTTTTGCTATTTAGGTCAACATAACGAAGCTTCAGCTGCTGAAAAGACAAATAATGAAATAAACAAACTACCTCATACAAATCAAAATGGCGCACCTGTCTCGCAAAATGCCACTAACGATGTGACCAATCATCTTCCTACAGTACAAAGCAATCAAGCTACTGAAGGCAGTAAGCCAAATCAAACACAACAACCTAATACAAATGTTCAAACATCAGTTAATAAAACGAATGAAGCGAATGGCAATCAAATAACTGGTGGGCAACAAGTAAACAAGCAACCTGCTAAGCAACAACAATCACTTTCAAATCAAACTACAACAAAACCTAATGCAAATCCCCAACAAAATACGATTAAACAAACTGGAAACAATAATGCTAGTGTTACAAAACCAAATCATGCACAAGAAACAAAAAGAGTAAAAAGGTCTACAGTAGAAAAACCAGTTACGACTCCGAAAGCTACATTTAATGAAACGATTATTTTTCCACAAACAAATGCTAGACCTGTACAGGTAAAAGAAGTGAGAGAACAAGTATACCGAAAAGCGGTTAGTGTGCTGGAAACTGGCAAAAAATCGCAAACATTAGGTGCGAATAGAGGCATTAGCCAAGCACGTGATAGTCTTGGGTTTATAGTTCCTGCTAATACGAATCTGTATATACGACAAGTAAAAGGTAATAAAGCTGGTAATTTACGTGTGAATCTAGTAACGAATGACGGTCACTATAATAAATCTGCGACTGTAAAT
This sequence comes from Staphylococcus lloydii, assembly GCF_015775975.1. NCBI lineage: Bacteria > Bacillati > Bacillota > Bacilli > Caryophanales > Staphylococcaceae > Staphylococcus > Staphylococcus lloydii. The sequence continues at coordinate 269,159 of NZ_CP064056.1, forward strand.
GATAAGGGTGCATGGACTAAAATTAAAACTGCTATCGACAGTGCGGCTTTTATTTATATGCCACGTGGGTTAGCTAAAGAGCCACAAATCGAATATTATGTAGAAAATAATTTAGGTAAAGCACTGCCTACTTATCGCAAAGGATGGAATCAAAAGTTATTTGAGCGTAGATGGACTGAAGAGGATTCAAGTTACGCATATATTGAAGGGAAAGATCATGCACTGTTACTCCCAAAAATGGATCGCCATCATATAGTAAATATGAAAAACAACAAACATATGCACCAATTTAAAAATTTAGACGAACTCATACATTATTATGATGATATGATTGCGCATTATAATAAATGGACTGGTTTAAATAATGATGTAAATTCAGTCAACTTCAACAATCAGTCTAAATATTTTATTGTGGCTAATAAACATGGCGGTGGATTAGCGTACTACAGTCGCGATCATGTCGCAGCAAACAATCCATCAGCTGGTTACTTTTTAACTAAAGGATGGTTAGCTTTACATGAAGTGGGGCATGGGTACGATGGTATAATGACGAGCGATTCACGTATCCCATTGGGTGAAGTTTGGAATAATATCTTTGCCAATGAATATCAAAAAAACATTGAGAAAAGTCAAGGTGGTTGGTTATATGGCACTAATCAACGCCAATACCAGGCTGGTATACATAAACGTATGCTACAAAATAACTTAAAATTTGATATCCAACGTGCAACACTTAAAGAACGGCTTGATTTTATGACACGCATGGTAAGATTGACTGGTATAGAAGGATTGACTGCTATGTTGCAAGAGGTGCGTGAAGAACAAAGTAAGAAAAAAGTCAGTGCAGATTTACCTCGCTGGTTTAGCGAAAATTGGTTAGCAAAAAATAATGCGAATATTTTAGCTTATTTCGATTTATATAATATTCCAGTTACTAATGAACTTAAGGATAAAATAGAGTCATTACAACAAACTTATGTATATCCATTGGCATTGTTAATCAATAATGCTGAAGAACGTCAACGTTATGTTAAAAAATTAGGCTTAGCTACAGAATATGAACTTGTTAAATCCTCTGATTTAGCAGATACGAAAGTTAAGACAAATGCAGCAGTTAATTTGCAACTTAATGGTCATACGCTGCCTAAAGGTGCAGTCGTTAAATTAATCGATGGTCAACGTGTGGTGGCAGAAGCAAAACTTCAAAATGATATAGCACAGTTCCAAAATATTAGACCTGGCATTTATAAAGTATTTGCGCCACATTCAAAGGGTAAAGCACTACCTAGTCATACGTTTTTAATTGTGAGAGAAGGTAATGCGAATAACATAACAGTGTCATATCCTAACATTGATGAAAAACAAAGCTTTTATAATCAACGTCTGGCATTAAAAGGTATCGGCAATAGGGAAGTTGTTGGCATTAATTATAACCCGGGAAATGCTAGCGTAACGGTTCAAAAATACGCAGGTATACCACATAACTATTTTAATAACGAATACGCCCATATTAAAATTGTGAAACAAAATGGAGAAGTAGTGTTAGATGAATCCATTGTAGGTAATCGTAATCTCGCAGCTAATGTCCAAAATTTCCAATTATCATATGGTGACAAAATTATCGTGAAGCATAGAGAACCTAATAATAGGCGCATATTGTTACGTAACGAAACAAAAGAAAAAATTGAAGTTCCGTTCTCTAGCAATGAAACTGTAACTCATACTTTAACGGATAAAGGATTTAAGATTAATAACGAAGCGGATTATAGAACGAGCAGTCGTTATGCAACAGCCATCGTAGAAGATGTTCAAAAATTTGAATACGATGTAAATAAAAATCCAGATGGCGATTACAGAGTGCGATTAAGTAATCTTGTACGCAGTATTAACCACCTTGATGAACAATATCGCGAAATTATTTTACAACGCGTGAAACCGTACTTTAAGCGATTTAACCTTTCATAATTGAATAACTGTAATTATTGAATAGAAGACACTTAGGAATCTTGCATGTAAAAGATATCGTAAGTGTCTTTTTTATGTGTGACAAACATGGGGCTAGTCGCTTTGTTTCGCGAGACTATTAACGGGAATTAAATAAGGGAAATAGCATAATTATAAAAAGTTAATATTTTCTAGTTATCCTAAAAGTCATATACATTGAATAATAGTTGTGAGTGAGGTTTTGCTTACTCGCAATTTTTTAATAGCTAAAACGTATTAAGTAGTCACCTAAGGATGTGAAACGATGCAAAAAATATTGCTTACTAGTGCAACAAGTTATATTGGGGCTCACCTTATAGATAAGTTGAAAGAAAAATATGAAGTTATAGCAGTTGCTAAAAATATAGAGCATAAACAACAAGAAACAAATGTGACATGGCGCGCGGTGGAGTTATTTGACTTAGAACAGGCTAAACAAGTAATGAAAGATGTGGATATCGTAATTTATTTAGCGCATTCGATGATGCCTAACGCTCAATTAACACAATCAAATTTGCGGGACATGGAAGCTTTAGTTGCTGACAACTTTGCTAAAGCGGCACGAGATAACGACGTAAAACATATTGTGTTTGTGAATGGTCTAGTTCCAAATGATGTTAATGCGCCAATTCCTTTGAGGCGTAATATAGAAGGTGAACGCATACTAGGTTTTTACGGTACGCCCGTGACTATGCTACAAACAAATTTTATTACAGGTTCCAAAGGTGTAGTTTACGATGTTGTGAATATGGTTGCCCGATATTTATTGCCACAGCAACAGCAGAATATTAAAAATGTTTGCTCGATTACACGTATAGCAGCACCCAATGACTATACGATGGAGCAAATCGCAAATACGTATGCCGATTTTCTTAATAAAGTAACTTTTAATATGGTAGAAAGCACTATCGAAGGAAAATACTTTGAAATTAAATTATTAGGTCTGAATAAAGTTTTATTATCTATGAAAAAAATGTCTCAAAGTTCAGACTCAGACCGCGTTGTTTATCAAATTGTTGGTGGTGCGTTGGCCAAGGCTGGCAATAATTTGAATGGCACTTTTGAATTTCGTAGATTAGTAAATTCAGCACAAGCTTTAGTAGCGTTGCAAAACTATCAACCAAGCTTACCATGGCAATTTTAAAAATTAACACAAGCACAACTTCATAAAATTGTCATGCGCCTCTTCGCAATAAAAATGAAGAAACAAGCTTCTCAAAAATCATCATTAGCGAAAGTAGTTAAGTTGGGGAGTAGTATCGCTTTAGGGACTATCGGGTTTTTACTAGCGAAAAGGATTAAATTCCAGTAATTAGAAATTAGGAGGCTCATATATGAAATATTTAAAATTAATAGTTGAGGCCATATTGCCTTTTGTCGGTGGTAATCTTATTGGTAAATATGCTGTGAAAAATGCACGTAAAGATTATCGTAAAAATGATAAACCACCGCTATCACCACCGGGATATATATTTCCAATCGTATGGCCAATCCTATACATTAGTATGGGCGTTGCCTTTGTGTTGGCTAAAAGAAAAGGAAACGACACAACGTTAAATAGTGCGCATTATAGTCAACTAGGGTTGAATTTTTTATGGTCGTTACTTTATTTCAGATATAAATTACGCGGTGCTGCAGTTGTTGAAAGTTATGTCTTGTTTACGGCTGTTACAACGACAACGGTAACTTATTATCAATCTAACAAAGTGAGTGGTAGTTTAATGTTGCCATACGTAGCGTGGTCAGGATACGCCAGTTATTTAGCTACTGGAAACTGGCTACTTAATAAAGATAAAGCACATTATACAAGTCAGTGAATGGTGTGGCGAACATGAAGGGATGATATTGTTTTGTACGTTTTATTGTTCACAGGACATTGTCATTAAAAGGCACGTTTGTTTTTGTAAATTTCCCCTTTAAATAACAATAAAAATAAGCGTTTAGTATATGAACTAAACGCTTATTCTTTACTATTAATCAAATGTGATGGTTTGTGGGGAGTCCACAGCATCATCGTTCATGACTTTAATTGATTTAGGCGTTACTTTTAACACGCATAATTCTGGGTCATTTTTAGAATCGAAGAATGTTTTATCTTGAGTTTCCCATAACCAATCAATCGTCGCTTGGTCATTAATAACTTCTACGTGGGCATCTATTTCTAAAAAGCTGCGATTATTTGTATCATCGTAACCAAGTAAAATGTGAGTGCGCGGATTATCTTTAAATTCACTCACTTTGGTAGAGTCAATGTTTGTTTTTGTATATAATGTCAAATCGTCATTGTAAAAAATCATATAACGACTATTAGGAACGTTATTATGAGCCGTAGATAATACACCTACTCTAGACGTGCTTAATATTTTTTCTACTTCAGTAAGAACTTGTGCTCTATTCATCATTTATCACCTCATATTTAACTATACCCTGTACAAAAAAGTTGTAACAGAGAGGTGGAATTTTGACGAATCAAATGGTCATGTTGATAAAGGCGGAAAATTCGAAGGAGGTTTTGTCATGAAAGAACGAGGTTATATAGAACGATTATGGCGGGAAGAGAAATATCGTGTGCTTGCACATAGTAAGCAACAATATGATGAGATACGTGAGTTACTTAAACATAATCCTTCATATAAGACAGTCGTAGACAAAATCGATAAAGCCATAGCAATAGAACCGACGACAGGATCAATTGTAAATGCTTATGATCATATGTGGGGTTATTTTAAGAAGGTAGCGACTGAAGACGAAAAAGAGCAGTATTTAATGTTAAAGCAACGATTTCAAGATAATCAAATAGAATTAAAGCAATGGCAACAGTTTTTGAAACAATTAGCATATCAATATAAGGTGCAATATTTAATTGATAGTACGGCATTATATACATAGACGAGGGGGATAAAAAATGAATTTAGGTGTTGTACTTAACCGTGTTTTTAGAATAAACGATAATCCATTATTTCATTATATAGCACAACATAAAGAAGAAATTGAACAACTTGCAATGATTATACCAATAGAAAATATGGACGACGTTAGCAATGTGAAAAAACAATACTATTATAATTTAGTTGGCAGTTTTGTTGCGACATTAAAGCAATATAACATTCAACCTTTTATAGTGAACTACAATCAACTGGGTAATTTGTGCCAACGTTTAGATTTAACACATATATTAATGCCTAAAGATATTATGAGCTTTAATAATGAAGAAAATGATTATCCTCATGTAAGTGCTGAATTGAAGAAGCACAATGTTCAAATTATAGGACTGCGTGTGAATCATTACTTTCAACCGTCACTCACTTTTAATAAACAAAATGAGCCTTACAAAGTGTTTACAAGTTTTTATAAAGCAAATAGAGACAAAGTAATAAACAAACCTAATTATAGTTATGAGCTAACCGCACTAAGTAAGTTATGTAGTGATGGACAGAATAAAACAAATATTGCTTTTGATAAAAATTACAATATAGAACGACAATCAAATAAAACTTGGCAAGATTTTTTAAGTAATGATATTGCATATTATAGTAGAAATAGAGATGATGTATCGCAATCATATGTCAGTGGTATGAGTATCGATTTAGCTTATGGTTTACTCGATATTACTATGGTTATAAATGATTTATTAGAAAATTATCCCAACGATGAGGAAAATTACGAAGCTTATATTAGAGAATTAATGTTTCGAGAATTTTATTATGTATTGATGACTCAATTTCCTAATACTGCACATCAATCATTTAATGAAAAATATCGTAAATTAAATTGGTCTTATAATAAAGCACATTTTAAAGCTTGGACTGAAGGTAATACAGGATATCCGCTCGTCGATGCCGCAATGCGTAAATTAAATAGAACAGGACATATGCATAACCGATTGAGAATGGTGGTATCTCAATTTTTAACAAAAGACTTGTTTATTGATTGGGTGTGGGGAGAGGCATATTTTAAAAAATATTTGATTGATTACGATAATGCTTCGAATGTTCATGGCTGGCAATGGTCGGCTTCAACGGGTACAGACGCCGTACCTTACTTCAGAATGTTTAATCCAAGCACTCAAGGTGAACGATTTGATAAAAACGCTTATTTTATTATAGAAGAATTATCAATTTTTGAAGATGTCCCGTCCAAATATATTCATCATCCAATGTCATATGAACAAACATTACAACAAACGTATGGTGTTGAACTAGGTAAAGATTACCCTAAAGCAATCGTTGATCATAAAACAAGTAGAGCGCATGTTATGTCTAAATTTAAAAATATAGGTAAATAAAATATTGAAGTTCATTTCGCTATAAACCTAGTATTTATAGCGATTTTTTATATAAAATTTACTTTTAAGTGTTTCAGCAAGAAAATTCATGGGAATAATAAATAACAAATAGAGAAAATAAGTTACAAAAATAGCTAAATCTTATTCGAGTATTACACTGATGTTACAAAGACTTAGCGTGTGAAATATGCTCTCAAAACTTTCATGATAGTTTTGAGGGCATATTTTTATGCTTATTTATAATGATTTTAGTGTAATTAGGATGTAATGAAGAGGGCTGTTTTTTTATTTGCCTGTAACCTACACCCATTTTTTAGATGTTATAGTGAGTACAGCAAATTAATCATACAAAACTTATTACCTTATAGGAGGATTTTTTAAATTATGAAAAAAACAGTTTTAACTTCAACTATAGCATTAGGATTAGGTGTAACAGGATTAGCAACAGGACATCATGCAAACGCAGCAGAAACTACTGGAGCTGACCATGCACAATTAGCAAACTTAGCGCAAAATAACCCTTCTGAATTAAACGCGAAACCAGTTCAAGAAGGTTCATATAACATTAACTTTAATCAAAATGGTACTGACTACCACTTCAGTTCAAATGGTAAAACTTGGTCTTGGAGCTTCGGTGGAGGTTCTGATCAAGCGTCAACTAGTGAACAAGCTCAACCACAACAACAAACTCAAGAGCAACCTAAACAACAAGAACAAACTCAACAAAGTGCTCAAACTCAAGAACAACCAAAACAACAACAACAAGCACCACAAACTGAACAAACTCAACAACCACAACAAGAATCTACTTCAAGTAATTCAAGTTCAAGTGAAGACAGCGGTTCTTCAGTAAACGTTAACGATCACTTAAAACTAATCGCTCAACGTGAATCAGGTGGCGACATCCACGCTACAAACCCATCTTCAGGTGCATCAGGTAAATATCAATTCTTACAAACTACATGGGATTCAGTAGCACCTGCTCAATATAAAGGTCAACCAGCTTCATCAGCTCCTGAATCAGTACAAGATGCTGCAGCAGTTAAATTATACAACTCTGCTGGTGCTTCACAATGGGTAACTGCATAATTTTAAACTAAATTATGTATAACTCTTTAAAATAAGCCTTACCTCAAGAGAGGTAAGGCTTATTTTTTTATTTTATTAACCATAATAGTACTACGATAATGCGATTGATAATAAAATTGAAAGATCGATGAAGAACTATATTTTTCAAAAATTAAACTGCACTTATTATTTATAATAGACAAATCGTCTGATTGTTTATTTTCTTTATTGGGTAAATTAGTAATGGATGAGGTGAATAATAATGACAAATATTTCTTGTAAACGCGTTTTATTAACTGGTTTAGCAGGTGGATTAGTCGGTGGTATGGTTAAAATGGGTTGGGAAAGTATCGTCCCACCTAGGACGCCTGAACGCGATGAAGAGCCGCCACCAGTAACAATGATGAAGCAATTTAAAGTACCTGAGCGTATTCAAAATTATACTGTTACGTATAATAGTAATGACATTCCGCTAGCAGTTATGGGTATTCATTATGGTTTTTCTGTGGCTAATGCATTTGTGTATGCAATGTTAGCAGAGAAATGCAATAAAATTACTTTAGGTAAAGGATTGTTATTTGGTGTTGCTATTCATGTTATATTTCATGAATGGGTATTACCAAAACTAAAATTAACGCCTGAAGCAACAGAATTACCACTACAAGAACATGTTTCTGAATTATTAGGACATATAATATGGATGAATAGTATTGATTTATTCAGAAATGCAGTAAAATAATCAATTAAATAAACGCAGTGATTTCATTAAATGGAATCACTGTGTTTTTATATACAATTCAAAACGTTAGCATGATAGCCTGAAAGTATATTATAAAAAAGTGAGCGTATAGAGAAATTTTTGAATGTACAATTTCAACACTTGTGCAATACATAATTAAATGAAGTTAGGGTATAAGTTATGCATAAACGAAATAGGGGGAGGCTACTATTTTTTATGCGTTTAAATAAATTAACGATAGTATTCTGGGTTGCCCTAGCGATTTGTACATTATTCGTTGTTTACGGTGCAATTTGGCCTAAACAACTAGAAACGGGTACTCAGTCAATAACAGACTTTATAGCAGTAAATTTTGGTTGGTATTACTTATTACTAGTGTTAGTCATACTCATAGTATGTGTTTATTTATTATTCTCTAGATATGCTTCAATTACCTTGGGAGAAGAAGGAGAAGAACCTGAATTCTCACTTAAATCATGGTTTGCCATGCTATTTAGTGCTGGCATGGGTATGGGACTTGTCTTTTGGACGACGGCTGAACCAATCAGTCATGCGTATACGTTAACGCCGATTCATAAGGCTGGCACACAAACTGCGATTAACGATGCGATGCAGTTCGCCTTCTTCCATTGGGGCATACATGCATGGGCAGTTTACGGTATTGTGGCCCTGGTATTCGCATATTTTAACTTCCATAAAGGATACCCAGGTTTAGTGAGTGCTACGTTAACACCTATATTTGGGTCTAAGATGATGAGAGGCCCTGTTGGTGGTGCGATTGATGTCTTAGCAATTATAGCGACAGTAACAGGTGTCGCAGCTACGTTAGGGTTTGGTGCGTTACAAATTAATCAAGGCTTACACTTTTTATTTAAAACACCTTCGAATTTCACCATGCAAGTAGTGATCATTATTATTGCGACAATATTATTTACGTGGTCGGCATGGTCAGGCATCGACAAAGGAATAAAAAGTTTGAGCAATATTAATATGGTCTTAGCATTTATAGTCTTAGTAGGATTGTTTATAGTCGGTCCTACACTACAAATTTTAAATACATTTACGAATGCACTCGGAGATTATATTTTTAATTTCTTCAAGATGAGTTTACGTATTCCACAAAATGGGGGAGAGAAATTCCAATGGGTGCAACAATGGACGTTGTTCTATTGGGCATGGTGGATTTCATGGGCGCCATTCGTAGGAATCTTTATTTCAAGAGTTTCACGCGGTAGAACGATTAAGGAATTTATTTTGGGTGTCTTATTTGTACCTGCACTTGTCTGCTTTATTTTCTTTGCGGTCTTTGGCGCTTCAGCAATTTTTGTACAACAACATGGTATTGCCAATATTGCAAAGCAAGCAACTGAAACGGCGACATTTGCAACGTTAGAACACTTTCCATTGGGCTTTGTCCTAAGCATATTAACATTATTTGTCATCATGATTTTCTTCGTCACATCAGCTGACTCAGCTACGTATGTGTTAGGAATGTTAAGTTCTAAAGGTGAAATTAACCCATCCGGAATTGTAAAAGTAAGTTGGGGCATAATTTTAGCCTTATTCGCAATTATCATGATATACACTGGTGGTACGCAATCTATCCAAAATCTCTTGATTATTGCTGCACTACCGTTCTCCGTCGTCATTATCTTTATGATATGGGCATTATTTAAATCCTTAGCTATAGAAAAGCCAAGATATACCAACAGCAAACTATATGTTGGGGATGAAAAATTATTGCACTATCGCAAAGTGAATCAAGATGATATTGAAGAAAATAAGGATCAGCAACATGCAACTAAATAAGTACGATATTAAGGCTGTGGCATATAAAATGTCATAGCCTTTTTGTGTCCTGACTACTTAAGTGATCATATTTTCTATGCCATATTTTTTGAAAAGTAATTTAATTTTTTATCTCATTAAATGGGTTGTCTTTCATCTCTGTGAATACTGTGGTATGTTCTTTAAAAGCGCTTACATAAAAAGGAGGAGTTAGTATGGAATGGTTAAAATTAATTGGCATTGTCATTATAATTGTCGGCTTTTTATTAAAAATAGACACGATTGCGGTCGTCTTAATAGCGGCAATTGTAACTGGACTCGTGTCTGGCATGGATTTTACAGATATTTTGTCTACCTTAGGCAAAGCTTTTACTGATAATAGGCTAGTAACATTATTTTTACTAACATTGCCGATGGTTGGTTTAATTGAACGCTTCGGATTAAAGCAACAAGCTTCTAAACTGATTGGTAAGATTAACAATGTGACGAGTGGTAGACTGATGACCGTTTATTTAGGTGTTAGAGAATTGGCCGGACTTGCATCTATTAGAATCGGGGGACATCCTCAATTTGTTAGGCCATTAATTAATCCAATGGTACAAGGCGCTTTGCGTACGCGTTTTAAATTAAACAACAAACAAGTGGATGACAAAGACGTGGAACTTATTAAAGCTCAAACATCAGCAATGGAAAATTATGGTAATTTCTTTGGACAAAATTTATTCGTCGGTGGCGCGGGTGTGTTATTAATGGTTGGAACATTTAAATCACTAAAAATTGATGTCGATGCTGTAGATTTAGCGTTGGCTTCGGTACCAATCGCGATTATTACGTTTGTGATTGTGTGGTTGAATAATATACGTATAGATCGTTATTTCCAACGAAAATATGAACAAAAAGAGGTGACGAAAGATGAGTAGTCATACTTTAGATACTTTGTTAGAAATATTTTACGTGTTAATTGGATTGCAACTGTTTTATACAGCATTACGTGTGTTGAAAGCACCAGATAGAAGTAAAAAATACGGTACCGCACTATTTTGGATTATTTTAGGCGTATTATTTATTTTTGGACCTTACATACCAAACAGCATTAACGGATTGTTGATATTATTTATGGGTGCGTTGACTTTATTCAAACAAGTGGCAATTAAAAATATTGTTGATGTCACAGATAAAGAGGTTGAAGCGGGTGCATCTAAATACGGCAATAAACTCTTTATACCGGCAATTGTATTAGCGGTAGTCGCAGTCGTAGTATCGAATTGGACACCACTTGGCGGTGCTGTTGGATTAGGTGTAGCTTCTATCGTAGGTATTATCGCCGCGGTAGTCGTTATCAAACCTAAAGCATCATACATCTTATATGATAGTGACAGACTGACACAGCAAGTTGGAACGGTCGGTATTTTACCTCAATTTTTAGCCGCATTAGGTGTACTATTTACGGTGAGTGGTGTCGGTAATGTGATATCTAAAGGTATATCATCATTTTTACCTGAAGGTAATCATTTGATTGGTGCAACGGCTTATATTTTAGGCATGGTCTTGTTTACGATGTTGATGGGCAATGCGTTTGCGGCATTTACAGTTATCACAGCGAGCATTGGTATGCCATTCGTTATTGCACAAGGCGGAGATCCAGCAATAGCTGGCGCATTAGCGATGACTGGAGGCTTTTGTGGCACTTTACTAACTCCGATGGCTGCGAACTTTAATACATTGCCAGTCGCATTACTCGAAATGAAAGAAGAGTTCGGTGTAATTAAAGCGCAAATTCCTATTGCCATATCGTTAATCATCATACATATCGTACTGATGTATTTTTGGGCATTTTAATTATAAGGAGGCAATTTTATGAAAATCTTAATAGCGGCATTTGACCCATTTGGTGGAGAAAAAGTAAATCCAGCATTAGAAGCGGTAAAGCAATTACCTGAGCAAATTGGCGAACATCATATTACGAAATTAGAAATTCCTACCGTGTTCCATGAATCGAAAGATGTACTAGCAGAAGCTTTGGCACAAAACAGTTATGAAGCCGTGTTAACAATAGGTCAAGCTGGCGGACGCTTTGAATTAACGCCTGAACGTGTTGGCATTAATATTGATGATGCGCGTATTGCAGATAACAAAGGGAATCAACCTATTGATGCTGAGATTCAATCACAAGGCGCACCGGCTTATTTTTCTAACATGCCAGTAAAAGCAATGACTGAAGCAATTCAAAATGCAGGCGTGCCTGCACGTTTATCAAATACAGCCGGTACATTTGTGTGTAATCACATTTTATATCAAATGGGATATTTACAAGCGACAACATATCCAGAGCTGTTATTTGGATTTATCCATGTGCCATTTATACCTGCGCAAGTAGCGTCGAAACAAAATGTACCTTCAATGTCGCTAGATACTATTGTGCAAGGTTTGACTGCTGCTATCAAAGCGATATCTCACTCAGGTGATAGCCATGTAGCATTAGGAGAAACGCATTAAATTGAATCATATGTATAAAACACGCCCGCATCATTTACTGATAGAGGGCGTGTTAGTTATCTAAAACGAAGATAACCCTAGGGGATTGGGACTACAAATGTATTTAAACATTCATAGTCCCACCTTACTTTTTTATTCATGTCTTTAATTATTGAGTTGATTAGTCAATTTGAATATTTGAGCTTGTGTCTTCTTGTTGTGTTTTAGGAAGTTTCACGTGAAGCATTCCGTTATTGTAAGAAGCAGTAATATTGTCTTTATCTATATTGTTAAATGAAAATTGTCTACTTACGTTGCTGTAACTACGTTCACGTTGTATAATGCGACCTGCATCATCTTGTTCTTCGTTTTCAACGGTTTGTTTTCCTGCAATAGTTAAAATATTGTTGTCGAATTGAAGTTGTATATTGTCTTTATCCATACCAGGTAATTCTGCTTCTACTTCAAAAGCATCGTCTAATTCTGTAATGTCAGTTTTTATATTTTGACTTGGAAATTGATCAAAGAATTGACGTCCAAAATCTTTAAAGAAATCACTTGGGTTCACGTCGAAAAATGAGTTGTTGAAAGGTTTCATTTCAAATGCCATAAAACATCTCTCCTTAATCTTGTGATTAGTGTATCGGCATAAACGGTAGTAAATCTTTACTATTTGTATTATGCCTTCTTTAACCTTACAACTATATAATAGCATAAAGGTCAAAGAAAGTCAAAGTCAAAAATGTGTTTTCTCTTTTTGAGTTATTAACTGACTTCATCGATATTTAAGAAATAGTTAATCCTAGTTAATCCTAAGTTAATGTGATTTTTGAAGCGGTCTTATTATGATTAAAGCATAAACTAAATTTGAAAGAAGGAAATCAAATGAATATTAAAACATTAGTATTTTCAACGACGATTGCAGGAACTTTATTATTAGGCGCTTGTAACAATATGGAAGATAAGAAAAATGAGAAGTCAGACACTAAAACGGAAATGAAGGACGAGAAGACATCTAAAGACAACGCTAAAGTAGAAAAAACAGGTATGTTCAAATCTGAAAACAAAGAAAAAGTAGAAGGTAAAGCTATGATCAAAGACGGTAAACTTATGCTAACTGATTATAGTTCATCTAAAGGTCCTGATTTACACGTTTACTTAACTAAAGGTAACAAAATTGAAGAAGGTAAAAAAATTGATGACGTTAAACATGATGAAGCAACGCAAACATTTGACCTTAAAGACATAGATGCTGAACAGTACGACACAGTGACAATATATTGTGATAAAGCACACGTTATATTTGGATCTGCTAAATTAAAATAGTATAGACGGGCGGGGAGTATTATTAATGTAGTTTAACAATGCTTTACTGCCTTTTTTAGAGGTGAAAACAATAATGATAAGAAAACTCATAATATTATTTATTCGCTTAGGTTCAGGCAGTTATATGTTATTCCAAGGTTACGAAAAATTGACTGGCGGTTTTGCGGTAGACGGATTAGTACCAGTTATTAAAGAGAACAAAGATTCACCTTACTGGTATAAAGAATTTTTTGAATACGTCGTAGCACCTAATTTAGAATTATTTAAATGGCTAATCCCATTAGGAGAAATAGCGGTAGGTTTGGCGCTGATTTTAGGCGTATTGTCATATACAGCTAGCTTCTTCGGTGTGTTTATCATGTTAAATTATATTTTGGCAGACATGATATTTACATACCCAACACAACTGTTTTTCTTTATAATATTATTAATGAATAAAGAAACGATGACAACTTTAAGTTTAAATCATTTCTTAAAAAGGACAACAGGTAAGGGTTGATAACAATGAGTCACGTGTTAATCGTCGATGACGAACAAGATATTAGAGCAATTTGTAAGACCTATTTTGAATTTGAAGGTCATGAAGTAACGACAGCTTGTGATGGTAAGGAAGCACTCAGTAAATTAAATAGCAGTGTGGATTTAATCATTTTAGATATTATGATGCCTGAACTTAATGGCTATAAAGTTGTAGAAGAAATGAAAACGCAAGGTTTAGATATACCTTACATTTATTTAACTGCGAAGACGACTGAAAGTGAGACAATTTATGGTTTAATGCTAGGTGCAGATGATTATGTTAAAAAACCTTTTAGTCCAAGAGAATTGGTTATACGTGCTAAAAATATTTTAAATAGAACAGCACAGCAACCCACGCAGACAGAAATCGTTAATTGCGGAAGTTTAATACTCAATAATTTAACTAAAACAGCAGAAATTAACGGACAAGAATTAGGATTTAGAATAAAAGAATTTGAGTTGTTATGGTATTTTGCTACACATGAAACAATGGCTATTTCAAAATCGGAACTGTTAGAGCAAGTATGGGGCTATGCGTATTACGAAGACATGAATACATTAAACGTACATATACACCGTATTAGAGAAAAATTAGAAGCCTGTCAGTATGATGAATACACCATAGCAACGGTGTGGGGGCTTGGTTATAAGTTCCAAAGGAGTGTTTAACATGTCGATTCGTAAACAATTATTTTATGCATTTATAGTTTCAATACTGATTACGACACTTTTCGTTTTCGTGCTCTATAAATTAATGTGGTTTAACGTTCATCAAACGATAATGTTAACATTAGGGTCTTTTATTTCTAGTATGATTACGATGATTATTGCAATATTTTTATTAGCACCCACGATTCAAAAAATAGAACAATTAAACATCCAAACACAACAAATTGCACAAGGTAATTTTAATATTGAAAGTTTACCAATAACATCACCAAAAGAATTAAAAGAATTAAATGTTTCATTCACAATGATGGTAGCTAAAATTCAAGCGCAAATGGCACATATCCAATTAGAACAAGATGAAAAAATAGCGATGATTCAAAATTTAGCGCACGATTTAAAAACCCCCTTAGCAAGTATTAAATCCTATTCAGAAGGACTTAAAGATGGCATAATTCATGACACAGAAGATGTAGCGTCAGCTTATCGTATTTTAATAACTCAAACAGACCGTTTGTCACAAATGTTTGATGACTTAACAGATTTAATAGCCGTAAATCGTACCGATCAATTACAAGCAACGATTAATATGGATCAATTGTTAATCCCAGTTTTAGAGAGTTATCAGCAACAATTAACGACGGAAAATAGAGATTTACAATTAAACATTGATCATACTATCCCTCCATTCCAACAAGACAAGGTGGCGCTCGAAAGAATTATTACGAATTTTATCGATAACGCATTGAAATTTTCGGCTAAAGGCTCACCTATTAAGATAGACGTTAACAGCCTAGCCAATAAACAGCTAGCAATATCAGTAACTGATGAAGGAATAGGTATTAAAGAGTCACATGTGCCCCATATTTTTAATCGCACGTATCGAGTAGAAGATTCGCGCAATAAATCTACGGGTGGTACAGGTTTAGGTCTATACATTGCACGTACTTTAGCTGAGCGTATAGACGGCGAGATAAAAGTTAATAGTATTTTTAGTAGAGGTACCACGATAACATTAACATTCCCAATAAAATAAGCTTAAAAGCATCTATTTATAGATGCTTTTTTAATTCATAAGAAGGTGCATGATAAATAGTTAACAGGGGTAAACTTTAGTAATAAGTAATTTTTCTTGCAATCAATGTAAGCGATTACATATAGTTGGTATAAATATATCAAACAATGAGTTAGGAGCATGGTTATGAAAGATAAAGTAATTATTGTAACTGGTGGCAGTAGCGGAATGGGTAAAGCAATGGCTAAACGATTTGTTGAAGAAGGTGCCAATGTCGTCATAACTGGCCGTACGCCAGAGAAATTAGACGCAACGAAACAAGAAATAGAACAACGTGAAGGGCAAGTATTGTGCGTCGCAATGGATGTTCGAGATCCTGAAATGGTACAACAGACGGTCGATAAAACATTAGACAAGTTTGGCAAAATTGATGGCTTGGTGAATAATGCAGCAGGGAATTTTATTTGTCCGGCCGAAGATTTATCGATTAACGGTTGGAATTCTGTTATCAATATCGTATTAAACGGCACTTGGTATTGCACACAAGCTGTCGGTAAACATTGGATTGAGCAAGGAAACAAAGGCGTTATCGTCAATATCGTCGCACCTTACTCTTGGACATCAGGTCCGGGTGTTATCCACTCAGCAAGCGCTAAAGCAGGCGTGTTATCAATGACACGGACGATTGCTGTAGAATGGGGTGCAAAATATGGGATACGTGCCAATGCAATTGCACCAGGTCCAATAGACAATACTGGAGGCGCACAGAGATTAACGCTATCAGAAGAGGCGCGTCAACAAACATTAGATAGCGTACCGTTGAACCGAATGGGACAACCCGAAGAAATCGCTGGATTAGCACGCTTTTTATTTTCAGATGAAGCGAGTTACATTAATGGCGATTGCATCACGATGGACGGTGGTCAATGGTTAAATCGTAATCCGTTTTAAATATGAGAGGGAAATGAAAAAAGCACGACCACGTTATAAGATGGTCGTGCTTTTTTTCATTATATTATTGGTTTACTAAATCTTTGAAGTTTTCTAAGCGTTTTGTTTTTTCTTCTTCGCTGATATCGTGTTTTTGAACGTAACGGTTTCTTTCGTGCGCTGCACATTCATGTGAACAAGCACCTAAATAACGTTCTTCATTTTCTTCAGAAACTAAAATCTGACGGTTACATTCAGGGTTGCTACAGTTGATGTAACGTTCACATGGCGTACCATCGAACCATTCTTTACCTACAACTGTTTTGTCTACTTGGTTAATTTCTACACTAATACGTTCATCGAACACGTACATTTTGCCGTCCCAAAGTTCACCTTTAGTTTCAGGGTCTTTTCCGTAAGTTGCAATACCATCTTTAAGTTGGCTTACATCTTCGAAACCTTCTTTTAATAACCAGCCAGAGAATTTTTCACAACGGATACCGCCAGTACAATAAGTGACAATTTTCTTATCCATAAATTGTTCTTTATTCTCTTTTATCCAGTCCGGTAAGTCTCTGAATCTAGTTATGTTAGGACGGATAGCCCCTCTGAAATGACCTAAATCATATTCATAGTCATTACGTGCATCAATAACAACTGTATCGTCAGATTGTAATGCTTCTTTGAATTCAGTAGGTGATAGATATTTACCTGTTAATTCTTTAGGATTAACATCATCTTCAAGATCTAAAGCGACAATTTCATTTCTTGGACGTACGTGCATTTTTTTGAATGCATGACCTTCAGCTTCGTCGATTTTGAAGACGATATCGCTGAATCTAGTGTCAGCTCTCATGTGAGCGATATAATTATCAGTTACTTCTTTAGGGCCAGACACTGTACCATTAATACCTTCAGAAGATACTAAAATACGACCTTTTAAGTCGTTGTCCTTACAAAATTGTAAATGCTCAGCTGCAAAAGTTTCAGGGTCATCAATCGTTACATATTTATAAAATAACAATACTCTATAATCCATTATACTAACTCCTCTTAATTTTAATGTTGTCTTTAATCATTTATATAAAGTGCCTGTGTGGTTGAATGATATAAGTACTAATGATTTATACCTTGCACCCTTGAGGTATTTTATTTATGAAGGGGCAAAGAAATTCCATACTATATTTTAACAAAAAAGCGATAATATTCAATGTATTAATATAATTAAGTTTACTCTTTTTCTGTCATTTAAGAAATAGGGGAGAGGATAATAGTTGTGAAAGCTTAAAGAACAACGATTGAGAAAACGTGTAATTGCAAACAAAAATGTAAAAATTTACGATATTAATCAAGGGGGGGTTAGTCTGCCGTTTGTCTGAAGTATTAGTGCGGGTGGTCTAAAAAGCAAAATTTTCAATACGATAAACACAATTTCTGGAGATTGAAAAATAAAAAAATAGCCCCTCCTGTATTCAAAACAGGGGGGCTATTTTTTTATTTTATCGGATGTCTTTAACGACTTTACCACCGATGCCGACTATTTGGATGTTGTCTGGATGTTTAAGTAAACCAATATTGTCTAATGGGTTGTTATCTACCATGATGAAATCGGCTTTCTTGTTGATTTCTACAGTACCTAGATAGTCTTGATACCCTAGACATTCTGCTGAAGTTTGTGTAGATGCGACGATAGCTTGCATAGGTGTCATACCATGTTCGACCATTAGTTCTAACTCGCGTAAGTTGGTACCGTGTTTGAAGACACCTGCATCTGTACCCATAGCAATTTTGACGCCTGCTTTTACCGCTTTATTGAAACTAGTCGTATGTGCATCAATAACATCTTTAGACTTTTGTATTGATGTTTCTGACATGCCTAATTCATCGGCAAACTCAATGACAGAAACTGGTGCTAATAGTGTTGGTACAAGGAACATATTTTTGGCTTTCATTCCTTCAATTGCCTCATCGTCTAAATAAATACCGTGTTCGATTGAATGGATGCCTGCTTCGATACAATTTTTCACACCTTGTAATCCTTGAGCATGTGCCATAACTTTACGGTTATCTCTAAATTGCGCTTCTTGTACCATAACTTTGAGTTCTTCAACTGAAAACTGGGTATAATCTGGATGGTCAGTAGGACTTGTAACGCCGCCGGTTGCATGCACTTTAATTACATCGGCACCTGCTTGTAGCATTTGACGTACTTTCTTACGCACTTCTTCAACGCCGTCACAAATACCATTAGGTAAACCGGGGTAGTCTTCTAAAAAGCTTGGCATGACGATACCCGATTTAGTAAGTTTGTCACCATGGCCACCAGTAATAGTCAATGCATTAATGCTCACTTGCATACGTGGTCCGAGAATTAATCCGTCTTGTACAGCTTCTTTAATACCTTGATCGGCACCTAAAGCATCACGCACGGTTGTGACACCACATTTAACGGTACGTTTTAAATTGTCGATTGCTTGATAAAAAGTATATGAAAATGGTGTAGCTAATTTTTGTGCTAAAGGTCTCATTTCTTCCATAATATGCACGTGGCTATCTATCATGCCAGGTAATAAATATTTACCTTGACCATCAATGACATCATTATCTTCGACATTAATATTTGTGCCAATCGCAACAAATTCATCATCTTGAATATGCACATCTACATTACTTTGTACCTCGCGTCCTGTTCCATCTATCAAATTAATATTTTTAATTAACATTGTATCCCTCCATTTGTTATTTCATAAAGTTCATTAGTATACCTGTTAAAAGAACCGAAGCTACGGTTACTGAAGTAAAGCCGCCAATTAACATTGGACTTAATAGTTCTTTAAATAGGGCTTCACGTTCTTTTTTATTTTTAGCCATTGTACGGCTCACTTCTTCACACAACATAAAGTCACCAGGGAAACCATATAAGGCAGTTAATGCTACAGGTAAAGCTTTACTGTAACGCCAACCGATAAGTTTAGCGGCAATTGCGCCACCGATTAAAATGCCAATCGTACCTATTAGTAATATGAGTAAAATTGCTGGTAAATGATGCCATAAATCATGAGGTGTTACGTCACCCATAGAACCGATAACGATTAACATAATCATTACAAGAATGAGTGAGAATGATTTGTTTTTCTCTAACTCCGCTTGTTGGAATAGTCCTAATTTCAAACCAATAATCCCAAAGGCTAAACTGATTAATGAATAGTGAATATGTGTTACTTCACCAATTAAAAACGCCAAACTTGCTAACACAAACATAATAAATAATCGTAATATGTCGTTTTGTAAGATAGGAAAACGGTCGTGTATTGATAGTGACTGTTGTTCTTCTTCGACCTTAGCAGCTTCTTCAGTTGAGTTGTATTCATTTTCCAAAAAGTGTTTACTGTAACGTTTCATAATAATTGAACTTAACGGTAAACCAATAACGCCTTGTAACCCTTGAACTAAAGCGGGTAAGACGATTAAATAGCCTAAATGTAATTCCTTTAATTTATCGATAGTTATTAATAAGGCCACGATGCCACCTGAAATAGGTCCGACACCTGATGCGGCAATACGGAAACTGTATATGGGTGACACGATAACTAAAATAGCTATGGTAGAACCAATAATGCCAAAAATAGAAATAACGACGGCTTTCCATTGTTTCTTTAATGTTGCTAGTGGCATCATTGTACCCATATGCATAATCGCTGGCGCAATTGCTAGGGCGCCCAATGACGGGATGACAGCCGAATCCAAGATGTTCTTAGGAAATACGCCGAACCATTTGAGCAGTAGAAAGCTGACCATTGCCGTAAGTAACATTGGTATTCTTGCCTTAGATAAGGTCGAAATAACTTCCCCAAGTGCAATTAACGCAAATAATGCAGTTGCAGATATAATAGGTTCACTCCACATAAAACTTCCCCCTCCCCAAATTGAGTTAATAAGTATCATAGCACTTATAAAGTAAGTTGTTAACATTAAATTTAGAATTTTCAGAAAATATATTTTTCATTTGATAAATTAATTATTGTTAGGTGGATCAGATATTTAGCCCAAAATATTGAAATTAATCGTTAAATTTTCAGGTTTATGTAATAATTCTTTAAATACATAATTATCTTTATTTATGTGTGTATTTACACCTAAATATTTCGCATAATATTATATTTCCCGCCATTTTTTAATTTTTTGTTCTTTGCCTCTAATAGTTTACAAAGACTATTATGTAGGCGTTTTTTGAATCTTATTTAAATATGTTAATGATAAAAATATATTAAATGCCTATTGTATTTAATATATAGAATGTTAGAATTAAGTTAATGAAAATGATTATCAATGTCACTTTCATGTAGTTTTGTAGCATTTTCTCCGAAAGGTTATAGGTAAGTCATTATGAAATTCTTCTTCAGTAGTACATTTCTATTTATTATTTTACTGTTATTAACAATTCTTTCTCTATTTATTGGTGTCAGTAAAGTATCAATCACTGATATTTTCCACTTAACCAAAGCGCAAACGAACATTATCGTTTCAAGTCGTATACCTAGAACAGTTAGCATTTTAATTTCTGGGAGTACTTTAGCGCTTGCAGGGTTAATTATGCAACAAATGATGCAAAATAAATTTGTGAGTCCAACGACTGCTGGAACGATGGAGTGGGCGAAATTAGGTATTCTCATTTCGATGATTTTTTTCCCGCAAGAAAACATTTTGATTAAACTCATTTTTGCTGTTGGTTTAAGCATTTGTGGCACATACGTGTTTGTGAAATTAGTACAATATATTCGTTTCACGGACGTTATTTTCATTCCGTTACTTGGTATTATGCTTGGCGGTATCGTTTCTAGCTTATCAACGTTTGTTGCCTTACAGACCAATACGGTACAAAGTATTGGTAACTGGTTGAACGGTAACTTTGCGATTATCACTAGTGGCAGATACGAAATCTTATACTTAAGTATTCCGTTATTATTTCTTACATATATATTTGCCAATCATTTTACTATTGCAGGAATGGGCAAAGACTTTAGCAGTAACTTGGGTGTTAATTACGAAAAAATCGTAAATATAGGATTGTTTATAGCAGCGGTCATTACTGCAATTGTTGTGGTAACCGTAGGAACTTTACCTTTCTTAGGGTTAATCGTCCCAAATATCGTGTCAATTTTTAAAGGTGATAACTTGAAAAATGCACTGCCTCAAACGGCGTTGTTAGGTGCAATCTTTGTAATGTTCTCTGACATTATTGGTAGAGTTGTCGTTTACCCGTATGAAATCAATATTGGTTTAACTATCGGCGTCTTTGGCACTATTATTTTTATAATTTTGCTGATGAAAGGACGACACAATTATGCAAATTAGTGATAAAACAAAATTACTCTTATTAGTGTTGTTAACGATAATCGTCGGAGGGCTTTATCTTATCGTAGGCATCAACTTTGATATTTTTGAGTATCAATTTTTCAGCCGTTTAAGAAAATTATGCTTAATGCTTATCGTCGGAGGGGCTATAGCAGCATCAGTAGTTGTATTCCAAGCGATTACAAATAACCGCCTATTAACACCTTCGATTATTGGTCTCGATGCCATCTATATGTTTGCAAAAGTATTAATCGTCGTTGTGTTTGGAGTGCAATCGGTGTTAGTGACAAATACGTATTATAGTTTTCTTATTACGTTGGTAGTGATGGTCGCATTTTCATTATTTCTGTTTCAAGGCATTTTTCGAATGTCTAACGTCTCGGTCTACTTTATTTTATTGATCGGCGTTATTTTGGGAACATTTTTCAGAAGTCTGACAGGATTTTTAGAATTAATTATCAATCCTGAAGATTTTCTAGCCGTTCAAAGTTCTATGTTTGCTAACTTTGATGCATCTAATAGTAAGTTGATGTTGATATGTACAGTGATACTTATTGTCTTAGTACTAATTACCGTATATTTTATTCCTTATTTAGATGTACTGCTATTAGGCAGAAGTCAGGCGATAAATTTAGGTATTTCTTATGCTACGTTGACGCGTCTATTACTTATACTTGTCGCAATACTCGTTTCAGTATCGACTGCATTAGTTGGGCCAATTACTTTTTTAGGATTACTAACGGTTAACTTAGCGCGTGAAATGCTAGGGACTTTTAAGCATAAATATATCTTGCCTGCGACGATTTGTCTGAGTTGGTTAAGTTTATTTATTGCACAAGGCATAGTCGAAAATTTATTTGAAGCAACGACACAGGTTAGCATCATTATCGATTTAGTCGGTGGTAGCTACTTTATCTACCTATTAATTAAAAGGAGGCATACAAATTGATCAGTATTAAAGGTCTTAACAAAACGATTCAAGATAAGCCAATTTTAAAAGATATTAATGTAGATATTAAAAAGGGTCGCTTAACTTCTATGATTGGTCCTAATGGTGCCGGTAAAAGTACATTGTTATCGATTATTACACGCCTTACAGAATGTGATGATGGCGAAGTGACAATCGAAGGTCAGGCGATTCATGACTATAAAAGCAATGACTTAGCTAAAAAATTATCTATTTTAAAACAAACGAACCATACAGAATTAAATATTACGGTAGAGCAATTAGTAGAATTTGGACGTTTTCCATATTCTAAAGGACGTTTGAAAAAGGAAGACAAAGAACAAGTAGAATACGCGCTCGAAATCTTGCAATTACAAGAAATTAGAGATCGCTATTTAAAAACATTATCTGGTGGACAAAGACAACGTGCATATCTTGCCATGACGATTGCACAAAATACAGATTATATCTTGTTAGACGAACCGTTAAATAATTTAGATATGAAACATTCCGTACAAATTATGCAAACGTTACGTCAGCTTGCAAGATCATTAAATAAAACAATTATTGTCGTTATTCACGATATAAACTTTGCTTCATGTTATTCAGACGACATTATAGCTCTGAAAGACGGTGAAATTATCGAAGCAAATGAAAAAGATGAAGTGATTCAACCTACCGTCTTGAATACTTTATATGATATGGAAGTGCGTATTGAAGAAGTTATGGGCCAACGTATATGTATATACTTTGACGAAACATCAGTGGATGAAGCGACATATTCAGCCCAAACCATCTAAATATGGCAACGTGCTTTGAAGGGAGTGAGGCCACTTTAAATTTATTACAAGTTTAGGGTGTATATCAGGGGGACAGTTTGTAAAAAAATTATAGAGGAGTTTAGATATGAAGAAATATGCTTTAATACTTATTGTAGGTTTAATGGTTTTATTAGCAGCTTGTAACAACAATAAATCAAGTGAGGATAAATCAACTAAGTCAGAGTCAAAAAATGACACAGTGAAGATTGAAAATAATTACCAAGCAAGCGGTGAGAAAAAAGACGGTAGTGACGCGAAAAGTGTCAAAGAAACTGTTAAAGTACCTAAAAATCCTAAAAACGCAATTGTGTTTGATTATGGTGCACTAGATACATTGAAAGAATTAGGCCTTGAAGATAAAGTTAAAGGAGTTCCCAAAGGTGAAGGTAACAAATCATTACCAGACTTCTTAAGTGATTTTAAAGATGATAAATACATAAATACTGGTAATTTAAAAGAAGTTAATTTCGACAAAGTAGCAGAAGCAAAACCGGAAGTTATCTTCATTTCTGGTCGTGTAGCAAATCAAAAAAATCTAGATGAATTCAAAAAAGCAGCACCAAAAGCCAAAATTGTATATGTTGGTCCTGACGATAAATTTAGCGTAGATTCAATGAAAGACAGCGCGAAAAAATTAGGACAAATTTATGGTAAAGAAGACAAAGTTAAAGAGTTAAATAAAAAATTAGACGATAAAATCGCTAGCATCAAAGAAAAAACTAAAAAATTAAAAGACGACAAAGCAATGTTCTTATTAGTTAACGAAGGCGAATTATCAACATTCGGTGCAGGACAACGTTTCGGCTCTGCTATCTTTGATACTATGGGCTTCAAACCTGCTGATAACAAAATTAAAGGCAGCACACACGGTCAAAACATAACAAATGAATATATTGCACAAAAAAATCCAAGCATTATCTTTGCGATGGACCGTGGCCAAGTCGTAAGTGGTAAATCAACTGCGAAGAAAACATTAAGCAATGACGTAATTAAAAATGTAGACGCAGTGAAAAACAATAAAATTATCGAATTAGATCCTAAGCTTTGGTACTTCTCAACTGGTTCAACAACAACATTAATAAAACAAATTGACGAAGTTAAAAAAGCACTAGATAAAAAATAATAGCATAGCGCATCTTCTAATAAGTACACATAAATGAATAAACACCCTGCAAAGAGTCTAGTTGATAAGACAAATGTAGGGTGTTTGTTATTATTTAGTAGCACATTCAAAGCAATACAAGTGATTGTCTTGGTAGACACCATTAAGAAAACCATCCAAGCAATATACATTTTTATGACACCGTTCACATTGACCGACGAATTCTTTCATATTAACACCTCATCATATATGAAACCTTTATTTGAAGACTTTGTGAATATTTATAATCAATATTATGAATTTAAAATTAAAAAATAGCTTCACCGGTTGAAAGTAACTCATATCAGTATTATAAAGGAATTAAGTTGCTATTTAATTAACAGTTGTTGGAATAATTTAATTAAAGGAGTTAATAATTATGAACAAAAGATACGTTAAAGTTTTTGTTTTATATGCATTATGTAATGTCATTCCACAATTACTAACAAGAAGTTTCAAAGTTAAAAAGTCACTACATCAAATATTATTAGGTTATACATTATTTGCACTCGGGCTCAAATACATGACTTATTTAAAAATGGATAAAAAATAATATAAATGAAGAGACGCAGTAATAACAATACTGCGTCTTTATTTATTTTCTAATATTTCTTTTAGAACGACTGCTTGATTATGTTCTGTATCCTTTGCTGCATATAGCAACACAATATCGTTATTTGAACGCGCAATCTCTTTTAATTCATCGAGCGCCTCTTTTTGTTCATCATTTTCACGCAATTCCTTTTCATACTTTTCTTTAAATGCAGCATAAAGCTTTGGATCATGATTAAACCATTTTCTTAATTCACTCGTCGGCGCAACTTCTTTCAACCAATGGTCCAGATTGGCATCCTCTTTAGAGATACCTCTAGGCCAAACTCTATCCACAAGAATACGTGTCCCTTTATCATTCTTCGCATCATAAATTCGATTAATAGTTACTGTCATCTTTATCACCCTCTATTAATACATTACCCGGAAAATAAAAATTAAAGGGTAGATAATAAAATTAAATTTGTAGAAAATAGCATATAAAAAATCTATATAACGAACCTGCAAGGATAATGAGTTAACGATAAGCAGATTGAAAATTTTAATGTGAAATTTAATCAAGCAGTGCGTTTAAAATTTTAAAATTGACATGTTTCGATATATCGTTTATAGTAACGATATATCGAAACTATGAAATGTATTTACAAGATTTATTGAAAAATAAAGGAGAGATTAAATAATGAATAAAGAATCAAATGAAATTACAATTATCGGTGGAGGCATTGGTGGATTAACATTAGCTCGAATTTTATACGTTAAAGGAATTCCTGCAAAAGTATATGAATCAGATGCTTCACCAAATGCGCGTACACAAGGTGGCCAATTAGATATTCATGATTATAATGGCCAAATAGCACTAAAAGAAGCAAAGTTATGGGATGAATTCACTTCTATAATTCATGAAGGTGCTGACGCTGTACGATTTTTAGATACTGATGGGAACATACTATTAGACCTTCCAAGCGATGATTCAAATGTGCGTCCAGAGGTTTTAAGAGGAGATTTAAGAAAAATATTAATAAACTCTTTACCTTCAGATATGATTATATGGGATAAAAAAGTTCGTAATGTTCAAGAGATAGCAGACGGAAAATATCAAGTTGATTTCCAAGACAACACTTCTATAGTAAGTAATATTCTCGTGGGTGCGGATGGTGCATGGTCAAAAGTACGTAAGGTATTAACAGATGTTAAACCTGAATATGCGGGAACTACATTTTTAGATGCTTATTTATATAATGTTGATGAAAAGTATCCAGCAACAGCAAAAATTATAGGTTCAGGATCTTGTTTTGCACTATCTCCTAATAAAGGCATGACAGCACATCGTGAGCCTAATGATACGATTCATACTTATATTCAATTAAATTGTGCAGAAGAGTGGATTAAAAACATCGATTTTTCAGATAAACAAGCGTCAATTGATACTATCTCATCACAATTTGAAGGATGGGCGCCAGAACTATTGTCATTGATAGTTGATAGCGAAACTCAAATTGTACCGCGTATGATTTATGCACTACCAGATAAACATCGTTGGACTCCTAAATCTGGTATTACACTTATTGGGGACGCTGCACATTTAATGGCACCATCTGGAGAGGGAGCAAATTTGGCAATGATAGATGCGTATGACCTAGCTAATGCTATTGAAAATAATTACAATAATATTGATACAGCAATTGAGGCATATGAAAATAAAATGTACCCTCGTAGTGAAGAAGAAGCTATAGAGTCTCATGAAGCATTAGATAACGTGTTAGGAAAAGATAGTCCTCATAAACTTATATCATTTTTTAAAGAAAATAATTAAGGTTCAAAACAAACAAGTAAAATATTTTAAAATTTTACATTCAGACAATAGTTGTTTTTGAATCCACTAAAGGACTCCTTATTCAATAAGGAGCCCTTTTTAGTATGAGTTATGGTAAACCAAGAATTTGTTAATTTCCGTATATAATATCTCAATAAATTTATTATCAGGATGGACAGTGGATAAAAAGGGGCTAATTTAATATAGATAGTTCAAAGCAATCTTTTAATATAGTATACATATCTTTGGAATTTGTAAGTATTTTAAAAAGTATTCATCTTAAAAAATAAATCTTCTAATATAATGATTGAAAATTATGGAGGAGTGCCTCACTCTGTCTTAAGGAAAATTAAAATTTATAATTGATTAAAAACATGTTGCTTGCACTACTTCGAATCCTACTCTCACCGTTAACATCAGTCAATCAGGTCTTTTTAAGGACTTGGGTTTCTTTTATGTTATAATTAATGTAATACTACTATAAATTAGAAAAGAAGGTAGGCTTACAATGTATTTCACGCAATTAAAAGTTGATGAATTTGAAGATTTTATTAGTAATCATGATGCTCACTATACACAAAGTTTTAACCATTATAATTATAGAAAACAACATAAAAATGATGTGCATTTAGTCGGTGTTAAAGATGAAAACAATAAAGTAATAGCAGCTTGCCTTTTAAATGAAGCACGTTCACTAAAGTTCTTTAAATATTTTTATACTCACCGTGGACCTGTTTTAGATTTTACAGATTATCAATTAGTAAGATATTTTTATAAAAATTTGACTAAATATTTAAAAAAACATCGTGGTCTGTATGTTTTAACTGATCCATATACATTAGAAAATATAAGAAATACTCAAGGTGAAATAATAGAAAGTTACAATAATCAACCTCTTATAAAGACTATGGAAAGTCTAGGTTATAAGCATCAAGGATATACGGTAGGTTATTCTCAAATAAGCCAAATTCGTTGGCTATCTGTTTTAGATTTAAAAAATAAAACAGAAGAAGAATTATTACAAGACATGGATTATCAAACACGAAGAAACATTAAGAAAACATATGAGATGGATGTCCAAGTTTGTACACTTCCCATTGAAGAAACAAATAGATTTTTTAAATTATTTAAAATGGCCGAAGAAAAGCACGGTTTTAAGTTTAGAGATGAGAACTATTTTGAAGAAATGCAAAACATTTATAAAGATAATGGGATGTTAAAACTGGCTTATATTGACTTGTCAGAATTGTTAATAAAACAAAATAACCAACTAGAAAAGTTAAATAATGATTTAGAAAATATTAAAGATAGCTTAGAGAGTAATCCTAATTCAAAAAAAAGTAAAAATAAGTATGAGCAAAATTTACAACAAATAAAAGCGCAAAAAAAGAAAATAGATGAAACAGAAACGTTAATCAAAACTGATGGAACTATACTGGATTTAGCAGCTGCACTTTATATTTATAACGATTATGAAGTTTACTATCTTTCAAGTGGCTCTAACCCTAAATATAATAAATATATGGGGGCCTATAGATTACAATGGGAAATGATAAAATTTGCGAAAGAAAATAATATTGATCGTTATAATTTTTATGGTATAACAGGAGATTTTAGTGAAAATGCTGAAGATGCAGGTGTACAAAATTTCAAAGCAGGATTTAATGCACATGTAGAAGAATATATTGGAGATTTTATTAAACCAATACGACCATTATTTTATAAAATATATTCATTAATAAAATAATATTCTATACGTGAAGAGGTGCGAACTGATGAACAAGAGATTGAGCTTAACAATGAAGTAGAACACCATCTGAAAAGTGATTTTGGAGTCAGTCGTTTGTTTGGTAATTAAATATATTAAAAAGGCACGACGAGTTTATAAATTCGTCGTGTTTTTTATGTGTATAGAACTTCTGATAATTCAACGGTTATGTTAATTAATAATATAATAGTAGTAATTTCTAATTGGTTTGACTCACAATTTTCAATAAATAAGTGCTCTCTATTTAATATTAAATTCACACTATAATATAAACAAAATCTTAATGAAATTTACTGTTATTTAAGATATTAAATTAAAATTCAGGGAATTGTATAATGAAAAAGTATGAAAGGGGTCTTAACGAATGTCAGATAAATATAGTTCAATGACTGAATTAGAAGATAAAACAGAAGAAGGCGTAGATTGGGAACGTAGTACGCGTGAAAAAAATAGTGCTGTTTTGATATCAGCTATTCATGGAGGGGCCATTGAACCAGGAACAACTGAAATTGCTGATTTAATTTCGGAAAAAGGCGGCTTTGATTTTTATAACTTTAAAGGTATAAAAAGTAAAAATAATGAAGAACTACATGTAACTTCCCATCATTACGATGAACCGGTATTAAACAAATTAATTGCTGAAAAAGAATATGCTTTAGCCATCCATGGTTGTAAAGGTGAAGATGAGGTGGTTTATATCGGTGGGAAAGACGACGAAATACTATCTAAGTTAGTTAAAAATTTCCAAAAAATAGGTGTTAAAACTGAGGATTCACCTTCTAATTTATCTGGGGTAAATGACAATAATATTATTAATTGTTGTAAATCAGGTGCAGGTGTACAACTTGAATTGACGTCTGGATTAAGGAAGAAATGTTTTAAAAATGCTAAATACAATAAAAAAAGTAGAGAAGATAGAGAAAATTGGAGCGACTTTATGGATGATTTTACAAATCAAATAGTCGCAGCATTTGAAAGGTAATATTCATTACAAATTACAGCAACTGTATTTGAAATATTGAAGTGGTAAAAAAGCAAGTAAAACTCTTAAATGATTTTGCATCCTTTCCACTATGGTGTTATAATACATTCAACAAGGATTATCAGGCATGTATGCACCAAATCCCCTTACTATGGCCGTAGTAAGGGGATTTTTTGGTGTGACTAGTCGCCTATTTGTCATTACGCTTGCGTAGCCAATGCGCGAATAGCGCAATGAGACAACCACTTGCTGCTGTAGTCATGATGTTTACAAAGATTTCAGACATTGTGTATACACCTCCTCTCTTCGTCAAATTGACGCCTGAGAGATAGGCGACGTCTTTATTATACTATCAATAATGGTACTAAAAATTTTTTATTTCAGATCCTTTTTTAGAGAATTAGCAACCCATTCGATTAATAATAATAAATATTAAATAACAAAAATTAACTAAAAGTTTAACATTATTAAAATAAAATTGAATAATGTTAAACTTTGTGGTAACTTATATTTAAGGAGTGAATATATTGAAAACCAATGATATTCCTAAATGGATGATGAATTTAGAAAAAGAAGATTTTGAGTTTATTAAAAATTTTGTTGTTAATTCTGGATCTCTAAAATCACTAGCTAAATATTATGAAGTGTCATATCCAACTGTGAGAAATAGATTAAATAGTGTGATAGAAAGAATAGAGTCTGCAAAAGACAATGAAGAGAGTTCATTAGTTAATTATGTAAGAAAGTTAGCTATCGAGGAAAGATTAGATTTGAACGACGCTAAACAATTATTAGAAATATATAGTCAGGAAAAGGAGATTGAGTGAATTTGAGTAATTTATTAACATTTTTACCAGCAATTTTATATGCCGTATTATTTGCGATACAATATTTTTTATCCAAGACTGAAAGAAGGTAATAGGTGGAATTGTGCCTGTATTATTTATAGTAGCAATAGTGATTTTATATACGACAGGTAAATTGGGATTAAATATTTGGGGAACTCTTATTTTTGGTGTAATAGGATTATTATTCTTATTAGGTCAGTGGGATAGTGCTCAAAAAGATAATAAAGAGAAAGAACAAAAAGAATTAAATAAAATGAAAGGCAAAGATTTAAAGTGATTTTTAAAAGGACTAGACAAACTTTAAAAAAGATAGTGGTATTTTAACATACCAAAGCTTCAAGTATAGAACTTTGTTTCAGTAAATTGTTATATAAGAAATATTTGAAGTGGTAAAAAAGCAGTTAAAAAAGCAAGTAAAACTCTTAAATGATTTTGCATTCTTTTCCACTATGATGTTATAATACGTGTAACGAAAATAAGTAATCACTTATACACAATCCTCTCACTATGCCAGTAGTGAGGGGATTTTTGTTGGTGTGGCTAAATGTCGCCTATTTTTTATTGCGTTTACTTAGCCAATAAGTATAGTACGCAATGGCATAGCCACTGATGACTGGCGCTATGATGTTAACGAAAATAAGTATCACTTTATACACCTCCTCTCTACGTCAATTGACGCATGAGAGATAGGCGACGCCTTTATTATACCATCTGAAAATATACAAATGTATGTACTTCTGATAATCATCAATTATGTTAACTTAAAACACGAGAATAAGAACTGATATTAGGGCGTTTATCCTCGTTAGAGAGGTTTGGCAAGTATTGGATTTGCTAGCTACTGACGTGGCAACAGCACCTGACGGTTGGGGGAAATCTCCTAAGCCCTTTATCTTTTTGCTAAAGTAAAAATGAATGAATAAAAAACTACTCACCATTAAAAAAGATTATTCATCAATTAATACATTTTTTAACTCTTTCATAAATATTTGAGCAGCCTTTGAGAAATGATGGCTCTTACGCCATACAATATTATGTTTTGCAACTAAAATAGGTTGAAAAGGCACAAAACACAAATTACTTTCTGATGAAGTGTTTATAATACTATCTAAAGTTAATACATACCCAATCTCTTGTTGAGCTAGCAAACCTGCATTATAAGCTAAATTAAATGTAGCAACGATATTTAATTGTGAATATAATTCTCCGAACCACCGAATAAACTCATTACTCTTTTGGTTAGTATCAATTGCTTGTCTAGAACAAATGAGAGGCAATTTTGATACTTCTTCTTTTGTGATA
The DNA here is from genome assembly GCF_015775975.1 of Staphylococcus lloydii. NCBI lineage: Bacteria > Bacillati > Bacillota > Bacilli > Caryophanales > Staphylococcaceae > Staphylococcus > Staphylococcus lloydii. The sequence goes on from NZ_CP064056.1 coordinate 301,481, forward strand.
CATTCTTTTCGAGCTATATGACTGTCTCTTCTTGCAATTACGCCCCATTGGTCATAAGTCGGTAAACTTAAAGATTCATATTTATTTAAATTTACAGGTTCGATAAAAATGCCAAAATCAAGGAATCCTTTATCTAGACGATAGGCAATGTCTTCAGCATTACCACTAAAAATATGTAATTTGATATTGGGGTAATTAATTTGAATGCGCTTGAAAATATCAGCTATGTATTTCATACCTTTTGTTTCTCCACATCCTAAATAAATGTCACCCTCTATAGGTTTATCTATAACTTTAAATTCTTCTTGGATTTTATTAGACATATCCAATAATTCTCTAGATCTTCGATTTAGTAATTCTCCTTCCTCTGTCAAACTAATATTGTGATTCTTTCTATTAAACAATTTAACATCTAATTCTTCTTCCAATTGTTTGAGTTGTCTAGATAACGTAGGTTGTGTGATGTGCAAAGTGTTTGCTGCTTTTGTAATATTTTTTTGTTGTGCAACGATTGAAAAGTAATGTAAGACTCTTAATTCCATATCATACCCTCCATATAAATGATGCTTTTAAAGCATTTCTTAAAATAAGAAATAAGCATTAGTCATTTCTATCAGTATAACCTATACTTGGAAATATCAAAAATTAAATGGGGAAAGCAAATGAGAAATAAAAAGTTAGTAATATTAATATTAACAATTGGTGTTTTTGGAATATTAAATACAGAAATGGGATTTATCGGTTTGATTCCATACATTTCCAATCAGTTTCACGTAAGCGTATCCATGGCAGGATGGGTTATATCTGGATTTGCTATTGGCATTGCTATATCAGGTCCTATTATGCCGTTATTATTATCTAAAATTGAACGAAAAAAAGTGATGATTTTTATACTTATTATTTTTGTAATAAGTAACGCCGTCGTATTATTGACTAACAACTTTTCAATATTGTTACTAACTAGAATCATTCCAGCTATATTTCATCCTGTATTTATATCATTGGCTTTTTCTGTAGCTGCTGATTCAGTTGATGAGAAAGATACACCAAAAGCAGTTTCACGTATTTTTATAGGTGTGTCAGCTGGAATGGTATTAGGTGTTCCAGTAGTTAACTATTTAGCTTCTAATTTTAATTTACAATTAGCATTATTGTTTTTCTTTGTAGTGAATTTTGCAGTCTTAATATTGGTATTCATATTTGTACCAAAAATGCCAGTATCTTCAAAATTAACTTATGGAAAACAATTAAATATCTTAAAATTTCCGCTAACATGGATTTCTATTATCGTATCATTTTTATTTAATGCTGCTATATTTGGTGTTTATAGTTATTTTACTGACTTTTTAAGTTCAGTTACTCATGCTGAAGGATTAATGGTCACACTTATTTTATTCATTTATGGTATATCAAATATTATAGGTAATATCATTGCAGGTCATACCTTAACAAATTATCCTAAGCAAACGTTGGTAGTTCTACCATTTTTATTAATAGGATCATTCTTATTAATGTTTATATTTGGTGAATTTAGTGTTTTAATGATTATTATTTCAGTTATTTTAGGTATATTAGCTGGCATGACTGCTAATGTTACTCAATATGTTATTACTTCATCAGCGCCTGATGCACCAGATTTATCAAACGGCATATTTTTATCTTCCGTTAATTTAGGTACTACAGTAGGAACTTTTTTAGGTGGTATATTAATTAGTATCTTAGGTTCAAATTTTGTAGTTGGTGTAGGTATTATTATAAGTTTGCTTAACCTTGTTTTTATTTTTACTCGAATTCATATAACTAATAAAAAAGGAGCTGTCGCTAATGAAAAATAATTACACATTTTCATTAAATAGTAATGTCACTCGTCAAAAAGTAAAATTTCAAAATAGATATGGTATTGATTTAGTAGGAGATTTATATATACCTAAGAGCGAATCGCAAAAAATCAGTGCTTTAGTTGTTTCTGGACCGTTTGGAGCTGTTAAAGAACAAGCATCGGGATTATATGCGAATGAATTAGCTAGTAGAGGGTTCATAACTTTAGCATTTGATAATAGTTTTACTGGTGAGTCTGGTGGAGAAGTAAGAAATGTTGCATCACCTGAAATTTTTACTGAAGATTTTAGTGCTGCTGTCGATTATTTAACAACTTTAGATTTTGTAGATAATGAAAAAATTGGTGCAATGGCTATTTGTGGTTTGAGCGGCATGGCTATTACAGCTGCAACTGTTGACTCAAGAATTAAAGCAGTCGCTACAGCATCAATGTACGATATGTCTAATTCTATTGGAAAAGGATATAAAAATAGTTACACGTTTGATCAAAGATTAGAAATTATTGACTATTTATCAAAACAACGTTCTAAAGATATTACAAATGATAAATACGATATTGCGCCTCATGAGTTGAATTTTGATGATAATGGTAATTTAATGACACCACCACAAATCTTACCTGATGAACTTCCGGATAATCCAGATCCTGTATTAGAAACGTTTTTTAATTATTATAAAACGGAACGTGGTTATCATGAACATTCAATTAATTCGAATAGTGCATGGACAGCAACAACGCCATATAGTTTCTTTGCATTTGATATGTATAGTCATATCGAGTTACTCAAGGATAGGAAAGTTTTATTAATTGCTGGTGATAATGCACACTCTAAATATCATTCTGAAGAGGTTGCTAACTTAATTCCAAATCAAACTGAGTTAGTGATTATATCTGATTCAGATCACTGTGATTTATATGATAAAAAAGAAAAAATCCCATTTGATAAATTAGATTCGTTTTTTAAAGAACTATAGAATTCCGTACTCTAACGTTAAATTTAACCAACAATTACTATTTATACTTTATTCTCCAGGAATAAAGTATAAATATATATTATTGTAACTTGTTTATCTTATAGAATATATTAATATAACAAAACAACCTTTTCTAAGTAAGAAAACACAACATTTTATACTGATATTACGATGATTGGTTACCTATTTACCAATAAACTATAAGAAAATAATTGACAATTAAATATCTTAAGAATCAATTGAGTGACGTATCTAAAGAAAAAATATATGTAGTTTACGATTGAACTGGAGGAACTACTTTAGGAAAAGAAGCATTGTTAGAGTTATACAAAAATAATTATGAAGCTTATGAATTAGCTGGAGCGTTAGAAGGTTGGAAAGGTATGAAATTACCTTTAGAAAATGTTGTATAGTCACTAAAACCTTTCTTTTTTTAACCTTCATTTGAGAGAGAATTAGAGAGTCAAATAAAAGGTGCTTCTGTATATATTGACTTAAATGTTAGTTACTAAAGAAGAGCATCATATTAATATAGGACTTCTTTAGTAATATTTCCTTTCTGTGGTTACTTCATTTATAACCCCCTTTAATGTCCAATCATATAATAAATGTGCCATAAACTCTGGACTATATTTCACATTGTTATCTAACCATGAACTTATTACGCCAATATGTGCAGATGTAATATAACTAAATAATATTTCTTTGGGAATATTATTATATTGATTTAAATCTACGATATTATCTACCAGTTCTTCATATATTTTCTCTTCTACGATATTTTGCAAACGTCTTCTGAATTCTGGTATCCCTTTATCACTTAACATTACTTTAAAAAATTCTTTATGATCATATATATATTCAAATAACTTTATAAAAGAAGGATGTGCATAGATTTTATCTTTTTTCTCTATTATTTGTGAAGCTGCATTATCTTTTACATGTACAATTAATTCTTCTAAAACATCATTAATAACACTAGAGTAGAAATCTTGTTTGTCTAGGTAATGTAGATAAAATGTTCCTCTTGTCAATTTTGCTTCATCTGCAATATTTTGCACAGTAATTTTGTTTAAGTCTTTCTTATTAAGCAATGTAATAAGGGCATTAATAAAATATGCTTTTGTTCTTTTTGCTCTTGGATCCATAGATTCTTTTTTATTCATATTTAATCTCCTTGTCTAAGATTTAAGAATTTATTTACATTTTAAAGTAAATTGAGTTTTAATGTACATTATTAAAAATAATGTACATTGAACTAATTGTTATTAATGATATAATTTTATATACAAGATGTCTACTAGTAAACACTTTGTATATAAAATAAGGAGTGATATTATGTCAAAAGGTATTATTGATGTTCATCATCACATTATTCCAAAAGAGTATAAATTAGCGCTACAAAGAAGTGGTATTGACGACGCTGGAGGCATGCCTATTAAAGATTGGACACCTGAGGACAGTATAGAAATGATGGACCGTTTAGGCATAGAAGTAGGTATAGGATCAATTTCTGATCCCGGTTTAATCCCTTTAAATGAACAAGATAGAAAGCAAACTGCACGTAAAATCAATGAGTTTCAAGCTGATTTAATATCTAATTATCCAAATCGTTTTGGAGGATTTGCGTTACTACCGTTACCTAATATTGAAAATGCTATAGAAGAATTAAAATATGCTTTAGATGATTTGAAATTGGACGGTGTGGGATTACTTTCTAATTATAATGAACATTTCTTAGGAGACCCTATTTTCGAAGAACTTATGAGTGAACTTAATAAAAGAGAAGCTATAGTTTTTATCCATCCAAGTGCTGCACCTAAAGACATGCCAAGACCTCAATTTTTAACAGTTGATTTCATGGCAGAATTTACTTTTAATACAACACGAGCTGCAGCCAATTTAGTACTAAGTGGAACAACGGAACGTTACCCTAATATTAAATTTATTCTAGCTCATGCTGGTGGAACACTCCCTTATTTAAAATGGAGAATTGGGCAATCGTATCGTTGGATGAAAGAAACATTAGATGAAAATGATTATGTAAAATTAAATAAAGAACCAGAAGAGTATATCGCTGATTTTTATTTTGAAACAGCCATATCAACACAACCAGCAAGTTTTGAAGCATTGAAAGATACAACAGAAGAATCACATATTTTATTTGGTAGTGATGCACATTATGCGCCAGAAAATTGGTCGGAAAAAATGGTGGAAAGATTAGAAAACTATCAAAATTTCAGTAATAGCCAAATTAAAAATATTGAAAGAAACAATGCTTTAAGATTATTTAAAAGATTTGAATAATTTGTTTCCAACACTCTATAAAAATTTTTCAGAGTACTTTTCTTCTATACCTAGCATACCAACAAATATTATTGCTGAATTATGTTCATCATAGATAGCCCTTAATTGTTCATTATTAAGAAGAAATTGGGTTACGAAATGATAAAGAGACTCCTATTAAAAAGGAGTCTCTTTTAATGTACTTTATTATAGCAGAGGCTTATGGTTTTAATTTCCTAATAGGTTCGTTTTTAAGACAAAATTTCAATAGTACTAAACAAAAAGTTTCACTTTCCTTTTTATATTGCAGTAATTTTCTTTAATATTCTATATATTGTTGCGTTTCTTTTTTAGAAATAGCTATTTTTGCCGCATTAAGATATTTAATGCTACTAAAAAATTTAAATAGAGTATATTTCTGATAATGGTCTATTATGTAAATTAAAAAGCTGAACCGTTAACTATATAGCTAACGGTTCAGCTTTTTATTTATATTTTGATTATTAACCAACATCTTTAAGGTTACAATGAAACTGATTAATAATGTGATTGATGCTGTAATCCATAAAATTTTATACCCTTGAATTGAATTTCCATAATTATTACTTATTGTTATCACAAAAGAAGATATTGCAGAGTACAAGGCAATACCTAAATTTTGAACCATTCTTTGTAAAGATCCTGCCGTAGCTTGTTGTGATTGTTTTACTAAATTCAATAAACTTCCTGTATTTATAGGTAAATAAATACCACAACCTATACCAAACATCGTTAATAAAACAATTAATTGCCATATTAATATATTATCTTGAATTAAACCTATTATTAAATAAGTTAATCCCATAAGCATGATACTAATCATTAAAAGTGATTGATTATGAAATTTATTAATTAACTTATTAGAAAAGTGAGATGATATAACCATACCTAAAGGGGCCGAAAGATTTACAAAGCCAACAATTAATGAATTCAATTTTAAATTTTGTTCTATATAAAAAGGTGGAATAACAAAACCTAAAGCCATAGATCCACCTAAAGTAAATATGCCATATAATAAAGATAATAAATATTTATTACTTAACCAAGATAAAGGTACTAACGGATTCATAATTCTTTTCTCGTATTTAATGAAGGACCACAATGATAATAAACACACCGCTATAAGTATTAATGCTACTTTAGATTTTAAAAAAGTTATAGCCAAAATTAATGTCGATAACATAATAATTAATAAACCATTACCTAAAAAATCAAAATTTAATTTTCCCGTTTTTTCTTTTATGTTTTTCATTAGAAACTGGTTAATTACTATGATGAGCAAAACAAAAGGTATATTAATTAAAAAAAGCATAGGCCAGCTACTAAAATTTAATAAAAAACTCCCTAAACTTGGACCAAATATAGGACCAAGTCCTATAGCTATACTGAATATACCTAAAGCTTTCCCTTGTTTTTGGTTAGAAATTTGTGTGCCTATTAATGCTGCGGCTGTTGCTTGAACCATAGATGCGCCTATTCCTTGCATCCCTCTAAAAGCAATAAGTAAAAATTCAGTAGAAGATAAAGCGCATAATAAAGATGAGAAACCGAATAAAATAACCCCTAAATTAAAAATTTTCATCTTGCCAATCGCATCTCCTAATTTACCAAACATTATGATAAAAGATACTAACATAAGGGTATATAAAGTGACTGTCCACATTAGTATAGTCAAATTTGAATCGAATTCTTTTGTTAATGTAGGCAGTGCTACGTTGATAATACCAGTATCTAGTGTTGATAAGAACATACCTAGACATGTAACGAGTACTATTAATTTTTCATTAGTTGTATTAATAATTTTCATAACAAAATTTACCTCCTCACATTTTAACTTAAGTATAATGAATAAATAGTTAAATGAAGGCCGAAGTAAATCATTGTTATAATAGTTCAAATAATGAGGTGATAAATATGAATGTGTATGACAATATTACTCAAACGGCTAAATTAATAAGTGATGCCACAAGAATGTCTATGTTAATGGAATTATCAGGTATGCATTCTTTAACAGCAAAGGAGTTAGCAAAATCTGCTAAAGTTTCGCCCCAAACAGCAAGCTCTCATTTAAAAAAATTGATTGAAGGTAATTTAATTATATCGAGGAAACAAGGTAGACATAAATACTATCAACTTGCTAGTGAAAATGTTGCTCAAGCAATTGAATCTATTGCTAATATTTCAGGTCCTTTAGTGGCTAACTCATTAAATAGCACTTCTAAAAAGAAAAAGTTAGAATTTGCCAGAACTTGTTATGGACATTTAGCAGGAGAATTAGGTGTTGCCATTACAGAAGGCTTAATTAAAAAGGGATACTTACTTGAATCTGATAGCACTTACTATAAACTTACTAAATATGGGAAAATATGGTTTGAAAATTTAGGTATTAATATATCAAATTTAAATATCCAAACTGATTACCTTGCTTTGCATATTGACTGGACGATGAGAAAAAATCACTTAGCTGGTCCTCTATCTTTAGCTTTGACTAAACATTTTTTAAATTCAGGATGGATAAAAGAAGGAAACATGAAAAGAGAAATTATACTTACTAGATGTGGCGAAGCATTTTTGTATAAAGAATTAGGAATAAATTTATAAAAGTGTTTTAACAATTGCTGTTAATATTAAATTTAATTGCTAATACATGGATGAGGTCGTTATAAACGGTCATTATTGAGAAAAAGAATATAGAAAAAAGAGAGCGTTTTTACGCTCTCTTTTCTTGTCTTATTATTAAAATCTCATAATAGATGAATAACATATAATTTAGGACGCTGTGAGAAGCTCTCATTTGCATTAACAATCCATTTATCAAGATAATCCCTTATCATGTTTAATTCTGTAAACAGTTTGTCTTGTAATATTTACTTCTTTCGCAATTTTACTAATGGCTTTGTTTCTTCTAACATTTCGACCACTCTATGATAAATAATTCGTTTTTGAGGATTTTTCGCGTTCGGCGAATAAAGTAAAGGACGGCTTTTATATACACCTTTTTCTTTCGCAACTTGAATCCCTTGTGCTTGTCGACGTTTACTTTCATTTCTTTCTTGTTCTGAAACCATTGCTAAAATTAGAACGATTAAATCTTTCATAAACTCATCCAGTAATAGGTTACCAATTACTTCATTCATCATAGTTACGTCCCAAACGTTCAATAGACTCCACAACGAACCGATCTCCCATTCTTGCAAAATTAAGGGCTTTTTGAAATACAGGTCTATTTTCCACTGACTTCTCGGACTGTTTCTCTGTAAATATTCTCTCCACGCCAAACGTCTTTAAATTATCCAATTGTCTTTCTAAATTTTAATCTATCGAAGATACTCGCACATAGCCTATAATCATTTATATCCACTTCAACATTAATATACACCCTAATCATACATTTTAATTGCGATAATTTTAACAATTTATTTTGTTCGTTTAGGGTGTGCATATAATTAACGAAATATTAATTATGTAAATGTTGCATTGAAAATAATTTTAAGAACACTATTTCAATAGCATTTACATTACACTCACAGGATATTAGAGAAACTGTATTTGAAATATTGAAGGTGGTAAAGAAGCATTCAAAAAGCAAATATAACTCTTAAATGATTTTGCATTCCTTTCCACTATGATGTTATAATACTTTTAACAAAAGCTTCGTGCATATATGCACCAAACCCCTCACTATTGCGAGTAGTGAGGGGTTTTGTTGGTGTGGCTATTGTCGCCTATTTACTTATCGTTACGCTTACGTAGCCAATACGCAAACAAAGTAACGATGCAACCGCTGATGACTGTGGTCGTGATGTGAACAAAAGCTTCGCACATTGATATACACCTCCTCTCTACGTCAATTGACGCCTGAGAGATAGGCGACACCTTTATTATACCATCTGCGAATGTACAAACTTATGTACTACCTATAAATTGGAATATATGAAAACAAAGTTAAAAATCACAATAAAAAGTGCGTCTAATGAATTGTCATTAGGCGCACTTAATTGATTTAAGGATAGAATATTCTATTATATCTATTCAATTATTTACTTTTTAACATATATGCTAAAACGCCGATTAAACTAAATGTAAATACGGCGAAGACGATGTTCATAATTACTAAAGTTTCGATAATTACTGAATCTTTGCCTAAGCGTTCAAATGCGTTTTGCTGCATTTCTTGTTGTGTATTCCAATCTCCGTCGGCGCGTGAAGGTTTTTCTTCTATATCTTTTTCCATTCTGTCATCAATTTTACTCATCATGAATCCCTCCATTTTGTTACTTGTAATTATTTTCCCTATAAATGTAGCGCTAAATCATCACAGTAAAAATTAAGTTATTCACAATATTTTAATGGCTTATAAGTCTGACTCTAACTTTTTAATTGTCACATCTAAATCAAAATAATCATTTAATAACTGGCGATAGTTGTTAGAAGTTACATTGTGTCGTTCTTTATGACCTTGTTTTGTTAAAGTTAGATGATTGAATGACATGGTAGCTCTGCCAAACGATTGTGGCTGAGTCACGAGTAGGCGCTGTACGAAAATAGATTCTGGGTTCGATTGGTTATAATCGATATTGTCTTCAAATTCATCAATAGATCTCGGTACTAATTCTGCCTCATATAACGTTTGCCATTGGTCGTCTATTAATTTTTGGAGGTGAACATTGTTTTTTTCCATTAATATAGCACGAAATTGACCACTAATATCTATAACTGGTTCTGTGTTTTCTATAGTCGTTATGCGTAATGCTTTTAATGGTAAGTCTCCGAAACCAACATCAGCAATATATTGTTCGTCGTCAATTGTTACAAGTGTAGACATGTGAGAACCAGGACGGCTGCGTCCACCATCGGGTGTATGAATCGTTGCTGACACACTTTCTGCAGTATAACCTTGTTGGATTAAATAATATTTAAATAATGTGTTTAGTTCATAACAAAAGCCGCCACGATTTTGATTAACCACTTTGTCGAAAAGGTGATTAATGTCGACCGAAATAGGTACGCCGTTTTGTACATCTATATTTTCAAAAGGCACAGTGAGCATAAAGTGTTGTAAATAATAATGAAGTGCATCTAATGTAGGTGTGTCATACATGTTGTTGTCAATTTTCAAATGTTTTTCGAATACTTTGATATTCATAGATAATAACCTCCTGATTTAATGGTTATTGTAATATCTTCAGATTATAACGTTCGTTTTCGGATTACAACTAGAACGATTTAAAATTATAGGTTTGAAAACATTTAAATAGGATAAAAGAATAAAAATTATTATTTTATTAATCTACATAATAGTTTTTTGACACTCAAAACAATAAAATTATAAAAATTGTAGTTGAGTCGTAAATTTAGATAACACATAAAATGGAAGTAACGTGGTTAGTTCCATTTGCATTATTGTAATAAAAATAAACAATGAAAGGGTTTTGACTATGATTAAAAGAACTGGTGAAAAAGTATTAACCTGGATAGGTATTGTAGTACAATTTCTACTCGTTATTGGACTAGCAATTACATCTTTATTCATGGGTAACTCAAGCTTTAAAAGTGAAGTAACGACAAGTATTCAAGAAAACAATCCTTCTGCAACATCGTCCGACGTGACGAATATGACAGGTATGTTGAAAAGTTTTGTATCAACGGGCATTGTCATTAGCATTATTGTATTAATTTTAGCGATTATCGCTGCATTACTAATTAAAAAGAAAGCTAAATTAGCAGGCGTAATCTTATTAATTTTAGGTATTGTATCACTATTATTTAACTGGATTAGTGCAATTTTATGGATTATCGCTGGTATTATGTTATTAGTAAGAAAACCTAAACCTACTGATGATTCACATGGTCCAGATGGTCGAGAAGACGATATTCATAACGCAAACGAATCTGACGAAAAAGGTCATGATGGTGATAAAGGTTCTAATAAAAAAGCAACAGGCGCAGCGGTTGGTGGAGCTGCAGCAGGTGCAGCAGCGACTGGTGCCGTTGCAGCCTCTCCAAAAGAAGATAAAGATGATGTACAAGAAAGAAATGACGAACATAATCAGAGCGATAAATCACAAACAGATCATAACAATCGCCAACAAAGTGGTTATGTTACGAATAACAAAGGTAATGACAAAGATAGTGTTGGACAAAGACGTGAAGACGAACGTCATGGAGAACAACGTAACAATAATGTAACTGACAACAGAGGTAACGACAAAGATGTTTATTCAAATGACCGTCGTGAAGAAGGTAACAGTCAAGATGTAAACAACAATGATAGAACTACAACTGACGGTAGAAATGATGAAACATACAATGCAAGTACAAGCATTGATGATCGTCAGCAAGAGCCAAATGAACAAGCACGTGACACAGAATTTAATGACAATGATACGAACTCAAGCGCAAATAATTATAGCGCAGACGAAAGCCAAGATATTAAAAATATCGACGTAATAGATAACAAAGATAGCGATAACGATTCAGCTTATGCTTATCGTCATGTAGGTGAAAATCAACACGAATCATCTTACAGCACGAGTAATGATAATCTACAAAATAATAATACGAGTAATGACAGCGTTGATGATCGCCAACAAACAACAAGTGATAATTATAAAGGACATGATACAAATGTGAGTTCTAATAATTATCGTGGTGGCGAACGTACGCAAAACGTTACAAATGCTGGTGTAACTGATAACAAAGGCAATGACAAAGATTTTAGTTCAGCACAACAAAATGATAATACTTCATCAACTGTTCAAAGTAATGATGATACTAATGGAAATTATCATTCAGGCGAAACAGATAGCCAAGGTGTGCATGAAGATATTAATGATAGCTTCCATCAATCTGGTGAACGTCCTGAACGTACTTCAAGTCAAGGCGACAAAGTGGATGCAAGCACACAACATGATACAGAAAGTCAGCAATCTTCATCTAGTTTCGTAACAAATAGTAAAGACAGTGATAACGATTTTGGTAACACTAGCAATAACGAAGGAAGAAACAATGCTAATCAACAGTTTAGCAACCAAGGTGACCAAGACGTACATGAAGATATGACGAATAGCTTTGAACAAGCTGGTGGAAGTGAGCAATCATCAACAAGTCAATATCAATATGACGACAGCCACAGTCAAGAAGATAAAGTGGATGCAAGTACGCAACATGATACAGAAAGCCAACAATCTGGACCAAGCAACGTAACAGAGAATAAAGGCAATGACAAAGATATTAGTAATCGTGATAGCCGTGAAACACGAGACAATTCCAATTTACGTAGCAATGTAGAGAATACGACAGACGTAAATTCAAAAGAACGTCGCGTAGACGATCAACAAAAATCAGCTTTCGATGATGAAGGCTCGACTAATCAAGAAGAAAACTATAATAATAACTTATTCAAAAATCGTGTGAATAAAAACAAAGACGATGTTGAAAAAGATACAGATTCTGAAGATTATAGATTTTAATAATAAGTAAAAGAAAGAGGAGTACATCTAGATGTACTCCTCTTTTATTCGTAATTTGCCGGCAATGTCTTTACTATTAAAAATAAGACAAGAGTTTGTATGACCAGCATGATGCCAAGTCCTATTCTTATTAAAATAATGTCTACCATAATAATTGAAAAACCGACTACGATATATAAACTGATTAACATTTTAAATTTTTGTTTGAGTGTATAACCCCGATATTTTTTGAAATTATGCACGTATTCTTGATAAATTTTGGTGGCAACGAGCCAGTCATGAAATTTTGGTGAGCTTCTAGCAAAGCATAATACGGCAAGTAAGATAAATGGGGTAGTTGGTAATAAAGGTAAAATGGCACCTAAAAAACCTAAAATAGTAAAAAAGAAACCTAAACAAATTAATAATATTCTCATGATTCTATCCTTATTTAAGTAAGATTTTGACATATTTTATGTGATATCACATGGCTTGTCAATATTGAAACACATGCAAAGCATGATAAGTTTGCAAGACAATCATTTGCGTCAGCGCCGCTATTCATTTCGTCAAGCTGACTTTTCATCTTATAAGTCATGCAAGTTTTCTTCGATTTCTGCTCTTCTATCTTCAAGAAATTCTGGTAAATTTAAATGTTTACCCAAATCTTCTATAGTAGTATCTACTGTGAAACCAGGCTTTGCAGTCGCGAATTCATACATGATTGAATTTTGACGATAATATAATGATTTAAAGAAAAATCTATTGATAATACCTGAATTATTGCGTGGTAGCGTATTAATTTTGTCATAAACTGCTGTGAGATCAGCGTCGTTAGGCGTATTTACAGCGATATGGTGTACGTATCCTCGTCCCGGTTTAACTCTCTCTCCTTGTTGTTCAATAATAACAAAGTCCGTATATAAGCCATCTTCGTCTAAAGTTACAACAGTTTCTGCTGTACTTAAATTATTTCTAACTTTATAACCTAAGTCATCAGTTAAAAAGTTGAGCGTAGGTGTTTTATCACGTAATCTAAGTTCGACAGGGCCTAAACCAAGAATCTGATAGTCGACTGGCACGTCGGTATAGCTATTGTTGCGCCATTTGTTAGGAACTTTATAATCGTCATTGACGACTAACATAATTTCTAAATCGTCGATGTCTTTAAATAATAATGCAGGTCGACCTACATAAGTCATTGTTGTCGTTGTAATGTTAGCGTGTTCTAAACGCTTTTTGAAAAATTGTAATGCCTCTAAACTTGGTACGAGCAATGATAGGCGATAAATAGAATTTGTACCAGGTCGATTTTGGCCGATATTAGGAATTTCAAAGAAACTTAATAACGTGCCTTCCGTACCTATTTCATCTCCAAAGAATAAATGATACATCGAAGGGTCGTCTTGATTGACTGATTTTTCTACTAAACGTAAACCTAATACATTTACATAAAAATCTCTATTTGCTTGTGCATCTTTTGTATACATAGAAATATGATGGTGGCCAATAATGTTCATAAATATCCTCCTTTTAATGAAACAATATACTAAAAACAACAGTAATGATAGTTTTTAAGTTTATAGTACGATAGAATAATGACATTAATTAGAAAAGTAACTATAAAGGTGGGGAAATAATGGAAGTTATCTATTTGGCAGGCGGATGTTTGTGGGGTGTCCAAGCATTTGTTAAAACATTGCCAGGCGTTGTCGACACTGAAGCGGGTAGAGCAAATGGACAAACGCAATCATTAACGAGTGATTATGATGGTTATGTAGAATGTGTAAAAACGACGTTTGATCCTCATGTTGTATCGGCAACTGAGTTAATAGCATACTTATTTGAAATTATTGATCCATATAGTATCAACCAACAAGGGGAAGACGTTGGCCCAAAATATCGCACAGGTGTATATAGTGATGATGAACAACATTTACAAATTGCTAAGGCATTTATTGCACAGCGTGAAGATAGGGACCGAATTGCAGTAGAAGTTTTACCGCTGGCGAATTATATTCCGAGCGTAGAGGAACATCAAGATAGGCTAGATAAATATCCCAATGATTATTGTCATATTCCTGCCACATTAATGGAAAAATATAAACAATAACGTTGTAAAAATACATCTCATGTTAGATACTAATGATAGCAAATATAATTTGTTGTAAAAATGAGGTGTTGTGTGCATGATATTTATTATGATGTCTCCGCTATTAATAGTATTATTTATAGTTATGGCTATATTGGAAGAAAAGAAACGTAAGAAAAAATAAGCTACTTACGACAGATATATGAATAAAAAGTGTGGAATAGCTATCTTAATTGTAGATGGCTATTCCACATTTTTTATTTAATCGGTTAAATGAGCGATTTGATTTGTGTCTTTAATATGCCACTTAGCTTCATGAAAATAAATATTACTCAAACCACCATTTGCTAGCCTAGCGTCACGCTTGTGCTTATTGTCAGTATCATATATATCTAAAATTTGATGAATAGCAGCGCCATGCGTTACGATTAAAACTTTTTGATTTGGATAATCGTTACTAATTGTTTTTAAACCATCTGTAAGACGCTGGTTTAGTGCGTCAGCAGATTCCGTATTATTGCTATATTTATTAGGGAACTTTTCACGACGTTCTTGCTCTGTTAATCCTTCTGCACCTCCAAAACCACGTTCTATAAATTCTGGCATAACACGTAAAGGTATATTTAAATATGTATTAATAATTTCTGCTGTATCTTTGGCACGAGATAAAGGACTTGAAATGATAACGTCCCACGATTGTTGTTGTAATATATTGCCGCATGCTTGGGCTTGTAATTTACCTGTTTCATTTAATGGGACATCAGTACGCCCTTGTAATTTACCCGCCTTATTCCAATCTGTCTCTCCATGTCTGACTAAACATACTTCAGTCATCGTAACAGCTCCTTATTTTTAGTTTACGTGTGCATTTGTTAAGTTAATTATTTTCTATTGTAATAAAATTTCATTTGAATAGTAAAGCATTGTAGGCGAAGTTTTAACTAAGAGATTGCAATTACTTAATTTAATCATGTACACTGTAGATATTTTAAATTAATGATTTTGTATATGAGGGAGTGTGGTTAGTGTGAAATGGAATTCTGAATTATACGATGATAAACATAGTTTTGTAGCAAAATATGGGGAAGGTATTGCTTCATTTTTAAATGTACAAAATGGAGATAATATACTCGATTTAGGCTGTGGCACGGGAGATTTAACTGCTAAGATTGCACAGAAAGGTGCTACGGTAACTGGTCTCGATGCTTCTCCTGAAATGATAACTCAAGCACAGAAAAAGTTTCCTGATATACACTTTGAAGTTGCAGATGCATCAAGGTTATCTGACGTACAACAATATGATGCGATATTTTCAAATGCTGTACTTCATTGGACGTTTGAACATTTAAAGATATTTGAAAATTGTTATAACGCATTAACAGATAATGGAAGGTTTATAGCTGAATTTGGCGCTTATCATAATATTAAAAGGGTATCAGACGCGATTGAAGATGCGATTCATAATTTAGGTTATACATATCGACCAGATTATTTCCCGTGGAATTTTAGACAAGATGAAGATATTAAAAATGATTTACTTAAAGTAGGATTTGAAGACGTTACTGTAGAAAGCTTTGATCGCCCGACACCGTTGGAAGGTGAAGATGGACTCGTCAATTGGTTAGTGATGTTTAGTGATAATTTACTTAAAGATTTTACAGATAAAGAGAAACAAAATGTCTATCAAGAATGTTCGAGGTTATTACGAGATGATTTATATGAAGCGGGACAATGGACCGTTGATTATAGAAGAGTTCGTATCTTTGCATATAAATAAATTATTAAAGGCACTGCGCTATTACTTAGCGTCAGTGCCTTTTTGAATGTGTAATTTAAAACATGATTCTTGAGAGATAGATGACAGTAGTTACTGTAATGACACTTAGTAATGTGGAATAGAGTACGACTTGTGCATGTAATTCTGGTTCTACATCATATTCCATTGCAATCGTAGAGGTGTTTCTAGAAGTAGGGAAGGAACTAGCAACGAATAGTGATTGTGCTACGACACCGTCAATTTTCAAGATGTAAATGATAGCTAGTGAAAGTAAAGGACCAATAATCAAACGGCCAATTAACGACCACGTAATAACTCGATGTAAGAAACGCAAACGTATTTTAGCTAGTTGTGCCCCTAATAATAGTAGCGCAACTGCAACAAAAGCATCAGATAATTCTTTTAAAGGAATATGGACAAATTCAGGTAATGGAATATTGAAGACTTGAAAAACAATGCCTAAAATAAGTGCATGAAAAATAGGTAATCTTAACAGTGAAATAATAATCCCACGTAAAGTTGTTGTTGCAGAAAGTAAATTATAAAGTCCATAAGAATAAGTTAATAGATTTTGGAAAATAAGAATGAATATTTGTATAGAGACTCCGATTGGGTTGTGTGCGAATACGAGTTGGCTGACAGGCAATCCATAATTTCCTGAGTTCATTAAAGAAATACTGTTTTTTAAAGCTGCACCTTGAGGTTTATCCAACTTTAGTGACTTTGCAAGCCCATTTCCTAACAACATTAAAATGATTGTATAAATTATTAAATAGAAAATAATATGCATCATAACATTCATGTTTACTTTTATATCAATAATATTGATGAAAACTGCCGCTGGCATTAAACAATAAGTAATTAAAGTAGAAAGTTGTTTTAAATCAAAAACGAATTTTATTTGAATTAAAGCCCCCACAACAATCAATATTAAAATTGGTAAAATAACTTGTAATAAAATAAAAACAAACATAGTATCCCTCTTATCTATATAAATCCTTCTAAATAAACGTGCCTACCCTTGCATTGTAGTGATTACTTTAACCTTAGCATACAATATTCATAAGTTTAAGTAATGGTTTATAATGTTTTGCGATAACTAAAAGTTATAAAATATTAATTTGTACCATATGTTACATACTTCAAATGACATTACTTATTACATGACGTAATACTTTGAAAGAGAAATGAAAGCCTAAAAACCGTGGTGCCAATTTTGTAATTAAATTACAGAAAAGGCAGAAAAATTACAACGCACGGAAAATTATTATGCGTCAATTACAATGTAATAACAGCGCCCACAAAGTTAAATTTATCTGTTAGTGTGTGTCTTGTCGTTAAAAAACGATGAAAAAATACAATTATAAAGTAAACATGTAATTTATGAGCCACGAGATTCTCATTTAACTAAT
The DNA here is from genome assembly GCF_015775975.1 of Staphylococcus lloydii. Classification (NCBI taxonomy): domain Bacteria; kingdom Bacillati; phylum Bacillota; class Bacilli; order Caryophanales; family Staphylococcaceae; genus Staphylococcus; species Staphylococcus lloydii. Next base: position 319,352 of record NZ_CP064056.1, read on the forward strand.
AAAATTTTTAACTATATCTATGGAGGATGTTTAATTATGAAAAAGATCGCTACAGCTACAATAGCAACAGCAGGTATCGCAACTTTAGGAATGGCACATCAACATGCTGACGCAGCAGAAAATAATGGACAAGGTGGATACAACCCTAACGATCCATCATCTTACAGCTATTCATATAATATAGACCAACAAGGTAACTATCATTACAAATGGCAAGGTAATTGGAGTCCAAACCAAGCACAACAAGGACAACAAAATCAACAAGCGCAACAAGGACAAGCTGGACAACAAAACAACCAAGGTCAACAAAACTATAACTACAACTACGGTACAAATAACCAAACACAATCTTACACAGCTAATAATGCTGGCGGAAAAGGTGCATCTTATAGCACTTCAGACAAAAACGTAAAAGTACAAACACAAAGTGCGCCTCAATCAAATGATGATTCAACAGCATTTTCTGGTAAAACATCAGGCGGTGGCAATGCATATGATGCAGGACAATGTACTTACTACGTTTACGATAAAGTAGGTGGAAAAATCGGTTCTGACTGGGGTAACGCTAATAATTGGGCAAACAAAGCTGCTCAATCTGGTTACACAGTAGATAACACGCCTAAATCAGGTTCAATCCTACAAACTTCACAAGGTGCTTACGGCCATGTTGCATACGTAGATAGCGTAAGCAGTGACGGTTCAGTAAAAGTATCAGAAATGAACTATGGTAAAGGACCTGGCGTTGTAACTTCACGTACAATTTCTGCAAGTGAAGCAAGTTCATACAACTACATCAAATAAGTAATAACCCATTTCCCGTAGATTCTTGAGTGAATTTACGGGTTTTTTTAAATGTCGAATAATAAGAAGTTGATGATGCAAACGTCATTATAAAACCAGCAAACTCTAAAAAAGCTAGCAGAAATATTCTGTTAGCTTTTTATGTTATGATTTTGTGTTTTTTACTTCATTCTGTTTTATTTTTTAGGTCATTGTCAGTCACGGTCACTTTTAGCTTAGCAATGGTTATAATAATCTTTTGATAGAAGTAATATTTGGGAGAGACATTACAATGAATAAACTGCGACATATACTAAAAATCATAATCATTATAGAGGTGCATTAATATGATGCCAATGAAGCCAGGACTCATTAAATACTATAGTTTTTGTTTCTTGTTTTACTTTGTTTTTGTCATGTGGGTACCACTCGTGCATAGTGATTGGCAATGGCATAGTGTTTATGGCATTAAATTGTTGCGCAATCATTTCGTCGATATTAATGGACGTTATTTGAGTAATTTATTGGAATTTTATGCTGTGAGGAGCGAAATTATACGTTGGTTGACTTATAGTTTTTTTAGCTTAGGGATCATTTTCGCAATTGTACAGTTTATAAAAGTTAAGCAAAAAGCACTATATTTTATGCTCACTTTTGGTTTAATGTTGCTCATCCCTCCATCTCTTTTCAGTCACACTTATGGATGGTTTGAAGGTTTTTATAATTATGTACCGGCTACTGTATGTGTGATTTATAGTTTATGGTATGTTATTTCAACTTTTAATGATGTTGCTATATTAACGACAAGGCATCACATAATTTATTATGGCGTAAGTTTATGTGGTCAATTATTTTTGGAGCAAGCCACGTTATTTAATGTCATAGTAATAACTAGTGCTTTAATAATTTATAGCTCTCGGTATTATCGCCTACATCCTAAATTAACTTTAGGCGGTGTTTTAACATTCATAGGCGTAATTATTCTTTATGCGAATACGACGTATGACAAATTGCATAGTGCGATAAAAATACCTCAAAGTGGCAATGAATTTACAACGTTAGCTATACGCAGTTTTCAAAATTTAACGGTATCGATTACCAATGGTGTGTTTTTCAATAATATTATTATTTTAACGTTAATTACTATTGTATTAATCGTTTTGTTAATACCTAGTGATGATTTTCGAAGTGTGGGATTATGGGAGAAAGTGCTTATTTGTAGTGGGTTGGTCGTATTTCAATGTTATACAGTTATCATTTATCAAAATTTCAATTTCCACGAGTATAAACATCTTATCATTTTAAATATCGTTAATTTCTTTATGGCGCTCATCTTTTTAATATCTGTAGTCATTGCTATTAATTATGTTGCGCTTGCTAAACACCTTAAACAAACACTACATATTTTATGTGGTTCACTCGTATTTTTAATGACTACGTATAGTTTTTATAACGACATTGAACATGGCTATTTCTATATTACTTATATCATATGGGTTATTATATTATTAATATTATTGGCACAACTTGAATTACAGAGAAAGTGGTTTGCCATTGCGGTAAATAGTGCGGTGACAACAATATGTTGTACGTATATTTGTATTATGTTTTATGTGGATTACACAAACGATGTCCGTATTGGCCAGTTAAAATATGATTATCATCATGATCCTTTATTAACTTCATATAAAGTTGAAAAATTACCGTTTGAACAACTTTTACAACAACCGACGCCCAATAATAAAAAATATGAAAAGTTATTTAAACAATATTGGAATGTTCCCCAGGATATAAAAATCAAATTTGTCCCTTATCATAGCGTGAAAAGAGACGACATTTAGCCAAACAAATTTGTGGAGGCAATATAAAATAGAGGCTGTGACAGTTGATTGTCGCAACCTCTATTTTTGTAGGCATTAAATTTATTGAAATTGATAACTGTTATGTCCTTTAGCGAAACCGCGTGCAGTAAATAACCAAGAATCACCACCTGCTTCAATATCGTTAGCACATATAATCAGTTGATCTGTGCCAGGGATAAAAGCTGGATGTGTCGATCTAAGCATATGCCCTTCGTCTCTGTTAGGCATTAAAATTTGTCCAATTGGATAACCACGTTTGTTAAACACCAATACTCTGCCTTGGCCATACATAGCGACATAAAGGTTATCATCACTATCGATGCAACAAGAATCTGGACCTTCATGTCCTGTGAAATAGTAAGGAATAGAAGCGCCAAATGGTGCAATAGATACACCATCTTCAAGTAACTCAATACGATGTAAACGATTGGCATTTGTTTCAGTGACCCATAAAACTGATTCGTCAGTACTCAACGCTACACCATTCGCTACTGATATATTTTGAATTACAGGGGTAATTGTTTGGTGGTCTGGTGAAACGTAATAGACGCCACCTAGTGGGTTAGTGGAGTACCCTCTAAAGTCTGTGAAGTAAAAGCCGCCTTTACTATCAAATACAAGGTCGTCTATGCAATACTCCGTTGTAATATCATTAATAATATCTTCAAAGTTATTGCCTGTATCATCCACTGCATAGATACCACCGCTACTTTCAAAATCACCTAAATAACATACGTAGAGTTTGCCATCTTTGTGGATTTTTACTGCAGCAGGATTGGTTTTAGTGGATTGGAAAACAGTAGAAACTTGTTTTTCTGGTAAGTCTACGCGAAATACTTTGCCGCCAAAAACTTCACATAGAAATAAATTATGTGCTCTATCGAAACATAATCCTTCTAATTGTAAGCCTTCATCTGAAATTTTAACCCATGGCTCAGCTGTAATAGTTTGCAATTCACTTTCGTTAATAATTGGTACTGCAGATTTAGACGCACCTGTATAAGTTAGTGCAGGTAAATTTTGTTCTGACAATGTATCCATCCCCTTTAAAAATTGTGAAATAACGATTTATATCATTTGATATTGTGCATTTAAGGCGAGTATAAAGCAAATTTTAGCAAAACGCTAATGTGAAAAAATATATTAAAATGAAAATATTTCTTTGAACATGAAGTGTAATATGTTAAAGTGTAGTAAATACTTCACAAATAATGATTGTGAAGTATAAAAAATCATTTATTTTGTAAGCGCTTACTCATTTTAAAAGGGGCTGTCACGATGAAAAAGAAGTTTAATATGCCGAATACGTTTGTAATATTATTCGTTATTCTCATAATAGTTTGGCTATTGAGTTTTATAATTCCATCTGGTGAATTTAAAACAACTGGGAGTAATCATACAGTGGTTCCAGGTAGTTTTAAATATATTAATGGTGGATTTGTTAATGTCATGGATTTGTTTATGTCAATTCCGAAAGGACTAATTGATACTTCTGATTTAGTGTTTTTAGTATTAATTATGGGTGGGGCAGTAGCAGTTATTGAAAAACAAGGTACTTTTAATTCAGCGGTTCAAAAACTCGTAGATAAAACCGGTGGCAATATATATTTATTAATTGTTGTAATTGGTATTACTTTTGGTTTAATTCATGCGTTTGGTGTTAGTGCCAATGCAGTTATTGCTTTTATTCCATTAGGTGTTATTTTGGCACGCAAGTTGAATCTTGATGCGATAGCCGGTGTAGCTATCGTATATTTAAGTTATTATGTTGGTGCGGTTGCACCGATATTCGATCCGATTGCATTAGGTATTGCACAAACGATAGCTAAGTTGCCGATATTCTCTGGAACAATGTTGCGTGTATATATGTTTATTGTATTTATGATTGTGACATTGTTGTATGTTATACATTATGTAAGAAAGATATCTAAAGATCCAAGCAAGAGTATTATGGGTAAACAACGTTTCCAAAAAGAGGTTGTCGATGAAGAGGTAGAAGCGCGTTCAAACTTCACAACGGCGCATAAAATAATAATCATATTATTTTTTATGACTATATTCGTATTTGTTTATGGTTCTCTACAATTAGGATGGGGCGTAAATCAATTGTCAGCATTATTTTTAATGGATGGTATTTTAACGGCAATTGTTGCACGCCAAACGCCGAATGAATTTATAGAAACATTTATGACTGGTGCGAAAAATATATTGTTTGGTGCGCTGATTATAGGTGTGGCTAGATCTATTACTATATTGATGCAAGACGCAAAGATTTTAGACACATTAGTTAATGGACTTTTTATCCCGTTAAGTCATTTAACACCGATGTTAGGTGCAATTGCGATGTTTATTTTTAACGTATTATTCAATTTGATCGTACCTTCTGGTAGTGGTCAAGCAGCAGTGGTTATGCCTTTAATGACACCATTGGCAGACGTGTTACATATCACAAGACAAACAGCAGTTATCGCTTTCAAATTAGGTGACGGTATTACGAATATGATTACGCCAGTGTCTGGTACATTAATGGCTATATTAGCAGTGGGTGGCGTACCATTTGCAAAATGGGTAAGATTTGCTTTTCCATTAGTAATTATTTGGTCAATTATTGCAATTATCTTTGTCATTATAGCAGTATTGATTAATTATGGACCGGCATAATAACAATTATAAGAAGGTGAAAAGTAATGGAAACTGTAACGTATCAAGACCCTAGTTTATCAACATACGATATATATGAATTTGGCAATGGCGAAGGAACTGAAGTCGTTATTACAGCAGGTATTCATGGAGTAGAACAAACTGCGATTTATGTGGCGCGCCTATTTGTTAAATATTTTGAAGACCATGGCGCGAACGGTAAAGTTAAGATTATTCCAGTATGTAATCAAGCAGCGTATTTTAATCGTACGCGAACGTCGCCATATGACCAATTAGATTTAAACCGTATCTTTCCTGGGGATGCAAATGGAACACAATCAATGCAATTAGCGCACAGTATTTGGCAAGATACACGAGGCGCTGACTATATTATCGACTTACATTGTTGTGGTCAGCATGGTTCTACGTATGTGATGTCCCTCTATAGTCAATTTGAACATCAGTCTGCTTTAGTAAAATTATTAGGTTTTCCTGATGTGGTACATTCTGGTGGTGCGAGAGGTCAATTGTTTTTAGAAGCATGTGAAGCGGGTCAACAAGCTCTATTAGTTGAGTTGAAGGGTGGTCAGCCTGACGGTATGATCGATTTTGATGCAGCAGATAAATGTTTTAAGCAATTATTAAATTTCTTCAAGTATACTGGCAATATCGCAACTACTGATATTGATAAAATTGTAAAAGCACATCCTGTACGTTTTCACGAACGTATGACAACTTTAAAAGCTGAACACCATGGGTTATTTGTACCTTATGTTAATGCGGGAGTACATTATGAACATGGTACAATTCTTGGTAAACTTAATAATGAAAATATAACAGCACCATTTGATTGCTATATCGCAGCAATCAATTATCCAAGATATTGTTTTTCTGGGGAAAGAATGGTGCGTATAGCAAAAACTAAAGACTGACGTTTTGGAGGAGCTTAAATGTCAAAAGATATCATTAAGGCAATTGAAGAACAATATGACGCATTATCGGCAGGGAAGAAAAAGGTTGCAACATATATTTTAAATTATACGAAAGCATGTAGTTATATGACATTAGCTGAATTACAAAAAGCGACACAAGTAAGTGAAGCAACAATTATAAGATTTGCATATACTGTGGGATTTGCTGGATATACGGAGATGCAAAATGCGATTAGAGCATATGTGTTTGATACGGAATCAAAGGCGGAACCTAATACGTCATCGATACTTGAGCCTATTAACCAAGATATTACATTAATTCAAGATGTAGCGTCATCGTTGGATGAACCAGCTGTAAAGCAAGCAATGCAATTCATCCATGATGCACAACATGTATATATTATAGGAAATAATACATCATATGGTGCGGCACACTGGTTTGGCTATGTATTAGGTACGTATAAATCAAATGTCACTGTCGTGACGAAACAACAGATGAATAAATACTTGTTAGACATGCAGCATAATGATGTTGTCGTAGCCATTTCTTTTCCGAGATACCATAAAGATACGACGGCGTTTGTAAAAAATGCTGTGAAACAACAAGCCCGTATTATAAGTATTACGGATAATCAAGTGTCACCAATATATAAATTGGCTGATACGGTGTTTTTTGCGAAAACCAATAGAGACGTGAGTGGTTATAACGAAATAGCCCCGATTATTAGTTTACTTAACGTAATCATCACACAATATAGAGAAAATTATAACGATGAAGTAAAAACGCGTATTCAACAATTGGAACAATTAAATGATGAAAATCAAGATTTAGTGGAATAGGAGTGAAGTGATTTGTCACGAATAAAAGACTATATTGCTGAACATGAAGCAGATATTATCGCAGACATAAAAGCCCTAGTGCAAAAGCAGTCACCAACAGCGCAAAAAGAGGCTGTGGACGCGGCAGGGTTATGGATTCAAGATAAAATCAAAAGCTATTTAGATATTGAACCAGAAATCATCGAACAACAGCATACGGGTAACCATATTCGTTTTCACATGGGTGAAGGTGATGAACAAATCTTAGTAAGTGGTCATTTTGATACGGTATGGGGCTTTGATGATCTAGCACTGATTGAAGATGGCGATACAATTTATGGTCCGGGTGTTATCGATATGAAAACCGGTGTCGTTCAAGTGCTATGGGCATTACGTGCCTTAAAAGAACAAAATATCCCAACGACTAAAAAAGTTGTCGTCTTATTCAATGGAGACCATGAAGGTATTGCGTCTCCAACTTCAAGACCTTATATCGAAGAAGAAGCACGCAACAGTGCTTATGGTTTAGTTGCTGAAGCAGCGACAGGTGAAAGTGGTGCGTTGAAAACTTTTCGTAAAGGAATTTACCGATATACGATAGATTTTAAAGGCATTAGTGCTCATGCTGGTAATGATCACCGAGCAGGTGAAAGTGCAATTTTAGAAGCGGCTCATTTTATTGAACGTTTAGAAAGTTTCACAAATTATGATACAGGTACTACAGTTAACGTTGGTACAATAACAGGTGGAACAGGGATAAATGTTAGACCAGATAGCGCTCAAATTAAAGTAGACGTACGCGTGAAGAACAACGAGGAAGGTCAAAAAATAGATGAGCGTATTCAAGGTTTAGAACCGCAAAATTCAAAAATAGAAGTAACTATTGATGGTGGAGAAGTTAGACCCGTGATGGAAAAAACAGATGCTACAGAGCAGTTATTTCAACACGCACAGGCACTTGCTCAAGATTTAGATTTTGAATTAGAACAAGTTGCCGTAGGTGGCGGTAGCGATGGTAGTTTTATTGCCGCACAAGGTACGCCGACATTAGACGGTTTAGGTGGTGTAGGAGGAGGCCCTCATGCCCGTAACGAACATATTAATAAGACATATGTCGTTGATAGAACATCGCTTTTAGCTACGCTATTTGAACAATTATAATAAGCTTGAGTTTAAATTTCCCTTATAAGAAAAAATAGTCTAACAGATAACAACATCTGCTAGGCTATTTTAATGTGCTTCTTGTGTATTATCATACACTTCGAATGACCAATTTTTCTCTTTTAATACTTCACGATAAAAAGGATCGCTACCAATAACTTTAATATTATCAGCAAGCGCTTCTACCTCATCTAAATGATGCGTCGTTAGAATAATAAGACGTTGTGATTTCATATTGTTAAGTAAATGATGAATATCATAACGTGATTTCAAATCAATACCTACCGTCGGTTCATCTAAAATAAGTACTTTAGGGTTGCTCAATAAACCAATTAACACATTTACTTTGCGTTTAGTGCCACCGGATAAGTTAGCTACTATTGACTCTCTTTCAGTTAAATTAAGTTGTTGCGCATAATTGTCTATGGTTGAGTCAGAAATTGGATTTTTGGATAATGCTTTAAAGCAATTAATGTTTTCGTTCACAGTCATATGTTCGAATAAAGCAATATCTTGAGGTATATAACCGATTAAATGACGTACACTTTGTTTATTCAAATGTTCGCCAAAGTATTGAATCGTACCACTATTAGGGTTTTCTAACGTGGCGATTAATCGGAGTAAGGTTGATTTACCTGCACCATTTTCACCGAGTAATACCGTTAACTGTTTATCGTTAAAAGTCATATTCAGATTGTTGAAAATATGCAAATTGCGAAAACTTTTATTAATATTCGTAAGTTCAATCATAGAGTCACTCCTAAAATTGTAAAAAGATATAGATTATAGCAATCGTCACGCCGTATATTAGTGACATAAAAAGTCGATGGCTCAAGGTGTTAACTTTGAATAGTAACCAAGCTATGCCACATTCGAAAATTATAATAATTAATAATGAGCGTAAATAAAATATAAAGCTAAGTTGTTGCTGCATAAGTAAAGCAATGATTCCTAAAAAGCACATTAAGAGTAATGTATGGGTACAAATATAGGTTAAGTACAATTTAGCCTTGCTATATCGAAAGAGCGCTAAACGATTTAATGCTGCATTTTGTTTCAATCGTTGATGTAGGATGATTTGAATTGTACTCACACATAGTAATAAAGCAAAAATGACGCTTACGGATATAGAGTGATTAGATGTATGCTTTAATGCTTGATAACCTATTTTGGAAGAAGGAGTCTTATCCGTTACACGTTGTTTGATAGTCGTCAGGGTGTAGTTTTTATGCGCTGACTTAGTATGCTTTTTAACGATATTCGGTATTTGTTGTTCATATATGGATTTGCTAATTATTTCCAGGGCAATACTGCCAATAAAATCATCTCGGGCGTATAAGTTAATTGAATGTTGTAAATGATTATGAGTAAGTTTAGTCGCATAATCCTTTGGTATTTTCATACTAACGACGGCTTCTTTTTTGGATACACGTTCATCAATATAACCATCGTCTTTCGGTATTTTTTCCAGTTGAATAATATCATGATGACGTAATTTATTAACGAGTTCTTTTGATTGTGGGCTGTTACTCATATCTTGTACTGCGACGGGGATACGTAAAGTTTTATTTAAGTTTTGTTGAACGACCCAAATAATAAATGCCACGCACAGTAAGATGCCAATTAATGCTAAATAGTGTTTCCATTGTTTTATAACTACGAGATATACATATGATTTCATCATCGACGATACCTCCAAACGAGGGTTATAGCGAGCAAAATAATAGAAATTATAAGACTACTATAAAATACAGGTGAAGTATCTAAAATAAAGTTATTTAGAGTAATTTCTAACATTTGATTCGTCACTAAACTGAACGGTTGTGCAATAAATAAACCGCCAAATAAATGTTTGAAATATATCGTTGGCACAGTCATGCCTGAACATAATACGATAAATAACGTTAATATCATTTTAAACAGATAATTAAGCCAACCGAAGCTAATTAATTCGATAATTGTTAACCATATTGTAATCATGCTGACGTAATAGGTTAAGTGAATGACGACTGTCGGCCAATTATAACTTTCAAATGTATGAGGTAAACTGTGCAAAATCCACAAATAGCCAATAACAGTCCAAATTATCGTATAACTAAGACTAAATAGGCTGCGAATTAAAGTTAATTTTTCAAATGAAAAGTGAAACATGCTTAACCTGTTTTTAAGCGCAGTGTCTTGATTCATTTTTAATATAGAAAATAGCGATAAAAAGACGATGAAAATTGAAATCAAGTACCCAGTAATAACGTAATAACTACCGGTATCGTAGAGCTTTAAAGGATGATAATCGAAAGAACCTGTACGATTTAAGCCTGTAAATAATAAATCTGTTAGTAAGATAAAAGTTTGGTGTTTAGTCGCATGTGGTGTAAGGCTAGTGTAGGCTAGACCTCCACCCATTGCTTGCATTAATCTACTATAAACAGAATCGGTTAACTGATGAATAGCAATACTTTTTGTAGATTGTGTATCGTATGTATACACGGTAATTGGCAGCTTACCACTATGGTAAAAAGCTTGCGTCATACCGGGTTCAAAAACATAATAGCCTTCAAGTTTTTGCTGTTGTAATAGTCGGTGTGCTTGGTGCTTATTATATTGCTTTAACCGAATATCTTTGCTTAAGTTTTTACCATTACCCATAGAGTTTAATATTAGTTTTGTTTCTTTGGAATGATCTTCATCAACAATGCCAATATTAAATTTAGCATCTTGTTGCTTAACATGTTGAATAATAAGTAATGTTGATAAAAGGGCGATAATGATTACTGCGATATAAAGTAATAAATACCATTTTTTTAATAAAAAGGAGTGATAAATGCGAAACAATTGTAATGTTTTCATTTAATCACTCCTTTAGATAGTTAATTATTTTTTAATGTCTTTTTGTAATTTTTTTACTAAATCGCCAGTATTTTTAGAAATTGCTTTTTGTGCTTTTTTGTAATCAGAGTCAGACATAGTATTTAAGTCTTTAGCACCTGAAGTACTGAAGTTAATTGGTTTTTTAAGTTTAACATTACCATCTAATGTAAATGTAACTGGTTCGTCTTCGACATCAGTTGTAATATCAAGTTTTTGTTTTTGTGTATTATTTTTTGGATCACTGTTTAATACATTATTGTATTTTACTGAAGCAGAATCATATTTTGATTTCTTCTTGATATCACCTTTGTCAGTACGGTTATCACCATTTTGTTTTTCTTTATTGGAAATAACAATAGCATCTGATTTGTAGCTATTTTTTGAACCTAATGTATATTTGTCTGTATAGTTATCGCCATGTTTCTTAGAGTTACCTTTAATGCTAAATGTATCTTGTCGTTGTTTTACTTTGTAGTCTACAAATAGTTTATCATCACTAATGCGGCTTGTACCTGTAACTTTGACGTCTGAACCATATTGTCCCTTAAGTAATAGGTCACGTTTTAAAATTTGATTGTCTTTTTCCCAAATTGTAGAAGTGATTTTCGGATATTTATCTGAGTCGGCTTTTTTAGCATCTTTTAATGCTTTGTTGATAGATTGCTTATATGATTTGTTTTGGAATTTATCTTTAGCAATTTTCTTAATGTCACCATCTTTTTTTGCTTCTTTCAAGACAGCTACCGTTAATTTTTTCGTTTCGCCACGGCTTAATTTCATCGTAACTTTCTTAACATCTTCTTTTTTACCATCTACAGTAACTTTCGCATTATCTTTTTTGAAATTGTCTTTATCTAATTTATCAACGATAAATTTACTGTAATGATTCCCAATATCTTTTACGTCGTCATTAGAAATTTGAGCACTAGACAAAATAGTATTTAAGTTTAAGCTATCGTTTGTGATATTGTTTTGACCGCTTGAATATTTTGATGAACTTGAGTAACTAGACGATGAAGGTGAATCGCCTGTAATTTTTTTATAAACATCTACAAGTTCACTATTTTTTGCTTTGTAACTATCATCCAAAATAGGTGCTTCAAAATATTGGTTTTTACTATCAGCGGCCCATTGGAATTTGCCGATTTCGTTATCAGCAATTGTTGGATTCAAGGCTAACAGTGATTTATCTTTATCAGGGTCGTGTCCCACTTTTAAGTTTATTTTTGATGAATCAACAGTAGATTTTGTAATGTCAGAAGATTTCAATAATTTTTCTGGTACATCTGCACTGAGATTCATGTTTACTAAGTAGGCACTATCTTTCAACTTATCTTGAAACTTAAATTCATTCTTAAAGCGATCTTTCCCATAATCTTGAAGTTTCTTGGCTGTTTCTTGTTCACTCAACAAGTAGGTGTTCTTAGGCGTATTCTTCACTAAATAGTATGTTATTGCGCCCCCAATTCCTACAATAAGCAGCAATGCAATAACCGCAGCAATTATAATTTTCACTAATTTAGACATTGTCGTCTACCTCCCCAGTTTAGTTGCTTGTACACATAATAGCACAATTAATGTAAAATGTAATAGAAAATTTTGTTTTTTAATTAATTTTTGAAAATAAAAACAAAGGCATAATTATAAAAAAATATTTTTTGTATTAAATTAAGATTCATTGAAAGTGAAAAAACTTTAAAGTTATTAAAAAAATGGTTGCGGTATACTTTGTAATAAAAAGAGTAATTTATATTTTTTATAATAACTATTGTTTGGTATAAAAAAACAACCCTATGTTTAATAACAATAGGGTTGTGATGATTTGAATTTTGTTATGCTGCTTCATCTTTTTGGTTGGATTTTTCTTTTTCTGATTTCTGTTCTTTAACGCGTTGTGGCTCGCTTGTGTCATATTGTTTTAATTTCGCTTGTTTGAAGTATTTAGCTACGACTTCATCTAAAGAAATACCTTCTTCTCTTTTACCACCAAACATTTTATAACCGTCGCCTTTGTTAGCGGTGAAGTCGTTAGTTGCGACGTAATATTTTTTGTCTGGATCTAATTTTTTAAAGTGACCTGATTTTTTATCTAATACTTTAATTGAAGTGACGCGATGTTGTTTTGCTTTATTTAAATTATAAGTAACACGAATAGATTTGGAAGCTTGTAAGAAACCACCATTAGGCGTTAATACTTTTTTATGATTTTCCGTTTTAGTAGGTGAGCTTAAACTATGTTCAAATGCTTTTTCAACGTCGCTACCTTTAACGCTTATCTGGGTAATAGTATTACCAAATGGTAAGACGGTGATAATATTATTCTGTGTCACTTTGCCTTTATCGATTGATGCTCTGATGCCACCACCATTTGTTACGGCAAAATCTGGTTTATGTTTAAATTCTTTATTACCATAACTTTCCATAGCATCTGTAATTAAATTACCTAAATTTGTTTCTTTAGTTCTTGCGATGTTTTTATCGCCTTCAAATTTAACATTATTATGTGCTCTTACGACTTTTGAAGTCTGTTTTAAGAATTTCTTGTTCGCGCTATTAACTTGATGTGCGATTGTTTGATTACCTTTAAGTTTACTTACGTCTTTAACGTTAATCATTTTAGCGGCTAAATGGCTCACTTTATTTTGTGAATAATTAAATGTGATAGCGCCTACGTTCTCTAGCGCGGTTCCTGTCTGTGCTAAAATCCCTTTGCCGAATTTTTCACCTTTGTCTAAAACAGTGTGAGAATGTCCATCTATGACAATAACAGGTTGCTTGATTGATTTTTTGGCATTCAATTGTTGTGCTAAATTGTCGCCACGCCAAGATTTCTTAGTCACTGGATCTACACCTAAATGAGAGAGTACGACAATGACGTCAGCTTTGTTATGTAGCTTCTTCGCTTCTTTTTCAGCACTGTTTACTGGATCGGCAAATTTAACGCCTTTAATACTATCGGGTCTTGTCTTAACTTTTGTTTCAGGCGTAGTAACTGCTACGATACCGTAACGCACACCATTTTTTTTAATAACCGTAGACGGTTTAAAAGGGCGCTTACCATTTTTATAAACATTTGACGAAATAATAGGGAAGTTTAATTGCTTCTTCAAATGTAATAATTGTTTGTAACCAAAATCAAATTCATGGTTACCTAAAGTCATCGCATCATAACCGACGCTATTCATAGCTTTTGCCATTTCTTCACCTTTAGAATTATTGGAAACGGGCAAACCTTGGAAGGCATCACCAGCATCTAACATAAGGTCTGGATGCTGTTGATCTTTTAAAGTTTTAAGTTTGGCCATGCCAATGATAGAACCTTTTTCTTCAACCATTCTGCCGTGAATATCATTCGTATGTAAGATAGTATGTTGTGAAGTCGTCTTTTTAGAGTGGTGTGATTGTTGCTTTGCAGCTGCAAATGCCCCTGTCGAAATGATCGTACAACATAGTAATAAGCCCAGAAGGGCTCCGATTATTTTCTGCATAACTAAAACCTCCAATTCAAATAGAACTTTATAGTTTAATACATTCACTAAATAACGCATAACTAACATAAAATTGAAAACTTTTTGAAGTGTCATAGTTATAAAAAAACGTTACTACCAAAAGTAGAACTTTTGCATAGTAACGTTTGTAGTAAGACAGTGATGTCTATGGCATATTAATCTGTAATAGCACCTTTTGAGGCTGAAGATACAAGTTTTGCATATTTGTATAAAGTACCACGTGATACTTTTAGTTGCGGTTGAGTCCAGTTGGCTTTACGACGTTCAAGTTCTTCATCAGAAACATCGAATGTGATTTCACGATTTTCAGCGTCTATCGTAATCGTGTCATCTTCTTCTAATAATGCCATTGGTCCGCCAACTTGTGCTTCTGGTGCGGCATGGCCAATAACTAATCCGTGTGAACCACCAGAGAAACGACCATCTGTTAATAGACCTACAGACTCGCCTAAACCTTTACCAACAAGTATAGATGAAGCAGATAACATTTCAGGCATACCTGGTCCGCCTTTAGGACCTGCATATCTTATTACGACAATATCACCAGGTTTGATTTTATTATTTAAAATCGCTTTAGTTGCAGCGTCTTCAGTATCGAATACTTTTGCTGGACCTTTAATATATGTTTCGCTAAGTCCTGAAATTTTAGCTACAGCACCTTCTGGCGCTAAATTACCTTTTAAAATAACGAGTGGGCCGGTAGGGTGTTTAGGC
The DNA here is from genome assembly GCF_015775975.1 of Staphylococcus lloydii. Taxonomy (NCBI): domain Bacteria; kingdom Bacillati; phylum Bacillota; class Bacilli; order Caryophanales; family Staphylococcaceae; genus Staphylococcus; species Staphylococcus lloydii. The sequence goes on from NZ_CP064056.1 coordinate 334,637, forward strand.
TCGTCAAAGTTTATGATTTCTTGATCATCCGAGAGTGCGTCTTCTTCGGCTAAGTTTTCAGCGACAGTCTTACCTGTAACTGTTAAGCAATCTCCATGAATTAAACCTTTATCTAATAATAATTTCATCACGCCAGGTACGCCGCCTACATCATTAAGATGAGACATTACATATTTACCGCTAGGACGTAAATCCGCAATGTGAGGGACACGTTGACGAATTTTTTCAAAATCATCTAAAGTTAAATCTACTTCGATAGTGTGGGCAATTGCTAATAAATGTAAAATAGCATTCGTTGAACCACCAAGTGCCATCGCAACAGTAATCGCATTTTCAAATGCTTCTTTCGTCATAATATCTTTAGGATAAATTCCTTTTTCTAGTAAGTTATAAACGGCTTTACCTGCAGCACGACTGTCTTTAGCTTTGTCTGCAGATACAGCTGGATGAGAAGCACTGCCTGGCAGACTCATACCCATAGCTTCGATTGCCGAAGACATCGTATTGGCAGTGAACATGCCGCCACATGAACCTGCACCTGGACATGCGTTACACTCAACTTTATGCAATTGTTTGTCATCAATTTCACCATTGTTATATTGGCCAACGCCTTCGAATGCTGAAACCGCGTCTAAGTCTTTGCCATCTAATTTCCCAGGTAATACTGTACCACCATAAACGAAAACGGCAGGTAAGTTGAGACGTGCTATCCCAATCATGCATCCTGGCATGTTTTTGTCACAACCACCAATGGCGACCACGCCATCTAAATTTTCAGCACTTACAACTGATTCGATAGAATCCGCGATTAATTCTCGGCTTGGTAATGAAAATCGCATGCCATCAGTACCCATTGAAATACCGTCAGAAACAGTAATGGTATTAAATATTAACGGATTGGCACCTGTTTCACTTATGCCTCTTTTTGTAGCACGAGCCAAACCATCGATATGTACGTTACAAGGTGTCACTTCACTCCAAGTACTTGCAACACCAATCATCGGTTTTTGAAAATCTTCGTCTTCAAAACCGAGTGAACGTAAATAAGAACGGTTCGGTGTACGATTGACACCTTCGCTAATCACCTTACTCTTAATACGTAAATCTTTTCCCTCGTTAGTGTCATTTTTCTCCCAACTCATAATATTACCTCCTAGTAAAATAAACTACTTTTGCATATCTGAGGTGATCAAATTTTATATATAATATTGAGCCATGATAACATACATAAGTTTGTTAAGGTAATAGGCGATTTATATATATCATCTTAGAAAGTTATTTATAATATATAACCTATATCGAATGTTATAAACTTTTAAATGAATGATAATAGGGGGCAAAGTAAAAAATAGAATAAAAAGACGACCACACTGTTAAATCGTGTGTGGTCGTTAATTTAATTAATACTTGTTTTGTTCATGATATTCTTTTGCTTTTTCTCTAGAGTATTTGAGATACATCAGTGACAAAATAATTAACCATACTGGTGTAAAGTAAACCGCTGTACGTGTATCTGGATTAACCAATAATATACCAAAGATAAAGATAAAGAATATGATAATAATAATGGATGTTACACGACCACCTGGCAATTTAAACTTACTATTCTTATGCTCTTCAGGGCGCTTTTTTGTATATCTATAATAGGCAATTGTAATCAATGTCCAGATGAATATACTTAATACTGTTGAAACGGTAGAAATATAAACAAATACCGTTGTGGCATTAGGGATAACGTAATTGAGTATTACTGAAATTGATAACATACCACATGTGATTAAAATAGCGATAACTGGAATACCTCTACGATTGGTTGCTTGAAATTTAGGTGGTGCCTGTTTTCTATCAGCTAAACCAAACAATGTACGGCTATTCGCAAAAATACCACTATTACAAGCCGATGCAGCTGCAGTTAAAACGACGAAATTAATAATTCCGGCAGCAAAAGGTATGCTTGCTAGACCAAACACTTTAACGAAAGGACTATCATCTGGACTTAAATGATTCCATGGTATAACTGAAATAATGACTGCAATCGCCCCAACATAAAATAATAATATTCTAATAGGTACGTTGTTAATTGCTTGTGGTATCGTTTTATGTGGATTCTTCGTTTCAGCTGCAGTAATACCGATCATCTCAATACCTAAAAATGAAAAAATAGCCATTTGGAAAGACATTAAGAAACCAGATATGCCATGAGGGAACATGCCACCATGACTATAAATATTTGTAAAACTTGAAGTACCATATGGTGTTTTATACGCCATAATAACTAGGATAATACCAATAACGATTAGCGCTAATATTGTAAGTACTTTAATAATTGAGAACCAAAATTCTAATTCACCAAATAATTTAGCACTCGTTAAATTAAATGACATTAATAATAACACACAAGCTAATGCAGTTAACCAGTTTGGAATGTCTGGGAACCAAAAGGATACATATTTAGCAACAGCCGTAACTTCTGCCATGCCAGAAACAATCCAAGTTAACCAATAAGACCAACCTGTAATAAATCCTGCTAACGGTCCAACAAATTCATTAGTAATATCAGCAAATGAATTAAACTTTGTGTCGGATAGCAACATTTCTCCCATCGCACGCATGAATAAAAATAATGCTAAGCCAACAATCATGTACGTGAATAATATTGATGGACCAGTGAGGTGAATTGATTCACCTGCACCTAAAAACAATCCGGTACCAATTGCGCCCCCAATCGCAATTAATTGAATATGTCTATTACTGAGTGCTCTTTGTAATTTATCTTCCATATCTTTACCCCTTAAATTATAAAATGTATGCGCTTTCATAATACTTTGTTTTTTTATATACTGCCACTCTTTTTTTAATAATTCAAATATCTTTGGGCTGATTAATTTAATGAAAAGGTTATTAACCGTGAGTAATGTGACTTATACGACTAATAAATAAATCGAAAATAAAGTAATTTTTATTTATCTATAATCTTAAATTTATATGAAAACGAAATATGATTGCTACAATATATTAATTTCACAATTATGTAATACACTTTTCAGTTTTTTCATAAACACAAGGGGTATCTATAAATAGAAAGGAGGATTATTATGACAAATAAAAAACTCGATCAGTTAAAACAAGATGAAAAGAATAATGACGGTAAAGCCATGACAACAAATAACGGCGTTAAAGTGAGTGAAGATGAGAATACTTTAACTGTTGGTGAACGCGGACCTAGTTTATTAGAGGACTTTCGTTTTAGAGAAAAAATAATGCATTTTGACCATGAGCGTATTCCAGAACGTATCGTGCATGCACGTGGTTTCGGCGCACATGGTGAATTCAAAGTATATGAAGATTTATCACAATATACGTATGCAGATTTTTTAACAAATCCAGATAAAACGACACCTGTATTTGTAAGATTCTCAACTGTTCAAGGGTCAAAAGGTTCTCCAGATACAGTAAGAGACGTACGTGGTTTTGCCACAAAATTTTATACGGATGAAGGTATATTTGACCTTGTAGGTAACGATATACCAGTATTCTTTATTCAAGACGCAATTAAGTTCCCAGACTTAATCCATGCTGTTAAACCAGAACCACACAATGAAGTACCTCAAGGTGGTTCTGCACACGATACATTTTGGGACTTCTTCGCACAAAATCCAGAATCTACGCACACAACGATGTGGGCGATGAGTGATAGAGGTATTCCGAAAAACTTCAGACAAATTGAAGGATTTGGTATCCACACGTTCCGCTTAGTAAATAGCGAAGGACAGTCTTATTTCGTTAAATTCCATTGGAAACCATTGCAAGGTTTAGAATCTCTTGTATGGGATGAAGCACAAATCCTACATGGTAAAGATGTAGACTTCCATCGTAAAGATTTATATGAATCAATCGAAAAAGGCGATTATCCTGAATGGGAATTAGGTTTACAAATCATTACGCCAGACCAAGAATTTGATTTTGATTTTGATATTTTAGATCCGACTAAGATTTGGCCAGAAGATCAAGTGCCAGTGCAACGCGTGGGTAAAATGACTTTAAATCAAAATGTAAGCAATGTGTTCGATGAAACTGAACAAGCTGCGTTCCATCCTGGTCACATTGTACCTGGTATTGATTTCTCTAACGACCCATTATTGCAAGGGCGTTTATTCTCCTATACAGATACTCAAATTTCACGCCTTGGTGGACCAAACTTTAATCAAATTCCTATCAATAGACCAGTCAATGAAGTTCACAATAATCAACGTGATGCAATGCACCAACAACATGTGCATAAAGGGCAAACGGCATATCACAACAATGCTTTAAATGATAATGAGCCACATACGACATCAAAAGAAGAAGGTGGCTATGAACATTATCAAGAAAAAGTAGAAGGTAGAAAGATTAGAAAACGAAGCGAAAGTTTCAAAGATTATTACTCACAACCTAAGTTATATTTAAATAGTTTAACTGAAGCTGAGTATAAGCATATGGTTGATGGCTTCTCATTCGAAATTGGCATGTGTAAATCTATCATGGTAAAAGAAAATGCAGTTAGCCAATTAAACAAAGTTGATAGACAACTAGCTGAAACTGTGGCTGAAAATGTTGGTGTTAAAGTACCTGAGCAAAATGAAGAAGTAGATTCTGATGCTAAAGATAGTAAGTTGACTATGGAAAAATTTGATATTCCATTAGCTGGACATTCAGTTGCGGTTTTATTAAATGGAGATATTTCAGAAGATACGTTAAAATCTTATGCCAAAACATTCACACAACAAAAATTAAACTATGCATTTGTAGGTAAGCAACCTAAAGATATTGATGAAGACTTTGGCGTTACAGAAACTTATGCAACTGCACATCCAACATTATTTGATAGTCTAATTGTATTATCAGACGGTTCAGACTTAAATCCAGATGCAGAATCATTTGCTGAAATGGCTTATAAACACAACAAACCATTAGTGTTTAATGAACAGGCTGCAGAGCAATTAAAAGAAGCAAAATTAAAACTAGATGCGCCAGGTGTCTTTATTTCAGACAATCCTGAAACGATTGTTGAAGCATTTGGCCGTGCAAGATATTGGGATAGATAATTTGATTCATTGAGAACTGATTTATTTCAGTTCTCTTTTTGTTATGAGCGACAATTCAAATATAAGCAGTTGAATATAAAAAGAGCCTAGCAGATAAGCACAAATCTGCTAGGCTTTGTTGCTATTTAGAAATTAAAGTTTAACGTACGTATTCGAAAATGCCTGCTGCACCCATGCCGACACCGATACACATCGTTACCATACCGTATTTAGTATCTGGACGTTTTTTCATTTCTGCTAGTAAGCGACTAGTTAACATCGCACCAGTAGCACCTAATGGGTGACCTAAGGCGATAGCGCCTCCGTTAACGTTTGTTTTATCTTTGTCTAGTCCAGTTTCTCTCATTGATGCAAGCGTTTGTGAAGCAAAGGCTTCATTTAATTCTGTTAAGTCAATATCTTCGATAGATAAACCACTTTCTTTCAATACTTCTGGAATAGCGTAAGCAGGGCCGATACCCATAAGTTTTGGATCAACACCGACTGCTTTAAACCCAACGAAACGTGCAATAGGTGTCACACCTAATTCTTTAACTTTATCACCAGACATAAGTACAACGAAACCACTACCATCTGTTAATGGTGCAGAAGTTCCGGCAGTTACTGTGCCGTCCGCTTTAAAGACTGTACGTAATTGTGATAAGTCTTCTATATTAGTATCAGGACGAATCATTTCATCTGTTTTAAACTGAACTTTGGATACGACTGGCCCGTTGCTGTTATAATTCACGTCATTAACTTCAATAGGTATAATTTCGTCATCAAATTTATGCGCATCTTGTGCTGCTTTTGCACGTTGATGACTTTGAACGGCGTAAGCATCTTGGTCTTCACGTGAAACATTATAAGTTTCTGCGACCATTTCCGCTGTAAAGCCCATTGGATAAGACACACCACGGTCTTCATCTTGTAAAATTGGATTATTCGTTGGTTCATTCCCGCCCATAGGTACCGCACTCATCAATTCTATGCCGCCAGCCACTAATATGTCGCCTTGGCCAGCTTTAATTTGGTTTGCTGCAGTAGCTATTGTTTGTAAACCGGATGAACAATAGCGGTTTACTGTTTGGCCAGGTACACTATCTGGCATGCCAGCTAATAGGGCAATCGTACGTGCAATGTTTTGACCTTGCAAGCCTTCAGGAAAGGCATTGCCGACAATCACGTCTTCAACCATACTCGGATCAAATTGGCCATCTACGCGTTCAAGTACGCCTTTAAGTACTTGTCCTGCCACTTCATCTGGTCTTTCATGAAACATAGCACCTCCCTTAGCCTTACTTGCTGCCGAACGACCATAAGCTACGATATATGCATCTCGCATTTCACTTCATCCTCTCTTCTCTTACTTATAATTAGTTGCGTAATGGTTTGCCTGTTTTTAACATATGAGAAATTCTGTCATACGTTTTACTATTTTGTAGTAGTTCAACAAATCCAGCTTTTTCTAAATTTTGTAAGTAGCGTTGGTTCACATAGGTATTACGTGGTAAATCACCGCCAGCTAAGATGTCTGCGATTTTAAGCGTGATTTCATAATCGTAATCACTAATAAAGTGACCTAAGCGTTGTGCATCTAATTGGCCTTGTGCCAATGCTTTAAAGTCTTTACCTAGGGCGATAAAGTTTTCTTTTGGTGCAGGCATGTAATTTGTTTCTGATTCATAACGTGCGCGTTTGAGCGCGATTTCGATACGTTTTTCTTTATTCATTATGATTGTATCTGTCTCTTTTAAATAACCATATCTGACAGCCTCATGTGCATTAGTTGCTACTTTGGCTAAGCCAATATTCATCAAAATTTTGCTCATTGTAGCTTGTTTATCATCGTTTTGATGATCTGCACTTAATACTCTTGTAGCTATTTCTGCAAGTCCACCACCGCTTGGCAATAAGCCAACGCCAGTTTCGACTAAGCCTATATATGTTTCGCTATATGCTACGACGAAAGGTGAATGCATAACGAGTTCGCAACCGCCACCTAAAGTTTTACCTTGTGTCGCAGTGACGATAGGCTTAAGCGCATATTTTAAACGACTAAACACATAATGTAGTCTTTCTACTGCTGGTTTAACTTGTGATTCTACAAGACCATCTTCGTGTGCCTTTTTCATCATAAATAAGTTAGCACCGACGCTAAAGTTATTGCCATCAGCATAAATAACCATGCTTGTGTAATCACCATTTTCCAATGTATCTATAGCGTCATTTAAATCTTCGACAAATTCATTTGTGATAACGTTATTTTTACTTTGTAGTTTTAATAATAGTTGATCTTTATTAGCTACAGATAAATTTGAGTCTTCTTTGTCCCAAACTTCGCTGTCGATAAAGTTAGAAACATCAGTTACGCGTTCAATAGATTCATTTTCAGCATAGAATGAACCTTGTTGTTTGTCGACCCAATCAGGTAAATCACCAATTTCGTCTTTAATGCGGTCTTTAACTCGGTCAAAGCCCATTAAGTCCCATAATTGGAAAGGTCCTTTTTTCCAGTTGAAGCCCCAAACGATAGCACGATCTATGTCTTTAAAATCGGCTGCGGCTTTTGGAACGTTAATTGCCGCGTAATAGAAATTATTTCTTAATGTTTCCCATAAAAATTTACCGGCATCGTCTGTAGCGTTGAAAATAACGTCTAGATTGTGTGCTAAATCTTTATTGAATTGGCCTAAGATATCAATTGTAGGCTGTTGTGGTTCTACATATTCATTTTTTTCAGGGTCCAATACGAGTCGTTTTTTATTTTCTTTCTTGTAAAAACCTTGTTTTGTTTTACGACCTAATGCGCCAGCTTCAAAAAGTTTCTTACTTAATTGAACTTCCTTGAAATAGGGTTGCTCTTCAGGCACGCGTCGCATACCGTCCGTTACTGTTTGAGCTATATCAAGACCAACTAAATCAGTAAGTCCATAAGTACCCGTATTAGGTCTACCGATAGCACGTCCAGTTAGCGCATCGACTTCTGTAATAGAAAAACCTTGTTGCTCTGCTCTGTACATCACATCATTCATAGATTGCGTACCGACTCTATTGGCAACAAAGCCTGCAACGTCATTTGCTACGACAGTACCTTTACCTAATATGTCTTCGGCAAAAGATTTAACGCTCTCAATAACGGCGTTTTCTGTATGCTCATTAGGAATAATTTCTGCTAATTTCATAATGCGTGGTGGATTAAAGAAATGTAATCCTAAAAATCTTTGTCTCGTGTCGTCATTGAACGCTTGCGCGATAGATTCAATAGGGATACCAGAAGTGTTCGTTGCAAAGATTGCGCCTTCTTTAGCATGTTGTTGCACTTGTTGCCATATTTGGTGTTTAACGTCTACATCTTCTTTGACTGCTTCGATATAAATGTCTGCATCATCATGGGCTAAATCTTCTTGAAAGTTACCGTAAGTTAAATTCGAAGCATAATCTAAATTAAATAACATCGGTCTTTTTTTATTGGTAATCGTTTCATATGCTTTTTTAGAAATCTTGTTTGGATCATTGTCATCTATTACGATATCTAACAATTTTACTTTCAAACCAGCATTTACGAATAGGGCAGCGATTTGACTGCCCATTGTGCCAGCACCTAATACTGTTGCTTTGCGTATAGTCATATAAATACCTCCAAGTGATTATTAATTAGTCATATTAGATAAATGCAGAGTCGCCAGTAAGAGCTCTACCGATAACTAAAGCATTCACTTCGTGTGTACCTTCATATGTGTAAATTGCTTCTGCGTCTGAGAAAAATCTTGCGATGTCGTATTCAGCTAAGATGCCGTTACCGCCTGTGATGCCACGACCCATTGCAGCGGATTCTCTGAAGCGTAATGAGTTCATCATTTTAGCCGTTGAAGTTGCTACTTCATCGTACTCGCCATTTGCTTGCATGCGTGCAAGTTGTGCCGACATAGCCATTGCTTGTGATAAGTTACCTTGCATCATGGCTAATTTTTCTTGGATTAATTGGAACTTACTAATTTCTTTGCCGAACTGTTTACGCTCTTTAACGTATTTTAAAGTGGCACGTAAAGCTCCAGCCATAGCGCCAGTAGACATATATGCTACACCAGCACGAGTTGAATAAAGTATTTTAGCCACATCTTTGAAGCTATTAATATTTTGTAGACGTTCTTGTTCTTCAACGACGACATTTGTTAATTTAATATGTGCGTTAGGCACAATTTTTAATGCGATCTTATTTTGAAGAATATCAATCTCTACGCCTTCTTGTTCTGGACGAACGATAAAACATTTAGGCTTTTTAGTTTCTGCATCAACTGCGAATACTGGTATAACGTCTGATAAATGTGCGCCACCAATCCATTTCTTTTCACCATTTAGAACCCATTTATCTCCATCTTTTGTTGCGACAGTTTCTAAACCGCCTGCTACGTCAGAGCCGTGGTTTGGCTCAGTTAATGCAAAACAAGTACGTAGTTCATGAGATTGCAATTTTGGAACATAATAAGCAACTTGCTCTTTACTACCTCCAAATAAGAATGCATTATGGCCTAAGCCTTGGTGTACGCCTAATAAAGTAACGAGTGAGACGTCAAATCTTGCTACTGTATAAGATAAGAAAAATTGGAACATTTGGCTTGTAGTCTTTGCATCGCCACGTCCTTCAAAGAGTAGGGGATTATTAAAATAATCTAATTTGCCTAATTCTTCGAAGAAGCCTTCTGGAATTGTGGCATTAGCCCAGTGATCATTAATTGAATCACGATAATTGTTTTCTAACATGTCGTCTAACTGTTTTAAAAATTTAACTTCACCTTCAGTTAATTCTTTAGCGATATTTAACGTATCTTCTGGATATAATTCTTTTAATATTTCAGTTTTTGTGGACATATATAAAACCTCCAATAATTGTTATGATAGCGCTTACATAGACAGGTAAAAATTTTTATAGTATTTAAGTAGGTGTTGCATTTATGCCAACTCATCACCTTGATGTAATTGCTCAGCTTTTTCATTCATACGTTGCTGTAATGCGAGTTTATCTGGTTTGGATGTTGAGTTTAATGGCATATGATTAATACTTAAATACATTCTAGGCACTTTATAGCCACCTAGTTTTTCACGTGCGAAGGCATCTAATTTCTCTTCAAAATTGTCATCCGCTTCCGTTAAAACTACTGCAGCCGATACGGATTCGCCGTATTTAGGACTTGTATAGCCTACGACGACACATTGTGCGACTAATGGATGCTCTGATAATACCGCTTCAACTTCTGATGGTAGTACGTTTTCCCCTCCGGTAATAATCATCTCTTTCTTACGGTCAACAATATATACATCACCATCTTCATCAATTGTCGCCAGATCACCAGTTAAAAAGAAATTATCATGAAAACTTTTTGCCGTAGCTTCTGGCTTGTTCCAATAACCTGGCGTAACGTTTTTGCCACGTACGCCTAATTCACCAATTTCACCTGTCGCTACTTCGTTAAAATCATCATCAAAGATACGTACTTCAGTGAAAATGACAGGATTTCCGATTGATTTAGGCTTAAGTTTTGAATTGCTTACTGTATTTACAGAAACAATAGGCGCCTCAGTTAGACCATAACCATTAATAAGTGCAATATTCATATTTAATAATTTTGCCTGTACTGCTGGCAGTGGTGGAGAACCACCTTGTATTAAATAACGTACACTTTGGTAGCCTTCAGGATTAAAATTATCTGCCACAAGCATTGCATATAACATTGTTGGAATAAGTAACATATAGTCTGGTTTATATTCCATCATGAGATTATTGAGTTCTTCAGCGTTAAAATAGCGTTGCAACACAAGTGTGCCACCATTGAACAATGCTGGTAATGTTAAATCATTAAAACCAAATACGTGGAACAGTGGTAACGCGACTATTGAAACGTCTGTCGGATAAGTTGGTAGTGTATGGTTTAAATTTATGCCGTTACTTACAAAAGAATCATGCGAGAACATAACACCTTTTGGAACTCCAGTTGTACCACTTGTATATAATAGCGATGCTAAATCGTCCCCCTGTAATTCAACACTTTCAAATACATTATGATGAGAAGGATCTACGATATTATCGTATTCCTGAGAATTGATATCCATATATAATAGTGACTCATCTATTTTAGTTAGAGATGATAGATGTTTAGTCTCGTAAAAAATTTTTTTAACGCCCGAATCTTCTACGATGGTTGAAATTTCTTCTGGATTTAAACGCCAATTTATAGGTAGAAATACGGCGCCTAATTTTATAGAAGCGAATAATAAATCTAAAATCGCAACGTCATTTGGTCCGAAAATACCTATGACGTCACCGCGCTCTGTGCCTTGTTCACGTAAATGTGATGCCAAGTTTTCTGCACGGATATTTAATTGTTGGTATGTCCACTCAGTGCCTTTAGCTGGGTCAATAATTGCAGGTTTCTCTTCTTCAAATATAGCTCTTGTCTTAATCCAATCGAAATTCATAGTTTGTACCCCCTTGTAATCGGTTAACTATTGCTCCCTAACGTTTTGTGTAAATTACCCCAATGTTCTTGAAACATACTAGCATCCATTAAACCTATGTCGTCAGGAACAATAGGTTTAAATGACATATTCGCTAATATATCTCTTTCTATGTCTACACCTGGTGCGATTTCGATTAACTTCAAACCTGAATTTGTAAGTTGGAATACCGCGCGCTCAGTCACATAATAAACAGTCTGAGCTTTGGATAGTGCGTATTCGGCATTAAAATCTACGTTGCGTACTTCGTCTACAAATTTAGTAGCCTTACCATCTTCGTTGATTACTAATTTATTATGTACACAATCTAGTTGACCCCCGACAACTAATGAGCCAGAAAAAACAATGGTATCAACAGTTTGGCTTATGTCTATAAAGCCACCGCAGCCATTTAATTTATTGCCATAAGAAGAGACATTTACATTGCCATGTTGGTCTATTTCAGCAAAACTCAAATATGCAATGTCTAGCCCACCATTATAAATAAAATCCCATGTCATTTCGTGACGCATACGTGCACTTAAATTGTAGTGCATACTCAAATAGTCATTACTACCGATATAACCATCAAAGACGCCTGTATCGATATTGAGATGTACTAAATCACGTACACCTTCTTCAACTAATAAATTAGATAATTCATTGTTTATACCAAATCCAATGCTAACCATATCACCTTGTGTTAAAAATTGTGCTGCCCGTCGTAAGATGACTTTACGTGAACTCATTTTAATGTAGGGACCAGGCATATCTAATACTTTATAATGTCCAGACAATGCAGGGTCATAATAAGTTTGAACAACTTGTTTATGGTAACGTGGATTGTCGTTTACCATAACGTAGTCAACTAGGGCACTTGGTATAAATACATCTGTTGGTTTAAAGCTACCATCTTCAACAACAGCTTTAACTTGTACAATCACTTTGCCGTTGTTTCTATGTGCAGCTAGTGCAACACTATATGCTTCGCTAAGATGTGCTTCATGATCCATATAAATGTTACCTTGTCGATCTGCGTAAGTTCCTCGTAACAGGACTACATCAACTTCAGGAAATTGGTAGAGTAGGTATTCCTTACCATTTACTTTCGTTAATTGTACTAAGTCCTCACTCGTTCGAACATTTGCTTTGCCACCTGTATATCTAGGATCCACCGTTGTATGTAAGCCTATCGTTGTTATTGTACCTGGGTTGGCAAAAGTTTGATTACGATAATTCGTAGTCATAACGCCTTGGGGTAAAAAGTAGGCTTCTACTTCACTATTTTTTATTGCTGAGATTGTAGCGGGTGAAGCTATTATAATGCTTAATATTAAACGCTTTACCATTTTACGTTTAATAAATGCGTCTAAATCGACACCATCTCCAGCGTAGTCACTAATATCATTAGCAACCATTATTGTTAAATTATCTAATTGTTGCGTTTCGTCATAATAGTCAATCAGGTGTTTTAATATTTCTACTGGTAAATTACCTACTGACAATGCTGAAAGGGCAATGGTGTCATGACTTTTCACTAAAGTTTTTAGTTCTTTTGCTGTAATAATTTTCATTGCATAACATCACAAGTTCTCATAGGAAGACTGCCTCCTTTCGAATATGTAAGCCCTTACATAGAATATACCATAGTGTAAAAATGATGTAAAAGTTTTAATAGTTCATAATAATAAAAACTTATAATTTAAAGAGTTTTGTTTTAATAAAAGTATAAAAAATCAGTTATATTGTAAATTTATTGTTGTTGGAGGAGGTTTGAAGGAGGCAACTTGACATTATGTAATGAAGCACATACATTTAAAGTAATAATTAAATAACCACTAGGGGTGTCATTTTTGCACTGAGATGAGGATTTCCTCAAACCCTTTGAACCTGATCTAGTTGGAACTAGCGTAGGGAAGTGTGTTCGTCAAACTATAATTTAAGCGCTGACGCTTTATTATATATTAAGATGTATTTTTGACGCGGCTTCCATAATTGGAGGTCGCGTTTTTGTTGTTTTGACACTACATAGACACGTTCACGTGGCAATTTTTAATTATAAATCTAACTATAGGAGTGAAATATTATGTCGAAAGTAATTTTAGTGACGGGGAGTAGTAGAGGTTTAGGTGCAACGATTGTGAAAACATTAGTAGCACAAGGTCAGAAGGTAATTATTAATTACTGTCATAGTGAACAGGCGGCTCAAGATTTAGTAGATGAATTGGGTTCTGATAACGCAATTGCCATTCAAGGTGATGTGACGCAACGTGAAGCGGTAGATAAAATGATTGCACAAGGGACTAAAAATTTTGGGCGCATTGATGTGATAGTAAACAATGCATTAGTAGACTTTAAATTCGATCCTACTGCCCAACAATCATTTACAGAATTAGTATGGGAAGATTACCAGCAGCAAATAGACGGGACGTTAAAAGCTGCTTTTAATGTTACCCAAAGTGTCGTGCCTCAATTTAAAGAACGTCAGCAAGGTAGCATTATTAGTATAGGAACAAATCTATATCAAAACCCAGTCGTACCTTATCACCAATATACGACGGCAAAAGCTGGATTAATTGGTTTTACACGTAATATTGCGGCTGAATTAGGTCAATATGGTATTACAGCAAATGTGGTTTCAGGAGGATTATTAAAAACGACTGATGCAAGCGCTGCTACAACGCCAGAAGTGTTTGATATTATTGCGCAAACGACACCGTTACGCCAAGTGACGACACCGCAACATGTTGCGAATATGGTGGCCTTTTTAGCTTCAGATGATGCACGTGGTATCACTGGACAAAATTACACTGTCGACGGTGGCTTAACAATGAATTAAAACATAGTGATATAAAGGAGTATATTTTATGGATAAACGTCAACTTCATATTGGAGTGCTATTAATTGGTTGTGGCCATCACTCTGGGGCATGGTTAATGGAAGATTCTTCAGTTGAACGCATTGGTGATATAGCATATTATCAATCGTTAGCTCAACTTGCTGAAAGAGGTTATTTTGATGCGGTGTTTTTTGCGGATAATCAAGCATTACAAGTATCTGGTAATGATGATATGCCGTCATTTTGGTACGATCCTTTAATTAATTTAACAGCTATTTCTCAAGTGACGAAACATGTAGGTTTAGTCGCAACAATTTCAAGTAGTTTTGCTAATCCGTTTACAGCGGCAAGACAACTTTTAAGCTTAGAGCACATTACGAACGGTCGCGTTGGGTGGAACTTAGTCACTTCGATGACAGATTTAGAAGCAATGAATCATAGTATGACAAAATTGCCTAACCATTCAGAACGTTATGGTAAAGCAGATGAGTTTGCGCAAGTGATGAATAAACTGATGGTGTCATGGGACGTGGAGGCTTTAGGATATAATCGTACTACAGGAGAACTTATTGATGCACAACAAATCAAGCCGATTTCTCATTCGGGTAAGTATTATCATGTGCAAGGCCCATTAACGACACCTCAAAGTCCACAAGGCAAACCTGTGGCGATGCAAGCAGGTGCTTCGGAACAAGGTATTGCACTTGCAGCTAAATACGCAGATGCCGTATACTCAGTATCTTGGAATTTAACACAGGCGCGTAACTATCGACAAAAGTTAGATGTGCAATTAGAGAAAATGAATAGACATGATTACATTCAAGTATTTCCAGGTTTGGTGACTTACGTTGGAGATACTTATGAAGAAGCATTAGCTAAAAAAACATATTTAGATAAACATATGCCAATAGAAAAAGCATTGAAACAATTAAGTTTTTTCGTCCAACAAGATTGTTCGACATGGCCATTAGATGAACCGGTGCCAGAGTTACCTGCTTTAAATGAATTCGAAGGACCGATTGGCCGTTATGAAACGATATTAGCTATTATCGAAGAAAAGCAACCAACTGTACGTGAATTATTAGGTTATATAAGTGCGGGAGGCGGACATTTAACGTTAATAGGAACACCTGAACAAATCGTGGATGAGATGGAACATTGGCTGAATGATGGAGTGGCAGATGGATTTAATTTAATGCCACCTACATTACCTGGAAGTTTAGAAGATTTCGTAGAATATATTGTTCCTGAACTGCAGAAACGTGATCTTTATCGTCACAATTATACGACCACAACGTTGCGAGGTCATTTGTCGTTGGATAAGTGATCCAGAGCGTTGCGTCTACTTAATGCGCAGTGTTATAATATAGATAACAAAGATATCGACATCAATGCACCAATCCCCTCACTAATGGCGTAGTGAGGGGATTTTTTTGGTGTTGGCTATCGTCGCCTATTTACTTGTCATTACGGTTACGCAGCCAATACGCAAACAATGTAACGATACAACCACTAATAACAGTAGTTATAATATGAACAAAGATATCAACCAAGCATGCACCACCCCCTCATCGTCAGTTGACGCCTGAGAGTAGGCGACTTCTTAATTATATCATTTGCTAGGGTTAGCTAAAAAGTAGCGCTATACTAAAATTCAAAAACGCAGACGATACAGTAAAAAGGACTAATGCACGATAATTTTCACTATGTTTTTAATGATAAGGATAGCGATGATAATTATGATGCAACTGGAAAGTTTGTTAACGATAACAATATATTTACCTGTCTTATCTATGGAACCTAACATCTTACCTGCCACTGCCAAAAATATAAACCAAAGCCAAGAAACAGCAATCGTTGCCAAGCTAAATAATACTTTATCACCATGTGAATAGAGTGAAGCATTCGTGCCAATAACGCCTATCGTATCCATGATGGCATGCGGATTTAATAACGATACAGATAAGGCGAACCCAATTTGTTTTTTACTACTTAATGGGTCGAAATGTTCCAAACTAGCGGGGGCTTCATGCCATAAAGACCATGCCATATAAAGTAAAAATATTAAACCAACGATATAGACAATCAATTGTAAAATTGGAAATGATACTAGTACGACAGAGACGCCGAGGACAGCTAGACTAATGAGTAAAGTATCGCATAAACCAGCCGTAATAATAACGGGGGCTGCTTTTATTAAACTTTTATGGTTCGCACCTTGGTTAAAGACAAAGACATTTTGGGCACCCAAAGGAAGTATCAAACCTAGCGCTAATAAGAACCCGTGAATAATAGGTTGTAGCATAAATGAATCGCTCCTAAAATTAAATTTGCTTGTTAAACCAACCACTTCAGCACGACAAATTGCAACTTTTAAAAAGGAGAAAAGTCTCGCTGACATTGATATTTGTACCTATGCTATAATACTGTTAACGTTACGTAACCATCCAGTTATAAAATAAAAAACCAACCAGATGAGAGTTGATATGATGGCAAAACCAAAATATAAAATAATAATCGATGATATCGTAAATGATATCCAAGAAGGCAGATTAGTGCCGAATGACAAATTGCCTTCACAAAGGTCATTGTCACATAAATATGATGTAAATAGATCTACTGTAGTACAAGCATTAGATATATTGAAAAGTTATGGTATTATTGCAACTTCTGAGAAAAAAGGTGCCTACGTATCTAATCAAAGTTGGAATTCATTAATTTCCAATAATATGAAATGGCAGGATTTTATAGGAAATAATGCTTCTAAAAATAATTTGTATTATGTGCAAAAAATTAATGAATTAGAATTTGCCGACAATATGATTCGTATGGGTACAGGAGAATTAGCTCCAGATTTAATACCCAATCAAAAATTTAAACAAATCCTGTCAAAGGGCAATCTGCAGCTAACTACGAATTATGAAGAAGCAAAAGGGAAATTAGAGTTGCGTCAAGCGATAGTAGATTATATGAAGTATAAAGGGGTCGTATGTACTGTAGACGAAATATGTATTACATCGGGCGCTCTGCAAGGATTGAAATTGATAGCTGAAGGCTTGTTAGTGCCACAATCTAATATCATCATCGAAACACCTTCATATATACATTCAGTACGTACGTGGAACAATATAAGTGCTAGCATTAAGCCGCTTCACATCGATTATATTAAACGACATATTAATAATATATTTAAAGCAAATAGTAATTATTATAATAGTATCTTCTATTGTATACCTACGTTGCATAATCCGACACAACATAGTTATAGTGAACAAGAAAAACAGAAAATCATTAACCAATGTCAACAAAATGGTATCCCTATTGTTGAAGATGACATTTATGGAGACTTATGGTTTGGTGACACACGTCCACAACCGATGAAGTCATTACCGAATAGTGAAAATGTTATTTATTTAGGGAGTCTTTCGAAAACAGTTAGTCCGGGTTTACGTATTGGCTGGATTGTTGCTAATAAACATATTGTTAAACATTTAGCAGATTTGAAAATGCAAAGCGATTATGGCGCTAGCTCTATATCGCAATATATTGCACAACAATGGTTGTCACAACCACAATTTCATGAACAGCATGTCACACAATTAAAGACCATATTGCTAGAAAAGCGCAATTTATTATTAGCGGCTATGGCTAAATTTTTAGCAGACTTAGGAGAATGGAATAAACCGCAAGGTTCATTTTATGTGTGGTTTAAACTAAAGCTACCTATTGATATGAAGCAATTATTTAATATGGCAACTGAAGCGGGGCTCATTATCCATCCAGGCGAAATATACGATCGACAGGCACAACAATATATAAGATTTTCTTATTCATATATAAATAAGGACGATATAGAGCCGGCTTTTGATAAATTAAGACAATTAATTTTGAAATTATTATAAGTATTGGAATTTTTATGTATAACTAGGGCACTATCAATAATTAAAATAGAGTGAGTGTGGGGCTACAAAGCGATTAAAGATTATGTCCCACTCTTTTTATAAACATAGAAAAACGCAATGTTTTATGATAAAATATTGTTAAGATAAAAAAATTATCAATTTGACTAAAAATACAATTTTGTATATTATCATATTAAACAGAGATACCTTTCAATACAAGACTGGAGGACAACTATGAATCAACATCAAGAAATATCTAAATATAGTATAAGAAAGTTAGCAAAAGGAGCAGGCATATTACTTATTAGTAGCGTATTATTATTTAGTGCGCAAAACAATGCTTCAGCGGCGGAACATAATGGTAGTAATGTCAATGTGAAATCAGCGACTAATGCACCGGTTAAAACTGCGCAGAAGAAAGATACGACAAATCCAGAAATTCAAAGTATTAAGATGGATAAGCGTGAATATGCACCTGGAGAAATTGCAATTGCAACATTAATCGTGAAAGATGAGAGCAGTCTAGCTGATGTTTCAATCGGCTTTTCGAATGCAACACAAGTTGGCACGCCATCTTTAAGTGGTGTAGCCGATAAAGCGAACATCGAAAAAATTGGTGATAACTTATGGAAGGTAACGATTCAAATTTATATTCCAGACAAAATTGGCAACACGTCATATAATTTTTCGGCAGCTATTGTAGATGATGCAGCAGAAAATGGCACAACGATAGCACCGGAACTGGCACCTACGTCACTCGATACTAAAGATTTATCATTTAAAGTAGTTAATAAAGGTGCATCGAAAGTAGATACTGAGTTACCTCAATTTGATAGCGTAACGGTAGATAAGCAAACATATGCACCGGGCGACGTAATTAAAGCACAATTAAAAATTTCAGATAAAAGTAAGTTAAGTGAAGTGTCAGTTGGTTTTGAAAATTATCCGGATAAAGGTTTAATTGGATTAAATAAAGTTGCAGATTTAAGTAATGTGCAACGCAATAGTGAAGGGCAATGGGTAGTTAATGTAAATATTCCGATTCCAAGCGATTTAGCAGACGGTAGTTATAAGTTTTCACATATTAGTGCGACAGATGAATTCGGAAATGCGTTTGGTTTAATTGACGTGGCAAACTTTGAAACAAAATTTAATAACGTGAAATTTAATGTAGCTAAGTCTGTACCTGATAAGTCAACAGTAGCTCCGGTGAAACCTCAAGTGAAACCACAAGTTAATGATCAAAACAAAGGATCTGATATTATTAATACAAATACTACAGATGCTAAAAAACCTGAGGATGTAAGTAAACAAGATAATAATGTGATGCCAGTACCACCGAAGGATAACAACGCTAATAAAGCAGATGAAAAAGCACCGAATGATAGTGATAAAGCACCACAAAATAAAGATGCTAAAGATGCAAATACGCAAAAAAATAATGATGCAGAGAAAAACGATAAAGCTACTGACAACACCACTGAACCAAAAGCATCCGAAACACCGGATCAAAGTAACAACAATACTAAAGTAGCGCCACAAGTCGAGACGCCGAAAGTATCTACGCCTAACACAGCAGATAAAGTTAAGCCTATGGATGCACCATCACAACAAAATAATGCAAAACAACCTAGTGATGAAATATCAACTCAAAAAGCTACGGATAAGGCTCAACCTCAAGTTAAAGCTGACACACCAAAAGACAACAAGGTACAAACAATGCCACAAGATAAAAATGCATCAAACAGTACTGCCAAGGACGTTAATAAGCAAGCACAAGCACCTAATAATAAATTAGCTGATACTAAATCACCTGAAACAAAAGTGGATAAACAAAGTAATGGAGAGAACGGTCAAAAAAGAACGAATGCTAAAGTAAAACCACAAGAGCAAAAAGAACAACCGATGCAATCACAAAGGAAAGATAGCAAGACTCAACAATTACCAGCTAAATCACAAATGCAAAATAAAGTAACTCAAGGTAATACGCAAGTACAATCAACTACGAAACAACAGCCAAACCATAAAATGCCGGCTGAAATGCCTAAACAAGGAACAACAAAAGTTGCAGACAATGCTAAAAGTAACAAAAACCAACAAGCAGCAAACTATAAAGCGGTAGCTACACAATCTCAGGATAAAGCAAAGGCTACTGATAAGAATAAAAAAGTTGCGACTGACAAACAAAAACAAACAACTGCAAAAGACAAAGCCAATAACAAGTCTAAAGACGCAAAATCAGCAAAACAATTACCTAAAACAGGTATGATGGATACGATGCGTGATTACATCTTTGTTGGTGTGTTGATGGCTGTTGGGATAACGATCATTATGCTTAGAAGATTTTCCGCTTTTAAATAAAAAGACATAAGGTATAAGCTATAACAACGAAACGACAATTTCTATTTCAATACAATAGAGATTGTCGTTTTTTTATAATATGGTAAATATAAATTGAGTTACTTAATATAGCTATCTTTTGCACATGCTAATTTAAAATATTTTTTAATGTCTGCAATTTTGTACTATCTCAAATTAAGTCGATTTTATAAACTGAGGTAGCAATATAAAAATAATAAGTTAGGTAGTGGAAAAGATGAATATTTTATCTTACTTTTTATATACTATAGTAGTTACAGCGACACCAGGTCCTACGAATATTGATATTTTAAATACTATAAAAAATAGAGGAACTAAGGCAGGCTTAAGATACACTTATGGTGCCTCAGCAGCCTTTTTCACACTCTTAATTATCTCGGCGATTTTAAATACTTTTTTAGTAGCAATCATGCCTAATTTGCTGATTGCGATGAAGCTAATTGGTAGTGTATATATGCTATACTTGGTTTACATGATTTTTAAAAAACACGATAACGATAAAGGTGACATCAATCTTGGCACTTTTAAATCAGGTTTTAAATTGCAATTTTTAAACCCTAAAGTAATAACTTTTACTATGACTGTGATTCCGACTTTTGTACTTGTATATTATAAATCTGTATCAATGATTACCATATATATTATTGTGACTTCAATGATTGCAATGTTTGCTTTTAGTTTATGGCTAATTTTCGGCTCTTTATTACAAAACTTTCTCAGACACCATGAACTAGGGATGAATATAGTGATGGCTATATTTTTATTTTATGCGGCGATTATGGTTTGGTTCTAATTATGTAGTAAGGATGTGTAGCTATGAATGAATTTACATTTAAAAATGCAATTAATATTACTGCACTGCATGCAAAATTCGATGACTTTATGTACAAAACCCATGCCCATCAAGAATACGCTATCGGTGTTACTTTAAATGGTATACAAGCATATAATCTAAAAAATGACTTTATTTTGAATCACAGTAATGGTGTTATGTTTTTTAACCCTGAACAAAACCACGATGGAATGGCATATAACAACCAAACGCTGGAATATGTCATGTTATATATTAAACCAGAACAATTACTTGAAGCGACAAACTTAAAAGATTTATATCAATTTGATAAACCTAACGTGTATGACGAAACAATTAAGCATAATATTTTACGTCTTACATCTGCTATTTTTAATGAGGAACCCGATGATGTTTGTTATGGCTTATTTATAACGCTAGTTGATAGTTTACAAGTTGATAATTCACATCTATTCACACAGATTGATGATAAAAAATTAATTTTAGCGCAAGAAATGATAAAAAAACAATTAGCCGATAAACTCAATATTGATAATATTGCACATTATTTAGAGATGTCTAAGTATCAATTTATTCGATTTTTTAAGCGACAAACCGGTATAACACCCTATCAATATTATATAAATTATAAAGTTGAAATGGCTAAACATATTATAGAAACATATAAAGATGTTTATTGGGCAATCACAGAATGTGGATTCGTAGATTTAACGCATTTAAACAAATGTTTTAAATATCGTTATGGTGTGACGGCGTATCAGTATATGTCACAATTTAAATAAACCCCTCACTATGAAAAAGTGGAGGGGTTTTTATATATACTAAACAGATATCAGTACAGCCTTTAAAAAGCAGCGATTATGGTTGATCAACGTGTTGTTTCATAATATCGATAAATGCTTGAAGGGCCTTCGTTCTAAAAGATGAGTGTTCCAGATAGGCAAATGAACGTTGGAATGGTAATTTTGGCGAGTCAATTGTGGTTAATTCATTATGTTCTAGTTCTTTTTTGATTGCCCAAGTAGATAACACACTGAGACCGAGGCCAGCTTCTACTGATGCCTTGATGGGTTGTGTACTGCTATAATGCAATAATTTACGTGGTTCAATCGCCAATAATTTGAATACTCTATCCATAGCTTCTCTTGTACCAGAGCCATATTCACGTACAATCCAGTTTTGTTCTTCTAATTGTGCTGTAGTTACATTAGACAATTGGGCTAAAGGGTGATGAGGGCTAGCAACAATGACCATAGAATCTACTGCAAAAATGGTCTTTTTAATAGATTGATGTGTGACATGACCTTCAATAATACCTATATCTAGTTGCCGTGTTTCGACTAAATGCATGATCTCTTCCGTATTATCTATCGTTACACTAGGTTTAATATCGGGATAAACATGCAACGTTTGGGAAATAATATGTGGTAACACATATTCTCCGAAAGTATAACTGGCACCAATTTTTAATGTGCCACTAGGAGATTGACTTAAATCATTAACCTGTTCGCGCATATTATCATAGAGGCTCATAATTTCTTTGGCGTATGAATAAACAATTTCTCCTGCTTTGCTTAAATATACATACTTATTACTACGTTCTAATAGTTTAGTCCCCATACGTTCTTCTAAGGAACGTACATATTGTGACACTGCCGGTTGCGTCATGTGATGTACTTCGGCAGCACGTGAGAAACTTTGTTTTTCAGCTACGGTTATAAAAACAGTTAAATATTGGTCCATGAACAATACCTTCTTCCGTGTATAAGTAATTACTTATTATCACCATTATAATAAATAATTTTACTTATAGCTAGACAAATCATATCCTTATATATGACGGGAGGTATTGTTATGACAGACACAAAAGGAGATACACAATACTTTAAAAACTTTGTTTTAGGTATCGTTTTTACTTTTATAATAGCCGGACTAGGATTTCTATTGTCGTTGATTCCTGGACTAGATCATATCGGACAATTAGCCTGTGCTATTATTTTGGCTGTAATTTATCGGCAAATATTTGGCTATCCTAACCAACTAAAGGCTGGCATTATTTTTTCACAACAAAAATTATTGCGCTTAGCTATCATTTTGTATGGTTTAAAGTTAAATGTCGATGCGATATTACATCATGGTTTAATGTTGATTGTTAAAGATGCGATCATTATTGCATTTGCGATTATAACCATGATGATAATAGCCAAAATTTTTAAAACGGATAAAATGATTACTTTATTATTAGGCGTAGGTACAGGTGTATGTGGTGCCGCAGCTATCGCAGCAATATCGCCAATCATTAAGGCAGAAGATGATGATACGGCGATTAGCGTTGGTTTAGTTGCTTTAGTAGGTACCGTTTTTGGCATAGGTTACACATTAATACAACCTATAATGCCTTTGAGTCATCAACAGTATGGTATTTGGTCAGGGAGTAGTTTACATGAGTTAGCACACGTTGCAATTGCAGCGGGTCCACTAGGTGGTCATACGATAGCGATTGCTATGTTAGCGAAGTTAGGCCGTGTATTCTTACTTGTACCTCTAGCATTTATTTTCTTGGCTTATATGAAAAAGAAAAAGCAAGGTGATGAAAATACACGAATACAGTTTCCATGGTTCTTAATTGGTTTTATCATAATGAGCGTCATTGGTACTTATGTACTTGGTAATATCATTACATTACCACAAAGTATGATGACTGGTATTTCTCAAATAACAACATGGTTACTAACTGCTGCCATGGTTGGGCTTGGATTAAACGTTAATTTACAGGACGTTAAAGAGCGTGCATTAAAACCATTAATTGCAATGTTAGTCGTATCAGCGGGAGTATCATTATTAGCTTATTTATTAATTTAAAAATTGTTGTAAGCACAAAAAGGTTGAGACAGTTATTCAATGTCTCAACCTTTTTAATATGTTTAATTATTATTATCGCTTTCTTCCGCTAACTTTTCACGTTGTTTGTAACGTTCTAACTGTCTATAACCGTACGTACTTTCTTTTACTAATGTGACGTTTGTTAAACCGACACCAATTGTACCAGCTACGATAGCGATCGAAGCGGCAAACCATGCTAATTCAATATAATTAACTGGCCCTGCAGCACCAGAAAGACCAATCGTCTTACCAAAGAAATCGGGTGGGATGAGCGTTACAGCAGTAATTAAAAATAGCAACATTAAAGTTAGATAATAAATAATTACCGAAACGAGTAAAGTGACGATTGTTGTAAAGTTATATAAATGAGTAATACGTTTGCTTTGATTTCTTGGAGGTTTTTCCCATAATTGATGTGCAACGACAATCCATAAGACCATTGCGATAATAGTAGCTATGCTAATTGAGAACAGCCGTAATTCTGAAAAGACATAACTTAAATTCCACATTGTAGTAAATACGATACCAAAGGCGCCAGTGGTAAAGGCTAGGGCAACCGAATTATTTAAACTGCGCATCATATTTAAAGGGTTATTTGCAAAGGTCATGCCGATAACCAATCTGATGCTGCCGTTGAAATGTGGCTCTACTAAATAACGAAGATGTACTGAATCATCATTTCCAACGGTTGTATCAATGACTTTTAACGGCGCTAGTGGAAATTGTTGTTGTAAATTTTTATTTTTCACTTTGCCGTTTGAGTCAGTACGTACATTAGAATAGGAATGAGCTACGACGCTAATGCTTTCGGCAATAGTTTGGCTGACTCTTTTTCTGAGTGGTCGCCAACCGTAAGCAGGGAGTGAAATGATGATGGCGCCATTTTCTTTATTAATGTCAACTGCAACTACATTTTTATCTTCAAAAATAGGTAAGTCTGTCAAACTAACAATGTAGTCCCAGTCATGATTATGAATATAGGTTTCGATGGCAGAATGGATTTCATAGATAGATTCTGCTGAACCTGCCAAAGGGTCTTCTACGGTTTCGATTTGCCATTCTTCACCGTCGCCAAATTGTTTATATAATATATCAGGCAATGAATCATAAAATATATTCGCTAAACGTTTTGCCAAACCAGGGGCTGCAATTATACCTATTTTTTTAGTCATTGTTTACTACCCTCCTTATGTGATTGGACTTGTCCATCGTGTTGATCTTCGCGTTCTTTGTAACTTGATGATGCTTCTTCTTTCTTTAATCGTTCGTCAATTTTTTGACTACGAGCAAATTGACGTGAAGAATAAGTAAGTTCCTTCATTTTTTCGTCGCCTTCTAATACAGAACCTAATGCACCTGCTAATAGTCCAACTGAAGTGATGAACCATGTTAATCTTAAATAATTGGAAAATGAAGTATCACCGTCTGCCTGACCCCAAAGTTGGAATAACTCATCTGGGACAAAGAGCATGACACTAATAAATAAAAATAAGAATAGGATAATGTAGTTAAAGACCGTTAAACTAATTAAAGTCAATAGCGTAGTTAAATTATATGCGTATCTGTATTTACGTTGGTTTTTAGTAGAAGGCTTTTCCCAAAAATGATGGGAATAAATGAGCCACGCGACCATGCCGATGACCGCGATAAACATCAATATAATAAAACGCAAAATACTGAAATCAATACTTAATTTCCAAGGTGTTGGAAAAATAGAAACGTAAGTACCTGTCGCAAAACCAAGTGATATGATTTTTTTGAATGCACCAATGGCTTTCCAAGGTTGATTAGCATAGGTCATACCTAACACAGTTTTTATACTGCCTATAATTGTAGAGTTTAAAATGTAACGTTCATTTGTTGAATTGTGATCCTTTGGATCAACTTGTTTAATATTACCGACTGCTAAATGATTAAAAGTGAGTTCAGTTGCCTCATTTATAGATACATTATATAAGTAATAAACGATGTCACTTAATGCATGTACAAATTTATGTTTTAAACGATAAACGCCGAGGGGTGGTATCGAAATCAGTGACGTTTGGTTGTCGGTGCTTACGTCCGCTAAAACCGCTTTGCTATTCGAGAAGCTTGGCAAATCGGTAATACAAATGGAGAAATCCCATTTCTTTTCATTTTTACGTCGATAAGCATAGTCTATACATTCATGAACATATTCTGCACTGCCCGTAACACTATCTGTTTCAATATCGAAGATACAATCAATGTCAGGGAGTAACTTTTTAAGTTGTTGTTGCAATGCATCTAAACATTTATAGGTCAATTTCTCTGGCATATCTGGCGCCACAATTAAACCAATTTTAATATCTTCCACAGTCTACGCTCCTTATAAATATAATTTTGATAGTAAATTTTTATGAAAAATTACTGCTAGTAAACGAATAAATTATAAGTTAACGTTGGTCAACTACTAAAATAAAAGAAAAAATTTTCCTAATACGGTATTGTAAGTTAGCAAAGTTTCGATAAAAATAAATTTTTTACTTGTTGTGATAGGGTTTATCTAAAATATTGTTTAAGACTCAATTACAAATTTTATACCCTTTTGTATTAGAGTTCAAAAGTAATAATTAGCATTATTGTGTAAATTTACTTTGTCAAAAGCATTGTGAAATTAAATAGAAAACGCTTACTTTTTTGAAAAAATGGGTAGAATTTATAAAAAAGGAGGTAATGTTAATGATATTTCAAAATCCAACTGAGCAAGACGCGCAATACAAAGTGAAATCAAAGTATGAGAACTTTATAGGTGGACAATGGGTAGCCCCTCAAGAAGGCAATTACTTCGACAATATTTCACCGATCACTGGTGAAAAGTACTCAGAAGTACCACGCTCTACAAAAGCGGATGTTGATAAGGCTGTAGAGGCAGCGCATAAAGCACAAGCTGAATGGGGCAAAAAATCATTAGCTGAACGTTCACAGTTATTATTAGATATTGCGGACCGTGTAGAAGAAAATTTAGAATATTTAGCTGTTGTTGAAACATTTGATAATGGTAAACCTATTAGAGAATGTTTAGCGGCTGACTTACCTTTAGTCGTAGATCATTTTAGATATTTTGCAGGTGTTATTCGTGCAGAAGAAGGTGGCATATCACAAATTGATAACGATACTGTTGCCTATCATTATAAAGAACCACTTGGTGTCGTAGGACAAATCATTCCTTGGAACTTCCCATTATTAATGGCTAC
This sequence comes from Staphylococcus lloydii, assembly GCF_015775975.1. Classification (NCBI taxonomy): domain Bacteria; kingdom Bacillati; phylum Bacillota; class Bacilli; order Caryophanales; family Staphylococcaceae; genus Staphylococcus; species Staphylococcus lloydii. Next base: position 362,227 of record NZ_CP064056.1, read on the forward strand.
TTGGAAAATTGCACCTGCACTTGTAACAGGTAATGCGGTCGTCTTAAAACCTGCAGAACAAACGCCAATATCAGTCTTGCATATGGTCGAACTTATTGCTGACTTATTACCAGAAGGTTTATTAAACGTAGTGAATGGTTTTGGTGCAGAAACAGGTGAAGCACTTGCAACACACAAAGATATTAATAAAGTTGCATTTACTGGTGAAACAACGACGGGTAAAACAATTATGAAAAACGCGAGTGATAATATTATTCCAGTTACGTTAGAACTCGGTGGTAAATCACCAAACGTTTTCTTTAAAGATATTATGGATAAAGAAGATAGTTTCTTAGATAAGGCTGTAGAGGGCTTAGTTATGTTTGCACTTAACCAAGGTGAAGTGTGTACATGTCCATCACGTGCATTAATTCATGAAGATATTTATGAAGATTTCATTAAACTGTGTATCGATAAGGTAAATAAAATCAAGTTTGGTAATCCGTTAGATGATACAACAATGGTTGGTGCACAAACTTCTAACGAACAACAAGAAAAAATTAAAAAATATTTAAATATCGGTAAAGAAGAAGGCGCAGAAGTACTAGTTGGTGGCGGAATTAGAGAAGAAGATGACGGATTAGGTAATGGCTTCTATATCGAACCAACGATTTTCAAAGGTACTCAAAACATGCGTATTTTCCAAGAAGAAATCTTTGGACCAGTGTTGTCCGTGGCAACATTTAAAGATGATGAAGAAGCATTAGCGATGGCTAACGACACAATGTATGGCCTTGGTGCTGGTATATGGACTAGAAACCAAAACACAGCATATCGAATTGGTAGAGGTATTCAAGCAGGACGTGTCTGGGTGAATAACTACCACACTTATCCAGCGCACGCAGCTTTCGGTGGCTATAAAATGAGTGGTATCGGTCGTGAAAATCATCTTATGATGTTAGAACATTATCAACAAACTAAAAACTTACTTGTGAGTTATGATGAAAATCCAACAGGGTTATTCTAAGTGTTAGTTATACCAAGTAACGCTACAGATGTTAGAGTCTGTAGCGTTTTTAGTTGGTATTGCGTTGTAACGAACTTGACTTTTTACGCAATTAGTTATAAATTATTGTTATTCTGATTAAATATAACATTAACAATTAAACAGTGAGAGTGAAGCTTTAGCAGACAATTAATATACTTTATTGATTGAATGAAGAAGTAGTCAAAATCATATGTTTAATATTTTATAAACTGATATACATACATTGCACTTTAACTATACACAGGTAGCAGCGCAAAATGAATTTGTGACAGATGGCGAATAATAGTTGCAAGAATGACGACCATACGAAACAACCGACAAAGGCCAAACGGTTAGGTATCATAGGTTAATTGTTCTTGGTAACTTAATTGCTGTGCAAATTCAAGTTGTAATGAAGCCGACAATTGTAATAGATGAATTCTATTTATTGCAAATTGTTGGCTTCTTTTTTTATTGTGTAAAATGAATGAATCAGTCACGACATTACTTTTTAAAGGAGACAATTATATGTTTACATCGACTGCGTTATTAACGCTCATGTTAATATTTATCATTACGCTTATCATAGCAAGCGTGAGTGGGCTTGTTTTTATTAATAAACGTGTGCCACTTTCTTATATACATATACATTTAATATTAGGTGCCTTACCAATTATTGTGTCTTTCATAGCACTTGTTCAAACACGACAAAGCGTATTTATGGGGCCCTTTCATTTTGATATTTTAGCGTGGTTGATGGCATTTTTTGTATTAGTTATAGGTTTGATTATTCAGCGTTTTTCTATGCAATATTTAAAAGGTGACTTTAACTACAGAAAATATTTTGTCTTGTTTCAGGCAGTTACAAGCTTTGCTTCTATCGCTTGGTTGAGTGATGATTTACGTCTTATGACTTTGTTTTGGGGTCTAACATTAGTCTGCTTAACACTATTAATGCGTTTAAATAGACGTTGGAAAGTAACTAAAGCTGCAGCTAAAGTGACTGACCGCTATTTCTTTTTAGGTTGGTTAGCGTTAGCGATTGCTGTAATGTGGTGCTTCTTTATTACAGGAGAATGGAAATTTTCAACAGTGTTAACCGCATCACATCTATCTTCTATAAATGGATGGGAATATTTTGGCTTATCGATGTTAATTATTTTAGCAGTCATTGTTCCAGCAGCGCAGTGGCCATTTCAACGTTGGTTGATTGAATCTGTAGCGGCGCCAACGCCAGTTTCGGCGATTATGCACGCTGGTATTGTAAATGCTGGTGGTGTCATGTTAACCCGTTTTTCACCATTATTTACGAGTGATGTAGCAACAATTATTTTGATTATTATTGCATGTATTTCTGTGTTAATTGGTTCTGGGATTAGTCTAGTGCATGTAGATTATAAGCGCCAACTTGTAGGTTCAACGATGGGCCAAATGGGCTTTATGTTAATTCAATGTGCTTTAGGTGCTTATATTGCTGCAATTATACATTTAATATTACATGGACTTTTTAAAGCAACATTATTCTTAAGATCAGGTTCTGCCGTACAACATTTTGATGTGCCTGCAAGAGCGCGTGAACGATTATCTTATATTTGGATTTTAATTGGACGTTTACTTGCTTGTGTATTAGCTGTAGTCTTTTGGTGGACATCGCCAGAACAAGGCTATGGCATTATAAGTGCACTTATTTTAGCATGGTCATTATCTGTATCGTGGACGCAACTTGTTGCATTTGGAGAAGGCGTCATTGGTCGATTGATAGGATTAGGTGCACTCGTTATTATCGGAATTGTATATTTAGCTGTACATCATTATTTTTATCAATGGTTAATGGGTATCACGATGCATCAAAACCATCCATCAATAGTCGTCTTTATTGCAGTTGCTGTAATACTTGTATTGGGTAGTATTGCTAGCACTTGGGTGGCACGCCATCGTTCATCAAAAATCTTTGCTAAAATTTACTTGTGGCTCGTGCATGTTGGAGATGCAAAGACTCAAGCTATCGAAAGACACCCAAACTATTTAAAAAAATTCTTATCGTAAAGGAGACGTAAAAATGGTTAATACGACTACTCAATCTCAAACAAATCAATCATCTTTAACTGGTGAAGATATTGCAACGCTAATAGCTCATGCGAGTAATGTGATCGTGCCATTGTCTCCAATTTCTATTTTTGCGGCGCGACATCCGTGGGTAAATTTAGAAGATAAGGACTTTAAGCATGTCGTTCGTTGGCTAGATAATACTCGAGATGTTGATATTTATCCTGGTACTAAAACAATAAAACAAGCCTATCGTGACGGTGAAATCAGTGATACTATACTAGAGGAAAAGTTGAGCCAATGGTTAAATACCAATAATAGTGAACTATCATCCACAGAAAAATATCGCTATTGTACCGGTGCTTTAAAATTTGAAGATTTAGCAAAAGATACACTCCAAGAAGTAAAACAAAGTAATTTAGCCCGAGTGTCATTAAGTGAATTAATGGATGACACGCACATGGTACGTTCCATGCCACCAAGAAGTAAACATATTAAATATAAAAATCCACATACGTATTTACAGTTACTCGATTATCATGTCATCAAATGGTGCAAATTATACTTAGATGAAAATCAATCTAGTTGGACGTTACCTAACCGTGAGCAAGGCTTCTTTTATGCATGGAAAAAATTAGTCGTGCATGACCCCGCGTTGTCTAAAACAGAACGTCAAACTTTAGCAACATTACCGAATGATCCATATGAAGTCATTGCGGAAGCCTTAACGTCGTTAGATATACCGGAAGCTTCAAGACAAGGATATTTAGAAAGTCATTTATTAGCCTTACCGGGATGGGCTGGTATGTTGTTATGGCAAATGGAACAAACGCATAAAAAGTCTCATTTAATTACTGAATATTTAGCGATTCGACTTGCTTTAGAATGGACGTTTATTAACCCATATTTACCGATTGCAACGACACGTCCTATTCCACGACGTTCGTTGCAAACTTTAGTAGGTGAATGGTATGAGTGGGGTGGTTTGGACGTAACAAACTGGCAACAAATGTCACTGGAACAGCAACAAGAATACCTTAAATTTGCGCTCGCATTTGATGATAAAACACGGCGACAAATTTGGTTAGAAGCTTGGGAAGAAACATATGAAGACCAATTAAAAGAGCAACTTTTAACGCATAATCAAGACCAACAAAATAACCAAGTTGAAGCGCAGTTAGCATTTTGTATCGATGTGCGTTCTGAACAATTCCGTAGTCAATTGGAAAATGCCGGACCTTTCGAAACGATAGGTATTGCAGGTTTTTATGGTTTGCCGATTGCGAGCGCAAAGTTAGGCAGCAATCACAGTCATGCTTCGTTACCTGTTATGAATTCGCCACAACATAAAATTAAAGAGTATGCACGACCTCACGAAATGAAAACGTATCATGAACGTAAAAATTCAATAAGCACACTTATTTATACATTTAAGAAAATGAAGCAAAACGTGTTACCAAGTTTATTATTGCCAGAGTTAACTGGTTCATGGTTAAGTGCGCAAATGTTATCACGTACGTTTTTACCAAGACCTATTGGCAGATTTATTCATAAGTTTTATGCCCGTTGGTTGCAAAAGCCGAAAACATCATTGACGTTATCTCATGACAAGTTTGGTGTTGAAGAAGGACTACCAGTAGGTTTCTCTAAGCAAGAACAAATTAATTACGTACATCAAGCTTTAAAGTTGATGGGCTTAACAGAGGCATTTGCACCGTTAGTTGTTTTCTGTGGTCATGGGAGTCAAAGTGCTAATAATCCATACGCTTCTTCATTAGACTGTGGTGCTTGTGGTGGCGCCGCAAGTGGATTTAACGCTAAAGTGTTAGCGATGTTATGTAATTTACCTGACGTAAGAAAAGGATTGAGCGAGTTGGGTGTAGAAATTCCAACAGAAACAGTATTTACAGCAGCTGAACATAATACTTCTGTAGATAACCTGACATGGATATATTTGCCAACATTATCACGTGAAGCGAAAGCATCTTATGAACATATTGAACAAGTAATGCCACAAGTGAGTAAACAAGCGAATAAACAACGTATGTTAACAATGCCAACGATAAAAAATAATATTGCAAATCCAGAAGAGGAGGCGCACCGTTTAGCTAATGATTGGAGTGAAGTCAGACCTGAATGGGGATTAGCACGTAACGCTTCATTTATTATTGCGCCACGTAGGTCGACTCAAAATAAAAATTTAGAGGGTAGAGCCTTCTTACACAATTATGATTGGCAACAGGATAGCGACGGCTCAATTTTAGGTAATATTATTGCAGGTCCAGCTACGGTAGCACAATGGATTAACCTACAGTATTACGCTTCGACGGTTGCGCCGCATTATTATGGCAGTGGTAGTAAAACGACTCAAACAGTTACCGGTGGTATCGGCGTCATGCAAGGGAATGCGAGTGACTTATTAACTGGATTACCTTGGCAATCTGTTATGAAATCAGACTTCGAAGCGTATCATGCACCTTTAAGATTATTAATTGTTATTCAAGCGCCAAATGCTTATATTGAAAAATTATTGTCTACTAATAGTGACTTTCAGCAAAAAGTTACGAATGGTTGGCTACAATTAGCGAGTATTGATAATGATGGCACATGGCAACATTGGTCATAACTTCTAATTTGCAGTATTGTTTATACATTTAACGAATGAACATGTATAATGAAATTGCATAGATTATTATAAGTTTTAAAACCATAGGAGTTGTTTCTAAATGCCATTAACGAAAGGTGCTTGTGAATCTGATATCAGTAAAGCTATTACGCAATGGGAAAAGGAATATTTAGGTAGAGGCTCATTGTCGGTAAAAACAGATATCGTAAAGGATATGATCATTGTTGATTTGCAAGGTGTACTAACTCCAGCTGAGTATACAGTTTGTGAAACGCAAGAAGGTTTAATTTCAATAAAAAGAACGAGAAATAAATTAGTTGAATCGGGCGCAGAAGATTTAAAAGATATTATTCTGCAGCTTACAGGAGAATCTGTCAAAAGTGTGCATACTGATTTGAGTGCGCGTACAGGTGAACGTGTCATCGTCTTTAAATTAAACAATGATCTAGCACAGCAATTTAATAAAGAATAACTAGATATTAAAAAATAAAATGTCAGCATCCAATTAAAACCATTTTCGTGTACTCTTGGGAGTTTAGCGAAAATGGTTTTTTTATGGTAATTCAGTCCATAAGATTAAAAATATTGATAATAATTATTAAAAACAATCATTTTTATTAATGCCATTGTAGTATTATAATCATTTTATACAGAAAGAAAGGTGTGATTGTTTGGCTAAGCACGCTTATCGACAACTCGTGTTAGGAATGATTGCGTTATTTATTGTTATGGCTATTGGACGTTTTGCTTATACGCCTATTTTGCCGTTTATGAAACATGTTGGAATGATGAATGATCAGAATGCAGGTTTTTTAGCGACACTTAATTATTTAGGCTATTTAATAGGCGCTATCATTCCATTAGGCTTTATTTATAAAAGTAAGGTGATTGATTTAAAGGTTTATTTAATTATAAATATTTTAACTACAATATTAATGGGCTTTACAGAACAATATATTGTTTGGGCGGTGTATCGTATCATATCTGGTATTACGAGTGGCGCCGTATTCGTTTTAGCATCTAATGTTGTCTTAGAAGCATTAAAACAAGGACGTCGTGAGCGTATTTCAGGTTTATTGTATAGTGCGGTCGGTATTGGAATATTTTCAAGTAGTATATTTATTTACTTCTTTACAACAGATGTACGATGGCAGGCGACTTGGATAATTTTAGGTATTTGTTCGTTAATAGGCGGATTGCTTGTAGTTATAGGTATGACGGAGAATCAATCAGTTAAGCAAGACAACGGTGTCCATGAACATACACAGCAACAAGGACAAAGGTTTCCTAAATTTATGCGCTTTTTTTCAATTGCTTACTTTTGCGAAGGTGCGGGCTACATCATTACAGGTACGTTTTTAGTTGCTATAGTTAAATCGATACCAGCATTGGCTGATTATGCAGCGTTAAGTTGGATGTTTGTTGGCTTAGGTGCAATTCCATCTACAGTAATATGGTCAATGATTGCAGAAAAAATAGGTTATGATAAGGCAATATATGGCGGTTTTATATTACAGATTATTGGTATAAGTATGCCTGTTTTCTCCCACAATACTATCAGTTTAATAATTAGTTCTTTATTATTTGGTGCAACATTTCTTGGGTTAACGACATTATTTATGTCGAAAGGGCAACAATTAATGTATAAGGCAAATGGTAAGGCCAATTATGTGGCGACATTAACGGTGATTTATAGTGTTGGACAGATGATTGCGCCATCTATTTCGGGTTGGTTAATAGGAGATTCTGGAAACTATAATGCAGCATTAATTTTTGCCACAATAATATTAATCGTAGGTTTAATAAGTGCCATAGTAAGTTTTAAAGTCACTGAACGGAAAGATGATGTTAATGAATATTGATGATTTAAAAGCATTTAAAAAAGTATGTGAAGTGAAAAGTTTTACGCGTGCTGCTGAAGAAATGAACTTTGTGCAGTCTAATATTACAGCTAAGATTAAAAGATTAGAAAAACACTATCAGACACAGTTAATTTATAGAGATAAAAAGGCGATAACAGCAACGCCAGCAGGACAAGCATTACTAGAGTACATTAATAAAATATTAACGCTAGTTGAAGCGGCTGACGCCGAATTGATTGATAATCCTTATAGTGAATTACACATAGGTTCAATCGAAACGATTGCTGCTACGCATTTACCAAACGTGCTAGAGCAGTTCAGGCAAACGAACAAAAAAGCGAAATTAAAAATAACTACAGCTTCTACTGCGCAATTATTATCGAAAATTAAGCTCCGTGAAATTGAAGGCGCATTTATTTCAGGCGCAGTTAATGATGAAACGATTGAAGCAGTACCACTATATAATGAACAAATGGTTGTAATTACGCAGAAAGGATATGGCAATCCCGTCTTTGAAAACAAAGGTCAAGCAATTATTGTCTTTGGAGAAGGTTGCTTCTATCGTAGTTATTTTGAAAAATGGTTAAATCACCATCAGATGATTATAGATAGTTTAATGACATTGAACACACTCGACGGTATTGTCGGCTGTGTCCAAGCAGGTTTAGGCATTGCCATGTTACCTCAATCAGTAATAGCTAAACTAGATCATGATAAATTAGATTTTTATCAAGTGACGACACCTTTTGAACATGTGCCAGTAAGCTTTATGTATCGTAAAGATAATGTGCAAACTACAGTATTTAATCAATTTAAAAAGGTGATGTCGGCAATATATGGATAAATTCGCCTTTGAGTCAGCAATAAATAAAAAAGCCCAACAATACATGTTATAATGCATTGCTGGGCTTTTTTGTTGTGTCGATAGTTATCTTGCTTTGATTGTTAATGAAATGATAAAGGCGATAACCATAAATAAAACAATCATTAATACAACGCCAGGCCAATAAATTAAACTATAGAAATAGCCGGCCAATGTTCCTCCGACAGAAGATCCCATGTAATAGAATAATAAGTAAAGACTTGAAGCTTGAGCGTTGTGATGTTCGGAACGTCTTGCTACTACTGCACTTGCGATAGCATGCCCACTAAAGAATGCATAAATACTAATGGCTAAACCGAGAATTTTAAAAGTTAAAAATGGTAGTAGCGTTACGCAAATACCAACGGTTAACATTAAAATACTGAATTTTAGCGCGTTGATAGAGCCTAATTTCTCACGTAATTTAGCATTTAACATAGAAGAAAGCATACCGATTAAAAATAGCAGATAAACAAAACTGATTACACTTGGATGTAAGTGATAAGGCGCAGATTTTAATTCAAAAGATATATAATTGAATGCTGCGATATTACTTCCTAAAAATAAAAAGCCAAGCATAAACGGTTTTAAGAGTCGTATGTTTCGTAAATGGCTCCAGTAGCTCATAATGAGTTCTTTGAATGAAAATTTTTGTTGTTCAAAATGCTGTGATTTAGGTAATAGTATGGTGAATAAAATAGCTGCTATAACACTTAGTACAGCAATAGATAATAAACCAGTTTGGTAATCAAATACACTGGAAATATAACCTGTGAAAATACGACCAAATGCACCGCCAAACGCATTACCACCTATATAAATACCCATCGCTTCTGGTAAACTATTTGGTGAAATTTCTTCTCCGATATAAGCCATTGCGATTGAAGGTAGTCCTGCTAAACAAATGCCTTGTATTAATCTAACGACCAAAAAAGCCCCGAAGTCAGTAATAAACGGTTGGACGATGGCTAATAATGACACAGATATAACTGAAAAAATCATAACAGGTTTACGTCCGACAACTTCAGAAATAGCGCCGAAAAATAGCATCGCAAAAGCTAATGTTAGTGTTGTAGTCGATAACGGTAAACTCGCTGTAGTTTTATCGACATGGAAGGTTTGTGAAAAGTGAGGTATTAATGGTTGAACGCTGTATAAAATAGAAAAAATTGTAAAACCAGCAATAAATAAAGCGATATTAATTTTTAAATACGCTGGCGTTCCTTTTTCTACAAAGTTGTTGGAAATAGTTTGCATTGGTGGAATACCTCTCTTTTAAGTAATGATTTTATGTTAGCATGTAAATAACAATAAATAAAATGCATAATTTTCATAAAATTAATGCGCTAAACGCATAAGGGAGAGCTGAAAATGGAATGGCACCACTTAGAATACTTTAAACTATTAGCAAAGTTACAAAATGTATCTTTATCAGCAAAGCAATTAAATGTCAGCCAGTCCGCTTTAAGTCGTGCAATTAAACAACTAGAGGAAGAAGTGGGCGCGCCACTATTTAATAGAGTAGGTAGGTCGCTGAAATTAAATAAATATGGCCAATCATTTTTAGTGACTGTCAATACGATTACTCAGGAAATGGATATGTTTAAAAGTGAAGTAACGCAATCAATCGATATGTTAAATGGCGATATCAATATTGGTTTTTTACATTCTGTAGGGCCCACATATTTATCCGACTTTTTAAAAACCTTTAATTCACAATATCCTAATATAAGAGTGAAACTGGTACAAGACCATGCCAAAGGATTAATTTCTAAATTAGAGAATGGGGATATAGATGTAGCGATTACGATGGTGGCACCGGCTAGTAATAGTGTCTGTTTTATACCGTTACTACAAGAGCAATTGTTTATAACGCTACATAGTACTCACGATTTAGCCCAAGAGCAAAGTTTAAATATTGCCGACTTAGTTAATGAACAATTTATCTTACTCAAAGAGAACTTTGTATTAAGAGAACAAGTTGATAAAATTTTTCATGACCATAATATAAATAATGTAGAAATTAATTTTGAAAGCGATGAAACGTTGACGATTGCAAGTTTCGTTAGTGCAGGGTTAGGTATTTCTATCTTACCTAAATTAAAAAACATACAATTACCGAATCTTACTCAAATTCCAATTAGTAATTATAAAGCACGTCGTACTATAGGTTTATGTTATTTAACTCAAGCAGACCAGTTGCCTATTGTTAAAGTTACGAAAGAAAGTTTATTAAATTATTTTAGCAATTACAATGAAGGTAAAGATTATAATAATATATAGTGTAAAATATAAATTTTTAAATCAACTGTAACTTTTATTTATAATTGACAATAGTTAGACAAAAATAGATAATTGTTACATATAAATTGAATTATCAAAATATTCACACATCATGATGGGGATGATAGGTCATCGACAATGTTACAGACATTTGTAAAAACTACACGACATTATCGCAAGAAGAAATAACAGAGATTGTACAATTAACGGCACAATTACAGCGTATTGCAGATTTAAATAGGTCATATGTATTTATTGATTGTTTTTTTAAAGAATCAAACCATCTTATTGTGGTTGCTGAAGCCGTGCCATCAAAAGAAGCTAATTTATACCAAAATTCTGTACTAACGCAAAATGTATATGAGAAGTTTGAACCTGCCGTTTTCCGATCTTTACGTACTGATAAAGATGTACACCATCATAAGGCAGTAACGCAAGAAGGCCAAGTCGTTGAACAAAATGTGACGCCTATTAAAGTAAATGGCAATGTTATTGGCGCCTTAATCATGGAAAAGGATATAACGCGACAAATTAAAAATGAAGAGAAGTTATATGTGCTTTCAAGGGCAACCGAAACGATAAGTGAATTATTTAAATATCCTAGTAGTGAACAAATATTTGTGCCAGATATGATTGAAGAAGCGTTGTTTTATCTTGATACGTCATTCATCGTCCAGTACTACAATTTAAAAGGTGAGAAAATTGTTCAAGATTTAACCGATAAACAATGCGATTTGAATATATCGATTTTAGATATCTTCCCAGATTTTGGTTACATATTGAATGATGACAGAGTGTTTGTGATTGAAAATAAGGCAATACTAAACAAACACTTTCAAATCAAATGTATTAAATTATTTACCGACCAACAACTGACTGGATATTTGATGATGTTAAAAGATATTACAGATGCTAAAGAAAAAGAAAAAGCTGTAATTTCCAAAACAGTAGCAATTCGAGAAGTACATCATCGTGTTAAAAATAACTTGCAAACTGTGGCTAGTTTATTAAGGCTACAAATGAGGATGGACGTACCAGAGGAAAGTAAGCATTATTTTCAAGAAAGCTTGAATCGTATATTGTGTATCGCCTCGGTTTATGAAGTTATTTTGAGTGAATCAGATTCAGATCATGTAAATATTGCTACGCTTATCGAAAAGATTGGTAATGCGCTCGTCTATAGCGAAACTGCAGAGCAAGCGGTTAATATTAGTTATGATATAGACAATCAATTATATTTACCATCGCATTTAGCAATTTCTGTAGCCTTAATAGGCAATGAAATCATAACCAATAGTTTACAACATGCATTTAAACAAACGGCCAAAGGTAATATCGATGTCACTTTATGCCATAAACAAACAGAAGCATTTTACACGTTGAAAGTTCAAGATAATGGCATTGGGAATGGCCATTATTCAAGTTCATTTGGTTTAAATATTGTAAGTACAATCGCTGAAAATGACTTAGATGGCTACTTTAATATTGCACAAAATGATACTGGAACACTGGCGCAACTCGTATTTCAATACAAAGGGGAGTAATTGAATATGAACAAAATTATGGTTGTTGAAGACGAAGCCATCGTCAGATTGGATATAGTCGAAACATTAAAAGAAGCTCAGTACAATGTTGTTGCAGCAGTCGGGAATGGAGAAAAGGCAATAGAATATACAGAGAAACAACAACCAGATTTGATTATAATGGATATTAAAATGCCTAAATTAGATGGATTAAAAGCAAGTAAAATAATAAGTAAACGGCATGATATACCTATTTTAATACTGACAGCTTATAGCCAAAGTGAGTTTGTACAAGAGGCGAAGCAATCAAACATTGTTGGCTATATCATTAAACCTATTTCAGAGTCACAACTATTACCAGCCGTAGAGATTGCAATGGCGCAATCCGAACAAATGCGTAACTTAAAACAAAAAGTAACAGAATCATATGAAGCGATTGAACAACGTAAGCAAGTAGAAAAAGCAAAAGGCTTATTAATGCATAGACAAAATATAAGTGAAGAAGCGGCTTACAAGAAATTGAGGAAATTAAGCATGAATCATCATACGAATATTCAACAGATAGCTATAAAAGTGATTGAACAATTAGGTTCATAGTTTTACCACTATACAAGTGAATACGTTCGAGCAAAGATGCTTATTTGAAATTCAAATAGGCATCTTTTTGCTTTTTATGAGGTTGAAAAAGGGGGACATTATCATGGAACATATAGGTACGGTAATTATATATATCATTATGATTTGTGCGGTTATTGGTGCTTTCGGTGCTATACGTAATCCCGAAATAGGTGTCGGGAAAGAATTTATGGAAGGGATCTTTACTATCGGTCCGATATTTGCCAATTCAGCAGGTATCATGGCATCTATTCCATTTATTTCAAAGTTTATCGAAAATATTTGTGGTCCGTTTTTCAATAAGATTGGAGCAGACCCAGCAATTGCAGCGACGTCGATATTGGCGACTGATATGGGTGGTTATCAATTGGCAGATGTGTTAAAGCACAGTTATGAAGGCTGGATTATGGCAATGATAGTAGGTTTTATGGCCGGAGCAACAATCGTCTTTTCTATACCTTTAGGTTTGCCAATGTTAGATAAAAGAGATCATAAATATATGGCTTTAGGTATTTTATCTGGTTTGTTAGCTATTCCTTTTGGTGTTTTTATATCAACATTTATCATCTTGATGAGTCATATGAAAATACGTACTGTAGTTGAAACTACTGGTGCTGCGACACACGTGTTTTCTATTAGTCTATCAACGGTGTTTGTGAACTTATTACCATTAATTATTTTCGTAGTGATTACAGCAATTGGATTATATTTCTTCTCAGATATTATGATTAAAATATTTATAATTTTTGGTAAGATCTTGGATGTTTGTATTAAACTCGTATTTGTATTTTCAGTTGTACAAATCTTTACTGGTTTCTTTACAAATGTGTTTGGCGTTTGGGGCTTCGACCCAATCATGGCTGATAAAAAAGATAACTTTAGGGCATTAGAAAATGCAGGTAACATCGCAATTATGTTATCCGGAGCATTCCCAATGGTTTACTTGATACGTAAATACTTCTCTAATGGTTTAACTAAAATTGGTAGTAAGATTGGTTTGAGTGAAGTAGGTAGTGCAGGTATTATTGCTACGGTCGCGAATATTTTAGCAATGTTTAAGCTAGTTAAAGATATGCCACCTAAAGATAAAGTAATTAATATTGCTTTTGGTGTGTGTTCTGCCTTTCTACTTGGAGATCACTTATCATATACCGCTAACTTCCAACCTACATTAATTCCAGCTGTGATGATAGGTAAATTAAGTGCCGGTATATTAGCGGTTATATTTGCATACTTGTTATGTATACCAAAAGCTAGAAAATTAGAAGACATAGATAGAAGAGCAGGTATTATTGGTCCTGATGAATACTTAGAAAAAGAACGATTAGCAAATCGTCATCACGAACACAAGCAGGGTTAAATCTTATTATTATTATTATCGACAAAGCTATAATTTGTTTTGTCGATTTTTTGTATGCAAAGCAAAATAAATAAGCTAGACGCTATGAAACGTCTGGCTTATTTTTGTTAGTGATTAGATTAGCATTATTTTAGAAGTAATTTGCAGTAATACCACCATCAACATTAATGTTAGCACCGTTAGTCCAGTCAGATTCATCAGAAGCCAAATACAATGCGCAATTTACAATGTCTTCAGGCTTACCAAATCTGCCTGTCGGTTGTCTGTCTAAGCGTTCTTTCTTAGCGGCTTCATCAGAGACTAGCCATTCCATTAATAATGGTGTTTCAATAGGCCCTGGGCTAATTGCATTTGTACGAATACCTTTAGGTCTAAATTGAATTGCTAATGATTTTGTCAGTGATACTACCGCACCTTTTGAAGCAGTGTAAGCGTCTTGTGGCACTGAACAGCCCATTTCTGCAACGAATGATGCAATGTTGATAATTGAGCCTGATTCATTTTTTTCCATTTCAGGGATGACGTATTTTGTCATAAAGAATATGCCTTTAACGTTAATATTCATTACTAAATCCCAAACTTCTTCAGAGGTATTAACTACAGAATTATCGGCAGAAGGCATAACACCAGCATTATTGTATAACACGTCGATCTTGCCAAAAGTCTCCACTGTTTGTGCGACTGCTTGTTTGACTTGTTGTTCATTTGAAATATCAACTTGGAAAAACTTAGCTTCTCCACCGTTATGAACGATGTCGTTAGTTGCTGTTTGACCAGCCAACTCGTCTCTTTCGAAAACTGCTACTTTCGCGCCTTCAGCTGCAAATTTTTGTGCCGCAACGAGACCCATGCCTCCACCAGCACCTGTGATGATACATACTTTGTCTTTTAATCTCATAA
The DNA here is from genome assembly GCF_015775975.1 of Staphylococcus lloydii. Lineage (NCBI taxonomy): Bacteria > Bacillati > Bacillota > Bacilli > Caryophanales > Staphylococcaceae > Staphylococcus > Staphylococcus lloydii. Next base: position 377,310 of record NZ_CP064056.1, read on the forward strand.
ATGTTACCTCCTAAATATCGATGAATTAGCTTTGTTCGAAATAGCGTGAACGTTCCCAAGTTGTTACAAAGGAATCAAAATCATTTTGTTCAGAACGTGCTGCATGTAGATAGTGTTTTGCTACATCTTCACCCAATACTTCTTTTACGACATCGCTATTTTTCCAATGATAAATAGCTTCATGTAAAGAAGAAGGGATGCGATCTACACTATCTTGTTCATAAGCATTACCTTTTAATTCGTCCTCAAGTGGAATGTTATGTTCGATACCGTAAAGTCCGGCACCAATTAAGGCAGAATATGCTAAATAAGGGTTCATATCTGCACCGGAAATACGAGATTCAAAACGTAATGCATTACCATGACCAACCGTTCTATAACCAGCAGAGCGATTATCATGACTCCATGCAATACTTACTGGCGCCCAAGAGTTAGGTGCGAAACGTTTGTAAGAATTAACGTATGGGGCATACATTAAAGCGAAATCTTTAGTATATTTGATAACACCTGCTAAGAAATGTTGCATCGTCTCAGACATTGGATTGTCTGCACCGTCGCCAGCATAAAAGGCATTGTTAGAAGTGCCTTTCTCCATCATACTGAGATGAATGTGGCCACTTGAACCAGTCCATTCTGCGTAAGGTTTGGCCATAAATGTTACGGCTTTATCGTTTTGGATACAAATTTCTTTCATACCGTGTTTAAACATAATATGTTGGTCTGCAGCTTTTAAGGCATGGTCGTATTTTAAGTTGATTTCGTGTTGACCTTTATATGCTTCACCTTTAGACGATTCAATAACGATGCCCATACGATGCATCTGATGTCTGATTTCTTGATAGATGGGTTCGTTTTTAGTACCTTGTAGCAAGTTATAATCTTCGTTAAGGTGGCCTGCAGCTTCTAAATTGGCAAATCCTTTTTTATCAATATTTTCGAATGAATCATTAAATAAGTAAAACTCTAATTCACTCGCAAGGTGAGGTGACAAGCCATGCGCTTCTGCTTTTTTAATTTGACGTTGTAAAATTGAACGTGGCGCGATACAGATTTCTTCGCTACCATCTTCGGTAAATACGTCACAGAAAACCATTGCTGTTTTATCTAACCAAGGCACAATTTTTAACGTGTCCCAATCCGGTTTAGCTAAATAATCACCGTAGCCTTTATCCCAGTTCATATATTCATAGCCTTCATTTGTATCCATTTCGAAATTAGTACCTAATAAATAGTTACAAAAATGAGTGCCTTCCGAAATGTCATTTTCTAAGATAAAATCGCCAGTAATTCGTTTCCCCATTAAACGACCTTGCATATCACAAAAACCTAGCACTACAGTGTTGATTTTGTCTTCCTCGATAAGTTGTAGTAATTCATTTTTATCAATATTACCAGCCTTATTGTTAGGATTAATTTCTTTAAACATAACTTCCAACCCCTTCATTTAGTTATTCATTTAAAGTTAATGAAATATATTTTAATTCTAAGAAGCCATCTAAACCGTGATGTCCGCCTTCTCTGCCCATACCGCTTTCTTTTATTCCTCCAAATGGTGCTTGAGGTACGCTAAGTTGAGTGCCGTTAACGCCAATCATACCGAATTCGAGTTGTTCGCTAACTTTATGGATTGTGTTTACGTTGTTAGAGAAGAAGTAAGCTGCTAAACCGTATGGAGAAGCATTGGCGATTTCGATTGCTTCTTGTTCGTCTGCAAACTCGATAATAGGCGCGACTGGGCCGAAAATTTCTTCCTGGGCAATAGACATATCTGGCGTGACGTTAGTTACCACTGTCGGTTCGTAAAATAAACCAAAATCAGAAATAGGTAATTTTTTACCACCTGTAGCAACTGTTGCGCCACTATTTTGAGCTTCATTGACTAATTGTTCTACTTTATTAATTGCGTCTGCATTGATAAGTGGCCCGACTTGAGCGTTGTCATCATTTGCTGGACCAACTTTAAATTGTTTAACTCTATTAATGATTTTGTCTGTAAATTCAGTTTTAACATCTTTATGCACTAAAATAGTATTGATGCCGTTACACATTTGACCTGTGTTTTCAAATTTATTGTCGACGATTGCGTCTGCAGCTGCTTCTAAGTCTGCGTCTGGTAAGACGATTGCAGGCGCATTACCACCTAGTTCTAGTGAAATACGCGTAATGTGATTCGCTGCTTTTTGCATTAATGACTTACCGATATGAGTTGAGCCTGTAAACGACATTTTCTTAACGCGGTAATCGTTAAATAGTGTGTCTGATATTAACGATGCACTACCAGTTAAAATATTAGCGACACCATCATCAATTTCGGTCGCCATCAATTCATCAAATATTGCGATTGCAATTCTTGGCGTCTCACTCGATGGTTTAACAATCACAGTACAACCTGCTGCTAAGGCAGGTGCAACTTTTCTCGCTACCATGGCACCTGGAAAGTTCCACGGTGTAATTAAGCCACAGACACCAACGGGTTGTTTTAATACAGAAATACGTTGTTGTGGTGAGGAAGGCGGGATGATTTCTCCGTAAATTCGTTTGCCTTCAGCAGCATACCATCTAATGAATTTGGCACAGACGCCTATTTCACCATATGCTTCTGCGTATGGTTTACCTTGTTCTTCACACATAATTAAAGCTAAGTCGTGTTGTTTGGCTAATAAATTATTAGCCCATTGTTCTAAAATGTCACCACGATAATCTGCAGTATATTTAGACCATTGTTGGAATGCACCATGTGCAGCTTCTATACTTTGTTGGATATTTGCTTCGGTAACTTTGGGTACTTGACCGACGATGTCACCGTTAGCAGGGTTAACTACTTCTAACGTATCAGTCGTTTGTAGTTGTTGCCCGTTAATCCAATTATGATTTAATTCTTCACTCATAAAAGCGCCCCCTTTACATACAAAAAAAGGCACTTATGTAACTCGCTTTGACATGAAGTCAAGCGTTACATAAGCGCCATTGCTTAGTATATTCACTTAAAGTTAATTGTTAAAAATATTGGAGCTATACTCCAAGTTAGCTTTATTGTATTAAATTATCAAAACCTTGTCAATATTCAGAAAATGACTTATACTTTTTTCAAATTTAATAGACGGAGGGGTATAAGATGAGCAAAGCAATAGAATTACTACAGCAATTAATTAAATTCGATAGTTCTGATAAAACCGTCGCTAATGAAACGATTGATTTTTGTAAACAGTGGTTGGCTAACGAAGGACTCACTTCTAAAATCGTGACTAATAATGGCTTTAATATGTTGATTTGTGAAGTAGGACAAGGGGATAAAACATTAGTATTAAACGGACATGTAGATGTCGTAAGCGGTAAAGCAACTCAATTTGATCCAGTAATTGAAGATAGTAAACTATATGGCCGAGGTAGTGCAGATATGAAAGCTGGTGTTGCAGCGATTATGCTTGCCATTTCCGAACTTAATCAATTGGATTTAAAACATACACAAGTTCAATTACAGTTAGTAACTGATGAAGAAGTTGGTGGAGGTAATTGTGCTAATTATTTAACTAACGAAGGGTATTTGGGAGATTTTGTTATTTGTCCTGAACCAACGCAAATCGACATTGGCTTTCAGGCAAAAGGTATTTTGCAAATCGATATCGAATTATCGGGTTCGTCGGCACATGGCAGTCGCCCTTGGGAAGGTGTCAACGCCATTGCCAAAGCATTTGAAGTTTACAATCAATTGTTAACATTACCGTTTGCGAGTGAAAGTACTGAATTTTATGATGGTCCGTCTATTAATTTAGCTAAAATACACGGTGGAGAAGTTTATAACAAAGTACCTGACGCATGTACGTTATCGTTTGATATTCGCTATTTACCAACACAAAACAAAGAACAAATATTAAAAGAAATAGAAAACATTACCGACGGCGAAATTCATATAAATTTAGAAGGGCCACCAGTAATGAATGACAAAGATGAACCTTATATACAACAATTGATTAATACCATTAAACAACATACAAATAAAGATGAAGTGAAATTATTCGGACAACATGGTTTTGCAGATACACGTTATTTCTCAAGATTTAATGTCCCAGCCGTCGAATTTGGGCCAAGTGGTAATCATTGGCATGGAGATGGAGAATACGTTGAAGTTGAATCAGTCGATAATTATAAAGATATTATTGTTGCATTTGCGCAAAATATGTAATTTAGAGGTACGTTAGACTGAAGGAGCGCTATTAAAGAAACGATGATATAAATAATGAGGGCTAAATTCAAAAATAAGTCAGATTAAAATTAATGTAATTCAATGAGAGAAATTTGAAAATAAAAAAGTGTTTATTTTTTTGCTGAAATAGATGCTTACACCATCGTATTTATAGCTAATTTAAGCGCTTTTTTATGGGTTTTTGCTTTTAAATTTGTATTGACATGTATATGTGCATCGGGTATGGTAATTAGCATAATTATTATTTTCTAAAAATTCTAAATTAGAGTTTTGCTAGAGTCAATAATGTAAGTAATTTAATAATGCGAGGGGGCCTATAATTTTATGACAGAAACAAAGGTTACCTATAATAATTTTACTTCCGATGTGTTTCAAAATATCGATATAGATAACGAAACAAAAGGCGCTTATGAAGTGTTAAAATGGGCGTATGACAGTTACGGAGATAACATTATTTATTCTTGTAGCTTTGGTGCAGAGGGTATGATTTTAATAGATTTAATATCTAAAGTTAGACCTGACGCTAAGATAGTTTTTCTAGACACAGATTTACACTTTCAAGAAACATACGATCTCATTGATAGAGTGAAAGAAAGATACCCTGAGTTAAATATTGAACTTAAGAAACCAGATTTAACGTTAGATGAACAATCAGAACAATATGGTCCAGCATTATGGAAAAAAGATCCTAATCAATGTTGCTATATACGTAAGATTAAGCCATTAGAAGAAGTACTATCTGGTGCTACTGCTTGGGTTTCAGGATTACGACGAGAACAATCGCCAAGTCGACAAAATACAAACTTTTTAAACAAAGATGAACGTTTTAAATCGATCAAAGTTTGTCCACTAATCCATTGGACATGGGATGATGTATGGCAATATATTGAACGACATGATTTAACTTATAATGAATTACATGATTTTAATTATCCAAGTATTGGATGCATACCATGTACGTCAGCTGTTTCGGCCTCGGGAGATTCTCGTGAGGGAAGATGGTCTGGTTTTGGTAAAACAGAGTGTGGACTTCACACAATAGATAATAATTCTAAGTAACAGACAGTGCTATTGTAAGATAGCTTATTTTTTAAAACATAAAACCTAGTATTCTAATTGGAATTATACGTTTATAAATTTTTCATATAGATATACCTATTTCTTAAGCAGATTTAGTAAGAATATTATATATTAGATTTATAAAGCGAAATGGCTAGTATTAATAGTTTTTTCGCACTATTCCAATTACAGTACTAGTCAAATATTAATATATGAGGTGAAATTCCCTTGCAATTTAGCGTAACGAACAGTCCATTTAATGAAGAACAAGCAGCTCAATTAAATCAACTTGTCCAATCGTTGACACCAGAACAACGTCTTTGGTTGAGTGGATATTTAGCTGCGAATCAACAAGCATCTACGACAAGTGACAATACACAACAGGTACAGCAAGTGCCTGAAGCAACACCAACTACAGAAGCTGTAAAACCAAGAGATATTACAGTACTTTATGGTTCGGAAACAGGAAATGCGCAAAGTCTTGCCGAATTATTAGACGAAAGACTCACTGAAAATGGTTATACGGTAACCTTATCTTCAATGGACGCTTTTAAAACGAAAGACTTGAAAAAGGTTGAAGACTTATTTATCGTTTCGGCGACTCACGGTGAAGGAGATCCACCAGATAACGCTATTACATTCCATGAATTTTTACATAGTAGAAAAGCACCTAAACTAGAAGGCTTACGTTATTCAGTATTAGCGCTAGGTGATGAATCATATGAATTCTTCTGTCAGACAGGGAAAGACTTTGATGCACGCTTAGCTGAATTAGGTGGCGAACGATTAACCGATAGAGTTGATTGTGACTTAGACTTTGATGAACCAGCAGAAAATTGGATGCAAAATGTTTTAGAAGCATTGAGCGGTCCAAACGATAACCGTGCTGCAGTAGCAGAGACTACTGAAACTGTTCAATCTGCAAAAGAGAAAAAATATTCTAAATCAAATCCTTATGAAGCAGAAGTATTAGAAAACATTAACTTAACAGGGCGCGGTTCTAATAAAGAAGTGAGACACGTTGAGTTATTATTAGATAATTATGGTGAAGGATTTGAACCAGGCGATTGTTTAGCGATCATTCCTGAAAATGATCCCGTCATAGTAACACAACTGATTAGTTTACTTGGTTGGGATCCAGAACTGACAGTTGAAATCGATAATAAAGGTAACACTGCTACTTTAACAGAAGCATTTACTGAACATTTTGAAATTACTAAATTAACAATTCCTTTAGTGAAGAAATTAGCGGAATTAGTTGATGATGATTCGCTTAACGACAAATTAGCCGAAGATGGTTGGGTTCAAACTTACGTTGAAGGACGCGATTTAATCGATTTCTTCAAAGCGTATAATGCATCAAATGTTCAACCAAGCGATTTGCTAGAAGCGCTAAGAAAATTACCAGCTAGAGAATACTCCATCGCAAGTAGTTATAAAGCGAATCCTGATGAAGTGCATATAACAGTAGGTGCTGTAAGATACAATGCACATGATAGAGATCGCGAAGGCGTTTGTTCAATTCAATTAGCTGAACGTGTACAACCGGGTGATACTGTGAAAATGTATCTAAAGAAAAACCCAAACTTTAAATTCCCATTTGAGGAAGATAAAAAAGTGATTATGATTGGTCCGGGCACGGGCGTAGCGCCATTTAGAAGTTATCTTGAAGAACGTGAGGAATTAGACTTAAAAGGTAATACTTGGCTATTCTTCGGAGAACAGCACTTTACGACTGATTTCTTATATCAAACAGATTGGCAAACTTGGTTAAATGATGGCATATTAAGCAAACTAGATGTAGCCTTCTCTCGTGACACCGATGAGAAAGTATATGTGCAACATCGTATCGAAGAGAACAGCGAATTATTCTTCCAATGGTTAGAAGAAGGAGCTGCCATCTACGTATGTGGCGATGAAAAATATATGGCTAAAGATGTTAACGAAGCGATTCTTCGTGTCATCGCAAAAGAAGGTAACATGAGCGAAGCAGATGCAGAAGCATACTTGAATCAAATGAAGACAGAGAAAAGATATCAACGCGATATTTATTAAGATTAGAAAGGGATGAAAGCATGGCTGATTTTAATTCAGAGTTATTAGAAAAACTCGATGAAATGGAACGAATTAAAGCAGAGAGTAATTACCTTAGAGGAACAATCGTTGAAGGTTTACAAGATCAAATAACTGGGTCAATTGCTGAAGACGATACAAAATTATTAAAATTCCACGGTAGTTATATGCAAGATGATAGAGACATACGTGATGAACGACGTAAACAAAAATTAGAACCGGCATATAGTTTTATGATTAGAGTCCGCGTACCTGGAGGTACTGCTACACCTGAACAATGGATTGCAATGGATGATATTTCAGACGCTTATGCTAATCACACAATTAAATTAACAACAAGACAAGCGTTCCAATTCCACGGCATATTAAAACGTAATCTTAAATCATCCATGCAAAGTATTAATAACGCACTAATGGATTCACTTGCAGCTTGTGGTGACGTAAACCGTAATGTGATGTGTAATCCAAACCCTTATCAATCAGGCGTACATGAAGAGGTGAATGAATACGCAACACAAATAAGTAATCATTTATCACCACAAACAGGCGCTTACCATGAAATATGGTTAGATGGAGAAAAAGTATTAAGCACGAGCGAAGAAGTAGAACCAATGTATGGTCGCACATATTTACCACGTAAATTTAAAATTGGTATTTCAGTACCACCATCTAATGATGTAGATGTTTATTCACAAGACATTGGATTAATTGCCATAACAGATGAAGACGAAAAATTAATTGGTTTCAATATCTCCGTTGGTGGAGGTATGGGTATGAAACATGGTATGCCAGAAACTTACCCACAAGTTGGTAAACTACTAGGCTATGTACCTAAAGATCAAATAATTGATGTATGTGAGAAAATATTAACGATTCAACGTGACTACGGTAACCGTAAAGAGCGTACAAATGCACGTTTTAAATATACAGTAGATAGAGTTGGTTTAGACTGGGTACGAGAAGAACTTAATAGACGTTTAGGATATGAAGTCGAAGCAACACGCGATTTCCATTTTGAGCACAACGGTGATCGTTATGGCTGGACAGAAGGAAGCGGTAAATGGCACTTCACATTATTTATCCAAAATGGTCGTGTCAAAGATACAAAAGACTATAAATTAAAAACTGCGTTAAGAGCAATTGCTGAAATACACACTGGAGATTTCAGACTTTCTCCGAACCAAAATTTAGTTATAGCCAATGTTTCTGAAGAACAAAAACCAGCTATTCAAAAAATCATCGATGAATATGGCATTACGGATGGTGAAAATTATTCAGGTCTACGTCGTAACTCAATGGCATGTGTAGCATTTCCTACATGTGGTTTAGCAATGGCCGAATCTGAACGTTATTTACCATCACTATTAAATAAAATCGAAGGTTTATTAGATGAAGCAGGTTTACAAGAAGAAGAGATTACTATTCGTATGACGGGTTGTCCTAACGGTTGTGCGAGACCAGCATTAGCAGAGATTGCATTTATTGGTAAAGCACCAGGTAAATATAATTTATATCTTGGTGGGGGCTTTATTGGAGATAGATTGAATAAATTATATAAAGAAAATATTGGCGAAGAAGAAATTTTAGAAACATTAGGTCCAATTTTCCTTCAATATGCGAAAGAAAGAGAAGAAGGCGAACACTTTGGTGACTTCGTTATTCGTGCAGGTATTGTTGAAAAAGTTACAGATGGCCAAAAATTTCACAGCTAATATATTTCAAAAATGAGGTGGCATAATGGGAAAAGTATTTTTAGTTGGAGCCGGGCCTGGTGACCCAGATTTAATAACGGTCAAAGGCGTAAAAGCAATAGAACAAGCGGATGTAATATTATATGATCGTCTCGTTAATCAAACACTATTAGATTACGCATCATCTGAAGCAAAATTAGTGTATTGCGGTAAACATCCAAACCATCATTCATTGCCACAAGAAGAAATAAATGATTTACTCGTTGACTTAGCTCAAAACGGTAACACTGTTACGAGGCTTAAAGGCGGAGACCCATTTATCTTTGGAAGAGGTGGGGAAGAAGCTGAACAACTAGCAGCAGCGAATATACAATTTGAAATTGTTCCTGGCATTACGTCAGGCGTTGCTGCTCCAGCTTATGCTGGGATTCCAGTCACGCATCGTGATTATAGTTCATCCGTAGCTTTTGTTACAGGTGTAATTAAAGATGATGTAGATGCTGATGACTATTGGAAAAGTTTAGTGCATGGTCCTGATACGTTATGTATTTATATGGGCGTTAAAAAATTACCGGACATTTGTACGATGCTATTAAAGCACGGTAAAAAAGAAGACACGCCAGTAGCGCTTGTTCATTATGGCACTACAGACAATCAACAAACAGTTACCGGTACTTTAACAGATATAGTTGAACGTGCAGAAGGCATTAAAAATCCAGCAATGATTATCGTTGGAGAGGTTGTTAAATTAAGAGACAAAATTAGTTGGTTTGAATCAACGCAACTTCAAGATAATTTGTTAGAAGCAATAAGTTACTAATTATTGGAGGTGGCGTTATGCGTGGCATATTATATGTCAGTCATGGAAGTCGAATTGCTGAAGCAACTGCTGAGGCAATTCAATTTATTGAAGCTGTAGAACACAAGGTTGACATCCCGTTACAAGAGATTTGCTTTTTAGAATTAGCCGAGCCTACTGTGGCTCAAGGTATAGAAACGTTAGTAAATAAAGGAGCGACTGAAATTTCAGTTATACCTGTCTTGTTACTTAGTGCGGGTCATTATTTTAAAGATATTCCAGCCGAACTAGATGAAGCCAAACAGCACTATCCAGATCTTACGTTTACTTATGGGCAACCATTAGGTGTGCAATCTAGACTTACACACATACTAAAAGAACGTATAGATGAAACAAACGTCGTACCACATGATGACGCTAAAATTTTAGTTGTCGGGCGAGGAAGTTATAATCCACAAACAAAGATTGATATCGAGGCTATTGCAAATGAACTAGGTAATATAACTGGTTTTAAAGATATCGATGTATGTTATCTTGCAGCATGCAAACCATCTTTTGAAGAGGCACTATCATCTGCATTAGATTCAGAATATTCTCAAATTTTCATTGTGCCCTACATATGGTTTACAGGTGTATTGGAGAAACACATTAGACAAACAGTAGATGACTCAAAAGAACATGGTGATATTATATTGTGTGATCATTTAGGACATCACGAAGCAATGAAAGAAGCATTAAAAGATCGAGTTTATGAAACATTAACAACATCACCACAACAATAAAGAAAGGGGTAATGATAATGTCATTCATGCCGTTATTAATAGATTTTTCAGCAAAACATGTCGTAGTTATTGGTGGCGGTAAAATTGCAGAACGTAGAGTTAAAACGTTACTGCAATATATATCACATCTCGACATTGTCAGCCCTCATTTAACAGAAACGTTGGCATATTATAATAAGCAAGGTTTCGTAACTTGGCATGCGAAAAAATACGAGTTAACCGATATAAATAATGCGGATTTCATCGTTATAGCTACGGATAACATAACAGTGAACAATGAGATTAAAGAACAAGCGCCAGCACATGCGCTAGTTAATATGTCGAGTGAAGCTAATTCAGGTAATGCAATGTTTCCTGCAATCATTCAACGCGGCAAATTATCTATCGGTATATCGACAAGTGGCGCCAGTCCAAAGCTTACTGCTGATATTGTTAAACAGCTAAAAGCGCAATATACAGAAGATTATGGAGCTTACGTAGATTTTTTATATGAATATCGACAAACGGTAAAACAACTTAATGTTAGTGAAAAGAAAAAGAATCAATTGTTAAGTGAAGTATTGGCTGACGAATATAAAAATCCGGCGCAGCAACAAAAAGCATTGAGTTGGCTTAAGTCACAAATATGATAGACGAAAGGAAGGCAGTGCTAAATGAAAAAATTATTAATATTTGCACTCGCTGGATTCTTTGCACAAATGATTGATGGATCATTAGGCATGGGCTTCGGTGCAACGTCATCTTCTATATTATTAACGGCAGGTATTACGCCAGCTATTGTTTCTGCGACTATCCATTTTTCTGAAATTGCAACTACTGCAGCTTCAGGCGTCTCACATTATAAGTTTAAAAATGTAGATAAAAAGATGGTGTTGAAATTAGCACTTCCAGGCTCGATTGCAGCATTTATTGGAGCGGCAGTGTTGAGCAAGTTAGATAGTGGTCTAATTAAGCCTTTTATTTCTATGTTTCTATTAACGATGGGTTTGTTTATCATTTATCAATTCGTCTTTAGAAAACAACATGAAAGAAAACTAAAAGGCGGTACATTTTCTAAATGGCAAATTATACCTCAAGGGATTATCGCAGGATTTCTAGATACTATAGGCGGTGGCGGTTGGGGACCAGTCAATACCCCGTTATTTTTATCACGTAACAAAATTGAACCGCGTTACGTCATCGGCACAGTATCAGCGAGCGAATTTTTTATTACTTTATCGGCATCAATTGGCTTCATTATTTTCTTAGGATGGCATCTAATTGATATTGGTTTAGTCATTGCATTAGCTGTCGGTGGTGCCATAGCAGCCCCATTTGCAGCATGGATTGTGAAAATATTACCGGTTTATTTATTAGCAGTTTGCGTTGGAGGCATTATTATTTTCACAAATATTAACACGTTGTTAAGCAGCTTTGTAGACGATGCTGTAGTGGGTAACGTCGTAAAGATTATAGTTATCGTCTTATGGTTTGCTTTAGCAATATTTACGTTATACCAAAATAAGCAACTACCATTCCTGTCCCCAAAAAAGCAAAGTAACAAAATTGATCAAACTAATTAACTAAAAAAGGAGTAGACAAAATGACATTATCTAAAGAATTACTTGAAAATACGATTAAGCCACATGGTGGTGAACTTGTTAATAGACAAGTTGAAGGAACACGTAAAGAACAACTTATCTCAGAAGCACAAACATTTCCGTCTTTAACTTTGAATCCTTGGAGTTTATCAGACCTAGAGTTAATCGCTATCGGTGGTTTCAGCCCATTAACAGGATTTATGGGTGAAGATGACTATACTAATGTCGTTGAAAACCTACACCTTTCTAACGGTTTAGTTTGGAGTATACCTATTACTTTACCAGTTACCGAAGCACAAGCCGACACTTTTGAAATAGGCCAACAAATTGCACTCTATGGTGAAGATAATCATTTGTATGGTGTATTAACACTTGAAGAAAAATACACTTATGATAAAGCAAATGAAGCTCAAAAAGTATATGGAACTACTGAAGTTGAACACCCTGGCGTCCAAAAGGTGTTTGAAAAAGGTAATGTTTATTTAGCAGGGCCTATCGAACTCGTAGACCGTCCAAAACATGATGAGTTTGTTGACTTTCATTTAGATCCATCTGAAACAAGACAATTATTTGCGGATTTAGGTTGGAAAACAGTGGTGGGCTTCCAAACTAGAAACCCAGTCCATCGTGCACATGAATATATTCAAAAAGCAGCTTTAGAATCCGTAGATGGGTTGTTATTAAATCCTTTAGTTGGTGAGACAAAATCTGATGATATTCCTGCAGATGTGCGTATGGAAAGTTACCAAGTGATTTTGAAACATTACTATCCTGAAGAACGAAATAGATTAGTCATCTATCCTGCTGCGATGCGCTATGCGGGCCCAAGAGAAGCTATTTTACATGCGACTGTACGTAAAAACTATGGCTGTACACATTTCATTGTCGGCCGAGACCACGCAGGCGTAGGCGATTATTATGGTACATATGATGCGCAAGAACTTATTGCACAATATGAAGACGAATTAGGTATTCAAATATTCAAATTTGAACATGCTTTTTACTGCACGAAATGTGACAACATGGCAACTGCTAAAACGTGTCCACACGATCAGTCTTATCATGTCCACTTAAGTGGTACGAAAGTACGTGAGAAACTTCGTAACGGTGAACAACTACCAAAAGAATTCTCAAGACCAGAGGTTGCGGATGTATTGATTAAAGGGTTACAAGAAACAAAGGCATAATTTAGGAGTGAAACGAATGAGCGAAGCGACAAATATAACATGGCATGATTCGGAAGTAACGAAACAACAACGACAACAAGGTAACAATCACAAAAGTGCTGTAGTGTGGTTTACGGGTTTATCGGGTTCAGGTAAATCGACGGTTTCAGTAGCGTTAGAAAAAGCACTTTATGATCAACAAGTGCATACTTACCGTTTAGATGGTGACAATATTCGACATGGCTTGAATAATAATCTTGGTTTTAGTCCTGAGGACCGTAAAGAAAATATTCGACGTATTGGCGAAGTAGGAAAATTAATGGTGGATGCAGGATTGTTAACGATGACTGCTTTTATTTCACCTTACGAAGAAGATAGAGCGCAAGTACGTGAAACGTTAGACGATGGTGAGTTTATTGAAGTTTATACGAAATGTAGTTTAGAGGCTTGTGAATCACGTGACCCTAAAGGCTTATATCAAAAAGCGCGTGCAGGTGAAATACAAGGCTTCACAGGTATCAATGCACCGTATGAAGCACCTTCTAATCCAGAAATTGTTATTGATACAGAACAATTATCGGTTGAGGAAGCGGTACAAGAAATTATAAATTATCTGAAAGAACATAAATATTTATAGCAGTATATAAAAATAGACTGAGATATTTTGATTAATATCTCAGCCTTTTTTCATTTTATAGAAGTTGTTAACGGAATATATTGTTAGCTTTTTAAATATTTTCATAAAATTATTTAAATTGTTCATTAGTCGTTCTGTGATGAGATTTTATAAAGATAATTTTGCTGAATTAAACTGCAAAACTTAATCTTGGTACGAATGTTTCGAAGTGAATTTTACCTTGAGGAACATTTAAAGTTTGTAAGTTCACTATCATAGAGTTAATAAATGATTGTCCGCCACATACATAAATTTCTGTATCTTCATCGATAAGCTGTTGTAAATCTTCTGCTTTAATGTAACCCTCTGTATCACGATAGTGTAATGCTAAATTGCTGTTATCATCTTGTTGTTCAATTGTTTTTAACATTTCTTCAAATGCAACGTTGTCACTATCAGAAGTTACTTGAACGAAAGTTGAAGGTGTGTGCTCAGAAACTGCTTGTCTAAACATAGACACTAATGGCGTTACGCCTACACCAGAACCTAGGAATAATTGTTTGTTTTCACTGTTTACAACGCCGAAGCCACCTACAGGTGCAGAAAGTGAAATCGTATCTCCTACTTCGATGTCGTCGTGAAGAATTGTTGATACTTCACCTTCATGACCTTCGGATACGTCTCTACGCACACCAAATGTTAAATAATCTTTACCGCCGTCGACGATTGAATAGTGTCTTTTCGCATTATAAGGCAATTTAGGACTATCAATATCTACTGTTATATATTGACCTGGTGTAAATTGACTTAAATCGATGTCGTCAGATTTCACTGTGAATGATTTAATAATGCTCGTCTCTTGGCTAATATTAGTAATTTCAAATGGTTTGAAACCTGACCAAGCCATTTGTTCGTAAACTTGTTGTTCTAATCCTATGAAGGCATCTGCAATCTCTTGATAAGCTTTGCCCCAAGTTTGAATAACTTCACTGTCGTCAGTTAATCCAGTCACTTCTTTAATAGCCCATAATAAATTTTCACCAACGATAGGATAGTGTTCTGGAAGTACTTGTAAAGCACAGTGTTTGTAAACTACTGGCATAATTACAGGTACGATAGGTGATAAATCATCGATATGTTCTGCAGCTGCTAATACTGCCATAGCTAAAGCTGATGATTGTAAACCTTTTTTCTGGTTTGTTTGGTTAAACACATTTTTTAATTCAGGATGTTCAATAAACAATCTGTCATAGAATTTTGAAGTGATTGTTTGACCGTGTTCTTTTAGTAGTGGCACCGTTTCGCGGATAGTTTGTATTTCTTTTTCTGTTAACATTTTGAATACCTCCTCAGTCATTACAACCTCATTATCAACCTAAATTATTTTATATACAACTATATTAATTTAATGTCACAAAAGTTTCAAAATAATTTGACAAAATTAAAAACTTAATAAAAATTTCATTAAATTAATCGAAAATATTTAATTAATAAAATCGATAACTTAATCGTTAATACAGTAGTCATTTAATTGAGCAAAGTGGAACTAAAGTATGATTGTTAAAATTATGTAAATTTGGTTAACTAATTATAATACTCAAAATTTACAAACAAGTATGTTTTTCAGTAGACTTTCATGGTCATACAAACCATTTAGATGAGTTTACTAAAAATTAAATAGCAATAAAGGAGCTCCATATAATGAAAAAAATTTTTGGGATGAGTATCCTCTATGTATTGTTGATTGCCTTATTAATTGCAATAATTACTGGCAGTATAAAAGGCATTGATCAAGCAGTATATCAAACGTTACATAAATATTTAGATAATGACTTTTTAAATCTCATATTAAGCATGTTATCGTCTATATTTGAACCATCTAATTGTTTAATTATGGTCCTTATCATTTTAGCTATATTATTCTTCTTTAATAGAGCTAAATTTTGGTTACTAGGATTTTGGAGTTTTTGCGTATTCTTAATTGGTACTATTATGAAATATGCAATTGAGCGTCCTAGACCATCTACACATTTTGATGGTTATAGTTTTCCTAGTATGCATGTTTTAAGTGTTTGTTTAGTAGTTAGTTTAGTCATTTTAGTTACACGCAGTAGCTGGGCTAAAGTGATCGGTGTAATACTTATTGCAGGTATTATCGTATCAAGAATTTTTGTACATGCGCACTATTTCTCAGACACGCTCGGTAGTTTACTTGTCATGGGCATTATGTTGTTAACGTTAAACCATCAACATTTAAATGCGCTATCGGATAACAGAAATACCGAATCTGAGACAGACACTTATAATGAAAGATATGCTTTATATTAAATAAACAAATAAATAAGATTAATCGAACGGGATTGAAATCTTTAAGGTTTCAGTCCCGTTCTTGTTATATCTCATATATGATAAATCTACTGACTAAAGTCCTTTGTAAACATGTTAGAATGATTATATGTAAAAATATGTTCATGTTTATGAAAGGTGTGTAACTATGGCAATTGTAGTGTTAATCCTCATAGGGATGATATCAGCTATAATAGGTTCTTTAATCGGTATAGGTGGCGGTATTATTATCGTTCCTACATTAGTTTTTTTAGGTTCCAAAACAGATTTACTTACAGGTATTACAACACAAACAGCGGTCGGCATTTCATCGCTAACTTTGGTCTTTACAGGTTTGTTTTCGATTATTGCTTATCGTAAGAAAGGCAAAAATGCGATTGATCTTAAGCAAGGTTTTTTATTTTCAATTGGAATAATTCCTGGCTCATTGGTAGGTGCTTATTTAAGTCGGTTCTTAAATGACGTATACTTTAATATTATTTTTGGAATTTTTCTATTTATCATTTCAATTGTATTAATAGTTAAGGATTATTTAGCATCCAAAAAATCTTCAGATACTGAAAAAAAGGTCAACACGCCAGTGGCAATAATCTTTTCATTCTTTGTTGGTATTAGTGCAGGGCTCTTCGGTATAGGTGGCGGCGTCTTAATGACTCCTTTAATGATTATTGCATTTAATTTCTCACCACACGTGGCAGTGGCTACCAGCATGATTATTATCTTTACTTCAAGTTTAGCAAGTACATTAGGTCATATCGTACAAGGCCATGTTATTTGGCATTATGGACTCGTATTAATTATCGCCAGTTATGTCGGTACTAAAATTGGTGTTACAATTAACCGTAAAATCGATTCGGCCAAGCTATCTAACTTACTTAAAATAGTATTGATTTTATTGAGCGTCTATTTAATTTATAAAGGTTTTAGTGAACTATAGAAACACAAGTGTATAGCTAGGTTGAAGAAAAATATTTAAAATGAGTTTAAATCATTGCAAAATTATACCGATATAATTATTATACTCTATGTGGAATTAAATTAAGTGTAATTTATTATTAGAAAGAAGGAAGTAAAGTGACTGTAAATAATAGTTTTAGTGAAGTATTAAATGGCAGAAAATCAATTAAATTGTTTGATGAAAATTATAAAATCCCTCATGAAGAAATGGAAGAAATGATTCGTAAAGCAACAATGGCACCATCTTCTGTTAACTTACAACCATGGAGATTTGTCGTAGTTGAAAGTGACGAAGGTAAAGATACACTACGTCCATTAGTTCAATTTAATACTAATCAAAATGATACATCATCTGCGATGGTAGTTATTTTTGGAGATAAAGATAGCCATGAAAATGGTGAATTTATTTATTCACAAGCAGTAGAAAATGGCTTAATGCCTGCTGATGTAAAAGAACAATTATTATCTAAAATTAATGGCGTATATCAAACATATTCAGAGCAAAAAATTAATGATATCGTAAAAATTGATAGCAGTTTAGCAGCTATGCAATTTATGTTAGTTGCGAAAGAACATGGCTATGATACAAACCCAATTGGCGGCTTTGAAGAAGATCAAATCGCTGAAGCATTAGGCATAGACCCTGAACGTTATGTACCAGTAGTTATCATTGCTATTGGTAAGGCAGCAAGAGAAGCACGTAATTCTTATAGAATGCCAGTAGATAAAGTTATGCAATACGTATAAATGATTAATTAATAAGAGCCTAGGACATATTGTCGTGTCCTAGGCTCTTATTTGATAACTGAGTTGAAAATGTTTGGACTTAGCTTTTCCGACGCTAATCATTTTTGTCAGAGTGGGACTGCTAAATCATTTTATTTAAATGAGATTTTTAGTCCCGTTCCATTATTTTTATTGTAATCTATCTAAAGCGATGTCCGTAAGAGATTTTGCAGCGACAAGTAGACAGTCTTCATTAACGTCAAATTTAGGGTGATGATTCATATAAGGGTCTTCAACGTCATAAGGTTTACTACCGACAATATAAAAAGTACCAGGTATCTTTTGGAGATAGTATGCAAAGTCTTCAGAACCGGTAACAGGTGGGATTTCCATTAAATGTTGGAAATAATCTCCCTTACTTTCCGATAAGACACGAGCTACATTATCTGTTTCAGTAGGATGGTTGTATAGCACAGGGTAACCAAATGTATAATCTAAATCATAAGTAACATCGAAACCAAGCGCTACGCTTTGAGCTATTTTATCAATTTCTTGATACATGAATTGTTCCAATTCAGCATCTAAGTAGCGCGCAGTACCTTTAATTGTTACTGAATCTTGAATGACATTGCTTGCGCCAGGTGCTTCAAATGCGCCGATAGTTACGACACCCATTTTTAGTGGATCGATTCTACGAGAGACTATGGTCTGAATTGAATTTACAAAATTTGTACCGGCAACGATAGCATCGTGCGTTTTATGAGGACTAGAAGCATGTCCACCTAAACCGTTAATTTTAAGTGTGAACGTTGAACTTCCAGAGAATGCATTGTTCTTATTGTAGAGAATCGTGTCGGGTGTTACAGCAGGGACGATATGAATACCATATACTTCGTCTAAATCATCTAATGCACCTGAATTTATGATTTGCTGTGCACCACCAGGAGGCTGTTCTTCAGCGTGTTGATGAATAATTTTAATCTTACCAGTTAGTTGATCTTTAACTTCGATTAAAGCGTCTGCTACACCAAGTAGGTAGGCTGTATGTGCATCATGACCACATGCATGCATAACGCCTTCATTTTCAGATTTGAAAGGCACCTCTGTTTCTTCATTAATAGGTAAGGCATCAAAATCTGCGCGCAACCCAATCGTTTTACCAGGTTTACCACTGTCGATTTCTACTATGATTGCATGCGCATCTTGCACAGGCTGTGTTAGTTTTACGTCTTTGTCTTCATAGAATGATTTAATATACTTGGCAGTATTTTCCTCTTGAAAGGATAATTCAGGATGACGATGTAGATGACGACGATGTTCAATCATCTCTTGCTCTTTAGCTTCTAAAATTTGAAACAACTGATCTCTTATACTCATAAACATACACTTCTTTCTTAAATATAAATTGAAGCCCTCTAATATAGATGAATCGCTTTGTTCATGTTATAAAATTAACCTCATTTAAAGAATTTTAGATTAATTAAATATACAATTCAAATTAAATAGTAAAAAAATTGAAAATAAAGTGATTGCATTTTAAAGATTAAATCACTTTGAATGTAAAAGTATATAGGCTTTATTAAATAAACAGGTAAATATTATGTGCTAATTTTTGAAGAGCTTTTTAATTAAAAGCATAGGTTATAAGCAAATCGTTTTATATTTTTTACAATAGTATTTAATTAAAGACTATTTTTGTTATAATGTGATTAAGGAAGGTGAGCATATGATAACGAAAGGTATAAAATTTCCTAACACTAAATTTCTTATTGATTGTATAGGCGTATTAGCTAGTTTAGGTATATTAATCGTTTTTGTTGTCAATGCATATTCTAATTTTAGCGCCAATGGCAGTTTTGAATTTGGCATAAATATTGTTGGCAATCAGTTCATAGTTCTCAGCATATTATGTGTAATCACCGTGCTAAGTGCATTAAGTTCTTTCGTTTTAAAGAAAATAAAATCATAAAAAGAAGGCGCCACCATTTTAAAATGGTGACGCCTTTAATAATTTACAATTATATTATGATTTGGAACCTGTGTGCATGCCTTCTTTTCCGCCTTCTATAATAGCGCCTAGATGCAATAAGCCATCTACAATAAGCATACATACTAATATGATAAGTAGACCTAAAAACCAATCTTTTACTGTCATTGGCGCTTTTCTACGATAGAAATAAATACCTAGTATTAGTCCGACGATAATTAGAACTAATGCGCTCATGACGATAACCCCCTTTGAAGTGATTATGATAATTGTTAGATAGTTTAACATAGTTGAATTATTTTTAAAGGGGTGGGTTAATCCATATTACTTCAAATGTTCTATTTGGCTCATTACGTGTTGATAAATTTGTTGTAATGGCAACTGTGTACGATCTGCAATGGCTTGTAGATCACTAAATTCAGGCTTTGCTTTTATCACTTTGTCCGCTAGTATGCCTAATTTAATCGTTACTTTACCATAATCTGTATCAATCGTTGTAAAATCACGGTCTAAAATGGTTCTACGTACGCTATAACTTCTAACGCCTAAGGAACTTGTGTGTCGTAGTATATAATTTTCAAAAAAACTTGCCTTTGATAGGGGACAAATTACAGAAAGTTGTACTGCAGGTCTGCTTTTCTTCATTGTAATCGGCGTGTAGTAAACGTCTAAAGCACCTTGAGAAAGCGCGTCTTCAATAAAATGTCCAAGCATTTCGGCAGGCATGTCATCTAATTGTGTTTCTAACACTTGCACGTAATCTTGTGTATTTTGATTTTCTTCAAACTGAATAATACGTAATACGTTAGGAAAATCAAAATCTTTTGTGCCAGCCCCATAACCAATTTCAGTCATCGTGCAAGCTGGTAGTGGACCAAATTGAGTAGCTAGGCTTTTAGCAAAACCTGCTCCTGTTGGCGTAGTCATTTCACTAGCAACGTCTAATGAAGCAAGTGGTATGCCTTTTAAAATTTCGGCGGTTGCAGGAGCGGGGACGGGGTAAAGTCCGTGTGCAATATTAACTTTGCAATGCCCAGTTGGAATGGCGGAACAATAAATATGCTCAATATTTAAATCTTCAAGTGCTAAACAGCTACCTATAATATCAATAATTGAATCCATTGCACCTACTTCATGGAAGTGTACGTCTGCAATGTTCATGCCGTGTATTTTAGCCTCAGCTTCGGCAATAACATTAAAAATAGCAGTGCTACGAGATTTAACACGTTGTGGTAGTGTACTGTTTTCAATCATACTAAAAATGTGTTGAGCAGTACGATGGTGATGACTTTCTTCTATATTTATTGTTAAATGCTGTGCATGGATACCTTTTTTATTTACATGGTTAAATGACAAATCGAAAGTATCTAAGGGTAATTGTGATAATGCTTCTGTGATGTAATTTGGATTTGCCCCTAAATCGATTAATCCTGCTAAAATCATGTCGCCAGCGATACCTGCATGGCAATCTAAATAAATGGCTTGTGACATCTAAATCTCTCCAGTCTAGTTTGTTTCGAGCATATTGATGACTTGAGCGGCATTATAACCACCGCCGAAGCCATTATCAATATTTAATACGCTTGTTCCGGGAGCACATGAATTAATCATTGATAAAAGTGTGCTGACACCTGCTAAATTTGCACCATAGCCTATACTCGTTGGAATAGCATATACAGGATGATTTACTAATCCTGAAATGACGCTACATAGTGCGCCCTCCATGCCTGCAACGACTACTGAAACTTTACTCGCTCTAATCTCATCTATATTTTCGAACAGACGATGAATGCCTGAGACGCCAACATCATAAAAACGTTTGACGGTAACACCCATGACTTCAGCTGTTATTGCGGCTTCTTCTGCAATATGAATGTCTGAAGTGCCAGCGCTAATGATGGAAGCGACATTGTTGGATTTATTAATGTTAGCGATAGGCGTACAAACGATTTGTGCAGTAGGATGATGTTCTAATGTAGGATATATAGACAGTATGTGTTGGGCTTTGTCATCGTCAATACGAGTGACTAATATTGTCTGGTTGTTATGATTTAAACTATTAATAATCGAAACGATTTGCTCTTGCGTTTTACCTTCACCAAAAATAACTTCTGGGAAGCCTTGTCTTTGGGGACGGTGTAAATCAATCTTAGCAAAACCCAAGTCATCATAATGTTTTAATTTAGCCTGAGCAGCTGCGATAGATAGTTCATGTTGTTGTACTTTTGTTAATATTTCTTCAATATCGTTCTTACTATCTGACATTCTAAACACTGCCCCTCACTAATTAATTTGTTGTTTCAGCTGTAAGTACTTCATTCATACTTCCTGTACGGTAACCTTCAAGGTCTAAGGTAACATAGTCGAAACCAAGTGCTTTTAAGTGTGCGATAATTTTTCTGCGGTGTTGTACTAATTGGTCGATATACGCTTCGGCTACTTCTATACGAGCTATATTATTGTGATATCGTACACGAACGTTATTAATATCTAAACTTAAAATAAATTTTTCAGCTTCGTTGATTTTGTTAATTTTCGTCTCGTCTAAAGTTTCGCCATAAGGTACGCGAGAGGCCAAACTACACAATGCAGGTTTATTCCATACTGGTAAGTCTAACTGCTTACTTAATTGACGTACATCGTCTTTATATAATTCAACTTCTTGTAAAATGCTTCTAACGCCAAGTTCGTCACGTGCTTGTAAACCGGGACGGAAGTCTTTATTGTCGTCCATAATCATACCGTCTAACACATAATTAAAATGATAGGCTTCTTTTACACTCTCTAATTTTTTATATAACAATAGTTTACTGTAGTACCAGCTTTTTGGAGTGTTTTGCACAATGTGACGATCTTCTAATTCTGAAATTTTTGTTTTAAGAATATGCGCTCCTAATTGATGACCTAAGTTTACAGCTTGCTCGAATTCTTCGCTTCTAAATAATTCGGATTCCACAACGACACCAATAACGTTGTTTTCTCCTAATACATCAAGCGCCTTTTTTAATACTAACGTACTATCAACACCACCTGAAAATGCTACAACGACTTGCTTCATCTCTTGTAAATTTTTTTCGAGCTGTTGTTCTTTTTCTTTTAATGTCAACATAATACATCATTCTCCTTTTTAAGATTCAACGTAAGGTATAGTTAATGGCCCCTGTGGCATAACACCTATAGATAAAGGTCTGCCATACGATGCTTCTAATGTTTTAAGTGTTTCTTCTATATTTGAAGTGGGGTTTAACATAGCTTCTTCTAATTGTTGATCAGTTAGTTTGGAATATACATAAACATTGGCAAATACTTGGATGCTTGCTTGTTTTTGTACTTGCCATTGATCCATTTCTGCAAAATTAGGGTCATGAATCATATCTAATAGGGCTTGTGGCGATTCGGCGCGTTTAAATATTTCGGCGAATTTGCCGTGATCAGGTAAACCATCTGCACATTCAGAAACCATAATGATGGTGCCACCTTCTTTAACAATCTTATGCGCAGCACTCATGCCTTTTACCGTTTGATATAAATTTTGGTCAAGTGGGTAACCTGAGTTAGAAGCGATAACGACGTCGAAGCGGTCGTCACAACGAAACATCGCATGTTCTTTGACATAAGCACAGCCAACGTCATGTGCCTCGTATAGTTCACCTGCAAAGACTTGTGTGATTAATTTATCTTTGTTTAAAGCCACGTTGAGCATAAAGTCTGGTTTACACATGGCATTGATTTCACGCGTCATATTTTGTAGTGGATTATCTTCCATGTTACCCCAAGTTGAGCGTATATCACCGATCATGCGAGCATTATGAAATGTCATTATAGTTTCAATCCCTGCAATCCCAGGCATAATGCCTTTCGGGCCACCTGAAAATCCTGCAAAGAAATGTGGTTCTATAAAGCCGGTAACGATTTTAAAATCTGAGTCAACGTAATCTTTATTCAAATAGACGTCGCAACCATATTCACTGTGACCGACGTTTACTAATGAATCTTTATCGTGACAGTGATTATGCACAATTTTAACTGAGTCTACGATATCTTCACCTAGCATTTGGATTAATTCTTCTCTTGTTTGGTCTCTGTGTGTACCTGTACCATTAATAATGACAAAATTTTCACGCGGTACGTGAGGTAATGCATTTAAAATACAAGGTACTAAAATATGGTTTGGAGTAGGGCGCGTAATATCACTAATAACAATAGACACTGTATCATCAGACTTAACCATTTCTTTTAATGGTGGCGTACCTATAGGACTTTCTAATGCAGAATTTATTGCTGCTATATCATCATTCAGAGGCTCTATGTCTTGAGGCTCAATGAGCGTACTACTATCTGGAACTTCAATATCGATGTTTGATTTACCGTATAAAATTTCTGTTCTCAAAAATAATCACTCCAGTAACAATTGGCATCCTATTTAAAATTAATTTGTAAGCACTTTCATTATAATACGAAATATCTGAATTTAAAAATATAGTAATGCATTGAAGATGTTCAAGGTGCGACAATTTCATTATTTAAGTTTATAAAAGTAATTGTGTTCAATTTTTTTGAAAAGTTGTATTGAATCACAGCACATGTTGCATTATACTGGGTGAGATTATTAAATGAAGGCGCTTAAAATTTTATTGGTAAATATAACCAGTAATGTGTTGTTTAAAAGGAGATAGTAACTTGGAATTTTCAAAAAAGCAGTGGCAAAATATAGATAGCTCAGTAGATATAAATTTGGAAGATATCGATTTTGAAAGCTTATTAAGTTTGAATGACTATGCTACAAAACAAGAAATTAAAACATTGTACTTTCCTTTAATAGAGATGTTGAGTGAAAAAACACGTAGCCATAAAGAATATATTAACTATATTCAACAAAAAATAGTGGATCGCAAACGTACGATACCATTTGTTATTGGTGTGTCAGGTGGTGTAGCCGCTGGTAAAAGTACTGTTGCGCGTTTATTAGCTGAATTGTTAAGTAAACATAACCCTGATTGGAATGTGGATTTAATAACGACAGACGGTTATATTTTGCCGAAGAAAGAACTATTGGCACAAGATATCATGTCTAAAAAAGGATTTCCTGAAAGCTATGAATCCAACACATTGATTCAACATTTGAAAAGTATAAAAGATGGTGAACAAGTACCGACTTATACTTATTCGCATTTAACGTATGACCGTTTGAAAGATGATTTTCACTATGTTGACCAACCAGATATTTTAATTATTGAAGGGGTTAATATTTTCCAAGTGCATGGAAATGCAGAACAATTAGTAAGTGATTATATTGACTATAAAATATTCTTAGACGTTTCGTTAGATTTAATGAAATCATGGTATATTCAAAGATTTTTAAAATTACAAGAAAGTGCTTTCCAAAAACCAGAGTCTCACTTTTATCAGTATAAAAATTTATCACGAGACGAAGCAATTAAATTAGCGACACAATTATGGACGAATATAAATGAACCTAATGTGATAAATAATATTTATCCAACAAAAAGTAGAGCAGATTTAATATTGCATAAAGCTGAAAACCATACGATTGATAATTTGATTTTCAATCAATTTTAAGGACAAACAATAATAAAATAATTGCGCATAGCCTAACAGAATTAACTTTCTGTTAGGTATTTTTTGGTTTTAAACGCTGATATAGAGGCATTTATATATAAATCGATAAAAAATTACGATATATCGTTGACTTATTTCGATATATCGCTTATACTTTCGATATATCGAAATAAGGAAAGGTGATTATTATGTTTAGAAAACAATTTGAGAAAAAGGCTCACCATATGAGAAGCAGAATGATGAATAGAGACGGATTTGGATTTGGTGGACATGGTCCAGAAGATATGGAACGTGCATTTAGAGCACGAGGTAAAGATCGATTTTTCAAAAAAGGAAACTTACAATTTGTAATTTTGAAGATGTTACAAGATGAATCGAAACACGGTTATCAAATTATTAAAGATTTAGAAGAACGTTTCAAAGGATTTTATTCTCCAAGTCCAGGATCTGTATATCCAATATTACAAATGTTAGAAGACAGAGAATTTGTTTCAACTTCGCAAGATGGTAAGAAAAAAGTATATACAATCACAGAAGAAGGCGAACAATTTTTAGCAGATAATATGCAAAATGATGATATGTTACAACGTATGGAACAATTTAAAAATATGGACTTTGAAGCAATGAAAGCCATGCGCGGTGAGCTACAGGAGTTATTTAAAAAATTCATGTTAGCTGGCAAAGAAGCGATGAATGACGATGAAAAGAAACAACAATTTAAAAAGTTTGTTGAACAAACATCAGCAGATTTAGATAAATTATATAAATAAAGAAGGAATATAAAATGACTAATAATAAGACGAATAAAAGTATTGCTGTTATAGGCGGTGGTCCTGGTGGCTTAATGCTTGGTTTATTATTACAACAACAAGGCTATGACTATACAATTTTTGAAAAAGCTAACCCAACAGTTAATAATGAGCGAGGTGGATCATTAGATATTCATGATGATAGTGGTCAGCTCCCAATTATCGAAACGGGTATATATGACCGTTTTAAATCTTTAGTTAGATATGAAGGTGAAGATACTAAAGTTATTGCTAAAGACGGTACAGTGATTTTTGAAGAAGATGCTGAAGGTGAAGGTGGCAGACCAGAAATTGACCGTGGTGAATTATGTGACATTATACTTGAACAAATTGATAAGGAACATATTAAATACGGTTATGCTTTTGAATCTTTAGAACGTTTATCTAATAATAAAGTAGCTGTGTCATTTACAAATGGCGAAGTGGAACATTTTGATTTAGTAGTAGGAGCAGACGGTGCATTTTCAAAAGTAAGACCATATTTATCGACGGTAGATTTGGACTATACAGGTATTTCGATGGTTGAAATAAATATTGATGACGTTAAAAATAACTATCCAGAGTTGGCGGCTTACAATAAAAATGGTAAGGCAATGGCGCTAGGTGGTAGTCAAGCGTTATTAGCCCAATTAAATGGAGATGGACGTATAAAAGTGTATGTGTCATACAGAGCGCCTAAAGAACAATTAAACACTTACAAACAATTATCCCTTAGTGAATTAAAAGCACAACTGCTAAGTGATTTTGATGGTTGGCATGAAGATTTAAAAGCATATATTCACGCGATGAGTGATGATGTTTTATTTAGAAGAATATATAAATTACCTATCGGGTTTAATTGGAATCATGATGCACAATTGACATTGTTAGGCGATGCGGCTCATTTAATGAGTCCGTTTGCTGGCGAAGGTGTAAATACTGCATTATATGATGCGTATATTTTTGTAGAAGCTTTAAAAAAATATGATGATTTTGATGAAGCAATTAGCTATTATGAGCAACAAATATTAAGTCATGCACAAGAAAGAGCACAAGAATCACAAGACAATTTAGAATTAATGTTTGCACCTGATGCTGCACAGCAATTGGGAGAGTTCTTTAATTCTGTAAAAAGTGAAGAATAAAAATTAACCATTACTATCCATATAGGGTAGTAATGTTTTTTTGCTATAAATTCAATAAAAACAATGAATTCGTAAAATAGTATGACATATTAGTAAAAAACAATCATCACTTTTAATATTAAATTATGTATATAGACTGCATTTTTAAAAGTTTGCTAAATAAATGTGAAGGTCATAAAGTTGTCATTATTATTGAATTATTAAAATGATAATCCTTTTAAATCGCCTAAAATCAAATGTTTTATAGACGCTATATACAGAATGGAAGTTAGTATAGTTGTATTTTACATTAAAATTTTTGAAAAATTTATACATTTTAGTTGTTATTTAGCGATTAATATGACATACTCATTAAAATTAGTATAACATATTAAAAATTAAAGAGGTGTTTAGTATGACGAAATTAATATATGCATTTGATGAAGGTAAAAAAGGCATGAAAGATTTATTGGGAGGTAAAGGTGCGAACTTAGCCGAAATGAAAAGACTAGGTTTGCCAGTGCCTGATGGATTTACAATAACGACGCAAGCCTGTATTGACTACCTTGAACAGGGAGGTACATTATCTGAAGTATTACTGTCTGAATTGCAAGATCAATTAGCGTCATTTTCAACACGTACGAATAAAGCATTCTCGTCTAGTGACAACTTATTATTAGTATCTGTGCGTAGTGGTGCCAAAATTTCTATGCCAGGAATGATGGATACTATTTTGAACTTAGGTTTGAATGATGACAATGTAGAAAAACTTGCTCGTAAAACAAATGATGCGCGTTTTGCTTATGATTGTTATCGTCGTTTATTACAAATGTTTGGAGAAGTCGTTTATGACGTACCAATGACTGCGTTTGATACATATTTTAATGATTATAAAGCGCAACATGGTTATGAAATTGATGCCGATATTCCAGCGGAAGGATTACAAGAAATATGTGAACGCTATAAAGCGATATATGAAGAAAAAGTTAATAAACCATTTCCTCAAGAGCCTATCGTACAATTAACAGAAGCAATTGAAGCGGTGTTTAAGTCTTGGGACAATGACCGTGCGCGCGTTTATAGACAATTAAACGATATTCCATATGACATAGGTACAGCGGTTAACGTACAAGAAATGGTCTTTGGTAATAGTGGAGAACGTAGTGGTACTGGCGTAGCATTTACACGTAATCCTGGAACAGGAGAAGCAAAATTATTTGGAGAATATTTACTGAATGCACAAGGTGAAGACGTAGTGGCTGGAATCCGTACCCCTCAAGATATAGCAACATTGCATGATCAAATGCCACATGTGCATCAGCAATTTGTCGAAGTTTCTGAAAGTTTAGAACTACATTATAAAGATATGCAGGATATTGAGTTTACGATTGAAGACGAGCAACTCTATATTTTACAAACTAGAAATGGTAAACGTACAGCAAATGCGGCAATTAACATTGCCGTCGATTTAGTGCAAGAGGGTGTTATCAGTATAGAAGATGCAATTAAACAAGTAGAAGTAAAATCAATAGAACAATTATTGCATCCCAATTTCGATGAACGCGCATTAGAACAGGCAACTGTTATCTCGAAAACTGGCTTGCCTGCAAGTCCTGGCGCCGCAACAGGTAAAATTGTTTTCTCTGCAGAAGATGCTAAAGCACAAGCAGAACAAGGACAAAAAGTTATTTTAATGCGACCTGAAACTTCTCCAGAAGATATTGAAGGCATGGTAGCAAGTGAAGCCATCGTCACGACGCATGGGGGTATGACTTCACATGCAGCAGTTGTTGCGCGTGGCATGGGTAAATGTTGTGTGACAGGATGTGCAGATTTAGAAATTAATACGCAGCAACGTACAGTGATATTTCCACATGGCGTGTTACAAGAAGGTGACGTTCTGTCTGTAGATGGTGCGAATGGTGATATTTATGTGGGTGAAATTGATACTATAAGTGCGCAACGTAGTGAAGCATTCAGTCAGTTTATGCAATGGTCTAAAGAAATTGCTCAATTAAGCGTACGTATGAATGCAGAAACACCACAAGATATAGAAGCTGGATATCAATTTGATGCTACCGGTATTGGCCTTGTTAGAACAGAGCACATGTTTTTTGCTCCAGAAAGATTAGTTGAAATGCGTCGCTTTATTTTAGCCCATAACAGAGACCAACGCGTCGCAGCATTAAATAAAATTAGTACATATCAAACCGATGATTTTGAAAATATTTTACGACAATCTGAAGATAGACCGACAATCATTCGCTTATTAGATCCACCGTTACATGAATTTTTACCTCGTTCAGAAGAAGAAAAAGAAAGTGTTGCATCACAATTAAACGTATCTACTAGAGAATTGAACCAGCATATTGACCAATTGCATGAAGTGAATCCAATGTTAGGTCATCGTGGCTGTCGTTTGGCAATCACATACCCTGAGTTGTATGAGATGCAAGTAGAAGCAATTATGAATAGCGTTATTCGCTTGAAAGAACAAGGTATCGAAACGAATCCAGAAATTATGATACCTCTAGTCTCTACAGTCGAAGAATTTAAAACGTTAAAAGCAATGATTATTGATAAAATTGAAAAAATGGCGCAAACAAGTGAACATCAACTTAATTATGCTATCGGCACTATGATTGAAACACCTAGAGCTTGTTTAATTGCGCATGAAATTGCTAAAGAAGCAGATTTCTTTAGTTTTGGTACTAACGACTTAACACAGTTAACTTACGGCTTTTCGCGTGATGATGCCGGTAAGTTTATTAACGCATATGCCGATCAAAGCATCATGGAAATTGATCCATTCCAAACGCTTGATGTCGATGGTATTGGGCAACTAATTAAGCTAGCATCTGAACAAGCAAAAGCGGTAAACCCTAATATTAAGATAGGCGTTTGTGGTGAGTTAGGTGGAGACATGAAATCTATAGCATACTTCAATACATTGCCAATTGATTATGTATCTTGTTCACCATTTAGAGTGCCTGGAGCTATTTTAGCAACGGCACAAAGCGCAGTAGAAAGTGGGCGATTAAGTGTTAAATAGTAAGTATAACGACAAACTAACGATATTTGTCATTTCTGACTCTATCGGTGAGACGGCACAACGAATGATACATGCAACTTTGTCGCAATTTCCAGACTTACATCAAATTGCTATAGAAAAATTTCCTTTCATTAAAAATGAAGAAGAATTAATTGATATATTAGATCGTGCTATTGCTAAATCAGCTATCGTTGTAACGACGTTAGTGAATCCAGATTTTAATAGAGTCGGTTCTACTTATGCACAAGAAAAAGATATTGCGTATATTGATTATATGTCTGGGTTGATTGAATTTATTCAAAATCGTACGCATAGTGAACCTATTTTAGAAAGTGGGGCTTTGCGTAAGTTAGATGAACAATATTTTAAACGTATTGAAGCAATTGAATATTCGGTGAAATATGATGATGGTAAACACTTTACCGATATAGGAGAAGCGGACGCTTTAATTATCGGCGTGTCTAGAACTTCTAAAACGCCTTTAAGTATGTATTTAGCTAATAAAGGTTACAAGATAGCCAATATTCCACTAGTACCTGAAGTGAATATTCCAGATGAAGTTTATAAAAATAAAAACATGAAAGTCTTTGGATTAACGGCTAGTCCAAACTATATTATGAATATTCGTAGTGAACGTGTGAAAGTATTAGGATTAAGTGGTCCTACAAACTATAATAGTATGGAGCGAATTAAAGAGGAATTAGCTTATGCAGAAGAAGTGTTTCATAAATTGAATGCGCATGTGATTAATACGGAATATAGATCAATTGAGGAATCTGCTTTTTATATAGAAAAATTCCTTATTGATGAAACTATATAATGAATGACAAGTGCTATTGCAAAGTGCAATGGCACTTTTTTGCGTTTTTGGAATGAAATATGGGTAAAGAACTATCGAGAAGTTACTTGTAAAGGTTAATATAAGTGTATATGGATTAAATGTAACCCATATTATATGAATATCATTGTTTTTTGAAATATGTTTAAATAGTAATACATGTGACAACAAATTGATTTAAGTTGAATAAAAAGAGGTGTTCTTTTTGCAAATACTGTTAGATCCCGGTATCAGCCCTATTTATAAAGGAGTTTTACTTTTTTTCTTTGGAATTAATATTATTTTAGCTTTTATCATTATTTTCTTAGATAGAGATAGAAGAGATGCAACGTCTACATGGGCTTGGTTATTACTATTGTTCGTAATGCCTATCCTTGGTTTTATACTGTACATTTTCTTAGGCCGTACGGTAAAACTGAAAAGTTCTTATTATTCTAGCAAAGGCGATAATGTTGAAGATAGTAGACAACGTGCTAAAAATCAAATTGAAAAGTCGACAGATCACGTGTTAGCTGACGATGACCCGATTACTAAAAAGCATGAAGATATCGTCCATTCATTGTTAGTAAAAGACCAATCATTTTTAAGTAATAACAATCATGTCGATATTTTTACGGATGGTCATGATTTATTTAATCAAATGAAAGAAGATTTACGCAATGCACAAAACTATATCCATATGGAATACTATATTTTAGAATTTGAAGGTATAGGAAAAGAAATTGTGGAAATTCTAGAACAAAAAGCTAAAGAAGGTCTAGAAGTTAAGTTATTATATGATGCAGTTGGCTCGAAAAATTTACATAAGTATAAATTTAAAGAGTTCCAAGAAGACGGTGGTCAGGTGGAAGCCTTCTTTAAAGCACGATTTATACCATTATTGAATTTTAGAGTTAATAACAGAAATCATCGTAAAATATTAGTGATCGATGGTAAAAAAGGTTACGTAGGTGGCTTTAACATTGGCGATGAATATTTAGGGTTAGACGAAAAAATTGGTTATTGGCGAGACTCACATCTAAGAATACAAGGTGATGGCGTTGATGCTTTACAATTAAGCTTTATTGAAGATTGGAATTCACAAACAAATAATGAACAACTTGGATTCGCAGATAAATATTTCCCAGACAATGCTTACCCTGGTGGTAACGTGATGCTACAGTTAGGTTTAAGTGGACCAAGCGATGTATGGCATCAAATTGAATTTGGGTATTTAAAAATGATTATGAGTGCGAAAGAATCTATTTATATTCACACACCTTATTTCGTACCGGATAAAGGTTATATCAACGCGTTACGTATTGCAGCTAAATCAGGCATAGACGTGCAAATGATAATACCAAACAAACCAGATCAACCGCTAGTGCATTGGGCTACACTATCATGTGTGGCAGAATTGATTCAAGACGGTGTTAAAGTGTATACGTATGAAAATGGCTTTATCCATTCTAAAATGATGATTATTGATGGAGAAGTTTCTAGTGTAGGTTCTGCTAATATGGACGTACGTAGTTTTGAATTGAACTTTGAAGTAAATGCCTTTATTTATAATGAAGATATTGCAACTCAATTAACTGAAGCGTTTAAAAAAGACTTGCAAGTTTCTAAAGCATTAACTAAAGAATGCTATGATAAACGTTCTGGATGGGTAAAATTCAAACAATCAATCGCTAAATTAGCTTCACCAATATTATAATAAACGCAAAACCAGAAGTGATACGCTTCTGGTTTTTTTATGTGGAACGTATACATTTAATAGTAAGTAATGATAAGATAAATTCGATTAAGTACAGTTATAAGACAGGGATATAAAGGGATGCAACAGGGGGATGACTTATGAATCAAAACAACAATACTTTTATCTATCGAGAGTTATATAACAATTTGAAGGAAGATATTTTATCGTTTAAATATGATAGTAATGAAAAATTGCCGTCAAAAAGAGAAATGGCACAAAATCTCAATGTAAGCGTAAATAGTGTCAAAACAGCTTATGAACAATTACTTGAAGAAGGTTACATTTATACACTTGAACGTAAAGGTTATTTTATAGAGCCACTTGAGAAATTAATCGTTGAACCACAAACAACGCATACTTTAACGACGACAGCGCCACCACAAGAACAACAATATCGCTATTCTTTCTCTCATATGAGCACTGATATTACGCAATTTCCTGTTGATACATGGACGAAATTAATGAAACAAGTGTTTAAAAATTATAGCCATCGGTTATCGGCGATTCCAGATTTGAAAGGTCCAATTGAGTTAAGACAAGCCATTGCTAAACTCGTTTCTTATAAACGCGGAATTCAATGCAACGCCGAACAAATCGTAATCGCGTCAGGCACGAATGTGTTGCTGAAACAAATTATGGATGTGATGGCTGATGATAGCAAAATAGCCGTAGAAAATCCTGGTTATTTTCGCTTTAGAGATATACTACACAAAACTAATAGAACGACAATTCCAATTGATTTAGATGATAGAGGCATTTCAATGTCAGCTATTAAAGCTGCTGCGCCAGACTTAGTCATTGTCACGCCATCGCATCAATTTCCGATGGGGACGATTATGCCAATTTCAAGACGTATTGATTTGTTAAACTGGTTAACAAAAACGAATGGTTATGTCATTGAAGACGATTATGACAGTGAGTTTAAATACAATACGGACAATATTCCGTCGTTATATAGTTTCGATAAAAGTGATCGTGTGATATATTTAGGCACATTTTCTAAAACTTTGATGCCCGGTTTAAGATTAAGTTATATGATATTGCCGACTTCATTAGTAGAACAATTTGAACATATAAACAATAATGTTATACCAGATTTTTCTATGCTTAATGCCTTAACATTATATTTAATGATTAAAGATGGTCATTATGAGCGTTATATTAAAAAAATGCATCATTTATATGAAGATAAAAGGGCGCAATTAATTGAACAACTCAAGCAATCATTTGAATCGAAGATAAAAATACATGATACACATGCCGGTTTACATTTTATTGTTGAAGTAGAAACTGAATATAGTTATGACGACATTGAAACACGTGCAAAATGCTATGACATTGAACTTTATACGATTAATCGTTTTACGGTTGCGCCAGTCAGCGACCAAACAAAATATAAAACTTTAATCATTGGCTTTTCGCAATTAGAAATAGAAGCTATTCCAGAAGCGGTAAATATTTTGAAGCAAGTGTTAATTCATTAAATTGGTACCCTCTAAATTAAATAACTGGTCCTTTACACAATACCAACAATCAGATAAATTTTGATTAAATGTTAGAGCTACTTGTATGAATTAAACAAAGGGCTTTGCATTATAGTGTATTTTAGTAACGACTAGACTAAATGCACAATTTGTATGTAAAGGGTGGAGGTTTTCAGTATGTCTAATAATTTCACAGAATTCAAAGATAAGAGAGAACAATTTGTAGCTAGAGGCGTAGGTAACGGTAATTTACACGTTGCTGACAAAGCGCAGGGGGCGACGATTACAGACGTCGATGGTAACGAATTTATCGATTTTGCAGGTGCAATTGGTACGTTGAATGTGGGTCACTCACATCCAGAAATAACAGCACATTTAAAAACGCAATTAGATAAATTTATTCATCCAGGGTTTAATGTAATTATGTACGAAAGTTATTTAAACCTTGCAGAAAAGTTAACTCAAATTACACCGGGTAATTTTGATAAAAAAGTGGTTTTACTGAATTCCGGTGCTGAAGCGGTAGAAAATGCCGTTAAATTAGCACGTAAACATACTGGCAGACAGGCAGTTGTTTCATTTGTACGTGGCTTCCATGGTAGAACAAATTTAACTATGTCTATGACGAGTAAAGTAAGACCTTATAAATTTGGTTTTGGTCCTTTTGCATCAGAAATATATCAAGCGCCATACCCAAATTTATCTGAAAAGCCATCAAACGTAACGGAAGAAGATTTTGTAGCTCAAAGTATTGCACGCTTAAAAGATTTCTTTATTGAAACGGTAGATCCAGAAGAAGTAGCTTGTGTCGTAATGGAACCTGTACAAGGTGAAGGTGGATTTGTTATTCCTCCTAAAGCCTTTGTTCAAGAAGTGAAAGCAATTTGTGAAGCGAATGGTATTGTGTTTGTGGCTGATGAAATTCAAACAGGGTTTGCGCGTACTGGTAAGATGTTTGCCATTGAACATTTCGGTGTAGAACCAGACTTGATGACTGTATCAAAATCACTTGCTGCAGGCTTCCCGTTAAGTGGTGTTGTAGGTAAAAAAGAAATATTAGACAGTGCAAATCCAGGTGAAATTGGAGGCACATATGCGGGGAATCCTCTGGCATGTGAGGCTGCATTAAAAGTAATCGAAATCATTGAAAAAGAACAATTGAATGAACGTTCTGAAGAAATAGGACGAAAAATAGAAAACCAAATCAACACTTTAAGTGAAACATATCATTGCATAACTAAAACACGCCGACTTGGTGCGATGGTTGCTTTTGAATTAGTTGACGAAAAAACGGGTGAACCTAATAAAGCATTAACTGGCGAACTTGTTAAAGCTGCTAATGATAACGGTTTGTTACTATTATCTGCCGGTATTAAAGGTAATGTTATTAGATTTTTAACACCATTAGTAATTACTGAAGATGAGTTAGCAAAAGGTTTTGCAATATTAAATAAGGCGTTTGCTGAAATAAACGCTTAACAGTGGGTATAATATAACTAAGGTCACTTTGAAAATTTAATTTAATTTTCGGGTGGCCTATATTATAACGTCATATAGAATGACAATTGTAGATAGTAACCTGCAGCTAGTAGAAAGACCTTAAAATAAGGGGGATTTTAAATGTCAAAATTATCAGTATTAAATCCGGCAACGAATGCCGTTATTAAAGAACTTGAATATACAAGCACTGAAGAGATTGCTGCTCAAATTGATCGCGCATATGAATCATTTCAAGAATGGAGAAATGTCGATGCGCATGAACGTTCTGCTAAGTTATTGAAATGGGCAGAATTAATTGACGCACATATTGATGAAATAGCTGAGCTTATTACTTTAGAAGGTGGTAAACCCTTAGCAGAAGCAAAAGGTGAAGTGGTTTACGCTAATTCTTACGTTAAATGGTACGCAGAAGAAGCGAAACGTATTTATGGACGTACAATACCTGCTAACACACCAGATAAGGAAATTTTAGTAGGCAAATTCCCTGTTGGTGTAGTTGGCGCGATTACACCGTGGAATTTCCCGGCTGCAATGATTACAAGAAAAATGGCACCCGCATTAGCAGCAGGTTGTACAATCGTTTGTAAACCTGCAGTCCAAACACCTTTGACAACGATTAGACTTGTTGAATTAGCGCATGAAGCAGGTTTTCCTAAAGATGCTATTTCTTTCATTATAGCTTCTGGTAAAGATGCTGGTGAGGCATTTACTAGTCATGAAGCGATTCGTAAAATCACATTTACGGGTTCTACGCCAGTCGGTAAAACATTAATCAAAGAGGCGGCTGATTCTGTAAAAAATGCCACAATGGAACTTGGCGGTTTAGCACCGTTTATTATTCACAAAGATGCAGACATTGAAGCTGCAGTTGAAGCGACAATTGCTTCGAAATTTAGAAATGCGGGACAGACTTGTATTTGTGCTAACCGTATTTATGTTCACGAAGATATCGTTGATCAATATACCGAAAAATTAATGGCTAAAGTACATGGCTTAAAAGTAGGTAACGGTATGGATGAAGGCATTGAAGTCGGACCGCTAATTAACCAAGGCGCGGTAGACAAAGTATTAGACCAAATTACTGATGCAATGGGTAAAGGTGGACATGTGTCACGCGCATTAGATGAAATAACGGAATTAGGTGGCAATTTCTTGAAACCAGTCGTTATCTCAAATGCAAACCAAGATATGAAAGTTATGAATGAAGAAACTTTTGGTCCGATTGCACCAGTAATGGCATATAATGACCTTGATGAAGCGATAAAAATAGCAAATGACACTCCATTTGGTCTTGCGGCATACTTCTATACAAATGACTATCGCACAGGATTAAAATTATATAATGAACTCGAATATGGTGTGATTGGTTGGAATGATGGTGGACCGTCAGCAGCCCACGCGCCTTTTGGTGGCTTTAAAGAAAGTGGTTATGGCCGCGAAGGTGGAACAGAAGGTATTGAACCTTATTTGGAAACTAAATATTTATCTATTAAAAAGTAAGTTAATATAAAAAAGCACCGGCATTTTGTTTTTAAACAAAGTACCGGTGTTTTTTTATTATTTATGCGTTTTTATTTACTGAAGCGTCGTAAATAGAATCGATAGTATCACCTAAGATTTTATCGAAGTCTGCTTCAGATTGATTAACGTTTAAGTCGTTAATTAAAGCACGAGAGAAACTTGCAATTAAGTTGTCATTTTCTTTTAGTAGGTTGTTAGCGTCTTCTCTGCTGTAACCGCCAGATAATGCAACTACGCGTACTACATTTGGATGCTCAATTAATGATTTATATTGGTTAGCATTTGTAGGTATAGTTAATTTTAGCATTACAAGTTGATCTTCATTTAATTTATTTAATTCAGTTAAAATTGATTCCGCTAAATAAGCTTCAATTTGATCTTTGTTATCAGCGTTAATGTTAACTTCAGGCTCGATAATTGGAACTAATCCAGCTGAAATGATTTGTTTACCGATATCGAACTGTTGTTTAACGACTAAATCAATGCCATCTTTGTTTAATTCTAAAATGTTAGAACGCATTTTAGTACCAAATATTTTACGGTCGTTAGCACGTTGTAACAATTCGTCTAAGTCTGGGATTGGCTTCATTAATTGAACACCATCTTTTTGTTCGTCAAGACCTTTATCGACTTTTAAGAAAGGTACAACACCTTTGTCTGCTAGGTAATCACCAGTGTGTTTACCTTCAACTTCACGGTCCATAGTTTGTTCGAATAAAATGGCACCAATAATTTTATCTGAAGTAAATGCAGGTGAAGAAACAATACGTGTACGCATATCATGAACTAATTTGAACATTTCATCTTCACTATTATATTGATCTTCTGCTACGCCATAATCTTTAAGTGCTTTAGGGGTACTTCCGCCACTTTGATCTAACGCTGCAATAAATCCTTTACCAGTTTTGATTTTTTCAAGTTGTTCTTTATTCATTACTTCCACTCCTTTTACTAGATTCATCTCTAGTATGATGAAATTTGAGCAAGAACGCAATCATTATACTAGTAAAATAGCAATATATTTATGTTACATCGCGGCTTAATAAAAGTAGAGACAAAAAAATTTAATTATAGGCAATATAAGGAACAGCGATTTTACTATTTAATGTATGAAAATAACTAAAGACACGATTTTGTAAACTGTTTAATTTATTATGTTAACATTATCGATAAATAAATGATAAAGGGTGAAGTATAGATGGAACAACGACACTTAGATTTATTAGCACAACTTATAGCGCATCAAACAGAAAGTCCACCTGGTAGAAATACAGATCCTCTTCAAGATGAGGTAGAAGTGTTATTACACGATATAGGTTTTAACATTAAACGAAAGAAATTATACGACAACGATAGCGTGATCATTGCAACTTTAGAAGGGAAAGACCCCAATGCACCTAAATTGATATTAAATGGGCATATGGACGTTGCATCTGTTGAAGATGATAGTAACTGGCAGTATCCACCATTTGAACTGACACAAGTAGATGAGTGGTTGTACGGAAGAGGCGTCAGTGATATGAAAGGTGGAATGGCAACACTGTTTTATGTGTTAGAACAATTACATCAACAGCAAATACGACCTAAAGGTGACATTATTGTTCAATCTGTAGTTGGCGAAGAAGTAGGCGAAGCAGGGACTAAACTAGCGTGTGAACATAGCCCACAAGCTGATTTAGCATTAATACTTGATACAAGTGAGCAAAAAGCGTTAGGGCAAGGTGGAGTCATAACGGGTTGGATTACTATAAAAAGTAAAGAAACTGTTCATGATGGAGCTAGACATAGCATGATACATGCTGGTGGAGGAAAATTTGGTGCTAATGCAATCGAAAAGATGACCACGATTATTCGCGCACTTAATGACTTGGAAAAACATTGGGCAGTTATGAAATCTTATGATGGAATGACACCAGGCGCAAATACGATAAATCCTGCTGTAATCGAAGGTGGTAGACATCCCGCATTCATAGCTGACGAATGTCGATTATGGATTACAGTTCATTATTTACCGAATGAAAGTTATGAAGAAGTAGTAGCCGAAATTGAAGATTATTTAAATAAAGTAGCACAAGCAGACTTATGGTTAGCACAAAATCCGCTAACATTTGAATGGGGAGGGGCATCCATGATTGAGGATCGTGGAGAGATATTTCCGAGTTTTGTAGTTCCCACCGATCATTCAGGTTATGCATTGATTAAGGATGTGCATGAAAAAATCCATGGGAAGCCTTTAGAAGTAGGATTAAGTACGACAGTGACGGATGGAGGTTGGACTGCCTATTTTGGCATTCCGACAATTTTATATGGTCCAGGTAGTTTAGAAGAAGCACATAGCGTAGATGAAAAGATAGCTATAAGCGAATTAGAAAGCTTTAGTGAGGTATTATTTGAATTTCTAAAAAGTTGGTACAATAATCCGCAAAAATAATTTGTTAATAGCGCCTAAATTTTCTTTGAAAATAGACACGAAAAGTATCGATTTCGCCTAAAAATAGAATTTTTTGAAATGAATATTTATTACACATTTATGAATATAAATGCATAATGTATACATTGTAAGGTTTGTTCATTACGTTAAATTTAAATTTAACACTGTGATTGTGGCGATTTTTGTGAGTTATAAAAATTAACTTTTTATATATTTATTCATTAAAAACGGAAAATAAAATTGTATGTAATTTGCATTATTATATAAAGTTCGTTAACCTCTTCATTATGAATTAAATCAATTGCATATGTTACTGAATTTAGTAAGTTATGCACAATACATAATAATTCTATAATGGGGAGTGCTCGATTTTGAACAAAAGAAAAGGAACGCTAATGGATTGGCCTACATTTATTGGTGCATTTGCAATTTTACTTATTGCAGTTATACCGATGATGGCCTTTCCGAAAGCCAGCCAAGATATAATTACAAAATTGAACGAAGTTGTAACGAGTTCATTAGGTGTAGCTTATTTAGTTTTAGGTCTAGCCGTATTAGGATTCGTGCTATACATTGCATTTGGTAAATACGGCAATGTTACTTTAGGTAAAGCAACGGATAAACCGGAATTTAATACGTTCAGTTGGGCTGCGATGCTCTTCTGTGCGGGTATTGCATCTGATATTTTATATTGGGGATTAGTGGAATGGGCTTTCTATTATCAAGCGCCACCACATAATGCAAAACCAATGAGTCATGAAGCCTTAGAATACGCCTCTATGTATGGCATGTTCCATTGGGGACCGATAGCATGGGCGACATTCGTCTTACCTGCATTGGCTATTGGCTATCAAATTTTTGTGAAGAAAAAACCTGTTTATAAAATAAGTCAGACTTTAAGACCTGTACTTAAAGGCCAAACTGATGGCTATTTAGGTAAATTGATAGACGTACTATTTATTTTTGGTTTAGTAGGTGGAGCAGCAACTTCACTTGCATTAGGTGTCCCAATGATTTCTTCTGGATTAGAAACATTATTTGGCATTGATGGTAACAGTATTGTTACTAAAGGCGTTGTACTATTTACGATTACTGTTATTTTTGCCTACAGTTCTTATTCAGGATTGAAAAAAGGTATTAAGGTATTAAGTGACTGGAACGTTATATTAGCATTCGTATTACTGGCATTCGTCCTTATTGCTGGTCCAACAATGTTTATATTGGAAAACTCTGTAACAAGTATTGGTAACTTATTTAAGAATTTCTTCCAAATGGCAACATATGCACAACCATTAGGACAAATTAAAGGACAACCAGACAACAAATTCCCTGAACAGTGGACAGTATTCTATTGGGCATGGTGGCTAGTTTATGCACCATTCATTGGTCTGTTTATTGCACGAATTTCAAAAGGAAGAACGTTGAAAGAATTAGTACTAGGAACGTTAATCTACGGAACATTCGGTTGTATGTTATTCTTTGGTATTTTTGGTAACTATGCACTGTTCTTACAATTATCAGGACAATTTGATGTTGTGCATTCTATTAAT
The DNA here is from genome assembly GCF_015775975.1 of Staphylococcus lloydii. Classification (NCBI taxonomy): domain Bacteria; kingdom Bacillati; phylum Bacillota; class Bacilli; order Caryophanales; family Staphylococcaceae; genus Staphylococcus; species Staphylococcus lloydii. Next base: position 418,902 of record NZ_CP064056.1, read on the forward strand.
ACAATTGGTACTGAACCAACACTTATGAAAATATTAAGTCATTTACCATTTTCAAAAGTAGTCATTGCATTATTCTTAATTTCAGCATTTTTATTCTTGGCTACGACATTTGATTCTGGTTCATATATATTAGCAGCGGCTTCACAGAAAAAAGTTGTAGGCGAACCATTAAAACCTAACCGCTTATTCTGGGCATTTGCATTATGTTTATTACCATTCTCATTAATGCTTGTCGGAGGTCAACGGTCATTAGAAGTGCTTAAAACGGCTACGGTTGTTTCTAGTGTGCCATTGCTAGTCATATTTGTAGTTATGATGGTTGCCTTCTTGAAGACATTATCGAACGACAGACTAAAATTACAACGTCGCGCCGACCGTTATAAAGAAGTAGAAAGAAGATCGTTACGTATTACACAAGTAAGAGAACGACACCAAGATGAAAACTTAGACGATAACTTATAAAAATATTTAACAGCGAGGAATTCATATTACATTGAATTCTTCGCTGTTTTTTTCTTTATCGATTTAAATAAAGATAACAAAAAGCCTTATAGACAAATGCATCTATAAGACTTGGTTAAGTTTTTTATTCAGGTTTACGGGGTTCAGGGATTGGGAAGTATTTGAATATTTCTCCTGACTCAATTGCGTCACTAAGATTTTCCAACCATTCATAATATGGCAATGTGTCGATCAATTGGTTTTTAATTTTTGTAGCTTGTTGTTTAGTATCTTCATCAGTTTGACTATCATCTAAGATTTTATCTAATAAAGAGATAGCTTTAAAAACGCCGTCCCTATTAATTTCAATTTCTCGATTCCATTTTTGACTAAAGAAATTATTAAAGAAATTGAAAAAGTCTTTTTCGGCAATGAAATGTTGTTTTCTACTGCCACGAGTAAACTGCTGCTTGACGATATGAAATTCTTGTAATCTTTTAACGCCAGCACTCATGCTTGGCTTACTCATTTGAAGTTGTTGACGCATTTCATCTAACGTCATGCTATCTTCAAATAACATAGTGCCATACAAGTTCCCAACGCTACGATTAATGCCGTATAAATCCATTGTCGCGCCAATTGCATTAATAACAATATCTTTAGCTTGTTCGATTAAAACTTCAGGTTGGTCTTTATTTGACATATGATGCACCTCCGAATCTGGTTTTTAAACTTAAGTTTTAGTATGTAATATTTTTCTCAATATTAACATACTATAGCACAAACCTATATCAGTCATCTATAACGTTCTGAGAGAGATTTGACATAACTTCAATTACTATGCTAACATAACTTTGTAAAATTCGTTAAATAAAAATTTAACAAACTTAACGGAGGTAATTTGATGCAACTTGTAAACAATTTATCTCGTCGTCAATACATTGATGGTGAGTGGGTAGACAGCGCAAACAAAGCAACACGTACTATTATTAATCCATATAACCAAGAAACGATATTAGAAGTAGCAGAAGGTACAGCTGAAGATTCAGAACGTGCTATCTTAGCTGCTAGAAGAGCATTTGAAGACGGAGCATATTCACAACAAACAACAAGTGAAGAAAGAGGAAAAAAAGTTAGAGCTATCGCTGATGCGATTAAAAACAACAAAGAAGAATTAGCAAGATTAGAAACTTTAGATACTGGTAAAACGTTGGAAGAGTCTTATGCAGATATGGATGATATCCATAATGTGTTTATGTATTATGCAGGGCTAGCAGATAAGGAAGGCGGAGAAATAATCGATTCTCCAATCCCAAACACTGACAGTAAAGTTATTAAAGAACCAGTTGGTGTCGTAACACAAATTACACCTTGGAATTATCCTTTATTACAAGCTTCTTGGAAAATAGCACCAGCATTAGCATCTGGTTGTTCATTAGTAATGAAACCAAGTGAAATCACACCATTAACAACAATCCGCGTATTCGAATTAATGGAAGAAATTGGTTTCCCTAAAGGTGTTATTAACCTAGTGCTAGGTAAAGGTTCAGAAGTTGGTGAACCATTATCGGCACACAAAGAAGTAGACTTAGTATCATTTACTGGTGGTATTAAAACTGGTAAGCACATTATGAAGCAAGCTGCAGATCATGTTACGAATATTGCATTAGAATTAGGCGGTAAAAACCCTAACGTTATTTTTGATGATGCGGATTTCGATTTAGCTGTAGACCAAGCCCTAAACGGTGGCTTATTCCATGCTGGTCAAGTATGTTCAGCAGGTTCAAGAATCATTGTTCATAACAATATTAAAGAAAAATTCGAGCAGGAATTAATCGAACGTATTAAAAATATTAAATTAGGTAACGGTTTTGATGAAGATACTGAAATGGGTCCAGTTATCTCACAAGAACACCGTGACAAAATTGAAAAATATATGGAAGTTGCTAAAGAAGAAAATGCAACTATCGCTATCGGCGGTAAACGACCAGATAGAGAAGACTTACAAGATGGATTCTTCTTCGAACCAACTGTAATTACAGACTGCGACACTTCAATGCGTATCGTTCAAGAAGAAGTATTTGGTCCTGTCGTAACAATTGAAGGTTTTTCTACTGAAGCAGAAGCGATTGAATTAGCGAACGATTCAATTTATGGACTTGCTGGTGGCGTCTTCACAACAGATGTTGGCAAAGCTGAACGTGTAGCAAGCAAATTGAAAATGGGTACTGTATGGATTAATGATTTCCATCCTTACTTCGCTCAAGCGCCTTGGGGCGGTTACAAACAATCAGGTATCGGTAGAGAACTTGGTAAAACAGGATTAGCTGAATACCAAATTGAAAAACATATTTTAAGAAATACACAACCTGAACCCGTAAATTGGTTTGGTAAACAATAAAATAAATAGCAAACACAGATTATAATACAGGAGGATATATACATGAGAGAAGCATATGATTATATTATAATTGGTGGCGGTAGTGCCGGATCAGTTTTAGGAAGTCGTTTAAGTGAAGATAAATCAAAAAACGTTCTTGTTTTAGAAGCAGGACGTAGTGACTATTTCTGGGATTTATTAATTCAAATGCCAGCAGCATTAATGTATCCAGCAGGAAACAAATTATATGACTGGATTTATGAAACGAATGAAGAGCCATTTATGAAAGGCCGTAAAGTTGGACATGCACGTGGTAAAGTACTAGGTGGATCTAGTTCTATTAACGGTATGATTTATCAACGTGGTAACCCAATGGACTACGAAAAATGGGCGAAACCAGAAGGTATGGATAACTGGGATTACGCACATTGTCTACCATACTTTAAACGTTTAGAAAAAACATTCGGTGCAACTAAAGACGATGAATTCCGTGGTCATCATGGTCCAATTAAATTAAAACGTGGACCAGCTACAAATCCATTATTCCAAGCGTTTTTCGATGCTGGGGTTGAAGCGGGATATAATAAAACGCCAGACGTAAATGGTTTCCGTCAAGAAGGTTTCGGACCATTTGATAGCCAAGTACACAATGGTAGACGAGTATCAGCATCAAGAGCTTATTTACATCCAGCTATGAGACGTAAAAACTTGGATGTGCAAACACGTGCATTTGTTACTAAAATTAATTTTGAAGGTAACAACAAAGTAACGGGTGTAACTTTCAAGAAAAATGGTAAAGAACATACGATTAATGCCAAAGAAGTTATCTTATCAGGTGGCGCATTCAATACACCTCAATTGTTACAATTATCAGGTATTGGTGATTCAGAATTCTTAAAATCATTAGGTATTGAACCTCGTATTCACTTGCCTGGTGTGGGTGAAAACTTCGAAGACCATTTAGAAGTATATGTTCAACATAAATGTAAACAACCAGTGTCATTACAACCAAGTTTAAATAAATTCAAGATGCCATTTATTGGTTTACAATGGATCTTCGCTCGTAAAGGTGCGGCAGCGTCAAACCACTTCGAAGGTGGCGGATTCGTGCGTTCTAACGACGAAGTCGACTATCCAAACTTGATGTTCCATTTCTTACCTATTGCGGTAAGATATGATGGACAAAAAGCACCTACAGCACATGGTTATCAAGTGCACGTTGGACCAATGTACTCTAACTCACGTGGTAGCTTGAAAATTAAATCAAAAGACCCATTTGAAAAACCAGACTTTGTCTTCAACTATTTATCAACTGAAGAAGATAAACGTGAATGGATAGAAGCAATTAAAGTTGCGCGTAACATCTTATCTCAAAAAGCTTTAGATCCATATAATGGTGGGGAAATTTCTCCAGGACCTGAAGTGCAAACAGATGAAGAAATAATAAACTGGGTTGCTAAAGATGGCGAAACAGCATTACACCCATCATGTAGTGCGAAAATGGGACCAGCTTCAGACCCAATGTCAGTAGTTGACCCAGAGACTATGAAAGTTCATGGTATGGAAAATTTACGTGTCGTAGATGCCTCTGCAATGCCACGTACTACAAATGGTAATATTCATTCACCAGTATTAATGATGGCTGAAAAAGCTGCAGACATCATCCGTGGTAAAAAACCATTAGACCCTGAATATATTGATTATTACCGTCATGGCGTACATGATAAAGACGCTGGAACAATAAAATAATATATAGTCAGTGCAATATCTGACTAACATGAAAAGGACCATTACTATTTTTAAAATAGCAATGGTCCTTTTCTTTATATTGAGGTGATAGAAACATCTTTGAAAGATCCAAATTAAATTAATCCTCAAAAAGTTTAGCGCTTTATCGGTATAAAAAAAGCCAATCAACACGTAGTAACAACAAACATGTTGATTGGCTTTTATATTGTAATTATTTAACAATATTATCTATCAAGGCATCATAGTCATCTTCAAGTATTGCCTTGAAATTAAACGTAGATTCCAAATCATTAATTAAAGTTTCGTTATCAAAGTAATTAATTTGTTTAATATCATTAATGATAAGACCTATGCCATTTAAATCATCATGATATAAGTCGTTTTTGTGCGCAAGTTCTATTAAACTATCGGCAAGTTGTTTTACATAGTTATTATTATCAAGCGTTGCAGTACTACTATCAATAACTTTCTTGTGCTTATCGATAATAACGAGTTTCGTTTCTTCAGCTCCGAATTGTGCGACAAAATAATTCATTACTATAAATTCCTCCTCAAATATGTGATTGAAAATCACAATATTTGTTTACCCCATCTCACGATTTCTTATTCAATGGGGGACAAAATTTAAGCGTTACGATTTAGCTAATGAACGTCTATTTGCGAATGTCATAATTAATATAATGACGCCGAGTGTGGCACAGAAAATACCGTCATTATGAATTCCTACCGTAATGTCTCCACCTTTAAAGAAGATACCGTTAGCTGTAGAAGAAATAATAGCACCCATATACATAAATGTTCTTAATAATCCGGCTGACATACCGATACTTTCTTTTGGTGCTTGATGATAAAGTGCATTTTGATTAGCTAAATTCATTAATCCTTGAGGTATACCGAATAATGCGGCTAATAATACAAGTATTATTAATGAAGTTTGGTGATTGATTAATGTAAAACTTATCATAGTAACAATACCGGCTAATGTACCTACATATAATTTATTTTTAGAAGATAAAGTACTGCCAGTATATTTTGATGCAACAATTGCAATTATAAACATAGGTAACATTAACAACCCAGCATGACTAGGAGATAAGCCTCTACCTTCTTCTAGCCATTGTGTATAGCCATATAATACACTGTAAGAAATAGTTTGAGTTAGCGTTGAACGTATATACGTATTGTTTAATGAGGCATTATGCGCTAACAATCTAACGTCGATAAATGGCTTTTTAGATTTCAATTCAACAAAAATAAATATTATAAAAGTAACAATACCAATAATTAATAAATACAAGTTTTGAATTGATGGTTCTGTGAAATATATTATCCATGTAACTAAAGTGATTGTGAAAAATGTCATACCTATAAAATCAATATGTGTTCTAAGTGCAGTTATTTTTCCTAAAGATTGTGTGACTTTAGGGAAATATAACACACCAAAAATGATACATAATATTGATAATGGTATATTAACGAAAAAGATTGCTTTCCAACCACCAAAATTAATTAATAAACCACCTAACGTTGGGCCAATCACAGACACAGTTTGGTTGGAAATGGCCAAGACAGTCAGTATATTACTCGGACTATCTTTTCCAGTGCGTTCACCTTCGTATTTAATTAAATACATTGATGAAGGATAACCCGCGCATGTACCAATACCTATTAAGAAACGGGCTAATACAAGTCCATAAAATGAGGGGGTGACGATGGCGAGTATGCTTGCTAAACCAACTAAACTCGTTGCGAATAGAAATAATCCTTTTGGTCCGAAGACGTCTATTAATTTACCAATAATAGGTTGACCTATACTCGTAGCCAAATACAATGAAGTAACAAGCAATGCTGTTTGATAAAAAGGAATATTAAACGCATGTGCTATAGGAATCATAGCTATGGCTAACATAGAAGAATTGATAGGATTGAGTATAGAGCCAAGTATCATTGGAGGGTATAATTTTTTGTTAAATGTAAGTTCACCTGATGAATTACCCATTCTAACATCTCCTTATCTACTCGAACTCTCAACAACTACAATATGTTAGACTAATAAATTAAGAAAGACAAACGATTGAACTTGTGTTTTTTAGCACAATATATAGAAAGGAGTGTCTTTATGCCGATCAGTCTTGCTACTAAAAGTGATTTGAATGAAATATACAAAGTACAGCCAAAGGCCTTTGAAGCGTCTGTTACTGTGCCTCATCGTTTAAGCAAAGAAGAAATTCAGAATTTATCTCAAATGGCACTAGAAGATGGCGCTCATTATTATGTTTTGAAGGAAGACAATCAACTAATTGGGTATACAATGCTAGCCGTTAAAGAAGATAATTTAACAGGTGATAAGTATGGCTTTATTTATGAATTATATGTGATGCCGAAATTTAGAAAATTAGGTTATGGTAAACAATTGATAGCTTTTACCAAGCAACATTTTAAACAACTAGGTTATGATAAAATTCGTTTAAATGTTTATGTTGGAAACGCTGCGCAACAACTTTATAAAAGTTGTGGATTTGAAGAACGTAACATAACGATGCAATTGGAATTATAATTAAAAAATAAATTTAATAGGTATAAAGTGTAGATTTAATTATCAGAAAATTGTGTAATTAGTAACTGACTTATTGTTGGTATAACAACAATTTGGGTTCAATCATATTTAAATAGGGTAAAAATCAAATTGACAACGCTTTCAAATAGCGTTAAAGTTTTGATATTTAATAATTCAATTATATGTTCAAAGGGTGGGGGAATATAGGATGAAGAATTATCGTTATTTTATCATCGTTATGATTATTATTATGACTATGATAAATTACATTGACCGTGGAGGTATCTCTTACGCTCAAGAAGATATTATTAAAGAATTTGGATTTGATAATGTCGCTTGGGGAGCTATCTTAGGTTACTTTGGTTACGGGTATATGTTAGGTTCTTTATTTGGTGGTGTGCTATCAGATAAAAAGGGGCCTAAATTCGTATGGATTGTCGCTGGAACATTATGGTCACTATTCGAAATAGCAATGGCTTTTGCTGGTGAATTAGGTATGGCTATTTTTGGTGGTTCAGCATTAGCAGGGTTCGGTATGTTAAGAATCATCTTTGGTTTTGCAGAAGGCCCGATTTTTTCAACAATTAGTAAAACAAACGCCAATTGGGCAGCACCTAAAGAGCGTGGTTTACTTTCTGCTTTAGGTTTAATAGGGGTGCCACTTGGGGCGTTAATTACTGCACCGATTGTGTCTGGATTATTATCTGTTACAAATTGGCGCGTACTCTTTATATTAATGGGTGTTTTAGGATTGGTTTGGGTTGTTATATGGGCCAAAGTCTTTACTGACTATCCTGAAGACAATAAAAAAGTATCAGCTAGAGAAGTTGAAGAAATTCGTTCAACTGAAGATACGATTAAAGGTGAGAAAACTGTAGAAACAGAACATAACGCGCACGAAAAGTGGTATCACTTCTTTAAAAGTCCAACACTCATTTTCAACACCATAGGGTACTTTGGTTTCCAATACATAAACTTTTTAATATTAACTTGGACTCCTAAATACTTACAAGATGAATATCACTTCGAAATCCATTCATTATGGTATTTAGGTATGATTCCATGGATAGGTGCTGTATTTACAGCATACTTCGGTGGTAAATTATCCGACTGGTTACGTCAAAAAACAGGTAGTTTACGTATCGCAAGATCTGGTTTAGCTATATTTGGTATGACGTTAGCGGCAATTTGTTTCCTTATCATTCCAACTACAGACAATATTGCATTTATTTTAATATTAATGATGTTAGGTAACGCATGTGTGTTTTTACCAAATGCAGTGTATTGGTCAGTTGTTATCGATACGGCTCCGAAAAAATCAGGTACATTTGGTGGTATTATGCATTTCTTCGTCAACTCTGCCACGATTATTGCACCAACATTAACAGGTATTTTAGTATCTGCTTATGGTTATGGCTCTATGTTCATATCAGCAGTTGTAGCAGCTGTTATAGGTATTATAGCAATGAGCTTCGTTAAACCGGGACTTAAAAAAATTAAGACACAAACAAATTAATAAATATAACAGAAGCTGAGACGCGTTTAATGTCTCAGCTTCTTTTTCGTATTATTTACTGTGCAAATAACCGTGCAGTAAAGTATAAGTCGTCGTAATAGTGGGTATAGCTAAATTATGTTTTTGGCCTGTACGATAAATATAGCCTTGAATCGCTTCTACTTCTAATGCTCTCCCAGCGATAATGTCATAATACATGCTCGTACCCATTTCGTCTGGGTACCCTTCATATATAGACATGATTTGCGTCACTATATCTTTTGGTAGGTTCACGCCCTCTGCTAATGCAACGTGTGCACCTTCGTCGATTAATTGGCGACATAAATGATTAACCTTATTATCTTTAAGTACTTTAGCCGTCGATTGTGTTAATGCAGTGACAGTATTAATACCTAAGTTAACGAGTAATTTATACCAGATAGTGTCTTCTATGTGTGATTCAAGTTTTAATTCTAAGTTTGTCGGAGCTAGTAATTGGGCTAAATTACGTGTCTGCGGGCTATCTTGAACGTGTAAACGTTCATCTCTAAAATGGGTCACGGTATTTTGCTCTTTTTGACCACTAATATAAACGACTGCCTGATAGACGTTCGGCAATGTTAATGTTTCTAAATTTGTACGTCCATTTTGCGCTAACACTATAATGCTATCTTGGTGAGTAATGCGTTTAATATCTTCTATTATTGTATTGAGTTGATATGTTTTTACTGCTACAAATAAGACATCAACTTTAGCAGTCGTTGCTGTTAAAGACTGCACCTGTAGTTGGTGCATAGGCATATGATTTCCTGGGTAATATGAAAGTGTTGCTTCCTGTCTACCTAAGAGTAACGTATCATCAAAGTGTTGTTGCAACTCAAAAGCAATAGTGGAACCTACTGCACCAGGTCCAATAATGGCAAATTTTGTCATGTTTAGTACTTCCTTTTTTCGTATGAATTCTATATACTATTGCTAATATTATAACAAACAAGGAGAATAATATTGAAAACTTTAAGTCAATTATTATCAATGAAAGAACAAAAAGAGAAAATTTCAATGATTACTGCTTATGACTATCCAAGTGCAAAACAAGCCGAAGCAGCAAGTATAGATACAATTTTAGTAGGTGATTCTTTAGGAATGACTGTATTAGGTTACGATAGTACTGTCGAAGTAACACTCGAAGATATGATTCACCATGGTAAGGCGGTGCGTCGAGGAGCACCAAATACTTTTGTAGTAGTGGATATGCCATTTGGTACGGTTGGTGTTAGTGAATCACAAGATTTATCGTTAGCTAAACAGTTATACCAACAAAGTCATGCCAACGCTATTAAAGTTGAAGGGGCACATATAGCGCCTTTTATCTCACGTTGTAGTAATATAGGTATTCCAGTCGTAGCGCATTTAGGTTTAACACCGCAAAGTGTTGGTATTATGGGGTATAAAATGCAAGCCGCGACATTAGAAGCAGCTGAAAAGTTAATACAAGATTGCAAAAATATGGAACAAGCTGGCGCGGTGATGATTGTTTTAGAAGCAGTGCCGAGTGATCTTGCACAAAAGATTAGTGCAACGTTATCGATACCAGTCATTGGTATTGGTGCTGGCAATGGTACAGATGGGCAAGTGTTAGTTTACCATGATGTTTTAAATTATGGCGTTGAACGACAAGCAAAATTTGTTAAACAATATGGTGACTTTAGCAATGGCATAGCTGCATTGTCTCAATATCATGAAGAGGTTAAGCAAGGCACATTCCCTTCGGCAGAACACACGTATAAGAAAAAGATTTGGGATGAGGTGACACCAGATTGACTGAAGTAATTACGCATATTTCAGAGATGCAAAAGATAACATCTAAGTTTAAAAGGCAAGGTAAGACAATTGGTTTTGTTCCTACAATGGGGGCTTTACATGATGGTCATTTAACGATGATGAAACAATCTATAGCAGAACAAGATATTACTATTATTAGTGTATTTGTTAATCCATTACAATTTGGACCAAATGAAGATTTTGATGCTTATCCTCGTCAAATTGAACAAGATGTGGCAATGGTAAAGGATATCGGTGTCGATTATGTATTTTATCCAACTACAGAAGAAATGTATCCAGGCGCTATAGACGTTAATGTTACGGTTGGTAGATTAGCATCCGTATTAGAAGGTGAAAAAAGACCGGGACATTTTGATGGGGTAGTTACTGTCGTCAATAAATTGTTTAACATTGTGCAGCCAGATGTCGCATACTTTGGCAAAAAAGATGCACAACAATTGGCGATTGTCGAAAAAATGGTTGATGATTTTAATCATAATATTTTGATTCGTGGGGTAGATATAGTTAGAGAAGCGGATGGACTTGCTAAAAGTTCACGTAATGTATATTTGACGGATCAAGAACGTAAAGAAGCGCCTCATTTGTATCAAAGTTTAAAATTGGCCGAACGATTATATCAAAATGGCGAACGTAACAGTGATACAATTATAGCTGAAATTAATAAATATTTAACGCATAATACAAGTGGTCATATCGAGGAAGTTGCGGTATATAGTTATCCTGAATTAATCGAGCAACAGAACATTTCAGGTAATATATTTATATCGTTGGCAGTAAAGTTTTCGCAAGCTAGATTAATTGATAACGTTATAATAGGAGATAATAAAGATGATTAGAACAATGATGAATGCTAAGATTCATAGAGCAAGAGTAACAGAATCCAATTTAAATTATGTCGGTAGTATTACTATTGATAAAGATATATTGGAAGCAGTCGATATTTTACCTAATGAAAAAGTAGCGATTGTTAACAACAATAATGGTGCACGTTTTGAAACATACGTGATTGAAGGAGAACGCGGTAGCGGTAAAATTTGTTTGAATGGTGCAGCCTCAAGATTGGTAGAAGTTGATGATGTAGTTATTATCATGACATATGTTCAATTGAACGAAGAAGAATTAACCAATCATGCACCGAAAGTAGCGGTAATGGATGAACATAATACGATTACGCAAATGATACACGAGCGTGAAAATGAAATTGTGTTATAACACATTAAAAAGAGACCTTAAACATAGTATTTAAGGTCTCTTTTGTCTATTAATGAATTACTTTTTTAGCTAATGACGTAATATAATTAAAAAATGCATCGTGTTCTACGTGATTGACTACATTGATGTCGCGACCGTGACTTTCATCTATAAATGTTTTACCTTGGCTAGGTCCATTAGTCATTACAGAGGCTTTTACTTGTTGTTGTTTTACAAGCTCAGGTTTGCCTACATAAGCAGTAGTTAATACATCCCATAAAAAATAAGTCGAATTGGTTTGGAAATGTGTAAGTGGTGGCGCGGCAGCATAACTAACACCTAAAAAATCAACGCCGATATGATGTCGCTCTTGTGCCCACATTTGTCTTACTTGCCATGTTAAAGGGACTTGATTCGTACTTTCTAAAGCAATCATATCTATTTGTATCGTAGTGTTAAACACTGTCGAAACTGCTTCTGGATCCCAAAATGCATTCCACTCTGCAGTACCATCATGTTCTGGTTCTTCAACGTTTCCTTTATTTAAAAATGTACCGCCCATCCAAACTAAGCGTTCAATTTTATCTTCGATTGTAGGCGCTATGGTTAAAGCTTTTGCTAAATCTGTGAGTGGACCGGTAAATAATAGCGTAACTTTGTTAGACGCTTGTTGTAATTTCTGCACAATATCTTCGGCTGCACTATGAGTGGTTTGAGATGATAATTCATTAGACGCTTCGTTTAAAATAGGTAAAGCATCCATGAAGAAAGCATGCATTCGCCATTCTTTAGGAAAAGGATTCTTACCTCTCTCTGTAGAAGCGGCCACGTCCAATTTACTGTGGCCAAAGCGATTTATGATTTTTTGAGATGCACTCGTGGCAGGCTCAACATAACTGTCCGCACCAATAGCGCTTACTCCGATAAGACTAACATTCTCCATTTGTAGTAATAAAAATAGTGAAATTAAATCATCTACGCCACCATCGTGATTGAAATAGATGTGCTGCATATATAAGCCCTCCCTTTAGTTATTATTTTAATTATAGCATGACGCTTTTGGGGAAAATCACGGAATAATTAATAAAGCCTGAGACGTGAAGTTGTCTCAGGCTTTTATATTATTTATTTCTATTAGTCATAACTTCATTGATACCTTGCCAGTAAGGAGAGGTTTGTTCTAAGTTCTCTACGTAATCGAAAGTACTATCTCCAAATAAGCGTCGAGCTTCTCTTTCGTAAGCTGTCTGGCGTGCTTCTGTCATTGTATCGTCGTGATATACGTCATCTTTATTGAGGTCAGCAATTGCCATCATTTCTTTTAAAGTCATTGGCATAGGACCTGCATGTGCTAAGAAATTAACTGAGTCATCTAATTGCTGCATGTAAGCAAATTTTTCAGTGTCTTCAGCGACCTGTTTCTTTAACATCACTGACACACTATGATGATTAGCAACATTGCTATTTACGTCATTAACAAATTGAGGTAATACAGTACTATCTGAGAATGTACCACCTAGATATAAATCATGTTGTTGATAATTACTATCTTTTATAATCTCAACTTGGCTTGTATCACCATAAAAGAACCATTTTGCAACGGCTTCGCCCGAATGGCCATTATCTAAAGGACAGAATTTGTCTTTAGCCGCCAAATATTGTGAAGATGGTGTAGGATCGTCTAGACCTTTTTGAACAGCTTTAACAAGTTGTTCTGTATTTTTAGCAATAAATCCAGGCAATTCATCAGTCGATAAATTTAACCCTCTTAAAGCTACGTATTCTTCAATATCATAAATATAATGAACAATAGGACGCTCAGTTGGTATGAAATCAAAGAAAACACTTGAATAATCAGAAATAATTACGTCCGTAATGTTTAATAACTCATTCGTTGCAATATCATTCGGTGGCAAAATAATATTTTCAGGAAGTTTTATGTCTTTTAACAGTCCTTGCGTTATTGTATGGCCACGGAATAGTATATTGGCATCCAATTTAGCCAATTGTGACAAGTCATGGACGAGTTTTTCTGTATCGAAGCTGTTTCCTTTTTTATTTTCGCCACGCCATGTTGGTGCATATAATACGATTTTTTTAGTTTTATCTAGATTATTAATATGATTTTTCATATATTGTTGTAATTCTGAACTTGCATTTAACGTTACATCAATACGAGGATAACCTGCTTTAGCCATTTCCCCCGCATGAATACCTTCAATTGAATACGCTGATTTTTGTTTTCCTACCATAAAGTCATTTGGTGACAAAATATGTGTAGCTTGAAGAAGATTTCTCGTACTACCAGCTACACCTAGCTGTGTACCAGCGCTATCACGACCAACAGTTTTATAAAAGATACCATGCGTCGTTTGTAAATATTTTTGTTCAGGTTTACGTGTAATAAAATCGCTAAATGTCGAGTTACATATAAGGTATTTAGCAATAGAGATATATTTAAAATAAGCATCTGAATTACGTTTTACAAAAATAATATTATCTTTATCTCTAAGTATTTTTGGAATGTTATTAAAGTTATTTACAACCCAAACATGTGTAAAATCTTCAAAATCCTTATGATTTAATACATAATCAAAAACGCCGGCTGGGTTACACATTACGCGTGCGCCACTTAAACTTTCATAGAAAACCATTTTGTCATTGACGTTGTAGTGATTGTAACTAATACCGTAACGAATAGATAATTTTTTAATATTTTTTTCATAAGTTGCTTTACCCATATTGCTTGGCATACTGAAAAGTTCAGCTTCATCATAGGCAGCTAATGCTTGGTCGTATTTACCTAATTTATTATAAATGCGCGCAAGTCTACGATAATTGCCAGGACGATGTGTTTGTTGACGCTCTATAGCACTTTCAAACCATTTTTCTGCATTTTTAAAGTCACCAATATCTTCATAACTAACTGCTAAATTATAATGCCATGGAGATAATACTTTATCTCTTTGTAACGCTTGTTCAAAATAGTGAATCGCATTTTGAGGTTGTTTTAATTTTCTATAAAGTAAACCTATTTCATAAATTAAATCGGCATCATCGGGTAGGACATCCAATTGATTAATAAAGGCATCGATTGCCAATTGCCAATGCTTATGTTTTTCATGGATAACGCCGATGCCCCAAACATGAGCTTTCTCATCTTCGCTTAAATATACTGCTTCATCAAAGTGATTATCAGCATCACTTGTAGCATCTAGTTTAAGCTGTAAAAGGCCAAGCGCGTAATTTATATTTCCAACTTCTCTTGCTGAATATTGATCTACATTGTTATTAATTGTGTGTTCATAGTATTCAACAGCTTCTTGATAGTTATGCTGTTGTTCTAAATGAACTGCTAATTGAAACGATTTTACGACATCAGTCGGATGAGAGGCTAAATATTTTTTTATAAATGGTACTGCTTTCTCATATTGCTTATTCTTTTTATAAGCGTCTATGATTAATAATAAAGCCTCTGAATTTGCTGTATAACGTGCTAAATAACGATTAGCATGTTGAATTGCTTCATCATATTGTTTCAGTTTTAAGTAATAATGCGCTATTTCTAAATTTAAATCATAGTCATTAGGGTGTTGTGTTAAATATTGAGATAAATAACTAACTGCCGTTTTAGTATTATGAAGTTTCAAATGAGTTTGTGCGAGTTTTAATAAAGCTTGGCTATCTTGAGGGGAATACTTTAAATAATCCTCTAAGCATTTTATTAATTGTTCGTTATTATTTAGTTGTTCAAAAATGAATGCCTTTTGTTTATAAAATAAATGTTGCTGTTCTTTAGTTTCTTGATTTATTGCTTTATTAATATAATGCAATGCTTCTTTCCATTTTTGTTGATTAAATGCTAACTGTGAAAGTTCAGCATAATAACTAGCTTGTTTCTTTAACAAGGGATATAAATTTTTTAAACTGTCATATTTAGCTGCATCGTCTGTAGGGCCCTTGTGCGTTTTATATGAATAGTAAGCCCCAGGCAGTTTCATAATGTTTTTAACTTTTTTTAAATTATTTTGAATAGGCACTTGCATACATCCTCGTCTCTACTACATATTAGCTGTTTTTATGAATAGCTAATCGTATTTGATTTAATAGAATCTCAGACGAATTATACTACATTTTATGCAATATTAAAAAGTATGAAAAATAAAATTAAACAATATATAAAGTGCTAATTATAGTAATTATAATATTCCCGAAAACTATAAATACTTTATATTAAATAGATATAGCATACTTAAAATTTAAAAATAAGCGTAACTAAATATAATTAAAAAATCGTAAAATTAAATTGTTACTTTTGGCAATATTGTGTTTATTAAAACTTTAATAGGTTATTTGTTTATATAGATACAAATAAGGGGTGTATTAATTTGAAATTTAAAAAGGAACGCGTTAATTACGTCGATTCAGATAAGACTACGAAAAGTGTCGTTGCTACAGGGATAGGTAACGCTATAGAGTGGTTTGACTTTGGATTGTATGCACAATTAGCAGTTATTATAAGTCACAATTTCTTTGGCAATATGCCACAGGAAATTCAAATGGCATCAACATTCGCAGTCTTTGCATTTGCGTTTATTGTTAGACCATTGGGTGGAATATTTTTCAGTCATCTAGGGGATAAACATGGCAGAAAATTAGTCTTGGCGACAACGATTATACTTATGGCAGTGTCTACATTAGCGCTAGGTTTATTACCAACACAGCATCAAATAGGTATATGGGCACCGATATTGTTACTCGTAGTTAGAATGATACAATCATTCTCTACTGGTGGTGAATATGCTGGCGCAATGACATATATAGCTGAAACTTCTCCAGATAAAACACGAGGCAAATTAGGTAGTGGTTTAGAGATTGGTACGCTTAGCGGAAGTATTATGGCGGCTATATTAGCTGGTATAATGTATTCATTATTAAATGATCAACAAATGCAAGATTGGGGTTGGAGAATACCATTTATTATCGCAGCGCCATTAGGTATTATTGGTCTTTTCCTACGTTCTAATTTAGATGAAAGTCCGGCTTATGAATCAACATTTGAAGAAAAAGAAGAATTAGAATATTCATACAAGGATATTTTTAAATATTATTGGAAAGACGTGCTAGTTTGTTTTACAGGTGTAGCATTTTTAAATGTAGCTAACTATATGGTGTTATCATTTATGCCATCGTTTTTAAATAGTACATTGAATCTTGGTGGCACAACGAGTTCTATCTTAAGTACGATTACAATGGCCGTTATGATTCCAGCTGTTTTCTTCTTTGGTTGGTATAGTGATAAAATTGGTAATAAACGAGCAACTATGTTTGGATTAGTAGGTTTTAGTTTATTTTCAATTTTAGCATTTTATTTAATGAGTATTCCGTCTATACCCGTTGTCATGATAGGGCTATTTATCATCGCTTTATTTATGTCAACATTTGAAGGTGTTATGCCTTCCGTCTTACCTAGTATGTTCCATACAAAAGTAAGATTAAGAACATTATCTTTAGTATATAATATTGGTGCAGCAGTGTTTGGAGGTTTAACGCCGTTTATTCTTTCTACACTGGTTAGTACAACGGGACAAAAAATCGCACCTTCATACTATTTAATGTTTATAAACGTTGTTGGTTTGATTATATTTGCATTTATGTTCAAATCTACTTCAAACAAATCGTTACGAGGAGCTTACCCAAATGTTGAAAATCGTTCAGATTATGAAGAAGTGATTAAAAATCCAAAAGATGCATTATGGTGGGATAAAGAGTAAGAAGTAAAATTTGAATAATAGGTCTATATTTGTACAAGCATCACTTGTACAAATATAGGCATTTTTTTATGTATACACGCATATGTTAATAGGTACAAAAAATTAAGTTTAAATGTTACCATGATTTTTGGTATTTGAGTTACATGAAAAAGTACTAAATATAAGCTTGAAAGAAGGTCGAAATAGCAAAATTTCACTATAATAAAGAAAAAAATAAGTAAAGGTGTACAATTACAATAATATTTTTTAGGAACTTTGAAAACACGTTTAAGCATTGGTGTTGTGCGATTTGTTAAGGTATTTCTTTTGAAATACCTTATGGTAATTTTATCCGTTAAATGAATAAATAAGTAACATAAGAAATTGCTTTATTACTACAAATCAAACGGCTGAGAGTTCATTTACTTTAAAATGTCAAATATGCAATTATCGCTTGTATAATGTATTAAAATACAAAAAATGTTATATCGAATTTCAATTTGACTGATTTGTAAATATGCGTATAATTACAGACTATACAATAAATTGAATATAGTTGTTGTGCAACTTAAAATTTCGGTTTTTAAAGACGAAAAGAGTAGGGGTTTTTATGGATAAAAAGGAAACGAATAGCAAGATTAATCTGCCACAACTTGTGCTATTAGGTTTAGGTTCACTAATAGGTTCAGGTTGGTTGTTTGGGGCATGGGAGGCTTCATCATTAGCTGGGCCTGCCGCAATTATTTCATGGGTTATTGGTTTTATTGTAATCGGAACGATAGCTTATAACTACATTGAAATAGGAACAATGTTCCCGCAATCTGGTGGTATGAGTAACTATGCACAATATACCCACGGCTCTTTATTAGGGTTCATTGCCGCGTGGGCAAACTGGGTTTCACTAGTAACAATTATTCCTATTGAGGCTGTATCTGCAGTTCAATATATGAGTTCATGGCCTTGGGATTGGGCGAAACCTATGCATCATCTGATGGCAGATGGATCAATTAGTAACATTGGTTTATTAGCAACATTCGTAATTATTATAATCTTTTCATTATTAAACTATTGGTCGGTTAAATTATTAACTTCATTTACAAGTTTAATTTCAATCTTCAAATTAGGTGTACCGTGTTTAACTATTATCATGTTAATGATTTCTAGTTTTGATACAGGTAACTATGGTCATTCAGCAAGTACATTTATGCCATATGGTAGTGCACCTATTTTCGCAGCTACAACTGCTTCAGGTATTATTTTCTCATTTAATGCTTTCCAAACTATCATTAATATGGGTTCTGAAATTACAAAACCTGATAAAAATATTGCACGTGGTATTGCAATATCATTAACATTAAGTGCTGTACTATACATTATTTTACAAAGTACGTTTATTACTGCTATGCCATCATCTATGTTGCATAATAATGGCTGGGCAGGCATTAACTTTAATTCACCATTTGCTGACATGGCGATTTTATTAAGTTTAAACTGGTTAGCAATCTTGTTATACATTGAAGCGTTCGTATCTCCATTTGGTACAGGCGTATCATTTGTTGCCGTAACAGGACGTGTATTACAAGCAATGGAACAAAATGGTCATATTCCTAAATTCTTAGGTAAAATAAATAAAAAATATCAAATACCACGTATTGCTATTATCTTTAATGCAATAACTAGTATGATAATGGTTTCGTTATTCCGTGATTGGGCAGTGTTAGCAAGTGTTATTTCAACTTCTACATTAGTTGCTTATTTAACAGGTCCAACCACAGTAATTGCTTTACGTAAAATGGGGCCAAAAATGCACAGACCATTCCGTGCAAATTTACTGAAAGTTATGGCGCCACTTTCATTCGTACTCGCTTCATTAACAATTTATTGGGCGAAATGGCCGACGACTGCAGAAGTTATATTTATCATTATTTTAGGTTTACCAGTTTATTTCTTCTATGAATATAAAATGAATTGGAAAAACACTAAAAAACAAGTTGGTGGTAGCCTATGGATAATTATTTATTTAATTGCACTTTCACTACTATCATTTATTGGTAGTAAGGAATTTAATGGTATCAATTTAATACACTATCCATATGATTTCTTAGTAGTGGCTATTGTTGCGCTTATATTCTATAAATTAGGTACAATCAGTCATTTCGAAAGTATCTACTTTAAACGCGCTAAGAAGATCAATAAAGATATGAAAAAAGATTTAGATGAACAACAAGCTACAGAAGAAAATAATGAAGCTAAAGCTTAATAAATATTGAACAGTAAAAAGTACCAACGTGCATTGATGCGCGTTGGTACTTTTTTGTTAATTTTAAAAAATATATGTATTACTTTGGACATGCAACCTTCTAATATATTTGCATAAGAAATGCATATTATATTTAATGAGTATTTGGTGCTCAATATTATTTCTAATCATACAATATTAAATAAAAATGTCGTTATCTAGGTATTTTAAAGAATTTGGAAAAGGGAGTGAAATATCAAAAACATGTTTGACTTATTAAAAAATGAGGTGTATGATAACGAATATTAATTCAATTTTCAGAATAAATAATTAAAAGGAAGAGGGTTATGATGAACGATTTAATCGCACATACAGATTTATATAGTTCAATCAACTATAGTCCGACAAAATTAGTACTAAGTGAAGGAAAAGGCTCTAAAGTTTGGGATATCGATGGTAATGAGTACATTGATTGTATATCAGGCTTTTCAGTAGTCAATCATGGTCACTGTCATCCTAAGATAGTTGAAGCTTTTCAACAGCAAAGTCAAAAAATAACAATGATTTCACGTGCGTTATATAGTGAAAATTTAGGGCAATGGGAAGAGAGGATTTGTAAATTAACGAACAAAGATAAAGTATTACCGATGAATACTGGAACTGAAGCGATAGAAACTGCTATTAAGATTGCACGTAAATGGGGAACTGATGTTAAAAAAATTCCTGAAAATGAAACAGAGATCATCGCTATGAATGGTAATTTTCATGGGCGTACATTAGGTGCTTTGTCATTGTCTTCGCAAGATAGCTATAAGCAAGGTTTTGGCCCCTTATTAGATAACATACATTATATTGATTTTGGCGATGTTGAACATTTAAAATCATTAATTAACGACAAGACGACTGCTATTATATTAGAGCCGATTCAAGGTGAGGGTGGTGTTAATATACCGCCAGATTACTTTATTGAAACAGTTAGAGCATTATGTGATGAGCATAATATTTTATTTATTGCCGATGAAATTCAAGTTGGTTTAGGCCGTACTGGTAAAATGCTAGCGACAGAATGGGAAGGTGTAGAAGCTGATATCTATTTACTTGGTAAATCTTTAGGCGGTGGACTTTATCCTATCTCAGCAGTACTAGCTAATAAAGAGGTTATGGAAGTATTAACACCAGGTACTCATGGATCGACATTCGGTGGTAACCCATTAGCATGTGCAGTGTCGATGGCAGCACTCGATGTACTCGTTGACGAAGATTTAATTAATCGCTCTGCTGAATTAGGTCAAAAATTACTTAATCAATTACAACTCATCGACAGTGATTTAATTACAGATGTTAGAGGTAGGGGTTTATTTATCGGTATTGAACTAAATGAAAACGCACAACCACATTGTTTAGAAATGATTAACCAAGGCGTGTTATGTAAAGAAACACAAGGTAATATTATTAGAATAGCGCCACCATTAGTTATTAGTGAAGAAGAAATCAACAAAGTAGTTGAAGTAATAACAAATGTATTAAAAAAATAAATAAAAAAGACCGAATATTCTGAAAGGAATGAATGAAATGATTGAAGTTGGCATCGTAGGTGGTAGCGGCTATGGGGCGGTCGAATTAATCCGTTTATTACAACATCACCCTGAAGTGACAATTAAATACATCTTCTCACATTCAAAAGCTAATGAACCATTAAGTCATACTTTTCCACATTTAAATCACTTAACATATCAATTTGTATCTATTGAAGAAACGACTGTGGACTGTGATGTAGTATTTTTCGCTACGCCATCTAACGTAAGTAAACATCTTGCGCCTCGTTTTTTAGAACAAGGAATTAAAGTTATCGATTTATCTGGTGATTTTAGATTAAAAAATCGCGATTTATATCAACAATTCTATGGTGAAGAAGCGGCACCTCAAGCTTTATTAGATGAAGCGCATTATAGTATCGCAGAGTGGTCATCGATAAAAGAAGCGAATCTTATTGCGAATCCCGGTTGCTTTCCCACTGCAACTTTATTGGGGTTACATCCTTTAGTCGAAGAACAATTAATCGACTTAAAATCTATTATTGTTGATGCCAAAACTGGCGTGTCAGGTGCAGGAAGATCATTAGCGCAACATGTTCATTATGCTGAAATGAATGAAAACTTAAGTGCCTATGCGATAGGTAAGCATAAACATAAGCCTGAAATTGAACAATATTTATCTGGAATTGCGGGACAACATGTCGGAGTCACATTTACACCTCATTTAATACCTATGACGAGAGGTATTTTAGCAACTATATACGTGAATTTAAATAAAAAGATGACTGTCGAAGCACTATACAACTTGTATCGAGATAAATATAGCAATGACAATTTTGTCAGAATCAGAGATATTGGAGAATTTCCAAAAACGAAAGAAGTATATGGTAGTAATTATTGTGACATTGGCGTTTATGTCGATGAATCGAATAATCAAGCAATCATCGTGTCAGTGATCGATAATTTAGTCAAAGGTGCAAGTGGCCAAGCGATTCAAAATTTAAATAAAGTATTTAACTTAGAACAGATGACTGGATTAAATCAATTACCAGTTTATCCTTAAAGATTGGAGAGATGGGATGCAAGATATACAAAAAATAGATGAAGAAAGTAAGTTTAAAATAGATGAATCTGGAGATGTAAGCTCGCCACTTGGTTTTATTTCCGGTGGTTTACATACTGGATTAAGAAAAAGTAAACATGATTTTGGGTGGATATATTCGACGACAGAAGCGCAAGCGGCTGGCGTTTATACGTTGAATCGATTTAAAGCCGCACCCTTACAATTAACTCAAGATAGTATTGCCGTTAATCATACATTACAAGCCATCGCTGTTAATTCTGCGTATGCCAATGCGTGTACTGGTGAACAAGGTATGAAGGACGCGCAAGATATGCAAAATTGGGTTGCCACTAAATTAAACATTGCGAAACATAATGTTGGCGTTGCTTCTACAGGCGTCATTGGTGATTGCTTGCCGATGGATAAAATTCAATATGGTGCCGATCACGTTCTCGAAGAACAATATAACGTTAGTGAAAATTTTAATAAAGCCATATTAACTACTGATTTATTTCCAAAACATGTTGCAGTTGAAGTAGACATTGATGGTCAAAAGGTTACTATAGGTGGAACGGCAAAAGGTTCTGGCATGATTCATCCAAATATGGCTACAATGCTTGGTTTTATTACTACGGATGCGAATATAGCTGCTTCGAAGTTACAACAAGTATTAAAGTCTGCCATTGATGCTTCTTTTAATATGATTACTGTGGATGGGGATTGTAGTACGAATGACATGGTATTATTTATGGCTAATGGTCAGGTTAATCACAATGAGTTAGATGACAAGCATCCAAATTGGGAAGCGTTCGTAGCTGCAGTGCAATATGTTTGTAGCACTTTAGCTAAATCTATAGCTAAAGATGGTGAAGGCGCAACTAAGTTAGTTACTTCTAAAGTGACGGGGGCCGAGAATATTGATGAAGCACGTAAAATAGCTAAAAGCATAGTGTCATCTAATTTAGTTAAGACAGCTATTCATGGCGAGGATGCAAATTTTGGGCGAATTGTAGCAGCAATTGGATATGCCTCGGAAATGGTTAACCCTAATGATACATTTGTAACCTTATGTGGATTGCCAGTCGTTGATAAAGGCGTATTTTTATCATTTGATGAAGAAGAGATGAAAAAACGTTTAAGAGAAGACAATATAGTTATTAGTGCTCAAGTGGGTAATGGTGAAGGTCAGGCCGTGGCCTATGGTTGCGATTTGTCATACGATTACGTAAGAATTAATGCTTCGTATAGAACGTAAAGGAGAATCTTTATGGATTATATAGTGATAAAAATTGGTGGTAGTACATTAACGAATTTAGATGATTCAATTATTGATGATATATACAAACTGAAAGAACAAGGTTATAAACCCATTATCGTGCATGGTGGTGGACCATTTATTAATGAGGCGCTGAGTCATTATAATGTTGAACCGGAGTTTAAAGATGGTTTGAGAGTGACTTCGGAGCAAGTACTTGATGTTACTTGTCAAACATTGATTGGAAAAGTTAATCCGCAAATAGTAACCAAGTTAAACAAAAAAGCCCATAGTGCAATAGGTTTAAATGGTATGGATGCACAATTTTTCGATGTTGAACCACTTGATGACAAATATGGTTATGTAGGTACGCCTACATGTATTAATGCCGAACTATTAAGTCACATAACTGCCCAGTATATTCCTGTAATTGCATCTATTGGTTTAAAACAAGGGACTACGCAACAATATAATATTAATGCTGATACATTAGCTTATAAAATAGCAGAAGCATTAGCTGCGCCATTATATATTTTAAGTGATATTCCCGGCGTTTTAATAGAAGATAAAGTTCAACATTCTCTTAGTGCTACTGATATAAAACGCTATATTCAACAAAACCACATATATGGGGGTATGATTCCTAAAGTGGAAGATGCAGTATTAGCTATTAATAATGGGTGTGAAAAGGTAATTATTGCTGCAGGTTCTGAACAACACATTGTTCAAAAAGTGCATGAAGGTCAATCTGTAGGCACTACCATTCATTAAAAAAAGAGGTTAAGTTGCGACGTAAATGCGTCGGGGCTTAACCTCTTTTTACTATAGAGCTAAATTATTTTGTATAAGTTGTTAAAAGTTCTTTATAAAAATCGATGAATTGTAAATATTTTTCTTTGCTTACACATTCGTCTAATTGGTGAGGGTTTTCACCAGGTCCAAATACTAATAGTGGGAAAGATTCATCTTTGCTTTTTAGTAAATTAGATGCGTCTGTTACAGCAACTGTAGGTGACGCGATGAAGTCTCTATTGAACAAACGATCACCAATTGATTTAGCAGTATCGATTAATGAGTTTTTACCTGTTGTTAATACAGGGTCTAAATCTAAATAAAGATCACTTTCTAAAGAACCGCCATTTTCATTGTGTTTAGATAAAGTTTCATTGAATAGTGATTTAACTTGATTGTTATCATATTCAGGTATAGTACGAATATTAAAGTCGGCAGTAGCTGACTCAGGTACTGAATTGACTTGTACGCCACCGTTAATTAATGTATTGCTTATTACTAAACCACTTAACACATCTTCAACATCGTCTTTAGTAACGTTGTTTGGTAATGTTTTATTAAAATTGGAAATTAAGTTAGAGAAATCAAATGCTTCCCCTTTAACGTCTCTAGAAATTTGTTGTGCAGCATCATCAATATCTTGAATAAATTTAAGTAATGGTGTGATTGCATTTTTACCTATAATTGGCATAGAACTATGCGCTGATACGCCATTAGATTTAATGCGATAATCCATTGAGCCTTTATGTGCATATACGAGCATATCTTGACAAGGTTCGGCAATGACAAGTGCTTCAACATCGTCCATATAACCTTTTTCGTATAAGCTTTGTGAACCTAATTGTTCCATTTCTTCACCGGTAGTGGCTAAAAATCTAATTTTACCATTAGTTAATGCATTACTATTGTGAATATCGATAAGTGAAATTGCTAATGCAGCTAAGCCAGATTTCATATCTGCGGCGCCTCTACCATATAAAAAACCATTATCTTCAGTTAATTTAAATGGTTCATATGACCATTGTGAACGGTCGCCTTCAGACACAACATCCATGTGACCTGAAATGCCAATGACGGGGCCTTGGTCACCAATTTCAGCGATTAAATTTGCACGACGTTCATCGACTTGGTCGATTGTAGATTCAATGCCGTGTTTTTGGAAAAGATTTTGAAGATATTTACAAACCTCAAGTTCATTATCATTAACTGTGTTAATTTCCACAATATCTGATAAAATCTGTACTTTTTCTTCGTTAGAAAATGTACTCATGTTATACCACTCCTTTGACAAACTATACAAAGTATACACCTCTCTAATTAATTTGATAAGCAAAGCGTTTTGATAATGAATTAAATTTGTTTTCATATTTAATATTATTAGTTAACTTTTATTAGAGTGAATTGGCCATTTTGAAATATAAAGAGAGTGCATAGGATGTGTTAAAACAATTGTCTGAAATATTGTTAATACAGGTTTTTAGACGTCCAGTAGTCTTAGCCGATGGCCAAAATACAAACGATATCAAGTTGTAAAACAATGTATTTAATTAGTAAAAGAAAGGGCTTGTCAAAAATATGTTAATGATGTATTAATGGATTTAAGGTGTTGAGTTGAGAAAGGAAAAATTAATGTGGAAAGATTAGTATTAGGCATTGATGTTGGGACGAGCTCAATCAAGTCCTTAGCAGTTAATGACAGAGGTAAGATAATTGCTTCTGCGAGTTCGCCGTTAACAATTCAACATGCTTATCCTGGTTATAGTGAACAAAATCCCGATGAATGGGTTTCAGTAACGATTGAAACGATGAACAACGTTATAAATAATTTGAAACAAAATCACTCTGATTTTGAAATAAACGGCATATCATTTTCTGGTCAAATGCATGGTTTAATTGTATTGGACAATGAATACAAAGTGATTAGACCAGCAATATTGTGGAACGATACACGTTCTACCGCCCAATGCGAAATGATTAAATCCCGACTAGGTGAAATTGTGTTGGGTAATCCAGTGTTAGAAGGGTTTACGTTGACTAAATTGATGTGGCTAAAGCAACACGAACCAGCCCATTGGTCTAAGACGAAAGTATTTTTATTGCCTAAAGACTACGTGCGTTTCAAATTAACAGGTGCGATCAATATGGAATTGTCCGATGCGTCGAGTACGTTGTTATTAGATCCATCGACAAATGAATGGTCAGAAGATGTAGGTAGACAATTTGGTATTACGAATATTTATCCACCACTGGTTACTTCGGATACGCAAGTAGGATTTTTGAAACAGTCGATTGCTGAAAAGCTAGGCATTTCAAATAAAGTTGCAGTATTTGCAGGTGGTGGTGATAATGCTTGTGGCGCAATTGGGGCAGGCGTCATTGAACCTAATCAATCGCTATGTAGCATTGGAACATCAGGTGTAATATTGTCCTGTGAATCAAAGCAAGATGCCGAATATGGTAATAATATTCATATGTTTAAGCATGCTGTGAATAATTTATCTTATGCTATGGGTGTGACGCTCTCGGCTGGCTATAGTTTGAATTGGTTTAAAAATCAGTGTGCACAAAACGACTCATTTGATGAACTTATGTCATATGCCGAACAATCTAAAATTGGTGCACAAGGACTGATTTTTGCACCTTATCTAGCGGGTGAACGTACGCCACATGGAGATGCTAATATTCGAGGTAGTTTTATTGGATTAAGTGGCATGCATTCACTTGGTGATATGGCTCGTGCAGTTGTAGAAGGAGTTACTTACTCATTATACGAGTCCATAGCATATTTGCGCACGCAAGGTAAGCAGATAAATGAAGTTGTAGCTATTGGCGGCGGTGCGAAAAGTGAATTTTGGTTACAATTGCAAGCGGATATATTTAATGCAAAAGTATATAAATTAAAACATGAAGAAGGACCATCTATGGGTGCAGCAATGATAGCTGCTACGGGTTTGAAATGGTACGAAGACATCGGCGCATGTGTGGAACAATTTATCCATAAAGAACAAGTCTTTGAGCCAAATAAAGAGCGGCATGTAGCTTACCAAAGCTACTTTGAAGTATATAAAGCAGTTTATAATCAAACGCAGCCTCTTACTAAAAAGTTAGTTGAGTTAACTAAACAAAGCACGCATAATTAATTTACAAAGTAGTTTGCAATTTCTAAAAACTTGAGTTACATTAACATTATTGATTCATTGATTTTCACAAACCAAACATTAACAATTTTATATAGACCACTGGAAGTGCCTTTACAAAAGGCTGAGATCGAAATCGTCATTTCGAAATTCCCGGAACCTGATCCAGTTCATACTGGCGTAGGAAAGTGGCGTTACTTAGACGATTTTTATATTTGAGTATAAACGTTATTTTTCTATCCAGAAAAATAACGTTTTTTTATTTATATAGAGGTGAAACCCGTTGTTTGTAGCTATCACACCATACAAAATATTGAATCAACTAGATATTGAACATTACAAAGCTATTTTAGAATATTATGATCACTTAATTATACGCACCCCAATGACAACGCCTCAGCTTATTGATTGGATAACAAGAGCCATTAAACACGGTATTAGTAAAGACAAATTAACTGTGCATAGCAATGTAGACGTATTTATTGCTTGTGCTATGACTTCTATTCATTTCAGTGAATATCATAGCGCCCTAAAAAATTTTAAAACTCAACATCCTCAAGCGATAGTAAGTATGTCTACTCACAGTGAAGAAAGTGTTATTTATGCACAACAACAGCATTGTGATTATGTATTGTTTGGTCATGTTTTCCGTACGTCATCCAAACCGAATCAAGAACCAAGGTCGCAACGCGAAATTAGGCAAGTGCTGAGCAAAGAAATTAAAGTTATTGCACTAGGTGGGGTGAATAGACGTACTTTATCACAATTGCCGGCAGGTTTTGCTGGGGTTGCTGGCATTTCATTATTTTATGACAGTGATAACCAAACTTTACGAAAATTTACAGAGGAGTGGTCAAATTATGTTTGATGTACTCATTATCGGTTCTGGCGTCATGGGCATGTCTGTCGCACGTAATTTAAAGCATAATCAGTTGAATATCGGCATCATTGATAGAGATATAGACGGTATGCATGCTTCTTATAAGGCGGGAGGGATGTTAGGCGCACAAAATGAGTTTTCTAACGATAGTCCGACTTATCGTTTGGCTTTGAAATCTCAGCAGTATTTTAA
This sequence comes from Staphylococcus lloydii, assembly GCF_015775975.1. NCBI lineage: Bacteria > Bacillati > Bacillota > Bacilli > Caryophanales > Staphylococcaceae > Staphylococcus > Staphylococcus lloydii. The sequence goes on from NZ_CP064056.1 coordinate 447,403, forward strand.
ACACTTGAATGAACAACTTCTATCGGAAGTTGGAAGTGATATTGAATATAAAGAAACAGGATTAATCAAATTAGCATATGAACCTAAAGACAATGACAAAGTGATAGCACAATATAATTTTCTAGCAAATGTTAATCCTAATGTAAGACTATTAGAACAACAAGAAGCGCATCGCTTAACGAGTAATAATCTAAATATTGAAGACATCATGGCATTATATATTCCAAATGATCATCAAATAAACGCAAATAAATATACGAAAGCATTGTATAAATCGTTAGAACAGAACAACGTTGAACGTATACGACATACAGAAGTGACAGCCATTACAAAAGATAAAGGAATGTATAAAGTCATTACAAATAAGGGTGATTATTACGCTCCGAAAGTTGTCGTTGCAGGTGGAGCGTGGAGTCATAAATTATTGCAAGCACAATTAAAAGAACGCCAATTAACTGGCGTTAAGGGTGAAGTCATATTGATGGAACAAGAAGATTTAGATTTGCAGTCAACAATATTTATGACGAATGGTTGCTATTTAGTACCGAAAAATAAAAATAGAGTGCTTATTGGCGCTACAAGTCATTTTGATGACTATTCAGTGGGTGTATCGCAAAGTGGTGTAGATTGGTTAATGGAAAGTGCTACGCGACATATACCTCAACTGAAGTATGCACGTAAACTGAAGCAGTGGTCAGGCGTTCGTCCGCATATTGGCAATGAAATTCCGATTATGGACGAAATTGAAAAAGGATTATTTGTCATTACTGGCCATTATCGAAACGGTATTCTATTATCACCAATTGTAGGTGAACTGATGAGTAAATGGATTGTTACAGATACGAAACCACAAATACTAAATGATTTTACTGTAGAAGGATGTGTGTTAAATGGAAGTCATGATTAACGGCGACACATTTAAATTTGGCGAACAATTAACGTTATTAGAAGTATTGCAGCAACTAGAAATAGATGAACAGCGCGTCATTGTTGAACATAATAGTAAGTTAATCAAGCAAGACACATTTGCATCGCAAGTTGTTTCGGCAAATGACAAATTAGAGCTATTAGAATTCGTTGGAGGCGGTTAATATGTTTAAAATTGGACAATTCGAAATAAATTCTAGATTATTACTAGGTACTGGGAAATTTGAAAATGAAACAATACAAACAAAGGCAATTAATGCTGCAGAAACTTCGGTATTAACTTTTGCGGTCAGAAGAATGAATTTATACGACAAAAATTTACCTAATCCGTTAGCAAATATAAATTTACAAGATTATATTACTTTCCCTAATACAGCTGGTGCCAAAACGGCAGAAGAAGCAATTAGAATTGCGGAAATAGCTAATCATGCCGGCGTTTGTGACATGATTAAAGTAGAAGTAATCGGTGATGATGAAACGTTATTACCTGACCCGTTAGCTACGTATGAAGCATGTAAAGTGTTATTAGAAAAAGGTTACACAGTATGTCCATACGTTTCTAACGATGTCGTATTGGCGAAGCGTCTTGTAGAATTAGGCGTACATGCCGTTATGCCACTTGCATCACCGATTGGTACGGGTAGAGGTATCAATAACCCATTAAATCTACGCTATATTATCGAGAAAGTAGACGTCCCAGTGATTGTTGATGCGGGCATTGGTTCTCCTAAAGACGCATGTCATGCGATGGAACTGGGTGCGGATGGCATCTTATTAAATACAGCTATTTCAAGTGCGCAAGACCCTGTTAAAATGGCCGAAGCTATGAAGTTAGGCATCCAAGCTGGTAGATTAAGTTATGAAGCGGGGAGAATACCAGTTAAATATACTGCACAAGCTTCAAGCCCTGTAGAAGGCATTGGCTTCTTATGACAAATCGTTATAATCGTCAAACGCGTTATCAACGTTTTGGCGAACAAGGTCAACACTGCTTGCAGACCATGCATGTCATGATATTAGGAGCTGGTGCGCTTGGAAGTAACATCGCAGAGATGTTAACGAGAATGGGTGTACATGAAATATCTATTATTGATATGGATATTGTAGAATTAAGTAATTTACACAGACAAGCATTGTATGATGAAGACGATGCCAAACAAATGTTACCAAAAGTTGAAGCATTAAAAAGTAAATTAAACAAAATTAATGCGTCAACAAAAATTAATACTTTATATGAAGAACTGACTGCCACAAATATTGAAAAAATATTAAGTGACCACCATCCAGATATTGTGATGGATGGCATGGATCACTTTGAAATTAGATACCTTATCAATGAAGCTTGTCATAAATTACAAATCCCTTGGATTTATGGTGCAGCGGTAGGTAGCAAAGGTACTGTGTATGCTATCGATTATAAAGGGCCGTGCTTAAAATGTTTATTACAAGCAATACCCAGTACGGGTGAAAGTTGCGCCATCAACGGCGTCTTACCACCGGTAATCAATCAAGTCGTTAGTATACAAGTGTCAGAATTAATGCGTTATGTCGCTGGTGAAGGATTTTCAAGAAAGTTAATTACTATTGATACGTTTGATTTAAAACACCAAGCAATAAATATTGATAGCTTAAAAAACGACCAATGTCATGTATGTAAAGAAGGCGATTATGAAGTATTAAATAAGAGTCAGACTAGTCAAATCGAAGCAATGTGTGGAAATGCATATTTATTTAGATTCAATACACAGGCATTTAATTATGCAACGTATTTCCCAGGCCATATTATTAAGGAAAATGCATTTGCTAAGTTAATTCAATATAAAGATGTGGATTGTACACTCTTTCGAGATGGTCGCATGAATGTGCATGGCATTGAAGATGATTCAACAGCGCAGCAATTATATGAAGAATTTAATAAGCAATTAAAATAATTGAAAAATGATAATTATAAAAAGAGTGATAAGCAGCTGAATAAGCTTATCACTCTTTTTTTATTGTGAAAGATAATTAACTATTAAAACGAAAATAAATGAAAATAAACAAAAACAAATTTGCATTATAAGAAAAAATGAAATAGAATATAGGAAATAAATGAAAGCGTTTTCTAAAACGTAAAAGGTAAAGGGGTGTCGTTACTTATGCATAATAAATTAGAAAAAATGGGTATGCCGCCGACGTTGCTTTGGGGATATATTGGCGTGCTTATCTTTATGATGGGTGATGGATTAGAACTTGGTTGGATAAGTCCATATTTACAACAACATGGTTTATCGGTACAACAAACAGCAGCATTAACGACGTGTTATGGTGTTACGATAGCAATAGGGTCATGGCTTTCAGGGGTCTTAGTCGAAGTTATTGGACCTAGAAAAGTTATGTTAATAGGGACAACCTTATATATTATAGGACATGCAGTCTTTGCTGGTATTGCAGTACCTTCAGAGCAATTTGGCTTAATGATTCCTACATATGCAATTAGAGGTTTTGGTTATCCATTATTTGCATATTCATTCTTAGTTTGGGTCGCTTATCGTTCTCCACAAAAACGTTTAGGCGCAGCAGTGGGTTGGTTCTGGTTCGTCTTTACAGGTGGATTAAGTGTATTAGGCTCATTTTATTCTTCATTTGCAATTAAGCAAATTGGTTATTTCGGTACATTATGGACTGCTATTATTTGGGTGCTTATTGGAACAGTACTTGCCGTATTTGTTAATAGAGATAAATTTTCATTAGAAGAACGAGAAGGCGGCGCTAAAGAGCATATGAGAGAAATCTTCGCAGGTATTTCTATTTTATATAGAGAACCTCGAGTTGCCATTGCGTGTATCGTACGTATTATTAATCAAGCAGCACAATATGCGTTTCCTTTATTCTTACCGCTTTATTTATCTAAAAGAGGGATTGAAACAACGACTTGGTTAAATATTTGGGGCACTATCTTTATCGCAAACATTATTTTTAATTTAATTTTTGGTGCATTAAGTGACAAGATTGGTTGGAAAAATACAATTAGCTATATCGGTGGCGTAGGCTGTGCCGTATTTACATTAGGTTTATACTTCTTACCGGATTTATTTACAGGCAATGTCTTTGTTGTAGGACTTGTTGGCTTCTTATGGGGTATGTGTTTAGCAGGCTTCGTGCCAATTTCTGCATTAGTACCATCACTTGTAGGTGAAGGAGACAAAGGACCAGCTATGGCAATATTAAACTTAGGTGCAGGTCTATGTGTATTCGCAGGACCAGGACTTGTTTACTTATTCTATAGTACAATAGGTGTAAAAGGTATGATGTTCCTGATTTTCGGACTTTATGCAGCGAGTGCAATTATGACACGCTTCTTAAAAACACCAGAAGAACGAGCTAGAAATAGTAAAAGAAAACAAGCAACGTCTTAAAATAGCTTTGATAAAAGATGGGTGAAAGCACTCATCTTTTTTTATGTCTTAATGTATACAAAATTGTGTATTATAACACTTCGTTTTTAATTAGTTGCTAACAAGAATATTGGTATTAGTTGGTTTTGTTTAGGGTTTAATAATAATTTCCTGAATATAAATATTCAATAATATACAATAAATAGTATAAATATACTTGATTTTTACTGTTTATGTCGTTATGATAGTAAGTAATCTTACAAATATTGGAGAGTGATTTAGATGGGGCGTACACGACTACACTAAAACAATTGCAAGACTTTAAAGGTAAAAGCTTTTTAAAAACTTGTGATTTTTCTTATGAGGAATTAATGACATTAATAGATTTCACAGGTGAATTAAAAGAAAAGAAAAACAGAGGGATTCCACATCCATATTTAAAAGGAAAAAATTTGGCGCTACTTTTTGAAAAACCATCTACGCGTACACGTTCGGCATTCAGTGTTGCAGCTTTTGATTTAGGTGCTACTGCTGAATACTTTGGACAAGGTGATATTCATTTAGGTGCCAAAGAATCTACTGAAGACACTGCGAAGGTGTTAGGTAGAATGTATGATGGTATCGAGTTTAGAGGATTCAATCAAGCTGATGTAGAAATGTTAGCTAAATACGCGAATGTACCAGTATGGAACGGTTTAACGAATGAATGGCATCCGACACAAATGATTGCTGATTTCTTTACGTTGAAAGAAAATTGGGGCACTTTTGAAGGTAAAACTTTAACATATGTTGGAGATGCACGTAACAATGTAGCACATGATTTATTAGTAACTGGTGCAATCTTAGGTGTTAATATTAATATTGCTGCACCGAAAGCATTACAACCCCATGAGGATATTCAACAAATAGCGCAACAATATGCACAACAATCTAAGAGTAAAATATTAATTACCGAAGATATCAAAGCGGCAGTGTATCAAACTGATGCACTTTATACAGACGTATGGTTCTCTATGGGTGAAGATCACTCTGTATACCAACAACGTATAGAGCAGTTGTTGCCGTATCAAATAAATAGTGCGATGTTAGCCAATACATGTAATCCTGATATTATAGTGTTGCATTGCTTACCAGCTTTCCATGATATGAACACACAAATTGGTGCAGAAATTTTTGAAAAGTTCGGTATTACCGAAATGGAAATTAGCGATGAAGTATTCCGTGGAGATCATTCCGTAGTATTTGATCAAGCAGAGAATAGATTACATTCAATAAAATCAATTTTGTCTGTGACGTTAGGCGATGTTTTTTAAAATTAAATAGTAAGTTAAAGGTAGTGTGACTTGTAAAAAGTCATGCTACTTTTTTATATTTCGATAAATGTTTTAATTTGAAAGTTAAAAATGTGCATCTATTTGTAAACGTTTACATTAAAGTGTAAAATATAACTATAAATCTAAGGAGATGATAGTTATGGTGAACTACAATAAGGAACGTATGAAGATTTATGTTTTAGACAATGGTCGCATGAAGATGGATAAAAATTTAATGATTGCCAATTCGAACCAAGCTACGTTAGATCATCCAGAAGCACCTAATGAAATGCATGAATTTCCTATTTACACTGTATTTATTGATCATCCAGAGGCAAAGATATTATTTGATACCGCATGTAATCCTAATGCTATGGGAGAAAATGGTAGATGGATTAATGCCACGCAAAAAGCATTTCCATATTTTGCCGATGAATCTTGTCATTTACCTAATAGATTAGAACAAATAGGCGTCGATCCTAAAGAAGTAGATTTTGTAGTTGCTTCACATTTGCATTTGGATCATGCAGGTTGTTTGGAGTATTTTACGAATGCAACAGTAATCGTACATGATGATGAATTAAGCGGTACTATGAAAACTTATGCACGTAACCAACAAGAAGGTGCATATATATGGGCAGATATAGATGCGTGGATAAAAAATAATTTAACTTGGAAAACAATTCAAAAAGAGGACGACAATATTAAACTTGTTGATGGTGTAAAAGTTTTAAACTTTGGTAGTGGTCATGCTTGGGGAATTATTGGCTTAGAAATCGAAAGTGCAGAACTAGGTACAATAATTTTAGCGTCTGATGCCATTTATACTAAAGAAAGCATGGGCAATCCACCTAAACCACCAGGCATTTTATATGATTCTATTGGCTGGACAAAATCAGTAGAAAAAATTAAGAAACTTGCCGAAGATAAAAATGCGCAAATTTGGTTTGGACATGATGGCGAACAATTTGAAGGGTTCCGTAAATCAACAGAGGGGTATTATGAATAGTAATATCCGTTTTTATTAATGTGTGAAAAAGGGAGAGATTAACTATGAAGACAAGAGCAGCAGTGTTACACGAAATGGGTGCCACTACGCCTTATTCAGAAAGTAAGCCATTGACCATTGAAACATTAGATTTATCTGAACCACAAGAAAATGAAGTGTTAATCAAAATTAAGGCGACGGGTTTATGTCATTCAGACTTATCAGTGATAAATGGTAGTAGACCAAGACCTATGCCGATGGTATTAGGGCATGAAGCGGCTGGTGAAATTGTTCAAATAGGTGACCGAGTGACTGACTATGAAATTGGAGACCATGTAGTTTGTACATTTATTCCAAGTTGTGGTCACTGTATTCCATGTAAAGAAGGAAGACCCGCTTTGTGTGAAACGGGGGCAGCGTCAAATGCCACAGGTGAAATGATAGAAGGTGGCTATCGTTTACAATCTGAAAAAGATGATGTCATGCATCATTTATTAGGCGTAGCTGGATTTTCTGACTATGCTGTAGTTTCAACTAATTCTATTGTGAAAGTAGATAAAGACATTCCGTTTGAAAAGGTAGCAATTTTTGGGTGTGCCGTTATTACAGGTATTGGAGCAGTGATTAATACAGCCCGAGTTCGTTCAGGGAGTACCGTCGCCGTAATAGGTTTAGGTGGTATAGGATTAAATGCGATTATGGGTGCAAAATTAGCCGGTGCAAGTGAAATTATAGCTTTAGATATTAATGAAGATAAATTTGATTTGGCTAAAAAACTAGGTGCTACTGCAGTATTTAACTCAAGCGATGATAATATTGTTGAAGCAGTTAAAGATTATGTACAAGGTGGGGTAGATTTTGCGTTCGAAACAGCTGGTGTAGTACCTGCCATGGACGTCGCCTACAAAATAACAAAAAGAGGCGGTACAACGACATCTACAGGGCTACCAGACCCGAAACATGAATTTGCATTTCCGCAAGTTACATTGGCAGCGGAAGAAAGAACGATTAAAGGTTCGTATGTAGGAAGTTGTGTACCAGACAGAGACATCCCACATTTTATTAAGTTATATAAACAAGGACGTTTACCAGTAGATGAATTACTCACGGATACATTGTCACTCGATGATATTAATGAAGGTTTTGATCGTTTGGCTCGAGGTGAAGCGGCACGTTTGGTCGTGACAATGGATAATTAATATATCAAGACGTTATCACATGGTGGTAACGTTTTTTTATTGCGAAAAGCTAATGTATTCAAATGTAAACTAAATTTTATTTTAGGTTTACATTTATGCTATAATCTATATATCTTAAAGGGGGAAGGTATATGAATTTAGCTGATAATATTTTAGCAGGAGGACAGTTAACAAAGGCACAGGCCTACGATATTTATACTAATAATGATATCGATACAATGGAGCTAGTAAATGAAGCATATAAATTGAGACATCACTATTATGGTAAAAAAGTGAAATTAAATATGATTTTAAATGCCAAAAGTGGCATATGCCCTGAAGATTGTGGGTACTGTGGTCAGTCTAGAGATATGAAACATAAAGAACGTTACGCTTTAGTTTCTCAAGAAGAAATAGAAAAAGGGGCGGCGGCAGCTGATGAAAATAATATTGGTACTTATTGTATCGTAATGAGTGGTAGAGGGCCGAGCAATAAAGAAGTAGACCATATCTCACGTACAGTAGAAAATATTAAACACAATCATCCGCAACTTAAAATTTGTGCATGTTTAGGGTTAGCTAATGAACAACAAGCGGCACAACTTAAGGCTGCTGGCGTAGACCGTTACAATCATAACCTTAATACGAGCGAACGTTACCACGGTGAAGTCGTTTCGACGCATACATACGAACAGCGTGTGAATACTGTTGAGGTCATGAAACAGAATAATATATCTCCTTGCTCAGGTGTGATTTGTGGCATGGGAGAAACAGATGAAGATAGAATTGATATGGCTTTTGCTTTAAAAGAAATCGATGCTGATAGCATACCAATCAACTTCCTACACCCAATTAAAGGGACAAAATTTGGAACTATGGATGAACTTACACCAATGATTTGCTTACGTATATTGGCGATGTTTAGATTAATTAATCCGACGAAAGAAATTCGTATTGCAGGTGGCAGAGAAGTGAATTTACGCTCCTTACAATCAACAGCTTTATTAGTCGCTAATTCAATCTTCGTGGGTGATTATTTAATTACCGGTGGTCAACCGAATAAGTTGGATTACGATATGATTCAAGATATGGGGTTTGAGATTGATTATGGTTTTAATGAATTAGCACAACAAAAATAATAAAAAAGTAGCTTATCGAATAGAGTATTCGTTAAGCTACTTTTTTATTTATTGGGACCAAATCAATGAATGGTACAATGCTAGGGCTGCTGCGCCACGCGCCCCATTCGTTACTTCATAAGGAATGATATCAAAATCAATTTCCGGTAAACCTTGATATAAATTTTTGTAACTTAAATACTCAGTCAAAATTTGGTGTGTAATCATTTCGTTAAATAAAGGGCCGTGTAAATAGATTTTTGAAGTATCAATCAGCATCGATAAATTATTCAAAGTAACGACGACCGCATTAATAGCTTCTTCGATGATTTCTGATATAGCTGTATCGCCTAATCTATATGCTTCAGCAATTTTAGGCAGTGTTATATCAGCAGGATTAGCGACGATTTTCTTTAAAATCGAATGCGGGTTTTGATTATAACTACGTTGCGCTTTTTTCATTATGTTGAAACCACCTAAGTAATTTTGTAAGCAACCAAATCTGCCGCATTCACATTGCTCCCCGTCAGGATAGACGATAGTATGGCCGATTTCACCTACAGAGAAATTATTATTTCCATATAAACTTTCGTTATAAATACTAGATGAAAAAATACCTTGTACGGCATGGAAAAATACAAAATTTTCTCCTTTATTAGTTGTAGAGATGAGATGTTCATGCAGACTCATGCAATGTACATTATTTTCTAAAAATAGTGGTATTGCTGCTTCATTAATTAAGCGACTTAGATCAAACTTTTGCCATTCAGATGAAGAAGCAATGCGTTGATTTTGTTTATCGAAATGTCCGGGTATGGCGATACCTGCCGCTCGAATATTGAAAGAGTGATAGTTTGTTAAACAATTATTTAGTACAGCTAACAAGTAATTTATGGTCTCATCATTAGTGAAATTTAAAATTTCAACTTTGTGGTGTTGTTTAGTTATAAGCTCACCGGCATTATTTATTAAATATAATGTTAAAAAATGACGAGACAATTCAATGCCAATATAATAACTATGATTATTAGTAATTGATAACGTTACTTTTTTGCGACCTGAACGTTTTTTTGATTTAGAATCGTTGTCCGTTAAACTATTAGCTTCAATTATGCCTTCGTTTATAAGCTCCCCAGTTACTGCCGTTGTCGTAGCTGGCGTGATTCCAGTATTATGTGCGATATCTTTTCGTGATATGGGACCACGTAAATATAATTCAGTTAAAATTTTTCCGCGAATCTCTTTTTGTTTGTCAGTCATAGTCATAAAAACCCCACCATTATTGTATCGATATAGTTATTAAGATTATAACAGGATAATTGAACATTGACACTTAATTAATTATAAAATATAATTAATTAAACTTATGAAATCGCTTACATAAAGTGGAGGTGTATAGAATGAGTAAATTTAATGATGCATTAGAGAAACATCTGCTTCCGGTAGCTTCTAAAATAGGGTCGAATAAAATATTAATATCATTGCGTGACGGTATTATCGTAGCAATGCCATTAATTATTATTGGTTCTATCTTTTTAGTCATTAGCGGTATTGCTATTCCGGGGTGGATAGAATGGTTAACGTCTACGGGGATTTTAGAGTATTTAACAAAAGCAGTAAACGGAACCTTTGGGTTGATGGGATTAGTAGCTTGTTTTGGAGTGGCACATAGTATCGCCAAGCAATATAATACTGATGGCGTATCGGCTGGGATAATTTCCATGGCTGCATTTTTAGTCGTTACACCTAATGTAATGACAGGCGGCAAAAATCCAGAAGAAGCGATTCCACAAATTTATATGGGAAGTCAGGGGTTATTTGTTGCTTTAATTATTGGTATTATTTCGGGACTTATTTTCCAATGGTTTATAAATAGAGACATCAAAATCAAGATGCCTGACCAAGTACCGCCAGCAGTTGCTAAAAGTTTTAGTGCCTTAATTCCTGGGGCAGTCATTATTATTTTATGGTTATGTGTTTATGTGGCGTTAGATTTATTACCTTTTGGAAACATCCACAAATTGATTATTAACACGCTGGGTGTGCCGTTAAGCTTCTTAGGCGGCTCGCTGATAGGAACAATTATCTTAGTAGGTCTTAATAGTATGTTTTGGTTTGTCGGCATACATGGTGCGAACGTCGTAAATGCTGTTATGCAACCGATTTGGTTAAAAAACATTGATGAGAATCGTTTAGCATATCAAGCAGATCCAAACGGAGATTTACCACATATTATTACCCAACCTTTTATCGATAACTTTGTGTTTATGGGTGGTAGTGGTTCGACAATAGGGCTCATTGTAGTAATAAGCATACTCGCGTTAAAACACCGTGCAAGTAAAGTGACAAAAATGATGGCACCATTAACATTTATACCGGGTTTATTTAATATTAATGAACCTACGATGTTCGGAATACCTGTTGTATTAAATATCAGACTTATCTTGCCGTTTGTTTTAGCACCTATGATTAATGCGACGATAACTTATACTGCGATGTCGACAGGTTTGGTACATCTAACGAATGGGACGGCAATGCCATGGACAATGCCACCCATTTTAAGTGGCTTTTTAGCGACAGGTCACATTAGTGGTTCGCTCGTACAAATTGCCTGTATTATTATTGATATTTTATTATATTATCCATTTTATCGTGCGATGGAAAAATACAATATTATAGCTGAACAAGAAGAACAAAACAAAGTATCTGAAGAACATGAAACCAATTAAGTTAAATTCTAGGAGGCTATTACAATGGTAAAAAGATTAATAAGCGCAAATGCATCGGAAATTTTACAGATGTCACCTACAGAATTGAAGCAAAGTATTAAAGCCAGTGACGGTAGGGTTATTTTGGCAGAAAATGTTGTGACGAGAACGCCTGTCATACCAGATATTACAAATGCTGAGTTATCTCGGGCTTTTGGAGCGGATTTAATTTTATTAAATGGGTTAGATGCCTTAGAACCAAAAGTAGTTAACGTCGATGAAAATAAACAGGTAGTAAAAGAATTAAAGCATTTAGTAGCGCGTCCAATTGGCGTTAACCTTGAACCAGTAGATGAAGTAGCAAATATGGCGGAAGAAAAGTTAAATATAGCTGAAGGCCGTCAAGCTAACACGAAAACTGTACAAGCTATTGAGCAATTAGGTTTAAATTTTGTTTGCATGACAGGTAACCCAGGTACAGGTGTCACAAATGAAAAAATAGTAGGAGCAATAGAAAATACACATAAACATTTTTCAGGACTTATTATAGCGGGAAAAATGCACAGTGCAGGTGTCGATGAACCGGTAATTACGACAGAATACGTAGAAAAATTTATTAATGCTGGCGCAGACATCATTCTCGTCCCTTCAATTGGTACGGTGCCTGGCTTTGATGAACATCAACTTAAAGAAGTAGTGAAAGCAGTTCATCATAATGGTGGCCTCGTGATGTCAGCAATTGGTACGAGTCAAGAAAGTTCTGATCCTAGTACAATTAGGGATTTTGCTATTAGAAATAAGATTTGTGGAGTGGATATTCAACATATTGGTGACGCTGGTTATGGTGGATTGGCTCCAGTGGATAATATTTTTGAAATGAGCAAAGCAATACGAGGACAAAGACACACAGTTTCCATGGTGGCACGTTCTATTAATAGATAAAGGATGGGATGAATATGGCTAGTAAAACAATAATGTTAGTATGCGCCGCGGGCATGAGTACAAGTATGTTAGTGAAGAAAATGGAAGAAGCAGCAAATAACAAAGGGTTAGAGCGTGAAATATTTGCGGTTTCTACTACTGATGCAGATGATCATATAAATAATGAAGATATAGATGTCTTGTTGTTAGGACCTCAAGTAAGATATAAAAAAGATGAATTTGAACAAAGAGCAAGTGGTCATAATATTCCAGTCGAAGTTATACCGATGACAGATTACGGCACGATGAACGGAGAAAATGTTATTAAATTAGCAGAACAATTGATGTCTGAATAAGGTGGTGTTTAAATTGGAAGAAAACAAAATGACGGAACAAGCAATGTCATTAATCGCATTTGGTGGTGATGCCAAAAGCAGTGCAATGGAAGCAATTTATGCTGCAAAAAAAGGTGATTTTGCCAGTGCGGAACAAAAAGTGGAACAAGCACAACGGTCACTAACAGAAGCGCATCAAATTCAAACTACTATGTTAACTGAAGAAGCTCAAGGTAATCATCAAGAACTTACTTTATTAACGGTGCACAGTCAAGACCACTTAATGACAGCCATCGCCTTCAATGACATTGCTAAAGAAATGATTGATTTATATAAAGAAGTCAAAGGATAAATTTAAATATTTAATGTTTTATATAAGTAACGTTATACATTTACAAGGTAATGACTATCTATGTCATTGCCTTTTTTAGTGGCTTCAAAAGAAATATGCGTAGCATAACCCCATTTATAACAATAAAGTTTGTCCAAATAATTAAGCACAATAAAAAAGTTGTGTAATTTTTAAAAATTTTTATTGACTATTGATGTAGATGGGGCTAAAATATTTTTAATCTGATAAGAATAATAGGAATAGAGGTAATGTGATGAAAAAGATTCTTTTTGGTTTATTAGCTTTAGTTATTGTTATAGCGGTAGCTGCGTGTGGTAATAATAGCTCCAATAAGAAGAGTAGTGAAACTAAAACAGTTGGTAAGCAAAAAACATTTATCGTAGGTACAGAAGGGACATATGCGCCATTCTCATACCATGATAAAAACGATAAATTAACTGGTTATGACGTTGACGTAATGAAGGCAGTAGCGAAAGAAATGGGTTATAAAGTTAAATTTAAAGAAACACAATGGGATTCAATGTTTGCAGGTTTAGATTCTGGTCGTTTCAATGTAATTGCAAACCAAGTAGGTATTAACGATGAACGTAAAGAAAAGTATCAATTTTCAGAGCCGTACACATATTCACAAGCGGTATTAGTAGTTAACAAAAACAATAAAAATATTAAATCATTTGATGACGTTAAAGGTAAAAAATTAGCACAAACCTTTACTTCTAACTATGGTAAGTTAGCGAAATCAAAAGGCGCTGAATTAACTAAAGTTGACGGCTTCAACCAAGCTATGGATTTATTACAATCTAATCGCGTTGAGGGTACATTTAATGACAATATTTCATATTTAGATTATAAAAAGCAAAAACCAAATGCTAAAGTTAAAGCAATCGAAGGCAATGCAGAAAAAAGCCAATCTGCACTAACTTTCACTAAAAAAGAAGATAAAAAGACAATTGAAAAAGTGAATAAAGCAATTAAAAAACTAAAAGATAATGGCGAATTAGCAAAAATAAGTAAAAAATGGTTTGGCGCAGATGTTTCTAAACCTTAACCACGAACAACAACACGCTTTAAACGCAGCAGGACAAGCATTTGGTCCTATGTTGGAAGGACTTGTAAAATATTCTATACCAATAACATTAGTTACATTCGTTATTGGTTTAATTGTCGCTCTATTTACAGCGTTAATGAGAATATCTACAAGCCGTGTGTTGAAAGGAATTGCTAGATTTTACATTTCAATTATTCGCGGAACACCTATGATTGTACAACTATTTATTATCTTTTACGGTATACCTGAACTGGGTAGATTAATTACTAATAATTCCGATAGCCAGTGGACATTAGCACCGGTAGTTGCAGCGATTATTGGCTTATCGTTAAATGTCGGTGCTTATGCTTCAGAGATTATTCGAGGTGGTATTTTATCCATACCTAAAGGACAGACAGAAGCTGCATACTCAATCGGAATGAATTATAGACAAACCGTACAACGTATTATATTGCCGCAAGCAATTCGCGTATCAGTGCCTGCGCTAGGTAATACATTCTTGAGTTTAATCAAAGATACGTCACTCTTAGGTTTTATCTTAGTGGCAGAAATGTTTAGAAAAGCGCAAGAAGTTGCATCGACGACTTATGAATATTTAACAATATATATATTAGTCGCTTTATTATATTGGGTCGTATGTTTCATTATATCTATCATACAAAACTACTATGAATCTTATCTCGAAAGAGGGTATCGCTCATGATTGAGTTAAAAAATATAAAAAAATCGTTTGGTGATACAGAAGTGATTAAAGGCATAGATTTAACTGTGGAACAAGGTGAAGTTGTGACTTTAATAGGGAGATCTGGTTCTGGTAAAACGACATTATTACGTATGATAAATGCGTTAGAATTGCCTTCTTCAGGTGCGGTGTATGTCGACGGCAAAACATACAGTAATGACGACAAAAAATCACAAATAGCAGTGCGTCAGAAGTCTGGCATGGTTTTCCAAAGTTATAACTTATTTCCACATAAAACAGCTTTAGAGAATGTAATGGAAGGACTCATAACTGTTAAAAAAGTTAAAAAAGATGAGGCCGAAAAACAGTCATTGGCGTTATTAGCTAAGGTTGGCCTTACCGAAGTTAAAGACCAACGACCAAATGCACTTTCTGGTGGACAACAACAACGTGTGGCAATTGCTAGAGCTTTGGCAATGAACCCACAAGTTATGTTATTTGATGAACCAACATCTGCATTAGATCCAGAATTGGTAAATGATGTATTAAATGTGATTAAAGAATTGGCAAATGAAGGCATGACGATGGTAATTGTAACGCACGAAATGCGCTTTGCTAAAGAAGTATCCAATAAAATTGTATTTATCCATGACGGATATATTGGTGAACAAGGTGAACCACAACAAATTGTGAACCACCCTAGAACAAATGAATTACAACGATTCTTAAATGTTATAAGAGAAGCCTAGTGCAATGTCGCACTAGGCTTTTTTATTTTGCTTATTTTATTACACTTATATTATAAATAGCGCTTAGTAAATTGGATGTGCAATATTTCGGAAGTTTAAGCGAACCACATTACACATCTATAAAAACTAGAAAGCGTTTACAATATAAGTGTGAGGAGGCAATGCAGTTGCTAAGTATGAGACAACGACAAATTCTTGATTTTGTATCTGCACAGGGACAATATGTTTCAGTGCATGATTTAGCCGAAAAATTTCAAGTTTCAGAACGTGCGATTCAATATGATATTGAATTCATTGAATCTATGACCAACGTATTACATATAACTTTAGAAAGGGATAAAGCAAATGGGATTAAAATAATTCCTATGCAACAGCACATGACTAAAACTAAAACATCTCAAAGTAGAGTTATACATTATGCGAAAAGTGAGCGGATACTCTATATCATTTTAAAACTTTTTGAGTCCTCACAGCCTACGTCCTCACAGACATTTGCAGAAATGGTGTCAGTTTCACGAAGAACGATTGTAGAAGACTTGAAAGATGTACAAAAATGGTTGGAAGAGCAACGATTAGCTTTAACATATGTAAAAAACAAAGGATTTATTATTGAAGGTGATGAACATAACTTTAGAAAAGCGTATGCAGCTCGCGTGAATGAGTATTTTGATACGCATACACATCAAATAGGAAATCAGTTGTTTTCTAATCAAGATTTAAAGCAAATTCGTTTAGCTGTTACTTCAATTTTAATGGAACAGCAATATCAATTGGTTCAAAGTGCTATTGATGGTTTGATTTATCATATTTTGATTGCCATACATCGAACAAAAGAAACATACACGTTCAAGATTCCGAAATCAGAATACGAGCGATTAGCTCAAACTGAGCAGTTTCATATAGCGACACTTATTGCACAACGATTGGAAGACATATTTAATATTCAATTTCCAACAAGTGAAGCAGCTTTTATCACCTTGCATTTATTAGGTGCAAAGAGTGTTGAGGAAAATGCAATGATTGAACGAACGGACAACTTAGAATTTTTGGTTTTTGAACTTATTGAATCTATGAGTGGTGAATTAGGCGTCGATTTGATGTCAGACAATAAGTTGTTAAATGGACTCCTCGTACATCTTCAGCCAGCAATTTATCGTATGCAATTCAACATGAGTCATGACAATCCTTTACTGCAAGAAATTCAAACACAGTATAGGCATATTGTAGACGCATTGAACAGACATCTTAATGCGATTGAATTAGCATATGAAATGCATTTTGATGACCATGAAATTGCTTATATTACATTGCATTTTGCATCGGCTATCGAACGTGGCTCATCATTAAGAAGGAAATCGATAAAAGTAGTTTTATTATGTGGATCCGGCATTGGAACTTCACAGTTGTTAAAAAGTAAAATCATCAATATTTATCCAGAATTAGAAGTCGTCGATGCATATTCTGTTTATGAAATTTCGGAGGAGCAATTAAGACATGAAGGGGTAGATTATGTTATTTCAACGGTGCCAGTAAAATCATTGTCTGTGCCTGTCATTAATGTTAGCCCTTTTTTGACTGCAGAAGACCGCATGAAATTGAATACTATTATTAATGAAGCAAGAGAACAATATGTAAGTAGTATCAAATCAGTAGGTCCAACGTTGAATCAAGTTTTACCTCACAACAATATATTAACATCACAACCTAAGGTAGAGCGAGATACGGCAATTGTTCAAAGTGTAGATTTATTAGTAAAACAAGGTATTGTCGACACGTCATATGCTAATGCAATAATCCAACAACTTGATAAATTTGGCCCGTATATGGTTATTAGTCCTCAAATTGCGCTTATCCATGCCAATCATGATCAAGTAAAGCAAGGTGTAGGATTTAGTATAGTTCATTACAAAGAAGGAATACGTTTTAATCATAAGCAATATGACCCGGTACGAATTGTGATAACTTTAGCTACCGAACAACCAAAAATTCATTTAAATGCCTTGAGACAACTAAGCGAACTACTTATGGACGAACAAAAAAGAGAATCGCTGTTGCAAGGCGATTTAGCTCAAATTATAACGAGTATTGATGAAGTAAGTAAAAAATAGGGGGGAGCCGATGAGTTTAGAAATGTTAACGCCAGACAAAGTTCAAATTAAAGACCAAGTAAATGATTGGTCTGAAGCAATAGAAATTGCCTCGCAACCATTATTGCAGCAATCGTATTTCGACGAACGATATATACAAGCGATGATTGATAGTGTGCATAATTTAGGACCTTACATCGTCATAGCACCAGAGATTGCAATTGCACATGCCAGACCAGATGAATCGGTTAATAAAGTTGGTTTAAGTTTGTTGAAGTTAGAAAAGCATATTAATTTTTCTGCAGAAGGTCATTATGCTTCATTGATATTTGTATTAAGTGCTGTAGATAATACAAAACATTTAGAAATATTAAAGCAATTGGCTCAATCTTTAGGAGACCAACAAATTGTTGAACAATTATTACAAACAACAGATAAAAATAAACTCATTAGTATATTAAAAGGAGAATGATCAATATGAAAATATTAGTAGTTTGCGGACATGGTTTAGGAAGTAGTTTTATGGTTGAAATGAATGCACAAGAAGCATTGAAAAATTTAAATGCTCCTGCAGATATTGAAGTAGAACACAGCGACGTTATGTCAGCGAGTCCAGATATGGCAGATTTATTTATCTGTGGTAGAGATCTTGAAGAAAATACGAAAAATCTTGGAGATGTTTTAGTACTGGATAACATTTTAGACAAAGATGAGTTACAAACTAAATTAAATGACAAATTACAACAATTAGGTAAGTTATAAAATTTAAACTGGAGGGGATGTTATGAAACCGATTCTAGATTTTATCGTTGATATTTTAAGTCAACCAGCAATTTTAGTTGCTATGATAGCATTGGTTGGCCTATTAGTTCAAAAGAAATCAGCAGTAGATGTAACATCAGGTACAATTAAAACGATTTTAGGTTTCCTTGTATTAAGCGCTGGGGCAAATGTAGTTACACAATCCTTAGAGCCTTTCGGAAAAATATTTCAACACGCTTTTGGTGTGCAAGGTGTAGTGCCAAATAATGAAGCTATCATTTCTATTGCGTTAAATAAATACGGAACTACGGCTGCATTAATTATGGTATTCGGTATGATTGTGAATATATTAATTGCAAGGTTTACCAATTTAAAATATATCTTTTTAACAGGACACCATACTTTTTATATGGCAGCTTTTTTAGCCATTTTATTATCAGTAGGCAAAATTACAGGTACTTTAACTGTCATAATCGGTGCGATTATTTTAGGTTTAATTATGGCGGTCTTGCCCGCATTGGCCCACCCAACGATGAAGAAAATAACGGGTAACAACCAAGTTGCATTAGGTCACTTCGGTACAATTAGTTACTGGGCTGCAGGGATGGTCGGTAGTCTGTTTAAAGGTCAATCTAAATCAACAGAAGATATCAAATTCCCAAAAAGTTTAGGATTCTTAAGAGAAAGTACAATTAGTATTTCTATTACTATGACATTGCTGTACTTTGTAGCATCACTTTTTGCAGGACCTGCATATGTTCATGCTGATATTAGTAAAGGACAAAACTTTATCGTCTTTTCATTAATACAAGGTGTAACTTTTGCGGCAGGCGTGTTTATTATTTTATCAGGTGTGCGTTTGATTTTAGCTGAGATTGTGCCAGCCTTTAAAGGTATTTCAGAAAAACTCGTACCAAATACAAAACCGGCATTAGATTGTCCAATTGTTTTCCCTTATGCTCAAAATGCAGTTCTTATTGGCTTCTTTGTTAGTTTCATCGTAGGGGTTATTGGTATGTTTATACTATTCTTTTTCGGAGGAGTTATTATATTACCGGGCGTAGTAGCACACTTCTTCTTAGGTGCAACAGCAGGCGTTTTCGGTAACGCCAGAGGTGGCATTAAAGGTGCAGTGGCAGGTTCGGCGCTTAATGGTATTTTAATTACCTTCTTACCATTATTATTCTTGCCATTCTTAGGAGATTTAGGAGGCGCTTCTACAACATTCTCTGATACAGATTTCTTAGCAGTAGGTATAGTATTTGGTAATATTGCAAAATATTTAGGTATTATCGGTATTATTATATTAGTTGTTATTATAGCTGCAGTTTCGATTTTAATTCAAAAACGTGCAGATAGAAAACAAGCGGAATAATACTTAATAAAAAGTCTGGGACATCTAAAAGGTGCCTCAGACTTTCTTTTTGTTGTTTTGATTAATTTAACATCTCGTTATAGACATTTAAGTGTTGATAAGCAGAACGTAATAACGGTGCTTCAAAATGATATTGATGAGCTAAGTTTAGCATATAGCCTTGGATATGATGTCCTTCAATATTGAGACCTTTTTCCATGTCACGTTGCATAGAAGTTTTAAAATGGTAAGACAAATTATCTAATGATTTCATGTAATTGTTAACGATATTGTTTGAAATCGGTGCCTGATGTATACGCATGATTTGAGCAACTTCATTGTACATATCTTCAATATACGATTTGCCGTCTTCACTGTCCCTGATTGGTCCGATTGGTGCGTGCATTAACGTAGTAACACTAGACATTACAGTAATCATTAAATATTTATGCCACATATCTTTATTGATATTGTCGCTTAATATTATTTTAGCTCGCGTACCGGATAGTGCACTTTCTATCTTTTTAGCACGTTCCGTTTGTTCACCATTCAATTCACCGAAAATTAATTGGTCAAAATCACTCGTATGATTAATTTCACCTTGTGAATCTAATGTAGTTTCAATGATACATAAGCCACCAAACACTTTATTTTCGCCGAAAGCTTGTTGCAATTTTTCAACGTGAGCAATGCCATTAAGTAAAGGTATGATAACTGTTTGTTCTCCTATAAATGGTTTCAAATCTTCAATAGCATTTTCTAGGTGATATGCCTTCGTCGACAATAATACGACATCATACGGTTCAACACTATCTTCTTTGGTGATTAATTTAGGTGAAAATACATAGTTACCATTGACGCTATTAATTACCAAACCATTTTCTGATAATGATGCTTTACGTTTATTACGCACTAGAAAAGTAACGTCTTTACCACTTTCTGCTAAACGACCGCCAAAATAGCCGCCGATACCACCAGCACCCAACACTAATATACGCATGTAGAACACTCCTTTGTTATGTATCAAAAACTTATGTTACTCGTAGTTAACACACTATTATTAGTTATTAAAATTATTATAATATTATTACCCGTAAAAATGAACAGATTAACGTTTTTGTATAAATTGTTAATAGTAGATTATTATTCCATGTACTAAATTTAGTAAGATAAGTTGCTTAAATTACTGTAACTCATTAAAATGGTAATGTAGAAAACGTTTACAATGACTATCGATATTTTAGGTTAGGCTCATGTATAGATAGTACAAAATCACAGTTTAAAGACATAGAGGGAGTGTATGACATGCCATTATTTTTAAAACCTGTATTCCAAGAACGTATATGGGGTGGCACAAAATTAACTGAATTCGGGTATGATATACCTTATGACAATACGGGAGAATGTTGGGCGATTTCTGCTCATCCAAATGGTGCAAATACGATTTTAAATGGACGTTATAAAAATTACACGTTGGATCAAGTATGGGAAGAAAATCGTGCGCTTTTTGGCAATGATGACAGAGAAGCATTTCCACTATTAACGAAAATTTTAGATGCTCAAGATAAATTGTCGGTACAGGTTCATCCTGACGATGCTTATGCTAAAGCGCATGAAGGTGAATACGGCAAGACAGAGTGTTGGTATATACTAGATGCCGAAGAAGACGCTGAAATCATATATGGTGTTAATGCACAAAATCAAGAAACGTTAAATAACATGATAGACAATCGTGAGTTTGATCAATTGTTTAATACTGTAAAAGTACAAAAAGGTGATTTTTACTATGTCCCAGCAGGTACGGTTCATGCTATAGGTAAGGGCATTATGATATTAGAAACACAACAATCTTCGGATACGACTTACCGTATTTATGATTACGATAGAACAGATAAAAATGGTGAACAACGTGCATTGCATTTAGAGGAAAGTAAAGAAGTGATTGATTTGTCTCAAACTTCACCAAATGCCACGCCCAAAGCGTTAACTAGAGACGATGAGCATTATACGCAACTTGTAGCTAGCCCATTTTTTACAGTCGAGAAATGGAATGTCTCACAGCAAGTTAATTTTAAAAAGCCACAAGATTACTGCCTCGTTTCTATTATAGAAGGTTCGGGTGAAATTATCGTAGATGGTGAAGCTTACGAGCTTGAAAAGGGTCAGCACTTCGTCTTAACTTCAGAAGATAACGCAGTTCAATTTAATGGTGAACTTACTATGATTGTAAGTTATGTCTAAAAGTATGGAAGGATGTATACGATGTATAAATTAGCAGTTGATATTGGAGGTACAAAGACCATTGTCGGTGTGATAGATGAGAAAATGGAAATTATTGATTTCCAAACTTTTGAAACTATTGCAACAAGTCCTCAACAACAATTTGATAAAATTGTTTCATTAGCTAAAGATTATAAAAATAAATATAAACAATTGGCGCCACAAACTTTGAACATTGCTATGCCGGGGCCATGCGAATATAAAGAAGGCATCTTTTTAAATCCACCTAATTTGCAGCAATATAATGGATTTAATGCAGGTGACTACATACGTAAACAAAGTGACTTTGACCCTGCTTTTGTCAATGATACCGATGCGGCTATTAGAGCTGAATACAGAGACTTAGATGTGAATGAATCCTCACTTATATACTTAACGATAAGTACAGGCATAGGATTAGCATACATGAACAACGGTAAACCATTACATGGCGCAGACGGGAACTTTGGAGAAATTGGCCATACAATCATTAAAACAGATAGCGATTATCAATGTCCTGTATGTAAACAATATGGATGTGTAGAAAATGAAATTTCAGGCTTAGCTATTAGTAGAAAAGCTACTGATATTATGGGGGAAGAAACTTCTACACGACAAGCTATCGATATGTATATAAATGATGAACATAGTGAAATTACTGCGATGTTGGATGAAGTAATGAAAATGACGCAACAACTTTGTAATAACATTTATAGTTTATATAATGTATATACGATTGTATTAGGTGGTGGTGTTACGAATAGTGCATTGCCTTATAAAGAAAGTATTGAAAGTTATGCGAGAAACCATAATTTAATGACAGAAGGAGAGTTTAAAGTCAAAATTAGTAACTTAAACTCAAATGTTTTGGCAGGATTATATGACGTAAAATAAAAATGATTGGGTATGAATGATGCGCGGTTAACCAACGTATCTTACATACTCAATCATTTTTTATAATTTGTTCTTTTTGACGCGCCAATATTTTGTAATGTTTAGCGTTTTTGATAATTGATCTGATAATAATAAGCCTAGAGCAATTGATCCTGCAATTAAGATTGCTCTAATAAATGTTGTACCAGCACTTGTAAAATCGAGTGTTACAAGTTGTTGGGTTGCTCTAAAAGCTAAACTCCCTGGCACCAAAGGAATAATTCCAGGTATCATAAAAATAACGACTGGAGATTTTAATAAACGACTTAATAATTGGCTAATTAAACCTAAAGTTAAACTGCCAATTAAACTCGTATAGATAGTATCCATGTGCATGGTTTCGATAAAAATAAAATGAACAATATAACCGGAAGCACCTGCTAAACCTGCAGGTATAAATAATTTCTTAGGTGCATCGTAAATAAATGCGAAAAAATATGAAGCGGTAAAACTAAAGAAAAAAGAGAAGACGAATGTCATTACGATACCCCCTTAATAAATTAAATACGCAATAGCTATACCAGAACCTATAGCAAAAGCAATTACGAGCGCTTCTAGAAACTTAGCTGTAAACATTAACATATGACGACTAAATAAATCTTGAATAGCAGTGGTAATTACGACACCAGGTACAATAGGCATGACTGAAGCAATGATTGAAGAACCTAAGTTACCACTTACACCAAATAGTTTTGATCCCAAGATGGCGATAGAGCCTAAAATAAATGAACCTATAAATTCTGGGATAAACATTGTTAATGATTTACTTTGCATATACTCTACTATGAAATAACCAATAGCTCCTGCTAAAAAAGTAATGATTACATATTGCCAAGTCCCGTTTAATAAATAAAGAAAACTCAATGAAATTAAACCAGCAGCAATAACTTTTTTCCATAAAGCACTACTTAATGAGGTATGGTCGATACGTTGTAGACTGTCATGTGCCTCATATATAGAGATGCGGTTGCTCGTTAACTTTCTAGAAATTGAATTGACTTGAAAAATTTTAAGTAAATTCGTGATGTTTTTATCAATTCTAATAATACGTGTGTCGTGATCAGAACTTAAAGAAAAATTGATAAATACGTTAATAACATAACCTTGGCTGTTATAATATCCCATACTTATCGCCATGCGACGCATCGTATCTTCTACTCGAGAGACTTCTGCTCCAGAAGAAAGTAAAATTTTGCCTGCCAATAGAATAACAGTCATCGTAATTTTGTCTCTTTCGTTATCCATCAATATACCTCCAATCACGAGAATTAAATTAATTATCCCAGTATCAAACCATAATTTCAAAGGGATTTAAATAAAAAGTAAATATGTCAGTCTGAGGTTTGTCTAACGTCAGAATGAAGGGTAGTCTTAAAGAAAAGGCGATAAGCCACAAAAGCACCTACACACAAGGGAAGCATGCATGTAGGTGTATTAAATATATTTATCGAATGACGACTTAAACTTTTGTTAATGCTTGTTCTAAGTCGTTAATAATATCATCAATATTTTCTGTACCAATAGATAATCGAACAAGTTCGGGAAGTACGCCAGAAGCTTGGCGCTCTTCTTCTGATAATTGTAAATGGGTCGTACTTGCTGGGTGAATTACTAATGATTTAGAATCACCTACATTTGCTAAATGTGAGAATAACTGCAAGCCGTCTACGAAACTTGAAATTTCGTTAACTGTGCCATCAATACCAAATGTTAATATAGCGCCTTGACCGTCTGGTAAATAGTGTTGTGCTAAATTATGGTAGGGATTGTCTTCTAACCCTGGATAATTTACCCACGTTACCTTAGGATGTGCATTTAAATATTGAGCTACGCGTAATGCATTTTCAGAATGTCGTTGCATACGTAAATGTAAAGTTTCTAAACCAATTAAAAATTCATGAACGTTAAAAGGTGATACTGCAGAGCCCAAGTC
The DNA here is from genome assembly GCF_015775975.1 of Staphylococcus lloydii. Lineage (NCBI taxonomy): Bacteria > Bacillati > Bacillota > Bacilli > Caryophanales > Staphylococcaceae > Staphylococcus > Staphylococcus lloydii. The sequence goes on from NZ_CP064056.1 coordinate 472,427, forward strand.
ACGTAATAATTGAACACGTGCTTTCGTAATATAAGCAGCTTCACCAACGTCATTTACATAAGAAATACCATGATAACTTTCGTCAGGTTCGACTAAACCAGGGTACTTGCCGTTATTCCAATTGAAGTTACCGCTATCTACGATAACACCACCGATAGACGTACCGTGTCCACCGATAAATTTAGTAGCTGAATGAACGATAATATCCGCGCCAAATTCGAAAGGTCTTAATAAATACGGCGTCGGGAAAGTGTTATCAACAATTAAAGGTAAGTCATTGGCATGGGCGATTTTAGATACAGCTTCAATATCTAGTACATCAATACGAGGGTTACCAATCGTTTCAGCATATACTGCTTTTGTTTTGTCAGTAATAGCTTCTTTAAAGTTCTCAGGATGACTTGGATCTACAAAATGAACTTTAATACCCAGTTTTTTAAAAGTGACATTTAATAAATTGTAAGTACCACCATATAAATTAGAAGAGGCAACAATTTCATCACCTGATTCTACGATATTCAACAATGCTAAATGTATGGCTGCTTGGCCAGATGATGTTGCTAATGCACCTATGCCACCTTCTAATGCGGCTATACGTTCTTCTAAAACGTTTTGAGTTGGATTCATGATGCGGGTATATATATTGCCTTCTTCTGCTAATGAGAATAGGGATTGGGCGTGATCAGTGTCATCAAATGTGTAACTTGATGTTTGATAAATTGGTACTGCACGGGATTTTGAAAAGTCATCGACTTCTTGACCGGCATGAATTGATAGTGTATCTAAATGCCATTTTTGTTCACTCATTATAAGACACTCCTTTTATTTAGAATTTTCTGATAATTATAACTATACTATTTGCGCTTTTAGAAATCAATATATCTTATTAAAATGATAGGGATTTGTGGTTTGATTGTTTGCTATTAATTATCAAGCTGATGTATAATACTTATCGATTAAATAGGAATTGATTTATACTATTAGGCTTTGTACTAGTCACTTGGAAGAGCAAATTTAAAACAAGACACAAAGGAGAATTATAATGAATAAAAAGACTCAATTAATACATGGTGGACACACAACGGATGATTACACTGGAGCCGTAACAACACCCATTTATCAAACAAGTACTTATATGCAGGACGGCATTGGTGATTTAAGACAGGGTTATGAATATTCACGTTCGGCTAATCCAACACGTGCTTCATTAGAAAGTGTTATTGCAGAATTAGAACAAGGTAATTATGGTTTTGCATTTGGTTCAGGTATGGCTGCAATTACAGCAGTTATTATGTTATTAGATGAAGGTGATCATTTATTAATTAACTCAGACGTTTATGGTGGAACATATCGTGCCTTAACTAAAGTGTTTACACGCTATGGGATTAAGGTTGATTTTATAGATACAACACATGCTGATCAAATCGAACAACACATCACACCACAAACGAAAATGCTGTATATTGAAACACCTTCAAATCCGTTATTACGTGTTACTGATATTAAAGCAGCTGTAGACATAGCTAACAGAAATAATTTAATCTCTGTAGTGGATAATACATTTATGACACCTTATTTCCAAAATCCTTTAGCGATTGGCGTAGATATTGTGTTACATTCTGCTACGAAATATATTTGTGGTCATAGTGATGTTGTAGCAGGATTAGTTGCGACAAAACGTGATGATTTAGCAGAACGTATTGGTTTTATTCAAAATTCAACAGGTGGCGTATTAGGACCTCAAGATAGTTATCTATTAATCAGAGGGATTAAAACATTAGGCTTAAGAATGGATCAAATTCAACGTAATACGTTAGCTATTATCGAAATGTTACAAAATCACGTTGCCGTAAACAATGTATTCCATCCGAGTATTGCAAGCCATTTAAATCATGAAATTCATGAAAATCAATCTTCTGGCCACACTGGCGTAGTTGCATTTGAGGTTGCAGATATTGATAAAGCTAAAGAGGTTATTAAAAAATCACAATACTTTACTTTAGCTGAAAGTTTAGGTGCTGTTGAAAGTTTAATTTCAGTTCCGGCACTTATGACACATGCATCTATTCCAAAAGACGTCCGTGAAAAAGAAGGTATTGCGGATGGCTTAATTCGTCTTTCAGTAGGAATTGAGGATACAGAGGACTTAGTACAAGACTTACAACAAGCATTAGATGTTGTTAAATAACTAAATATATTTATTTAATAGCGATACTGAAACTATGTGTTTTAGTATCGCTATTTTTATTGACAACGAACAAAAAAGTAGTAATATGTAAATAAAGTGAGTGCTCACTCATCTTATTAAAGCGAGGAGGCATACTTTATGATAGAGGTAAAAAATGTAAGTAAGTCCTTTGGTAAACAACAAGTGTTGAATGATATATCGATATCATTTAATTCAGGTGAGGTTGTAGGGCTGATAGGTCCTTCTGGTACTGGAAAGACGACGTTAATCCAGTGCATTTTAGGCATGGAGAAAACAGATGACGGCAAGGTTTCGATTCAAGAACATACCATGCCCAATAGAAAAATATTATCGAATATTGGCTATATGGCTCAAAATGATGCTTTATATAACGATTTGACTGGACGTGAAAATTTAACATTTTTTGCAAGAATTTATATAAATGACAAAGAAGATATTAAAAAGCGTGTCGACATATGTAGTTCGATGGTGCAATTAGACAAAGATTTGGATAAGAAAGTCGAAATGTATTCTGGTGGTATGAAACGACGTTTATCTTTAGCTATTAGCTTTTTACAAGACCCAAACATTCTTATTTTAGACGAACCAACGGTGGGGATTGATCCTAAATTACGTCAGGCAATTTGGAAGGACTTAACTAAAGCAAAATCAGAAGATAAATGTATTATAGTTACAACGCATGTATTAGATGAAGCTACACGTTGTGACAAACTCGTATTAATGAATCAAGGGAAGATATTGGCTACGGGTACACCCGATGAAGTGAAAAAACAATATCACACAGATACGATTGAAGGCGTATTTCTGAATATGGAGGGATAATATGAATTCGTTGTATATAGCAGGACGTATTTTTAAACAAACGATTCGAGATATAAGAACGTTGGCGCTCTTACTTATTGCACCTATATTAATATTGTCGTTACTATATTATATTTTTACAGTTGCCGATAATACGAATGGTGTGAAGGTTGGCGTTCACGATGTACCAGATTCATTAATTTCTGAATTACATGATAAAGACATTCACGTTAAACATTATAATAATAGCGACGATATAAACCATAAAATTAAAGACGACAAATTAACAGGATTTTTGCACAGCGATGGTCACAAAGTATCAGTGACTTATGCTAACGATAATCCTACACAAGCAGGAGAATTAACAGGTGCGAATCAAAAGTGGCTAATGAGCCATAATATGAATGCGATGAAAGATAATACTAATAAATTGCATCAAGCGTTAACTAAAATTCAACAAAAAATGCCTGATAATGGGAAAAGTACCCCTAAGCAAGATATGGCTAAGCCATATAAACTAACGTCTCATTATTTATATGGTTCATCAGATTCTACGTATTTTGATATGATCAACCCTATATTAATCGGGTTCTTTGTCTTTTTCTTTACGTTTTTAATTTCGGGTATTGGCTTGTTAAAAGAGCGTACTTCAGGTACATTAGAACGCTTACTTGCTTCTCCGATAAAAAGGAGTGAAATTATTTTTGGTTATGTCTTCGGTTATGGTAGTTTTAGTGTTATCCAAACTGTAGTCGTAGTATTATATGCAATTTATATTCTACACATAGACCTAGTAGGTTCGATATGGTTCGTACTATTGACAGCAATATTAACAGCACTCGTCGCTGTGACATTTGGTATATTATTATCAACTTTTGCTTCCTCAGAATTCCAAATGATTCAATTTATACCATTAGTCATAGTGCCACAAGTATTATTTGCTGGTATTATACCAATTGAATCAATGAATAAAGGGTTACAGTACTTTTCTCATATCATGCCATTATTTTATACCGGGCAAACGATGCAAAATATTATGATTAAGGGATATGGATTTAATGATATATACATTTATTTAATTGTATTACTAGCATTTTTCATTTTCTTATTGATTTTAAATATTATAGGCATGAAAAGATATAGAAAAGTATAGGAGGTCAGTATGAATCAAGATATCAAGTCATTAGTTGAAACGATTGTGCCACAACTGGAATATTTAAGCGATAAACAAAGACGTGTCATAGAAAGCGCTATTGCATTATTTAGTGAGCAAGGTTTTGATAAAACGAGTACTAAAGAAATTGCGCAACGTGCAAATGTCGCAGAAGGCACAGTATTTAAACAGTTTAAAAGTAAACGAATGTTATTATATGCAGGTTTAATTCCAATTTTAAGAGACCACATTGCGCCAGTAGCTGTTAAACAATTTACAGATGAATTAAACGACACAAAACATTTTGATGAGTTTATCAATTTGTTTGTAGACAATAGGTCTCAATTCATTTATGACAATAGACGTATTCTTAAAGTTGTCTTGAATGAAGCCATTACTAACGAGAATTTCCAAAATATATTAGTTAATATTTTCACTCATAAGCTAACGAGTAGTTTAAAAGATAAAATTGTATGGTTTATCAGTAATGGGGAGATGCGTGACGTTGAACCAGAGTTCTTTATACGTACGGTCATTGCACAAATTTTAAATTTAAATATCCCAGTAATAATAAATAATAACTATACTAAAGGTGAAAGTTATAAGCAGTTTGCATTATTTGTAAAAGATGGACTGTATAAAATGTTTAAGCAATCATAGACATAAAGCCAAATATAAAATAAGAGGTTGAGCAAAGTATCATTTCTCAACCTCTTATTTATTAATTTATTTTTTCGGAATCCCAATTACGTGACCGATTTGTTTAGGTACTTCAAACTGTGGTTGTTGTGAATAATAATCTGCGATAGTTTGATAAATTTTATCCGGGAATGGTGCACTCTTACGTGTCTTATTACTTACACTAATCATCATTACTTCATAAGTAGCCACTTTTTCACCTTGTGCATTAGTCATTACTAAAATTAGATGTGTACGTTTGGCATCATAATCATAAATATAAGGTCTTACAGTAAAAGTATCACCTAAACGTAATTCTTTTAAAAAAGAAATATGTGATTCTAAACTGAAAATGGTTACTGGCAAATCTTCACGTTCAAATTCATAACCGACAGATTTGAAGAAATAGACGACGCAATCACTAAATAATGAATAATATTTAGCATCATGCATGTGGTCGTTATGATCTATCCAAGAAGTTTCGACCGTAAAGTTATACTCAAATATTGTTGTCATTAGAAGTCCTCCAATTAATTTCGCTCTTGCAATTTTCTCAATGATATTAGTTTATACCAAATTATTAGGTTGTGTATAGAATAATCGTTCAAGACGCGTAATTTTATTGAAAATTGAGAACCACAGCGCACTGTGAATCTCAATAAATGTTACATGCAGTACTTAACTAATTATACCTAAAGATTTTAACAAAGTAGCAAAGTCATATATGATGAAATTATGATTCAATTATTTAATTTATACTATCAAATTAAAGAGCATAATATTTTAAAAAATATTAATTTTGACCTTCAAAAAGTTGAAAAAATTGGTATTATAGAAAGAGTGGCGTAGGTAAAACAACCTTAGCGCAATTATTAGGAGTAATAAAACCAACTACTGGTTATCGTAATATAAATGCCGAAACGGTATTACCCATATTTCAGCATCTTTTAGAAGATTTGAGTCATACATATAAGATTCAATAACCGTCAGATAAAGCAGTTCGTTATTTTAGTATTAAAGAAAAAGAGGGGTTCAGAAAATGAAAAAATTAATTGTCACATTAATTGCAATGTTACTTGTTTTAACGGCTTGTAGTAATGGTTCTGATAATAAGAACGATAAAGAGGCAACAAAAAATTATAAACAAGATTCAGGGAAAACGATAAAAGTTCCTAAAAAACCTAAACGTATCGTTGTTTTAGGTGCTACATATGCGGGTGGTTTAAAACAGTTGGATGCTAACGTAGTTGGTGTTGCCAAAATCGTAAACGACAGCAAAGTACTTAAAGATAAATTTAAAGACGTCAAAAAGGTAGACCCAGAAAACGTTGAAAGTGTAGCGAAATTAAAACCAGATTTAATCATTGATTATAGCACTGATAAAAATCTTAAAAAGCTACAAAAAGTAGCACCTACAGTAGCATTTGATTATCAAAAACATGATTACAAACAGCAACACATTGAATTAGGTAAACTTGTAGGTAAAGAAGATAAAGCGAAACAATGGGTTAAAAATTGGGATAAAAAGACAAAAAATGACGGTAAAGAAATTAAGAAAGCAATTGGTGATGATACATCAGTATCAATCATTAAAGACTTCGATAAAAAATTATATGTACTAGGTAAAACATACGGTCACGGAAGTGAAGTATTATATGATTCATTTGGTCTAAAAATGCCATCTAATGTTGCTAAAGCAACTAAGAAAAATGATTTAGCGGAAATTTCAGAAGAAGAAATTCCAAAAATGACTGGAGACTATGTTATTACGCCAGTAGCTAAAGGTGCTAAGTTATCATTTGGTGACAAAGACGTATGGAAAAATAGTAAGGCGGTAACACAACATCACGATATCAAAGTTGATGAAGGTATTTATTGGTTGAACGATCCTTATTCATTAGATTATGAACGTAAAGATTTAAAATCTAAATTATTAAAACAACAAAAATAAGTTGCATCGTAAATATTAAAAATGACTCCCATGATAGGTTTATCTATCGTAGGAGTTATTTTTATTTGAATATAAGTTAGTCTATGCATTACAGTGCCTAGAACTTCAAATACTTGTACAAATCATATATACTTAAATGAATGAAAAACAATATGAACAATTTATTAAGGAGGTGTGAGTTGTAAATATGAGACAAGATCAACAAATTGCACAGTGGTTAGAATTAACGCAATATGTGCATTATATTGAAACGATGATGGAGAAAAGTTTAAGACAACAATATAACCTCAGCTTAAAAGAATTTTATGTATTATATGAAATTAACAATGCTAAAGGGAATAAGTATAAAATCAATGATTTAATAAAGGTAGTAGATTTAAGTCAAAGTGCCATGTCACGATTAATTAATCGGTTAGAAAGCTTTTCACCTAGTTATGTATGTAGGAGAGAATGTGTAGAAGATCATCGTGCTATGTACATTTATTTAACTGAAGCTGGAGCCGAAATTATAAATGATGCGAGTAATACGTATGCTAAACTTTTAGAAAAAGTTGATTTTAACCATATGCGTCAACTTACACATCATTCAAAAAGTGATGCTTAATCGTTGAAACAGTTTTTATTTAAAAAGGGGGATTTAAAATGAACATCACAGGTAATTGGTTAAATTTATGTGTTGCTGATTTGAAACAAAGTGAAGCTTTTTATGACAAAATAGGTTTTGAAATCAAGAAAAATGCAGAAATGTTGGATAAAATGTTAGGTGTTCAAACGGCAGACGGTCATATTATTATGTTGATTGAACAACAACAATTTAAAAAAGCAGCGAATGTGAACGACACAACGAACAATGGTGCACTAGTTTCTGTATCTGTATCTACAAATGAAGAAGTTGATGAGTTGTTAACTTTAGTAGACGATACAAATGGTAAAGTATTGCAAAGAGGAACTAAATTGGAAGGCTACTATGGAGGATTATTTAGTGATCCAGATGGTAACCGTTTTAATATCATTGCAATGTAAATAATAACTATAGTGCTACTTTAGCTCTGGTAATATGGTATTATATTTTCTGTAGTAAGATGACATAAACAACTACGTTTTTGTGATGAAAAGGTGTCATCGATAATAGAGTGGGGCAACGAAGTCTATGTTGAAAATTAGACGTCTGTCACACTCTCTTTCTTGTTATAAACAATGTAGGAAAGAGGGATATTTTGATTAAAGCAATAGCAGTAGACAAAGATGGAACATTTTTAAATTCAGAGCATTCATATGATAGAGCTTATTTTGATCGATTATTTACAGAAATTAAACGACAAAACATAAAATTTATCGTTGCCAGTGGTAATCAATACGCACAGTTACAATCATTTTTCCCGGATAAAGATGAAGAAATTACTTTTGTAGGTGAAAACGGGGCAGTTACATTTTTCAAAGATAAATTACTTAATGCGCATCATTTCGATGCTACTTTAATCGAAGATGTAGTTAAATTTTTAGAACAGGAACATCATATAAAAAATATTATTTTAAGCGGCGCTAAGACTGCATATTTACATCATGATGCGCCTGAAGCGTTTAAAAAGCACGTTAAATTATATTATAAAGATCTTACATATGTAGACAATTTCGATGATTTAAGCCATGATAAAATTGTCAAAGTAGCAATGCTCATTACGGATGGAAATTTATTAAATAATGTGGTTAACGAATTAAACGACAAATTTGGTGAATCAATTCGCTCAGTTACGAGTGGATTTGATAGTTTAGATTTGTTGGTGCCGCATGTTAATAAAGGAGAAGCGATAAAAGAGTTGTTAGCAAAATGGGATATTCAAGAAGATGAGTTATTAGCTTTTGGTGATGCTAACAATGATATCGAAATGCTACAGTTAACGCCGCATAGTTATGCGATGGAAAGTTGCAGTCCAGAGTTGGCAGAAGTTGCACAGCATCGAGCGCCTTCTAATGAAGAATCAGGTGTTTTACAAGTAATTGAAAAATATTTAAAAGAACAACAATAGTAGTTAATTCATATATTAAAAAGAGTGATTTCCAACGATATTAGGAGACCACTCTTTTATTTATATTTGGAATGCCACAAAATGTATTTGATAGAAAATGATAAATATTGTGTGTCTATCAATAGACAAAAAAGACTACAGCCATGGCACTATGGCTGTAACCTTTTCCTAATATTTAAAATTTAGTTTACGATGTGAACGGGAACTGGTGAATTGTTAGCTACTTTATGCGTTACATTCCCTAAGACGTTTCCTAAGTTTGCTTTATCACGTTTATTGCTCATTACTACAACGTCATATTTATTAGTTTCAAGTTCGCCTAAAATTCTGTTTCTGATTGGGCCAGAGCTAAATTTTATATTAACTTGTACGCCTGTAGATTGAAGTTGTTCCACGAAAGGTTGTAATCTTTCTTTCTTTTTGTCTGTTAAATCTTCAACGTGTCTATTATCGTAACGTACAGAGCTCTGTAATTCTGCATCAGATATAACGTTGTAAATAGTTACCGTAGCATCATTTTGGCCACCACTAAGATTTTCAATTGCTTTTGGCACGTTCGTAAATGAGTTTTCAAAGTCATATGCTAATAAAATATTTTTATACATAATCTTTGCCCCCTTTACAATACATATACCCTGTTTTTGAAAAATTACATGTCTCTATAGTTAAATAAATAGATAAAGTTTATACATCTAATCCAATAATTTCGCTAACATTATTATAGTTGTGTTGAGCTAAATAAGTAGCCAGTTCTTTATTTATTTTTTTAGTTAGTCCAGGTCCTTGTAATACGAGTGAACTATAAATTTGAACTAAGGATGCCCCGCTACGTAACATAGTTATGACATCTTCTGTAGTGAAGATTCCTCCTGTACCAATGATTAAGAAGTCGCCATTAGTCTCTTTATAAGTCCATTTGATAAGTTCTAAGTTACGTTCAAATAGTGGTTTACCACTTAAGCCACCAGATTCATTCTTATGTGGTGATGCCAAATTATCTCTATGCTGAGTTGTGTTTGCTAATACTATGCCATCAAAAGTCTCAACAATTGAAGGTAATATGTGTTTTAATTCTGATGTTTGTAAGTCAGAAGTAAGTTTTATAAATATTGGAATTTGTAAGTGATGTTGTTCCTTATAATCGGTAATTGCTTGGCACAACATTGTAAATTCATCTTTGTCATGAAAGTTTTGTAAGTTTGCTGTGTTTGGTGAACTAATATTGACTGTAAAATATGTAACATCATTTTTAAATGTATCAATAACTTTAATATAATCTTGATATCTTGCTTCGTATGTCGTGGTTTTATTAACACCTACATTAAGTCCTATAGGTAATGAGTAAGCAAAACGTCTTAAATTACTTAAGGCTTTATTCATGCCCAGATTGTTAAAACCCATGCGGTTTATTAATGCATCGTCTTCAAGTAAACGATACATGCGAGGTTTAGGATTACCATCTTGTGGCTTCGGTGTTATACCTCCAAGTTCTATTGCGCCAAATCCTGCCATTTCAAGTGCTTTTGGTACTTCGCAAGATTTATCAAAACCTGCGGCAAGGCCAATTGGGTTATGGAATGTAATGCCTTTAATATGCTGTGTTAGTGATGCATGTTCATAATGAAAAAAACGTTTAATAGTTGATAACATTAACGGATGAGTTTGTGTTAATTTAAGTGCATTAATTGTTTTACCATGAGCCTCTTCAGGATCCATCTTAAATAATAAAGGTTTCATTAATTTATACATTGATTACGCTCCAATAATTTGATTTTGAAAATACAATTTAGCTTTAATAATTATCTTTATTCTATAATAAAATGGAAGGTAAAATAAAGTTACTATAAGCAAATAGTTAACTTATCTTGTAAATGAAGTTGCAGCAATGAGATTAACAAGTGAGGAAACAGGTAATATTATAAATATATGACGTGAAAGAAAGTAGGGATGTTATGAATCAATCATGGCAAGAACAACTTCCACTAAATAATATTAAAAGCATTTCCCCGGTTAGTGGAGGCGATGTTAATGATGCATATATAGTAGAGACAGACAATGATACTTATTTTTTACTTGTACAAAAAAATAGAGAGGCAGATTTTTATGCCGCGGAAATTGCAGGTTTGAAAAAATTTGAAGAAGCGGGTATCAAAGCACCTATCGTAGAGGGTAACGGTCAAATAGATAACGATGCTTATTTATTATTAAGCTATTTACAAGAAGCTGGACGTGGAGACCAACGGGATTTAGCAAAATTGGTTGCTAAAATGCATAGTCAACAACAATCTGACGGTAAATTTGGGTTTGAAATGCCACATGAAGGTGGCGATATTTCATTCGATAATAGTTGGTGTGATACATGGCAAGAATTATTCGTTGAAAGACGTTTAGTACCATTACAAGAAGCGCTAGTAGATAAAGGATTATGGATAGAGGACGACGTAGATACCTTTAACCAAGTTAAAGATGTCATCAATAAGGCTTTAAAAGAACATAATAGTAAACCTTCATTGCTCCACGGGGATATGTGGGGAGGCAACCATATGTTTCTAGCCGATGGGGAACCTGCTTTATTTGATCCCGCCCCGTTATATGGTGATAGAGAGTTTGATATGGGCATCACTACTGTGTTTGGTGGTTTTAATCAAGCATTTTATGAAGAATATAATAAACAATTCCCATTAGCTAAAGGTGCAGAGTTCCGTATGGAATTTTATAAGTTATATATTTTAATGATTCACTTATTAAAATTTGGTGGTATGTATGCTACGAGCGTCGATCGTTCGATGGCAAAAATTTTAAATTAATAAATTACGAGGTTGAGATAACAGACGGTATCTCAACCTTTATTTTTGTGTGAACAAAAAATATATAGGCGGAAAAATTGCAAAATACATAAGTTAGTAGAATTATTATCTTAGGAGTAATAAATACTAGGAGGAGTTAGATGGATAGTAAAAGACTAAAAGAAACTTTGTTAAATAATTATAATCAACGTATCAAGTCAGCCGAACAAGATGATTTTAACATTAATAAAGAATTAGAAAATGTATTAAACGGTATTGGCTATTCTATAGATGACACAGGAGGCAAGGTTGAATTTTACGGTAAAGACCCTATACAACCGAGTACTTTGAAAATCGCTTCTCTTGCGGGAATTGGATTGGCAGCTAAATCGGTAGCTATTGCATCTTTATGGAAGACAAGAACGGGAGTTAGCCAAGATATTCAAGTAGATATAAGAAAGGCATTAAAAAGACTTTCTCCGTTTTATGAAAAAAAGTGGGAAACAGTGAATGGTTTTGCAGCAAAAGCCCAAATATTTCCCGATAATCCTACGCGTTTTGACTTCTACCAAACAAAAGATGGACGCTGGGTTATGCCTTTAAATCCTTATCCTAGTGCACAAAGACATACATTAGAATTGTTAAATGCACTGCCAAATAAAAAATCAATTTCACATGCTATTAGACAATGGCATTCACATGACTTAGAAGAGAAAGCTGCCGAAAATGGTGTTGTGATGCCTGTCGTGCGCTCTGTTCCAGAATTTTTAAATGAAGAACAATTTGAATATATAGCTAAAAATCCATTAGTGACAATTGAAAAAATTGGTGAATCTGATCCGGAACCTTTTACTAGTAATCCTTCTCAACCTTTAGATGGCATACGTGCACTTGGGATGGGTCATGTAATTGCAGGGGCTGGACTTGGTCGTGGTTTAGCATTACATGGAGCCGATGTATTGAATGTGTGGCGTCCTTCTGAATTTGAAGAAGAATCATTACTTTTAACTTCCCATATTGGCATGCGCTCAACGTATTTAGATATTGATAACCAACGCGCGCACAGACAAAAATTTGATGAATTATTACAAGACGCCGATATTTTCTTTTTGAATAAACGTAGCGGATTTATGACTGAAAAACATTTAACGCCACATGAATTAGCAGAACAAAGACCTGGTATTATTCATTGTTCAGTTAGTTGTTATGGTGAAGAAGGACCGTGGTCAGACAGAAATGGTTTTGATCAAACGGCTGGATGTGTAACAGGCGTTATGGATTTAGAAGGCACACCTGATAAACCTAAATTACCACCAATCGTTGTAGTCAATGACTATGTTATTTCTTGGTTGATGGAAACTGCTGCCATTAAAGCACTTGAAAGAAGAGCGCAAGAAGGTGGCAGTTATAAAATTCAAGTTAATCTAAGTCGTATTTCATTATATCTGTTATCCCTAGGTATTTTTGATAAAAACTATGTAACTAGCACTTATAATTCTACCGATGAACATACCATAGTAAGTCCTGATCAATTCGAAGACGATACGCCATTAGGTCATTATGTTGGCGTCACTGATCAAGTGGAAATGACTGAAACACCAGGAGAATATAAATATACATTAACGCCAAGAGGGGCAAGTAAACCTGAATGGCTAAAATGTTAATGCTTGGTAATTATCTAAAGATTTAAAATGAAATTTAATTCTCTTAAAAAGCCTGTACTATTTTTCAAAGTACGGGCTTTTTATTTTAGCTATTTAAACAGTACTTAGTAATTTGATTATAGTTTTTCCTCGTAATTGTTAAATCTAATGTTTATTAAAGTAATTATGTTTTAAAATTAATTTTATAAAACGATTGATTATTTTTCGTATTAAATATAAATTAAGTAATAAGAAAAATTAGGAGGTTTTTATTATGTCAAAAAAAGTAATAACAAGTTTAGCGACGGTATTAGCTGTTTCTTCTGTAATTAATTTCAGTCACCATAATATTAAAGCTGCGACTAATAATGATACACAAAACACACAACAATCGAATAAGCCTAACGTTAGGGTTATATTACCGAATGAAGATAGACACCAAATAACTGAGACTACGAGTGGGCATTACCAATCATTAGGGTTTGTTGATATGGGTGAAAATATTGCAACAGGAGTAGTAATAGGAAAAAATACCATTTTGACAAATAAACACGTGACCGACTTATCTAACGGCAACATGAAATTTGCACCGGCGGCCTCTGATAGTTCTACATACCCATATGGAGAATTTGAAGAAGAAAGTAGTGAGCAATATGACGGGGATGCTGACTTAGCAGTAGTTCATTTTAAAACCAATGACAAAGGCCAACATTTAGGTGATGTAGTTGATCCGGTTACTATTGGTGACCCAACTCAAGAACAAAAGGGAGATAACATGACAGTAACTGGCTATCCAGGTGATAAACCTACTGCGACAATGTGGGAAAGTAAAGGTAAGATCTTATCAAATAGTGCTTCAAGTATGACATATGATGCCAGTACATATGGCGGTAACTCTGGTTCAGGTGTATTTAACGATAACAATGAGTTGATAGCATTACATTATGGTGGCGTTGAAAATGAAAGTAATAATGCCATTCCTTTAACTGGGGACGTACTAAAATTCATTAAAGATAATAATAGTTAACAATAGCTATTTATTTACAATAATAAAAACATTGTTTGATAGTACAGATACACATAGTGATGCGTTATATTAACTAGAAAGTAATACTTAATTTGTCTAACATTATAAAATATGGCTAGTTTCTACTATATAAAGTGTAAATTATTCGCATTTAATATAGTAGAAAAGTATACTTAATAATCCGATCTATTTATATAAGGGATGATTAAGTAAGTGAAAAGCATAATAAAAGCGTGTATTTGGATATTAATTATAATGGTGCCTATCATTATCTACACATTTAATATTGGTAATGTCAGGCATCATTTGGATGATACATTTCAAAACAATATAGGTGTAGATAAAAAATCAGCTGAATTTAATGACTTTATTTCTAAACAACAAAGTAGGGAAACTGAATCATTTGGTGACTATAAAAATAAAGAATTGAGTAGTGAAGGTAAACATTATGGTATAGACTATGGTGTGCCAGAAGATACTAAAGTAAAAGCTGTTACACCTGGAACAGTTACACGAACGTTTGATAATGAGTACGGTGGCAAAGTATTACAAATTGCAGAAAATAATGGTCAATATCATCAATGGTACATGCACCTTAATAAATACAAGGTCAAAGTTGGAGATAAAGTTAAGCCAGGAGATGTAATTGCATTATCTGGGAATACAGGTAAACAAACTACAGGGCCACACATACATTTTCAAAGGATGAAAAATGGAGTGGGAAATAAATATGCAGAAGACCCCAAACCGTTTATAGATAAACTACCCGATAAAGAGCATAGTATTTACGAATTGTGATAGTGCCCACATCTTTAGTTATCGAAATAAAGGGTAAATATATTAGAACAATACGCTAAGGAGGATTTGTGTATGTCTGATATAAATAATGTACATCCACCCGAACAATTTAAATATAAAAATGCCTCAGTCAGAATAAAAAATTACTTTCAATTTACTTGCGATAACCGAATATATTTTTCGAAAACGAAGCATATTGATTTAAAGAATCAACTTTATCAATTCGATGTTGAAATCTTATCGCCGATTGATGACTTAGGTTTGGCGTTAGATTTTAATGAAGTGGATAAAATTTATGACGAATACATTGCGCCTTATTTAGATAATCAATTAGTAAACGCAACGTTACCTACAATGAATACAACTGCCGAAAATATTGCTTTATGGATATGGGACCAATTTGCTAGAGTTATACCTGAAGGCAATAAATTAGAAAAGTTAACATTTTATGAAAATAAAACACAAGGTTTAGTTCTCACAGCAGAGGACATGCAATAATTTAAACTTTAGCTCCTTACAAAATGTACAATGCTAATTTTGTAAGGGGCTAATATTTGGTGTGAATTTTGTATAAAAATTTTAATAACTATTTTTTTTATAAATGATACATGGTATATTATATCTTATATTTTACCAGGAGGTAGATTTTATATGGAAAAAATCAGTCCTAAACAATTTTTATACAATGTTTTATCAGGTGTAGCAATTGCGATAGTAGCAGGCCTTGTGCCTAACGCAATTCTAGGAGAATTATTAAAATTTTTAGCAAGTAAAAATACAATCTTTCAAACCCCGTTACAAATAGTCCTTGCCATTCAATTTACCGTACCATTATTGGTAGGTACTTTAATTGCAATGAAATTTAAGCTTCAACCATTAGCAACGGCTGTCGTAGCAAGTTCTGCTTTTGTTGGGAGTGGCGTTGCACAATTTAAAAATGGAGCGGTAGTGTTAGTAGGTGTAGGTGACTTAATTAATACTATGATTACGGCTGCAATAGCAGTTTTGTTTATTTTAATAATTGGGAATCGCTTTGGTAGCCTTGGATTAATATTTTTACCAACGTTAGTCGGTGTTTCAGCAAGTTTAATAGGCGTCACGATACTTCCATACATAAAATTAATTACTACAGGTATAGGTAATCTTATTAATACATTTACTGAGTTACAACCTATATTAATGTCAATTTTAATCGCTATCGTCTTTAGTTTCCTTATTATATCTCCAATTTCAACAGTAGCAACTTCATTAGCTATAGGTATAACAGGCTTAGCGGCTGGCTCAGCATCGATAGGTATTGTGGCCTGTGAAGCGGCATTAGTAGCCGGGACGATTAAAATAAATAGAGCAGGCGTACCATTAACGATATTTTTAGGTGGCGTGAAAATGATGATGCCCAATATGGTTCGACACCCTATGATTTTACTTCCAGTATTTACAACAGCTATTATTTCAGGTTTTGTAGGTGGATTATTAGAAATTAGTGGCACGAAGGAATCGGCTGGGTTTGGAATAATCGGCTTGATAGGTCCAATTAGTGCTTTTAAATTAATGGAAGCTGATCCATTGATGAGGTTATTATTAGTGTTTATAGCATTTTTTGTCGTACCGTTTATTGTAGGCTTCACGGTCAATGCTATCTATATGAAAATCTTTAAATTATATGATAGAGAAATATTCAAATTTTTAGCGTAATTATTACTTATAATCCCAATAATGAAAAATAAAAAGGACGTTCTCTAATCAATTAGAGAACGTCCATCTTTTTAGTTAAGCGTATAAGCGTATAAGCGATATTTTTAAAGTTGTTTCATTCTTTCTAACATGACTAATTTTAGTGGTCTAATTAAATGATAGTTAGTATTTTTAGTATTATCTTTTACTAATTCTTCTAACAATTCAACAAGCTCGATATCACTTTTGTGACTATACCAATTATATAGTTGGTCGTCAGACAATTGACTCAGTTTGTACTTTTCAATGTCATAATAGCGATCGGCACCAAGTCCACCTTCATCAATCATAGTAGAAATACGTGGAGACCGTGTTTCGTAAAGTTTGTCAATTCGTAAACGTGTATCATTATAAGTAGTCATAACAAAATCCTCCTTTCAAATGGTAACGTGGAGTCATTTCCAACTTGCTTAAATGCTGAATACTTCTCGTTAATAAATGCTACAAACTAATATCTTCACTTATAGTGTATTATTACAAAGTAATTTACACAATATCTTTGCTCAATTTACTTTATTTTTTAGATTTTAGGGTGAAATTTGACTGATTTTTATTAAGTAACTTAATTTTCGTGCAAATTATTATATTACAAGAATGTAATAAAAGTATGTCATGTAATTTTTCTGATAATAACAAAAATTCCGACGAATACTGTCGCATAAGTTTATAAATAGGTAAATTGCTTGCTATTAAGTTGGTTTAAATTTATCGAACAATGTTACAGATTGTTACATTACGATATTGTTGTCATATAATTTACATGTTTTGTAAATGTTTTGTTATTAACGTGTAATACAAATGAAGATTTTTTGTGGTATATTATGTCTTGTCGAAAAAGCAATACATTATTTTTTTAAGTTAGCACATACGAAATTTATTAAATTCAAATATAGTTTTACTAACAAAAATAACTGGAGGATTTTTAATTATGAAAAAGTCAGTATTAGTATCATCATTAGCAGTAGCATTAGGAGTAACAGGTTACGCAGCAAGCAGTGACCATAACCAAGCACACGCTTCAGAAGGTAACGTAAACAAAGCGCACTTAGCTGAATTAGCATTAAACAACTCATCAGAATTAAATGAGCACCCAGTACAAGCTGGCGCTTATAACTATAACTTCAACTACGCTGGTCATTCATTCAGCTTCCAATCAAATGGTAACACATGGACTTGGTCAGTAGACGGACACGTTGATGCTCAACAAGATGCTTCAGCATCATACACAAACAACAACTCAGCTCAAGTTGCTCAACCACAACAAACAACTTCTCAACAAGCTGAAGTTAAAACTGTAGCAGCTCCAAAAGCTTCTACTAGCCAAGCACAAACTACACAAAGTGCTCAAACAACACAAACAACAACTCAAAGTACACAAAGTACACAAAGTACTTCAAGTTCTTCATCATCTTCATCAGCATCAACTGGTGGATCTGTTAAAGCTCAATTCTTAGCTGCAGGTGGTACTGAAGCGCTTTGGAACACTATCGTTTTACCAGAATCAAGTGGTAACCCTAACGCTGTTAACGAATTAGGATACAGAGGCTTAGGACAAACTAAAGAATCTTGGGGAACTGGTTCAGTAGCTACACAAACTAAAGGTTTAATCAACTACGCTAATCAACGTTATGGTTCAGTTGACGCAGCTGTATCTTTCCGTAGCAAAAACAACTGGTGGTAAGATTTAGTTAAAATAAATATTTTTAAAAGCTAGGACATAGTTAGATGTCTTAGCTTTTTTTATTTTCATTCTATAAAAATTAAAGAATGATTTATAGTTAATAATGAAGTTGACACTCGAACGCTTTTTGTTAAACTTAATCTTAATTTGAAAGTTTAACAGCACAGTATGTGCTGGCATTTATTGAGTACACATTTGGTAAATATAATGGAAGGGGTAGTTGTATTGATTATATCTGATAGATTAGCTCAAATACCAGAAAGCTATTTTGGTAAAACAATGGGACGTGAAATTGAACATGGACCTTTACCGTTAATTAATATGGCTGTAGGGATACCGGATGGCGAGACGCCTAAAGGTATTTTAGATCATTTTGCAAATGCACTATATCAACCTGAAAATCAAAAATATGTTGCATTTCACGGGAAAGTTGAATTTAAACAAGCTATCGTAAATTTTTATCAACGACAATATGGTGTGGAGTTAGATTCTGAAGAAGAAGTGTGTATTCTATACGGTACAAAAAATGGTCTGGTAGGATTGCCTACTTGTATAGTTAATCCTGGAGAAAATGTACTATTACCTGATCCCGGATATACAGACTACCTAGCAGGTGTACAATTGGCTGATGGCATACCTAAGACTTTACCATTAGCACCACCGTATTATTTACCGGATTGGACACAAATAAGTAATGATACATTAATTAACACGAAGTTAGTTTATCTTACTTACCCTAACAATCCTACGGGTTCTGTTGCTTCACAACAAGTATTTGATGATGCAATAAAACAATTTAAAGGAACTAAAACTAAAATAGTACATGACTTTGCCTATAGTGCATTCGGCTTTGACGCTAAAAACCCAAGTATTTTGCAAACTGAAGGGGCTAAAGATTTAGCGGTTGAAATATTTTCTCTTTCTAAAGGTTATAATATGTCTGGTTTTCGAGTTGGTTTTGCAGTAGGAAATAAAGAGATAATACGGGCATTAAAAAAGTATCAATCGCATACACATGCCGGTATGTTCGGCGCTTTGCAAGATGCTGCAACTTATGCACTCAATAATTATGACGACTTTTTAGAACAACAAAATATTAAATTTAGAAATAGAAGAGATTATATTCAAGCACAGTTAGACGAAGTTAATATACCTTATGAACCAATGGCAGGGGGTATATTTTTATGGTTGCAAACCCCTCCAAATTATGATGGTGAACAATTTGTATCGTACTTATTACAAGAACAGTCTATCCTTGTAGCACCGGGCATACCATTTGGACAAAATGGCAAACACTATGTTCGAATGTCGTTAGCATTAGACGACGAACAATTGAAAGAAGCGATTGCTAGACTCAAATCATTACAATCGTTATATCATCAACAATAAAAAAAGCACGTTTCTATAATGTTATAGGAACGTGCTTTTCTGTGAATGTTTACTTAACGTCATATCCTTGATCTTCTATAGCTTCAGCCATTGTTGCATCATCAACTTTGGCGTCATCATAATTGACCTCAACGGTACCAGCTTCTAAATTAACATCAGCTTGTGATACACCATCTAGATTATTTAAAGCGCCTGACACTGCACTTTTACAATGTTCACAGCTCATACCTTCGACTTGAATTGTTTTTGTAGCCATATTAATCACCTCCTTTAAAGTATAAGATTATAACTTCATACGTTTCAATCTTAAAGCATTCGTAACAACGCTGACAGAACTTAATGCCATTGCGGCACCTGCTACCCACGGGGCTAACAAGCCAATTGCAGCAATAGGAATGCCCGCAACATTATATCCGAAAGCCCAGAAAAGATTTTGTCTGATATTGCGAATAGTATATTGGCTCACTTTTAACGCTTTAGGAATGAGTAATAAATCGCCACCTAAAATAGTGATATCAGCTGCTTCAATAGCAACTTCGGTACCTGTACCTATAGCGATACCAGTTTGTGCTTGGACTAATGCAGGTGCATCATTGATACCATCACCGACCATTGCTACAGTACGGTTTTGTTGTAATTGCTTTATTTCATTAGCTTTTTGTTCCGGTAAAACGCCTGCAATTACATGATCGATACCGACTTGCTTGCCGATTGCTTTTGCAGTAAGCTCGTTATCGCCGGTTAACATCACTACATTAATATTTAACGCGTGTAATTGCGCGATAGCTTGTTTGGCATTTGATTTTACGGTATCTGCTACGGCTATAATACCAGCGAATGTACCCGATACTGCAATGTACATCGTCGTTTTACCTTCATTTTCAAAGGAAGATAAGTCATCTTGTACATGATTTACGCTTATTCCATGTTTGTTCATTAGTTTTAAATTACCTATCAAGACTTCTTTGTCGTCTATGGTCGCTTGAATACCGTGGCCCGGTATTGTTTCGAAATTTGTACTTTCAAGTAATGTAAGTTCTTTGTGTGTTGCATAATTTACAATAGCTTCGGCTAAAGAGTGTTCAGAATAATATTCGGCACTTGCGACAAGTTGTAATGTTGATAAATCACCTGTAAAGTCAGTGACTTCGGGTTTACCATTAGTTAATGTTCCTGTTTTGTCAAAGACAATTGTATCTAATTTATGTGCTTGTTCTATATGTCCTCCACCTTTAAATAAAATACCATTTTGAGCAGCTTTACCTGTACCAACCATAATAGAGGTTGGCGTGGCTAATCCTAAAGCACAAGGACAGGCAATAACAAGTACAGATATTGTAGCGATTAAAGCAGGTTCAAATTGCCCGGTATTGACGACAATAATCCAAATTAAAAAGGTAATCATAGCAATACCAACGACAATAGGGACGAAATAACTAGAAATAACATCTGCTAAACGTTGGATAGGTGCCTTAGAACCTTGAGCAGCTTCTACAGATTCAATAATTGAAGCAAGTGCAGTATCTTCACCAACTTGTGTAGCTTCCATAGTAATTGCGCCATTTTTATTTAATGTAGCGCCTATAACTTGATCATTTGTCGTTTTTTCAATTGGTAATGATTCTCCGGTAAGCATAGACTCATCAATCGCAGTTTGGCCTTTAGTTACAGTGCCATCTACTGGTATTTTTTCACCGGGTTTAACTTCGATTATATCGCCAACGACAACTTCACTTACTGGTATCATCTGAGCAGTACCATTCCGAATAACACGTGCTTCTTTGCTCTGTAAACTGAGTAATTTATTTAAAGCTTGTGTCGTGTGAGTCTTTGCACGGGCCTCTAAATATTTACCGAAAAGTATCAATGTAATTAATATGGCACTCGTTTCAAAATATAAATGAGGCGTAATGTTAGGTTGGATAATCCATTTGATTGTTTCGTAAATACTATAACCATATGCGGCAGTAGTACCTAAAGCAACAAGGACATCCATATTTGCCGAGCCGCTACGTAAACTTTTATAAGCGCCAGTGTAGAATTGCCAGCCTATACCAAATTGTACGATAGTGGCTAATACAAACTGGAAGTATGGATTCATAAATAGATGAGGTAACGGTAAGCCAAATAAGTGTACGAACATCGTCAATAGTAATGGTATAGATAACACGGCTGAAACACATAGTTTAATTAATTTATGGTGTAATTCTTTAGTTTTTTGAGATGTTTTGTCTTTAGAATTCGCTTTAAGCTGAGCATCATAACCTATATTTTTAATTTTTTTAATTAACTCGCTTGAAGATATGATTTCAGGATTGAATGTGACAGTACTTAGTTCGGTAGTTAAGTTGACAGTGGCCTGTTGGACACCATGTGTACGATTAAGTACCTTTTCAATACGTGTAGAACATGCAGCACATGTCATACCAAATACGTCTAATTCAATAGTATCAGTTACAACATCATAACCAGTCTTTTGTATCGTCTGTGTAATGTCTGCTAATGAATTTTGTTGAGCATCGTATTCAACAGTGGCTTTTTCGGTAGATGGATTTACCGTAGCAGTAACTTGATCTAGTTTATTTAAATTCTTTTCTATTCGGTTTGCACATGCAGCACACGTCATACCCGTAATTGCGAGTGTGTCTTTTTTATGAGTACTCATCGATTAGCACCTCCTTGTTAATTTAGTAACTTTATAGGTTTCAATATACCCCTAGTAGGTATAAAAGTCAACGTAGCTGTTTGGAATTTTTATTACCTTTGTTAAGGAAAATGATAAGATATAAACGATGAAATAAAACGTAATGGAAGATACAGATGGCCAAAGTGACATTTTTGTCATATTTGGAGGAGAATTTGTTAGGTCAAACGAACGTAATCACAGCAAATTTTTTTTACAATAAACTTACAAATTAGATAAAAGGAGTGTGTGTTATGTCTATATTAAACGTAAATGGTTTAACAAAATCATATGGAAATAGACATCAACGTCAAGAAGTATTAAAAGGATTAGATTTCTCTATTGAAGAAGGGGAATTCGTATCAATAATGGGGCCATCAGGTTCAGGGAAAACGACGTTGCTCAACGTGTTAAGTTCTATTGATTATATTACGAGTGGGATAGTTGAAATTAAAGGTCAAAAAATTAATAAAATGAGTAATAAAAAATTGGCTGATTTTAGAAAAAAAGAAATGGGCTTTATCTTCCAAGATTATAGTGTACTTAATACGTTAACGGTAAAAGAAAACATTATGTTGCCTTTATCTATACAAAACTTGTCAAAAGCAACAATGATGCAAAACTATGAAGAAGTAACAAAAACTTTAGGTATAGGCGAAATAGGACATAAATATCCAAATGAAATTTCAGGTGGGCAACAACAACGTACTGCAGCAGCACGTGCTTTCGTGCATAAACCTTCAATTATATTTGCCGACGAACCTACAGGTGCATTAGATTCAAAAAGTGCACAAGACTTATTGTATAGATTAGAAGAAATGAATAAGCAACTCGGTGCGACGATTGTCATGGTTACGCATGACCCAGTAGCTGCAAGTTATTCTAACAGAGTTATTATGTTAAAAGATGGCAGTATTCATTCAGAAATATACCAAGGCGACGATACAAATAATGAATTTTACAAAAATATTATTCATATGCAAACTGCCTTAGGTGGTGTAACAAATGACGTTTAATCAAATAGTATTGAAAAACTTCAAAAAAAATATACAACATTATGGAATGTATATCTTTTCATTAATCGTTAGTATTGTTTTATTCTTTAGTTTCGTTACATTAAAGTACACGCATAGCATTAACAATGCCGATTCAACTGTCGTTATTAAAAAAGGCGCTGCGACAGGTGCATACTTTCTATTTATTATAATTATTATCTTTTTAATGTATGCGAGTCATTTATTTATTAAACGACGTACTAAAGAATTCGCCATGTATCAACTCATTGGTCTGACTAAAAAGAATATTATGCGCATGTTGATGATTGAACAAATGGCAATGTTTGTTATTACAGGCATAATCGGATTGATTGTTGGTATATTTGGGTCAAAAATTTTATTAATGATTGTACTTAAAGTACTCAATGTACACACGAGTGTGTCGATTAACTTCCATTTTCAAGCATTGTTCCAAACTATTTTGATGCTTGTACTAGCGTTTGTATTAATCATGTGCCAAAATTATATATTTATTAAAAAACGTAGTATTTTACAAATGATGAGTGATCAATCAAAATCAGATGTCAAAAATCCAAAAGTTACATTTATAGAAACGATTTCAGGTGTGTTAGGCATTGTAATGATTCTTATTGGTTATTACTTATCTACAGAAATGTTCAATAAATTCCTTGGGGCCGCAATGATATTACCATTTATTATTTTAGCTTTAACAGTAGTGGGTGCTTATTTATTCTTTAGAAGCTCTGTATCACTCATATTTAAAACGGCTAAACGTATGAAAAAAGGTCATGTTTCTATTACAGATGTAGTATTTACGTCATCAATTATGCACCGTATGAAAAAGAATGCCTTGTCGCTTACAATTATTGCGACTATTTCTGCCGTGACAGTTACTATCTTGTGTTTCGGCGCCCTCAGTAAAGTGCAATTAGGTAATCAAATTGCCTCATCTTCTCCACAAGATTTTACGTTTGAAAAACCAAAGCAAGCTGACAAGTTTGCAGAACAATTAAAGCAACACAATATTAATTACAAGTTAAAATATAAAGAAGTTGCAACACCTAAGTTGTTAAAAGATAATGTATTAAATGCGCCTCAAATGTATAGCAATGTTGAAACGATGATAGTGACTAGTAATAAATATTTCCATGATAAAGATGTTAAAGGAAACACTGCTAAACTAATTAACATGGGAATAACAGGGCCAGACATACATCCGGAACTTAATAAAGACATTGTAGTACAAGGGTCAAAAAAACATGCTTTTAAAGTGACATCTACAAGTAAAACGACTGAATTTTCAACACAAACATCGTTTAATAGCCCAGTACTATTAGTAAGTGAGGACAAATATAATGATTTAAAACAACATAGTGAAGACGTGAGAACACAGTCTGGATTTGATATTGTTAATCATAAACAAATGACACAGGCTGAAAAGATAGCACATAAAATTAACCCTAATTTACCATCTCAAAGAGAAGTTAAGAAACAGGCAGATCAAAGTACAGGTATTTTATTATTTGTAACAAGTTTCTTAGGCTTAGCATTTTTAGTTGCAGCTGGTTGTATTATCTATATTAAACAAATGGATGAAACTGAAGATGAAATCGGCAACTTCCGTATTTTAAGAAAAATGGGTTACACGCATCAAGATATGACATTAGGCTTAGCGTTAAAAGTAGCATTTAATTTTGGTATGCCTTTAGTGGTGTCATTATTACATTCATTATTTGCAGCCTTAGCATTTATGAAATTAATGGGCTCGAGTACGTTAACACCTGTTTATATTGTAATGATAGCTTACTCAATTATTTACTGTATATTTGCGATAATGGCATTTATACATTCTCATCGAATAGTTAAACATTCAATTTGATGACTAGTGTGACGCTACTACCAATTTAAAATTTAACTGTTCCTCCAGAAAATAAATATTATCTCTTTTATATAAATAGGCGATTTCTATTGTTAATAACATAGAAATCGCCTTAATTTATTGTTTGGGATGGGCTATTATAATGTTTAAAAATGATTATAGGTACGATGAGTTTGTAGCAAGGTTGTCTTAAAAATAACTAAAAAAAAGACGCTAACCATTTTATAGTTAACGTCTCTTTTAAGTGTCATCAGTCTTTGCTTATATATATGAAAAGTAAGTGAATAGGAGTTTAAAAACTTGTTTTAGGTGCTGTATTCCCTTAATAAAATAAAGCTTTAAAAGAAGTCAGCTGGGTTTAAATCTTTAAAATCAATATTCTTTAATGATTTGAAGTTTATGTTTTCAACATTTTGCAAAATCTCGCCATTTTTAACTTGATTGTAGTAATGATGAGCGTCTTCAGTTACATCGTGTTCTTGGAACGTTTTGATAGCTCCAAGTATTAATAATACTGCAATGGCACCTCTTAATAATGTTTTCATAATTAATAACTCCTTTAAATACTTGATATATATATTGTAACTGTTTAATACAATAATATCATGCGTCCTTAGTATAGAAGTTGTATCAAACCTTAGTAGTATATTATGGTGGTTTAGATACCAAAAGCGATTGGTAGCCAGAAGTAAACGAATAAGGAAATAATGATTATTGTAAATATATTCAAAATAAATCCGGCTTTAATCATATCTTTCATTTCTATTTCGTCTGAACTAAACACCGCAGCATTTGGTGGCGTTGAAATAGGTAACATAAAGGCACATGTAGATGAAAGTGCTACAACTGCCATGATAAAGAATGCATCTTGGTGAATAGCAGCAGCCAGCCCAATACTAATCGGCATTAACATATTAGACACAGCAGTATTTGACATTACTTCTGTTAAGAATAAAATTGCTGTCGTCAAAATAATAACGATTAGCACAAGTGGTAATGGTTTAACAATATCTAATAGACCACCCATCCATTTTGTTAAACCTGAATCTTCAAATGCGGCAGCTAATGAAAGGCCACCACCAAATAAAATTAAAATGCCCCATGAAAGTTTGGATAAGTCATCCCAAACGAGTAAACCGCCTTTTTTAGATTTAGCAGGTATTAAGAAAAGTAATACAGCACCACTCATAGAAATTACAGTATCTGATAAATGTAATGATGCAGGTAATATACTGCTAGAAATCCACAAAATACTAACGAATAAAAAGACGATACCAGTAAGTTTTTCTTCGATGCTCATTGGACCTAAATCATGTAACTCTTTTTTGGCAAAGTCAGAAGATACTTGATCCGCATCTTCAATTTTGAATAACCATTTAGTTAATAGGAAGTATAATGCTGCCAATAAAACAATTGTGATTGGTACAGCAAACAACATCCATTGAGCGAATGATACTGTTCTATGTAAACTTGAAGAAGCTACAGCTGCAAATACCGCATTCGGTACAGAACCTATTAATGTTGCCAAACCACCAATGGAAGCGGAATATGCAACTGTTAATAATAATGCTTTAGAAAATTTATGGGTAGACTCAGGTGATAAAAACTTTGCTTCTTTAATTTCTTCAATTAGTGCTAATGCGATCGGTAACATCATCAGAGCCGTAGCGGCATTAGATATCCACATTGAAATAAATGCAGTAGCTATCATTGTACCTAGAATAATCCGGTTACTGTTTGATCCCATCATCGTTATTATTGTCATCGCAATACGTTTATGTAAGTTCCATTTTTCTAGTGCAATGGCAATAATAAAACCACCCATGTACATGAAAACAATAGGATCAGCATAAGCAGAAGCTGCAATTTTTTCACTTGTACCACCAGTTAATGGTAAAAGGATTAGTGGTAATAACGAAGTTGCAGGAATAGGAATAGCTTCCGTAATCCACCAAGTCGCTACAAATAAAGTCACAGCTAATACTGCTCTCGGTGCATCACTGAGACCTGTAATCCCAGGAATAAAATAGAAAATTAAAAATAAGGCTGGGCCAAGTATTAATCCTATTTTTTGTTTCATATAAAACGTCCCCCTTTGTTTTATGAAACTGCTACCACTAAGAATATCAATTAACTACTGTCAGCACAATAATATGTGAATTAATTTTACAATATTCTGAAAAGTTGATTAAATCATGATACTCATTGATAATATAGAATAAATTAATTCAAATCATTGTAATCAATAAAACCGAAGAGGTGACGCTAATGGTGTTAAATACGGTAATTGCGAAAGATGATACATGGGTATTATGGGCAATCATTATAATTTGGGCAACGGTAAGTTTGTTTCTTGAGCAACGTTATAAGTGGGCTAGTACGATATCTGGTGCAATCATTGCATTAGTAGGTGCGATGTTATTATCCAATTTTAAAATAATACCAACGAAGGCACCTGTATATGATACCGTATGGGACTATATTGTACCTTTATCTATTCCTTTATTGTTATTCGGTTCGAACATTATAAAGGTGTGGAAAGAAAGTAGAAGATTATTAGTTATTTTTCTAATTGCATCAGTAGGAACAATGATTGGAGTAGTTGTTGGGTTTTTAACTTTACATAAATGGATTCCATATTTAGAAAAAATTGGGGCCATGATGACAGGTAGTTATATCGGTGGCGGCGTGAATTTTGCGGCTATCAGTTCTAAACTAGACACACCTAAAGATATGATATCGTCGACAGTTGTCGCAGATAATAGCGTAATGGCGCTTTACTTTTTATTACTTATAGCAATACCTGCCATGCCTGTGGTCAAAAAGTATTTTAAAACTGACTATAAAGGTACAACTACAGATGAAGAACAACAATCTTTTTGGGAACCGAAAAAGATTCAAATATTAGATATTGCAATTTCTGTAGCAACTGCTTTTGCATTGGTAGCAGTAAGTTTTAAATTATCAGAGTTAATACAACAGTGGGTACCAAAGAGTAACGCCTTTTTAACGATTATCGTGTCATTCTTTGGCGATCAGTATTTATTATTAACGACGTTCACTTTAATTGTGGTGGCTATTTGGGGAGATTTCTTTGAAAAATTAGCTGGCGCATCGGAAATAGGAACATTTCTAATATATATTTTCTTTGTTGTTATAGGTATTCCTGCATCATTTGTTACGATTATACAAACAGCACCTTTATTGTTTGTTTTTGTCATTATCATACTAATATTTAACTTAGGACTTAGTTTAATTGTCGGCAAATTATGCCATTTTAAAATTGAAGAAATACTGTTAGCTAGTAATGCTACTGCTGGCGGTCCAACTACTGCAGCAGCATTAGCAATAGGGAAACGATGGACCAATTTAATCGGACCGATTTTAATTATAGGGACGTTAGGTTACATTATCGGTAACTATGCAGGAACACTTATTTATCATTTATTACTTTCGTTGTAATGACTATTAGGGGGACTTAAAAGTGGAGGAAAAAAAGAAAATGTTAGCTGGCGAGTGGTATGATGCTAACTATGATAATACTTTAAAAGAAGAAAGGATAAGAGCCAAAGATTTATGTTTTGATTTAAACCATACTAAACCGAGTGATATAGAGCAACGGCTCAAAATATTAAATTCACTGTTTAATAATGCTTATAGTAATATAGAAATACTAAGTCCGTTTATGGTTGATTATGGTTACAACATAATGCTCGGAGATAACGTATTTATTAATCACGATTGCTACCTTATGGATTGTGCATCGATATCTATAGGTGACAATACTTTTATAGGACCTAAATGTGGTTTATATACGGCTAATCATCCTTTAAATGCAATAACGAGAAATAAAGGTTTAGAACAAGCATTACCTATTATTATTGGTAACAATGTTTGGTTAGGCGCAAATGTTATCATTTTGCCTGGCGTGACTATTGGCGATGGCGTAGTTGTAGGTGCAGGTAGTATTGTGACGCAAAGTATTAGTGACAACCAACTTGTAATCGGAGCACCGGCAAAAGTTGTTAAATCTATAAACGATAATGAAAATTAAAGAAAAGCGCAATTTCAACTGAAATTGCGCTTTTCTTAATGTGACATGTCACTGTCTCTTACATCTGTGATAAACATATGACCAGGAGCGTGTGTAATCATTAATGAAGGTTTAGCTTCTAATGCTACTGATTGTGGTGTAACGCCACAACCCCAAAAAACAGGGACTTCATTATTATAAATAGAAACAGCTTCTCCAAAATCTGGTTTATTAATATTATCGATACCTATTGCTTGTGGATTACCTATATGGATAGGTGTGCCATGAACGTTTTTGAAGTGCGTCGTAATCTCAGTCGCTCTAATAGCTTCTTGCATTGTCATAGGACGCATACTTACGGTAATTGGACCTTTAAATACGCCGCTAGAAGTTGCAGGTATATTTGTAACATACATCGGTACATTGTGCTGTTCTTCTATATGACGTACCGGGATATTAGCGTCTAATAAGGCATGTTCAAATGTAAAGCTACAGCCGATTAAGAAGCTTACCAAATCCTCGGTATAAAGATGACTGATATCGGTAGGCGAAGAGACTAAAGTGCCGTTTTCATAAACGTTATACTTGGCTACATCTGTTCTAATATCCGCCGAATTACCAAAAGTTGGGAATGAAGGATCGCCGACTTCAGATACATCCAATAATGGACAGGTTTTAGGGTTGCTAAAACAAAATTTTAAAAAATCGTATGCATATGCAGAAGGTAATATCACCACATTCGCTTGTACATAGCCTTTTGCTAAACCACTTGTATGTCCCTGAAGTTGCCCTTCACGAATATATTGTCTAATTTTACTAGGCGACGCTTGACTTAAATCCATGTTACCATCCCCTTTAATTGTATAACGTTATTATATCAAATCCATGTGCGGCTATGTGTGTTAAGGGCGCTAATCTTTATGTCTATCTTCGTTTTCTTCCATTTCACGTTTTTCTAACGGAATAGAGTAATCCTTATCGTCTTCAATATAAGTCATTTCAAAGTGTTCTATAGGCTCACGTCTTAATGCTTTCATGATTGAGAACACCATGAGTAATAATATAATTGAAAAAGGTAAACCAGTGACCACTGAAGCAGTTTGTAGACTTGTTAATCCACCAGCTAATGTCATTGCAATAGATACAGCCCCAATCAATACGCCCCAAATAACTTTATGAATCGTCTTAGGAT
Source organism: Staphylococcus lloydii (assembly GCF_015775975.1). Lineage (NCBI taxonomy): Bacteria > Bacillati > Bacillota > Bacilli > Caryophanales > Staphylococcaceae > Staphylococcus > Staphylococcus lloydii. Next base: position 503,107 of record NZ_CP064056.1, read on the forward strand.
GTGTTAGACCACCAGTAGCCATACTTGCTACGATATGTGTTGTAGAATCTGCACTCGTGATAATAAATATATATATCAGTGCTATTGCTATTGCACTAGTAATATCTGCAAGTGGGAACTTAGATAAAAGTTCGAATAAGGCTATCGTATAATCTTTATCTACAAGTTGAGCAATATTATCATTTTGTGTTAAGGCAATTTTCAAGGCAGTACCCCCAAATGCAGCGATCCAAGCAAATGAGATTAAAGGTGGGACAATAAGCACGCAAATTACAAACTCTCGTATTGTTCTACCTCTAGATACTCTTGCTACAAAGCCGCCAATAAATGGAGACCAAGAAATTACCCAAGCCCAATAGAATACAGTCCATTGTTGAATCCAAGCATTATGACCGGTGTATGGACTTATTCGTAGACTATATTCGACAAAGTGACGTAAATAATCTCCAATTGCTAAGGTGTAAGATTCTAAAATAAATCTTAAATCACCAAAAATAAGTATGAAAATAAGTAAGATAGCACCTAAACCAATGTTAATATTACTAAGCCATTTTACTCCTCTATTTAATCCTGTAATTGCAGACCCTAAAAATATAATAACCATTAATAATGTTATACAGATTTTTGTGAAATTATTATTAGGGACGCCATAAACGTGATGTAAACCGCCACTGATTTGCATAATGCCTAAACCTATTGATGTTGCAATACCCATAACTGTGGCAATAATTGCCAAAATATCAATAATATTACGTATAGGTCGTTTATAGCTTTCGCCAAATACAGGTTCCATTGCAGTCGAAATTAGACCATCACGCTTTTTTCTAAACTGGAAAAAGGCTACAGTTAAACCAGCTATAGCGAATATTGACCATTGTGAAATCCCCCAATGGAAAAATGTGTAACCCATAGCTAAACGCGCTGAAGCGGCTGATTCTCCTGATGCTTTGCTGGGGAATGGCGAATGTAAATAATGAGAGAGTGGTTCTGCCACACCCCAAAAGACAATGCCGACACCTAAACCAGCTGAGAATAACATCCCAATCCATGACATAAGAGAAAATTCGGGTTCCTCATTATCATCACCTAATTTAAAGCGTCCATAGCGCGAAACAGCTAAACTAATTAGGAAAATATCTAAAATAAAAATAATGACTAGAAATAGCCAACCGAACGTGTTTGTAATAGCAGAATATAAAGTTTGGGCATAACTGCCAAATGGTTTAGGAAATATGCCTGCAATTAAAGTAACGATTAGAATAATAGCTACTGAAATTGAATAAACTATGTATTTATGTTTCCTTGCTCTATCGTTCATATTTACTATTCATTCCTTTATGCATTTTTATCGTTTTATGTTCATTACCCTACACAATATAAACATATACATAATGATTATATTTAATATTAAAAGTAACGGGATTAATAGTTTGAAAAAGTAAGTAGAGGTTTAAATAATAAATGTAAGGAATATAAGTTGTTTTGCGTTATTTATATATCAACAGTTATAATTAACAATGAGTAAAGAATTTTGTTTGAGGAGGTACAAACATGAAACGTACAGCTGAGAAGGTTTTAACATGGATAGGGATACTATTCCAAATACTAATGATTGCTTTAATAGCGTTGGTATTACCATTTTTAAATGACGATAGTATTAAAAAAGAAGCGGTGAATCGAATTCAATCGATGCAAGCTGACGGGAGTTTGCATCAAAGTTTATCCCAAGTCACGCCATCAGAGTTATTCGATCTTGTAAAACATGGTGCGATTATTATCATTATCATAGCAATTGTATGCTTTATTTTAGCAATAATTATGACACAATTAATGCGTCGCATACCTAAAACAATAGGCATACTATTAATACTCATGGCCATTGTTAACCTATTGACTGGTAATTTAATCACTTCATTATTATGGTTAATCGCAGGTATAATGTTAATGGCACGTAGCGATAAGGCAAAGCAATATGCTAAAAAACAAGCTAAGCAAGTAAAGAATAAAGCGACTAATAAAAATTCGCAAAATAGCCAACAATATAAACGTAGTAATAGAAAATAATTTTACGTTATTACATGTGATAGCAACTAGATTTTGTACATCATCAAAATAATAAAAGAGAGCGCTAAAGTTAGCGCTCTCTTTTATTATATGCTGATTGTAGTATTAATCCATTTTACCAAGTTTATAACTTTCGTAGACCTTTTCATATTTGATATGACCGATGCCACCAACTACATATTTACCGAATTTAAATAAGTTTAGTAAATAAGCTAAGCAAATGGCTACAGTTAAGGTGATTATAAATGTGAAAGCAATATTTCTTATCGCACTATCTTCACGTAGCATCCCAAGTTGATTGACGAAAAAGTAATGCAATAGATAGATACAGAAAGAATAATTACTTATAAATAATATGAATTTTGGCACGTATTTGACGTACGATGAAAATAAGAAAAACATTAAAATGACCATTGTGACATAGATAGGTATATCAAAACGTTTTGATTCTACCCAAGTACTCACTCCAAATACATAGTTACAAATTAATAAACCTGCAGCTAAAATTGTCCCTATGATAATAGATATAGTGTATTTCTTAATATTTTTCATAAGTGTTTCATAATATACGCCAGTATAAAAACCAAGTACAAAGTAACTAATCCAACCTAGGAATAACATCCAGCCTTCACGATCCCAAAACATAGAGAGGATGTCGCCATGAGCTGGCGGTACAAATTGTCTGAATGCCCAATATAGCGTGGCGAAAATTGTTGTGCCAATTATCATAGGTATAGGTTTCCATCTCACTAAATATTTAGCAAAAAAGAAATGCAATAAGTAAAATTGCATAATGATTACAATAAAATATGTAACTGCGCCGCCATGAAACATGGTGTCATTTAAATGTCCCATAAAGGCTTTAAAAGAATCGGGTTTATAATAAAAATATGAAATACCAATGTTTATAAATACATAGGGGATACCTAGATAAATTAATTTATCTTTGAAGAATCCATTCTTAATAGTAGTATGATAGTTTTTAGCTAATAAGAATTCAGATATAAAAACAAACAATGGCGTACTAAACATTAAAAGCAATTGAACGATACGAATTAATGTTCCTTTGCCTAAATTGTCACTTTGGATAAATGTTGTCGTTATAGAATGAATAAGCACAATACTAAGACAGGCGATTGTGCGCATCCAAAAAATCACTGATGTATAAGTTTTCATAATTAAGGCTATACCTCTCTTAAAATGTTGTGCATTATATAAATGTAAATTTCAATTCACTGTATAATCAAAAAGAAATCATAACATATATAAATTAAATACAATATTAATTTACATTCAATAAAGATTAAATTTCAATTACAATACCAATGAACGCCGTCATATCAATGTTTTCACTCGTGGAATTTAAGTTTTAGCTATACCTAATTAGTAGTGTGCAACGAAAATTCAGAAAATTGGCTGCAAGCGTTTGCAATTATGCTTAGAAGTAGCTAGAATATTAAATGAATGGAAGATTCCATTTTTAGTTTTTCTATTTACAAACGACATGGGGGTAGAAAAGATGGTAGTAAAGTATAGTTATGAACCTGGAATTGATTTTACAAATCCTGAAAACGTAGAATCATTCAAAGAGGCCTTAAATAAAGTTAAAGGTGAATTGAATACAAAAATTCCTTTAGTAATAAATGGAGAAGAGTCGTTTACAAAAGATACGTATACGTCTATTAATCCAGCAAAAACTTCTGAAGTAATTGCAGAAGTATCAAAAGCATCTAAGAATGAAGTAGATAAAGCTTTTGATGCGGCAAATGAAGCATACGAATCATGGAGAAAATGGTCTCATAGAGATCGTGCAGAAGTGTTATTACGTGTTGCTGCAATTATTCGCAGAAGAAAAGAAGAAATCGCGGCAGTAATGGTTTATGAAGCAGGTAAACCATGGGATGAAGCTGTAGGCGACGCAAGTGAAGGTATTGACTTCATTGAGTATTATGCAAGATCTATGATGGACTTAGCTGATGGTAAGCCAGTATTGGATAGAGAAGGGGAACATAACAAGTACTTCTATAAACCAATTGGTACTGGTGTTACGATTCCACCTTGGAACTTCCCATTCGCTATTATGGCTGGTACGACATTGGCACCAGTCGTTGCAGGTAACACTGTATTATTAAAACCAGCAGAAGATACACCATTAACTGCGTATAAACTAATGGAAATTTTAGAAGAAGCAGGCCTACCAAAAGGTGTAGTTAACTTTGTGCCTGGTGACCCTAAAGAAATTGGTGACTATTTAGTTGATAGTAAACATACGCACTTTGTTACATTTACTGGTTCAAGAGCGACGGGTGTTCGTATTTTTGAACGCGCAGCTAAAGTACAAGAAGGTCAACAATTCTTAAAACGCGTTATCGTTGAAATGGGCGGTAAAGATGCGATTATCGTAGATAAAGATTGTGATACTGATTTAGCAGCAGAATCAATCGTGTCATCTGCATTTGGCTTCTCTGGACAAAAATGCTCAGCATGTTCAAGAGCAATTGTACACAAGGATGTACATGATGAAGTGTTACAAAAAGCAATCAAATTAACTCAAGAAATTGAAGTGGGCAACACATTAAATAACACTTACATGGGTCCTGTAATTAACAAAAAACAATTCGATAAGATTAAAGATTATATCGAAATTGGTGGTAAAGAAGGTAAGATTGAACAAGGTGGCGGTGCTGACGATGGTACTGGTTACTTTATCGAACCAACAATTATTTCAGGCTTAAAATCTAAAGATCGTGTAATGCAAGAAGAAATCTTTGGACCTGTAGTCGGCTTTGTTAAAGGTTCTGATTTTGATGAGTTATTAGAAATTGCTAATGACACAGATTATGGTTTAACAGGTGCAGTCATCACTAATAATCGTGAGCACTGGATTAGAGCATGTCGTGATTACGATGTAGGTAACTTATATCTAAATCGTGGTTGTACTGCGGCAGTTATGGGTTATCACCCATTCGGTGGCTTTAAAATGTCTGGTACAGATGCCAAAACAGGAAGCCCTGACTACTTATTAAACTTCTTAGAACAAAAAGTAGTTTCAGAGATGTTTTAATATGCATAGTAAAACTACCTATTAGCTTATGTGGCTAATAGGTAGTTTTTTTGTCTTGCTTAATGTTTATCTTCTTTGATTAAGTGTTTTATATCTCTAAATCCTTCACGATGATCGGCAAGTTCTTCCATTATACGATACCAATCATTATCGCCTTCGTTAAAGGTTTGGCGTAATAAATCATTTTGTGCGCTATTGAGTTGTTCTACTAACTCATGTCCTTCATCTGTGATAAATAATTGTTTGACGCGCATATCATCAGGGCTCGGTTGTTCGATGATTAATTTTTTCTCTTTAAGTGTTTTCAATGTGGCATGTGAACCTTGCTTTGAAATATCTAGAACTGCTAATAATTGTTTAATCGTAATACCTGGTAGTTTATTGATAAAAAATAAAAAACGGTGGTGTTGGCGATTCATACCCGATTGTTCAATAATTTCGTCGGCTCTATTAATAAATGTTTTATAAGCAAAATAAAACAACATGTGTTCGTAATCACGATGGTTTGTCATTATAGTGTAACTTCCTTTGAATTAAATAGTTGCACCTATTATAGCAAAAATATATATGTTGTCATAATTAAGTCAATATAGTTGACCTATTTATGATATACAGTTATTATATTAATTGTAAGGCCAATTGTGAAAGGTGGAATGAATTATGAAAATGAGAGTAGGACAGTATTTAATTGATGCTATTCACAACGCAGGAGTAAATGAGATTTTTGGTGTTCCAGGAGATTTTAACTTAGCATTTTTAGACGATGTTATTGAGCACAAGGACGTAAAATGGGTGGGCAATACAAATGAATTAAATGCAAGTTACGCCGCAGATGGATATGCAAGAATGAATGGACTAGCTGCAATGATTACCACATTTGGCGTAGGAGAATTAAGTGCAGTAAATGGTATTGCTGGTTCGTACGCAGAACGTGTACCAGTTATTGCTATAACAGGTGCGCCTACAACTAAAGTAGAACAAGAACGTAAATTTGTGCACCACTCATTAGGAGAAGGCACTTTTGATGATTATAGAAAAATGTTTGAACACATTACGACGGCACAAGGTTATATCACTACTGATAATGCTATAGAAGAAATCCCTAGATTAATCAACGCTGCTATCAACGAACGTCGACCAGTACATGTACATTTACCAATAGATGTTGCAATGACTGAAATTGAAGTAAACGAAGCATTTCAGCCGACTGTGAAAGAATCAACAATTAACGAGCAAGTTGTTGACATGATTTCACAAAAATTAAGTAGTGCATCGCAACCAGTTATAATTACAGGACATGAAATTAATAGTTTTGATTTACACGAAAAATTAGAACAATTTGTTAATAAAACAAATATACCATTAGCCCAATTATCACTTGGTAAAGGTGCATTTAACGAAGAAAATGAACATTATCTAGGTATATATGACGGTAGCGTAGCAGAAGAAAACGTTAGAAATTATGTCGATCAAAGTGATGCTATTTTAAATATTGGTGCAAAAATAACTGATTCAGCTTCTGCTGGATTCTCATACCAATTTGATATTGATGATGTAGTGATGTTAAATCACCGCAATTTCAAAATGAATGAAACAAGACGCGAAGATATAGATTTACCGACTATACTAAATAGCCTATTAGCAATTGATTATCATAATGATGCGATGTTCCCTGAAATAAATCGTGAACTTGATGACCATATTGAGTTGACGAATGAGCCATTAGAACAGGAAACTTACTTCAAAATGATGCAACAATTTATTGGTTTAGATGATGTCATTTTAGCAGAACAAGGTACTTCTTTCTTTGGTGCATATGATTTATTGTTATATAAAAACAATAAATTTATTGGGCAACCATTATGGGGCTCAATCGGTTACACTTTACCATCATTATTAGGCTCACAAATGGCAGATCAACAACGTAGAAATATTTTATTTATTGGTGATGGTTCATTACAATTAACTGTACAAGAATTATCAACTATGATTAGACAACAAATAAATCCTATTATTTTTGTAATTAACAACGATGGGTATACAGTAGAACGATTAATTCATGGAGAACATCAACCTTACAACGATATTCATATGTGGGATTACAAAGCTTTACCACAAGTGTTTGGTGGAGATAATGTTGGTATACATGAAGTTGCAAATGCACAAGACTTGAAACATACTTTTGAAAACATCAAAGCACAAGGTAATAAAATGCATTTCGTAGAAGTTAAAATGGCTCAAGGTGATGCGCCAGAAAAACTAAGAAGCATTAGTCAGGTGTTTGCGAATCAAAATAAATAAATTATTATTAAAAAAAGGTTGGGACTTAATGTCTCAGCCTTATTTTTTGTTGTGATTGTTAAGTTTAAAGATTGCGCTATGTATGATTATCGTGCAAGATAAATTTATAAATAAAGGCAAAACGCAGTAATAAATTTGGTGCTAAACGGTAATTGTTATTGAATCGATAATTACGGGAATAGGTGCACTGGTGATGTTTGTCACGTTTTACATAAAGCTATGTATATTGTTTTAATTTATAGAAAATATAGATTCTGATATTTCTAAAGAAAGAAGGTGTCATAAATGCAATTTAAACGATCATATAAGTCACCAGTAGGGAATTTAACGATTACTACGGATGGCGAAAATATAACAGGGTTATGGTTTGAAAACCAACAAAATTATGAGACATTGTTAAACGATACAGTAAAAGAACAATACCAACCTATATTTGATAAGGTCACGCATTGGTTAGATGAATATTTCTCAGGAAATAAGCCGACGATAAATTTCTCGCTTAAACCAACAGGGACCGATTTTCGTATGAACGTATGGTCGAAGTTACGGGAAATTCCTTACGGTGAGACTGTCACTTACGGGGATATTGCACAACAAATTGCTACAGAAAGAGGACAAAGTAAAATGTCTGCACAAGCAGTAGGTGGCGCAGTAGGAAGTAATCCTATCTCAATTATTATTCCATGTCATAGAGTTGTAGGCGCTAATGGAAGTCTTACAGGTTTTGGTGGTGGTATTGATAGAAAGATTAAATTACTAAACAACGAAAAAGTCGATATGTCCTCATTTTACGTACCAAGTTATAGTACAAAACCATAAAAATAAAAAGGCTAAGCATGCGCATTAAATAATTAATGTGGGTGCTTAGCCTTAATTTATTTTGTAGAGGAAAAGATTAGCATATTAAGCATCTTTTCCAGTGATTTAAATTTTATTTTAAGGTATTATAATTACGGATATGATCATTAATATCGTTTAAGTAAAAAATACCATGTTGGTCGCTTGTTAATTCGGTTTCATGATCGAATTCAAGATTATCGAAACGATTGAAGAAATGCTCATATTCCTCTACTGATAATTCAGTACGAGAGTTTAATAAAGCTTTATGGTGCTCTACGTTTAGCACTTCACTATAACCGTCAACAAGTTTACCACTGAAGAATTCACCGACAGAACCTGAACCATAACTAAATAAGCCAATAGTTTGGCCACCTTTTAAGTCGTGTGTTTCTAATAAAGAAATTAAACTTAAATACAATGATCCAGTATAGATATTACCTACATATCTGTTGTAATAAGTTGCAGCGTCATAACCTGATGTTAAGCGGTTATGCGTTTCAGAATCAATATCTTCTGTTAAAATTGAATCAAGCGCTTTTTTACCCATTTTTGTAAATGGAACATGGAAACATAAAGAAGCAAAATCTGAAAGTGATTTATTGTATCGTTTTGCATATTCATTCCAGCTTTCTTGGAATGATTGGATATATGCATCTTTAGATAAAGCACCGGCTACTAATGGATATGATAGGCCAGATGGTCTCCAAAAATCATAAACGTCTTGCGTGTATGCCACTGCATCATCGTTTAATTCGAGAATGCGTGGATTGTGTGAAATTAACATAGCAACCGCGCCAGCGCCTTGAGTTGGCTCACCGCCAGAATGTAGTCCGTAACGTGCAGTATCACTTGCAATTACTAATACTTTTTCATTTGGACGATTTGCTAAATAATCTTTTGCAAGTTGAATAGCAGGTGTAGCAGCGTAGCATGCTTCCTTCATTTCAAAACATCGTGCAAAGGGTTGTATACCCAGTAGATTATGTATTTGAACGGCTGATGCTTTGGCAGAATCTATCGCAGATTCTGTTGCAACAATTACCATTGAAATATTTTTTTTATCTTCTTCAGAGACGATATTTTTAGCAGCATTAGCACCCATTGAAACAATATCTTGGCTTACTGGGCTAACAGACATTTCTGTTTGACCGATACCAAGTAAAAATTTATTGGGTTCTACATTGCGTGCTTCAGCTAGTTTAGCCATATCTACATAAAATTGTGGAACGTAAAAATCAAGTTGATCTATACCGATAGTCATTATGTATCGACACCTTTCTATTAATAAATAAGCACCTGTATCATACCAAAATAGGCTTCATAAATACAATTATTTTAAAGATTAAGGAATGGGGAATAACAATGAATAAAATAGCTATAGTTAGTGCCAAGAGAACACCGATTGGAAGATTTAGAGGAAAATTAAGTGATTATTCGGCAGTAGAACTAGGAACTACTGCACTTAAAGCAGCATTGGATGAAGTAAATATTAATCCAAATGAAATCGAACAAGTTATTTTTGGGAATGTCTTACAAAGTGGTAGCGGTCAAAATCCAGCTCGCCAAATAGGTATCAATTCAGGTATTCCTAATACAACGCCTGCAATGACAATTAACGAAGTATGTGGCTCTGGTCTTAAATCCATTATATTAGGAAAACAATTAATTCAATTGGGAGAAGCAAAAGTAGTTGCAGTAGGTGGTGTTGAAAGTATGACCAATGCACCGAAGTTACTTTTAAATAGTGATGAATCGCCAGTAGATAGTTTTATGCATGATGGTCTAACAGATGCCTTTCATCATGTACCTATGGGTGTAACTGCAGAAAAAATTGCTCAAAAATATAGTGTTACACGTGAACAACAAGATGAATTTGCTAATAACTCTCAGCAAAAAGCTGCGCAAGCAACGCAACAAGGTAAATTTAATAACGAAATTGTACCTATAAAAGATAATGAAGGCGCAATGATGACTTCAGATGAAGGTATTAGAGCGAATAGCAGTGTTGAAAAGCTTAGTACGTTAAAAACTATTTTTGATGAAAATGGTACTGTGACAGGTGGCAATGCATCAAGTATTAATGATGGTGCAGCAGCAATCATATTAATGGATGAGCAATATGCGAGAGAACATAACTATGATATTTTAGGCTTTGTAGGAGATTATGCAGAAGTTGGTTGTGACCCACAATATATGGGATACGCACCTTATTATGCAGTGTCACAATTGTTAGAAAAAAGCGGTAATACGATTGCGAATATAGATGTTATCGAAATGACGGAAGCATTTGCTGCTCAAAGTATTCCGGTTAAAGCTAATTTAGGTATCGCAGATGAGCAATTGAATTTATACGGTGGTGCAATAGCATTGGGTCATCCAATCGGCGCAAGTGGTACACGTTTAGTAACAACACTAGTAAATATATTAGAACAAGAAAATAAATCTACAGGTATTGCTACTGCATGTATAGGCGGTGGCTTAGGCATAGCTTTATTAATAGAGAAAGGACGTTAAGCAATTATGGGCGCATTAGATAAATCATTTAGACATCTATCTAGAGAAGAAAAGTTAAATGAACTGGCAACTCAAGGCTTGTTGTCTGAACAATACAAAGAACATTTATTGCAAAATCAAGTTATAGACGAAGATATTGCTAACAGTCTTATTGAAAATGTTATAGGACAAGGTACAATCCCAGTGGGGGTACTACCAAGCATTATAGTTGATCAAAAAAATTACGCAGTACCAATGATGGTAGAAGAGCCATCTGTCGTAGCAGCAGCAAGCTATGGCGCCAAATTGGTAAATAATACTGGTGGTTTTAAAGTGGTCACTAGTGAACGATTAATGATTGGTCAAATCGTGTTTGATGACGTGCAAGATACTGAAGCATTAGCAACTAAAATTTACCAAATGGAAGAGCAGATTAAATCAATCGCAGATGAGGCATATCCTTCCATTATTAAACGTGGTGGTGGCTATCGACGAATCGAAATAGACACTTTCCCAACTGAAAACTTATTGTCTCTCAAAGTTTTTGTCGACACGAAAGATGCGATGGGCGCTAACATGTTAAATACTATATTAGAAGGAATTTCAGCACATTTAAAGCTTGAACTCCAAGATAGTAATGTATTAATGAGTATATTGTCTAATCATGCTACAGCATCTGTCGTTAAGGTTGAAGGCGAAATTGAAGTCTCTGACTTAGCTAAAGGTGACTTCGATGGTGAAACCGTAGCGCATCGTATGGAAAGGGCATCAGTATTAGCTCATGTGGATATTCATCGTGCTGCTACGCATAACAAAGGTGTAATGAATGGCATACACGCCGTTGTCTTAGCAACTGGAAATGATACACGGGGTGCCGAAGCGAGTGCGCATGCATATGCCAGCAAAGATGGGCAATATCGTGGGCTTGCAACGTGGAAATATGATCGTGATAGACAACGTTTAGTGGGCACAATAGAGGTGCCGATGACTTTAGCAACTGTAGGTGGCGGCACGAAGGTGTTGCCAATAGCTCAAGCTTCATTAGATATATTAAATGTAGCAAGCGCGCAAGAACTAGGACATGTTGTTGCGGCCGTCGGTCTAGCTCAAAACTTTTCAGCATGCCGAGCATTAGTATCCGAAGGGATTCAACAAGGACACATGTCGTTACAATATAAATCATTAGCGATTGTAGTTGGCGCTCAAGGTGATGAAATTAGTTATGTGGCCAACGCTTTGAAAAATGCAACACAAGCTAATACAGCAACTGCTGAGCAACTGTTAAAAGAATATCGTAATAACAATAAATAAAAAAAGACAGTTATAAGTACAAATAATGTGACTTATAACTGTCTTTTTAATTAATATATGTACCGATATTTACTTGCGGTACTTTTACTTAGCGTGCGTGTGCCATAAGCAAGGGCACGATTATAATTATACTCTGATATTTTAATGCTACCATTTTTATAAACAGTTTCTACATAAGCAACATGCCCATAGTAACCAGCAGTCGATTGAAGAATTGCTTTTGGCGCAGGTTTCGTCCCTACACGATAACCTGAACGCTTGGCATTAGTATACCAATATTTTGCATTGCCCCAACCATTTGGGATTGGCTTATGTACTTGTGCTCTTTTGTTGAAAACATACCAAGTGCAGTTGTGTTTTGCATAATAATTTTTAGCAGCATGAGAAATATTCGTGTTGTTGATCATTTGGAAAGTAACGCTCGTCGTGAATAGCAAAGTGAAGGCGATAGCGATGCGACACAATAATTTTTTCATCCTTATAAATTATCCCCAGTTCTTTTATTATTAATACTTTTCTAATAATAAAAGAAATTATCAAGTTGAACAATACACGTTACCTTAACAAAAACAACCTTTAATATAATAGCAATATATATAATGTTACTGTAATATAAGATGATATTTAATTTGAAAGTATCGTTTATATAACGGGTGGCGACATATTCATGATAAACTTTAGTTAATATAGAAAAATGAACAGGTAGGTGTAAAGAGCTGTGGATATAAAACAAATGAATTACTTTGTAGAGGTAGTAAATCATGGTGGCATGACAAATGCATCGAAAGCACTCTATATAGCGCAACCAACGATTAGTAAAGCAATTAAAGATTTAGAAAACGAATTGGCGATGCCTTTATTCGACCGCAGTAAAAGACAAATTGTACTAACAGACGCTGGAGAAATATTTTATAAGAAAAGTAAAGAAATATTAGCCTTATATAATAATCTGCCTACTGAAATAAATAGTTTGCTAGGCCTTGAAACAGGGCATATAAGTATAGGTTTATCAGCAGTCATGAATATGAAGCAATTTATTAAATTGTTAGGTGAATTCCATCAATTGTATCCGAATGTGACCTATAATATGGTTGAAAACGGTGGGAAAATGATTGAATCTCAATTGTTTAATGATGAAATTGATATAGGCATAACGACTATACCTGTTGATAGCACCATTTTTAATTCTATTTCATTATATCAAGAAGATTTAAAACTCGTACTTAATAGTGAACATAGACTAGCTAATAATGCCACTGTGTCTATGTCTGAATTAAAGGAAGAAGATTTTATTCTGTTTAATGAAGATTTTTACTTAAATGACAAAATCAGAGAAACGGCAAAAAACGCAGGTTTTATACCTAAAACGATTTCCAAAATCTCACAGTGGAACTTCATAGATGATTTATTGAATGCTCATTTGGGCGTCAGTATTCTACCTGAAAGTATTGTTCAAATGTTAGATAGCGATTTTAAAGCTATTACATTTGATGACCCCTCAATGAAATGGGAATTAGGCGTTATTTGGAAAAAAGATAAATATCTAAGTCATGCAACACGAAAATGGATTGACTTTATGGAGCAAAGACTATAAATCGTATCAAATGAGTGAGATGCAATAAGGCACGATTGTTCAATTATTTTGAACTACTTTAATAAAAGTTGTGGCTTATCATAGCATCTCTCTTATTATGTTTCGTAATGTAAGTAATCGTTTTCATAGAAAAAAGTAATGAAAAGTATGTAAAATCAATATTTTTATTATAAGAATGCAGGGCTTACAATAATAACTGTAATCAAAACAACCACTATTTAGAATCATTAAGAAAAGGGTGATGATTGAATGCAGTTAGCTTTAAAAGTAGTCAAAATTATAATTCAAATTGCAGTAATTTCAGGCATAACGTATTTAGGTAATGTTTTACAACAAGCATTGCATATACCGATTGCAGGTAGCATTGTTGGACTCGCACTGTTTTTCGTATTATTACAATTTAAAATAATTCCAGAAAAATGGATTAAAGAAGGTGCGAACTTCTTACTTGCAACAATGGTCTTTTTCTTTGTACCATCTGTCGTTGGTATAATGGATATTGCTTCTAATATTAATTTAAATTACATTGTATTTTTCTTACTAGTTATTGCCGGTACTTGTAGTGTGGCATTGATTTCAGGTTATATCGCTGAAAAAATGTTCAAAACTTCAGATGGCAATAGTGGGAGTCATTAGATGTTGATTTTACAAACATTCATTATGATTGCCTTAACAGTTATAACTTATCTGTTGGCCAAAAAGTTACAAGAAAAGTATAAGCATCCATTATTAAATCCAGCGTTAATATCTTCATTATTTATCATTATTATCTTATTAATCTTTAGTCAGGATTATAATGATTATATGACAGGTGGGAAATGGATTAATTACTTGTTAAATTCAACGGTCGTATGTTTAGCTTATCCGTTATATAAAAATAGAAAAATGATTTTGCAACACGCTAACATTATTTTTACGAGCGTTATTGCAGCAGTTGTAATTAATTTCTTTCTGCTATTTATTACTTTAAAGCTAATGGGTTACTCAAAAGAAGTTATAGTAACTTTACTGCCAAGATCAATCACAGCTGCAGTAGGCATTGAATTATCAGACCAACTCGGTGGCACAGATACAATTACTGTCATGTTTATTATATGTACAGGATTAATAGGTAGTATTTTAGGGGCATACTTGTTAAAACTTGCGAAATTCCAAACCTCAATTGCCCGTGGATTGACTTATGGGAATTCATCCCATGCATTCGGTACAGCTAAGGCACTTGAACTTGATATCGAATCTGGTGCATTTAGCTCGATTGGTATGATATTAAATGCTATATTAAGTTCGGTTATCATACCATTATTATTGTTATTACTTTATTAAACTATGAATTAAGCATTTATTTTGAAAGTGCAAAATCTAAATCGTATAATTTAAAATATTGAGTATTTGAAAGGAGCTTTTTACATTGGCAAAAATTAAAGGAAATCATGCATTAGTTAAAGCGTTACAAGCTTGGGATATAGATCATATTTATGGTATCCCTGGAGATTCAATCGACGCAGTCGTTGATAGCTTGAGAACAGAAAGAGATAACATTGATTTTCTACACGTAAGACATGAGGAAGTTGGAAGCTTAGCAGCTGCAAGCTACACAAAATTAACAGGTAAAATTGGTGTAGCACTAAGTATTGGTGGACCTGGTATCGTTCACTTATTAAACGGTATGTATGATGCTAAGATGGATAACGTACCTCAATTAATCTTAGCTGGCCAAACTAATTCAACAGAACTTGGAACTAAAGCATTCCAAGAAACTGATATTTATAATATGGTTGAAGACGTAGCTGTGTATAGACATCAAATTACTGAAAAAGATAAAGATGTTTTTGGAATTGTCAATGAAGCTATTCGTACAGCATATGAGAAAAAAGGTGTATCAGTATTAATATTACCTAATAACTTATTATCACAAAAAGTTAAAGACACTACGAATACAAAAGTAGATACTGCACCACCTGCTCGTGTAGCTCCAAAACCACGTAGTATTAAAAAAGCAGCAAAATTAATCGATAAAAGTAAACGTCCGGTAATGATTATTGGTACTGGTGCTAAACACGCTAAAGATGAAGTAAGAGAATTTATTGAAGCGGCTAAAATACCTTCAATTATTACTTTACCAGCGAAAGGTATTTTACCAGATGCGCACCCTTATAATTTAGGTAACTTAGGTAAAATCGGTACTAAAGTATCTTATCAAACAATACAAGATGCAGATTTATTAATCATGTTAGGTACTAACTATCCTTATGTTGATTATTTACCTAAGAAAAATATTAAAGCTATTCAAATCGATACTAACCCAGAAGCTATCGGTCATCGTTTTGATGTCAATGTAGGTATCGTTGGCGATAGTAAATATGCATTACAACAATTAACAGACTCTGTTAAACACGTTCCAAATAGAGACTTTATGACTAAAACATTAGAGCGTAAAGCTACTTGGGATTCTTGGATGGATAAAGATAAAGCTGACGAAAGTAGCCCAATCCGTCCAGAACGTGTTATGGATGCAATTAACAAAGTTAGAGACGATGATGCCATCTTCTCTATCGACGTAGGTACTTCTACTGTTTGGTCTACACGTTATTTAGATTTAACAGTAAACAACAAATTTATCGTATCAAGTTGGTTAGGAACAATGGGTTGTGCGTTACCAGGTGCAATTGCTGCTAAACGTGCTTATCCAAATAGACAAGTCGTAGGTATTTCAGGCGACGGTGCATTCCAAATGGTAATGCAAGACTTTGCAACAGCTGTTCAATATGATATGCCAATGACAATATTTGTAATGAACAACGAAGAATTATCATTTATTAAATATGAACAACAAGCGGCAGGCGAATTAGAATATGCAATCGACTTTACAGATGTTGACTTAGCAAAATTCGCTGAAAGTGCAGGCGGTGTAGGATATACGTTAAAAGATCCAAACCGTATTGACGAAGTTGTAGAAGAAGCTATGGCTCAAGATAGACCTACAATTGTTAACGTTTATGTTGATCCAAATGCTGCGCCATTACCAGGTAAAATTGTAAAAGATGAAGCTCTAAACTATGGTAAATGGGCTTATAGATCAATTACTGAAGATAAAAAATTAGACTTAGATGAAATTCCACCACTTTCAACAGCGGCTAAACGTTTCTTCTAAGCACAATAGCATTTTAATATAAAGAGACAATCGTTTATAAAACGGTTGTCTCTTTTATTATAATATTTTGGACTATATTAATTGACTTGGATTAACTTTTCTTTATTAGGTTATAATCTTAATAATCATTATAACTTTGAATAAAGGGGTTCATGTTATGAAAAAATTACTACAATCTTTCACAATGAAAACACCGCATACATATGCTTTATTAATGCTCATCATCGTTATCGCTTGTTTATTAACTTATTTAGTCCCAGCAGGAACTTATGAACGTGAGAAAAAAGGCGGGCAAACTGTCGTAGTATCAGGTACATACGAACAGATTTCACAACACGGTGTGTCATTTTTTGATATATTTCGTGCTATTCCAGAAGGTTTGTTAAGTGGTGGAGAAATCGTGTTTTACATTTTCTTAGTAGGTGGTGCTTTTGGCATTGTACATAAAACAGGAGCGTTCGAAAATGGTGTGAAACAAGCCATGAGAAAATTAGGTAGTTTTCAAATTTTAATGATACCACTGACGATGACTATTTTTTCAATTTTGGGCTTTTCGATAGGCCTTGCTGAAGAAACAATTATCTTTGTACCTATAGGTATTATTATTGCGCGTACATTAGGTTATGATGCTTTAACGGGTGCGTCTATGGTTATACTAGGTGCAGCTAGTGGATTTATCGGTGGGATGCTAAATCCATTTACTGTCGGCGTAGCTCAAAAAGTTGCTGAATTACCTATGTTTTCGGGGTGGGGTTTACGTTCCATCATTTATGTCTTTATTTTGATAGCGGCAATTACCACTGTGATGCTTTATGCAAGAAAAATAAAGCATGATAAAACGAAAAGTTTAGTTTACGACTTAGAACAGGAAGAAGCGTCTACAGTTCAGGATGAATATTATGAGCGATTTACTAAAAGACAAGCAGCAGGGCTAGCATTTATCGTGTTAACCATCATAATGAACGTCGTTGGTATTTTCCGGTTCGGTTGGTCATTTAATGAAATGAGTGCCAATTTTGTGTTGGCTGGTCTATTAGCAGGTTTTGTAGGTGGATTGGGTATTAACGGTACTTTTGATGCATTAATAGAAGGAATGAAAGATATCTTATTTGGTGCTATGATTGTAGGTTTTGCCAAAGGAATAATTGTCATTTTAGAAAATGGCAAAGTAATAGATACAATTGTTCATGGAATGACTACGTTATTAACTGATGTACCACCAGCTTTCGTAATTATAATGATGTTTCTTTTGCAATTCATGCTAAACTTCTTTATTCCTTCTGGCTCTGGTCAGGCCCTAACGACCATGCCGTTGATGGTACCTATTGCTGATTTATTACATATTAATCGCCAGATGACTGTCTTTGCGTTTCAATATGGTGATGCAATAAGTAATGTATTATTTCCAACTTCAGCTATTTTAATGGGTGCGCTTGCCGTAGCAAAGATTAGTTATATCCAATGGTTAAAGTTTGCATGGAAACTTATCGTTATATGGGTATTAATTTGTATTATAGCAATGTCGATAGCTTTAATTTTACATTATTAGCAAAGTCAAAAAGCTAGAGTGACAGTTGTTTGACAGGGGTCTTTCGTATATAATATTTATGAAATTATCGAATACGCGTGTTACTGGATAGGCAGGCATGAGCAAAGCAAACTATTTTTACGAATAGTTTTTTTGCTCATGCCTTTTTTTGTGCACATCGTCGATAATAATTTAATGAAGGGACGTTAGATAACATGTTTAAACGGTTTTTCGGTCATTTGCAACGGATTGGGAAAGCTTTAATGTTACCTGTTGCTATATTGCCTGCTGCCGGTATTTTATTAGCACTTGGTAATGCTATGCACAATGAACAACTTGTGTCATTGGCACCTTGGTTAAAACATGAAATATTTACAGTTATTTCATCAATCATGGAAGTTTCTGGTCAAATTATATTTGAAAACTTACCATTACTCTTTGCAGTTGGGACGGCGTTAGGTTTGGCTGGTGGAGATGGAGTAGCTGCATTAGCTGCACTCGTTGGGTATTTAATAATGAATGCAACGATGGGTAAAATTTTAAATATTACAATAGATGATATTTATAGTTATGTTGACGGCGCTAAAACATTGAGCCAAGCAAGTAAAGCACAATCGCATGCACTTATTTTAGGTATACCAACCCTACAGAGTGGTGTGTTTGGTGGTATCATTATGGGTGCTTTAGCAGCATGGTGTTATAACAGGTTTTACAACATATCGCTACCGCCATTTTTAGGGTTCTTTGCAGGCAAACGTTTTGTGCCAATAGTTACTTCGTTAGTAGCTATTTTAGCAGGTGTGGTATTAACTTTTGTTTGGCCACCTATTCAAGATGGCTTAAACAACTTATCCAATTTCTTATTAAATAAAAATTTAACTTTAACTACGTTTGTCTTTGGAATCATTGAACGTGCTTTAATTCCATTTGGTTTGCACCATATATTCTATGCACCGTTTTGGTTTGAATTTGGTCAATATGTAAACTTAGCTGGAGATGTAGTACGAGGCGATCAACGTATTTGGATAGCACAAATGAATGATGGCGTGCCATTTACGGCTGGTGCATTTACGACAGGTAAATATCCATTTATGATGTTTGGCTTACCAGCGGCGGCATTTGCAATTTATCGCTGTGCGCGTCCTGAAAATAAAAAATTAGTAGCTGGGTTAATGTTATCAGCTGGACTTACTTCTTTTTTAACAGGTATTACTGAGCCATTGGAATTTTCATTTTTATTTGTAGCCCCAGTACTTTATATTGTTCACGTATTTTTAGCAGGAAGTTCATTTTTAATAATGCATTTATTAGATGTGAAAATAGGAATGACTTTCTCGGGTGGATTTATAGACTACATATTATATGGTTTGCTTAATTGGGACCGTACAAATGCGCTAATGGTTATACCAGTAGGCTTAGTGTATGCAATCATCTATTACTTCTTATTCAGTATCGTTATTACTAAATTTAACTTGAAAACACCTGGTAGAGAGGACGAAGAGGTTAAAGAAGAGCAGACAGCAATGTCTAGTTTACCGTCTAAAGTATTACACGCTATGGGAGGACAAAGCAACATTGCTCATTTAGATGCATGTATTACGCGCCTACGTGTAGAAGTGAATAATAAAAATATGGTGAATGCTGATACATTAAAATCGTTAGGTGCATCTGGTGTGTTAACAGTAGGAAACAATATTCAGGCAATTTTTGGTCCTATGTCAGACCAACTGAAACATGATATGAATCGTATTATTAAAGGCGAAATCATTGATACGTCTGATTCTGAATACCAAGAGAGGAAGCAAGAAACGCAAAGTGTAATGACTAAGGGACAAACCATTCAAATTTCGGCACCATTCAACGGCCAACCAATACCCTTAGCAGACGTACCTGATAAAGTATTTGCTACAAAAATGATGGGGGATGGTATTGGGTTTATACCTCAAAGTAATGTTGTAACAGCGCCATTTAATGGTAAAGTCAAAACAGTATTTCCTACTAAACATGCTATAGGTTTAGAGTCTGATGAAGGGTTAGAATTACTCATTCATATTGGTATTGATACTGTGAAATTAAATGGGCAAGGATTTGAAACGTTAGTAGAGGCAGAGCAAATTATCGAACAAGGTCAACCTCTCGTTAAACTTGATTTAGATTATATAGAAAAACATGCGCCAAGTATTATTACGCCATTAATCTTTACTAATTTGAAACAAGCAAATATAGAACTTGTTACTACAGATGAGGTTAATGAAGGTGATATAATAATAAACATTAAAATAAAAGAATAACTTTTGAAGAACATTTAAATAATGCATCCAGTATTATCTAAATGTACTTTTAATTATAAAGGCTAATCATCGTAAGATGGTTAGCCTTTATTTTGGTAGTTAGTAATTATGAGAATAGACATACAGCTTTAACGAATAGCGTTTTGGGGAATAATATATTATAACTTATTTAATAGAGGTGAATTTCGTGTCTATATCAAGAGGAATAAATCATATTGGATTAACAGTACCAAATATCGAAGAAGCAACAAAATTTTTTAAAGAAGCGTTAGATGCTAAAATAGCTTATGATAGTCAGACAAAAGCTGATGATCCACGTGCCGGTACTTTTGTAGAACATGTATTAGGTTTAGAACGTGGTGCTAAAATAATTAAAAAAAGAATGCTCGTGTTTGGTAACGGTCCTAACGTTGAAATGTTTGAATTTAAGGACGCACAGCAATCAGGTGCAGAAAACCTTCAAGATATAGGTTATACACATATATCGTTTTATGTAGATGAATTTGATCAAGCGTTAAAACGAGTGAAACGTGCAGGAGGCGTCCCTTTATCTGAACCGCATGAAAATACGCGTTATGAAGATACAGAAGGAAATGCGACTGTATACGTCAGAACACCATGGGGGAGTTTGCTTGAATTACAAACAATTCCTAATGGTTTTTATTACCCAGAAGATAGTGAGAGTACTGTGTTTACACCAGAAGCTGATGACTGACAATCATATGTATTAGCCAGCTGCAATTTATAAAGGTAGCTTTTAAAATATAAATGTTGGTTTTGAGGAGAGAAAATCATGACAGAGAGAATATTAGTAGCAGAGAGAGAATTAGAAGTAAATGGTTACGACATTGATGCAATGGGGATAGTGAGTAACATCGTTTACGTAAGATGGTTTGAGGATTTGAGAACAGATTTTATTAATCAACATATGAGTTATTCTGAAATGATGAAAAATAATATTTCGCCTATTTTGATGAAAACTGAAGCGGAATATCAAATGCCTATTACAATTCATGACAAGCCAGTTGGACGTTGTTACTTAGTGAAAGCGAGTCGCTTAAGATGGGAATTTGAGTTTGAGATCAGTTCGGAACATAAAATGCATTGCATTGGTAAACAAAGTGGCACATTTTATAATTTACAAAAGCAAGCAGTAGAAAGAGTGCCAGAAGTTTTCCAAAATCTAATAAAATAGACATTTACGAAGTGAAAAAGTGCTACGTTAGATATCAATTTGTAAATGTTACAAAGAAGGTGTGAGTATGAGGCAAGAGTTACATTCCATTGAAGCATTTCACAATTTTATTGAAACACATCGCTTAACAGTATTACATGTGATGCGAGATAACTGTAGTGTATGTCATGCCGTTTTGCCTCAGGTTGAAGAATTAGTAAAAGAATATGATGATGTTGCTTTTGGCGTTATTAATCAAAGTGAAGTTGAAGCTATTGCAGGCGAACTTTCGATTTTTACAGTGCCAGTCGATATTATATATATGGATGGAAAAGAGATGCATCGTCAAGGTAGATTTATAGATATGCAACAGTTAGAAAGACAATTGTCACTTATGCATGACAGTTTAAATAAATAATACTAAAGATGAGGAGAAAATACATTTTCCTCATCTTTTTTATATCAAATGGATAATTAAGTTTAATGTTGTGCGTAGTTAGGTATAGTTGGAAATATATTAGATATGTCACAACTTAATTGTATGATACAATTGTGACATGATAAATAGGTCAAAAAAGGGGGGGGGTAGTAATGAGAGTCGAACGCATTAATGCAGATGAAGCTATTAATTTATATCAATGCATGAAACAAATAGATAAAGAAACTCAGTTTATGCTCTATTTACCAGATGAACGTACATTTGAAACATTAAAATTATACGAAGATATACAACACAATTATTACGTTGGCGTGAAAAAGAATGATGGCACAATTGTGGGCTATATATCATTACATATTAGCAATATTGAAAAAGTGAAACATAAAGGTTATATAACGACTGGTTTAATGGAAGAATATCAACAACAAGGGTTTGCTACTAAAATGTTTGAGGAAACCATTGCTTGGGCAAGGAACCAAGATTTAAGACGTTTAGAATTAACAGTGCTTACTCATAATAATCCAGCCATAAATCTATATGAAAAAATGGGCTTTATGATAGAAGGCATTAAAAGAGAATCTATCTATATGGAAGGCTTGTATCATGATGAATTATACATGGCTAAAATGTTAAATAAAGAAGAGCCATTAGCAGAAGCGAATCTTTGGTAAAGATACATAAAATAACTTGTAATTGTTTTTACTAAAAATTTGTAGTTATTTCATTTAAAATAATGGTAAGAGCATTATGGAGGAATAACAATGATACGAAAATTATTAACTATTGCAAGTGCGAGCGTGTTAGCATCTTATGTTTATACTAAAGTAAAAGCTAAAAGGAGTTATCCTAGCTTTTTATTTGAGACAATGTTTAGACTGAGTGGTATGAAAAAAACTTTCTCGAGTATAGAGGATGCTCAAGTTTCGCTTGAAAAAACTAAAGCCACGACTAAAGGTGAATATGAGGGTACAAGTTATCATTTTAACAATGATGTTGTTGTACAGACCATCGATAATTCAAGTGTATATGTTGTAAATGCACAAGAAAATAGACAACAAAACGTTATACTATATATTCATGGGGGCGCATGGTACCAAGATCCATTGAAACACCACTTTGAATTCATTGATTTGTTAGCTTCATCAATGAATGCCAAAGTGATTATGCCAATATATCCTAAAGTGCCTCATGCTGATTACCAACAAACGTTCAATTTACTTATGAAAATATACAAACAAATCATAACTACAGTTGAAAGTGCGCATCAAATTACGATTATGGGCGATTCGGCCGGAGGTCAAATTTCATTATCCTTTGCACAATACTTAAAGCAAGCACAATTATTACAACCGAGTAATATCGTGTTAATCTCACCTGTATTAGATGCTACTTTTAGCAATCCAGAAGCGCCAATATATGAAAAGGTAGACCCGATGTTAGGCATAGAAGGTAGTAAATTCTTCACAGAACTGTGGGCGAATGATTTACCTTTAACAGATTGGAGAGTATCACCGATAAATGGAGATTTAGAAGATTTAGGTCATGTTACTATTGTTATAGGTACAAAAGAAACCATTTATCCAGATAGCTTAAAATTATCTCAAATGCTAAACAGAAAAAATATTAAACACGATTTTATTCCTGGATACAATCTGTTCCATATTTTTCCTATCTTTCCTATTCCAGAAAGACAACAAACAATTGAACAGTTGAAATGCATCATCGGCAAATATTAATGATAATAGGCACTTACTAGTAAGTTTAATAGTAAGTGCCTTTTTAATACGTTGATTATTGCGTGTTGTACAGAATTTTTGAATATCCTTTAAAACATGAATGCAAAAACAGCCCATTAATGACTTTTATGTGCTGTTTAATGATATTGATGGCTTAAATTTAATGCTTGGCTATTTCAAGTTTTTTATATATTTAGGTAACATCTCGGTGAATAAGTCGATAAATGTAAGGTAGATATCTTTATCAACATGTTCGTCAACTTGGTGAGCTTGGCTAATATGACCAGGACCAAACATGATGAATGGGAAGTTTTCATCTTTATGTTCTAATAAATCTGAAGCATCTGTAACGCCTGGGGACGCAAGTGCTGATAATTCAGTATTTAAATATTTTCTCCCCATTTCTTGTGCTAATGTTACTAAGCTATTTTTACCTGTTGTATAAACTGGATCTCGAGACATGTATGTGTCTACTTTGATGTTAGTGTCTTCAGTTTCAACTTCTTTTAAAATTTCGTTGAAATAAGATACGAATTGCTTGTTATCATGTTCAGGTATAGTTCTAATATTAAATTCGGTTTGCGCAAATTCAGGGATAGAATTAACCTGTGTACCTCCATTAAATAATGTAGCATTTAAAACAGGGTCCCCTAATAAATCATTTGTTTTATCGAATTTTTTGAAGTTTTCATCGGCTTTATAAATAAACTTTACTAATGGAGAAATAGCATTGAAACCTAGCTTAGGCATTGAGCTATGTGCAGCTTTACCTGTAGAACTTACACGAATATCCATAGAACCTTTATGTGCATATATAATTCTATCTTGAGAAGGTTCAGCGATAATAAGCGCGTCGACATCATCCATGTAGCCTTGGCTATGGTAAAGTTTTGCACCTTCACCAACAATTTCTTCGCCGGCAGTGGCAAGTAAACGGATAGTACCTTCTTGTAATAAGCCTTGTTCATGAATATCAATAAGACTAATTACAAATGAAGCTAAACCAGATTTCATGTCAGCTGAGCCTCTACCATACAATTTCCCTGATTCTTCAGTTAATTGGAATGGATCATACGTCCAATTATCGATATTCCCAGCAGATACAACATCCATATGACCTGAGACGCCTAATACAGGTTTACCTGAGCCAATTTCTGCAACTAAGTTTGCTCTTGTGTCGCTAATTTTAATAATTTCAGAATAAATATTGTGTGCTTTGAATAATTGGTGTAAATAGTTACATACATCTAATTCATTATCGTTAACTGACTGAATATTAACTAAATCACTTAAAATCTGAACCTTTTCAGCATCTGAAAATTTACTCATAAAAAAACCCCCTTATTTTATCTCATCTTAATTGTAACTAAAAGCGCGTTATTAAATGAAATATAAGGGGTTATAATAATAATTTAAATTATGAAATTGAAGGGATTTTTGTTGGTAGGTTATATAAAGCATGTGTTATATAGGAGTGCGAAGAATTTGATATGAGTTGGAATTGTAAATTTTGAGAGAATTTATAAAATGATGAGTTGCTATTAGTTTTATTTGCGGTAGAACTTTTTATTTGTTCAGTATTTTTACCGTCTGTGACAGCACCTTTCATGTCATTGCCTTGCATACTGCCGATTAAAATTAAGATTAAATAACTACTAGAAATGATTAAAATTGTCCCTAAATAAATACCAACAGCTAACTTTACAGGTTTACGCATACTTTAACAACCTCCTAAATGGCTTATATCTGAGTACACTTTCAAATTACCACGTGTTTATTAAGTGAACGTAAATTGAAAGTTAAAATTTAATGAAATAATATTATAGGTAGATATTGTATGCTTATCGATAAAAAATAAGGCTAATACAATGAATTTTTATTGATAATTAAGCTATGATGTCAGCTATCGTTTTTAATATTGAGTGTAAAGTTATATAATTAGTATAACTTAATGAACTTACGGTTAGATTTAGGAGGCGATTTAAATGAACTACATTAAACATATAACATCGTCCGATGGAACTAAGTTGTATACTAAAGTTAATGAAGGCTACACTGATAACTATGAAGATAGTGTTAATGTTATTATCGTCCACGGCCTTGCTGAACATTTAGACCGTTATGACGAACTAGCAGATAGGTTACAAATTAATGGTTTCAATGTCATTAGATATGATCAAAGAGGTCATGGTCGTTCAGAAGGTGCACAAACTTATTATGATAATGATAGCCAAATTGTAGAAGACTTGCAGGCAGTGGTTTCTTTTGTGCGCACGACTTATGGTAATAATATATTTCTAATTGGTCATAGCATGGGCGGTTATACTGTCGCACTCTATGGTACATTTTATCCTAATCAAGTGCGTGGCATTGTTACTTCTGGCGCGTTAACACGCGATAATAAAGGGTTGTTTAGTGAAATTCTTGAGGACAGTACTTTACCTAAAGATAGTTATATCGACAATGCGCTAGGTGAGGGTGTGTGTTCTGATAAAGATGTACAAGCAAAATATGAGCTAGATGACTTAGTAGCTAAGCGTATTTCGCGAGGTTTAATTTACAGCCTTGATAGTGGTGTCGATAAATTAAAAACGCATGCAGCGCGCTTTGTCGATGATGTACTTATTATGCATGGTTTAAATGATGGCTTAGTAAGTTATGAAGACGCATTACAATTTTTTAATGAAATAGGTTCTACTAACAAATCATTACGTATTTATGATACATTAGAACACGAAATTTTAAATGAGAGTAAGTATAATAGTACAATTTTCGAAGATATTATCGATTGGATTCAGTTAAAGCAAAGCGAACAATAAGATATAAAGCAACCCATTGTTAGCAAGTATTTAACTGCATATAAATAGAGGTAAATTAGATTGGTTCATTTGCATTTTGTGTGCAATGGATATAACTAGAAATGATAAGTGGAAATTGCTATTATAATAGTCATAGCCAAAATAATTCTAATAAAATATAACTTTAAATTTAAAATGACGATTGCAATTTATGTGATAAAAAAACACTTATAGAGATTGCAATTTATACTATAAAAATACTTATAAATTTTCATTCAAACTAGGCAGAAAAATAGATTGAATACTTAGGAGGAAAATTAAATGATATATGCTGGTATATTAGCTGGTGGCGTAGGTTCAAGAATGGGAAACGTGCCGCTACCAAAACAATTTTTAGACTTAGACGGGAAGCCAATATTGGTACATACGGTAGAGAAGTTTCTATTAACAAGTGAATTTGACAAAATTTATATTGCTACACCTCAAAAATGGATTTCGCATACGAAAGACACACTTCGTAAACATGATATCACTGACGAAAGAGTTGTAGTCGTTCAAGGTGGTGCTGACCGTAACGAAACAATTATGAGTATTATTAATGCCATCGAAGCGGAAAATAAAATTACTGATGAAGACGTTATCGTTACGCATGATGCAGTAAGACCATTCTTAACGAGACGTATTATTAAAGAAAACATCGACGAAGTAATTAAACACGGTGCGGTAGATACAGTAATTACGGCAACTGATACGATTATTACCTCTAAAGATGGCGAAGCAATTGATTCTATTCCAGTACGTGACGAAATGTATCAAGGTCAAACACCGCAATCTTTTAATATTAATCTATTAAGAGATAGCTATAATGCTTTATCAGAAGACGATAAAAAAATACTTACAGATGCTTGTAAAATTTTAGTCGTAGCTGATAAGAAAGTAAAACTCGTATTAGGCGAACTATATAACATTAAAATTACAACACCTTATGATCTAAAAGTCGCAAACTCAATCATAAAGGGTGGGATGCTGAGTGATTAACCAAGTTTATCAACTCGTAGCGCCAAGACAAATTGAAGTAACATATAATAATGAAAATATTAAAAGCGACAAAGTTATCGTTCGACCTTTATATTTATCAATTTGTGCGGCCGACCAAAGATATTATACTGGCAGTAGAAACGAGGCTGTATTAGAAAAGAAATTACCAATGTCTCTTATTCATGAAGGCGTCGGTGAAGTAGTTTACGATAATAAAGGTCAATACAAAGCGGGTACTAAAGTAATCATGGTACCTAATACACCAACTGAAACGGACGATGTAATTGCTGAAAATTATTTACCTACGAGTAAATTTAGATCAAGTGGCGTCGATGGTTTTATGCAGGACTATGTCTTTTTAGACCATGACCGTATCGTTGAAGTTGAAGATGATATTGACTTAAGCACGATTGCTTTTTCTGAACTTGTTTCAGTGAGTTGGCATGCACTTCAACGTTTTGAACGAAAATCAATTTCCAATAAAAATAGTTTTGGTGTATGGGGAGACGGCAACTTAGGATATATTACTGCTATTTTACTGCATAAATTATACCCAGAAGCTAAAATTTATGTATTTGGTAAAACAGATTATAAATTAAGCCACTTTTCATTTGTAGAAAATGTTTATCACATTCATAATGTGCCAGAAGGCGTAACGTTCGATCATGGTTTTGAATGTGTCGGTGGTAAAGGTAGCCAATCAGCTATCGACCAAATCATTGATTTAATTTCACCTGAAGGTAGTATTGGCTTACTTGGTGTAAGTGAATATCCGGTTGAAATTAATACGCGCTTAGTATTAGAAAAAGGAATAACAATGATTGGTAGTAGCCGTAGTGGTGCACAGGATTTCCAAGACATTGCTAAATTTTATAAAGAAAATCCTGATGTCGTTGAAAAATTATCATTACTTAAAGGTAATGAATTTGAAGTGAAAACAATCGATGATGCTGTTAAAGCTTTTGAAGCAGATTTATCTACTTCATGGGGTAAAACAGTTATTAAATGGACGATGTAATATAAATGATCATGAATGGTAGAAGAGAGGATTTTAAAATTGAGTAAATCGAAAATAATAATTGACGATATATACTGGGAACGTATCCAATTATTTATTGAAGGTCATGTTGAAGCACTGGAGATAAACAACAAAAATTTCATGTTAAGAAATTTAACTGAAACAAAAGAACTATACGCAAATGATGTCAAAGTAGAAGGCGATAAATTTACAGCACGTTTTAATGTGGCTATTTTAGACGATGGAAACTACTTACCAAATGGTGAATATCTTCTAGTATATAAAGGTGATTTTGATTACATTGCAAATATTAATACGTCATTGTTAGACCCATCTAATTATGAATTAGATGAAGAACAATTAGAAGAATATGAGCTCATTGAAACTCAAAATGGTAAAAATAATTTCTTACTGGATCATTTTAAGTATGTGTTTAAAAGAGGCGGCAACTCTAAGAAAACAAATTATACTGTGAAACCTATGATTTCCAGTGAAGTAAATGAATTTGTCTTAAAAATAATTTTCAAAATGCCAGCACCGAAGTTAAATCCAGTAGCGAAGAAAATTATGGAATATCAAGTGAAATTTAATAAGTATTCATATAATATTCGTAACTTTATGTTCAAAACAATATTTTATGTGACGAAATTTTTCCATATGAGAAAAGGAAATCTTGTACTGTTCACTTCAGATTCAAGAGCTGAAATGTCTGGTAACTTTGAGTACATTTACAATGAAATGTTACGCCAAAACCTTGATAAGAAATATGATATTCGTTCACTTTTTAAACATAATATTTCTGCGCGTCGTAATTTCTTCGATAAATTTAGATTTCCGTATTTATTAGGTAAAGCAGATTATATTTTCGTCGATGATTTCCATCCTTTACTTTACACTGTGAATTTTAGAAAGAGCCAAGAAATTATTCAAGTTTGGCATGCCGTTGGTGCATTCAAAACTGTAGGCTTTAGTCGTGCAGGTAAAAGAGGCGGGCCATTCTTCAATTCTGTAAATCATAGAAATTATACGAAAGCATTCGTTTCTGCGGAAAATGATATTCCATTTTATGGTGAAGCTTTCGGTATTAAAGAACGCAATATTATCCCTACTGGGGTGCCTAGAACTGATATTTTATTCGATAAAGATTACGAACGTAAAATAACTGAAGAAATGGAAGAAGAATTACCGATTATTAAAGGTAAGAAAGTTATTTTATTTGCGCCAACGTTCAGAGGGCATGGGCACCATACAGCACATTATCCTTTCTTCAAAATAGACTTTGCTAGACTAGCAAGATACTGTGAAGAAAATAATGCAGTTGTGTTATTTAAAATGCATCCATTTGTGACGAATAAACTTAATATTCCAAGAGAATATGAACAATATTTTGTCGATGTTTCTGACATTCGAGAAGTGAATGATATTTTATTTATTACTGATATTTTAATTAGTGATTACTCATCTCTTGTATATGAATTTGCCGTATTCAAAAGACCGATGTTGTTTTATGCATTTGACCTTGAAGATTATATTACTTCAAGAGATTTTTATGAACCATATGAAACGTTTGTACCTGGTAAAATTGTACAATCATTTGATGACTTAATTACAGCACTTGATAACGAAGATTTTGAACAAGAAAAAGTACCTAAATTCTTAGACAAACACTTTAAATATCAAGATGGTCGATCAAGCGAAAGATTAGTAAGAACATTATTTGGAAGTTAATTAAAGTAATATGATATAAATTTGAACTGAGAGCGAAATAATATAAACTAATTTGAAGATTATAGCTTTAAATTAATCTGTGAGAGGGTATATTTATTTTGCAACTCAGTTCTTTTTTTAGGAGTGAAAAAGAAAGCATGAAGTTTACGATTATTGTACCGACATATAATTCCGAAGCATATATTGAAGAATTAATGAATAGTTTGAAAAACCAAACTTATGATAGCAATGATTTTGAAGTTATTGTAGTAGATGATTGTTCTAAAGATGATACTTTAAAGAAAGTAAAAAAATACAATAAAGACTTAAATTTAACTGTAAAAAAATTAGACGCTAACTCTGGGGGACCAGGTAAGCCTAGAAATACAGCATTAGCTTTAGCTAAAGGCGAATATGTATTTTTCGTCGACTCTGATGATTATATCAATGTAGATACATTGCAAGATGTATCTGACTTTGTAGATGAAAATAATTCAGACGTCATTTTAGTAAAAATGGAAGGCGTTAATGGACGTGGTGCGCCACGCTCTATGTTTAAGAAAACAGAAGATGGTTTAACGTTAGCCCATTCAAGAATTATTTATACATTAAGTCCTACTAAGTTTTACCGTACTGCTTTATTAAAAGAACATAATATTTATTTCCCGGAAGACTTAAAAAGTGCGGAAGACCAACTCTTTACAATGAAAGCTTATGTACATGCGGACAATATTGCAACCCTAGCCGATAAATCATATTACTATGCTACAAAACGTGAAGGTGAGCATATGAGTTCGGCCTATGTGAAACCTATAGATTTTTATAAAATCATGACGCTCATCGTAGAAGAAATATTGAATAGTGACTTAGAAAATAAAAAAGAAATCATTGGCCAATTTATAACGCGACATTTTTCATTTTCACGTACACGAAATTTCTCGCTCAACGTAAAAGCTGATCAAACGGCAGTATGGATGGAGGCACTCGGTGATTTCGTTCAAACAGTACCTAAAGAAGCAGATCAATATGTAAACGAAGACATACGACCTTTATTATATTATGGACGTAATAAAGATTTTAAAAACTATAAAATTGTCGAACAAAGTTATAAGAATGGGGAATTTTATAATTCAAAATTAGAGGGTACAGCGCTAAAAATTCAGTTCGCTGAAAACGAGCCTTTCTTCTCTTTTGAAAATATTACACAACCTGACGTGAAGATGTCACAGTTTGACTTTAATGATCAAGGTTTCACTATTGAATTACAATTGGTAAGAACTATATTCGATCCAAATCATACATCAGCTTCAATGAGAATTAAATTACTATCTCGTAATAAAAAAGAAGTAATTTATCTCCCGCTTACTGTTAATAATCAAAATCGTTTTAAATTTGTAGCAAACTTAGATGAAATGATGACATATTTAAAACATGAAAAAGTGTGGGACGTGGTACTTGAAGTTACACTCGGGGAAATGACTTTTGATAAACGTATTGGTAGTAATCGTAATAAATATAAGTATAAAGCAGAAACAAGCACGGTAGGTAAACAGGCTAATAATTATTTCAGATTCACACCATACTTCACTAAAGATTATGATAATTTATCGTTCTATGTTACGCCAATTAAAGTCGATGATATATTTACAGTGGCTCCGAAAGGAAGACAAAAATTAGAATTAACATGTAATGAATTCAACTACATATTAACTGAAGGACTAACTTCAATCGTTGTGAAAGACGGCTTCACTTATGGTTATTTAAGTAAAGTTGGTAACGGTGCAGTATTTAAGTATGTTCTTGAATTACAAGATAAAATAAAATCAAAAATGTTCAAAAATTCATTCAAATTAGAAGCGCAAAATTTAACTTTGAATTTTAATAAAGAGAAATAACTGTCATTTATTAAAAGAGGGTCACTACTTATTAGTTGTAGTGACCCTCTTTTAATTTTTCATAATTGTGCTTAACACTTATGTATATAACTTTAAATAATGTAGTGACCCTTTATCCACTAGTACTTCAAGTGGAACGTTATGCTTATGAACCTTTATGTAATCATTTGGCGTATTAACTTTACTAAAATTATCTAAAAGCATTTTATCCAATTGCAACGTATCTATTGATGTATTGTTAGCAAGCGGTTTAGTAAAAAGATTTGATGATGGCCCTAACACACGATTGAACACTTGAAAATGTTGTGTGAATTCATGCTTAATCGTTATAAGATATTGAGATGAAGCGTTTATAGTATGAGCGCCATCATAAAATAATATTTCAAAAGTATTGTCTTTAGTCATTAATAGACCTAATTCATGAAAATGGATGTTTTGTCCCATAAACGGTAGTAGCATGCTGTATATATGAATGAGTGACATACTGCTAGTTGATGGATTTAATACCGCAATATCAGTGTTGTGCTCTTGTAATAAAGGGAAGCCGAAACCTCCTATATGTTGTGATAATTCTATTAGAAAACGGCTGATTTTTACATCATTGATTTCTGTATAAGCATTGAAATAATTATTAATGTCATCCGTAGCAATATGTGTAAATATTAATAACTTAGCATATGATTTAAGGTCTTTGATGAAAGAAAGTAAGGCTTCGCAACCATTAATAGTTTGTGTAGTATGAGTTAATTTGTAAATTAATGTAGCAAAATGTTGATTAATAAAATAAAAGTCCATATTTGAGTCACGCACAAAATTAATCGTGGACGCAAAGTTACTTTGAGGTTTATTTATATAATTATCTAACGAAGCACCTATATTAATATTAGGGTATCGTTTACGTATAAGTCTTTTTAAAGAATCAAGTTGTGTAGCTGATAAACAATCATCATGTATAACGAATTTAATAGATTTATAGTAAGGATAGTAAGTACAGTTACTATCTATAATTTTTAACAACTGTCGTTCAAGTAATTGATAGAAAGCTATGGAATATATGGGCAATACCAAGCAACAATTTTTACTTTTTAGTTTAGGTAGAATTGCTAATATTAGTTTAATATTGAAAGGTGTGAGATTGCTTGTTGCCAGTTGTTCTATATATATGTGCGGTTTAGAGAAGTTCGTTAAATTAAAATAGTCGTCTTGAATGTGTATCAACTTGCTTAACGTCGCAATATCTTTAATTGTGATAAACGTCATTGGTATCGGGAACGATTGAGTTTGCCAAGACGTGTTTAAATTTAATGTATATGGTAAGGGTGTTGTCTCTTGTTGTTGGTTATTCGTGAGCAACTTATTATAATCCTGAGTTATTAAGTTAATCTTTAAATCGCTTTGGCATAAGGACATTTGTTTATTGTATTGATGAATATATACTTTAGGAGGTACGTTTAAGTATGATTTGAAATGTTTGGTAAAAGTACTTAAATTCATAAAACTATAGGCTCTTGCAACACTTTGTATACTTTGGTTAGGTGATAACAAATCATGTAATGATAAAGCTATTTTTAGGCTGATTACATAATTTTTAAAATGCATACGCATGACGTTGGAGAACAAAATAGAAATATAAGATTGTGATATGAAAAAATGTTGTGCGACGGTTTGAGTATGTATGGCATCGTTCAAGTGATTATTTATATAAGTTAATATATCATTCAATAATTTATGTTTTGTTGTGACTTGTGGCACATACGGATGAGGCAAAGTGCATTTAGTCTCTTTAAGCAATAAGGAAATAATGCTGCCAATGTCACTCGTTGAAATTGTTGTATTACTATAACGGATGCATAGATGAGGCGTAATAAGATGATGCAATACATTTGGATTATTGAGTAAATCAAAGTCGAAATAACAATGTGCAAGCGATGTTTCACGTTCTATGAATAACGTTAAAGGAATTCTCAACTCTATCAGTTCATTCACGCTGAGGTATTGATAAAGATCACAATTGTTAATTATAAGCCCATTTTGGATATGGTGAATGGTGCCATTTACATTCACTACATTTGTTTCGGAAAGGGGTATTAAAATGATGACTTCATTAATGCAACGCTTGAGCGGCGTAGTAACATTATTAAGAATTGAAAGTGTACTCGTCATAATAAAACCTCATGTAATTAGTTATTTTATTTATTTTAACTGTTACTTTAACAATTATGGAGGTTAATAACTTATTATTATTTAGATTATGTGTAAAAGTAATAAAATAAGATGTCAGTTTTGTATTTTTTGTAGTTATCATAAATTTTAGTAATAAATAGGCATGTCTATTTAATAAAATGGTTTCTTCATTACGTAGTTTAAAGTTAAATTTTTGTATTAATAATGAGACGTGCATTGCAAAAATGATAGTAACAATTTGTATTGTGAGTAATGTATTGTTTCAAATTTTAAATTTTGGCTAAATAAATAATAATATGTATGTGTTTAAGAGGGGGGCAGTAATATGTATAAAGTAATCGTTTTAGATGTATATGGCACGATGTTTGATGTGAATTCTATTAAAGACTACATTGAACAATATGATGATAAGCATGCTCAAGAAATAGCTAATCTTTGGAGAAAAACACAGTTACACCACGCCGCATTAAGACAAGTAATGCAACGATATATCCGTTATGATGAAGTGACAAAAAACGCTTTGCGTTACGCTTTAGACGTTTATGAAGTTAAGCATAGTAGAGAAGATATTAATAAATTATTCGATGGTTATCTACATTTAGATTATTTTAAAGAAGTACCTAAGGCCTTTGTTGAATTAAAAAATAAAAATTTAGAATTGGCAATATTATCTAACGGCAATGATAATATGTTAAGAACTTTAGTTGATAATTCAGCTATATCTGAACATATCGATGCTATCATGAGTGTTGATGAAGTTAAACAATATAAACCGAGCCCGGCCAGTTATGCGCTTGTATTAAAATATTATCAAGTTAAAAGAAGTGATATTTTATTTGTTTCTTCTAATACATGGGACGTAAATGGTGCAGCGAACTTTGGATTTGATACGGCTTGGGTTAATAGAAATAATGAAATATTTGATGAAAATGGTGCAGAACCAACAATTACGGTGAATAATCTTAATGAATTAGTGAAATGGTTAGAAATGAGAAAATAAAAAAGACCAGTACAATAAATGTCGATCATTCGACAAACATTGAGTACTGGTCAAAATATAACGTTCGAATTATTCAGTTAGATCCAATTGATAGAAAGCTAAGTCTAACCACTGATCAAATTTATAGCCCACATTTGTTATTGTGCCTGAATATGAGAAATTGAATTTTTGTGCAGATGTATACTTTTATCATTTGTTGCATCGATACCAGCGACAATTGTTTTATAGCCTTTAGCTTTAACATCAGTTAACAAGTCAGTTAACAATTTTTGAGCAATGCCATTTCCACGATAGTCTTTATCAACATAAATTGAATGTTCAATTGTATATTGATATGCCGGCCAATCTCTAAATGAACCATAAGTTGCAAATCCTACGGCTTTATCTTCTAATTCATAGACAAAAATAGGCTCATTATTCGCTTTTTTAATGTCAAACCATTGCGCTCTATTTTCAAGTGTTTGCGCCTCATATGTATATACTGCAGTAGTATTTAATATGGCATCATTATAAATTTCTAGTATTGCAGGTAAATCTTCTTTTGTAGCAAAACGTATCATACAATCATCCCTTTAATTTTCATCTAGTTTCTTTTTATATTAAATTTACTATAATTGCAAATTAGTGTAAGGACTTTTAACACATAAGTAGTTGAATTGTAGCTTAAAAATTTTTCTATATTGTGCTATATTTAATAATAACTAAATTGATAAAGGAAGTTATGCATGAAACGATGGACGAATAGAGCCATGACTGTCATTGGGGTTTTGCTTATTTTAGCGGCTATTGCTATTTTCTTAAAGCCTCATATAGAAAATTATCTACAACAACGGCATGATCAGCAACAAGTTACACGATACGATAAGGAACATACACACCAGTCAAAGGCAACAATACCTAAAGATAAATCACAGGCAGCAGGCGTGCTTTCTGTACCCGATGCTAAAATTAAAACGCCGGTTTATCCTGGACCAGCTACACCTGCACAACTCAAGCAAGGTGTAAGTTTTGCAGAAAAAGACGAATCGCTTAATGATCAAAACATTGCCATTGCTGGCCATACTTTTACAGATAGAGCACATTACCAATTTACAAATTTACCAGCAGCCAAAAAAAATAGCAAAGTTTATTTTAAAGTGGGCAACCAGACAAGAAAATATAAAATAGTAAAAATATATGATGTAAAACCTTCTGATGTACAAGTACTCGATGAACATCAAGGACAAAAGAATCAATTAACACTCATAACTTGCGATAATTATAATGAGCAAACTGGTGAATGGGATGATAGAAAAATATTTATTGCTCAAGCAATTTAAAAAGACTAGGACAAAGTTAAGGCGTAAACACCTCTTAATGTCCTAGTCTTTTTACGTTTTATTTTTTCAGTTCATTAACAAAGCGTTTTGTTATTTCTTTAGGTCTTGTAATTGCGCCGCCCACAACAGTGCAATGAACACCCAATTCTGTAACCCTCGCAAACATGTCAGGCGTGA
Source organism: Staphylococcus lloydii (assembly GCF_015775975.1). Taxonomy (NCBI): domain Bacteria; kingdom Bacillati; phylum Bacillota; class Bacilli; order Caryophanales; family Staphylococcaceae; genus Staphylococcus; species Staphylococcus lloydii. Next base: position 540,229 of record NZ_CP064056.1, read on the forward strand.
TAACGTTACCTTCAGCGATTACTTTCGTATTTACTGTCTCAAGCACGGATTTTAAAAATTCAAAATCATTGTCATAAAGTTTATGACTTTGTGTATATGACGTGTAACCTCTGAGTGTAGTACCTATATAGTCAAAACCTAATTCTTCAGCATATTTTGCTTCTTCGATAGTAGAAATATCTGCCATAATTTCTACGTTTGGTGCTTTGACTCTAATATAGTCTACTAATTCAGCTAATGTTTCTTTAGGGCGTTCTTGATCTGTAGCTTCAAGTGCTATAACTTCACATTGACTTTCAATTAATTCATCTACTTCTTTAGAAGTCGCTGTGATAAATACTTTTGAATTATCATAGTCTCGTTTAACTATACCAATTACTGGTAACTCAACTACTGATTTAATTGCACTAATATCTTCTTTCGTATTTGCTCTAATTCCTACCGCTCCACCTTCGTATGCGGCTAATGCCATTTTTGACATGATAAAAGATGAATGTAGAGGTTCGTCAGGTAAAGCTTGGCATGAAACTATAAGTCCCTGAGGTAACATAAAATATACACGCTCCATTACATAGAATTTATAAAAATAGTGTTATGTTTTGCAATATGTACAATATAACATTAAGAAAATAATAATCAATAGTTTATCTTATAATGAAAAAGTTTTTCCTTTATATTACAATATATATAAATAAAAGGGGGAAATAATCATGAAATTTGATAATAGAGTGCAACGTTATAAGCATTTATTTACAAAGACAGATAAACAAATAGTTGCATACATCAAAAGCAGTGAGTTTGATGATACATTTTCAACTATAAATTCATTGGCTCATGCTGTAGGCGCGTCACCTGCTACTGTTACAAGGTTTTCCAATAAGTTAAAATATGAAAACTTTCAAGATATGAAATTTAATTTATTACAAGAGATGACGAATAATGAAATTGAAAATAGTCCATTAATTCAAAAAATCCATAACTACCATCAAAACACAATTCAACAAACAGGTGAATTTATTTCAGACAGTAGTATTAAAAGTTTTGTAAATCAAATAATGCGCAGTAGACAAATTATATTTGCAGGTATTGGGAGTTCAGGACTTTCAGCCACAGAGTTTTATTACAGAATGATGCGCATGGGGTTAAAAGGGAATGTTTCTACAGATTCACATCAAATGAAAATATTTGCTTCGTTATTAACGGCTTCAGATACGTTCGTTGCCATTTCAAATAGTGGTGAAACGGAAGAACTCATTACCGCTGCCAATATTGCGCATGAAAAGGGTGCTTTTGTAGTCGCAATTACTAACTACCAAGGTAGCGGATTAACTGAATGTGCAGATTTAGTATTAATTACGACCGATCAATCAAGGACAAATGATAGTCGTTTCATTAATACACAAATAGCTACTTTATTTTTAATCGATATCGTTAGTTATTTATTACTAGATGATGATCATCTGCATAAAGTCTACAACAAAACGACAGATGTCATATTAAACGATAAATATCAATGATGCATTGCACAATAAAAGGCTACACGAGCAAAAAATGAAAATGTTTTTCATTTAATTAATATATATTGATAATAATTTTAACTCAAGTTATATTATAGGTAATCGGGGGTGGCAGAGTGAAAAACATTTTTGAAAAAGCACAACAATTCGGTAAATCATTTATGTTGCCAATCGCTATTTTACCTGCGGCAGGGTTACTATTAGGTATTGGCGGGGCGTTGAGTAATCCTAATACGATAAAAGCTTATCCGATATTAGATATTGGGCTATTACAAAATATATTTACTTTAATGTCGTCGGCAGGCAATATTGTCTTTCAAAATTTAGCTGTCATATTTGCAGTAGGTGTTGCTATTGGATTAGCGAAAAGTGATAAGGGGACTGCTGGGTTGGCAGCGATGTTAGGTTTTCTAATCATGAATGCATCAATGAATGGTTTGTTAAATATATCTGACACGCTAGCTAAGAGTAACTTGCCAGAACATGGTCAAAGTATGGTCTTAGGTATCCAAACAGTCGAGACAGGGGTCTTTGGTGGTATTATTACCGGCGTGATGACAGCTGGTCTTCATAATAAATTTCATAAAATTGAGTTGCCACCGTACCTTGGGTTCTTTGGTGGTTCGAGATTTGTGCCAATTGTCACTGCTGTTGCTTCTATAATACTAGGTATAGTGATGTTCTTTATTTGGCCTACTGTCCAACATTGGATTTTTAATGTAGGTGGGTTAGTTAATAAAACTGGTGTTATTGGGACATTTTTCTTTGGTTTTATTTTACGTTTGTTAGGTCCATTTGGTTTACATCATATTTTTTATCTGCCATTTTGGCAAACCGCACTTGGTGGCAGTATGGAAGTTAAAGGTCATCTAGTACAAGGAACACAAAATATTTTCTTTGCACAACTTGGCGATAGTCACGTGACAAAATTTTATTCAGGTGTTTCTCGATATATGTCAGGTCGCTTTATTACGATGATGTTTGGGTTATGTGGTGCTGCATTGGCCATTTACCATACTGCTAAACCAGAACATAAAAAAGTAGTTGGTGGACTTATGTTATCAGGTGCACTTACTTCATTTTTAACTGGTATTACCGAACCACTAGAATTCAGTTTCTTATTTGTTGCACCAGTATTGTATATTGTACATGCATTATTAGATGGTCTAGCTTTTATGATGGCCGACATTTTTAATATTACGATTGGGCAAACATTTAGTGGAGGTTTTATTGATTTCCTTTTATTTGGAGTTTTACAAGGCAATAGTAAAACAAACTATTTATTAGTAATACCTATAGGCATAGTTTGGTTTATACTCTATTATGTGATTTTTAGAACGTTGATTGTGAAGTTGAATTTGAAAACACCGGGTAGAGAAGATAAATCTGCAGTACAACAAGTTGATACTACAGGCCGTGCAAAAACGATTGTAGAAGGTTTAGGCGGAAAAGAAAATATTGAAGTTGTTGATTGTTGTGCGACACGGTTGAGAGTTACATTAAAAAGTAATGATGCCGTTGATAAAGAAAAACTTAAAGCAACTGATGCAAGAGGCGTAGTACAAAAAGGGAATGGTGTACAGGTTATATATGGGCCTCATGTAACAGTTATCAAAAATGAAGTCGAAGAATTATTAGAGCAAGATAATCAATAATAAACATAAAAAAGTATAATATAGGTAATGTATTAGACATGAAGTTATATAAAATGGGTGGTATAAATATGAAAGTTATTAATTTGAAAGAAAAGCAATTAGCAAGTGAACATGTAGCTACAGAAATTGTAAAATTAATTATTTCAAAACCCAATACGGTATTAGGTTTAGCTACGGGTGGAACAATGACTGATGTATATGAATATTTGGTAGAGTTAATTAATGCCAATAACTTAGATATGAGTGATGTTGTAACGTTTAATTTAGATGAATATGTAGGCTTAAGTCCGGAAGATAAGCAAAGTTATCATGAATATATGCAAGAACGTCTGTTTAAATACAATAATACTTGGAATGACAACAATATTCACATACCTAGTGGGGTAGGTCCTGATTTAGAAGTTGAAGCATATAATTATGAGCAACAGATTGGGCAATGTGGACCCATAGATTTACAATTACTAGGGATTGGGGAAAACGGTCATATAGGATTTAATGAACCAGGTACTTCTTTTAATAGTCGTACACGCGTAGTTAATTTAACGCCTTCTACTATTCAAGCCAACAGTGTAAACTTTGATAACGTTGATGATGTACCAGTGCAAGCAGTATCAATGGGATTATCATCTATTATGGGGGCAAATCATATTATATTATTAGCCTTTGGCGATAAGAAAATAGACGCTGTTAAACGCTTATTACAAGGCGATGTATCAACTGATTTACCTGCATCTATATTACATCAGCACCAAAATGTAGATATTTATGTAGATGATGTAATTTTTAATAAGCTTAAAGAGGATAATGAACTGTAAGTAGTGACTTTATAACAAAAGAGACGAGGCATCAATTGATGTCTCGTCTCTTTTATATTTCAAAATCAAAGTAATTTTGCTATTGCTCCGATAAGCGCCGCGTTATTTAATGATAAAGTGGTTTGAATTTGGGCATGACCATAATGATGTGGTAAAAAGAATTCTAATTTTGGAACAATGTAGTTTAATAGATTTTCGCCTTGTGCCGATATAGCACCGCCAATAAGAATAACATCAGGATCATAAATGATTTGTATTTGCGCAATACCCTCAGCCAAATAGGTGCTCCATTCATTTAATATATCATTAGCCAACGCATCCCCTTTTTTAGCATCTTTAAAAAGTTGTTTAACATTTGATTCATAACGATAATTTTTAGTTTTCATAAGTTGTTTGAGGCCAGAAGTGGAAGCTCGAGTTTCGAATGTCGTTTCGCTATGGCTATCGTAAAGTAAATAACCAATTTGGTTAGCTCGATGCCTTGCGCCTGTGTGAATCCCCAAAGTACGATTATAAAACGCACCGCCAATACCAGTACCGATAGTTAAGCAAAAAATATTATCTTGACGATAGTTATGGTAAGTTAGCTCTCCAAGTAACGCCGCGTTTACATCGTTCAGAACGGCAATATTTGAATATAACGGAGCTAAATAATCTTTAAAATTTGTCCCTTTATAATTAGGTATTGTCGGACCACTATACACAACAGTTCCTGCTTCATCATCAATGACACCAGCACTTGAAATACCTAAATCTAAATTATTGATGGCGTATTTGTCTTTATAAGATTTAGCAATGCGATAAACTTCGTCGATGATCAAGTCTGTCTCATTGTTAGGTGTTGGAACGCTATTACTTTCGACAAATGATAAATCGTCAGCGTTGATAACTGCCGAATTGATATTTGTGCCACCGATATCAATTGCTACTTTATAATTACTCATTTTGCTCCTCCTCAAAGATGATTTTATTTTAAAATGAAAAATATTTTCATTAACTTAACGTATGTTTGATTAATATTTTCAAAAATCTATTGATAACTTAAATGTTAGCGTTTACAATTCAAGCTGTAAAGTAAAAATTTTAACGAGCTATTTAATGAATGGCTATGTTACAACATTATGAAAACGGAGGGTTTTTATTATGCGTGAAGAAATGAAAGGTTTATATGCAGCATTATTAGTTCCTTATGATGAACAAGGTCAAGTTAAAGAAAAGGCTTTAAAAGAATTTGCATTAAATGCTATTGATAATGAAGGATTAGACGGCTTGTACGTTAATGGAAGTTCAGGGGAAAACTTTTTAATTAATACAGCTCAGAAAAAGCAAATCTTCAAAATTGTTAAAGAAGCGGTTGGGGAAAAAGCACAACTTATCGCGCAAGTAGGTTCTTTAGATTTAAATGAAGCAATTGAGTTAGGGAAATATGTTACAGAATTAGGCTACGACGCTATTTCTGCCGTAACACCTTTCTATTACCCTTTCTCATTCGAAGAAATTAAAGATTACTATTTTGAACTTATTAAAGAAACTCAAAACGACTTAATTATTTATGCAATTCCAGGATTAACTGGAGTGGATATTTCAATGGAACAATTCGAAGAATTATTCTCAAACGAGAGAGTTATTGGTGTTAAATATACAGCACCTGATTTCTTCTTGCTTGAAAGAATACGTAAAAATTTCCCGGATAAATTAATCCTTTCTGGTTTCGATGAAATGTTAGTACAAGCAGCTGTTTCGGGCGTTGATGGTGCTATCGGTTCTACTTATAACGTTAATGGTAAACGTGCGCGAGCAATTTTTGAAAATGCTCAACAAGGACACATCGAAAAAGCCTATGAATTACAACACGAAACAAACAACATTATTGAACCTGTATTAGAGATGGGGCTCCATGGTTCATTAAAAGAAATACTAGCTTCTAGAGGATTAGAAAGTGGCTTACCAAAACGTCCGTTTAAGCCATTTAATGAAGATAATAGACAAAAACTAGAAAAATTAATTAAACAGTATAACTTATAGTTTGTAACAAAGGGGATGGGTTATTATGCAACAAGTAGGATTTGGCGCATGGAATTGGGTCGCGTTATTTATCTATCTTATTGTCATGTTATTAGTTGGTGCTTATTTTACTAAACGTGCAGGTAAAGATACCGATAGTTTCTTTACTGCAAGTGGTAGATTACCATCTTGGGCCGTAGGTTTTTCTATTTACGCAACAACGTTAAGTGCCATTACTTATATGTCTACGCCAGAAAAGGCGTTTTTAACAGATTGGTCTTATATTGCAGGGAATGTAGCTATTATTGCTATTATTCCATTATTAATTTATTTTTATGTACCATTCTTCAAAAAACTTAAAATCACTTCTGCTTATGAATATTTAGAAGCACGTTTTGGACCAAGTATACGTGTTATCGGTTCATTATTATTTGTGCTTTTCCATTTAGGTCGTATAGCTATCGTTATATATTTACCAACTTTAGCTATTACTTCAGTATCTGATATGAATCCATATGTTGTAGTCACATTAGTAGGATTACTATGTATCGTTTATACTTTTCTTGGTGGTTTCGAAGGGGTCGTATGGAGTGACTTTATACAAGGCGTTATTTTATTAGGCGGAGCGATTTTAATTATTATTCTAGGTGTTTTCTACATGCCTGGTGGTTTCCATACATTGGCTCACGATGCAATCGAACACAAGAAAGTTATTAGTGCCGATAACTGGAAAATTAACAGTGCTGCAGCAGCAATACCTGTTATCTTTATTGGGAATATTTTCAACAATTTACACCAATATACGGCGAGTCAAGATGTTGTACAACGTTATCAAGCATCATCTTCATTAAAAGAAACAATAAAATCATTATGGACAAACGGGGTATTAGTAATTATCTCTGCACCTATTTTCTATGGTATGGGAACGATGTTGTACTCTTTCTATCGTCATGCTGATAGTCTACCGAAAGGTTTTAACACTTCATCAATCGTACCGTACTTTATATTGACAGAAATGCCTCCGTTTGTAGGCGGCATTTTAATTGCAGCTATATTTGCAGCTGCTCAATCTACAATTTCATCAAGTTTGAATTCAATTTCAGCTTGTATATCTGTTGATATTAAACATAGATTCTTTAGTAAAAGAAGTGACAAATCAGAAGTTAAATTTGCTAGATGGGTCATAATCATTGCGGGGATTTTTGGTTATGTGATGTCACTTTACTTAATCGCATCAAATTCTAATGATTTATGGGATCTATTCTTATTAATTACTGGACTTTTTGGTGTACCGTTAGCGGGTGTGTTTGCCGTAGGTATCTTTACGAAGCGTGCAAACAGTTTTGGAATTATCGTTGGTTTAATTTTAGGTGCGATAGTCGCATATATAATGAATAAATTTGGTGGGGATAATTCTCCATTTATCGTGTCGATATTATCATTTGTTATCGCATTTGGTGCTTCATACTTTGCTAGTTTCTTGGCACCAAAATATAATAAAGATATTACGGGACTTACAATTTATGAGAAAAATAAACCTTCAACATATATTGCTAAAGTTAAAAATGCGGATTCAAATACTTAAGTTAACATTTTCAAGCAAACTATTATGAAAAAATGGTGTGGTTATGTAATATAGGTTGGTATTAATTAACATAGAGAGGAAGAAATTAATGTCAACATTGGTCATCATAACTCATCCAGATATTGATAATTCAACAGTAAACAAAGCTTGGAAAGAGAAACTTGCAGATAGTGGAGAATTGGCTACAATTCATGAACTGTATGCGACATACCCAGATGGGAAAATTGATATAGCTAAAGAGCAAGAACGTTTAGCTGCTCATGATAATGTCGTATTCCAATTCCCTTTATATTGGTATAGTTATCCGCCATTATTAAAACAATACTTTGATGAAGTGTTCACTTATGGTTGGGCGTATGGTTCAACAGGTAACGCGTTGAAAGATAAAAAGTTTGCAGCTGCAGTTTCTATAGGATCACCTGAGTCGGCGTATACTACAGAGGGAAATGTACAATATACAATTGATACACTGTTATCGCCATTAAAAGCAACGGCAAGATTCGTAGGTGCTCAATATGTCGCTACACATAAACTATATAGCACTTTGAATATTGATTCAGAATTACTAGAAGCTAATCAGCAGGACTATGCTACTTTTGTCCAACAATTAAGCGAATAACTCATATGTCTAGGTTAAGTATATTACGATGTTGGTAATAACTTAAGCTAGACTTTTTTTATTTCGTGTTTTGTTACTATGAAAGCGTATTCGAAATATATATAATGAACATAAATACAAAATAAAACTTTGAGGGGTAAATATGATAAAAGCAATCGCAGTTGACATGGATGGCACATTTTTAGATAGCAATAAGAACTTTGATGAAACGCGTTTTAATCGTATATTCCAACAATTACAACAACAAGAGACAAAATTTATCGCTGCAAGTGGAAATCAATATGCCAAATTACGATCGATATTTGGAGAACGTGACATGTTCTTTATTGCAGAAAATGGGGCGGTCATTTATAACGGCAATGAACTATATGATTATACAGCTTTTGATTTTGATGTTTATAAAACTTTAATTGATTATATACATTTCGAACGAGGCATGTCAGAAATTATTGTGTGTGGTCTGAAAAGTGCATACATATTAAAAAGTACAGACGATAAATTTAAAAAAGATGCACATTTCTACTATAGACAACTACAGGAAATAGATTCGTTTGAGACTTTGCCTGAAGATGAATTTGTTAAAGTTGCCTTTAACATTAATAGACAAACGCATCCAAAATTAGACACAGAGCTAGAAGAAAAATTTAACAATGACATCGGCCTTGTTTCAAGTGGACGGGACAGTATCGATATAATTATTCCAAATATGACCAAGGGTAATGCATTAAAAAGGTTGCTCACTAAATGGGGCTTATCTGCTTCGCAACTCATGGCCTTTGGAGATGCCAATAATGATTACGATATGTTGGCACTAGCAGCATATAGCTATGTTATGCAAAACAGTGAAGATCAAACGTTATTTGATGTATCAAATTATGTAGCACCTTCAAATGATGAGCAAGGCGTGTTAACTGTTATTGAAGAAAAAGTACTCATAAATAAATAATTTAATGTTGTAACGATTTTATATAAACATATCATTTTAAGCATACGTCATTTATCCATTATACTAACGTTAGTGTAATTTAAACATGAAAGGGTGGCAACAAAGTAATGGCGAATATAAAAGAGACAATTTTAGATGCGTTTCAATTTAGACATGCAACGAAGCGATTTGATGCAACTAAAACTGTAAGCGATGATGATTTTAATACTATATTAGAAACAGGACGTTTATCTCCAAGTTCTTTAGGTTTAGAACCTTGGAAATTTATAGTGATACAAAATCGTGAATTACGTAATAAATTAAAAGAAATCAGTTGGGGAGCGCAAGGTCAACTAGACACAGCAAGCCATTTCGTATTAATTTTGGCACGTAAAAATGTGACTTCTAAATCAGATTATGTGCAACACATGATTCATGATATTAAACAATATGACCCTTCAACAATTCCTGCAGTCGAAGAAAAATATGATAACTTCCAAACTAATGCACACATTAATGATAATGAACGTACATTAGTCGATTGGGCCAGTAAGCAATCATATATTGCATTAGGTAATATGATGACTACTGCAGCGTTTTTAGGTATTGATTCTTGTCCTATTGAAGGATTTGACTATGATAGTGTAACGGAATTATTAGCTGAAGAAGGTATACTAGATACGGAACATTTTGTGCCTGCCACAATGGTAGCATTTGGTTATAGAGAAACTGAACCAAAAGCAAAAGTACGTCAACCACAAGAAGATATTGTAGAATGGTATCAATAATCACAACTGACCTAGAAATAGGTCAGTTTTTTTAATACAACATATAGGGTATAACATTACTAACAAAGGCAAAAAGGGGTAGTGATTATGAAGTTGAAATTATTTGATGTTGGTGATGATGAAGCACCCTTCGTTGAAAAATGGGAAGACGAGAATAATGTAACGGTAGATTATGTACCAGATTCACTTACTCGTGAAAATATTGATGAGGTTTCTGGATATGATGGTTTATGCCTAAGTCATAATGGCCCATTCGATAATAGTTTACTGAAAGATTTAAAAAGCATGGGAATTAAACAAATTGCACAAAGAAGTGCAGGGTATGATATGTATGATCTAGAAACAGCGACAGCAAATAATATTAAAATTACTAACGTACCAAGTTATTCTCCGAATTCCATAGCAGAGTATGCAGTTACAGGCGCGTTATATTTTGTTAGAAAAATACCGACTGTACAACAACATGTTGCTAAACAGGATTTTAGATGGCAACCAACCATTATGGCCCGTCCAATTAAAGGACTCACTGTTGCTGTAATAGGCACTGGTAGAATCGGTTATATTACTGCTGAATTATTTCATCATATGGGATGTAATGTTATTGGTTTTGACATACAAACTCATCCGCAAGCAGAAAACTTTATTACATATAAAAACACGGTACAAGAAGCGGTTAAAGATGCAGACATTGTAACTGTGCATACACCAGCTACAAAAGACACTATAAATATGTTCGACCAAGCATTATTTAACTACTTTAAAGAAGGAGCGATTTTCATTAATTGTGCGCGTGGCGTACTTGTTGATACTAAAGCATTGATACATGCATTAGATACGAACAAGTTAAGTGGGGCAGTTATTGACACTTATGAAAACGAAGCAAGTTACTTTAGGAAAGACTTTAGTTCAAGCGAAATTGAAGATGACTTATTACAATCATTAATTAAACGAGATGACATACTGTTGTCTCCGCATATAGCATTTTACACAAATGAGTCTGTTGAGAATTTAGTAGAACGAAGTTTGAATAGCACAATGGAAATCATACGACATGGAGATTCAGAATATGTAGTAAATAAATAACAGCATAGATAAAAGTGCTAACAATTAACCTCGGATATGAGATGACATTGTTAGCACTTTTTATTGATTATTAGTTTGGCACTACCGATGTATTACTATGAAGGGTAACTGAAATGCCTTCAGGACTAGTTAAATTTTTGTTCGTCGCGTTAGGTTTATAAATATCAATGTGAGCAAGACCTAAACTTTGATCACTATCAATTCTTTTTTTATTAGATTGCCACGTATTTACAGCGATATGATGATGATAATTATTAGTAGACATAAATAAGGCTTGTGGAAATTTAGAGATATGTTGAAGCCCTAACTCATTAATATAAAATTGGCGAGCGTCTTCGAGATTTGCCGTTTTCAAATGTAAATGGCCAATTTGGGCTTGGTTTGGCATACCGTTCCAACCGTCTGCTGTACGTTGAGCTAATAAATCCTCTACGTCAACTTGTAGCGTATCCATTTTTACAAATTCATCTTGCCATTGCCATGTTTCTGGGGCGCGGTCGTAATAAATTTCAATACCATTACCTTCAATGTCGTTGAAGTAAAGTGCTTCACTGACAAGATGGTCACCGCCACCAATTTGTACACCTTGTGAAGAAGCAAAATGTAAAAAATTAGCTAAGTCTGCCCTAGTAGGCAATAATAGTGCGATGTGGAATAAACCGGCTTCGGTTACGGATGGTCTACGTGGGTTGTCAATTTGTTGAAGCGTTAAAGTATGACCACCATTACCTATGGCTAGAACAATTTTATTTGATTGTTCATCTATTACTTTTAAGCCTAATAGGTTTGTGTAAAACTGAGTCATCTGTTCTATATTTTGTACGTTTAGTGTTATACCTGTTACTTGAGTAGCAGTTTTATCATGAAATGTCATATGCATACCTCTTATCTATTTACTTGTATTTATTTTTGATACAAGTTAAATTTATAACAATTAGAAAGTTTAGTCAATAAATAAGTGTGGTTAGTCAAATGTTTTAATAAATATTATGTAATATTATTTTAGTGTTGAATAAAAGTAAATGAGTAATTTAACTTTTTCGATTACTATTGTGTTATTATGAAACGTAATAATGAGTAAAGGGGTGGGCGTATGGATGTGTTTTTCAAACTTGCTTGGTTTTTTAAAGCGCAAAAGAAATTTTATATTTTAGGACTTTTTATGTTGCTGTTCATCGCATTACTAGAACTGTTACCACCTCAAATAATTGGTAAAACAATAGATGGTATTACGAAGAAGACATTAACTCCCCAGTTACTTACAATATATTTAATTATTTTAGTGGTAGCCGCGGTTTTAATATACATAAGTCGCTATATTTGGCGTATTTCAATTTTTGGGACAAGCCAAAAACTAGGTAACATTTTAAGAAGATATTTATATCACAAATATACTGAAATGAGTGCTCAATTTTTCCAGAAAAGGCGTACGGGTGACTTAATGGCCCATGCGACAAATGATATTAATGCTGTACAAAATGCAGCTGGTGCAGGGATTTTAATGATTGCTGATTCATTAATAACTGGTGGTATGGTTATTATCACTATGGCTATTACTATAAGCTGGCAATTAACGCTTATAGTCTTAATTCCGTTGCCTATTATGGTTTTATTAACACGTTACTATGGTCGATTGCTTAGCAAAGGGTTTAAAAAAGCTCAGGCAGCATTTAGTAGATTGAATGATAAGACACAAGAAAGTGTTGCTGGAATAAAAGTGACTAAAACATTTGGCTATGAAAAAGAGGATCAGGCAGATTTTCGTAATCTAAGTGATGACGTGGTTAAGAAAAATTTAACTGTTGCTAAAATAGATTCGCTTTTCGATCCTACAATCATGTTAGTGTTTGGTACAAGTGAGTTTTTAGCCATTGCCTTTGGTTCACATATGGTTTTTACTAAAACAATTACACTAGGACAACTCATTACCTTCTCTACATATTTAGGCATGTTAGTGTGGCCTTTGCTTGCGTTAGGCCTCTTTTTTAATATAGTCCAAAGAGCGAAAGCTTCTTATGAACGTATTGATAATATATTAAACACACCAAACGCTATTGATACTTCATATACTATAGATAAAAAACCACAAGGTACCATTCAGTTTAATATTCCGACATTTCATTATCCTGGCTATGAGTCTAGAGGTTTAAAGGATGTATGTTTTACGATTGAAAGTGGGACGACAGTAGGTATAGTTGGTAGAACAGGTTCAGGAAAAAGTACGTTAATTAAGCTACTTTTAAGAGAATTTGATACGTTGCGACCAGAGGATATCACATATAACGGCAATCCTATAGCTTCTTATAGCCGTAGGGCTTTAAGAACACAGTTTGGCTATGTGCCTCAAGAACATTTCCTATTCTCGACAACAATTCGAAACAATATTGCATTTGGGGATATAGATGTTCAAGACCAACAACTTTATCATGTAAGTAAGATGAGTCATATTCATGATGATATCGTTGCGTTTCCAAAAGGCTACGATACAGTTGTTGGTGAGCGTGGCGTATCATTATCAGGTGGACAAAAACAACGTATATCAATTGCCCGTGCCTTATTGTTAAATCCGGAAGTGCTTATATTAGACGACTCTTTATCGGCGGTGGATGCACAAACTGAAGAAGCTATATTAACCAATTTACAATCATTAAGAAGCAAGAAAACGAATATTATTACTGCACATCGTATGAGTGCTGTAAAAGATGCAGATTTAATTTTAGTTATGGAACAAGGAACAATTGTTGAAAGAGGCACGCATATACAACTTATGCAAAATAAAGGTTGGTATTATGATACCTACACTGCGCAAGCGTTACAATCCAAATATTCTCAAAGCTTAGATGACTTGACGAAGGGGGATGGTCAAGATGAGTGAGATGATTAAGTTATCTGCTAAGCAACAAAGTGCCACGATTAAACGATTGTTTAAATACACCGTCCCTTATAAAGGTACCATTGCACTTGCGTTTATCATGCTCACTATTTCAACAGTAGCAAGCATGATAGGGCCTTATTTGATTAAAATATTTTTAGATGATTTTTTAACACCGAGACATTTCCCGGGGAATAAATTGACATTGCTTATAGCGATATTTATTATTGTGCAAATTTTAGGCGCAATAGCGACGTACTTAAATAGTTATATGTTTCAATACTTATCTTTTAAAGTCATACAACAATTACGGATAGATGCATTTAATAAACTTGGAAAACTGGGTATGCGTTATTTCGATAAAGTACCCGGCGGTAGCATTGTTTCACGTTTAACTAATGACACTGAAACGATAGTAGATATGTTTATCAATGTATTTTCATCAGTACTAATGGCTGTGTTTATGATGATATCTAGCTATATAATGATGTTTGTGTTGGACGTAAAACTCGCACTCATCGCACTTGTGTTTATGCCCATTATTTTTCTATTATTAGCAATTTACCGAAAATACTCGGCCATGCTTTTTAATAAATCAAGACAGTTATTATCCGACTTGAATACAAAATTAGCAGAATCTGTTGAAGGTATGAAAATTATACAAGCCTTTAATCAAGAACGTCGACTCAATCGAGAATTTAATGATATTAATGATGAACATTACGGTTATATGCTTAAAACTGTGAAATTAGATAGTATTTTATTAAGACCAGCTATTAGTATGATTTCAATTTTAGCTACTATCGTAATTTTAGCTTATTTTGGCATTATTAGTTTTAATACTTCAATAACTGCGGGTGTTGTATTTGCGTTTATTCAATATATGGAACGATTTTTCGAACCGGTTAACCAAGTAAGCCAAAATTTGAATGTGCTACAACAAGCGCTCGTGTCAGCTAGTCGTGTATTTAAACTTATAGATGATGATACTTATGAGCCACCACAAGATACACATGCTAATTATGCTATTACTGAAGGTAAAGTTGAATTCAAGAATGTAAGTTTTAGTTATGATGGAGAAACGCAGGTGCTTAAAAATATTAGTTTTACCGTTAATCCTGGTGAAACTGTGGCGTTAGTTGGTCATACAGGTTCAGGAAAAAGCTCAATTATTAACTTGTTTATGCGTTTTTATGAATTCGAGCAAGGACAAATTCTAATAGATAATCAATCTATCAAAGAGCTAAATAAAGCAGAAATGAAAAGTAAAATTGGTTTAGTGCTCCAAGATGCTTTTATATTCTATGGCACTGTAACATCTAATATTAAGTTGTATCATCCAACGATGACATTTGAACAGGTCAAAGCAGCTGCAGCATTTGTTAAGGCAAATCAATTTATTGAACGATTGGACAACCAATATGAACATGCCGTTATTGAAAAGGGTAGTGCATTTTCGAGTGGCGAAAGACAACTCATCGCTTTTGCGCGTACCATGGCAATGGACCCTAAAATATTAATTTTAGATGAAGCGACGGCCAATATTGATTCTGAAACTGAAGAACAAATTCAACAGTCATTACGTCAAATGCGCCGAGGAAGAACGACTATTGCCATCGCTCACAGATTGTCAACGATACAAGATGCAGATCAAATACTCGTGTTAAATCATGGCGAGATTGTTGAAAGCGGGACACACGAACAACTTATTGCTCAAGACGGTATTTATAATAATATGTATCGTTTACAAAATGGTTAAAACAAATTAATAAGTAAAAAGGCAGTATCTTTCAATTTACGAAAGATACTGCCTTTATCGTTTCGAAGACATTTAGTTATTAATTAGCCTGCGTATACATCTTGGTATTCATCATGTTTCTCTATTACTTTTTTAGCAAATGGACAAGAAGCACTCACTTTTAAATCATTGTCGCGAGCATATTTAACAACTGCGCCTACTAATTGTGATCCTATGCCTTGGCCACCTAGTTCATCAGGTACTCCAGTATGATCGATATCAATTTGATTATCATTTACCGTTACGTATGTGATTTGAGCTTGAGGGTCATTTTCGTTTTCGCCAATGTAAAATTTATTATTACCTTGTTTAATTTCAGCCATATGATTACCTCCCGATATAATTACTACTACTTTAAGTATATCACCGATAGGCATTTTTCAAACACTGATAAATTAAATGTCATGGTAAATCCGAGTCTTACTATTGATATTATAAAAAAAGAAGTTTATAGTTTTAACGGAATAATAGCGAGTTGGAGGGGCAAATTTTGAGGAAAGTAGTTTCACTTTTAGCTTTGGTACTCATATGTGTAATATTAAGTAGTTGTAGTTCTCAAAGCAAGCAGCATAAAACCATAACTAAAGATAACAAATTAAATATTTACACTACAGTGTTTGCTTTCCAAAGCTTTACACAACAAATAGGTGGCAAATATGTACATGCACAGTCGATTTATCCACCAGGTGTTGATACGCATTCTTATGAACCAACACAGCGTAATATGATAGATATAGCTAAAAGCGATTTATTTATATATACCAGTGATGATTTAGACCCCGTTGCTCATAAAATAGCTTCATCTATTCGTAATAAAGGTATTAAACTGCCTGTTGCACATGGGTTGAAGCATTCGAATTTATTGCCGGGTGATGAAGACGACGAACATGAAGAAAGTCACGGTGGTCATAATCATGCGGGGGAGAGTAATGATCCTCATGTATGGTTAGACCCGGTCTTAGATCAACGTTTTGCGTTAAAAATTAAAAATAAGTTAGTGCAAAAAGACCCTAAACATAAAGCATATTATGAACACAACTATCGCCAACTAAAAAATGATTTGAATGGTATTGATCAACAGTTAAATAAGGTTACTAAGCATCCTAAAAGAAAAACTATCGTTATTTCTCATGATTCATTAGGATATTTAGCACATCGATATCATTTTAAACAAGTAGGCGTGACAGGAATGAATAATGAAGATCCGAGCCAACAAGAAATAATATCAATTATTCATAATATTAAACAAACACACCAACCGTATGTACTGTATGAACAAAATATTTCATCTAAATTGACCGATATTATTAAAAGGGAAACAGATACGAAACCTTTAAGCTTTAATAACTTGGCAACGCGTAATAAAGATGATAACAACAACGTTAAATATCAAAAAATAATGCAGCATAATATCGAAACGTTAGATACTGCATTAAATAAATAATTATATTAAAAGAACATCGCAGCTATTTACAATCAATAGCCGCGATGTTCTTTATTTATAGATAGATTTTAATCATAGCGAATATAAGATACTGTTGTATTATAATATTCTTCGAAACCATGAATGCCATCTGCGCCACCTAAACCAGATTCTCTCCAGCCAGCATGATAACCGTTAACTACTTCTTCGGCCTCACAATTAGCATATACTTCACCGAATTTAAGTTGTTCAGTTGCTGACATGACTTCTTTTAAATTTTCAGAGAAGATATAAGAAGAAAGGCCAGCATTAGTATGATTAGCTAGATTAATCGCTTCTTCGAAATCAGTATAAGTTACGATTGGAATAACTGGTCCAAAGATTTCATTTTTGAAAGCTTCATCTTCTGGATTTACATTATCTAAAATAGTTGGTGCATAATAATAACCGCTACTTTCTATTTTATGGCCACCCGTTACTAACTTAGCGCCATTATCGACGGCTTGTTTAACTTTGCTATCGATACTGTCTAGTTGTTTTTGATTGATAATGGCACCGTAATCGGTATTTTCATCAAATGGGTCTCCAACTTTT
Source organism: Staphylococcus lloydii (assembly GCF_015775975.1). Taxonomy (NCBI): domain Bacteria; kingdom Bacillati; phylum Bacillota; class Bacilli; order Caryophanales; family Staphylococcaceae; genus Staphylococcus; species Staphylococcus lloydii. The sequence goes on from NZ_CP064056.1 coordinate 557,907, forward strand.
AATGCTTTCATTTTTGTTGTTAATTTAGCAACAAAGTCATCATGAACCTCGTCATGAACAAGTATTCTTTCAGGACAAGTACACACTTGACCAGCATTATTTATTCGTGCTGTAACTATATAATCCACTGCTTTATCAAGATTTGCGTTTGCAGTCACAAGTACAGGTGCATTACCACCTAATTCTAAATTGACTTTTTTAACATTACTAGCACTATTTTCAAATACCGATTTACCGGCTTTCATACTTCCTGTTAATGAAATAAGTTGTATATCAGGATGTTGAGCCAATTGCGTTCCAACTGTTTCTCCTGTGCCAGGTAATATTTGAACTAGGCCAGCTGGAATTGTAGATTGTTTAAATAGTTGCGCTAATTTTAAAGTAAGCAATGATGTTTCTTCACTAGGTTTAATAACGACAGAACAACCGGTAATTAGCGCTGGGATGACTTTACGCATTAAGACTAATATAGGCGCATTCCATGGCACAATACCGGCTGTGACACCGATAGGTTTTTTCGTTAACTGTATCGTTTCATTTTCACGGGTGTTCTGTAATACTTCGCCTTTGTTAGACATGCTTAAACTTGTCATATAGTCTATAAATTGTATCGCTTTATCAATCTCGCCAATGGCTGAGGATAAAATTTTACCTTGCTCTTTTACGTAAAATTCTGCTATCTCATTCTTGTTTTGTTCTAATAAAGGAATTAGCATTTTAACGTGTTCCGCACGTTTGGGTTGTGTTACTTTTTCCCACTCTTGTTGTGCATGTTTAGATTTTTCTACTGCCTCATTTACTTCCTCAGCAGTTGCAAACGTAATCGAATCAAATGTTTCACCAGTAGCTGGGTTTATAACATCCATAGATTCTGTTGATTTGCTTTCGATGAATTCATTGTTTATAAATAATTGGTTCATTTACGACACCTCCACATCATTTAAATACCACGAAATAGCACCTAGGAAACCGAAATAAGGTGAAAGAGAAAGTTAACTATAGGAAGTCGGTATATTTGTTATACCAAAAGTGTTGACATACTTTTATGGGCGTCATATAATTATCTCGAATTCGAAATAAATAGGAGGTTGATAATACAATGGACCGAACGAAAGCGTCACTTAATTCATTTGTCGGATTAAATCGTACTTTAGATTATTTAGAGCAGATAGTGCGTGAAGATATTAAACAGTATGGTTTAAATGTGACTGAGTTTGCAGTGTTAGAATTATTGTATAACAAAGGCGATCAACCTATTCAACGCATACGTCAACGTGTATTAATAGCTAGTAGTAGCATAAGTTATGTTGTTGATAAATTAGAAGAAAAGGGTTGTGTAGCACGTGTGAAAGATCCTCAAGATAAACGAATTTATAATGCAACTTTGACTGATAAAGGCCGTTCGTTAATGAATCAAATATTTCCACAACATGCTCAAACGTTAACATCAACTTTTGGAGTATTAACAGAAGAAGAGTTAGATGACTTACAACATATATTAAAGAAATTAAGTGCTCAGACTAAATAAAGTCATAGCACTTTAAAAATAATTATTTATATCTCGAAATCGAGATAAATTTATGGAAGAAGGTTTTTTAAAATGACAAATAATCAATTACTAGGTATTCATCACGTAACCGCAATTACAGACGATGCAGAACGCAATTATAAATTTTTTACTGAAGTATTAGGTATGAGATTAGTGAAGAAAACAGTTAACCAAGATGATATTTATACGTATCATACATTTTTTGCTGATGATGTAGGGTCACCAGGAACAGACATGACATTCTTTGACTTTCCGAACGTACCAAAAGGCGTAAGTGGCACAAACTCAATTTCCAGACCTTCATTTAGAGTACCAGATGATAATGCGTTAGCGTATTATGAACAGCGTTTCAATGACTTTGGGGTCAAACACGATGGTATACAAACACTATTTGATAAAAAAGTATTGCCTTTTGAAGAAGCTGACGGACAAGTTTATCAACTTGTATCTGATGAAAATAATAGTGGTGTAGCTCCTGGTAAACCATGGGCAGAAGGTCCAGTGCCAGCTGATAAAGCAATTTATGGTTTAGGTCCAATAGAAATTACAGTTAGCTATTTTGATGAATTTAAACAAATTCTAGAGGGGCTATATGGCATGGTAACTATAAATGAAGATGAAAACGTCGCGTTACTCAATGTTGGAGAAGGCGGTAACGGTGGTCAAGTCATTTTAAGACATGATCAAGAAAGTGATAGTGCAAAACAAGGATATGGTGAAGTCCATCATGTTTCATTTAGAGTGAAAGACCACGATGCTATCGAATCATGGTTACAAAAATATCAAAACCAACATATTGGCAATTCAGGACTTGTTGATCGTTTTTATTTCGAAGCATTATACGCACGCATTGGTCATATATTAATAGAAGTTTCAACTGATGGTCCTGGATTTATGGGGGATGAACCTTATGAAACACTTGGAGAAGGCTTATCATTACCTCCATTCTTAGAGGAACAACGTGATTATATAGAATCGCAAATCAGACCATTTGATACTTCTCGTCATCATGAATAAGACAATTAGCGATTATAAATATTTGAATTTAATTTTAGGAGCTGATGTTAATGGAACACATTTTTAGAAAAGGCCAAGAAGGTGCGCCAACTTTCTTGTTATTACATGGTACAGGTGGAGATGAAAAAGATTTATTACCATTAGCAGAATCATTAAATGCTGATTATAATATTTTGAGTGTCAGAGGTGAAGTTTCTGAAGGCGGTATGAATAGATTTTTTAAACGTCTTGGTGAAGGTCAATATGACGTTGAAGATTTAAACTATCGTACACAGCAGTTAATTGAATTTATAAAAGAAGCGTCAGAGCAATATGATTTTGATTTAGCTGAAGTAATACCTGTAGGATTTTCTAACGGCTCTAATATTGCTATTAGTATGATGTTAGATGGTGCTATTTCGTTTAAAAAAGCGTTGCTCTATGCGCCACTTTATCCATTAGAAATCAGTAGTGACCATGATTTTAGTGATGTAACACTATTATTATCAATGGGGGAAAATGACCCAATAGTACCAGTTGAACAAAGTGAAAGATTAGAACGTATATTCACAGGTTTAGGCGCTGATGTAAAAACAGTATGGGTCAATAGCCATGAATTAACTCCAGCAGGTGTGTATTTTGGTAAAGAAGTCTTAGACAAATAATTTTAATGTGCTGTTAATTTGGAAATGCCTTATATGTTGGTCTATAATTTAATATGGTTTTAGAATTTATTAAAAAGGATGAGTTATATGCCACAAAATACAGCTTTATTAGTAATGGATATGCAAAATGGCATCGTCAACGGAATAGAGAGCAAAGATAAGATTATCGAAGCAAATCAACGCGCGATAGAAAAGGCACGTCAACAAGATATTCCGGTAATATTTGTGCGTGTAGCATTTTCACAAGGATTATTAGAAATTGCACCGAATAATAAAATGTTTGGGCCAATGCGTGAGCAACAAGCGCCAATGGAAAGAGACAGTGAAGCGACTCAAATTCATCCTGCTTTAAACAGACAAGAGCAAGAGCCAATCGTTACAAAACACCGTATCAGTGCATTTACAGGTAGTAATTTAGAAGTATTATTAAGAGGATTAGAAGTACGCCATATTGTGTTAACTGGTTTGGCTACAAGCGGCGTCGTATTATCTACATCAGTAGAAGCAGCTGATAAAGATTTTGATATTACTATTTTAGAAGATGCTGTTGGCGACAGAGAACAAGATAAGCATGAATTTTTAATAGAACGTATTTTACCTAGATACGCAACGATTACTAGTGTTGAAAATTGGTAATTAAAATAACAAGTGGGACTGAATTTTAATCATTTCAGTCCCACTTTTTTATGTGTATTAATTTAAGAAACGGTCATGCATTAATTCTTTCAAAATCTTAATTTTTTCTTGAATTTGTTGGCCAGTATTAGTATCGCGTATTTGTTTACGATTTAATTCCTTATCGACAACACGACGTGTAGATAATTCATCTGCGCCGTTAAGCAATACATGCTTTTTGGAATTGAAATGTTGGTGTGCGACAAGTTGCATACCAAAGGAATTGTATAACAATGTGTAACCGGCAATACCTGTCGTTGATTGATAAGCTTTAGAGAAACCACCATCAATAACAATCATTTTACCATCGGCTTTAATTGGGTTTTCTCCATCAATCTCTTTGACTGGAGTATGGCCATTAATGATATGTGCCTCTTCAGGGTCTAATCCGAAGTCTTTTAACATTTTTTTACACATTTCTACGTCTTCACGTAGGTGATAATATGGATTCTTAGTTTCTTTATGCGCTGCTTTGTCAGAGATGAAATAACGTTCAAATGTTGTCATTGCACGTTTGCCAAATAAAGAAGAATATTTACCAGTCCATAAATACCATACTAAATCTGTAGCTAAATCATCTTGAGTATCTTTGTCGTTAAAAGCTTTACGTACATATTTTTCGAAATGGTCTAATAAGTCACGGCCATAATGTTTTACACCGTCTATCGTCATAGATTCCATTTCGCCATTTTCATCGACAGGAATACAACCATGAATTAATAAATTACCGTTATATGGAAGGTATAAGTTGCCTTTTTGCATTAAGAAAGTCATATGACGTTTTAATTTTTCGGATTGTTGTACGGATAATAATAATTTATCAATAACTTCAGTTTCTTCATCTGTTAATTTATTAGGATTTGTAGGGTCAATGGTTTGGAAACAAGTATGTTCTAAGTCATAAGTTTTGCCATATAGCGTAGCACGATTATTGTCATAGTCAATACTTTCTAATACAAGGCGTTCGTCCATATCGAAACATGGGCGACGTTTAATAATAGGCGCTTCTAATTTAAATTGAATTATAGCAATAGCTTGATGAATTTTAGTAATTTGATCAATCTCTCCTGGAGTTGATTGTTCATCATCAGCTGTTTTATTTTTAGGTTTAAAAGCTTTGTTATCACCACTATAATGTTTTTCAGCGAAAGTTAATAATGGACGTAAATTTATGCCATAGGCGTCTTCAATAATATCTAAATTATCGTAACGTGCGCATATTCGTAATAGGTTTGCTAAACAAACTTTAGAACCTGCATAAGCTCCAATCCAAAGTACATCGTGATTACCCCATTGAATGTCAACTGAAGGATAATTGATTAATGTTTCCATAATTTTATCCGGTTCAGGCCCACGGTCGTAAATATCACCAACGACGTGTAAATGGTCAACAACGAGGTGTTGCACAGTAAACGATAAACCAATAATTAAATCATCTGATTGTTCTAATTCAATAATTTGTTTAATCAGTGTATCGTAATAAGATTTTTTATTATTGTATTTGTTACTTTTATATAGTAATTCCTCAATAATAAATACGAAATTTTTAGGTAATGATTTACGCAATTTTGTACGTGTATATTTCGATGATGCATATGTAACTAATTTGATTAATCTATTGATGGTTGTCACATACCATTCATTAAGGTCGTTTTTTGATGAAAATGAATTTTTAACGAGGTTAAGCTTTTCTTCTGGATAGTAAACTAAAGCAGCAAAGTCGTTGATTTCTTTTCTCGTTAACGTATCTTGGAAAATGTCATGGATTTTGGCACGTACATTTCCAGAACCATTACGTAATACGTGTTGGAAAGAATGGAATTCACCATGTAAATCACTCACAAAGTGTTCAGTGCCTTTAGGTAATTCTAATATTGATTCTAAATTTATAATTTCAGTTGCTAACGCTTCTTTATTATCATAATTTGTCGCTAACAAGTCTAAATATCTACTTTTAATGCTCTTTTCAGTCGATTTTTGCATTGTCGTCACTCCATTTACTTAGTTCAATTTATTTTAACATGATTAGTTAAACGCTTACATGTTTATTTTAATCACTTCATTTCTTATTATAAGACGAATCGTCGTTATTTTCTAAAAAATAAACTAGAACATTGAGAAATCTAGCTTATTATTATTAATTTGCTTATTAAAATATATAGTGAGTAACATAATTCCATATATGTTACTCAAATATAAAAAATATTGTATTAAGGTAGTATTTTTTATGCATGATTTCAAAACAGAGCAAATTTATACATTTAAACGTTAACAAAAGCATAAATAAACAAAGAAATTTTATTGTGATTAAATGCTTATATATCAATGTTTTAGAGTGGAAATGTGATGTTGATGAAAGAGAATTTTACACATAAATTTCCAAAAGGTATTTTAAAAAGGTGAGTGCTTTTGTATAATAATGTTATGTAACAAAATTATAGTCAAAGGGGATGTTGCTGTGTTTACATTGGGAAGTACTTTAGCAAGTCAGGTTAATCCTGATTGGCGTACTTATATTATGTTATCGGTGTATTTCATTATTTTACTAGTTATTGGTTATTATGGATATAAACAAGCAACTGGTAACATTAGTGAATATATGCTCGGTGGTAGAAGCATAGGTCCATATGTTACTGCGCTTTCTGCTGGTGCATCTGACATGAGTGGTTGGATGATAATGGGGTTACCAGGTGAAGTTTATACAACAGGTCTTTCTGCTGCATGGTTGGCAATTGGCTTAACATTAGGCGCATACATAAATTATATCGTAGTTGCACCTAGACTACGTGTATATACTGAAAAGGCAGGGGATTCAATTACCCTACCTGACTTTTTTAGAAATCGTTTAAATGATAAATCAAATGTGATTAAAATCATTTCTGGTGCAATCATTGTAATTTTCTTTACATTGTATACGCACTCAGGCATGGTTTCTGGTGGTAAATTATTCGATAGTGCATTTGGTCTGAATTATCATTTTGGTCTTATTTTAGTTGCAGCTATTGTAATTGCATATACTTTCTTTGGTGGATATTTAGCTGTATCAATTACAGACTTCTTCCAAGGTGTAATTATGTTAATCGCAATGGTAATGGTACCGATAGTTGCAATGATGCAATTAAGCGGATTAGATACATTATCTAATGCGGCGGATTTAAAACCAACAAACTTAGATTTATTTAAAGGTACAACTGTAATAGGAATTATTTCTTTCTTCTCTTGGGGATTAGGTTATTTCGGACAACCTCACATCATTGTACGCTTTATGTCTATTAAATCCGTTAAACAATTACCAACGGCTCGTCGTTTTGGTATTGGGTGGATGGCAATTAGTTTAATAGGTGCCGTTTTAGTAGGTTTAGTAGGTATCAGTTTTGTTAACGATAAAGGTTTAGAATTAAAAGATCCAGAAACATTGTTCATTTTAATGGGACAAATATTATTCCATCCTTTAGTCGGTGGATTCTTGCTTGCGGCTATTTTAGCGGCAATCATGAGTACAATTTCATCACAATTACTTGTAACATCTAGTTCACTAACAGAAGACTTTTATAAGTTATTCAGAGGTGAGCAAGCAGCTAAAGAACATGAAAAAGAATTTGTGTTAGTTGGTCGTTTGTCAGTGGTTTTAGTTTCAATCGTTTCAATTGCGATTGCCTGGTCACCAAATGACACGATTTTAAACTTAGTTGGTAATGCTTGGGCAGGTTTCGGTGCTGCCTTTGGACCATTAGTGTTATTATCATTATATTGGAAAGGTTTAAGTCGTACTGGCGCTGTCAGTGGTATGTTAGCAGGGGCAGTCGTTGTTATATTATGGATTGCCTTTGTAAAACCAATGGGATCAATTAACGATTTCTTTAACTTATATGAAATCGTTCCTGGTTTCTTAGCTAGTTTAATCGTAACAGTGGTTATTAGTAAAATTACTAAAAAACCAGATCTTGATGTTGAAGCTGATATGAATGATGTTAAACAAATTATTAAAAATACTTAATTTTGTTACATATGGTGTTAATTGAATTAAAGGGGTTTAAATCTTTTAATACCATTATTAGGGAGAAATTAATATAACTTGTGTGATTAAATGAACGTTTATATTGCTAAAATGTAAGGGGCATATTAGCGATTTATAACAAGTTTTTGTACATTGTTAGTAGCCATTTATAATGAATATTAATTATTATAAATAACAAACAATGTTTCAATTAAACAACCTAACAGATAACGCATCTGTTGGGTTGTTTTTTATTTTTTTATATAAAATATAGTTCAATATTTAAAATTATAATGATATAAAGCGAAAACTTTGTTAAGTTGATGTTGTACATAATAATTAAATTAATTAAAAAACGAGGGTTAATATGAATAAGTTATTAGAAGTCGAGCATTTGGAAAAGTCGATAGCAAATTCAGAGTTTAAAATAAAAGATATCTCTTTTGAAGTGAATGAAGGGGAGACGGTAGCTTTAATTGGTAATAACGGCTCGGGTAAATCCACTACGATTAAAACAATAATGGGGGATTATATTAAAGATTCGGGTGTAATTAAATTTTTTGGTGACGAAGTCGGACAAGATGATTATACATATAAAAATAGTGTAGGTGTCGTTTTTGATGAATTGAAACTGACTAAAAAATTACCTATTGGTAGAGTGAATTCCATAATGAAAGCTATGTATGAATCGTGGCATACTGAGCAATTTTTAAAGTTGCTTAATTTCTTTAACTTGCCTGAAAATCGTCGGGTGGAAACTTTATCACGTGGTATGTCGATGAAACTAGCTATTGCCATTGCATTGTCTCATGATAGTCGTTTACTTATTCTTGACGAAGCGACGGCTGGTCTTGATGCTTCGAGTAGAGAACAAGTATTAGAGCTACTAGAAGACTTTGTTGATCAAGGTAATGGCATCGTCTTGTCTTCTCATATATCTGAAGATATCGAAACAATAGCAGACCGTTTAGTGTTTTTACGAGACGGTGCAATTGTTATGAATGTGCGAAAACAAGAATTATATGATGATTATGGAATTGTAGAAATGACTACGGATGAATTTAATCAAATAGATAGCAAAAGTATTTATGCATATCAAGAGCGCAAAGGTCATATTAAAGCCTTGGTTAACAAAAATACAACCGATTATAAAGTGAAGCATATTAATAATATCGATCAAGTTACGAAAATATTAATGAGAGGTGAAACAGTATGAAGGCATTAATATTGAATCAATACTATTCGTCAAGGACGCAAATTTTTATTTACTCTGCATTGACGATAGTAATAGCTATTTTCTTTACTGCTTTTAATAATAATCCTATAGGTGCTGCGATATTTACTTGTGTTTATCCAGCTTTAGGCGCGATGGATTATTTGAAAAAGGAAAGTGCGAGTGATTGGTTAAAATATGCCATTACGATGCCAGTAAAAAGAAGAACGATAGTAAACACACACTTTCTAGTACATCTCACGCTTGTGTTAATGGGTTTTATTGTTTCACTCATTGTTATTTCAATTTTAAAAGCATCTTTTGTTACTGGATTGAGTACTTCTTTTGTAGGATTAGGTTTTGCGTTGCAAATGTCATTGATTTATCTATTAACTTATAAGTTTGGCTCTGAAAATTCTAATGGTATTTATCTGCTTGGTATGTTGTTTTTATTCGTGATTTTAGTTGTGTGTATTATTTTATCGGCTATTCTCCATAACAATCATATTGCCTTACTTACACATTTGGCATTAAATAGTTATTATTTAATACTAAGTATAATAATTGGTTTGATTGTATATTATTTAAGCTTGAAACATTTTGATAATGCAGATTTTTAAAGATAGACCGATTGGAATTTTTCAATTTCAATCGGTTTTATTGATGATTTTCGTTGGAAAATCATAGGGTTCGCTTTCATGGGAGATAAAGATGAGGATGTATGCTGTTTAAGTAGTTATTTATTTTGAGCTGCGCTTTCCTACGGGAAAGGCTCGAGCCTTTAGTCTCGAGACACTTTCTATTCCGTCAGGAGTCTTGCTCAAAATAATGTTGGTTCAAGTAAGAAGAAAAGTAAGCGTTAATTTTTATGGTTGATTTGAGTAAACCTAAACTTCATTTATTGTCTTAATTTGAATAGTGATATTAAATTATATATATCTGTTTTGAGCTGCGCTTTCCTACGGGAAAGGCTCGAGCCTTTAGTCTCGAGACACTTTCTATTCCGTCAGGAGTCTTGCTCAAAATAATGTTGATTTAAGTAAGAAGAAAAGGAAGCGTTAATCTTTATGATTAAAGTATATGTATTTATTTTTGACCGATGTTTTTTACAGGCAAGGCTCGATAATGTAGTGTCGAGCCATTTTCTATATCATTAGAAATAGTCAGTTTTTAATGGATAAATAAAAAGCAACTGCTATTTAATCTTAAATAGCAATTGCTTTATAAATGTTAGTGAATGTTATTTTACTCTGCGACTTTTTAGTAGATGGTAAATGAAATAAACTACAATAATAAATAGGATTATATACATAATAAATGAATAAGTGTGTAGTGCATTCATTAATACATCCCAACTGCCACTTAGTAATTTTCCTAAATAAATAAGTAGGAAATTCCAAATCGTAGTACCTAATAGTGATAAAAACATAAACTTCACTATGTTCATTCTGTTGATACCTGCAGGAATAGTAATTAAAACTCTTAATACTGGGATGAATCTACATATTAATACGGCCCAAGCACCGTAATGCTTAAACCAATCATTTGCTTTAGCTACATCTTTGCCTCTAAGTTTAATCCATTTACCATACTTATCTACAAAACGATATAAACGCTGTTCGGAAACAAGTCTACTAATATAATACAATATTAATATTCCAAAGAAGGAAGCTACTGTTGATATAATAAATAAGACCGGAATTGATAAATCGGATTTTTCAGAAAGTAAACCTGCAAACGTTAAAATAATTTCCGATGGTATAAATGGTAATATATTTTCGAATAAAATTAAGATCGCTATGGCAGCATAACCCCATGAACGAATAAATTCAGTTATTATTTGTTCCATACCTTAATAAAAATCTCCTTTTAAAATTACATAGACCATAATAGTCAACTACCCACTAATTATAAGCTATTTTAATATGAAATGTATAACATTATTGTAGATGAATTATAAAAATACCTTGAAGAGACTATTCTAGCGCTAGCGATAAGAAATATAAGATTTTTTATTAATACAGATAAATTTATTGAAAAACTTATTGTAAACGCTTACACATTGTGGTAATATCATAAAAAAAGAATAAACAATAGGTCATATGATGAGTGGTCTAAGAGAAAGTTGGGTAATTATGAAAGAAAAAAGAAGTAACGTGAGATGGTATTTTGCCATCGCATTCTTTGTTATAGGGATTATCGCTTATATGGATAGATCTAATATATCTGTTATAGCAAAACCGATGATGGAAGATTTACATATGAATAAAACACACTTCGGTTTACTGGCATCATTATTCTCACTAGGATATGCATTAATGCAAGTACCTTCAGGATTTTTAGCAGAAAAATATGGTCCTAAAAAGATGTTGTCTATTGCATTAGTGTGGTGGAGTGCCTTCACAATTTTAACAGGTGTTGTTAAAAACCACGGTTTGCTTTATACAGTTCGTTTCTTATTTGGTGTAGGGGAAGCACCAATGTATCCATCCAATGCGGTGTTTAATTCATTCTGGTTCTCTAAAGGTGAAAAAGGACGCGCATCTAGTATGTTATTAGCTGGTTCATACTTTGGACCAGTAATCGCACCAATTATAACGATTGCAATTTATAATGCTTTCGGATGGCAAGCAGTATTTTATATTTTCGGTGTAGTTGGCTTTTTAATTGCAATTTTATGGTCAATTATTGCTAAAGACTTGCCAGAACAACATAAAATGGTTAATGAAGCAGAGAAAGAATATATCATGAATAATCGTGATGTAGTTTCTACTGAAAAATCAGTGGCACCTTGGAATAATTTCTTAAAAAGATTTAGTTTTTACGCTCTAGCAGCACAATATTTTGTAGTACAGTTTGTAATCTCATTGTTCTTGATTTGGTTACCGACGTATTTAACAGAGCAACATGGGGTACAATTGAAAGATTTAGGATTCGCTTCAGGCGCACCATGGTTAGTAATGTTTATTTTAATTTTAACTGCTGGTACTGTATCAGATAAAATTTTACAAAATGGTAAATCTAAATTTATGGCTAGAGGTGTCATAGCAATTACAGGTTTCGTCGTATTCTGTATCGCATTATTCTTCGCACTGAAAACTGACAATCTTGTAGCAAACGTAGTATGGTTATCACTATGTTTAGGTGGTATCGGTATTTCAATGGGTATGAGTTGGGCTGCAGCGACTGATTTAGGTCGTAACTTTGCTGGAACAGTTTCTGGTTGGATGAACATGTGGGGTAACATTGGTGCCTTACTTAGTCCGTTATTAGCAGGCTTCTTTGCAGATAGAATTGGCTGGAATAACACGTTAATGCTTATCATGGTTCCAGTTGTATTTGCGATTGTTATGTGGTTCTTCGTTAAACCAGACCACTCATTAGTTGAAAATAAGACACAATAATTGATTATTTCTCACTTTGATAATAAGCTAGTGTAATAATTTAACACCTTTTAAGGAGGAACGTTTTATGATTACCGTAAATGCCATTATGAAAGTAAACCCAGAAAAACGTGAACAATATTTAGAGTTAGTGAGTCCGTTAATTGAAGCAGCAAATAAAGAAGAAGGTTCTTTATATTATGAGCACTTTGAAAAAGCAGACGAACCTAATACATTTGCAATGATTGAACGTTATAAAGATGAGGAAGCTGTGCAAGCACATAATAATTCAGATTACTTTAAACACTTTTTTGCTAATGTACCTGACTTATTAGTAGCTGAGCCAGATGTAACAGTCAGCACAAGTAAATAATAAATAAACAAAGACTTCTTTAAGATAATAAAATCTTAAAGAAGTCTTTTGTTATGCTTCATCTTAATACATAAAAACATGAAATTATGATAAGAAATTCTAACGATGTATAATAATATAGGATATATTTTGTATTAAATTATCCAAAATCAATTGTCCATATGAATGCATTTTTAGAAGCGTATATTGATTCTTCTAATATTAGTGAAGCAATTTCCGAAGTAGAATATTTAATTTTTTAACACATTTGTTTTGAATGCGTGTTAAACTAGAATAGAAGATTATAGATAAATAAAACTTTTGGTGACAACAAATATAATTAAGTGAATAAGACTATTATAACTATAAAATAATAATAAACAGCCTTACAGTGTATTATACGCTGCTAGGTTGTTTTCTTATTGTAGTTGACGTCAGGCTGTATTTTATTTAAAACAAAACACAGTTTGGCAACTCATTTTTTAATAAGACATGAAATCATTTAAGAAAAAACATGACTTTTACACGCTTCTTTACAACGCTATTAGTTGTAAGTTTCTTTCGATAGGGTTAAATCCACTCAACAATACTTTTTAGTAAGTACATAGTAAATACCACAAATTTTTATTTATTACAGAGAAAATGAATTAGGAGTTGAACAAACGGTGATTAATTATTTTAAATCATTAATCAAGTTCGATAAAGTTAAAATCGATCCCTTAAAGGGCACGAGACAAGCTATATTAATGTTTATACCACTTATAATTGGTTATCTTACGGGTCAATTACAAATTGGTTTATTAATGGCTACAGGAACATTAGCCCATGTGTATGTTTTTGGAGGTTCAGCACGCTCTAAATTGCGTATAGTGTTATATACAACGATAGGGTTGTCTGTAGCAATGGTGCTAGGTTCCTTAACAGTTGCGCAACCACTCATGTTTGGTATGTTATTACTTATCGTAACTGTCGTTCCATATTTTATATTTAGTGCTTTGAATATTCCAGGACCTTCGTCTACGTTCTTTATTGTGGCTTTTAGTTTACCTGTTAACTTACCAGTAGCACCTGAAGAAGCATTGACTAGAGGGCTGACGATGTTTGCTGGTGGTATACTTGCCACTTTAGTCGTTATTGTGAATATTTTAATTTCAAAAGAAACTGCAGAATTTATAGCAGTTAAAAATGAATATGCAATGATTAAACAATTGGTCAAACAATTTAACGATGAGCAAGCTTTTGCGACAACTTCTATCAAAGCAGTGAATGTGTTTAAAAATGCAGATAATCAATTTATCGCAGCGAGTTTACCAAAAGGAAAAAAATCAATTAGGTTCCAAAAGTTGTTAATCTTACATAACTTAGCCCAAGGTATTCATGCTGAGTTGTTAGAATTAAATGCTGGCAATCGTAGACCAATACCAACTGAAATTGTAGAAATGGCTACATATATTAGTGATATGGTCATGAACAAAGGTAAAAATAACGGCCTATGGCGTAAGGAAGTAAATGTGAGCCATGTCTATCAAAATTTAATTGACTATATTTTTAGAGTCGATGAAATTATCCTAGCAAACGATGAAAAAATTGTTCATGAAATTGATATTAGAATACCTATTTATGGCCAACATATGTATCAAAATTTAACTTTAGATTCTATCATATTTAAAAATACTTTGAGATATATAGTGATAATGGGGATCGCTATTTTTGTAGCCTTAATGTTCCATTTTGACAAAGGGTATTGGATTCCGCTATCGGCACACACCGTTTTAGTAGGTAGACATACGATGCATAGTCTCGAAAGAGCAGGCGCAAGAGGTATTGGTACCGTGTTAGGTGTGGTGGGACTATCATTGATTTTAATGAGTAATCCATCGATACCTGTAGCGATAGCATTACTTGCGTTGACTGCTGGTATTACAGAAATATTTGTAGGTGCGAACTATTCATTCGCAGTTATATTCATTACGATTCAAGTGTTACTATTAAACGGCTTAGCATCACAACACTTAACGCTATCGGTAGCCTTACCACGTGTTACAGATGTAATGATCGGCGTAATTATAGGGGCAATAGGGTTAGTCATATTAGGCAGAAAGACTGCTTCATCTATGTTACCTAGCTCTATAGGAGAAGTAGTAAGAGCCGAGGCTAAAATATTCCATTATCTCTTTTCAGCTAACAGTTATGACAAAAAAGAAGAGGGTAAAAAGGAAATGTTATTATTAAGTGTTAAGCTAAATAATATGTCTCGTGTATATGATAGTGCGAACGGCGAAATTTTTAATCATAAAATTTCAATTCAAAATTATTATCCAACAATATATGCCTTAGAAGAAATTAGTTTTATGCTTACAAGAGCCTTAAATAACAATAAGCGTATTCATATTGATGATGCGCAAATGGGAGAATATTTAGTCGTGTTTGAAAATATAGCTAAACACTTTGACCAAAATAATTATCTTTTCGTGAAAGAATTATCTACATTACCTCAATATGTATACATTAAAGAGGCTTTAATGAACATTCAACATAACTGTACACATACAAATAATGCGTAAAATATAGCTATTAAAAAGTTTCAGATAGTTAGTAAGTGGTAAAGCATTAGAAAAAGAAAGTGTGATGATATTATGCCTTGGACTATGGAAGACTATCCGCAAAGTTGGAAGAACTTTGATAAACTAGAACGTAAAAAAGCTATTGATATTGGCAATGCGATGCTAAAAGATGGCTATAGTGAAAGTGATACAATTCCAATTGCTACGAAACAAGCTGAATCATGGTATAAAAATGCTTCGCAACAAGAATTAGATGATTTAAAAAACAAAAAAATTACGCAGCATCAAAAAGATAGCGAAGCCAACCCAGAACTTAATGAACGTGATGTTCATGTGTATTTTGAAGACAACAGTTGGAAAGTGAAAACAGACGGGGCTAAACAAGCCTCAGATCGTTTTGATAAGAAAGAAGATGCGATGAAAAGAGCACGTAATATCGCAGATAATAGAGATGTAGAAATAATCGAACATAAAAAAGACGAATAATTTAAAGGCAGAGGAAGCACTTAATTGTATAGGGCTTCATCGCCTTTTGTTATAGATAAACAGTTATTATATTTAAATTAAGGGGTAAGTATAATGAAGTAATTAAAAGGGGGCGTGTATCATGTATATTCCAAACTATTATCAAATGCACGATTATGGGGAAATTAAACAATTTATGCACAACAATAATTTTGTCACTATAATTACCACTGATGGGGGAAAACCAATCGCAACACATTTACCGGTAAATATAGAAGAACACAGTAAAGCATTATATATATCAGGACATTTTGCCAAAGGTAATAAACAGTGGCAGACGATAAATAATAATGACAATATATTAATTATATTTCATGGACCTCATGGTTACGTTTCCTCAACTTGGTATGAACAAGAAGACGTTCCAACATGGGATTATGAAAGCGTACATACGTATGGTAAAGGACAGTTACTTGATGAAGCGCAATTAGCTGAAGATTTAACGAAAATGTTGAAGCGTTATGAACAACATCGTGAAAATGGTGCAACTTGGGAAAATTTATCAGATCAAACAAAACAACAAATAAAAGGAATAGTGGGTTTTAAAATTAAAGTAACAGATATCGAAGCGGCATATAAACTAAGTCAAACACGTAATGAACAAGAGAAACGAAATATAGTGTCGCATTTAGATAATAGTGATAATCCAATGGATCATAGTTTAGCTGAGGAAATTGATAAACAATAAAATAATAACTTAGACGGGTAAAGTACGAATCGACAAAGATTCGTACTTTTTTTGTTGTCATAAAGGAGTCGTGGCGTATAATCATCATTGTACAAATAGAAAATACAAGTGTATGACTTAAAAAATCAACTCAAATGAAGTATACTTAACTAAACAAAGATAAAACCAGGGGGAATGAAGGATGTATGTTGAACGCAAGCCTTCACTATATTTAGAAGAATTAAGAGAAGATTTTAAACATAGTTTTAGTAATTTTAACGATTCGGATGAAGCATTTTCGACACTCGTAGATTTTGTAAGTTTGGACCAAATATACAGTTCGGCACTGAAAGAGATTAGTACGAAATTAGACATTTTAGATGATAATTTCCAACATATATATAAACACAATCCGATACATCATATGGAACGACGTGTAAAACAATTGAGTAGTGTTATTTCAAAATTACAACGCAAGGGGTATGAAATATCAGCAACTTCAGCACGAGAAAACCTACAAGATATAGCTGGGATACGTGTGATTTGTAATTATATTGAAGATATTTATGCAATCGAAAAAATGTTATTAAAGCAAGGCGACATTGAATTATTAAAACGGAAAGATTATATTGAATATCCAAAGAGTAATGGTTACCGAAGTTTACATTTAGTAGTAACCGTACCTGTGTTTCTCGCAGAATTTGTAGAATATGTGCCTGTAGAAATTCAAATACGTACTATAGGAATGGACATGTGGGCGAGTTTAGAACATCAGATAAGATATAAAAATGAAGCTAACACTGAAAAATATCGCAGCTTATTAAAGCAATGTGCGACACAAATTACAGATGTAGAACATACAATGCAAGATATACATTCAGAAGTTTTTGATCAACATTCATATAGATAAAGGTAATGAAAAATGAACTATCTAGTTTACGTTAATAGCGAAAATTAGATAGTTTTTTTATGTTTAAATGTCTCATCATGCTACAAATATGAGATGACTATGCGAAAGAATTATGTATAGTAGGATAATAAAAATTAAAAATTTTATAAAAGTGGAAGCGTTTGCATTTTTTGCGATTTTGTACTAATATACTTGTATACAAGTATATTAGATGTTTGTGAGGTGAGCATTTTGGAATTTGAATATCCAGAACAATGGCTAGAAGGCGCATCGAAAGGTGAGATGATTGCAGCTGAAATTCGTTTGCAAATTGTTAAAGGCACTATTGAACCGGATACTTTATTAACGGAAAATCAAGTGGCTAAAACTTATAATGTTAGCCGATCACCTGTACGTGATGCTTTTAAATTATTGAAACAAGATCAATTAATTCATTTGGAACGTATGGGGGCTGAGGTTTTATCGTTTGAAGAAAAAGAAAAGAAAGAGCTATATGATCTACGTATCATGTTAGAATCTTTTGCATTTTCGAGACTAAAAGAACAACAACTTGAGCAAGTCGTTAAAGAATTAAGTAAACAGTTAGAAATGATGAAAGTTGCCGTCCAATTTGAAGATGCCGAATCTTTTACAGAACATGATATTAAATTCCATGAAGTAGCAATTTTAGCTTCTAAACATCAGTATTTAAAAACGTATTGGAACAATTTAAGACCGGTAATGGAGGCACTGATTTTATTATCAATGCGTCATAGAATGCATAGTGATAAAGAAGATTTTGAGCGTATTCATTATAATCACCAAATGTTTATTGATGCGATTGCTACGCAAGATTCGACGAAGTTAAGACATGCTTTCCATTTAAACTTTGATGATGTCGGTGAGGATATTGAAAGTTTTTGGTTGAAATAGAAAAGTGTAAGTAATTTAGGAGATGACAAAATGAAATATATGATTGGTGTCGACATTGGTACTACAAGTACTAAGTCCGTATTATACGACGAGCAAGGTAACTTCATTTTAAAACATAATATTGGTTACCCGCTTAATACACCGAATGTAGATGTATCTGAAGAAAATCCTGATGAATTATTCGATGCGGTGTTAATGACAATCAAATATGTTATTAGAGAATCTGGTATTAACAAAGATGACATTAAATTAGTTTCATTCAGTGCACAAATGCATAGTTTAATCGCGATGGATAGTAATCATCAACGTTTAACAGAAAACTTAACTTGGGCGGACAATAGAGCAAGTAAGTATGCTGAAAAAATAAATCAACAACATAATGGTGTTGAAATTTATCAAAGAACGGGCACGCCTATACATCCCATGTCCCCGTTATCTAAAATCTTTTGGATGAAACATGAACAACAACAAACATATAATAGTACAGCTAAGTTTGTTGATATTAAAACGTATATTTTTTATCAGTTATTTGAGCAATACGTCATTGACCAGTCGATGGCTTCTGCAACTGGCATGTTGAATTTAGAATCATTGCAATGGGATGACGGAGCATTACAATTATTAGGCATTGATGAAGATCAGTTACCTGAAGTTGTACCAACTACTCATATTTTAACAGGTATGAAAAAACGATATGCGACGTTAATGGGACTAAATGAAGACACTCCATTTGTAGTAGGCGCAAGTGATGGCGTTCTGTCTAATTTAGGTGTTAACGCGTTTAAAAAGGGTGAAGTTGCAGTAACTATTGGTACTTCAGGTGCTATTCGTACTGTGATAGATAAACCGCGTACTGACTATAAAGGGCGTATTTTCTGTTACGTCTTAACTGAAGATCATTATGTTATCGGTGGACCTGTTAATAACGGTGGCGTTATTTTACGTTGGTTGCGAGATGAAATATTAGCAAGTGAAGTAGAAACTGCCAAAAGATTAGGCGTCGATACTTATGATGTATTGACTCAAATTGCTAGTAGAGTAAAACCAGGTGCGGAAGGTCTTATTTTCCATCCTTATTTGGCAGGTGAGCGAGCACCGCTTTGGAACGCAGATGCGCGTGGTTCATTTTTCGGACTAACATTATCGCATAAAAAAGAACATATGATACGTGCAGCATTAGAAGGCGTTTTATATAACCTATACACAGTTTACTTGGCGTTGATTGAAGTTATGAACGAAACACCAAGCACGATAAAGGCTACGGGTGGTTTTGCTAAAAGTAAGGTTTGGCGTCAAATGATGGCGGATATATTTGATACACATTTAAGTGTACCTGAAAGTTACGAAAGTTCTTGTTTAGGCGCTTGTGTATTAGGAATGAAAGCACTTGGCGAAATTGAAGATTTCTCAATTATTGAAGACATGGTTGGTACGACTAATGAACATGAACCTGATAAAGAGCAAGTACAAACATATCAGCAATTGGTGTCTATATTTATTAATTTAAGCCGTTCTTTAGAAGAACGATATGCTGAAATTGCTGATTTCCAACGTCAAAATATGACGACAGAGTAAGACAAAAATTTATAGAGAATAGGTGACGCAATAACAGTGTCACTTCACTATTCTCATACAGTTAAAAGTAAATTTTTTTGGGAGTAAAAGAAAGCGGTAACAATTAAAAAATAAATCGTTCTTCGAGAGGGGATTAACTTATGTTTGAAACTATATGGCCACTTATTACAGTGGTAATTGGTATTGTATTTTTACTTGTACTTATTATCTTTCTAAAATTAAATACATTTATTTCATTAATTATCACATCAATAGTTACAGCAATATTATTAGGTATGCCACTAGATAAAATACTTGATACAGTTGAAACTGGAATGGGAAGCACACTCGGTCACATCGCTCTAATTTTTGGTTTGGGCGCAATTTTAGGTAAATTACTTGCCGATGGTGGCGGTGCTACTAGAATCGCAGATACATTAATCGATAAATTCGGCCAAAAGCGTGTGCAATGGGCAATGCTAGTTGCAGCATTTATTGTTGGTATTGCGTTATTCTTTGAAGTTGGATTGGTACTCTTAATACCATTAGTGTTTACAATTGCCAAACGAGCTAACGTTTCGCAATTAAAACTTGGTTTACCAATGGTGACAGCTCTTTCTGTTACACATGGTTTCTTACCACCTCATCCAGGACCAGTCGTAATAGCTAAAGAATTACATGCTAATTTAGGACATGTGCTGTTATACGGGATCATTATTGCTATACCAGTAACGATTATTGCAGGTCCAATTTTCAATAAAATGGCACAGAAACTGACACCTACTGCATATACAAGAGAAGGGGATATCTCAGCTTTAGGTGCACAACGAGAATTTAAAGACAGTGAAATGCCTAGTTTTCTAATGAGTTTAATCACAGCTGTGTTACCCGTGATTTTAATGCTGATTTCAACAATCGTACAGTTAGTGACAGGACATGAAAAGGCAACAAATGGTTTTGAAGGATTTATTTACTTTATAGGAACAGCAGGAACTGCAATGCTTATAGCAGTGATCTTTGCAATGTTCTCAATGGGCGTTAAACAAGGGCGAAAAAATTCAGAAATTATGGATTCAGTGTCAAATGCTATCTATCCAATCGGTATGATGATTTTAATCATTGGTGGTGGCGGTACATTTAAAGAAGTACTTATTGATGGTGGTGTAGGTGATACAATTGCTCACTTATTCCAAGGTACAGAAATGTCACCCATATTATTAGCATGGATCGTAGCGTCAGTATTGCGTATTGCTTTAGGTTCGGCGACAGTTGCAGCTATCTCTACGACAGGTATCGTTTTACCATTGTTACAACATTCAGACGTTAATATAGCATTAGTCGTATTAGCTATTGGTGCCGGAAGTGTTATCTTGTCACACGTCAATGATGCAGGATTTTGGATGTTTAAAGAATATTTCGGTTTAACTGTCAAAGAAACATTTTTAACATGGTCACTATTAGAAACAATTATTTCAGTATCGGGTATTATCTTTATATTATTCTTAAGTTTATTCGTCTAAGCAAAGCAATAGTATTATAAAAGCAATGTATGCTATTGCGAAGATATAGAATTTAATTGTAAAATAGAATAGCACTTATTACATATATGTGCACATCTATTAGTCTTATAAATATTGTATTATGTTATTCATAATACAGAGCCCTAACATAATCTGTTAGGGCTTTTATATTAATTATTCTAGTTATACTTGATTAAATAAGTTGATTTACATGGCAGGAATTACTGAAAGTATATGCACAAAGTTGTCAGGGATAAAGTTAAAAGGCATTTAGGTCTGGCTGAAACAAAAACGTCAATTTCTATAGAAATTGACGTTTTTATGTTTACACGTAAGCTTTAAAATTGTGTTTTACTTCATTATATTCATATAAAGAATTGTACATACGCATACGAATATGGTCTTCGGAAGCAAATGGAATACGGATATGGTCGTTGTTTTCTACAAATACACGAAATTCACGTTCAAGCGACTTACGTTGTTCTAGTGGTAAATCAATCCATTCTTGTTCAGTGAAAAGTGCGTTGAAATGAAATTCAAATGAAGTACGTCCTTTTTGCTCTCGTAATTCAGTAATTCTATCTTCAAAGTTCATAAGGATACCCCCTTATTTTAGTATCTTAATTATTACTTTATTACTAAATGGTATGATTTACAAGTAACGGTATTGCTGATGGTTCTTCATTAATGATTGCAGCAGTGAATATGTGGTAGTGTTAAATTAGTAAAGTATAATAGGGAGGTAACATGATGAATTTAAACGGTAAGGTAGCTGTGATTACTGGTGCTAGTAGTGGAATTGGTGCTGGTATTGCGCAAGCTTTTGCACAGCAACATATGAACGTTGTATTAGGCGGACGCAATGAACAACGCCTCAAAGAAGTAGCTTCAAATATTCAAGAAGAGACACAAGTACAAGTGAGTACATTTGTCGTTGATGTTACTAAGAATGAAGAGGTAAATCATTTAGTTGAGTTTGCTCAAAAACAATTTGGTAAAATAGATGTATTAGTTAATAGTGCTGGTCAAATGTTGTCATCTACAGTTACAGATGGCGATGTCGAGGCTTGGGATACGATGTTAGACGTTAATGTTAAAGGTATGTTATATGGTATAAATGCTGTATTGCCAAAATTTTTAGAACAATCTTCAGGTCACATTATTAATATCGCCTCTATTTCAGGTTTTGAAGTGACTAAACAAAGTACGTTATACAGTATGACGAAAACTGCTGTCCACACGTTAACGCAAGGGTTAGAAAAGGAATTGGCTAAAACAGGCGTTAGAGCTACAAGTATTTCACCTGGTATGGTAGAAACTTCAATGACTGAAAGTACTGATTGGGGCGGACGCAAAAAATTAGAACCTAAAGATATTGCTGAAGCGGCAATATATGCCTTGCAACAACCCGCACATGTTAATGTAAATGAAGTCACTGTACGCCCAGTATAAAAATAAACGTTGAGCATTTGCTCAACGTTTTTTAATGTTACCAATTATTAATATCGGAACGTTCACCTTTAAAATTGTTAGTTTGTTTGTGACGTGTGGCTAATACACTTTCTACTTCTGAAAAGCTTATATCTAAATCATGTAGTAAGACAAACAAATGATAGAGTAAATCAGCAGTTTCGTTTGTCACTTCTTCACGATCATTTTTCATTGCACCTATTACAACTTCAAACGCTTCTTCACCAAACTTTTTAGTGATTTTTTCGATGCCTTCTGCTAATAAATACTTAGTATATGAATTCTCTTTGTTAGATTTGGCGCTATTAGCAATTGTTTGTCCTAAATCTTGCACACTGAATGGAATATCAGTATTAAAACAACTTTGGCTTCCAGTGTGACATGTTGGACCATTAGGTATCACTTCTATAAGAATCGTATCTTGATCGCAATCTAAATAAATATTTTTCACTTCTTGTGTGTGGCCTGAAGTTTCACCTTTCGTCCATAGGCGTTGTTTTGAACGTGAATAAAAACATACGACATTGTCTTTAAGTGTTTGTTGATATGCTTCTTCGTTCATATAACCAAGCATTAATACTTGTTTTGTAGTCACATCTTGTAAAATGGCGGGTAAAAGGCCCTTACTAAAATCAGGTTGTTGTGTCATCTTACAGGAATACCTCCTTCAGACATCAATGATTTGATTTCATTAACAGTCGTTTCTTTATCATGTAATATGCTTGCAGCTAAACCAGCTGAGACATCGGTTTGGTTAAATAAATCAACGAAATGACTAGGTTGGCCACCACCACCGGAGGCGA
This sequence comes from Staphylococcus lloydii, assembly GCF_015775975.1. Classification (NCBI taxonomy): domain Bacteria; kingdom Bacillati; phylum Bacillota; class Bacilli; order Caryophanales; family Staphylococcaceae; genus Staphylococcus; species Staphylococcus lloydii. The sequence goes on from NZ_CP064056.1 coordinate 581,662, forward strand.
TAACTGGAATATTTACACGTCGTTCGATTTCATGTAAATGTATGACATCAAATCCTTGTTTCATACCATCATGTGTCATGCTTGTAATAAGTAATTCGCCTGCACCTAGTGCTTCAACTTCCTTAACCCAATCATAAACACGTTTGTCTGTTCTTTTTTTGCCACCATGCGTATAGCAGAAATAATCATCTAAAGTTGAATCGTAGTTACTATCTATAGCGATACAAATACATTGTCTACCAAATTTATCGCTAGCCTCTTTAATAAACTGAGGGTTTTTTAATGCGCTAGAATTTAGTGATACTTTATCAGCGCCATGATTTAATAATTGAGAAATATCATCTAAAGTAGAGATACCACCACCCACAGTCAATGGAATAAATAGTTTTTCTGCAGTCTCTTCAATGACGTCTAATACTAAATCGTGACCAGCCTCGGTCTTTGAAATATCTAAAAAGACTAATTCATCCGCGCCTTGTTCATTATAATAAAGCGCGTAATCTACTGGATTACCAATGTCTCGTAATCCTTTAAATTGAATCCCTTTAACGACTCTGCCGTCTTTGACATCTAAACAGGGGATAATTCTTTTTTTTATCAAGACAATCCCTCCCAAAATTGTGGATTATGCGCAGCCTTACCAATGATAGCCGCAGAAACATGTAATGCATCTAATTTTTTAATATCATCTTGGTCTCTTATCCCACCTGAAGCGACAATCGGAATGTCAGTTTGTTGTACTAATTTACCTGTAATTTCAAAATTAGGTCCTGCTAGACGGCCATCTTTAGAAATATCTGTATAAATTAACCCGCCTAAAGGTAGGTGGCTTATTGTATCAACAAGATCAAATAGATCTAACTGTGCATCTTGTTCCCAACCGTTAATTTTAATTGCTTGCTTATAGGCATCTACCGATAAATAAATGCGCTTTGGAAATTGTTGAGCAACTTGCGCTAACCAATCTAAATCTTGAATAGCTTTCGTACCAACTATGCAATAATCTATACCTTGATTGAAGTATGATTTTATTGTCTCAAGCGTACGTATACCACCACCGACCTCAATGGGTTTCGTTGTCAGTGCGCGCAAAGTTTTAATATAATCTTGTTCAACTGAAGTTTGTTGTTTAGCACCGATTAAGTCAACGATATGGATACGGTCTACACAGTCAAACTTACTATAATAAACAACGCTTTCTTCAGCGCTACGGGCCATTTTTTCTTCAGAATCATATTTGCCTTCTGTGAGCCTTACGCTTGTTGCATTTATTAAATCAATTGCTGGCCAGAGCTTGATCATTTAAAAATCCTCCTTGTAAAGCTTGATTTAGAATATCTAAACCATATTCTCCACTTTTTTCAGGGTGAAATTGGATGCCGATATATTTGTCATATTGCACTATACCAGGAATTTTAGTGCCATAGTCAGCGTAAGCGATGACGTTGTCTGACATTTCAGCTTGATAAGAGTGAACAAAATAAACATCGTGTTCGAGTTGCTTATTGTCACTAATTAAATTATTCCATCCTAAGTGAGGCACAGGATAGGGCGATTGGATTGGTATAATTTGACCTGGTATCAGTTGCAAACCATCAACATCGCCTTCGGCACTATGTTCGAATAACAATTGCATACCTAAACAAATACCTAATATTGGCTTGTCATCAACATTTTTTAAAATTGGTAATAATTGGCGTTGATTAATGGCACGCATCGCATCTTTAAAATGGCCAACGCCTGGTAAAATAATGAAATCTGCTTGCTTTATAATTGTTTCATCGTGCGTTAATTGAGCTTCATAACCCAAATGTTCAACTGCACGTTGTATATTTTTAATATTGCCTAGGCCGTAATCAATGATTGCTATCATTCGATCACTCCTTTTGAAGAAGGTACACCTTGTCCATCATTTTCTGCTAAGGCATCTTTTAAGGATCTAGCAAATGATTTAAAAATGGCTTCAATTTCATGATGTGTGTTGCCACCTCTAATTAAATCAATATGCGTAGTTAGGCGTGCGTTGATAACTAAGGCTCTGAAAAACTCTTCGGTTAATTCAGTATCAAATGTACCCACTTTTTCTTTACTAAGTTCACAATTAAATGATAAATAAGGTCGGCCACTAATATCCATAACAGTACGTGCTAAAGTTTCGTCCATCGGTATATAACTTGTGGCATACCTACTAAAAGATTGCTTTGCTTTGACCATTTCTAGTAGTAATTGTCCCAACACAATACCTATATCTTCTGTTACATGATGATCGTCAACTTCTAAGTCACCATTAGCATGTATAGTTAATGTTAACTTACTATGGAATGAAAATAGCGTTAACATATGGTCTAGAAATCCTACGCCAGTGTTGATTTCACTTTTAGCTCCATCATCTGATAATGATATGTCGAGCTTAGTCTCAGCAGTATTACGCGTTTTTTGAAATTTCATATTGTTTCCTCCAATCTTGAACAATTTTGGTTAACGTATCTAATTGTTCGTCAGTAGCGATAGAATATCTTACATATTCACTCATTTCTGGCTCATCATAAATTCTAGGTTGAAACCCTCTATCTGCGATGTATTTACCTAAAGCATGTGCTAAGTCTCCTTTAGTTAGAACAAAATTAGTAGCAGAAGGGAAAATATAAATAACATCTGCGACATTGTCGGTAAATATATTTTTAAGACGCTGTGCTAAATGGCGTTGATGTTCGATAAATTGTCTTGTTGCTGTCGAATGTTCAAACATATATATAGCGATATTTAAAGTTATTGTATTAAGTGGATATGGATGTTCAATTTGCTTAATTTTAGCTATTGTTTTAGGCGTACCGATTAATACTCCTAATCGAAGTCCAGCGATGGCAAATGCTTTAGATAACGTACGCATTTGTAACACATGATCTGCCATATTAAAGTCATATGCTTCGCCAAAGTCTAAATAAGCCTCATCAATAACGAAATAACCTCCACTGTCTTTCATCTTATTAGCTATCGCTGTTAAAAATTCAACATCATATTGTTTACCTGATGGATTATGAGGATTGCTCATAATGAAAAACGAAGGCTGATACATATCTATTGCGGTTAGAATTTTGTTAAGATCAAACGTTAAATCTGTTTCTGCCTCTACAAAATGAATAGGGCGTTGGACTTGATTGGCATATGCTTGATACATAAAGAAATCAGGATTCAAAGTGAGTGCAGGGCCTTCTGGCATAATAAGCATTAACTTTTGAATTAATTCATCAGAACCGTTACCTGCAATGATTTGTTCAGCTTCAAATCCATAGAAGTGAGCGTATGCTTGTTTGAAACGTTCATATTCAGCATCTGGATAAAAGTTAAAGGCAGATTCGCTAATAATAGAAGCTAATAATTCTTGTGATAATGGTTTGAGCGGGCTTTCATTTTTGTTTATTCTAATCATTATGATTCTCCTTTAGCGATACGCACCTTGATTGATTGTTCGTGGTTAAATAGCTGTTCGGTATGTGCAATCGTTTGCGCAGACTGTTGAATTTGGTTAAACGTTTGTTGAGACAAGTTAATAACAGAATGTCTCGTTAAAAAGTCGTTCACTGATAAACCGTTCGCGAACCGCGCATTTTGGTTTGTAGGCAATACATGACTAGGTCCTGCAACATAATCACCAATAACTTCTGGAGAGTAATAACCTAAGAACAATGCGCCAACATGACGCACATGATTTAAATAATCTTCAGGGTTTTTAGTTTGAATAGAAGCATGTTCTGGTGCAATGTTATTCATTACTTCGCAGGCATCTTCAAACTGATCAACATTAATAAGATAATGATTGTTATCGATACTTGCCTTTACAATGTCGTGACGTTCTATTTTTGATAAATTTTCAGTTATTTTCTGTTCTAATGTTTCAAGCACAGCTAGATTTTCGCTAATAACAAAAGTACGTGCTAATTCGTCATGTTCAGCTTGAGCAAAGACATCATAAGCGATTGCTTCTAAATCTGCAGTATCATCGATGATTAAGGCAATTTCACTTGGCCCGGCTATTTGATCGATACCAACTGTCCCAAATAGATATTTTTTCGCATATGCGACAAATTGGTTACCCGGTCCAACGATTTTATCTACTTTTGGTATTGTTTCTGTACCATAAGTTAAAGCTGCAATACTTTGCGCACCCCCAACTTGATATACAGAAGTTATTCCCGTGATATAACATGCTGCAAGCACAACATCAGATACACCTTGTTGTTGGGGTGGTGTTACGACTACGATATTATTAACACCGGCTACTTGAGCTAATGTGGCAGTCATTAATACCGTAGATGGATAACTTGCTTTGCCCCCCGGTACATAAATACCTACACTATCCAATGGGTGATATAGCTCATAACACTCTTCTTGTCCACGTTTTGCTTCCCATTTAATAGATTTTTGGTACGCTTTAATACGTTCATAACTTTGTATTAATGCATTTTTTAGTTCGCTATCTATACGGCTATAAGCTTGCTTAATGGTATCGGGTGAAATTGCAAGTTCTGCTGTATCGACTTGATCAAACTGTTTATTATAGTTACGTATTGCAGCATCTCCGGAATGCTTAACATTATCACAAATATCTTTTACTAATGGATACAAGTCTTCATTTAATGCAGGTGTATCTTTTGTTGAGTTTAGAAAAGCATTTTTATTTAAAATCAATGAGTGACACCTCCAAAGTTTGAATAAAGCAATCTATATCTTGAGACTTTTGAAAATATGATTGCTTATTTGTGATTAATTTCGCATTAATAGATGCTATTTCATCTTTTTCGACTAGACCATTTGATTTAAGTGTTGTACCTGTCTGAACGATATCAACAATGCCATCAACCATATCAACTAAACATGCCAATTCTATAGAGCCTGAAAGCTTTACTAATTCAACATCTATGCCTTGTCGTTCAAAATAGTTTTGTGCTGTGTGTACATAGGATGTCGCAACCTTATTAAATGTCGTAGTTTCTGGTTTAGCAGCTAATGCGAAATGGCAATCCCCAAAAGGGAGGTCTAACAAATTATTAATATTATATTGGCCTTCATCTAATATATCGCTACCAACGATGCCAACATCTGCCACACCTTGTTCTACATAAATTGGGACGTCACTACCTTTGACTAGAATAAATTGAATATCTTCTACTGATATTAATAATTGGCGCTGTCTATTTTCTAATGCCTCTACGATTTGAGTTTCATTTTTATCGTGTAAATATTGAATAAAGCTTTTTAAAAGTCTGCCCTTGGCTAATGCAACTGTCAACATAACGTCTTCTCTCCCTCAAAATTAAAGTATAAAACCTAAGCCGAAACCTTCTAATGTTCCTTTGTAGTAACCGCCAGTTAATTGTTGTTCTTTGTTACGTTGTAACGTACAACTCATGAACGCGCCTTTATAATATGAACGTGGGGGCTGAGGCGTGATGTCTAAATGAATATTATCAATGCCCAATGATTTGAAATATTGTTCCCAACGTGTCAGCGCTTGTATCGTTGTATGGTCTGGCGTATACAATTGTGTTAATAAATTTAATTGTTCAGTTGTATTCGTCGTTAGCAATTGGATAATAGGGTGCGCAGTACCTAAAAGTTGGGATAACGCTGAAATATTACGCTCTTGAATATATTTTAATGTCGTCTCGTCTTGATATTGTTGTTCTAGTAATAAGTCTATAAGTTGATAATGTCCTAAAATAATAAAATCAATGTCATCGACTAGCGTTGTCTTGATATAGTCATAAAACAGACTAAAGTCATGTTGCATTTGAGTAACTGTAGGATTGTAATGTTCAATACCAAGTTGTGTGTTGACGATATTATCTCTTATTATAGGACCAGAATATGCTACTTTATCGTAATCAGCAGGGTATTGGCTGTAATAACGTAATAATTGATCCGTAAAGTCATTACGTAAAGCAAAAATTTGATGGTTATGTTGCCAAAAGCTACGTTCCGTCATTTGCTGTAAATCATCTTGAGTGAGCGTAGGCCACTTTAATGACTCAATAAAGCTGAAGTCAACAAGTTCAAAATTTGCGGCTTCAAAATGCTTTAAAAAGGCAATTTCTTTTTCTTTGTTTGCGATTAAAGTTGTTGAATTTGTCATAAAACCATCCTTTTCATTTGCTTTTACTCTCTACCGAAGTAAAGTATTAAATGATAAGTTACACTGTAACACACCAATTGTTTAAATTCAATAAATTTTCTGAATATTATAGTAGGATTAATTGCGTTTTATCATTTATAGAAAAAGATAAAATGCCATGTTGTGTTTATTAAAGTATTGATTCACCCTATGTTTATTTCTCAACTAAATAGGCAATCTTTAAATAAGTAAAGGTAATGATGCGACGATTAAAGGAGTGAGTTTGAATGGGAAGATTAGACAATAAAGTAGCAGTAATTACAGGAGCGAGTACGGGTATAGGCAAAGCATCAGCAGAAGCATTAGCTAATGAAGGTGCCGAAGTAATAGCATTTGATATATCAAATGACATTGACGCTACAGTTAAAGCTATAAATAATGAAGGTGGCAAGGCTAAAGCTTATCATATTGATATTTCAGATGAACATGCAGTAGAAAGCGCTGCTAAAAACATTCAAGAAACTTACGGCACTATAGATGTGCTATTTAATAATGCTGGTGTTGATAATGCTGCCGGCCGTATTCATGAATATCCTATTGAAGTATTCGATAAAATAATTAACGTAGATTTAAGAGGCACGTTTTTAATGACCAAATTCTTTATTCCACTCATGTTAGATAATGGTGGTTCTATTATTAATACAGCATCATTTTCTGGACAAGCTGCAGACCTAAATCGTTCTGGTTATAATGCAGCTAAAGGTGGCGTTATAAACTTTACACGTTCGACTGCAATAGAATATGGGCGTGAAAATATTCGTGCAAATGCCATTGCACCGGGCACGATTGAAACACCATTAGTGGATAAACTAGTAGGTAGTGAAGATGACAAAGCCGGACAAGACTTTAGAGAAAATCAAAAATGGGTAACGCCGTTGGGTCGTTTAGGTAAGCCAAGTGAAGTAGGGAAATTAGTAGCATTTTTAGCTTCTGATGACAGTTCATTTATTACCGGTGAAACGATAACGATTGATGGTGGCGTGATGTCTTATACATGGCCTGGAGAAATGTTAAGCGATGATAGTTGGAAAAAATCAATAAAATAACACAAACTTATAAAAAAAGCTGGTAGCGCTATGCTACCAGCTTTTTTATATTCACTTACCATTTAATGCTATCAACTGTGTCATCATCTAAAGACTTAACAATCTCTGTGATTAGATTAACAGAATTTTTATAGTCATCAGTATGTAGCACTGAAACGTTAGAATGCATATAACGTAACGCCACACCGATTGATAATGTAGGTACACCTTCGTTGGCAACATGGATGCTACCAGCATCTGTGCCGCCACCGATAGTAGTATCTAATTGTATTGAGATATTGTGTTTTTTCGCAATTTGCTTAACGTGTTTACTGAAACCTACATGCCCAATAATACTACTATCCATAATGATGACAACAGGACCTTCACCAAGTGAAGTATCACTAAGTTGAGACATGTCTGGTGTATCATATGCAACTGCCACATCGACAGCAATGGCTAAATCAGGATTGATTTTGTTTGCTGCAACCTTAGCACCACGTAAACCAACTTCTTCTTGAACATTGGCGCCAGAATATAAATCAACATTGATGTTTTCATTTTTTAAATTATTTAATACATCAACTGCAAGGGCACAACCATAGCGATTATCAAAGGCTTTAGCCGTTAAATATCTATTGTTGGCTAAAGTTTCAAATTCGCTATATGGTGTAATCATATTACCAACCTCGATGCCAAATTGTTCCGCTTCTTTTTTACTCTTAACCCCGATATCTATAAACATGTCTTTAATATCTACTGTTTTTTTACGTGCTTCTTGTGATAGGGCATGAGGTGGTTTAGAGCCGATAATCCCACGAATTTCTTTGCCTTCATCAGTAGTGATTGTTACTTTTTGCGAAAGCATAACTTGGCTCCACCAACCTCCAACAGGTGTGAATTTGATAAAGCCTTTGTTATCAATTTGAGTAACAATAAAACCTACTTCATCTAAATGACCGCAAACCATAATGGATTTAGTACCGTTAGTGGCATTCTTTTTCCCGAAAATTCCACCTAAGTTATCTTCAATAATTTCGTCGCTAAGTGGTTTTAAGTAATCGTACATTAAAGATTTAACTTGCATTTCATGACCAGCAATACCATTTACGTCTGTTAAAGTTTTTAACAATTCTATAGAATTTTTCACAAAATAACCTCCAATGCTTTTATATAATTATATTGTAGCATTAAAATTTTCAAATGCTATTAATGACAATCTCATAGTACTTATACAATTTAGGTACAATAAAAGAGACTAAGTATGAATCTTAGTCTCAGTTGTATGTTTTGTATCGTAATTAACGCAGTTAAAATGTTGCTGAACTACTGACAATACTTACTCTTCTATTAATTTAAGCTTATAATCATTAACTGATTGAATGGTGCCATCATGTTTCTTGATAATTATATGGTCTTTATTAATTTGTGTAGGACTTTTGACACCGACAGCTGCTGCAATATTGAATAGACCTTCGTGTAAACTTGTAATATAGTTAGTAACACGATATTTTTTTTCTTCTACTATAAGCGCTTGTTCCTTTTTAGGATCAGTCGTAGCAACACCTACTGGACAGGTGTTTAAATGACATTGCTGACTCATGATACAGCCAACACTAATCATCATTCCACGTGCAATGTTGACTAGGTCGGCACCTAAACCTAATGCTATAGCAATTTTATCTGGTGTAATAAGTTTGCCTGAAGCAAAGATTTTAACTTCATCACGGACTTCATATTTTTCTAGCATACCTGATACGATAGGTAAGGATGTAAATAATGGTAGGCCTACACCATCTTGTAACTCTTGGAATGTAGCACCAGTACCACCTTCACCACCATCTATTGTAATGAAGTTAGGGTAAATACCTGTTTCTACCATCGTTTTAACGAGTGTTTCAATTTCAGCAGTAGAGCTAACGACGATTTTAAACCCAACAGGTTTTTGTCCTACCGTTTGCAAATGTTCAACCCACGATAACAACTCGTATGTATTGTTAATGAAATCGAAGCGGTTAGGTGAGTTGATTGTTACCCATGGTTTTACTTTTCTGATTTTAGCAATTTCTTCTGTAACTTTATTGCCTTGCATATGCCCACCACGTGTCTTAGCACCTTGTGCAAGCTTAATTTCGAATGCTTTTATAGCTTCAGAATCAGCTAACTCTTTGAATAAATCTAAATTGAAATTGCCATCTTCGTCTCTGACGCCAAATAAGCCAGGACCAATTTGGAAAATAATGTTTGTATTACCAGTTAGGTGATATTTTGATAGGCCACCTTCACCTGTATTCATCCACGTACCTGCTTGACCTAATCCTTTGGATAGAGCGGTAATTGCGTTGCCACCTAAAGCACCGTAACTCATACCTGATTGCCCAACTAAACGTTTTAAATGGAATGGATGTGCCAATTTAGGGCCAATGATAATCTCATCTTCGTTATCTAAAAAGTAAGGGTTAATTTGTGATTCTTCGCGATGTTCATCTCTCTCGAAAAGGCGTTCGTTATCTATTTTGTAAATGAAACTAGAAATTAATACACTTTGATCAATGCGCAATTCGGAAGACTGATGTGGAAACATTGTATTTTTAATAAAAAATCCTGCGTCGTAATCTTTTTCAGTTCCGAAACTTGTCATTCTTGAATTGTATTTTCCAGCTAAAACAATGTTTTTATAATCTAATCTTGAAAATGGTTTACCTTCTTTATCCTCTAAGAAAAAGTATTGTCGCATTTCCGGACCGACTTTTTCAAAGAAATATCTTATACGTGCTAATAAAGGATAATTACGTAATACACTATGTTGAGTTTGACGTTTATCTTTAAAAATTAATAATGCAGCAGTAATAACTCCCCCAAGTAAAAAACATACAATAATAATATTTACGATAAATTGTAAAATTGTTAAAAGTGTCATATTTATTCCCCCCCATTAAATCTAATATTACATTATATATAAATTTTTACAATTAAAAATAAGCGTAATATAACTAAGTTGAGCACAGTCTAAATCTTGAAAACAATAAAAATGATATTATTTTAAATAGGTGATGATAAAAAGTTTTAAGAAGTTAAAAAAGTGTTATTACTAAGTAATAAACGATATGTCACGTAAGGCTTTTTTGATAGATAATATAAAAGTTAAGGTGGTTCTTATTAGAATATGGAGGAAAAAGCATTGTTACAAATCAAAGACGTTTCATACATCGCGGATGATCGTACAATTATTGATGATTTAAGTTTTACTGTTAATAAAGGTGAAACCATCGCAGTAGTTGGACCATCCGGTAGTGGTAAAAGTACATTGTTTAGACTTATGAGTAATTTAATAAGTCCTACAAAAGGGTCAATAACATTAAACGGGACACCTTTTGAACAAATTAATCCAGAACAATTAAGAATGGAAGTGAGTTATTTATTACAACAAAGTGACTTATTTGAACCTACAATAGGTTTGAATTTGTCATTTCCGGCACGTGTGAGGAACGAAAAATTTGATAAAAAACATGCTAAACAATTATTGAAACGCGTAGGGATGGGACACTATAACTTAGATGCGAGTGTTAGCCATTTATCTGGTGGGGAACGACAACGTATTACGATTGCGAGACAATTGATGTATATTCCTCAAATACTATTGTTAGATGAAGCAACAAGCGCACTTGATGCGAAAAATAGGGAAACTATCGAAAAAATGATTTTTGATTTGGCAAATGAAGGTGTCACAATTATGTGGATTACACATAATGACGACCAAAGCATGCGTAACTTTAGTAAACGTATAAAAATTGTTAATGGAAAAATAGAAAGTGAGGAGAATTTATCATGAGCATTACTGCATTAGCCCTAACAGCCTTACTACTGTTATTTCCAATTATTGTTTCTTATAAAGAGAAGTTGTATATTACAAAAGATTTATTAGTGGCTACTGTGCGTGCTATTGTACAACTTACAGTGTTAGGATTCTTGCTACATTTTATCTTTAATGTGAATCAAGTTTGGATTTTAATCTTATTTGTTTTAGTTATTATAATTAATGCTTCATGGAACACAATCCATCGTGCATCACCTGTTATGCACCATGTTTTTTTAGTGTCGTTTATAGCTATATTCGTAGGTGTGACTTTACCGCTTATAGGTGTGACGTTAACGGGTGCTATTAGTTTTAAACCTAATGAAGTCATTCCAGTGGCTGGAATGGTCGCAAGTAATAGTTTAATTGCAATTAATCTCGCTTATCAAAATATGGATAAAGAATTTGTACAACAACTCGAACAAATTGAAGCCAAATTAGCCCTAGGTGCAGACCCTAAAATGGCCTCCAAAGCTACAGTACGAGAAAGCATTAAAACGGCTATTGTCCCAACGATTGATTCGGTTAAAACGTATGGTATCGTTTCTATTCCAGGTATGATGACAGGACTTATTATTGGTGGCATGCCACCGTTAGATGCTATTAAATTTCAATTAATGGTTATTTTTATTCATACAACAGCAACAATAATGTCGGCACTTATTGCTACATATATTAGTTATCGACAGTTCTTTAACTATCGTGATCAATTGATTGCTAGAACAATGCATGACGCTAAGTGATAGGGTAGAAATATTAAAGCTAATATTATGACTGAAACATTAAAGATGTTTCAGTTTTTTATTTTCTCGATTAGTAGATTATTAATAATGGTAACGCCAAAACCTGTTGACGCATGGTATATAATGGAAGGGCTATGTGAAAAATGACAATAGGGAGGAGGAACCGTATGACTATAATGCGTACGACGACTTTTATATTTAGTATTTTTATTGTTGGAATGGTTGAAATGATGGTTGCAGGTATCATGAATTTAATGAGTAATGATTTAAATGTTTCTGAAGCAGTTGTGGGGCAACTTGTAACATTATATGCGATTACTTTTGCTATCGCAGGGCCAATTTTAGTGAAGCTAACGAATAAGTTTAATGCTAGACCGTTATTACTCATAACATTATTTGTATTTATTTTCGGGAATTTAATTATTGCTGTAGCACCAAATTTTTCTATTTTGGTGATTGGACGTATCTTATCATCGGCAGCAGCATCACTTATCGTTGTTAAAACACTTGCGCTTACTGCATTACTTACTTCCCCACAAAACAGAGGGAAAATGATTGGTATAGTTTATTCTGGTTTTAGTGGCTCAAATGTTTTAGGTGTCCCAATCGGTACAATTATTGGTGATTGGATTGGATGGCGTTTTACTTTTGTTTTTATCGTTGTTATTAGCGTTATTGTAGGAATATTGATGTATATTTATATTCCTGTAAGTAAAGAAAGTAAAGCAACAACACAAACAGCATCATCCAATAACCAGACGCAATCTCGTGTCTTAAGACCGTTAGAAATAGGCAAATATTTATGTATTACATTTTTATTATTAGTAGCAAATTCAGTAACATTTATTTATATTAATCCACTGATGCTATCTAATGGTCATACTTTATCTTTTGTATCAATTGTCTTATTAATAAACGGAATCGCTGGCGTTATGGGAACGTCAATGGGAGGATTCTTATCAGATAAATTGACGAGTAAATATTGGCTGACGATTGCGACAATAATATTTATCGCTATGATGTTAGTGTTGAACTTAGTATTGCCTGGGACAATGTTGTTATTATTGACGATATTTATATGGAACGTCATGCAATGGAGTACGAACCCTGCAGTACAAAGTGGTGTCATCGAACATGTTGCTGGCGATACGAGTCAAGTTATGAGCTGGAATATGTCTAGTCTAAATGCTGGTATTGGTATCGGAGGCATTGTCGGTGGACTCGTAGTATCGAAAATGAGCGTCCATGCAACTACTTATGTAACGGCCATTATCGCATTTATTGCATTAGTTATAATTATTAGTTTAAAACCACGAGCTAAATATGCTAACGAATCAGTAAATCATAATTAAATTAAACAGTTAAAAACCAAACGTTAATACTAACGTTTGGTTTTTTCATATAGTTAGTTTACTTATTAGTAATTAAAATGATTAGATTATAAAAAAACTTTAAATGGAATAATAAATTGATATTGTAGTATGATATAAATAATTAACAAGACGTGACTATTGGAGGGAAAACATGAGTGATAATAAACAGACACATGACAAAGTAGATAGCTTTATTGACAACTTAAAGCAATGGCAGGACGAATTTAAATTTTTCAGAACTTTATTACTAGAATCAGAATTAACAGAAGACTACAAGTGGATGCACCCATGTTACACTTTAAACAATAAAAATGTCGTAATCGTTCAAGACTTTAAACATTACTGTGCATTATTGTTTGAAAAAGGCGCAATTATGGAAGATAAATATAATAGTTTGATTCAGCAAACTAAAAATGTTCAAGCTGCAAGACAGTTAAGATTTGAAAGTTATGCAGAAGTTAAAGAACGTAAAGAGGAAATTGCATGGTATATAGAAGAGGCTGTTAAAATAGAAAAGTCAGGTAAAAAAGTACCTATGAAAAAAACGGAAGACTATGAAATGCCTGAAGAATTACAAGCAAAATTTGATAGTATGCCAGAATTAAAAACAGCTTTTGATAACTTGACGCCAGGTAGACAGCGTCAATATATGTATCATATTGGTCAAGCTAAAAGATCAGCGACGAGAACACAACGTGTTGAAAAATATGTAGATCATATTCTTAATGGTAAAGGTATGAATGACTAAAAACTTATGAAATAAACAAATGAAAGAAGGGACGTAAATGGCAAGATCATCTAAACGCATTCAATTATTAGAATCTGCAGCTCACATCGTAAACGAACAAGGTATTGAATATTTAACTTTAGATGCTGTTGCTAAACGAGCTGGGGTTAGTAAAGGCGGTTTACTTTATCATTTCAATAATAAAGCTTCATTAATACAGGGTCTGGTTACTTATGCGGATGAATTGTATCGTACTAATGTTAATGGACATAAAGCTGAACAAACTGAACAACAAGGTCAATTAATACGAGCGTTTATTGAAGCGACAAGAGAACATCGTAAAGAAAATGCCTCAATAACTTCAGGTATGTTAGCGGCACAAGGTACGAATAGTAACTTGTTACTTCCATTACAGGAAACATATAAATCATGGCAATCCGAAATCGAAAATGATGGTTTGGATGAAATAGATGCAACTATTTATAGGCTAGCAGTAGATGGTTTATGGCTGTCTGAAATATTTGGTATAGATGCCATTGATGAAAAAATGCGTCAAGCCGTGTTAAATCGCTTAGTAGATTATTCATATCATAACAAAAAATAATATTTAAATTTCTATAACCCAAGAGGTAGTAAGTATTTAAGCTTACTGCCTCTTTTTTATTACCTATATAAAGTTGAAACTTAACCGTCCAGTTGGTACACTAACCAATGTGTTAATTCAAGTTTGGAGGTAAAATTATGAACAAAGTAATGCTAACAGTTGCTTTAACAGGAGCGGGAGATACTGTAGAAAAAAATAGTAATGTACCTGTTACACCAGAGGAAATTGCAGATTCAGCCATTAAATGTGCAAAAGCTGGTGCAACGGTAGCACATATTCATGTAAGAGATCCACAAACTGGGAAATTGAGTCATAACGTTGAATTTTTTAAAAAAGCTGTCGAACTCATTAGAGCGGCAGATGAAGATATCATTATTAATATTACTTCAGGTGGTGGTGGCGACTTTATACCAAATTTAGAAAATCCTGAAGTAGGGGGCGAAGGTACAGATATGCAAACGCCTGAACAACGTCATGAACCAGTAGGTAAATTACTGCCTGAAATGTGCACGTTAGATTGTGGCAGCATCAATATGGGAGATGATGTTTATTTAAGTCCTACAAATTGGTTACGTAAACAGGCAGCACTTGTTCAAGAAGCGGGCGTTAAACCAGAATTAGAATGTTTTGATACAGGACATGTCAGCTTTGCTAAACAACTGATTAAAGAAGGTTTAATTGATGGTCAACCAATGTTCCAATTTTGTCTAGGTATACCTTGGGGCTTAGAAAATGACCCGGAAACAATTGAATATTTAAAAACGCGTATACCAGAGGGCGCATCTTGGTCAGCGTTTGGTATCGGACGCTTCCAATTGCCAACGGTTGAAGAAGCGGCAAAACGAGGCGGTAATGTACGTGTCGGTTTAGAAGATAATTTATATTTATCAAAAGGTGTTAAAGCTACAAATGAACAACTCGTAGCACGTGCCAAAGAGATACTTAGCGAGTTAAATATTGAACCCATGACGCCTCAAGAAGCGAGAGAATACTATAATTTAAGAGACCCTAAAGGAGACTTATAAATGAAATTTGCTGTAGTTGGAACAGGCGTAATAGGTAGCGGTTGGATTACAAGAATGTTAGCACATGGACATCAAGTCATAGCAACAGATCCAAGTGAGGGCGCATATGAACGTATGTTGTCTCAAGTCAAACAAAATTGGCCATACGCCAAAGAATTAGGTATGAGTGAGTGTGCATCACTAGACAATTTAACGTTTACTGAATCTTTAGCTGAAGCAGTGAAAGATGCAGACCATATTCAAGAAAATGTGCCAGAAATTGAAGAACTGAAAGACAAAGTTTTAACTGAAATTGATTTCTATGCAAGACCGGATGCGACGATAGGTTCAAGCACATCAGGTATCATGCCTTCTGAACTGCAACAAAATTTAAAACACCCTGAACGTTTTGTTGTAGCACATCCTTTCCATCCGGTATATATTTTACCGCTAGTCGAAATTGTAGCTGGACAAAACACGTCGGAAGCCACTTCTGTAGCTGCTGAAAAAATCTATGAAAGTATTGGCATGGATGTTTTACATGTTAGACATGAAATTGAAGGACATATTGCAGACAGACTAATGGAAGCGCTATGGAGAGAGGCATTGCATATCGTCAATGATGGTATTGCAACGACAGAAGAGGTAGATAAGGCATTTACACATGCTGCAGGGTTAAGATATGCACAATATGGGCCGTTTATGACTTTCCATTTAGCTGGTGGAGAAGGTGGCATGCGCCATATGCTTAAACAATTCGGCCCTGCATTAAAAAAACCATGGACTAAATTGGTTGCGCCTGAATTAACTCAAGATTTATACGATAGTGTAGTGGAAGGTTGTGAAACTTCTTCTCAAGATTATTCGATGTCTGATTTAGATAAAAAACGTAACGAATTTTTAGTCAAAGTAAAAAAACTTGCAGAAGAATATTGGCCTGAAGATACACCGCAAATGAAAAAATCAACTGGACAGTCGGTGAATTAATATGACTCAAGAATTGTATCATTTTCATACTGACGTAAAAGCCGAGTGGGTGGACCACAACAATCATATGAATGACGCGGCATACAATCGCGTATTTAGCGATGCGACGGATAGTTGGTTAGCATTTCTAGGATTAGATAAAGAGACTATCGAGGAATTGTCTTATACAGTATTTACGCTAGAAAATCATGTTTTATTTTTAAAAGAGTTAAAGTTACATGAACCAGTCACAGTTCAAGTTGCAGTAATAGATCATGACTCCAAAAGAATCCATGCATTTATGACGATGCTAAATGAGGACAATGTTAAATGTGCAACTTATGAAGTGATGTTGATGGGTATAGATACTGAAAGTCAACGACCAAGCCCGTTCCCTGAAAAAATTAAATCAGCTATAAATGACTATGCGACTAGGGTTGATCAAAATGAAAAACCTTCAGAAATTGGACATAAAATTGAAATTATAAAGAAATAAGTCTATGATAATAATGTGTTTAATAGTAACAATTAAAAAAATTTTTTAATTGAACATTGTAACATTAAATACGAAAAAAGATTAAATCTTGTAACTTATAGAAAACATAAATTTTATTAGAAGTAGACATTACTATTGGTAACGATGGTAATCATTGTCTAACTCATATAAAACGAGAAAAGGGTCATTCGTATCTTGTTTTTACTTATTTGAGAATTTGTAATACATCTTACTGATGGCCCTTTTGCTTATTAAGGGAACAAATTACATACAGAAAGGAATTAGTCAATGTTAAGTATTAAAAACTTATCAAAAGTATATTCTGGAGGAAAAAAAGCTGTAGATAATATCTCTTTAGATATTGAGGCTGGGGAATTTATTGCCTTTATTGGTACAAGTGGTAGTGGTAAAACGACTGCCTTAAGAATGATTAATCGCATGATCGAATCAACAGAAGGACAAATTAAAATAAACGGCAAAGATATTAATAAAATGAATGGCGTTGAATTACGTCGTAGTATTGGATACGTGATTCAACAAATCGGTCTTATGCCACATATGACTATTAAAGATAACATCGTACTCGTACCTAAGTTATTAAAATGGTCTCAAGAGAAAAAAGATGCAAAAGCAAAAGAATTAATTAAATTAGTAGATTTACCGGAAGAGTTTTTAGATAGATATCCATCTCAATTATCTGGTGGCCAACAACAACGTATTGGTGTAGTGAGAGCTTTAGCTGCCGAACAAGATATTATTTTAATGGATGAACCATTTGGCGCACTAGACCCAATTACACGTGATACATTACAAGATTTAGTTAAAGAATTACAACAAAAGTTAGGTAAAACATTTATCTTTGTTACACATGATATGGATGAAGCGATTAAATTAGCAGATAAAATTTGTATTATGTCTGAAGGTAAAATCATACAATTTGATACACCTGATAATATTTTACGTAATCCTGCTAATGATTTCGTGCGTGACTTTATTGGTCAAAACAGATTAATTCAAGATCGACCTAATATGAAATCAGTTAAAGAGGCGATGATTAAACCGGTAACAGTAAATGTTGATCGCACATTAAATGACGCTGTTGAAATCATGCGTAATAGACGTGTTGATACAATCTTTGTTGTGGGTGAAAAGAATCGTTTATTAGGCTATCTTGATATTGAAGATATTAACCAAGGTTTAAGAAACAATAAAGAACTTATCGACATGATGCAACGTGATATATACAGAGTGCGTATAGATAGTAAATTACAGGATTCGGTACGTACTATTTTGAAAAGAAATGTGCGTAATGTTCCTGTAGTAGATGAAGATAATCATACACTAATAGGGCTTGTTACAAGAGCAAACTTAGTAGATATTGTATATGACAGTTTGTGGGGCGATTTAGCTTCAGAAGAAGATAGAGATGCAATTATTGAGCCTACTGATGTGGGAGCTGATAATCAATGATGGATTTTCTAGCTAAAAACGGCAGTCAGTTGGTTTCTAAAACGATAGAACACTTTTATATTTCTATAATAGCTTTACTGATTGCAATAGTAGTTGCTGTTCCTATAGGCATTTTGTTATCAAAATTAAAACGTACTTCGAATATCGTTTTAACGATTGCCGGTGTACTACAAACAATACCAACGTTAGCAGTATTGGCAATTATGATTCCGATATTTGGTGTAGGGAAAACACCAGCTATCGTGGCACTATTTATCTATGTACTATTACCGATTTTAAATAATACAGTTCTTGGTGTACAAAACATCGATAAAAATTTAAAAGAAGCTGGCACAAGTATGGGTATGACACGTTTTCAATTAATGAAAGATGTCGAATTGCCATTAGCATTACCACTTATTTTAGGTGGCATACGTTTATCCTCAGTTTACGTAATTAGTTGGGCGACATTAGCAAGTTATGTAGGTGCTGGAGGATTAGGCGACTTTGTATTTAATGGATTAAATCTTTATGATCCATTGATGATTGTAAGTGCGGCTGTGTTAGTTACAGCATTAGCATTATTTGTAGATTTTATTCTGTCTTTAATAGAAAAATGGGCAGTTCCAAAAGGGTTAAAAGTATCTAGATAATTGAAGGAGGACATTATGAAACACGTAAAAAGCAAATTGTTTATTATCGTCATATGTCTAGTTTTATTATCTGGATGTGGCTTACCTGGATTGGGAGATAGTAAGTCTAATGATGACGTGAAAATTACTGCAGTTGCGACTAGTGAATCTCAAATCATGGCGCACATGGTGAGGTTACAAATTGAACATGATACAAAAGGCAAAATACAGCCAACTTTAATTAATAATTTAGGTTCCAGTACCATCCAACATAGTGCATTAGTTAATGGAGATGCTAATATTTCTGGGGCACGTTACACAGGTACGGATTTGACTGGCGCATTGAATGAAGATCCTATAAAGGATCCTAAAAAAGCGATGAAAGTTACACAAGAAGGTTTCCAAAAGAAATTTCATCAAAAATTCTTTAATTCATACGGCTTTGCTAATACGTATGCATTTATGGTAACGAGGGAAACGGCTAAAAAATATAACTTAAAAACAGTTTCTGATTTAAAAAAATACCGTAATAAATTACGTTTAGGTGTCGATAGCTCATGGGCTAATCGTAAAGGTGACGGTTATCCAGGATTTACGAAAGAATATGGCTTTTCTTTCAAAACTGTAAGACCAATGCAAATTGGTTTAGTATACGATGCATTGCAATCGAAAAACTTAGATGTTGCTGTCGGTTATTCCACAGATGGACGTATTGCAGCTTATGACTTGAAAGTATTGAAAGATGATAGAAAATTCTTCCCTCCATACGACGCAAGTGCTGTTGTAACGGACAAATTATTGAAAAAACATCCAGAAATAAAGCCATCAATTGAAAAGTTAGAAAATAAAATTTCGACTAAACAAATGCAAGAATTAAACTATAAAGCCGACGGTAAAGGTCAAGAACCAGCAGTCGTGGCAGAAGAGTTTTTAAAGAAACATAATTACTTCGAAGATGATAAAAAGAAAGGTGGTCAATAAGCGATGAGTGGAAATTTATTACAGCAGTTAGTTGAATATTATTCTGTAAACTTTGGCTACCTATGGGAACTATTTATAAAACATTTGTTAATGTCTGTATATGGTGTGCTTTTCGCAGCAATCGTAGGTATTCCAATTGGAATATTTATAGCACGATATAGTAAATTATCATGGGTTATTATTTCAATAGCAAATATAATTCAAACTGTACCCGTTATTGCGATGCTAGCAATATTGATGCTTGTTATGGGATTAGGACCTACTACAGTAGTTGTTACAGTATTTTTATATGCGCTATTACCAATTATAAAAAATACTTATACTGGAATTAGTAGCGTCGATGTAAATATTAAAGATGCCGGTAAAGGGATGGGCATGACAAAAAACCAAGTATTAAGAATGATTGAATTACCACTTTCGGTGTCAGTTATCTTAGGTGGTTTACGTATTGCACTTGTTGTTGCGATAGGTGTTGTTGCCGTAGGTTCATTTATCGGAGCACCTACACTAGGCGATATCGTCATTCGTGGTACAAATGCTACTGATGGCACAACATTTATACTTGCCGGTGCGATTCCGATTGCTTTAATTGCTATCATTATTGATGTTGGTTTGAGATTATTAGAAAAACGTTTAGATCCATCAAATAAGAAAAGCAAAAAACAACCCACACCGACAACACAAGATTCAAACGCATAAAGGGAGTTGATTTATATGGCAGTTATGACGCTAAATTATAATTCTAAAACAATTGGCATGCATCAAAATATCACAATTATTTTACCTGAAGATGACAGTTATTTTGAGACAGATAAAGAAGCCAAACCATTAAAATGTTTAATGTTATTACACGGTTTATCAAGTGATGAAACAACTTATGTTCGTTACACAAGTATCGAAAGATATGCGAATGAACATCAATTGGCAATTGTTATGCCACGTGTTGATCATAGCGCTTATAGCAATATGGCTTTTGGCCATAATTATTATGATTATATATTAGAAGTTTATGATTATGTCCATCAAATATTGCCATTATCTAAAGATAGAGATGATAATTATATTGCAGGTCATTCTATGGGTGGTTATGGCACGATTAAATTTGCATTAAACGAGGGCGACAGATTTAGTAAAGCTTGTCCATTATCTGCCGTGTTTGATGTTAATCAATTATTAAATATTGATTGGTATGACTTTTCTCCACAAGCAATAGTAGGAAATCGGTCGGATATAACTGGTACAGATTTAGATGTGTATCATCTTGTCGATGAGGCAATTTCACAACAAAAATTGCTACCTGAACTATTGATAATGTGTGGTACAGAAGATTTTCTGTATGAAGATAACAAACAATTTATTCATTATTTAGACAAGCAAGGTGTACCATATCATTTCGAAGAAGACAGTGGTGAACATGATTATGCATACTGGGATAAGGCGATAAAACAAGTTATCGAATGGTGTGCCCAAGCTAATTAAATAACAACAACCTATCAGCATAACGCTGATAGGTTTTTTTAGAGTGTAAAATAGGTTGGACGGAGTTTAAAACGCAAAATATGTATTTTTATTAGAAAACTACTATTATTACACTTTGTATAAATAAATTATTTAAAGTTTTTAATGTTAAAGTTTTTCTTTTAGCTTTTTGTTTTTCAAAGTGTTACTCTTTTTAAATGGACTTTTTTAAAGTGAAGGAAAAAAACTTTGTTTTAATCAGTTCAGTGTAAAATTTATAGGTTATTTATTGCAATTTGAAATAGCGGTAGACTTTTTTAAAGTGTGAAAGGCATCGTGTTAGAAAGGTGTATAACTATTTTAAATAAGGACGAAGTGGTAAGTAACTTTAGGAGGAAACATGTAATGGATACATCTCGAACCTTTAAAGGAGATAATCGACTTCTTTTAGGTATATTTTTAGCAGTTATTACATTTTGGTTATTTGCCCAATCATTAGTTAATATCGTACCTGATTTGCACAAATCATATAGTACAAATGACGGTATTATTAGTACGGCGGTTAGCATAACAGCCTTATTGTGTGGGTTGTTTGTGGTTGGTGCTGGTGGTTTAGCAGATAGATACGGCAGAATGAAAATGATGTATATCGGTTTAATTCTTAACATTATTGGCTCAATATTAATAGTGATACCTGGTAACGGCCTAGCCGCATTGTTAGTGATAGGTAGAGGTGTACAAGGATTATCTGCTGCCTTTATTATGCCTGCTACGTTAGCCGTAATTAACGAATATTATATCGGTAAAGATCGTCAGAGAGCATTGACTTATTGGTCAATAGCATCGTGGGGCGGTGGCGGCATAACTTCATTTTTCGGTGGCATTATGGCTACTTATTTAGGATGGCGCTCAATTTTTATCGTATCAATTGTTGTCACAATAATTGCAATGATTTTAATTAAACACACGCCTGAAACAAGAGCCCCATTAACAGAAAAAGCTAAAAAAGCTAAATTTGATTTTAGTGGATTAGTGATATTAATTATTGCAATGTTAAGTATTAATTTAATTATTACGCAATCATCACATTTTGGTATTACCTCACCATTAATTCTAAGTTTAATTGCGCTATTTATCATCGGCATCATAGCTTTTATTATTGTAGAACAGAAACTTGTGAATCCGCTCATCGATTTCAGAGTCTTTAAGCATAAAGGATATAGTGGCGCAACAATCTCTAACTTTATGCTTAATGCAGTAGCAGGTACACTTATTGTAGCGAACACGTATTTCCAATCTGGATTACATTTCACTTCATTTCAATCTGGTGCAATGTCTATCACTTATTTAATTTCAGTGCTTGTTATGATTCCTGTTGGTGAAAAGATAATGCAAGCAATCGGTCCTAAAAAACCTATGTTATGGGGAGCTGCATTAAATGCACTTGGCATTATCTTAATTTCGCTTACTTTTTTATCATCTACGTTTTATATCATAATATGTATAATTGGTTATTTACTATATGGTATAGGACTAGGAATATACGCTACTCCTTCAACGGATACAGCTGTTACGACAGCTCCAGAAGATAAAGTAGGCGTAGCCTCAGGTATTTATAAAATGGCATCTTCGCTAGGAAATTCTTTTGGTGTAGCAATTTCTGCCACTGTATTTAGTGTGATGACGGCGCATTATAATATACATCTTGGCGCTATGTATGGATTTTTCTTTGATGCATTGCTAGCTGTATTAGGCTTTATTGCAGTCTTAGTCTTTGTCCCTAAAAATCAAAGTAATATTTAAATAATCAAGAGTTTAAGTAATAAATATGAGTATGCACTGTTAAAGATGTAGTCATTTTTATATTACTTAAACTCTTTTTGCTTTTGTTTGCTATATGATTAATGAAAATACTATACTGATATAAAAGCGTTTTCAAAGGGGTGAATGAAGCTATGGGATTACTATGGCAAACATATGAGGATAGGGAACAATTATTAAAGGAACTTGTTAATCAAGAAACGATTACAAATTCACCAGGAGAGTTAATATTTCCTAAACTCGTAGAGCAAAAATTATTGAAATTAGACTATTTTCAACAGCATAAAGAACATATTACAGTAGCTAAGACAGAAGATAATAAAGAACTCGTTACTGCGCTTTATAAAGGACCGACAGCAACGAAAACTGTGGTCTTAATTAGTCACTT
Source organism: Staphylococcus lloydii (assembly GCF_015775975.1). Classification (NCBI taxonomy): domain Bacteria; kingdom Bacillati; phylum Bacillota; class Bacilli; order Caryophanales; family Staphylococcaceae; genus Staphylococcus; species Staphylococcus lloydii. The sequence continues at coordinate 605,357 of NZ_CP064056.1, forward strand.
CGATACAGTAGGGATTGATGACTTTACTACGTATAAAGATGCTGCATGTAATCCAGATCAATTAACACAACTTTTCACTGAAAATAGAGGCAATTTAAGTGATGCTGCTGTCGAGGATTTACAATCTGGGGATTATTTATTCGGTCGAGGCATCATGGATATGAAAGCAGGATTAATGCTACAATTATCATTAATTGAAAAAGCGAGTACTGAACAATGGGACGTAAATTTATTGCTAGTTACTGTTCCAGATGAAGAGGTGAATTCTTCAGGCATGCGTAAAGCAGTTGAAGTCATCGAACAATACCAACAAGATTTCAATCTTGATATTGCATTACATTTAAATAGTGAGCCTACTTTCCAACAAGAATCAGGTGATCCAAGCCATTCCGTTTATAGTGGTTCTATAGGGAAAATAATGCCTGGGGTGCTATGCTATGGTATCGAAACACATGTTGGTAATCCACTGAATGGTTTAAGTTCAAATTATATGAATAGTTATATTACACAAGCTATTGAATATAATCGCCAATTTAAAGAACAATATGAAGGCGAGTTTACACCTGTGCCGGTAGCGATAGTAAATAAAGATATTAAAGAAACGTATGATGTGCAAACACCATTTAGAACGTTCGCATTATATAATATGTTTTTATTCAATAAAACGCCACAAGCGCTATATCGCCAATTTTTAGACGTGGTTATTAAAGCCGTTGAACGATGTGAGAGTGATTGGCTGAATATTTTAGAACAGGAAAATTTACAATTTGATTCTAAAATTAATGTGCTTACATATGAACAATTAAAACAATACGCAGTCGAACAATATGGAGAAGATTATATTGAGCATCTCATTGATGAGGTTTTAAAAAATACACCTGAATTACATTTGCAAAGTGTTAACATAGCAGATGAATTAATGAAAATATGTCGTGATATTACACCAGCTGTAGTGACTTTTTTCGCGCCACCATATTATCCAGCTGTCAATTCTTCACAAGAACCAATCGTCAATGATATTATCAAAACTGTTACTGAAATTAATAATAAACAGTTTAAACGGGCGACACATCGTATTAATTATTTTAATGGTATTAGTGATTCAAGTTATTTAAACTTAAATGCAAGTGTAGAAAAAATGGAAGTATATGCAAATAATACGCCAAGCTTTAATCATACTTACCATATCCCATTTGATACGATTAAAAATATTAGCGCACCAGTTATATTATGTGGCCCTAGAGGAAATGATGCACATAAGGTAAGCGAGCGTTTAAACAAGACGAGCGCATTTACTGAATTGCCTATTGTTTTGGAATCAATTATAAAACAATATTTCTGTAAATAACTGTGAAAAAAATATTAATTAAGGTATATTTATTATGAGATGAATTTATGGAGTGTTGTATATGATTAATGCATACAAAGACTTTTGGAAAAGGTATGTAGATTTTACTAATAAATCTAACAGACAAGAATTTTGGATACCGGTGCTAACGCATATCATTATCATTTTTGTCGTAGCAATTATCGGAATGGTTGCGTTCATAGCGGGTTCTTTTGTTATCGGTGCAGTATTGTCTGCAGTCGTTGGAATTTTTGCGTTGGCTAATATCATCCCAATGATTGCCTTAACAATGCGTAGATTTTATGATGCGGGACGTAAAAGAATGACGGCATTAATTTTAATTATATTATCACTTGTCTTAGATGTTTCTTTTGATATTGTGCAAGTCAATGGTGTAGCTATATTTTTTAATGTAGTGACGTTCATTTGTACTATTATATTAATAGTCATTGCCTTACTTCCATCGAAGCAGCTAGCAGAAGATGAACTGAAATGGCTATAACAATAAATACAGCGTAAAAAAGCACCTTAACTCACTTTACTAGTGGGTTAGGGTGCTTTTATTAGTTGTCGTGTTCTGTGCGGTAATAATCCATTCTAATTTCATGATAAGTCTTACCAAAAAATACGGGTGCAGTATCATCTGTTTTTTTGAATCCAACTTGTTCATAAAAATGAATAGCATTTTCATTTTCTTCAACCACCCATAACGTCACATTGTCTGGATATGATAGCTCGAGGGCGCGTTGAGTTAATGCGAAACCAATCATATGACTTTGATATTCTTCGAGTAAATATAACGCGAATATTTCACTCCAATCGTCATTATCATTTTGTTTTTCAGTTTTACCAAATGAAATAAATCCGACTACTTCATTATTGGTAATTGCAACAAGTGTAGGTGCGTTTTGAGAAGAAGATTCTTTTATAAAATGATGCTTATCTAGATTTTCTAAATAATTATCTACTGAGAGCGGTGTGTATGTTTCAATCCAACTTTCATAATGGACTATGGCTTTTCCGTGCTTATCTTCTTCTCGCATTTCTCTAATCGTAAACTCCATAACCAGCCCCTCCTCATTTGTTAAATTGATACAATTATAGCATTTTTATATTAATATAAAAATTAAAAGAACTGTAAACAAAGTTTGTAAAAATATAACTAATTTATAATATAAAAACCTCTACTACGTAGCTTGATAATGTTAAAAGCTTCATAGTAGAGGTGTGTTAAATATTAATGTGAAGACATGACGATTTCATTATAGTTAATATTTTCGCGAATTTGAGTTGCGACTTTATCGTCGATTTTCTGTTGTTCTATCAATTGATCTAAAAATTGTCGTTGTAAATATAGACCTTCTAATTTTTGAGCCGAAGTTTGAGTCGGAATGAGACCTTTTTTAATTTTACTCTTGTTTCTAATACCTGATAAACGCTGTTGATACGTGTTTAGAACGATACTTACTTCTAAGTAATTATCTTCATTTTGTTCTTGTTTCAAACGTTTGATAACTTGATGATTGATAGTACGTGTAACGTTTTTAACTTCCTGATAATGCGACTTGAATTGTTCGATTTGATTATCATCGCTATGACGTTTAGCTCGGAAACGTAAAATTAAAATTTTAATCACGGTTTTAATTTTATGTGTGCTTGATGCTTCTCTAAATTGACGCGTGTTTTCAAGCAACGCGCGATAGTTTAGTAATGTTTGTCTGTCTAACTTATCTTGATCTATCAGTTGTTCTAACGTTTCAGTTTCTACCTGACTCGCAATTTGCTCTAAACGTTGTACTTCTTGGCTGTTTTTATTAGTAGGATCTAAATTTAATAAGAAGAATAACTCCTCATAATAATCGGATAGAATAGCTTGGTAATTTTGATTATTTTGTTCTTTAGATAATTTTTTAAAATGAAAAATAACTTTTTGAACAATGAATACTTTTGCAGTTTGATAACTCATAGATGTCGAAATAGATTTGGTTTCTGACGGTGTAATGAGTGGTAATACGATTTGAGCTAACACTAAACTAATTAACACCATAAGTGATGCTATAAAGAGTAAGTCGTTTTTGTAATGAAATGGTGTATGATTCGCTAACAACGTTGGTAAAGTCAATGCCATCGAGAGCGAAATAGTACCGTGAATACCACACATTGTCATTGTAAATGCATATTGAAGACGATTAACTGGTCGTTCTTCACCGTCATCTAAATACGATTGAATATTATTTGGATAATAAAATACTTTATATAAAGCAAAGACCCAAATAAACCGGAATGCATAGATTGCCAATGCAATGAGTAGTGTAGTGATAATTAAAAATGAAATATTATCTCGCTCGTGAGCGATAATTTCTGAAACTACTTTAGGCACGATGTAGCCTAAAACAACAAAGACGAAACCGTTAAGTGCATAACTTAAAGTATTCCATATTTGATTGTAGTTCATCTGTAATTCGGTTTGTGCACGAATTAAACGGTCACGCTCGAAACCATGTATCAAACCAGCGATAACTACTGCGATAATACCTGATGCATGAAATTCTTCAGCTATTAAATATGTAGCAAAAGGTGTTAATAATTGGATGAAAATAAGCGTGTTACTATCTTTTAAAGATTTAGTCGTAGTTAAGTATATTCTCAAGCGTATGATAGCAAAGCCAATAATTAATCCTATGAGTACACCTAATATAGTTGAAATCACAAATTGTTCAACTGCATGAATGGCAGAGAATGCACCGGTAACGAGTGCCGTTACAGCGATTTTAAATGAGATAATACCTGCAGCGTCATTAAGTAAAGATTCGCCTTCTAAAATCGTAATTGACCCTTTAGGTAAAATTTTCCCTTTCGTAATAGCTTGAACAGCAACTGCATCGGTAGGGCATAATATTGCGGCGATAGCAAAAGCTGCTGGCATAGGTAAGTTTGGCCAAATCCAATGTATGAAAAAGCCAACGCCAATAACGGTAGCAAAAACTAACGCCATTGCCATTAAAATAATGGGCTTACGATATTCTAATAATTTAGTACGTGAAACGTGTGTACCCTCCACAAATAATAATGGGGCGATAACTGCCATCATAAATACTTCTGAATTAAATTCGAAATGTACGGGAATGGGTAGAACAAATAAACAAACGCCTAGAGCGATTTGAATAAAAGCCATTGGAATTTTTTCGAATTTATTATGTATAATTGAACTGACAATAACGGCCATTATAAAAATTAAAAAAGCTTCTAATAATAACATAAATACTCCCTTATTAAATTTAGTACCTTTTATTTTATCATGATGAACGTAAGAATAAACGAAATAGTGTTTATTATAATTAAATTGAAAAAATAATGTAGTTATCATGTAATAATGGGCTAATTAATAATAAAAATAAAGCGTGTATGGCATAATTAACAAGATATAAACAATAGAAGAGGGATTTAGATGAAAATAGGTGTAATAGCTGATTTACATATTGATAGAGGAAATAAGTATTCACCTGAAGACTTTGAATTTTATGTGATAAAAACGGCTCAAAATAAAAATATAGAATTATTGCTGATAGCAGGTGATATTTCAAATAATTATCAAATGACTGCGGGCTATATAAAAAAACTTAAGCAGTCACTAAACATTCCTGTATTATTTATTCCTGGTAATCATGATTTTTGGACGGATAATACTGATCTAGCATCTTTAGAAATTCTAGATTTTTATTTGAACATGGATGAATGTTTAATTAATAAACCATACGAGATCAACGATGAATGGGCGATTGTAGGTAATACGGCTTGGTATGATTATAGCTATGGTGATAATAAATTTTCTGAAGAACGCTTAGCGCAACGTAAATATTACGGAGCTACGTGGCAAGACAAAGAAAAAATCGATTGGCCGTTGAATGACCAATCGATGTCCGATTTAGCGTTAAAACAAACCGAAAAAGATTTAGCTAAGGTAAAAGATAAAAAAATAATATTAATGACGCATATTGTTACGCATAGTCAATTTGTTGTACCAACGCCTCATCGTATATTTGACTACTTTAACGCTTTTATAGGGACATCGAAGTTTGATAGGTTATATAACACATATCCTATCAAATACAGCATCATGGGCCATGTCCATTTTCGTAAAAGTATAGAAGAAGCGGGTATTACTTATATTTGTCCTTGTCTCGGTTATGAACGACAATGGCGTACAAAGGATTTACAGACCGAACTTGAAAATACGTTAGTGACCCTTACAGTTTAAGTTTAATATTTAATAATTTTTTAGATAAAAACTCATTTTACCAGGCGCATTATAACTCGTTTCCATTTTATCTTTGCTTATTTTTAATATTTGACGGCGTGTTGGTACGATGGCGGGAAGATAAATCTTTTGGAAAACATTTAACCACAGTGGATCGATATAATAGTAGTTTGCCTCATCATAACCTACTAAAACTGTTGTATGAATATTGGAAACTAATTTGGTTGGAATATTATCAAATTTAAATACGCGTGACACTGGCTTTTGACCTAAAACCGTATGATATATGACAACAGGTTGGCCTTGATCTATAACTTTTGTTAATTCAGTTAAAGATTTACCTGTACTATCTATGATGTTAGGATTGTAATGCTTTAAGTAGGGTACGATAGCACTTGGAAATATTGTTTGATGATGGCCTAATTTGATGGAAAAATGATGGCCGACATAACCTTTGTGTGGATTGTTATCATGTTTAGGCCAATGGCGCATTAATTTCAAAGGTGCAATATTGGTATGGTTATGTCTTAATATCATTGAGGCACACACACCTTCACACCCCATTATAATCGGAATAGGACATAATTGACTTAGTGGTTTGACATTGAGCAATTTTCGCATAATTAGGCACTCCATTATTGTATAAAATAATTTGTTATAAATATTATAGCGCTTGTAATAAGAAAATTATTATAAAATGCTTTGTAAAAGTAATCAAGCATTATACTTTTAAAGTGAAAAGGTGATAATGATGCACTATCGTGTAGAAGAAAAAACAAGTATTTTAGTATCTGGCTATTTACGTGAATATCAATCTGGTAAAGAAGCACAAGAGAATATTTATCGTTTTTGGTTAGATTTTAACGAAGATAATAACGGTCAATATTTAATGGGATTAAAAAATAATCAATTAGATGGGCTAGTAGGGTTGTGTATACCGCGACAATCTGGAGCCATGGATTATTTGATTGGTGTATCAGTCGATAAAGCAATCAGTGGATGCGAAACAATCGAACTCCCAACAACGAAATATATTGTATTTGAAGCGGTAGGGAAAGTACCTGAATCAATACATCATGCAATGGAAGAAATACATCAACAATTATTACCTAAATTGAACGTTACTTTAAAAAATGAACCTTTTTTTGAATTGTATCGTTCTGGAGATACAGAAGCAGATCATTATGTAACTGAATTATGGTTTGCAATTGAATAACAAATAATCGCCGCATATCATTTAATATTGATATACGGCGATTTTATTAATGTTCTTTTTTTGTTGAACGTAAGTTATATTTTAGTAAGATTTCCAACATAATTATAATAACAGTTGTGATTATTAATACACTAACGTATGGTATAAAACTGTATTGTCCTTGTATACCAACTAAAGGTGACATTATTCCACCAAGTATGAATTGGAACAGTCCTAATAGGCTTGAAGCATTACCACTGCCACCTGTACGTGATTCCATAGCTAATGCGAAACTCAAAGGCCCAATACCTGTGACAGGACATACGTTTAAAAAGAAGCCAACAATTAAGACCCAGATAGGGAGATGTAAGGATAATCCTACAAAGATAACAACGACACCAACAATTTGAATAAGTGTTAGTAAAATTAATAAGCTAAAGCGGCTAATGTATTCGACTAGTTTAGCCGTAACCTGACTCATTATAATTAACCCGATACTATTGATTGAGAAAATAATACCTAATTCTTGTGGCGATAAGCTATAAATTTTTTGCGTAATAAAGGGACCTGCAGAGGCAAAACTAAATAGCATGACATACGTTAAACCTTGTAACAACATAGGAATAATAAATGTCTTTTGTTTTAATAAGGCGCCAAAGTCTTTAAATATTTCTGTGAAATTCAATTGCGCAGTGTGATGTGTACGTGTTTCTTTCATCTTGAATATTGCTAATAATAAAATAATAAAACTAATAATTGTTAATGCTACGAATACCGCTCTCCAACCAGCTAAACTTAACGCATAACCGCCAAGTGGTGGAGCTAAAATAGTAATGATACCATTAACTACAAGCAATGAAGCTAATGCTTTTGCAAGCGAGGGTCCTTCGTAATTATCACCTACGGAAGCTTTAGCAATAACAATTGCTCCACCACCAGTTAATCCTTGTATAAAGCGTAAAGCTAAGAAAAATGGCAATGTAGTTGTAAAGATAGCTACAAGTGATGCCACGGTATAAATACTAATGATAATTAGTGCAATTTTTTTACGCCCAAATGCATCTGATAATGGTCCGAAGGTAAATTGCCCTAAAGCTAAACCTATCATTGCAAACGACATCGTAAGCTGAACGTGCGATGTTGTAGAACCAAAATCTTTAAGGACGTGAGGTAATGAAGAGGCATACATATCTATAGTTAAGGGACCATAAGTGGTCATAATACCTAGTACAATAATAATCATTAAAGGTAAGGGACTTTTATTCTGTGTGTCCATTTAATGTTCTCCTTTATTTAACAGTCAGTTGTTAATTATAACGTTAGTCTATTATTTTGTAACTAATTATTATGATTTTTGTCTATTAATAATAACCGAGCAATATTTTCAGCCGTTTGCTCCATATATTGACGACCATTTTCTAATGCATCACTTAACGAGCAAGGTTGTTGTAGAATGCTAAATACAGATGAAATGCCATGTTCATATACTGCTTGATATCCTTCTCCAAGACTACCAGCAATTGCTATGACTGGTACATTGAAGCGTTGTGCAGCGTGAGACACACCAATTGGCGTTTTACCATAAATTGTTTGATGATCCATTTTACCTTCGCCAGTAATGACTAAGTCAGCGTCTTTTACGCGTTGTGTAAATTGAGTTTCTTTTAAGACAATATCGATACCTTTAGCTAAATTGGCATTTAAAAATGCTAATAAACCAGTTCCCAATCCACCTGCTGCACCAGCGCCTTCTATATCTTTTACAGATACGTTAAGTTGTTGCTCAATCACATCATGATAACGTGTCAATGCAGCGTCTAATTGCTTTATCATATCTTCCGTCGCACCTTTTTGCCTGCCATATATTTCACTAGCACCATATTTACCTAATAAGGGGTTGGTCACGTCACATGCTACTTCGATTGTTGTGTCCTTAAGCTTTGGATTAAGGTTGCTCATATCAATATGCGATAGCTTAGCTAAAGCAGCGCCACCAGCTTTGAGCGTTTGATTGTCACTATCTAAAAATTTACAACCTAATGCACTTAACATACCTACGCCACCATCATTTGTAGCACTACCACCGATGCCTAAAATGATATGCTGAGCACCTTGTTCGATTGCATCATTAATAAGTTGGCCAGTACCATAACTCGTTGTAATTAACGGATTTTTATCCTCTTCGGCAATTAAATCAAGTCCAGAAGCACTTGCCATGTCAATAATTGCAGTATTTGTTTCATAAGCATAACCATATGAAGCGGTTATCGTTTTGTTAATAGGATTTTTTACAGAGACTTTACGGTAACTGGCATTTAAAGCATTAACTAAAGCTTCAGTAGTGCCTTCACCTCCATCAGCCATAGGGATTTTATCGTACACTGTTGTGTTAGGAAAAACCTTAGCAAAACCTCTTTCAATTGCATCAGCGACTTCAATTGCAGCCATACTTTCTTTAAAAGAATCGGGTGCGATAACTATTTTTTTAATGTTTGTCATGGGTCAAGCCTCCAACGTTGCCATATAATGAATATATTAATCTTAATATGAAAAGGATTACAATGCAAAATTGCGATAACTTAATTTTTGCGTTGTGTTGCAAGAAAGTATAATCTAACCAATAGCATTATCTATGAGTTAATCAAGCGACTTTTAAATTACATAAATTAAAAACGCATTTTCTATAAAGATCAAACATATATTAATAAAAATGGGTAACAGAGTAATGTAGCTTTAAGAAGTTAGATTGTCTTGATTTATTGATGTATAAAAGTGGGTATAGTTATGGTCAGTTCAAATAAAATAATAGATATTTATCACATCTTTATAAAGTATATAGAGAGGCACTAAAAAATATAGAAAGAACTATAAATCAATTTCAGCAAGTTAATGCTCAAAATATACTATCCTAAATGAGCATGCATGGATCAGCCATTTGAGTAGTTAATGTTATTCATGTGTTAAGAACATAAAGGAGAACAAGATGAAAATAACTCAAACACAATATGAAGTTATTAAATTTATAATAGTAGGTGGTATCAACACTTTAAATTACTATATTATTTATTTATTACTATTGAAATTATTAGGCGTGAATTATTTAGTTAGTCATATTACAGGTTTTATTGTGGCTTTCATTATTTCTTATTATTTAAATTGCTACTTTGTCTATAAAGTACAACCTACATGGAAAAAGTTTATTCAATTTCCTATAACACAAGTAATTAATATGGGGATGCAAACTGGGCTACTCTATGTATTTGTTCATTGGTTACATATTTCTTCTGTAATCGCGCCATTTATTGGTTTAGTTGTTACGATTCCAATAACTTTTGTACTATCTAAATATATATTGAAAGATGATTAATATGACTAATTATTACGGGCTTTTTAAGACATAATAGGCAACTGGGTTTGCTCATATTTTATAAATTTTTTTAGGTTAAGCTAAATCATTTATTACAACATTTGTATTAAATAATTTTTATATAAAAAACGTTGTAAATGTTTGTTGAATCGGTCATAATAATATTTCAGTCTGGTTTAAGGTGGTTTAAGCTATGAATCAAAGTAATAATTTAAAAATAGCACAGAGAGGTGCTTATTTAAGTTTAATAGTCTATATTGTATTATCTATAGTTAAATTTGTAATAGGTACGCTTTACCATTCGGCAGCGGTAAGAGCGGATAGTCTGAACAATATGACGGATATCATCGTGTCATTAGCAGTAATAGTGGGATTGAAAATCTCAATTAAACCTGCAGACAGTAATCACCCATATGGTCATTTAAAATCGGAAAATATTTCTACATTATTAGTATCATTTATTATTATGTTTGTTGGTATTCAAGTTGTTGTCGAAAATTTACCTCGTATATTTACCAACGAAAATGCAACGCCTAATGTAATTACAATTTACGTCAGCATCGTCAGTGGTTTCATAATGCTTGGCGTATATGTTATTAATCATAAATTAGCCACTAGTACATCCAGTAGCTCACTAAAGTCTGCAGCAAAAGATAACTTGTCAGATGCACTTGTCAGTATTGGTACAGCAATTGGCTTAGTATTTACCCAATTTGGTTTACCGATAGTCGATATCATTTTAGCCACATTATTAGGATTATTAATTATCTATACTGGTTTTGGCATTTTTAAAGAATCTATTTTTGCCTTAAGTGATGGATTTAATGAACATGAATTAGAAGCATATAAAAATTATGTGCAAGAAGTGGAGGACGTTATAGACGTTCAATCAATTAAAGGTAGATATTATGGTAGCAGTGTATTTGTGGATGTGACTATTATTGTTGCTTCTGATTTAACTTTAGAAGAGGCGCATCAAATATGTGATGATGTCGAACAACATATGCATGCTAAAGGCATTTCTTCAGTTTATGTACATCCTGAACCGTATTCTATACAATAGTAAAAAATATACGACATCAAAGCGGGTCGACATATTTCATAACTCAAAAGCATCTTGTTTCCTTGATTTTTGTCAGGAAATAAGATGCTTTTTTATGAAAATATAGTTTTATTCTTATTCTATGCTTACTGATGTTAACGTTGCACACAAAAATATATAGCTCATTTAATACAATTAATCACAATAACTAAATTAATAAAAAAACTGCCAACAAAGCAAATCGCTTTGTCGACAGTTTAAACTTTTACTATATTAGCAAAGTTTTATTTATAGCAATTACCACCAACCGTTAGCTTCACGGAATGAAATAGCTTCATCAATTGAACCGTAACGTTCTTTGGCATATTGAACCATACCTTTAGTTTGTTCTTCAACAGAACCAGTTCCCCAAGATTCTTTAGTTTGGCCTAGACCTTGATAGCCTAATTCATTAACTGCATCTGGGTTACCACCTGATTCAGGTAATACTACTTTTTGCCATAATTCTTCAGTACCACCAGCATTTAAGAATTCTTGGTGTACAGATTCAGTTGATTGGCTTGATTGAGTTGTTTCTGCTGCATGCGCTTCTGATGAACTTGCGCTAATACCTACGCCAGCTGCTGTTATTGATAAAGTTGCGAATGATGCTAATAAAAATTTCTTCATTGTAAAAATCCTCCTATAATTTCTTTCACGACTGTTTGTGAAAGTATGCTTTATTGTTTTTAAATTCGCTATATTAATAGTTACTCTATGTTGTTAAGTCATTTATGAATTAACGTAGACTAATATAACATCTAAAAATTTTGCATAGGTTACAGCAAGATAAAAAAAGAATGATGATTATGACTTTGAGAAGACAAATATTGCAACTCGTAGTGTAATTTGTAACAAAAGTAAGTAAATTAATTGTATATTTTGTCTCAAGATTACATACTAGTAAGTATAGGAAAGCGTATATAAGTATTACATTATTGAAATAATTTTGAAATATAAAATATGTAAAAGAAAGAGGGATGAATATGCCTAAACTTATATTATGTAGACACGGACAAAGTGATTGGAATGCTGAAAACTTATTTACAGGATGGGCAGACGTTGATTTATCTGATCAAGGTAAAAAAGAAGCGATCACTTCTGGAAAAAAATTAAAAGAACAACAAATTGATATAGATATTGTTTATACATCATTATTAAGAAGAGCGATTAATACGACATATCATTTGTTATCTCAATCAGACCAATTATTTATACCAGTTCATAAAACATGGCGTTTGAATGAACGACATTATGGTGGGCTACAAGGTTTAAATAAAGATAATGCCCGTAAAGAATTTGGTGAAGAACAAGTACATTTATGGAGACGTTCATATGATATTGCTCCTCCCAAACAGAGTGAGGAACAAAGACAAGGGTATTTAGATGATAGAAAGTACGAGCATTTAGATAGAAGAGTTATGCCTGAATCAGAAAGTTTAAAAGATACTTTAGAACGCGTTATACCGTATTGGAACGATCAAATTTCTCAACAGTTGTTAGATGGTAAAACCGTGCTAGTTTCTGCACATGGTAACTCATTACGTGCACTAATTAAGTACTTAGAAGATGTGTCTGATGAGGATATTGTTGGTTATGAAATCAAAACAGGTGCACCACTTATTTACGACTTAACTGATGACTTAAAAGTTACAAATAAATATTATTTATAAAAAAGAGGATGATATCCATATAGCGGGTATCATCCTTTTAATTTGGGTAGGATTAGAGTATGTAAGGAGAAAATACGTCATGTGTTTAAGGATTAAACTGCTTTTTTATTCCGTTTGTGTTGTTTGATTATCTTTAGTGCTCTTTTTCGCGTTTTAATGTTGGGACTATTTAAATTACGTCTTGCTGTCTGTAAATCTTGTTTCATAATGTAACCTCCTTAGAAATATGACTTTTATTATGCAATAAAAAAGAAAATATGTAAATAGGAAATGTTACGATTTGCAAAAAATAATATAAAACTTTTTGAAAGTCAAAATGTTTTTGTTTCTAAAAGATTAAAAATTATGTATAATGTGTCGTTGCAGTCAAAAAAACTTGAAAAATTACAAACCTTAACGGAAACGTAATAGGAGGAAATATGTCACATAAAAATAAATTAATCATGGTTATAACTATGTTGTTTGGTGGCTTCTTTGGTTTATTAAACGAGACGTTACTCACAACAGCATTACCGAGCATTATGAAAGACTTCAAGATAGAATACACGCAAGTACAATGGTTAACAACGGCATTTTTATTAATGAATGGAATAGTCATCCCATTATCAGCAATGATTATTCAACGCTATACAACAAGACAAGTCTTTATGAGTGCCATTGCTATATTCTTTATTGGTACAATTATCGCTGGATTTAGTCCAAACTTTACTGTTCTTTTAATAGGAAGAATAGTTCAAGCCATGGGTTCTGGAATTATGATGCCATTAATGATGACAACGATACTAGATGTATTTGAACCACATGAACGTGGTAAGTACATGGGAACATTTGGTTTAGTTATTGGCTTAGCACCAGCTATCGGACCTACACTGTCAGGCTATTTAGTAGAATATTTTGATTGGAGATCATTATTCCATGTTGTGGCACCAATTGCAGCGTTAACTTTTGTTGCTTCACTTAAATTTGTGCAGAACGTAGGTACAAATAGAAAGACGCCTATAGATGTTTTATCAGTAACATTATCTATCCTTGGCTTCGGTGGTTTATTATATGGTACAAGCTCAATTTCACGAGACGGATGGGATAATCCTGTTGTTTTAACAACAGTAATTGGCGGTATTATTTTAGTTGCCTTATTTATTATTAGACAAACGAAACTGCCAATGCCATTACTAGATTTTAGAGTATTTAAAAATAAAGAGTTCGCAGTAGGTATTATCATTATGGCATTTACTATGATATCTATGATTGGTTCTGAAACAATATTGCCTATGTTTGTACAAAACATTATGAAAGAGTCAGCATTACAATCAGGTTTAATCTTATTACCTGGTGCAATCGTTATGGCGATTATGTCGATAATTTCAGGCTTTTTATATGAAAAATTTGGAGCTAAAATACTTGGCATTATAGGTATGCTCATTGTCGTTATCACAACTAGCTTTTTCATAGTCATGAATGCTGAAACATCAACTGGCCTCTTAGCTACTATTTATGCAATTAGAATGGTTGGTATAGCTTTAGGATTGATGCCATTAATGACACATACAATGAATCAACTGACTCGCGAAATGAATGCCCACGGTTCTTCAATGACCAACACGGTTCAGCAAATTGCGGCTTCAATTGGTACTGCAGCTCTAATTACAATTATGAGTCAAGTTGCAAAATCATTTAAACCAGACATGAGTGATTATAAAGGAATGAATCAAAAAGAAATGGGTATTAAAATACAACATGATGCTTTACTAAGTGGTTATCATGGTGCATTTTGGTTTGCCGTTTCTATTTCAGCAATTAGCTTACTATGTGTCTTTATGTTAAAAAGCAAACGCAAGCAAACGATAGAAAAGGCGTAATTTTGTAAGAAATTAACTTTGGAGGAATACGATGGAACATCATATGAAGTTAAACAATGAACCGTTTCAACAAATTAAAAATGGGTCGAAAACGATTGAAATAAGATTGCATGATGAAAAAAGACAACAAGTTCGTGCAAATGATATTATTATTTTTTCTCATATAGAAGATAAAAATAAAACGATTAAAGTTAAAGTGAAAGAAACTGTTGAATTTCCATCATTTCAAGCTTTGTTAAAGCATTACACTAATGAAGAAATAGGTGCTGACGAGGATACGCAATTATCGCAAAACCTTGCTTCTTTATACAATATATATAACCAAAGAGATGAATTGGAATATGGCGTACTTGCAATTAACATTAGATTAATTAAATGAAACGAATAAGCATATTGATATAAGAAAACAAATTTTAAATGAAGGGCAGATTGTGAACAGCAATGGCCTTTCATTTTTTATTAAGCAAAATAGCATTCTATGCTATAATTTGAAAGAAATATTAATATATGTAAATTTATAATCAGTTCTAAAGTGAAATAATTTTTAGAAGAGATTGTAGGAGAGAGAATAATGAAAAAGTTATTGTTTAGTTTTATAGCTGTCACAGTATTATTAGCAGGTTGTAGTAGTGGTAAGTATGCCGACAAAATAGATAAAGCGGTTAAGGCTCAAGAAAAATATCAAAAAAAATTAGCAAAAGGCCAAAAAGGTGATGCTGAAGCACACTATTACACATATAAGTTTAACAACAACAAACCTAAAATAATTAAAGATTTCAATTCTAAAGGTTATGTACAAGAACATAAAGCAGACTATAAAGAAGAAAATATGAACAAAAATTAGTTCATTTGCCATCGTGGAGGACGCATGAAAAAAATTTGGACACTTACAATCATCAGTTTAATATGTGTTGTACTATCTGCTTGTTCCAACCAACAAAACCCGCATAAAGATGATAAATACACCAAAGACGGAAAAGTAAAATTAATTATTTATGGAGATTTCAAATGCCCATACTGTAAAAAAGTAGATACTAAAATTTTGCCAAAAATAAACCAACAATATATTAAAAAGGGTAAGGTGGACTATCGATTCGTGAATATGGCGTTCTTAGGTAAAGATTCCATCATTGGTTCACGTGCAGGTCATGCGGTTCAACTTTATGCACCACAACAATATTTCCAATTTCAACAATCGATGTTTGCACAACAGCCAAACAATGAAAAGAAATGGATTACGACAACAAAAGTGGATCAGCAAATTGATAAATTATCGCTAGGTGCTTCGACGAAAGAAAAAATTAAAAAAGATTATAAAACGCAGGATAGTAAGTCTTGGAAAGCTGCAAAAAAGGATCAACAACTATATAAGAAAAATAAAATTAAGACAGCACCTACAGTATTTATCGGTGGTAAAAAAGTAGAAGATCCGTACGAATATAGCAATTATAAACAACTGATTGATAAAAAATTAAAAGCTAAATCATAAAAAAAAACATTTCTTAACTTGTGTTAATAGTTAAGAAATGTTTTTTTGTAATTAAATCGAAATAATTACGAATAACGTATTGAGTTTTAGCAAGAAAACGGTTATAATTATAAATCGTAAACATTACTATTTAAGGAGAATAACATGAAAAAGATAACATTTTTAACTCTATTAGTTTTAATGATTGGCGTTGCCGCTGTTGCTTGTAGTAACGGTAGCGGTGATAAGAAAGATAATAAAAAAGTTAAAGTTTATACTACTGTTTATCCACTCACTTCATTTGTAGAACAAATAGGTGGGAAACATGTTGATGTGAAATCAATATATCCTGCTGGCACAGATTTACATAGTTATGAACCAACACAAAAAGATATTTTAAAAGCTTCTAAAGCCGATTTCTTTGTGTATACGGGTGATGATTTAGATCCTGTAGCCAAAAAAGTGGCTGGGACAATCAAAGATAAAGATAAAAAATTATCATTACAAACGCATATAAAACAAAGCGAATTACTTTCGGAACATGACGACGATGAACATGAACATGGCGAAGAAGAACATCATCATGGTAAATATGATCCGCATATTTGGTTAGATCCAGTTTTAGATAAACAGTTTAGTAAAAATATTAAAGATAAGCTGATAGCCCAAGACCCTAAACATAAAAAAGAATATGAAGATAATTATAAAAAATTAGCCCAAGATTTAACTAAAATTGATAAACAATTAACTGCTATTACAAAAGACAAGAAAAATAATGTCGCTTATATATCCCATGATTCGATTGGTTATTTAGCTAAACGATATGGTTTTAAACAAGAAGGCATACAAAATATGAATGCTGAAGATCCTTCACAAAAAGATTTAACTAAAATTGTACATGATATTAATTCACATAAAGTTAAGTACATTTTATTAGAAGAAAATGTCTCAACAAAAGTTACAGACACTGTGCGCAAAGAGACTGATACTAAACCTGTGAAGTTCAATAACATGGAAAGTGTAACTTCTAAGCAATTAAAAGATAAAGACGTAACTTATCAATCAATTATGCGTGAAAATATTAAAAGTTTAGATAAAGCATTACAAGGTTCATAATTGTTTCATTGCAATCGAATATTAGTATAACGCCTCAATCTAAAGGATGTTCCTTTAGATTGAGTTTTTTGATTGTAAAACGTTATTCGGGGGTAAATAAATAAAGTGAAATTTAGTGGTTGATATATTTTTTGTATTTGGTATAATAATTATATTAATAAATTTGGAGGAATGACGTAATGACACAATTTAATTTTGATAAAGCACATTCAGCATTAGAGTTTTCTATTCGACACTTGGCAATTTCTAACGTAAAAGGACGTTTTACTGATTTTGACGCTAATATCTCAGGAGATATTAATGATTTAAGTTCAATTAAAGGTAACGTAGTTATAAATGCTAGCTCAGTAAATACTGGCCTAGAAGACCGTGACAAACATTTACAAGGTAGTGATTTCTTCGATGTAGAAAATCACCCAGAAATTACATTCACAATCAAATCAGTAAGTGATAATTCTGTTACTGGTGATGTGACTATTAAAGGTGAAACACATGAAGAAACTTTCGATGCTAAATTACAAGGTATTAGCAAAAACCCTATGAATGGTGCTGATACTGCAGGATTTATCGTTGACGGTAAAATCAATCGTGAGAAATACGGCATTACATTTAACCAAGCTTTAGAAACTGGCGGCGTGATGTTAGGTAAAGATGTTAAATTTGAAGTGAGCTTGGAGTTCGCATTAGAAAACTAATATAGTCATGGAATTTAGCAAAGAATTATTTTTAAGTAGAGAATGCTTAGCATACTAAATTAAACAATCAAGTGTTTTTAAATATAAAAAGAGTGGGTTTAGTTAATCAATTTGATTACTAACCCACTTTTTTTGTTAAGAGTAAAATGAAAAGGGTATTTATGAAAGCATATCATTAATATTGGAGGAGCGATTATGAGTATACCGTTACCCAAAATAGGCAAACCTGCAACTAATGCGCTAATGAATAAAGATATTGTTACGTTAGAGGATGTGGCTCAGTATGATAAGCAGACATTAGCTTCCTTTCATGGTGTAGGGCCAAAAGCAATGAAAATTCTGGAAGAAAATCTTGAGATGCATGCATTAACTTTCAACGATAAACAATCGATCAAATTGCCATTTAAATTAAACGGTGATCTTGAATGTGATCACGCACCCAAAAGACGGTTAATGTTAGATTTTTTAATTGCAACAGCAACGCTGGATGATAATTTATTAAATGAAATTGTGCGTGACGATTTTATGTGGATCGTACCCGGTGCATTTACAATTACAGATAAAAATAAGTTTTTGGAAGAATTAAGCGAACACGCGTCACCGATAGAGTCAATGACAGTGACATATAATATTAGTCATGGTAAAACGGGAGCAATCAATGGTTATCAAGTAATGAAGGATGGCAGTAAAGTTTATTTTGCAGATTTTATGGAATTTGAAAGTCATAAAAGAGATGCTAAAATTATAGCAGTTACATCCTATGTCATTATGAATGAAGGAGATTCTTAAATGGGTTTAGAAGTAAATAATAATAAAATAATTTTTACAAGAACGTTCAAAGCAACTACCAAAGCTGTATACAAAGCCTATACAGATAAAACTTTATTTTCACAATGGTTCCATCCAAAAGGTGCAACGACAGAGGTTTTTGAATTTAATGTATGTGAAGGTGGCAAAGCTTTCTTTGCAATTCATACACCACAAGGGACGAGTTATACAGTAACACAATATAATAAGGTTACAGAACCTAATTATATAGATTACAACGACTTTTTTGCCAATGCACAAGGTGAAATAAATAAGACGATGGCTGGTATGCACAACATAGTTCAAATAGAGGATGAAGGCAAAGGTTATGTAAAAGTAATTGCTACTTCAGAATTACCTGATGCCACATCAGTCCAACGTTTAATAGACATGGGCGTAGAACAAGGCATGCAAGCCACATTTGATAATTTAGAACAGTTACTTTCATCATAAAAACACACGACTCAAGTTGCTATTCTATAGCTTGAGTCGTGTGTTTTGTTTATTCAAAGCGATTAATTACGTCCTCGATAGAGTAAGTATTTAATTTACTAATAATTGAGGTATCTACCTCAGTGTAAATATCGTTTAATGCGGGGGTAATATTTCTTCCTACGGGACAATGTGTATTCGTATCTTCATGGATTTTAACAAAATGGCTATCAATGTCCGTGGTATAGCGAAAAACCTCACCCAATAATATTTGGTTTGCTGATTGAGTTAAACTGTAACCTGCTACACCTTGCGTACTAGTTATAAATTGCCCGTCTTTTAAGAAACGACAAATTTTACGTACTAAACTCGGATTGCTATTCACACTAGATGCAATGTATTGACTAGATACTGGTTCTTTTTCAAGTGATAGTAAACTAAGTATATGTACAGCGATTGAAAATTGTGAGTTCATAAATAGGTCATCCTTAATATGTTACTTGTGATTTTTTTGAATACAAGTAAAGTTTACTCGGTGTAACAGTATTTTACAAATTTTTGCGCTTTTTTATTGTATCAAATTATAAAAAGGTATTATATCATGTAAGAAAATAGTTATTAAAGGTGGATGGTGAGTATGTTAGAAAATAAGAAGGCGATAAAGGATACTTATTCTTCAATTGAAACTGTGAAAAGCATCGTCAGTCAAGCTCAAAGCAAGGAAGTTATGTATGATCAAACGCCAACAAGATATGCACTTAAATCTATAATGTCAGGATTTTTATTAGCAATCGTTACGGTATTTATGTTAGCTATAAAAACACAATTTTCAGGGGCACTAGAAGGTGTCGTGAACTTGTTAGGTGCTATCTCATTTAGTTTAGCCTTAGTCATAATCGTGTTAACTCATTCAGAATTATTAACGAGTAATTTCATGTATTTAACGGTTGGATGGTATTATAAGGCCTTAAAATTAAATAAAGTAATAGCTATATTTATCATATGTTTTATTTTTAATATTATCGGTGGGATTATCTTATTTGCATTAATGAAATTCACACATATTATGACGCCTGACATGATTAAAGCCTTAACAACGACTGTCGATTCCAAAACGATTGAAGCTACATGGTACGCGATATTAGTTAAAGGGATATTTTGTAATTTCTTTATTAATATTGGCATATACATATCATTACAATTTAAAGATGGTCTATCTAAAGCATTTTTCATTGCATGTGGCGTAATCGTTTTCGTATTTATGGGGTATGAACACGTGGTATTTAATGCAGGTCTCTATGCAGGCATGTTGTTTTATAACTTTGATGCGGTAGCTTGGATAGATGTATTGAAAAATATCGTGTTTGCATTTATTGGTAACTATATCGGTGGAGTTATTTTTGTAGGTCTCTTGTATGCCTATCTAAACGGTCACCGTGACAGTCTAAAAATTTAATATCTACATTTAGACTTGAAGAGGTAATGTACTTCTTTCAAGTCATTTTATTTGTTACTTCAGGTTGTAACATGTTATATATCTTATTGTTATTGACAAGCAGTAATAAAAAACACCACATAGACGATGAGAAGAAGGGAGCGCTTTAATTGACTAACCACAATATTCGCATTGCTGAAGAGAAAGATGCAGCAGAACTTCAACAGTTAATGTATGAAGCTTTTACACCATTAAGAGAGTTAGGTATCGACTGGCCATCTGTTAATGCAGATGTTGATGCTGTAAGAAGAAATTTAATTGAAGGCACTACTTTTGTATTAGAAAATGACGATGAAATTATTTCTACAATTACTGTACGTTATCCATGGCAAGGTAAGCGAAGAATATCGATATATCCTTTTGTATGGTGGTTTGCAACAAAACCTAAATACGACGGACAAGGTTTAGGAAGTAAATTACTAACATATGTTGAAGAAACATTTTTACGTGATACGTTGAAAGCTCCTGCAGTAACGTTGGGTACTTCTGCTAGAAAGCATCCATGGTTGTTAGGCATTTATGAAAAACGTGGCTACGAAATCTATGATGAGCATGAAAGTGATGATGGAGATTTAGGTGTTATTATGAGAAAAGTTTTAATACCGGAACGCTTTGATGAAGAAGTACTCGGAAAGCCACCATTTTAGTATAAAAAGAACCCTTTCGCGCTACACATATTGTTAATGTGTATGACGAAAGGGCATTTTAATACTAGTTTATTTCTATATTACTTGCTACATTAACGGTTGTATCTTGTTCTTTTGGTAAAGTAACGTATAATACACCGTTATCAAATTTAGCAGAGATTTGCTCTTGTATAATATGCTTAAAAGTAAATTGACGGTTTAAGTCATTTGTAGCACGTTCTTTATGAATCATTTTACCATCATCAGTGATGTTAGCTTGAGATTGTTTTGCCTCAATAGTTAATGTTTCATTGTCGAAATTCAACTGAATGTCAGATTTATTAAATCCAGGTAGTTCAGCTGCTACTACAAAATGGTCATTATATTCTATAATATCTGTTTTAATGTCTTTTTTGAAAGGTGTCTGTTCATATATCTGTCTACCTACATCTTTAAAAAACTCTCCAGGGTCGACGTCAAATAAAGTATTGTTAAAAGATCTTTTTTCAAATGCCAAATTAATCAGCTCCTTTAAATTAGTCTAAAAGATAGACTATCTATATTGTAAAAGGTATAAGAAAAAAAGCAAAATAAACCACATCCATTAGCATAAAGTTAGATGGATAAAGTTATGCTAATGGATATGGTTTATTCGTAGTTTAAGGTTAAATATTATAAATTTGCGTCGAAATTTTTATTTACAAAATTTTGTAATGTATCTTTTAATTCTTTTGATTCTTCAATATCCATATCAAATTCAGTAAATACTTTTTTAGACACATCTAAAAGTTGTTCACGAATGTCTGTACCTTCATTTGTCAATGAAACCTGTAAGTTACGTTCATCACTTTGTTCACGCATACGTTTAACTAAACCTTTTTTCTCTAATTTTTTAAGTAGCGGCGTTAAAGTACCTGAATCTAGGAAAACGCGTTTTCCCAAAGTTTTGATGTTGATTTTGTCGTCGGGTTCCATGGCAAGTAATACAATGTAGCCAGTATATGTTAAATCATACTCCTTTAAGTATGAAGTATATTTCTTTATAATTTCTTTGGAAGAAACATAAAATAAAAAGCATAATTGTCGTTCTAAATAACTATCTTTATTCATCTAATTAATCGCTCCTTTTGCTTTTTAACAATAATATTATAACGGAGCTATGTCAATAAAAAGTGAAAGCGTTATATTTTTTATTGTTAAAATATTTATAAATAGATAGATATTAAGAACATTTTGTTACAAAGTTTGCCTAACTCTTTATAATTAAATATTTTTAGGTCATAATAAATAAGATACGTATTAACAAACTGGGTTAAAGGAGATTCATAATGAAGACGTTTTTCAAATTACTAGGAATCTTAATTGTTTCATTTATCTTAGCTGTTGTCTTCTTTTTTGGAATGAGAACTTACCAAGGCCATAAAAACCTTGAATTAGTAGATAAATATTTAGCTGAACATCATTTAACTGATAAAGTTCAATCTGAAAAAACGAAGTACAGTGGTAAAAAAGGTCTGTATTATAAAGAAGTGAAATTCAAAACAGATCCCCATTTGACTTATGACGTACAACCAATTAGTACCTTCAAAGGTATAGTTGTACAAGGTTTCGATAATGAAACGAAAAATAGAGTTAAAGATGCTAAATATCGAGAGTTTGATCAAGATTACAAGCCTAAAAAGTAAATAAAAGTGCATTAAATGTAGGTCACAGAAATATGTATAATTTCTGTGACTTTTATTATTGTAAGTAGGGGAAAAAGGTTATTGAGCAAGCGTTTTCATATTATGTTACTCATTTATAAAATTTACTTATAAAAGTATCGTTATATAAATTGAAGATTCATAAAATATGAAATAGTAACGGTATAATCGCATTTAAATAAAAAATAAAGATTTATTATACTTGATTTTGCAAAATATTATCGATGTTACTTATTTATAATTTTTAAGTGTATAAAATAATAAAAGATGTAATTAGTTACTAATTTATAAAAAGTTTTATACTCTTTTTTTATTTTGTTTGATATAATTTAGAAATGTCAGAAGAAGGGGAGTTTCAACATGAAATATTTGAGAAAAATTAGTTTGCCAACTCAGGTTATCATAGCGCTTATACTTGGTATCATTGTTGGTCTACTATTATATGGACATGATGAATGGGTAAATTACATTAAGCCATTTGGAGATGTCTTTTTAAATTTAATTAAAATGATTGTCATACCGGTCGTATTCTGTGCGCTAGCATTATCAATTTCTAATGTTGGTGAATCAAAAACAGTTGGACGTTATGGACTAAAAACAATTATATATTTTGAAGTTATTACAACAATAGCAATCGCATTGGGATTAATTTTTGCGAATATCTTTAAACCGGGTTCTGGACTAGATCCCCATAAATTACCAAAAGGTGACATATCATCATACGAATCATCTGCAAAGGCAGCTGAACATTCTACATATGGTAATCACTTTATCGACACACTTGTGAACATAGTACCTACAAACTTTTTTGAAGCATTAAATAAAGGTGATTTATTACCAATTATCTTCTTCGCCGCTTTCTTCGGTATTGCGTTATCTGCAATCGGTAAAAAAGCAGATCCTGTAAGAGATGTATTAAGTGGTGTTTTAGAAGCCGTATTCTGGATGATTAACAAAATACTTAAATTAGCACCAATCGGTGTTTTCGCATTTATTAGTACTACAATTATGACATTCGGTGCCTCAGCATTATTACCACTATTAAAATTATTATTAGTAGTAATCGGCGCAATGGTATTCTTTGTAGTCGTCGTATTAGGTATCGTTGCTAAAATATGTGGTATCAATATTTTCCATATTATGAAAATACTTAAAAACGAATTGATATTAGCATTTTCAACATCAAGTTCAGAGTCAGTGTTACCAATTATCATGAAAAAGATGGAAAACTTTGGGGCACCAAGAGACATTACATCATTTGTGGTTCCAATCGGATATACATTTAACTTAGACGGTTCTGCATTGTATCAATCTATAGCGGCACTATTCGTGGCGCAAATGTATGGCATAGACATGTCAATTGGCCAACAAATTATGTTAATGGTTACATTAATGGTTGCATCTAAAGGTATGGCAGGTGTACCTGGTGTATCTATAGTTGTTCTTGTAACTACTTTAGGTGCAATGGGATTACCAGCACAAGGTCTAGCCTTAATCATTGGTGTCGATAGATTACTAGATATGGTTAGAACGGCAGTAAACGTAATGGGTAACTCTTTATCAACAATCGTTATCTCTAAATGGGAAGGCGTATACAATAAAGATAAAGGCCAAGAATATTATAAATCTATATAAAAGAAGAGAGACAAATC
Source organism: Staphylococcus lloydii (assembly GCF_015775975.1). NCBI lineage: Bacteria > Bacillati > Bacillota > Bacilli > Caryophanales > Staphylococcaceae > Staphylococcus > Staphylococcus lloydii. The sequence continues at coordinate 630,132 of NZ_CP064056.1, forward strand.
AATAAATGATTTGTCTCTCTTTTTAACGTGCGCATGATTACATGTGCATATTACCCATGTCATGTATTTTCATCATTAAACCGTGAGGAACATCATCGTGCTTAACGACTTTCATAGATGAATATTTGTCAGAACCTTTGGCTTTAACTAATTTTACGAAATCGCCTTTTTTAGGTGAAAAACCACTTTTAGAAGGGATTTTTACGTCTTTTTCTACTTTATGATCTTTTTCGTTAATTACTTTTTCGGCAGTATTTTTATCTTTCATATAACCGTAATACGTTTCTTTTTCACCCGTAGTCATCATTACGATAACTAGAACGATACTTACGATTAACATTACTGCGATTAAGCCGTAACTAAATACCTTTTTGTTCATATTAATTCTTGGCTCCTTTAACAATCTATATTAATAATATAACTTCATTATAATAATAATATAGATAAAAACAAAATTAAATCGTCAAATTTTCTTTAATGTAACAAATTTGTCGTATTTTACATAATTTTAACGTCTATAGCGCTTCTGAAATTCAATTGGAGAGATATTAATATGAATGTTCGGATAGTTAGGAAGATAATTATATTGTTGTCTAAATGCTAGTGGTGTAGTGTTTAAATGATTTTTGAAATGAGTTAAATAGTTGTAATAGTTTTTAAAACCAAAAAAGTAGGCAATAGATGTAATTGTACTATTTGTTAATAACAGCTCTGGTATAGATAGTGCAATTTTTAAACTAGTAAGGTAGTATTTAAAACTTACATTTAAATATCTGATAAATAATAGAGAAATATAACTAGGGGAGAAATATAGTTTTTGTGCTAAATGCTGTGAAGTAAGTGTTTGTAAACTATAACGGTTAATGTATGATGCTATATTATTCAACGGTGTGCTCTGTGAACAAATAATCGGTTTGTAGATTTTGGTATGTGTTACATATGCTTCTGTATTTAATAACTGCAAAATATCGAAAAATAGTGTCGTATTTATTGTCGTATTGTAATGATATTCGCTGATGATTTGTAAAATTAATAATTTTAGCGTGTGTGAGGATTGTAATTTTTGATAATTATAGTGACTGGTAAATAAATGCTGTTGATTTTGTGAAAGAAGAATTAAGGGGATTTTGATTTCTATTATTTGCTTGCCACCAAGAATCGTGTATAAATCACTATGATTAATAATTAAGACGTCATCATGTATCTTTATCATTTTGCCGTTTATGCGTATGCTTAACTCATTACATAGTGAAAAGTATAATATAAGGTGATTTAAACAACGGCACGTAGTTGTTGGATGAAAATTGTAGAAGCGGATTGTACAGCGCATTAAATCAACTCCATAAATAAGATGTTTTCGTTGTAACGCTATTCATTATACAATAGTTATCCTAATTAATTTTTACTACAATTTTTTAAAGATGAGAGTTATAGTAACTATTAAAAATGTGAGATTAAATAGGTGAGTGTTAATGGAGTATATATATTCTGATTACTTTAATGGTAAACCGCAGATAACAGATAAAAAGCAACAAATCTTTGGGATTGTGTTACATGATGACGCAGAAAACATGGCTGCTAAAGATTATATAGCATGGCTCGAAGAAAGAGAACAACAAGGTTGTTTAGAAAAAGGATGGGCTAGCATTTATGTTGATAAAGATACATGCTATTGGTTTCACCCTATTGAATACGTAGAGTGGCATTGTGGAAATCGCTTTGCGAATGAACATTATGTAGGCATTGAAAGATGTCAGTCGAAAATAGATGGCGTTTTGTCGGACGCGCAATTTAAAGAAAATGAAGAAGCTAGCTTTGCACTTGCGGCACAAATTTTAAAAGAACAGCAACTACCGGTAAACAGAGATACTATCCGACTGCATAGAGAATTTTTCGATACCGCTTGTCCTGCCAGAGCATGGCAAATGCATGTTAATGATGATGAAGATACGTTAGTGAACAGAGCGCGATTAAAAGATTACTTTATAAGTCGTATCCAAAGCTATTATGAGCATGTATAACAATTATAAAACAGCTATACTACGATAATGGTTACATTACAGTAGTATAGCTGTTCTATTGTTTATGAAGTTAAAGTTTCTGTTTGCGCCATAAAAATGCACCGACAAATGATACAAGTATTAGTGAAATCACAATAACGACTATCCATGAAATATAGCTGTGGTCGTTAATCGGTAACGGTACATTCATACCAAAGAAGCTAAATACTAGCGTTGGTAACGTTAAGAAAACTGTAAATAATGTTAAAGTTTTCATCGTGTTATTTAATTCATTTGATAATAGAGAGGCATGTGAAGTCGTAATACTCTCTAAAATTTTGGTATATAGTTCAGTTGTTTCAACGGCTTGTTTATTTTCGATAACTAAATCTTCGAGTAACTCTTCGTCTTCATCAAATCTTTTTATGGCAGGCAATCTAAAGAGCTTTTTAATAATATTATCATTGCCTTTAAGTGCCGCTAAAAAGTAAACTAAACTTTTTTCTACTTCCATAAGATTATACAATTGTTTATTACTAACATTGTTTTTTAAATTACGTTCAATACGTAGTCTTGTTTTGTTTAATAATCTTAAATTTCTATTATAGTGATTCGCTATTGTTAATAAAATATTTAACGCAAAACGACTATGATACTTTAAATTAATATGTTGACGTGAGAAATTCTCTAGAAATTCATTTTCCTCGTTACATATCGTAATTATTCTTTTATTACCAATAATGATACCTAATGGAATAGTTATAAAAGAGAGGACATTTTGATTTGTTTTATTGACGATGGGTAAATCGATAATGATTAAAGAGTAGCCGGATTCATCATCGTATTCGATACGGGAACTCTCTTCACTGTCTAATGGGTCTTTAATAAAATCCTCAGGAATATTATATTGGGACATTATTGTTTCTATTTCTTCTCGATCGGGTTCTACAATATTAATCCAAGAAGCCGATGCATCTGCTGTAGATTCGATGATTTCTTGATTTTGATTATGTTTATATGCTGTAATCATTTCCCAATACCTCCTTTCAAAATAAATACTTTATTATATTAGCGAATATATAAGTATCTTACAATAGTAATTATAATTAATATTGATCATATTTTTGGTTAGCCATTAAACGTAGCGGCCCATTAAAAATTATTTTGAATAAAATATCTGACAAATCGTCGACACTCATTCGATTATCGTCTTGCACCCAGTGTTTTATAAACGAAATGGTAGCGCCTGAAACATAACTATGGAAATAATCTAGCGGAATACCTGCAATTTGGTTTTCGCTTGTGATATGTGTACGCATATTATTAAACATGAGCTGACTTATTTTGCTTTCAATTTGGCTTTTACGCTCAAGACTTAATATGACCTTGTAAAAATCGATATTATTTCCGATATAAGACATAATATTTTTTAGTATATTTGAGGTGAATTCTTTAGCGAATGCTTCAGTTGATTCATATTTTGTGAGCAGGTAATCGAAGTTTAATTTTTCAGAGAGATGTGTTATATAGTCATCTTCCATTGAAGACAACAAGTCATACTTATCTACATAATGTAAATAAAACGTGCCTCTATTAATATCAGCTAATGTCGTAATATCTCTTATTGTGATTTTATCTAATTCTTGTTCTTGTAATAACTGAATAAACGCTTGTTTAATTGCATGTTTTGATTTTTTTATACGACGGTCTTCCATATTAATTCCTCCAGATAATGAACAATTTTGAGTTCATTGTTGATTTATGAACACAATGCACAATATTGATTATTGTCAGTACGTTTAAAACTATTATAATAGAACAGGTGATAGATATTCAACAGCGTGTTCAAAAACGTTTTCGTATAAGGAGGTAAATTAATTATGAATATTTTAAAAAGTAAATTACTATGGATCGCACCAATTGCAATCGTTATTATATTAGCAATTTTTTCAATTGCTTTTTATCCAGCATATAACCCAAAACCTAAAGCAGTGCCTATCGCAATCGTAAATCACGATAATGGTACAGCTATTCAAGGTAAAAATGTAGATATCGGTGGAAAATTAGTAGATAAATTAAAAGATAGTGATTCTAAATCTGTTAAATGGGTGGAAGTAGATAGTGAAAAAGAAGCTCAAAAAGGATTAGATAAACAAAAATATTATGGGGCAGCAATTTTAGAAAAAGACTTTTCAAAAAATGCGATGAGTAAAACGCAAAAAGTTGTAATGGATAGCAAGAAAGCTGAAATGAAAGAAAAGGTTGAATCTGGGGATATTCCACCAGAACAAGCGAAAAAAATGCAACAATCTGCACCTAAAAATGATGTTACTGTTAAACAAGCTAAGCTTAAAACAATAACTAATAGCGGTGCTAGTATGCAAGCATCTCAAATGGCTTCCAATGTTTTAAAAGGTATTGGTGACAATATTAATCAACAAATCACTAAGCAAAGTATTGGTACATTAGAAAAACAAGACGTCAAAGTGAGTGCAAAAGATATTAATGATATCACGAATCCTGTAAAAGTTAACGATACAAAAGTTAATAAAGTTAAAGACCATCAAGGTAGCGGCAACGCACCATTCTTAATGTTTATGCCAGTATGGATGAGTTCTATTGTAGGATCAATTTTATTATTCTTTGCATTCAGATCTAGTCATAATATTACAATTGTTCAACGTGTATCAGCTACGTTAATACAATTTGTAGGTGCAATTCTAACTGCATTTATTGGCGGCTTTGGGTATGTTTACTTTATGTCTGGCGTCCAAGGATTTAATTTCGACGATACTAGCAAAATTGCACTCTTTATATCAATTGCAATACTAAGCTTTATGGGCTTAATAATGGGCGTAATGACTTGGTTAGGACTTAAATCAATTCCTATTTTCTTCATTGCAATGTTCTTTAGTATGCAATTAGTGACATTACCAAAACAATTATTACCTAAATTTTATCAAGATTATATTGTCGATTGGAATCCATTCACACACTATGCTAACTCTTTAAGAGAATTAATCTATATGCATCAACCAATAGAATTAAATAGCACAATGTGGATGTTTATTGGCTTTATGATATTCGGTGTGATTTCATCACTTATAGCGACTATAGTGAGAAAACATAGCGACAAAAAAACTGAGATTCCTTCATAATATAAAATATTTGAGCTGCGTTATAGAATATTGTTTATTCTATAATGCAGCTTTTTTATTTTGTAATATCATTACAGAATGATTGAGCTATGACCTATACAATCTTTAACTTATCTTAACAGTATCTTAACAAAAGTCAGATATAATTTAAGTAGTTAACAAATAATTTAAAGAGGTGGGGCGATGAATTCTTTTGCGATGGAAATTCTGTTTACTTTTATTGGTGGACTTGGAATTTTCCTGTACGGTATTAAACAAATGGGTGACGGTCTGCAAGCTTCGGCGGGCGATAGACTGAGGAGTATCTTAAATCGTTTTACAAGCAATCCATTAATGGGTGTGCTTGCAGGTATGGTCGTTACAATTTTAATTCAAAGTAGTTCTGGGACTACGGTAATTACGATTGGTTTAGTGACTGCCGGATTTATGACAATGAGACAAGCCATTGGCGTTGTAATGGGAGCTAACATAGGTACAACGGTTACAGCATTTATAATTGGTATTGATATTGGTGCTTATGCACTTCCTATATTAGCCATTGGGGCATTTTTAATATTCTTTATTCATAAGAGAAAAGTTAAAAATATTGGTATGATTTTATTTGGTTTCGGTGCATTATTTTATGGACTCGAATTGATGAGTTCAGCAGTTAAACCTTTAGCAAATTTAGATGGCTTTAATAAAATTATGCTCGATATGTCTTCAAATCCTGTTTTAGGCTTATTAGCTGGAACATTATTAACAGTTGTTATTCAAAGTTCAAGTGCTACTATCGGTATCTTACAAGGATTTTACGCAAATGATTTAATTTCATTACACGGTGCATTACCGGTACTTCTCGGCGATAACATAGGTACAACGATTACTGCAGTATTGGCTAGCTTAGCAGGCTCAATTGCTGCTAAACGTGTCGCGATGGTACATGTATTATTTAACGTTATCGGTGCTACAATTTTTATTATCATTTTACCATTATTTCAAAGTGCCATGGTATGGGTTCAAAAAACACTTAGCATGAAGCCAGAAATGGTAATTGCGTTTGCTCATGGTTCTTTCAACGTAACTAATACGTTAATTCAATTACCTTTTATCTTTGTACTAGCATGGATAGTGACGAAAATTATTCCAGGCGACGACATTCACGAAAAATTTCAACCACGTATTCTGGATAAAAATTTAATTAACAGAGCACCAAGTATTGCATTACAAGAGGCGCAAGATGAAATACAACATTTAGGACAAATGTCATACTCGTTGTTAGAAAATGTAAAATACTATGACGATAAGACGAAAAAAGATATAGAACAAAAGCAAGCAGTTGTCGAAAATATGTATGATAATATACGCCAGTATTTAACAAAAATATCAGAGAAAAAGTTATCAGCAAAAGACGCAGAACGTATGTCAGTATTATTTGATGTTAATAAAGCGGTAGTAAAAGTGGCATCGTTATCACAACAATATTTTAATATAATAGAACAACAACGTACTGATAAAATTCATATTTCTGAAGAAGCGCAACAAAGTATTAATCAATTGTATGATCACGTTACAGTTTCTTTTAATAAAACAATAAACAATTTTAATGTATATGATCATATAACAAAAGAAGAAATCGTAAAACGTAGTAAAGATTCATATGGACTAGAACATGAATTAAGAAAACAACATATTCAACGCTTGAGTTCTGGTGATTGTTCACCTGAAGGGGCAATATTATACTTGGATATGATTTCAGTGTTAGAGCGTATAGGCTATCACGCGAGAAATATTTCAGAAGGCATGATTAATTACAATTATCTTGAACATACAGATTTTAATCATTCAAACACATGGGAGCTAGAAACCACTTGATAAAATTTTAAAACGCGCGCATTATGCAATTATACTAAATTATATTTTTTACATGCGTTTTATAAATAATCACACACATAATAATACAGAGTGAGTTGCTCTCTAAAAAGCACGAACCAACACTTTAGGTTCGTGCTTTTTTATTTAAATAATTATTAATCATATGTACTAATATAAAATATTAAACACAAAAGAAAACGTTTCCATTGCAATGTATGAATTATTTATCTTACAATCATTTTATAAAAGTTTTTTTGGAGGTATACATATGTCAATTTTGGATAAGTTTAAATTAGATAATCAAGTTGCTATCGTTACGGGTGGTGCTTCTGGGTTAGGAAAAGCTATGGGCAAAGGCTTAGCAGAAGCGGGTGCGCATTTAGTAATAGCAGATATTAATTTAGAACAAGCACAAACTACTGCAGATGAATTTACTAATGACACGGGCAATAAAGCCATTGCTTGTAAAGTAGATGTAACGAATGTCGACGACGTTTATCAAATGGTTGAAGATGTTAAAAAAGAATTTGGTAGAATTGATATTTTATTTAATAATGCCGGCATAAATGAACATGTAAAATTTGAAGATATGCCATATGATAGATGGGTTAAAAATATGGATGTAAACATCAATAGTATGGTATTAGTATCGCAAGCGGTAGGCGAAGTAATGATTGAACAAAAACGTGGATCTATCGTAAATACATCTTCAATGTCTGGTATTATCGTAAATACGCCTCAACCACAAGCGGCATATAATACCTCTAAAGGTGCAGTAATTATGTTTACAAAAAGCTTAGCTAACGAATGGGCAGAACATAATATCAGAGTGAATACGATTGCGCCAGGTTATATGAAAACTGAACTCACTAAAGATTACTTTGCTCAAGGTGGAGAAATGATTGATACATGGATGAAATTCACACCTATGGGTCGACCAGGTGTGCCAGAAGAATTACAAGGTGCAGCATTATATTTAGCATCTGATGCGTCATCATTTGTGACAGGTAGTATTGTAACGATTGATGGTGGTTATACGGCTCTATAATTAAATAGCTATACAATAAAAGCTCAAACCAGAATTTAGTTTTAAATCTGGTTTGAGCTTTTTTAATTGTGTTTATGTTACTCAGCTATTGTTATTTTAAATGGAACATCAGACAACCATTTACTATTAGGCTTTTTATTGGTGATTACTTCGTCGATGTCATTTAATTTGGCAAATGATAAGGTTGAAGAAACGTCAAACTTACTATGATCTATAAGTGCGATGACTTTATCACTTTCTTGAACCATTTGTTTTTTTAATTGTACTTCTGGTAATGAAAAATCCGTTAAACCATTTTGTAATGTCAGACCGTTTGCTGATAGGAAGAAATAATCGATATGATACATTTCTAAAATTTGTGAATCAATATTACCTGTAATTGCATTGGAATCTTGTGATACAAAACCGCCAACGATAAGCACAGTTAAATGTGGATTTTCTTTTAATAAAACAGCGTTTTCTAAGCCATTAGTAATTATAGTTAATTCCATTGTCGTTTCGGCGAGTAATTTAGCTAACTCATACGTAGTAGAACTAGCATCTATCATGATGCATTGTTGTGGTTGAATTTTATTAATGGCGTTTTGGCTAATATGGTGTTTTTCGTCATGTCTTTGTGTTAAACGATATGAAAAGTTAAGTTTAGAACCCATATTTTCATTTACCTTCGCTCCACCATGTGTACGAATTAACTTATTTTCACTTTCTAATCTTCGTAAGTCACTTCTAACCGTTGCTTCAGTTACGCTTAAATAATTTGATAGTTGTTTTACAGTAGCCCTTTTATGAGATTTTATATATGTATAAATATTTTCACGTCGTTCATCTGCATACATTTTCATTTGCGACACATCCTTAATTTTATCTTAATTCATTTTATATTATTACTCAATATGTAAATACAAACAAACAAAAATGAAAATAAACGAAAAAATATTTGAAGAAAACGAAAAAATATATTAAAATAAAAATTGTAAATGAAAGCGTTTCCTAAAAATAAAAGGGAGTTGTATATTATGACAAAGAAAAATTATCCTGACACTATGAATGCGGTAGTAGCCTATGCGCCTGAAGATTACAGATATGAAACTGTTGAGACACCTACAATTGAAAATGGTAAAGAAATTATAGTGAAGGTTGAAGCATGTGGTATTTGTGCAGGTGATATTAAAGCTTATGGTGGCGCGCCAAGTTTCTGGGGTGACGAAACGCAACCGTCATACATTAAAGCACCAATGATTCCTGGCCATGAATTTATTGCGCGTGTCGTAGATAAAGGGGACGAAGTAACAGACTATGAAGTAGGGGATAGAGTAATTTCTGAACAAATCGTTCCTTGTTGGAATTGTAGATTCTGTAACCGTGGAGAATATTGGATGTGTGAAAAACACGATCTATACGGTTTCCAAAACAATGTTAACGGCGGTATGGCTGAATATATGAAATTTACTAAAGAAGCTATTAACTATAAAGTTCCAGAAGATTTACCAATTGAAAAAGCGGCTTTAATCGAACCTTATGCATGTAGTTTGCATGCAGTACAACGTGCCAATATTAAATTAGGCGACTTTGTCGTTTTATCTGGCGCAGGTACATTAGGCTTAGGTATGGTAGGTGCAGCTAAAAAAGCTGGTGCTGAAACATTAGTAGTATTAGATATGAAAGACGACCGTTTAGATTTAGCTAAAAAATTCGGTGCTGACATCGTAATGAACCCAGCTAAAGTTGATGTAGTAAAAGAAATTAAAGATATGACAGAAGGTTATGGTTGCGATACTTATATTGAAGCAACTGGTCATCCTAAATCAGTTGAGCAAGGATTAAGCGCGATTAGAAAATTAGGTAGATTTGTTGAATTCTCAGTATTTGGTGATCCTGTAACTGTAGATTGGAGTATTATATCTGACCGTAAAGAGTTAGACCTTATGGGTAGTCATTTAGGACCTTATTGTTACCCACTTGTTATTGATGGCATTCAAAACGGTGATTTCCCAACTGAAGGTGTAGTAACTCATAAATTACCTCTCGAAAAATTTGAAGAAGGATTCGAGTTAATGAAAAAAGGCGACAAATCACTAAAAATTGTCTTAGAACCATAAACATCAAAGAAGAATATAGCTTCAATAAAGGAGAGAGTAATAAATGAAGAAAATGATAAATAATCCGGATAATGTTATCGATGAGTTAATGACAGGATATCTTGCGGCTTATCCAGAATACATTAGAAGATCATCTTTACATCAACGTGCCCTTATCGGTACTAAACGACATGAAAAAAGAAAAGTAAGTGTGTTAATTGGTGGCGGTTCTGGTCACGAACCTGGATTTTTAGGTTATGTCGGTAAAGGTATGGCAGATGGTGTTGCGGTAGGTAACATCTTTGCCTCTCCTTCACCAATCCCTATTCAAGCTGTTACGAGAGAAATTAGTCAAGGTCACGGTGTACTTTATATTTATGGTAACTACGCTGGTGATTTAATGAACTTTGAAATGGCTAGTGAAATGACTGAAATTGAAGATGACATCCAAACTGAAGTTGTTATCGGTAATGATGATGTAGCATCTTCTAAAGATATAGATGATAGACGTGGTATCGCTGGTGAATTATTGGTATTCAAAGCGGCTGGTGCAGCGGCAGACTTTGGCTATGATTTATCAGAAGTTAAACGCATTGCACAATTAGCCAATGATAATACACGTTCTATGGGTATCGGACTTAGTCCTTGTTACTTACCTCAAACTGGTAAGCCAAGCTTTGATTTAGAAGACAATGAAATGGAAATTGGACTTGGGCACCATGGCGAACCGGGGATTGAAAAAACTACGATTCGTACTGCTAAAGAAACGGTTAACGTGATCATGAAAAACATTCTAAATGAAGGACTATACAAAAGTGGTGATGAAGTAGCAGTGTTAGTGAATGGTTTAGGTGCTACTTCACAAATGGAATTATACATCATTAACAAAGAAGTGAATGAAATATTAGAAGAAAAAAATATCGTTACTTACAAATCCTACGTAGGTAATTTCATTACATCAATGGAAATGGGCGGCTTTTCGGTAACATTGATGAAGTTGGATGACACATTGAAATCATGTCTTGCACATCCAGTAGATTGCCCTAATTTTAAAGAAGTGTAGGTGGAATGATGACATTAACAAGTAATGATTATAAAGCATATATTTTAGCTTTAACGGAATTATTTGCGACAAAAAAGGATTACCTATGTGAATTAGATAGAAAAATTGGTGACGGTGACCATGGTGTAACAATGAATATTGGTTATCAAGCAGTCAAAGACACTGTAGAACAAGAACTACAAGAGCAAAATGATATTGCTAAAATTAGCGTTGCTGTAGGTAAAAGCTTTTTAGATGCGGTCGGTTCTTCAGTAGGGCCATTGTATGCTTCAGGTTATTTAAAAGCTGCAGTTGCTGTTAAAAATCAGACTGAACTTGATGATGATGGTTTATTTGATTTTTGGATTTCTTTCAGTAAAGGCATTAAAGATAGAGGGAAAGCAAAAATCGGTGATAAAACTATGATAGATACACTAGAACCATTTTACACAACCTTAGAGGAACAACGTTCTAATGGTCTGTCTTTCTCAGAAGCATTTGGAAAAGCATTAGAACATGCGAAAAAAGGAATGGAAAGTACAAAAGATATCGTTTCAAATAAAGGACGCTCAAAACGTTTAGGATATCGTTCACAAGGACATGTTGATCCAGGTGCGATGTCAGCATACTTAATGTTAGAAACATTTCAGTCCTTTGCTAAATAAAAATAAGTAATAAATATAAGGAGGCACAAGACGATGAAAATTGCTATAGGTGCTGATCACAACGGTTATGATTTAAAAGAAGCGGTAAAAAAACAAGTTGAAGACATGGGTCATGAAGTGGAAGATTTTGGTTGCCATCATTGTGCAGAAACAGATTACCCTGATGTTGCTGCAGAAGTTGGTAAAAGTATTCAACAAGGAAATAATGAACGAGGTATTTTAATTTGTGGTACTGGCATCGGTGTTGCCATAGCTGCAAATAAAGTTAAAGGTATTAGAGCAGCAATGGCACATGACGTATACTCTGCAGAACGTGCACAATTAAGTAATAATGCTCAAATTTTAACTATGGGCGCACAAATTATTGGTGTTGAAGTAGCTAAGAAAAATGTAGAAGCTTACTTAAATGTTGCATGGGAAGGCGGTTCTCAACGTAAAGTTGATAAAATCGTAGATATAGAAGCATCTGAAGCTGAATAGTAACTTGAAAAATGACAAGTAGAAGCATAGTTTAATAAAGCATAAAAGGACAAAACCTATCATTGGTTTTGTCCTTTTTGTGTTTTATAAGTCTTAAAAATGTAATAGCTTTATGTCCAAAACATGACAAATTTTAAAATGTATTGTTCATAAAACTTTTCTTATATATTATTAAATTGTATGTAATAAACAAGTGAACGGAGGCTCAAAAGTGTCTTTAAAAAATAACTTTTCCATGAAGTTATATTTGGTATTTTTTGTAGCGTTAATTTGTTTAACAATATTTTCAACACACAACGCATCTGCACATGCGACGTTGGAAAAAGTAACGCCTCAAGAAAACAGTATAGTTAAATCACAACCTAAACAGATAGAATTACAATTTAACGAGCCTGTTAATACAAAATACTCTAGCATTACTATTTATGATGATAGTGGTCATGAGATTGATCAAGTTAAACCTAATTCTACTGGACATAATAAAACATTAGCATTTGATGTTGATCAATTAAAAAAAGGAACGCACAAAATAAAATGGCATGCCATGTCAGCTGATGGCCATGAAGTAGGCAACCAATTTGAATTTTCTATTGGTAAAAAAACAGCTAATAATGTAGATACAACACCGCCATTTTTTGAAACTGCAGCATTTTGGTTTGGCTTTTTACGCTTTTTAGCAGAAGGATCTATGATTATACTAATAGGTCTATTCTTAGTTAATAAAATGGCTAATAAAAAAGGTCTGCCAGAATTTAATGTGATTCCTAAATATCGTTCTGCAATTTGGATGATTATAGGCGTTACATTTATGACATGTTTAGTATATTTGATGTCACTTACTTCAGATGTAAGTAGTCAAATACTAACGTTAAATATAGAGACGTTACTGCAAGTCCCTTTATTATTGTCATTATTAGCTATTATTGTTCTGCTAATTTTATTTAGTTTGAAAAATATGTTGGAGAGCTGGTACATACTGATCGCACTTATGGTATTAGTCGTTTTGAGTATGTCAGGTCACGCTTTTGCACAGCAATTTCCTATATGGTCAATAATCATTCGCACAATGCATTTATTAGGTATGTCGATTTGGTTAGGTGCATTAGTTTATCTGTTTTGTGTAACACTTAATAACAAAACGAACCAACTATTGAATCTTAAAAAGTTTTTATTAAAAGTTAATAGTATAGCCGTATTGATGATTATTATATCTGGCATATTAATGGTGATTGATGAATCAAGCATATTAAATGTATTTAATCATCTTCAGACGTGGTCAGTGTTAGTAATTGTTAAAATTTTAGGAGTTATTGCAATGATGTGTCTTGGCGCTTATCAGACTACGCGTGCGTTAAGTCGTCAATATACGAACAGATCAATGTTATCACTAGAAATAATTATAGGTATCATACTCATAGTTGCAGGTATTATTATGAGTCAAATTAATATACCAACTTAAAGGAGAAGAAATATGAAAAAAATAGTAGTAACTATCGTAGCATTTATTGTTGTTTTAAGTATGTCTAAAGTTGCCGATGCGCACGTAACACTAAATCCTAATACAAGTAAACCCGGATCTTATGATAAATATGATGTGAGAGTACCTGTAGAAAAAGATGAAAATACGACAAAAGTTGAACTGAAAGTGCCTAAAGGTTTAAATGTAGTCGGAGTTGAGCCAGTAAACGGTTTTGACCATAAATTTACTAAAGATAAAAAAGGTAATATAACTAAAATTACTTGGGAAGCAACTAATGGTGGCATTAAACCTAATGAATTTATCGATTTACCAATTCAAGTAGCTAACCCTGATAAAGAAGGTAAATTCAAATGGGACGCTTACCAAACATACAAAAATGGTGATGTTGTAAAATGGACAGGTAATGAAAAGTCTGAGACGCCTGCGCCCGTTACTGCTGTAAGTAAATCAAGTAATAGCGAACAAGGAAATGAACAAGGTGACGCTTCACAAAGTAATGTAGCACTATGGATAGTATCTATTATTGCGATTATCTTATCGTTAATTGCTATATTTAAAAAATCTCGTAAATCATAAAGAAAAGTGCTATCGTTAGTAATGAGGTAGATAAACTATTCGGTGGTTTATCAAATTAGGAGGGTCATCGATGCGTAGAATTTTATATGCATTTTTAATCTATACGGTAATTGGTTTAATCAGTGGCTTTTATTATAGGGAATTAACTGTTGCACATCATTTTACTGGTGATACGCAGTTAAAAGTTTTACACACGCATTTATTAATGCTAGGGATGTTTATGCATTTAGTGTTACTGCCATTTGAAAAACTGTTTAAATTATCTAGTTATTATCTCTTTAATTGGTTCTTTATCATTTATAATCTGGGTGTCTTATTTACGGTAGGTATGATGTTTATGAAAGGTACTTACCAAGTGATAGGGAAAACAGTACCTGAATCATTCGCTGGGTATGCAGGTATTGGTCATACAGTACTGACAGCTGGATTTGTATTATTATTCTTTTTACTCAAAAATGCATTAATAAAAGATCCAAGAGATTAATATTTAAAATTAACAAAGAGTTAGGTTAGCATTCCTAACTTAAAAAAAGCAACTCATTTTACTGATTTAATCAGGTGAAAATGAGTTGTTTTTTTATTCTCGCTACTTTTTTAAGTGATCTGGCACAAGTTTATAATAAGGGACTGAAAAATTATCAAGTACAAGCATTTTTTAATTTAACAACTACTAATATGCCAAAAGTGACGAAATAATGAAAATACAATTACAACTAATTTGTACAATGGAGAAAATGTAAACGTTTATATTGATAATGGTTATCATTTGTAGGATAATGAATAATGAAATAGAGATAGTAAATTGGGAGGCTTATTATGAAGGACGTTACAATTATAGGTGGCGGTCCTGCGGGATTGTTCGCTAGCTTTTATGCTGGTTTACGAGGAATGGATGTCAGTATAGTCGATGCCCAAGATAAATTGGGTGGTAAAATGCATGTCTACCCAGAAAAAATTATCTGGGATATTGGTGGTTTAGCGCCAAAACCATGTTATCAAGTTATTAAAGATACAGTTGCGCAAGGACTACATTTTAATCCTGACGTATATCTTGAAGAAACTGTAACTGATATTAGAAAAATAAGTGAACGACACTTCGAAATTGAAACACAAAAAGGTAATGTATACAGTACTAAATCAGTGATTATTGCTATTGGTGGGGGTATCATCAACCCTAAGCAATTAGATATTAAAGACGCAGAGCGTTATAAATTAACTAATTTACACTACGTTGTGCAATCACTGAAAAAGTTTAAAGATAAGGATATACTTATTTCTGGCGCTGGTAATTCTGCATTGGATTGGGCTAGAGATTTAAGTGGGTATGCGAAAAGCGTGACATTAGTCTACAGAAAAGCAGATATTTCTGGTTATGAAGCGTTGAAAAATATTTTAGAAGACTTAAATGTTAAAAAGCTACCTAACAGTCGTATTAACCAACTCATTGGCGATGACAAAGGTGAACGTATTGCACAAGTCGTATTGGAGAATATCGAAACGGGTGAAACTTATCAACAACAATTTGATGAAGTGATTGTCAGCCACGGCTTTGATAGGGAAAGCCCATTATTAGAACAATCTTCTGCAAAAGTCGATATGTTTAATGAATACCAAATTAAAGGCTTTGGTAATACTACTACTAGTATCGATGGTTTGTTTGCTTGTGGCGATATAGTGCATCATGATGCAAAGGTTCATCTTATTGCAAGTGCATTTAGTGATGCTGGCAATGCAGCGAATCTAGCTAAAAGTTATATAGAACCGGATGCCCCACGTGAAGGTTATGTATCAAGTCACAATGACGTCTTTAAAGAATCAAATAAAATGGTTATGAAAAAATATTTATAATATCAATTAAAGTATTAATATTGTAAGACAAGTCAGACCGTGTGCTATGGTATAGTCACAGATGATTTGTCTTATTTTTTAGGAGTGATATGAATATGATTAATGTAAAACACGAAGCACCTTCAGTTGATGACTATTGTAACTTAAGAAAAGTTGCAGGAATGAGTGAAAAAACACCATCAGCGGCAAAAAAAGGCTTGAGTAATGCTTGTTTCGATGTAGTTATTTATGACGATAATCGTGCAATTGGCATGGGTCGCGTTATCGGTGATGGAGGTACAGCATTTCAAATTATAGATGTAGCAGTCGATCCTCAATATCAAGGGTTGGGGTATGGCAAAATGATTATGACACATGTTAAAGATTATATTGATTCCGTTGCCGAAAGTTCGAGTTATGTCAGTTTAATTGCTGATTATCCGGCAGACAAACTGTATCAACAATTCGGATTTCAATCTACAGAACCAAATTCAGGTGGCATGTATTTATTATATTAATCATTGAATTATTAGTAGTGCCAATTGCGACAGCAATATTACTTATATTTGCTAAACAATAATCTAAATATAACAAAAAAAACGCTATAAACTATGAAAGTTTATAGCGTCTTTTCTTGTCTAGAATTATTTAATATTAGCGTCAGTTGCATTCGTTCTTGAACGTAAGTCAGCTTCAATTTCTTCTAAGCTACGGCCTCTCGTTTCAGGTAAATATTTAATGACAAATATTAACGCTATAATACCGATAACTGCGAAGATTAAGAAGACTTGTTCAACTGGTAGAACGTCAGTCAATATAGGGAATAACTGTGCTACCAATAAACTACCGATTGATAAGATTAATGCTGCAAAACCAGTTGCGGCACCACGTGCACGCATAGGGAATAATTCTGGTAACATAACCCATAATACTGGTCCCCAAGTGAAACCAAAGAAAATAATAAATAATGTTAAACATAAAATAATAATCCATGCAGACGATTGAATACCAATCATCCAAATTAAGATTGCCATAATTAGTAATGAAGCAACCATACCACTATTACCGATAACTAATAACTTTTTACGATCAATTTTGTCGATAATAAATATTGCAACGATAGTAATAAGTACATTGACGGTACCTATACCAACTGTACCTAAGATTGAAGTTGCATCGCCTAATCCTGCTTTACTAAAAATTGAAGGTGCATAATAAATAATGGCATTAATACCAATGATTTGCTGGAATAGGGCAAAGAGTGAACCAATGATTAGCGTTGGGCGTAACCATGGAGATTTTAAAACTTGCCATGTACTTTCAGAAATGCGATTTATTTCTTTCATATCAGCAATTTCTTTATTAATTTCATTTTCGTTAAATGTCATTTTCATGACGTCTCTAGCAGCTTGTTCACTTTTATGTTCTAATAGCCATCTTGGACTCTCAGGCATAAATGCTACACCGATTAATAGTATCAGTGAAGGGATTACTGCTAAACCTAACATCCATCTCCAACCATCGATTGGTGTAAATGCATAGTTAATTAAATATGAAGCTAAAATACCGATTGTAATCATTAATTGGTTTAATGAACTTAATGAACCCCTTTGTTCTGTAGGAGCCATTTCTGATAAGTAAACTGGTACGATAGCAGTAGAACCGCCGACTGCTAGACCTATAACTAAACGACCAATAACTAATACTGGCATTGAAGGTGCTAACGCTAAAATAAGGGCACCGACAATATAGACGATTGCAATAATAAAGACGACACGTCTACGTCCTAACTTATCTGACATTGGGCCACTAGCGCCTGAACCGAATATTGCCCCAACTAACATTGAAGCTACGACTAGGCCTTCAGTAAAACTATTGAGCGGAATATCATTTTTAATAAATAATAAAGCACCGGATATAACTCCCATATCATATCCATATAGTAAACCACCTAGAGCGCCTAGAAAGAAAATCAATTTTTTGTTTATTTTAATTCCCATATTAAAACCCCTCTCGATTGTTTCAACCACAGTAAAGTATACGCTTTCATAAGTTAGATGTAAATGTTAAAGTATAACTAATTTATATAGTTTTAAATCTTAGTAAATATATATAAAAAGAAAATTTTAATTAATATTGTTATCAGCTAAGTAAAAATATTGCTATAAAAAAAGAAATGACAACTTCCATTTAATGAAAGTTGTCATTTCTCATATATTATAAATAATTTGTGTGATGAATGAGCTATTAATTATTAAAGTCTATAATAATTCTACCTTTATTATTATGATCAAGTACGTTTTGAATACCTTGTTCAATATCATCGAATGTAATGACTTGTTTAATATCATGTAGTTGTTTTGGTTTTAAGTCTGTAGCAAGTCTTCTCCAAATTAATTGGCGACGCTTCATTTTAGTATAAACAGAATCAATACCAAAGATGTTAATACCTCTTAAAATAAATGGAAATACAGAACTAGTAAATTTATCGCCACCAGTCATACCGATAGTTGCAACACTACCATTATAATCGATATGTTTTAGGATTTGAGCTAAACCTTCCCCACCAACTGGGTCGATTGCTGCTGCCCAAGTGCGAGAACCGAGTGGTTTACCATCATTTTCATTAATGCGGTCAATGACTTCTTTAGCACCTAATGAAGTTAAAGTATCATGTGCATCTGTTTTGCCAGAACTTGCGATAACTTTAAAGCCGATTGAATTTAACATCATAACGGCTAGCGTACCAACGCCTCCTGAGGCACCGCGAACTAATACTTTTCCATCTTCAATAGATAAACCGTTATGTTCTAAAGTTTCAATCGCTAAACCTGCAGTGTAACCAGCTGTACCGTAAATCATCGCTTCTTCTAAAGTAAGATTTTTAGGTAATCGAACAATCCAATCTTCTTTTACACGGGCATATTCACTGAAACCACCATAATGAGAAATGCCTAAATCGAATCCAGTGACGATTACTTCGTCGCCTTCTTCAAAAGCGTGACTGTCTGAAGAAGCCACTACACCTGCTAAGTCAATGCCAGGTACCATTGGATAGTCGCGGACTATTTTATTGTTATCTACAGTTGCTAATGCATCTTTATAATTAATACCTGAATATTTAACTTTTATTAATACTTCTCCTTCAGGTAAATCATCAATTGTTATATCTTTAAATTGAGAGCTTACTTTGCCGTCTTGTTCATCGACCACAAAAGCTTTAAATGTTTCAGTCATTGCTCTATGGCACTCCTTTATGTAAATAAAATTTATGAACAGTAAAAAAACTATTGCCACAATATCATGAAAAAATACGATTCACAATAAGACTAATTTTATTTTTTTACAGTAAATGTACAAGTTCATATAAAAATAATACTATCATTTATACAACCGTTTAATTATAAAATATACAAGTAACTTACACAATGGTAGATTTTAAATTATTAATAAAAGTAATGTTAATTGTGATTGTAATTGAAATAGTTTTATTAAATATATAATATATTGGTATATTTATTAAAACTAACAAAGGGAATGGGTGAACTGTATGACTTACAAAATAAAAAAAGTAAAATCAACAGAATTACAATTATTAAAAGATATTGGCATAAAAACATTCCTTGATACTTTTGAGGACAGTTATAGTGAAGAAGATTTCCAAAGTTATTTTGATTCGGCATTTACGATTGATAAATTAGCTGAAGAACTAGAAGACAGAAATTCAGAAACATATTTTTATTTGGTAGATGATAACGTAGTAGGCTATTTCAAATTGAATATTGGCGAGGCACAAACTGAACCAATGGGAGAACAATATTTAGAACTACAACGAATTTATTTTTTAAAAGAGGCTCAAGGCGGGGGTAAAGGCGCAAATGTTATTAACTATGTCGTTGAGCGTGCGATGTCCTTAAATAAATCATATATTTGGTTAGGCGTTTGGAAACATAATGAACAAGCATTGAAGTTCTATAAAAAACATGATTTTCAAGTAACCGGAGAACACCGTTTCGTTACTGGAGATACAGTCGATTTAGATTTAGTTATGGAGAAATCTGTTAAAAGTTAACATGCTAATTCAAAAAGAAACCAAGCTTAAACAGATAAAAATATAGTGTTGTTTGTATAGTGTTCAAATATATTGAGTTATAGTTACAATTTTAATTTCATTTAAATATTATTAAAATTTTTAGTATTTACGTTTATATAAAAAATTTTAGTGTATAAAATAGTTAAGCTTACCAAATAGCCACATAGGCCAACGTAAAAAAGGGGCAATACATATTATGTTTGGCACAGAAGTAAGCATATTAATGAGGAGGTTGTATTCTATGAAAAAACTTTTGGCAGGTATTTTAACACTATCATTGGCACTTGCAGCATGTTCTAACGGTGACAATGGTAGCAGTAGTAAAGACGATTCTAATAAAGATAAATCGTCTAGTTCAGACAAAGATAAAGATTCAAACAAAGATAACAAGAAGAATAACGATGATAGCTCTAAGTCTAACAAAGACAATGACAGTAAATCAAAAGATAGTAATAGCAATGACAGTTCATCTTCTAATGACAGCGATCAAGCTAGTAATAAGTCGAATAGCGACAGTAATAGCGACGCTTCGTCTTCAAGTAGTAGTAGCGATAATAATTCAAATGCTTCAGATGCTAACAATTCAAATGGTAATAGCAATACTAGCGGTAATGACAATAGTAATGCGAATAATAATACGAGCGCTAATGCTAATGCCAATTCAAGTGACAGTAATGAAAGCGCAAGTTCACAAAACGGTACAGCAAACAACAGTTCAAATGGTGAATATGTAGCACCTTACCAAGGACAAAATGCAGTGCCTGTAGCGCAAAACATTTCATCATCAAACGATAACTCACAACAAGCATTACGTAACTTACCTAATTTCCAAACTTCATTAGACCAAGCGACTAAAGAAGTAAATGGTTTAAATGGTCAGAATAATCCTTACAATGACTATGCAGTAGAAGGTAGTGACGGTAATTATAGTTATATCTTTAGTTTCCAAAACCAAGCACAACCAGGAACTTATGCAATTGCAACTGTAGATCAACAAGGCACAGTACGCATTGTCGATCCTGCATATCAGCAATAATTTTCAACTACAATATAAAAGCTGGTAAAGTCCTCATCATAGGCTTTACCAGCTTTTTTTATTTATGATAATTAATATGTTTATTAATAATATTTGAAAGTGTTTCGAAGGCGTGATTGTGATCATTTACAAATTCATTATTAGTTATTGCTGTCATTTGGAAGCTAACTAAATCATTGAGTAATGCTTTAGCGTCACTATATCTAACAGTGGCTAACGAATGCATAACATCTTCATAGACACCACGTTCAGCAATATATTGTTCATGATTAGGCGTATACTGACAAACTGTTTTATCCAACGTCAATGCATCAAAAATAATTGATGAATAATCAGTGAGCACAACATCTGCAATAAGTATTAAATCTTGTGTTTCTAAATTAGCTGGTGCAATAATCGCATTTTCCGGTAAATAATCAGAATTACTTTCGACGTGTCCCTTATAAATAACATTATATTTATTTAATAAGCCATCGTTAATAGGGAATAACTCTTCTTCGTCTGACGTTGATTTCCAAGTAGGTGCATATAAAAGAGTTGGTTTTTCAGTATCTAATTTTAATTCATGTTTTATAAATTGGATATAAGGTGCGTCAAATTGTTTGGCCAATAAATATTTCACTCTTGGATAACCACAACTTATGACATTTGTATGTTGTAACGGAAAAGCACTTTTGAAATAATCAACAATTTCATCACTATCACAAACTAAATAATCTTGTTGTAACCATTTATTGTATTTACGAGCACGGTAATTATAAATATTAAGATTTTGATATGGCTCATGGCTATCTAAAAATAATTTTTTAATCGGTGTGCCATGCCAGAGTTGAATGATAGTACCGTTGGGTTGCAGTGTATCCGGTATATAACTTTCTAATATTACAACTCTTGCTTCTTCTATGAGCGATTTAGCTTTAGGGTCATCTGGATTAATAAAATTTGGACCTTTAATATCATTTGTGATGAAATAAATAGGTATTTTAGCAAAGTGTTTAGCAAAATGATTAAATAAATAACGTGAGTTACCTCTAAAACCGTAATCAAAACCTAAAAATACGATATGGTCTTTTAGTTTATTGGCATTTTTTTCATAGATATAGCTTTGTTGTTGATGTTTCTTTACAAAGTGTCGATGTACGCTATTGAATATCCAATGAGGTAGTTTGAACTTTGTTTTTAAAAGTAATTTATCCACAAAACGTAAATTATCCGGTGCTAAAATGTCTTGTTGTTTGAAAGGCACTTTATGACCATGTATATATGCTAGTTTATTTAGATTGTATTTTGTCGTGTTTAAAAGTGAACAATTTTCAACAGTTGACCATACGTCACTA
Source organism: Staphylococcus lloydii (assembly GCF_015775975.1). Lineage (NCBI taxonomy): Bacteria > Bacillati > Bacillota > Bacilli > Caryophanales > Staphylococcaceae > Staphylococcus > Staphylococcus lloydii. The sequence goes on from NZ_CP064056.1 coordinate 652,806, forward strand.
GAAGTGGCGAAATCTTGACTGAAGTTATAAACCACATGTGGGTCGACTGCTACTTCATCTTGTAATAATGAAATCATAGCTAAGTCAAAAATAGTATTAATATTGCGTGTGTTAAGTATTTCTATTGTTGTTGCTATATCATAGATAACATTAGGATAGTGATTAATATTCTCTATCCAATCATTAAATGTAATCGTCGTTTTACCGAAATAGCGACAATCGTTTCTATAGAATTGGTCTACTGTATAATCAGTAACAATAGTACATGGTTTTAGTTCAACAGCGTCTAACATATCCTCATAAAGAGAAATATTGTCAGATAATATAACAAAATGAGAATAGCCATCTTGTATAGCTTGTTCTAGTTGGCGTGTTAACTCTTGCCAACTTTCTATAGTTAATTGTTTAATCATAAATTATCTCTACCAATCTGTATTAATTAATTTTATTGCTATGATTTAGTGAATACTTTAATCATTCAACATAGTTAGAAATTGTGAATAAACGGCGTTTGGCTCATATGCTTTGACGGTTTTATAACCATTTTCCACAATTTCGGTGTCACTTTCTTTAGAAAGTAAGGATTGTAACTTGTTTGATAAAGCCATGATATCGCCTTGCGTCACTAGGTAGCCATTTTGCTCATTGTTAATTATAGACGTAGGGCCAACGATACCATCAAAACTTACTACCACACTGCCTTGATTCATCGCTTCTAATATAACCATTCCAAAGCCTTCGTTGCGAGACGGTATGACAGTAAATTTACTTTCTGCTAATTTTGTCGACAATGATTTGGTAGTCGGGTTTAACGAAATAATATCTGCCAAGTTAAATTGTTCAATTTGTTGTTGCAACTGAGTTCTTTCTTGACCTTCACCATAAATAGCTAACTTGTAATTTTGTTCGCGCATTACATTTTGTATATTATTGATGCTATTGATGAGTAAATCAAACCCTTTTTCATATTCTAGGCGTCCAGCAGCAATGATTAAATTGCGTTTACTTAATGATTGACGTGCTTCATTCAATACATTAGGAACGACATAAGTTGGTGTGTCTATTACAGATTCATAACGTTTTTTATCATTACGTGTTAATGTAGTTATTTTGTCTAAATGACGATATGTTTTTATGATTTGATCCTGATAAGCAGTAGGGTGGGCATCGAAATTCATGTGTTCCATACCTATCTTTTCTACATTTGCAGGCGCGTATTGTGTAATGAAAATATTAAAACTAGCGCGTGTGCCGATTAACACGTCTGTATCTACTGTTTTAATACTACGAATCATCTTGTTCTCAATGTAAGAAGAAAATTGATATAGCCCTGGTTCATGTTGAGATAATATACGTGGCTTATTGAATGGCGTGAGTTTTCTTAAACGATTATAAAATATATTTTTAACATTTGAAGGATGCAATTGGTAGTTTATTAATGCTGTGATTTCAACATTAGGGTGTAACTCAAAATAGGGTTTATTGCTTCCTTTAAAAACAGAAATAATTTTTACAGTATGTCCCTTTTGAGCTAATACATTAGCTAATTGTGATATTGATTTTACAGTACCACCCATAGCATAAATGTTGTGAGTGAAAAAAGTGATCGATTTCATTATTTATCCTCCAAAATAATAATGCTTAAAAGATAAGAGACACAAAGATTATTAAAATAAGCATTATTTTTATAAAGTACATAGTTAATATCATTAATTATATGAGAAGAACTAATAACTTTCAATTATTGTTAAATAAGCATTTCAAACAGAAAATAGGGTATACAATATAAAAGAAAGCCTAAACTAATCGTTAAAAAAATTAATGTTTAGTTTTTGGGGCTTTTTTCATTGTTGATTTATGTATATAATTAAGGAAGTTGATATATGTTAATTGTTATTGTTTGAAAGCATATAATATGACAATGGTACAATAACTATAAATAATGATTTTTTATTTAAGTCTAATAGAAAGCGCTTTATCGATTTCATTATCATACGCTTAGTACGACTTTGAATTATGTATGAAACCTTTCTATGAACATTTATAAAAGGGGGACTGTATTTGTTATGACTACACAACATAGCAAAACAGATGTCATCTTAATTGGTGGCGGGATTATGAGTGCAACGTTAGGAACCATGTTAAAAGAGTTAGCACCTAACAAAGAAATTAAAATGTTTGAAAGGCTAGATTCACCAGCCCAAGAAAGTTCTAATGCATGGAATAATGCGGGCACAGGGCATTCAGCATTATGTGAATTAAACTATACTAGTGAAGACAAATATGGCGGTATAGACATTAAAAAAGCAGTTAAAATAAACGAACAATTTCAAATTTCAAAACAATTTTGGAGTTATTTAGTTAAACAAGGCAAATTAGAAGATCCACAAGCATTTATTAAACCCGTGCCACATATGAGTTTTGTACAGGGGATTAAAAATGTTGAATTCTTGCGCAAACGTGTACAATATTTAAATGAAAATATTCTGTTTAGTAATATGGAAATTACAGACGATAAAGAGAAGATTAAATCATGGGCACCGTTAATGATGGAGGGTCGTACTTCTCATATTCCTATGGCAATTACTTATGATAAAACAGGTACAGACGTAAACTTCAGCAGTTTAACTCGTCAATTATTTGCCAATTTAGCAGAGAAAAATGTTGAATTAAATTATGAACATGAAGTACAAGACATTAAACAGCATAAAGACGGTACATGGGAAGTAACAGTTAAAAACTTAAAAACAACTCAAACTGAAGTTGTTGAGAGTGACTTTGTATTTATTGGTGCTGGTGGCGCTAGTTTACCATTGTTACAAAAAACAGGTATTAAAGAATCTAAACATATTGGTGGTTTCCCAGTTAGTGGCTTATTCTTAGCATGTACGAAAGAGGAAATTACTAAGCAACATAATGCTAAAGTTTATGGTAAAGCTGCTGTCGGGGCACCACCAATGTCGGTTCCACATTTAGATACACGTTATATTGATGGTAAACGCACATTATTATTTGGACCGTTCGCAGGCTTTTCACCTAAATTCTTGAAAACAGGCTCAAATATGGATTTAATAAAATCTGTAAAACCTAATAATATCGTAACGATGTTATCAGCGGGCGTTAAAGAAATGAATTTAACTAAGTATTTAATTTCTCAATTAATGCTTTCTAATGAAGAAAGAATGGAAGATTTAAGACAGTTTATGCCTAATGCTAAAAGCGAAGATTGGCATGTTATTGTCGCAGGTCAACGTGTGCAAGTTATTAAAGATACTAAAGACAGTAAAGGTAATTTACAATTTGGTACAGAACTTGTTACTTCTGAAGATGGTTCGTTATCAGCGCTTTTAGGTGCTTCACCCGGAGCGTCTACTGCAGTAGATATCATGTTAGATTTATTGAAAAAATGTTATACAGAAGAATTTAGCCAATGGGAAGACAAAATTAAAGAAATGATACCTTCTTATGGTCAAAAACTATCTGAAAACGAAGCACTATATAAACAATTAAATGAAGAAATCAAAAAGAATTTGAAAGTAAATTAATAAGATAAAAGCACCTTCTATTTAAATTAAATAGAAGGTGCTTTTTTTATTTTGTATGAGGTAACGTGATCGTGAATATCGTGGCATCTTGTTCGCTGTCTACTGCTATATTACCATTGTGTAGCTCTATAATGGTTTTGGCTATAGCTAAACCAAGACCATTACTATTATCGTGATTACTTACTTTATAAAATCTTTCAAAAATGTGGTCCTGTGTTTGTTTATCCATTGCGTTACCTTCATTTTTAATTGTAAAAGTAATTGCATTGGTATTTTCTTTTAAAGATAAATTAATAATACCAAATTCAGTAGAATATTTAATGCTATTCGTAATTAAATTTTGAAACGCTTGATGTAACAACCGTTCATTGCCCATATAATTGATGTCAGCTAAGTCAGACATGATTGTTAGCCCTTTTTGTTCTGTGGCAAATTGTTCGTGACGTACGATATCCTTAAGCAGGTTGCTTAATTTAATTTCATCATTAAATGATAAATGTGATCCATTATCAAGCTCTGATAATAGTAATAATTCTTTTGTTAGTTCACTTAATTGCGTAGTAATACGATAAATTTCGTCTACATAATAAGCTTGTTCTTCTTTCTTTGTCGTAAATGTAAGTTTATCTAACAATTGATGAATGTGTGTTAGTGGTGTCTTGATTTCATGTGACACATTTTGCACAAAATGTTGACGCATAGAATCTAATTCTTTTAATGATTGTCTCATTGCATCAAATCTATATTGTAGCGTTCCTAGTTCGTCTTTACGTGTAACTTTAATTGGCGTTGAAAAATTACCACGCATCATAAGTTCAGTAGAACGTTTTAATTGTTGTACTGGCTTAATGATGGCATAAGTGGATAAAATGACTAAAATGATTGAAATTGCCAATAAGAGTATAATGAGCATTGCTAAAAAGACTCTAAATTCGCTGAATGTTTTACCTATATCTGGACGCATGAAAACTGCAAATTCTTGATTGTTAGTCGTAAATTTAACGCCGACAGTATTAGATGTCACATTTTCAAAAAAGCCTGTAACAAATAACTTATAAGGTTGATTTTTTATACCATGATAATCTTTATTATGTAGTACTTGATTAATAGCATGTTGAGAAATATTATCTTTACGGAAAGGTTCACCATAAAAACGCTTGTGACCTTGTTTATTTACAGTCATGATTTGGTAATTCATTTCACCCAAATGTTTAAAATAATCGGTACTATATTTAGGGCCATCGTTCATTTCAAAAATCTTTGCTTCTTTCAGCGTGCGCATAATTTTAGCGTCATTATTTTCTTTCAAATACACGTGATAATATATATTCGTTATTAGAAAACTAACGAACGCACTAAATATCATCACAATGATTGTGTATACGGCTATTCTAATATACAAAGATTTAAACATAATCATCCACCTTATATCCTAACCCACGCACAGTTTTAATCGTTACATTAGCATTGAGTTGTTCTAATTTCTTGCGAAGTCTTTTAATGTGAACATCAACAGTTCGTTCATCGCCTTCATAATCAAATCCCCAAATTTTTTCGATTAAATCATCACGATTAAATACTTGTTTAAAATTAGAGGCTAATAAAAATAATAATTGAAACTCTTTATTGGGTAAATTCATAGTCTTACCATTGACCTCTATTTCTAAATAAGGTTGATTAATCGTTAAGTTATTAAGCGTAATTTCACTATTTGTATTGATGTTATAACGTCGCAATACTGCTTTAATTCGAAACATCAGCTCTTTTATTTCAAATGGTTTAGTAACATAATCGTCGGTTCCAGTTAAGTAAGCACGTTCTTTATCACTAAGTGCATCACGTGCCGTTAACATAATTACCGGTATTTCATAGTCTTCTTTTAATAACTTACAAAGTTCAAAACCGTTCATACCTTCCATCATTATATCAACAATACCAATATCTACTGAATGCGTTTCTAAATAAGATAAAGCATTTTCAGCACTTAATTGTGTGATTGTATGAAGACCTTCACGTTCTAAATATGAAGACACGTAATCTAATATTTTAGCGTCGTCATCTACGATTAAACACGTCGTCAAGATTCACAACTCCTATCTATTTATATTATTAATTCTGATCGTCAATTTAATTAAAATATAGTCGTTTTAATAATTTTTAGCAAATATGAATTTTGTTCATATTCAGTTCATATAACGGTCGTACTATACAAATATAAAGTTAACGGAGGAGTGAATTTACTATGAAACTAGCACTACAAGAGATGAAGTTTTATAAATTTCGTTTTATTTTAATTATGCTCATCATTTTATTATTAAGTATTATGGTGTTGTTTATAAGTGGTTTGGCACAAGGACTAGCAAGAGAAAACGTTTCAATGTTAAATAATATGAATGCACAAAAATACGTCATGCAAGATAATAAACAACCACAAATTGAAAAATCTGAATTAACCACAAAGCAGCAACAACAAATAAAAGATATAACAAATCAACAACCGATGAAAATAGCACCTCAGACGCTAAATGTGAATAAAGATGAAGAAGACGTTATGATGATTAATGGCGTAAAAAATAAACGTCCAAAATTAGAAAAAGGTCATTATCCTAAAAACAACAATGAAGTTGCAATTAATAATAAATTAACTGCAGATGGTTTATCAGTAGGAGATAAAGTTAAAACAAAATCTGGCAAGAAATTGACTATATCAGGTATTCTTACAGATACGATGCATGCGCACAGTTCAATCGTAATGATGAACAATAAAGGGTTCGACGACTTAAATAAACATAGTTCTGTCATATTCCCAGTTAATAAATTATCAAAAGAGCAACAACAAAAAATTAAAAATATAGATGGTGTTAAAACATATAGTGAGAAAAATATTACTGATGAACTTCCAAGTTATCAAGCAGAACAAGCACCATTGAACATGATGATTGTAAGTTTATATGTTATTACTGCCATAGTATTAAGTGCCTTTTTCTACGTTATGACAATTCAAAAAATATCAGAAATAGGCATACTTAAAGCAATAGGTATTAAGACGAAACATTTACTTTTAGCTTTAGTAACACAAATCGTATTAAGCACAATGGTGGGCGTTATTATTGCTATTGGAATCATTAGCGGTTTATCAATGATTATGCCAGTATCAATGCCATTCCATATAACGGCAACAAACTTGGCAATCGTAGTAGTTATATTTATCCTAGTTGCGATTATCGGAGCAATATTATCATTTATTAAATTATTTAAAGTAGATCCTATAGAAGCCATTGGAGGTGCAGAATAATGACTTTAACAGTTAATGAAATTACAAAAACATTTGGTAGTGGCCAAGCAGAAACAGAAGTTTTAAAAGGGATTAATTTTAATGTGAACGATGGAGAGTTCGTTATTTTAAACGGTGCATCAGGTTCAGGGAAAACAACTTTACTAACTATATTAGGTGGTCTATTAACACCTAATAGCGGTGACATTATTTATAATGATGCACCCTTGTTCTCAGCAAGTAATAAACCTGCAGATTTACGTCTAACTGAAATAGGATTTATTTTTCAATCATCTCATTTAGTACCTTATTTAACAGTGAGTGAGCAATTAACTACTTTAGGTAGAGAAGCTAAAATGCCTAAAAAAGAAGCTAACAATAAAGCGCAGAGACTATTAGGTGATATAGGTTTATCACATCGTTTAAATGTTTACCCTCATATGTTATCAGGCGGAGAAAAACAACGTGTAGCTATAATGAGAGCATTTATGAATAACCCTAAAATAATCTTAGCCGATGAGCCAACGGCTAGTTTGGATGCAAGCAGAGCAACTGAAGTTGTCCACATGATTAAACAACAAATTCAAGAGAACAACATGATTGGTATTATGATTACACACGATCAACGTTTATTCCAATATGCCGATAGAATTATAGAATTAGATAACGGTAAAATTGTAGATAATGATAAACAGCCAGTTTCAAATTAAGATAAAATAAAAAGGAAATCGCCGTATCGGTGATTTCCTTTTTATTATTTACAATGACCATAAAGCAAAGAAACTTAAAATAAATAATGCGGCAAAATAAATCGTTAGTAACGCTTTATATTGATACATTAATGCAAGATAATCTCTGATTAATGCTACTTCAAAAAAATGATACGGTGTACGACTGCCTAATCCTTTAAATTTTAAGTTGAACTTTTGGCCAAATCTAAGCGCGCGTAATATATGAAATTGACTTGTGACGCAAATCATTTTGGCATTTCTGGAAAGATGGTTGCTAAGTAATAACTTGGTGAATTTTATATTTTCATAAGTACTTGTTGAACGGTCTTCCATTACTATATTGTGTTGAGGCACGCCGTTAGCAATTAAATAACGTTGCATGGCTAAGGCTTCAGAGATAGGTTCGTCTGGTCCTTGACCACCACTAACTATGATTTGTACATTGGGGTTTGAATTGAATAATTTAAGGGCACACTCTAAACGGTCTTTCAACATAGGCGTTACTTCTTCTGTGAAAATACCTGCACCTAAAATTAAAATCGCATCACATTGTTGTTTAACTGATACATCAGCATAAATAGACGACCATACGGTAAAACAAATTAAAGCGAATAATGCACTGAAACCTACTGCCGCTAACCATAAAAATACAAAATTGAAAAATAATGGTATCAAGCTAATATAAGTACAAGCTAAAATAAAGACGCAAAGTTTGATAACAATGACGTATAGTCTCTGTAGAAATAACTTGCTATTATCGCTTTTAAAGAGATGTCGGTGTTTAACGTGTAATAAAATGCCTCCGATAAGGATAGTGATGATTAGGTCAAAAGGGAAAGTGTCTTTCCAAACATGGTAAGCGATGCCTATAAAACCCAAGATGACTACAGTAATATAAGCATTTAAAGAGATAAAGTATTGTTGACCTAGAGTTAAACTAATAAAAATAAAAACAATAGCAATACAGAGTATGATTGTTGGTAAGTACATCTTACACCTCGATTGGTTAATTTATAATTAATGTAGAGTATTCATAAGAAATAAGCAACTAGAAGTCCTTATTGATTTATATTAAAAAATTTTAACAGTGTATTATAAATAATAAGTAAAGATTATAAGTTAACCATTATTCTTATAATGCTTTATTACAACCTTATTTATTGATATTATATTATTAACATATTAAGGTGAGAGTGACCATTTTAAAAGGACAAAGCCAGTTTGGGGTGCGAGATTTATGGTTAAAAATATAAGAAGTCATATTGAATTTATGGGTGGTTTTCTAGATGACATCAATACTTTGTTGGCGAAACTACTTAAAGACTTAAGAGAAGAATATAACATCTCTAAAGAACAAGAAAATGTTATTATGATGTTAGAAAATGAAAAAGCTTTGACGTTAACAGAAATTACAGAAAGACAAGACGTTAATAAAGCTGCAGTAAGTCGTAGAATTAAAAAACTTATTCAATCAGGTTTAGTAGAGTGGGATAAAACAGAAGCGCATTTGGATCAAAGATTAAAATACATTAAGTTAACCGACAAAGGGAAACAATTCAGTAATGAATGTAAATCTATTATTTCCGATATCGTAAGCGATATGTTGTATGATTTATCAGAAGAACAAATCGAACAAGCGCGTTATGTGTTAGAAATCATTGATGACCGATTAAAAAACTTCAATATTAATAGTTAATAACGAATCGACATGAGCTCAATTGATAAAAAGTTGAGCTTTTTTTATATTAAAAAGCACCGAATCAATCATATATCGATTGGTTCGGTGCTTAGTTATTATAAATAGCTGTTTAAGTAACGAATAAGTTTATTGATTGTTACCTTTATATTTGAATGGCCACCAGTTGCCTTTACCAAATGATTTTGCTACTGCAGGAATAAATAGCGGTAACATGAATACATTATAAATTATTAAACCGAGTATAACGACTGTTGCAATTTCCATAAGCGTCATTGCACCTGAAGCATATAATGCGGCTACGGTACCTATAAGAATAATACACGCAGTCATTATCACTTTGCCCATTTTACGCATAGCGATTTGTAATGCTTCGTTTATGCCTAAGGATGCTTCTTCGCTGAAGCGGTTAACTAAGAATATAGCATAATCGACGCCGAGGGCCATTAATACAACGAAACTAAAGAATGGCACCACGAGTAACAATCCACCCATATGCAACATGTTGCCAAAGATAATATTACTAATACCTATTGAAGCGTAGTACGTAATTAATATAGAAGCAATCATGTAGATAGGCATAATAATTGAGCGTTGGAATATTAATAACACTATGAATAAGAATATAGAAATTAATATAATCGCTTTATTCATATCATGGTCGATTGTGTCTTGTAAGTCATTATTTTGAGAAGACATGCCACCATATTCAATTTTGCTATCTTTAAATGATGTGCCTTTAACTTGGTTGTCTACAGTTTTATGAATTGTATCGACAGTATTCATTGCTTTATTAGAGAATGGATCATCTTTTAAATCAATGTTTAACAGCATAATTTTGCCATTATCTTCGCTATATTGATCAACTGATTTTTTCAAATCACCATTTTTAAGCATGTCATCAGTAATGTACATACCTGATTTTTTAATGTTTGTATCTTTAGACATATCTTTCATGCGTTGTTGAATTTTAGATTGACCATCTTGAACTTGAGATATACCATTTTGAGATTTTTCAAGACCTTGAGATAATTGACCAGCTTGTTGTGTCACTTTCTGGTTTGACGATTGTGGGTCTTGGCTACCTTGTTGCATCATTCCTTGAACTTGTTGACTATCTGTTAATGGTGATACTTGTGAGTTCATTTTATTAAGGCCATTATTGACATCGCTTAAACCACTATTAGCTTTACTAAGTTGTTTTTGCATTTCGTTTAATTGATAAGTGGCATCTAGCTGTTTGATAGGCGTACCAGTTGGACGAGTGATTGTACTTACTGAATCGACGCCTTTAATTTTGTCAATAGATTTAGATAACGCCTCAACGTCATTAACACCTTTGCTGTCAGTTAATTTATTATCCGATTTAATCGCTACTTGAACTGGGAAAGCTTCTCCGACACTGAAATCATTTTTAATAACATTGATGGCTTTTATAGAGTCATATTTATCACTAATTTCATTAGTATTGTCGTAAGTAATGTTATTAGGTGAGAAGAAAATAAGTGGCACCATAATTACGAACACGATTACTAATGCTACGAATGGGCGTTTAGTAGTGAAATCTGCTAATTTACCCCATAACTTACTGTCTGCATGGCCGGCAGCATTTTTACTAGGCCAAAATACTTTGTCTCCGATTAGAGCTAGGAGTGTAGGTAATAACGTAAATAAAACAATCATTAAACATAAAACGCCGACTGCAATACCAACTGCAGATTTAAATAAACTAAATTTAACGAAGAATAATGCACCAAAGCCAACTAAAACGGTAATGGCACAAATTAATATTGTACGTCCGCCATTTTTAAAAGTGCTTAAAACAGCATCGAAATTAGATTGGTCTTTACCTAATTCTTCCTTATATCTGTTTAGTAATAAGATACAATAGTCAGTACCTATACCGAATAATAGGGCGACTAAGAATGATTGAATGTAAATAGACACAGGAAAATCAAAATATTTAACCAATAGCGCAAGAATACCTTGTGCAAAAACGTAAGATAATCCTACAAATATTAATGGTACAAAAGGAGTGACTACAGAACGGAAGACGAAGAATAAAATCACTAGAATTAATATTACTGTGATGATTTCAGTAGCTTGTAATCCTTTTTCTACACTCTTATTAATATCGTCATGAATAATATCGTTACCAGTTAAATAAACATTTTTAAAATTTGGATTTATTTCCTGAATATCCTTTTTAGCGTCTAAAGTTTTATTTTTATTATCAGAAGACACAATAGGAATCATGACAGATTTTTTATTATCAGAAACAAGTTTATTTTCAGTATCTTTGGTTTCGAAAGGTGAAATAACGCTTTCTACGCCATTTACTTTTTTTACTTTATCTACATAATCGTTGATTTCTTTTTTAGATGAACTGTCCAACTTATGGTCCAGTTTGATTACGGCACTCATACTATTAGAATTAGCGCCAACATCTTTTAACATTTGCTTGTATTGTTGTGAAGTCGTATCGTTCGGTGGCACGATGTCCCCTTTATCACTAGCTAACTTTGAGAGGTTAGGTGCAAAGACAATGGAACAAGCAATCGCTATCACAACTATAATGGAAATCAGCCATCTAAATTTTAATATTGATTTCATAATAGCCTCCTAGAATTTTTTTACTGGAATAGTATAGCATTTTTAGTTGATAACCGTCAACTAATGGTGGGCGATAAATTTTTTATAAATGTTGGACTAAATGTGTATATCAATATAATAAGAAAATTCATATAATAGGAAATAAGGTACAAAGATGTTCAAATAGCCGTTTAATTTTCTTAAAGTGAAACTAATCCTTTCGTATAAGTTTAGTTAAAAATATGATATTATAGTAAAATAGTTGTAAATTTTTTTAGTAAGAGGTGATATAAAATGCGCAAGTGCCCAAACTGTGGAACAGAGGTACATAATGACGACAAAGTGTGCTCAAATTGCGGACATAATTTATTAAATCGGCAATCAAGAAATAATCAAAAGAAAGCTTCAAATACAAACGTTCGCAAAGTTATTCCATGGGGAATTGCATTTTTTATCATCGTATTAATCATTATCATTTTCTTCTTATTAAAGAATTTTAATTCACCTGAAGCGCAATCTGAATTATTAGTCAATGCTATCGATAATAATGATACGCAAAAGTTATCGACCGTGCTAAGTACTCAAAATAATAATGTCGATGAAGACGAAGCCAAAGCATATATTAAATATATTAAAAATGAAATTGGTATGAAAAATTTCACTAAAGACGTGAGAACGAAAATTGCTTCTTTAAATGAAAGTGACCACCAACTTTCTAAATATGTGACAGCACGTAACGGTGAAAAGATATTAAAAATTACTAAAAACGGACGTAGATATTTAATATTTAATAATATGAATTTTACAGCGCCAACAAAAGAAGCAATTGTTAAACCAAAAATTGACGCGAAATACAAATTCAGATCTAATGATAAGCAACGTACTATTGAAGCGCCTAAAGATAAAACAACTTCATTGGGTAAATTTATCCCTGGTGATTATAGTATCGATGCTAAGCGAACTACAGATAACGGTCAGTTCAGTGGTAAATTAAACTTTAACTTCAATGATAGTAATAATGAAACTGTGGATGTGTCTGAAAACTTTGACGAAGCATATCTACGTATAAACTTGTCCGGCGCAAGCAAACTTGATAATAATTCTATTAAAGTTAAAATTAATGATAAAACATATGACTATGATGAATCGAAAGCATATGGACCTTATCCTAAAAATGAACAAATTAAAGTTTCTGCGAGTGGGGAAGCTAAGAAGAAAGACTTTAAATCTAGCGAAACAACGATCCAACCTGATAGCTTAAAAGATAATACCAATGTTAAGGTGCCTTTCGATAAAGATAAGATAGAAGACTATGTTAAGAAGAAAGAAAAAGAAGAAAACAGTTTCCGTTCTAAAATAACGAATTTTTTTAGTAATTATACCGCAGCTTTAAATACTGCATATGGTCAAAGTGATTTTAACATTGTATCTGATTATTTGAAGAAAGACTCATCTAATTATAAATCGATTAAAAGTGCCATAACTTCACAAAGTTATAGCGCGATGCAAGTCCCTCAAATTTCAGAAATTATTAAAGTCGGTAAGAAATTTTATGTAAGTGGCTATGGCATAAAAAAGGACGGCCAATACGGCGAGGTTAAATATACGCTAGAGGGCACTGATAAAGGTAATGATTTAAAAGTTACTCATTATACTGACTAATAAATATTATATTTATTAACGGAAAACATAACGATACAAAGAGCGGGACAGAAAATTATTTTCTGCCCGCTCTTTTAATAATTCAATAGATACTTTATTGTATTTAATGTTACTATTTAAATAATACATAAAAAGTTTATTTTAGGAGTTAAATAAATGAAAAGTTACGAACAAACTGCAAAACCTTCTATGTTATTTATCATTATATTAGGTGCATTAACAGCCATAGGCGCTTTATCTATTGATATGTTTTTGCCGGGCTTACCTCAATTGCGTTCGGATTTCAGTACGACAACTTCAAATGCACAGCTTACACTATCATTATTTATGATTGGTTTGGCTCTTGGTAATTTATTTATCGGACCGATTTCAGACGCTTTAGGGAGAAAAAATCCACTTATCATCGCCATGGTTATTTTTACAATAGCAAGTATTGCTATCGTTTTTACTACTAATATATGGTTAATGGTATTGTTAAGATTTATTCAAGGCTTCTGTGGTGGTGCAGGCGCAGTTATTTCCCGTGCGATTTCAAGTGACTTATATAGTGGTAAACAACTGACTAAGTTTTTAGCCGTATTAATGTTAGTGAACGGCATTGCCCCCGTTATAGCGCCGACGCTTGGTGGTATCATCTTGTCATTTTCTACGTGGAGAATGGTATTTGTGATTTTAACGATATTTGGTGTTTGTATGGTGATTGGTTCATTGTTCAAACTTAATGAATCATTACCGATTGAACGTAGAGATCAAGCACATATAGGTGCTATTTTTAAAAACTTTGGTTTATTAGTAGTAAGACCAAAGTTCGTATTACCGATGTTAATTCAAGGTTTTACATTTATCATGTTATTTAGTTACATTTCAGCCTCACCCTTTATTACACAAAGTATTTATCATTTGTCTGCATTGCATTTCAGTTGGATGTTCGCTGGCGTGGGTATTACACTTATTTTTTCAAGTCAGCTAACCGGTAAACTTGTAGACTATATAAATCAACAAACACTGTTAAGAGCATTAACTGTTATTCAAATTATTGGCGTTATTTGGGTGACTGTAACGTTAGTCTCACACCTACATATCGTTGCACTCATTATCGGCTTTATTATTTTAGTAGCACCAGTAACAGGCGTAGCTACTTTAGCATTTTCAATTGCTATGAATGAGAGAACAGGTGGCAGTGGTAGTGCTTCAAGTTTACTTGGACTCGTACAGTCTCTTTTCGGTGGGTTAGTTACACCATTAGTTGGGTTAGCCGGTGAAACAAGCGCTACACCTTATATAACTATTATTTGTATTAGTGGGTTTATCTTAATTATCCTACAAGTTTTTAATTACTTTGCTTTTCGCAACACAGTACAATAAAAAAAGACTACAAGCGTTGTTGAATTAAATTCAATTACGCTTGTAGTCTTTTTGTTTACTAATGAATGGGAAAAGTTAACGTTGTAGTTTAATTGTATTTGCTAGCAATATTTGTGCAAGTGCATCTACTGATTCTTCGCAGTTTTCACGGATCCAAAAATAGACAATACCTAACTGTCCACCAATATTATAAATTACAAACTGCTTTTTATTTCTTACAGAGCTATGTGTTTCAATGATCTCTTTATATGCATCCTTCGTAACTATCATATATTCGGAAAATAGATTTTTATTTGGATGTGTGACCATAATTGCATGGAAATAGCCATAGTTGCGCTTAATGTAAGTTAGTATGATTTTGAAAAATTTATATAATTTAACATGGTTATTGGGCGCATTTTCTAAACTTGTATCAAGTGATTTTAACAATGCTTTGTATTTAGTTAAATGATATTGTTGAATTTGTGTAATCAAGTCATATTTATCAAGGAAATAATCATAAAATGTAGTTCTATTTACATTACTGTAAGCACACACCATTTTAATTGTGATTTCTTCAAAAGGATATTCCTCAAGTAATATTATCATATTGCGTATAATTCTAAATTTAGCCTTTTGTCTCATTTTTACACCTACGTTAAAAATTTCTATATCTTTGCCGACACATTTTTTTTAAGTGTCGGTATTTTTTTTAGTCTCATCTCTCTATAATAGATAAAGTGAAATTTAAAAGCAAATAGGAGGAAACAATAATGAAAAAAATGATATTAATTAATGTCATTACTATTGTAGTTCTTGTAATTGTTGGTGTCGTTGGCTTCCATTTTTACAATCAAGCTACAAGCTATGTATCGACAGACAACGCTAAAGTTGATGGCGACCAAATTAAAATCTCTGCACCTGCGTCAGGTGAATTGAAATCTTTCGATGCGAAAGAAAATGACGACATGAAAAAAGGTGACAAAGTTGCTTCAATCTCAGCTAAAAGTGAAAGCGGCGGTTCACCTCAAACTATGGACATTAAAATGCCTGAAGACGGTACAATCGTAAAAACTGATGGCATGAAAGGTTCAGTAGCTCAAGCTGGATCACCAATTGCTTATGCTTATAATTTAGATGATTTAAACGTAACTGCAAATGTTGACGAAAAAGACATTGCAGATGTAGAAAAAGGTAAAGACGTTGACATTAAAGTTGATGGTGAAAATGCTAACCTTAAAGGTAAAGTTGAACAAGTAGGTAAAGCAACTGCTTCAAGCTTCTCAATGATGCCTTCTTCTAATAGTGATGGTAACTATACTAAAGTTTCTCAAGTAGTACCTGTTAAAATCAAGTTAGATTCAAAACCATCTAAAAACGTTGTTCCAGGAATGAACGCTGAAGTTAAAATTCATAAAAACTAAGGGGGTCTTTAAATGACAGCGACCTTCATTATAATTTATGTAGTCATAGCGATCATTCTTGTCGGGTTGTTAAACTTGTTTATTTCGAAAAGAGGCAAGAAATCAACTAAAAGACAACTGGAACAAAAAAATTATAACAATGATTCGTCGAGTCAAAGTTATCAATCTAAATTTAACATAAGAGACAAAGATGATACGGCAGAGTCCAATAAATTATCTAACACTGATTCTACAGAAAAAGCTGAAGCGGCTTCTGTAGATAATGAAGAAACTCAATCATTTACTTCTGAGTCGGCACAGACAACTTCTAATGAGCATGCTCAAGAAGATGGTGCACAAGATTCAGATTTTGATAAAATTAACCCTGATTCAGAAGAAGCTAGGGTTAACGAAAAATTAAAAAAAGAACATAGTTCATTTATGTTTGGTAAAGGTACTACACAAATGAAAGTGTTATTAGCAATGATTTTTGGTATGTTTATTGCGATTTTAAACCAAACATTGTTAAATGTTGCCTTACCTAAAATTAATACAGACTTTAATATCTCAGCAAATACAGGGCAATGGTTGATGACTGGTTTCATGCTTGTCAACGGAATTTTAATTCCAATCAGTGCCTACCTATTCAATAAATACTCATATCGTAAATTATTCTTAGTTGCGATGGCGTTATTTACAATAGGTTCACTTGTTTGTGGTGTTTCAGGTTCATTCACTATTATGATGATTGGACGTGTATTACAAGCTATCGGTGCTGGTGTATTAATGCCTTTAGGTACTAATGTGTTTATGACTATCTTCCCACCAGAAAAACGTGGTGCGGCGATGGGTACACTTGGTATTGCGATGATATTAGCACCAGCAATCGGGCCAACATTATCTGGTTATATCGTTGAAAACTATCACTGGAACGTAATGTTCTACGGCATGTTCGTAATCGGTTTAGTTTCACTATTAATCTCATATATTTGGTTCCGTGTATATCAAGTTACAAGCAATCCTAAAGCTGACATTCCGGGTATTATCTTTAGTACTATCGGTTTCGGTGCTTTATTATATGGATTTAGTGAAGCAGGAAATAAAAGCTGGACTTCACCAGTAATCATCGTTTCATTTATTATTGGTGTAATCTTTATTATTGCTTTTGTAATCCGTGAATTAACAATGCGTATGCCAATGCTTAACTTAGAAGTATTGAAATATTCAGGTTTCACGTTAACTACTGTTATCAACATGATTGTTACAATGAGTTTATTTGGTGGTATGATTTTATTACCATTATATTTACAAAACTTAAGAGGTTTCACACCTGTACAATCTGGTCTATTACTCTTGCCGGGTGCCATAATTATGGGTATTATGGGACCAATCGCAGGGCGATTACTTGATGCTATCGGTATTAAACCATTAGCTATTATAGGTACTGCGATTATGACGTATGCAACGTACGAATTGACTAAACTTAATATGAATACCACTTATGGTCATTTAATGTTAATTTATATCATACGTTCATTCGGTATGAGTTTCATTATGATGCCTATTATGACAGCAGGTATGAACTCATTACCGCTACGCTTAATACCTCATGGTAATGCATTGTCTAATACAATGAGACAATTAGCAGGTTCTATTGGTACGGCAATACTAGTAACAGTAATGTCTAACCAAACAACACAATATTCTGCTACTTATGCACAAGAATTAGATAAAACGAGTCCATTCCTTAAAGACCATTTACAACAAATGGCTCAAGCAATGGGTGGAGAACAAATGGCTACTAAACAAATCTTAGGTTTCGTTCAAAAACTTGCTTCTATTAATGGTGTGAATAGCGCGTTCTTAGTTGCAACTGGATTAAGTTTACTAGCATTTATCTTAAGTTTATTCTTAAAAGGCAAAGAGCATTATATTTCAAGAGAAAAATAATTGTAAAATATCCTAAAAATTTTAAGAAGCATCATTATCTCTCTATGATAATGGTGCTTCTTTTTTGCACAAAAAAAGTACTGCACGACTGGCAGTACTTTCATGTTAAATTTATTGAACTGTATTAATGCGTTTACGTTTATTTCTAAAGAATAGACTAATAAATAGTAAGGCTAAACTACATATTAATAAGATTAATGCGTTATTAATCGCATCAGATTGCGTGAGTACTTGCTCTGGTTTAATCGAAACATAATATTGACTTAAATTTTTGGCAATGCGTGCAGCAATATTTTGTAGAATGATTGAAAAGCCAAAAGTAATCACTAGCATAATTATTAAAATAAAAATATTAATTATCTTTAGTACCATACGATTAAAAATAATCGTAAGTATCGATAATACTAAACTTACAATTGTTGCTATAAAAAAGATATCAAAGACTAGAATAAGTGAATCTATTCGTGATTGAAGGTTTTCAATGTTATCAATGTTAATATCGAGGTTGGATATATCATTTAACGTATCTTGAAAGTGACTCAACTGATGAAAAGTTATCGGTTTATTGACCATTGATAGATTAAATACAGGCTGTTTATACATGCTGTAACCTGTTATCGCTGTTAAAATTAACACTATGATATGAATTATCAGATTAAACCAAGAAAATCTTTTCTTTCCTAACTTTTGACCTCTATGCATCGGTGCACTTGTCAACGTATGTTCAAAGTTTTTAAATCTGTGATCTTGTTCTGCCATATGTACTCCTTTCAATAAAAAACAGGTATATTTTTTAAGTCCAAAATTTTTGTGTTAGTATTTAAATAATAATATGCTATTTATTAATATCATATTGAAAATCAAATAGTTATTTATAATTTATTATAACTGTTTTTAAAGTGTAAGTGGGAAAATATATATGATAAATATTATGATATCTATTTAGTTTTTAAATTTATAAAAAGAGTGGGTTGGTTAATTCATGGCTTTTAACATAATGAATCGCTTCATTAATAAATATTTATTACCAGTTAGATCGATTAATTTTGACAATGAGAACCAGTTACAACAATTTTTGAGTCAACGTGAGAAATTGAATGCACAAAAACATAAGCAACCAGAAAGTTTAAATATAAAGTCTAATTTAGAAAAACAAACATTTAACGACATGCAGGTGTTTAGATTTAATTTTAGACATAATAGTAAGCAGAAAATTTTATATCTTCATGGCGGATATAACGTATTACAACCGTCAGTTTTTCATTGGAGATTTATGGATAAATTAGCGTTAAGTTCATTGTATGAAATTGTCATGCCTATTTATCCTAAAGCACCGACTTACAATGCAAATGATACTTATAGTGCCATAAATGATTTATATCAACAACTGGTGTCCGAGGTAGGAGAGGACAATATAGTGATTATGGGTGATGGCTCTGGCGGTAGTTTGGCGCTTAGCTTTGTGCAACAATTATATGCACAAAACCTTCCAATGCCAGAGAAAATTTATTTGTTATCTCCGCTGTTAGATGCAGAATTGGAAAATAATCAAATTACTGAAGAGTTAATCAATAAAGATAAGTTGATTAATGTCGAAGGCGTACGTAAAGTCATGGCAGAATGGTCTGGAGACTATGCGTTGAAAGATGCAAAAATTTCCCCGATAAATGGCATCATTAATCACTTACCGACTATTTACATGTTCGGTAGTACGCAAGAAGTCTACTATCCAGATATGTTGAAACTTGTAGAATTAGGTGAAGAACATCAACAACCTATTCATTTTTATCCATATAAAAAAATGATCCATGGCTTCCCATTATATCCAATTAGACAATCGCATAAAGTAGTTAAACAAATTGCGCAATCATTAAAAACTTAAAGTTACAAAAATGCCGTCATTATTAAATGTAAATGACGGCATTTTTAATACATTACTTTGAAGCAACTAATGTATTGATAGCATCAATTATTAATTTTTGTCCTTTTAGTGTATATAAATAAGAAATAAACGTAGCGAAATCGTCCTCTGGATTGTCCATTTGAGCGAAATTTTTTGTTGTATTCATATAATCTTCCGTTATATCTTGTGCATATTGTTCATAGTGCTTTAAAAAAATTGTTTCATCATTATAAGCATCTAATAATGAATTAACTGCATCTATCGTTTGCTTTTGACCGCGGTAAAAACTAATGTTTAACCCTCTATCAAGTAATTGATCATCAGGTCCGTTGATAACGAGTGATTTACTTTGATTAAGTTCACTTAAAGCTGCTTTAACTTCGTCATGATGATCATAAAGTTGTGTACGAATGGTATTTATTAATGATTCTGACATATAAGTCACTCCTTATTTGGGTATACCGATACGATGACCAAGTTGTTTGGGCCATTTTATAGTCGGTTGTTGTGCATAGTATTGTACTAATTGTTGGTGATATTGTTGAGGGAAAGGACTTACTTTATTCGCATCTCTATCAATGCCTAACATCATCGCTTCGTTAGTAGCGGCGAGCGAATCATCTTGTTTATACATAAAAGCAAAAAAGTGTGCTCTTTTGACATCATAATCGTACAAATACAATTTAACTGTGTAAACTTCATCGAGCTTTAATTCTTGAAGATAACTTGTTTGTTCTTCAGCTGTAAACATCGTGTAGTTGAGTTTTTCTCTTTCTTCTAGTGATAAGCCGTGTGCGTAATTAAATTGATTGATAATATCACTAAATATATGATTATAATGTGAATCATGCATGTGATTATTATGGTCAATCATGTCAGCAGAAACTTGCTGTGAGACTGTAAAAACTGTAGTCATTGTCCTTTCAACTCCTGAATTTCTGATTATTGATTAATACTGTCTACAATTATATTACTAAATATGGTTTAAACATACATCTATCACGATTCATGGTAAAATAAAAGAAAATAGTTGGGGAGGAAATTTTATGGGGCTGACGATAAAATATCAAATTGCCGACCATCCACTTCAACAAGTTGATGATGAACAGGCCTTACCCGATGAGGCTGATTTCATATGGTATGATTACGAAAATCCAACATCATTAGAAAATCATCAATTACAAAATGATTTTAATTTTAATAAACTTGAAATTGATGATACAGTTAACGGTACACCAAGAGCAAAATATAAAAAATATGCTTCATATCAATATATTGTAGTTCATGGCATACGACAAGCCGATTACAGACCAACGGCAATTAACTTTTTTATAAAAAATAATGTGTTAATTACATACCATCATACACATGAACAAGCTATTACAGATGTTCATGCTACTTTAAGTGAGAACACCACTGACCGTTTAACTGCAAGCAGCGTCATGCTCTATATTATAGATCAACTTGTAGATTATTATTTTGATTATATTTATGGTATAGAAGAAAAGGTTTATGATTTCGAAGATAAGCATGTGAATGATACTACGAGTAAGATTATTATGGATAGCGTGTTTAAGTTGCGTTCAGATATTATAAAATTAAAGCGGATTGTATTTCCGATGCATGAACTTATCGTTACACTTAAAGATAGTGAAACGCTATTTAACAGTCATAAAGACGCTTTGTATATTCAACATATTGAAGATCATATGATAAAACAAGAAAATAGTATTAAAACGTCTGATGAAATGACTAATGAAATAAGAGAGAATTATGAATCGTATAGTTCTTATAAAATGAATAATATAATGCAAATTTTGACGCTAGTATCTGTGATTTTTTCACCTTTAGCGTTAATCACGGGCATTTACGGTATGAACTTTAAATATATGCCAGAGTTAAATTGGCACTATAGTTATTTCGCCGTGTTAGTTATTATGTTACTTATAGCTAGTATATGTATTTGGTACTTTAAAAAGAAAAAATGGTTTTAACCGTAACTTATAAAATTTAATTAGATGAAAGTAGGGACAATAGTGAGCGATTCAAAGCGAGAACAAAGAAAAAATGACCATGTGGAAATAGCAATGGCACAAACAGATGCGCCACGATCGGATTTTGATAAAATAAGGTTTGTACATCATTCCATTCCAGATATAGATGTCAGCGATGTAGATTTAACGAGTCATTTAACTGATTTTACACTAGACTATCCTATTTATATTAATGCGATGACTGGTGGAAGTGAATGGACTAAAAACATAAATGAAAAATTAGCAGTAGTAGCGCGTGAAACTGGTTTAGCAATGGCTGTTGGTTCTACACATGCTGCATTACGCAATGCAAATACGGCCACTTCATTCAGTATCGTGCGCGACACGAATCCTGAAGGCATTGTATTTAGTAATGTCGGCGCAGATGTTCCAGTTGATAAAGCAGAAGAAGCGGTAAAATTATTGGATGCTCAAGCATTGCAAGTGCATGTTAACTCTCCTCAAGAGCTAGTCATGCCTGAGGGAAATAGAGAATTTTCAACGTGGATGGATAATTTAGCATTGATTGTAGAACGTGTAGACGTGCCTGTTATCGTTAAGGAAGTTGGCTTTGGTATGAGCAAAGAAACGATTCAAAGCCTACAGGCTATAGGTGTAAAATATGTCGACGTCAGTGGTAAAGGTGGTACAAATTTCGTCGATATAGAAAATGAACGTCGTTCTTTAAAAGATATGAACTATTTATCATCTTGGGGTCAGTCTACTGTTGAATCATTATTAGAAAGTACTAAATTCCAACAAGATATGAATGTATTAGCAAGTGGTGGCGTTAGAACGCCGTTAGATGCTGTGAAATGTTTAGCATTAGGAGCGAATGCAGTAGGCATGTCGCGACCATTTTTAAATCATATTGAAAATTATGGGATAACTTCTACTTTAGATTACGTCGAATCATTCGTCGATCAAATGAAAAAAATTATGACGATGTTAAATGTTCGAACAATTGAAGAGTTAAAACAAACTCAAATTGTTTTTAATCCTGAACTTATCTCTTGGATGGAACAAAGAGGCATAACAATTTAAGCATGCACAAAAAAAACGTTAGTAATGAAGTCTAGCCACTTCTTACTAACGTTTTTTGATTAACTTATTTTAAAAGATTAATAAATGACGTCACGATAGGAACACCTAATAAATCTATTAAAAAGGCGCCTACGATAGGGACAACAAGATATGCCTTCGGCGAAGCTCCAAATTTTTTCGTAATAACGTCGAGGTTAGCCATTGCATTAGGTGTAGCACCTAAGCCATGTCCAATAAAGCCACCAATCATTACCGCAGCGTCGTAATTTTTACCTAATCCTCGGAAGACAATAAAGACAGAGAATAAAACGATAAATACGATTTGAACAAGCACGATGATGATAAGCGGTATAGCTAATTTATAAATATCTGTTAAATTTATACTCATTAAGGCAATAGATAAAAATAGACTTAATGAAACGTCACTGATTTTATCGACAATTTTCATATCGATTAATTGCAAGTTACTATATTCAGATATATTTCTAATAATAACAGCTACAAACATTGCGCCAACATACATTGGGATATTGATACTAGTTAAGTCTGTAAATGTATTGCCGATATAACTACCGATTGCCATACAAATAGCAACAATAGTAAATTGTAATAAAAAGACAGTCGTTGGTTCCATCTTATTATGTAAATGTTCATTATAAGAAACTTTACTATAATCTTCTTTTGTAGATTCTGCTTGTGAAGGTTTTAAATTATATTTGTTAATTAAATATTTCACTACCGGTCCACCAATAAGGCCCCCCGCAACTAGACCTAAAGTTGCTGCTGCTAATGCGGCTGTAAGTGCAGAATGATAACCCAGTTGTTGAATGGTTTGACCATAGGCCGCAGCGTTACCATGTCCACCTTCCATTGACATTGATCCAGCAGTAATTCCTAATAAAGGTGGTATGTTAAGTACTTTTGCTAATGAAACACCAATAACATTTTGTAGTACAGCTAATATTCCACAGAAAATGAAATATAAAATAAGTACCTTGCCACCTAATTTTAATAATTTTAATGATGCACCTAGTCCAATAGTAGTGAAGAATGCTAACATAAAGAAATTTTGTAAGAAGTCAGAGTTAAGTTTGATTGTGACAATATCAAAACTCTGTAAAATTGCAACTAAGATTGCAAACAATAAACCGCCTATGACAGGGGCGGGTATACATAATTTCTTTAATATTGAGACATGATTCACAATATAGACACCAAGTAAGTACAAAACACTTGCTAGTGCCAGGGTAGTAACCGCATCTATATGTAACATAATTAGTCCTCCTTATTATATGCCTTGGTAATCGCTTACAAAAAAACACCTAAAGGGCATTATATATGTTAATAGACAGTAATTGCAATGATTAATATATAGATTATATAAAGATAAAAATATTTAATTTTTTTTACAGTTTAATTGAATAAGTTCGAATTGATGACTTTATATTTATTTTTAGTTACTATGTAAACACGAGTAAATAGATAGGATAAGGAGTTATGTCATGGAAAATTCACTACGCAGTCAAAAGCAATATGGGGCATTAGCTTTATTACCGCTAGTAATATTTTTAGTCTTATATATCGGCGTAGGTATCACATTTACGATTATGGGTAAAAAAGATGCGTTTGACCAATTACCACGTCATGTTGCAGTGTTTATCGGTATAGTGATTGCGTGGACTTGTTATGATCGCAAAACAAAGTTTACGAAAAAAGTACAAATTTTTACAGAAAATGCCGGTAATTCTGGCATCGTTAATTTAGGACTGATTTTACTATTAGCAGGTGCATTTTCTACAGTTACATCTGATATGGGTGGTAAAGATGCTATGGTTAATATGGGACTCTCTGTAATTCCACCGAGTTTATTAATTCCCGGCATCTTTATAATGAGTGGATTTGCGGCACTGACTTTAGGAACTTCTACGGGAGCTCAAGCAGCATTTATTCCTGTAGGGGTTGCTGTTGCTCAAGCGGCTGATTTAAGTATAGCTGCAGCGGGTGCAGCAGTCATTGCAGGCGCTTATTTTGGCGATAATTTATCTATTATTTCTGATACTACGATAGCAGCGACAAATGGCGTAGGAGCCAAAATGCGAGATAAATTTAAAATGAATGTGCTCATTGCCTTACCGGCTGCTATTTTAACGGCAGTCTGTTATGGCATTGTTGGTGGTACAGGTACAGTAAAAGGTGATTTAAGCTTTAACTTTATCAATATTTTACCTTATTTATTTGTGCTGATTGCCGCGATTGCAGGACTAGATGTTATTTTAGTGCTAATTATAGGCATTTTGATGGCTGGATTATTGGGCATAGTGCAAGGAAATATGGGCATTTTCCAATTTACAAAAGCTATTGGCGATGGCATGCAAAGCATGTTCTTAATCTTCTTAGTTGCCTTTTTAGTTTCTGGTTTGGTTGCCTTAATTCGTTATTACGGTGGTATTGATTGGATTATTCAAACGATGAAAGCTAAAGCAAAAGGGCGCAAAAGTGCAGAATATGTAATAGGCTTTATGTCTGGTATTTTAGCAGCAGCATTATCACACAATACGTTAGCTATTATAATTTCAGCACCTATAGCCAAAGAAATAGGTGATGAGTATAAAGTGCCGCCTAAAAGAATGGCAAGTTTACTAGATATATTCGCTTGTTGTGCATTAATGGTTCTACCACACGATAGTGGCATGTTAATGGTTGAACAATACGGACATGTGTCATACCTCGATGTTTTAAAATATTCATATTATCCAGTTATCTTTATTATTTGTACAGTGATTACAATACAGTTTGGTTTATTAGATAAGAACAAGGTAAAGAATAAATAAATTGAAAAAGCTACGATAACAAGTGTTGTTATCGTAGCTTTTTTATTTGTTATTATGATTTCCAAGTTTCATCTGATGGGCGCATAGCAGCTTTTTTGAGTCGTGAAACATAAGGATTTCCTTTAACGGTATATCGTAAAGGCTTGTGTGTCCATTCTCCTTTGTTAGGTATACCAATTCGCCCGCTTTCTTCAATGGCTCTTGGATATTTTCTGTTTTTGGTATCGATCATTAACTTGCCTTCATTGAGTCTAGAGCCGTCTATGTGCCTAGGGATATTGAATGCTTTTGTCCATTTACCCGGTCCATTAGTCATTTCATATCCTGTTTTACCACGACGGTAAGCCATCGTTTCTATCCCTTCTTCAGGTTCTACTGCTCGAATAAGCACACCTTCGGGTATGTTAGCTTGTTGTGTGACGAAGTTAATTAATAAATGCGTATGCATCACGTGTGCATAAATGGTACCGCCATTCTTATATAAAGATGCCACTTTTGGCGTGCGTTTACCATTAAAACCATGCGCAGCTCTATCATCAAAGCCTAAATAGGCTTCTGTTTCGACGATATAACCTGTGAATGTTTGCTGTTCATCATGATAAATCACTTTAACGCCTAATAAATCTTTAGCAATTGTTGTGGTATCACGTTGTAAAAAATCCACGTTTTATATGCCTCCTAAAAATAAATATAAAACATAGTAATTATAAAGTTTAGTTATTTTCAAAATAGTATATATATTTTTGTAATAATTTGTTAAACTACATAATACATAAGTTGTAGAAATTTTCGTTCATACATATAGTTTACATTTAATATACGACATAATAAAGGAGTTGAATTAGAATGACATCAAAAGTAGGTTTTGGTACTGCATACAAGTTGTTTTGGAAAAACTACGTTAATTTTACTGGACGCTCAAGAAGAAGCGAGTACTGGTATACGGTGTTATGGCATATTATTGTGTGTATCCCAGGTATATTATTACTCGTTGGTGGCGTAATAGGCTTGATAATGGGTCTTATTGATAATAATACGAGCGCATCAGGTGTAAGTGTACTGTGTCTTATAATAGGTTGGATTTATTTAGTGGTCTACGGTTTAGCAACGCTTATTCCTAATTATGCACTGTTGATAAGAAGATTTCATGATACTGGCCGAACTATGGTCATGCCAATTATCTTATTCGTGTTTTCAATTATCATTAATGTTGTACCTTCAATTATTAATGTACAACAATCAGATAACAATAATTTAACGGGTTCAATTATTGCTTTAATTTTATATTTAGTAGTATTTGTATTAAGTGTATATCAAATTGTAGTATGTTGTCTGGATAGTCAACGTCAACGTAATAAATATGGAGTGAGTCCAAAATATAAAGACGCAGAAGTTAATAATCATGGTGAGTCATCTCATGAGCAAAATATAAATAACTAACATGATAATTTAAATTAATAGGTCGATATTAAAAGCCAATCAACTTTTTTAACAAGTTGATTGGCTTTTATAATTACTAGCAAGTTTAGGTCTGACAGTTAATTGCTATTTTTTAAATGTAAGATAATGACGGATTATCTCTACCAAGTAAGTCATGTAAAGCTTTGTATTTGGTAAATAAATGTTCATAGGCTTTAACTTTTGCTTCTTCGGGTTGTTTACGATATAAAACAGCTTGCTTCATATTTGCTACAGTCGTTTCCAAATCGACATAAGCACCGCCGACATTAGCACCAAGCATCGCAGCACCCAATGCGGTTGCATTACTAGAATCCAAGACCACTACTTCTTTATTTAATACATTGGCGTATATATCTACAAGTAAGTCACTTTTCTTAGGAATACCACCTGAAGCAAATACGGTATGTACTGGTATATTATTATTTTCAAATTGTTGCATGATGAGTTTGGTACCAAATGCAGTTGCTTCTATATATGCACGATGTATCATTGCAAAAGGCGTTTGTAACGTTAAACCGAAAATACTACCCGTAAGTTGGCTATCGCTTAAAATACTACGATTGCCATTGTGCCAATCTAATACCGTTACGTGTTGGTCTTCGATTGCTATTTCTTGCGCTAGGTTTTCAAGGTGTTCTAACACCGATATATTTTGTCTTTCTGCTTCATCAACGATAGCTTTAGGAGCTTGTTGTGCTGAATAATTAAATAAATCACCTACAGCTGCTTGACCGGCTTCATAAGCATAAAGTCCAGGTATAATAGCATCTTTAACGGAACCTGTAATAGCTGGGATTGGCGCTTGCTTAGCATCTAACATTAGATGACATGTGCTAGTACCAATGACTGGTGTGAATTCACCTTGTTGAATGGCACCTACACCTAGAACGCCTGAATGTGCATCAATAATATAAGGAGAGATTTGAACATCTGCATTTAATCCCCATAGCTGTTGATAGTGCGTACTAAGAGAGCCAGCACTTTCTCCAATTTTGACTACCGGTGCCTCACATTTTTCTTTGACGATACGTGGTAATTCATCATCTACAGCAGCGAAAAAGTCATAATTAAAACCTTCTTCTTCATTATAAAAACCTTTAAAACCAATACCACAATTAGAACGTAAATTTTTGTTTGTTAATAAACTAACGAGATAGTCACCAGCCTCCATAATGTATGAAGTAGCTTCTAAAATTTCAGGCGCTTGTTGTTTTACTTCTAATATTTTTGGAATCATCCATTCACAGTTTACACTATGACCATAGTTATCTAACCAGTGCTTATTATGTTTTGCGCTTACTTCGTTCATGAGATCAGCTTGTGCTTGTGCGCCGTGATGTTTCCATAATTTAACATAGGCATGTGGGTTGTTTTCGAATTGTGATTGAGTATGTAATGGTTCAAAATTGTCATCTAAAAAGACGATCGTACAACTTGTGAAATCAATACCAATACCAATGACTTCATCAGGGTTAACTTGACTGTCATTTAATACATGAGTTACACCTTGTTCAAGGATTTGGGTATAATCCTCGGCATGTTGTAGAAAATAATTTTGTGGCAATTTTTGACCATTTAAGGATCCAGAAATTGTACCATGTGGATATTCTTTAATATAACTTGAAATGATAGCTCCGTTTGATGTATCTACTAAAAATACTCTTCCAGAGGCTGTGCCATAATCTATGCCAATACTGTAACTCATATCGGGTGAATCCTCCTTGTAATAGGTAATTATTTATATTTTAAATAAAGATTGTAAACTAATGATAGTGCTTACATTTCATGCTGTAAAGTTGTGCAACTCGTAAACTTACAGTAAACCATTCTTTTGTTTACTTGAAAGTGCTATGATGTAATTAGTTTAAGCAGAAGAAATACATAATTATCGTTAGAAATAATATAAAAATGATATATAAGGAGAGGTGTGTAATGACTCTGCGTATAGAAAACGTAACCAAGAAATATAAAGAGTTTAAAGCTGTTGATAACGTTTCCCTTACACTAGAAGAAGGTAATATGCTAGGCTTTCTTGGACGTAACGGGGCAGGCAAAACAACGACATTTAGAATGATTTTAGGATTAACGCCTATCACTGAGGGACAAATTACTTATAAAGGTAAAAAGATAGACAAAAAACAATATGACTATGTAGGTTATTTACCCGAAGAACGTGGCTTGCATCCCAAGATGAAAGTGTATGATGAGTTGTTTTATTTGGCTACACTAAAAGGAATGAAGTCAAAAGACATAAAAAAAGCAATTGATTATTGGCTCAATAGATTTGATATTGTACAAAATAGGGACAAAAAAATTGAAGCATTATCAAAAGGGAATCAACAAAAAATTCAATTGCTAGCAAGCATGATACACCAACCACAATTATTAATTTTAGATGAACCTTTTAGTGGTTTGGATCCAGTTAATGTAGAATTATTAAAGTCTGCAGTAAAAGAACTAAACGACCAAGGTACGACAATTATATATAGTTCACATAGGATGGAACACGTTGAAGAATTATGTGATGATGTGTGTATTTTAAATAATGGTAAGTTAGTCGTTGCCGGTCAAATTGATGAAGTAAAAGCTAATCACGGTAATAAGAGTGTAATGATAGAAACTACGCATGAAATGCCTGAGTTAGAATCGCTTGATGGTGTATTAAATGTGGAACGTAACAAACGAGAAATTAAGGTAACGATTGAAAATGAAGCCATAGCCGAAAACGTGTATGAAATAGTCGTAAGATATGGTTTTGTTAAAAGATTCCAAGTCGTTGAACCTTCTTTAAATGAAATCTTCATAGACAAAGTAGGTGATTATAATGGATAGATTTTTAGCTACTTTCGCACTGACTTACCGTAACAAAGTAAAGGCAAAATCATTTCTTATTTTCACAGGAATTGTTGTGATATTAATCTTAGCTGCCGGTAACATTAATAAAATAATTGATTTATTCGATAATGGTGGAGATAAAATAGGAATTGTTGCGGATAATGATAAGTTATATAAAGCGATTAAATCACAAGAAAAGCAATTGAATGATGATGCCACGTATCACAGAATGTCAGAAAGCAAGGCCAAAAAAGAGATAAAAAGTAAAAAGCTAGACGAAGCGTATATCGTAAATTTAGCAGATAACAAATTGAACGGTAAAATACTAAGCCATGATACGGTATCTGGACAAAAGCAACAAAAGTTTAAGGCCATGTTGACGACGATACAAACACAAATAACAGCATCTAATTTGAAATTAACACCATCGGAATTAAAATCATTACAAGCACAAAGTAAAGTGTCGACAGAAATGATATCCGATAGTCAACACAATAATAATTTATCGGAAGCTCAAAAAACGTTTAATATCATTGTTGTGTATGCTGGAATTATGTTGCTATTCTTTATCATTATCAATTATGCCAATCAAATCGCTATGGAAATTGCTACAGAAAAGACATCTCGTGTTATCGAGATGATTATTACAAGTGTGTCACCTATGGTACACATACTCGCTAAAATAGCAGGGATTATAGCAGTAGCATTAACACAAATCGTAATTTTCGTGATTGTCGCCATTATTTCTTATTTTGCATTTGATGTTAAAGAAATGTTCAAAGGTTTTGATGTACAGCCGGGCACATTGACTACACAAATTATAATCGTAGGTATGATTAATTTAATTGTTGGTGTATTATCTTACGTGTTCTTAGCAGCTATATTAGGCGCTATTACTGCCCGAATTGAAGATATAAATCAATCTATTATGCCAATGTCATTATTAGGAATGATTGGCTTATATGTATCGTTATATAGCGTTTGGAATCCAGATGCGTTAATTACTAAAATCACTAGTTTTATTCCAATGTTATCGCCGTTTACTATGTTTGTACGTTCATCATCTCCGAACGTCGAAGTATGGGAAATTGTTGTTAGTGTCATTATCTCACTAATTACAGCAGTTATCTTATTATGGGTGGCAATAAGAAGTTATAAAGACAGTATTTTAAGTTTTGATCGAAGTGTCAAAGCTTCAATGAAACGTCTGTTGAAACGCAGTTAAATATTTGTGTAAATTTACAAAATGTATAGATTTACAATTTGTATAATTGTTACAATGAAACTTATAAATATTAAATTTGTAAATAAAATGAAAACATACAGGCATACCCCAACAAGTTTATATTTGCTTGTATGTTTTTATTTGAATGATGTTTGCAGTATTGACTATTAAATAGTTGACTTACGCAGTATTGGTATAGTAAATCATCTTAGTATTTTAAGGCATATCAATTACCATTTCATCGGCATTACTGTTGTATTAATAAAACGATTTGTTGATGAAGATGTTTAGTGGGAAAGGGAGTATTTAACATGTTTGCAAAAGTAGAAAAACAGCGTAACGGTATTGAATTAATAAAAATCGAAAATCAAGAAACAACAATAGTATTTTCAAATTTTGGTGCGCGTATTATTTCATGGAAATATGATGACAATAGTATTGTGTTAGGTAATATTGTTGAAGCGGATGAGTTTTATCAAGCGAACCCATTTAAATTTGGTGCCACGATAGGTCGCTACAGTGGCAGAATCGCAAATGCTACTTTTGAGTTAGATGGTAAAACGTATACTTTAAATCAGAATGATGGGCCGAATAATATTCACGGTGGACCGTATGGTCTGGATACTAAATTTTTTGATTATGAAATTCATGAACAGGTGGGTCAAGTTAAAATCATCTTTAAGACTACGATAAAAAGTGAGGACGATAATTTCCCGGGTAATATTGAATTGAAAGTGACGCATACATATAATGTTGAACATAAGTGGACTGTTGAATATGAAGCCGTTGCTACTGAGAAAACATTATTTAATCCGATGAATCATGTTTATTTTAATTTAAATAGAGACAATAATATTATCGATAATCATTATATTAGTAGTGAACAATTAGCATTGTATCCATTGGGCGACGATAATTTAGTTAGCAGTTTAGAACCCATCGATTTAAAAAATTATTTTGAAAGTGACAAGATTAAATTTAAAGATATATTTGAAACGACGCATCCTATATTGCAACAACAAATGACGCGTTATAATGGCTTGGATCATCCGTTTGAGATAAATAACGGCCAAATGACTATTGAAAATAAGCACTTTTTATTAAAAGTAGAAACAGATATGCCGAATGTTGTTATTTTTACATTTAATAATACTTCAAGTTGGCAAAGTAATTTTAATATTTATAAACCGCATTCAGGATTTACACTAGAAACACAATGTATTCCTAATGATATCAACTTGGAAGGTGAAAATGCCCAGTCTATCATAGAAGCAAACAAACCTTTCTATTCTAAAACATCTTATAAAATTTTTGAAAAAGAAGTATAAAAAAGTATGGGATTGGTGCTTAGCACTAATTCCATACTTTTTATAGTTATTGGGCGCGTGTTAATAAACGCTGAAGTTTCTCTTTTCTTTTGTTTGTAAGATAAGGGTTTTGAAGAGCATAACTAAGTCGTGAAGCATTTTTACGGTCATTATAATAAACATCATTAAGTTCATAAACTGATAGTTGCGTATCTTTTTCGGCTGTTTTTATTAATTTAAGATGGTCATTATCTGATACGTTTCCTTCTTGGATAACTCGGAAATAAAAGCCTGTTTTACCTGTTGTAGACATCCGTTTAACTAGGTCAGGAATTTGATATTTCGCTTGAATTTTCCAACAAGGCTCCCTTATTTCAGATATTTAAATAATTGCGTCACCTAATTGGTATTGATTGCCAAAATAAGCTTCGCGTTCATCTAAATTAGCCACAGTAAGATTTTCACCAAACATAGCATAAGTAGGAAGCTCAACAACATCATCTCGCCACATTGCATAATTTGATTTACTAAATAAGCAGACTGCTTTATCTGGTCCTCCGTGGTCTTTATATTCCTGTTCATCTTGAGTAAAACCAGTTAATGATAGCCACATAGAACCAGTGAAAGGTACTTTGTTGAGCGCAGAGCGCATGGGTCTTTTGCTACTATAGTTTAAATCTTCAATTTTACCTGTAGATATTGCTTCGACTTCGTAAATCATAAGTTGCCTCCATTCCCAAGATTAAGCTTATTATATATAAAAAATAATGATTAATGAAGCATAAAAGATGGTAATTAATTATGGATATTATTTTATCATAATTAAGATAAACAAGGACTTTAGCTATATATTTTTAACATTCTCATGTACAATATAGGTATTACAACTATAGTCATAAAGGGGCAGCATTATGGATAAGAAACAGTTAAAAATAAGTACATTTGACGATGCATTGCAACAAGTAAAAGATGGTATGGTTATTGGAATTGGTTCAGGATCTACGATTGAATTACTCATTCCACACTTAGCAGAAAAGGTTACTTCTGAACAACTCGATATAACAGGCGTTTGTACTTCAAATAAAACAGCTTACATTGCCAAAAAACATGGTATTAAAATAATAGAAATTAATGATGTTACCAATATAGATTTAGCAATAGATGGTGCAGATGAAGTTGATACGGATTTAAACCTTATCAAGGGTGGCGGTGGCGCATTATTTAGAGAAAAAGTCATCGATGCCATGGCAAATAAATTTGTTGTACTCGCTGATGAATCTAAAATGGTGAGTTATTTAGGCGAAACCTTTAAATTACCCGTTGAGGTGGATAAATTTAATTGGCTACTCGTTGCAAGAAAAATCGAAGCATACGATAAACTTGAAGTGACACGTCGAATGGCAGATGATGTGCCGTTTATTACAGATAACGGTAATTATATATTGGATGTTACATTACATAATGGCATTAACCCGGCTGAATTTCATGAATATTTGATTCATTTAATAGGTGTATTAGAGACTGGATATTTTATCGATATAGCAGATCAAGCAATAGTTGGTACACAAGAAGGCGTGAAAGTTTTTAATAAAGCAAACTAAAAAAGAACGTTAACACATTTATAAGTGTTAACGTCCTTTTTATTACTATCTTCTATTACGTTTTTTGAGTTTTGTAAGGAACGAAGTACGGTGGTAATCACTCGCAGTATCGTCTTCACGTTCATTACTCTGATTACTGTCATGTGTATCTTCTGCATTCACATTATCTTCAGATGGTTGTTCATCATTAGTAACATGCTTTGAAGAAGTCTCGGTTTCAGTATCATTAGCCACATGATGCGATAAATTTGAGTGTGCATCGTGTTCACTATCAGTTGTTGGTTGATTTTGTGTCTCATGTGTTGTTCCAAATGCGTTGCTTTCTTCTGATGCTACTTGGTGGTGTTCAGAATCCTCATTTTGAGTAACAGGCGCATCTTCAGTGACCGGTGTCTCATCAGCACTTGTACTATCTTCAGAGACTGGCGCATTGTCATGATGTTCTGTACTTTCCGTGATGGCTTCGTCATCGCCGTCAGTCGCTTTGTCAGCTTCATGAGGTTCTGTTTCAGTTATTGAAGTATCTTCAGTAACTGCTTTGTCCTCAACATCTGTTGTAGAAGTTGCTGCAGTTCCTTCGTTGTGAAGTGCATTGGGTGACGCGTTATGTTTATTAGAAGCGTCTATTTCATCTTCATCATTAAGGTGATCCATGTAGTTGTTTTCTTCGATTTCATCAAAGTTGCGTCTTGTAAAGAAGTAAAGAATCGCTCTAACGATCATACTCAATATTAAATAAACGAGTCCGACTGCTACAGTTGAATATGCGATAACCTTCATTGCAAAGACATTGCCCAATTCTTCATTAAATAAGAAAACGAGGCCAAATGACATAATAAAATGAAAGGCTGTTGCTATATAAATTGTACGTCCTCTCATGCCACGAATAAGTTCGCCAACAATTATAGAAAATGCAAAACCATATAAAAAGCTGTACATTGCATATGTTAAACCGAAACTAAGATTTACATTCCATAACGCATATAAAAAACCAACGATAATAGATGCGAATAAATTATATACGCGGTTTTCCACTATGTTTTGTAAATATGAACGGAAGGCAAATTCTATTAAAAATGCCATGATTAGTTGACCAATAATTACAGTAGTGATTGTCACTGATAAATCTTCAGCTTGTAATAAGATGAAACTATCTGCAAAAACATTAAAGCTAGTCATTGCTACAATAAAAATCACTAATGGAATTATTATTGCTA
Source organism: Staphylococcus lloydii (assembly GCF_015775975.1). Taxonomy (NCBI): domain Bacteria; kingdom Bacillati; phylum Bacillota; class Bacilli; order Caryophanales; family Staphylococcaceae; genus Staphylococcus; species Staphylococcus lloydii. Next base: position 688,460 of record NZ_CP064056.1, read on the forward strand.
ATAAAAGTCTAACGATTGTATCTAGACCCAATGTGAATTTTAAACCACTTAATTGGATTCTTCTGCTACCAAATATAATTAGACAGATAAATACTGCAACAAAAGGTGCAATAACACTCAAGTCAAAAACGAAAGATTTATAAGGCACTTGTCCTTGAAAATCTTTAAGTATCGTAGGTAATGCATAGGAAATGAGATAAAATATAAAAATCATCATTGCCCATCTAAAACCAGGAATACGTTGCTTATCCATTTACGTAACCTCCAATTAGGTTTTAAATATTTCATTCGCACCTAATTATACATTTTACAAATGTAGAAATAAATTAAATATAGTAAATATCATTGAATTGTAATAGTGTAGGGTTAAATTTCACTAAAATTGACATATTTAAATGTTATAGGCTAATTATTTAGCCTATAACGGGGTAATAAATGAGTATGAATTGAATTCAAAAAAATGTAAGCGTATACTTTAAGTGTTCAATTAGTTTTAAAGGGGGAAGAGTATGCATAATTTACCAAAAACTGAACTTTGGACAGGTAGGATTGATAGCGAAACGGACAGTAGCCAGTTTCGCCATTTTCAAACAATTCAATTCGGTAATTTAAATGAAGCGTCAACAAAGTCACAACGTGAAGGTGTAGGTATACTCGGTTATGAAGTAGATAAGGGCGTTGAATTAAATAATGGTCGGATAGGCGCTAAAGAAGGCCCAAATGCTATAAAAAGTGCATTTGCTAATCTACCAGTATTACGTACTAACCCAATATTTGACTACGGTAATATAGCCCATGACCATGAAACATTAGAAGAAACGCAACAAGAATTTGCACAATATGTAACCCAATCAGTTAAAAGACATAAGCAAACATTTCTATTAGGCGGAGGGCATGATATTGCTTACGCACAATACTTAGGTGTTAGAGCCGCAAATCCTGATTCGTCCATAGGTGTTATTAATATCGATGCACATTTTGATACTCGAATTGCAGATGGGTCTACGTCAGGCACAAGTTTTCGACAAATTTTAGAAGAAGATGAAAACACTGCGTATTTAGTTTTAGGTATACAACAAGGTGGCAATACACAGGCTTTATTTGATTATGCAAAAGAACGAAACATAGACTATGTTTTTTCAGATGAATTATTGCATCAAGTCTCACCACCAATTAAAGATTTAGTGGATCGTTTTGTCCATGAACATGACGTGATTATGTTTACAATTTGTATGGACGTCATTGATAGTGCTTATGCACCAGGTGTAAGTGCGCCAGCAGTATTAGGTTTATATCCAAATATCGTGTTGGAATTGGCTAAACGCATCATACCAAACGATAAAGTTTCTACAGTAAGTATAGCTGAAACGAACCCATCATATGATAGTGATAATAGAACTGCAAAATTGACAGCTAATTTTATTCATCATTTTTTACGTTAATATCCCAATAATTTAAAAATACAGATATTAAAGAAAGTACTCTAGTAGAGTGCTTTCTTTTTTTTAAGTAATTAAGGTAAATCGTACGACCTAAATTGGGTTTAAATTTAACGACATCCAATTGATTCGTGTTAAATGATTGATAATAAAATCTCGGTATAATGGCATATCCTAAACCTTTATGTACAAAATTCGTTGCCGCTTCAAAACGATCAACTTCTAATATGATATTAGGGTGTAGACTCACGCGCTTAAAGTAATCATCTAGGTGTTGTCTTACTTGTGATCCTTTTTTCGGTAAAATCAATGGTAAATCATCTATTGTAATATTTTGGCGCGTAAAGGTATTATGTGGTGCTAATAGAACATAGGACTCATCATATAACGGTGTGGATTGAATCGCTTCGTGTGTGATTTTTTCATTTGATAAAACGATATGTTCTTCAAAATTTAATAGATGTTCTAAAATATCGTTTTGATTATGTGTTTCGGAAATTAAATACGTTTGATCGGCGTATTTTTTACGGTGCACTGCAATCACTTGTGAAACCCATTGATTCGTTGATTCTAGTATAGACAATTTAATTTTAGGTGATTCACTCATTTTTAAATCGTGCATTTTTTCCATAGTTTGATGGTATTCCTGCACTAACTGTACTGCATAATTGTAGAACTGAATGCCTTTCTCAGTTATTTTGATATCTTTTGTTGTACGTGTGAATAAATCATAACCTAAATTACTTTCTATCTTTTTAATTGTTGCCGTTAGAGAAGGCTGGCTAATATGTAAAAACTTAGCGGCTTGAGTGAAATTGTTATATTTAACTACTGCAATAAAGTATTCTAACTGAATAATTTTCATGGAAATCCGCCTTTACTATTTATAGTTTTATCCTATTAATGATTAGTTTATTTATATTGGTAAGTTATAATTAAGCATAATATAATTACACTATAGCGTAAATAAACAAATGCTTAATTTTCTATTTATAGCAATGCAATATGGTTAATATTTAGTCTGAAATTTATTGAGAACATAGCAATTAAACAATGGGATGGAGTGGTTGTTAATGAGAAATATTCAAGCCAAAAAAGGATTAGATATCGAGTGTAAAGGATGGGAACAAGAAGCAGTTTTAAGAATGCTTTATAATAACTTGGATCCAGAAGTAGCAGAAAGACCAGAAGATTTAGTCGTTTATGGGGGTATTGGTAAAGCGGCTAGAAACTGGGAAGCTTTCGAGGCAATTGAAAATACTTTACGTGATTTAGAAGCGGATGAAACAATGTTAGTCCAATCTGGTAAACCTGTTGCAGTATTCAAAACGCACGAAGAAGCACCTCGCGTATTAATATCAAACTCAGTATTAGTGCCAGAGTGGGCAAACTGGGATCATTTCCATGAATTAGACAAAGAAGGTCTTATGATGTATGGCCAAATGACTGCAGGTAGTTGGATTTATATCGGATCACAAGGTATCGTGCAAGGAACTTATGAAACTTTTGGCGAGTTAGCAAATCAACATTACGACGGTAGTCTTGCGGGTACTGTAACATTGACTGCCGGTTTAGGTGGTATGGGCGGTGCGCAACCACTTGCTGTTACGATGAATAAAGGTGTCGTAATCGGCGTAGAAGTAGACGAATCAAGAATTGATAAACGTATCGCTACTAAATATTGTGATGTTAAAACAGATAATCTAGACGAAGCACTAAAAATGGCAGATGAAGCTAGAAAAGAAAAACGTCCTTTATCAATTGGTCTTTTAGGCAATGCGGTAGACGTACATCAACATATATTAGACAAAGGCTTTAAAATTGATATTATTACTGACCAAACAAGTGCACATGATCCGTTAAATGGTTATGTACCTCAAGGCTATTCAGTTGAGGAAGCAAAATCTTATCGTGAGAGTGTCCCTAAAGCATATGTAAAAGAATCTGAGGCTTCTATGGCTAAACATGTTTCATTAATGTTAGAGTTCCAAAAACAAGGTGCTATTGCATTTGACTATGGTAATAATATTCGTCAAGTTGCTTATAATAATGGTGTAACGAATGCATTTGATTTCCCAGGATTCGTTCCAGCCTATATTAGACCTCTATTTTGTGAGGGTAAAGGTCCATTTAGATTCGCTGCATTAAGTGGTGACCCTAAAGATATTGAACGTGCAGATGAAGAAATGAGAAAATTATTCCCAGATAATGAAAAACTGAATCGTTGGTTAGACTTAGCATCTGAAAAAATTGCGTATCAAGGCTTGCCGTCACGTATTGCCTGGTTAGGTTATGGAGAAAGAGCCAAAATGGGCTTAGCACTTAATAAATTAGTTAGAGATGGTGAGATTTCTGCACCTATCGTTATTGGTCGTGACCATTTAGATTCAGGTTCAGTAGCCAGTCCTAACAGAGAAACAGAAGGAATGAAAGATGGTTCTGACGCAGTAGGTGACTGGGCTGTCCTTAATGCATTAATTAATACTGCAGCTGGTGGTTCATGGATTTCATTCCACCATGGTGGTGGCGTAGGTATGGGTTATTCGCTACATGCAGGTATGGTAGTTGTAGCTGATGGCTCAGAACGTGCAGATAAACGTTTAGGAAGAGTACTGACTACAGACCCAGGTATGGGTGTAGCAAGACATGTTGATGCGGGTTATGAATCAGCAGTAAAAGTTGCCAAAGAACAAGGTGTCAAAATTCCAATGATAGATAGAGAAGGTGATCAATAATGAATGATTTAATTATACAAAATATTAAACAGTTAATTTTACCTAAATCTACTAATCGACCATTAAAAGGGAAAGAGTTAGATGAATTGACAACGATTGACAATGGTACAGTTGTTGTTAAAGATGGCAAAATTGTATATTCCGGTGAATATACTGATGAATATGAAGCTAAAGAAACAATTGATGCAAGCGATAAAGTTGTCTCACCATCTTTAGTTGAAGCGCATACGCATTTAGTGCACGGCGGTTCTAGAGAACACGAAATGGCTTTGAAGAGACAAGGCGTGTCATATCTTGAAATATTAGAACAAGGTGGCGGCATACTTTCAACAGTTGAAGCTACGCGTAATACTTCAGAGGCTGACTTACTGAAAAAAGCTGAAAAACAACTATTAACTATGATGCAACATGGCGTGTTAACAGTTGAAGCTAAAAGTGGTTATGGTTTAGATAAAGAAACTGAATTAAAGCAGTTACGTGTTTCTAACCAATTAGCTGACAAGTTTAATTTAGAAATGAAACATACATTTTTAGGACCTCATGCAATTCCTAAAGATGCTACATCTAATCAAGCATTTTTAGATGAAATGATTGCAATGTTGCCGGAAGCCAAACAATATGCAGACTTTGCGGATATATTTTGTGAAACAGGTGTCTTTACGATAGAAGAATCTAAAAAATATATGGAAGCTGCTAAAGAAGCTGGATTTAGAGTGAAGATACATGCTGATGAAATTGATCCACTCGGTGGATTAGAATTGGCAATAGACGAAGATGCAATTAGTGCCGATCACTTAGTTGCTTCAAGTGAAGAAGGTAAACAAAAATTAAATAATAGTGACACTGTTGCTGTTATTTTACCAGGAACGACATTCTATTTAGGTAAAGAGCAATATGCAGATGCAAGAGGCATGATAGACAATAATGGGGCTATTGCGATTGCAACCGACTTTAACCCGGGTAGTTGTGTAACGAATAATTTACAACTCGTAATGTCTATTGCATCACTTAAATTGAAGTTATCCTCAAATGAAATATGGAACGCTGTAACTGTCAATGCTGCAAAAGCAATAGACAGTGAGGCAGGTACAATTAATAAAGGTGATAAAGCAAATATTGTCTTATGGGATGCACCGAATTATGAATATATTTTATATCATTTTGGTGTTAACCATGCAGATAAAGTTATCAAAGATGGACGTATTATTTTTGATAATGCGATATCAGAATCAACAATTAATGCATAGCATTATAACAATAGGCCTTATTCAAGGCCTATTTTTTATTTTAATTTTAGACGTCTTAAAAATTCAGAAAATTGTGATACGATAGAGTTAATGGGGTTAATAGGGAGGGGTGCTTGTGAGTAGTCTTGAGTATTTAAGGCAGTGGCAAGCAAAATATTATAGTAATGACATTATCATAGGTATCCTTTTAGCTTTGGCACTTTTACCTGGAGCTATCGCATTTTCTTTTATTGCTGGGGTTAGTCCGGCTATGGGACTATTAAGTACCAGTTTTATTATGATGATCATTAGTATTACAGGTAACCGCACGTTAATGGTAACGGCGCCTAGTAGTGGGGTGTCATTAGTTGCTGCGCCAATAGTAGCGCACCATGGTCTAAAATATTTAATATTAGCCACACTCGCTATGGGAATTATTCAAATAATTTTTGGGTTATGCCATATAAATAAAGTACTAGATCTAATACCCAACACTGTAGTTATTGGATTTATGAATGCATTAGGTATTTTGTTATTTACTTCTCAACTATCTAACGTCTTTCATGTTTCAATCATGACATATGTGTTTGTTATGATTTCATTTATCATTATTTGGGTCGTACCTAAATTTACTAGAATACTACCGTCTCCTTTGGTTGCAATCATCGTTTTAACCTTATGTGCTTGGTACTTTAAGCCGGACATTAAATACGTCGCAGACTTAACAACCATACATATTATGATGCCTAAGCTATACCTTCCATTAGACATTTTAACTATACATAGCGTAGGCGTAATTATTTTTTATGGTTTAATGATGGCAATAGTTGCTACAGTTCAAACTACGCTTACAGCACGCTTAATAGACGAACTTACTCATTCAACAAGTAACAAAAATAGAGAATCCATAGGTCAAGGCATTGCAACAATTATTACAAGTGCAGTTAGTGGTATTGGAGGTAGTGGTTTAGTTGGGCAATCACGGTTTGTCGTGTCTATGGGTGTAACTTCTAGAATTACTACATTTGTAACAGGTGTTTTTTTATTTGTTAGCCTATTTGCATTTAGTAATATTATTGGCAAGATTCCAATGGCAGTATTAGCCACGGTACTTATAACTATTTCGTTAACTACTTTTGATAGAAGAACAAAATCATATATCCAAGCAGCACCACTTAAAAATGGGACTGTCATCATAGCAACGATGATTATTATATTAGCAAGCAATAATCTTGCTTACGGTGTTTTATTTGGCACTATATTTTACTACACTATAAATAATACATTTAAAAATAAAGGAAGTGATACGTAATGTCTCATTTTGAAGATTACGTTCAATGGAGAAGACATTTTCATCAATATCCTGAAGTGTCTAAAAATGAATATGAAACGACAAAAAAACTAAAAGAAATTTTAACTTCTTACGATATTAAAGTGCTTGATCTTCCGTTAGAGACAGGATTAATAGCAGAGGTAGGTCAAGGTGATGAATTTGTAGCAGTGAGATCTGATATTGATGCTTTACCAATCACTGAACAAGTTGATCATGATTTTAAGTCATCTAACGATGGTGCAATGCATGCGTGTGGACATGATATTCATATGGCAAGCATATTAGCTGTTGCGACTAAACTTAAAGAAAATGAAGCCAATTTAAAAGGTAGAGTGAGATTGTTATTTCAAGCTGCGGAAGAAGTTGGCTTTGGTGCGTTAAGTATTGTCGATACAGGCGCCTTAGAAGGCGTTAAAGCGGTATTAGGATACCATAATTTCCCTACGTTAAATATTGGTGAATTTATGGTTAAATCTGGACCAGTGACGTCTTCCGTAGACCGTTTTGAATTTAAGATTAAAGGTAAAGGTGCACATGCGGCAAAACCAGAACAAGGTAATGATACAGTTATCGTGCTAGGCCAGCTTATTAATAGTATACAATCAATCGTAAGTCGAAATTTAGCGGCCTTTGATAATGCAGTTGTTACTATCGGTGAAGTGTCATCAGGTAATACTTGGAATGTAATTGCCGATGAAGCCTATGTGCAAGGTACGGTACGTTCATTCGACCAAACAGTGCGTCAAAAAATTGAAGATAGAATGAAGCAAATTGGCGATGGTTTAGCTCAAGCTTTTGATTTAGAAATTGAAACACTTTATCATCGAGTTACTTCTGCCGTTCATAACGATACAAAACTAACAAACGACGCAGTAGAAGTGGCGAAAGCAGTTGGTTATGACGTATCGATCATGGATGAACCATTAACTATCGGTGAAGACTTCTCTGGGTATGCAACGCATTACCCTAGTGTTTTTGCTTTTATTGGTTCAAATAGTGAATATGACTTACATCATCCAAAATTCGATCCAGACGAGCGTATCTTAGAAACAGTACCAGATTATTTTGTTACTTTTGTAAATAAATTATTCGATGAGTCATAATTTATGATTAATAATGTGTAACAGGTGGTGCTTCTTGGGTATTTATTATCATAACTTGATTTAAAGGAGTTTTGATAATGGCAAATACTGATCCTAGAAGTAAATATTCAAATGCAGATTTTCCAAAACAAGAGCAACCAATCCCAGGGTTACAGAGCAAATTAAATCCTCAACCCGATTGTGGGGAAACATCATATACAGGTCATGATAGATTATTAGATTACAAAATGTTAGTAACTGGCGGAGATTCCGCTATAGGTCGTGCTGCGGCTATCGCTTATGCTAAAGAAGGTGCGGACGTAGCTATTAATTATTTACCGGCTGAAGAAGAAGATGCGCAACAAGTTAAACAAGTAATTGAACAAGCTGGTAGAAAGGCTGTCTTGATTCCTGGTGATTTAAGAAATGAACAGTTTAACTATGATTTAGTTGAACAAGCACAAAAACAACTTGGTGGCTTAGATAATGTAACAATCGTCGCAGGACATCAACAATATCGAGAAAATATAAAAGGTTTCGATACAGCTTCATTTACCGAAACTTTTGAAACTAACGTCTATCCAATATTTTGGTTAGTTCAAAAAGCGATAGATTATTTAAATCCAGGCGCAACGATTACAACAACGTCATCAGTACAAGGTTATAATCCTAGCCCGATTTTACACGATTATGCAGCGACTAAAGCAGCAATTATTTCTTTAACTAAAAGCTTATCAGAAGAACTAGGCGCTCAAGGTATTAGAGTGAACTGTGTTGCACCAGGACCATTCTGGTCACCATTACAAATTTCTGGTGGTCAACCTCAAGAAAAAATACCTCACTTTGGACAAAAGGAAGTGTTAGGTAGAGCTGGACAGCCAGTGGAACTTGCTGGTACTTACGTACACTTAGCAGCCGAAGAGTCTAGTTACACAACTGGTCAAGTTTACGGAGTTACAGGTGGTACACAGTTAGATTAAAAATCATAGCACAGTAGTTTTTCAATTCTAGTTATCTTTGCCGGGGTGAGACAACGAAATCAATAGATTTCTGTCAGCTCAAAAGAGTCACTAATAGAAGTTAAGCCATGCTTAAAAGCATAGCCTCAAAAAAAAGGAAAGGCAGTGGCTAACTGAATTGAAAATGCGCACAACTTTTTTCAATTCTAGTTATCTGTGCCGGGGTGAGACAACGAAATCAATAGATTTCTGTCAGCTCAAAAGAGTCACTAATAGAAGTTAAGCTATGCTTAAAAGCATAGACTCAAAGAAGGAAAGGCAGTGGCTAACTGAATTGAAAATGCGCACAAACTGCTTTTTTCAATTCTAGTTATCTTTGCCGGGGTGAGACAACGAAATCAAATAGATTTCTGTCAGCTCAAAAGAGTCACTAATAGAAGTTAAGCCATGCTTAAAAGCATAGCCTCAAAAAAAAGGAAAGGCAGTGGCTAACTGAATTGAAAATGCGCACAACTTTTTTCAATTCTAGTTATCTGTGCCGGGGTGAGACAACGAAATCAATAGATTTCTGTCGGCTCAAAAGAGTCATTAATAGAAGTTAAGCTATGCTTAAAAGCATAGCCTCAAAACAAGGAAAGGCAGTGGCTAACTGAATTGAAAATGCGCACAAACTGCTTTTTTCAATTCTAGTTATCTGTGCCGGTGTGAGACAACGAAATCAAATAGATTTCTGTCGGCTCAAAAGAGTCATTAATAGAAGTTAAGCTATGCTTAAAAGCATAGCCTCAAAACAAGGAAAGGCAGTGGCTAACTGAATTGAAAATGCGCACAAACTGCTTTTTTCAATTCTAGTTATCTTTGCCGGGGTGAGACAACGAAATCAAATAGATTTCTGTCTCACTCCCTTTATGTTAAGGGGGATTAAAATGAAGCGGTTGAATCCGAAAGATTTATCAAAAAGACAAAATTATAAACTGTTAAGTGGTAGTGTGATTCCGCGTCCTATTGCTTTTGTAACAACGAAAGATAGTTCTGGTAATGTAAATGCTGCGCCTTTTAGTTTTTTTAATGTCGTTAATAGTGCACCTCCAATGATTATGATTTCAACGGGTAGAAATAATGGACAACGTAAGGATACTTCATTAAATATAGAAGAAACAGAAAACTTTGTAGTGCACATTACTGATAGTGACAATGTCGAAGACGTGAATAGCACAGCAGCACCAATAGCAAGAGAGCAAAATGAGATTGAACGTACTCAAATGGAATTAATAGACTCTACAGTTGTTGATGCACCCAGTGTAAAACATGCTAAAGTACGTATGGAATGTAAACTTGATCGACTTATACAGTTGGGAGATGAACTTGAAGGGTCAGATTTAATTATTGGCGAAGTTGTCATGTTCCATATAGATGATCAGGTTTATTTTGAAGATAGTAAAATAAACGCAGAGGCTTTACAACCTATTGCTAGGTTATCTGGCAATGATTACGCACGTCTAGGAGACAAATTTACGATTGAACGTCCGACTGAATAAAAGTGATTAAATAGTTGCAAGACGTTTATTATGCATGTCAATTTGACTTATAAGTGTAAATATTGTAACGTATATACGAATTTATTTAATTTACCTATAAATATAGGAAGCGAAGTGTTCGCAATATTACTGTATATCCATTGCAATATTTTTCGTATTGTCTTGGTGATTTATAGGTAAATCAGACTAACTATACACTCTTTTCTTCATTATTAAGAAAAGAGTTTTTTATTTTTAAGGGAGTAGGTTGGATATGGAAGAGAAGCGAAAAGGTAATTTATGGGCATTATCACCACTGTTACTATTCGTCTTACTGTTTTTAGGTATAGGCATAATTACAGGTGATTTTACGACAATGCCACTTAACGTTGCTATAGTCATTGCCTCAATTTATGGATTGTTGTTATATCGCAAAGAATCATTCACGAAAAAAGTGGAAGTATTTACAAAAGGTGCAGGGCATTCAAATATTGTATTAATGATGATTATCTTTATTTTGGCAGGTGCGTTCTCCCAAACCACTGAAGATATGGGCGGTGTCCAATCAACAGTTAATTTAGGGTTAACGTTAATACCAGAAAACTTGTTGATTGTTGGATTGTTTATCATTTGTATGTTTGTTTCTATTTCTATGGGTACTTCTGTAGGAACAGTTGCAGCAATTGCACCAGTTGGTTTTGGCCTAAGTCAAGCAACAGACGTTTCTGCTGCATTAACGATGGCTACTGTAGTAGGTGGTGCTATGTTTGGTGATAATTTATCAATGATATCTGATACAACGATTGCGGCCGTTCGTACCCAAAAGACGAAAATGAGTGATAAGTTTAAAGTTAATTTCAAAATTGTATTACCAGGGGCGATTTTAACGATTATTGTCTTGTGGTTTATGACGCATGGTATACATGTTGATAGCACGAAAGATTATGATTTTAATATAATTAAAGTAATTCCGTATTTAGTAGTGTTAATTTTAGCTCTTATCGGTATCAATGTAATACTTGTACTTATTGGTGGTACTGTATTATCAGCGATTATAGGCTTGATTGACGGCTCATTTAATTGGACACATCTATTGAAGTCAATTTCTAAAGGTATCACGGGTATGGAAGATATTGCTATGATTGCATTATTAATTGGCGGACTAGTCGCATTAATTGAATATTACGGTGGTATCGCTTGGCTACTGAACTTTATTAGAAGCAAAGTTAAATCTAAAAGAGGTGCTGAATTTGGCATTGCTAGCTTGGTAAGTGTCGCAGACATCTCTACAGCTAATAATACAATTTCTATTCTTATGGCCGGAACACTCGCGAAAGATATTTCAGATGAGTTTGATGTTGATCCAAGAAAATCAGCTAGTATACTTGATATATTTGCGAGTTGCTTCCAAGGATTCGTGCCATACAGTCCTCAATTGATAGCGGCCGCTGGTGTAGCTAAAATATCACCGGTAGAACTGATGGGTTATAGTTTTTATCCGGTTCTATTAGGTATTTGTGGTTTAATAGCTATATTCTTTAAACTACCAAACTTAAATAAAAAGAAACAAAAAAACACAGCTTATTAATAACTAAAGATGCACAAGTGGTTATATAATTATTTATGTAATTAAAGTAATAATTGTTTAGCATATTCAAATAATAAGTTAATATAAATATAAGAGGGAAAGTAGGTGACGAATATGGCCAAATATAATGTGGAAAACGATAACGTTAATGTAAACCTAGAAAGGTTATTTAAATCTTCTCCTGAGCTTTTATATCGTGCATGGACGGACGAAAGATTACTTAAACGTTGGTTTATGACTTCGGAAAGAACAAATCAACTTATTAAAATTGATGCGCAAGAACAAGGTTCTTATGAAATTATAGATATACGTAAAGGGAAAGAAAACAAAGTTCAAGGCCGATTTGAGTCATTAGAAGAAAACGAATTTATAGCTATGACGATAGGTATGCCTGAAATTAGTGACGCGGAAGATAAGGTCACAGTAGAAATCTTTGAAAGAGAAGCAGGTATTACACAAATGATTTTTAATTATAATGCGGTAGTACCTAAAGAAAGAAGACTTTCAAATTTAGAATATAAACAAAAGAAAAAAGAATATCATGATTCCACTGCCCATGGTTTTGAAATGATGTTCGATAAATTACAACAAGTTGTTGCAGATGAACGTGAAAATGGTTCAAATTAATTAAAAGCTAGGATGAAGTCGTCTTTCATCCTAGCTTTTTTATTGCTTAAATTTAATTTAAAGTGTGCCAAATTCGATACGCTCATTAAACTTTCTTACAACTGTTTCAAAAAAGATATGATAACTAATGAAACTTGAATAATCAGTGCCATCATGAAGGTAAAATGTATTGCTAGAAACATAAACATTGTAATTCGCTTTTTGCGCTAGGTTGTTGTCTTTTAATGTCGTTACTGAAATAAAATATTGTTGCTTAAGTTGTAAAGCATTTGTGATCTCCGGTATTTGATAAGATTCGCCAGATAAAGAGATGATGAAGAATAAATCTTGAGGCGTTGACTTGTTTAATATCATTTTTAATTCATGTACATCGTGCAGAACAATAATGTTTTTGTGTATTGTCAATAACACACGTTGAGCTTCTTGAGCGACATTTAATTGTGCTAATCCTGTGCCATATAGATAAATTGTATCTGCTTCTAGTAATTTATCGGTAATAAGCGTATAGTCAATACGTTCTAAATAAGCGAATGTATTCTTAATTTCTTGCTGAAATCCTTCAATTGAATCTGAAGGAAGTTGTTGCACTTGTTCGGTTTCAAATTTTAGGTAAGATTTAAAATCACTATAACCATCAAAACCTAATTTTTTAGTGAATCGGTGTATAGAAGCATTAGAAGCATGCGTATGTGCAGCAAGTTCTTGTATTTTCATCGATTTACATGCGTGAATATGTGTATTAATAAATTGGGCGATATGTAAATCATTATCGTTAAGCTTATCGAAATTTTTATTTAATCTTTCGTCTAAAAACAAGTGAGCACCTCATTTACTTGAAAATATTTTCGGTTTTTGAAAATATAATCTGATTATACAAAACATTTCAAAATGACGTCAAACTGTTGTTTAAATGTAAGCGTTTACTATAACATATGATTAAGTAAAAAAATTGAAAAATAAATTAGCTGTTAAGCTTTATACAATCAATTTTTATAAATAGTATTGGGGTGTCTATATGAATGCAATTAAACGATTTGGTAGTGCTATGATTGTACCCGTACTTATGTTTGCTTTCTTCGGGATAGTTTTAGGATTTGCGACTTTATTCAAAAATCCAGCTATTATGGGAAGTATTGCAGATAGTGGTACGGCTTGGACTAAAGTTTGGACGGTTATTGAATCAGGTGGTTGGACTATTTTCAATCATATGGAAATAGTTTTTGTGGTAGGCTTACCAATTTCCCTAGCTAAGAAAGCATCGGGACATGCAACATTAGCAGCATTAATGGGATATTTAATGTTCAATACGTTTATTAATGCCATATTAACGCAATGGCCACATACTTTTGGCGCTAACTTTAATAAAGGTGTAGAAAATGTTACTGGATTAAAATCTATTGCCGGTATAGATACATTGGACACTAATATTTTAGGCGCTATTATAATTTCAAGTATTGTAACTTGGATACATAATAAATATTATAGTAAAAAATTACCTGAGATGTTAGGTATTTTCCAAGGGTTAACCTTTGTTGTTACTATTTCATTCTTTGTCATGTTACCTATTGCGCTAATTACATGTATAGTATGGCCAACAGTACAAGATGCAATTTCGTCACTACAAGGTTTCATTATAGGATCTGGTTATGTAGGTGTTTGGTTATATCACTTCTTAGAAAGAGTACTCATACCTACAGGGTTACATCATTTTATATACGCACCAGTTGAAGTTGGTCCAGTAGTAGTCAATGATGGCTTGAAAGCTGAATGGTTTAAACATGTAAATGAATTTGCTAAAAGTACAAAACCATTAAAAGACCAATTCCATTATGGCTTTATGTTACAAGGAAATGGGAAAGTATTTGGTGCTATTGGTATAGCATTGGCGATGTATTCAACTACGCCTAAAGAAAACAAGAAAAAAGTAGCGGCGCTATTAATACCAGCGACACTTACCGCAGTAGTGGTAGGTATCACTGAACCATTAGAATTTACGTTCCTATTTATTGCTCCATATCTTTTTGTCATACATGCGATATTAGCTGCAACAATGGATACTGTAATGTATGGATTTGGATTAGTAGGTAACTTTGGCGGAGGATTAATTGATTTCTTTGCAACTAACTGGATTCCGTTAGGACAAAACCATTGGATGACCTATGTTATACAAATTATTATCGGCTTAATATTTACAGGTATTTACTTTGTAGTATTCAGATTTTTAATTTTGAAATTCGATATACCTTTACCTGGACGTAAAAAGGAAGAAGAAAATGTTAAGCTTTACAGTAAAAATGACTATAAAGAAAGTAAAGGTGGAGCAACTGCTTCAACAGGTAACGAATACGAAGATAAAGCTATCTACTATTTAGAAGGTTTAGGTGGAGCTGAAAATATTAAAGACGTGACAAATTGTGCGACAAGATTACGTCTGACTGTCAATGATCCTGAAAAGGTTGAAGGCAACGATTACTTTATTCACAATCAGCAGGCTCACGGTTTAGTTAAAAGTGGAAAAAATGTACAAGTTATCGTTGGTATGTCAGTGCCACAAGTTAGAGAAGCATTTGAAGAGATATTAAATAATAAATAAAGAATTAATAGAACAACATTAAAAAGCACGCATAAGATGATTACGTCTTATGCGTGCTTTATTTTATCGTATCGTTATTATGATATATGTTCTTTACGTATACTAGCTACTTTTGGGCAATATACGGCATTGAATATATCGATATTCTTCGTTGCTAATTGGAAGATAAGCTGAGCGAATGTTGCGACAGAGCAGTTAACATTAAGTGTATTTTTAGACATTGTATATGCGATAGACTCAGATGTAGTAAGCATATTCATAATGTCGATGATTTTATCTTTAATAAATGCATCGCTTAAACCGTCTATGTAAATTTCAAAACGTTTAGATGCTCTTGGTAATTGTTCTGAATCAATAAGAGTGTGAGCTTTTGAAGATTTAACTACTTGATAAATAGTATAATTATTAAAACTTAAAAAACTTATTAAGAAAGGTAATTGTTGTTTCGGTAGAGTGATTTCTAAAGCATAAATATGCTTATATTTTGTAATTGTGTAGTTTAAAGCACTACAAAAGTTAATTTGACGACATAATTTTAAGAGTTGTTTACGGTTTTTACGTTTATTTAAACCACCAATATTTAAAATAAACGTTTCAGTTTTATCAATAAACATCTGAGTCCTCCCATTCTATATAATAAATTTTAGCATTACATTGTCGTAGGTAATGTTAGATTTTTTCTAGTTCTATTAAATTGTACCACTCTTTTTTTGTAATAGCACTAGGTCTTTGGGATGAACTCAAAGTAATTTGAAAAATTATAAATTAATTAAGTAATTCTTTAGAATTTTCTGAAAATATATTGAGCTCATTACTAAAGTGTGATACATTTTTCTGTATTACATAATTAAGGGAAGTGTTGAGAGATGTTAACAAAAGTAAGTAGATTTGCAACAAACACATTCTTGTTTTGGATGTTAGTCGCAGCTATTATTGGATTTGTTTTTCCAACTGAATTGGCACAAATAAGTAAATATGTGCCATATTTATTAGGTATTGTGATGATTGGTATGGGGTTAACGATTGATCCGAAAGACTTTAAAATAGTATTTCAAGCGCCACGTTCAGTTATTATTGGGGTTATTTTACAGTTTACAGTTATGCCGGTTACGGCATTCGTTATCGCTAAAGTTTTTCAATTACCACCTGAAATTGCTATTGGGGTTATTTTAGTAGGATGTTGTCCAGGCGGTACTTCTAGTAACGTGATGAGTTATTTAGCAAAGGCTAACGTAGCACTTTCTGTCGCAATTACGAGCGTGTCTACGTTACTTGCACCAATCGTTACACCAGCGCTCATTTTCTTATTTGCTAACCAATGGTTAAATGTTTCATTTGGAAGCATGTTATGGTCAGTCGTACAAGTCGTGCTAATTCCAATTATCATTGGCTTTATTTTACAAAAAGTATTTAAAAACTTTGCTGCTAAATCTGCAACTGCATTACCTATCGTTTCTGTCATTGCTATTTCATTGATTTTAGCCTCTGTCGTAGGTGGTAGCAAATCTCAAATTTTACAAACAGGTTTATTAATATTCGCTGTCGTTATTCTACATAATATAGTAGGTTACGCTTTAGGTTATGGTTTGGCTAAAGTATTAAAATTAGAAAGAGCAGATAAAAAAGCTGTTTCAATTGAAGTAGGTATGCAAAATTCAGGTTTAGCCGTTTCTTTGGCAACCGTGCATTTCAATCCTTTAGCAGCAGTTCCTGGAGCCGTATTTAGCTTAGTACATAATATTACAGGGCCTATACTTGCAAGATATTGGTCTAAAAAATAATAACTTAGTAACTGAGGTACGTATAAGCGTATCTCAGTTTCTTTATGACTTACAAAAATATTATGTGATAAACTGTGTATTAATGAATATATAATAGACAACATGGTTTGGAGGATAAAAAATGTATAAAGCAGTAGTATTCGATTTTGATGGCACAATTATTGATACAGAAAAACATTTATATGACATAATAAATAAGCATTTAACCAAACATAACCATGAACCTGTATCGCTAGACTTTTATACGGGCTCAATTGGTGGAGCTGCCAACGATTTACACGAATATTTAGAGGATAAATTAGGAGAAGCACTGAAAGAAGAAATATATACTGAACACCATGAAACGAGTAAGGATTTACCAATATTTGAAGAAATAAAAAATTTGATGGCGTATTTAAAACAACGCCATATTCCAATGGCAATAGCGACAAGTAGTTATAGAGCGTCTATCGAACCTGCTTTTAAACAATTAGCATTAGACGATTATATTGATGTTGTTGTAGGTAGGGAAGATGTCGCAGAAGTAAAACCAAATCCAGAACTATACTTAACGGCAGTGCAGGCTTTAAATTATAATCCAGTGAATTGTCTGGCATTAGAAGATTCTGTAAATGGTGCAACGGCTGCTATAAATGCAGGTCTTGATGTCATCGTTAATACGAATAAAATGACTGAAAATCAAGATTTTGCAAATGTGGCATATTTAAATAAAGATATTAGTACTGCAAATATAATTGCTAACTATTTTGAAGCGTAACAAAATGAAAGGTGCTTAATATGGCTATGAATTTAATATTATTCTTTTTAGCAGGACCTATAATTTTAGCTATTGGCAATCTTATTCTTGGACCAATTTTTAATAAAAAAATTCCTTTTAGAATCCAAGTAAGATCATTTATAGTGAGTACAATCATATATTTAATCTGTGCTGGGTTACTGTATCATTTTTTCTTATCCAGTAAATTTTAAATAAAAAAACAGATGGCTATCTAATTGAAAAGATAGTCATCTGTTTTTTCGTGTGTTAACAAGTTATTTCAGAAATTGAAATACTAAAGTTGCTATTACTAATACAAGTAATAGGGCATCGACGCCAATCATAATATTAAAACGTGTGCTTTTTTGACCGGCAAGTTTGCTTTTTTTAGCAGCTTTCATGTTTGGTATCAAACTAACTAATAATAAAATAATAATTACTATACCTAAGAAGATAGTCATTTAGGGCCACCTCCTTGTTTACGTTTATCGATATATACCCATATATAACCTGCGATAACTCCTAAAACAAGACCAGCAATAATCGCTATTTTTAAGGTGGATAAAATACCACCAATAATAACACAAATAAGCATTGCAATTGGGATAGTCGTTCCAAATTTAAATTTAAGTTCTGGCGTGTGCATCATCGCAAATAAGGTGAAGTATAGTACGCCTAAAACAAGTGCAGCTAAAATAGACTTACCTACGAGAGCGGGAATGTCTCTATCATGTTGACCGAAATAATTCAGTATAAAAAACAGGATGCCAAAAATTATAGTTATGGTAACGGTACGGCTGAATAAATTTTTATTCATAATGAACTCCTTTTTGTAAATATAGAGGAAATTATAGCATATAGTTTTATTTTATTATAATGAGAAAACAATAGCATTATAAAGGGTTCGATTTTTAGACATCATAATAATTTTAATTAAAAAGAAAAATACCTTTTGCAATTTTAGTGAAAGTATCATAGAATATATGAGGGGTTATGAAAGCCCTTACATTTTGAAAACTGTGTTTTTAATTAAAAATTTATAGTATAATAGCGAGATATAACATTTACAATTTTCGTTTATTTTTAAGAGAGATGGGGTTTGAATTAAATGAATGATGAAACAGAATTACATAGGGGGCTGAGTGCTCGACAAATTAGAATGATCGCACTCGGTGGTACTATCGGTGTCGGATTGTTTATGGGGGCAACGAGTACAATTAAATGGACTGGACCTTCAGTTATCTTTGCTTATTTAATTGCAGGTTTATTTTTATTCTTAGTTATGCGAGCAATGGGTGAGATGGTTTATCTATATCCTACAACAGGCTCGTTTGCTAACTTTGCAAGTGACTACATACATCCAGTTGCTGGGTACTTAACAGCATGGAGTAATATATTCCAGTGGATTGTCGTCGGTATGAGTGAGGTTATAGCCGTCGGTGAATATATGAATTTCTGGTTCCCGCATTTACCTCAATGGATTCCGGGAGTTATCGTTGTTTTATTATTATTAGGAGCTAACTTAGTTTCTGTAAAAGCATTTGGTGAATTTGAATTCTGGTTTGCTATGATTAAAGTAGTAACAATTATCTTGATGATTGTTGCAGGTTTAGGTTTAATATTCTTTGGCTTCGGCAACGGTGGTCATGCAATTGGTTTATCTAATTTATGGTCAAACGGTGGCTTTATGCCAAATGGTTGGTTAGGCTTCTTCTTTGCATTATCAATTGTTATTGGTTCATATCAAGGGGTTGAACTTATCGGTATATCAGCCGGTGAAACAAAAGACCCTCAAAAAAATATAAAAAGTGCAGTTAATGGTATCATTTGGCGTATTTTAATTTTCTATTTAGGTGCGATTTTCGTTATTGTTACAGTTTATCCTTGGGATGAACTTGGTAATATCGGTAGTCCATTCACAGCAACCTTTGCTAAAGTAGGTATCACATTTGCTGCAGGATTAATTAACTTTGTAGTGTTAACAGCGGCAATGTCTGGCTGTAACTCAGGTATATTTAGTGCAAGTAGAATGACTTTCACTTTAGCTCAAAAAGGGCAAATGCCTAAAGTATTCTTAAAAGTAATGAAAAATGGCGTACCAGCATATACAGTTATTGCTATTGCGATTGGTATTTTAATTGGTGCTTTACTAAACGTAATCTTACCTTTATTTATTAAAGGTGCAGATAGCGTCTTCGTATATGTATATAGTGCATCGATTTTACCTGGTATGGTGCCATGGTTTATGATATTAATTAGTCATTTAAGATTTAGAAAATTACATCCTGAAAAAGCAGAAGGTCACCCATTCACAATGCCAGGTGGTAAATTTGCTAGCTATGTTACTATTTTATTCTTCTTATTAGTACTTATTGGAATGTTATTTAATAAAGAAACTGTAGTATCCGTAGTTATCGGTATTGTATTCTTAGCATTTATGACTATCTTCTACTTCGTAAAAGGCTATCATAAATTAAATAAAGAAGATCAAATTTAATAACAAAGGGCATGTTCAATTCAGTTTGAATATGTCCGATTTTTTTATCGGGTAAAAAAACACTTCATAGCGAAGCCTTAGGCTACTATGAAGTGTTTTTATTAATGTTTAAATTTAATATTTGATAAATGTTTATGATAATTATCTAAGGCCATTTTGGATTGCGTAATAGAGTCTAACGCTTCACGATAGTGTAGTGATATATAACGATAGTATAGTACATCTACTGTGAAAAGTTGGGCAAATAATGAAGTCGTAGCTGCCATGCGCAATTCATTTTCATCCGTTGAACCATAAGCGATGGTATGATTCGACATATTCGCTATTGGATTAGAATGTGTGCTTGTTATCGTAATGATAGGTATTTGATAATCGTTTGCTACCTTTGCCATAGATTGCATTTCACTATGATGACCTTGATTTGTCACGAAAATAATACAATCATTGGCGTCATGTGTTGCTAGTGTAGTCATGAATAAATGAGTTTCTTCCATCAAACGTACATTTAAACCAATTCTAGATAACTTTTGAAATAAATCATTAACGATAATAGAAGAAGCACCATAACCAAAAAGAAAAATAGTACGTGACTGTTTTAATACATTACATACTTCATCAATCGTAGCATTGTCAATTTGTTGAGCGGTGTAAGACATTGTGTCTGTAGCTCGGGTTAACATCTTACTCTTTAACGTATCGACAGCTTCATTATCAATAATTTCCATATAATTATTTTTTGTCGTATCTGCTGGTAAATAACGAGATACATAAATTTTTAACTCTTGGAAACCTTGATTTGTAATCTTTTTGCTGAAACGAACGATTGAAGCGGTACTCGTATCTATTTCTTTTGCTAAATCTTGTACTGACATTTTTATAATAAGATGCGGAGACTTTAATATAAAGTCAGCAATTTTTTTCTCACTTTTTGTGAAATCTTGATACTTGCTCTCTATCTGATGAAGTATATTTTTCATGTTTAATCACCTAAATGATCAGATTCTCGCATTGCTTTATTGGTACCGAAAAGATAAGTGAATACAAAGCCACCTATATATGCTGCGAGTAGTCCTGCAATGTAACCTAAATACATATGATCAGATATTAACGGTAAAAGAGATATACCACTCGGTCCTATTGCAGTAGCACCTATATGTCCGATACCACCAATAACGGCGCCTCCAATGCCACCACCTATACAAGCTGTAAAGAATGGTCTGCCTAGAGGTAAAGTCACACCGTAAATCAGTGGCTCACCGATACCTAAGAAACCTATAGGTAAAGCACCTTTAATTGTATCACGTAATGTTTTATTTTTACGACATCTAAACCATAACGCAATAGCTGCACCGACTTGACCCGCACCTGCCATTGCCGCTATTGGTAACAAGTAAGTTGCGCCAGTTTGGTTTATCATTTCGATATGAATAGGGGTAAATATATGATGTAATCCTAACATAACCAATGGTAAGAAAAAAGCACCTATAATAAAGCCACTAAAGATACCCCCGATACCGATAACCCAGTTTATAACAGAGACAAGTCCAGTTGAGACAAATCCCGCTAAAGGCATGATGATAAATATAGTCATTAAACCGATGACTAAGAGTGTTAAGGTCGGTGTTATAATGATGTCTATAGCGTTTGGTACGATTTTATGTAATCTTTTTTCAACTAAACTAAGCAACCAAACTGCAAAAATAACACCAATAATACCACCTTGACCTGCTTGTAAATGGTCCCCAGTAAATATATTCGTAATCGCATTTTTATCGGTTAAACCTGTTAACAATGTCGTACCACCAATAACGCCACCCAATCCAGGTGTTGCACCGAACTCTTTTGCTGCGTTAATACCTGCAAAGATTGCTAAGTAAGCCAACATACCGTCTTTAATCACGTTAAAAACCGTCACAAGTTGTGTAACCCATTCCCCTGATATTTGACCACCTTGCATTAAGTTACTTAAGACAGCGCCAATACCTCCAATTAAACCGGCACCGATAAAGGCAGGTATTAAAGGAATAAATATATTAGCAATTGTTTTTAATAATTTATTAAATTTACCGCGCTTTTGCTTACTTTGAAATTCTGATTTGTTTTCAGCAGCTTTAGATTCTGCCGCTTCTCTATAAGTTTGTTGTTGGTGGGGGATTGTATCGCCTAATTTTACGCCACTTTGTTCTGCCATATGATTGGCAACTTTATTAACAGTTCCTGGCCCTACAACTACTTGTACACGATCGTCGTTAACGACTCCAAGTACACCTTCAATCGATTTTAAAGTATCGTAATCTACGGCGTTTTCATCGTTAACTTTAATACGAACTCTTGTCATGCAATTGATAATATTGTCTATATTGTCCATGCCACCGACTGCAGAAATAATTTGATCGGCTAATTTTTGTTCTTTTGACATATGACTAACCACCTTTATTATTTATTTGATAGCTTCTTTAATAATGCCATTATTGCTTTCTAACTTGTTTGCAGCTGCAGCGGCATCTAAATCACATAAATACATTACGACAGCTACCTTTAAGTTGTGTTGTGCTTTGTCATAGAGGTTTTTTGCTAATTGCGCATCGATATTACATATTTCTTGAATAATATTGATTGCTCGGTCATTTAACTTATTATTCGTTGGTTTCACGTCTACCATAAGATTACCGTAAACTTTGCCAGCACCTACCATTGTGATGGTAGAAATCATATTTAGAATTAATTTTTGTGCGGTGCCTGATTTTAATCGTGTTGAACCTGTAAGTACTTCAGGGCCAACATCGACTTCAATGGGAAATTGTGCATAGTTACTAATTTCGGCCTGAGTATTACATGCTATCGCTACGGTGTGTGCGTTAATAGAATCAGCATATTTTAAACCGCCTTTAACATAAGGCGTTCTGCCACTAGCAGCGATGCCGATAACTACATCTAATGAAGTTAAATTAATGTTTTTCAAGTCATTTTGTGCACCGATTTCACTATCTTCTGCGCCTTCAATTGCTTGAGTCATCGCTGCTTGACCCCCTGCGATAAGTCCGATAACTTCATCTGGCGTAGTATTGAATGTAGGTACACATTCTGCCGCATCAAGCACGCCTAAACGACCACTTGTTCCAGCACCCATATAAATAATTCTTCCACCTTGATTAAATTGTTGCGTGGTTAAGTTAACTACTTCAGCAAGTTGTGGTAATAACTGTTCAATACATAAAGCTACTTTTTGATCTTCTTGATTCATAACTGTAAGTGCTTCTTGAATAGACATTTCATCTAAGTTTTGTGTAGCGTCATTTCTTTTTTCTGTAGATAAATGGTTCACTGTATTCATCTCCCTTTATTTATGCTGAATGAAAACGTATAGTTACCTTTAATACAATGTAATAAAGCAATTTCATCTTCATCAATATGACCCGCAACATTGACATGCTCGTGACTAGGTAAGTTAGACTTCATCATTTGTAATTCTCCCTCATATCTGCCGTTCAAATGATTATCGATTGTAACGTCACCTATATTTCTTTCGATTGCATTTAAAGGAGCGATACTGGTGTTACAATATGACCTTGCTTCTTGTGAGCGAATACTAGTCGCTGGATTATCAGGTCTAGACGTATGTTGATGTTGGAAAATTTGTTTGTATTGCTCATCAAATAACGTCACATTAAAAGTAAGATGTTGCTTATGTAAATAATCACTTAACAGAGATGCTTCGCGATCGTTTAAAGCGCTATCTCCGACGATAACATTATTAATACCAGTTGCTAATAAGTTGTGAGCATTTACAATTGGGTTGCCGTAACGTGCTTCTTCTAATGTAGGTAAACCTTTATGCAATGGTCCTCTTGTTGTAGTTCCGGGTATAAAACCATAAATAATTGCATGTTTGTTAAATGATAAAATTAACTTATTTTGATGTGTGACACTGTTACTATCAAGTCCTGTATCTGGTCGTGGATAGTAATTATGGCAAAACAATATCTGTTCAAAGTTCGTTACGGACTGATATAAGTCGTTTAATAAATCGTAAGTGACAGTGCTTGCATTTAAACAACATTTGAAGCCGTGTTTGATAATATCATTTACGACTGCTTTAGAAGTTTCTGCATCGATACGTATGACGATATCCGCCTTTGGAAATGACAGACTATTATATAATGATTCTGTAAGTAATTTAGGGTTTATATCTATGATATAAGTTACGTTCGTATGTTGTAAGAATGTTAAAAGAGACGTTAAATATTGTATTTTAGTCGTGTCGTTTTCTTCTGGTATCTGCATCGATGTGAAAATGGTGTCATAATTCAAATCAATCATTGTTTGAATATAGTTTTCATTTTTATCTTGTCCTAAATAAACAGAAAACCCATGCATTGTAATCCCTCCATCCTTATGTAATCGATTACATTATACAATATATGAAATAGTATTACAATTTGGTAATTAATAACAATTTATATTGAAATATTATTTCAATATAAAGACGATACTTTCGTGTAACAATAATAATCTTTTTTGAATGTCTTCAATGTATGCTTTTGTATTACCATTGTCTAAAGGTTCAATGGGGTTATGATAACAGTCGGTTAAAAAATTAAAAAACTTATAATGCAGAAGAGAACAGTGTACAATGGGTTGTTCTTTTAAATCGTTATACAGTTTGTGAATATTGTTGTTTACATTGTTTTGATAAGTATTAAGTTTATTGTTATTAGTTATGTAGGCAAATTTAAAAAGTTCTATATCATTTAATAAGCTATTGATTTGCTGTTCTAGTTTTATTAATTGTTGTAGTATCATTAAATATAAACATTCCTTTCAAGTAAGAGAATTCAATGAGATGAAATATATATGTTAAGTAGAATAGAGCGAGGTACAGCTATGCGGAGAAGTGGGAAGTATACAAGAGCAAAAATAAATAAGATTGATTTTCTAGCAATTCCAATACTTTTCGTTACGATGATTATTTTTATATTATTAGGTCGATTATATGCAAGTGTTGTGGTTGAGGATTTAACTAAAAGTGAGCATGTCATGCTAGGAGCATTTGTACAATTACTAGCTTATACGGCAACTATACTTTGTTATTGGTTCATAAAGAGGAAAAGTTTTGTAGCTAGATTTAATGCAAATTTTAATTATATAGTAAGGGATTGGAAATTTATTGCGCAGGTATTTGTTATTACATATTTGCTTTCATACATATATAATTATGGCGTTCAGTATCTACCCGGAGACTTAGGTTTTTCAGAAACGCAAAATGAATTGTCGTTACAAGTCATTTTTAGTAACCCAGTATTTTTACCAATAACCTTCATACTTATTGTAATCGTGGGGCCATTTATTGAAGAATTATTTTTTAGACATCTTTTAATAGGGGAATTAGGAAAAAAATTTAACTTCAAAATAATGGGCATTATATCTGTAATTGCATTTAGTTTTATGCATGTTACAGATGCAGCATCACCGTTAGAATTTGGAAGTTATTGCATTATTGCTATAGGTATCGTCTATGCTTATTTAAAATCTGGGAGAAAATTAGGGGTAAGCGTAAGCTTGCATATGTTGAATAATTTACTAGCATTTATCATTACAATTTTAATGTAATAATAAGTAATAAAAATCCAACTGGAGTTTAGACTTCAGTTGGATTTAAAAATTCACGATAGTTTTTAATAGATATATCTTGGGTTTTTATTTTTTTCTCAAATGAGTAAGCTATATCTTGAATATTTGCGATAGGAATCTCACTTGTGCTACCAAGCCCTATCTCGAAAACGACCGCTTTCCAAAGTCCATTTTCACAAATTAAGCCAATGAAAATAACATTTTCTGTAAATAATTGTTCTTCATCAAAATATTCCATAGACATCACATTACGTTCAGTACAATAAATTAATAGGTCTGAAAATAATGAAGGTAATGCCACATGTTCATGTTGTTCAAATTTAATATAACGATCTAATCGTTTTAGTGTCTTTCTCATTTTGCTATAAGGTAAATTTAAGCATTTTTTTATTATTGCGGATATTTCTTCTTTATAAGGTAATGTGGAAATTGATTGGCTTTCATTTAACACAAGAAATAGAGCGGACAACTGACTTTCGGTAAGCTCAATTGCGTAATTATGCTGAGATTCTTGTAATTGATAGCCACCCAACTTACCATGTTTAGCTAAAATTTTAACGCCTTGATCTTCTAATTCTTGTATATCCCTTAATATGGTACGTTTGGAAACTTTAAGATTGTGAGCTAATTCAGCAGCGGTTATCTGCTTATTATGATGAATTGCATTTACAATCATATTTTGTCTTTCGCGTTTATTCAAAGAAAGTCACCTCCCAAATCATTACATATTACATTTAGTATAGCATAAATACGATGATGACGATATTCTGACAGGTTTTATTAAAAATTTTTAGAAAACGCTTACATTATTGTGCGACATATGTTAGTATATTAATTAGTAACAAAGGGGATAGCATTAAAGAAAAACAAAGGGGTAGCTATATACATATAGTTTTGTTGAATATTTAATTGCTTTAGTTACTATTCAAACATCTTCAATATTTATTACTTACTTTCCTTTCTAATGCCGACTAGTTAAACTAGTCGGTTTTTTTGTTTTATATTAAGGTGGTAAAAGTATGATAGTTGATGAAGGGGATATATGGTAGAATGAAGAAAATTATGCAACGGTAAAAAAGCATTGAGAGGTGTAATAATGGAAAAGGAAGACTTACTACAAATAGATAAACATATTAGAGAATGGTTAAGTACATTAGATGCTGTTATACCACAACTAATTGCAGAAATGGAAACTACGACGAAACAAAACAGATTTGATTTAGTTACAAACGTAGATAAAACAATCCAACAACATTTCGAACAATTTCTAAACGAAAACTATCCGCAACATCAACTTTTTGCAGAAGAAAAAAATAACGATGACGTTCAACCTAAAGAAGGTCATGTTTGGATAATGGATCCAATTGATGGAACGACTAATCTAGTCAAACAACAATATGATTATTGTATTATTTTAGGATATTTTGTTGATGGTATACCGACACTTTCATACATATATGATTATCCAAATCAAACTTTACATAAGGCAATAAAGGAACAAGGCGCATATACGAATGGGGCATTAATTCCAAAGCCTGAACCACAACCACTCAAAGACTTAATTATTTCATTTAATTCACAAGTAATGAATAATGACACAATTAATGCGTTGTATGATGCGGCATTTAGTTACCGTTTTATCGGTTCATGTGGTTTAGATTCAGTAAGGGTTATACATGGTCAGTTTGGTGCGCATATTAACACAAATCCAAAACCTTGGGATATTGCAGCGCAGTTTTTATTTGCCCAAGAATTAGGACTAAAAATGACGACGTTAAGTAATGATAAACTTGATTTTGCTACAAGTGGGCCGTTTATTATCAGTAACGAGGGTTGTCATGAAGAAATTTTGAATATATTAAATAGTGGAAATGGTTATGAAAAATTTTAACTAATTAATTCTATATAAATTAAAATATAGGTCTAAAGCACTATGTTTTTATATGACGTTTAATATATAATATTTGTTAAGTAATTAAAAATAGAATAAGAGAATAGGAGTGATGTGAGTGAACCGCTCAGATTACTATACAAAGAAAAAGATGAGTGCGCCGAAAAAAGCTATTTTATGGATAATTGGCATACTTGCAATAATAGCTGTTATTGCAGTAATTTATATTGGGTTTAAAATACTATCAGTAGGAAACGCAATACATAATCCTTTAGATAGAAACAAGTCATCACTAAGAAGTAGCGATGTGAGTTTAAAAAATGGCGACCCATTCACAATCGCATTTTTTGGCGTAGATTCAGACGCTAAACGTGCAGCGAATAACGGTGGTCAACGTAGTGATTCAATTATGGTTGTATCTATGAATCCTAAGAAAAAAACTTCTGAAATCGTAAGTGTGCCCCGTGATACACAAGCTAAAATAGTAGGTAGAGGAACAACGGAAAAAATCAACCATGCATATGCATATGGTGGTCCTACCATGGCTGTTAAATCTTTAGAAAAGTTATTAAATGTTCCTATTGACCATTACGCAACAATCGACATGGACGGTATGAAAGAAATGATTGATACACTTGGTGGTGTAACAGTTGTAAGTAATAGTACTTTCTCATATGATGGTCAAAGTTTTGAAAAAGGACAAAAAGTTCATCTAAATGGTAAACAGGCGATGGCATTTATCAGAAGTAGAAAAGAAAGTGGTGCAGGCGGAGATTTCGGTAGACAACAAAGACAACAGATTGTTATGGAAGCTCTAGCAAACAAATTAACGAGCGTTAAATCTGTAACGCACTTCAATTCTTTAATGAATCATATCAAAGATAATGTTAAAACGGACTTATCAATAGGCGATATTAACACAATTAGAAGTAAATACAATAAGGCAAATGACACTGTAAATAGACATCAATTAGACGGCCAAGGTGGTATTCAAGATGATGGATTGTATTACTTCGTGCCAAGTGATGATTCATTAAATAGTATTAAATCAGCTATAGACAATAATCTGGGTATATAAACTCACAACTTCACAGTTTGAATATTGAAATAAAGACCTTCTTTTAATAGAAGGTCTTTTTTAATGCGCTCAGATTCATTTAGTGTTCAGAAATTTTGTTGAAGAATAGTTATAATACGCTTTGAATTTCATAAAATGAAAATATGAAAAATATTGTAAAATACCTTAACATTTTAGCTTATCGGGTATACACTAAATATAATTCTATCTTTAATGAGTGTGGGGCTTATTAAAATAGAAAAATGTCACCTTTGTCAGTCGGGCATCAAATAATAAAAGGGGCTGTTGTAATGCAAACGCATTTAATTATTACGCTAGATGGTAAGGACTATTTAGTAGAACCGGGTACAAATTTACTTGAATTTATTAAATCTCAAGATACTTTCGTACCGTCAATTTGTTATAACGAATCGTTAGGTCCTATCCAAACGTGTGATACATGTACTGTAGAAATAGATGGTCAAATTGCTCGTGCGTGTAGCACAACAATTGATAAACCTATGGTTGTAAACACACAAAATGATAGCGTCCAAACGAGTCAAAAAGAAGCACTAGACAGAATTCTAGAGAAACATCAATTATACTGTACCGTTTGTGACTATAATAACGGAGATTGTGAAATTCATAATACGATGGATCAATGGGGTCTTGAACATCAGACTTATGAATATAAAGAAAAACCATATGACAAAGATTATGGTCCGTTTTATCGCTATGACCCAAATCAATGTATTTTATGTGGTCGTTGTGTAGAAGTTTGTCAGGACGTTCAAGTTAATGAAACGTTAACTATTGATTGGGAACGTCAACAACCAAGAGTAATTTGGGATAATGATACTACAATCAATGACTCTTCTTGTGTTGGCTGTGGCCAATGTGCAACGGTTTGTCCTTGTAATGCAATGATGGAAGTGAATATGGAAGGTAACTCAGGTTATATGACCGATATGGAACCAGGTTCACTTGCAGCGATGATTGATCTAACTAAGAAAGCAGAGCCGGGTTATGGTCCGTTGTTTGCAGTGTCAGATTCTGAAGCGGCAATGCGTAAAGAACGTATCCAAAAAACTAAAACAGTATGTACATATTGTGGTGTTGGTTGTTCATTTGATGTATGGACAAAAGACCGTGAAGTCTTAAAAGTACAACCACAACCTGAATCTCCAGCAAATAAAATATCATCTTGTGTTAAAGGTAAATTTGGTTGGGATTATGTAGATTCTAACGAACGTTTAACTAAACCTTTAGTACGTAAAGATGGTGAATTTTATGAAGTAGAATGGGATGAAGCTTTAAAAGTAGTATCTGATAACTTCAAAAAAGTAAAAGAAGAAAAAGGTTCAGATGGCTTAGCGTTTATTTCATCATCTAAGGCAACAAACGAAGAATCTTACTTAATGCAAAAACTTGCACGTCAAGTTATCGGAACAAATAACGTCGATAACTGTTCACGTTATTGCCAAGCACCAGCTACCAAAGGATTATTTAGAACGGTAGGTCACGGTGGTGACTCAGGTTCTATCGATGATTTAGAAAAAGCAAGTATGGTAGTTTTAATTGGTACAAATACTGCCGAAGCACATCCAGTAATTGCGTCTAGAATTAAACGCGGTCACAAGTTATATAACAACAATTTAACTGTTTTTGATATTAGAAAACATGAAATGGCAGAACGTGCTGACTATTTCTACCAACCTAAACCGGGTACTGATTTAGTATGGATTTCAGCAGTAACCAAATATATCATTGATCAAGGACTACAAGACCAAGCATTTATCGATGAGTGGGTGGATAATTTCAATGAATATTATGAATCTTTAGCACCTTTCACAATGGAATTTGCTGAAGAAACTACTGGAATTCCTAAAGAAGATCTTATTGCCTTTGCACATCAAGTTGTAGATGCAGAAGCATTATCAATTTGTTGGGCTATGGGTGTAACACAACAAGATATTGGTAGCGATACGTCTACTTCTATTTCAAATTTATTGTTAGCTACTGGTAACTATAGAAAACCGGGTTCAGGTGCATATCCTTTACGTGGCCACAACAACGTACAAGGTTGTAGCGATATGGGTAGTATGCCTGACCAGTTCCCAGGTTATCAATTAGTAACAGATGATAAAATCCGTGCTAAATTTGAACAAGAATATGGTACTGAATTACCAAGCAAAGCAGGTAGAGATAATCACCAAATGATGGAAGGCATACACAATGACGAAATCGGTTCGTTGTATTTATATGGCGAAGATACAGGCATTGTAGATTCTAATATTAATTTCGTACAAGCAGCTTTAGAAAAGGTAGAGTTCTTAGTCGTACAAGATGAGTTCTTTACTTTTACAGCTACTTATGCCGATGTAATATTGCCTGCGAGTCCATCACTGGAAAAAGAAGGTACATTTACAAACACCGAACGACGTATCCAACG
Organism: Staphylococcus lloydii; assembly: GCF_015775975.1. Lineage (NCBI taxonomy): Bacteria > Bacillati > Bacillota > Bacilli > Caryophanales > Staphylococcaceae > Staphylococcus > Staphylococcus lloydii. The sequence continues at coordinate 719,625 of NZ_CP064056.1, forward strand.
TCTATATCAAGCCTTTGATCCAAAAGGAGATTCTAAACCGGATTGGCAAATTATTCAGCTTGTAGCAAAAGCATTAGGTTATGATTGGAATTACAACAATCCAAGTGAAATTATGGATGAGATAGCTAGATTAACACCATTATATTCTGGTGTGAGCTTTGACCGTTTAGAAGGATATAATAGTTTACAATGGCCTGTAGCTGAGGACGGCACAGACCAACCATTATTATATTTAGATGGTTTCAACTTTGACAATAAAAAAGCTAAATTCTTCCCATTATCTTTTGATAACTTCTTTAAAGAAAATGAAGTTTATGATTTACATGTTAACAATGGTCGTTTATTAGAGCATTTCCATGAAGGTAATATGACTTATAAAGTGCCAGGCTTAGAATATAAAATGCCGAATACCTTTGTAGAGATATCACCTGAGTTAGCTGAAGATCGTGGTATTCATGAAGGTGCTGAAGTAAAACTAATTTCTGATACGGGTGAAGTTGAAATTGTCGTTCATGTAACAGACAGAGTTAAAGGTAGAGAAATTTACATACCTTTAAATAATAATGCGATGTTACATGGTGATAATAGTGCGATTAACTTATTAACAAATAGTGATGTAGATAAAGATACTGATACACCGTCTTACAAACGTACAAGTTGTCGTATGGAAGTGAAAACACGTCGTGGTAAATCGCCGTTAAATCCTACAAACTTCCGTGTGGACAAACAACGCAAACCGCAATATAGCGTTCAAGTACAGAAGAAATGGGAACGTGGCGACTATATTTTCCCAGGAAATCAGGTGGATAAATAATGGCTGAAAGAATTAGTAAAATTAATCGAATAGAAAAGTCAGAAGAACAAATCAAAGCAGAGAGTCTAAGCGAAGTTACAGATGCCATAGCCGAAAACAAGGATAGCATTTTAAAAGCAATTAACTTAGTAAAAGCATTGGATGATGCGAAACTTTTAGACGCCATGTCTGGAGCGGTAAATGGTAGAGGCGTTATCGCTAACAAATTTGCCGTGGAATTGAACAAAGAGCAATATACTGGGCTAATATCCAACATGGCTTCACTCGTATTTTTACTAGGTGATTTAAACGTAGATGATTTAACGACAATGCTTAACAAAGTTTCAAAAGGTTTACATGTCGCAAATCAAGCTAACCCTAATCAAAAAACATCAATTACAGGTTTGATGGGCGTATTACGGGACGACGAAATGAACAAAAGCCTTACGTACATGTTAAATATGCTACGAGGTATGTCTAGAGAATAGTATTAGTTTTATAATAGCATACACCATTTGAACATTAGCACACGTGTTCAAGTGGCAGTATGCTATTTTTGTTGTCTTATTGTCATATAGCTTTAAGTTAAATTATGGTACAATTTGAATTGTTGCGTCATTTTAAGACGTGTAACTAGATAAAGGAGTGGACTGCTTATCAATCCAAATATCATTAAAATAATGGCTATATTTTCTAATATCTTACTCGTTATAGGAATTATATTATTAATTCTAATGCAGCTCATACCGGCAATAGCTATGTTTGTGGCATCATTAGCAATTAGTTTAGTTATTTTTAATGCTTTATTTAGAGACAAAAAAGGCATGAGAATTGCGGTAAATGTTTCATTTATCCTTGTCATATTTGTTATTGTTATAGCATATAAAATATTAACCTAATTAACCTGTAGGGGGATTTTAACACGATGGACAAGCGCATTAAAAAACGCCTACCAACTATAATTTTAATAGTAATATTAGTGGTTTTTGCCATATTATTAATTATTAATGAAACGAATTTATTTCATAATGAAAGAAATTATACGTTTAAAGAAGCGGTAAATAAACAAGTTGGTAATGACGCTTTAAATACAAAGGATACGAGTAATGGTTTTGAAGATGCTTCGAAAGCAGATGTTAGAAAAGCAATGAAAGTAGACGATAAGAACGATAGTATTAACCATATGCAAATTACTGAAAAAGTTGCCTTGTCCAAAAAAGAAGTGAATCATATGTTGCGTGATAAGGGCGTATTTAAAAATAAAGGACAAGCATTTTTAGACGCTCAAGATAAATATGATGTGAATGTTATTTACTTAATAAGTCACGCACTTGTCGAAACTGGTAATGGTAAATCAGATTTAGCAAAAGGTTTAAAAGATGACGGTAAACGATATTATAACTTCTTTGGCATAGGTGCTTTTGATGAAAATGCTTTACATCATGGTAATAGTTATGCAAAAAAAGCAAATTGGGACTCACCAGATAAGGCAATTATGGGTGGCGCAAAATTTGTCAGAGAAAATTATTTTGAAAATAATCAATTATCTTTATATCAAATGAGATGGCATCCTGAAGATCCAGGTAAGCATCAATATGCGAGTGATATAAATTGGGATGATAATATCGCTCAAGTAATGAAACATTATTATGAACAACTAGGAATTAAAAAAGATCATATTAATAAGCATCATTATTTGTAAGTTAATAATCAAGTAATGGCGTCATAATATAATTTTCGTGATTTTTTGTTTATTTCATCAATTTTAGATTTGAGGTGCAAGGAAATTGAAAATAGCAATTATTGGTGCAGGTATTGGCGGATTAACTGCCGCAGCTTTATTACAAGAACAAGGCCATGAAGTAGAAATATATGAACGCAACGAGACGGTTAAAGAAGTAGGGGCAGGCATAGGTATTGGTGGCAATGTACTTGCTAAATTAGCAGGACATGACTTAGCAAAAGGTATTAAAAACGCCGGTCAATTGATCAATGCGATGGAAGTATTAGATGATAAAGGAAAGACACTTTCGACGGCTTCTTTAAAAGAAAATACCATCAATTTAACGTTACGTCGTCAAACGTTGCTAGACGTGATTAAATCATATGTTGAACCATCTTCAATTTTTACAAATCACAACGTCACACATGTTGAAAATAATAGCGATAAAGTAGAAGTGCACTTTGAGCAACAAGAAAGTAAATCGTATGATTTATGTATTGGCGCTGACGGTTTACACTCACGTGTTAGAGCAAGTGTTGAACCAGAAAGCAAGCCTATTTATCAAGGCTATACTGTCTTTCGAGGATTAGTAAAAGATGTTCATTTGAAAGAGCCTCATGTAGCTAAAGAGTATTGGACTAAAAAAGGGCGAGTAGGTATCGTACCGCTTATAAATAATGAAGCATATTGGTTTATTTCTGTTAATGCTAACGAACAGGATGAAAAATATAAATCTTATGCTAAACCGCATTTGCAAGCTAAGTACAATCATTTACCAAATGAAGTGAGAACGGTCTTAGATAAACAAGAAGAAACAGGTATCTTATTACATGACATTTATGATTTAAAACCTTTAAAAACTTTTGTTTATGAACGTACATTGTTATTAGGAGATGCTGCACATGCTACGACGCCTAATTTAGGCCAAGGCGCAGGACAAGCAATGGAAGACGCAATCGTCTTAGCAAACTGTATTAAAACTTATGACTTTGAAAAAGCATTATCACGTTATGATGAATTGCGTGTGGGACATACGAAAAAGGTCATTAAAAAATCAAGATCAATAGGTAAAATAGCGCAAAGTTCAAATGGTTTAGTTATTAGATTAAGAAATTTTATGACGAAATTGATACCCAACAAATTAATCTCTAATCAAACTAAGTTTATTTATAAAACTAAAGATAAGTAGCAAGTAAGTGCAGAAATGCAAATAGCCAATCAACATGTTTGAATATAAATGTGTTGATTGGTTTTTGTATATTATTGCAGGATAATAATCTTAAGAACCTACCTGTAAATATTAATGCAAAGTTTCTTGAGATTAACGTTTGAAATTCATATTTATCATAATAAAAAACGACGGTTACAATGGAAATACCATTATAACCGTCGTTTTTGTTTGCCAGTCATAAGACAATGGGTGTATCTTTTTAAACTGCTTAGTTTACTTTAAATTGAGGTTCGTCCCCCGATAGTTTACTAATAGTATCGTTTGCTACAATTTTAGACATCATATCACGTGCTTCGAAAGTAGCGTTACCTATATGTGGCGTTATAACAACATTGTCTAATGTTTTTAGTTCATCATTTATTTCAGGTTCAAACTCAAATACATCTAGTGCTGCGCCTTCGATTTCTTGTGCTTTTAAAGCATCGACGAGTGCTTGTTCATTAACGATGGGTCCTCTAGATGCATTGATTAAATAGCTTGTCGGTTTCATCATCTCAAATTGCTCTTTATCAATTTGATGATGTAAAGAAGGGTTGTAAGCAGCGTTGATAGTTATAAAATCAGCATTTCTAAGCAAAGTTTCTAAGTCTACATACTTAGCGCCAATTTCACGTTCTTTTTCCGGTTTTTGATGTGGCCCTGTGTACAAAATATCCATATCAAAAGCTTTGGCACGACGTGCAACAGCACTACCAATTTCACCTAAACCGATAATACCAATCGTTTTTTTAGATACTTCACGACCTCTAAAGAATAAAGGTGCCCAGCCATCAAAACCTGTGGTACGACATAGTTTATCGCCTTCAGGAATTCTTCTAGCAACTGATAAAACTAATGCGATTGTTAATTCAGCAGTAGCGTCTGTTGAAGCTTTAGGTGTATTTGTAACATCAATATTGTTTTGTCGTGCATAATCAATATCCACATTATTAAAGCCAGCGCCATAGTTTGCAATGATTTTTAAATTTTTACCAGCATCGATAATTTCTTTATCAACATTAGTAGAAAGTAAACTAACTAAAGCATCGGCATCTTTGACGCCATCTTTTAATGTTTGTTGGTCTATAATACCAGTACCTTCATAAACAGAAACTTCAAAATGTTGTTCGAGTAAATCTAAACCTACTTGTGGGATTGCTCCAGCAATAAATACTTTTGACATTTATGTTCACATCCTTTACCACTAGTATAATAAAGATTTTAAAGAGTCACAAACTGTAGTGTTTTAACTTATTAATTTTAATCCTATGACTGCTACGATGATTAACCCTATAAAGAAAATGCGCGCGACGCTTTTAGATTCTTTGTAAAACAACATCCCAACAATCGTGCCACCACCAGTACCTATTCCACTCCACACAGAGTAGGCAGTCCCCATAGGAATTTGAAGCATAGCAATTTTTAATGTGCTAAAACTACAAATAAAAGCTATGGCAAGTGCGACGATTAGTGATTTATGATGTCGCTTTGAAAGTTCATTTAAAATAATAACACCGACAATTTCCATACAACCTGCTGCTACTAATATTAACCATGCCATTATGCTTCACCTTCATTCGTAGTTAATTTAAGTCCGATTATTCCAATGATTAATAAAGCGATTAAAATAATTTTTATTAAACTAAATGGTTCATGGAAAAATAATATATCGACTAACACTGTACCAATGGTCCCCATGCCGACGAAAACGGCGTAAACAGTACCTACCGGTAATGTTTTACAAGCGGCTATAACTAAATAAAAACTTAAAATAATAAAAATGGCGACGACAAGCCACGCAAACAACGAGTCGGCTTTATTCAAGCCCGTAACCCAAATAACTTCTACCAAACCAGCTAAAAATACTTTAAGCCATTGCATAGTAGACCTCCTTATATATGTAATAAACTCCACCATTTTCTCAGAAACTATAATGTCATGCAATGAGAATGATTTTTGGCAAAAAAATAACAAATGACCGAAGCCATTTGTTATCTATTTATTAATAATAAGTTAAGTTTTATTTTACGTGAATGTAATTATAAGAACCAGCTTCACTTGCTGAGATAGTACGGTTACTTACAGAGTATGGTCCGCCACTGTAGTTCATTTCTGATACTTCAACAGAACCGTCACTATTTACATCTTCAACATAAGCAACGTGTCCATAAGCACCAGCAGATGATTGTAAGATTGAACCAGCTGAAGGTGAATTGTTTACTGTGTATCCTGCTGCAGAAGCTGCAGAAGCCCAGTTATTTGCATTTCCCCAAGTAGAACCGATGTTTCCACCAACTTTATCGTAAACATACCAAGTACATTGACCTGCAGTGTATAAATTACCACTAGCGTTTTGTGTATTGCTTGATTGTGTTGATTGTTGAGTGTTAGCAGTTTCTGCTGCATGAGCTTCATGTCCATGATCTAATCCTACGATTGCTGCTCCGATACCTGCTGTTAATGTTGTAGCTGTTACTAATTTTTTCATAATAAAAATATCCTCCCAAAAATTTCTATCTTTATATTTCTAAGCGATTGACTGAAATGACTTTATTCTAATGTCGCATGAATACTACTAGCGATTACGACAAGTAATACTTTATCAGAAGAAAACGAGTTTGTGTGGTTTGTTATTGTTTTGTAAAGTAATTAAAAAAACCTCACATATCGTTGTAATAAACGCTACATGAAGTTACAAAATGATATCAGCTCAGTAATGGGAATAGAGACGATAACCATAATACTTATATGAATTTGTGGTAATACTTTATTACAAGGCCTTGTAAATTTTCATAATATTGTGTTTGGCTTATTTTATGAATTTTATGGATAAAGGTGGTAGATAATATTCACCATTGCTAGCTTTGACTATGGCAATAATTGTGAAAATTAAATTTAAAATGGCTACAATAGGTAATAATACAAATCCGATTAGAATTAATATCAGTACCGTAGCAACGATTGTCCAAATAAAATAAGAAATTAAAAAGTTAAAGTAATCTTTTCCACCACGGTCGACGAAAGGTGAGTCTTCACGTTTAACTAACCATATAATTAATGGACCTATAAAAGAAGTGAAGAAACTTAATATATAAATTAACATGACCATTAAACGTTCTTCACTCGTCGTATTTAAAGTTTGTTTAGTATCATCATAATCGTATTGATATGCATCATTATTCGTCATATAATCCCTCCTTTTGAGTGGATTATAACAAACTATTGAAATAATTAATATATTGTGTAGCAAATACTTCGGTAATATGATAGTTTACAATGAAGTGGTTTATATACTAAATTGAACTGCGGCAAGTTAAATCCTATTAAAGAAAGAAGTGATAAGCATGAAAATAGCAATCGTAGGATCAGGTAACGGTGCGGTGACAGCTGCGCTAGATATGATAACTAAGGGTCATGAAGTAAAATTATATTGTAGAAACCAATCAATTCATAAATTTGAAACTGCTATTAATAATGGGGGCTTTCATTTTAATAATGAAGGCGAAGAACAGTTTGTAGAATTTACAAATATTAGTGATGATATGGAATATGTATTGCAGGATGCAGAAGTCATACAAATCATTATTCCATCTTCTTTTATAGAACATTATGCTAAAACAATGGCAGAATTTTTAACAAATGATCAATTTATTTTATTTAACATGGCAGCAGCAATGGGGTCAATTAGATTTATTAATGTACTTGAAGATATGCATATCGAAACGATGCCGAAATTTGCTGAAGTCAATACATTAACTTATGGGACAAGAGTTGACTTTGATAAAGCAGAAGTCAATTTATCTTTAAATGTGAGAAAAGTTCATTTTTCTACTTATGATAAATCTTATTTAGCAGACAGCTTTAAATTAGTTGAAGAACTTTATCCAAATATTGTTAAAGAAGAAAGTTTATGGAAAACTAACCTTGAAAACGGGAACCCTGAAGTGCATCCGGGGCCTACTTTATTAAATGTTGGACGTATCGATTATGCGGACGAGTTTGCATTGTATAAAGAGGGTATAACTTTGCATACAGTTAAATTGTTGCACGCAGTTGAATTAGAAAGATTAACTTTAGGGAGAAAGTTAGGTTTTGAATTGAATACTGCGAAAGGTGCCAGAATAGAACGTGGTTATCTATCCGAAGAGGATGAAGATATGCCATTGCATAGATTATTCAATTCAAGTGAAGTATTTTCACAAATAAAGGGACCGAACGAAGTTAAAAATCGTTATTTAACTGAAGATATCGCTTTTGGACTTGTATTGTGGTCTAGTTTAGGAAGAGCGTTAGATGTTGAAACTCCTAATATTGATGCCATTATCGTTATTGCATCAACTATATTAGAACGGGACTTCTTTGAAGAAGGACTTACAGTCGAAGAACTAGGACTAGAGAAATTAGGGTTAGATTAAAATAGTCGTTTAGAAAATAATTTGTAAAGGGGAATTGTATGACAAGAAAACCTACATTTTTAGAATCTATTTCAACTATTTTAGTAATGATTGTCATTGTAGTAACAGGATTTATTGTTTTTAATATACCTATTCAGGCATTACTTATCTTATCATCTGCATATGCAGCATGGATTGCAAGAAGAGTAGGTTTAAATTGGACAGATCTTGAAGATGGTATTACCAAAAGGCTATCCACGGCGATGCCAGCGTTATTCATTATTCTAGCCGTAGGTATTATTGTTGGTACATGGATGTATTCGGGTACTGTGCCTTCATTAATTTATTACGGCTTAGAATTTTTGAATCCGCATTATTTCTTAGTTTCGGCATTTATTATTAGTGCAATCACATCCGTTGCTACTGGTACTGCTTGGGGTTCAGCTTCTACGGCAGGTATTTCATTAATGGCAATTGGTACACAATTAAATATTGATAGTGGTATGGCTGCCGGTGCAATTATTGCAGGCGCAGTATTCGGGGACAAAATGTCGCCTTTATCAGATACAACGAATTTGGCGGCACTTGTTACTAAAGTAAATATTTTCAGTCATATCAGAGCAATGATTTGGACTACAGTTCCAGCATCGATTATTGGTCTAATCGTATGGTTTTTTGCAGGTATGAGATATCAAGGTAATACAAACACTTCACAAATGAAAAGGTTATTATCAGAGCTTGCACAAATTTATAATATCAATTTTTTCGTGTGGATTCCTATTATCGTTATAGTCGTTTGTTTATTATTGAAAATCTCTACTGTACCAGCGATGTTGGCATCAAGTCTAAGCGCGATTTTAGTCGGTACATTCAACAACCATTTCAATATAGTTGATGGTTTTAAAGCAACTTTTGATGGTTTCAAAGATACGATGCTCGTGCATAGCAGTGGTTTGTCAGAAAAGACGACCGCGCTTGTGCAACAAGGTGGCATGATGAGCATGACCGAAATTATAATTACGATCTTTACTGGCTATGCATTTGCTGGAATAGTGGAAAAAGCGGGTTGTTTAGATGTTATTTTGGAAAAAATCTCTAAAAACATTAACTCTGTTGGACAATTAATATTAGCAACTATTATCGGTGGTATTATCATGGTGCTAGCTGCCGGTGTAGCATCTGTAGTTATTATTATGGTCGGTGTATTAATGATGGACATGTACAATAAAATGGATTTAGATCGTTCTAATTTATCACGAACATTAGAAGATTCTGGAACGATGTTAATACCATTAATACCATGGGGTACTTCTGGTATATACTATACACAACAACTAGGTGTAGCCGTCGATAAATTCTTTATTTGGACAGTGCCTTGTTACTTATGTATCGTTTTTGCAATTATATATGGCTTTACAGGTATTGGTATTAAAAAGGTAAATAATAAATCTGAAGATAAAGAATTACCGTCATAAAAGAGTTGAAAGTGATAGTGTGAAATTATTTTTGAAAAAAATATAAACAATTTTAATATTTAAGTTTTAGAAGATGTGAAAACGGATAAATTAATAATATGGATGAGATGATTCCAACGATATATGTAGTAATCATTGTAGCGATATTGCTATGTTGTGTTGAAATACATCAATAATTCAATTTGAATGTTCATAAGAAAAAATATCCTTCAATTATTTTTTCAATAATCGGTTTTGTATTGTTTTCTTTTGTAGCGATTGAGCAATACAAAACTGATTGCGTTAACAAACATATTAGTAGAGATAGTGATTTATTATAAAATGAGTAAGCATATAAAATAGGGGGCTAGACAAAGTATAGTACTTTGTCTAGCCCCCTATAATAATTAAGGAAAATAAAAAAGCAACCGCATGGTTGCTTTTTTTATTAATGAATGTAGTTATAGCTTGAAGCTTCACTAGCAGAGATAGTACGTGATGATACTACACCAGCACCGTGACCATAGTTCATTTCTGAAACTTTAACTGAACCATTGCTTCCAACGCTTTCAACGTATGCAACGTGTCCATAAGCACCAGCAGATGATTGTAAAATTGAACCTGCTTTTGGTGTGTTGTTTACAGTGTAACCTGAAGATGCAGCAGCGCTTGCCCAGTTTCTAGCGTCTCCCCAAGTAGAACCAATTTTACCGCCAACTTTGTCGTATACATAGTATGTACATTGACCAGAAGTGTATAAATTGTTTGATGAACCTGAAGTGCTAGCGATTGAGTTAGCTGAGCTTGATGGTGCAGTTTGAGTTGTTACTTTGATGTTGTGATTAGAAGTTGAGTTAGAAACTGCGCCTCTTCCACCAGTTGTATTATTGTTTGCTGTATATGATTGAGTCGCGTTTGAAGTTGACCCAGCATTATTTGAATAGTTAACATTACTATTGTTATTGTGGTTAGCTTGGCTTGGATTCCAGTTACCTTTCCAATCATAGTGGTAGTTACCTTGTTGATCTATTGTGTAAGTGTAGCTGTATGACGTAGGGTCATTTGGATTGTACCCACCATTATTATTTTCAGCAGCTTGAGCATCATGATGTGCAAAAGCAACAGTAGCGATTCCTGCAGTAGCGATTGTAGCTGTAGCGATTTTTTTCATTGTAAAAATATCCTCCTAAAAATTTTTTCAATAATTTTCCCAATGTCACGCTCTAAGGCGTGGTTAAAACGACATGGATTAATATATCAGAAAAAAGTGCATTTGTGCGCAATGTTATAGTTTTGTAATTTAGTTCTAATAAAAAGCAGAACTTTGTAACAAATGGCTTTAATTAATTAAATCGCTAAAACCTAGCAGTAAGGCTTTTTTATAATTTATAGAGTAAAAATACACGAAGTTTATTACAAAAGCTGTAAAATAACAGAAAATTTAAATTAGCGCTTTTCGATATTTGATAAATAAATGTTGATTTACATAAGATATATAAATAGCGCTTAAATTAATCTAAAAAACATTTCGCGAGCAAGTGAATGAGGATTATAAAAAAACATATGCTATAATACTTAAGTAATTAAATTATAGCTAGTCATAAATGCTGCAAGTTTGTACAGTTGGTAGCGTATTTTCTTCTCTTACTTTGACAAATTTAGTTCGTAGGAGAATGGCTAGTTTAGTAACTAATAACTATTTATAAGGAGAGAATGTAATGATATTACGTTATTTAGCTAATATAAAATTAGCGAAAGAATTATTCAATGCAGCACAACCTAAATTAAAAGGTGACCAATCAATGAAAGATACTTTTGTTGACGTTTTTGGTTTACCAGAAAAAGCAGTACCTTTAGCTGGTGCGGTTGAAGCATTAAGTGCAGTATTTTTCGTACTAAGCTTTGCTAGTAAAAAATTATCTCGTTTAGGTTCATTATTAACAATTGCTGTTTTAGGTGTTGCAGCTTATAAACATTTTGAAGCTGGACATGGTAAAGAAGGCGCTAAACATGCACTTGATTTATCAGGTATGGCAGCACTAAGTTTCTTAGACACTTTCGATTGTAAAAATAAATAATTAATGACAGGATATGTTTCTTCCTGAAAATATATAATGAAGGAAATCATACAATAATGATGTTCCTTCATTTTTTTTAGATTTACAGTAATTGCATACATGAATTTTTATAACAATTGGAGATAACAGTTAAGTTAAATATGACGCATGAATTTGAATTACTATATTGATTTTCAATATATATTGGATTTGTATGCTAAAGTGTTATAGAATAAATATTATAATATTTACAAAAATAATTATATTTTTAAGTATTGACAACTAAGACTAACACAACAGGAGTGATACTATGGAAGAAAAAGCATTTAAAACATTAGATGAACTTTTTACCATCAATCATCAAGTAAAATCATTTTTTAAAATAATCAAAGATCAATTTAAACTGAATTTTGAAGAAATATACATCTTGAATATTTTAAATAACTGTAACGGCTATGAAGTAACGGCAAAGGAAATTGCGCAAAAAACCAATTTAAAACCTTACTACATAACTAAAGCGTTACAAAAGTTGAAAGATATGGGTTATTTAGATAAAAAACGAAGTGAACATGATGAGAGAACAGTTATTGTATTTATTAGTCATCAAGAGAAAGCTAAAATTGAATTTACAATAAATGCTTTAAATAAACATTTTTATTAATGAGCAAACAGATACATAAAATCAATAAAAAGTAAGACAATAAAATGTCGATAAAGTTGAATGCTTTATCGGCATTTTTTATTGGTGACAAATATTTATAAGAATAAAACAAGTGATTTACCGCATGCAAAGTACTGAAGTCTTTTGTTTAATAATGTCGAGTGTTAAACTAAGGATGATTGCGTTATATCATAATCAATGAGGTGAATAATTTGAATACTTCCGCTATGATACATTCAGAAATACAACAAAAGTGGATTAAGAAGTTAGAAAATGTAAAAGAGCAATTCCAGCAGAATGCTGATTATAATGATAAACATGCACAATTCCCATATAATAATGTGCAATGGCTAATAGATGAAGGCTATACGTTAATTTCCTTACCTAAAAAATATGGTGGTGAAGGCGGTACGATAGAAGATATGGTCATTTTACAAACATATCTAGGCTCAATCGATGGGGCAACTGCGCTATCGATTGGTTGGCACATTAGCGTCGTTGGTCAACTATATGAACAACAATTATGGGAACAATCTATGTTAGATCGTTTTGCAAAAGATATAGTAGATGGTGCATTAGTTAATAGAGCTATAAGTGAAGCTGAAACGGGGAGTCCAACAAGAGGCGGAAGACCAGCAACGAATGCCATAGAGACAGAAGATGGCTATACATTAAATGGTGTTAAAACTTTTACATCAATGAGTAAACGATTAACACACTTTATTGTGAGTGCCTTTGATCAACAATCGGAACAAATTGGTTACTATCTTGTACATAAAGATACTACCGGCGTTGAAATAGCCAACAATTGGGATATGGTAGGTATGAGAGCTACAGAAAGTCACGATTTAGTACTTAATGATGTACATATTCCAAAAGAAAATTTTGTTGAAACAAGAGCAATTGGCGCTAAAAAACCAAATGGCTGGATTCTTCATATTCCTAGTACATATTTAGGTATTGCGCAAGCAGCAAGAGACTACGCAATAGATTTTGCGAAAACTTACCACCCAAACAGTATCGATGGCACAATAGGTGAAATTGCTACGGTACAACAAAATGTCGGAAAAATGGAATCTTTATTATTATCTGCACGCCAATTTCTATGGAGTACAGCTAAGCTTTATAATAACGATGACAACGCTACTAAAATATGGAATGAAACGTCAGCAAGTAAAGTGTTAGTTATGAATCAAGGGTTAGAAGTGATTGATTTAGCTATGCGAATAGTTGGTGCAAAAAGCTTAGAAATGGACAGACCATTACAACGTTATTATAGAGATATGCGTGCTGGTTTGCACAATCCGCCGATGGAAGATATGGCTTATACAAATATTGCCAAATCTGTACTCGATTTATTTTAAATATAATGCTATGTAAAAAGCTTAAAAGCTAAGTAATTAGCTTTTAAGCTTTTTTATATGAAAAACACTGTACTTTAAACAATTAAAAAATATTGCAAAATTCTATAAATTTATATTGTAAAAGTTGAAATAATTTTTTATAATGAATTGGTACTGATAATCATTTTCAATGGAGGCTAGTTTATGAAAAAATTAATATTGCCGTTAATTGCTCTAGTTCTAATTCTTGCTGCATGTGGTAATAAAAAAGATAGTGACGATAAGAGCAAAAAAGAGGCAACTAAATCATATACATTAGATAGTGGTAAGAAGATAGATATACCGAAAGATCCAAAACGTATTGCTGCAGTTGCACCTACATATGCACCTGGTCTTAAATATTTAGGAGCTAACTTAGTCGCGGTAAGTAACCAAGTAGATCAAAGTAGTGTTATTAAAGATAAGTTCAAGGGTGTAACAAGAGTTGGAGACAATGACGTAGAAAAGGTAGCAAAAGAAAAACCTGATTTAATCATTGTATATTCTACAGATAAGAATATTAAAAAATATCAAAAGATTGCACCAACTATTGTGTTTGACTTTAATAAACATAAATATCTAGACCAACAAAAAGAGTTAGCTAAAATTGTTGGCAAAGAAAAAGAAGAACAAAAATGGGAAAAAGATTGGAAAGCTAAAACGAAAGCTGATGCGGCAGAAATTAAATCACATATCGGTAAAGATGCAACGGTATCAATTTTCGATGAATTTGATAAAAAACTTTACACATATGGAGAAAACTGGGGAAGAGGCGGCGAAGTTTTATATCAAGCCTTTGGATTGAAAATGCCTACTAAACTTGAAGAATTAACGAAAAAAGAAGGTTGGGCAGAAGTTAAACAAGAAAAACTTGGTGACTACGCTGGTGATTACATTGTTTCAACAAGACAAGGTAAAGCAACACCAAGTTATGAAAAAACAGACTTATGGAAAAACTTACCTGCAGTCAAGCAAGATAAAGTTATTCATGTAGATGCAACTTCATATTGGTACAATGATCCATATACTATAGATTTCATGCGTAAAGATTTGAAGAAAAAATTATTAGAAAAATAAAATAACAAAATGATTTATCAGTGAATTGTTTTATTGGGAAAGATAAATATCAGAGATATCGATAGCTCTGACTACACACGAACGTCAATTTCCAACGTACTAACGTTGAAATTGACGTTTTTTTGATTAGCTGACTTTTCCACAGTAATATAAGTAAATCAAATGCGCTGCAACGTGTTCCAAGTTATTGGTAAAGAAAAAAGAGTAATATGTAAAAAAATAATGTTAACTAAGTATTATTAAAAGTTAACATTTGTGGTATAATTTTGCTCATGTGAGGAGGAATGAATATGTCCACAAAGAATTTAGTATACACGGCATTAATGACTGCAATAATTGCAGTGATGGGAGTTATACCTTCAATCCCACTTCCTTTTATGCCCGTACCTATAGTATTTCAAAATACAGGTATTTTCTTAGCAGGTATTTTGTTAGGTAGAAAATATGGAACTCTCAGTGTCATTGTATTTTTATTACTTGTAGCAACAGGCTTACCGTTATTATCAGGCGGTAGAGGTGGTATAGGCGTATTTGTAGGGCCGTCTGCCGGTTTCTTATTCTTATATCCCGTTGTAGCATTTTTAATTGGATTAGTAAGAGATAAATACTTCGGAAATATTAACTTTATAGTATTAATAGTAGCTACATTATTGATTGGTGTCGTATTACTTGATATATTAGGAACAATCATTATGGGGCTAATTACAAATTTACCAATTTCTAAAGCGATTAGTTTGGCGTTTGTCTTTATGCCTGGCGACATTATAAAAGCGATTTTAGCGAGTATCATTGGTAATGTGATGTTAAATCATAGTAGATTTAAACAATTAATGAAGTAATTTTGAAGATTGCTTTGAAGGGAATAATGTTCTATGAGTGCTATAACAATGCGAGACATTTATCAATCTGGTCAGTTGAAAATGGAAGATGACAAAAAACTAATTTATTTAACACCCAGTGAACCCATAGTCTATGTCTCAAACAGTTGGACATATAAGCAAATGCCTTCAATAAATCAGTGGTTCGCAGATATTGAAACACAAGCTTCAATGCATAAAGCACAAGGGTCAAACCATTTATCATTTACGTTTCCTGAAAATGAAACGCCAGATAATCAATTTCTTAAAGAAATAAAGGCTAGAGGTTTTGAATTAAGTTACTTAGAACTTTATGCAATTAGTCCTGAAGAATTAAATTTTGATACTGCACTTGAGCTAGATGTTCGATTTGTTACGCAATTGAACATAGAAGATTATTTAAGCATTCATCAAGTTTTTGCAGAACCATTTGGCGATGATTATGTTCAACAAAGCACTGAAATAATTCGGAATCAATTCCTTGATGATAACAAAGACAGAGTTATCGCATACAAAGGCGCGATTCCAGTCGGTATTTTGGACTTGATCAAAAGTGAGAATACGATAGAGATTGATGGGTTTGGTGTTTTACCGGAGTATCAAAGACAAGGTATAGGACAAGCTATGCAAAGTTTTGTTGCCGCGGTTGCAAATAATAGAACGATTATCTTAGTGGCTGACGGAGAAGATACTGCCAAAGATATGTATTTAAACCAAGGATATGTCTACATAAGTTATAGCTACAATATTCTCAAAGAGCAATTAAATTAAAGAAAAGCTGTTAATGCTACTATTAATAATCAATAGTAGCATTAACAGCTTTTTATTCGTTCAGGATGACTATAGACGTTAAAATTGCCATCACGAATAAAACCTACGGCAGTAATATTTAAATCGTCAGCTAATTGGACGGCTAGAGTGGTAGGAGCAGACTTTGATAATATAACGCCAACTCCGATTTTAGCAGCTTTAATTAAAATTTCTGACGAAATTCGACCGCTAAAGATTAATACCTTATCACGTACTGGGATATGGTTTTTAATACAATATCCATATAATTTGTCTAACGCATTGTGTCTACCAATATCTTGTCTGTGTTCAAAAAAAGTTTTGCCGTCGCTAATTGCACCATTATGTAAGCCACCTGTTTGTTTGAAAAGCGCACTGGCATTTTGAAGTTGCGACATCATCGAAAGAATTTGTTCTGGTACTAATGTAATTTTAGACATAGAGGTTTTAGCAATGGCAGCATCATTTTGAAAATAAAACTCTCTACTTTTACCACAACAAGAAGCAATCATACGTTTTGTAGAATATTGAAATCTCGTACCTAGTTGTTTTGTTAATTCAACATGAGCAAATCCCTTACTATCATCAATTTGCAATGACTTTAACTCATCATATTTTAGGATGGCGCCTTCAGATGCGAGAAACCCTAAAGCTAATTCTTCCATATTGTTTGGACTACAAATTACAGTAGCGAATTCTTCACCATTGACCATAATCGTTAAAGGAAATTCTGTAACATAGCTATCTTGTGTATTTACCAATTCACCATTTTCATAGCGTACGATGGGTTGGTCTTTTAAAACATCCTCATTCATGTGCCCCAACTCCTTTTTTATCTTAATTGTTATTTTATCGTACATTTCACACTAGATAAATGATTAGGCGTTCGCTAAGCAAATAAAAATATGTTGTAACATAGGGTAAGTAAACTATAATAGAAGTAAATAAGTAAACATAAGTAAACAAAGCGAGGTTCTAAAATGGCAAGTATTAGAGATATAGCACGTGAGGCAAACGTAAGCCCTGGTACCGTTTCACGTGTATTAAATAATGATCCAACTATCTCTGTAGCGCAAAATACTAGAGAAAGAATTATATCGATTGCTGAAAAACTACGTTATGAAAAAGTGACACGCACAAACAAAAGTATTCAATTAATTACGTATGCATCAAAAGAGCGAGAAATGTCCGATCCATATTATCGAGAGATACGTTTAGCTATAGAATCAGAAGTAAAACGGTTAAAGCTATCATTGAAAAAAACGATACGTATAGACGGTACAACACAAGCACTTGATGAGCAAAAAATTGCTAAAGCTGGTGCCTTGATAGTCATAGGCAACTTTTCAGTTGAAGCTTTGGAACAATTATATGCAATTAATCCCAATTTAGTCGTTATTAATAATCCGCAAACCCCACAATATATAGATGCGGTATATTCTAATATCGAAGATGCGATGCAAAATTTATTAACTAAGATACAAAACACAGGTCTTACGAATATTGGATATATGGGAGGACTACATACAACTAGAGATTTAACAGGAAATGCCACAATGAATGACAATGACCCTAGATACAAAATATATAAAAAGTGGTGCGCAGATAATAACATTGAACAACGAGCATATTTATGTGGGTGGAATAAGGAACAAAGTGCTGAACAAATAAAATCATTAATAAGTAAAGCACAATTACCTGAAGTGTTGATTGCTGGAAATGACATGGTAGCAATAGGTATTATTCAGCAATTATTACAACATGGAATTCAATTACCCGATGATATTAAACTTATTAGTTTTAATGACTTAGAAGTAATTCAATATGTAATACCGACTATTAGTAGTGTACATATTGCAATTGATGAGTTTGGACGTAGTGCGGTAAAGATGGCAGAAGAACGAATTCATCATTTGAGGTCAGTTGCACAACATATTGTTGTCGAAGCAAGATTGATAGAGCGTACAACTTTTAGTACACAATGATAAAATATTGACACGTTAATAAGTAAACAAGTAAACTTTAATTATGTTTACTCTTCGTATTTTTATAAATTAAGGGGTGGGAGAAATGTTAGAATCTTTAAAGATTAAGTTTGCAACGATTTTTGATTCTGAACCCACACATTATGCATTTGCTCCAGGAAGAATTAATCTTATTGGTGAGCATACTGATTATAATGGTGGTTATGTATTTCCGGCAGCAATTGAATTAGGAACTTATGGTTTAGCGCGTATACGTGAAGACAATAAAATCAATGTTTATTCTATGAATTTTGAAGAAAAGGGAGTTATTTCTTTTGACTTAAATAACCTAGCATATGATGAAAATCACGATTGGGCTAATTACGTCAAAGGTGTTATTAAATATTTGCTAGCTTCTTTTCCGTCTATTAATCAAGGCTTTGACGTTCTATTTGAAGGTAATATACCTAATGGTGCAAGTTTATCGTCGTCAGCTTCAATAGAACTTGTAAGTGGTTGGCTCATTAAAAGCTTATTTGATCTTGAGCTTGATAGACTGACCTTAGTTAAAATTGGACAAAAAGTTGAGAATAATTATATTGGCGTTAATTCTGGTATTATGGATCAATTTGTAATTGGACTAGGAAAAAGTGAACATGCCATATTACTAGATACGGGTACCTTAAAATATGACTATGTGCCAGCTTATTTTGGAGATTATGTCATTTCAATTATGAATACTAATAAACGTCGATCATTGACGGAGTCTAAATATAACGAACGTCGTTCTGAATGTGAAGCGGCATTAGCATCATTACAACAACAATTAATGATTGAACATTTATGTGATATCGATGTAGCTACATTTGAGCGTTATCAACATTTAATAGATAATCCTACTAACTTGAAGCGAGCACGTCACGCAATTAGCGAAAATGAAAGAACAAAACAAGCGCATGAGATGTTGTCGAACAATCAATTTACAGCATTTGGGCAATTATTAAACGACTCGCATGAATCATTGAAAAATGATTATGAAGTCACAGGGTTAGAATTAGACACATTAGCTGAAACGGCACAATCTATTGATGGGGTTTTAGGCGCAAGAATGACTGGCGCAGGTTTTGCAGGTTGTGCTATTGCTTTAGTACATAAAGATAGTGTTAAAGCATTAGAACAAGAGGTTACCTCAACTTATACAGACAAAATCGGCTATGCACCATCGTTTTATCATGTGAACATTAGTGACGGCGTTAAAAGTTTAAATTAATTTATCAATGAGAGGAAGATTTATTTGTCAGTACTAGTACTAGGTGGAGCGGGCTACATTGGTAGCCATTGTGTACATCAACTTATAGATAAAGGTTACGATGTTGTCGTTATCGATAATTTAGGTACGGGACATAAAGAATCGGTTAGTGCGCAGGCTCGATTTTATGAAGGCGATATTAGAGACAAAGCATTTTTAGATGACGTATTTAATAAAGAAGAAATCGATGGCGTTTTCCATTTTTGCGCATACTCATTAGTTGGAGAGTCTGTTGAAAAACCACTGACTTATTTCAATAATAATATTCATGGATTACAAACGCTTTTAGAAGTTATGTACGATCACGATGTGGATAAAATTATCTTTTCTTCTACAGCGGCAGTGTACGGTGAGCCGAATTCAATTCCTATTAAAGAAGATGATACGACGCATCCTACAAGTCCATATGGAGAAAGTAAGTTAGTAATGGAAAAAATGATGCGTTGGTGTCACGAAGCCTACGGAATTAATTTTGCGGCATTACGTTACTTTAACGTGGCAGGTGCTAATCCAAATGGCAAAATTGGCGAAGACCATAGACCTGAAACACATTTAATACCAATTGTTTTACAAGTTGCTTTAGGACAACGTGACAATTTGACAGTGTTTGGCGATGATTACAATACACCAGATGGTTCATGTATTAGGGATTATTTGCACGTTGAAGATTTAATAGCTGCACATATACTAGCCTTTGATTATTTAAAAAAGGGCGGTACTTCTGGTGCATTTAATTTAGGTAGTAGCCAAGGATATTCTGTATTTGAAATATTAGAAGCGGCTCGTGCGGTAACAGGTAAAGAGATCAAAGCTGAAGTCGGTAAAAGAAGAGCAGGCGATCCAGGTACGTTAGTTGCATCAAGCGATAAAGCTAAATCATTGTTAGGTTGGGTACCACAACATGACGATATTAAAGAAATTATACAAGATGCATGGAAGTGGCATCAATCTCATCCGCATGGCTACAAACAGGAAGAAGGTTAAGTAATGTTACTCAATAAACAACTCGTAGATCAGTTTATAAAGTACACAGTGGATATGGGTGAATTTGATGTATTGGATGCTGTTTATGTACAAAATAAGCTCATCGCTATACTTAATGCACAAGGTATTGAAGATGAGCTAACGATAGATGCAGTTTCATCGATGACGCCTAATGACATCGCGCAGTTATGGATTGACCAAGCAGTTAAGGCGAATACTATTGAGGATGAACGCTATATTAGAGAAATAGTTGAGGCCCAAATACTTGATTTAATAACACCTAAACCTTCAGCGGTAAATAATTATTTTTGGCAACAACATAAAGAAAATCCAAAACTAGCCACTGATTATTTTTATGAGTTATCTAAACGCAATCATTATGTTAAGGAAGACGCTATTGCTAAAAATATTAGTTATAATGTTGCAACAGATTACGGTGATATTGAAATAACAATAAATTTATCAAAGCCTGAGAAAGATGGTAAGCAGATAGCTAAAGAAAAAAATGCGACTGCAAGTGCTTATCCGCAATGTGCACTATGCTTTGAAAATGAAGGATATATTGGGTCTGTATTACAAGCAGCTAGAACGAATCATCGCATTATCCGAATGAATTTAGCAGGAAACGAATGGGGATTTCAATATTCACCGTATGCTTACTTTAATGAACATAGCATCGTATTATCGCGTACGCATGAACCAATGGCGATTAATCAACAAACATTTGAAAACTTAGTGGAGTTTGTTCAACAGTTTCCACATTATTTTATAGGTTCCAACGC
This sequence comes from Staphylococcus lloydii, assembly GCF_015775975.1. NCBI lineage: Bacteria > Bacillati > Bacillota > Bacilli > Caryophanales > Staphylococcaceae > Staphylococcus > Staphylococcus lloydii. The sequence goes on from NZ_CP064056.1 coordinate 741,061, forward strand.
TGATATTCCAATTGTGGGCGGATCAATTTTATCACACAATCATTATCAAGCAGGACGACATGAATTTCCAATGGATAGAGCAACAACTAAAGAAACTTTTAAATTAACTTCATTTCCAGACATCGATGCCACTACTTTAAAATGGCCGATGAGTGTTATTAGGTTGAAAAGTAATAATAGCGCACGATTAATTAAAGCTGCTACCTATGTTATGGAACAATGGAATAATTATTCAGACAGTAGTGTTGATATAAAAGCGTATAGCGATGATGGCACAAGACATCATACGATTACACCGATAGTACGTTATAAAAATGAACAATATGAAATTGATATTGTTTTACGTGATAATCAAACATCGAATGAATATCCTGACGGTATATTCCATCCTCATCAAGATGTGCAACATATTAAAAAGGAAAATATTGGGCTAATTGAAGTTATGGGCACGGCAATTTTACCCGGAAGATTAAAAAGTGAACTTGTCGATGTGAAAAACTACTTACTTGGGAAAAGTTATAATGAACTAGGACCACATAAACAATGGGCAGAAACGATGGCTCAAAATTATCAAATAGATAATGACAACGTAGATGAGATTATACACAAAGAAGTCGGACTTAAATTTAAAAGTGTATTAGCAGACGCAGGTGTATTTAAGGATAATGAGCAAGGTAATAATGCATTTAAACAATTTTTAAATGTTCTTTAAGAAGGATGATACATTCATCCTTTTTTTTTATATTTCACAAGTCTATAATAAAAATATATAGGTGGTAATAAAATGAATATAAAAAAATTATTAGTTGGTATGACTACGGCAAGTGTAGTGTTAGCGGGGTGCTCAAATTCCGGAAGTGACGACAAGAGTAAAGAGAGTTCTAAAAGCGATTCCAATAAAAAACAGCAAATTACAGTTTCTGCAGCAGCAAGTTTAACTGACGTAAGCAAAGACTTAGCTAAAGAATTTAAGAAAGACCATAAAAATACAAAGATTTCATTTAATTATGGTGGTTCTGGTGCGTTAAGACAACAAATTGAAAAAGGTGCACCAAGTGACGTTATGATGTCTGCAAACACAAAAGACGTCGATATGTTAGTAAAAGATAAGAAAGCAAAAAATACATATAATTATGCACAGAATAAGCTAGTTCTTATCGGTGATAAAGATAGTAAATATAAATCTGTAAAAGATATTAAAAAAGGCGATAAATTAGCAATAGGTGAGACTAAGTCTGTGCCGGCTGGAAAATATGCCGAACAATACTTAAAAGATCAAAAGTTATATAACGATGTAAAATCAAACTTGGTATACGCGAAAGATGTTCGCCAAGTATTGAACTACGTAGAAAAAGGAAATGCGCAATTAGGCTATGTTTATAAAACAGATTTAGCACAAAGTCAAAAAAATGGTAACAACAAAGTTAAAGAAATCAATGCTGCTAAGTTGAAAAAACCAATTACTTATAAAGCAGCAACGACTTCAGACAAAAAAACAGCTAAAGAATGGGTAGACTTCTTAAAAACAAAAGATGCTAAAAAAATCATGAAAAAATATAAATTTGAAGAATAGTAACTGAAGGAGGGAGTGCGATGGTCGACTTAACGCCATTTTGGATATCAATTAAAGTAGCAGTTAGTAGTACGATCATCGTTTTCTTCATCGGTATCATAGTCGCAAGATGGTTGTATAGTAGGCATGGCTTAGTCGCTAGACTATTAGAAAGTATTATTGTATTGCCTATTGTTTTACCTCCGACGGTGATGGGTTTTATATTGCTTATTGTTTTTTCACCTAAAAGTCCGGTTGGTCAATTCTTTAGTCATGTTTTGCATATTCCTGTCGTGTTTACCATGACAGGTGCAATCATTGCTTCTATTATTGTAAGCTTTCCATTAATGTATCAGCACACGGTGCAAGGCTTCAGAGGGATTGACAAAAAAATGTTAAATACGGCACGTACGATGGGAGCAAGTGAAAATAAAATTTTCACGCAACTTATATTACCGTTATCGAAACGTTCTATCCTATCTGGCGTAATGATGAGTTTTGCTAGAGGTATTGGCGAGTTTGGTGCTACGTTGATGGTTGCTGGTTATATACCAAATAAGACAAACACTTTACCATTAGAAATTTATTTCTTAGTGGAACAAGGTAAAGAAAATCAAGCCTGGTTATGGGTACTAGTCTTAGTTGCCTTCGCAATAACGATAATCGGTACTATTAATGTCTTGAACAAAGACCGTTATTTGGAGGGAGATTAGATGCTGACTATTAAATTAAAACATCAATTAAAAAATACTCCGATAACGATTGATATTAATGACCAAGAGCCTAAAATATATGCTTTGAGGGGACCTTCTGGTATAGGTAAAACAACGGTATTAAACATGATTGCGGGTCTAAGACAGCCTAACGAAGCACTAATTAAAGTGAATAATAATGTGTTAACAGATACTGAAGCTGATGTGAATGTAAAAATTCAGCAACGTAATATAGGCTATTTGTTTCAAGATTACCAACTATTTCCTAATATGAATGTATTGAAAAATATAACTTTTATGACGCCATATTCACAACATATTGAAGACTTAACGTCAGAGTTGAATATAGCGCATTTAGTTGAGCAATATCCATATACATTGTCTGGTGGAGAGTCTCAACGTGTAGCTTTAGCACGTACATTGAGTACCAAACCAGATTTAATATTGTTGGATGAACCATTCTCTAGTTTAGATGACTATACTAAGGATGAAAGTATAAAAATAGTTAACAATGTATTTAAAGAATGGCAAATACCTATTATATTTGTGACACATTCAAATTATGAAGCAGAGCAATTAGCGCATGAAATTATTACATTTGGTAATTAAGTATATTGCATAGATATATTTGGATCCCTTTACTTAATAAGTAAAGGGGTTTTTTGAATTTAATTATTCTGTTGAGATTTTAATACATTATGAATAGCAAGCTCAATTTTCTATTTAGTGATGATTGATGTAGCACTTAAAATTATTGTGACTCATCATAGTTAGATTTATAATAGATGTAATGGATTTAAGAGAGGACAATTGCTGTGGATAATAATCGCTATTCAAGACAAATACTATTTAAAGGTATTGGTCAAAAAGGACAAACTTTAATAGCACAGGCACACGTCATTATTATAGGTATGGGTGCATTAGGATCACACCTTGCTGAAGGTTTAGTAAGAGCGGGTATTGGTGAATTAACAATAGTAGATAGAGATTATATTGAAGAAAGTAATTTACAACGCCAAACGTTGTATTCAGCTAATGATGCGGTTGAAGCCTTACCTAAAGTTATTGCTGCAAAAAAAGCATTGCAAGCTATCAGTGGGGACGTCACGATTCATACATTTATTGAACAAGTTGACTATGCTTTTTTAGAAGAACATAGTCGTGAAGTGACTTTAATATTAGATGCTACGGATAATTTTGATACTAGAATGTTAATCAATGATTTTGCCTTTAAATATAATATTCCATGGATTTATGGGGGTGTAGTACAAAGTACTTATGTTGAAGCACCATTCATACCTGGAGAGACGCCTTGCTTTAATTGTTTATTACCACAACTGCCTGCGATTAACTTAACATGTGATACTGTTGGCGTTATTCAACCAGCTGTAACTATGACTACAAGTTTGCAATTGAAAGATGCCCTTAAAATTATAACGGGGAATAATGTCCCAGCAAAATATACTTACGGTGATATTTGGAATGGCGAACATCATGTCTTTGGTTTTAGTCGCATGTCAGATAATGATTGTCTAACGTGTGGCGCAGAACCTACGTTTCCCCAGTTAAATAAACAAGCACATGAATATGCGTCATTATGTGGTAGAGATACGGTACAATATCAAAATAAACATATTTCCCAGGAAATGTTAGTAAACTTTTTAGTAGAAAATAATATTAATTATAAAACAAACGATTATCTTATTATGTTTCATTACGATGGCTATCGTTTAGTCAACTTTCATGATGGTAGATTTCTCATTCATAATATGTCACAACCGAGTGAAGCGGCAAAACTAATGAATAAATTATTTGGATAAAAAAGGGGACATTTTGATGCATAGTGATATCAAATTAACACGAAAAATACAAGTTGCAGTGTTGACGATTTCTGATACAAGAGATTATAAGACGGATAAAAGTGGCCAATTGATTAAGGCTTTACTTGCGGAAGAAAATGTTGAAGTAGGGGAAGCGGCTTATAAAATTGTTAAAGATGAACCACAAGCCATTAAGTCTCAAATTGAACAGTGGTTAAACGCTGACATTGATGTCATTATTACTACTGGGGGTACTGGCATATCACCACGAGATATTACTATAGAAACACTTAGACCATTATTTTCGAAAGAAATAGAAGGTTTTGGTGAATTGTTTAGGTACTTAAGCTATACCGAAGATGTAGGCACAAAAGCATTATTATCTAGAGCCATTGCAGGCACTGTAAATGATAAATTGGTATTTTGCTTACCGGGTTCTAGTGGAGCAGTGAAATTAGCATTAAATAAATTAATTAAGCCTGAATTAAATCATTTAGTACATGAATTAACAAAATAATTGGGCAAGATATAATCATGTTATTTAAATGTTTATCCTGCCCAAAAAGTATATTATTGGTTACGCGTATAGTTTCCAGATTTACCGCCAGTTTTAGAGGATAGGTAAGTTTCACCGATAACCATACCTTTATCTAATGCTTTTGTCATGTCGTAAATGGTTAGTGCTACAACAGAGGCGGCCGTTAAAGCTTCCATTTCAACACCAGTTTTACCTGTCGTAGAAACTGAAGTTGTAATGTTAAGTGTATAGTCATTGTCGTTAGTAACCCAATCAAAACTGACATCGATGCCACTTAAAGGTAAGGGATGGCACATCAGTATGATAGTTGAAGTATTTTTGGCTGCCATGATACCAGCTATTTGAGCTGTATTAAGGACGTTACCTTTCTGGTTCGTATGTTCAACGATTTGTTGATGAATATCGGCATTAACGGTAATGCTAGAATGTGCAATAGCAGTACGTTTAGTATTGCTTTTGTCTGATACATCAACCATTTTTGCATTACCTTGTTCATTAATATGTGTGAATTTTGACATAATATACCTCCTAAACAATTCATAGTATAACATGGCGTAAATAAGAAAGGGGATTAGGAATGACAGTAGAAAAAAGAAATCCAATTACTGTAAAAGAAGCAATTGCGAGAGTTATGAAACAAAACATTACAATGCCTATTATTGAAGTACCTTTACAACAAAGTTTAGATCATGTGTTAGCGCAAGATATTGTAGCGACTTATGACATACCTAGATTCAATAAATCACCGTACGATGGCTTTGCGATAAGAAGTGAAGATTCAGTCGGTGCAAGTGGAGATAAGCGTATTGAATTTAATGTTATTGATCATATTGGAGCTGGTTCCGTTTCTGATAAAAAATTAGGTCCTAATGATGCAGTTAGAATCATGACAGGTGCCGAGTTACCTCAAGGTGCCGACGCTGTAGTTATGTTGGAACAAACTATAGAGAAAGAACGCTCATTTACTATTAGAAAACCATTTGAAGCATATGAAAATGTATCGTTAAAAGGCGAAGAAACAACTGTTGGGGATATTGTTTTAAAAAAAGGACAACATCTTAATGCAGGAGGTATTGCTGTTTTAGCTACTTACGGTTATCAAGACGTCCCTGTTTATAAAAAGCCTAGCGTTGCGATTATTGCCACAGGTAGTGAATTGTTGGACGTCAGTGATGATCTCGAACCTGGTAAGATTCGTAATTCGAATGGTCCAATGATTCAAGCATTAGCTACTAAAGTCGGTCTAGAGGTAGAAACATATAAAATACAACAAGATGATTTAGAAAGTAGTATTCAAGTCGTTAAAGAAGCTAAAGGGAAACATGACATGGTAATTACTACAGGCGGTGTGTCAGTCGGAGATTTTGATTATTTACCGGCGATTTATGAAGCGTTAAATGCAGAAGTTTTGTTTAATAAAGTTGCCATGCGACCAGGTAGCGTAACGACTGTTGCAGTAGCAGGTAATACTTATTTATTTGGTTTGTCTGGTAATCCGTCTGCTTGTTTTACAGGTTTTGAATTATTTGTAAAACCTGCACTTAACAAGATGACAGGTGCCAACGCTTGCTACCCCCAAATTGTTAAAGCAACGTTAATGGAAGACTTTACAAAACCGAACCCATTTAGCAGATTCATTAGAGCGAAAGCAACCTTTACAGGCGGTGAAATGACAGCCGTGCCGTCCGGCTTTAATAAATCTGGTGCAGTTGTAGCTATAGCACACAGCAATGCGATGATAATGTTGCCTGGTGGTACGAGAGGCTATAAAAAAGGACGTACAGTCGATGTGATTTTGACTGAATCATCGAGTTACGAAGAGGAATTACTATTATGATTTTGCAAATCGTCGGTTATAAAAATACAGGGAAGACAACTTTAATGAGACAGACAATTAAATTGTTGAAATCGTTGGGTTTAAAGGTTGCTACAGTAAAAAATCATGGTCATGGTGGTGAAATAACGCTACAAGATAGTAATGTAGACCATATGAAACATTTTTCTGCTGGAGCCGATCAAAGCATTGTGCAGGGAGAAAATTATCGTCAAACAGTAACACATGTAGCAAAACAAAATCTTAAGGAACTGATTGCTGAATCTGTTACAATAGACAGTGACATAATCTTAGTAGAAGGTTTTAAAGACGCACCGTATGATAAAGTTATCGTATATCATAATCAAGCAGATTATCATAAGCTAACTCAATTATCTAACGTGCAATATCATATTAATTTAAGCGAAGAAATGGCTTACAAACAATATGAAGCATGGTTACTTACTTTTCTACGTACAAAAGGGCTGATTCGATGAAACAGTTTGAAGTTACAAATACACCTATTCAAACTGAACAATATAGAGCTTTTGTAGTTGATGCTACAAAAGGTGCTGCTGTTGTATTTACTGGCCATGTGAGAGAGTGGACAAAAGGGATAAAGACTGAGTATTTGGAATATGAAGCGTATGTACCAATGGCAGAAAAGAAACTCGCGCAAATTGGCGCAGAAATTACAGCACGTTGGCCAGACACAAAGACGAGCATTGTTCATAGAATAGGTGCGTTAAATATCTCTGACATAGCAGTATTGATCGCAGTATCTTCACCACATAGAAGAGATGCATATGAAGCAAATGAATATGCGATAGAACGCATTAAAGAGATTGTACCAATTTGGAAAAAAGAAATATGGGAAGATGGTGCCGAATGGCAAGGCCATCAAAGAGGTTATCATGAAGATGCAATTGAAGGAGGCTAGGAATTGAAAGTCTTATATTTTGCAGAAATAAAAGAAATTTTAGCTAAACAGTCAGAAGAAATACCTTTAGATAATACACTGACTGTTGAACAATTAAAAAATAAATTACTTGAACAATATCCAGCATTAAAAAATAAAACTTATCAAGTAGCCGTTAATGAAGAATTTGTTAAAGACGATGACATCGTGCAACAAAATGATACGGTTGCGTTGATTCCACCAGTTAGCGGAGGTTAATATAGAGATGAAAGCAATAATCCTTGCCGGTGGGCGTTCGGAAAGATTTGGCGCTCAAAAAGCATTTGCACAAATACAAGGACAGTATTTTTATCAACGCATTATAGATGTGCTTGAAGCAACAAACATGTTTAATAAAATAATCATTAGTACAAACGAAACATTAGCGCCAAAATTTGATTATAGCGATGTGGTCGTAGACGCTCCGCAATTTAAAGATAAGGGCCCATTGGCAGGACTTTGCACAGTCATGAAACAATATGACGATGAATTATTTTTCGTAGTTTCTGTTGATACACCGATGATTTCTAAAAAAGCAATTAGCAAACTTTATCAATTCATGGTAGCGCATTTAATAGAAGATAAATTAGATATAGCCGGTTTTATCGCAGATAATTACCCAATCCCGACTATAGCATTTTACAGTCCTAAAACATTACAATATATTGAACAAGCTTTAAATTCTGATGATTATAGCTTCAAAAATGTATATAGCCGAGTCGATCATGCTTGGTTAAACGTTGGAGATATTGATGCACCAGAATATTGGTTTAAAAATATTAATTATCAACAAGATTTGGACTCTTTAGAACAAGTGTTAAATAAATAAGGAGGTCCTTAAAATGGTTGAACAAATAACTGATAAATTAGGTAGACCAATTCGAGACTTAAGATTATCAGTTACCGATCGCTGTAACTTTCGATGTGATTATTGTATGCCGAAAGAAATATTTGGAGATGACTACGTATTTCTCCCAAAAGAAGAGTTATTAACTTTTGACGAAATGACTCGTATTGCCGAAATCTATACGCAACTTGGCGTGAAGAAAATTCGCATTACTGGTGGCGAACCATTAATGCGCAGAGATTTATATAAGTTAATAGAACAGTTGTCACAAATAGATGCTATCGAAGATATAGGTTTAACTACAAATGGATTACTGTTAAAAAAGCACGGACAAAATTTATACGATGCAGGTTTAAGAAGAATAAATGTAAGTCTTGATGCTATTGAGGATAAAGTATTTCAAAATATAAATAACCGTAATATTAAAGCGAGTACGATTTTAGATCAAATTGATTATGCCGTTAGTATTGGATTCCACGTTAAAGTAAATGTGGTTATTCAAAAAGGGGTTAACGATGATCAAATTATTCCGATGATTGAATACTTTAAAGATAAAGATATTGAAATACGTTTTATTGAATTTATGGATGTAGGCAACGATAATGGTTGGGATTTCAGTAAAGTTGTTACCAAAGATGAAATGTTAGCTACCGTAGAACAACATTTTGATATTGCACCTGTGGAGCCTAAATATTTTGGTGAAGTCGCTAAATATTACCGACATATAGACAATGGGGCGAAATTTGGCTTAATAACAAGTGTATCGCAATCGTTTTGTTCAACCTGCACACGTGCAAGATTGTCATCAGACGGAAAATTTTACGGATGTTTATTTAGCTCAGTAGATGGATTTGATGTGAAATCATTTTTACGTTCTGGTGCAAACAATCATGAACTTAAAGAACAATTTAAAGCATTATGGAACATTCGAGACGATCGCTATTCAGATGAACGTACCGAACAAACAGTTGCTAATCGCAAACGTAAGAAAATAAATATGAACTATATAGGTGGTTAGTTAAAAGGCTACACTTTCAATACTATATACTTTTTAATCTCACAATAGATTATTGTGAGATTTTATATTTATATTTAAAAACTATTAAAGCAATAATTTAAAGATAATAAAAAACCACTGACATTGAATAAATGAATGATAAATAAGCGTTAATCTTTAATATCTTTAATTTAAAATCTAAATGAGTAATTTAAATAACAACTTAAAAGTTATAGATTTAAAGAAGGAATTGTTATATAATATTTCAAAAGCATAAGACTATATATAAAGCCATTTAAACAATAAAACAACAACTAGAATAAACATAGGAGGCTTGATCAAAATATGGAAAGTAAGGTAAAGCAATTCATCGAATCCGAAAGAGCACTAAGCCAACTGAAACATTGGCTTAAAACGACCCAAAGTTTATCTATGGAAGAATTTGTTGTGCTATACAAAGTTTATGAGGCACAAAAAATTAGTGGTAAAGTATTGAGAGATACTTTGCATTTTGAAATGTTGTGGGATACAAGTAAGATTGATGTTATAATACGTAAAATATATAAAAAAGAACTCATTTCAAAAATTCGCTCTGATTCGGATGAACGACAGGTGTTTTATTACTTTGATGAAAAGCAAAGTGAACTACTCAGCCATATAACGGCGGCTATCGAAACTTCTCAAATGGCAAACTAATAAAAAAGGTTAGGTATTATGAATGTAGCACATTCAATTATACCTAACCTTTTTTTATTAATATTGTGTTTTAACTTTACGTCCATGAACGAATAAATAAATGATTGCTGTAACGAGTGCGATTATTGCCATAATGCCGTATAACTGAGCAAATGACACTGCAGAAGTTATGAAACCTAACACATATGGGCCAAAGCCTAAACCTAGGTCTAATCCAATAAAGTAAGTAGATGTTGCGATACCATATTTTGTCGGAGGTGATACTTTAATTGCGATAGCTTGCATACTTGAAGAAATATTACCGTAACCGCAACCAAGTAAAAGCCCCGCTATAACGAGTAACCAACCTGAATTTGTAAAACATAGTGCAACGAACGTTAAAATTAAACAAATGAAAGCAGGGTAAACGACTACGTTTTCATTTTTGTCATCCATCATACGTCCGGCAACAGGTCTTGTGATTAATGAAGCAATAGCATAGAAAATAAAGAAGTAACTTGCTAACGTTACTAAATGAATTTCTTGAGCATAAAATTGTAAAAACGTGAGTATCGATGAATAAGTTAAACCTGTGATTAACATAATGATGGCAACGGGTACAGCTTCTTTTGCAATGTAATTGTTAATGTTAAATTTCTTCTTGCTTTGTGTATCTTTCATAGGTTCTTCTTTTGTAGTTTCAAATTGTAAGTTAATAAAGAATGATACTGCGAAACTTACAACACCACATATTAAACAAATAAAGAATAACAATTCAACTGGGAAAGCATTAATTAATAATAAACCAAAAAATGGCCCTATAGCTGCACCTAATACTAAACTTAATGAGAATAAACTGATACCTTCACTTTTACGTTCTTGAGGCGTCACATATGCTGCGATTGTACCTGTTGCAGTAGTTGTGACACCAGTTGCAATACCGTTAATAACTCTTGTAACCATTAATACTGTTAATGAACCCTCAATAAAATATAATAATTGAGAAATCATTAAAAATACTAAACCGATTAGTAATATACGTTTTGGTCCAACTCTGTTGACATACTTTCCTGTTGTAAATCTACCTATGAGTGACCCAATAATAAAAAGACCTGACACCAATCCGGCTATACTATCTGAAGCGTGATACTCAGACTTTGTATAGCTTGCGATAATTACAATTAATAAATACATACACAGGTAAACTAAAAAGTTCGTTAAAAAGTTAATGTTAAAACTTTTAGTCCATATAGGTGTTTTTAAAGCACCTTGTTCTACATGTTGCACTACTATTCCTCCTCTAGATTAGATAATTGTTCGTGTAACGCCAATACGGTTTTAATAGTGATATCGGCTTCTTCTGCAGTAATACCTGAACGTTCGACGATATTACCTTGAATACGATCAAATTGCTTACTCATATCCTCAAATAATTCAGTACCTGCTTTTGATAGAGTTAAGATGCGTTCTCTTTTATCATTACCTTGCTTTATAGTTAATAATGATTTGTCTGAAAGTACTTTTAATATCTTACGCGTTGTCGGTTTTTCGATAGCTCTTCTTTTAGATATTTGTACTAATGTTGTAGGTTCGTTAAGCGCGATATCTTTTAACACAAGCCATTGCGCTGAAAATAAATCATACTCTTCGAATATGGGTTGAAATAATTTTACGTAAGGTCGATACATACCCGTTAAACTATCGAATAATTTTTTTGTATTCATAGGCACCTCTCAAATAGTTAGCTTAGCTAACTTTATTTAGAACGTTTACTATTCTAATGCAATTTTGAAAATAAAGCAATAGGTTAATACAAATTTTAATTAAATGAGTATTATGTTTTTAAGAAGGACAATTTACTACAAATTTTAAATAAGTATTGGTAGTTTCACTTATTAGTAAAATGCGAGTAATGAGAGAAGTCATTTGTTATTATAGAATTAAATAAAATTAAGGGGTTTTATCCATGAATCTTAAACTTGATCATTTCGTACACTATATAAATAATTTATCAGAGTTCAAATATCCTGGTGAATTGTTTACATTATATAATGGAGGGCGTCATGAACGCTTTGGTACGTTCAATCGTCTAGCGTATATTTCGAATGCTTACATCGAATTATTAGATGTTTATAATAAAGAGACTTTATTAAAATTATCTAAAACGGACGAGGGAAGGGTTGCATTTCCTTCGAAGTTAGTGCAAGACAATTATAAACAAGGACTAAAAACGCTCGCTTTTAGTACGGATGATATTGATTATTTAAAATTAGAATTAGAATCTAAGGGCGTCGATATTATTGGCCCAGTTAAGATGAATCGTGTTGATGCAAAGGGTAAAAAAACAGAATGGCAATTATTATACATTAATGAGTTAGACGAAAAAGTTAAACCACCATTTTTCATTCAATGGGATGAACCTGATGAAGTAAGAGAGAAGAAGTTAGCGCCATATAGGCAAAATGAGTTTACAGTTAAAAGGGTATGCATAGGTTGTGAAAACAGAAAAATTACTGCCGCTAAATGGAGACAGTGGTTTGAAATGCTTGTCGTTAACGATGATGAACACGTTACACAATTGCAATTACCCAATGATAATGTGATTTATGAATTTTATAATAGTGATAACCCTAGATACGAAAAAATAGTCTTGCATGATAGCAAGACTACTGCGTCATATACTTTAATAATTAGAGGATTACATTATCGTTGTGAGGCAGATTAATAAATGTACTGATAAGCACTATGCGCGATGATGAATATATGCAAGAGTGCTAAGATAAGTGTTATAATAGCACAGTATGTTGCCACTTTAGTAGTGCGTATTAATAAAAAGAATAAGGATAAAACAAATGTCAACGCAGCGAGTATGACACGTAAACTAAAGTTGTTAATCGTTAATGGATTAGCTAATGTATGAATAACAATTATAATATTTATAATAAATAATAAAGCGAGGATAATTATTCTCATTGTAAACCTTCTTTAATTAGTATTTATTTCATTATATCAAAAGACGATGTTATACGTGAAAGATTGAATTGTGCGTTGTATAATTAAAGAACTGTAAAGATAAAGGAGACAGAGATATGGAAAAGATGAATATTACAAATCAACAACATGATGCATTTGTGAAAAGTCATCCAAATGGGGATTTACTTCAATTAACAAAATGGGCCGAAACAAAAAAATTAACAGGCTGGTATTCTAAGCGTATCGCTGTCGGTGAAAATGGTGAAATCGTAGGTGTGGGACAATTACTGTTCAAAAAAGTACCTAAGTTACCTTATACGTTATGTTATATATCAAGAGGCTTTGTAACTGATTATTCCAACAAATTAGCTTTAGAAACATTATTAGAAAATGCGATGCAAGTCGCTAAAGATGAAAAAGCTTATGCAATTAAAATTGACCCAGACGTTGAAGTAGATAAAGGCGTTGAGGCGTTACGCAACTTAAAATCGCTAGGGTTTAAACATAAAGGCTTTAAAGAAGGATTATCTAAAGACTATATCCAACCTAGAATGACAATGATTACCCCAATAGACAAAGATGATGAATCACTTATTCAAAGTTTTGAACGTAGAAACCGTTCTAAGGTTAGATTAGCATTAAAACGTGGAACAAAAGTTGAAAAATCAAATAGAGCAGGTTTAGAAACTTTTGCGAATTTAATGAAAATAACTGGTGAAAGAGATGGCTTCTTAACAAGAGATATTTCATACTTCCAAAATATCTATGATGCATTACATGACGATGGAGATGCTGAACTCTTTTTAGTTAAACTTGAACCTAAACCAGTCCTAGAAGAATTAAGAAATGACATGGATGAGTTGGATCAAGAAATTGTTAAATTAACAGAGAAAAAACAAGACAAAAAGACCTTAAATAAAATTAATGATGCAGGAAACAAAAAAGATAAAACGCAATCATTGATTGACGATTTAGAACAATTAGTAGCTACGCACCCAGAAGGTATTTATTTATCAGGTGCATTGTTGATGTTCTCAGGAGAAAAATCTTATTATTTATATGGCGCTTCTTCAAATGAATATAGAGACTTTTTACCTAACCATCACATGCAGTTTGCGATGATGCAATATGCAAGAGAACATGGCGCTAAAACTTATGATTTTGGTGGTACTGATAACGACCCAGATAAAGATTCAGATCATTATGGCTTATGGAGCTTTAAGAAAGTATGGGGTACTTATTTAAGCGAAAAAATCGGAGAATTCGATTACGTGCTAAATAAACCACTTTATCAAATCATTGAAAATGTGAAGCCTAGATTAACAAAAGCTAAAATTGGTCTTTCTCGCAAACTTAAAAGAAAATAGTTTCCTTTAGTAAATTTTACTGTCGACAACACACTGTCGACAGTTTTTTTGTGACAAAATATTGCATTATAACAAAGCTTTCAACATGGGAGCGGAACTATATTAAATAATAACTAAAATTATGAAGCGTAAAATTATTTGCATTAATTTTAAAAATTGAACTTAAAATTGTTTGATTTATGGTAAGTTATTACTAAATTGATATTTTGATGGGGGATTAAGTTAATGATAAAAAAATTGCTACAGTTTTCACTAGGTAATAAATTTGCCATCTTTCTAATGGTACTGCTAGTGATTCTCGGTGGTATTTATTCGAGTGTAAAGCTTAAACAAGAGTTGTTACCAGATGTTGAGCCACCTATGATGACAATTCAAACGTCTATGCCAGGTGCAACGCCAACTGCTGTTAAAGATGATGTCAGTGATAAGATTGATGATCAAATACGGTCAATGGCAGATGTTAAAGATGTGAGTGCCGAATCCATTCAAAATGCTTCTACGGTAACAGTGAAATATGAAGATGGTACGGATATGGATAAAGCTGAAAACGATTTGAAAAAAGAACTGGATAAAATAAAGTTTAAAAGTGGTGTACAAGAACCTGAAATAACACGTAGCTCTATGGATGCTTTCCCAATAGTCGCTTATTCTTTTACAAATAAAGAGGATAATCTAAAGGATGCTACTAAAAAAATCAATTCGCATTTAATACCTAAATTACAACAAGTAAAAGGCGTACAAAATGCTCAAGTAAATGGACAAACAAAACGTGAAGTATCAATTAAATTTGATAAAGCAAAACTAAGCGAAAATCATTTAACAGAACAAGACGTTCAGAAATATATTAAGAATGCTACGAGTCAGACACCATTAGGCTTATTCCAATTTGATGATACTGATAAATCCATTGTTGTAGATGGCAAATATAAATCGGTAGATGCTTTGAAAAATCTAACTATACCTCAACAAGGTGCTGCTAGTGGGGCGAGTAGTAGTGCTGGTGGACAACAAGCTAGTGAGATGATGTCACAACAATCTAATGGGGAAGAAGACTCATCTTCATCAGTTAAATTAAAAGATATTGCAGATGTAAAATTAGGTGATACACGTGAAAGTATCTCTAAAACTAATGGTAAAGATGCATTGAATGTTCAAATTACGAAAGCACAAGATGCGAATACCGTACAAGTTGCTGATGACGTAAAAGACAAAATTAATGACTTTAAAAAGCAAAATCCAGACATGGAATCTCATATCGTTATGGACACTGCGAAGCCAATTAAAGATTCATTAAGCACGATGATTAATAAGGCATTGTTAGGTACGATAGTAGCTATTATCGTTATCCTATTATTCTTAAGAAATATAAGAATGACGACGATTTCGGTCGTATCGATACCAATGTCTATTTTGATAGCAATGATAGCATTGAAACTCTCAAATATATCGTTAAATATATTAACGTTAGGCGCCTTGACTGTTGCCATTGGTAGAGTTATCGATGATTCTATCGTAGTAGTTGAAAATATTTACCGTAGGCTTGCCGATAAAAATGAACAATTGGTTAAAGATGATTTAATTATTAGTGCTACAAAAGAAGTATTTAAACCTATTTTATCATCGACTATTGTTACTATCGTAGTCTTTTTACCGCTTGCCTTTGTGAGTGGTTCAGTTGGAGAAATGTTTAGACCATTTGCTTTAGCTATCACTTTTAGTTTATTGGCATCTCTATTAGTTTCAATTACAATCGTGCCAGCATTAGGGTCTACTTATTTTAAAAAAGGACTTAAACGTAAAAAGGAGAAGTCACTTGGCATAATTGGATCTAATTATCGTAAGGTCTTATCATGGTCGTTAAATCATAAATGGATAGTATTAATTTTAAGTATTGTCATTTTGATTGCTAGTATTGTACTAGGTGCAGCTAAAATAGGTACAAGCTACATCTCGACTGGTGATGATAAATATATGGCACTCACTTATACACCGAAACCTGGTGAAACTGAAGGTAAAGTTTTAGACCATGCAGAGCAAGTACAAAAATATTTAAACAGTAAAGATAAAGTTAGAACAGTACAATATTCTGTAGGTGGACCTTCGCCAACTGATCCAACGGGTAGTACGAATAGTTTAGCGTTAATGGTGCAATATGATTCCAATACGCCTAATTTTGATGAAGAACCAGATAAAGTGTTAAAACATATTAGTAAATATAAACACCCAGGTGAATGGGGTAACCAAGATATGGGTACTGGTGGTAGTAACAATAAAATTGAAATTGATGTTACTGGACCTTCATTAGCTAAAATAAAAGGTACCGTTAATAAAATCGAAGATAGTATGAAAAAAGAACACGGTATTGCTAATGTAAAATCGGATTTATCACAAACATATGAGCAATACAATATTAAAGTAGATCATAATAAAGCCGCTAAGCAGGGTATTACAGCTTCTCAATTAGCAATGACTCTAAACCAAAATACGCCTGATCAAACTGTAACTACAGTTAAAGATAGTGGTAAGAATGTTAGCGTTAAAATTAAGCAAGACAAAGTCACAGACTGGAGTAAAGATAAATTAGAAAATACTGAAGTACCATCTCAAACTGGTAAAGAAGTTAAATTAAGTGATATTGCTAGTTTAGAAAAAACGTCAACACCAAATAAAATTAAGACAGAGGCTGGTGATTATACATCAACAGTATCTGGTAAAGTGACGAGTAGTAATGTTGGTGGTATTTCGCAAAAAATGATTTCTAAAGTTAATAAAATGGATAAACCTAACAGTGTGAAAGTTAATGTTGGCGGAGCCAATGACGATATTGGCAATGCTATCACGCAATTAACTTTAGCGATGTTAGCAGCAATCATTATAGTTTATTTAGTACTTGTCCTTACATTCAAAGGTGCTTTAGCGCCATTCACAATTTTATTCTCATTACCATTTACAGTAATCGGAGTTGTATTAGCTTTAGTAATTACTGGAGAAACTTTATCGGTACCAAGTATGATTGGTATGTTAATGTTGATAGGTATAGTAGTGACGAATGCCATCGTGCTTATAGATAGGGTAATTAATAATGAAAAAAATGGTATGCCTATGAAGGAAGCGTTGATAGAAGCTGGCGGTACACGTATAAGACCGATTCTTATGACGGCGTTAGCAACAATAGGTGCACTAATACCGATGCTATTTGGTAAAGATAGTTCGATGCTTATTTCAAAAGGAATGGCTGCGACAGTTATAGGTGGATTGATTTCGTCTACAATCCTAACTTTAATCGTAGTTCCTGTTATTTACGAAATATTAATGACGATGAGAAATAAGTTGAAACGTAAGTTTAATAAATAATAACAAGAGGTTAAAACGTAATCGTTTTAACCTCTTGTTTAATTTAAATAAAAAAAGCATCGTCTTAAGAACGATGCTAGAAGTCTAAATTAGTATAAAATAAGTGTTAAAATTATATATATCACTATTAAAATCGCTGTAATTATATTTAAGATATTAACAGCTTTTGGGTCTTGTTTGCTAAATTTAAAGGCTGTGATTTCGACATTGCCGACGATAAGTAGTAGGATAACGAACACCCACCAGTTAACAGCAGCAAACGATAATGTTGTTAAAGCTACAACGAATATCAACAAGATTGCCATTATGATCCTTAATATTTTAGTGAAAATAGTATTCATTTTATAGATACTTATGTAACTAACAATTAAATACAGAAGCGGTAGTAAGATAAGATAAAGTTGCATGATTGATTTAACATCCTTTCGAAGTTCGTTCTAATCTTAGCATGAATATAATCTTCTGACTAGAATGCTAATTTTTAGATTGTTTATTTATTTCAGAGCGAACTGAAGCAATTTGTTCTTCAATTTCGGCTAGTTGACGGTGTAGTGGGTCGATATCTTGGTTTAAAGATTCTCTTTTCTCAAGATCGTTCTGTAATCTTACATAATCGTCTTTAAGTTCCATTAATTTAGAATTTAAATCCATAGTAATTCTCCTTATTTATAAAAATAAAATATTTAAGAATATTAATTAAATTATAACATGAAATTGATAGCTTCTAAAATAACAAGTAAGTATGTTATAGTATGAAAATGTAATGAAAACAGAATGAAAGAAGGATTACTGTGACGCAACAATTTATTATTATAATTTTACTAATAGCGTTAGGTTATGTTTTAAAGCGACTTAATTATTTTAAAGCGAATGATAGTCAGATTTTTGCAACGTTGGTATTAAATATCACACTTCCTTCTTTAGTTATTGTTAATTTAAATAAAGCGGAACTAGATATTTCATTATCTATTTTACCCATTATGATGATTTGTTTTGGGGTTATTTCTAAAATTATCGTTATTTGGTGTTTTTTGAATAGAGATAACCAAATTAGAGGCACAATGGGTATGATGACTGCATCATTAAACATTGGATTATTTGCTTATCCACTTGTTGCGACGATATGGCCTGAAAAGGGCATGATTTATTTTGGTATGGCTGACATAGGTGGAGCCGTTATCATGTTTGGTGTTACTTATTTTGTAGGTAACTATTTTAGTAATGGTGCGGACAATTTTGATTTTAAATATTTAGGGATAAATATTGTGAAGTCAGTCCCATTAATGACGTATATTATTATGTTTATACTTAATTTATCTAATATTCATTTCCCAGCACCAGTTATTAGTTTCTTCTCAACACTCTCTAAAGCAAATATGCCTCTTTCAATGATTTTACTAGGTTTAATGTTGAGTTTTAAAATTGAAAGACGTTATTTACCACTTGTTGCGAAGTATTTAGGTTTACATTATGGTATCGCATTAGTTGCTGGTTTATTGGTGCATTATTTCTTACCGGTTCATGACGAAATGATAAAAACGACGTTGCAAGTTGCGTGGTTATTACCAGTGGGCGTGTCTGTTATTCCTTATGCGATACAATTTAAATATAGAACCTTACCAATTATTGGCATGGTGACTAACTTGACCATAGTAATTAGTATAATAATATTGTATGTGTATCAAGCGATTTTTGTTTAACAATTAGGGACAACAATACTATAAATATAAAATACGAATCCGTATGTGGGGTTCGTATTTTTTTGTTTAAATTCATTGGCTCGCTTTCCAAGGGGACAGCTTCAGCCTGTAGTCTTCAGCTAGTCCTGTACCCTTAGGAGTCTCGCCAATAACAAACCGCAAAAGCTATTAAGGTGTTTAGTTTAATTAAGTATTAGAAATTATTGGCTCACATATGTAGGTGAGGGGGTTAGTTAGTGATTTTCAAAGTATTGTTTTAAGCAGTTGTTAGTGTATGATTTTTATGCTAAAACAAAAATAGATGAAACACTTAGGGGTTTAAGTGTCTCACCTGTTTAGTTAAAGCTATGAATTTATAATGCTAGGCATTTTGATATTAAAGTAAGATTATATTAACCTTTACCGCCCATAAATGCAGGATAGTTAGTCATACCACCATCTACATAAATTGTAGTGCCGTGAATATAATCTGAGAAGTCAGAAGCTAAGAATAATGCAACGTTAGCAACTTGATGTGCCTCTCCAATTTCTTTAGCTGGAATCATTTCTAATGTTTCAGCACGTGTAGTTGGATCGGAGAATTTTTCGCGTGTATGTTCTGTAACAATAGCTCCCGGTGAAATATTGTTAATACGAATACCATATTGCGCATATTCCATTGACATAGTTTCCATCATTAACTTTAAGCCGCCTTTACTAGCTGCGTAGTTAACGTAGTTTGGCCAAGGAATAGTATCATGAACGCTAGAAGTGTTTAAAATAACACCTTTTTTATCTTCTTTTAAGAATTGGTTTACAGCTGCTTTAGCACCCATAAATGCACCAGTTAAGTTGATATCGATAACTTTTTGCCACTCTGACACTGACATTTCGTGACTAGGGATAGGTTTTTCGAAACCAGCATTGTTGATCATGACATCTACTGTACCGAATTCTTTAACTGCAGTTTGTACAAGGTTATTAACGTCATCTTCAACAGATACATCGCCTTGAACTTTGATTGCTTGTCCGCCAGCATCTTCGATTAATTTGATTGTTTTATTTATATCATCTAAGTGTTTATCGCTTAAATAGTTCATTACTACTTTAGCTTTTAATTTTCCAAATTCTTCTGAGAAAGCTTTACCTAATCCACTTCCTGCTCCAGTAATTACGACTACTTTGTTTTCTAAATCTTTGAACATTCCATTGTCCTCCTTAAGTTGTTACGCTTTTAAATTTCCTAAAATAAAGGCAGCAACAATGATTAATATAATACCTGACCATATGCCAATCATTTGACGTCTGTCTTTACGTTCACCTAATAAATAAATGCCACCTAATGTTGATACGATAACGAGTAATTGTGAAAATGAGAAACTCGTTGCTACACCGACTTTAGGTTGAGAGTAGAACATAAATAAGTTACCAATGCCCCATACGACACCCGGTATTAAATTTAAAGTAGTACTCTTAATAGAAGTTTCATGTTTCATAGATAAGATAAAGCCACCAATAGCCATACCTATTGATTGGAAGAATAATGCGCTTGTTCCGTCTACACCAAAGATTTGTGCTACAACGACATAAACCACATAACCAACAGTTGAAATTAATAAAATCACCATTGCTTTACCAAATTTACTATTACTTCCAGTAGGTTCATTTTTTCCTTTTAATGATGTTAATGCAATACCAATCACTAATAAGATCATGGATATTAAGCCTAAAATCACTTGTGTCCCAGTGCTCCATTCACCTAAGAAAATAGCACTAAATAGTGTTGTACCGACTAATTGCATACCTGTAGAAATAGGCATTGTTTTAGAAACACCAATTAAATTGACTGACTTCAATTGATAACCTTGTCCTAATGCCCAGAAAGCACCTGAAATTAAGCCAACAATAATTACGATGGGGTTATCGAATTGTGCTTGGCCTGATAATAGCAAAATGATACCTATGATTAACGCACCTAAAGTAGTCCCTCTAATTTGGTTAAAGGGTCCTCCTCCGACTAATACATTAATTAATACTACACTACCCCAAAATATTGCAGGCAGTAGCGCTATTAAAAAATCCATATTACTACTCACTTCTCTCTCTAATATTTTATGTGGGAGCTATAAGTTTAAAATAGCTACAACTAGATATATTAAATTAAATTAATAATATAGTAAATAAAACCGGTTTCTTTTTTATATGAAAGCGTTTTAATATAAAAATTATCTTTTCTAATGGTTCATACTGTTTGAAAAAGTGTATTAACGCACTGTGTATATAGTGGAAGATAACAATAAAAGCATCATTCCATACATTTGGAATGATGCTTTTAAAATTATTAGTAGTAATGTGTTTGTTACAGATAGGCTTTAACAAACTTATATTTTTTATATTCATGGTTAACATTAAAGCCAAGTTCGTTAAAACGTGCCACCAGTTTGTTATTTTTACTACGTATTTTAAAGTATATTTTTTTTACATTATAGTTTTGGAAGGCGAAGTGAAGTACATATTTTAATAATTCAAATGCTATACCTTTAAAACGATAATCGGCATGAGACGCAAAATATTTAATCTCTGCCGTTTGTTGATTTTCAAATATTTGTAAGTACACATATCCTTTTAATAAACCTTCTGACATAAACATAAATAGATGATTATTATCTTCTAAAGAATCAATAATTTCGCTGCCAGTCATAACGTTATGTGTGAATGTATTTTGATGTAGTTTATTAAATGAACGAAAATAGGCAGGGTGATATTCGGTAATATTTTGTGTAGGGCCGATTTCCCCAACGTCAGTAGCAGTTTCTAAATAATAATCAGTAAAATTATACGATGCGCCTATTGCTTTCATAGGTAATTGAAAGTGTTGCTGTGCTTTTTCAAAAGAAAAGCTAAAGTTAGCACTATCGGGATGATCGTTGACCATTGCCTGGAATAAACTATCAAATTCCTCGATTGTATATTCTACATTAGGGTTGATTAGTGGCCCAATGACTTTATATTTGTTGTTTTCATAAGGAAAAGCCATTAATAGCATCGTTAATTCATCCTCGTCGTTTTGAATTGCGTAGACACCAGGATTATCAATAACGTCTTTGAGAAATGCATCGAATTGATTATGTGCTTGAGGAAGTTTATATAAATAAGATGCCATTTCATAATTTGCGGATTCTATAAAAGATTTTATTTGATCTATATCGTTAACATTAACTATAGTCATGAAATACCTCCTTGTTATTTAAAACAGTTACCAGTATTTAGTTTAATTATATGTATTTTTTGTCGTAAATGGAAGTTTAGATGTGTTAGATACATGTTACAATGACAATATTAAACATTTGAAAGGGCGTAATTATGAAATCTTTAATTTTAGCTGAGAAACCCTCGGTAGGGAAAGATATTGCGAATGCTTTAAATATTACTACATCACGTAATGGATACTTTGAGAATAATAACTATATTGTAACATGGGCGTTAGGTCATTTAGTAACGAATGCTACTCCAGAACAATATGATAAAAACTTTAAAGAATGGAAATTAGCTGATTTACCTATTATTCCAAATAAAATGAAAACAGTAGTTATCAATAAAACAAAAAAGCAATTTCAAACTGTACAAAAATTACTTCAAAAAGATGAAGTCCAAAATATTATAATAGCTACAGATGCAGGTAGAGAAGGGGAATTAGTTGCACGTTTAATCCTAGATAAAGTGCATAATAAAAAACCAATCAAAAGATTGTGGATTAGTTCTGTTACTAAAAAGGCGATTGTTGATGGTTTTAAAAAATTAAAAGACGGGCGTCAATTTAACCAACTTTATGCAGCAGCATTAGCAAGAAGTGAAGCGGATTGGGTTGTAGGTATTAATGCAACAAGAGCTTTAACTACAAAATATGAT
Source organism: Staphylococcus lloydii (assembly GCF_015775975.1). NCBI lineage: Bacteria > Bacillati > Bacillota > Bacilli > Caryophanales > Staphylococcaceae > Staphylococcus > Staphylococcus lloydii. Next base: position 764,256 of record NZ_CP064056.1, read on the forward strand.
GCGCAACTATCTTTAGGACGTGTACAAACACCTACTATTAAATTAGTAGAAATGAGACAATCCGAAATTAATAATTTCACCCCAGAAACTTATTTTACTTTAAATATTAATGTTGGCGGATTATCATGCCAATGTATAACACCTCAACAGTCAACAAATAAAGAAGTTTATCAAAATATTGCAGCTAATATTAAGGGTCAGAATGCTCAAGTAGATTCTATAAATAGGAAACGCAAGAAGGCTTTTCCGCCAAAGTTATTTAATTTAACTGATTTACAACAAGAGGCTTACAAACGATACAAATATGGGCCTAAAGAAACACTTAATACTTTGCAACAATTATATGAACGTCATAAGTTAGTTACTTATCCTCGTACGGATGCAAATTATTTAACTGATGACATGGTAAGTACTATTAAAGACAGATTAAGAGCGTTAATGGCAACTGATTACAAATCTTACGCTAAAGCTCAGATGAGTCAAAATTATAGTGTGAACGATAGCTTTATCAACAATAATAAAGTTTCAGACCACCATGCTATTATTCCAACTGAAGTGAGACCGGATATGGCAGCACTATCACCAAAAGAACAAAAGATTTATATGATGATAGGACAAAGATTTTTAGCAAACTTAATGCCTCCACAAGAATACGAAGCAATTGAATTAGAATTGTCTATCAACGAATATAAATTTGTTTATAAAGATAAAATTTCGACAAAACTAGGTTTTAAAGCACTATTTAACAATGAAGATCAAACATTCACATTAGACTCTAAATGGCAGCAAGGTGCGAATATAAAAGTAAGTACTGTAAATGTTAACGAACATGAAACAACACCACCTTCATACTTTAACGAGGGCTCATTATTAAAAGCTATGGAAAGTCCACAAAAATTCTTCAAGTTTGATGACAACAAACATAGTAAAACTTTAAAAGAAGCGGGTGGTATAGGGACGGTTGCAACGAGAGCTGATATTATAGAAAAACTGTTTAATATTAATGCGATTGAATCAAAAGACGGCAAAATTAAAGTGACTAATAAAGGAAAGCAAATATTAGAATTAGCTCCTGAACAACTTACATCGCCATTATTAACCGCAGAGTGGGAAGATAAATTAATGATGATTGAGCAAGGAAAATATGATGCTCATAAATTCATGGCAGAAATTAAATCATTTACTGAAAAAATTATAACTACTATTAAAGACAGTGAACAAAAATATAAACATGATAATCTTACAGCTACTGAATGTCCTACTTGTGGCAAATTTATGCTAAAAGTCAATACGAAAAATGGTTCGATGCTTGTATGCCAAGATCCAAATTGTAAGACCAAAAAGAATGTTCAATCTAAAACGAATGCGCGTTGTCCAAACTGTCATAAAAAAATGACCCGTTTCGGTACTGGAAAAGATGCAACATATAGATGTGTATGTGGTCACACAGAAAGTCAGGTACAAATGGATGAACGTCATAAAAATAAAAAGAATGACAAAGTTTCTAAAAAAGATATGAAAAAATATCTAAATAATGATGATAGTCTGGAAAACAATCCGTTCCAAGATGCGCTAAAAGGGTTGAAATTTTAACTTTTATCGAACTTAAAAGAATATTTTGTTAGAAAAGTTCGGATTTACTATTGTGTTTTGAAACGCTGGATATTAAAATATTAAGGTATTTCAATAAAAGGGAGACTTAACTGTGAAAAAATACTTTAAGTTCAAGGAACATAACACCAACTTTAAAAAAGAAATTTTGGGCGGTTTAACTACATTTTTATCTATGGCTTATATTTTGGCCGTAAACCCACAAGTGTTAAGTTTAGCAGGCGTTAACGGTGCTACAGCAAGTATGAAAATGGACCAAGGTGCAATTTTTGTTGCCACAGCGTTAGCTGCTTTTGTTGGGTCGCTATTTATGGGATTAATTGCGAGGTATCCAATAGCCTTGGCACCAGGAATGGGATTAAATGCCTTTTTCGCATTCACTGTCGTATTAACAATGGGCATACCTTGGCAAATAGGATTAACTGGCGTACTCTTTTCTGGTATATTCTTTGCTATATTAACAATGACTGGCTTACGAGAAACGATTATTAACGCCATACCTCATCAAATGAAAATGGCAGTATCGGCTGGAATCGGTTTGTTTATAACGTTTGTTGGGCTTCAAAGTTCAGGCATTATTGTTAAAAATAAATCAACGTTAGTTACGTTAGGGCATATTACTGACGGAACAGTGTTACTTACTATATTTGGTATTATTGTTACTGTCGTGATGTACGTGAAGAAGGTACCAGGTGCGATTTTTATCGGTATGATATTAACATCTATCCTGGGAATGTGTACTGGCTTAATACATACACCTTCTGGCATTGTAGGGAAAATACCGAGCATTTCACCAACTTTTGGTGCAGCATTTGATGCCTTCAAAGATCCGGGTCAATTATTTACGGTGCAATTTTTAATCGTTATTTTAACTTTCCTATTTATTGACTTCTTTGATACGGCGGGTACACTTGTTGCAGTCGCTACCCAAGCTGGAATTATGAAGAATAATAAATTACCACGTGCAGGCAGAGCATTATTCTCAGATTCATTAGCAACAATTGTAGGTGCTGTTTTCGGTACAACGACGACTACGTCATATATTGAATCAACTGCAGGTGTTGCTGTAGGTGCAAGAACTGGCTTTGCTAGTATTATTACTGGTTTCTGTTTCTTACTTGCGATTTTCTTTAGTCCTTTAATCGAAATTGTAACGAGTGCCGTAACAACGCCAGCATTGGTAGTAGTTGGTGTATTAATGGCAGCCAATTTTGCTGAAATTGAATGGAAAAAATTCGAAGTAGCAGTACCAGCATTTATAACGATTATTATGATGCCATTATCATATTCAATTGCTACAGGTATAGCATGTGGATTCGTATTCTATCCAATAACAATGCTCATTTCTAAAAGACATAAAGAAGTGCATCCAATGATGTATGGTTTAATGGTATTGTTTATTCTTTACTTTATATTTGTTCATGGTTAAAAAAGAAACCCGTTAACGCAAAAGTTGTTTGCGCTAACGGGTTTTTTGTTTTCACATTATAATATGAAAGAACTAATTTTTATGACGTCTATCTTCTGTATATATTACACGTGCATTTTTATTTGGAACATAAATTGGTGACGACAATACAATAAGAAGAAAGAATATTAATAGGAAGAAAAGAATCCAGTGTACGATCATACCGATAAATGGAATAAATGCAATTATTGAACCTATAATACCTAACAAAGGAACAACGGCCATTGGTTTAATTGCATTTTGTTTATCTACCATTAAAATAACTAACATGATTAAATATAAAAACATATTTACAAATAATGGTTGCCAGCTCAAACCTAATATAAAACTTCCGCCAAGGAAGGGTATGCCATAAAATAGTTCACTTAATAATAAAACTACAGATAATACAATTAATATATTTCTAATGATTGATTTCATTTATTATTCACCACCTAACAATTACAATTATATATGAAATGAAAATATATTAATATTAATTTGAAACTTTAAAGGCTTACAATTTAAGTAATTTCTTAAAAACGGTTGAAGTACGAAAGAATTTCAAGTACAATGTCAAAGTATGTGTTAGACAAAAAGTGAAAAGTTTTATAGAAAAGCTTGATAAATCAATGCTTTTCGTGTAACATATCTAATGTTGGACTTTAAGGAAATGCGATGAAGCGAAAGGTTACTGACACACCCGGCCGCTTTGCCATGGCGTTGTGTGAGATAGTTTTCGTGGAGAAGTCTATCACTTAAATGTAGACGAATAAGGAGGGAAAATTATGGCAAAACAAAAAATCAGAATCAGATTAAAAGCTTATGATCACAGAGTAATCGATCAATCAGCTGAGAAAATTGTTGAAACTGCGAAACGTTCTGGAGCAGATGTTTCTGGACCGATTCCATTACCAACTGAAAAATCAGTTTACACGATTATCCGTGCTGTGCATAAGTACAAAGATTCTCGTGAACAATTCGAACAACGTACTCATAAACGTTTGATTGACATTGTTAACCCAACACCAAAAACAGTTGATGCTCTTATGGGCTTAAACTTACCATCTGGTGTAGACATCGAAATTAAATTATAATAGAAAAAATTAGGAGGTGGACTTTCGATGACCAAAGGAATCTTAGGAAGAAAAATCGGGATGACACAAGTATTCGGTGAAAACGGAGAATTAATCCCAGTAACAGTAGTAGAAGCAGGTCAAAACGTTGTATTACAAAAGAAAACTGAAGAAGTTGATGGATACAACGCAATTCAAGTAGGCTTTGAAGATAAAAAAGCTTACAAGAAAAACAGTAAAACTAACAAATATGCTAGTAAACCAGCTGAAGGTCATGCTAAAAAAGCTGACACAGCACCTAAGCGCTTCATTCGTGAATTCAGAAACGTTAACGTTGATGAATACGAAGTAGGTCAAGAAGTCTCAGTTGATAAATTTGAAACTGGCGACATCATTGATGTAACAGGCGTATCTAAAGGTAAAGGTTTCCAAGGCGCAATTAAACGTCATGGACAAGCACGTGGACCAATGGCTCACGGTTCTCATTTCCACAGAGCACCAGGTTCTGTAGGTATGGCTTCAGATGCGTCAAGAGTATTCAAAGGACAAAAAATGCCAGGACGTATGGGTGGAAATACTGTAACAGTACAAAACTTAGAAGTCGTTCAAGTAGATGCTGATAATAATGTAATTTTAGTAAAAGGTAATGTACCTGGACCTAAAAAAGGATTATTAGAAATCTCAACTTCAATTAAACAAGGTAATAAATAATAAATAACGAAAGGAGGAAAAGCATAATGGCTAATTATGATGTATTAAAAGTAGACGGAACTAAATCAGGTTCAGTTGAATTAAATGATGCAGTTTTTGCAATCGAACCAAACACAGACGTTCTATTTGAAGCAATCACTTTACAACGTGCTTCATTACGCCAAGGTACTCATGCTGTTAAGAATCGTTCAGCAGTACGTGGTGGTGGACGTAAACCATGGAGACAAAAAGGTACAGGACGTGCGCGTCAAGGTACAATTCGTGCGCCACAATGGCGCGGTGGTGGTATCGTATTCGGACCAACACCTAGAAGTTATGCTTATAAAATGCCTAAGAAAATGCGTCGTTTAGCTTTACGTTCAGCATTATCTTACAAAGTACAAGAAAGTGCTTTAACAGTTGTAGATGCATTCCAATTAGATGCGCCTAAAACTAAAGAATTTAAAACTGCTCTTTCTAACTTAAAACAACCTAAAAAAGTATTAGTAGTTACAGACTCAGAAGATGTTAACGTTGAATTATCAGCTCGTAACATCCCAGGAGTACAAGTTACTACAGCTCAAGGGTTAAACGTATTAGACATAACAAGCGCTGACAGTGTAGTAATCACAGAATCAGCTGCTAAAAAAGTTGAGGAGGTGCTCGGATAATGGAAGCAAGAGACGTTCTTAAGCGCCCCGTAATCACTGAAAAATCATCAGCTGCAATGGCTGAAGATAAATATACATTCGACGTAGATACTCGTGCTAACAAAACACAAGTTAAAATTGCTGTCGAAGAAATCTTTGATGTAAAAGTTGATAATGTAAACATCATCAACTACAAACCTAAGAAAAAACGTATGGGCCGTTACCAAGGCTATACAAACAAAAGACGCGTAGCAATTGTTAAATTAAAAGAAGGATCAATCGATCTATTCAACTAAAATAAATTACCAATAAGGAGGTAAGCGACAATGGCTCTAAAAAAATATAAGCCAATTACTAATGGTCGTCGTAATATGACTACGTTAGATTTCGCTGAAATCACGAAAACTACACCTGAAAAGTCATTATTACAACCGCTACCGAAAAAAGCGGGACGTAACAACCAAGGTAAATTGACAGTTCGCCACCATGGTGGAGGACACAAACGTCAATACCGTGTTATTGATTTTAAACGTAATAAAGATGGAATCACTGCTAAAGTTGATTCAATTCAATACGATCCAAACCGTTCAGCAAACATCGCATTATTAGTTTATGCTGATGGTGAAAAACGTTACATCATTGCTCCTAAAAACTTACAAGTAGGTCAAGTATTAGAGAGTGGTGACAATGCGGATATTAAAGTAGGTAACTCATTACCACTTCAATTCATCCCAGTAGGTACAGTAATTCACAATATCGAATTAAAACCTGGTAAAGGTGGACAACTTGCGCGTTCAGCAGGTGCTAGCGCACAAGTACTTGGTAAAGAAGGAAAATATGTTTTAATCAGATTAAGATCTGGCGAAGTTCGTATGATTCTTTCAACTTGCCGTGCAACTATTGGTCAAGTTGGTAATATCCAACATGAACTTGTAAACGTTGGTAAAGCAGGTCGTTCTAGATGGAAAGGCGTTCGCCCAACAGTTCGTGGTTCTGTAATGAACCCTAACGATCACCCACACGGTGGTGGTGAAGGACGTGCTCCTATCGGTAGACCATCTCCAATGTCACCTTGGGGTAAACCTACGCTTGGTAAGAAAACACGTCGTGGTAAGAAATCATCAGATAAACTTATCGTACGTGGACGTAAGAAGAAAAAATAATAACAACTTATTGGAGTGTGCGGCTTAATCGCTGCACGCACTAAATAAGAAGGGAGGCGCCACTATGGCTCGTAGTATTAAAAAAGGACCTTTCGTCGATGATCATTTAATGAAAAAAGTCGAAGCTCAAGGCGAAAGCGAGAAAAAACAAGTAATCAAAACTTGGTCACGTCGTTCAACTATTTTCCCTAACTTCATCGGTCACACTTTCGCAGTATACGATGGACGTAAACATGTACCTGTATTCGTTACAGAAGATATGGTTGGTCACAAATTAGGTGAATTCGCTCCAACTCGTACATTCAAAGGACACGCTGCAGACGACAAAAAAACAAGAAGATAATTTCTAACAAGTAGAGGAGGAAATCCGAATGGAAGCAAAAGCGGTTGCTAGAACAATAAGAATCGCACCTCGTAAAGTTAGATTAGTATTAGATCTAATCAGAGGTAAAAACGCTGGAGAAGCTATTGCTATTTTAAAATTAACTAACAAAGCTTCATCACCAGTTGTTGAAAAATTATTAATGTCCGCTTTAGCAAATGCTGAACATAACTATGACATGAATACAGATGAATTAGTTGTTAAAGAAGCTTATGCTAATGAAGGACCAACATTAAAACGTTTCCGTCCACGTGCACAAGGTCGTGCAAGTGCGATTAACAAACGTACAAGCCACATTACAATCGTCGTAAGTGACGGTAAAGAAGAAGCTAAAGAAGCTTAATATATTATTTAAGGAGGGAATACTGTGGGTCAAAAAATTAATCCAATCGGACTTCGTGTCGGAGTAATCCGTGACTGGGAAGCTAAATGGTACGCAGAAAAAGACTTCGCTTCACTATTACATGAAGACTTAAAAATCCGTAAATTTATTGATAACGCATTAAAAGAAGCATCAGTTTCTCACGTTGACATCGAACGTGCTGCTAACCGTATCAACATCGCTATCCATACAGGTAAACCTGGAATGGTCATTGGTAAAGGCGGTTCTGAAATTGAAAAACTTCGTAATAAATTAAACGCATTAACAGACAAAAAAGTACACATTAACGTAATTGAAATCAAGAAGGTTGATTTAGACGCTAAATTAGTAGCTGAAAACATCGCACGTCAATTAGAAAACCGTGCTTCATTCCGTCGTGTACAAAAACAAGCTATTACTAGAGCTATGAAACTTGGTGCTAAAGGTATCAAAACTCAAGTATCTGGTCGTTTAGGCGGAGCAGACATCGCTCGTGCTGAACAATATTCAGAAGGAACTGTTCCACTTCATACATTACGTGCTGACATCGGTTATGCACACGCAGAAGCTGACACTACTTACGGTAAATTAGGTGTCAAAGTATGGATCTATCGTGGAGAAGTTCTTCCTACTACTAAGAACACTAGTGAAGGAGGAAAATAATAATGTTACTACCAAAACGTGTAAAATATCGTCGTCAACATCGTCCTAAAACAACTGGTCGTTCTAAAGGCGGTAATTATGTAACATTTGGTGAGTATGGTTTACAAGCAACTACAACGTCTTGGATCACATCTCGTCAAATCGAATCAGCTCGTATTGCTATGACACGTTACATGAAACGTGGCGGGAAAGTTTGGATTAAAATCTTCCCACATACGCCATATACTAAAAAACCTTTAGAAGTACGTATGGGTGCTGGTAAAGGTGCTGTTGAAGGCTGGGTTGCAGTAGCAAAACCAGGTAGAATTTTATTTGAAATCGCAGGCGTTAACGAAGAAGTTGCGCGTGAAGCATTACGTTTAGCAAGTCACAAACTTCCTGTAAAAACTAAGTTTGTAAAACGTGAAGAATTGGGTGGTGAAACAAATGAAAGCTAAGGAAATTAGAGACTTAACCACTTCAGAAATCGAAGAACAAATCAAATCTTCAAAAGAAGAGCTTTTTAACCTACGCTTTCAGTTAGCTACAGGTCAATTAGAGGAAACTGCACGTATTCGCACAGTAAGAAAAACGATTGCACGTCTAAAAACTGTTGCTCGTGAAAGAGAAATTGAACAAGGTAAAGCGAATCAATAATTAATTGAAAGAGGAGGTTACAAAAGTGAGCGAAAGAAATGATCGTAAAGTTTATGTAGGTAGAGTCGTTTCAGATAAAATGGACAAAACTGTAACTGTACTTGTTGAAACATACAAAACACACAAATTGTACGGTAAACGAGTAAAATACTCTAAAAAATACAAAACTCATGATGAAAACAACTCAGCTAAGTTAGGGGACATCGTTAAGATTCAAGAGACTCGTCCTTTATCAGCTTCTAAACGTTTCCGTTTAGTTGAAATTGTTGAAGAATCAGTAATTATATAATACACAATATATAGATAAAGGAGGTTTAACTCATGATCCAACAAGAAACACGTCTAAAAGTAGCAGATAACTCTGGTGCTCGTGAAGTTCTTACAATCAAAGTATTAGGTGGATCTGGTCGTAAAACAGCTAATATCGGTGACGTTATTGTTGCTACTGTTAAAAATGCAACACCAGGTGGCGTTGTTAAAAAAGGCGAAGTAGTAAAAGCTGTTGTAGTACGTACTAAATCAGGTGTACGTCGTAATGACGGTTCATACATTAAATTTGATGAAAATGCATGTGTAATCATTCGTGACGACAAAGGCCCACGTGGTACTCGTATTTTCGGTCCGGTTGCTCGTGAATTACGTGAAGGAAACTTCATGAAAATCGTATCACTAGCTCCAGAAGTACTTTAATAATTAATTAATAACAAGCTTAAGGAGGTGCCACGCATGCATATCAAAAAAGGTGACAACGTAAAAGTTATCGCAGGTAAAGACAAAGGTAAAGAAGGCAAAGTAGTTTCTACTGAACCTAAAAAAGACCGTGTCGTTGTGGAAGGTGTTAACGTAATTAAAAAACACCAAAAACCAACTCAATTTAATCCTGAAGGTGGAATCTTAGAAACAGAGGCAGCAATCCATGTTTCTAACGTACAATTATTGGACCCTAAAACGAATGAACCAACACGTGTTGGATACAAATTCGAAGATGGCAAAAAAGTTCGTATCGCTAAAAAATCTGGCGAAGAAATCAAATCTAATAATTAATAACTAGTTGAAAGGAGGATCCACTTTGAACCGTTTAAAAGAAAAATTCAACTCTGAAGTTACTGAAAGCTTAGTTAAGAAATTTAATTATAGTTCAGTAATGGAAGTACCAAAAATTGAAAAAATAGTTGTAAATATGGGTGTAGGTGACGCAGTTCAAAACTCTAAAGTGTTAGATAACGCTGTTGAAGAGTTAGAATTAATCACTGGTCAAAAACCATTAGTTACAAAAGCTAAAAAATCTGTTGCTACTTTCCGTTTACGTGAAGGTATGCCTATCGGAGCTAAAGTTACATTACGTGGCGAAAGAATGTATGATTTCTTAGATAAATTAATCGCTGTATCTTTACCTCGTGTACGTGACTTCCGTGGTGTTTCTAAAACAGCATTTGATGGAAGAGGTAACTACACTTTAGGTGTTAAAGAACAATTAATTTTCCCTGAAATTGACTATGACAAAGTATCAAAAGTACGCGGAATGGATATCGTTATCGTTACTACTGCTAACACTGACGAGGAAGCTCGTGAATTGTTAACACAATTCGGTATGCCATTTCAAAAATAATCTCTAAAAGGAGGCTAATTAAGTGGCTAAAAGTTCAATGGTTGCTAAGCAACAAAAAAAACAAAAGTTCCAAGTACGTGAATATACTCGTTGTGAACGTTGTGGTCGTCCACATTCTGTATATCGTAAATTCAAATTATGCCGTATTTGTTTCCGTGAATTAGCTTATAAAGGCCAAATTCCTGGCGTTCGTAAAGCTAGCTGGTAATAAAAAGAGGATGAAAGGAGGCAACAATCAATGACATTATCAGATCCAATTGCAGATATGCTAACTCGTGTAAGAAACGCTAACATGGTTCGTCACGATAAATTAGAATTCCCTGCATCTAATATTAAAAAAGAAATTGCCGAAATCTTAAAAAGTGAAGGTTTCGTTAAAAACGTTGAATTTGTAGAAGACGATAAACAAGGTGTTATCCGTGTATTCCTTAAATATGGTCAAAACAATGAACGTGTTATCACTGGATTAAAACGTATCTCAAAACCAGGTTTACGTGTTTATGCTAAAGCTAACGAAGTACCAAAAGTACTTAACGGATTAGGTATTGCTTTAGTTTCAACTTCTGAAGGTGTAATCACTGACAAAGAAGCAAGAAAACGTAACATCGGTGGAGAAATCTTAGCTTACGTTTGGTAATAATAAATAAGGAGGTGCGATAACATGAGTCGTGTTGGTAAAAAAATTATTGACATTCCAAGTGACGTAACAGTAAGTATTGATGGTAATACAGTTACTGTTAAAGGTCCTAAAGGTGAATTATCAAAAACATTAAATGAAAGAATGACATATAAACAAGACGAAAACACATTAGAAGTTGTAAGACCTACTGATTCTAAAGATGATAGAACAGTTCATGGTACAACTCGTGCTTTAATCAATAATATGATTCTTGGTGTTTCTCAAGGTTTCCAAAAAACACTTGAACTTGTTGGTGTTGGTTACCGTGCTCAAATGCAAGGTAATGACTTAGTACTTAACGTTGGTTACTCTCACCCAGTTGAAATTAAAGCCGAAGACGGTATTACTTTCGCTGTTGAGAAAAACACAACTGTAACTGTATCAGGTGTATCTAAAGAACAAGTTGGAGCTATCGCTTCTAACATCCGTTCAACTAGACCTCCAGAACCTTATAAAGGTAAAGGAATTCGTTACCAAGGTGAATACGTTCGCCGTAAAGAAGGTAAAACTGGTAAATAATAAATAACTCTCTATAGAAAGGAGTATTGCAATGATCAGCAAAATTGATAAAAACAAAGTACGTTTAAAAAGACATGCGCGTGTTCGTACTAAATTATCTGGCACAGCTGAAAAACCACGTTTAAACGTTTATCGTTCAAACAAGCACATCTATGCTCAAATTATCGATGACGTTAAAGGTGTAACTTTAGCTCAAGCCTCAACTCAAGACAAAGATATCGCAAGTGAATCAACTCCAAAAGTTGACTTATCAGCAAAAGTAGGCGAATCAATCGCTAAAAAAGCAAGCGATAAAGGCGTAACTGCTATCGTATTTGACCGTGGAGGTTACTTATATCATGGTCGTATTAAAGCATTAGCTGAAGCAGCTCGCGAAAACGGTTTACAATTTTAATTTAAAGGAGGGACAAATTACATGGCTCGTAGAGAAGAAGAAACTAAAGAATTTGAAGAACGCGTTGTTACAATCAACCGTGTTGCAAAAGTTGTTAAAGGTGGACGTCGTTTCCGTTTCACTGCTTTAGTAGTAGTAGGAGATAAGAACGGTCGCGTTGGCTTTGGTACTGGTAAAGCACAAGAAGTTCCAGAAGCAATCAAAAAAGCTGTAGAAGCAGCGAAAAAAGACTTAGTTGTAGTTCCACGTGTTGAAGGTACTACTCCTCATACAATCACTGGACGCTTCAGTTCAGGTAGTGTATTCATGAAACCAGCTGCACCTGGTACAGGTGTTATCGCAGGTGGCCCAGTTCGTGCTGTCCTAGAATTAGCTGGAATCACTGACATTTTAAGTAAATCATTAGGATCTAATACTCCAATCAATATGGTACGTGCGACTATTAATGGATTAAAAAATCTTAAAAACGCTGAAGAAGTTGCGAAATTACGTGGCAAATCAGTTGAAGAATTATATAATTAAGGAGGGAAAGAGTTATGGCTAAATTACAAATTACCCTCACTCGTAGTGTTATTGGTCGTCCTGAAACACAACGTAAAACTGTTGAAGCTTTAGGTTTGAAAAAAACTAATTCTTCAGTAGTTGTTGAAGATAACCCTGCAATCCGTGGGCAAATCAACAAAGTAAGTCACTTAGTGACTGTAGAAGAAAAATAATTAAGGAGGTGCCGAAATGAAATTACATGAGTTAAAACCAGCAGAAGGTTCACGTAAAGAACGTAACCGCGTTGGACGTGGTGCGGCTACAGGTAACGGTAAAACAAGTGGACGTGGACAAAAAGGTCAAAAAGCACGTTCAGGTGGTAAAGTAAGACCAGGTTTCGAAGGTGGTCAATTACCATTATTCCGTCGTTTACCAAAACGTGGTTTCACTAACATTAACCGTAAAGAATATGCTATTGTTAACTTAGACCAACTTAATAAATTTGAAGAAGGTACTGAAGTAACTCCAGCTTTATTAGTAGAATCCGGTGTAGTTAAAAGTGAAAAATCTGGTATTAAAGTATTAGGTAACGGTTCACTAGAGAAAAAATTAACAGTAAAAGCTCATAAATTCTCTGCTTCTGCAGCAGACGCTATTGATGCAAAAGGTGGAGCACACGAGGTGATCTAATGATTCAAACGCTTGTGAGCTTCTTTCAAACGAAAGAAGTTCGTAACAAGATCTTTTTTACACTCGCAATGTTAGTTATTTTCAAGATAGGTACTTATATTCCAGCCCCTGGCGTAAATCCAGCTGCCTTTGACAGTCATCAAGGTTCTCAAGGTGTCACTGACTTGTTAAATACATTTGGTGGTGGAGCCTTGAAGAACTTTTCAATCTTTGCTATGGGGATTATGCCATACATTACTGCATCTATCGTAATGCAGTTATTGCAAATGGATATTGTTCCTAAGTTTACAGAATGGGCCAAACAAGGTGAATCAGGTAGGAAAAAGCTAAATAATTTTACACGTTATTTTGCTATTATTCTTGCCTTCATTCAATCAATTGGTATGGCTTTCCAATTTAACAACTACCTAAAAGGTCAATTGATCATGGATCAATCAATCTTTAGTTATTTGTTAATTGCAGTTGTCTTAACATCAGGCACAGCATTCCTAATTTGGTTAGGTGAACAAATAACACAATTTGGTGTTGGTAATGGAATTTCAATTATTATCTTTGCAGGTATTCTATCTACGCTTCCGTCATCACTAATCCAATTTTACCAACAAGCATTTGTTGGACAAGACGATGTCACTTTAGCATGGCTTAAAGTAATTGGAATAGTTATCGGAATGATATTACTAACTATTGGTGCTATTTACGTATTACAAGCAATTCGTAAAATACCAATTCAATATGCAAAGAAACAATCAGCACAACGTTTAGGTTCTCAAGCAACGTATTTACCATTAAAAGTTAACTCAGCAGGGGTTATTCCTGTAATCTTTTCAATGGCGTTCTTTTTATTACCTAGAACGTTAACATTATTTTTCCCTGATGCTGCTTGGGCACAAAAAGTATCAGACGTGGCTAACCCATCAAATAACATCGGAATGATTGTGTATGTAGTATTAATTATTGCATTCGCATATTTCTATGCATTTGTTCAAGTTAACCCAGAAAAAATGGCTGAAAATCTTAAGAAACAAGGCAGTTACGTTCCAGGAATCAGACCTGGAGAACAAACAAAAAAATATATTACTAGAGTACTCTATCGATTAACATTCGTTGGATCAATCTTCTTAGCTGTTATTGCTATATTACCGATAATTGCGACTAAGTTTATGAACTTACCTCAATCAATTCAGGTTGGTGGTACAAGTTTACTAATCGTAATCGGTGTAGCTATTGAAACGATGAAGAGCCTTGAAGCTCAAGTGAGCCAGAAGGAATATAGAGGCTTTGGTGGTAGATAAATTGTAGGAGGGCACTTTTATGAATATCATTTTAATGGGTTTACCTGGCGCAGGTAAAGGAACTCAAGCGAGTGAAATTGTAAAGAAATTCCCAATTCCACACATATCTACTGGTGACATGTTCAGAAAAGCGATTAAAGAAGAGACAGATTTAGGTAAAGAAGCTAAATCGTACATGGATCGTGGAGAATTAGTTCCTGATGAAGTTACTGTGGGTATCGTTAAAGAAAGAATTTCTGAAGACGATGCAAAAAAAGGATTCTTATTAGATGGCTTCCCGCGTACTATTGATCAAGCAGAAGCATTAAATGACATCATGAAACAATTAGATAGAGACATTGATGCGGTTATCAATATCGAGGTTCCAGAAGAAGAATTAATGAACCGTTTAACAGGACGTCGTATCTGTCCTAAATGCGGAACAACTTATCATCTAGTCTTTAACCCACCTAAAGAAGATGGCGTTTGCGATCTTGATGGTGAAAAGTTATATCAACGTGAAGATGATAACCCTGAAACAGTTGCTAATCGTTTAAACGTTAATGTTAAACAATCTAAACCTATTTTATCTTTCTATGATGAAAAAGGCTTATTGAAAAACATTGATGGTTCAAAAGATATCAACAAAGTCACAGAAGACGTTATTTCTATCTTAGATGACTTGAAATAATATTAACTTTATACGGTCTATGTATTGCAGTCATCCTATTTGAGTAAGTATCTATGTATTGAAAAAATAAAATAATATAAGAGTGACGTATAGCGTAAGTAATTCTTTTATTTTTGTTGACTTATTAACACGCACTGATAGACACGTATGGTTACAGTTGATATAAGACGATAACCAACTATAGTAAAAAGGGGGAAGTTAATAAATGGCTAAACAAGATGTAATTGAATTAGAAGGTACTGTATTAGATACTTTACCAAATGCTATGTTTAAAGTAGAATTAGAAAATGGTCATGAGATTTTGGCACACGTTAGTGGTAAAATCAGAATGAATTATATTCGTATTCTACCTGGCGACAAAGTAACAGTAGAAATGTCTCCGTATGATTTAACACGCGGAAGAATCACTTATCGTTATAAATAATCGTCACTCCATAATATAGGGAGGTATAAAAATGAAAGTAAGACCATCAGTAAAACCAATTTGCGAAAAATGTAAAGTCATTAAACGTAAAGGTAAAGTTATGGTAATTTGTGACAATCCTAAACACAAACAAAAACAAGGTTAATAAAAGAGAGGTGTAAATATATATGGCACGTATAGCAGGAGTGGATATTCCACGTGAAAAACGCATCGTTATTTCATTAACATACGTATACGGTATCGGTACTACGACAGCTCAAAAGATCGTAAAAGAAGCTAATGTTTCAGACGAAACTCGCGTAAAAGATTTAACAGATGACGAATTAGGTCGTATCCGTGAAGTAGTAGACAGTTATAAAGTTGAAGGTGACTTACGTCGTGAACAAAACTTAAACATCAAACGTTTAATGGAAATTTCATCATATCGTGGAATCCGTCATCGTCGTGGTTTACCAGTACGCGGACAAAAGACTAAAAACAATGCTCGTACTCGTAAAGGCCCAGTTAAAACTGTAGCTAATAAGAAAAAATAATAGGTAAAGGAGGCAAAATTTAAATGGCACGTAAACAAGTATCTCGTAAACGTAGAGTGAAAAAGAATATTGAAAATGGAGTAGCTCATATCCGTTCAACATTCAATAATACAATCGTAACAATTACTGACGAATTTGGTAATGCATTATCTTGGTCATCAGCAGGTGCATTAGGTTTTAAAGGTTCAAAAAAATCTACACCATTCGCAGCACAAATGGCAGCTGAAACAGCATCAAAAACAGCTATGGAACATGGTTTAAAATCTGTAGAATGTACAGTTAAAGGCCCTGGTCCTGGTCGTGAATCAGCTATCCGTGCTTTACAATCAGCTGGTTTAGAAGTAACAGCAATCCGTGACGTTACTCCAGTTCCACATAATGGTTGTCGTCCACCAAAACGTCGTCGCGTATAATTTTATTGTTATTGTCACAGGTCACTGAGAAATACAGTACAAATCTAGTCGACGTAGTCAAGGAGGATATTTGTAAATGATAGAAATCGAAAAACCTAGAATTGAAACAATAGAAATTAGTGAAGATGCTAAATTCGGTAAGTTCGTTGTTGAACCACTAGAACGTGGCTATGGTACTACACTAGGAAACTCCTTACGTCGTATCCTACTATCTTCATTGCCAGGCGCAGCCGTTAAATATATCGAAATCGAAGGTGTACTTCACGAGTTCTCTGCAATAGACAATGTAGTTGAAGACGTTTCTACAATCATTATGAACGTTAAAAAACTAGCATTAAAAATCTATTCAGAAGAAGATAAAACGTTAGAAATCGATGTTAAGGATGAAGGCGAAGTAACTGCAAGTGACATTACTCATGATAGTGATGTTGAGATTTTAAATCCTGAACTGAAATTGGCGACTGTTTCTAAAGGTGGACATTTAAAAATCCGTCTTGTTGCAAACAAGGGTAGAGGTTACGCATTAGCAGAACAAAATAACACTAGTGATTTACCAATTGGAGTAATTCCTGTTGATTCACTATATTCACCTGTAGAACGTGTTAACTACACAGTAGAAAATACACGCGTAGGTCAAAGTAGTGATTTTGACAAATTAACACTAGATGTGTGGACTAATGGATCTATTACGCCACAAGAATCAGTTTCATTAGCAGCAAAAATTTTAACTGAACACTTGAATATCTTTGTTGGATTGACTGACGAAGCACAAAATGCTGAAATCATGATTGAAAAAGAAGAAGATCAAAAAGAAAAAGTACTTGAAATGTCTATCGAAGAGTTAGATTTATCTGTTCGTTCATACAACTGTTTAAAACGTGCAGGCATTAATTCTGTTCAAGAATTAGCTGACAAATCTGAAGCAGACATGATGAAAGTGCGTAATTTAGGTCGTAAATCACTTGAAGAAGTTAAATACAAACTTGAAGACTTAGGTTTAGGCTTAAGAAAAGAAGACTAATATAAAGGAGGTCAACTCATGGGTTACAGAAAATTAGGTCGTACTTCTGATCAACGTAAAGCAATGTTACGTGATTTAGCTACATCACTTATCGTTAGTGAACGTATTGAAACTACTGACGCACGTGCTAAAGAAGTACGTAGTATCGTAGAAAAATTGATTACTTTAGGTAAAAAAGGCGATTTAGCTTCTCGTCGTAATGCAGCAAAAACATTACGTAATGTTGAGATTTTAAACGAAGATGAATCTACACAAACTGCTCTTCAAAAATTATTCGGTGAGATTGCAGAACGTTATACTGAACGCCAAGGTGGATATACTCGTATCCTTAAAGCAGGCCCTCGTCGTGGTGACGGTGCTGAATCAGTAATTATCGAATTAGTATAATTTTAATATAAATATGCGTACTACTATGTATAAAGCAAATGAGTGCAACGATAATGTTTGCCACATACAAATATTGTCTAGCTCAGAGTACCCCATCAACCAAATAATATTTTTAAAGCGTGAACTCAAATAATCTGATGGGGTGCGCGCTTTTTTATTTAAGCTATAGTTAAAGCTATGGCTTTTTTTATTTGACTATCTTTAAAGTAACGCATTGTTAATGTAGGATATACATAAATATTAAAATCATGTAAAATGGAAAAGTATACTTGAATGGGGGGCAATGAAATGCAAACTAATGATCAAATTATAAAATTTAATCACGTTTCATTTAAATATAAAAGTGATGAACCATATGCTTTAAAAGACGTTTCATTTGCTATCCCTAAGGGAAAATGGACTTCAATCGTTGGTCATAATGGTTCAGGAAAATCAACGCTTGCTAAACTAATGGTGGGCATTGAACAAGCCAACGTTGGAAACATTACCTACAACGATCAAGTAATAGATAATAGTAATATTCAGGTTTTACGTAAAAGTATAGGTATTGTTTTTCAAAATCCAGAAAATCAATTCGTTGGTTCAACAGTTGAGTTTGATGTTGCTTTCGGTTTAGAAAATCATGCAGTTCCTTATGAGGTTATGCATGACATCGTACCAAAAGTACTGAGTGATGTTCATATGCTCGATAAAGCCAATAAAGAACCACAATCATTGTCAGGTGGTCAAAAACAACGTGTGGCTATTGCTGGCGTTTTAGCATTGAATACTGATGTTATTATATTGGATGAAGCCACATCGATGTTAGATCCATACGGTCGTATGGCATTAATTAATTTAGTGCGCAAACTAAACCATGAAAAAGACGTTACAATAATTTCTATAACACACGATTTATCAGAAGCAGCTGAAGCTGATCATTTAATCGTCTTAGATAAAGGGGAAATATTTACCACTGGTACGCCACAACAAGTTTTTGATAAAGGTGAAGCATTATCCCAAATTGGACTTGATTTACCATTTTCAATGCGTATTAATCAACTGTTGGGTAATCCTTTAAAATATATTTCATATGAAGGGTTGGTAAGTCAGTTATGACGGTCGAGTTTAATCAAGTGAATTATGTTTATCAACAAGGCACGCCATATGAGTATCATGCTTTGAGGGATATTACTACACAATTTGATGATGGTAAATATTACGCCGTAATTGGTCAAACAGGTTCAGGAAAATCAACGTTAATACAACATTTTAATGGCTTGTTAAAACCGACCGTTGGAAAAATGATATTTAATGATGTCGTTATCCAACACAAAACTAAAGACAAATTATTACGCGATATACGTAAAAAAGTCGGCATCGTATTCCAATTTCCAGAATCTCAATTATTTGAAGATAGTGTCGATAAAGAAATTGAATTTGGCCCCAAAAATTTTGGTATGGATATTGAGAAAGTAAAAAAAAGAGCGTTTCAAATGTTGTTAGAATTTGGCTTTCCAAGAGAAATAATGACCTTATCTCCGTTTCAAATGTCTGGAGGGCAAATGAGAAAAATAGCATTAACTTCAATATTAGCTATGGATCCAGATATTATTATTTTAGACGAACCTACGGCCGGTTTAGACCCACAAAGTAAAAAACAAATTATGAGCAAAATTAAAGAATTGCAACAACAGTACAATAAGACGATTATACTAATTACGCATGAAATGGACGATGTCGCAAAATATGCTGATGAAATCAAATTAATGCAAAATGGTAAGCTGACGGATGATTTAACACCACGCGAGCTTTTTGCTAATAGTGAATATATTAAAAAATATCAGTTAGATGTTCCTGAAGTAGTTAAGTTACAACGCGATATTGAAGCAAAATATCATTTCAAGTTTGATAAGATTGCTTTAACTGAAGAAGAGTTTGTGGACATGTATAAGGAGTGGCGCAGTAATGAAAGATAAGTTTATAATTGGTCGTTACTTACCGCTTGATACCCCTATACATCGCTTAGATCCGAGAACTAAGTTAATCTTTGTATTTTTATTCGTTATTTTAATATTTTTTGCGCATTCGTTTGCGACTTACCTATGGTTATTTATTCTAATAATGATAATAGTAAAACTATCGCATATTAAAACATGGTTTTTAATTAAAGGGTTAACGCCCATTTGGATATTTTTAATATTTACATTTATTATGCACTTGTTTGTTACTAAAGGCGGCGTGCGTATTTTTGAATTAGGTTTTGTGTCAATCGATACAAATGGTATTTTAGAAGGTATATACATCGTACTCCGTTTAATGTTTATTATGATGATTTCGACCGTTATGACATTAACTACGAGTCCTATTGATTTAACTGATGCATTTGAAAGATTATTATATCCTTTGAAATTAGTTAAAATACCCGTGCATCAATTGAGTATGATGATGTCCATTGCGTTACGTTTTATACCTACATTAATGAATGAGTTAGATAAAATTATATTAGCTCAAAAATCTCGTGGCTCTGAACTTAGTAGTGGGACATTAATGAATAGAATTAAAGCATTTATACCACTCTTGATTCCGTTATTTATTTCAGCATTTCAACGAGCGGAAGATTTAGCCATCGCAATGGAAGTTAGAGGCTATGATGCAAATACTGAGCGAACAAGTTACCGTGAATTGCAATGGAAGGTAAAAGATACGATTGTCGTACTCTCAATTATTCCTATAGCAATTGTATTATTTGTACTTAAATATTTAGGAGTGTAAAACATGCGTGTGTTAGTAAATATTTCATATCTAGGTACACATTTTATGGGATTTCAAATTCAACAACATGAAAGAACGATTCAACAACAGTTTGAGCGTATATTGAAAAGAATGCACAAAAGACCAATACGCATCCATCCAACAAGTAGAACTGATAGAGGGGTTCATGCATATGAACAATTTTTTCACTTTGATACAGAGTTGAATATCAAGCCTGAGAAATGGCGCTATGCAATGAACAGTGCATTACCTAATGATATTTTAGTTAAAGAAGTTTCTTTTGTAGATGAAGCGTTTCATTGTAGATATGATTGTGTAGGTAAATCATATCGATACAAAGCATATGTAGCGCAAGAACGGGATCCGTTTCAAAGTGGATTACGAACACATATAAAAGAACAGCTGAATTATGACAGAATGATTGAAGCTGCAGCTAAATTTGTAGGCACGCATGATTTTACTGGTTTCTGTTCTCAAAAGACTGAAGTTGAAAGTAAAGTGCGTACGATTTATCAAAGCGAAATTATACCAACTGAAGATGGCTTTGATTATGTCGTAACGGGTTCTGGATTTCTATATAATATGGTTCGTGTACTCGTCGCTTTTCTAATTGAAGTAGGTAAAGGACATCGTAGTCCAGAAGAAGTGCCAAGTTTATTAGAAGCGCGAGATCGTAGTAATGTACCATTCACTGCTGCTGCAGATGGACTTTATTTAGAGCACATATATTTATCGGAACAATCATTAATGCAAGACTTTGGTGAAAATATAAAAATACACCGAAAAAAATCATTGCAAAATGACTAAATTACATTGACAAATCGACATAAAAATTATACGATTATCAACGGTATTGTTTTATATCACCCCACGATAAGCCCCGGAAACTTATTGTGTTACAAGATATATAAGCAGGTAGAACAACAGTTAACAAATAAATGAAATCGAAGCTTTTAATCGTAACAATTATTTAATAACAAAAGAACCATTCATTTACTAGGAGGACAATAATTATGCGTCAAACATTTATGGCTAATGAAGCAAACATTGAGCGCAAATGGTATGTTATCGATGCAGAAGGTCAAACACTTGGTCGTCTATCATCAGAAGTAGCAGCTATTTTACGCGGTAAGAATAAAGTAACTTATACACCACACGCTGACACAGGTGATTATGTAATCATCATCAATGCAGGTAAAATTCAATTCACAGGTAATAAAGCTCAAGATAAAGTTTATTACCGTCACTCAAACCACCCAGGCGGAATCAAATCTGTTACTGCTGGTGAGTTAAGAGAAAACAATCCAGAACGTTTACTTGAAACTTCAATTAAAGGTATGTTACCAAGCACTCGTTTAGGTGAAAAACAAGGTAAAAAATTATTTGTATATGGTGGCGCTGAACATCCACACGCTGCACAACAACCAGAAAACTACGAGTTACGTGGTTAATTAGAAGGAGGAAATTACATTGGCACAAGTTGAATATAGAGGCACAGGCCGTCGTAAAAACTCAGTAGCACGTGTACGTTTGGTACCAGGTGAAGGTAACATTACAGTTAATGGTCGTGACGTACGTGCGTACTTACCATTTGAATCATTAATCTTAGACATTAACCAAGCTTTCGATGTTACAGAAACTAAAGGTAACTACGATGTATTAGTAAATGTACAAGGTGGAGGTTTCACTGGACAAGCTCAAGCTATCCGTCACGGAATCTCTCGTGCATTATTAGAAGCTGATCCTGAATATAGAGGTTCTTTAAAACGCGCTGGATTACTTACTCGTGACCCACGTATGAAAGAACGTAAAAAACCAGGTCTTAAAAAAGCACGTCGTTCACCACAATTCTCAAAACGTTAATATTGTTATTACGTTACAAAAGCACTTTTCGATTATCGAAAAGTGCTTTTTTTATACCCTAATTTATATTGAAAGTTTACTTACTGCATTTCTCCTAAAAGTGTAATCAAACGTTCTCGATGCTTTTCACCATATACATGTGGTAGCACCATAATTTCATCAGTATCATAATAGCGTTGAATATGCATTAATTGTCTATGAACCTCAGATATTGTACCTGAAACCACACGCTGTTCATTTTTGGCAATTTTTTCTTGTTCTCTTGTAGAAAAGCCTCTTTCTTCAACAAATTGAGGTGATGGATAGAATTGCGGTTGTTCTAAATAATTAATTCTTAGTAGCCAAAGATGAAATGCTTTAGTTAATGCGCTAATCTTAGGTTCATCGTCAGCAGAAATTACAAATGTAGCAACAATAATATAAGGTTGCTTATCAGTATGATTTGCTAAAAAAGTATGACGGTATGTTTCAATCATTGTGTCAATTTTATTTTGGGATTGTCCCATTAATGCTATAACTAATGGTAAGCCTTTTGAAGCAGCTATTTTGGCACTTGCTTCACTCGTCGATAATAAGAACATATTGGGCTGGGAATCAATGAGTGGGGTAGCTAACAATTGTTGAAATCTATTATGTGAAGATTTGTCATCATTAAAATAAGTACTTAAATCGGCTAGTTGTGTTTCATAATTTATTTGTTCATTTTTACCTTCATTGAGTGCTTTATTCACATTGTTAAAGCTCGGTGAGCGGCCTATACCTAAATCAACTCTATCGGTATGGCGAGCTTCTAAAATTTTGAATTGCTCCGCTACTTTATATGCACTATAATGTGGCAACATTATACCACCGCTGCCAATATTTATCGAAGTTGTATTTTCTAATAGTGACATCATAATCATTTCAGGGGCACTGGAAGCTACTGAATAGACTTGATGATGTTCAGCGACCCAATAACGCTTAAAATGATATTTTTCTGCTAATTGCGCAAGTTTCACAGTATGATTTAAAGCATCTGTGGCATTACGATTTTCAAATATTGGTACATAGTCTAATATACTTAACTTCATTTTTAAACGCTCCAATAGTAGTTTACAATTTTACGCTTATCATAACATGTGTAAATTGAATAAGCGATTTGATTGATTGAGCATAAATCGGGGAATATTATTAAATGTATGAATAATATCTAGGAGTGATGCAAATGAAAACAGAACAAGTAGTGCTCGCTAAAAGACCAGAGGGTATACCAGGTGATGATGTCTTTAGATACGAAACAATTGAAGTAGCCAAGCCTCAAGAAAATGAGATTATGTTGGAATCACTCTATATATCAGTCGATCCTTATATGAGAGGGAGAATGAATGATTCGGAGTCGTATGTGGCACCATTTGAACTAGATAAACCTATAGTTAGTCATATCGTTGCTAGAGTTATTGAAAGTAAGGATAATAATATTGTTGAAGATGATATTGTTGTTGGCAGATTACCATGGCGTAAAAAAATGACGGTTAATAGTGCAGAAGTCACAAAAGTAACTAATCATGATATTCCTATTTATTTATACTTAAGTGTATTGGGATTAACGGGTCAAACTGCATATCATGGATTATTAAAGATAGGTAATCCACAACCGAATGAAACAGTTGTAGTTTCAGCTGCGTCAGGCGCTGTTGGCTCTGTAGTGGGACAAATTGCAAAAATAAAAGGCGCACGTGTAGTCGGCATTGCAGGTGGCTCAGAAAAAACTAACTATATAAAAAATGAATTAGGCTTTGATGAAGCGGTTGATTATAAAGAGAGTGATTTTGCTCAAAATCTCGCTCAAGCCGTTCCGGATGGCATAGATGTTTATTTTGAAAATGTAGGTGGAGAAATTGCCGATGAAGTATTCAAACACCTAAACCAATTTGCAAGAATACCTGTATGTGGTGCAATATCAGGCTATAATGATAATGACATTTCATTCGGTCCAAGAATACAACCTATACTCATCAAATCTCAAGCACTGATGCAAGGATTTATTGTAGGTAATTATGCTGATGACTTTCCACAAGCTAGTAAACAGTTAGGGCAATGGGTAGAAGACAACAAAATTAAAACTAAGACATCCATAATGGATGGTTTTGAAAATTTACCGCATGCATTTAGAAATTTATTTAGTGGCGACAATTTTGGGAAACAAGTTGTTAATGTCGAAAATGATATATAAAAGGAGTGTATAAACGTGAAAGCAATTGGAGCAGATAAAGGATTCCAACTCGATGAAGGGAATTTATTTTATGAATTTGACCGAGCAAAACCTACACCACAAAATCAAGAACTGCTAGTTAAGGTTAATGCTATTAGCGTTAATCCGGTAGATACTAAAATAAGACAAAGTCCTGTAGAAGATGGACCGCGTATTTTAGGATTTGATGCAGTGGGTACAGTTGAAGCAGTGGGTGATAAAGTTGGTTCGTTTAAAATTGGAGATGAAGTTTACTATTCTGGGTCTCCAAGTTACCAAGGTTCAAACGAAGAATATCAACTCGTAGACGAAAGGGTAGTAGCATTAAAACCAACAAACCTTTCAGATGTTGAGGCTGCAAGTATTCCACTAACTGCTTTAACTGCTTCGGAAACACTATTTGATGTTTTTGGAATTTCGCATCAAGCTGAAGAAAATGAAGGGAAATCTATATTAATTATTAATGGTGCAGGTGGCGTAGGTAGTATTGCTACACAAATAGCCAAACATTATGGGCTTAAAGTTATTACCACTGCTTCTAGACCAGAAACGATTGAATGGACTCAAAATATGGGTGCTGATATTGTGTTAAATCATAGAAATGATTTAAGTGAAGAGTTTGAACAACATAATATAAAAGATGTTGACTACATCTTTTGTACGTTCGACACTGATTTATATTTCGAAAAAATGATTGAACTTGTAAAAACGAGAGGTAAAATTGCGACAATAGTTGCCTTTAAAGAGAAACAAGATCTCAATTTATTAAAATCTAAAAGTGTCACATTTACACATGAATATATGTATTCTAGATTGTTACATGATGCTAATGACATAAATAAACATCATCAATATTTAACGGATGTTACCGAAAAATTAGAAACTGGAAAATATAAACCTACGGTAAATAAAATTATTGATGGATTATCAGCTGACTCATTATATGAAGCGCATAAAACATTAGAAAGTCATAGTATGATTGGTAAATTAGTAATCAAGCTAGATGGCACAACAAACTAAATATTATGCGAAACAACCTTTAAATAAAAGGTTGTTTTTTCTATTTTATATGACTAAACCTTGCTCAAAAGGGTAAATAAACGTAGTTATAATAAATTGTACTTTATAAGAGGGACAACCTATTATAAAATTTCAAAATTATTCAAGTTATATTGTTTTTGATAACTTAATTTTTATTTTTTTTGACAAAAAAGTTAAAACAATGTTTTTTGAAATTACTTATTGGGTATAATTTTGTATGACGCAGTACTAAAAATCACAGTTTAAATGCATAGGAGGTGTCATACGGGGTGAAACGCTTAAAGAACTTTATCTTAGGGCTATTAATTGTTGTCATAGTTGGGTTCCTATTATTCATGTATATTGATGATTCTAGAATAACGCAATACCAACAATACCTATTACAATTTAATTGGTTCAAACCAACACTTATTGGATTGGCAGCATTTCTTATTTTGATAGGTCTTATCTTAGTATTTAGCTTGTTCAAACCTACGTATAGAAAACCTGGACTTTATAAAGATTATCAAGATGGACATATTTATGTATCTAGAAAAGCAGTTGAAAAATCGGCTTACGATACTTTAGTAAATTATGATCAAATTAGACAGCCAAACGTAGTGGCTAAACTTTATAACAAGAAAAAGAACTCGCATATTGCAATAAAAGCTGACTTCTTTGTTCCAGGAGATGTACAAGTTAAATCATTAACTGAGCAAATTAGAAATGATATTAAGCAAAATGTTGAACATTTTACAGAAATACCTGTAAAAAAATTAGAGGTCAATGTTAGAGATCAAAAAACCTCAGGTCAACGAGTGTTGTAAGGGAGGGTAATCATGACTAACAATAATAATCAAAATGGACAAGATTCCACTCAAGCAGTGATTGACTTATTTAAATCATTTAAGTGGAGAATTATAGGTTTCTTAGCATTCTTAATTATCGCGATTCTATTTTTAACATTAGGTTTCTGGAAAACAATTTTAATTATAGTATTGTGTTTAATTGGTATCGGTATAGGGTATATGAAAGACCGTAAGCAGGACTTTTTGAATTTTTTAAACCGATGGAGTTAAAAAATGATTTTTAAAATTTAAATTTTAAAATAAAGGAGAAATTAACATGGCAGTAGATAACAATAAAGCAAAACAAGCATATGATAACCAAACTGGAGTAAACGAAAAAGAGCAAGAACAAAGACAAGAGCAACAAAATCAAGAACCAAGCTTCTCTAACAAATTAACTTTTGCTGACGAAGTAATTGAAAAAATTGCTGGAATTGCAGCACGTGAAGTTAATGGCATCTTAGCTATGAAAGGTGGATTTGTTGATAGCATTTCAAGTTCATTCGGTAGTAATAGCGGTAACGTTACACAAGGTGTTAGCGTTGAAGTAGGAGAAAAACAAGCTGCAGTTGACTTAAAAGTTATTTTAGAATATGGTGAATCAGCTCCTAAGATTTTCCGTAAAGTAACTGACATTGTTAAAGAACAAGTTAAATATATTACTGGTTTAGATGTAGTAGAAGTTAACATGCACGTTGAAGACGTAATGACTAAAAAAGAATGGTCACAAAAAAATGACAAAAACCAATCTTCAAATAAAGAAGAAAAAGGTTTACAATAATTAAAAAATAGCCACGATTAACTTAATTGTTAATCGTGGCATTTTTTTATTGTTGTCGATAAAGTGGATTAGACACTTTAACATATGTGTAATAATCGGCTTCATCAACTAGTCTCATCGTAGTTACACACTTATAATCTATTTCTTTAGCGAATATAATTGTTTTAAATTGTTCTATACTTGCTTTATCTGTTACGGATTGTGCTATATTATCGATAATATTAGCTAAAATATCACTTAATTTATCCCATACCTTTGATTCGAAATTAGAATCTTTGGCTACTTTTGCCACTGTTAAAATAAATTCACCTAGGTGATTTTGTACCGTAGAATAAAAGGCTTTATTAAATACTGTTTGCTGCTTATCAGTAAGAATAAGTGATGAATTATGAAAGTTTGCAGTACTATACCCCGTTTCAGCTAACTGATTCTTGTCTATCCTTAAGCCTTCAAAATCTCTTATATATATCTTATTCAGTGATCCATCTTTATTAATGGCGACAACAGCATTTTGTAAATGAGCTTCTAAGGCTATCCCATATTTAGCAACTAATGGTACTACTAAGTTGAATAATTGTTGTCCATAATGTGTTAACCAGTCATATGCTGCTTCATCAAAATGACTGAATTGATAATTTTTCATATAGTCGTTGATGATAGTTTCTAATGATGCAGTTTGATTATAATGATGCGCGCTAACTAAACTAGAAGCGATAACAGGCGTCGCGTCATCATCTATAATATGATAAATGTTTTTCCTGAATAACGTGCCTAATTGCTCGCTACGTTGACGTTGTTTATCACCATCTTCATTGTTATAAAAATGTATACCTGCTAATTCGTCGACCGTCGTAGCTTGTATATTATTGAATAAAGCATCCTTATTTAAAATTTGATTTAAAATCTGTGTTACTAATGGTCCATTATATGTCGTTTGTTCAGATAAAGTTCTGATTTCTCCAGTAATGTGTACATTTGTAGCTAGTTTGATATGTGGTAAAAGGTTTGGGTATTTTGGCATTAATGTTCTAAATGATAACCCAGAGAAATAGTTAACATCGTAATCAAGTAAAATAAATTGCTCGCTCGATATTAAATCTTTATATTCTTCTTTTAAAATGCGTTCATATTGCCAAGGATGGATAACGATAATATTGTAGTTTGTAATTTGCGCTTGGCTAATTTTATTTAATACAGAAGCTTCAAGTCCATCGAATTGTTCAAATAACATTTCATTAAATGAACCATGTAGTGATTGAGTACGAGATAAATCTTTATGTAATAATGCGAATTTTAGATTTAATGGCGTACCAAATTCAGATGAATAATTGATAGTCTCTTGTGGTGTCATGCCTTTACGTAATTTGGCGCCAGGATGAAGCGGATGACCTTCAATAACAGCTTGTTCTGATCTTAAATAGCTATCTTCGGCATGTTTGATGAGTTGCCAAAGTTCTGTATGATCATTTTCAAAGTGAAGCGCCTGAAAGCTAATTGCTAATGCTAGGTTAGCGGCACTATTGATCATATCAGCATTAAATTGCTCGCTGGCACTATTATTTAATTCTGGTAATTCGACTAAAATACAATCTAATACTTCTGAAGGGTGTAAAATACGATTGTATTTATTGTCCTCAATAAAATAAAAAGGACCTTCAACATCTAAACGATCAAATGCGAATGAACCAGATATTGGAGCAATGATTGTTTTATTTACTTTAGGATAATTAATTTTAAGTACTTTGGATTGTGATGTTGAAATATCATATGATAGTTCATTAACATCTACGATTGTGCTATAGAGATGACATTGCGCTAAGTTTTCTCTATACATAGACGTTATTAGCCGTTGCGTAATTTTATCACGGCTTGTCATAACTGTTTCTTTATATTTAGTCGCCCATGCTGTATGAGTTGAAATTAAATATTCATAAGCATGACGTTCATCTTCAGTTAATTCGATTTGCAGATTCATAATGCACCTCTAAAAAAATTATTTTACAAATGTATATTATATTTGTATAATCCATAATATCGATAATGATAATTATTATCAATTGAAAAGATGGGTGGATTTTTATGGCTAAGTACTTTTTTCCTAGTTCATTTCTACTGTTCTTAGGAAATTGGATAGGACAGATTACTTTAAATTGGTATGTATTTAGTTTATACCATAATGCAATATATTTGGGCTTAATAAATTTCTTCAGATTAATACCCATCCTAATTTTAAGTTTATGGGCTGGTAATTTAGCTGATAAATATAATAAAGCTACCTTAATCAAAATTACGATATCGTTATCATTTATTTTAACGAGTTTACTATGCATACTCAACATAACGTTAGATAAATTACCGATAATTATATTTTTAATCTATTCATTGGGTAGAGGAATACTTAGCGCCGTAGAGACACCGATAAGACAATCGGCATTGCCTAATCTAAGTTCCAAATTATCAACTACACAAGCAGTCTCTTATCATTCATTTATAATTAATATCTGTCGTTCTATTGGACCGGCAATTGCAGGTTTTCTTGTTGCAACATATAATTCGCAAGTTTCATTTGTAATTCAAGCAATTTGTTACTTGTTAGCTGCATTGGTTTGTTTACCGATTAGTTTTAAAGCAGATAATCAAATTAAAACAAGCAAAACATTGTCATTAAAAGTAGTATCTGATTATTTCAAAGAAAATCTTGTTGGAGCAAGAATCTTTATTACATCATTATTAATCATGGCTACTGGCTTTTCATTTAGCACGTTACTACCTGTATTAACTGATAAAAACTTTCCGAATCAAGCTGCAATTTTCGGTACAGCCATGACATGTAGCGCAATTGGAGGAATTATTTCGACAGTAGTATTACCTAATATTTTAAATAGATTATCAATCGTCCAAGTATATTACGGCAGTTCAATTTTATTTGGCATTTCATTATTAGGAACGATGATATCTAATACATATACATTATTTATTTCGATATTTTTAATTGGTTTATTCAGTCAGTGGGCGAGAACAACGAATAGAATTTACTTCCAAGAACGTGTAAGCACTGAAAACCGAGGTAAAATAATTAGTGTAATAATGATGGACCGAGGAATGATACCATTAGGTTCTATGTTAATGAGCTTTATTGCTAATTATTTTGGTATTATACAAACATTTATGATTATGGGTCTAAGCACATTATCCATTGCACTTATCTTTAGCATTATTAATAACAGAAAAAAGTTGGAGGACCTAATTTATGATTAGTTCAGCGTGGGACTTAGCAGATTTAAACGTACAACATAGAGTGATGAACGCAATAATTAAAGAAGAAATATTTCCTGAAGGATTAGTGTTGAGTGAGCATAACAACCAAGTTAATTTGCAATATAAGGGTCGAGCGCTTGTACTTGATGTAGAAAGAAAAAGTATTATGCAACGTTATGTTTTTATAGGTAAGCCAACTTACAAATGCGGCAATACCCAATATTTAATTAACGATCTCGAACAATTGATTAACATTTTAACGTATGAATTTGATATTAATATTCAAGAGCGACTAAAAGAAGAGTTATTATCTAGCAGAGATGGTTTCGAAATAACTTATCAAAACTTTGACAACAGAAAAGAGCATATTCATTCAAGTTTACGTTTTACCCGAATGCCAGAAATTATTAATTTTTTTGCTTGGTTACAACATATTACTGCAGAGAATGAATTGAATGATTTGAGTTATACTGAAAGCCTTGTATTAGAAGGTCATCCAACACATCCTTTATCTAAAACAAAGCTGCCATTGACACAAGAAGAAATGAAAAAATACGCGCCAGAGTTTGAAAAAGTCATACCTCTTAAGCTGATGTTAATTCATAAAGATAAAGCCGTTCCAACGACTATGGAAGACGATGAACAATTTATATTGGACAGTGTATTACCTGAATATAAATATAGACTCAAAGCATTTTTAGAACCTTATCATCTTAAACTTAAAGATTATCAATTAATTTTAGTGCATCCATGGCAATATGATAATGTCATTGTGAACGAATTTAAATCATGGATTAAGGATCAATATTTGTTACCAACGCCTTTTGAAATCCCATCTAAAGCAACATTGTCATTTAGGACGATGGAATTAATAAATAAACCTTTTCATATTAAATTGCCAGTTAGTGTACAGATGACTAGTGCAATTAGAACTGTTGGACCGGTAACAACTATAGATGGTCCACGCCTAAGCTATGAATTACAATCTATGTTGGATATTTATCCTCATCTACAAGTAGCAACAGAACCGTATGGTATTTACGCGAACACAGAAGAATCATTAGCTAAACAACTAGCGTGTATTGTTAGAAGAAAGCCAATTTTTGTACGTAATGGCGTAACAATAGTCACAGCGAGTTTAGTTAATAAGAACCCAATAGATAATAAATTTATCGTCGACAGTTACATCGAATGGATAGATAATGGTGTTAATAAAGAGACGATACAAAAATTTATGTTTTATTATGCAGACACATTAATCAAACCACTCATAGCTTATATACAAGATTACGGCATAGCATTAGAAGCACATATGCAAAATACAGTGGTTAATTTAGGTTATGATTATCAAATGGCATTTATTGTTAGAGATTTAGGCGGTTCCAGAATAGATTTAAATACGATGCATGAACGTTTACCTAATGTGGAAATTAATAATAAAAGTTTAATTGGTGAATCTATAGAAGCGGTTATTGAGAAATTTCAACATGCAGTAATTCAAAACCAAATAGCCGAATTAATCCATCATTTCAATCAATATGATGATATTGACGAACAAGAATTATTCAACATTGTCCAAAGCGTCGTTGATGATGCAATAGATGATAATAAAAACCATGCCACTGAATTAAGAAATATATTATTTGGCGAAACAATTACAGTCAAAGCACTTTTAAGAATGAGAATGGAAGACAAGGTCAAAAAATATGTAACTACAGAATTACCTAACCCAATAAGAAAAGAGGTGTAAAGTTATGGTGCAATTACAAATTAATTTATCTAAAATTCAATACAATGCTAAAGTATTAATGTCTACATTAGCCGAACATGATATTAACTTTACACCTGTAATTAAATGCGTAGCAGGGGATAGAAGAATTATAGAAGTATTAAAACATATTGGATTAACTCACTTTGCTGAAGCACGTATGGATAATGTAAATAAATCATTAGACGAAGATGTATCTTTTACAATAATAAGAAATGTAAATCAAAGTGAACTAGAGGACCTTGTGCTTAAAAGTAAAATGAGTATTCAGACTGAAATTGCTACAATTAGAAAAATAAATGACGTGGCTAAAAAGCATCATAAAAAGCATCAAATATTGCTGATGATTGATTGGAAGGACGCACGAGAAGGTATTCTGACTTATGATGTTATAAACTATATTAATGAAATTTTATCTATGCATCATATTTGTTTGTCAGGTTTAGCATTTAACTTTATGTGTTTCAATGCCATACCACCTAATGATCATGATGTAGAAATGATTAATCAATTTGTGGCTTCAATAGAAAATGAAGTAGGATTTCATTTCAAGATTATCTCGGGTGGCAATTCTAGTATGTTACCACAAATGTTTTATAACAATTTAGGTATGATCAATGATTTACGCATTGGAGAAACGCTATTTAGAGGTGTGGATACTACTACTGATAAACCTATTGCTACATTGTTCCAAGATGCGATTACAATGGAAGCTGAAATAGTAGAAATAAAACCAAGAGTTGATATATCTAGCGGCAAAAGTTATTTGCAAGCGATATTAGATATTGGTTATTTAGATACTTACGTAGATGAAATTGTGCCGATTAATAGCAACATTACCGTACTAGGGGCTACAAGTGACCATGTAATGATAGATTTACAAAACTGTGATCATTATCAAGTAGGTGACAACATTCACTTTGCGTTAGGATATAGAGCGTTAGCTCAAAGTATGTATGCCGATAATGTACCGAAGCATTACGTAGAAGATTCGGGCATTCAATTAATGAATGAACACTTCATAGAGCAGCAATTAAATAGTTAGTAAGGTAAATTTAAATTTATGTTGACAATGATAATCGTTATCAATAGAATTGAATGTGTAATGTTATACATATTTAAGGAGTGAAACGATGAAGCATAAAGTCAAATTTATAAGTGTTATGTTTTTAGCATTATCATTGTTATTAGTAGCAGCATGTGGAACGGTTAGTAATAACGATTCCAAAAAGTCTAACAACAAGAGTGACGCTAAAGATACAGTTTCTATAAAAAATGATGGTGGCACAACTAAAGTTAAGAAAAATCCTAAAAAAGTTGTGGCATTAGAATTTTCATTCGTTGATGCACTTGCAGCTTTAGGTGTTAAACCTGTAGGCGTTGCAGATGATGGCGATAAAAATAGATTACTTGAGCCAATCCGCAATAAAATTGGTGATTATAAATCAGTAGGTGCTCGTAAACAACCTAACTTAGAGGAAATCAGCAACCAAAAACCAGATTTAATTATAGCTGATAGTAATAGACATAAAGGTATTAAGAAAGATTTAGAAAAAATAGCACCGACTATTATGTTACCTAGCTTTGATAGTGATTATAAAGACAACATTGAAGCATTCAAGACAATCGCCAAAGCAGTAGGTAAAGAAGATAAAGGTAAAGAAAGACTTGATAAGCACGAAAAATTAATGGATAAATACAGCAAAGAAATCACATTAGATAAAAAAGAAGCAGTATTACCTGCCGTTGCTTCTAAATCAGGCCTATTAGCCCATCCTGAAAATACATACGTAGGACAGCTATTAAAAGAATTAGGTTTTAAAAATGCTTTAAATAAAACTAAAACAGATAGCTTATCTAAATATCTAAAAGGCCCTTATCTACAATTGAATTCTGAAGTTCTTTCAGATATAAATCCTGGAAGAATGTTTATTATGACTGCTAAAGGTAAAGATGATCCAGACTTGAAGAAACAAGAAAGTGATAAAGTTTGGAAAGATTTAGATGCAGTTAAGAATAATAGAGTCGATGTAGTTGATAGAAATACATGGGCTCGAGCAAGAGGTATCATTTCATCAGAAGAAATCGCTAAAGAATTAGTTAAGATTTCAAAAAATGAAAGTAAATCTCAAGATAAGTAAGGTGGAAAATAATGGCTAAATTAAATGCATTTAGCCAAACTAAGATTAAACAAGATAAGCCTAAGCGAGCCGCACTCATATTTATTGTGAGTGTGTGCTTGCTTTTTATCGTAATGTATTTAAACTTAGCTATTGGCTCATCGCATATTACAACACGCGATATTTTCAGTTATTTGACAGGACATACAAATTCTAAAGCGACATTTTTAGTGCATAACGTCCGCATGCCTAGAATGCTTGGTGGGTTATTAATTGGTGCAGCATTGGCGTTATCAGGTTTATTAATGCAAGCGATGACTCGAAATCCATTAGCTTCTCCTCAAATTTTTGGTGTTAATTCTGGTGCGTCATTCGTCATTGTATTAATTACATTAGCGATACCATCTTTATCATCAATTTCTACTATTTTGGCATTTATAGGTGCGTTTATTGGTGGCTTGACTGTTTATTTATTATCTGGATCGACGCAGAAAATCACACCGATTAAGTTGGCACTTGCTGGTATGGCAGTGCACTTGTTTTTCTCGAGTATGACGCAAGGACTCATTTTATTAAATGAAGATTCTACGACTACGGTTATGTTTTGGCTAGTAGGTTCATTATCTACTATTAAATGGGTACAAGTAATGAATATTTTACCGTGGTTAGTTATAGCATTTGTCGTAACTATATTGATGGGGAGACAGCTGTCAGTATTAGAGTTAGGCGAGGATTTAGCAAAAGGATTAGGACAAAAAATTCAATTAATCCGAATCATGATTGGCATACTCGTTATCGTTTTAGCAGGTACTTCAGTGTCGATTGCAGGTCCAATTGGATTTGTAGGACTCATCGTACCGCATATTGTTAAACATTATGTCAGCAGGAATTATTTATTGATGATTCCTTTATCAATGGTAATTGGAGCAGATTTGTTATTACTTTCAGATGTTCTAAGTCGATTAATTGCATTTCCTTTCGAATCACCAGTTGGTATCGTTACATCATTTTTAGGAGCGATATACTTCTTAGCAATTACCATTAGAGGAGTAGATCGACTATGACAAACAAACTTTTAATTCGTTACATAACAATTAGTATTCTTTTAATATTAAGTACTATTTTATCTTTATCTGTTGGTGCAGTATTTATTAATCCAATTGACGTGATAAATGATGTATTGGCACATAGCAATTTTATAATTAATGAGTACCGTATGCCTAGAATGTTATTAGCACTTATTGTCGGTAGTAGCCTATCTATTTCTGGTGCACTTATTCAGGGTGTTGTTAGAAATCCTCTTGCTTCACCGGATGTTATTGGTGTTACGAAAGGTGCCAGTTTAACAGCAGTTATTATTATCATGCTTTTTCCATCAGCACCACTATTTATTTTGCCTTTTGGTTCATTCGCTGGTGCGTTAGTTATTAGTGTATTATTAACTTTTTGTATCACTAAACTAAATGTAAAAGGGTCTAAGTTAGCATTAATTGGTCTAGCTATTGGTGCGATTTGTACAGCAATTGTGCAATATTTATTAATAAGAAATCCTTTAGATGCAAACAATGCATTAGTATGGTTAACAGGAAGTCTATATGGCCATAACATGAACAATGTAGTGGCTTTATTACCATGGTTCATCGTGACATTACCTATTATTTTTTATTATAGCTTCCAACTGGATATTCTTAATCTTGGCGATGATGTGGCTATGGCTTTAGGCGCAAGAGTTAAACACGTTAAAGTGGTTTTATTACTTTTAGCTGTTATTTTAGCCGGTGCATCTATTTCAGTCGTTGGGGGTCTTACGTTTTTAGGTTTATTAGCGCCACATATTGCTCGTTCATTAGTAGGCCCCAAACATATTCATATTGTAACTATGTCAGGTTTAATAGGGGCGTTATTATTAGTCGTTAGTGATACATTAGCGCGCGGTATTCATCCTCCATTAGATATTCCTGTAGGTGTTATTGTGACGATAGTAGGAGCGCCATATTTTTTATATTTATTAAGAAAAATGTAGGGTATAATAACAATAACAGTGTATATTTAACTCCATATTTGATAGTTTAGTTGTACTTAAGAAATTATATAACTTACGCTATTTACATAAATATACATATTAAGTTATAATTATTGCTGCATAATGGAGATGACGGAATATGAACGACACCTAAGGGAGATGAAGCTAATGAATCAATATAGTAGGTCGCAAATTATTAAAGGTCGTTTGAAGTTTATTATTATGTCGCTTATAGGAATAATATTATTTTTATTACCTATCACAGTGACTAATGATGATGGAAAAAAAGAAACAACTTTAACAGTAGCTTTTTTAGCGGGTGTATTAAAAGATTTAATTGGTGGCGCAATGCCAATAATTATTGTACTTATTATTACACTTTCAGGAATATTAACTTTACTTTGTTCTACAATTTTAAAAAGCAAATTAAATCCAGATGGACTCATGTACAACGCTTTTAATGTTAAATGGATTTGGCTGATATTAAGATTGTTAGCAGTAGTGTTTGTTTGGATTACATATTTAAAAGTTGGGACAGAAGTTATTTATTCTGAAGATACAGGTGCATTAATATTTACAAGCTTATTACCTACATTAGTAACAGTATTCCTTTTTGCGGCATTATTTCTGCCGTTATTAATGGAATATGGTTTACTTGAATTATTAGGTCCGATATTTAGACCTATCATGAGACCACTTTTTACATTACCAGGGCGCTCTACAGTAGATAATTTAGCTTCATTTATCGGTGATGGTACCGTGGGTGTACTCATAACTAGTAAACAGTACGAAGGTGGCTTTTATTCAAAAAGGGAAGCAACAGTTATTGCGACTACTTTTAGTGTTGTGTCTTTAACTTTTGCTATTGTAGTAGCACAGACTGTGCATATGCAAAACCACTTCTTTTACTTCTATTTAACGGTTATTGTATCATGCTTAGTTTTAGCAGTGATTACGCCAAGAGTATGGCCGTTACGTTCGGTTAAAGATATCTATGCAAAAGAAGTACCAGAAGAAATGCGTACCGAGAAATTGCCAGAAGGTAAAACTGCATTAAGTCATGGGTTTGATATGGCTACGGAAACAGGTATTAAAGCGCCAGGTTTTAGAGCCTTCTTTAAATCAGGTTTTAAAACAGTAATTGATATGTGGTTTGTAATATTACCTGTCGTTATGAGTATTGGTACTCTAGCGACAATTATAGCGAACTACACACCACTGTTCTCAATCATTGGTAAACCTTTTGTACCATATCTTGAATTATTACAAATCCCAGAGGCAGCACATGCTTCCGAGACAATAATTATTGGATTCGCCGATATGTTCTTACCATCAATATTAATTGAAGGTGCGAATAGCCATATTACTTTATTTGTTGTCGGTGCACTAAGTATCACACAACTTATATACCTTTCAGAAGTAGGTGGAGTAATTTTAGGCTCAAAAATTCCAGTCAGTATATTTAAGTTATTTGTCATTTTCCTAATTCGTACAGTGATTGCTTTACCTATAATTGCGTTAATGGCTCACTTATATTTTAGTTAAATATTAATTTAATAAGCATAAAAAAAGTACGCACCCTCAAATGGACGCGTACTTTTTTTATGAAAATGATTAATTATTATCTAATGTTGATAATACATTTGCTTTTACAATTTTATTTCCTAAAACAGGTGATTCCTCTTTATCTGAACCATTCTTTTTACTATGTGCTTCTTTAAAGGCATCACTATGTAACCAATTGTTGAAATCTTCTTCACTTTCCCACCATGTGTTTACATACATTTGATCATAATCTTCAGTATCATCGATTTGCCAAACTTCGACGCGATGAAACCCAGGTAATTCTTGTATTTTTCCACCTGATGTGAATTTACTAGCCATTTTTGCTGCAAAACCTTTTTTTACGTCAATGCGATTTGTTACTACGTACATAATAGTCACCACCATGATTGATTTAATAAAGTTAATTATAATTTTATAATAGAAATTTCTACATCTATAGTCAATTAAAAGGCATATATAAAAAAGACGATAGCTAATGCTTAGCTATCGTCTCTTGTTATTTATTATTTAGTTAATTCGTTATAAACTTTTTGATCGTTTTGAGTATAGATAATGTATTCATGATCTGCTGTATCGATAATAACTCTGTTTGTTTTACCGAAAGTTGAACCAATTCTATAAACTTTTTCTCTGTCTAATTTAGGAACAGCATGAATATTTTGGTCCTGAGAAATGTTTTTAATTTCGTTGTTAGGAATTTTGATATCTGCAACTCTCCATTGAATTCTAACTTCATTATTATCTTTTTTTACTGTCATTGCCATATCTAGAACACATCCTTATAAATATTTTGTAGCTATATCATATAATAAATTGGAATCGTTTTCAAGTTATTATGTGATACTTTTTGTAATTGTGTCATACTTTAACTATTTCACGAAAGTATGTTCGCTTAAAATATGTGTATGTGATAAAATATCTACATTAAGGAGAAGTGATAATGACAGGGAAAACGCATGCTTCATGTGGGATTTTTGTAGGGGCTTTAGCCATTGAATATTATAAGACGGATTTATTTACATCAGTAACGATAGTGGTATTAGCTGTCATTGCTAGCTTATTACCTGATATCTGTCATACACAAAGTAAAATTGGACGTAAAATTAGAATAATAAGCTTTTTTATTAGATTACTTTTTGGGCATCGAACCTTTACGCATTCAATTTTATTTATAGTTATAATAGGGTTAGGTCTCTATGTAATACAAACACCACAATATTATTTTGTTACGATTATTACTGGATTGATTTCGCATGTTATACTAGATATGTTAACGCCTAAAGGTGTGAAATTGTTTTATCCCATACCTTTAACTGTTAAATTACCAATAACTTTTAAAACAGGTGGCTTAGTAGATTTATCACTAGCGTCAGCACTTATAATAGGGAGTCTATATACTTTGTTTAAATCTAATATAGATGATTTAATTAAATATTTTATAAGTTATTAGTTGTTATATTAATTAATATGCTTTATCGTACATACAGTGCTTTTTAAAATAATGTATTTTATATAGTTTAATTATTTCTATTACATTAGAAATGTTAGGAGAGAATAAATGTTGGATAAAAAAGAACTAGACAAATTCAATCAAGGTCATTTGGTAGAATTCGAAAAGTTAATGAGTTCAAATGAAAAGTCACAACTAAATGACAAGGTTAAATCACTTGATTTAGAACAAATTCAAAATTTATACCAATCATTATATGTAAATAAAAAAGTAATTGAAGATGTATCTTCAGTGCAAGAAGTTAAATATGAAAGTAAAGCTGATTTTTCGCCACAAATGTTGGAAAGTTATGAACAGCAAGGGATACAAGCCATTAAAAATGGTAAATTTGCTGTTGTGTTGATGGCTGGCGGACAAGGGACACGTCTTGGTTATAAAGGACCAAAAGGATCTTTCGAAATTGAAGATGTTAGTTTATTTGAATTGCAAGCTAAACAATTATTAGACTTGCAAGCTAAAACGGGAACAACTGTAGATTGGTACATTATGACTAGTAGTATTAATGACAGGGAAACAAGGTTATTCTTTGAAGATAAAAGTTATTTCGGTTATGACAGTGAACATGTACATTTCTTTATACAAGATAATGTCGTTGCGCTTTCTGAGGAAGGTAAATTAGTTTTAGATGTAAATGGTAAAATATTAGAAACACCAAACGGAAATGGTGGCGTATTTAAAGCGTTGGAAAAAGCAGGATATTTAGCTGATATGAATGAAGCGGGAGTAGAATATATATTCCTAAACAATATCGATAACGTTCTAGTCAAAGTGTTAGACCCAGCGTTTGCAGGCTATGTAGATGCCCACGGTAAAGATGTATCAACTAAATCTATACAACCTAAAAAAGGCGAAAGTGTTGGACGTTTAGTAAATGTAGACCATAAGGATACAGTTTATGAATATTCAGAGCTATCTGAAGATACTGCTAACGAAATTAATAACGCTAATATAGGAATTCATGCATTCAAACTTTCATTCATACAAAATGTAGTCGACCGTGACTTACCTTATCATCTTGCCGTTAAAAGTTTAAAACAGTTAGATGAAGATTTTGGTGTTATCGAGCAACCAACACTTAAATTTGAACTGTTTTATTTTGATATTTTCCAATATGCAAATAGTTTTATTACATTGCAAGTTAATAGAGATGAAGAGTTTTCACCTCTTAAAAATAAAGAAGGTAAAGATAGCGTAGAAACTGCTACTCAAGATTTAAAACGTATGAACATCATAAAATAAGGGTGATTGATTGAATGAACGAATCTACAAATGACAAGCACGACCATAAAATTATGGAAACCTTTAAAGATATTATCCCTTTATCATTTGGTGAAGAAATAGGAAATGCAGCTTCTCATGGACTTGCTGCATTTCTAACATTATGTGTATTGCCTTATGCAGCAGTACGCAGTTACATACATGGAGATGCATTATTGGCATTTAGTGTCTCAGTTTTTGTAATTAGTATATTTTTAATGTTTATATCATCAACGGTTTATCACGCCATGGCGAACAATTCAGCACATAAGTATATTATGAGAATAATAGATCACAGTATGATTTATGTTGCTATTACGGGGACATACACGCCTATTTGTTTGTCACTCATTGGTGGTTGGATAGGATGGACGGCTATGATTGTGTTGTGGGGCATTACGATTTGGGGCATTTTATACAAATCATTGGCTAAACAAGTTAATCATAAATTAAGTCTTATTATGTATTTAGTTATGGGTTGGATAGGTATAATTTTTGTTCCTACAATCATTACACATACATCAATTACGTTTATGTTGTTTATACTCTTTGGTGGTATTGCTTATACAATTGGCGCATGGTTCTATGCACAAAAGAACAAACCTTATTTTCATATGATATGGCATATATTTATCGTATTAGCTTCTGTATTTCACTTTGTGGGCATCGTTTACTTCATGTAAAAGATAGATGCTTTAAAGGAGTATAATAAACGACGCAGCATCCTTTCTCTTAAAGATAGGATGCTGTTTTTATATTTTTAATATAGGCCATCGGTATTATTTTCAATGTTTACTATTGCGCGTTGTCAGTAAAAATGGTTAAGTAATATGTGACATTTTTTAGGAAGAAGCGGTGAGATTATGAATTTAAAATCTATAGGAATTGTTGTCGCGTTGATTTTAATAATGTTTATGGCAGCGATAGAAACGTCTATTGTTTCTTTAGCACTCCCTACAATTAAACATAATTTCAATGCAGGAGGGTTAGCATCTTTAGTTTTTGCAGTTTATTTTATAGCAATCGTCATTGCAAACCCTATAGTAGGAGAAGCACTAGACCGCTTGAAAATTAGTTATATTACAATAGTAGGACTTGTTTTATTTTCAATTGGTAGCTTACTTTCTGGTTTAAGCGGTTCGTTTACGATGCTTATAATATCTCGCTTTGTTCAAGGCTTAGGTGCAGGGGTAATGATGGCACTAAGTCAAATTGTTCCCAAACTAGCTTTTGATATCCCACTTAGATATAAAGTTATGGGAACGGTTGGTAGCGTATGGGGCATATCAAGTATTGTTGGCCCATTATTAGGTGGGGCAATTTTACAATTTTTATCGTGGCATTGGTTGTTTTTTATTAACTTGCCAATTGCGGCTACCGCAATCGTACTTGTGTTACTTACTTTCCACTTTAAAAATGAAACAAATGCGACTAAAACAACTAGAAAATTAGATGTTAAAGGTATGACTGTTTTTTACATAATGATATTTGCATTTTTATTTGCGGTTATGAATAAAGAGCATTTGGTACTAAATCTAATATCAATAATTATTACGATAATCATTGGTTATATACTTTATCGTTATGAAAAAAGTTTGAATAAGCCATTCATTCCAGTGACTGAATTTAATAAAACGATCATTGTTATTTTTGCAACTGATTTTGTCTATGCAATGATACTTATGGGTTATAACATATATATGCCAGTCTACTTACAAGAACAATTGCATCTGTCTCCTTTACAGAGTGGGTTTGTAGTTTTCCCAATTTCTATTGCATGGTTGACTTTAAATTTTTCATTAGACAAATTAGAGTTAAAATTTTCAAGAAGAGGGCTTTATTTATTCGCCTTCATTTTATTAATTATTTGTGGTGTTCTAATACTATTGGTGAAAGAAGCACCATTATTTATTGCCTTTAGTTTATTATTAGCTGGCGTAAGTTTTGGTACAGTATATACAAAAGATAGTGTGATTACACAAGAAGAAACGAGCCCACAACATATGAAACGAATGATGTCCCTATATACTTTAACTAAAAGTTTAGGTAGTTCTATAGGGTCAACAGTGATGGGTTATGTGTATTACTTGTCATTATCATTTGTTAAGTTCAATATTTATAATGTTATTATGCTAACTTTTGTTTTACTAATCTCATTAATTATTTTATGGCTAGTGACGAAACGAAGAGAAAGTGTGAGATAGTCAGATAAAGAGTAATTGAATTGAAGTTAATGCATAGTTAGTATTATAATTACTATTATTAGTATTTTAATTATAGGTAGATTTATTAAAACCTATACTCATTTAACTAGAAGATGAACCTGGTTGATATTTTGTTATAGCACTTAATAGGAGGGCAAAGATGCTATGAAGTTTATAAAGTACTTTTTCACAACGCTAATTGTTCTCACTATTTTTGTAATATCAGGTGCAATCTTTCTAACTTTCTTAGGTTTTGGTCTATTTGGACTAAGCCGTATTCTTATTTACTTTCATTTGGCTTATTTTGGATATAACCGAGGTTTTTACGACAATTTGTTATATTATGGTAGCTATATCGTTTTTGGTTACTTTACGTTATTTGCCGTAGAAAATTTAATGGATTAT
The DNA here is from genome assembly GCF_015775975.1 of Staphylococcus lloydii. Taxonomy (NCBI): domain Bacteria; kingdom Bacillati; phylum Bacillota; class Bacilli; order Caryophanales; family Staphylococcaceae; genus Staphylococcus; species Staphylococcus lloydii. The sequence continues at coordinate 807,656 of NZ_CP064056.1, forward strand.
TTCAGAAAAAAATTGCACAATAATCCATATTTTCAAGGTTTAACGTATCATTTAATAACTTTTGTCGTAACAACCTTGCTTTTTTATTTTATTGTCCACATTCACTACACGTATATCAACATAGAATTCTGGGTAATCGTAGTTATCATGGGATTATTATTTATATGTAAAGAAGTATTTTATCCTGATAGTAAAGACTTAAATCAAAAAAAATAACGTAATTACTGAAAGGAGTGACTGGATGCCCTCGCAATCCATATCAAATTCACAAAGAAACATGATTGTAGCGGTAATGATCGTCAGTGCGTTTGTTGCTATATTAAACCAAACATTATTAAATACGGCATTACCTCAAATAATGAAAGGCCTAAATATTTCAGAAAATACATCACAATGGTTGGTTACCGGTTTTATGCTTGTTAATGGTGTTATGATACCTTTAACAGCTTTCTTAATGGATAAAATTAAGACTCGTCCACTTTATTTAATAGCTATGGGGATATTTTTAATTGGTTCAATCGTCGCTGCACTTGCACCAAACTTTGGTGTTTTAATGTTAGCACGTGTTATACAAGCAATGGGTGCTGGTATTATCATGCCATTAATGCAATTTACATTGTTTATGTTATTCCCTAAAAGTAAACGTGGTTTTGCAATGGGGTTAGCAGGTTTAGTTATCCAATTCGCACCTGCAATCGGACCTACATTATCAGGTTTAGTCATTGATGCTACAAGTTGGAGAATGCCATTTATAATTGTTGTAGGCGTAGCATTGTTAGGATTTATTTTCGGAGCTATATTTATTAGAAGCTACAATGAGACGAAAGAAACAAAACTAGATAAAAGATCTGTTGTTTATTCTACTTTAGGTTTTGGAATTTTACTCTATGCATTTAGTAGCGCAGGTAATTTAGGATTTTCTAGCCCTGTCGTTATCATTGCACTTATAGTCAGCATATTTATAATTGGTGCATTTATTAGACGCCAATTAAATATAGAAAACCCATTATTGAATTTAGTCGTATTCAAAAGTAGAGTTTTCACGTTAACTACTGCATCATCTATGATTGTTATGATGGGTATGGTAGGGCCAGCATTGCTAATTCCATTATATGTGCAAAATGCATTAGGTTTATCAGCATTTTTATCTGGTCTGGTTATTATGCCCGGTGCAATTATAAACGGTATAATGTCTATATTTACTGGTAAGTTTTATGATAAATATGGTGCACGCCCTTTAATTTTAACTGGTTTTACATTATTTTTAATTTTTACTATATTACTATGTTTCCTTACAGTTGAAACATCTTATACGTATTTAATTATTGTATATGCATTAAGAATGTTTTCAGTATCATTATTAATGATGCCATTAAATACGGCTGGAATTAATTCATTGAAGAACAAAGATATTTCTCACGGTACTGCAATTAGTAACTTTGGTCGTGTGACGGCAGGTTCATTAGGTACTGCGCTAATGGTTACATTTATGACGGTAGGTGCGAAGATTTTTGCACCTGAACCAACTGCACATGAGAGTAAAGACTTGCTACAACGCCAAGCTATAGCAGGTGGGGTAGACTTTGCATTCGCAATCGTAGCCGTACTCGTAGTTATTGGATTAATTATGGCATGGTTCGTTAGAGAAGATAGAACGACTGTTAATACAAGAGAAATTTAAAATATTTATGTTTATAAAAGAAGTTAGTTTATTAATTTTTAAATTGTGAGCTAACTTCTTTTTTCATTTTAATTTAAAACTTATACTTACATTAAATTAATTATTACTATACATAGCTTATTGTAGCGAGTTTTTGTTAGAATAATATTAATAATAACAAATTGAGGGGGATTTACTGTGTTAACAGTTGAACAAGTTAAAGAGCTTGTTGGAAATATAAATGATCCAATAATTAATGTACCATTATCAGAAAATGATGGTGTCGTTGAAGTCTCTATTAAAGAAGAAATTGAGCACGTGAGTGTTAAAGTTGCGATTGCACAATTAGGAGGTCAACCACAATTAGATCTTCAAATGAAAATCGTGGAAGCATTAAAAGAAAACGGGGCAAATACAGTAGGCATAAGATTTGAAGAACTACCAGCTGATACTGTTGATAAATATAAAGGATCATCTAGTGATCAACCGCAAACAATTGAAGGACTTCTATCTAAGGATAATCCAGTAGAGTTTATTGCAATTGCATCAGGTAAAGGTGGCGTTGGTAAATCAACAGTAGCGGCTAACTTAGCAGTATCTTTAGCTAGAGAAGGAAAAAGAGTAGGATTAGTAGATGCTGATATTTATGGTTTTAGTATTCCTGATATGATGGGAATTAATGAAAGACCCGGCGTTGATGGCAAAGAAATCATTCCGGTTGAACGTTACGGAGTTAAAGTTATTTCAATGGCATTCTTTGTTGAAGAAAACGCGCCCGTGATTTGGAGAGGCCCGATGTTAGGTAAAATGTTAAATAATTTCTTCACTGAAGTACGATGGGGAGACTTAGACTATTTACTTTTAGATTTACCACCTGGAACAGGGGACGTCGCATTAGATGTTCATACAATGTTACCTTCTAGTAAAGAAATTATCGTAACAACACCACATCCAACTGCAGCCTTTGTAGCAGCAAGAGCAGGTGCTATGGCAAAACATACAGAACATTCTATTCTTGGTGTTATTGAAAACATGTCCTATTTCGAGAGTAAAGAAACAGGTAACAAAGAATATGTATTTGGTACAGGCGGCGGTGAAAAATTAGTGGAAGAACTAAAAACAGATCTCTTAGGTAAGTTGCCATTAGCGCAGCCTTCTTGGGATCCACAAGATTTTGCGCCTTCTATATATCAAGAAACAGACGATTTGGGTAAAATATATCAATCAATGGCTCAACAGATTATTGAAAAAACTCAATAGTAAAGTAGAAAAGTACACAATTTATTGTGTGCTTTTCTATTGCATTTTGTAGATTTGATGGTAGAATAGTTCTTTGTGAGCCAATAGTAAGTAGCTAATAACTCAAGAGCTGTTGGTTAGCAAAAAATATTAAAAAGTAGTTGACTTAAATGTCGCTGTTTGATAATATATAAAAGTCGTCAAAAACGACAAAAATATTATTCAATTTTATCTTGAAAGTGTAAAATTTATTCTTGATAAAATAAAAATAAAATTTTAAAATATATAGAGTATTCTTAATTACAACTTTAAAAAACAAATTAATTTTTGTTGACAAAACAATGAACTTTGTGATAAAATTGTAAAGCGAATATTAAAATGAACATTGAAAACTGAATTGCAATATGTCAACGTTAATTCCAAACGCAACGATATAATCGTTGGTTTAAACGTGTTAGAGATAACACACAATTAGTATTTTATGAGCTAATCAAACATCATAATTTTTTATGGAGAGTTTGATCCTGGCTCAGGATGAACGCTGGCGGCGTGCCTAATACATGCAAGTCGAGCGAACAGATAAGGAGCTTGCTCCTTTGACGTTAGCGGCGGACGGGTGAGTAACACGTGGGTAACCTACCTATAAGACTGGAATAACTTCGGGAAACCGAAGCTAATGCCGGATAACATGTAGAACCGCATGGTTCTACAGTGAAAGATGGCCTTGCTATCACTTATAGATGGACCCGCGCCGTATTAGCTAGTTGGTAAGGTAACGGCTTACCAAGGCAACGATACGTAGCCGACCTGAGAGGGTGATCGGCCACACTGGAACTGAGACACGGTCCAGACTCCTACGGGAGGCAGCAGTAGGGAATCTTCCGCAATGGGCGAAAGCCTGACGGAGCAACGCCGCGTGAGTGATGAAGGTCTTCGGATCGTAAAGCTCTGTTATTAGGGAAGAACAAGTGCGTAAGTAACTGTGCGCACCTTGACGGTACCTAATCAGAAAGCCACGGCTAACTACGTGCCAGCAGCCGCGGTAATACGTAGGTGGCAAGCGTTATCCGGAATTATTGGGCGTAAAGCGCGCGTAGGCGGTTTCTTAAGTCTGATGTGAAAGCCCACGGCTCAACCGTGGAGGGTCATTGGAAACTGGGAGACTTGAGTGCAGAAGAGGAAAGTGGAATTCCATGTGTAGCGGTGAAATGCGCAGAGATATGGAGGAACACCAGTGGCGAAGGCGACTTTCTGGTCTGTAACTGACGCTGATGTGCGAAAGCGTGGGGATCAAACAGGATTAGATACCCTGGTAGTCCACGCCGTAAACGATGAGTGCTAAGTGTTAGGGGGTTTCCGCCCCTTAGTGCTGCAGCTAACGCATTAAGCACTCCGCCTGGGGAGTACGACCGCAAGGTTGAAACTCAAAGGAATTGACGGGGACCCGCACAAGCGGTGGAGCATGTGGTTTAATTCGAAGCAACGCGAAGAACCTTACCAAATCTTGACATCCTTTGACCACTCTGGAGACAGAGTTTTCCCCTTCGGGGGACAAAGTGACAGGTGGTGCATGGTTGTCGTCAGCTCGTGTCGTGAGATGTTGGGTTAAGTCCCGCAACGAGCGCAACCCTTAAGCTTAGTTGCCATCATTAAGTTGGGCACTCTAAGTTGACTGCCGGTGACAAACCGGAGGAAGGTGGGGATGACGTCAAATCATCATGCCCCTTATGATTTGGGCTACACACGTGCTACAATGGACAATACAAAGGGCAGCTAAACCGCGAGGTCATGCAAATCCCATAAAGTTGTTCTCAGTTCGGATTGTAGTCTGCAACTCGACTACATGAAGCTGGAATCGCTAGTAATCGTAGATCAGCATGCTACGGTGAATACGTTCCCGGGTCTTGTACACACCGCCCGTCACACCACGAGAGTTTGTAACACCCGAAGCCGGTGGAGTAACCATTATGGAGCTAGCCGTCGAAGGTGGGACAAATGATTGGGGTGAAGTCGTAACAAGGTAGCCGTATCGGAAGGTGCGGCTGGATCACCTCCTTTCTAAGGATATATTCGGAACATCTTCTACGAAGATGAAAGGAATAGCGTAGACATATTGTATTCAGTTTTGAATGCTCATAGAGTATTCAAAGATTGTACATTGAAAACTAGATAAGTAAGTAAAATATAGATTTTACCAAGCAAAACCGAGTGAATTAGAGTTTTAAAAAGCTTGAATTCAAACTAAAATAATCGCTAGTGTTCGAAAGAACACTCACAGATTAATAACATTTTGGGTTTTGAGTTAGACGTTATGTTTGACTTAAAAACAAAAAGATTAAGTTATTAAGGGCGCACGGTGGATGCCTTGGCACTAGAAGCCGAAGAAGGACGTTACTAACGACGATATGCTTTGGGGAGCTGTAAGTAAGCGTTGATCCAGAGATTTCCGAATGGGGAAACCCAGCACGAGTCATGTCGTGTTATCAACATGTGAATACATAGCATGTTTGAAGGCATACCCGGAGAACTGAAACATCTTAGTACCCGGAGGAAGAGAAAGAAAAATCGATTCCCTGAGTAGCGGCGAGCGAAACGGGAACAGCCCAAACCAACAAGCTTGCTTGTTGGGGTTGTAGGACACTCTATACGGAGTTACAAAAGTTATTGTTAGACGAAGTATCTGGAAAGATACATCAAAGAAGGTAATAATCCTGTAGTCGAAAACGATAACCCTCTTGAGTGGATCCTGAGTACGACGGAGCACGTGAAATTCCGTCGGAATCTGGGAGGACCATCTCCCAAGGCTAAATACTCTCTAGTGACCGATAGTGAACCAGTACCGTGAGGGAAAGGTGAAAAGTACCCCGGAAGGGGAGTGAAAGAGAACTTGAAACCGTGTGCTTACAAGTAGTCAGAGCCCGTTAATGGGTGATGGCGTGCCTTTTGTAGAATGAACCGGCGAGTTACGATTTGATGCAAGGTTAAGCAGGAAATGTGGAGCCGTAGCGAAAGCGAGTCTGAATAGGGCGTTGAGTATTTGGTCGTAGACCCGAAACCAGGTGATCTACCCATGACCAGGTTGAAGTTCAGGTAACACTGAATGGAGGACCGAACCGACTTACGTTGAAAAGTGAGCGGATGAGTTGTGGGTAGCGGAGAAATTCCAATCGAACCTGGAGATAGCTGGTTCTCTCCGAAATAGCTTTAGGGCTAGCCTCAAGTGATGATTATTGGAGGTAGAGCACTGTTTGGACGAGGGGCCCTTCTCGGGTTACCGAATTCAGACAAACTCCGAATGCCAATCAATTTAACTTGGGAGTCAGAACATGGGTGATAAGGTCCGTGTTCGAAAGGGAAACAGCCCAGACCACCAGCTAAGGTCCCAAAATATATGTTAAGTGGAAAAGGATGTGGCGTTGCCCAGACAACTAGGATGTTGGCTTAGAAGCAGCCATCATTTAAAGAGTGCGTAATAGCTCACTAGTCGAGTGACACTGCGCCGAAAATGTACCGGGGCTAAACATATTACCGAAGCTGTGGATTGTCCGTAGGACAATGGTAGGAGAGCGTTCTAAGGGCGTTGAAGCATGATCGCAAGGACATGTGGAGCGCTTAGAAGTGAGAATGCCGGTGTGAGTAGCGAAAGACGGGTGAGAATCCCGTCCACCGATTGACTAAGGTTTCCAGAGGAAGGCTCGTCCGCTCTGGGTTAGTCGGGACCTAAGCTGAGGCCGATAGGCGTAGGCGATGGATAACAGGTTGATATTCCTGTACCACCTAAATTCGTTTTAAGCGATGGGGGGACGCAGTAGGATAGGCGAAGCGTGCTGTTGGAGTGCACGTCCAAGCAGTAAGACTGAGTGTTAGGCAAATCCGGCACTCATAAGGTCAAGCTGTGATGGGGAGAGGAAATTGTTTCCTCGAGTCGTTGATTTCACACTGCCAAGAAAAGCCTCTAGCTAGAATATTAGGTGCCCGTACCGCAAACCGACACAGGTAGTCAAGATGAGAATTCTAAGGTGAGCGAGCGAACTCTCGTTAAGGAACTCGGCAAAATGACCCCGTAACTTCGGGAGAAGGGGTGCTCTCTAGGGTTAACGCCCGGGAGAGCCGCAGTGAATAGGCCCAAGCGACTGTTTATCAAAAACACAGGTCTCTGCTAAACCGTAAGGTGATGTATAGGGGCTGACGCCTGCCCGGTGCTGGAAGGTTAAGAGGAGTGGTTAGCTTCTGCGAAGCTACGAATCGAAGCCCCAGTAAACGGCGGCCGTAACTATAACGGTCCTAAGGTAGCGAAATTCCTTGTCGGGTAAGTTCCGACCCGCACGAAAGGCGTAACGATTTGGGCACTGTCTCAACGAGAGACTCGGTGAAATCATAGTACCTGTGAAGATGCAGGTTACCCGCGACAGGACGGAAAGACCCCGTGGAGCTTTACTGCAGTCTGATATTGAAATTCGGCACAGTTTGTACAGGATAGGTAGGAGCCTTAGAAGCGTGAACGCTAGTTTACGTGGAGGCGTTGGTGGGATACTACCCTCGCTGTGTTGGATTTCTAACCCGCACCATTAATCATGGTGGGAGACAGTGTCAGATGGGCAGTTTGACTGGGGCGGTCGCCTCCTAAAGAGTAACGGAGGCGCTCAAAGGTTCCCTCAGAATGGTTGGAAATCATTCACAGAGTGTAAAGGCATAAGGGAGCTTGACTGCGAGACTTACAAGTCGAGCAGGGTCGAAAGACGGACTTAGTGATCCGGTGGTTCCGCATGGAAGGGCCATCGCTCAACGGATAAAAGCTACCCCGGGGATAACAGGCTTATCTCCCCCAAGAGTTCACATCGACGGGGAGGTTTGGCACCTCGATGTCGGCTCATCGCATCCTGGGGCTGTAGTCGGTCCCAAGGGTTGGGCTGTTCGCCCATTAAAGCGGTACGCGAGCTGGGTTCAGAACGTCGTGAGACAGTTCGGTCCCTATCCGTCGTGGGCGTAGGAAATTTGAGAGGAGCTGTCCTTAGTACGAGAGGACCGGGATGGACATACCTCTGGTGTACCAGTTGTCGTGCCAACGGCATCGCTGGGTAGCTATGTATGGACGGGATAAGTGCTGAAAGCATCTAAGCATGAAGCCCCCCTCAAGATGAGATTTCCCAACTTCGGTTATAAGATCCCTCAAAGATGATGAGGTTAATAGGTTCGAGGTGGAAGCATGGCGACATGTGGAGCTGACGAATACTAATCGATCGAAGACTTAATCAATTTAAATGTTTTGATTGGTAAAATGATATTTACTTACTATCTAGTTTTGAATGTATAACTTTTATACATCATTGTCTGGTGACAATGGCAAGGAGGTCACACCTGTTCCCATGCCGAACACAGAAGTTAAGCTCCTTAGCGCCGATGGTAGTCGGATTTACATCCCGCTAGAGTAGGACGTTGCCAGGCAATATTATTATTCCACAGTAGCTCAGTGGTAGAGCTATCGGCTGTTAACCGATCGGTCGTAGGTTCGAGTCCTACCTGTGGAGCCATATGGCCCCGTGGTCAAGCGGTTAAGACACCGCCCTTTCACGGCGGTAACACGGGTTCGAGTCCCGTCGGGGTCATTACATATTGGAGAATTAGCTCAGCTGGGAGAGCATCTGCCTTACAAGCAGAGGGTCGGCGGTTCGAACCCGTCATTCTCCACCATTTAATTTAATAAGCGCGGAGGGGTAGCGAAGTGGCTAAACGCGGCGGACTGTAAATCCGCTCCTTCGGGTTCGGCAGTTCGAATCTGCCCCCCTCCACCATTGTTGGGCTATAGCCAAGCGGTAAGGCAACGGACTTTGACTCCGTCACGCGCTGGTTCGAATCCAGCTAGCCCAGCCATTTTTGAGCCATTAGCTCAGTTGGTAGAGCATCTGACTTTTAATCAGAGGGTCAGAGGTTCGAATCCTCTATGGCTCACTTGTAAAAACACTTCTTCGGAAGTGTTTTTTTTATGAAAATTTTTATACACATTCAAGCATATTTTATGCAAAATATAAGGTTATAATGAATGTTCAAACGTTTTAATGTTTTTATATGTAAGATACCTCTAATCCATTGTGACACAAGGTTTTAGCTGGCTTGAAAGTTTAATCTTAATAACGTATTCTAGTGTTAAAATGAATGCAAAGGGGTTTTGGATTTATGAAAAACATTAATATTATTGGAGCACCATCGACATTTGGTCAAAGAAAATTAGGGGTAAACTTTGGTCCAGATGCTATACGATATGCAGGTATAGTTGATCGTATTAGAAATATTGGTTATACGGTAGTGGATAAAGGTAATATCGAAGTACCAGAAATCAATTTAGACAAGTTTAATTCAGAACAAGAAGGTTTAAGAAATATTGATGAGATTATTCAAGTATCTGAAAACTTGAGTAATTCAGTATCTGACAGCGTACAAAGTGGTGCTTTTCCATTAATATTAGGTGGAGATCATTCAATAGCTATTGGTTCTATTTCTGGTATCAGTAAACATTATGATAATTTAGGTGTTATCTGGTATGATGCTCATGGTGATTTAAATGTACCTGAAGAATCACCTTCTGGTAATATTCACGGCATGCCGTTAAGAATTTTAGCAGGTGATGGTGATGATAGATTGGTCAATGTTTCCAATTATGCACCGAAAGTTAAACCAGAAAACATTGTTTTAATAGGCATGAGAGATTTAGATATAGGTGAACGTGAATATATTAAAAATAACAACATTAAAACATATACAATGGCTGATATCGACAGACTTGGCATCCAACAAGTTATTAATGAATCAATAGACCATCTTAAAGATAAGACAGATGGTATACATTTATCATTAGATGTAGATGCATTAGATCCAGTAGAAACACCAGGAACAGGTACAAGAGTTTTAGGTGGCTTAAACTATAGAGAGAGTCACTTCGCATTAGAATTGTTACATAATTCTCGATTAATTACTTCTATGGATTTAGTAGAAGTCAATCCACTCATTGATCAAAATAATCATACTGCAGAGCAAGCAGTTGGTCTTGTAGGTAGTTTCTTTGGCGAAACTTTACTCTAAGATAAGCTTTATAAATTACGTTTATAAGTCTATTATTTATAATTAGTAATACAAAAATGAACTATGCCCAGATATATCATTTGGGCATAGCTTTTTTCTTTTATACATAAAAATAGTGTCGTTAATTTATTCTTTAATACGTAAAATAATATGCAATTTATTGGTTTTAAATTTTTAGATTTATTGAGTCATAATATGACAGTATAAAAGAAGATTGGTATAATGTTTACAGTGGGATTAGAATACCGGAGGAGATGTCATGGATTTATCCAATATATTTGAACATTGGAGCACGGTCAAAATTATAACTAGCGTGCTTGACTTATTAATTGTATGGTATGTACTTTATCTTCTCATTACTGTGTTTAAAGGTACAAAAGCCATTCAATTGTTAAAAGGAATACTCGTCATTGTCATAGGGCAACAAATTAGTAAAATGCTAAGTTTAACTGCTACTTCACGTTTATTTGATTTGGTTATTCAATGGGGTGTATTAGCACTCATTGTTATTTTCCAACCAGAAATTCGTAGAGCTTTAGAACAATTAGGACGAGGAAGTTTATTCAAACGTTATGCGAGTAATGTCAATAGCGATGAAAATAAATTAATTTCTGCCGTGTCTAAGGCCGTTCAATACATGGCTAAAAGACGTATTGGTGCATTAATTGTATTTGAAAAAGAGACTGGTCTACAAGACTACATAGAAACAGGTATACCAATGAACTCTAATATATCACAAGAGCTATTAACGAATGTCTTTATACCTAATACACCATTGCATGATGGTGCTATGATTATCCATGATAGCAAGATTGCAAGTGCTGCCTGCTATTTACCACTATCAGATAGTGCTAAAATAGCCAAGAGCCTAGGTACGAGACATAGAGCAGCTGTAGGTATTTCAGAAGTCTCAGATGCATTTACAGTTGTTGTTTCAGAAGAAACTGGTTCAATTTCAGTTACATTTGATGGCAAATTAAGAAAAGATATTTCTACTGAAGCATTTGAAGAACTTCTTGCAGAACATTGGTTTGGCTCACGCTTGCAAGAGAAGGGTGTGAATTAATATGTTAGAAAGTAAATGGGGGTTGCGCCTTATAGCATTAGCATTGGCTGTATTTTTCTTTCTATCTGCAAATAATGTTTTTGGAAATATGTTTAATGCGGATAAATTTAGTCAAAAGAGTACAGAGACTATTGAAAATGTACCAGTTGAAACTAAATATGATAGTCATAAACTTTATGCTAACAACGTTCCTGATAAAGTGGATGTAGATATATCAGGTCCACAATCACAAGTTTTAAAAGCAGAAAATGGTCAAAATATTAAAGTAACACTTGATTTAGCCGGTGCTAAAGCTGGGAAGCATACTGTGCAATACAAGGTTAATGGTTTAAGTAAAGATATAAATTATAAAGTTAAACCAAAAGAGGCAACTGTAAAGCTTGAAGAAAAAGTTACAAAAGAGATGAAAGTTGATCCCGATGTAAGTAGTGACAACATCGACGCAGACTATAAAATAGCTGACCAAAGTGTGTCACCTGAAAAAGTTAAAGTTACTGGTGGACAAAGTCAAATTGACAAGATTGCTTATTTAAAAGCACATTACAAAAACAAGAGCAAAATCGCAAAAGATACAACAGATTTAGCTGATATTACAGCTTTTGATAGAAACTTAAATAAATTAAAAGTTTCAATACGACCTAATGATGTCAATTTAACGACTAAGGTTGAACCTTATAGCAAAAAAGTTAAAGTGAAAACCAAAACTACTGGCAGCCTAGCTGATGGTAAAGATTTAGCTAAAATTAAATTGGATAAAGATGAAGTTGAAATTTATGGTAATAGAGAAGATTTACAGGATATTGATTCTATCACTGGCGAAGTAAATTTAGATGATATTTCAGATGATACGGAAAAAAATGTAGATTTTAAATTACCTAAAAATGTATCCAAAGTTCAACCAGATAATACAACTGCAAAAATTACAGTTAAATAATAGGAATAAAGAGCAAAAGGAGATATTATAATGGCAAAATATTTTGGTACAGATGGAGTTAGAGGTGTAGCAAATAAAGAATTAACACCTGAACTTGCATTTAAACTAGGTCGTTATGGTGGCTATGTATTAGCACACAATAAAGGACAAAAACATCCAAAAGTTTTAGTAGGTAGAGATACTAGAGTTTCTGGAGAAATGTTAGAAGCAGCACTTATTGCTGGTCTAACATCAATCGGTGCAGAGGTTATGCGTTTAGGCGTTATTTCTACACCTGGTGTAGCTTACTTAACGCGTGAAATGGAAGCAAGCTTAGGCGTAATGATTTCTGCTTCACATAACCCTGTTGCAGATAATGGTATAAAATTCTTTGGTTCAGATGGTTTCAAATTATCAGATGATCAAGAAAACGAAATCGAGCAATTATTAGAACAAGAAAATCCTGATTTACCAAGACCGGTAGGGGAAGATATTGTGCATTGTTCTGATTACTTTGAGGGTTCTCAAAAATATATCAGTTACTTAAAATCAACTGTAGACGTTGATTTAGATGGTATGAAAATTGCCCTTGATGGAGCAAATGGTTCAACATCATCACTAGCGCCATTCTTATTTGGTGATTTAGAAGCTACTACGGTAACAGTAGGCTGTAACCCTGATGGATATAATATCAACGAAGGCGTAGGTTCAACTCATCCTGAAACACTTAGTAAAACAGTTGTTGAATCTGAGGCAGACTTTGGCCTAGCTTTTGATGGTGATGGTGACCGTCTTATCGCAGTCGATGAAGAAGGTAATATCGTTGATGGAGACCAAATTATGTTTATTATTGGTCAAGCAATGGCTAAAAATCAAGAATTGAATAATAATATGATTGTCTCAACTGTCATGAGTAATTTAGGTTTTTATAAGGCTTTAGAGAATGTTGGTATTCAATCTAACAAGACTAAAGTGGGCGATCGTTATGTTGTAGAAGAGATGAGAAGAGGTAATTATAACCTTGGTGGTGAACAATCAGGTCACATAGTACTTATGGATTACAATACTACTGGCGATGGTTTATTAACAGGTGTACAATTAGCTGCTATCATTAAAATGACTGGTAAAAAACTAAGTCAATTAGCGGCTCAAATGAAAAAATACCCTCAATCATTAGTTAACGTGCGTGTAACTGATAAATATCGTGTTGAAGAAAACATCGATGTTCAAGAAGTAATGACAAGAGTAGAAGTAGAAATGAATGGTGAAGGTCGTATCTTAGTTAGACCTTCAGGTACAGAACCTCTTGTACGTGTTATGGTTGAAGCGGCGACAGATGAGGATGCACAACGTTTTGCTCAAACTATCGCAGATGTTGTAGAAGATAAAATGGGTTTAGATAAATAAATAAATAAAAAGGAACGACGAAATTATTCGTCGTTCCTTTTTTATTATAGTACATTATATGCTTTTACAATTTCTGAAGTTAATGTGTCATCCGTTTTTGCATAATCTTGTAGGAATTTAGCAACGCCATTTTGAGCAATGTAGTCATTTTTCTCAACTGTTTCTTGGTCATTACTATCATCATATTTTAATAACAATGCTGCTAATTTTACTAAAGCATCATGTTTTAAATTATTTTTATATAGATAGTTTAATGGTTTCATTATTCTATCTTGTGGGCCAATTTTACGAACAGTACCACGACCAACACGTGTTACTGCATCTGATAAATTAGGATTTTCAAAACGTCCTATGATTTTATCTACGTATTGAGCTTGTTGTTGCTCAGTAAAATTAAATTCTTTAGTAATATAAGCACTTGTTTCAGCTAATACAGCACGTAGTCCATCTTTTACATTAGCATCTTTCACTGCATCTAATATTGTTGGTAGTTGATGATATCTACCTGCATAAGCAAGATATGCATGACCTGTATTAACAGTTAGTAGTTTTCGTTCGATGTAAGGTGTTAAGTCATCAACATATTTAATATGATCTAACTCAGGACCATACCATGCATCTTTTTCAACAACCCATTCAAAAAATGGTTCTACAATTACATCTAAGATATTGTCATTTGATTGTATAGGAACAATACGATCGACAGCTGAGTTAGCAAAGTGAATGTGCTCACCTAACGGGCCTGTAATATCTAAAATTGCTTTTTTAAGCGTATTTGTTGCCATAATTGCATTTTCACATGCGACGATATTGACTGGTGTTTCTTTTTCCTTTAAATAAGGAGCAAATGATTTAGCAATGATAGGTAAGATATTAACACCAACTGCTGTAGTGATTAAATCTGCTTCTAATACTGCTTGTTTTAATGCTTCAGAAGGTTCACCAGAATATAAAGCATCAACATTATGAACTCTTGTAGTAGTGTGGTCTTGATCAGCTAAAATAACATCGTATTCATGTTCTTGATCTAAGGCATTGATGATTTCATTGTTGACGTCTGCAAAAGTTACTTTTATATCGTTGTCAGCTAAAATATAGCCAATAAAGCCTCTACCAATGTTACCAGCACCGAAATGAAGAGCTTTCATTATGCTTCAGCCTCCTCAAATACTTGTTTGATTTCCTCTGCAGAATTAGCATTAATAATACGCTCTACATTTTCTTCTTCGCTGAAAGTGATAGCGATTTTAGATAATAATTCTAAATGTTCGCCATCTTTACCTGCGATACCGACTACGACTTTAACTTCTTCTCCATCCCAATCAACGCCTTCTGGGATTTGTAATAACGTTAAACCAGATTGTAAAACACTTGTTTTAGCTTCGTCTGTACCATGAGGTATTGCTAAACCATTTCCCATAAATGTAGATACTACTTCTTCACGATCTTTCATTGCTTGAATGTAGTCTTCTGTTACTGCACCTGCAGATACTAGGGCATTACCAGCTTTTTCGATTGCTTCGTCTCTTGTGCTAACAGACGCATTAATAAATATGTTTTCGTTGCTAAATAATTCAGTCATTTGTATTCACTCCGTTTTGTAATTTTGTTTGTAATTGTTGAAGATAACTTTGTTTCAAAATATTTATAAGTTGTTCTGGTTGTGACATTAAGTTATTTAAATTGTCTAGATGATTTACTAATTCGCTTGAAAAATCACTTACAATGCGAGCAGAAATTTCATCTTCAGGAACAAATATACATAATAAATATTGAATTTCATGTTGGTCATTTTGATCATTCATAAAGTTGATTGGCTCATTTAATATAGATATTAAAATTATTGGTTTTAAAACCATATCATGTTTTAAATGGGGTAATGCTAAAGGGTAGGGTTCTAAAACAAAATTTTGCTCCAATGCACGTTGATGAATTAAATCAGCGAATGACATTTTACTTTGTATGACTTTGTGCTCGTATAAAAATTTCGTTAAATACTTAGTCCAATTTTTAGTCTCTGTATAATCAATATAAACCGAATCAATGAGCTCTAAACCTTTACGCATATAATTTAAAATATCTTCTTGATTATTTGAATCTATAGGTAGAGGCTGTTGAACAAGATTAGAAATGTTTTTTTGGGGTCTAGCAACATTAATAAAAGCAGAAACATGATTGATATCTGTTTCAGGTAATAATGGATTCACAGTGATATAAGGTACAGTTATATCTAAATCTACAGTTGAAATAATCGCATCATAGTTATTCAAATTAATATTGGTTAAATCCCCGACAGACGCTTGTGTCGTGTCAGTAATTTTACTGAAAGTTTGTTGTAGTCTAGTTGCAAGTATTTGACTGGTGCCGATACCACTACTACAAACAACGAGTGCATGAAAAGTAGCTTCATTTTCCCTTTGAATAGCACCGCCAAAGTGTAATACGATAAAACCAATTTCGCTGTCTGGAAACGCAAAGTTTGGCCAAACTTGCCGTAGACTATGACTTACTGTTTCGAATAACACAGGATAGTCTTGTTTAATCATTTCTGTTAATGGATTATACGTTTCAATGTTTGCATTTAATCTATTAATGGCTGGGATGATATGGAGTTTTAAACCTTCACTTAATGTCTCTCTATTATTAAATGACATTTGTGTTGACTGACTTACAAGATTAATAAAGTAATCAATTCGTTTTAATTCGTCCTTATCATCTTTAAATATTTCTTCTGAGTCTTTACGTTTTGCGCCACGCAAGTGAATCGTTATGAAACCGATTTCTGCTTGGTTAAATTGCACGCCATAAATATGTTCTAAATGATGACTTAAAGCCGTAGCTATTTCATGCTCATGCGTTTTTTTAACATCATTGTAAATCTCGTCATTTAAAGTTACATATTCACCTTTAAGCATGCGTTCGATGCTTAATACAATATGCACAGTCAATGTTAAATAACTTGATTCAGTTAAAGAATAGGGCAACCGATCTAAGTGATCCATTAAAATACGTTCAACTTGGAATATTTTATCCATATCTACCATAGATAGTTGATTTTGATTAATAGATTGATAGACGAAATGATTTTCTATTACAGAATAAACACTTGTACTATTAAGATTATTTACCATAAGCTGACTTAATAATTCACGCTTTTTAGATTCGGTGCCTTTTAAGTGAACACCTTCACCACGTTTTTTTAATAATGTTAATTGGTAATTTTCAAGTTCTTGTGATAATTCATCTAATAGTTTAGTTAAAGTTTGTATTGAAACACCGATTTCTTGAGCCAAACTATACTGTTTAATTGGCTCATCACTTTGGATTAACGCATACAAAATGATAACTTTTTGTTCTTCGTGAGATAAATCAACAGTGGTTTGTTGATATAAATAGTTTTTTAAATCATCTATTTGTTGTTTGTTGCCTTCTAATTGAATCCCTTTTTTTGTAACTCGGCTTAACGATAGACCAAATTGCTGTAGGGAAGATTCAACAGATTTTAACTCCCTATGAATAGTACGAGAGGATACAGCTAAGTTTTGAGCAATATCATAAATAGTGACATATTGACCGTAATATTTAATTAGCATGTCAATAATATCTTTTTCACGTGTACTCAATAACATAGTCGTATCCTCCAGTAGGTTACTTGATTAAATTAGTTTTGTTCGGTTTTAAGATTTTCTAATAATTCATCATATCTTGGTGAATTTAAGAAGTTATCAACTGAGATATGAATTGCTTTAGGTACTTGTTTGATTGCACGGTCAGTTAATTTTTTCTGAGTGATAACAAGTTGAGCATCGTTAGGTAATTGGTTGATAGCTGTATTTGTGACTTCAACGTCTTGAATACCTGCTTTTTTAAACTTATTACGTAACATACTTGCACCCATTGCACTTGAACCCATACCTGCGTCACAAGCAAAGATAACATGGTTAACTTTACTGTAGTCATGGGCATCGACATTTTCAGTATCGTAGTTGTCTAATAAATCTTCTTCTGAGTCTGCTTCATTGTTGTCAGCAGTAGCCGTTGCTGTAGCAGCACCTTCGCTTCCACCTTGTGATAATTTAGAAGAGACACTAGATTTTTTACCTTTAGTTTGTTCCATTTGTGCTGTAGCACTTTCTAAATCTTGTTTAGGTTCTTTTGTAAATCTTAGTATTAATGATGATACTACAAATGATACTAATGCTGCTAAGAATACGCCTAGTAACATGTGTAATAATTCGCCTTTAGGCGCGTTTAATACGTATACAATAAAGGAACCTGGTGATGCCGGACTCTTGAATCCAAAGTCTAACATTGAGAATGTAGCTACACCTGTCATACCACCTAGTATAACAGCGATGAATAGTAAAGGACGCATTAATACATATGGGAAGTATATTTCGTGAATACCACCAAGGAAGTGGATAATACCAGCACCATATGAAGTTGCTTTAGCAGTACCTTTACCAAAGATCATATATGCGACTAAGACACCAAGACCTGGTCCAGGGTTTGATTCGATTGTGTATAAAATTGATTGACCAGCGTGTGCTGATTGTTCTGCACCTAGTGGTGTAAATACGCCGTGGTTGATTGCATTATTTAAGAACACGATTTTAGCTGGTTCAACAATAATACTAACGATTGGTAATAAGTGAGCATGTACTAAAAATTCTACTGCCACTGATAAAATATGCATGATAAATTTCATGATAGGAGCTAATAACTCGAATCCTAAAATTGTCATAATAAAGCCTAAAATACCTGCAGAGAAGTTGTTGAATAACATTTCAAAACCTTGTGGCGTTCTTGGTTGAACAAATTCATCAGTTTTCTTCATTAACCAACCAACTAATGGTCCCATAATCATAGCACCTAATAACATTGGTGTTTCTGGTAAAGCTACGATAACACCCATTGTCGCAACTGCAGCTATAATACCTCCACGCATTTCATGGATGAGACGACCACCACTATATGCAATAAGTAATGGGATTAAATAAGTAATCATTGGACCTGCCAATTGTGATAGGTCTTTATTTGGGAACCAACCGTTATCGATAAAGATAGCGGCGATAAATCCCCAAGCGATAAAAGCACCGATGTTCGGCATGATCATACTACTTAGGAAAGATCCAAAAGCTTGAACTTTACGGCCAAAACCTTTTTTCTCTTCAGCTTGAGCTTGTGACATAAATTGCACCTCTTTTTTTATTTATTTGTTACTTTCATTGTAAGTGTTTTCAGCTATATAGCCAATATTTACTAAAAGTGAATTTGGCACAGAATTAATGACAACGATGAAAGAGAGAGGGCTGTAGAGTTTGCAATAAAAATAATATTATTAGAATAAAAATATCTTGTTGTATTGTTCATAAATAATTTGCAATAGCTGCTCAAAACATTGTACAATGATTATTAATGACGAAAGGAGGATAGTGCGAAGTAAAATTAATAAAAGCGCCTGTACAAGTGATGAAATGAATTGTTGACTATTTAAAATTTATAACAGAAATTTTAACAGACGATAAATTGAAACTTGTAGACGAGGAGGATAGTTATCGATTATTCGGCGGATGCTATCCCGGATGTGGCTCATCCGACATCTTATTAAGTAAAACATTAGGGTAACCTAGTGCACAAAGTTAATAAGTTAGCCTTCGATATTTATAAAAAAATTATTATGTACAAAGGGATATTTCTGTGCTTTTTTAACGATTACTACGTCAAATAAGCTTTATTTACGTATGTTTTTCTTTAATAATACAGGATATCAAGTGCTTACAACATTAGGAGGAAATTTTAAAATGTGCGGAATAGTAGGATATATTGGTTATGACAATGCTAAAGAATTATTATTAGAAGGTTTAGAAAAATTAGAGTACCGTGGTTATGATTCTGCAGGTGTTGCAGTAGTAAATGATGAAGGTACTACAGTATTTAAAGAAAAAGGTCGTATTGCTGAATTAAGAAAAGTTGCGGACAGCGAAGATACAGATGGTAACGTAGGTATAGGACATACACGTTGGGCAACTCACGGCGTACCAAACCATGAGAATTCACACCCTCACCAATCAAGTACTAAACGTTTTACATTAGTACATAACGGTGTAATCGAAAACTATGAAGAATTACGTAATGAATACTTATCAGATGTGACATTTTTATCAGATACTGACACAGAAATTATTGTGCAATTAGTTGAACATTTTTCAAACGAAGGATTGGCAACTGAAGAAGCATTTAGTAAAGTTGTGTCATTATTAGAAGGTTCTTATGCTTTAGGATTAATTGATAGTCACGATAAAGATACGATCTATGTTGCTAAAAATAAATCACCATTACTCATTGGAGTAGGAGATAACTTTAATGTCATCGCTTCTGATGCCTTAGCTATGATCTCAGTTACTAATCAATATAAAGAAATTCACGACCATGAAATTGTTATCGTGAAACGTGATAGTGTAACGATTAAAGATACTGACGGTAATGTACAAGAAAGAGATGCATATACGGCACAAATCGATGCATCTGATGCTGAAAAAGGTGTCTATGACCATTACATGTTAAAAGAAATACATGAACAACCAGCAGTTATGCGTCGTATTATCCAAGAATATCAAGATGACAATGGCGATTTAAAAGTTGATAAGGAAATCGTTAAAGACGTTTCTGAAGCGGATCGTATTTATATTATTGCGGCTGGTACTAGTTACCACGCAGGTTTAGTGGGTAAAGAATTTATCGAAAAATGGGCAGGCGTACCTACAGAAGTACATGTAGCATCAGAATTCGTTTATAACATGCCATTACTATCTAAAAAACCATTATTCATCTATATTTCACAATCAGGTGAAACAGCAGATAGCCGTGCTGTACTAGTAGAAACTAATAAGTTAGGTCATAAGTCTCTAACAATTACAAACGTACCTGGATCTACTTTATCTCGTGAAGCAAACCATACATTGTTACTTCATGCTGGTCCAGAAATTGCAGTGGCATCTACTAAAGCATATACTGCACAAATCGCAGTGTTATCAATCTTATCGCAAATTGTAGCTAAAGAGCATGGCATTACGACTGATGTAGATTTATTACGTGAATTAGCTAAAGTTACGACAGCGATTGAAGCGGTTGTTGACGACGCTGACGTAATGGAACAAATTGCTACAGATTTCTTAAGAACTACACGCAATGCATTCTTTATTGGTCGTACAATCGACTACAATGTAAGTTTAGAAGGTGCTTTAAAACTTAAAGAAATTTCATACATTCAAGCAGAAGGATTTGCTGGCGGTGAATTAAAACACGGTACTATTGCGCTTATCGAAGAGGGTACACCTGTTGTAGCATTAGCAACTCAAGCAAATGTTAACTTATCAATCCGTGGTAATGTTAAAGAAGTTGTGGCACGTGGAGCTAACCCTTGTATCATTTCTATGGATGGCTTAAATAAAGATGGTGATACTTACGTGATTCCACCTGTTCATGAATTATTAACGCCATTAGTATCTGTTGTAGCATTACAACTTATCTCTTATTATGCAGCATTGCATAGAGACTTAGACGTAGATAAACCACGTAACTTAGCAAAATCAGTTACAGTTGAATAATTAAATAGTTAAAGGCTGAGACGTATCATATGATACGTCTCAGCCTTTGTTTATATGTAAATAAGATGCTCACTATTATCAATTGTTTTGAGTTATGGTTTGATAAATAAGTATAAAAAAATTGGATATTATAAAATGCACTTTTTTTCTGCTCGAAATTAATGCTAAAATTAAAATATTAAAGGAAACTAAAATTTTCGATTTTATATTATATTCAAACTAAAAATTTAAATATATTTATAAACAAAGATTGTCTTTATTCGATGTTTCTTTAATAAGTAAAATTAAGTGAAGCAATTCCACGAATTATAATGAACATGCTTGTTTTGAAAGAAGCATAAGTTTTTGAATTTAAATATTTGTCATGTATGGTGAGTTTAAATAATTAAATATGACAACAAAGTTGTAGTTTATAGAAAGACTATATAAAGGTGGAATAAAGGTGTTAATAGAATTAAGTCATGTAGCGCGCAAAAAACAAGGTAAAACAATTTTAAAAGATATTAATTGGCAAATTAATGAGGGTGAACGTTGGATGCTCTATGGATTAAATGGGGCAGGTAAAACGACTTTATTAAATATCTTGAATGCTTATGAACCGAACACTTCTGGACAACTTTCTTTGTTTGGGATGCAACCAGGTAAAAAAGGATATTCTGCAGATAATGTGAGACATCAAATAGGTTTTGTATCAAATAGTTTGATGAATCGATTTCAAGATGGTGAAGTTGTATTAGATGTAGTTATTAGTGGCGCTTTTAAATCTATAGGAGTCTTCCAACAAGTTACAGAAGAACAACGCAAAACGGCTAAAAATTTATTAAAACAATTGAATATGAGTCAATTTGAAAATCAATATTATGGGTATTTATCTACTGGAGAAAGACAACGTGTACTTATAGCTAGAGCTTTAATGGACAAACCTAAATTGTTAATATTAGATGAACCTGCATCTGGCCTAGATTTTATATCTCGAGAAGAAGTATTACAGTCATTAGAACAAATGTATGCCGATAATCCCGAATTAGCGGTTATTTACGTGACACATTTTGTAGAAGAAATTACTCAGAATATAGATTATGGCTTTTTATTAAAAGATGGGCAATGTTATGAAAGTGGACCTATTGATACAATATTAACGAGTGACATGTTGTCTGAATTCTTTAATAAGCAAGTGAAAGTGGCTTATCAAAACAATCGATACGCATTATTTATGAATGAACTAATTAAATAGTTGGAGGAAACCAAAATATGAACGATGTTAAAGCAATATTTTTAGATATGGATGGTACAATTTTACATAAAAATAACTTAGTGAGTGAACAAAGTGCGTCAATCATTAGTACCTTAAGGGAAGCGGGTTATAAAGTATTTTTAGCGACTGGAAGATCACACGATGAAATAAAATATCTTGTGCCGAATAATTTTGAGGTCGACGGTATTATTAGCTCTAATGGTACATTAGGGGTAGTGCATGATGAAATTATTTTCCAACATAGTTTATCGCTAAATAGTGTTAATGAAATCGTCAGACGTGCACAAGAACAACATATATATTATGAAGTTTTTCCTTTTGAAGCACAACGTGCTATTTTAAAAGAAGATCGTGAATGGACTACGGCAATGCTTCAAGGAGACGTGCCACCTGGTAATGTTGGTGAGAGCGAATGGTCTTCAAGAAAAGATGCATTAGAACACAAAGTGAATTGGGTGTCTAATATTGATTTTAATAGTTTTTCAAAAATATACTTATTTGCTACTGATTACGATGCGATTACGCAGCTTAGAGCACAGCTCGTTGAAGATCAAGATGAATTACAAATTACCGTTTCAAATTCTTCTCGCTATAATGCAGAAACAATGGCATATAATGTCGATAAAGGAACCGGTATTAAAGAAATGATTGAACATTTTGGTATACAGCAACATGAAACATTAGTGATAGGAGATAGTGATAATGATAGAGCAATGTTTGCTTTTGGTCATTATACAGTTGCAATGAAAAACGCACGTCCAGAAATTCAGGCGCTCGCTCAAGAAGTAACGTCTTTAACTAATGAAGAAGATGGTGCAGCATTATATTTGCAAGATAAATTTTTAATCTAATATGTAGCTGTGAAAGGCGACACAAAAGTTAAATTATGGCATACAAAAAACCTGCAAAGTAAATACTTTGCAGGTTTTTAAATTAATCTTTTTTATTAAAGTTATCTTTTAAGTCAGATGCTTTATCTGAAGCTTTATTTGTAACATTGTCAGAAGCGTCATTAAACTTATCTTTAGCTTGATCAGTTACATTTGATTGAGCATTATTAGATTGCTCTTTAACTTTAGATTGAGTATCATTTGCTTTTTCTTTCACATTATCTGCAGTAGCAGAAAATGCATTAGATTTTTTGTTATTCACTTTGTCTTTTTTAGAAGACTCAATTTTTTCACCATTAACGTGATGATATTGAATAATTGCTAATAAGTTAATGTAATAAATAACTAATCTAATAATTACTACGATGATAGAAATTGCATAAACGATTACAGTTGCTACGTTTTGAGACATGTTACCAGTAAAGATATTAACAAGTTGACTTACTGGATTGGCCAATAAGATAACGATTAAGTTTAATAGTAAAATGCCAATGTAAAATTTAAACCATGTTTTATGGCCGTTTTTAATTTTTCTAAATCCTTGTTTTACTGATTGCCATACACCAGCTTTTGGATCTCTTGTAAATGATAGTGTGTAATTAACAATCAAGATTACAAAGAACCAATAAAGTAGAGATAGAATAAATACAACTAGTGTTGCTGCAACGATTTGTATCGTTAATGAAATTCCTAAAGCATGTGATGAACTACTAATTGAGTTTTGAATAGCACCAAAGCCTTTTAAAATTAGGAAATTTAATAATTTACCTATAAATAAATTTAATGCCATTAATACTATGAAAAATACTAAAGTAATTAATGCCATAAGTACTGATTTTAAGTATTTCCCTTTAGTGAATGTAGAAAATATATTACTGAATTTAATTTTATCTTGTGATATCGCCTTATCTATAGTGAAAATCACACCTGAAGCTAATGGATAAACGACAAATAGATATACTATGATTGGTACTAATATAGCCAATATGAGCATCATTATAGCCGAACCAACAGGTTGTTGCATAGCTTGAGCCATTGCGAATTTATACAATGCAGGTTGTACAGGTAAGATGGCAACGTAAGCTAATGCCATTACAATAATGAAACCAACAATTGTAAACAGTAATGTCTTTGCATTTTGTGGCTTTAAGTTTTGTATTGCTAGTTTATGATATTTAAACAAATTTTAAGCACTCCTTTTTGATGATATTAATACAATATCAAAAAAATTATAATTTTAAAATTAATAGGTAACAAATACGCTATAAAATGTTAAAATGTGCTAATGACATTTCATTGAAAGGAGATATCATCATGAAATTTGCAGTTATTACAGATGTACATGGCAATTACGATGCGCTTGAAACAGTATTAGATGATATTGATCGTAGAGGTGATATCGACAAGATTTATAATTTAGGAGACAACATAGGCGTCGGTCATGAAACAAATAAAGTTTTAGATGATATTTTTGACCGTGACGATATGGAAATCATTTCTGGTAATCACGACGAGGCGATTATGGCACTTGTCAACGGCACACCATATCCTGAAGACTTAAAAGGTAAATTTTATGAACACCATCAGTGGATACAACAGCATTTAGATGAAGATTATTATGATAAATTAAATAACTTGCCACGTGTAATAGAGCAAACTATTTGTGGCAAAAAAGTGTTAGTTATCCATTATGAAATTCCTAATGATAAACTTGATGATACAATTGATTTACAACCTTTTAGCCCAATAGAAACTGCAACAGAAGCTAACATGCAATCTTTATTTGAAGACAAAAATGCAGATTTGATTCTATTTGGACATAACCATACAGTGCATTTATTTGATGATAAAGAAAAAATATATTTTAATCCAGGTTCTGTAGGTTTGAATAATGGTCCTAATGCTGTATATGGAATCGTAACAATTGATGAAAAAGGCATTGATATTGAACGTGTAAAAGTAGCTTATGATAATGAAGAGTTTTTACGTGGCTTTGATGAAAAACAAGTCCCTGGTAAACAACTTATCTTCGATAAATTTATATAATTAAGATAGAGGATGGGAAATAAACACCTGTTTTCAAAATAAGAGAGCTAATCATTATGGATTAGCTCTCTTATTATTTATAAATTAGGCTTATATTGTGCATCATTATTGGCTATTACCGTCGAACTATATTTTAGCTCTTATTAATTACTAATGTGAGTGTTGTACTGAAGTACAGAGGGTGTATTCTTCATGTTTATGTTTATCTGTTTCTAATTGTATTGTCATGTGATTAACATTGAGATGATATAATTTATCTTCTATTCTTTCAAGTAGTTGTTCGCAGGCTTCAACTGTCATATCAGAAGAGACAACAGCGTGGCAACTTAGCGCATTTAAATCATTTGAAATCGTCCATATATGGCAATCATGAACCGCTGAGATAGCATCTTCTTCTAAAATAGTATTTATAATAGTTTTACTATTGATATTTGAAGGTGTACCCTCCATCAATATATTTAGTGATGATTTCGTAATACCCCAGCTACTTTTAATAATTAAGATAGAAACAATTATACTAGCAATGGGATCGGCAATAGTCCAACCCATTGTCCATATTAAAATAGCAGCAATAATAGCACCTAATGAGCCTAGTAAATCTCCAAGCACATGAATAAAAGCGCCACGCATATTGATATTCTCTTTTGTATCGCCGCCACTAAACATTAAAATTGCAACTACTATATTAATAAGTAGACCTATCACACTAATGACAAACATTTCTGTAGATTGAACTTCTGTTGGTTTAAAAAAGCGTTGTATCGCTTCGATAATTATGATGATACCTATTACAAATAAAGTAACCCCATTAAATAAAGCGGCTAAAATTTCAAAACGTTTATAACCAAAGGTCTTACTTAAAGTGGCATGCTTTTCTGCATAAATAAAAGCGACTAAAGCTACGCCTAATGAAACGGCATCACTAAACATGTGTAAGCCATCCGAAAGTAAGGCTAAACTATTAGCTACAAAACCGCCAATAATTTCGATTATCATAAAGGCAGCAATGATTATAAATGAAAATAATAATACTTTTTTATTATTTGTATGAACGTGACCATGACTATGATCGTGGTTGTGGCCGTGATCGTGATTATGGGTCATGAAAAAACACCTCTTTAGTAATTAATGTGATGCGTGATTTATTGATTGATTAAGTATTGAAGAAACATGTGTGTCATCAATTGAATAAATCATAGACTGCCCATTACGATGAGCTTTTACTAAGTTAGCTGTCTTTAAAATTCGCAATTGATGCGAGACATTGGACTGACTAATATTCAATGTATGAGCGATATGACCTACACTACAGTCTTCATGAGCAAGTAAGTTTACGATACGTAGCCTAGTACCATCACTTAAAGCTTTAAAAAAAGTTGTTACTGATTCTACGGTTGCTGTTTCTAAATCTTGAAATTGATGTGTCATATTAATTATCCTTTCATATTAATATATGAACATTTATTCATATATTAATATGAAAGCTTAACAATGTCAATAATGAGCCGATTAGTTTTGTTAATGGAGCAAGGGGTATATTCTGTATATAAGTAATTCATGAGGAGGATGTATATATGAGTACTCTAGTTATTGGAGCAAATGGTGGCATTGGTAGAATTTTAATACAACAACTTAAAGATGCAAATGAATCTTTTACAGCTGGTGTAAGGAAAGAAGCGCAAGTTGATGAATTAAAAAATGCCGATATAGATGCAATATTAGTCGATGTTGAAAATGATAGTATTGAATCTTTAACAGACAAATTTAAAGGTTTTGATAATGTCGTATTTTCAGTCGGTTCTGGTGGCAGTACTGGACCAGATAAAACGATAATTGTCGACTTAGATGGTGCCGTGAAGTCAATTGAAGCTAGTAAAGCAAGTAATGTAAAAAAATATGTGATGGTTTCAACTTACGATTCACGTAGAGAAGCTTTTGATCCAAGTGGAGATCTTAAACCATACACAATTGCAAAACATTATGCTGATGAACACTTAAAAAATTCTGGTGTGAATTACACTATTGTACATCCCGGTGGTTTATTAGACGATGCAGGGACTAATAAAATTGAAGCAGCAGCATTCTTTGAAGGTAGAGGGTCTATACCTCGTGAAGACGTGGCTTCAGTCTTAAAAGAAATCGTAACGACAGAAGGATATAACAATTCAGAATTTCAAATTATAAGTGGTAAAGAATCAATTACCGATGCATTAAAAAATTATAAATAAAAATAATTTAAAAATTTGAGATTTTAGTGAGTTAATTCTATTAATTGATGAATTAACTCGCTTTTTTATGTAAAATAAAAGAAATAGAATTTATACATACTACAATAATAACTAATTATAAAGATGATTGTGACGTGCGGAGGTATTTTATGAAAATTTCAAACTCAAAAATATATGAACAGGTAGCTGATTTACTATTAGAACAAATTAAATCAGATGAATTTGAGATTGGAGACAAGCTACCATCAATTCAAAAATTAGCTACAACATATGGTGTGAGTGTAGCATCGATAAGAGAGGCATTAAATGCGCTAAGAACGATAGGTGTAATTGAAATAAAGCAAGGGTATGGTACGATCGTTAAACAAAAAGAACCCACTTTCTTTGAAATAGGTGAGAAGTTTAATTCGCTAGGCCAAATTAAAGAATTATTAGAATTAAGACAAATTATTGAAAGTGCAACAGCGGCTAAAGCTGCTAAATTGCGAACTAATGAGGATTTAAAAATAATGCGTCATTATTTAAATGAAATGGGGAAAGCCGTTTCTGATGGGACTTCTGGAGAAGAAGCGGATTTAGAATTTCATTTAACTATAGCAAAAGCTACTAATAATTCATTACTTGTAGATTTAATGAATAATATTTCAGACTTAATGAAAGATTCTATGAAAGAGACTCGTAAAATTTTCATTTATAGTAGACAAAAAACAATGGAAATACTTCAAGATGAACATGAAAAGATATTTAATGCGATAGAACAGCAAGATGATAAGTTAGCAACGCAATGTATGAATACACATTTAACTACAGTCATCGACACTACTTTAGCTAATTTTAATGAGCAGAATAACGAATTGTAATGGTTTTTAGATTGTTTTATTAACGATAAAAAAGCCCAAACTTTAAAAAGTTTGGGCTAGCAAATTTTATAGTTTTGGAAAGCCATCACACTTTCCAATAGCAAATTATTAATCATGAATTACCTTATACGTAAGACGGATATAGTTTAATGCTTTAAACTATAGTTTTATTATAATAGTATCTACAATATATTATCAACCACTTATTAGTTTAAATTTACACAAAAAGTTGATAATAAGCGATTTCACAACTTATAGAATATAAAGATTATACTACTAAAGTGTACTGACTATTGATATAATACTTAAAGAATTAATTTAGATGTCATTTTTAATTGTAAATTTGGACTTCGAATGTGCAAAAGGATAACATTCAAGTTATATTGAGACAATTATTAAATATAGTGACTCTCGGAGGTGTAGTAATGCCATTATTTTTACGACCTGTTTTTCATACAAAGGTATGGGGAGGTAGCAACTTAGAACAATTTGGGTACAATTTACCTAATCACAATATCGGAGAAGCATGGGGGATTTCTGCACATCCAAATGGTAATTGTGAAATTATAAACGGGCCATATAAAGGCGAGACTTTAAATGATGTTTGGACAAATCATAGAGAATTATTTGGTGACTTTCCGAGTAAAGATTTTCCACTCATGACTAAAATTGTAGATGCGAATAAACCACTATCTATACATGTTCATCCTGATGATGCTTATGCTTATGAAAACGAAAATGGGCAATATGGTAAATCAGAATGTTGGTATATTATAGATGCACAAGAAGATGCAGAAATTATATATGGACTTAATGTTGATTCTACTGAGGATGCTAAAAGTAAAATAGCAGCACATGATTATACAAATTTATTTAATAAGATCAAAGTACAACCTGGAGAGTTTTACTTCATTCCTGCCGGGACAGTTCACTCTATTGGTGAAGGTGTTATTGCATATGAAACGATGCAAGCTTCAGATGTATCATATAGATTATATGATTATGAGCGCCATCCACTTGAAGGTGAAAATAGAGAACTGCAAGTAGATAAGGCAACAGATGTCATAGAAGTATATAATGAAAATATGAATATTACGCCAGATACGGAAATGGTAGAAAATCATAAATTGACTAAACTAGTGTCGAATGACTTTTTCACTATCGTGAAATGGGTTATATCAGGTACTTTAAATTATATGAAGCCTAGAGAATTTGTGCTTGTATCCATTTTACATGGCGAGGGTCAAGTAATTATCGACGGTGACATATATGATATTAAAGGTGGCAATAATTTTATATTGACTTCTGATGATTTAGACACAGTATTTGAAGGCGAATTTGAAATTATTATTAGTTACTTATAAAAATCACAAGAGAGGTGACTGTCATGTATAAATTTTTATATGTAGCGTTAGCATGTGGATTGATTTCAGGTGCTGGAGTGTTCTTACATATACCACACTATCCATCGTTAATTTTTCCAATGTTAGTTGCTTTATTAGGTATTATAAGCACGTTAATAACGATTCCTAATAAAGAAATAAGTGGCATGTTAAAGCTCGGGGGCGTATTAATTAATATTATGCCGCTATTGGGTTCTTTTACGATGTTAAATAGTTAATGTGCCATTAACGTCATATTTTTTATTAAAAAATACCGAATAAGGTTTATGGTTGTTTGAACAACATAATATGAATATAATGGGAAAGATATAAATTTTACAGAGTTAGGAGTATCATAAATGTCAGAGGAAACAAGCTATTTTTGGTTAAATTGTGGCTATAATCGTTGGAATCACAATGAACCACTCGTAGGTCAAACCACATTATTTGAATCAGGCGCACAATTTAATCCATCACAAGGCTTTCGTGCATTTAAGCAGGCTAAAGTAGGAGATCAAGTTATCTTCTATCAAGTACAAATGGATACTGGGTTATTAGGCTATGGTGAGATAACTAGCGTGCAAACTGGTGCACAAAATAAAACTCGTGTACATTTTGAACTAAAAGCTCAATTAAAACCATTAACTGCTGATTATCTTAAACGTAGTGAACGTTTAGAATTCAGAATGAGCAATATGAAAGAAACATTGTTTAATCAAATCACTAAAGAAGAATTTGACTTAATCGTTAATCTTGGTAAAGGCGAAATCAAAGTTCCAAGATATTTCTTTGTGTCTGAAACAGAAGATTTTGAAGAAGGCGAAACATATACTTTATTTACACATACATATAATGGTATTAAAAGAAATGGTTATCATTTTTATACACAACTTGAACAAGGTGATAAAGTAGTTTTCTATGATAAGAATCAAGATCAATCAGTCATCGGGTTAGGTGAAATTACACGCCATATCCATGAAAAGCCACCAATCGCAGGAAGAACAAATAGTACGGCAATTGAAGTGTATTACGAAAAAGATATTACGCCAGTCTCATTATCGACATTAAATAAGCATCCTAAATTAAAAAACCTTTATTTTTTACAAGAAAATACTAAACAAGCGATTGCCAGTTTATCAGAAACACAATATGAATCTATTGTCGAAATGAGTGAAAATAATGGCTTAAAACCGCAATTTGAATCTGTTAGTAATGAACAAATGATTACAGAACAAGATGAAGATTTAAAACCGTTTATCTTGTTAGTTGTGGAACCAGGTGAGCCAGGGTTGAAAGCCGCCGAAGATTTGTTACAAAAAACAAATGCGCATCCTGTCATTACAACAGGTCATCCTGACTTTACAGAAGATATGTTATACGGCAAATATTTACCTAACGAAACGGGTGCCTTGTATTTTAGAGAAGGATTTATTACAGAACTCATGCCTAGAAAAGATAAAAGTTATCTAGTGATTGATAATTTTAATCGTATAGATCCAGATGTTTTTCAGACGTTTATCAATGTACTGGAAGGTTATGAAGTGACAATGCCAAGATATAATAAAGATGGCAATATGATTAAATGGTCACGTAAAAAAGATTCGTTTTATCATTTTAATCCTAATTGGCATATTGTTGGTATCACTTATGAAAGCTTGAATGATATAAAAAATCATTATTCGGAACAATTTTTAAAATATACGCGTATAGTTAGAGTGAATCAAGATTAATCTAGTTATATTAAGAGGTTGAAACAATAATAATGTTTCAACCTCTTATTTTTGCATTCAAGTACATATAGTCATTTTTATATGATCTGTACTTTTTATGAGCAATTAAAATGATTTAAAGTTCACATATATGGATATAATATAAATATGTAAGGAAAAGTGAGGTGTTAGTGATGCCAATCATTTATTATGACGGAGGTTGTGTTTATTGTTATAACTTTGCTATTTGGTTAATTCAAAATGGATTATCTACGCGTTATCAATTTGCCACTTTAAAAGGTTCTACAGGTCAACAGTTACAGCAAGAATACCCAGAAGCGAGACGTTTTGATAGTGTGATATTGCAAGAAGGAGATAATTTGCAATTTAAATCAGATGCCATCGCAACATTGATTACGTCATTAACTAATTTTAAATGGCTAGGTGTGTTAATAAGAATTACCCCTAAATTTATTCGTGATTTTGGCTACAATTTATTTGCAAATAATAGAAATAACATGTGGAAGACACATTGGCATAAGCCTGATGACTATGAACAATCATTCTTTATAGATTAATTTAAGTGAAGACAAACAGTGATAATGCCATCATGGTGTGTGGTATCACATTAAATTGAGTAGTAGATACAAATAAGATTTTAGATTCACGAAACACATTTAATAATGTACTAGCAGTGCTAATTGAGAAAAGAGATATAGTGAAAGTAATTCATTTTGCAAAAATGGCTGGAAATTTAACTGTGTTATAACTTGGAAAACAAGACGCTATGCTGTATCGTGAAGATTGAGAGAGCCGACTGTAATAAATTTGTTGCAGGATATGAAGATTGTAATAATTATAATTTAATGGTTATTACACCTTTACAGATTAGAATTATTATAATATAATAATAATTACAATAAAGCTTTAAGAAAAATATACAAATAAAGGAGTAATTAAATATGACAAACAATACACAAGTAGTAGAAGTATTAAATAAACAAGTTGCTAACTGGACGGTAGCATTTACAAAATTACACAATTTCCATTGGTACGTTAAAGGACCAAACTTCTTCTCATTACACACAAAATTTGAAGAGTTATACGATGAAGCTAGCCAATATGTTGATGATTTAGCTGAACGTATTTTAGCGGTAGGCGGCAACCCAGTTGCTACATTAAAAGAAAGTTTAGATATTTCTATTATTGAAGAGGCTGGTAAAGGTTATAAAGCTGAAGAAATGGTCGAAGAATTATCTCAAGACTTTACAAACGTTGCAAAACAATTAGATGAAGCAATTGAAGTTGCTTCAAATGCAGAAGATGATGTTACTGAAGATATGTTTATCGGTATGCAAACAAACATCGAAAAACATAACTGGATGTTAAAATCATATTTAGGTCAATAATTAATATAAAAAAAGCAACCGTATAAACGGTTGCTTTTTTATTTATTCAGCAATTTCTAAAGCGATTTCCATCATTTGTGTAAATGAATTTTGTCTCTCTTCAGCTGTTGTCGCTTCATCTTTTAAGATGTGGTCACTTACAGTAAAGATACCTAATGCTTTTTTATTAGCGTAAGTTGCATTTAAATATAAAGCGGCTGATTCCATTTCAATACCTAAAATACCCATACGTTGCCATTGATCATTGAAAGTACTGTCAGCATTATAAAATGTATCTGATGAAAGTATATTCCCTACATGACTTGTCGCGCCTAAAGCGTCAGCTTGTTGCTTTGCTTTTAACATTAAATCAAAGTCAGCTAATGGAGCAAAGTGGCCAGGAATATTGTATTGCTCTACATAACTTGAGTTTGTAGAGGCACCTTGAGCAATAATAATATCATAAAGGTTAACATCATTTTGTAAAGCGCCGCATGATCCGATACGAATAATTGTTTCTACGTCAAAAAAGTTATAAAGTTCATACGAATAAATGCCAATACTTGGAATCCCCATACCAGACCCCATTACTGATACTTCTTTACCTTTATATGTTCCTGTATAACCAAACATGTTACGTACTTCGTTAAATTGTTCTACATTTTCTAAGAAATTTTCTGCAATATATTTAGCTCGAAGTGGATCTCCAGGCATTAAAACAGTTTTAGCGATTTTTTTCCCATTTGGTTGAATGTGAGGTGTCCCTTTAGTCATAGTTAATCTTCTCCTTTAATATCATTCTTTAAAATAAAGATAACATTTGTTTATATTTTTTGCTATTTTTTGTAAAATATTATATGAATAAACATTTATAAAATGTTTGCCAAAAATGAAAATTAGTAGCTATTAAGGGCTTAACATTATAAAATTAAAGTGAACTAAACTAAGCAAATAATAGTTTGATTTTATTAGGTCTCATTTTATAAACACACTAGGAGGATTTTTATATGAATTATGCAAAATATATAGACCACACATTATTAAAACCCGAATCTACAAGAGAACAAATTGATAAAATCATCAGTGAAGCTCGTGAATATGAATTTAAATCAGTATGTATAAATCCCACTCATGTGAATCATGCTTCACAACAACTTGCAGATACTAAAGTATTAGTATGTACAGTAATAGGTTTTCCTTTAGGAGCAACAACTACAGCCACTAAAATCTATGAAACAGAAGATGCGATAAAAAATGGTGCAGATGAAATCGATATGGTGATTAATATTGGTGCACTTAAAGATGGACGATTTGAAGAAGTTCAAAAAGATATTGAAGGCGTGGTAGGCGCAGCAAATGGTAAAACAGTTAAAGTTATTATCGAAACTTGTTTATTAACTGATGAAGAAAAAGTTAAAGCATGTGAATTAAGTCAAGCTGCAGGTGCAAATTTCGTTAAAACTTCTACTGGTTTTGCTGGCGGTGGAGCGACTCCAGAAGATGTTAAATTAATGAAACAAACTGTCGGTGATAGCTTAGAAGTTAAAGCCTCAGGTGGCGTACGAAACTTAGAAGATTTTAATGCCATGTTAGAAGCAGGCGCAACTCGTATTGGTGCCAGTGCCGGTGTGCAAATTATTCAAGGTTTACAAAGTGATTCAGACTATTAATAAAGGGAATTTATAAAATAAGCATTATTATTTGGACATGTTTAAACAACACGAAGGGGAGGTTTTTTATATGAGAATGGTTGATATTATTGAAAAGAAAAGAGACGGGAATGCTTTAACAAAAGAAGAAATTGAATTTTTTATTGAAGGTTATACAAAAGGTGATATACCTGATTATCAAGCCTCAAGTTTAGCAATGGCTATTTTCTTTCAAGATATGAACGAAGATGAACGCGCTGCACTGACAATGGCAATCGTTAACTCGGGAGATGTTATCGACTTATCTAATATTGAGGGCATTAAAGTAGATAAGCATTCCACTGGTGGCGTGGGTGATACGACAACATTAGTGTTGGCACCACTCGTAGCTTCTGTAGGTGTACCTGTAGCTAAAATGAGTGGCAGAGGACTAGGTCATACTGGTGGTACAATTGATAAATTAGAATCTATTGAAGGCTTTCATGTCGAAATATCAGAAGATAAGTTTACTCAACTTGTAAATGAAGCAAAAGTAGCTGTCATTGGTCAATCTGGCAATTTAACGCCAGCTGATAAAAAACTATATGGTTTACGTGACGTTACAGGTACGGTCAATTCCATACCGCTCATCGCATCATCTATTATGAGTAAAAAAATTGCTGCGGGTGCTGATGCAATTGTCTTAGACGTTAAGACAGGTAACGGCGCTTTCATGAAAACAATTGAAGAAGCGGAAGCTTTAGCACATGCAATGGTAAGTATTGGGAATAATGTAGGTCGTAAGACAATGGCTATTATTTCTGATATGAGTCAACCACTTGGTAATGCTATTGGTAACGCACTAGAAGTAAAAGAAGCAATTGAAACTTTACAAGGTAAAGGACCTGAGGATTTAACAGATTTAGTATTAACATTAGGATCACAAATGGTTGTCCTAAGTAACAAAGCTACAGATTTAAAAGAAGCAGAAGCCATGTTAAAAGAAGCAATTAATAATGGTTCGGCGTTAGAAAGTTTCAAAACGTTTTTAACAAATCAAGATGGTGACGCATCGGTGGTCGATGATGTTACTAAGTTACCTCAAGCACAATATCAAATTGAATTACCAGCACAAGAAAGTGGCGTCGTAACCGAAATTATTGC
This sequence comes from Staphylococcus lloydii, assembly GCF_015775975.1. Classification (NCBI taxonomy): domain Bacteria; kingdom Bacillati; phylum Bacillota; class Bacilli; order Caryophanales; family Staphylococcaceae; genus Staphylococcus; species Staphylococcus lloydii. The sequence continues at coordinate 843,178 of NZ_CP064056.1, forward strand.
TAATGAAGTTGGTGTTGCATCTATGATGTTAGGTGCAGGTAGACAAACAAAAGAAGACGATATTGACCTTAGTGTAGGTATTGTACTGAACAAAAAAGTTGGTGACGAAGTTAAAGAAGGTGAATCATTATTAACGATTCACTCTAATAACGAAAATATTGATAATGTTAAAGAAAAACTAAACAATAGTATCACTATAAGTAAACAAGGTAGCAACCCGACATTGATTCACAAAATAATTACTGAATAAGGAGTGGGAACTATGACTTCACCTTTTAAAAGAATTCATCTTATCGTTATGGATTCAGTAGGCATTGGAGAAGGACCAGACGCAGCAGCATTTAATGACGAAGGTAGTCACACCTTAAAACATACACTAGAAGGTTTCGAACAAGATTTGCCTAACCTAGAAAAACTAGGTCTTGGTAATATCGAAGAGTTACCTGTAGTAAATAAAGTAACAAATCCTCAAGCTTTTTACACTAAGATGAGTGAAGCCTCTGTAGGTAAAGATACAATGACTGGTCATTGGGAAATCATGGGCTTAAATATTATGCAACCATTCAAAGTTTATCCAGAAGGATTTCCAAAAGAATTGGTAGATGAAATTGAATCAATAACTGGACGTAAGGTCGTTGCTAATATCCCTGCTTCTGGTACTGCGATTATCGATGAGTGGGGCGAACATCAAATGAAAACAGGCGATTTAATCGTTTATACTTCTGCAGACCCAGTATTACAAATTGCTGCACATGAAGATGTTATACCATTAGAAGAATTATATGATATTTGTGAAAAAGTTCGAGAATTGACTAAAGATCCTAAATATTTAATAGGGCGTATTATTGCGAGACCGTACGTAGGTGAACCAGGTAACTTTACACGTACTTCGAATCGCCATGACTATGCTTTGAAACCTTTTGGGAAAACGGTTATGAACGAATTAAAAGAAGCAAATTATGACGTTATTGCTTTAGGTAAAATTAACGATATATATGATGGTGAAGGCGTAACTCAAGCAATTCGTACCAAAGATAATATGGACGGTATGGATAAACTAATTGAAACAGTACAACAAGATTTTAATGGCCTTAGCTTTTTAAATTTAGTTGATTTTGATGCGCAATTTGGTCATCGAAGAGATAAGCCAGGTTATGCACAAGCGATAAAAGATTTTGACAATCGCTTACCAGAACTTATCAATAATTTACAAGAAGATGATTTAGTCATTATCACAGCCGATCATGGTAATGACCCAACTGCTGATGGCACTGATCACACACGTGAATATATTCCAGTGCTTATGTTTAGTCCAAAAATAACTGAATATCATGAATTAGCTCAAGATGACACATTTAGTTCAATTGGTGCTACGATAGCAGATAATTTTGACGTTCCGTTACCTGAATATGGAAGAAGTTATTTGACGGAATTAGGAGTGGAAAAATAATGAAAATTGTAAGAATCATTTTAGGGACAATGTTTTCAATGATTGGATTGTTACACTTTAAAGATGAACAGTCATTCAGAAAAATTGTGCCTGATTATTTGCCACTAAGAAAAACAGCCGTGTTAGTAACAGGTGTCGTTGAAATCATTATTGGAATTTATTTTATTTTGAAAAGTCCATCTAATCTTTTCAAAAAATTAACTAACTTATTTTTAATCTCAGTAATGCCAGCAAATATTTATATGGCACGTAAATCATTGCCTCTAGGTAATAAACAGTTGCCACAATGGATGCTATATGCACGTATTCCATTACAATTTATATTAATGAAAACAATAACTAAACTATAACGTAAAAGTACAAAAAATAACCTGACGAATAATTATTATATTCGTCAGGTTATTTTTAATTTCAAATATTTAAGTTTATTTATTTTGCGTCACTAAAAACTTCATTCCATTGTTGACGTTCATTTAAAAATTCTTGCGCGATTTCTTTTGCTCCATCTAATGAGTGACTTGCTGCCCATCCGCATTGCACTTCATTACATGCAGGTACTTCAGTTGCTTGTAAAACATCTTTTAATGTCAATTCAACTATGTTAAGTACGTCTTCGTAATCGTCATGATTTATGAAAGACGCATAGAAACCTGTTTGACAACCCATTGGGCTTACGTCTACAACTTTATCAGTATGATTTCTAATATTTTCAGCCATTAAATGTTCTAATGAGTGTAAACCTGGCATATCCATATGTGCTTTGTTAGGTTGTTTGAATCGAATATCATATTTATGAATAACGTCACCGTTAAGACCTTCCATAGTACCAGCTAAGCGTATAAAAGGTGCAACTACTTTAGTATGATCTAAATTAAAACTTTCAACATTCATTTTTGGCATGGTAATTCCTCCTATTGAGTCAATAATTTAATTGTAACAAGTGATATATAGATTTACAATTGCCGTCATAGCTTAATAGTTGCAAATAAACAAATTTTTGAATATTAAGAAAAAATAATGACAAAAATTTATAAAACCGATAGAATAAGTAATAATTCGTGAGCGTTTTGTACAATCTAATAATCAATATGAGACGAAATGTTTTAAAAGTGTATGAAATGTTAATTATTTAAAATAGTGAAAGTAGGGTGGAGATTGTATGGAAAATAAACAAGTTATTTTAGATTATATTGAAAATGAAAAGTTAAATTATATTGAAATGAGTCATCAAATACATCAACGCCCAGAACTTGGGAATGAAGAAATTTTTGCATCAAGAACATTAATTGAACATTTAAAAGCACAAGGCTTTGAAATAGAAACTGATATAGCCGGACATGCAACTGGTTTTATTGCTAGATATGATAGTGGTAAAGAAGGCCCAACTATTGGGTTTTTAGCAGAATATGACGCTTTACCAGGGTTAGGACATGCTTGTGGTCATAATATTATTGGCACAGCGAGTGTTCTAGCTGGTACGGCGTTAACCCAAACGATAGAAAATATTGGTGGCAAGGTAGTTGTGTTAGGATGTCCTGCTGAAGAAGGTGGCGTCAACGGGAGTGCTAAAGCATCTTACGTCAACGAAGGTGTTATAGATGAGATAGATGTGGCGCTTATGGTTCATCCTGGTAATGAAACGTATAAAACGATTAATACTTTAGCTGTAGATGTTTTAGATATTAAATTTTACGGTAAAAGTACACATGCATCAGAAAATGCACATGAAGCATTAAATGCATTAGATGCGATGATTTCGTATTTTAATGGTGTCGCACAATTAAGACAACACATCAAAAAGAGCCAACGTGTGCATGGCGTTATTCTTGATGGCGGTAAAGCAGCGAATATCATTCCAGATTATACACATGCAAGATTTTATACGCGTTCTACAACGCGAAAAGAGTTAGATGTCTTAACAGAAAAAGTAGGACAGATTGCTAAAGGTGCAGCTATTCAAACAGGTTGTGATTATGAATTTGGGCCTATACAAAATGGTGTAAATGAATTTATTAGAACAGCTAAATTAGATGAACTATTCGCTAAATATGCAATTGAGATGGATGAAGATGTCATAGACGACGATTTTGGATATGGTTCAACGGATACAGGTAACGTTAGTCATGTCGTTCCAACTATTCATCCACACATTAAAATTGGTTCGAAAAACTTAGTGGGACATACGCATCGTTTCAGAGAAGCAGCGGCAAGTTCTCACGGGGATCAAGCATTAATTAGAGGCGGAAAAATATTAGCATTAATGGGATTAGAATTAATTGAAAATAAAAAATTGTTTGAAGAAATTGTTGAAGAGCATCAACATGCAAAGGGGCACTGATTATGAAAAAAAGTTCGCTTAGCACTAAGTTAACACTTAGCGATCTTTACCATGAGGATACGGTTTATACTTCTAGACCTTCATATGTTTCTAATCCATGGTTAGAACCAGAAGAACACCAATCTAATTTTTTAACTGGTAGGGAATTACTTATCGCTAATAAAATGTCAGTTATAGTTCATGAAGCTAGTGTAACAGATAAGTTAGCACAATTATTCGAAGTGATAGGTACTCAAATACCAAGTAGTATATACAAATTTAAGGACAAAGAATCTTATGAATCTTTAATTCAGAAGTTAGCACATGAAAATGATAAGAGAATTTACTTCCAATATATTCATGATGAGCAAGTGTTAGCTAAAGAGTTTTATGCATTGGATAAAGATGTTTTTGTAGCATTAAATAATAAAGCTAAAATACCGCAATGGACTAATGGTCGTTTCTTACCACAAAGACAAGTTATTGCCCTGGAAGATTTTGAGCAGGCAGTCGAGCAATGGGATTATCCATTCGTTATTAAACCGGGTGACGACTTACCTACGGCAGGTGGTTATGGCGTTATGATTTGCTATAATGACCAAGATTTAGCACAAGCCAAAAAGCGTGTGGCCGAAGCACAAAATGAAACTGATAATTTAATTATTGAACAAAAAATTGAAGCAGTAGCTAATTATTGCGTTCAATTCGCATATTCTGAAGAGACTGGTTTGCATTATATTGGCTCTGCAGAACAACTCACAAATGAATATGGATTTTATAATGGTAATCAAAATGCACAAGATGTACCAGAAATAGTTATTGAAGCGGGCAAAGAAATAATGCTTAATGGCATAAAAGAAGGTTTTATCGGTGTTGCTGGATTTGATTTATTGTTAGATGATAAAGGCGATGTCTATGCAATAGATTTAAACTTCAGACAAAATGGTTCAACGAGTTTATTACTTTTAGAGCCTGCTTTAACGGATGGTTATCATAAATTTTATAGTTATATTGCACCAAATAATAATGAACAATTTTTCCGTACTATTCTTAAATATGTAAAAAAAGGGGTACTATTCCCTTTATCATACTATGATGGAGAATGGTTTCAAGACGTACATGTCCCATCTCGATTCGGGTGTATTTGGCATGCTGAAACAAAACAACAAGTTGAAGACTATGAAAAAGCATTTTTAAGTGAAATTGAGTAAATCAATGCTTTATATAGTGATTTAATTTGGCGTCATTGACTAGTGCGACGCAGGTAAGATATATTCTATATATAACGTATATAGAATTGGGGTGCAGAAATGTCTTATAAAACAAATGAATTTTACCAAGATATACTTGTAACAGAAAAAATTTACCTAGCTACAAAAAAAGGTAAAGTAATCAGACAAGATATTCTAGGTAAAAACGTTTTTGCGATTTGGACACGCAAAGATGTGGCAGAGCAATATTTATCTAAACTTAATATCGATTTTGATGAGTTAAAAGCTATAGACATTGATAAGTTTGTAACTTATGAAATGGATGAAATTTTTGATGCACATGAAGAAGTTATTATTAATCCTACTTCTAATAATGACGGCGAACTCGTAGAAGTTGAAGCTTGTACTGATGAATTAATGACTGATTTAGATAATATTCGTATTAAAGAATTTAATAGTACAGTTGCAAAATCAGACTCAGTGTATGGATTATCATCACAAAATCAAAAGCAATTTATTTTAATTAGTGATGACGAACATGAAAAGCCTAATATTATGCCTGTGTGGAGTGTCAAAAAACAAGCTGAAAAAGTAAGAGATGAAGACTTTGAAGAATGCGATATCATAGAAGTCGAAGGCGAAGTATTTGCGGAGTGGCTCGATGTTTTAAGAGATGACCACAAAGCTGTAGCCATAGATTTAAAACCAGGTGTTATTGGTACAGTGATATCTGCTCAAACTCTATCAGATAAACTTACTATATAAGTAGTTTTAATATTTTTTAGATATGAAAAAGTGGTATTCGCTATATATACAGCGAATACCACTTTTTAATTATTAACGGTTCAAAACTCAGTTTTATAAGTTAAGACAACCAAGTGCGCCTGAAAATGCACCATGTTCAACATAATAAGGTTTAAACCCTCTTAATATTGTATAATCTTCAACTACTTTTCTTAACAAGAAGTTATTATGGAATGAAGATCCTATATAGGCGACATGTTCTGTATTATGTTCTCTGGCTACTGTAATCGCCATCGTTGTTATAACTTCACCAACGAGACCAATGACACATGCTAATTTGTCAGCTTTAGTAAATGTTGAATCTATATTATGTAATACATTACCAAAATTTGCTGCTGTTAAATCACCAGGTATTGGAGGTTCGGTATTTTCGTATATATGTTTAACTTTTAGATCAATAAGTTCTCTGTTACCATGTTGAGCCATATTAGTTAATTCTTCATAATTTTCGATACCACTTAATAAATAGCCTAAGCCTTGAATCATTCCACCGCCAGTACCAATGCCGCCAACACGTGATTGTTTAATACCATCTGAGAAATGTAAAGATGTACCAGTTCCCACATTAGTAAAAATATAATTATCTAAGTAATGTCCTTGCTCTTTAAGTAATATATTTAAGCCGATTGCTGCTGCATCAAATTCCACAAAAGTTCGAGAAGAACAATTTAATTGTTGATTGATCGTTGCAGCATGTCCACCAGTTAAACTTATATCCTCGCAACTATGATTGTTTAACCATGTTATAACTTTATCAATTTCAGTGGTAGGTATAGTTTGGTATTCTCTGTAATCATCGTGTTGTATAACTATTTTAATAAGCGTGCCACCTGCATCAATACCAATTTTCATTGAAGTGTCCTCCTAAAAAATTTACATTATAACTAATAATATAATAAAATAATGGAAAATAACATATGAGATAAGGAGAATTTTTAATAATGCAATTAAGTCCATATATTACTGTCGAAAATGTGACAGAGGCGATTGATTTTTATCAAAGTGCATTTGGTGGCGAAGTAAAAGTCTTAAATCAAGCTAAAGATAATATTTTGCATGCTGAACTACATGTTTCAACAGCAGTAATACTGCATTTATCAAGTAATTACGGCAAGCCTTATAGTAATGAAAATACTGATATCATTTTGACCTTTGATGACTTGGATGAACAAGAACAAGTTTATAATGCTTTAAGTACAGATGGTGATCCGCATATGCCACTAGAAAAAACATTTTTCAACGCGATACATGGCCAAGTTAAAGATAAATATGGTGTTAATTGGTTAATGAATTGCTTCTTAAAATAAGATTCATGCTGAAATAAAGGGTTAAATTTTTTGATTTAGTGGTAATAAATAAGCACTAAATAAATCGCATAGGGGTTTAATTATGGTAATTAAGAAACAATTTAAAAGCATTAAAGTTCAAGAATTTGAAGAACCATATAGACAAGCGCTATATGACTTTAAATTAAGTGATAGACAACAAATATATTCATCTTTGCCAAAAGATGTGTTAGATGATGCATTAACTGACAAAGATAGAATTGCCAATATTGTCTTAAATGAAAAGGATCAAGTCGTAGGATTTTTTGTGCTTCATCAATTTTATCAGCACGAAGGTTACGATACGCCAGAGCAGGTCGTTTATGTAAGATCACTATCTATTAATGAAGCTTTTCAAGGGAATGGTTATGGGACTCAAATTATGATGTTTATTCCTCAATATGTACAAACTGTATTTCCAGATTTCAACCATCTGTATTTAGTTGTAGATGCTGAAAATAAAGGCGCTTGGAATTTATATGAAAGAGCCGGATTTATGCACACTGCGACTAAAGAAGAAGGTCCAATAGGGAAAGAACGTTTATATTATTTAGATTTGGATGCCAAATATGTTTCGTCTCTATCATTAGTTTTAAATGATGAAGAATATAAATACGGCATCAATATTATAGATTTAATAAAAGACGGTTCAAAAGTAGGGTTTATTGCAGTGGAGCAACATGACAATAGACTTAATATTACATCGATAGAAGTTGATGCTTCGGAACGTTTAAGTGGCATAGCACAAAGTGCACTTAGACAACTACCTACGTTCGTTAGGAAAAATTTTGAAGGCATAAATGTCATAACTATAACGTTATATGGTGAACGAAACGAATTAAAACCCCTATGCTTAAATAGTAATTTTGTTGCTTTCGAAGAAGGGGATGACTTTGTTATCTTTGAAAAGTATATAAATTATTAATACTGATTGCGTAATCATTGTTTGTCCTTTATAATTTAGATTTGTTACTATTAATTAAGTGAAATGTGTATATAAATGTGAGAAAAGCGTGCGAAAGGAAGTAAATGAGCTATGAAAATACAAGATTATACTAAAGAGATGGTTGACGAAAAATCATTTATCGATATGGCATATAGCCTATTAAATGAAAAAGCAGATACAATGAATTTATATGATATTATTGATGAATTCAAAGCAATTGGTCACTATGAAGATAATGAAATTGAAAATAGAATTGTACAATTCTATACTGACTTAAATACTGATGGTCGTTTCTTGAACGTAGGAGAAAACGTATGGGGATTACGTGACTGGTATTCAGTAGATGACATTGAAGAAAAAATTGCACCAACTATTCAAAAATTTGATATCTTAGACAAAGATGACGAAGAAGATAAAAACCTTAAATTATTAGGTGAAGACGAACGAGACGACGATGACAATATTCCTAATTCAACTGACGATCAAGAAGGATTAAATGATCCAGAAGATGAAGAAGTAGAAGAAGAAATCAATGATTCTGAAATTGTTATCGAAGAAGATGATGAAGAATTAGACGAAGAAGACGAAGAATATGAAGACGAAGAAGAAGAGGAAGAATTCGAAGAGTAATTCTTGATATTCAATTGACTTTTTCTGTGAACATGATAAAATTTTATTCGGGCTCCTTTAATTAGGACGACGTGTATAAATTATATACGCTCCCCCTTACAAATTTGTGAGAGGGAGCGTTTTTTTATTTTAAAATAAACTTATTAAAAGCTTGAATTTAGCAAAAGAAGTCGTGTCTACGCTTAAGTTTTATACATAATATGAAAAGTGAGCAAGCGCTAATGACTCTTTTTGTGTATGATTGTTAAAATGTATCACCCCCTATCAGAAAGGTATTAGACCCTAAGAAAAATACAATATTAAACGGTTGTTTGAATAACAGGAGGATTAGAAATGACAAAATTTATTTTTGTAACCGGTGGTGTAGTTTCCTCACTTGGTAAAGGTATTACGGCAGCTTCTTTAGGTAGATTATTAAAAGATCGTGGATTAAAAGTAACAATTCAAAAATTTGATCCATATTTAAACGTAGACCCAGGTACGATGAGTCCTTATCAACATGGTGAAGTATTTGTCACTGACGATGGGGCAGAAACTGACTTAGACTTAGGTCACTATGAAAGATTTATCGATATTAATTTAAATAAATATTCTAACGTAACGGCTGGTAAAGTATATTCACACGTTCTTAAAAAAGAACGTCGCGGTGATTATTTAGGTGGAACAGTGCAAGTTATCCCTCATATCACAAATGAAATTAAAGAACGTTTACTGTTAGCAGGTGAAAGTACAAATGCCGATGTAGTTATTACGGAAATTGGCGGTACAACTGGGGATATCGAATCTTTACCATTTATCGAGGCTATTAGACAAATAAGAAGTGATTTAGGCAGAGAAAATGTGATGTATCTTCACTGTACTTTATTACCTTATATTAAAGCAGCAGGTGAAATGAAAACAAAACCGACACAACATAGTGTGAAAGAATTACGTGGTTTAGGTATTCAACCAGATTTAATTGTTGTTAGAACTGAATATGAACTGACACAAGATTTAAAAGATAAAATAGCATTATTCTGTGATATTAATAAATCAAGTGTTATAGAATGTCGTGATGCTGATTCGTTATATGAAATTCCATTACAATTAAGTAAGCAAGACATGGATGATATTGTAATCGAGCGTTTACAATTAAATCCAAAATACGATACACAATTAGACGAGTGGCAATATTTATTAGACACAGTAAATAGTTTAGATGGAAAAATCACTATCGGTTTAGTGGGTAAATATGTAAGTTTACAAGACGCTTATTTATCAGTAGTTGAATCATTAAAACATGCGGGTTATCCATTTAAAAAAGATGTCGTTGTAAAATGGATAGATTCAAGTGAAGTTACAGATGAAAATGTTAGTGAATATCTAGCAGATGTAGATGGTATTCTTGTACCTGGTGGATTCGGTTTCCGTGCCAGTGAAGGTAAAATTTCAGCTATTAAATATGCTAGAGAAAATAATGTACCATACTTCGGTATATGTTTAGGTATGCAACTAGCAACTGTTGAATTTGCTCGCCATGTGCTTGGATTAGAAGGCGCACATTCAGCAGAATTAGACCCTAACACGCCATATCCAATCATTGATTTATTACCTGAACAAAAGGATATTGAGGATTTAGGTGGTACTTTACGCCTAGGTTTATATCCATGTAAAATTCAACCAAATACTTTAGCGCATCGTATCTATAATTTATCTGATATAGAAGAAAGACATCGTCATCGTTATGAATTTAACAACGACTATCGTCAACAACTTGAAGATAATGGCATGGTCTTCTCTGGTACAAGCCCAGATGGTAGATTAGTGGAAATGGTAGAAATACCTACAAATGATTTCTTTGTAGCGTGTCAATTCCACCCAGAATTTTTATCTAGACCAAACCGTCCACAACCAATCTTCAAATCATTTATTGAAGCTGCAATGAAGCAAAGTCAAAAATAAGGTACCTTAAAAATAAAGCGACTAGTTTTTAATATTTTGGTATATAAAACAAACGTCAATTTCTAGCATAGTTGGTTAGAAATTGACGTTTACTTTATGTGTATGCAAATTTATAGTGAATTAAGATGCCAACAAATAATATAATTTGGCATAGAGTAGACGTGCTAACAATTAAAATTCTAAGTCTCGCGACATTTCTATCATTTGTGTATAAATTTCATAATAAATATAATTAAATGACATCGTGTGAGGTGTAATAATTTTATCGTAATCCTCTGTGTATATAATAGGCCTAGATGTATTTAAGTTAATAAAATGGAACAGATGATCAGGGAAATAGGTTTCTTTTGGTTTATTAGTAATTAATACAAAGTCTGCATCCATCTCGATCAAAGTTTCGACATCTTGTTTAACAACGTCAGTATAAAATGGTGCAAATAAAAATACTCTGTCTGTTGTATCAATTGAGGTATCAGCAATGCTATCCGTTATAATTTCGCTTGATTCTAATTTTTCATTACTGTTAACAATGTAAGTTTCGAAAAATTTTAAATCGTCATATCCTTTGACATAAACGGTACCTTCACCGCCAATGGCTTGAATAACACATTGCGCTGCCATTTGAATATCTAGCGCCTGCTCTTCTAATCTATTAAAAATCCCATTTAATTGTGTGTTTAAAATTTTAGACATGAATACCCTCCGTTCTTTCTCCATCAACATATTGTATAAAAATGCCTAATATAATGCAATAATACGTATTACTAACAAATAGGATAATATTTAAATGTAATACGTATATGAAAATTAATTAAAATTATTGAATTTGCATGCATTCGTGTACAAATTTTGATATAATACAATAGTAAAAATACGTGCACATTGCACCCAAGGAGGAACTTTAATGCCTTTAGTTTCAATGAAAGAAATGTTAATCGATGCAAAAGAAAATGGTTATGCGGTTGGTCAATACAACTTAAATAACCTAGAATTTACACAAGCTATACTACAAGCTTCTCAAGAAGAGAATGCACCAGTAATTTTAGGTGTATCTGAAGGTGCTGCTCGCTACATGGGTGGTTTTTATACTGTAGTGAAAATGGTTGAAGGTCTATTACATGACTTTAACATCACAATACCTGTAGCGATTCACTTAGACCATGGTTCAAGCTTTGAAAAATGTAAAGAAGCAATTGACGCTGGTTTTACATCAGTAATGATTGACGCTTCTCACGCTCCATTTGAAGAAAATATTGAAATTACTTCAAAAGTAGTTGAATACGCTCACGAAAATGGCGTGTCAGTTGAAGCTGAATTAGGAACTGTTGGCGGACAAGAAGATGACGTTGTAGCTGAAGGCGTTATTTATGCTGACCCTAAAGAATGTCAAGAACTAGTAGAAAGAACTGGAATTGACACATTAGCACCAGCACTTGGTTCAGTACACGGACCATATAAAGGTGAACCAAAATTAGGATTCAAAGAAATGGAAGAAATTGGTGCTTCTACTGGTTTACCATTAGTATTACATGGTGGTACTGGTATTCCAACAAAAGACATTCAAAGAGCCATTCCTTATGGTACTGCGAAAATAAACGTAAACACTGAAAACCAAATTGCTTCTGCTCAAGCGGTTCGTGATGTTTTAAATGCAGACAACGAAGTTTATGATCCACGTAAATATTTAGGACCAGCACGTGAAGCAATCAAAGAAACAGTAAAAGGTAAAATTAGAGAGTTTGGAACTTCTAACCAAGCTAAATAATTAAAGACATTAACAGCTATTATATATAACTATAATAGCTGTTTTTTATGTTATAATTAGCGCATTAAATATTGATATATGAGTTTAGAATTCTCGAAAAATCAATCTTTTTAACAATTTTATAAAATAATGATTTGAGTTACTTAGCAATGGGAATTATAGTATTGAGTCAAATTAATAGAGATAGAATTTAAATTTGCTTACTATTTGGAAAGATGATTTTTTGCATTGAACATCGATTTATTTTATAATTCTCGTGTTGTGTAAAATTAGATTCCGAGTGATTGAAAAAAAGGAGAACGTGCGTATGGCTCAAGAAGTTATTAAAATTAGAGGTGGACAAACCCTTAAAGGTACTGTAAATAATCATGGCGCAAAAAATAGTGCGGTTGCAATCATACCTGCAGCAATTTTAGCTGAAGATAAAGTGACGATAAATGGTTTACCTGAAATATCAGATGTGGAAACACTTGTAAGTTTATTAGGCGATTTAAACATTGAAACTGAACTTGATGGATCAACATTAAATATAGATCCAACTGAAATTAAAAATGCGCCTTTACCTAATAATAAAGTAGAATCGTTAAGAGCTTCTTATTATATGATGGGGGCAATGTTAGGCAGATTTAATAAATGTGTTATTGGTTTGCCAGGAGGATGTCCATTAGGACCTAGACCTATCGACCAACATATTAAAGGCTTCAAAGCATTAGGTGCAGAAATAGATGAGTCTAGTGATACATCTATGCAATTAGTAGCGGATAAATTAGTTGGAGCTAATATTTTCTTAGATATGGTAAGTGTAGGCGCTACAATAAATATTATGTTAGCTGCTGTTCGTGCAGAAGGACAAACAGTGATAGAAAATGCGGCTAAAGAACCGGAAGTAGTCGATGTGGCATCATTTTTAACTTCTCTTGGAGCCAATATTAAAGGTGCTGGTACAAGTACGATCAAAATAATGGGTGTGCCACATTTACATGGCTCTAATCATCAAGTAATCCCAGATAGAATTGAAGCGGGTACATATATGTGTATTGCAGCTGCTTGTGGGGAAGATATTGAAATTAATAATATAATACCTACTCATGTAGAACCACTCGCAGTAAAAATGAAAGAATTAGGTATCGATTTAACGATGGAAGACGACAGCGTTAAAATTAAAAGTAAACCTACATACAATAGTGTAGATATTAAAACACTTGTTTATCCTGGTTTTGCTACTGATCTACAACAACCTATCACGCCGTTATTATTTTTAACTGATGGTGTGTCATTTGTAACAGAAACTATTTATCCAGCGCGATTTAAGCATGTCGAGGAATTACAAAAGATGAATGCCAATATTTACGTTGATAATGGAACAGCAACTATAAAACCGTCTACTTTAAAAGGTGCAGAAGTCTATGCCAGTGATTTAAGAGCTGGTGCATGTCTAATTGTAGCTGGTCTTTTAGCTGAAGGCGTTACTACAATTTATAACGTGAAACATATTTATAGAGGTTATACAAATATTGTTAAAACACTATCAGCATTAGGTGCAGATATTTGGACTGAAGAAATATAAGAAATGTGGTATAATAATTATATCAAGAATTAGACACTCACGATTGGTGAATTTAGTGAAGTTGAATAGAGGTGAATATGATGGAGGTTTGTCCTTATCTTGAAGAAACTTTTAAAATCGTCGGTAGAAGTTGGAATGGACTCATCATTAATTATTTATCTAGATGTTCAAGCCGATCAGCACACTTTTCTGATATGAAAAAAGACTTAAAAACCATAACGCCACGTGCTTTAAGTATAAAGTTGACTGATTTAAGTGATTGGGGACTTGTAGAGAAGAAAATAGTAACAACAAGTCCGGTAAATATTGTTTATGAGTTAACTGATAAAGGTTATGCACTAGCTCAAGCATTAGTACCAATAGAAAAGTGGGCACAAGATTATATTGAACTTGAAAAGATGCAATAATATATACCGCAAGTCATAGTTATTATTATGGGAATGTACCGTAGGGATCTTATTGATGCCTACGGTATTTTTTATTTATGATACATATTAAATTTCACCTATGAGCATTTTGGTTTCATAATCAAATAATCTTGTTAAAATGTAACTACAGTAAAAATTTAAGGAGTGAATATATAATGAGAAACTTCACTAAGCAATATATTAACGGTGAATGGATAGACAGCACGAGCGGTGAAACAATTGAAGTTGTTAACCCTGCAACTGAAGAAGTTATCGGTTCAATTGCAAAAGGTAATAAAGAAGATGTTGATAAAGCAGTGGAAGCTGCTGAAAATGTATATATTGACTTCAGACACAGTTCTGTAAAAGAAAGACGCGATTTATTAGATAAAATAGTACAAGAATATAAAAATAGAAAAGACGACATTGTTGCTGCAATTAGAGATGAATTAGGTTCTCCAGTTACTAATGCCGAAAAAGTACATTACCAAATGGGCTTAGATCATTTTGAAGCAGCACGTGACGCATTAGATGATTTTAAATTTGAAGAACGTCGTGGCAATGACTTAGTAGTTAAAGAAGCTATTGGTGTTGCAGGATTAATTACACCATGGAACTTCCCAACAAACCAAACGTCATTAAAATTAGCTGCTGCATTTGCTGCAGGTAGTCCGGTTGTATTAAAACCATCTGAAGAAACTCCATTTGCTGCTATTATTTTAGCTGAAATTTTTGACAAAGTAGGCGTACCTAAAGGTGTATTCAACCTTGTAAATGGTGACGGTGAAGGCGTAGGTAACCCAATTAGTGAACATCCTAGCATTAGAATCGTATCATTTACTGGTTCTGGTGGTACAGGTTCTAAAATTATGGAAAAAGCTGCAAAAGACTTCAAAAAAGTATCACTTGAATTAGGTGGTAAATCACCATATATTATTTTAGAAGATGCAGATATCGAAGACGCAGCTGCAGCTGCAGTTAAAAAAGTAATTGGTAACACTGGTCAAGTTTGTACTGCTGGGACAAGAACATTGGTTCCAGAAAGTATTAAAGCAGATTTCTTAACTGCTGTTAAAGAAAAAATTAGCCAAATTAAAGTAGGAGATCCTACTGATGCTTCAACTCAAATGGGTCCAATCATTAGCAAAAAACAATTCGATCAAGTTCAATCATATATTGATAAAGGTATCAATGAAGGTGCAGAACTATTTTACGGTGGCCCAGGTAAACCAGAAGGTTTAGAAAAAGGTTACTTTGCTAGACCAACAGTATTTAATAATGTTGATAATAAAATGACAATTGCACAAGAAGAAATTTTCGGTCCAGTAATGTCAATTATTAGTTACAACAATTTAGACGAAGCAATTAAAATTGCGAATGATACAAAATATGGATTAGCAAGTTATGTATTTGGTAAAGATAAAGAACAATTAGAAAAAGTTGCGCGTTCAATGGAAGCTGGAACAGTTGAAATTAACGAAGCAGGTCGTAAACCAGACTTACCATTCGGTGGTTATAAACAATCAGGAATCGGCCGCGAATGGGGCGACTATGGTATAGAAGAATTCTTAGAAGTTAAATCTATTGCTGGATTTTACAATTAATAGTTAGTTAGAAATATTGGGTGGTTAACCACCCAATATTTTTTTATTTTTTTCAATAACTGAAAATCATTTTGTATTTAAATAGAAAATTTGCTATAGTGATTAGATGAATAGTGAACTATTAGGCTATTTAAATAAACTTTTTTATGAAATGGGTGCAAGATAATGCCTGACAAAGTACGTACATCACCTCAGTACGAGTCATTCCACGAATTATATAAAAATTACACTACTAAAGAGCTCACTCAAAAAGCAAAATCCTTAAAATTAACAAATTATAGTAAATTGAATAAAAAAGAACTTGTGTTGGCGATTATGGAAGCCCAAATGGAAAAAGATGGCAATTACTATATGGAAGGAATACTAGATGACATTCAACAAGATGGCTATGGTTTCCTTAGAACAGTTAATTATTCAAAAGGTGAAAAAGATATTTATATATCCGCTAGCCAAATAAGACGATTTGAAATTAAACGCGGAGATAAAGTTACAGGTAAAGTAAGAAAACCTAAAGATAATGAAAAATATTATGGCTTACTGCAAGTTGACTTTGTGAATGATGAAAATGCAGAAGAAGTTAAAAAACGACCTCATTTCCAAGCGTTGACACCACTTTATCCAGAAGAACGTGTTGTTTTAGAAACTGAAAAAAATAAATATTCAACAAGAATTATGGATTTAATTACACCAATTGGTTTGGGGCAACGTGGTCTGATTGTTGCACCACCAAAGGCAGGTAAAACTTCTTTACTTAAAGAAATTGCTAATGCGATTGCTGTTAATAAACCTGATGCAGAATTATTTATTTTACTTGTCGGTGAAAGACCTGAAGAGGTTACTGATATAGAACGTTCTGTTGAATCAGCTGAAGTCGTACATTCAACATTTGATGAACCACCGCAACATCATGTTAAAGTCGCGGAGTTATTGTTAGAAAGAGCTAAAAGACTAGTTGAAATTGGTAAAGATGTCATTATTTTAATGGATTCAATCACAAGGTTAGCACGTGCCTATAACTTGGTTATCCCACCAAGTGGTAGAACTTTATCAGGCGGACTAGACCCAGCATCATTACACAAACCAAAAGCATTTTTCGGTGCGGCCCGTAATATTGAAGCTGGTGGCAGTTTGACTATATTAGCTACGACACTTGTAGATACAGGTTCACGTATGGATGATATGATTTACGAAGAATTTAAAGGTACGGGTAATATGGAACTGCATTTAGATCGTAAATTAGCAGAACGCCGTATTTTCCCAGCTATAGATATAGGACGAAGCTCTACAAGAAAAGAAGAATTATTAATTTCACCAAAAGAATTAGAATCTTTATGGCAGTTACGTAATATGTTTAGTGATTCATTAGACTTTACCGAAAGATTTATCCGTAAATTGAAACGAACAAATAATAATCACGAATTCTTTTTACAATTACAAAAATCAGCAGAAGAAAGCACTAAAACTGGAAAACCTATTATTTAATTCATTGAATTGTATATAAAGCTATGTTTAAAACGAAACTTTATAAAGAGGGTTGCGTTTTATATGTATAACAATTATAATGACTTAGTATTGGGTAAAAAACTCACAAACAACTCTGTTCCGGATGGTTCAGGGCAAAGGAGCTGAAAACAATGAAACAAAATACTCATCCTGAGTACCACAAAGTTATATTTTTAGACACTACTACAGATTTTAAATTCTTAAGTGGTTCTACTAAATCATCTTCAGAAACTATGGAATGGGAAGATGGAAATGAATACCCAGTTATTCGTTTAGACATTTCATCTGATTCTCATCCATTCTACACAGGACGTCAAAAATTCGCTGCTGCGGATGGTCGTGTTGAGCGTTTCAACAAGAAATTCGGTTACAAATCAAGCAACGAATAATTGTTGTCGTAAAGCATTCTCATATTTATATGAGAGTGCTTTTTTTGTTAGTCTAACTATAGATTAGCTATGACAGGTTACATATCTATATATTTGGTAGTTTGTTTAAATAATTAATAAAAAACACTGTGAAAGTACAGATTTCTACAATGCAAATATGCTATAATAAATCGATTATGTTTTGAAAAGGATGGACTCATTATGTATGAAACTTATCATTCTGGTTGGATAGAATGTATCACTGGCAGCATGTTTAGTGGTAAATCAGAAGAATTAATACGACGTTTACGTAGAGGTTTATATGCTAAACAAAAGGTAGTAGTATTTAAACCAGCTATAGATGACCGATATCATAAAGATAAAATAGTCTCTCATAATGGGAATGCAATTGAAGCATTTAATATTTCAACAGCTTCTGAGATATTAAGACATGATTTAACAGACGTAGGTATCATTGGTATTGATGAAGTGCAATTTTTTGAAGACGAAGTAGTAAAAATTGCCGAACATTTAGCTTCTCAAGGCCATAGAGTAATAACTGCTGGCTTAGATATGGATTTTAGAGGCAAGCCTTTCAGACCAATACCTGAGTTACTAGCTGTTAGTGAAATCGTTACTAAATTGCAAGCTGTATGTGCAGTTTGTGGTGCATCATCAAGTCGTACACAACGACTCATTGACGGCAAACCAGCTAAAATTGATGATCCAATTATTTTGGTAGGTGCAAATGAAAGCTACGAACCGAGATGTAGAGCGCATCATGTTGTAGCGCCAAGTGATAATGACAAGGAGGAACTATAAGTGTTTGATCAATTAGATATAGTAGAAGAACGATACGAACAATTAAATGAATTATTAAGTGACCCTGATGTTGTAAATGATTCAGCGAAATTACGTTCTTATTCAAAAGAACAAGCGGATTTACAAAAAACCGTTGAAGTTTATCGTGATTATAAACAAGTTAACGAAGACATTGGTGAAATTGAAACAATGTTGAATGATACTAAAGATAAAGACGAAATCGAAATGTTAAAAGAAGAGTTACAAAGCTCAAAAGAGAGAATTCCTCAATTAGAAGAAGAATTGAAATTCTTACTTATACCTAAAGATCCTAACGATGATAAGAATGTTATCTTAGAAATTAGAGCTGCTGCTGGTGGAGATGAAGCTGCGATTTTCGCAGGTGACTTATTTAGAATGTACTCTAGATATAGTGAAACACTAGGGTATAAAACAGATGTCGTAGAAATGAATGATAGTGATCATGGTGGTTATAAAGAAATCAGTGTCATGATTCAAGGCCAAGGTGCTTATTCAAAATTAAAATACGAAAATGGCGCACACCGTGTACAACGTGTTCCGGAAACTGAATCAGGTGGACGTATTCATACATCAACATCAACAGTTGCTGTCTTACCAGAAGCTGAAGACGTTGAAGTTGAAATTCGTAATGAAGATATTAAGGTTGATACTTATCGTTCAAGTGGTGCAGGTGGTCAGCACGTAAATACTACTGACTCAGCTGTGCGTATTACACATTTACCAACAGGTACTGTCGTAACATCACAAGATGAAAAGTCTCAAATTAAAAACCGTGAAAAAGCGATGAAAGTATTAAAAGCACGTGTGTATGACATGAAGGTACAAGAAGAAGAAGCTAAATATGCGTCAGAGCGTAAATCTGCAGTAGGAACTGGTGACCGTTCTGAAAGAATTAGAACATATAACTATCCTCAAAACAGAGTAACAGACCATCGTATAGGTTTAACTATCCAAAAACTCGATCAAGTTATGGAAGGTAAGTTAGACGAAATAATAGATGCACTTACGATGTCCGAACAAACCGAAAAATTGAAAGAACTAAATAATGGTGAAATTTAAAGATTTTATTAGCGTTGCAAAGTCGAAATGTGTTGCTCAAGATATAGATGTTTCGAGTGTTGATTGGTTGATTATGGATTTGTTCAGTTGGAATCGTACAGATTTCATTATGAAACAAAATGAAATTCCGACTGAAAAGGAACAAAATATATTGGATGATGCTTTTGAACGTTTATATCAAGGAGAGCCTATACAATATATTGTTGGATTTCAAAGTTTTTATGGTGAACTGTTTGATGTGAATCAACATTGTTTAATACCTCGCCCTGAAACCGAAGAAGTTATGCTACATTTTTTGAATAAAGTTCATGATAATAGCAAAGTAGTGGATATAGGTACTGGTAGTGGTAATATACCGGTTATGTTAAAAAAGTTGAATCAATCATTAGAAGTTTATGCCACAGACATAAGTTTAGAAGCTTTAAATGTTGCTGAAAAAAATGCTGAAAAACATGATGTTGATATTAACTTTCTACATGGCGATACCTTAGCACCACTTATTGAACAACAAATTACAGTTGATGGATTAATTTCTAATCCGCCTTATATAGATAGAAAAGATATAGAAATTATGACAAGTTCGGTTGTTAAATATGAACCAGATAATGCGCTTTTTGCCGATGACCATGGATTGGCAATATACAAATCGATTTTAGAAGATTTACCTCAAGTGTTGAATGATAATGCGCAAGTCGTGTTTGAAATTGGTTTTAATCAAGGTAAAATTTTAAAATCTGTAATTGAGTCAATGTATTCACATTTAGACGTAAAGATTATTCAAGATATAAATAACAATGACAGAATCATTTCTTTTAATTGGTAAGAGTTATGTGTCTACGTATTTTACGTAGGTGCATAACTTTTTGTTTTATTTTAAAATAACTATGAAAGGTTGTGACGAGAGTGGATACAAAAACATGGGACTTTAGAAATATTAATGCACATTTACCCGCTAATGATGATATAGAAGAAATAAAACGTATATATCAACAAGGGGGATTGATTGCATTACCAACAGAGACAGTCTATGGGTTAGGTGGCAATGCTAAGAATGATGAAGCAGTCAAAGCTATATATGAAGCAAAAGGAAGGCCTTCAGATAATCCATTAATCGTACATATTCATAGTATGAGCCAGTTAGCTGATTTCACTCAAAATATTTCGGCTGAGACTTTAACATTAATGCGCCATTTTTGGCCAGGTCCAATTTCGTTTATCGTACCTCTGAAACCTGGGTACTTATGTGATAGGGTTTCCGGTGGATTGTCATCTATAGCTGTTAGAATGCCTAGCCATAAGGTAGGTCGTTATATTTTGCAGCAAGTTGATTTACCGATTGCTGCGCCGAGTGCTAATTTAAGTGGCAGACCTTCGCCTACATTGTTCGAGCATGTATATCAAGATTTAAATGGGCGTGTTGATGGAATAATCAATGGCGATCAAAGTGAAGAAGGATTAGAAAGTACAGTATTAGATTGCACCGTTTTCCCATTTAGAATTGCTAGACCAGGGTCTATAACGAAACAAATGATTGAAGATGTTATACCTAATAGCGTTGATGCAGTTACAGACTATAATAGTGACAAACCTATAGCACCAGGTATGAAATATAAACATTATGCGCCTGATACGCCATTAACTATTATTCGTAACTTTAATAAAGTACCAACTACGTTAAGCGAATGGCACAAGGTAGCTTTCATTGTACCTGATAATAAAAAGCATTTAGTTCCACAAAAGGCACAGTTTATTTCATTGTGTTCAGATACGAATGATTTAAAGGAAGCCAATCATAACCTATACTCTATCTTGCATCGATTAGACAATGATACAAATATTAACCATGCTTATATTTATGGATTTAACGACTCAGAGCAATCGAATGCATATATGAATCGCTTAATGAAGGCAGCGAATCAACAAGAAATCGAGGGTGAAGATTTATGAGGATTATATTCGTCTGTACAGGTAATACATGTCGCAGTCCTATGGCAGAAAGTATTGCTAAAAAAGAGCTAGAGGAATGTGTAATTGAATCCAGAGGTCTTTTTGCTATGGATGGTAGTCCTATTTCTGAAAATAGCCAAGAGATTATTTCGGAAAAAAATTTACCAGAAAGCAGCACTGCCAAAACATTTTCAACAGAAGATTTAACGGCGGACTATATTTTTACAATGACCCAAACGCATAAACATTCATTATTTAATCAATATGGGGAACAAAATAATATTTATACGCTTAAAGAATTTATTGGTGAAAAAGGCGATATTTCTGACCCTTTTGGTGGGAATAAGCGCGATTATGAAGCAATTTTTGCAGAATTATCGTCTTTAATTGTAAAGGTCAAGGAAAAAATTATGAAAACATAAATTTGCATAATTGGTATAAGTTATCTGAAAAATAAGTTATAATGTTTACGTGTAGCGAGTTTGCTATATATTTTTTCTGAAGTTGTTCGGTTTGTGGAAAATATATATTACTTTTATAGGGGGTGGGTAAAATTGGAAAAAGATTTAGCATTGTTACTTGAAGAATTGAAAAATCGTGATTTTTTCAAAGAGAATGAACTTTGTATTATAGGTTGTTCAACTTCCGAAATTATCGGTGAAAGCATTGGTTCTGTAGGTTCTATGGATGTAGCAGAAAAGATATATAATCAACTCAAGACAATTGAGCGAGACACTGGCGTGTCGTTTGTGTATCAAGGATGTGAACATATTAATAGAGCAGTAACAATAGATCGATCAAATTTTAACCCATTAACGATGGAAGAAGTTACAGTCGTTCCAGATATACATGCTGGGGGCAGTATGGCTACATATGCTTATCAACAATTAGATAATCCAATGGTAGTTGAATATATTTCTGTACCAAAAGGAATTGATATTGGCCAAACGCTTATTGGCATGCATATTAACCACGTTGCTATACCAGAACGTACTGAGACGAAGAAAGTCGGCGAGGCTTTTGTAACTGTAGCATCATCTAGACCTAAAAAAATTGGTGGCGAACGAGCGAAATATAATTAATTAAAAGTGAGGGAACTATACCAATGTCATTTATCCAAAAGCAAGATAAAGAAATCTATGAAGTAATCCAGAATGAATTTAACCGTCAAAATAACAATATCGAACTTATTGCATCAGAAAACTTTGTTTCTGAAGCGGTTATGGAAGCTCAAGGTTCAGTATTAACTAATAAATATGCTGAAGGTTACCCTAATAGAAGATATTATGGTGGCTGTGAATTCGTTGATGTATCTGAAAGTATTGCTATCGATCGTGCGAAAAAACTTTTCGGCGCTGAACACGTAAATGTTCAACCACACTCTGGTTCACAAGCAAATATGGCTGTTTATTTAGTTGCTTTAGAACATGGTGATACTGTGCTTGGTATGAATTTAAGCCATGGTGGACATTTAACTCACGGAGCTCCTGTAAACTTTAGTGGACAATTTTACAACTTCGTCGATTACGGTGTAGACAAAGACACTGAACAAATTGATTATGACGAAGTATTAAGTATTGCTAAAAAACACCAACCAAAATTAATCGTTGCGGGTGCTTCAGCATATTCACGCGAAATTGATTTTAAACGATTTAAAGAAATCGCTGATGAAGTAGGCGCTAAACTAATGGTTGATATGGCTCATATCGCAGGTTTAGTTGCTGTTGGATTACACCAAAATCCAGTTGAATATGCAGATTTCGTTACGACAACAACACATAAAACTTTACGTGGCCCACGTGGTGGTATGATTTTATGTAAAGAAGAGTATAAAAAAGACATTGATAAAAAAATCTTCCCAGGCATCCAAGGTGGTCCTTTAGAGCACGTAATTGCTGCTAAAGCAATTGCTTTCGGTGAAGCTTTACAAGATGATTTCAAAACGTATCAACAACAAGTTATTAAAAATGCACAAACACTTGCAGATACACTTAACAAAGAAGGTTTCCGTGTGGTTTCAGGCGGTACGGACAATCATTTAGTAGCAGTAGACGTTAAATCATCTGCAGGCATTACAGGTAAAGTTGCAGAAGAAACGCTTGATGCAATTGGTATCACTTGTAATAAAAATACAATTCCATTCGATCAAGAAAAACCATTCGTTACGAGCGGTATAAGACTAGGTACGCCTGCTGCAACTACACGTGGTTTTGACGAAAAAGCTTTTGAAGAAGTAGGTAAAATCATGAGTTTAGTGCTAAATAATCCTGAAGATGACAAAGCACTATCTGAAGGTAAAG
This sequence comes from Staphylococcus lloydii, assembly GCF_015775975.1. Lineage (NCBI taxonomy): Bacteria > Bacillati > Bacillota > Bacilli > Caryophanales > Staphylococcaceae > Staphylococcus > Staphylococcus lloydii. The sequence continues at coordinate 867,165 of NZ_CP064056.1, forward strand.
AACGCGTAAAACAATTAACTACAAAATATCCTTTATATAATTAAACCTTAGGAGGGAAATGAATTATGGGCAAAGTACATGTTTTTGACCATCCATTAATCCAACACAAATTAAGCTATATTAGAGATGTACACACGGGTACGAAAGAATTCAGAGAACTTGTTGATGAAGTAGGTATGCTAATGGCCTATGAAGTGACAAGAGATCTAGAATTACAAGATGTTAAAATTCAAACACCTGTGACTGAAATGGTTGCAAAACGATTAACAGGGAAAAAATTGGCATTCGTACCTATTTTAAGAGCAGGATTAGGAATGACTCAAGGTATTTTAAACCTTGTGCCAGCTGCTAGAATTGGTCATATCGGCTTATATAGAGATCCTAATACTTTAGAAGCAGTCGAATACTTTGCTAAACTACCTCAAGATATTGAAGAAAGAGAAATCGTGGTCGTTGACCCTATGTTAGCTACTGGTTCTTCAGCAATTGAAGCAATTAACTCTCTTAAGAAAAGAGGAGCAAAACACATTCGTTTTATGTGCCTAATTGCAGCACCAGAAGGTGTAGAAAAAATGAAAGCGGCTCATGAAGATGTTGATATTTACATTGCAGCACTAGACGAGAAATTGGATGACCATGCATATATCATCCCTGGACTAGGCGATGCTGGTGACCGTTTATTTGGTACAAAATAGAACACCAGGAGTGTATTAATATGAAAAAAATTATGACTGTTTTTGGTACTAGGCCAGAGGCAGTGAAAATGGCACCGTTAGTACAATCTTTAAAGGCAACCGAAGAATTACAGCCTGTAGTGGTAGTTTCTGCACAACATCGTGAAATGTTGGATGGCGTGCTTGAAACTTTCCATATAAAGCCAGATTATGATTTAGATATTATGCAACAAGGGCAAACTTTGTCCGAAATCACCTCAAGAGTGTTAATGAAATTAGAAAGTGTCATTAAAGAAGTACAACCCGATATGATTCTTGTTCATGGTGACACGATGACTACTTTTGCGGGTAGTTTAGCGGCATTGTATAACCAAATTCCAATTGGTCATGTTGAAGCAGGTCTAAGAACTTGGAATAAATATGCGCCATTTCCTGAAGAGATGAATAGGCAAATGGTAGGAGTAATGGCAGATTTGAACTTTGCTCCTACCAATAATGCTGCTCGAAATTTAATTAACGAAAACAAAGATGAATCATCGATAGTCGTTACTGGTAATACAGCAATTGATGCAATGGACACAACGATTGAAGTTGATTATGACTCGGAAATTATCCAAAAGCATAAAGATAAACGTGTCATTTTATTAACCGCGCATCGAAGAGAGAACATAGGCGAGCCTATGGCTAATATCTTTAAAGCAGTCAGAAGAATCGTTGAACAATATGAAGATGTCGTCGTCGTTTATCCAATGCATAAAAACCCAAAAGTTAGGACTATTGCGCAACAGTATTTAGGCAATCATGAACGTATTGAATTAATCGAACCACTCGGTGTCATAGATTTTCATAATTTTGCAAATAATGCTTATTTTATATTGACAGATTCAGGTGGTGTACAAGAAGAGGCACCATCACTAGGTAAGCCTGTTTTGGTTCTCCGTGATACGACAGAGAGACCTGAGGGCGTTGAAGCAGGTACGTTAGAAATTGTAGGTACTGAAGAGGAATACGTTTTTAACGCCACAGTTCAATTGTTAGATGATGAAAACCATTACCAACAAATGAGTCAGGCGCGTAATCCGTATGGCGATGGACAAGCTTCTAAAAGAATTTGCGATAATATTAAATATTATTTTGGTTTGATAGATAAAAAACCAGAACCATTTATATAAAAAAATATATTTAACTTTATTTGTGACAATTTAATGACATAAATTAAGATTTTTTAATAACAATTTGAATAGAATTGACAGGCTTTAAACGCTATATTATTATTAAATTTGTATGAGTGGAACGGTTTTCATAAATTAGGAATTAATGAAATGAGGCACAAAATTGAAACGTTTTCACATCATCTTCAATCAATACATTCAATACTATATATATACACTTATTGTATTGGTTATTGTGTTTTTTTTCACAAATTCACCATTTGTATTAGGACTCATAATAGGGATAATAGGATCGCTAATAAATACATTTACTTTCGAATATTATTTAGCTAAGGCTAAAAAGAGTGAAACTATACATATATCTACGGGCAATGTTTGGAGATATTTAACGGCGATTTTAGCATGTGTATTATGGGCTTGTTTTAAAGACAATATTAATATTTTTGGTGTAATTGTTGGTTTGTTAGTTTCTTATGTTTTAGTTATTTTCAAACCGTTAATTCATAAGAAGAAAGTTTAAGTTTAAGTGAGGTGAAAAAAACATGCAACACGATCATCCTCTTGTCAGTTGGAAAGTGTTTGGTTTAGACATCGTGTTTAATTTAGCATCCATTATGATGTTGATTATTACGGCGGTTATTGTATTTGTAGTAGCTATTATTTGTACGCGTAATCTTCAAAAACGACCAACAGGCAAGCAAAACTTCATAGAGTGGGTTTTTGACTTTGTTAGAGGCATCATATCAAGTAACATGTCTTGGTCGAAAGGTGGACAATTCCATTTCTTAGCAGTTACATTGATATTATTTATTTTTGTCAGTAACATGCTCGGATTGCCATTTTCAGTAGTGACCGGCCATACATTATGGTGGAAATCACCTACTGCAGATGCAACGGTGACTCTAACGCTTTCAACACTCATAATATTGTTGACGCATTATTATGGTATTAAAATGAGAGGAACCAAAAACTATTTTGGTAATTATACGAAGCCATTATTCTTGTTACCCATTAACGTGTTCGAAGAGTTTACTTCAACGTTGACGCTTGGTCTACGTTTATACGGTAATATTTATGCAGGTGAGTTATTACTTACTTTACTTTCAGGGTTAGTAGTAAATCATATTGCATGGGGTTGGATTATTGGCTTGCCAGGATTAGTAGTTTGGCAAGGATTCTCAATCTTTATTGGTACCATCCAAGCATATATATTTATAATGCTTTCAATGGTTTACATGTCACATAAAGTACAAAGTGACCATTAATTCAGTTATTAAACAATTTAAACAAAATTTAGGAGGATTTATAAATGAATTTAATCGCAGCAGCAATCGCAATTGGTTTATCAGCATTAGGCGCAGGTATCGGTAACGGTCTTATCGTTTCAAGAACAGTAGAAGGTGTTGCACGTCAACCAGAAGCTCGTGGACAATTAATGTCAATTATGTTTATCGGTATTGGTTTAGTTGAGGCATTACCTATCCTTGGTCTTGTAATTTCATTCATCGTAATGTTCATGTAATTACACTTAAATAGGCGAAGTCGTTACGACTTTGCCCTTCGTTTTACTATTAAGCAATTGGTTATAATGGATGAAAGGAGTGTAAGGCTAAGTGACTGCTACGACAAATATGTTCGTACTTGGTGCAGCTGAAGCACATGGCGTTCAGTGGGGAACTATTTTTGTTACTGCAATAACGTTTCTTGTTTTATTAGCATTATTAAAGAAATATGCATGGGGTCCATTAAAAGAAGTAATGGATAAACGTGAACGTGACATTAATAAAGACATTGACGACGCTGAACAAGCTAAGTTGAATGCACAAAAGTTAGAAGAACAAAACAAACAAACGTTAAAAGAAACTCAAGATGAGGTTCATCGTATGATTGAAGAAGCTAAAGTACAAGCACGTCAACAACATGAAGAAATTATTCATGAAGCTAATGTACGTGCGAACGGAATGATTGAAACAGCTCAAAACGAAATTAATAGTGAAAAAGAACGCGCAATCGCGGATATTAATAATCAAGTTTCAGATTTATCTGTACTTATTGCTTCAAAAGTATTACAAAAAGAAATCAGCGAACAAGATCAAAAAGCATTAGTTGAAAAGTACATTAAAGAGGCAGGGGATAAATAATGGCGAAAGTAGCAATGAAATACGCTAAAGCTTTATTTGATGCCTCTCTAGATGCTAATAGCTTGGATGTCGTTTATGAAGAATTTTCTGAGGTTGAAAAAGGTGTTTCTTCTGAAATCCATGGTTTAAAAGAGTTAGACCTAGACCCTAAAAAAAATAAAGAACAACGCGTTCAATTTGCTGAAAAAGTGTTTGCAAGTGCCAATGATTATTTATTAAATATGTTAAAAGTACTTGCTTCAAATAGACATCTTGGAATGATTAGTGATGTTTATAATTCATTTAATCATCTATACAATAAACACAATAACCGAGATTACGCAGTTGTAGAATCTGTATATGCTTTATCAAATGATGAATTAGATGAAATCGGAAAAATAATAATACAGCAAACGAAATTATCTAAAGTCTTACTTAAAAACGAAATCAACAACGAACTAATTGGTGGTCTTCGTGTGAAAGTTGGTACTAAGGTAATGGATGCGAGTGTTCAAAACGATTTAGCTCAATTAGAGAAGAAATTTAAAAGAGCGCATTAATTAATAATAAAGGAGTGACATAGATGGCCATTAAAGCTGAAGAAATCAGCGCATTACTACGCTCACAAATTGAAAATTATGAGTCGGAAATGTCTGTAACTGATGTAGGTACAGTTTTACAAATTGGTGACGGCATTGCGTTAATTCATGGTTTAAACGATGTAATGGCTGGAGAGCTAATTGAATTTAAAACCGGCGTATTAGGCTTAGCTCAAAACTTAGAAGAATCAAACGTTGGTGTCGTTATTTTAGGACCATACGACGACATTAAAGAAGGCGACGAAGTTAAACGTACTGGTCGTATTATGGAAGTACCTGTTGGTAACGAATTAATAGGGCGAGTAGTTAACCCATTAGGACAACCAATCGATGGTCAAGGTCCAATCCATACTACAAAAACAAGACCTGTTGAGAAAAAAGCAACAGGCGTAATGGATCGTAAATCAGTTGATCAACCATTACAAACAGGTATTAAAGCAATCGACGCATTGGTACCTATTGGTAAAGGTCAACGTGAGTTAATTATCGGTGACCGCCAAACTGGTAAAACTACTGTTGCTTTAGATACTATTTTAAACCAACATGATCAAGATACTATTTGTATTTATGTAGCTATTGGTCAAAAAGACTCAACTGTACGTGCAAACGTTGAAAAACTACGTCAAGAAGGTGCATTAGATTACACTATCGTAGTATCAGCTTCTGCAGCAGATCCTGCACCACTTTTATACATTGCACCTTATGCTGGTGTAACTATTGGTGAAGAGTTCATGTTTGATGGTAAAGACGTATTAGTCGTTTATGATGATTTAACTAAACAAGCTTCTGCTTACCGTGAATTATCACTATTATTACGTAGACCACCAGGCCGTGAAGCATATCCAGGTGATGTGTTCTACTTACATAGTAGATTGCTAGAAAGAGCAGCTAAATTAAATGACGAATTAGGTGGTGGTTCAATCACTGCATTACCTATTATTGAAACACAAGCAGGCGATATTTCTGCATACGTACCAACTAACGTTATTTCAATCACTGATGGACAAATATTCTTACAATCAGACTTATTCTTCTCTGGTGTAAGACCAGCGATTAACGCAGGTCAATCAGTATCACGTGTAGGTGGTTCAGCACAAATTAAAGCTATGAAAAAAGTAGCAGGAACTTTACGTTTAGATTTAGCGTCATTCCGTGAGTTAGAATCATTCGCACAATTTGGTTCTGATCTAGACGAATTCACTGCACAAAAACTTGAACGTGGTAAACGTACTGTTGAAGTTTTAAAACAAGACAAAAACAAACCACTACCTGTAGAAAATCAAGTATTAATTATTTTTGCTTTAACTAAAGGTCATTTAGACGATATTCCTGTTGAAGATATTACGCGTTTCGAAAATGAATTAAACATTTGGGCTAAATCAAATGCAACAGAATTACTAGAAGAAATTAGAACAACTGGTGCATTACCGGATGCAGAAAAATTTGAAACAGCAATAAATGAATTCAAAAGAAGCTTTAGTAAATCAGAATAATTAGTAAGAGTTATGAAAAGGTGGTGAGATAATGGGATCTCTTAAAGAAATTGATACACGTATAAAATCCACGAAAAAAATGAAACAAATTACCAAAGCGATGAACATGGTATCAAGTTCTAAGTTACGTCGTGCGGAAAGTAATACAAAGTTATTTAGACCTTACATGGATAAAATGCAAGATGCTATAACAGCTGTAGCTGGTGCGAACCAACATTCAAACCATCCAATGCTTAAACAACGTGAAGTTAAAAGACGTGGTTACTTAGTCATTACTAGTGACAAAGGTTTAGCAGGTGCTTATAATGCCAATGTTTTAAAACATCTAATTAAAGACATGAATGAGAATCATAAAGACAATGATGATTATTCATTAGTAGTATTAGGTCAAACTGGTGTGGATTTTTTAACAAATAAAGGCTATCGCATTGATGACTCTTTAACGGAAGTGCCGGATCAACCTTCTTTCAAAAGCGTTCAAGCTATTGCTGAAAAGGCGATTGATTTATATAGTGATGAAGATATCGATGAATTAACGATTTATTTCAGTCATTTTGTCAATGTTTTAGAAAATAAACCTTCGAAGAAAAAGGTACTTCCATTATCTCCAGAAGATTCAAGTCTTGGGCATGGTCAAATGTCTTCTTACGAATTTGAGCCAGACAAAGAATCTATATTGAGCGTTATCTTACCTCAATACGTGGAAAGCTTAATATATGGAACAATCTTAGATGCAAAAGCAAGTGAACACGCTGCACGAATGACTGCAATGAAAAATGCATCAGATAACGCATCTGATCTTATTGATGATTTATCATTAGAATATAACAGAGCGAGACAAGCAGAAATCACCCAACAAATTACTGAAATTGTCGGTGGTTCAGCTGCACTTGAATAGAATTAAAAGGAGGATACAAAAAATGGGAGTAGGCCGTGTGACCCAAATTATGGGGCCAGTCGTAGACGTTCGTTTTGAACACAACGAAGTGCCTGAAATTAATAATGCCTTAGTATTAGATGTTGAAAATGGCGAAGAAACGACATCATTAACATTAGAAGTGGCTATCCAATTAGGCGATGACGTCGTTCGTACAATTGCTATGGATGGAACTGAAGGTGTTAAACGTGGTACTGAAGTTAAAGATACAGGTAGAAGTATTAGTGTACCAGTTGGAGATGCTACCTTAGGTAGAGTATTCAACGTTCTTGGTGACACAATTGACTTAGACGAAGAAATTGATTCTTCTGTACGTCGTGACCCAATTCATAGACAATCTCCAGCTTTTGACGAATTATCTACTAACGTAGAAATTTTAGAAACTGGTATCAAAGTAGTAGATTTATTAGCACCATACCTTAAAGGTGGAAAAATTGGTCTTTTCGGTGGTGCAGGTGTAGGTAAAACAGTTTTAATCCAAGAATTAATTAATAATATTGCACAAGAACATGGTGGTATTTCAGTTTTCGCAGGTGTTGGAGAGCGTACACGTGAAGGTAACGACTTATACTTCGAAATGAGTGATAGTGGCGTTATTAAAAAGACAGCTATGGTCTTCGGACAAATGAACGAACCACCTGGCGCACGTATGCGTGTTGCTTTATCAGGATTAACTATGGCTGAATATTTCCGTGATGAAGAAGGTAAAGACGTACTATTATTCATCGATAATATCTTCAGATTTACACAAGCCGGTTCTGAAGTATCAGCATTGTTAGGTAGACTACCTTCAGCAGTAGGTTATCAACCAACATTAAGTACAGAAATGGGTCAATTACAAGAACGAATTACTTCAACAAATAAAGGTTCTGTAACGTCAATCCAAGCAGTATTCGTACCTGCCGATGACTATACTGACCCAGCGCCAGCCAACGTCTTTGCTCACTTAGACTCTACAACTAACTTAGAACGTAAGTTAACTGAAATGGGTATTTACCCAGCAGTTGATCCACTAGCTTCTACTTCTAGAGCTTTGGAACCTAATATCGTAGGTCAAGAACACTATGACGTTGCTCGTGAAGTACAATCAACGTTACAAAAATATCGTGAATTACAAGATATTATTGCAATCTTAGGTATGGATGAGTTATCTGAAGAGGACAAACAGACAGTTGAACGTGCCCGTCGTATTCAGTTCTTCTTATCTCAAAACTTCCACGTTGCTGAACAATTTACTGGTCAAAAAGGATCATATGTTCCAGTTAAACGTACAGTTGCAGACTTCAAAGATATTCTTGAAGGTAAATATGACCATATTCCAGAAGATGCATTTAGACTTGTAGGTAGTATGGATGATGTAATTGAAAAAGCAAAAGATATGGGCGTTGAAGTTTAAAAAATTAGGAGGTATGGATAATGAGTACATTAAGCCTAAATATTGTCACTCCTAATGGCTCAGTTTACGACAGGGATGATGTCGAATTAGCTGTAATGCAAACGACAGCTGGTGAGATTGGTGTTATGTTTGGACACATTCCTACCGTAGCAGCGCTAAAAACTGGCTATGTCAAAATTAATTTTGATGGTGGGTCGGAATTTATCGCAGTGAGTGAAGGTTTTGTTGAAATTAGACAGCATAAACTATCTATTATTGTTCAAACTGCTGAAGCTGCTAAAGACATAGATGTTGATAGAGCACAAACAGCAAAAACAAAAGCCGAATCGCATTTGAATAACGAACAAAATAGCGGTGATCTACATAGAGCTGAGCGCGCACTTGAACGTGCGAATAACAGACTTTATGTTGCTAGTTTAAAATAAATTTATTAAAGAGAAGTTCCTCGAAGGAACTTCTCTTTTTTGTGACTACAAAAATATCTTTGATTAACATGTTTTAAAAAGGGAACGATACATAAAGTCAGACGTTAAAGTTATAATAAAAATAATGACAATATTATTTTAGTGAAAAGTATCTTTTGTAGAATTTTTCGTGTAGAATACTTTAATAGAGACGAATGAGGAGAATTTAATATGGAGTATTTAGGTCAATTTGCGATTATACATTTGATATTACATGTAGTATGTATTTGTATAAGTTATTGGGCATTAAATGTACTCAGATTGGATCAGTTTTTTAAAAAAGGTGACCCTTTAAAGGTACAAGTATGCATGATATTTTTAGCCATATTATTAGGTACTGCAGTAAGTAATTTTATCGTAGATTTATTACAATTTTCTACACAGGTAAAATATTTGTTACAATAATCCAAATAGTTGTTATTTAATTTTGAATATAGATATAATTATGTGGAAGAAAATATTCATATAATAAATGAGATGAAATTGTATATTAAGTGGAGGATAAATGATGGACAAGATAGTTATAAAAAGTGGCAATAAGTTAACAGGAGAGGTAAAGGCTTCAGGAGCAAAAAACGCGGTATTACCAGTTTTAACTGCGTCTTTACTTGCAGCGGAAGGTACAAGCAAATTACTTAATGTACCTGCATTAAGCGACGTAGAAACAATAAATAATGTGATTTCTACATTAAATGCAGAAGTGTCTTATGACAAAGATGGAGAAGCTGTTACTGTTGATGCGACGAAAGATTTATTTGAAGAAGCACCTTACGAATATGTTAGTAAGATGAGAGCAAGTATATTAGTTATGGGCCCTTTATTAGCACGTTTAGGCCATGCTAAAGTTGCATTGCCTGGTGGTTGTGCCATTGGATCAAGACCTATAGAACAACATATTAAAGGTTTTGAGGAACTAGGAGCAGAAATCCATATGGATGGTGGTTTCATTTACGCCAATGCGAAAGATGGACTTAAAGGTACTACGATTCATTTAGACTTCCCAAGTGTAGGTGCGACTCAAAATATTATTATGGCTGCTTCATTGGCTGAAGGTAAAACTGTTTTAGAAAATGTAGCACGTGAGCCAGAAATAGTAGATTTAGCAAACTACATTAATGAAATGGGTGGTAATGTTGTAGGTGCAGGTACCGATACAATCACAATTAATGGTGTAGATAAACTTCACGGTGTAACACATTCTATCATTCCAGACCGTATCGAAGCAGGTACGTTGTTAATTGCTGGTGCAATTACACGCGGTGATGTGTTAGTTAAAGGTGCAATCAAAGAACATATGACTAGCTTAGTCTACAAATTAGAAGAAATGGGAGTTAACCTTGAGTATTCTGACGAAGCCATTCGCGTTAGCGCAGAAGGTGAGTTGAAACCGGTAGACGTTAAAACATTACCACATCCTGGCTTTCCAACTGATATGCAATCACAAATGATGGCATTACTTTTAACAGCTGAGGGTAATAAAGTCGTTACTGAAACAGTATTTGAAAATAGATTTATGCACGTTGCAGAATTCCAACGTATGAATGCTAATATTACTGTAGAAGGTAGAAGTGCAAAAATTCAAGGTAAGAGCCAACTCCAAGGTGCTCAAGTAAAAGCGACAGACTTAAGAGCGGCTGCTGCTTTAATTTTAGCTGGATTAGTTGCAGAAGGAACAACACAAGTAACTGAGCTGAAACACTTAGACCGTGGGTATGTCGATTTACATGGTAAATTGAATTCATTAGGCGCTAACATTGAAAGAATTAACGACTAAATAAAATGTAGTTTATTGGAGGATTTAATAAAATGGAAACTATTTTCGATTATAATCAAATTAAGCAAATCATCCCACATAGACAACCATTTTTATTAATTGATAAAGTGGTTGAATATGAAGAAGGTAAACGTTGCGTTGGTATTAAACAAGTATCAGGCAATGAACCATTTTTCCAAGGTCATTTTCCTGAATATGCAGTTATGCCTGGCGTATTAATTACAGAAGCATTAGCACAAACTGGTGCCGTTGCAATGCTAAATAATGAAGAAAATAAAGGTAAACTTGCGCTTTTTGCTGGTATTGATAAATGCCGTTTTAAACGTCAAGTTGTACCAGGTGATACATTAACTTTAGAAGTAGAAATTACTAAAATTAAAGGCCCTATTGGTAAAGGTAGTGCCAAAGCAACTGTAGATGGACAAGTAGCTTGTAGTTGTGAATTAACATTTGCCTTACAAGATGCTAAATAATAATAAAAAGAGCTTAACTTTTCATAAGTTAAGCTCTTTTTATTTAGTGTTTATCTGGCTTTTCATCTTTTAGACGAGGTTTAGATTGCATTAATCTATTGAAAGAGGTTTTTAATTCGTCTCCCGATAATCCTTCATCTACGAGTTGTTCTAATAAACTTTCGGCATATACTTGTCTTAAAGTATAAATATGACATTCAAAAACGACCGAAATTGATCCATTTAATTTCGTGATGTGTTTAATCGTCGCATCAAATAAAGCTGGGTCATTTGATGGGCGCGTAATGACCACACGAATATCTAATAATGTTTCATTATCCATATATGATTGCATAGTGTCATAATGATAATCTGGAATGACAAGTTCTAACAGCCACCCCGTACCGCTACTTTCTTTATTAATAATGACACCATCTTCCAATTCATATTCAGTTACACCGCCGTTTTCTGAAACGATTTGGAATCTAACAGCTTTAAATGTTTTCATTGCCTCACATCCATTAAAGAAATTTAACTTTTACAATAAATAAGATTATGATGCCATTATAACGTAAATTCAATTTGATAAGCCAATTTTTATAAAATATAGCAAACAATTTTTCCTAGTATTATAATAAACTGGCTTTTGACGCTATTAAGTAACCCAATTATGATATAGCTAACAAGGAGGTGAACTATGATAAATAATATAGTTGTCGTCGGACGACTAACTAAAGATCCACAACTTTTTAGCAAGGACGAAACAGACTACGTTTCATTATGTCTCGCAATAGATAGACCTTATAAGCGCAATGATCAACAGCAAAATTGTGATTTTTTATTTTGTAAGGCTTTTGGAAACAATGCTAAAAATATCTATCGTTACTTATTAAAAGGGGCACTTGTAGGTGTAACTGGCCATATGCGATCTTCTAAATATGAAAAAGAAGGGCAAATGCATTATGTTACTGAAATCATCATTGATACAATCAAATTTATGTCTCCTAAAGTAAAACAACAGCATAACCAAATTATTGAACCATGTAATCAAGACGCTACTGATTTAACATTCTCCTTGAATTAATCTATATAACTGAAATGATTTATCCTCAATTTCAATCACATTAATAAACTAACCACCATTTTTTATCAACCATCATACCAAACTTATCAATCCTATTATAATTATACTTGTTAAAGGCTATTGCATATGTCTAATTATACATATAGCAATAGCTTTTTTGGTTTTATATATGGATAATTTAGTCTTAAATTTAAACAGAAAAATCAGATTTATTACATATGTATTACAAGAAAAACAGAAGTTGATAAATTTTCAAAACTGGCATGAAAGTATAAATTAATTTCAAAAGGTTTTACTTGGCCTTTATTTAATGTAATTACGTTGTAAAAAAATGCCGATTTTTTTTATTTCACTGTAACCTACAGTCTTTTTACAGATGTTACATTGGTAATTGCAAATTGATGATAAAACTAATTACCTTATAGGAGGATTTTTTAAATTATGAAAAAAACATTACTAACTTCAACTATAGCAGTAGGATTAGGCGTAACAGGATTAGCAACTGGACATCATGCAGATGCAGCAGAAACAACTGGAGCTAACCATGCGCACTTAGCAAACTTAGCACAAAATAACCCTTCTGAATTAAATGCAAAACCAGTTCAAGAAGGTTCATATAACATTAACTTTGATCAAAACAATACTAACTATCATTTTTCTTCAAATGGCCAAAGCTGGTCTTGGAGTTATAACGGTTATGGTAATCAAGCAGCTAATACTCAACAAGAACAACCACAACAAAGTGAACAAGCTCAACCACAACAACAAACACAACAAACTCAAGAGCAACCTAAACAACAAGAGCAAACTCAACAAAGTGCTCAAACTCAAGAACAACCTAAACAACAACAAGCACCACAAACTGAACAAACTCAACAACCACAACAAGAATCTACTTCAAGCTCAAATGAATCAAGTTCAAGTGATGACAGCGGTTCTTCAGTAAACGTTAACGGTCACTTAAAACAAATCGCACAACGTGAATCAGGTGGCGACATCCACGCTACAAACCCATCAACTGGTGCATCAGGTAAATATCAATTCCTACAAACTACATGGGATTCAGTAGCACCTGAACAATATAAAGGTCAACCAGCTTCATCAGCTCCAGAATCAGTACAAGATAAAGCAGCAGTGAAATTATACAACACTGAAGGTGCTTCACAATGGGTTACTGCATAATTTAAGTATAAATTATGTAATGTAATATCCAATAAAAGTCCTGTCTATAAAAGACAGGGCTTTTTTTTCTTGCGCTTTTGCAAATTGCACGGGGATTTGTTATCTTTAATAAGAAAACATTATAGTAAAACTACTAGGGGAGCCTTTGGCTGAGATGATTTGATTCAGACCCTTACGACCTGATTTGGTTAGTACCAACGTAGGAAAGTAGTCTGCTGAGCTTGATTTATTAATTATGCCTAGTTAGTACTACATTCTTACGTGGAATGTAGTTTTTTTTATTAGGAGGAATTTTAACAATGACATTTTCACAAGATTTAAGAACAGCAGCAAAACCTATATTAGAAAATATATATAATGACAATTTCATTCAGCATATGCTTGCTGGTGATTTATCGGAAGAAGCAGCAAGATTTTATTTAAGAGCCGATGCATCTTACTTAAAAGAGTTTGCCAATATTTATGCGTTGCTTATTCCAAAAGTATCTACTTTAGAAGACGTAAAATTTTTGGTAGAACAAATACAATTTATCGTGGATGGTGAAGTTGAAGCGCATGAAATAATAGCTAATTATATAGGCGAAGATTACAATGACATTGTACAAGAGAAAGTATGGCCACCAAGCGGGGACCATTATATAAAACATATGTATTATAATGCGTTTAGTAAAGAAAATGCGGCACATACGATAGCGGCGATGGCGCCATGTCCATATGTTTATCAATATATCGCTCGCAAAGCTATAAAAGATGATGCTTTAAACAGAGATTGTGTTTTAGCTCAATGGTTCGATTTTTATAGCACAGAAATGGAAGAGCTCGTTAATGTTTTCGATAGATTATTAGATAAATTAACAGCTCATATTTCACAACAAGAGCGTGACGATATTAAAGAAAGCTATTTACAAAGTACAGTGCATGAACAAAACTTTTTCAATATGGCTTATATACAAGAATCATGGGATTTTGGAGGGAAATAATAATGAATAAACCGAAAATAGCATTAACAATTGCAGGAACTGACCCATCAGGTGGGGCTGGTGTTATGGCAGACTTAAAATCATTCCATGCATGTGGTGTATATGGCATGGCAGCTATAACAAGTATCGTGGCGCAAAATACAAAAGGCGTTCAACATATTCACAATTTGGATCCGCAATGGTTAGAAGAACAGTTAGAAAGTGTTTATGACGATGAATTACCGCATGCTTTAAAAACAGGTATGATTGCGTCTAAACCAATGATGGAATTAATCCAATCATATATATCTAAACACCCAGAAATTCCATACGTTATTGATCCAGTAATGCTTGCTAAAAGTGGGGATTCACTTATGGATGATGAAGGTAAAAAGAATTTAAAGTCTATTTTATTACCACTTGCTACAGTAGCTACGCCTAATATTCCTGAGGCGGAAGAAATTACAGGATTAACAATTAACAATGAAGCTGATGTATACAAGGCTGGTCATATTTTTATAAATGAAATAGGAAGTAAAGGCGTTGTGATTAAAGGTGGTCATGCAAATGATGACAAGCAAAATTCAACCGATTATTTATTTACAAAAGATGAAGTTTATAAATTTACTGAACCACGTTATGACACGCCACACACTCATGGTACAGGTTGTACTTTTTCCGCCGTCATTACTGCGGAATTAGCAAAAGGTAAATCAATACATGAAGCGGTCCAAAAAGCGAAGAAATTTATAGCTATGGCAATTCAATATACACCCGAAATAGGTAAAGGGCGTGGCCCAGTGAACCATTTTGCATATATGAAAAAGGAGGGCTTAGATGATGAATAATTTAGAAACGATTCGTCAACAAAATCCTTTAGTCGTATGTTACACGAATGATGTAGTGAAGAATTTTACTGCTAATGGATTATTAAGCTTAGGTGCTAGTCCTGCTATGAGTGAAGCACCAGAAGAAGCAGAAGATTTCTTTAAAGTGGCTTCAGCACTATTAATTAATATAGGCACACTTAATAAACTTCAAAGTGAAGATATGTTAAAAATCGCGCATATTGCTAATAATTCAGGTGTGCCAATCGTTTTTGATCCTGTAGCAGTAGGGGCTTCTCAATTTAGAAAATCCTTTTGCCATCAATTTTTATCAGAAGTAGATGTAACTGTTATTAAAGGAAATGCTTCAGAGATTTTATCTCTAATAGATGAAGATGCTACGATGAAGGGCACGGATAGTGCAGAAAACTTAGACGTCATTGATATTGCACGACGTGCACAGAAAAAATTTAACACGACAATAGCAATAACAGGCAAAGAAGATATTATTGCTCAAGAAGACAAAATTGTGAAATTATCTAATGGGTCACAATTGTTAACTAAAATAACAGGTGCTGGTTGCCTCTTAGGTGGTGTTATTGCTAGCTTTTTAAATCGTAGTTTAACGCCATCTATTGATAACGTCATTGAAGCTGTATCGATTTTTAATATTGCTGCTGAACAAGCAGAGAGTGAAACAGCATCAATAGGCCCTGGTTCATTTTTAACACGCTTTGTTGATAAGCTATATACGATTGAACACTCTGAATATATGCAGTTAAAACAATTAGAAGAGGTGTAAATAATGTTCCAACCAGATGATTTAAGGCTATACTTCATTTGTGGTACCCAAGATATAAGTAATGAACGTGACATAGTAGATGTAGTCAAAGCGGCTTTAGATGCAGGTATCACAATGTTCCAATTTAGGGAAAAAGGTAAGGGAACATTAATTGGTAAAGAAAAAGAATTACTTGCTATAAAATTAAAAGAATTATGTCGCTCCTATAATGTCCCATTTATAGTAAACGATGATGTTTCTCTAGCAATAGCAATTGATGCTGATGGTATTCATGTTGGACAAGACGATGAAAACGTGTCCCATTTTGCTCAGCAATTTCAACATAAAATAATTGGTTTAAGCGTAGGCAATATTGAAGAATATCAAAATTCTGATTTGGCTCATGTTGACTATATTGGGGTAGGGCCAATGTTTCCGACTTCTTCAAAAGATGACGCAAATGCGCCCGTTGGTCCTGAAATGATTTTAAAACTGCGAGAAAAATTACAAGATTTCCCAATGGTAGGCATTGGAGGTATTTCATTAGCCAACTATAAACAGGTTATGAAAGCTCAAGCCAATGGTGTATCAGTGATTTCAGCAATCGCACAAAGTAATGATATAAAAACAACAGTCCACCAATTTTTACAATAAATTGATTAATAGTGAAAATATTATGTTTTTGATTTTCACTTGCACACTAATATGATAAAATGATTTTTGTGTGAATATATCATTAGAGGTGGAAAAATGAAGAAAAAAGCGCTATTACCTTTACTTTTGGGAGTAATGGTCTTTCTAGCAGGATGTGACTACTCTAAACCGAGCAACAGGAATGGATTCTTCTATAATACATTTGTTGAACCAATGGATAAATTATTACATTGGTTAGGGACTAGTTTTAATAATGACTATGGACTAGCAATTATTGTAATTGTTGTTGCTATACGTATAGTTTTATTACCATTCATGTTATCAAATTATAGAAATAGTCATATGATGCGTGAAAAAATGAAGGTGGCTAAACCGGATATTGATGCGGTTCAAGAGAAGGTTAAACGTTCTCGTACGCAAGAAGAAAAAATGGCTGCCAATCAAGAAATGATGGAAGTTTATAAAAAATATGATATGAACCCTATGAAGAGTATGTTGGGTTGTTTACCAGTGTTAATTCAAATGCCAGTCATTATGGGCTTATATTTCGTTTTGAAATCATCCAGTGGTGGATTTACTGAGCATCCGAATTTCTTATGGTTTGATTTATCTAAACCAGACATTTGGATAACAATTATTGCTGGTATTTTATACTTCTTGCAAGCTTATGTATCAAGTTTAAGTATGCCAAATGAACAACGTCAAATGGGTTACATGATGATGGTTATTTCTCCAATCATGATCGTGTGGATTTCATTAAGTTCTGCTTCAGCACTTGGCTTATATTGGTCAGTCAGTGCCGCATTCTTGATTGTACAAACGCATTTTGCGAACATATACTATTCAAGAGTTGCCAAAAGAGAAGTTGCACCAATGTTAGAAGCAATGAACAAAGACAAAAATGGCGACGGCAACAAAGCGAAAAATACACAAGTTGTATCTAAAAAAGGTAAGAAAAAATAATTAAAGTAAAAGCGTCTTTCAATATTTTGAAAGACGCTTTTTGTATTTGAACTATCTTTTAAGTTACCATTCTTCGAAAAATTGACGAACGAATTGTTGCATGAATGCGTGTCGCTTTTTAGCTATAGCATATGCAGTCTCAGTATGCATTAATTCTTTTAAATTAAATAGCTTTTCATAAAAATGTTTAATAGCAGAAGGTGATAAATTAGCCAAGCTATAAGTATCATTATTTAATGACTGATAGTCTATTTCATCAATCCACATAGGTTCGTCATATGCACCAGCAAATTGGAAAGTACGAGCAATACCGATAGCACCTAATGCATCTAAACGGTCAGCGTCACGGACGATTTGTCCTTCTTTTGATAACACTGTATGATGCTCTTTAGCATGGCTATAACTCATATGATTGATGATATGAAGTATGGCTTCACTATCATTATGATTGATTTGTATTGATGATAAGAATGTACGAAGTTTGTACGTAGCTTCTTCGGTATTTGTTAATTTTGAATCAACCGTATCATGTAGAAGACTTGCCATGTTTATTATAAAGGTATCGACAGGTTGCTCTCGTTGCGCTATATATAAAGCTAAACGTTCAACTCGATTAATATGTGCGATATCATGGCCTGAATAATCATTTTTATGAAACGTAGTCATAAAAGTACGCGCACTATTCAATTGCTCTTGTTGATTCATCTGCTTTCACCTCTATAGTTTATAAAATTGGAGACAATAATCTGGCAATACCTTCTTTGAACTTAACCCATAAGCTACGTTGCGTGTATAGTTCTTTTGTCAGTCTATATGAAACTAAAAGATCTTTTTCGAATTCTGCACGTAATTGTTTTGCGACTTCAGTGTCGTAAATAAAAGCGTTAATTTCAAAATTCAACGTGAAACTTCTATGATCCATATTAGTTGTACCAACGCTAGCAACTTCATCATCAATAATGACGCATTTTGAATGCAAAAAGCCATCTCGATATTGGAAAATATTGACCCCGGCATCTAATAAACTTGCGACGTTGTTATAAGTTGCCCAATAAACAAATGGATGATCAGGCTTATCAGGAATCATAATATTAACATTTACGCCACCTAATGCAGCTATTTTTACTGCATCTAAAAAGGCTTGGTCTGGTATGAAGTAGGGTGATTGTATAAAAATGCTCTTTTTAGCAGAGGAAATCATTTTTAAATAACCATATTTTATTTGTTCCCATTCTTCATCTGGTCCACTCGATGCGATTTGAATACCTATGTTACCGGCATAATTTACATCTGGGAAATAACGGTCTTGATAACTTAAATTAGAACGCGTTGCCTGTGCATTCCAATCGAGCATATAGCGTAATTGGAGCGCGTTCACTGCATCACCTACGATGCGTAAGTGCGTGTCTCTCCAATAGCCAAATTTCTTTTTAAGTCCTAAATATTCGTCACCGACATTAAAGCCACCAACATAACCAATTTTGCCATCAATAACGACAATTTTTCTATGGTTACGATTATTCATTCTTAAATTTATTAAAGGAAGTTTAGAAGGGAAGAAAGCTTCTACTTTTCCTCCTTTTTGACGAAATGTTTTAAAATCCTTAAGTGACAATGACCTCGAACCCATATCATCATATAGCATTTTAACTTCTAAACCTTCATCTAGCTTTTGTTCCAATGCAGTTAAAATACTTTTACCTAAATCATCATGACGAAAAATGTAATACTGAATATGTATATAATCTTTAGCGTTATGAATGTCTTCAAGTAGTGCATCGAATTTCTTTCTACCATCTGTATAAATCGTTACATCATTATCTGTCGTTAAAAAGGCTGCATTATTATAAAGAAGCATTTGCACCATATCTTTAAATTTAACAATTTGATGATTACCTTTTGAAAAGTTATCATTTTTTAATGCTTCTAACTGTTCATTTACAATCATTTGGATGCCGATTTTATCTTTTTCATCAATTTTAAAAATATGATTACGTTGAATTTGTCGTCCGAATAATAAGTACAAGACGAATCCTAATAAAGGCAACAAAACAAGCACTAAAAGCCAAGCCCAAATAGCTCCAGCTGTCCGTCTTTCTAAAAATATAATCGTAAATGCAAATATTAAATTTAACGCAAATGCACTAATAAATATAATGTTTAATACGACATTAGATTGATGAAGTGCGATTGACCACGTTTCCATCATATATATTCCCCCAAAACAACATCATATTTAAATCGTACAAAGTCTTTGTTATTATAACATGTGATATAATTTTTATCATTTGACTCATACCCGTTATGGGTATACGATAAGCTTAAATATATCATAGGAGAGGGTATTTATGACTGAAGTATCTCAAGCCCATCACTCTACACAGACTAAAAATAATTTAAAATCACGTTTAAATCGAATTGAAGGTCAAGTCAAAGCAATCAATCGTATGATTGATGAAGACGTTTATTGTGATGATGTGTTAACACAAATTAGAGCAACACGTTCAGCTTTGAATAGTGTAGCCACTAAATTATTAGATCACCATATGAAGAGTTGTATTATGGAAAAGATTGATAATGGTGAGAACGAAGCAGCCATGGAGGAATTGTTAGTTACATTTCAAAAATTAATGAAAGACTAATGGAGACTATATTATGGTAACAAAAGTAATTTTAGTAGCAGGTCTTAATACTGCTGAGCAGGCGGAATCGTTAACGCAACATTTATTAAATATTATAGGTGTTCACCAAGCTAATGTTGATAGTCAAAATAGTTCTATTCAAGTCACTTTTACTACACCGGCTAATTTAAACAATATAGAAAAAGAAATTTATGATAAAGGTTATACAATAATCTTTTAAAAAATTGAAGAACTTATAAAAAAAGAAACACGTTGTAAAAAATATTCATAAAAATGAAAAAAATCGCAATTTTGTGTAGTAACATATATTAAAATAGGGTATGATGAAGTAGAAGCCAGACAGTTAGGAGTGATGATATGAATAAGAACAACGACAAATTACAAAACGTAGTTAAGCTATTATCATCATTAGGGGTAAACATAAAGAAAACGAAATCAAGATTTGAAGTTATGCATACTTTACCAACTACTGTGAAAACCACTAACGAATTGAAATAGTCAAAAAGGACCTAGCGAAGTAGCTAAGTCCTTTTTTTGTTGCCTATTAATTTGTTGTTGATTGTCGTAGTGGTGTAGTATCTGCATCTTCGTTAAAGCGCTTTGGTTGGTGATAATATATAGAAAGACAAACACCAATTCCGCACATTAAACTCCACAACGAACTACCACCATAACTTATAAACGGTAAAGGGATACCAGTTATTGGAAGCAACTGAATAGTCATACCGATATTTTGTAAAATATGGAATAATAACAATGATACATATCCAATAAGAAAGATCTTATTAAATGGACTTTCATCAGTTGTCGCTAGTCGCACTAAATGGAAGATTAAACCTAGGAATATAAGTAATAGAATAACCGAACCTATAAAACCAAACTCTTCACCGATTACTGAAAAAATAAAGTCGGTGTGGTTTTCTGGAATGTAGACTTCACCATGATTAAAGCCTTTACCTAGCAATTGTCCTGAACCAATCGCTTTTAGAGATTCAGTTAAATGGTACCCGTCTCCACTACTATAAGTATAAGGATCTAACCATGAACTAATTCTTCCTAATTGATAGGTTTTAACGCCTAATAAACTTTCTATTAATGAAGGTTTATATATCATTGTCAATAAAATACTCGACGCAAAGGCTATACCGACTATAAAGAGTGGTGCTAGTAATTTCCATGTAATACCACTGACGATAATAACGCCGACTATAATAGCGCAAAGTACTAATGTAGTACCTAAGTCATTTTGTAACAAAATGAGTGCCATTGGTAAGAGTGATATACCAATAATCTTGAATAATAATTTTAAATCTGTTTCAAGTGATTTGTTGAAAGTAAACTTATTATGTTTCATTACTAATTTCGCTAGTGCTAACATCAAAACTATTTTCATGAATTCAGAAGGTTGGACACTAATTGGGCCTAGTTTGTACCAACTTTTAGCACCATTGATTACAGGAGTAAAAGGTGTTTCTGGAATGATGATTAAGACGAATAAAGCAAAACATAATATAAAGTACAATAAATAACTGTATTTAATTAGTTTTTTAGGAGAGACAATCATTATTAAGCCGGCAATTATGGCACCTAACACATAATAAAATATTTGTCTTTCACTAAAGTTAGAGCTATATTGACCGCCACCCATAGCAGAATGTATGATACTCACACTAATTATAGCTAATATTACGATAAAGCCAACTAAAATCCAATCGACGCGACGCATCCAACTGTCTTCTCTTGAACGACGTGAATTACTCATTGCATACTCCTTAAAATAAAATCTAATTTATGTATTATATTTTGATTTTACCGAACTTTCTATTATATTGCTAGAACAATACTAGTTAAGTTTCAATAAAATTAGTTATAAATATTAGTATATTTCTTAATGTGTAGGGTTCTTTAAATAACACTTTATTAAAAAATTAAAATTTAAAACAACCTATTAACATAATCGATGCAAAGATATATTAAATCGTGATATGATGTAGTTTAATAATAATATTTGGAGGCAAAAGAGATGGCTAAAGAAAATATTTGTATCTTGTATGGAGGTAAAAGTGCCGAACATGACGTGTCGATTTTAACTGCTCAAAATGTACTGAATGCAATTGATAAGGATGCGTATCGCGTAGATATCATTTACATAACAAATGACGGGCAATGGAAAAAGAAAACAGATATCGTTAATGAAATTTCGGACAATGATTACTTAAGATTAAAAGATGTTGAAGCGGGTGATATATCTCGTTTACTATCAACTGAAGCAGACCAACAGCCATATAGTGCAGTCTTTCCATTGTTACATGGTCCAAACGGAGAAGATGGTACGATGCAAGGCTTATTTGAAGTGTTAGATTTACCATACGTTGGTAATGGTGTATTAGCCGCATCAAGTACAATGGATAAATTAGTTATGAAACAACTATTTGCGCATAGAGGATTGCCTCAATTACCGTATGTCAGCTTTTTAAGAAGTGAATACCAAAAATATGAAGGTAATATCTTAAAATTAGTACATGATAAATTAGAATATCCAGTATTTGTTAAACCAGCTAACTTAGGTTCAAGTGTAGGTATTAGTAAATGTAATAATGAAGAAGAATTAAAACAAGGTATAGAAGAAGCTTTCCAATTTGACCGTAAACTAGTTATTGAACAAGGTATTGACGCGCGCGAAATAGAAGTCGCTGTATTAGGTAATGACTACCCAGAAACGACATTGCCAGGGGAAGTTATAAAAGATGTTGCTTTTTATGATTATAAATCAAAATATAAAGATGGTAAGATTAGTCTAAGCATACCAGCTGATTTAGATGAAGAAGTACAAATGACTTTAAGAAATATGGCAGTAGAAGCTTTCAAAGCAACAGACTGTTCAGGATTATTACGTGCTGATTTCTTTGTTACCGAGGATAATCAAATCTTTATTAATGAAACAAATGCTATGCCTGGATTTACTGCGTATAGCATGTACCCTAGCTTATGGGAAAATATGGGCCTATCATATGCTGACTTAATAAAAAAATTAATTGAATTAGCAAAAGATAAACATGAAGATAAGAAGAAAAATAAATACAGTATTAATTGAGGCGAATAATTTATGATCGAAGTAACATTAAAACAAATACAGGAATGGATTGATTGTGAAATTGACGAACAATTTTTAAATCAATCTATTGCAGGCGTGACAATTGACTCACGACAAATAGATAGCAAAATGTTGTTTATTCCTTTTAAAGGGGAAAATGTAGACGGCCACAAATTTGTGAAACAAGCATTAAATGATGGCGCAGGCGCTAGCTTCTATCAAAAAGGCGAAACAATAGACGAAACGATTACCGGTCCGATAATTTGGGTTGATGATACGTTAAGTGCTTTACAACAATTAGCACAAGCTTATTTGCGCTATGTGAATCCACACGTAATTGCAGTTACTGGATCTAATGGTAAGACAACCACTAAAGACATGATTGAAAGTGTGTTAAAGCCTCAATTTAAAGTTAAAAAAACACTGGGTAATTACAATAACGAAATTGGCATGCCGTTAACGATATTACAATTAGATCATGATACTGAAATTTCTATTCTTGAAATGGGCATGTCAGGTTTCCATGAAATTGAATTATTATCAAAAATTGCCGAACCAGATATTGCTGTAATTACCAACATTGGCGAATCACATATGCAAGATTTAGGTTCAAGAGAAGGTATTGCACAGGCTAAGTTTGAAATTACTTTAGGCCTGAAAAATGAAGGTTTATTTATATATGATGGTGATGAGCCATTGTTAAAGCCTCATGTAGATCAATTGAAAAATGTAAAACTTACAAGTGTTGGTTTAAACGACGACAATACTTATGTATGTAAAATAAACGATTTTGCGACTGAAGGTATTGTATTTTCAATTAATGAGTCAGAACAATACGTTTTACCTATTTTGGGCACGCACAATATGAAAAATGCTGCAATAGCAATAGCAGTAGGGAAACGATTAAATTTAGATTATGAAACGATATATCATAATTTAAAACAAGTTAAATTAACCGGCATGCGCATGGAACAACATGTAACAGACGAAGGCTTAGTCGTTATAAATGATGCTTATAACGCAAGTCCAACAAGTATGAAAGCTGCTATCGATACTTTAGCGAATATGACGGGTAGAAAAATATTAATTTTAGGTGATGTATTAGAGTTAGGTCAAGACAGTAAAAAAATGCATCAACAAGTAGGTAACTACTTAGCCAATAAAGGCATTGATGTTTTACTGACTTATGGTACTGAAGCTTCTTATATTTATGAAACTGGACAGAATTTAGTAACTCAAGCAGTTCATTATGATGATAAATCACAATTAATCAATTATATAAGCGACATAGCACAACAAGACGATAAAATTTTAATTAAAGGCTCAAGAGGCATGAAATTAGAAGAAGTCGTAGATGCTTTAATTTAATAATAGCCACAACGGAATAAATATTCTGTTGTGGTTTTTAATTTCTGTAAATTTCAGAAAATAGAAACTTTAAAAAAATATTTAACAATTTAAATGGGAATTAAGAATTATAATTAACCGCTTACAACCCAACAACTGCAATATTAATTTAATATTTGAAAGATGAATAATATCAAATTAATTAAAGTTATGTAATTTTGCTTTATTGCGATTATATTGTTGAGGTGGTACTATTAAGAAGTTGAAGAAACTTAAATGAACATATATGAAGAGAAATATAGAAGTATAAAGGAGAATTATATTGCAAAATTTTAAAGAATTAGGGATATCGGCTAAAACAGTAGAAACCCTAGAATCAATGGGGTTTACAGAAGCCACACCAATTCAAAAGGATAGTATTCCACTTGCTTTAGCAGGTAGAGACGTATTAGGACAAGCTCAAACAGGTACTGGTAAAACAGGTGCTTTTGGTATTCCTTTAATAGAAAAAGTAGTAGGTAAAGAAGGCGTTCAATCATTAATTTTAGCCCCTACAAGAGAATTAGCGATGCAAGTTGCTGAACAATTAAAAGAATTTAGTAAAGATCAAAAAGTACAAGTCGTTACTATTTTCGGCGGTATGCCAATTGATCGTCAAATTAAGGCATTGAAAAAAGGACCTCAAATCGTAGTTGGTACACCAGGACGTGTTATAGACCATTTAAACCGTCGTACTTTAAAAACTACAGGAATCCATACTTTAATCTTAGATGAAGCGGATGAAATGATGAACATGGGCTTTATTGATGATATGAGATTTATCATGGATAAAATCCCAGCAGAACAACGTCAAACGATGTTATTCTCTGCTACTATGCCTAAAGCTATTCAAAATCTAGTTCAACAATTTATGAACTCACCTGAGATTGTAAAAACAATGGATAACAAAATGTCTAATCCACAAATTGACGAATATTATACAATCGTTAAAGAATTAGAAAAATTTGATACTTTTACTAACTTCTTAGATGTACATCAACCAGAGTTAGCTATCGTATTCGGTAGAACAAAACGTCGTGTTGATGAATTAACTAGTGCGTTATTATCTAAAGGTTACAAAGCTGAGGGATTACATGGTGATATCACTCAAGCTAAACGTTTAGAAGTCTTGAAAAAATTCAAAAACGATCAAATCGATATACTAGTAGCTACAGACGTTGCTGCGCGTGGACTAGATATTTCTGGCGTAAGTCATGTTTATAACTTTGATATTCCTCAAGATACTGAAAGCTATACGCACAGAATTGGACGTACAGGTCGTGCAGGTAAAGAAGGTATTGCTGTTACATTCGTTAACCCAATTGAAATGGATTATATCCGTCAAATTGAACAAGCGAATAGTCGTCAAATGAATGCTTTACGTCCACCACATCGTAAAGAAGTATTAAAAGCACGTGAAAACGACATTAAAGAAAAAGTACAAAATTGGATGTCTAAAGAAAATGAACCTAGATTACAACGCATCGCGGGTCAACTTTTAGAAGAATACAATGATGTTGAATTAATTGCTTCATTACTACAAGAGTTAGTAGAAGCAAACGATGAAGTTGAAGTACAACTTACATTTGAAAAACCTTTAGCAAGAAAAGGTCGTCCTTCTAAAGGACCACGTCGTAATAACAACAATAAACGCGGTAACAAGTTTGATAATAAAGGTCGCCGTGGCAAACCAGCATTTAACAAAAAAGGTAAAAAAGATAAACCATCAGATAGAAAAGACAACAAAAAGTCGATGAAAGGTCGTACTTTCGCTGACCACCAAAAATAAGGTCTAACTTATCATATATAGCAATTTAAGTTTAATCATCTCACTTATGTGAGATGGTTTTTTTATATAATTGAATCATTATTAATTTTTATAAAAAGTTAGTTGTTTATAATGACTATGTTATAATGAAGTGAAATTTTTATGGTGAAAGGATTGAGAAGATGGATCATAGTAATCAGTATATTCGCAGTCCTAAAAGCGTGCTGAAATATTATTATTTAATGGAAGGATTGTTACTAATTATCGGTTTGATAATTAGCGGCGTATTACTTTATTTGACGAATCATTTTGATTGGTGGAAGCCAATTTATTATATCGTAATAGCAGTAATGATTTTTGATGTTTTATATTTTATCGCGACACCACTGATTAAATATAACTTTACTTTTTATAGGATTGAAGAAGATTATGTCGCAATTTCTAAGCAGTTTTTCTTCCAAAAAACAGTATTAGTTAAGTTCGAAAGAACACAATTAATTAACAGGAAAACGAATCCAATCTTACATAAATTATCATTGAGTAAAACTTCAGTATTTACCGCCGGTCATATTGTAGATTTACCTTTGATACATAAACAAGATGCCGAAAAATTTGAAACAACAATTTTATCGTATTTGAGAGGAGCAGATTTTGATGTATAACCCTCAAAAATTACACCCCATTTCTTATATTTCAGGTATTATTGAGACAATAAAGCAAAACTTTATTTTTGTGTTTATTTTTTTAATATTTAACTTAAAAGATTTTGATTACACAAATTTTAATTCGTACATCTATCCTGGTATCGTGACCCTTATTTTTGTGATTTCATTTATTTTACATAGTCTAAAAGTGTATAAGACAAGATATTGGATTGAAGAGGATCATTTTATATTAACGACTGGTATTTTCACTAAGCAACGTAAGGAATTGAATATTCGTCGTATTCAATCTGTTGATACTGCGCAAGGTATAGTGAATCGTCTCGTGGGTGGCGTCGTATTACAAATTAAAACGCCAAGTGATGGGATAGAGTTGGATACAGTATCAAAAAATCAAAGCCAATTGATACAACAAACAATTAAACAACAACAATTAGATTTAGCAGATAATGTTATAAATGATGAAGCCTTGCGTGATGATGAAGAAAATGAAATTGACCATACTAATACTGCGACACAACAAATCTATAAATTAAACTTTAAAAATCTACTTTTAATGGCAATGACGAGTGGGGCAATTGGTATAGCATTTGCAGCTGTAATGCCTATATTTGGTAGTTTTTCAGACATTATTCCATGGAACGCAATTACCAGCAAAATAGAACATATTGCACAAGCTGTTTATGTCATAGTGATTATTATAGTTTTTGCTATTCTGTTTATTAGTTATATTATTGGTACAATTATTACTATAATTCGTTATTTTAATTACACATTAACGCGAGAAAATAACCAACTAAATATTTCATATGGATTATTTAAGGTTCAAAATATAACTGTGCCAACAGATAGAGTACAAGCAGTTATAGAAAGCCAATCTTTTTTACGTAAAATTTTTGGTTACACAGCAATACATTTTGTTATCACTAGTGATATGGATGTTAATCTGGAAGATGAAACAGTCGATGGTAAAGTTATGGTTTTACCGTTTATTAAACGTAAGGAAGCATTTAACATAATTAAAGATTTGGTACCTTATTTTGAATTTAATGAAGCGCGCAAAGGGATGCCACTAAGAAGTTTACATCGTTACTTTATAAAAGAATTTTTCGCACTTTTAGTCATTGGTGCAATAGCTACTTATTTTTGGTCAGCGTGGGCACTTGTTATTGTTAGTGCCTTGTTATTAGTGTTTATTATTAATGCAATTTTAAACGTGAAATTTGCAGGACATATAGTGAAGCAAGAAGAACTTGTTGTCCATAATGTTTCGATTTTAGGAATGAAAAATAGCTATTTTAAACGTGACAAAATTTTAGGTATGGAAAATACGCAAACTCCATTCTTAAAAAGAAGCAATTTAACAACATTTAAGTATGTAATAGCTAAGGGAGCAGGTATGCAAAAGATTGGCTTAAAATATGAAAATTCAAACACAGTTAATAGTTTAAAAAGATGGTATTTAAGAGGTGAGCGACATGAATGATTTTAAGCAAATGCATAAAGAGGGCAAAAAAGTCATGACGCTAAGATCAACCATATTATCTGCTATTATATTGGCTATACTCATTATAGTACTTATTGTAAATACGTTATGGTTAGACTTATTAAGCAAAAAAGTGTGTTTTTGGATAGCAATAATTGGAATAGCGGTTATTATAGTCAACTTAATAATAGCTAGTATCATCATCCCACGCTATAAATATCTAATTTTTAAATATAAACTAAATGACGAAGAAATCATTGTTCGCAAAGGACTATGGTTTATTTCAACGACAAAAATCCCTTTATTTAGAATACAAAACGTTGATATTCAAGAAGGCATTATCATGCGTAAATATAACTTAGCTAATGTAAACTTATCTACAGCCGGTGGTAATGCCGAAATAATTTTAGTTTCAAAGCAAGAGGCGAATATTATAAAACAATTTATAAGAGATAATAAATAGGGATATTAACAAATTAAAAAAGATTGTAGGTTAGATAAATATGATATATGGCATTGGTATTGATTTGATTGAGATAGAACGCATAGAAACGTTATATCATAGACAGCAAAAATTCGTTGATAGAATTTTATCACAACAAGAAATTGCAAAATTTAATACTTTTAACAACTCTAAACGAAAAGTGGAATTTTTAGCAGGAAGATTTGCTTGTAAAGAAGCATTCAGTAAAGCTTTAGGTACTGGATTAGGGAAAACGATCGCTTTTAACGATATAAATTGCTTTAATGATGAATTAGGAAAACCTTGTATTGAACATGATGATTATATCGTCCATGTAAGTATTACACATTCAGAAAATTATGCTATGAGCCAAGTTATATTAGAATATAAATAAAATATAGATTTAAAAGTCACTTCTTTGGCTAAAATTATATATTTTTAATAAACTTAAATTAATAAGTGCTTAAATAAATAACTTAGTGAAAGGGTGGAGATAATACATGGCAGATAAATATTATCGATCTACATATGTGAATGTTAACTTAAATGAAATTGCGTCAAACTATCAAATTTTTCAAAAAATACATCCTAAAAAAACAGTGATTCCTGTAGTTAAAGCGAATGGGTATGGTCTAGGGAGTATACCTATTGCGAAAAAACTTATGGATATTGGCGTTGAATTTTTTGCCGTCGCGACTTTAGATGAAGCTATTGAACTAAGGATGCATGGCATTAACGCTAAAATTTTAGTTTTAGGCGTAGTTCCTGCAGAACAAATAACTAAAGCAATTCAACATCGTGTAGCACTAACCGTACCTTCACTAAGTTGGTTAACTACTGCAATCAGTCATATTCCAGATGAAAATGAAAAAGATTTATGGTTACATATCAAGTTAGATACTGGCATGGGTAGATTAGGCATGAAGACGATTGAAGAGTATAAAAATGCTATTGAAATGATTCATGAACAAGCACATTTAATATTTGAAGGGGTATTTACCCACTTTGCTTGTGCTGATGAGCCAGGTGATTCGATGAATAAGCAACAACAACTATTTGAAGAAATGGTTGAATCTGCCGAGAAACCTCAATATATACATTCTCAAAATTCAGCTGGTGCGCTCATGAAAGATACTCAATTTTGTAATGCCGTACGTGTGGGCATCTCATTATATGGTTACTATCCGTCAGCCTACGTTAAAGAGAACGTTAAAGTTCATCTCAAACCAAGTGCACAATGGGTAACAGAAATTGTGCAAACTAAAACGTTACAATCAGGAGATTCTGTCAGCTATGGTAGTATTTATACAGCAACCGAGCCAACAAGAATCGGAGTCTTGCCTGTTGGATATGCAGATGGCTTTCCACGATTAATGACGGGTGCTTATGTAAACGTTAACGGCACTCAATGTCGTATTATCGGTAAAGTTTGTATGGATCAAACAATTATTAAAATTCCTGATCATATTGAAGTAAATGATAAAGTCATTCTAATGGATCATCATACAGATTCGCCTCAGTCTGCAGAAACGTTGGCAAAACAGCAACAAACGATAAATTATGAAGTGCTTTGTAATCTAAGTAGAAGATTACCACGTGTATATTATAATTCCGATAGTGTAGAAATACACAACGAATTACTGAAATAGTATAGTCACTGATTTTAAAATTTGTTATTATTAGTGTAATCACAAATCAAATAAACTATTTCTTTAGTCGTACGGAGGTTTTATTCATGTCAAGTTTTAACCAAAGTAGAAACCATAATATAGAACAATCTTTAAAAGAAGGCTATTCTCAAATGGCTGATTTGAATCTCTCCCTTGCAGCAGAAGCTTTTCCCTTTGAATGTGAAGCTTGTGATTGCAATGAATCTTATATTAGTTCAAATAACACAAGTGATTAATGAGAAGAGGAGATGTATATCTAGCTGATTTATCACCAGTACAAGGGTCTGAACAAGGGGGAGTAAGACCGGTAGTTATCATACAAAATGATACTGGTAATAAATATAGTCCTACCGTAATTGTGGCTGCAATTACTGGTAGGATTAATAAAGCTAAAATCCCAACGCACGTAGAAATAGAAAAGAAAAAGTATAAGCTGGATAAAGATTCGGTTATACTACTTGAACAAATAAGAACGTTAGATAAAAAGAGACTAAAAGAAAAATTAACGTATTTATCAGAAGACAAGATGAAAGAAGTCAATAATGCGCTTGATATTAGTTTAGGATTACATAATGTTAGAAATCACAAATAAAGCCCTTTTATCAATTTAAAATGGTAAAACAATGAAACCGAAGTTATGAGTAGCCATTATTGTTTGTTATTCGCATTTAAAAATGAATGTATTTTAAATGTGAAACACGAAAGGGTCCATGAATTAAGGCTTTAGGAGATCCTAAAGCTTTTTTAGTTTTTAATATTTACTTGTTCGCTACATATTATAATAAAATCTATATGCTTATTACTTATAATAATTTCGATAATAAATGCATTTGTTAAGGAGGTTTGACAGCATGGAAGAATTTAAGAAAAAGTACAAACAACTTATAGATTTAAGTTTAACAACTTCTGGTAATCATAATTTTGCTGAAAAATGTAGTGCTTTCATTGACGAAGTTATAAATAAAGATATTCTACCGGAAGATATAGTTGAAATTCATAAAGAATATATTACCATGCTAGATTTAAATCAAACCCAAATTTTGTCTACATTAGAAGTGTTGGAAGAAATAGTTAAAGGCTTTGGTTATAATTATCGTGATTATCAACGCCTTGTTGACCGCATGCAACATCATGATAAGGAAATTGATTTAGCTTCAAGGCTACAACAAACTATGTTGAAAACCGACATTCCTCAATTTGATAGTATCCAAATCGGCGTTATCTCCGTTGCAGCACAAAAAGTAAGTGGTGATTACTTCAACCTCATAGATCATAAAGATGGCACAATGAGTTTTGCAGTAGCTGACGTTATCGGTAAAGGCATTCCAGCTGCATTAGCTATGAGTATGATTAAGTTTGGAATGGATTCATATGGTCATTCACAATTACCGAGTGATGGCTTAAAAAGATTAAACCGAGTGGTTGAAAAAAATGTTAACCAAAATATGTTTGTAACGATGTTTTACGGGCTATATGAAGAGATGAACCATTTGTTATATTGTAGTTCGGCAGGTCACGAACCAGGTTACGTATATAGAGCAGAATCTCAGGAATTTGAAGAGATAGATGTACGTGGACGTGTATTAGGTGTAAGCCAACTTACGAGATATAAACAACAAGAAATTCCTATTTACCTTGATGATTTAGTTATAATTTTCACTGATGGCGTTACTGAAGTAAGGGATGAAGAAGGTACATTTTTAGATAAAAGTTACTTACTAAATATGATTCATAAATATAAACATATGCACCCTCAAGATATTGTGCAGCTACTTTATGAAGCTATTTTAAAAATTCAAAATCCAAAAAAACGTGATGATTTAACGATATTAATTATTAAACGAGTAAATTAATTATAAATAACAATGGATTAATGAATAATAACTAGGGGTATACAGAGAATAAATAAGATAATTTTTAGGAGTGTAGTATAATGAATCTTAACATTGAAAAAGTAACTCATGAACAACATTATGAGGTTAAAGTAGGCGGAGAATTAGACGTATATACTGTACCTGAACTTGAAGAGGTATTAGTACCACTTAGACAAGAAGGTACGCATGATATACATGTCAATTTGGAAAACGTGAGTTACATGGATTCAACTGGCTTAGGTTTATTTGTAGGAACTTTAAAAGCCTTGAACCAAAACGATAAAGAATTATATATCTTTGGTGCTTCTGAACGTATTAGCCGTTTGTTTGATATAACGGGCTTAAAAGATTTAATGCATGTTAATGAAGGAACGGAGGTTGAATAGCATGCAAAGTAAACAAGACTATATTGAAATGCGTCTACCGGCTTCTGCAGAATACGTGAGTTTAATAAGATTAACATTGTCGGGTGTCTTTTCTAGAGCAGGGGCATCTTATGATGATATCGAGGATGCTAAAATAGCTGTCAGTGAAGCAGTTACTAATGCTGTTAAACACGCCTATAAAGATGGCGTGGAAACTGGAATGATAAATCTTTGTTTTGAAATTTTTGAGGATAAAATTAGAATAGTTATTTCTGATCAAGGTGAAAGCTTTGATTATGAAAAAACGAAAGAAGAGCTTGGACCTTATAAAGAAAATGAAAATATTGACTTTCTTAGAGAAGGTGGTTTAGGCTTATTCTTAATTGAATCATTAATGGACGAAGTTACAGTCGATAAAAAATCTGGTGTAACTATCAGTATGACAAAGTATATAAAAAAAGAGCAGGTGCGAAATGATGACGAAAGAGTCGAAATCGGTTAACGACGTATCACCTGAACAAATTAACAAGTGGATTCAAGAGCATCAAAACAATGAAAATAGCAATGCTCAAGATAAATTAGTGAATCACTATCGTAAATTGATTGAATCTTTGGCATACAAATATTCTAAAGGACAATCACATCACGAAGATTTAGTTCAGGTTGGTATGGTCGGTTTAATTGGAGCAATAAACCGTTTTGATTTATCCTTTGATAGAAAATTCGAAGCTTTTTTAGTGCCTACCGTTATTGGAGAAATAAAACGTTATTTACGTGATAAGACTTGGAGTGTTCATGTTCCAAGAAGAATTAAAGAGATAGGACCACGTATAAAAAAGGTTAGTGACGAATTAACAAATGAATTAGAACGCTCACCTTCTATTGAAGAAATAGCACAAAGATTAGAAGTAAGCGATGAAGAAGTGTTAGAAGCTATGGAAATGAGCCAAAGCTATAATGCACTGAGCGTAGATCATTCAATTGAAGCAGATAAAGATGGATCAACAGTAACTTTATTAGACATCATGGGTCAGCAAGACTCTAATTATGATTTAACAGAAAAACGAATGATATTAGAAAAGATTCTACCCATTTTATCAGAACGAGAACGTCAGATAATTCAATGTACGTTTATCGAGGGATTAAGTCAAAAAGAAACAGGAGAGCGTATTGGTTTAAGCCAAATGCACGTCTCTCGCCTTCAAAGAACTGCAATCAAAAAATTACAAGATGCAGCAAAGAAATAATTATAACTCCTTTCCTAATTTGCACTATGAATGTAAATGATGGAAGGGAGTTTTTGTGTTTTGTAATTAAAGTGACGCACATATAATAGATATATAGAATATGTTAAAATAAAGACCGAAGATATAGACATTAGACGGAGGACATTATGGATAATAATTTAATTCAATCGATTCAGCAAAAATTTAATTTTACAACAAAACAAATTACTTCAGTTTTACAACTGTTAGAAGATAAAAATACTGTTCCTTTTATTGCAAGATATAGAAAAGAACAAACAGGTGGATTAGACGAAGTTCAAATAAAGCAAATAGATGACGAATACCAATACATGGTCAATTTGCTAAAAAGAAAAGAAGAAGTTATTCATAATATTGACGAGCAAGGTTTATTAACTGATGATTTAAAGCAAGATATTTTAAAACAAACGAAATTACAAAGAGTTGAAGATTTATATAGACCCTTTAAACAAAAGAAAAAGACGCGTGCTACAGAAGCAAAACGTAAAGGTCTTGAACCTTTAGCGAAGTGGATACAACATCCGACAGCAGAAAGTTTAGAAAATATTGCTAAACAATATATCACTGAAGAAGTTACTTCAGTTGAAGATGCCATAAAAGGTGCACAAGATATCATCGCAGAGCAAATTTCAGATAACCCAAAATATCGCAGTAAAATTTTAAAAGATACATATCATAATGGTAGTATTACTTCACATAAAAGAAAAAATGCAGAAGATGAAAAAGCGATATTTGAAATGTATTATGATTTCAGCGAACCGGTTAAACGCATTGCTAACCATAGAGTATTAGCGATGAATCGCGGTGAAAAAGAGAAAGTTCTTACAATAAAGTTAGATATGGATAATGCTAATTTACAAAAATTCATTTACCAACAAGAAGTAAAGAAAAGTAATGAAGTAGATTATTTAATAAATGAAGCGGTTCAAGATAGTTTGAAAAGATTGATTATGCCTTCTATCGAACGTGAAATTAGAGGGGATTTAACTGAAAAAGCAGAAAATCATGCTATAGATGTGTTCAGTGAAAATTTAAATAATCTGTTATTACAACCTCCATTAAAAGGGAAACAAATTTTAGGTGTAGACCCAGCATTTAGAACAGGTTGCAAATTAGCCGTTATCAATCCACTAGGTACATTTATAGCTAAAGGCGTAATTTACCCGCATCCGCCAGTAAATAAAACAAAACAAGCGGAAACTACAATGTTACAGTTTATCAATGATTATAATATTGAATTGATTGCAATTGGTAATGGGACAGCAAGTAGAGAAACTGAACAATTTACTGCTAATTTAATTCAAGAACATAATTTGAATGTACAATTTATTATCGTTAATGAAGCAGGGGCTTCTGTTTATTCTGCATCAGAAATTGCACGTGCAGAGTTTCCTGATTTTCAAGTTGAAGAAAGAAGTGCAGTATCTATTGGACGTAGAGTACAAGACCCTTTAAGCGAATTAGTGAAAATCGATCCTAAATCTATTGGGGTAGGACAATACCAACATGATGTAAACCAAAAGGCACTAGAAGGCGCGCTTACTTTCGTAGTTGAAAAGGCAGTTAACCAAGTTGGCGTAGATGTTAATACTGCTTCCAAATCTTTATTACAATACGTTTCAGGATTATCAAGTACGATTGCCGATAATATTATTAAATATAGAGAAGAACAAGGATCAATCAAACACAATAAAGAAATAGCAAAAGTTAAACGCTTAGGTGCCAAAACATTTGAACAAAGTATTGGTTTCTTGCGTATTACTAATGGGGAAGAACCATTAGACAACACGTCAATTCACCCAGAAAGTTATGGTGTGACATATAAACTTTTAGATGAAATTGGTTTTGATGCTTCGCAATTGGGGTCTCAAGAATTAAAAGCAAAATTGAATGATATTGACCAACAACAATTTGCAACTAAACTTGATGTCGGTTTACCAACATTAGAAGATATCGTGAAATCATTAATAGCGCCTAATCGAGATCCACGAGATAACTTCGATACACCTATATTAAAATCTGATGTATTATCTATTGAGGATTTAACTACTGGTATGAAGTTAAGTGGAACAGTTAGAAACGTTGTGGATTTTGGTGCGTTTGTTGATATCGGTGTGAAACAAGATGGTTTAGTACATGTATCTAAATTATCGAAACGTTTTGTTAAAAATCCAATGGACATTGTAAGTGTAGGAGATATAGTGGATGTTTGGATTATCGGTATAGACGAAAATAAAGGAAAAGTATCATTATCAATGGTTGATCCAAATGAACAATGATGATTTACAAACATTAGTAACACAACTATCAGCTACTTACTTTAATAAAAATTTTAAACATAAGTCCTACTTTAATCATAGATTAAGAACTACCGGAGGAAGGTATCTATTAGATAGTCATAATATCGAAATAAACTATAAGCAATATGAGCAATTTGGTATAGAGGCCATTAAAGACATTGTTAAACATGAATTATGTCACTATCACTTGCATATAGAAGGTAAGGGCTATAAACATAGAGATAGAGACTTTAAATTTTTAAGTGCCTCCGTAAATGCACCGCGTTTTTGCACACCAACTAAAAGTTATGAAGAACGAGCAAATTATTTATATCAATGTACTAAATGCGGTAAACAATTTATGCGAATTAAAAAAGTGAACACTAGAAAAATGGCTTGTGGTTTATGTAAAGGTAAACTGAAGTTGTTAAAAACATTAAAATAAAAAGTTAAATCCACCTTATAATGGGTGGATTTTTTTAATATAATATATAAATTTATCCCTGAATGTGTAATATAGTTATTTTAAAGAAAAATATTATTAATTAAATATATAAAAACCATTGACGCTGAAGGGAATAATGTCGTATAGTAACAAATGTCGAAAAAAACAGCGAATCAAACAATGAGTTGAATTATTCATTGATAAAAATTTAGCAGATAAAGTTATTGACACAGACATTTAATTAAAGTATAATAAATAATGTTCTAAATTGATAACTTCCGTTTTGCCAAGCGGTCGTGGCGGAATGGCAGACGCGCTAGGTTGAGGGCCTAGTGGGAGAAATCCCGTGGAGGTTCAAGTCCTCTCGACCGCATCAAAAACATTTAATTTTATATTGCGGGTGTAGTTTAATGGCAAAACCTCAGCCTTCCAAGCTGATGTTGTGGGTTCGATTCCCATCACCCGCTCCATTTAGAAAGATAATGAACATTGAAAACTGAATTGCAATATGTCAACGTTAATTCCAAACGCAACGATATAATCGTTGGTTTAAACGTGTTAGAGATAACACACAATTAGTATTTTATGAGCTAATCAAACATCATAATTTTTTATGGAGAGTTTGATCCTGGCTCAGGATGAACGCTGGCGGCGTGCCTAATACATGCAAGTCGAGCGAACAGATAAGGAGCTTGCTCCTTTGACGTTAGCGGCGGACGGGTGAGTAACACGTGGGTAACCTACCTATAAGACTGGAATAACTTCGGGAAACCGAAGCTAATGCCGGATAACATGTAGAACCGCATGGTTCTACAGTGAAAGATGGCCTTGCTATCACTTATAGATGGACCCGCGCCGTATTAGCTAGTTGGTAAGGTAACGGCTTACCAAGGCAACGATACGTAGCCGACCTGAGAGGGTGATCGGCCACACTGGAACTGAGACACGGTCCAGACTCCTACGGGAGGCAGCAGTAGGGAATCTTCCGCAATGGGCGAAAGCCTGACGGAGCAACGCCGCGTGAGTGATGAAGGTCTTCGGATCGTAAAGCTCTGTTATTAGGGAAGAACAAGTGCGTAAGTAACTGTGCGCACCTTGACGGTACCTAATCAGAAAGCCACGGCTAACTACGTGCCAGCAGCCGCGGTAATACGTAGGTGGCAAGCGTTATCCGGAATTATTGGGCGTAAAGCGCGCGTAGGCGGTTTCTTAAGTCTGATGTGAAAGCCCACGGCTCAACCGTGGAGGGTCATTGGAAACTGGGAGACTTGAGTGCAGAAGAGGAAAGTGGAATTCCATGTGTAGCGGTGAAATGCGCAGAGATATGGAGGAACACCAGTGGCGAAGGCGACTTTCTGGTCTGTAACTGACGCTGATGTGCGAAAGCGTGGGGATCAAACAGGATTAGATACCCTGGTAGTCCACGCCGTAAACGATGAGTGCTAAGTGTTAGGGGGTTTCCGCCCCTTAGTGCTGCAGCTAACGCATTAAGCACTCCGCCTGGGGAGTACGACCGCAAGGTTGAAACTCAAAGGAATTGACGGGGACCCGCACAAGCGGTGGAGCATGTGGTTTAATTCGAAGCAACGCGAAGAACCTTACCAAATCTTGACATCCTTTGACCACTCTGGAGACAGAGTTTTCCCCTTCGGGGGACAAAGTGACAGGTGGTGCATGGTTGTCGTCAGCTCGTGTCGTGAGATGTTGGGTTAAGTCCCGCAACGAGCGCAACCCTTAAGCTTAGTTGCCATCATTAAGTTGGGCACTCTAAGTTGACTGCCGGTGACAAACCGGAGGAAGGTGGGGATGACGTCAAATCATCATGCCCCTTATGATTTGGGCTACACACGTGCTACAATGGACAATACAAAGGGCAGCTAAACCGCGAGGTCATGCAAATCCCATAAAGTTGTTCTCAGTTCGGATTGTAGTCTGCAACTCGACTACATGAAGCTGGAATCGCTAGTAATCGTAGATCAGCATGCTACGGTGAATACGTTCCCGGGTCTTGTACACACCGCCCGTCACACCACGAGAGTTTGTAACACCCGAAGCCGGTGGAGTAACCATTATGGAGCTAGCCGTCGAAGGTGGGACAAATGATTGGGGTGAAGTCGTAACAAGGTAGCCGTATCGGAAGGTGCGGCTGGATCACCTCCTTTCTAAGGATATATTCGGAACATCTTCTACGAAGATGAAAGGAATAACGTAGACATATTGTATTCAGTTTTGAATGCTCATAGAGTATTCAAAGATTGTACATTGAAAACTAGATAAGTAAGTAAAATATAGATTTTACCAAGCAAAACCGAGTGAATTAGAGTTTTAAAAAGCTTGAATTCAAACTAAAATAATCGCTAGTGTTCGAAAGAACACTCACAGATTAATAACATTTTGGGTTTTGAGTTAGACATTGCATTTGATAGATGTTTTCAAAAGAAAACGTTTGTCAGTTAATGCGAGCGTTTGACTTAGAAACAAAAAGATTAAGTTATTAAGGGCGCACGGTGGATGCCTTGGCACTAGAAGCCGAAGAAGGACGTTACTAACGACGATATGCTTTGGGGAGCTGTAAGTAAGCGTTGATCCAGAGATTTCCGAATGGGGAAACCCAGCACGAGTCATGTCGTGTTATCAACATGTGAATACATAGCATGTTTGAAGGCATACCCGGAGAACTGAAACATCTTAGTACCCGGAGGAAGAGAAAGAAAAATCGATTCCCTGAGTAGCGGCGAGCGAAACGGGAACAGCCCAAACCAACAAGCTTGCTTGTTGGGGTTGTAGGACACTCTATACGGAGTTACAAAAGTTATTGTTAGACGAAGTATCTGGAAAGATACATCAAAGAAGGTAATAATCCTGTAGTCGAAAACGATAACCCTCTTGAGTGGATCCTGAGTACGACGGAGCACGTGAAATTCCGTCGGAATCTGGGAGGACCATCTCCCAAGGCTAAATACTCTCTAGTGACCGATAGTGAACCAGTACCGTGAGGGAAAGGTGAAAAGTACCCCGGAAGGGGAGTGAAAGAGAACTTGAAACCGTGTGCTTACAAGTAGTCAGAGCCCGTTAATGGGTGATGGCGTGCCTTTTGTAGAATGAACCGGCGAGTTACGATTTGATGCAAGGTTAAGCAGGAAATGTGGAGCCGTAGCGAAAGCGAGTCTGAATAGGGCGTTGAGTATTTGGTCGTAGACCCGAAACCAGGTGATCTACCCATGACCAGGTTGAAGTTCAGGTAACACTGAATGGAGGACCGAACCGACTTACGTTGAAAAGTGAGCGGATGAGTTGTGGGTAGCGGAGAAATTCCAATCGAACCTGGAGATAGCTGGTTCTCTCCGAAATAGCTTTAGGGCTAGCCTCAAGTGATGATTATTGGAGGTAGAGCACTGTTTGGACGAGGGGCCCTTCTCGGGTTACCGAATTCAGACAAACTCCGAATGCCAATCAATTTAACTTGGGAGTCAGAACATGGGTGATAAGGTCCGTGTTCGAAAGGGAAACAGCCCAGACCACCAGCTAAGGTCCCAAAATATATGTTAAGTGGAAAAGGATGTGGCGTTGCCCAGACAACTAGGATGTTGGCTTAGAAGCAGCCATCATTTAAAGAGTGCGTAATAGCTCACTAGTCGAGTGACACTGCGCCGAAAATGTACCGGGGCTAAACATATTACCGAAGCTGTGGATTGTCCGTAGGACAATGGTAGGAGAGCGTTCTAAGGGCGTTGAAGCATGATCGCAAGGACATGTGGAGCGCTTAGAAGTGAGAATGCCGGTGTGAGTAGCGAAAGACGGGTGAGAATCCCGTCCACCGATTGACTAAGGTTTCCAGAGGAAGGCTCGTCCGCTCTGGGTTAGTCGGGACCTAAGCTGAGGCCGATAGGCGTAGGCGATGGATAACAGGTTGATATTCCTGTACCACCTAAATTCGTTTTAAGCGATGGGGGGACGCAGTAGGATAGGCGAAGCGTGCTGTTGGAGTGCACGTCCAAGCAGTAAGACTGAGTGTTAGGCAAATCCGGCACTCATAAGGTCAAGCTGTGATGGGGAGAGGAAATTGTTTCCTCGAGTCGTTGATTTCACACTGCCAAGAAAAGCCTCTAGCTAGAATATTAGGTGCCCGTACCGCAAACCGACACAGGTAGTCAAGATGAGAATTCTAAGGTGAGCGAGCGAACTCTCGTTAAGGAACTCGGCAAAATGACCCCGTAACTTCGGGAGAAGGGGTGCTCTCTAGGGTTAACGCCCGGGAGAGCCGCAGTGAATAGGCCCAAGCGACTGTTTATCAAAAACACAGGTCTCTGCTAAACCGTAAGGTGATGTATAGGGGCTGACGCCTGCCCGGTGCTGGAAGGTTAAGAGGAGTGGTTAGCTTCTGCGAAGCTACGAATCGAAGCCCCAGTAAACGGCGGCCGTAACTATAACGGTCCTAAGGTAGCGAAATTCCTTGTCGGGTAAGTTCCGACCCGCACGAAAGGCGTAACGATTTGGGCACTGTCTCAACGAGAGACTCGGTGAAATCATAGTACCTGTGAAGATGCAGGTTACCCGCGACAGGACGGAAAGACCCCGTGGAGCTTTACTGCAGTCTGATATTGAAATTCGGCACAGTTTGTACAGGATAGGTAGGAGCCTTAGAAGCGTGAACGCTAGTTTACGTGGAGGCGTTGGTGGGATACTACCCTCGCTGTGTTGGATTTCTAACCCGCACCATTAATCATGGTGGGAGACAGTGTCAGATGGGCAGTTTGACTGGGGCGGTCGCCTCCTAAAGAGTAACGGAGGCGCTCAAAGGTTCCCTCAGAATGGTTGGAAATCATTCACAGAGTGTAAAGGCATAAGGGAGCTTGACTGCGAGACTTACAAGTCGAGCAGGGTCGAAAGACGGACTTAGTGATCCGGTGGTTCCGCATGGAAGGGCCATCGCTCAACGGATAAAAGCTACCCCGGGGATAACAGGCTTATCTCCCCCAAGAGTTCACATCGACGGGGAGGTTTGGCA
This sequence comes from Staphylococcus lloydii, assembly GCF_015775975.1. Taxonomy (NCBI): domain Bacteria; kingdom Bacillati; phylum Bacillota; class Bacilli; order Caryophanales; family Staphylococcaceae; genus Staphylococcus; species Staphylococcus lloydii. Next base: position 909,103 of record NZ_CP064056.1, read on the forward strand.
CCTCGATGTCGGCTCATCGCATCCTGGGGCTGTAGTCGGTCCCAAGGGTTGGGCTGTTCGCCCATTAAAGCGGTACGCGAGCTGGGTTCAGAACGTCGTGAGACAGTTCGGTCCCTATCCGTCGTGGGCGTAGGAAATTTGAGAGGAGCTGTCCTTAGTACGAGAGGACCGGGATGGACATACCTCTGGTGTACCAGTTGTCGTGCCAACGGCATCGCTGGGTAGCTATGTATGGACGGGATAAGTGCTGAAAGCATCTAAGCATGAAGCCCCCCTCAAGATGAGATTTCCCAACTTCGGTTATAAGATCCCTCAAAGATGATGAGGTTAATAGGTTCGAGGTGGAAGCATGGCGACATGTGGAGCTGACGAATACTAATCGATCGAAGACTTAATCAATTTTAAATGTTTTGATTGGTAAAATGATATTTACTTACTATCTAGTTTTGAATGTATAACTTTTATACATCATTGTCTGGTGACAATGGCAAGGAGGTCACACCTGTTCCCATGCCGAACACAGAAGTTAAGCTCCTTAGCGCCGATGGTAGTTGGATTTACATTCTGCTAGAGTAGGACGTTGCCAGGCAATCAAGAGACCTAAGGGTCTCTTTTTTTATGTCTAAAAAAGGAGCTTAACTTCTTAATTAATATGTAAAACACTTTAAGACCGCAAGGTCTGTTTTTATAAATTAAAAATAAAGCATTAAAACCTTTGGCGCAGAGAAAACGTTTGAAGCTGACGAACTCAAGTCGTCGCGCTACGCGCTTACGAGCAGGTAAGCAAGTTAGCGACGGGTGCAAGTGAGGAAAGATGCGAGCGTTTGCCTCAAGCCAAAAAAGCTTCTTAGCGCCGATGGTAGCAGATTTACATTCTGCTAGAGTAGGACGTTGCCAGGCAACCAAGAGACCTAAAGGTCTCTTTTTTTTATGTCTAAAAAAGGAGCTTAACTTCTTAATTAATGTGTAAAACACTTCAAGACCGCAAGGTCTGTATTTATAAATTAAAAATAAAGCATTAAAACCTTTGGCGCAGAGAAAACGTTTGAAGCTGACGAACTCAAGTCGTCGCGCTACGCGCTTACGAGCAGGTAAGCAAGTTAGCGACGGGTGCAAGTGAGGAAAGATGCGAGCGTTTGCCTCAAGCCAAAAAAGCTTCTTAGCGCCGATGGTAGCAGATTTACATTCTGCTAGAGTAGGACGTTGCCTAAAAGAAGCTTATTTTCTTAAATAATGTTTAAAAATATTTCAAAACCGTAAGGTCCATGAAATGGAAATTAAAAGGAAGTAATTAGTGGATGTAGCAAATTTACATTCTGCTAATAGAGGAACACAGGTGAATAACACCTGTGTAAGTCCCACTAAACTAGAAGAGTGGGACTTTAGGTGTTGACAGGCAATACAAGAGACCTAAGGCTCCCTTTTTTATGTCTAAAAAAGGAGCTTAACTTCTTAAATATTGTTCGAATTATTTTCAGACCGCAAGGTTTGGTATGGTGTCTATTTTAAATTCTTTTCACAACACAAAAAGGTTCTATATACAAAAGTATATAGAACCAATTAATTAAATTAATAATGAATAAAGCATTTTGTTTTCATTAATGTAAATATTGGATGGATCAAATTCAGTAACATTGGCTTTTAAATTATCCAAGTCGCTATGGTTGTTCAGTTGAATACCGATAATAACTGTACCAGTATTTTGAGATGATTTTTTTAGATATTCGAATTTAGTGATATCATCTTTTGGTCCAAGTACGTCGTTTACAAATTCTCGTAAAGCGCCGGGTCTTTGTGGGAAGTTTAAGATGAAGTAATGTTTCATTTCTTCGAATAATAATGAACGCTCTTCAATTTCTTTCATTCTGTTAATATCATTATTTCCGCCACTGACGATACAAACAACATTCTTACCTTTAATTTTAGATTTATATTGTTCTAATGCAGATACACTCAATGCACCAGCAGGTTCTGCAATAATAGCTTGTTTAGAATACATATCTAATATTGTAGAACAAACGGCACCTTCATCTACTTGTACATAGTCATCTACAACTTTTCGAGCAATATCATAGGTGATTTCACCGACTCGTGCGACAGATGCACCATCAACGAATTTTTCGATATTTTCTAATGTAACAATTTTATTATTAACAACGACTGATTCATACATGCTACTTGCACCAGCTGGTTCAACACCTACAATTGATGTATCCTTCGAATGGTCTTTGAAATAAGTGCCTACACCTGAAATAAGACCGCCGCCACCGATAGCAGCAAATAAGTAGTCAAAATGAACATTTTCTTCTTTAGATTGTTCAATAATTTCTTTGGCTAACGTACCTTGTCCTGCAATAGTATAAATATTATTGAAAGGGTCAATGAAATTCATTGCGTAATCTTGCGTATATGTGAGTGCTTCTTTTAAACATTCATCAAATGTATCGCCTGTTAAAACAACTTCAACATTACTGCCACCAAAGAATTTAACTTGGTTTATTTTTTGAAGTGGGGTTGTAACAGGCATAAAGATTACCGCAGTTAAATTTAATTTACTCGCTGTGTATGCGACGCCTTGTGCGTGATTGCCTGCGCTGGCACAAGTTATACCGTTTTGTCGATCTTTCTCATTTACAGCGACAATTGCATTATAAGCACCTCTAAGTTTAAATGAACGTACCCACTGAAGATCTTCACGTTTTAAATAAACGTTGCAATCATATTTATGAGATAGATAATGGTCTTTTTGTAGGGGTGTTTCTTTTGCAACATCTTTTAAATTTAAGAAAGCCTCATCTATATCTTTGGATGACACTGTAGTTTTAACTGTCATAAATTTCACACCTTTACTTTTGAATTTCTTTATTGGAATGCTTTTGCATTTTCATAAGCTGCAATTTCATCTTCATATTGCAGCGTTACTGCTATATCATCTAAACCATTTACAAGTTTGTTTTTCCAAGTAGCATCAATATCGAAATGGAAAGATTTCTCAGGAGTTGATACGGTTTGATTAGGTAAATCTACTGTTATTTCTGAGTATGAAGCCAAATGTTTTCTAGCATCTTCATCTAAAGAAATAGGTAACATACCATTTTTAGTACAATTCATGTAGAAAATATCACTATAACTACCTGCGATTATAATATCAAAGCCATAATCTTTAATTGCCCACGCTGCGTGTTCTCTACTAGAACCACAACCAAAATTGTCGCCAGTTATAAGTATTGATGCGCCTTCATATTCAGGTTTATTAGGATTGAAGTCTGGATTATCGGAACCATCATCTAAATAGCGCCATTCATCAAATGCGAAAGGGCCGAAGCCAGTCTTAGAAATTCTTTTCAAATGTACTTTAGGTATAATTTGGTCAGTATCAATATTATCGTGGAAAAGTGGTACTATTTTTCCAGTATATGTTGTGATTGGTTTTACATCCATGTTAAACGACCACCTTTCTAACATCTACGAATTTACCATTAATTGCGGCAGCAGCTGCCATTGCAGGAGAGACGAGATGTGTACGTGCGCCTTTACCTTGACGTCCTTCAAAGTTTCTATTACTTGTAGATGCACAATGTACACCATTAGGTACTTGATCTGGGTTCATGCCTAGGCACATTGAACAACCTGGCTCTCTCCAATCAAAGCCCGCTTCTTTAAATATCTTATCGATACCTAACTTTTCAGCTTCGATTTTTACAGTTCTTGAACCTGGAACGACGATTGCAGTAATATTAGGGTGTACTTTATTTCCTTTTACAATATGACTTGCTTCGACTAAGTCAGAAAGTCTAGCATTTGTACAAGAACCTAGGAATACATAGCCTAATTCAATATCTTCTGCCTTTTGACCTGGTTGTAGACCCATATAGTCATATGCGCGTTCATCATTAACATTTTTAATCTCAGGGAAAGGTGTGTTAAAACTAACACCCATTTCAGGATTCGTACCCCAAGTAACTTGAGGTTCTAAATCAGTTACATCCATTTCAATAACCTTATCAAATTGAGCGTCGTCATCCGTATATAATTCACGCCATTCCTCAACATCATATTTATAATTTGTAGCATATGGGCGACCTTTTACATATTCAAATGTAGTTTCATCAGGTTGCATCATACCGTATTTTGCACCTGCTTCAATTGCCATGTTACAAATTGTCATACGTGCTTCCATAGAAAGGTTACGAATAGTTTCTCCAGAAAACTCTAGCGCGTATCCTGTACCAAAATCTACACCATATTGGTTAATAAGATAGAGAATGATATCTTTTGCGTAGACGCCAGTTGGTAGTTTTCCTTTAACGTCAATCTTAAGATTTTTAGGTTTAGTTTGCCACAATGTTTGTGTTGCAAATACATGTTCAACTTCACTCGTACCAATACCAAAGGCAATGGCACCAAAAGCGCCATGTGTAGCAGTATGTGAATCACCACATACAATTGTTTTGCCTGGCTGAGTTAAACCAGTTTCTGGTCCAACCATGTGGACAATACCTTGTTCATCAGACCCCATATCAAAAATATGAACGCCGAATGCTTTAGCATTTTCTTGCAAAGTTGTGATTTGTTTATTTGCAATTTCATCCTTAATATTAAAAATATCAACGGTAGGCACATTATGATCTAACGTTGCATAAGTTAAATCAGGTCTTCTAAGTTGTCTATTTTGAAGTCTAAGTCCTTCAAATGCTTGAGGAGATGTAACTTCATGAATTAAATGTAAATCAATGTATAATAACTGTGGAGAACCTTCTTTCCCAGTCAAAACATGTTTGTTCCAAACTTTATCGAATAGTGTTTTACCCATATGACATCTCCTCCTTTATATATTTTCTTTCACAAATTGAAAGACTTCTGTTGTCGTACATTGACCTCCAAGGTCACTTGTCGTCTTGCCATCTTTAATGAGTTGGTAAACTGTTTGTTCTAAATGTGATGCAGCCTGTTCTTCTCCAAAACTTTCTCTCAGGCACATCGCTACCGAGAGTAACATACCAAATGGATTTGCTTTGTTTTGATTTGCAATGTCAGGAGCTGAACCGTGTATAGGTTCATAAAGTCTCGTACCTTGTTCGCTAAAACTAGCTGATGGTGATAAACCTAGAGAACCTGGCATTACAGAAGCTTCATCACTTAAAATATCTCCAAATAGATTTTCAGTTACAATAACGTCGAATTGAGTTGGATTCGTAATTAAATGCATTGCGCAAGCATCAACAAGTAGGTGATTTACTTCAACATCTGGATATTCTTTTGCTACATTATTAATAACTTGGCGCCATAATTTACTAGATGATAAAACGTTCTCTTTATCTACTGATGTTAGTTTTTTGTTGCGTTTTTGTGCTAGTTTAAAAGCAACGTGTGCGATACGTTCAATCTCAGGTTTAGTATATGTTAATGAATCTAAAGCTTGATCTTGATTCCAATGTTTTGGCTCACCGAAATAAATACCACCAGTTAACTCACGAACAATCACAAAATCTGTACCCGTTACTCTTGATTCTTTAATAGGGGACAAATGACTTGTACCTTCAGTTACGGTTGTAGGTCTAATATTTGCAAATAGGCCTAATGTCTTTCTAATACCTAATAGGCCTTGTTCAGGTCTATTATTTGGGTCAGTCCATTTTGGTCCACCAACTGAACCTAAAAGTATAGCATCGGCATTTTGGCAAGCCGTTAATGTGTCATCTGGTAATGGTGTACCATGATTATCGATAGCGATACCACCGAAATCATGTTCTTCAACATTGTAATCGAAGTTAAATTTTTTACTTAATTGTTCTAAGATGTCTAATGAACCACTCATAATTTCAGGTCCTATACCATCTCCAGGTAATGAAACTATGTTATAACTCATGACTTTATGCCTTCTTTCTCAGTTGATTCATTTACATATTTGGCTTGAGCTTCTACATATGATTTACAAGAAGCAAGTAAGATGTCATGGTCGATACCTACACCTGTGACAATTTGATCGCCAATTTTAAGTTGAACGTGTACTTCTGCTTGAGCGTCAGAACCTTCAGTAACGGAATCAATTGTATAGTCTAATAGTTCAGTTTCTCTATCGAAAATACGGTCAACTGCATTATATACAGCAACGATTGATCCTGTACCTATACTAGAATCTTGATACGTATTACCGTCTTTGTCTTTAATTACTACTACTGCACTTTGTAGTCCATTAGATACGAACTGTAATTGCAAAGTATCTACTTGGTAACTTGCACTTTGTTCATGATAAGAACCTTGAATTAATGCATGTATATCTCTATCTGTTACTGCTTTTTTCTTATCTGCAATTTCTTTAAATTGTTTGAATAGTACTTTTTGCTGTTCAGGTTCTAAATCATAGCCTAACGCAGTAAGTTTCTCTGCAAATGCATGTTTACCTGATAGTTTTCCTAAAGGTAATTCTGTAGTTTTAACACCTACAAGTTGTGGTGTCATGATTTCATACGTTTCAGGGTTTTTAAGTACACCGTCTTGGTGAATACCTGACTCATGACTGAAAGCATTTTGTCCGACGATTGCTTTGTTTTTAGGGACTCGAATACCTGCATAACGTGCAATTAAATCAGCAGTTTGTTTTGTTTCAGCTAAATTGATTTTTGATTGGTTTTGATAATGATCTTGGCGAACGTAAAGGCCAAGGACAACTTCTTCAAGTGCCGTATTACCTGCACGTTCTCCAATACCATTTAAAGTACCTTCGATACGTTTAGCACCATTTTCGATTGCTGCCATACTATTGGCAACCGCTAATCCTAAGTCATCATGACAATGTGCGCTATAAATTACTTCATGGTCACTTTCTATAGTTTCGAGTACTGTTTTAAAAATTTTGCCATATTCAGTTGGATAACTGAAACCAACAGTATCTGGTATATTGATAACACTTGCACCAGCATCTACAGCTGTTTGTATCGCTTTTAATAAGAAATCTGGTTCTGTTCGTGTTGCATCTTCTGGTGAAAATTGGACTACTTCAAAATATTGTTTAGCGTACGCAACATGTTCTTTAATAGATTCAAGCACTTCATCTTGCGACATTTTTAATTTAGAATCACGATGGATTGGGCTTGTGGCTACAAAGACGTGAATTCTAGGGATTGCAGCTTCTTTAGTTGCTTCATAAACTGCATCGATATCTGATTTTACACAACGGGCTAAGCCACATACGGCTGTAGTTGTTAATGTTTTAGCGATGGCTTCTACTGATTTAAAACTTCCTGTACTGGAAGCGGGGAAGCCTGCTTCTATTATATCTACTCCCCATTTTTCAAGTTGTTGAGCTATTTTTAGTCTCTCTTCGAAAGAAAAGTTGACTCCTGGTGTTTGTTCCCCGTCTCTTAGTGTTGTATCAAAAATTTGAATATGGCTACTCATTTTAAACATCTCCTAACTATATAATTTACCCGTAAAGATTTCTTTAGTATTATTTGTTCGTAACTGATGACGAATCACCAATACTTTGATGAGTACAGTGATTGTCATTATGAAGTTACGAAACGACTAAAGTCATACTTTATTATCTTTCAATACTTTTAGATTTAATAAATGGCATCATTTCTCTTAGGTCACGACCAACTGCTTCGATTTGATGACCATGTTGTTCTTCACGTAATTTATGGAATTCATTAAAGTTGTTTTCACTGTCTTTAATGAAACGATCACTAAAGTTACCATTCTGAATATCTTTTAATACAGCTTTCATGTTGTCTTTAACATCTGGTGTGATAACACGTGGTCCTGATACATAGTCACCAAATTCTGCTGTATTAGAAATTGAGTAACGCATGTTTTCCATACCGCCTTCGTACATAAGATCTACGATTAATTTCATTTCATGTAGTACTTCGAAATAAGCGATTTCTGGTTGGTAACCTGCTTCAACTAATGTTTCGAAACCAGATTGGATTAATTTTGTTACGCCCCCACATAATACTGTTTGTTCACCGAATAGGTCAGTTTCAGTTTCTTCAGCAAATGATGTTTCAATAACACCAGCACGCGTTGAGCCGATTCCTTTTGCATAACTTAATGCTAGGTCTCTTGCTTCACCGCTTGCATCTTGTTCAACTGCGAATAGGGAAGGGACTGCGCTGCCTTCTGTAAATGTACGACGTACTAAATGTCCTGGACCTTTTGGTGCGATTAAGAATACATCTACTGTTGAAGGTGGTTGGATAACATTAAAGTGAATGTTGAAACCATGTGCAAATACTAATGCATTATTATCTTCTAAGTTTGGTTCGATTTCTTCTTGATAAACACTACCTTGAATTTCATCAGGCAATAGAATCATGATTACATCAGCTTGTTTTGCTGCTTCGTCCACTGGATATACTTCAAAGCCATCATCTTTTGCTTTATTGAAAGACTTACCTGGGCGGATTCCGATGATTACATCGTAACCATTATCTTTTAAGTTTTGAGCATGTGCATGGCCTTGAGAACCATAACCGATAACTGCAATTTTCTTTCCTTGTAATGCATCTTTTGTTACTGATTGATCATAATAAACTGTTGTCATAATAAAATCCTCCATGTTTTGTGAAATTAAATTCTTAATATTCAGACAAATTAAATAATGCCCGCTGAACCTGTTCTTGCTATTTGTTCAATGTTGTATGATGATAGATCATCTATTAAATTGTCCATCGTGTATTGTGGACCAGAAGCTTGAAGATAAGTAAATTGCTCTTCATCCTTCAAAATAGATACTAGCGCATCATATGGTTGGATTAGCTTTTGTAATTGTTCGTTGTTGTCAGGTGTGCGTAATTTTACGAGTACTAATTCTCTATTATAAGTATTAGTATCTGTAATATCTTCAACACTGATAATATTAATTTGCTTTTCAAGCTGGGTAATTAAATTTCTTAATACGTCACTGTCAGGTACTTCTGCCACGAAAGTAATATCAGAAATGCCTTCTTCAACGGTTGGCGTGGCAGACAAGGTAACAATGTTAAATTGTCTCCTGACAAAGATACTTGTTAAACGATTTAATGTACCAGCTTTGTCTCTCACTTTTGTACGAAAAGTTCTTCTCATTATAAGCCCTCCATTTCGTGATTTGGTTTGCCAGAAGGGACCATTGGTGTAACAGCTTCAACTGGTGAAATTCTAACTTCAATTAAAGCTGGACCATCATGTGCGAAGGCTTCGTCTAATTGTTGTTCTAATTTACTTGGGTCGTCAATCATATAACCTTTTACGCCATATGCTTCGCCTAATTTAATAAAGTCCGGTTGATCGTTAAATACAGAATGTGAAAATCTTTGTTTAAAGAATTTATCTTGCCATTGTTTAACCATACCTAAAGTACCATTATTTATGAGTACAACTTTAATGTCTAAACCATATTCTCCTAAGATTGCTAGTTCTTGGTTAGTCATTTGGAAACCACCGTCACCAACAAATGCAACGACTGTTTTATCAGGTCTAGCTAATTTTGCACCAATTGCTGAAGGAATACCGAAGCCCATTGTACCTAAACCACCGCTTGTAACTAATTGACCATGTGTTTTAAACGGATAATATTGAGCTACCCACATTTGGTGTTGTCCAACGTCTGTAGTAACGATTGCATCTCCTTCAGTGATTTGTCCAATGTGTTCAATCGTACGTTGTGGTTTAGAAAAATTATCTTCTTCTACACCATATTTGAAAGGATGAGTTGCTTTATTGTTATTGCAATTCTCTAACCAGTCATCATGTCTAATTGAATAACTATCGAATGCTAATAATGCTTCTAATACTGCTTTGCAATCTGCGACGATACCTAAATCAGTATCAATAATTTTATTGATTTCTGAAGGATCGATATCTACGTGAACGATTTTGGCATTAGGTGCAAATTCATCAGGGTTACTCGCTAATCTGTCATCGAATCTACTACCAAAGTTGATAAGTAAATCACAATCAGTTAATGCCATGTTACTTGCGTATGAACCATGCATACCGCCCATACCTAAAAATAGGGGGTGTTCGTATGGAATCGCACCTAAACCTAATAGTGTAGTAACAACAGGCAATTGATGACGATTAACAAATTCGGTAAATGTTTCATTTGCTTTTGCGTGATTGATACCCGCACCAGCTAATACAACTGGTTTGCGTGCTGTTTTTAAGTAATCACGCAGTTTTTGAATATCGTCTAATTTTGGTTCGTTTGGTATGGAATAGCCAGGTAAATCCAAATCCTCAGATAGTTCAGCATTCGTTGATAAAATACCCATATCTTTAGGAAAGTCGATAACTACAGGTCCTTTTCTACCAGTATTTGCGATATGAAAAGCTTCATGAATAATCGTTGGAATATCACTTACATTTTTTACTTGATAATTGTGCTTCGTAATTGGCGTCGTCATAGATAGTAAGTCTGCTTCTTGGAATGCGTCTTTACCAATTCCTGGTGTTGCAACTTGACCAGTAATTACTACTAAAGGCAATGAATCACTATATGCGTCGGCAATGCCTGTAATAGCGTTTGTCGCTCCAGGACCACTAGTTACTACTACGACACCTGGTTTGCCAGAAACACGCGCATAACCTTCTGCAGCGTGTGTTGCGCCTTGTTCATGTCTTGCTAAAATGTGTTTGATTTTACCATCATAAAGTGTGTCATATAGTGGTAAAACAGCACCACCTGGATAGCCAAATATAAAATCTACATTTTCATGTGCAAGTGAGTCAACTAGCAATTCAGAACCAGTTTTCATTTCATTAATAGTTTCAGTTTCTAGTTCAGTTTGTTCATAAGCTTCATTAGGTTCGATTTGTTCCAAAGTTTCAGTTTGCTCTTGGTAAATCGTTTCTGCTTGTTTAGCCATTTTACTTCACTCCTTAAATGAGATTTTCAGGTACTTGCATGATGCCACCTGTATTGGCACTTGTAACTAATGCTGTATATCTTGCAAGGTAACCAGTTTTCACTTTTGCTTTGAATGGATTTAATTCTTGTTTTCTTGCTTCTAATGTTTCTGTTGGTACATCAGCCTCTAATGTACGATTAGTTAAGTTTATCGTGATGTCATCGCCATCTCTGATTAATCCAATTGGACCTCCCGATGCTGCCTCTGGAGAGATGTGTCCTACTGCAATACCACGTGTAGCGCCTGAGAAACGTCCATCTGTGATAAGGGCAACATCTTTACCTAATCCTCTACCTACAATAGAAGAAGTAGGGGCTAACATTTCTGGCATGCCAGGGCCACCTTTAGGACCTTCATATCTAATAACTACAACGTGACCTTCACGAACAGTGTGGTTATCGATAGCTTCAACTGCTTCATCATGTGAATTGAAACAAATAGCTTTACCTTTAAATACTTTGATTGAAGGATCAACGCCTCCGACCTTAATTACAGCACCCTTAGGGGCTAAGTTACCGTAAAGAATAGAAAGTCCACCTTGTTTATCGTATGGATTATCTAAATGTCTAATAACATCTGCATTAGTAATTTCTTTGCCTTCGTTGTTTTCTCGTAAAGTCTTACCTGTAACTGTAATACGATCTGGATGTAAAGTGCCTTCTTTTTTGAAAAGTTCATTAATGATTGCTGGGACACCACCTGCTTCATGTACATCGTGCATTGAATATGAAGAACTTGGTGCAATTTTTGATAGGTAAGGTGTCTTTTTAGCTATTTCATTGATGCGAGTTAAGTCGTAATCAATACCCGCTTCGTTCGCAATTGCTAGCGTGTGTAATACTGTATTTGTAGAACCACCCATTGCCATGTCTAAAGCAAATGCATCATCAATAGCTTCTTTCGTCACAATGTCTTTTGGTTTAATATCATTTTTTATGTTATCAACTAATCTAAATGCTGCTTCTCTAATCATCTCTCTACGTTGATCACTGACAGCTAATGCTGTGCCATTATATGGGAGAGCTAATCCTAATACTTCCATCAAACAGTTCATAGAATTTGCTGTAAACATGCCTGAACAAGATCCGCATGTTGGACATGCATTTTGTTCCATATCTAAAAATTCTTCTTTAGAAATTGAACCGTCTTTAAATGCGCCAACAGCTTCGAACATTGATGATAGGGTAAGTGCTTTACCTTCTGATGATAATCCTGCTTTCATTGGTCCACCAGAACAAAAGACTGCAGGTACGTTCGTTCTAACAGATGCGAGTAACATGCCTGGTGTGATTTTGTCACAGTTTGGAATATAAAATACGCCATCGAACCAATGTGCATTGATTACTGTTTCAGCAGCATCTGCGATGATTTCTCTTGAAGGTAATGAATATCTCATTCCTATATGACCCATTGCTATACCATCATCAACACCAATCGTATTGAATTCGAAAGGTATAGCACCTGCTTCTCTAATAGCTTCTTTTGCAATATCGGCAAGTTCTCTTAGATGAACATGTCCAGGGACGATGTCTATATAAGAGTTACAAATTGCTACAAAAGGTTTGTTCATATCTGTTGGTTTTTCTAATGCCCCGGTGGCATGTAAAAGACTTCGGGCTGGCGCCTGTTGATCTCCTTTTTTTATCATATCGCTTCTCAATGTGAATTCCCCCATAAAAAAATGAAAATAAAAAGACGTCCCAATATTTTTATTGGGACGTCTTACAAGTCCCATTCAACTAGAAATAGGACTTAAACTTTTAGTAGTTGCTATACTAAAGTTCCAGTCCTATAAGCATAATAAAATGACTAAAATATTTGTTGTTGTTGGTTGATTTACTGTTGTATTATAAGTCATTTTATTATGCTCCTTTCCTCAAGAATGGTTTTTTATATCATTTGTTTGAATTATCTAAAAATTTGATAAATTTAATTTACTACAAGTTATAAGCGGTGTCAATGATTGTTGACAATTTTCTTTCAATTCTTACAATTTTTTTAAAATAAGAACTTAGTCAGTAATAAAGTATTATAGAGAAAAATTTGTTAAAATGTAGTAGTTAATTATAAAAGATACTATTATATGAACTAAATAATTATTAAAAGAAGCGTGCAACTATAATACTAGGAGTAGAGACATGATAAGAATAAATAACTTAAAAGACATGGAAGCATTTGGCCAATGTTTAACTCAATATTTAGGCGCTGGAGATGTCATTTTATTAAATGGCGATTTAGGTGCGGGTAAGACGACGTTAAGTCAATTTATTGGTAAAGCGTTAGGCGTTAAAAGAAATATAAACTCTCCAACCTTTAACATTATTAAGTCGTATAATGGGAAGCATTTAAAGTTTCATCATATGGATTGTTATAGATTAGAAGAATCTGATGAGGACTTAGGGTTTGAAGAGTACTTTGAAGATAATGCAGTTATTGTTATTGAATGGAGTCAATATATAGCTGATTATCTTCCTACTCATACATTAACTATAAATATTCAATCTGAAAGCACTGATGAACGAACAATTACTATTGAAGCAAAAGGTACACATTATACTGAAATAAAGGAGGCGGTTGAACGTGAACTATCTTTTGATTGATACATCTAACCAACCACTATCTGTAGCTATTATGGACAATGATACGGTTTTGGCCGAAATTAATAACGATAAAAAAGTTAATCATTCCGTACAATTAATGCCTGCAATCGTTGCTGTATTAGAAGAAGCTAATTTGACTAAGCAAGATATTGATTCAATTATAGTGGCAGAGGGGCCAGGATCTTATACTGGATTAAGGATAGGCGTTACAGTAGCTAAAACTTTAGCATATGCTTTAAATACTTCATTATACGGTGTCTCATCATTAGCAGCTCTGGCAGCGACCGTATCACAGCAAGATCAGTTAATTATACCTGTTTTTGATGCGCGACGAGAAGCAGTGTATGCCGGCGTATATCAAAATAAAAATGGGGACTTTGAAACGGTCATGTCAGACCAATATATTACAATAGAAGATTTATTGTCATTCTTACATGCTGATAGTCGCCCCTATGTCTTTGTAGGTACAGACACTGAAAAAATAGCGCATTTATTAGATAGTGATTGTTTACCAAACTTACCACAAGCCCATGCCATGAAAGCTTTAATATCTAAACCCGTGAATATCCATGAATTTGTTCCAAATTACTTAAAGATTTCAGAGGCTGAACGCAATTGGTTAGCGAAACAGAACAACAATTAAACATTCGGTTAATGGATAAAGCGGATGTACCGCAAGTGTTTGATATTGAGCGGAAGAGTTTTGATAGTAGTTCATGGACAATAGATACGTTTTACCACGAAGTTGAACAAAATGATTTCGCATTTTATTTTGTTATAGAATATGACGAACAAATTGTTGGCTATGTCGGACTGTGGATTGTATTAGATAATGCTCAAATTACTACTATTGCTATAGATGAACAATATCGTGGGTATGGTTTAGGGCAATTACTACTTAAATATGTTATTGATTATGTACAAGAAAAGTGTGAAGCATTAAGTTTAGAAGTACGCGTAGATAATTATGTGGCGCAACATGTGTATCAAAATTTAGGTTTCCAATATGGCGGCAAACGTAAAAATTATTATGGAGAAGGCGAGGATGCATTAGTGATGTGGGTGAATTTAAATGACTAACGAAACATTAATTTTAGCTGTTGAATCAAGTTGTGATGAAACGAGCGTCAGTGTGATAGAAAATGGCACAAAAATTAAAAGTAACATTGTTTTAAGCCAAATAGAAAGTCATAAAAGATTTGGCGGTGTCGTACCTGAGGTGGCAAGTAGACATCATGTGGAAGGCATTACAACCACAATTGATAATGCATTAAATGAAGCACAAGTAACTATGGAAGATATCGATGCTGTAGCAGTTACTCAAGGACCTGGGTTAATAGGGGCGTTATTAGTAGGTATTAATGCTGCTAAAGCTTTAGCTTTTGCTTACGATAAGCCATTGATACCTGTACATCACATTGCAGGCCATATCTATGCTAATAATTTAGAAGATGGTATGAATTTTCCATTAATTGCACTTATCGTTTCAGGTGGTCATACTGAACTTATTTATATGAAAGACCATTTAAGTTTTGAAATTATCGGAGAAACTAGAGATGATGCGGTAGGTGAAGCCTACGATAAAGTAGCACGTACGCTAGGTTTAAATTATCCTGGTGGTCCACAAATAGATCGTTTAGCCAGTACGGGTAATGATACGTATAACTTTCCACGAGTGTGGTTAGAAAAAGAGAGTTACGATTTCAGTTTTAGTGGATTAAAAAGTGCAGTAATTAACGTGTTGCATAATCAACGACAAAAAAATCAAACAATTGTAGATGCTGATGTAGCTACAAGTTTCCAAAATAGTGTAGTGGAAGTATTAGTAGGAAAAGCAATACAAGCATGTGAAGCTTATGACGTTAATGAATTAATCGTAGCAGGTGGCGTAGCTAGCAATAGTGGTTTACGTAATGAACTTACTCAAGCATGTGAAGCTAACAATATTCATTTAGCTATCCCTTCAGCTAAATTATGTACTGATAATGGTGCGATGATTGGTGCAGCTGCCCATTATTTATATTTAAATAACGTCAGAGCAAATATGGATTTAAATGGTGATAGTGGTTTAGATTTAGAATATTTTGTTGATGAAGTCTAATAAAAATAATCAACATGAATGGCAATTTTTTCTGGAAAAAAGGGTATTCATATGACTAGTGATATTTAGTTAGATTATTTTTGGAAGGAGATAACATTCAATGAAAGCAGTACAATATTTTAATTTTCAAAATAGCTTAGCCGCATTAAATTTTTATGAGAAACATTTAGGCGCAACAAACATTAACCGTGTAGGTGGAGACCACGAAATGTTTAGGGATTTACCGGAAGAGTATCAAGTGGATGCTGATTTTACAATGAATGCCGCTTTTGAAATTTTAGGAGAAACATTTTACTGTAGCGATACAATGAAAAATAAAAAAATCGATAACAGTGGAGCAATCGTAGTGTTTAATTTTGATTACAACAATGAAGAAGAACGTGAAAAAGCAATTGCATTCTTCAATAAAGCTGTTGAAGGTGGTTGTGTGGCGACAATGCCACTAGATAAAACAGAATGGTCCCCATTATACGGTCTTTTTAATGATCCGTTTGGTGTCACTTGGATGATTAACGCAGAATAAATTAAGTTTTAAATGAAGTAATGAGGTCGAGACATGATTAGATGTCCGACCTCATTTTTGTATTGAGCAGGTTTAGCAAAGAGAGAAAAGATTATATTATTTTCCTATAACATTGCGTTTTGCACGTTCATAAATAAAATGTGGAAATTTAGTGATACGTAATAATTCAATCGCATTACGTGTATCAGCTTTTCCGTTTTTGATAGTAAAGTCGAAATGGATTTCATTATCCATAATAGATTCATTAAAGTGATAGTTGTGATACTTGTCCTTCAATAAATCTGCTAATTCGATATCATGTGTAGCTGCAATAATTGTGAATTGCTCTGAGTCATCGAGATAAGATAAGACAGATTCAGAAGCGGCGATTCGTTCTGTCGTGTTAGTGCCTTTAAATATTTCATCAATAAAACAATATACGTTTTGATTCTGTGGAATTTCAAAGAGACGATTAATTGATTTTAATTCAGTCATAAAATAACTATCACCAGAAGTTATGCTATCCTGATTAACCATAGCAGTATAAATTAAACCAGGTTTATATACGAAGTGCTGAGCCGTAGTAGTATTAACACTTTGGGCTAATAATAAATTTACGGCTAAAGCTTTCATAAATGTTGATTTACCGGAAGCGTTAGAGCCTGTAAGCAACATATTAAAGTCTAAAGTTAAACTATTTGGTACCGCACCGTTAAGAAGTGGGTGTACAAGCTCGTCAAAGGCTACCTTATCCTCTGTCGTTGTTTCTGGTACAGAATAAAAGTCTAGGCTTTTTCTCCATAATGCAACAGAATAATGATTATCTAGCATGGCAATATAGTCATAACAGGCAAGTACTTCGTTTTCATATCGTTTAAAGCTCGATTGAATTAAATGGAATAGAAAATAATCGGTCATTAAAAGCATTTTAATAAATCCTATAACCGTGAAGGCATCATTATCGGTAGAAGCCTTGCCTAAAAGCCAACTAAATCGACGCGCTACAATAAAATGTTTAAAATCTACATCAATGTCTGGTAACTCCTCGGAGTTACTTAATTTATAAGCTTTATTGACAACAGTTGAATTATAAAACATTGAATTTAAATCGTCTATATAAGTTCTTTTTAACATGCCACTTAAGGCCATATTATATATACAAACTAAGAACAGTAACATAATCCCCAAACCAGTGTTAAATAAAGTAATAATTATCGCTATTAAAGGCAAGTATGGAGCAAGCATATAAAAATTGTTACGTTTTACTGGCTGAAGTTGATCCGGAAAAGTTGGATAAATAGATTTTCCAATTTTAGCCAAGTGATAAGCGACGAAATTTCGGGTACTATTATTCTCATTAAACACGTGGAATAGTTTTTCGTTATTAATTTTTTTCATATGTCTCAATGCACATACTAAACGCATTTCACCAATAGCTGTAAAGTTAAAGTTCATCACACCAAATAATTTTGGCATATCTAAATCATTCCAAGTTTTATCGTCAATTAATGAATATGTATCATAATCATCTTTGTATAATTCATATTGATAATCGTGGCGGCTATTAGGTCTTGTAAATTTTTCTAAAGGTTTGATGTTGTCCCATAATGTGGGTAGTTCATTTTTAAGTCTAATGTTATTGACGGTTTCGGTAATGATAACTAATAAAATACTAGCTACGATTAACGCGAGTATGAGCCAAAGAATTGTTGGCATGGTATAACTGCTCCTTTTTATGTCTAGTCTATATGTTAATTGTGTCATTGATTATATTTAGGCGCAAGGCTATATGAAATTTATATTAATATGAATGTCAATAGGGAACGTGCGTACTTATTAACAATCAGTGTATAAACTGTGGATAAGTTATGGAAAAAGCTGTGGATTAGGTTGAATAAGCAAAAATATGGTAAATATAAAGTAACATATTACTTGTGGATAACTAGGATAACTTTGTGGATAGCCTTTATTAGCGTAATTAAGATGTGAATAAAAAAGTTAATGAAAAAAAGTAGAGAAAATGAGTTATCTCATTTTCTCTACTTTTTAATGTACACTATATGTTAAGATTCTTGTAATTTTTCCCATTCATTTATAGCATGTTCTAATTTATGTTCGGTCTCTTCTTTTTCAAGTGCAAGTTCATTGGATTTTGATGGATCGTTGTATATTTCTGGTGTTAATAATTGTGCTTCTATTTCAGTGATTGTGTTTTCGTAGTTTTCGATATCGCTCTCATATTGCGCTATTTTACGTTCTCTTTGGCGCTGTTCCTTTTTTTGTTCTTTTTGAGATAGATAAGAATTTGTATTGTTGCTTTCTTGGGACGATTGGTTACGTGTATGTTCAAGATTTGATTGTTGTGCAGCGAGTGCATGTTTTTCGGCGATTTTATCTAAATAATACTGATAGTCACCGATATATAAAGTACCTCCTGCGCTATCTAAATCAAATATTTTATTAGCTAATTGGTTAATAAAGTAACGATCATGTGATACGAAAATAATCGTGCCATCAAAATCTTGCAATGCTTGTTCTAGCATTTCTTTCGAATCAATATCTAGATGGTTTGTGGGTTCATCTAGGATTAAAACGTTATTACGCTCTAACATTAATAACGCAAGTTGGAGCCTTGCTTTTTCGCCACCTGATAAATCGTTAATAATTTTCTTCACGTCTTCTTGAACGAATAAGAAGCGGCCAAGAACGGCTCTAATGTCTTTTTCATTCATAGTAGGATATTGGTCCCACACATAATCGAGAATCGTTTTAGTAGATTTAAATTCGGCTTGCTTTTGATCATAGTAACCGATTTTTAGATTGGCCCCAGTTGTTATTTCTCCTGCTAATGCGTGTTGCTTTTCAGCGATGGTTTTAATAAGCGTTGATTTTCCTATACCATTTGGGCCAATAATTGCGATGTGATCACCTTTAGTTATTTCTAAAGAGATAGGATTAGTAATCGGTTCTTCATAACCAATTTTCAACTGATTAATATGAAAAACGTCATTACCCGTATTTCGATCAAAGTCAAAAGTAATATTTGCGCTCCGAGCATCAATAAGTGGTTTATCTATGGTTTGCATCTTTTCTAAAGTCTTGCGTCTACTTTTGGCCATACCTGAAGTAGAGGCTCTAGCAATATTTTTATCGACAAATGTTTCAAGCTTTTTAATCTCTGCTTGTTGTTTTTCGTATTCTTGCATTCGTTTTGCATAATATTTGTCACGTTGTTCGATAAATTGTGCATAATTCCCTTGATAATGTTGGACGTCACCTAAAGCTACATCATAAATTTGATTAACAATTTTATCTAAGAAGTATCTGTCATGGCTGATAATAACAATAGCACCTTTAAAATAGTTCAAATAACCCTCTAACCATTCTGTTGTTTCCATATCAAGATGGTTGGTAGGCTCATCTAATAATAGTAAATCTGGTTCACTTAATAACATTTGTGCTAATGATAAACGAGTCTTTTGACCACCACTGAAATCATTAATAGGGCGATCAAAATCCGCTTCATCAAAGTTTAAACCATGCAATACTGTTTTTATTTTACTTTCATATTGATAGCCTTCTAGTTGTTCAAATTGGTTGGATAGGCTTTCATACTTTTCAAGATGCGCTTTATAGTCATCACTATCAAAATCATCTGCATGTTGAGCCAACCAATCCGTTTCATGATTCATTTGTTGTCCTAATTTTTTTATATGTTCGAATGGTTTAGACATTTCTTGAATAACTGTGGAAGTTGTATTTAAAGTCATTTGTTGAGTTAAATAACCCAATTTTAAATTTTTGATTTTTGAAATATGCCCAGAATCATATCCTTCTACACCGGCAATAATTTTCATTAATGTCGATTTTCCAGCACCATTTCTACCAACAATACCAATACGTTCACCCGTCTTAATTTCTACATTTACATCGTTAAAAATGTCTTCGCCATCGAAAGATTTTGATATATCGTTTAGTTGTAATAATATCATGTTTTGTGCACCTCACTAATAGTTCTATTTTACCGTATATAGGTGTTAGATAAAACTACGATTGTTTATTTTTCTATTTTATTCATGTATAATATTGTGGTAATTGCTTACATTTATAGCTTTGTATATTTTCGTAATAATAGGGGGACTTAATTTTGGCTCATCAAAGTGATAAAATTCCTCGTGCTACATTAAAGCGTTTACCTTTATATTATAGGTTTGTGAATACTTTAAAATCAAAAGGCATAGATAGAGTGAATTCAAAAACGATTAGTGAAGGTCTAAATATAGATTCAGCAACTATTCGTCGAGATTTTTCATATTTTGGAGAATTAGGTAAAAAAGGATATGGCTACAACATTGATAGTTTATTGAATTTTTTTAAACATGAAATAAATGAAAATAATGAAATAAAAATTGCTATCGTTGGTGTTGGTAATCTAGGTAAAGCATTATTAAATTTTAATTTTTCCATACATGATGAAATGACAATAACAGAAGCCTTCGATATACGTGAAGATGTTATAGGAACCAAAGTTGGCAATGTTACGGTTAAGCATTATAACGATATAGCAACTATATTAAAAGAAGAAGAAATCGATGTTGTTATTTTAACCACAACTGAAAATGCTGCACAACAAGTAACGGATCAACTCGTACAGACAGGTGTGAAAGGCATATTGAATTTCACGCCAACAAGAGTTCATGCACCAGGAGACGTACAAGTTCATCATATTGATCTAGGTATAGAATTACAATCTTTACTTTTCTTTATGCGCAACTATGGGGATAAATAAATATTAAAGTTACCTTATGAGATAGTATCTGGCTGACATTATCTCATAAGGTAACTTTTTTTAGTTTTAAAACGCTGGGTTTATTAAATAGCAGATTAAAAGATGTTAAGTGTTCAATTTCTGTATATAAAAAAATCTCGATTACAATATTATTACAAATAGCTCAATGCCCTTGAAAAGCATGATAAAATCTAATATTATTATTCTTATTAATTTAATCGGAAAAGAGGGATTTATTTGACGTGGTTAGTCATTAGTGGGCTCATCGTAGGAGCTTTATTAGGTTTTGTTATGCAACGTACACGCTTTTGTTTAGCAGGCGGTTTCCGAGATATGTATATACAGAAAAGCAATAAAATGTTTTATGCCTTATTAATAGCTATTTCTGTACAAAGCATTGGATTACTTTTATTAACGTCTACAGGTGTTGTTACTATACCTACTGAATCATATCCTATCATTGGAACAGTTATAGGTTCATTTATTTTTGGTGTAGGAATGATATTATCAGGAGGGTGTGCGACAGGTACTTGGTACCGCGCTGGTGAAGGTTTAATAGGTAGTTGGATCGCATTAGTATTTTATGGATTTACTGCAGCAGTTACCAAATTCGGCTTACTATTACCTGTAATGGATAAAATTAATAAGCCGACAAACGTTAACGCGAGTATGGCACAAACGACTGGAATCCCTATGTGGGTTTGGGTTTTATTATTAGTAATTATAACAGTGTTTTTTGTAACTAAAACATTACGTAAACCAAAAGTTGCGGTACCAACTTTAAAACGTAAATTTACAGGCGTACGTTATTACTTATTCGAGAAAAAATATCATCCTTTCGTTGCTGCTATCGTAGTTGGTCTAATTGCATTATTAGCTTGGCCAGCAAGTGAAGCAACAGGCAGAATGGATGGTTTAGGTATTACAACGCCTTCAGCTAACTTAATACAATTTTTAATTAGTGGTGACGTAAAATTACTAGACTGGGGTGTATTTTTAGTTTTAGGTATCTTCTTTGGTTCTTATATTGCAGCTAAAGGAGCAAGAGAATTTAAATGGAGATTGCCAGATAAAAAGACAATAAGAAATAGTGTATTCGGTGGTATGTGTATGGGCTTTGGCGCATCAGTAGCCGGAGGTTGTTCCATCGGTAACGGTTTAGTATCAACTGCCACAATGTCATGGCAAGGCTGGATTGCCTTAGCTTCAATGATTTTAGGTGCATGGTTTATGAGTTACTTTATTTTTATTAGACCTATGAAAAAAGCTCAAAAAGCACAAAGCGCTTCAACAAATAGCGCTCACTTAAGTGGTCAAACACAAACAACGTAATAGAGAGGAAGATAAATTATGGTACATGAATTAGGCACAGTAGGAATGGTATGCCCATTCCCATTAATAGAAGCTCAGAAAAAAATGGTTACTTTAGATAATGGAGATGAATTAAAGATTGATTTCGACTGTACGCAAGCTACTGAAGCAATCCCTAACTGGGCTGCTGAACAAGGATATCCAGTAACGAACTACGAACAATTAGATGATGCATCTTGGACTATCACAATTCAAAAAGCATAAACAAAATTAACTCGGTTATTTATAATAGCCGGGTTTTTTATATCTAAGTATGTCTTTAGACTTAGTAAGATGGTAAACTATAAATTAAAAGTTTCATATTTCATAGCTAAAGCTAAGACGTATAAATATATAAAATTTTATTTTTTGCAACATAATCAATTTATCGAATGATATGATATATATTGTCGATAACTTAAGCAAAAGTAAAACACAAAATTTATAAGTGAATAATAGTATATACATATGAGTTGAGACATTTATTTTAACTACAAATATTAGGGGAACATTATTTTTAAAATCGGGCAATTCCCTTATGAATAATTAAATAAAGATATTACAGTTTTGAGGAGGCATACTTACCATGCGTGAGTGGACAAGAGACGAGCGCTATCAACGTTTTGAGGAAGTACCTCAAGATAAGTTAGAAGCATTAAGAGCGCAAGTACAACAATCTAACTATAAACAAATTTTTCATATTCAACCAGAATCAGGATTGTTAAACGATCCAAATGGCTTAATTTATTTTAATGGTGAATATCATGTATCGCATCAATGGTTTCCTTTAGGTGCCGTTCACGGTTTGAAATATTGGTACAATTATACGAGTAAAGATTTGGTACATTTTGAACCACATGGTCCAATATTGAAACCTGATACTAAAAATGATAGTCACGGTGTGTATAGTGGTAGCGCATTTGAATATGACAACCACTTATATTATATGTATACAGGTAATGCACGTGATGAATCATGGCAAAGACATTCCAGTCAATTAATTGCAAAAGTAAATCAAGACAAAACTATAAGTAAATTTCCTAAACCAGTGATTGGGCAACCACCAGAAGGTTATACAGAACATTTTAGAGATCCTAAGGTATTTAAAAAAGATGATGCATATTACGCGATTATAGGTGCTCAAAATGTCCATAAAAGTGGACGCGTCGTACTCTATCAATCAACTGATATAGTACATTGGCAATTTATGGGAGAACTAGAAACCAAATTGACTGAATTTGGTTATATGTGGGAATGTCCAGATTATTTCAATTTAGATGGCTTTGACATACTCATGTTTTGTCCCCAAGGCGTAGAGCCTGATGGTGATAAATTTAATAATATTTATCAAGCAGGATACATAATTGGTCAATTAGATGTAGATAATTTAGCAATGAATCATGCAGATTTTAATGAATTAGATAATGGCTTTGATTTTTATGCCCCACAAAGTTTTGTCGATGCACAAGGCCAACGTGTATTAATTGGATGGATGGGATTACCAGATGTAAATTATCCAACAGATGAAGAAAATTGGGCCCATTGCTTAACGGTACCAAGAGTATTGTCAATTGAAGATGGTAAGTTGAAACAACGACCAATCAAAGCATTAAAACAATTACGTTTTAATGAAGAAACTGCATTAGGCTATGCTAATAAATTCACACGTCAACTTCATCCATATGAGGGGAAACAATACGAACTAATCATAGATGTTTTAGAAAATGACACAACGGAATTATATTTTGAGTTACGTAGTTCTCGTCAGCATTCAACTTTAATCAAATATAATACGAGAGAACAAAAACTAACATTAGACAGAAGTGAAAGTGGCCCGTTACCAACTCCGGTAGAAGGTACTTCAAGAAGTACGATATTGGATACACCACTTTCGCAACTCCAAATTTTTATTGATACTTCAAGTATAGAGGTATTTTGTAATGATGGTGAACGTGTAATGACTGCGAGAATTTTTCCAGATGAAGATGCGACAGGTATAAAAACTTCGACAGAATCAGGACAGGCTTATTTAAAATTCACAAAATATGAATTGAAAGAAGGTTAATTATGGGTAAATTATATGCAATAGGCGAGGCATTAATAGATTTTATTCCTAATACGACAGATTCTAAGTTGAAAGATGTTGAAACATTTTCTAGACAGGTGGGTGGCGCACCTTGTAATGTCGCTAGCACAGTGCAAAAACTTGGCGGTCAGTCAGAAATGATTACACAACTAGGTCAAGATGCTTTTGGGGATATTATCGTCGAAACGCTAGAAGATATAGGTGTTGGCACGTCCTTTATTAAACGAACGAATGAAGCAAACACTGCGTTGGCGTTTGTGAGTTTAACAAAATCTGGAGAAAGAGATTTTTCATTTTACCGTAAACCTTCTGCTGATATGTTATACAACCGTGAAAATATAAAAGAATTACCTATAACACCAAACGATATCTTACATTTTTGTTCTGTTGATTTAGTAGACAGTGAAATGAAAGAGGCGCATAAGGCAATCATTGAAAAATTTAAGCAACAACAAGGTACGATATGTTTTGATCCAAATGTAAGATTGCCTTTGTGGGACAGTGAAGAGGCATGTAAGCGTGCGATAAGAGAGTTTATACCTCATGCCAATATCGTTAAAATTTCTGATGAAGAACTTTCATTCATTACAGATATTAAAGATGATGAGCAAGCAATTAACTGGCTATTTCAAAATAATGTTGAGATTGTTATTTATACTAAAGGTGCTGAAGGTTCAGAATTATATTTTAAAGATGGCACTAAAATAGGTCATGAAGGCATTAAAGTGAAAGCAATCGATACGACTGGTGCAGGAGATGCGTTTATAGGCGCAATGTTAAGTAAAATTTTGAATTTCGAAACTGTTAATTTAACACAAGAATTGAAGCAACAAGGTAAGGATATACTAGCATTTAGTAATTTAGTCGCGGCAAAAGTAACGACGAATTATGGCGCAATTGGGAGTATTCCTAGCTTGGACGAAGTTGATAAAAGTGAATCGTTAAAATAACTATAAAAAAGACTTGTTTTCAAATGAATGAAGACAAGTCTTTTTAAATATGAGATTAAGTGTTTTTAATCTTTTTAATGTTACGCACTGAAGCGAAACAAAATTCTTGGTTATCGAAATAAATAATACGATCTTTAGTGTTAACAGCAGAGACATTATTTTTGTTTATGACGTAACTATTATGGCACCTGAAGAAGCGGTCATCGAGTTGACTGAGTTCTTTTAAATTGCCATAAAATTCAATTTGTCTATTGTCTAAATGAGCTATTAACCGATGTGATTTGGAAGATGATTCAAAAAACATTACATCATCATAGCGTACATATACGGAGTTACTGCCTTGTTTTAGTTCAATAGTGTCGACATTGCTATCTTTAGATAACAATTTTAAGCGTGTTTCTGCCGTTTCAATACAATCAATAATGCGTGTTTTTAATTCATCCGGGTCATCTTTAAATATAAAATCCATAGCGGCAATTTTATAAACAAAGGTTAAATAAGTTAATTCACTATGACTTGTGACAAATATTATATTGCCAACAGGGTCGTGCTTCCGGATTTCACTTGCTAATTTAATGCCATTTATGTCCGCTTCTAGTTGAATATCTAAAAAATAACAACCGATATCATCCAACTTGCGGGCTTCTTCTAGTATTTCATAAGGATCTCCTGTTGCTTTAACAATTTCCATAGGCTTTTCTTCAATCATAATGTAGTTGTTTATAATTGAAGTCATATTATCACGTTGTCTTGTATCATCCTCACATATGAAAATTTTCATTATCACACATCCTTATGATTAAGTATTTAATATTTCAACCTTTTGAACAAAGTAGTTATTTTCGATTGTTGTATCTAATAATACATTTGATTTCGATTCAGTGATTTCTTTTAAAGTCGATAATCCCAAACCACTATTACCTTTTTTAGTAGTGAAGTTTTCTTGGAAGAGGGTGTGTACACGAGGTATATCATCCTCACATTTATTCATTACGATAAAGGTAACTGAAACATCACTATTTTTTAAAAAGGCTATACGAATTAATGGATCTTCATCAATATTCTCAGAGGCCTCAATGGCATTGTCGATAATAATACCAATAATACGGCTTAAGTCGATTGTAGGCATGTCTATTTTAGTAATTTGTTCATTTACTTCAACACTAATGCTAATATTCATTTCTTGAGCTTGTAAAATTTTCGTCGTGACTAAGCCTTTGATTTCTCTTAGCTTTAAGTTTTCAATACCATTAATTTTAACAGCATTCATTTGCATACTGTCTTGCATAGGTAAAATTTCATTAGTGAAATAGTTACGCAAACCTTCCATGTCATTTTCACGGATGTAATCTGACATCGTCGATAAAATATTGACATAATCATGTCTAAACTTACGCATTTCATTGTTAATTTGTTCGATTTGCAAAGTATATTTATAATAATTTTCGATTTCTTTCATATTTCGCTTATATTGAATTTCACGAATAATACTGAAAGAAACAGTAATAATCAGAATCGCGATAATAATTATAAAGATGACATAAATAACGGCTAAATATTTAAAATCACCATACGAAATAACTTCTTTTGGCATATACATATATAAAATTAAAAATGTAGCCAATAATATAATGCCAATTAAAGTAAGGTAGATTTTGTTTAGCGATAAGATGGAACGGGATAATCGCTGAATAAAATATCTAGTGACAAATGCCAACATCAGAGCGATTATGGTAAAGATTATTGTGTAAAGTAAAATCATTATGTAATTATGTAAATTGAATTTTATTATTAGCGTAGCTATCCATATAGTAAAAAAATTAGAAATATATAATAATAGAAAAGTTAAAACACTAAGAACTAGACCTATTATTTTATTTCTAATAAACATAAAAATAGTTGTAAAGACAACTAATATGAGTATTGTTTTCGGACCAAAAACAAAATATAAAAAAGTTGAAGGGATTACTATTCCTATAATAGAAATATAATCCCTAAGTGTGTATTTCACGTTACCTATAATTCTAAGCACAACAAATATCACTATAAGTTGATAAATAGAGATATAAACCGAATTTAAAAACTCCATTTTAATACACTCTCTCTAATCATTTTAATTATTCGTATAATTTTGTTAGTTCTTCTGGGACTTCAGGTTCATCGAAAAATCCGCTGCAAGGGTTAACACCTGATACAGCTCCTAAAACTTCAAAAAACTTAGCGAAAAATGAAAAGATACTATTTAAAAAATTCATATTATGCTTCCTCCTTAGGGAAAAATATTGGTAATTGTGCAACAGCTATAATGATAACACCTAACAATATTAGCTGTTGATAAGGTTCGTTAATGACAATTGAAATTAATAAAATAATTACTGAAAGTATTATTGTATTTCTTTTTTTCTTAGCTTTTAATTTAGTTGGAATAGGTTGCTTTTTAGTAGCAGCTGGGGCATATATACATAAGATAATGAACCCAATTATTGCTAGGCAATACATAATTCCAACGCTTATTTGAGTATACACTACTAGCCAAGGTAAAAAAACAAATAACAATAAATTTTGTACGTGACACAGTAATGAAGATTTCGCATGTGCGCCATGCGCAAAAAATCTAATTAAAGCATATGTTATATGAACAGTGAGAGTGTAAAAAAATAAATTAAACAGGATTGAAACACCATATGCTACAATCGTTTTAAATATGTTGCTGACAAAGACTTGCATGCCTAAACGAATCTTTAAATAAGCAATATGATCTAAATTATTTCGTTCTTGCAAGTATTTAGCAAAGGTGTCTATTCGGGTTTCTATCGATTTTAGCATTTGGCTTCTCTCCTTAATTTGATTATACGCCGTTAATTAGGTGTTATGCGATATATTGCCTAATTGTACGAAAACTATGCCTAACTGTTAATGCCGATTTTTTGAAATAATTTCAATTCATCAGATGAACAGTTAGGAATAAAAAATAACGAGTTAGGCATTTTGGAACTTAATCGTGCATATACGTGTTTTAATGTACTTGTATCACAAAGAGATACTAAATACTTGAATAATATTTACTAGTGATTTATTCAGATTTATAAAGCTTAAGAGCAGAAGTTTTATAAATAATCTATTCTTGATGATCATTTTACTTCATATAGTAGAGGATTTATCAATGATTTAGATAGTATTTTTTATTCTTTGTAATATGTTTAAAGGAGTTGTTGTTGTGACAAAAAACATCATAGACTCGATTGGTGGTTTAGTGAATTAATTTTGAACTCAGTTGAAATTCGCTTAAAATTTAAGCTTTCCCTATAATAACTGTATTCATAATTTTTTTGATTAAACAATTTATTCTAGTGTCATTTATATAATTACCTATAACAGAGGTAATTAAAGTAGTAACATGTAAGCTATCGTAAACATCATTCAATTTGCCGTTCTAACTGACGGTAGATTCACTAAATTTTTTCATAATTAATAACATCCCCAAAAATAGATAGAGAAATAACTGTAAAACATTCCCTTAATAATAAGTTAAAAAAACCGTGAGTCCCTCCCAAGCTCACGGTTTTTATTTATTTATATAACTCTTTTCTTCTATTATCAAAAACTGGAATTGCGGCGCGTTGTTGTTTCACTTTTTCTAAATCTAAAGTTAAGGTGATACATTTTTCAGTAGCGCCTACTTCTTCTAAAATTTCTCCGTTTGGATCTACTACCATTGAATGACCAGCATACTGTGTATTGCCATCGTCACCACAGGCATTACATCCTACAATATACATATCGTTCTCTATTGCTCTGGCTTGTATCAATGACTGCCAATGTTTTAATCTGGCTTCGGGCCATTGCGCAACATAAAAGGCGACTTCACAACCCTCTGCAGCTGGATAACGCAATAATTCAGGAAATCTTAAGTCATAGCAAATAATTTGTGTAGCTTGTGTACCATTACTTAATTGATAAGGTTCAGGCACCGCTTCACCAGGTGCTAAATAAGCAGGTTCATTTAACATAGGTACAAGGTGTGTTTTATCATATACATTAACTAAACTACCGTCTTTAAGCACTGTAAATGCAGTATTATATACGTGCCCATTTCTTTTGTTAGAAACCGATCCGGCTACAATATCGACATTGAATTGTACCGCTAAATTTTTTATGAATTGATAGCTACGAGTTAGATTATCATCAGCTAAAATGTCGAGTTGTGATAACGCGTAACCATTATTCCACATTTCTGGCAAAACGACGACATCTGTATCTGGTTGCACATGTCTATTAAACCATGCTGTTATATTTTCTTCGTTATATGATACATCGGCAGGTTCTATTTTTAGTTGGAATACTTTAATGTTCATGTTTTTACACCCTTTACTTAATTGTATACATATATTTAATTACCCTTTATACAAAAAGGCAACCTAAGTAAAATAAAAAAGCTAAAACTCTAGTTAAGAGTTTTAGCTTTAGTTACTGCATTTTAAAATTTATTTACGTACTAAGAAACGTGCATCAACATCATTAAATGATTTTTCGCCAGCTTCTTGTCTGATGTTACCAAAAGGCATTTGAGCCATTAAGTTCCAGTTTTTAGGTATATCAAATGCATCAGCTACTGCTGTGTCAACTAATGGATTGTAGTGTTGTAATGAAGCACCGATACCTTCAGTACTTAATGCTGTCCATACTGCAAATTGATGCATGGCATTTGTTTGTGTAGACCAAATTGAGAAGTTTTCTGCATAATTTGGCATTTGATTTTGTAATCCTTCAATAACTTCTTCATCTTCATAAAATAAAATCGTACCGTAAGAGTGTTTAAAGTTATCAATTTTATCAGCAGTGGGTTGGAAGTCTCTATCTGGACCCATTTTGTTTTTAATTGTTTCTTTAGCAATTTCCCAGAATTTATCGTTGTTATCATTTAGTAATAATACGATACGTGTAGACTGTGAGTTGAAAGAAGAAGGTACATGTTTAATAGTATGTTCGATAATTTCTTCTAATTGTTTATCTGAAATTGAAATCTCTTGTTCTAAATTATAAATCGTACGTCTGTTTTCTACTGCATTTTGGAATGAAGATAAATTACTTTTATTACTTTTAAAAATTCCCATTGTTTTTAGCTCCTTAGTTTATATTTACTATATATACTTAGTATAATAAATATATCAGAGAAAGTAAATAATGTTTTACATTAATTCCTAATTATATTAATATTACTTTGCAATTTCTGAATAAAGATGAAAATTAACGTTATTTCTAATATACTAATAATAAATAAACTAAAAAGGTAGGTGAGTGATTAAGTTGAAATATAATAAGCGTAAAAAATTAATGACTTCAAGTGTTGCATTATGCTTAAGTGTATCAATGTTCACTTCACCTATACACGGTGCAACAGAGTCATTATCAACTAACACTAATGAAAGTAACGAGACGACAGATAGTGAAGCTAACAATGAAGAAGTATCTACATTTTCAACAGATAATGAATCACAACAAGCAGATAATAATAACGAAAATGAAGATGCTAATAATTCGACTAACAATAACAAAGAAAATAATAGTAAAACACAAGACGATATAAATAATAATACGACAGAAAATAATACGGATAATAATTCATCTGACAGTTCGCAAGATGATACTACTAACAATCAAGATAATAAAGAAGATAATTCAGATGACAACGACAATACATCAGAAGATAAGAAACAAGACGATGCTCAAAATAATAAAGACCCAAAAGATTTTCCGGCAAAAGATGAAGATCATACCGATGATAGTGGCACTACAAAAGGTGGTGGCTCTGGGGGCGGTTCTGGTAACGGCGCGCCGACGAATAATAACTCTGAAGGTAATGGTACAGGAAACGGAAGTAATACCAATAATACAGGTGGTAATACAAATGGCACTAATGGGAGCTATTATCCTAACCCTGGCAATAATACAGGAAATTATTCTGCGCCAAATCAATATGGCGGTTCTGGAGGTGGCGGCCCTCAAAACCAACAACCAAACAATAATGGTGGCATGAATAGTAACCAAACTAACAATAATTCAAATAATAACCAATCCTATTATCATTATAGTTGGCAAACAGGTTCAGGATATAATGCCAACAATACTAAACCAAATAATAATCAATATTATAATGGTGCCAATAATAATCACACTTATCGTAATGATAATAAAAATAACTCTTACAATGTGGATAATAACAGACCACAAGTGAATAGAAATCAAAATAATAATCAGCACTATTATTATTGGAATAATAATAACAATAATCAAACTCCTAAAAATAACAATAGCGTTAATAACCAAAACAACTTTGCTAACAAAACGGATAATTATAATAATGAAGCGCAAACTAACAATCAACATAATGATGATAACGTTATGAATAAGTTCCAAAAAGTAGCGCCGGGTTCGTTTAAATATAATCCATATGTTGTCAGCCAAGTGAAAAGTTTAGACAAAGATAAGCAACGCGTTTCTGAAAATCAAATTGATCAAGTGGTATCTAAAAAATCTTTTGATGATAATTCATATTTAAATGCGTTACAACGAGGAACTAATTATTTTAAATTCCAATATTTTAATCCAATTAAATTTGACACATATTACAAAAATTTAGACAAACAAGTCTTGGCTTTAATCACGGGTGAGATAGGTTCTATGCCTGATTTAAAATCACCAAAAGAAAATAAATCTCAAGGCTCATATGAGTATGAAAAAAGTGATGAGAACGAATTAACTACGACTAAAAAAGAGAGTGCAGCACAAGACAATAATTTGAAATTTGAACGTGCTTTATTTGCTTTAATAGCTACTATGGTTATTATTTTTGTTGGCACTATTATTGCATATTTCGTCAAAGTAACTAGAGATAGATATTTTAATAGAAAGAAACCTCTTAAATAATCCAAATAGCGGATTATTTAAGAGGTTTTTTTAATTAATAAAATGAACAATAAATGAAGTTGCATCTTGCATTTCTTTAATTTTTTCAGGTCCGACCAATACTTGAATAATTACTACTAGACCATTTTGAAATACGTGAATGAGTATAGGGACCCAAATACGCTTAGTGTAAGCATAAAATCCAGCAAAAATTAAGCCCATCCCAAAATAAATAATAAAGAAAGAAGGGTCACTATGTGCTAAAGCAAATAGTGTTGCACTAACTACGCCAGCAATAATAAATTTTAAAGTTTTATTGCCTTTGATGATATTGTACAATTCGCCAAAGATAACTTTACGGAAGACATATTCTTCGAGAATAGGGCCGACTACAGAAATTAAGATGATAAATAGTGGCACTTTCCTAGCGATTTCCATAATTCTTTCAGTATTGGGGCTTTGTTTTGGTGCACCCAAAACGTATATATTAATAGCACCAGCAATGACTTGGTAAATCATAACTATGAAAAAACCAACAATTGCCCATAGGACAATATATCTTTTACGCTCTTTGGTTTGTAACTCTAATTTAGTTGGATTAGCTATTGTATTATGTAAAAATGTAATTATAATAGCTGCAAGAATAAATAAGATAACTTGGCTAAAAATTATTGCATACGCCTGTGATTTGTTACTAAAACTATTGAAAACACCTGCAGCTTTTAAAATAATAGGACCAACTTGTGCAAGTCCATAAAGAACTAAGGTGAATATGGATACCCATAAACGTGACATTGTGAACCTCCAAAAATATTAATATAATCCATTTTAGCTTAAATAGCTAAGCTATACAAAATAAATCATAATGAAATACTTTTCGCTTGAAATATTGACCAATTTTGATTATTATAAAAATTGTATTAGCACTCTAGATAGATAAGTGCTAAATGTTATGAAACATAAGGAGGAACAATTAATGTTAAAACCATTAGGTAACCGAGTAATTATTGAAAAAGTGGAACAAGAACAAACAACAAAAAGTGGTATTGTCTTAACAGATAGCGCTAAAGAAAAATCAAATGAAGGAAAAATAATTGCAGTTGGTGCAGGCCGTTTACTAGAAAATGGTACACGAGTTGCTCCTGAAGTAAAAGAAGGCGATAACGTTGTATTCCAACAATATGCGGGTACAGAAGTTAAACGCGGTGATGATACTTATTTAATTTTAAATGAAGATGACATTTTAGCTGTTATTGAATAATAGAAAATTTGAAGCATAAATATAAGAATGACAACACGGAGGTTTAATAAATTATGGCAAAAGACTTGAAATTCTCAGAAGACGCACGTCAAGCAATGTTACGTGGTGTCGATAAGCTAGCAAATGCAGTAAAAGTAACGATTGGTCCAAAAGGCCGAAATGTGGTACTTGATAAAGAATATACTTCACCATTAATCACTAACGACGGTGTTACGATTGCTAAAGAAATAGAACTAGAAGATCCATATGAAAATATGGGTGCGAAATTAGTTCAAGAAGTAGCTAATAAGACAAATGAAATTGCAGGTGACGGTACGACGACTGCAACAGTGTTAGCACAAGCGATGATTCAAGAAGGCTTGAAAAACGTTACAAGTGGTGCGAACCCTGTAGGTATTAGACAAGGAATCGACAAAGCCGTTGAAGTTGCAATCGAAGCATTACACGGTATCTCTCAAAAAGTCGAAAATAAAAACGAAATTGCGCAAGTAGGTTCTATTTCTGCTGCTGATGAAGAAATTGGTAAATATATTTCTGAAGCAATGGAAAAAGTTGGTAACGATGGGGTTATTACGATCGAAGAATCTAATGGTTTTAATACTGAATTAGAAGTTGTTGAAGGTATGCAATTTGATAGAGGTTACCAATCTCCATATATGGTAACTGATTCAGATAAAATGGTAGCAGAATTAGAAAATCCATATATTTTAATTACAGACAAAAAGATTTCTTCATTCCAAGATGTTTTACCTTTATTAGAACAAGTCGTGCAATCTAACCGTCCAATTTTAATTGTTGCAGATGAAGTTGAAGGTGACGCACTTACAAATATCGTACTTAACTGTATGAGAGGTACATTCACTGCTGTAGCAGTTAAAGCACCAGGATTTGGTGATCGTCGTAAAGCAATGTTAGAAGACTTAGCAATCTTAACAGGTGCACAAGTTATTACTGATGACCTTGGTTTAGAACTTAAAGAAGCATCATTAGACATGTTAGGTACTGCTAGCAAAGCAGAAATTACTAAAGACAACACAACTGTCGTTAATGGTGACGGAGACCAAAACAGTATTGATGCTCGTGTAAGCCAAATCAAATCACAAATCGAAGAAACTGATTCAGAATTTGATAAAGAAAAATTACAAGAACGTTTAGCTAAATTAGCAGGTGGCGTTGCAGTTATTCGTGTAGGTGCTGCGAGTGAAACTGAACTTAAAGAACGTAAATTACGTATTGAAGATGCATTAAACTCTACTAGAGCAGCGGTAGAAGAAGGCATTGTAGCAGGTGGCGGTACAGCATTTATGAACATTTATGATAAAGTTAATGCTATTGAAGCTGAAGGCGACATTGCGACTGGTATTAATATTGTCTTAAAAGCATTAGAATCACCGGTAAGACAAATTGCTGAAAATGCTGGTCTTGAAGGCTCAATTATTGTTGAAAGACTTAAAAACGCTGAAGTAGGTGTTGGATATAATGCAGCTACAAATGAATGGGTAAACATGCTTGATGCAGGTGTTGTTGATCCAACAAAAGTAACGCGTTCTTCATTACAACACGCAGCAAGTGTCGCAGCAATGTTCTTAACAACTGAAGCGGTTGTAGCGAACATTCCTGATAAAGATGACAACGACCCACAACAAGGCATGGGCGGCATGCCAGGTATGATGTAAAATAACTTACGAACAATGATATAACAGCATTTCATATTGTTATAAGGTTATAAAATTTTAAAGCAATTCTTTTGAGACGTTTTCCATAAGTTGACTGAACTTTTGGGAAGCGTCTTTTTTATATGGATCCGGGATTTTAAAGTAGATGTTCAGATTGGCTGTTATATTTCGTTCTTGTATTTCTCTAAATCAATGCATAAACGTTAGAGTTTAACTATAGTTTACGAATCTTGAAGTGTGAGTATTAGTATTTTGAATAAATTGTAATTAATGATAGTGTGAATAATTAATTACAATTAGTGGAGGAGCATATAAATGATTAGAGAACAATACCAAGCGTCATATAATTTATTGAAACAACATTTAAAAGATATTGATGAAAAGAAAGCTACATTTCAACCCGATACTTCTAATAACAATATTAAGTGGCAATTAGGTCATATAATATTACTGAATGACTTTTTAATATTTGAAACAATTAATGGAGAAAAGGCGTTAGCGCAACCTGCTGCAAAATATTTCCTATGGGGGACTTCTCCAAACGACTTTGATGGGGGCGAACCATCTTTTGATGAATTAAAATTATTATTAGATAATCAATTCGATAAAATATTCAATGCTTTAGAAGAACAATTAACAAAGACTAGAGAAGAACCAATTGAACTTAAAAATATAGACGTTTATATGGAGGATTTTAACCAGTCTATTCACTTTGCAATTTTGCATATTAATCGACACTTTGGCCAAATTGTCTTATTAAAATCTATGATTGATAATTTAGATTAAAAATGAATCATATGCGATCATATTAAAATAAAAAGACGCCCTTAAAGTAATCATTACTTTAGAGCGCGTCTTTTTATGCATTTCATGTTTAGTTTAAATTTTAATAGTTTTTATATTTCCGTTTTTGCTTTAACTTATTTACGACTTATATACAGAGGCATAACCTAATTAGAACTGCAAAGGTAGCTCTAAATGATTTGTAGTAATAATATACCGACTACTATTAATAACAATAACGAGCCTATTAGCCAGTATAAATTATTTGAGTTGCGACCGTAGTAACTTAGAAAATATTTATATGTGTTAAAAATTACTAATATAAAGCTTAATACCAATAATATTGATAATAGTAAAATCATTACATTACCTCCCCAAATTTATATGTAGGGCAAACTCGAAAATGACTCATAGCATGTCGATAAGTTTAAGCTTATATATTTCGTTTTTATTGTACTATACTAAAACGAATTTCATAAACTAAATGGCAAAACTTTCTAGCAGCATAGAAGGGCGTACATATATTATTAATCGTCGTTTTTATCGATACTTTTCATTTATTTCAGATATTAACATAATAGGTTTTTGATTTAATTAAAATTATGATTATTGAAATTTACAAAAATATAAACTCTATAAAAGGTAAAATAAAGTTATTTGATGTAGAATTGGATTAGTAAGTTAGTATTATTTAAAATTACTAATTAAAGAAAGGACGATGACGAGGTTATGACGAAAAAAACAGTTTTTGATGTAATCGATATGGGTGTGAATTATCTAGTATCTGTTTATGATAAATGGGGAGTAGAAGAGGTTCTTGATAATCAAAATGAGGTATTTCCAAACACATTACATTGGCAATATGGTCATGTGTTAACTATTTTCGAATCAGCCTTATCATTATGTGAACAAAATGAAGTAGATATTGCATTATATTCAAGTTTATTTGGCTATGGTTCTAGTCCTAAAGATTGGAACGATGCAGACGTGCCATCTATTGATGAAATCATTAACAATATTAAAACCTTACCTGACCGTGCTAGAAATTTAACTGACGTTCAATTAGAACAAGAATTGTCTGAGACAATTGCTGGTTGTAATACATTAGACGAATTACTCACTTTAAATGCAATTCATATTCCATTGCATGCAGGTAAAATCGAAGAAATGACAAGAGTTTTAAAATCAGAAAGATAAAAAACAAGCGCTTAATGGTCTATAGCCATTAAGCGCTTGTGCTATATTATTTAAGCATTTTGTAAATCTTTTATTGCTTTATCAATAGCATCAAATACATGAGGGATATCGTCTTTTTCTACGCAACTAAACGCTATACGAATATCAGTATCGTTAAGTGCGATAATGCCAATAGAATATTGCTCGATAAGATGTACACGTAATTGTTCTGGGTCAACACCATGAACTTTTAAAGCCATAAAATAACCAGAGTTAAAATCATATGGTTGCCAAGATGTTGCGTATTTTTCATCATAGACTACTTCTTTAGTTACTTTGTAACGTGCTTCCAATACATCTATATTATGCTGAATTTCTTGATCAAATTTTTCGTTATTTTCTAAAACGTATTTGATAGCACTTTGGGATGGCATTGGACCACTCGATATATTACTTCTTATAAGTCCTTTTACTTTGGCTTCTAATACTGATTTTGAAATTTCATCATGTAATCCGAAAGTTAGGAAACCAACACGTAACCCCCAAGCGAAAAATTCTTTTGTAGCACCGTCTAAACGAATAGGTAATAAATTATCTAATTGTAAGTTTGTTAATGGTGTAAATAATGATTGAGTAAATACATCTTCATAGAACAAACCATAATAAGCATCGTCAACGACAGCTATAACGTTAGTGCCTCTTTGTGCTAAGTTTTTAATCGCTTCTACGATAGTTTTAGCTTCGTCTTTAGTAGGCGTATAACCAGTTGGGTTATTAGGGTAGTTAAGAATTAAAATAACTTTTTCTTGATTGTAATTGTCTAACGTTTCTACTAATGATTTTGTAGAATAATGACCTTCATCATCAAAGATTGAATAAGTCTGTATTTCAGCTGCATGTCTTGTCGAATAGACTAATTTATAATTACCCCAGTTGTGTTTTGGTAAAAGGATAGTGTCTTGGCTATCAACGAATAAATCTCCAACAAGTGATAAACCATGCGTTAAAGCATTCGTTAATATAGGGCGGCTCATTGATGTTTGTGATAAATCAGGATTCTCTTTTAACATCTTTTGTTGCCATAAGTCACGTAATGGTTCTATACCTTGAGGTGGAGCATAAGGGAATATATCGTCAGGTTCTAAATGATTAAACACATCACTTAAAGTATCAGCATACATTTTACTATTTTTATAGGTAGCCATACCGATTGTAGCATTATATTGTGTTGATTTAGCTTCAGCGGATTGTGATAAGATACCTTTTGGATAATACATTAATTTACCAAGATCAGATAACATATCCGCGATTTCTGGCTTTGCATTAGATAATTGTTCATTTAAGTCTAAAGCTAAAGGATTCATGTTGGACTCAACCTCTCTTTTACTATTTCATTCTCATTACTTATATTATCTTGAAATGAATTAAAGTTAAAGTCTTCACACTATTTAATTCAAAAAAATAGAATTTATAGATAAAAATACGAACATACGTTCTGTTTTTTATGTTAGAATATGGATAGGCCATCGAAATCCTGCATGTCAAATTTTGTAGGAGGTGTAGTATATGACGTGGTGGCAAGATGCAATGGCAACTTTATTATCAGGGAGTGTGCTAGTTGTTTTTCGAGTTTGGTTAGAAAACAAATGGAAAGATAAGTAGTGGCCTTGCACAAAAAACCCCAAGTCTGGCGCAATCAGACTTGGGGTTTGTGTAGTATAATCTGTGGATACATTTTTAGTGTAGCATTACTTCTATGCTAGTGCAAACAATTAATTTGCTATAAGTTTTAATGTACACTTTTTAAATTATGTATCTTTTTATTCATTAGTAATACTTGTTAACGGTTGTTTTCAAGTTATACAATAATGTTATTCTTTAATATATAATTTTTAATTAATTAAGAAATGCTATAGAGAGTTGGTAACAGTGTGAAGTTTTTGGGTCGGTATAATAAAAGTTGGTTGCCTTATATATTGATAGTCATTCTATTACATGTTGTGGGTTTTAGCGCTTTATGGATAATGGGGAAAGCACATCCGATTATAGTAGGTATGGGTCTTCTGGCATATACTTTAGGTTTAAGGCACGCCTTTGACGCAGACCATATCGCTGCGATTGATAATACAGTGCGTAAGCTAATTCAACAACGTAAAAATCCAATAGGGGTAGGGTTTTATTTTTCAATTGGTCATTCGTCTGTGGTGTTCCTCATGGCTGTGTTATTAGGAATTTCAGTAAAATGGGCAAAGCAAGAATTACCACATTTTCAAGATATAGGTGGTACAGTAGGCACCATTGTGTCAGGTACATTCTTATTGTTAATTGGCATTTTGAATCTAATTATTTTAGTGTCGTTAATTAAATTATTTATAAAGCTACGTCATCAATATATTGAGAATGAAAAAATTGATGAGTTATTAGCGGCTAGAGGGTTTATAACAAGATTTGTTGGACCGTATTTCAAACTCATTAGCAAAAGTTGGCATGTTTTACCATTAGGATTTTTATTTGGTCTTGGTTTTGATACGGCAAGTGAGATTGCCTTATTAGCTTTATCTTCTGGTGCTTCACAACAAGCATTGCCATTTATAGGCATTTTAGCGTTACCTATTTTATTTGCAGCGGGTATGAGTTTACTGGATACATTAGATGGAATAATGATGAAATCAGCTTATAATTGGGCATTCTTAAATCCAATAAGAAAGATTTTCTATAATATTACAATTACAGCTATATCGGTCATTGCAGCATTAATTATTGGGAGTATAGAATTGTTGCAAATGACTGCAGATAAATTACATTTAAATAATGCCTTTTGGTCTAATGTGCAAGCAATTAAATTTGATTATTTAGGTTATATTTTAGTTGTATTATTTATTATTGCATGGCTAATTTCTACATTAGTTTGGAAAATCGGCAATTTTGAAAATAATTGGTCAAAATAATTATTAGTTCAGTTTTTATACGCGATAGTTATTGATTAGTGTACTAGCTGGTCATTTACTAAATTTTAAAAAAGATGTTATTTTTGATAAAATGTAAGTGACCGAGGTGAGTAAAGTGAAGCATCTAACTAAAATATTTGTCATCATTGCTATTGTAGTCTTTATAGCTGGTTTTTATTTACAAGCTACTGGCAATGAATCTTCAGGGATAAAATTGCTTATAGCTGCAATTCTATTTATGATTTGTGCTTTTATAAATAGAAGAAATGATCGACTTAAAGAACGAAATAAAAAGTAAATTTAGTGCTAATGGTATAGAAGATATGACTTCTGTATTACTAGCACTATTTTTTATGATAGTATGTAGTTCTAGTTAAACTTCATATTTAAAATGTATGTTGTTCTATTAATTTTTAAATAAATTTTAATTGTACATTTGAAATTATTGAGATTTAATCTATAATAGTGAACTGTGTTAAATACTAAATCATTGTGTCGAGGAGGAACTTATGAAGCTGCAGGATATAACTAAAACCTATGGTAGTAACAATGTCTTAGATCATATTGAATTTGATTTTGAAGACAGTAAAATTGTAGGTTTAATAGGTAAAAACGGCGTTGGTAAAACAACTTTAATGAAAGTTATGAATGGTAATATTATTAATTACAAAGGTAAAGTTGATATTGCCAGAGATGAAAATATAGGTTATTTAATCGAACATCCAAAGTTATATAACAACAAATCAGGTCTTTATAACTTGAAATTATTTGCTCAAGTTTTAGGTAAAGGGTTTGATAAACAATATGCCAATCGCATAATAGATGCATTTGGTATGCGTGAATATATTAAGAAAAAAGTTAAAAAATATTCGATGGGTATGAAACAGAAACTTGCAATCGCAGTTTCTTTAATGAATAAACCAAAGTATTTAATATTGGATGAACCAACGAACGGTATGGATCCAGATGGCTCAATTGATGTGTTGACTACGATCCAATCCTTAGTAAATGATTTAGATATGAAAATTCTTATCTCTAGTCATAAATTAGAAGATATCGAGTTGATTTGTGATAGAGCAATATTTTTAAGAGATGGGCATTTTGTTCAAGACGTTAATATGAAGCAGGGTACTACTTCTGATTCTACTGTAGTAAAAGTAGAAGCTGCAGACTTTGAAAAAACTCTATCTTATATTAGTGACCATAGTGATTTCATTCAGTCAGACCAAACTACTAATGAAATTATATTAAAAGTACAAAATAGTTATCAGTCATTATTAAAAGGTTTAGCGAGTATTGATGTTTATCCAACTTATATTGAAACACGTAAGAGCTCGCTACGTGATACTTACTTTAATATCAACCAGAGAGGTGGCCAATAATGAACAGTATTCAATTGGTAAAGTATGACATCTATAGTATTTTGAAAAGTCCACTTACATATTTGGCAATTGTCTTAACTTATCTTGCATTAGGTGGTATGACAGCGTTATTTATGCAACAACTAGATAAAGTTAACGGTAATGCTATTTTATCTATTGGTAGTTGGTTTTTCTCAATCGTTGGTTTACTATTTGTAATAAAAACAATTACTCGTGATATTTCACAAGGGACAATTCAATTATTTATGAATAAAAAAGGTAGCCGAATTGGTTACTTAATAGCAAAAGTTATTTCTATTGTTTTGATTGCTATAATCATGACAGCTTTATTAACTGTTTTTGTCTTAGTAGTTCAAAATATATGTGACGGCAAAAATGTAGAAACAAACAAGTTTTTCGAACTATTAGTTTTTTACATTGTGTTCCATCTGTTTTATGGCGTACTGTTATATTTATTCTCATTAATTGTGCCTAAAACGGCATTGATTTTCACATTAGGAATAATTTTAGTATTTATCGTACCTTTTGCTGAACCATTTATCCCTATGATTCCTAAAATAGGTGACAATATTCAAGATTCTCTTAAATATATACCGTTTAGTTATTTAACTGACAAAACGACTTCTGGAAATTATACTTTTACTCATTGGCAGTGGTTTATCTCTAGTGCGTCAATTATAGTATTATTTGTTATCAATCTATTTTACGTTGCTAAAAAAGATATTTAACAGTTTCAACTAATAGGAGAAAAGGCCCGTTAGATTAACTAATCTAACGGGCCTTTTAATTGTTATTATGCGCTAAAGATGATATTATGCGTCACGCATATCAATACTAGGTTACTTATGAAGTAACTGTTCTACTATTGAGTCATAAACTGCTTTCCATAATTGGGAATCAGTTTTATAACGGTTAGCGATAATAGCGTGAACTTCATTTGATTTTTCTTCAAAAGAAGGATCATCTTTTGAAGGTAAATGCGCTCGACTTTCTTCAACAAATTTTTGTGCTTGTCTTGCACGCGGTCCCCACACCGTTTCTTGTTGATAGTCGTCATTTAAAAAGACGAAAATTGGAATGCTACGTGCAGTTCCATTCGTTAAATATTGGTCGATTAAATTCGTATCGTCATCACGGTGGAAAACACGTACCTCTAAGTTTAACTGTTCAGTAATATTTTTTAATATAGGGAGATTCATCATGGCATCTCCGCACCAATCTTCCGTTATAACTAATACTTTACTATAATTTAATGACTTAATTTTTGTTAGTCTATCATCGTCTTCTGGTAGTGAAAATGATTTATAAATCGTAATTAAATCTTCTTTATTTTCACTCATTTGATCAATGTAGTCATTGAGTGGTTGACTATCATTAAAATAAGTTTTCAAGTTTGTCATTATGTAACCCCCTTTAGATATTGATGTTATTATAGCAAATTAATATATTATGGGGAATTAATTAAACTTTTAAAAAATAACGTTTTAAATTTACGAATTAGGCTGAGAGATGCAACTAAAAATGGGCTATGCTATATTAAAATTATAAGGTCGGAGTGTGAAATATTGATGAACAAAAATTTATATATCAAAATAATGATATTTATAATTTTTCTTGTTCTGAGTGTCGTTGGCTTAGTAATAGGGCAACATATAAAAGACGAAAAATCTACCGATTTATCATCGTTTGAAATAGATGGTATGGCTGTAGGTAATCAATTTCAACAATCAGGATATGAAAAGAATAGTAAAATAAAACTTGATAGATTTACTTTTTACAACAAAGTAAATCATCCTAATTTGGTAGTTAAAGTTTCTAAGAAATCTAATAAAGTAATAGGTATTACTTTAACTGAAGATCAAGACATTAAAACAATCGATAACTTACATATTAATGATTCGTTTAAAGTGCTTAAACATAAGTTAGGTTGTAAATTTACCGAACGTAAAGTGGGTAAAGGATATAAACTGATTATTTATGTAGACAAAGCGCATCGTATCAAATTATCAGCGGTTATTAAGAACGAAAAAATTAAAAAGTTTGAGCTTTTTAAACAATAATAGCCTTTTTAATTAACTAGCAACTATACTTTTTAGTAAGATAAGCATAGTCAATATAATCTAAAATTAAACGGCGGTTGGTATGTTATGGATAAAATTACTTTTTTGAATGAACTCGAACAAGAACTCAATCATTTACCTAGAAAAGATAGGGATAAAAAAATGTATGAGTATGAAGAGTATTTTTTTGAAGAAGAACAAAAAGGTAAAAATGAATATCAAATTATGGGTGAATTAGAGTCACCAAAAATAATTGGAAAAGAAATCATGGCACAAAATGCTATTAGCTACGCTGAGTATAGAACAAACGCGCAAACTATCTTTAAAGCAATTATGGCTTCATTAGGTATGGGCATTGTCTCATTACTTATTATTTTGATTCCTATGATTTTTGTGGCCTTTTTTATGTTTATATTGTTATTAATCGCTTTGTTATTTTTTATTTCACCAGTTTTACTTATTGTACATGGGTTAATTAATGGCAACATAAGTTTAGCTGTCAGTAATTATTTATTTGCCTTTTCATACTCAGGGTTAGGTATCATGTTATTTGTATTAATTTTAAAACTAGCCGAGTTAGTCTATCGTATTATTTTAAAATATTTACGCTGGAACATAAAAAATATTAAGGGAAGTGCAGTTAAATGAAGAAGCTATTCATCAGTGGATTGGTTTTATTTGTCATTTGTTTTTCACTGGCATGCATTTCCTGGTTCACATTTGAAAAGCAAGATAATAAAACGAATAAAGCACATGAAAATATTGACCATAAAACGATTAATTCTTTAAATGTAAATACGAAATTTGCGAAAGTTAATGTAAAACATGGTAAACGTTTATCAATCAGTTATAAAGGTACGAAAGATATTAAAATTGATAAGCACAATGGCCATTTAAAAATTAGCGAAATAAATAATAATGAAGACCATTACGGTTTAAATTTTAACCCATTT
Source organism: Staphylococcus lloydii (assembly GCF_015775975.1). NCBI lineage: Bacteria > Bacillati > Bacillota > Bacilli > Caryophanales > Staphylococcaceae > Staphylococcus > Staphylococcus lloydii. The sequence goes on from NZ_CP064056.1 coordinate 953,521, forward strand.
AGAAAAATGGATAGTGAATTAACTATTACAGTGCCTAAGCAGCAAGAAAAATCATTAAACATGAATTTAAATTCGGAAACAATTCATATTAGCGACTTAAATTTAGGTAAAGTTAATATTAAAACGACTTATAATGGTGGCGACGGTTTATACGTGAAGCATACGCAGTTCGAAAACTTAAAATTCCGTTCGAAATCTGCGCCGGTATATATACGTGATTGTGTCATAAAAAATAGTGATATTAAAACAACTAGAGAAATTAATGTAAAAAATTCATTATTAAAAAGTGCGCTGTTATTATCCAAACGTAGCAACATTAAATTGACGCATATGAAAAGCACTTCTGACATTAAAGCATCGACTAACGAAGGTAATATTCTCATGTCTTATGCAACGAAACCTAAAGATACTTTGCTAAAATTAAATCCTGATGATGGTAAAGTACAAGTAGATAATAAATATTTTAAAAACGGTAAAGTTGGCAATAGCGACAATGTCTTAGAATTCTATACGAATTCTGGTAATATCCATATTAAATAATATAAAACACTCCTTTCAAAGCACACATTAGCGTAGCGTAGTGCTTTAAAAGGAGTGTTTTTAATTTCGTTGACTAGAGAAGCGTTTTAATTAATATGTGGCAAAGGTTAGCTCTGTATCTATGTGACCTGTGAAATTTTGCAGCTCAAGTGATTGACCGTCTAACCAATGTTGGAAATTAAAGCGTGTTGGTTGATTATTTTCACCTAAAGCAATCCAAGCCGACATGGACTGTGGTTCATACACACTAGTATGTATTGTTCCAGACCAACTATTAAATAATTTGCTATAGATTTCGTTATTAGGGTTATTAAAAAGTTTAAACGCATCATATTTTGAGAATTGCTCTGGTGAATGGGCAATGAGTCTATCTAAGCGATCTGACGATTCTTTTGTATAGTTTCTATTTTCGTGTGTGAGCAATTTGAAATGATTCGTACATGTTTTATCATATCTAACATCTATAGCTCTAGGTGTTACTTCAACAATAGCGTGATTTAAATTTTTATCCATCACAATATAACTGAAAGAACTTCTATGGGGCAATGATTTTAATAATTGGATTGCTTCAGGTACGTCCTTACAATATTCTAAGACTAAACGTCCAATCATATAACAGACGAAGCCGTCACCAGGATGTTTACGATGCATAAAATTATAAGCCATAACTAATCCTGCTTCGTTCATACCATCCATACGGCCTGTAACGCGTGAAGTAGGGCCAATTTGTGCTAAACCACCATCATTTGGTTGGAATAACAAATAACGTGCATCGTATGTTGCCGGATGGTAATCATAGTTTCTAACCATATAATCATTGCCAAGAAAGACAGTACAACCACTATTTTTTAATGGTGTAAAACGATAGTGTGCAAAATTTAATAGCATTTGGCGAGTAGGTAAATTTAATACTTCTTGCATACCCATAATTTCTTCCCATATGTGTGGCGCATAAAGTTGGAATATATTATATGTTTCTTTTATATTGATATCAAAGCGTGGCATACGCTTACGCCATTCTTGCTCTCTATTTTTTAAGAGTGGGGTTTGTTGCATCCATTGGGCAGTTTTCACTCCCAAATCAAAATGAGAACCTCTATGAGTCATTATGTCTGATTTTACATCTTGCATGATTAACTACGCTCCAATCGTTACTTGATATGACAAAATTGTAACTTTAATGTAATTTTATATTAATTGCAATTATTTATAGTTGTGTAATATGATGAACTTAACATCAATGATAAATTATTTATTAACTCTTTGAGGTGATATTATGAGAAATTATTATGATGCAGTTAAATCAGCAGTTGCAACTTGGTGGAATAACTAAAGTTTATTAATAGCAAACGGCTACTTTTATAGTAGTCGTTTTTGTTATGTCCTAATCAATAATAATATCGCTATTTTTCAATTTATGATATTATGTAAATGCTAAGTAAAGTATTCGATATGATACCTTAACAGAAATATACTTTTAATAGTTTAAGCATATCATAGAAGGTTATGTTTTTTTACTAGAATATATATTCTAATAATGGGTATACTTTTATTGATGCTTTTAAGTATGCTATCATTAATGATAGTGATGTTAATAAATTATTGAGGTGAATCAGAATGTTGAATTTTATTAAAGGTTTAATCAAATTTGTACTTGGTACAATCTTAACTGTATCACTTTTAGCTGGTGTTGGTGCAGTAGTATTTGCTTATATTTTCAAAAAAGACTTTGAAGATATTGAAAGTAAAACAAAAGAAATTGTATCAGATATTGAAGCTAATAATTAATTATAAAAATAGAACACGTAATGTGTTCTATTTTTTTATATCAATTTAGTGCGTCTGTGAAATTATACGCATTAGGCATTGTTACGGGTATTCGATTAAGTTTAATATAGCTAATTAAACTATGCAATATGTTACTTATTAGTACTATAGTTGTTGTATCTTCGTGACATCGAATAGTGAAATTTTAATCTCTTCACCATCATTATGTGTGATGCCAGTCAGATACATATTTATCATATCGATATGTTTAATCGTTAACGATAATGATTTGAGCCAACCTTCTTGATAATACTCAAGTTGAACTGGCCGGTTGTTATGCAAAGACTGGTGCAAATGAATATTTAAGTCGTTTAATTGATCGTCCGATAAGATAGGGCGGTCAATTTTATTTTGATCAATGATATAGTTTTGAATTGTTTCGAACTGTTCGGGTAACGTGGCAAAGGGGGCCCATTTAACCATGCCTCTACCCATAGGAATATCTTTAGATAGATATTCTCTCGGAATCTTTCTATAATCGGTTTCTTTTTTATATTTATCTGGAATCATAGAATCACCTCACTACAATAATAGAACATGTGTTCGTATAATTGCAAGTGCTTTTATAGAATAGTACAAAGAAATATTGAAGCAACGCTTGATATGACGATAAATTAAAATACTAGCAACAAAAATAAGGTCGAGTCATCTAAATATGACTCGACCTGAATGCTATATTATTTAAAAATTATGAGTGTTAAGTATAAACCTACTAAAGTAATGAATAATACCGGTAGAGTAATTACAATCCCAGTTTTAAAGTAAGTTCCCCATGATATTTTAATTCCTTTATTAGTAAGTACGTGCAACCATAGCAATGTCGCTAATGAACCAATAGGTGTAATTTTAGGTCCTAAATCTGAACCTATAACATTTGCGTAAATCATACCTTCTTTAACCATATGAGTAACGTCTGCTTGATTAATGGCAAGTGCATCGATTAATACAGTTGGAAGATTATTCATGATGGATGATAAGAACGCAGAAATGAATCCAGTACCTATAATGCTTAAAAATAAATTATGGTCAGAAATAAATGTTAATACATTACCTAATAAATGGGTGATTCCTACATTTTTCAAACCAAAGACGACAAGATACATACCGATGGAAAAAATAACGATATTCCATGGCGCTTCTTTTAATATCTTTTTAGTATGAACCGCCTGCGATTTACGTGCTAATAAAATGAAAATAACAGCCACAAATATCGCAATAAATGAAACAGGTATGTGCACAAACTCACTAATTAAATAACCAGCAAGTAAAAATACTAATGCTATCCAAGAAATTTTAAACAGACGATAATCTTTAATAGCAGAGCGCGGGTTTTGAACTTGTTGTACATCGAATTGAAGCGGTATCGAACGTTTGAAGTAAAGCCATAAGATGAATATGCTTGCTAACAACGCACTTAAATCAGGCAGAATCATGTGGCTAAAATACGTCATGAAAGAAATATTAAAATAATCTGCAGACACGATATTAACTAAGTTACTAATCGTAAAAGGTAATGAAGTGGCATCCGCAATAAATCCACTTGCAATAACAAATGGGAATATTACTTTTTTATTAAAACCTAATGTACGTACGATCGCTAAAACAATGGGTGTTAAAATAAGTGCGGCCCCATCGTTGGCAAAAAAAGCAGCTACAACTGCACCTAGTAACATAATATAGATAAACATTTTAATACCATTGCCACGCGATGCTTTAACCATATAGATAGCCGACCATTCAAAAAAACCAACAGCATCTAAAATTAAAGAGATTAGAATAAGTGCTACAAAAGTTAACGTAGCATTCCAAACAATTTGTGTTACTTCAATAACATCTGTGAAATTCACAACACCAGTTAATAGAGCAAGACTAGCGCCAATAACAGCGCTAATACCTATATCTAGCCCTTTAGGTTGCCAAATAACTAAGACTAGGGTTAGGACAAAAATGATGATTGCCAAAAATGTCATAATTAGATTCACCCGTTTTCGTGGTTTTAATAGTGCAGAGGCACCGACAAATTTTAAAAACATGAACATGAAAATATAACGATGCAATTTAACCTACATAGATTAACATCGAAACCTTAATTTGTCTATTTGTCAGTAATGTACAATGGTTACTTTAACGGGGCTAATTTAAATAGCTAAGTATGTAATTTAATTAATTGTTATTCTGTGTTAACTTTAATAAAATGAAGTTATATCGATAATGGAGGGGTTTTCATGACAACAATAGGTTATGTTGGTTCATATACTAAAAAAGAAGGAAAAGGCATTTACCGTTTTGAGTTAGATGAAGCATCAGGTAAAATTGCTACAATAGAAACTGGATATGAAGTTGAAGCTTCTACATACCTAGCTCAATATAACTCATATTTATATGCCATTACGCGAGAAGGAGACGATTGCGGCATTGCAAGTTTCAAAATTGGTGATAATGGTGAGTTAACTTTAATAAATAAATGTCTTGAATCTACTGCTGGAACAGGTTGTTATGTGTCAGTTTCTCCAAACGGCCAATTTTTATTTGAATCTGTTTATGGAGCAGGATTAGCTCGTATATATGAATTAGACACGACGACAGGAAAAGTAATCAAACTGATACAAGAATTACAACACACTTATCCAGTAGGACCTAGTGACAGACAAGAGCATCCACATGTACATTTATTAGATACGACGCCTGATAATTATGTAGTTGCTATGGACCTAGGAACTGATAGAGTAGTGACTTATCAATATGGAGAACAGGGATTAACAGAATATGCTGTGACTGAATTTAAACCAGCTGATGGTCCTCGTCACATCACATTTCACGATAATAATCATTATGCTTATGTCGTACATGAATTATCAAATATTGTCAGTGTCGTGAGTTATAAAGATGGTAAGTTTAAAGAAGTCGAAAGACATAGTACAATACCTGAAGATTTTACCGGAGATACAAAATTAGCTGGGGTCAGACTTTCTCACGATCAACAGTTTTTATATATAAGTAATAGAGGACATGACAGTATAGCAATTTTTAAAGTATCAACTGATGGGTCTTCTCTTGAATTAGTTAACATTACACATAGTGGTGGAGAGTTCCCACGTGACTTTAATATAACGAATTCAGACGATTTTCTTGTTTGTGCACACCAAGAAGGTGACTATGCATTAACAGTATTTAGTAGAGATAAAAATACTGGGGAATTAACTCAAGTCGATAACCAAGCCGAAGCGGCAGAAGGTGTATGCGTTAAATTTTTACAATGAGTAGTTGAACCGTAAAAATAATATTCATATAAAAAAGAGCAACTCAATATGAGCTGCTCTTTTTAGTTACTATTTATTAAAGAACGTTTTAATATATTTAAATTTACCTTTATACGGAGGAAAAATAACGCTAGATTCTAAACGTGTAGTTTTGAAAATATACGACTTATCGTGACTAAACGTATCGAAACTGTATTTGCCATGATATTGGCCGATACCAGAGTTTCCAACGCCACCAAATGGTAAATTTGGATTAGCAATGTGCATCAATGTATCGTTGATCGCGCCTCCACCAAATGAAAGTTCGTTTAATACGCGTTCTGTCGCATTTTCATCTTCACTAAATAAATATAAACTAAGTGGTTTAGGTTTGGATTGAATTAATGCTAAGGCTTCATCCAAATCTTCATAAGTCACAATTGGTAATAACGGACCAAAAATTTCCTCTTGCATTATTTCGGAATCAAGGTCCACATTATCTATAATTGTTGGTGCAACATATAAAGTGTCTTTATTTGTAGTACCACCAAAAACAATATTTTGTTGTTGCTCTGTTAACAATTTCGTAAGCCTTGAAAAATGACGCTCATTAACAATACGGCCAAAATCTTCAGAACGTTGTACATCTTTACCATAAAATTCAGAGATTGTAGCTTTAAGCGCGCTAATTAAATCATCTTTAATCGATTTCTTTACTAATAAGTAGTCGGGTGCTATACAAGTCTGACCAGCATTTGTGAATTTTCCAAAACAAATGCGTTCACTTGTGACTTTAATATTGGCAGATTCATCTACAATAACAGGGGATTTTCCACCTAATTCTAATGTTACTGGCGTTAAATTGTTGCTGGCAGCTTGATATACAGAACGACCAACGTTTTCACTACCAGTAAAGAAAATATAATCAAAAGGTAAGGCTGTAAGTTGTTTCGTCGTTTCTGCTTCGCCTTCAATAACAGCCACATATTCAGGGTTGAACACTGCTTCAATAATTTTACGCAACACTTTAGTAACATGTGGTGTGAATTCAGACGGTTTAATAATAGCCGTATTACCTGCAGCAATTGCACCTATGAGTGGTTCAATCACTAATTGAAGAGGGTAATTAAACGGTCCAATGATTAATACGGTACCGTATGGTTCTTTCATAATGTAACTTTTAGCAGGAAACATAAATAAAGGTGTATTCACTTGTTTGCGTTTAGTCCAATTTTTAAGTTCTTTGCGTGCTAACTTAATATTTTTCAAAACGAAACCAATTTCAGTAGCAAATGCCTCAACTTTGTTTTTGCCTAAATCAGCATTAAAAGCTTCTAATAACTCTGTTTCGTAATTCTTTATACTTTTACTCAAGTTTTTTAATTGTTGCTTACGAAACTTAACATCTTTCGTTGCTTGTGTTTTAAAATATTGTCTACTTTGCTCAAAAGTTTGTTCGACCGAGTTCAAAGTCATTCCTCCCGTATGGAAATAAAATAGCACGTATAAATTTATAAAAACTGGGACATTGCAATGCCCCAGTTATCATTTAAAGTATAAACAAGTATCAACTTGATTAGCTCAATACGTCAGTAATTTGTGGTACGACTTGTTTTTTTCTTGAAACGACACCAGGTAAAAAGGCAGTACCATTTTCAAGTGTAACATTAAATGCTTCTCCAACTTTATCTTTATCGTCGCCGATAACTAAAATTTTAGAGTCGCTATTAATAATGTCTGTAACTAAAAGTACGAATAAATCATAATTTCCTTCGTTATTTGCCGCTAACATTGCAGTCTCAAGTTCGCCATGTCTGTCGAATACTTCGTCTATATCTACAGTATTGACTTGACCAATACGTGTAACATGGTTACCCATGTTAAATGATTTGGCATCTAACGATAATAATTCTTCGGCACTTTTATCTACCGTTGAAGCACCTGCTTTTAACATTTCTAAACCATATGATTCTAAATCAATATTAGCGATAGATTTTAATGCTTCTGCAGCAGCTACATCTTCTTCAGTACAAGTTGGAGATTTGAATAATAAACTGTCAGAAATAATTGCAGAAATCATTAATCCAGCAATTTCTGGTTTAATTTCAAAGCCACGTTCTTGGTACATTTTGTATAAAATCGTTGCTGTACAACCAACTGGTTCAGCACGATAGTATAATGGAGCAGCAGTTTCGAAATTAGCAATTCTATGGTGATCAATAACGTGTTGGATTGTTGCGTCCGCAATAGTGTCAGCACTTTGTTGGAACTCATTATGGTCAACAAGAATAACGTTTTGATCTGCTAAATTATCATTAAGTAACTCAGGTGCCTCAACTTTGAAATAATCTAAAGCGTATTGAGTTTCTGGTCCAACTTCGCCTAAGCGAAATGCTTGTGCTTCGTTGTTTCCAGTTTGAGCTTCAAAATCTGACATGATAATAGCTGATGAAATAGCATCAGTATCTGGATTTTTGTGTCCGAAAATATAAGTTTTAGCCATAAATCAATTCTCCTTAAAAAGTAGTTTCTATCATTTTAGCACGATTTAAGACTGATATTCTACATAAGCACCTAAGGAATTTTTAAAATGTTCTAATGCCCATGTGTGACCTGTTTCGTTAAAAGAGGCTACCCCTTGTGATGAAATAAATAAATTATAGCCTAAATTATAAGCAGTTATCGCAGTGTGTAAGACACAAATATCGGTACAAACACCTACAATTTCAATGAGGTCTATGTGACGTTCGCGTAACATTAAATCTAAAGGCGTGCCGCAAAATGAGTCATAACGTGTTTTGTCTAGGAAATGTACATGATCACTAAATTGAATTTTTTGATAAATATCATTCACTTTACCATAAAGTTCGCGACCGGGTGTGCCGATAATATTGTGGGGAGGAAACAATTTGCTTTCAGGATGTAAATGATTATCCTCGAAATGTAAATCCATCATAATAAAAATAGGTTGTTTTTGATTATTATACGCTTCAATTCTAGAAACGATATAAGGTTCTAACTTTTGTGCCGGCTTACCGCAAGTTAAATTACCATTGTCAGCTACAAAATCATTTGAATAATCCACTACTATTAATGCCTTGTTTGCCATAATAATATTTACACCTCATTATTTAAAAATGTTTTACATTAATATAATTAGTAGCATAACGTATATAGTCATAATAATCGAGTTTATTTAGGATAAAATTAGGAAATGTTAATTAAGAAGATAAAATAGGGAGGTGCTAGGGTTGGAAATTGACGCGCGCGACTTTGGATTAAAAGGACAAAGTACTAAAAAAGATACAGCGGCCTTACAAAAAGCACTCAATTTTGCTAAAAAGCATTTTGGTACTACTGTAAATGTACCCAATGGAGAATATTATATAAAAAAAGCATTAGTTATCTATTCAGGAACGACATTAAAACTTCAAAATAAAACTGTATTAAAACGTCAAGGTAAAGATGCGTTAATAAAAAATGGCAAAAAACCGCATCGTTACTATGGGTATAATGGCAACAGTCATATAACGATTTCAGGTGGCACGCTAGACATGAATGCTAAGTTAAAACCTTTTAATAATACTGCGATGTGTATCGGTCATGCTCAAGAAATAACCATTACTGATGTAACAGTCAAAGATGTTATAGGTGGACATGCCTTAGATGCCTGTGGTGTGAATGGTTTATATATAAGTGATTGTCGGTTTATCGGATTCAATGACTTAGAAGGAGATAGAAGCTTTTCTGAAGCGATACAACTAGACATTCAAGTTAAAGGGGCTTTTCCTAAATTTGGTGCAACTGATGGCACTATAACTAAAAATGTTATCATTGAACGATGTTATTTTGGCAATTCTACCACTGAAGGTATGCAACCATGGAATAGAGCGATTGGTTCACATGCAAGTCGCTACAATCAATATTATGAAAATATCCATATCCGACATAATATATTTGAAGATATACAATACTATGCTTTAACTCCATTAAAATATAAGGATACTTATATTCATCATAATTTATTTGAACATTGCCAAGGTGGTATTCGTTACTTAGGTATAAAAGACGGTAAAAATGCTAAAGACCTTGATGGTATAGAGCAACCTTCCCAAGCCGGAGAAAATTTAAATATTTATAAAAACGAATTTAAGGGCAAAATGAAACATGACGCTGTACATATAAGAAACTACAATGATGTGAAGCATAAACATGTTAAGATAGTACAAAATCATTTTACTGACCCTTCGCAAACCATTCATGCAGAAGATATAACGCAGTTTATGATGCAAGACATTGATGAGCGAGCGATAAAAAGAATTAATATTAGTTAGATAACAAAAATAAAGGCAAGCGAGATTTGGTAATACTCTTTCACTATGTTCTAGGCTACTGATTTCCTAAATTTAATAGGAGAGCAGTAGCTTGGTTTTTGAAAGCTAATTAAGAAAGAGTGCATAAACACCTTTTCATGTACATTCTCTTTGAAATATATCTATACCCCGGGTGTCAATTGCAGTAACAAGAGTTGTTCGCAATAGGACCACAGTTAGCAATGATGGTTATTGTTACGTTATTTACACATTAGCGACGTAATCGCAATGACACATAGGCAACCATACTTAAAAAAATCCCCCTCACTATTTTGTGATAGTGAGGGGATAGGTACGTCCATAGTTGAGCTTAATTTATTTTATTGAAAGAACCGATAATCTTCACTTGGAAATCTAAAGTAGATAATATCGTTACAACTTTATCTAAATTAGAACCTCTAGGCACATCTGCTTGAACAAAAAAGTGATACATGCCTAATTGTGTTTTAAGTGGACGTGATTCAATCCACGATAAGTTGATATTAAACATTGCGAAAGTATTTAATATACTAGCAAGTAATCCAGGTTTATCATATTCAGGCGTGATTAATAATATAGTGTCAGAAGCATCGTCGATATGTTGTGGTTCGTTACTGACAACTAAAAAACGTGTGACATTATGTGGATAATCTTGAATGTTTTTTTCGATCGGATAATATCCATAAGCTTCACCACTTCCTAGTGGTGCGATAGCGCCTACACCAGGTTCAATGTGTTCTAAACTTTTGATTGTACTATCTACATAATCATAGTCAAAGTTGTGTTGTTGTATATATTGGCTTGTCTGACTAATTGCAGGTGCGATGGAATAGACTTTTTTGATGCTAGATGCGTCTGCTTTATCGCTACCGTAGAGCGCAAATTGAATATCTAAATGAATTTCACCTTTAGCATAAATGTTTTCTTGAGTTAATCCGTCGGCTACGATATTTATCGTACCTTCAATTGAATTTTCAATCGGAACGACTGCTATGGCATTATTGTCTTTTGATACTGCACTTACAACTTCGTATAAATTAGATTTCGGAATATATGTCGCTTCTTCTTCAGTTTGATATTGTTGAGCCGCTAAATAAGAAAAAGTTCCTTTAGGCCCTAAATAATATAAATTCATATTCGTTACTCCTCAAGTTCAATGAAATAGTGTTAATGAAAAGGACAACCCGATGATTGTGCTTTTTTATAATGGAAATTTGGGTCTTTCATAATATTTGGATAACCATGATGATAATTCGAAACAAGTGTAGGGGATAATGAAGGAACTAACCATGACCATTTTCCCGTCACTTCTCTTTGACGTTTCGCTTCATTTTTTTCAAAAACTTCAAATTGTCTTGAAGCGGTTAAATGATCAACGATAGAAACGCCTGCCTGTTTAAATGAATGGTATACTGCATAATTTAATTCGACTAAAGCACGATCTTTATTAAACGAATTATTTTTAAGTGTATCAAATTCAAAAGCGTGTGCAACAGTTTCCAATAAATTGTAGCGATAAACGTCTGTGAAATTTCGAACGGCTATTTCATTGACCATGTACCAACCGTTAAATGGGGCAGTGGGATAAGTTATACCGCCAATCCTTAATTCCATATTTGAAATTATCGGCACTGCATACCATTTTAAACCTAGTTGTTTTAATTTTGGGAATTGTTCATGCTCAATATTTATTTCTTTAATTATTTCTGTTGGATAATCGTGATATTTCATGACCCCGTTAGGTAATTTATAAATTAAGGGCAACACATCGAATTGTGTATGTTCACTAGTCCATCCTAAATGTTCTGCTAAACGAGTGACTTCTTTTTCTGCGGGGTCTCCACAATCAGTATAACCTGCATAACGGATTAACTGATTGTTATATATTCTTGGTGGATGTTCTGGGTGAAATATAGTAATGTATGGCTTGATTTTGCCATTATTTGTAGCTTGGACAATATGGTTTTCGATTGAGTTTATAAAGTCGTCTTCTTGCTCTATACCACGTGCATCTTCAACTGTTAAAGACTGCCAGTAGAATCTTCCTATACAACGATTAGAATTACGCCATGCCATCTTTGCGCCGTATTCAAGTTCTTGTTGAGTATGGTAATAAGTACCAGTTTGATTAATTTCGTTCTCAACTTCTATTAGTCTTTGTGTCATATCAGCAGATTTAAAATTTAATTCAGTGTACATTGTTTTAATAAATTTTTTCGCTTCGTTTAACATATTCACACCTCAACCCCATTATAATTCATGTCTTACTAGATAAATAATAATAAAAGAAAATGTCATCAATTTGTCGCAAATCATGTAATTTAAAGCCTCTATTTAACTGTGCTATTTAAGATGCTTTAATGTTCTAATTTATGATAAAATGGGAAAAAAGGTCGATTGGAGAGGTTACTGTGTACCAATATAAAGATGACACGTTTACATTACATAATGATTTATATCAAATAAATATGGCAGAAACATACTGGAACGATGGGATACATGAAAGATTAGCTGTCTTTGATTTATATTTTAGAACTATGCCATTTAATAGTGGATATGCAGTGTTTAATGGACTAAAACGTGTAATTGACTATATTAATTCTTTTCAATTTTCACAAACTGATATTGATTATTTGAAATCAATTGGCTACAAAGAAGATTTTTTAGATTACTTGGCTACGTTGAAATTTACCGGCAATATCCGTTCAATGCAAGAAGGAGAACTATGCTTTGGTAATGAACCTTTAATTAGAGTAGAAGCACCATTAATCCAAGCACAATTAATAGAAACGATGTTACTTAATATTGTTAATTTCCACACGTTAATAAGTACTAAAGCAAGTCGCATTAGACATGTTGCAAATAACGATACATTGATGGAGTTTGGTACGCGTAGAGCGCAAGAAGCAGACGCAGCATTGTGGGGAGCGAGAGCAGCATATATAGGTGGATTTAATTCAACAAGTAATGTACGCGCAGGTAAGTTGTTCAACATACCCGTTTCAGGTACACATGCACATGCTATGGTACAAGCTTATGGCGATGAATATGTAGCATTTAAAAAATACGCTGAACGTCATAAAGATTGTGTCTTTTTAGTTGATACTTTCCACACATTAAAATCAGGCGTGCCAAATGCTATAAAAGTAGCCAAAGAATTAGGCGATAAAATTAATTTTATTGGTATTCGTTTAGATTCTGGTGATATCGCTTATTTATCGAAAGAAGCACGAGCTATGTTAGATGACGCAGGTTTTACAGAGGCTAAAATTATAGTTTCAAATGATTTGGACGAAGAAACAATTTCTAGTTTGAAAACACAAGGTGCTAGGGTAGATTCATGGGGAGTGGGTACTAAATTAATTACAGGATATGATCAACCCGCTTTAGGTGCAGTTTACAAACTCGTAGCTATTGAAGATGAAGAAGGCAATTATTCAGATAGAATAAAACTTTCTAATAACGCCGAAAAAGTAACTACACCAGGCAAGAAAAACGTATATCGTATCATTAATAAAAACACGCAAAAAGCAGAAGGGGATTACATTACTTTAGAAGATGAAAATCCAGATGCAGAATCTCCATTAAAGTTATTCCATCCAGTGCATACGTATAAGATGAAATTTATAAAATCATTTATCGCTAAAGACTTACATCACAATATTTTTGAAGATGGTAAATTAGTTTATGAATTGCCAGATGAACAAGAAGCTCAAGCATATTTAAAAGATAGTTTGTCTCATTTTTGGGAAGAAAATAAGCGTTATTTAAATCCACAAGAATATCCAGTCGATTTAAGTACAGCATGTTGGGAAAATAAACATAAGCGTATCTTTGAAGTAGCGGAACATGTTAAACAAATGGAGGAAGAACATGAGTAATTTACAAGATATTATCGTGAGAGAAATGCAAGTCAAACCAGAAATAGATAATGAAGTGGAAATGAGAAATATCTTACAATTTATAAAAAATTATGTGCAATCACATTCATTTATAAAATCTTTGGTATTGGGCATTTCCGGTGGCCAAGATTCAACATTAATGGGTAAATTACTTCAAATTGCCGTCACTGAATTAAGAAATGAAAATAGAGAGTGTAAATTCATTGCAGTCAAACTACCTTATGGACAACAAAAAGATGCTGACGAGGTAGAAGAAGCACTTAATTTTATTGAACCTGATGAAATAGTTACCGTTAACATTAAACCAGCAGTAGATCAAAGTATTCATTCCTTACGAGAAGCGGGCTATACGCTAACTGATTTCCAAAAAGGAAATGAAAAAGCGAGAGAACGAATGAAGGTCCAATTTGCGATAGCTGCAAATCAATCAGGCATCGTTGTTGGAACTGACCATTCAGCAGAAAATGTAACAGGCTTTTATACTAAATATGGTGACGGCGCAGCTGACATTGCACCGCTTTTTGGCTTGAATAAACGCCAAGGACGACAATTATTAAAATATTTGAATGCACCACAACAACTTTATAATAAAATACCAACAGCAGATCTTGAAGATGATAAACCGCAATTACCTGACGAAGAAGCGCTAGGCGTAACTTATGATCAAATAGATGATTATTTAGAAAATAAACCTGTGGCAAGCGATGCAAAAGACAAAATAGAACAGCATTATGTTAGAAACGCTCATAAAAGAGAATTAGCCTATACGCGTTATAGCTGGCCTAAAAATTAATTTATCGTGACAAATGATGATTACGCTGATAAAATAATCTAGATTTTAATGTGATGAAAGAGGGAAAGAGTAATGTCTGTTATAGCATCAAACCCATGGTTAATGGTTTTAGCAATATTTGTTATTAATGTTGCATATGTCACTTGTTTAACTATGCGTACTATTTTAACGTTAAAGGGATATCGTTACATCGCTGCAGTAGTAAGTTTTGTTGAAGTACTTGTTTATGTAGTAGGATTAGGATTAGTTATGTCTAGTTTAGATCAAATTCAAAACATAGTTGCTTATGCTTTCGGTTTCTCAATTGGTATCATTGTAGGAATGAAAATCGAAGAGAAGTTGGCACTTGGCTATACAGTCGTGAATGTAACTTCTTCTGAGTATGAATTAGATTTAGCAACACAACTTAGAGATTTAGGTTACGGAGTTACACACTATACCGCACATGGTAGAGATGGTTATCGTTTAGTAGTTCAAATCTTAACGCCTAGAAGATTTGAATTTAAATTAATTGAAACGATAAAACAAATCGATGCAAAAGCTTTCGTAATTGCATATGAACCACGTACAATTCATGGTGGTTTCTGGGCTAAAGGATTAAAAACTAAAAAGCTTAAACAATACGATACGGATGAAGTTGAATCTATATGAAGAAACAACAAAAATTTCAAGTCGCAGAAAACGAAACGATTCAAGACTGTTTACAACGTATGAGAGAACAAGGTTATATGCCTGTAAAACGTTTTGAAAAGCCAGTGTATAAAGAAGATAACAATGGAAAAATTGAAGTTTTAAGACAAGAAATAGAATTTGTCGGTAAATTAATCGAATAAATAATCAGCTAATGGTTGAGATAACGATGTTTTGTATCTCAGCCATTTTTAATGCTAAGCAATGTTAACTTAAAAGGTTTATACTTTTGGCATTAATTCTGTTAAACTAAAGTTGAACTTACAAACACGAACTTTATAGATAAAGTTATCTGTAATGTCCATGTTTTGCTGTTTGTAACATATAAAAATATGAATGATTGGAGCTTAATAAAATGATTGAACGTTATTCTAGAGAAGAAATGTCTAACATTTGGACAGACCAAAACCGTTATGAAGCATGGCTTGAAGTAGAAATTTTGGCTTGTGAGGCGTGGAGTAAATTAGGTTATATACCACAAGAAGACGTACAAAAAATACGTGACAATGCTAAAGTAGATGTTGCCAGAGCGCAAGAAATCGAACAGGAAACGAGACATGACGTAGTAGCATTTACACGTCAAGTATCGGAAACACTAGGAGAAGAACGCAAATGGGTGCATTATGGTCTTACTTCAACAGATGTCGTTGATACTGCATTAAGTTATGTTATTAAACAAGCAAACGAAATTATTGAAAAAGATTTAGAACGTTTTATCGAAGTATTAGCTAAAAAAGCTCAAGATTATAAATATACATTAATGATGGGGCGTACACATGGCGTGCATGCCGAACCAACAACGTTTGGCGTGAAAATGGCACTTTGGTACACTGAAATGAAACGTAATTTAGAGCGTTTTAAACGTGTTAGAGAAGAAATCGAAGTAGGTAAAATGAGTGGTGCAGTAGGTACATTCGCTAATATTCCACCAGAAATAGAAGCCCATGTTTGTGAACGTTTAGGACTTGATGCGGCACCAGTTTCAACACAAACTTTACAACGTGATAGACATGCATACTACATCGCAACGCTTGCATTAATTGCTACTTCTATGGAAAAATTTGCCGTAGAAATTCGAAACTTACAAAAAACAGAAACACGCGAAGTAGAAGAAGCATTTGCCAAAGGACAAAAAGGTTCATCAGCTATGCCACATAAACGTAATCCAATTGGTTCTGAAAATATTACAGGTTTATCACGTGTCATTAGAGGATATATTACAACAGCGTACGAAAATGTTCCGCTATGGCATGAAAGAGATATTTCTCATTCATCTGCAGAACGTATCATGTTGCCTGATGTTACAATCGCATTAGATTATGGGCTAAATCGCTTTACTAACATCGTTGACAGATTAACTGTTTATGAAGATAATATGTCTGCGAACATAGACAAGACGTTTGGTTTAATATTCTCTCAACGTGTATTATTAGCCTTGATTAATAAAGGTATGGTCCGTGAAGAAGCATATGACAAAGTACAACCTAAAGCGATGGAATCTTGGGAAACTAAAACACCGTTTAGACAATTAGTTGAACAAGATAGTGATATTACTGATTTATTAACTTCTGAAGAATTAGATGATTGTTTCGATCCTAAACATCATTTAAATCAAGTAGATACTATTTTTGAAAGAGCAGGATTAGCCTAATATCAGTTCTTTTAGTAAGCTTTTGAGATTATTTTGATTTTTTCAAGGGAAATTACTACACTTTAATGCGTTAGTACGTTAAAATTGGATTAAATTGAAATATACAGGGGTTGTTTTTTATGCAAATTGAAAAATTAAGAGGACAAGCGTTAGATGAATTATTTGATGCGATATTGACTCTTGAGACACGTGAAGAATGTTATCAATTTTTTGATGACTTATGCACTGTCAATGAGCTACAATCTTTATCTCAAAGATTACAAGTTGCTAAGATGATAAAGCAAGGTTATACGTATGCGACAATAGAACAAGAATCTGGTGCGTCGACTGCAACGATTTCACGCGTGAAAAGATCACTCCAATGGGGCAACGACGCATATACCATGATATTAGAGCGTATGAATATTGAAACTACTGACTAATCAACTTTCGTTATAAGATAACAAAGTTTAAAACATGTTGATTTTTATATAAATAATCATATTTATTATTGTTAAGCTGGGAGCGCACTCTTTTAGGTGTGCTCTCAGTTTTTATTTTTAATCAAAACGCTTGTTTAATATGATAGATTTCGTATAATAATTGTTAGCAATTATTATAATTATTAAAATGTTTATAGTGTAATAATAAATATACGATTTAGAGTTATGAAGGGGAGTTAATGGTAGTGAAAAAGAAATTTTTCGGAGGCATTACTATTGTTGTAATAATTAGTTTTATTGTGTTTATTTGTTGCTTTTTGTTTACGCGTCATGATAGAGACGAGGAAGCCTTAAATTATAAAATAGTTAAGCCGAAAAACGCGTTACCAATCATTACAAAAGAACATGGTGTAACGAAAGTAAATGGTCATGTTATAGTAAATAAACACTATACATTACCGCCTTCTCATAAACCGGGCGAAGATAAACATGCCAAAAAACAATTAAACAAATTACTAGCAAAAGCTAAGAAAGACAATGTTGATTTGAAATTCCGTAGTGGTTATAGAAGTTACCAAGATCAGCAAGACATTATGAAGAAATTTGTTAAAGAAGAAGGCAAGAATCAAGCTAAACACTATACAGCCGTTCCTGGCCATTCTGAACATCAAACAGGCTTAGCCTTTGATGTTGGTACCGATGCACCTATGCAAGACTTTAAAAAGGATTTTGGAAAATCAAAAGAAGGTAAATGGTTAGCGCAACATGCACCTAAATATGGTTTTATTATTCGTTATCCAAAAGGACAAGAAAAAGAAACAGGCTATTCTTATGAAGCTTGGCATATCAGATATGTAGGACGAGATTTAGCGGAAATTATTAATGGCGAACATACTAATTTAGAAACGTATTACAATTTACCAAATTAAACAATAATTGAAATAGTGTAAAAAAGTAGAAAATCACCTTAAATATTAAGGTGATTTTTTGCGTCAATTTTAGAACTCAAATAATAAAAATGATATAATCATATGTATGCGATATGGAGGAGTAACAAATAATGTATAACGTTAAAGAGTGGAAACATATATTTAAATTAGATCCTGCAAAATCCATTAGTGATGAGGATTTAGAGCAACTGTGTATGTCTAATACCGATGCCATTATAATAGGTGGGACGGACAATGTGACAGAAGATAATGTCATTCAATTAATGAGTCGTGTTAGAAGATATCCTTTACCATTAGCGTTAGAAATTTCAAATGTGGAAAGTGTAATGCCCGGTTTTGATTTTTACTTTGTACCGACAGTATTGAATAGTCAAGATGTTACATATCATAATGGTATTTTATTAGATGCATTGAAACAATTTGGTCATGTCATAGATTTTGAAGAAGTAGTATTTGAAGGTTATGTCGTATTAAATCCAGACAGTAAGGTCGCACAAAAGACACAAGCTAAGACAGATTTAACAGTTGATGATATTGAAGCCTATGCACAAATGATAAACGAAATGTATAAATTACCCGTTATGTATTTAGAATACAGTGGTCAATATGGTGACATAGATATGGTAAAAGCTGCCGCTAATATGTTAACTGAAACTCAATTATTTTATGGCGGGGGCATTGACAGTTATGAATCTGCCCGCACAATGGCAGAATTTGCCGATACAATAATTGTGGGTGACGTTATATATCAAGATATTAAAAAAGCATTAAAAACAGTAAAAATAAAGGAGTTACCTAAATGAATGCGTTAGTAAATAAAATGAACGATGAACAAAGCCAAGCGGTACGAAATACAGAAGGACCATTATTAATTATGGCTGGTGCAGGTTCGGGGAAAACTCGTGTACTAACACACCGCATTGCTTATTTATTAGACGAGAAAAGTGTGTCTCCATATAATATTTTAGCCATTACCTTTACGAATAAAGCTGCGCGCGAGATGAAAGAGAGAGTTGAAACTTTAGTGGGTGAAGAAGCCCAAGTTATTTGGATGTCTACCTTTCACTCAATGTGTGTAAGAATTTTACGTCGTGATGCGGATAGAATTGGCATTGAACGTAATTTCACAATTATCGACCCAACAGACCAAAAATCAGTAATCAAAGATGTACTGAAATCAGAGAACATTGATAGTAAACGTTTTGAACCAAGAATGTTCATCGGGGCAATAAGTAATTTGAAAAATGAATTGAAAACGCCAGAAGACGCTCAAAAAGAAGCGAATGACTACCATTCACAAATGGTAGCAACTGTGTATAGAGGTTATCAACGTCAATTATCACGTAATGAAGCATTGGATTTTGATGATTTAATCATGACGACAATCAATTTATTTGAACGTGTGCCAGAAGTTTTAGAATATTATCAAAATAAATTCCAATATATTCATGTTGACGAATATCAAGATACGAACAAAGCACAATATACGTTAGTTAAATTATTAGCAAGTAAATTTAAAAATCTTTGTGTAGTTGGAGATTCTGATCAATCTATTTATGGTTGGCGTGGCGCTGACATTCAAAATATCTTATCTTTTGAAGAAGACTATCCTGAAGCTAAAACAATATTTTTAGAACAAAATTATCGTTCAACAAAAACGATTTTAACTGCTGCCAACGAAGTGATTAAAAATAACTCTGAACGTAAACCGAAAGGATTATGGACGGGGAACACACAAGGAGAAAAAATACATTATTATGAAGCTATGACCGAACGTGATGAAGCGGAATACGTAGTGAAAGAAATAATGAAGCAGCAAAAAAATAATAAAAAATATAAAGATATGGCTATACTTTATCGTACGAATGCTCAGTCACGTGTACTTGAAGAAACGTTTATGAAATCAAACATTCCATATACAATGGTTGGTGGACAAAAGTTCTATGACAGAAAAGAAATTAAAGATATTCTAAGCTATTTAAGAATAGTGGCTAACAGTAATGATGACATTAGTTTACAACGTATTATCAATGTTCCTAAAAGAGGTGTTGGACCGTCTTCAGTAGAAAAAATACAAAAATATGCTGTAGATAATGATATTAGTATGTTTGATGCTTTAGGTGAAGTTGATTTTATTGGTTTATCAAAAAAAGTAACGCAAGAATGTATTAATTTTTATGAGCTCATCCAAAATTTAATTAAAGAACAAGAATTCTTAGAAATCAGTGAGATTGTTGAAGAAATAATGCAAAAATCTGGTTACAGAGAGATGTTAGAAAAAGAACAAACATTAGAATCACGTAGTCGTCTTGAGAATATAGATGAATTTATGTCAGTTCCTAAAGATTATGAAAAAAATACGCCTTTAGAAGAGCAGTCTTTAATTAATTTCTTAACAGACTTATCGCTAGTTGCAGATATAGATGAAGCACAAATAGAAAATGGCGTAACATTAATGACAATGCACTCTGCTAAAGGTCTTGAATTTCCAATTGTCTTTATTATGGGTATGGAAGAATCATTGTTCCCACATATCAGAGCAATCAAAAGCGATGATGACCATGAAATGGAAGAAGAACGTAGAATTTGCTATGTAGCGATTACAAGAGCTGAAGAAGAATTATATATTACGCATGCGACTTCAAGAATGTTATTTGGACGTTCTCAATCCAATTTACCGTCTCGTTTCCTTAAAGAAATTCCTGAGAGCTTATTAGAAGATGTAAAAGGTACAAGTAAAGCTGCGACGAAATTCAATAGTGCAACTAAAAAACCGCAAAAAAGAGGCTTTAGTAAACAGGTTCGATCTAGCAAGCAACAAAACAACACAACTTGGAATGTTGGAGATAAAGTTATCCATAAATCATGGGGCGAAGGTATGGTAAGTAATGTTTCAGAGAAGAATGGTTCAGTAGAATTAGACATTATTTTCAAATCTGAGGGGCCTAAACGTTTATTAGCACAATTTGCACCAATTGAAAAAAAGGGGGAATAATATATGGCTGAAAATATTCAAGCGCGCGTCGATGAATTGCATAAACTGTTAAATCAATACAGT
Source organism: Staphylococcus lloydii (assembly GCF_015775975.1). Classification (NCBI taxonomy): domain Bacteria; kingdom Bacillati; phylum Bacillota; class Bacilli; order Caryophanales; family Staphylococcaceae; genus Staphylococcus; species Staphylococcus lloydii. The sequence continues at coordinate 974,945 of NZ_CP064056.1, forward strand.
TATGAATATTATGTTAAAGACAATCCATCTGTACCTGATAGCGAGTATGATAAATTATTACATGAGTTAATAGACATAGAGTCACAACATCCTGAATACAAAACAGCAGATTCCCCAACCGTTCGTGTAGGTGGAGAGGCTCAATCTACATTTGAAAAAGTAAATCACGATACGCCAATGCTAAGTTTAGGGAACGCCTTTAACGAAGAAGATTTGCGTAAGTTTGACCAACGTATACGTGAGCAAATTGGTGATATTAAATATATGTGTGAGCTGAAAATTGACGGGTTAGCAGTCTCATTAAAGTATGAAAATGGTAGATTTGTTCAGGGGCTTACGCGCGGAGATGGGACAACGGGAGAAGATATAACCGAAAACCTAAAGACTATCCATGCAATCCCTTTAAAGATTAATAAACCATTAACATTCGAAGTACGTGGCGAAGCGTATATGCCACGTTCTTCATTCTTTAAGTTAAATGAAGCAAAAGAACAAAATGAAGAACAACCATTTGCGAATCCACGAAATGCTGCGGCAGGGTCATTAAGACAATTGGACGCACGATTAGCCGCTAAACGTAAACTCAGTGTATTTTTATATAGTGTAAATGACTTTACTGACTTTGCTGCAGATAGTCAAAACGATGCGCTGAAAGAATTAGATGACTTAGGATTTAAAACGAATCAAGAGCGCAGAAAAGTAAATAATATCGATGAAGTATTAGATTATATAGAATATTGGACGTCCCAGCGTGAATCATTACCTTATGACATTGATGGTATCGTAATAAAAGTTGATGATTTATCACAACAAGAAGAAATGGGTTATACACAAAAATCACCAAGATGGGCAATCGCTTATAAATTTCCTGCAGAAGAAGTTGTAACGCAATTGCTAGATATTGAATTAAGTATCGGACGTACAGGTGTCGTTACACCAACTGCGATTTTAGAACCAGTTAGAGTGGCTGGAACGACAGTTTCTAGAGCCTCATTACATAATGAAGATTTAATTCACGAAAAAGATATACGTATCGGTGATAGTGTCGTTATTAAGAAAGCGGGAGACATTATTCCAGAAGTGATAAACAGTATCGTTGATAGAAGGCCAGATGATGCGGTTCCATATCATATGCCAACACATTGTCCAAGCTGTGACCATGAGCTAGTCAGAATCGAAGGAGAAGTTGCTTTAAGATGTATCAATCCAAAGTGTCAGGCGCAATTGGTAGAAGGATTAATACACTTTGTTTCAAGACAAGCTATGAACATCGATGGATTAGGGACTAAAATCATTCATCAACTATATGATAATAATAAAATTAAAGACGTTGCTGATATTTATTATTTAACTAAGGAAGACTTATTACCTTTAGAGCGTATGGGTGAGAAAAAAGTAGAAAATTTATTGTCGGCAATTGAGCAATCTAAAGGAAATTCATTGGAAAACTTGTTATTTGGGTTAGGCATTAGACATTTAGGTGTGAAAGCAAGCCAAGTCGTAGCAGAGAAATATGGCTCAATTGAGCGTCTTTTTGAAGTTACCGAGGAAGAATTCGTTAGTATTCATGATTTTGGACATAAACTCGCACAATCAATCGTTACTTATTTAGAAAATGACGATATTCGCTCACTAATTGATAAATTACGACAAAAGCATGTTAATATGGAATATAAGGGAGTAAGAACTTCTGATATAGAAGGTCACCCAGAGTTTAAAGATAAAACGATTGTACTTACTGGTAAATTACAACAGATGACTAGAAATGAAGCAGCTGAGTGGTTAGAATTGCAAGGTGCTAAAGTGACTAACAGTGTGACTAAACGTACTGATTTAGTCATCGCAGGTGCGGATGCGGGTTCTAAATTAACTAAAGCAGAGAAATTTGGCACGACAGTATGGTCTGAAGATGATTTTATAAATAAACAAAATGAAATTTCTAATTAGAGGGGATCTTGCATGAAACGGACGTTAATTTTAATTTTATCCGCAATAATTTTATTATCAGCATGTGGCACTAATGACAATGACAAGAAAGACTCATCTAACGATAAACAATCTACGAAAAATGATTCGGGCTCTGTTAAAAAAATTGCTACAGATAAAAATGTTCAAGGCAGCAATTACAGAACGATTTTGCCGTTTAAAGAGAGTCAAAGTCGTGGATTATTACAAGATAATATGGCAAATAGTTATAATGGTGAAGATTTCGAAGATGGATTGTTAGATTTGAGTAAACAAGTCTTTCCGACTAAAGACTACTTATATCAAGATGGGCAATATTTAGATAAAGATACAACGAACGCTTATTTAAAACCGAAATATACTAAAGCCGAAATCGATAAAATGAGTAGCTCTGAACGTAAAGATAAAAACGCTAACGAAAATTTAGGTTTAAACCCTTCACATAATGGTGAAACAGACCCTGAAAAAATAGCTAAAAATTCTCCTGCGTATTTATCAAATATTTTAGAACAAGATTTTTATGATAAAGGCGATACTAAAGGAAAAAATATTAAAGGTATGACAATCGGTTTAGCTATGAATGGTACATACTACTATCAAAAAGAAAAAGATGGAGATACCTTTAGTAAAAAGTTAGATGATAAAGAAATTAAAAAGCAAGGTAAACAAATGGCTAGTGAAATTTTATCAAGATTAAGAGAAAATAAAGATTTGAAAGATATTCCAATTCATTTTGCAATTTATAAACAATCTGGAGAGAACGCAATTATCCCTGGTGAGTTTGTTGCAGGTTCGACTGCTGAAAAAGGTAAGACACGTATTAATGAATGGAAAAACATTAGCCAAAAATCTGTATTATTACCGTCTGATGAAGCGGGAGATATAGACGAAACTTTAAATAATAACTTTAAGCAATTTAACGACAATCTCCAATCTTATTTCAATAACTTTACGCAAGCGGTAGGAACAGTGAAGTTTGAAAATAAAAAAGCAAAATCATTGTCGGTTGATTTACCGATTGATTATTATAGTAAAGCAGAAACAATCGGTATTACACAGTATGTAACGCAACAAGCGGATAAATACTTTAGTGATATAGACGAATATGAAATTCATATCAAAGATGGTAATAATCCAAAAGCATTAATTAGTAAATCAAAAGACGAAGACGAACCAAAAGTTCACATTTATACTAATAGTAACTAAAGATATTATAAAAACACGTTGTCGCATAAAATTTGTGACAACGTGTTTTTAATATTAAAATATAAAGATATTCTATGATGAAGGTATGAAGTCATCTAAATATAAAAAATTGGTCATGCGAAGTATTATAGATTGAATAATCAATGATTTTTAACGAAAAATTTAGATTTTTGGATGAAATTTTGATACAATTTTGTAGTGAATGAGTAAAAGGAGGCTTTTTAATATAATGGCTAAAGTTACACGTGAAGAAGTTAAACATATAGCTAATTTAGCTAGACTTCAAATTTCTGAAGATGAAACGACTGAAATGCAAGAAACATTAGAAACAATTTTAAATTTTGCTAATCAAATCGATTCTGCAAATACAAGTGATATTGAACCCACAAATCACGTACTAGATTTACAAAATGTATTACGTGAAGACAAAGCAGAAGAGGGTATTCCTCAAGAGCTTGCATTAAAAAATGCGAAAGAAACGGAAGATGGACAGTTTAAAGTACCATCTATCATGAATGAGGAGGACGCTTAAAATGACCATCCGTTACGAATCTGTGGAAAACCTAATTAAACTAATTGAAAATAAAGAAATAACACCGTCTCAAATCGTTAATGATATATACGATGCAATCGAAGAGACAGATCCAACAATCAAATCTTTTCTTGCATTAGACAAAGAGAATGCTTTAGCAAAAGCTAAAGAACTTGATGAGTTACAAGCTAAAGGCCAAATTGAAGGTAAATTATTTGGTATTCCTATGGGTATCAAAGATAACATCATTACTGAAGGTGTAGAAACTACATGTGCAAGTAAAATGTTAGAAGGCTTTGTACCGATTTATGAATCAACTGTGATGAATAAATTAAAAGATGAAAATGCAGTGTTAATCGGTAAGTTAAACATGGATGAATTTGCAATGGGTGGTTCTACAGAGACATCTTATTATAAAAAAACAGTTAACCCATTCGATCATACTGCAGTACCTGGTGGTTCTTCAGGTGGTTCAGCTGCAGCAGTTGCAGCAGGCTTAGTACCATTTAGTTTAGGTTCAGATACTGGTGGTTCAATCCGTCAACCTGCAGCTTATTGCGGTATTGTAGGCATGAAACCTACATATGGTCGCGTATCACGTTTTGGACTAGTAGCGTTTGCATCTTCATTAGACCAAATTGGTCCTTTAACACGTAATGTTAAAGATAATGCTTTAGTATTGGAAGCTATTACTGGTGTAGATGAAAATGATTCTACAAGCGCACCTGTAACTGATGCTGATTATTCAGCTGATATCGGCCAAGATATTAAAGGATTAAAAGTAGCATTACCGAAAGAATACTTAGGCGAAGGTGTATCAGAAGATGTTAAATCTGCAGTGAAAGATGCAGTTGAAACATTAAAATCACTTGGCGCAACAGTAGATGAAGTTTCATTACCTAATACGAAATATGGTATACCTTCATATTATGTTATTGCATCATCTGAAGCATCATCAAACTTATCTCGTTTCGATGGCATTAGATATGGTTATCATTCAACAGAAGCTAAATCTTTAGAAGAATTATATAAAATGTCAAGAAGTGAAGGTTTTGGCGAAGAAGTTAAGCGTCGTATCCTTTTAGGTACATTTGCGTTAAGTTCTGGTTATTATGATGCATTTTACAAAAAGTCTCAAAAAGTTAGAACTTTAATTAAAAATGATTTTGATAATATCTTTGAAGATTATGATGTTGTTGTCGGACCAACTGCTCCTACAACAGCGTTTAATATTGGTGAGGAAATTGACGATCCATTAACAATGTATGCGAATGATTTATTAACTACTCCAGTAAATCTAGCTGGTTTGCCAGGTATTTCAGTACCATGTGGACTTTCAAATAATCGCCCAATTGGCTTACAGTTCATTGGTAAACCATTCGATGAGAAAACGTTATATCGTGTCGCTTATCAATATGAAACACAATTTAACTTTCATGATAAATACGAAAAATTATAAGGAGTGGAAATAATGCATTTTGAAACAGTTATCGGACTTGAAGTCCACGTCGAACTAAAAACAGACTCAAAAATGTTTTCTCCATCACCAGCACACTTTGGTGCTAAACCAAATTCAAACACGAATGTTATAGACCTTGGTTACCCAGGTGTTTTACCTGTCGTAAATAGAAGAGCTGTTGATTGGGCAATGAGAGCATCTATGGCTTTAAATATGGATATCGCAACAGAATCTAAATTTGACCGTAAAAACTATTTCTATCCAGATAATCCAAAAGCCTACCAAATTTCACAATTTGATCAACCGATTGGTGAAAATGGTTATATAGATATAGAAGTAGACGGTGAAACAAAACGTATTGGTATCACACGCTTGCATATGGAAGAGGATGCGGGTAAATCAACGCACAAAGATGGTTATTCACTCGTAGACTTAAATAGACAAGGTACACCATTAATTGAAATTGTTTCTGAACCCGATATCCGTTCTCCACAAGAAGCGTATGCTTATTTAGAAAAATTACGTTCTATTATTCAATATACTGGTGTTTCTGATTGTAAAATGGAAGAAGGCTCATTACGTTGTGATGCCAACATTTCATTACGTCCATATGGACAAGAAGAATTCGGAACTAAAGCTGAATTGAAAAACTTGAACTCATTTACTTATGTACGTAAAGGTTTAGAGTATGAAGAAAAACGACAAGAAGAAGAACTTTTAAATGGTGGGGAAATCTTACAAGAAACACGTCGTTTCGATGAATCAAACGGTAAAACAATCTTAATGCGTGTCAAAGAAGGTTCTGACGACTACCGTTACTTCCCAGAGCCAGACATCGTACCACTTTACGTTGATGAAGAATGGAAAGAACGTGTACGTCAAACAATTCCAGAATTACCAGACGAAAGAAAAGAAAAATACGTTTCGCAATATGGCTTACCAGCATATGATGCTCACGTATTAACACTTACGAAAGAAATGTCTGATTTCTTCGAAGGCGCAGTTAAAGAAGGCGCTGATATTAAATTAACATCAAACTGGTTAATGGGTGGCGTTAACGAGTATTTAAATAAAAATCAAATCGAACTTCAAGATACAAAATTAACACCTGAAAACTTAGCAGGTATGATTAAATTGATTGAAGACGGTACGATGAGTAGTAAAATCGCGAAAAAAGTATTCCCAGAACTTGCTGAAAACGGTGGAGACGCTAAACAAATTATGGAAGATAAAGGTTTAGTACAAATCTCTGATGAAGCTACATTACTAAAATTTGTTAATGAAGCTTTAGATAATAATCCACAATCAGTAGAAGACTATAAAAATGGTAAAGGCAAAGCAATGGGCTTCTTAGTTGGTCAAATTATGAAAGCCTCAAAAGGTCAAGCCAATCCACAACTAGTTAATCAACTATTAAAACAAGAGTTAGACAAACGCTAAACATTAAGTGCGTTATTTAACATTATTAAAGTTTAAATCTTATGCCTGTAAGCAATTTATGTTGCTTGCAGGTTACTTATTGTATTAAAAAGTTAGCGCATTATTAAATTGAATAATTTAAATGCTTTCAACTGAACTACAAATACTTTAATATAGATTATGAGTATACTAAGTTGAGGGATAAACTATGAGAAAAAGAGCTAGAATAATTTATAATCCAACTTCTGGTAAAGAGCTATTTAAACGTACGTTACCAGATGTACTAATAAAATTAGAAAAAGCAGGATTTGAAACAAGTGCATATGCAACAGAAAAAATAGGTGACGCTACAATTGAGGCGCAACGTTCTCTTGAAGCTCAATATGATGTATTAATCGCTGCAGGTGGCGATGGTACGTTGAATGAAGTTGTGAATGGTATTGCAGAGCAACCTAACAGACCTAAATTAGGTATTATACCAATGGGAACAGTTAATGATTTTGGTCGTGCCTTACATTTACCTAGCGACATTATGAGTGCTATTGATGTAATAATTGATCAACACACTACGAAGGTAGATATAGGTAAAATGAACAGTCGCTATTTTATTAATTTGGCTGCAGGTGGTCAATTAACACAAGTCTCTTATGAGACGCCTAGTAAATTAAAATCAATTGTCGGACCTTTTGCATATTACATTAAAGGTTTTGAAATGTTACCCCAAATGAAGGCCGTCGATATTCGAATTGAATATGATGATGAAGTCTTTCAAGGGGAAGCAATGTTGTTTTTATTAGGTTTAACAAATTCAATGGCTGGATTTGAAAAGCTAGTTCCTGATGCTAAATTAGATGACGGTAAATTCACATTAATCATAGTGGAAAAAGCAAATCTAGCTGAATTAGGTCATATTATGACATTGGCATCTCGTGGGGAACATACAAAGCATCCTAAAGTACATTATGAGAAAGCAAGCTCAATAAATATATCTTCTTTTACAGATATGCAATTGAACGTAGATGGAGAATATGGCGGAAAGCTACCAGGTAATTTCTTAAACTTGAAACAACATATAGAAGTATTTACACCGAAAGATGTTAAAAATGAAGAATTAACGGAGCAATAAGTAAAAATTATCATCATTTGAGGTTAGGTCACAACATCATTGCAACCTAACCTCTTTTAATTTGGAGTGAATGAGTTGAATACGATTCAAAAAAATGACATAAAAGACGGTGAAGTTATTGATTTAACGCATGAAGGCCATGGCGTCGTCAAAATTGATAACTATCCAATTTTTGTACCTAATGCATTAATAGACGAGAAAATTGAATATAAAATTATCAAAGTTAAAAAGAATTTTGCAATTGGTAAATTAATGAATGTAAAACAAGAGAGTAAGGAACGAATTGAACCGCCTTGTGTTTATTACACAAAGTGTGGGGGATGCCAATTACAACATATGAGTTATCCTGCGCAACTCGCAATGAAGAAAGAACAAGTCGTTAATTTGTTTCATCGTAAAGGTGATTTTAAAGAAACAACGATTAACGATACGGTAGGTATGGATAATCCTTGGCGTTATAGAAATAAATCTCAAATCCCGGTAGGTTTAAGTCACGACAAAAATGTAAAAATGGGTTTTTATCGACAACGTAGTCATGACATTATTGATATGGATGAATGTTTGATACAAGATGACCAACATCAACAAGTGATGAATGTCGTAAAACAATTATTTAATGACTTAAAAGTAAGTATTTATAACGAACGTTCAAAGCAAGGGCTTATGCGTCACGTTGTCATTCGTACTGGCTATCACAGTGATGATTTAATGATAATTTTTGTAACAAACGGTAAAAAATTCAAACAAGCTCCAACAATTATTGAAAAATTGTTAAAAGCATTTCCTAACGTAACAAACATTAAACAAAACATAAATAAAACGCATTCAAATGTAATTATGGGAGATGAATCAATCACGTTATATGGTAAAGATAAGATAGAAGATAGCTTGTCTGAAGTTACTTTTAAAATTAGTGATCGTTCATTTTATCAAATCAACTCTGCACAAACAGAAAAATTGTATCAACTTGCAATTGATTATGCTCAATTATCAGGTGACGAAATCGTTTTAGATACTTATTGTGGGATTGGCACGATTAGTTTATCAATGGCTTCACAAGTTAAACACGTATACGGTGTAGAAGTTGTTCCCGAAGCGATTGCAGATGCGCAGCAAAATGCGACTTTAAACCAATTAGAAAATACTACTTTTGTCTGTGGCAAGGCTGAGGATACTATATTAAAATGGCAACAAGAAGGAATTCAGCCAGATGTTGTCATGGTGGATCCACCTAGAAAAGGGTGCGATGAATCCTTTATTCAAACTTTACTTACTTTAACGCCACAAAAGATAGTGTACATTTCTTGTAACCCTGCAACTCAACAACGAGATGCTGCAATGTTACAAGAAAAATATAAGTTGATTGAGATTACACCAGTCGATATGTTCCCACAAACAACACACGTTGAAACAGTTGCCTTGTTTGAATTGAAATAATGAAATATTTCAAAGTATGTAAAATATTGCAGAATAACTAGGTTTATTAAAATTGGATTACAGGCAATATATTCGATTGAATTTTATTTCTCCACTATCTATAATCAAAGTATAAATAGTTGATAAATACGTTAGGAGGGATATATTGTGTTTAAAATTAGTTTGTTTGATAATAAAAAAATGATGGAACGTTTTGTGATATTACAAATAGCTATTGTAATGATGACGATTTTAATTTCGTATAAAATAGCTTACTTATATACAGATATCATTGAACAAGATATATTGTTTAATGTCATTTATGGCATTTTAGGTCTGGTTGGTGTCGTTATTATACATGAATTAATACACAATATATTGTTTAGAGTTTTTGCGAAAAATTCAGCAAAACCTTCATATCGTTACCATTATGGATTAATTTCAACACATATGCCCGAGACGTATTATAAAAAATGGCAGTATATACTCGTTATGTTAGCGCCACTAGTTGTCTTAACATTTTTATTAATTGTAGCCTTTACGTTTTTATCTTATTCATCAATTATTTTTATCAGTAGTTTCCATATTGGATATTGTCTATTTGATTTATATTTTACGATTGGACTACTAAATAATAATGTTAAATACGTGGAAAATACTGAACAGGGTATTTATTATTACACACAATCGCCTGTCGAAATGCACACAGAATCTAAATAACGTAAAACATTAAAATATAAAGAAACTCCAAAGTGTCGTTAACACATTTTGGAGATTTTTTGTTTAGAACTATAAAAGGCAGTAGTATACTTAAGTTAAATGAAAATTTATCTGAGGGAGGTGAATCTAAATGGGAGAGAGACGTATTATTCATATTGATATGGATTATTTTTTTGCACAAGTAGAAATGAGAGACAATCCAAAGTTGCAAGGAAAACCTGTTATTGTTGGCGGTAAGGCCAGCGGTAGAGGTGTAGTTTCAACAGCGTCTTATGAAGCGAGAAAATATGGCGTGCATTCAGCTATGCCAATGGTACAAGCCCATAAATTGTGTCCTGATGGTTATTATGTCACACCAAGATTTGAAGCTTATAAGGAAGCCTCAAATATCATAATGGAAATTTTCAAAAGCTATACAGAGATTGTAGAGCCATTATCCTTGGATGAAGCCTATTTAGATATTACACACCTCGTGCGACAAGATTTGCCAGCTTCGCATATTGCACAATATATACGTCGTGATATAACTGAGCAAACTGGATTAACTGCCTCTGCAGGTGTATCGTATAATAAGTTTCTAGCTAAATTAGCGAGTGGCATGAATAAACCCAATGCGTTAACTGTTATTGACTACAATAATGTCCATGATATTTTAATGAATTTAGATATAGGGGAATTTCCCGGCGTCGGTAAGGCGTCAAAACAAAAAATGCATGATAATAACATATTCACCGGCCAAGATTTGTACAATCAAAGTGAACGAGAATTAATTAGATTATTTGGGAAAAGAGGGCATGGCTTATACAATAAAGCGCGTGGGATTGATCATAATCCAGTTAAGCAAACGCGCATACGTAAGTCGGTAGGGACAGAGCGTACATTTGCTACTGATGTTAATGACGACGAGCAAATATTACAAAAAATTTGGGAATTAAGTGAAAAGACTGCGACTAGACTCGCTAATTTACAAAAATCAGGAAAAACAGTCACAGTAAAAATAAAAACGTACAAATTTGAAACTTTTTCAAAACAAAAAAGTTTAAGAGAAACTGTACGTTCAGAAACGGATATTTATAATATTGCATATGCATTATATACAGACCTTAAAGAACCAGAGATTCCAATAAGATTAGTAGGCGTAACGGTAGGGAATTTGGAAAAATCCACTTATGAAAACATGACAATATATGATTACTTGTAAACGGCTAATCTTTGTCTTTCAGTTGTTTTCCATATACGTTAAGCATCGTTGCTAAATTATCGTAATGCTTTAACAAGCGAAATGTTATCATCGCGCAAGCTTTTGCATCATTTAAAGCATCGTGATGCCCGTGAAAATCTAAATTATAAAATTGCATCATATGATTTAAGCCATAACGGTGATTGTTTATAGTACGACGTGCTAATTGAAGCGAACAAAAATAAGTCATACTCGGCGTCTCTTGACCACATGATTTGATACTCTCATGAAGTACGTTCATATCGAAAGCAGCATTATGAGCTACTACAGGCAAGCTATCAATAAAATCTAACATGTATGGATAAACTTCTGTAAAAGTAGGGGATGCTTCTACATCTTGTGGATGGATGCCGTGAACGGCTATATTTTGTTGTGAAAAATAATCATTAGGATTAACTAACGTATAAAAAGTTTCGACAATTTCATGGTCTACTACTTTTACCATTCCTACAGAACAAATACTTGTTCTCTTACCGTTAGCTGTTTCGAAGTCCAATGCTACAAATGCATTTTCAGACATTACAATACTTCCCTTCATAAAAATAGATGATAAAACAAATATTGTTTTACCATATTTCGAGTGCATCAAGTACTTTTATTATATAATAAAAAATAAGGATGACCATAGGCAAGATAAAATACTTATATAGAGATATAAGCGTAATCTATAACCTAAGTTCAACCTTAATAAATATTACTAACTAAAGCATGTATTAAATTTATTCTTCATCAAATGAGCGTGCAGCAAGCTCTTTTTCATATAAATATAAAGTATTATGATCATCGCCAATACGATTTAAATAGTCGATGTGTGTTTCAAACATAGATTCTTCTTCTACTTGTTCGTCTAAGAACCAGTTTAAGAATGAAATTGTAGCATAATCTTTATCTTTATTTGCAATATCAGATAAATTATAAAATCTACGTGTAACATCTTGTTCTTGAGCTAAGCCATCTTCAAACGTTTCTAAAATACTGCTAAATTCTGATTTAGGTGCAGATATTGCTGAAAATTCAGCGTGTTCACCGCGGTCATTGATATAGTCATAGATTTTCTTACCGTGGAAACGTTCTTCTTTAGCTTGTTGAATATAGAAATTAGCAAAACCTTCGTAAGATTGGTTATCACAGTAAGCTGCCATAGCCATGTATGCATGCGCTGCATAGTATTCATGATTCATTTGTTCATTTAATGCATTTAATAATTCTTTATTTAACATTAGTAACAGGCCTCCTATACTTGGTTGATATAAGTATAGCAAATCTATTCTCATTAGTAAATAATAATTATTATAATCTGGAATAGATTCAATATTTTTAATTGAGAATGCTATAGAAAGAAAAAAAGACGTGTTATAATATTTTGTGCGAGTAATTTAGGGAGGTTAATTATGAGACATTGGACAGCTAAAACTTTGGCAAAGCTAGCACGTAAAGCTAGTAGAGCAGCAGGTAAAAAAGGTACTGATTTACCTGGCCAAGTTGCAAGAAAATTAGATAAAAATATATTAAGAAATTTAGCTACGACTGTAGATGAAATAGTATTTATAAGTGGTACCAACGGGAAGACAACCACATCAAATTTAATTGGCTACACATTAAAAGAAAATAATATTGATATTATACATAATAATGAAGGTGCCAATATGGCTGCTGGTATTACATCAGCATTTATTGTTCAAAATAACAAGAATACAAAAATAGCAATCATCGAGATAGATGAGGGGAGTATCCCTAGAGTATTAAACGAAGTAACACCTACCATGATGGTGTTTACTAACTTCTTTAGAGACCAAATGGACCGTTTTGGCGAAATTGATATTATGGTAAATAATATCGCTCAAGCTATTAGTAATAAAGGCATAAAGCTGTTATTAAATGCTGATGATCCGTTTGTTAGTAGATTAAAAATAGCTAGTGAGCATGTTTTATACTATGGAATGCAAAAGCATGTACATGAATTCGAGCAAAGTACGATGAATGAAAGTAAATATTGCCCTAACTGTGGTCGCTTATTACATTATGATTATATTCACTATAATCAAATAGGACATTATCATTGTGAATGTGGATTCAAAAGAGAACAACCTAAATACGAAGTCACGAACTTTAATTTATCACCATTCATAGATATGGAAGTTAATAACGCCAAATTTGATATGAAAATAGCCGGTGATTTTAATGCTTATAATGCCTTAGCGGCATATTCAGTATTAAAAGAATTAGGGTTATCTGATGAATCCATTCGTAAAGGCTTTGAATCTTATACTTCACATAATGGAAGAATGCAGTACTTCAAAAATAGCCAAAAAGAAGCCATGATAAATCTCGCTAAAAATCCTGCTGGTATGAATTCAAGCCTATCAGTTGGTGAACAAATTGAAGGCAATAAGGTCTATGTCTTAAGCTTAAATGACAATGCTGCTGATGGACGTGACACTTCTTGGATTTATGATGCCGATTTTGAAAAGCTTTCTAGACAATCTATAGAAGCCATTATTGTTACAGGTACAAGAGCTGAAGAACTACATTTACGATTAAAATTAGCCGAAGTAGAAGTGCCAGTTATTGTCGAGAAAGATATTTATAAGGCAACTGCACTATCAATGAACTATAATAGCTTCACTGTAGCAATACCAAACTATACCTCTTTATCGCCAATGTTAGATCAATTAAACCGCTCATTTAAGGAGGACAAATAGTATGAATGAATTAAATATCTATCATTTTATGCCAGATAAACTAAACTTATATAGTGATATAGGTAATATCATTGCCCTCCGTCAAAGAGCTAAACTTAGAAATATAAAAGTTAATGTTATTGATATTAATGAAACCGAAGGAATTACACTAGATGATTGCGATATCTTCTTTATCGGCGGTGGAAGTGATAGAGAACAATCACTTGCTACTAAAGAATTAAGTAAAATTAAAACAATTTTAAAAGATGCGATAGAAGATGGTATGCCTGGTTTAACTATTTGTGGTGGTTACCAATTTTTAGGTAGTAAATATATTACGCCAGATGGTACAGAGTTAGAAGGGCTAAATATTTTAGACTTTTATACTAAGTCACAAAAAGATAGATTGACTGGAGACATCGTTATTGAAAGCGAAACATTCGGTACTATAGTAGGATTTGAAAATCATGGTGGAAGAACGTATCATGATTTTGGTACATTAGGAAATGTTACTCACGGTTTTGGTAATAATGATAATGATGCCAAAGAAGGTATTCATTACAAAAACTTATTGGGTACTTATTTACATGGTCCAATTTTACCGAAAAACCATGAGCTTACTGATTATCTATTAACTAAAGCTTGCGAACGTAAGGGTATACCATTTGAACCTGTAAAAGTCGATAACGAAATCGAAGAAGCGGCTAAACAAGTAATCGTAGACCGAGTTAAAAAGTAAATAAATATAAAAAAGCCAATCAACAATATTAAATACGTTGATTGGCTTTTTAGTTAATTAATATAGTAATTAAGCGTATCTATCATCTAGAATACGATAAATTAATAATATCTCATATATGATATGACTTTTAAGTTGATGTGCGTCAAATTCATCTAGATATTTAACGGAGTTTTTCAATATTGAGGCACTTTTCTTTTCTCTTTCGAAATGACCAGTCGCAATAATTTGATTAATATTATTAGCTATTTTAAGTATTGCCAATTTTTCATTGTTATCAAAATAAACAACTGTTTTTTTAGGTAAATAAATAATGTTCGATAGATGCGAAATAAATAATCTGTCTGTAGTTGCTAAAGTTTGAAATTTTTTAAATTTAATCCAATCTGTTTCGTCATATTTGTGGTAAGATAATTCGTCGGATTGATAAGATAATAAGGCTTCGATTTTTTGTGTCGCTATTATTAATTTATTATATTTTTTTATCGAAGATTCTGATTTAAATTGACTTAATAATAATTCTTGCATTCTTTCGCTATATAAAGCATACATTTTTTCTTCAGTATCACGTAATAAATTTTCGATTTGTTCATAATATTTAGGCGGTAAAATTATGAAATTAACTAATGCTGCTGTGCCTAAACCTATTACTGCCGTTAATAGTCGTGAAAAGAAATTGAAGATATATGCTTCATGTATACCGGGAATCATAGCCATGGCAGTTAATGTTGCTACTGTTGTACCCGCATGTAAGTTTAATTTAGTACAAACTAAAATTGTAAATGTGGTAGCAAATGCATAAGAGAATGGAGATTGATCTCCAAAAAGAAATGTAAATAATACTGCGAATAATGCGCCAATTACAGTTGCAGGTAACCGTCTATATCCTTTTTTTATGGAGGCTTTTGCAGTAGGTTCTATTGTAACAACCGCGGTTAATATAGCGAATATGGGGTTGAGATTTAACAGCATACAAAATAAGGCCGTTAAAAATGTTGCTAAGCCAGTTTTTAAAGTCCGAGCACCGACTATTCTTTTATACCATTTATCATTCATAAGAAAATCTCCATTTTGTAATTAAGTTATTGTTAATGTGTGTAATTTAAAATACGATAATGTTAAACTATATATGCTTAAATACTGTCTATTATTATAACAAAAAAATCTGCTATAATAATAATTAAGATAAATTATTTAAAAAGGAACGGGATAAAATGATTGTTAAAACAGAAGAAGAATTAGCAGCTTTGAAAGATATTGGTTATATTTGTGCGCTCGTTAGAGACAAAATGCAAGAAGCTACAGTTGTAGGAATTACTACAAAAGAGCTTGATGATATTGCTAAAGATTTATTTGAACAACATGGTGCCATTTCTGCCCCAATACATGATGAAAACTTTCCAGGACAAACTTGTATTAGCGTAAATGAAGAAGTGGCTCACGGCATACCTGGTAAAAGAGTAATTCGCGAGGGCGACTTAGTTAATATTGACGTATCTGCACTTAAAAATGGCTATTATGCTGATACAGGTATTTCATTTGTAGTCGGCGAAGCTGATAATCCATTAAAACAAAAAGTGTGTGATGTTGCATTAGAAGCATTCGAAGCTGCAATGACAAAAGTTAAACCAGGCACTAAATTAAGCCAGATTGGTAGAGCAGTCCATGCAACAGCACGCAAAAATAATCTTACAGTTATTAAAAATTTAACTGGGCACGGCGTCGGTCAATCATTACACGAAGCACCAAGCCATGTAATGAATTATTTTGACCCTAAAGATAAAACTTTACTTAAAGAAGGTACAGTATTAGCTGTTGAACCATTTATTTCATCAAATGCTACATATGTATCAGAAGGTAAAAATGAATGGGCATTTGAAACGAAAGATAAAAGTTTTGTTGCACAAATTGAACATACAGTTATCGTTACAAAAGACGGCCCATTATTAACTACCAAAATTGATTAACTTTCAATGTTAGGTCTAAAGTCCTAATATAAAATGGTTCCGGAGCCTATTAAAATGGTTCCGGTAATTTTTTATAATGAAACCTAATCAATGATGAGGTGGTTTCATGAACTATATAACGACATATTTAAATGACATTTGTAAAAACACATATGAAATAGGTTTAAAATCATACAAAGAAAAATTAGATTTAAAATTAGAAAGCATCGAAAATTATATAGCTTATCTAATCGAGAAAAAAGAACGAATTCGTAATATGATTGACAGCTTGACACTAAAATTAGAAAATAAATACATCGATATGATAGATTACACACACGTGAATTGTGCTCAAGAAATTAAAAACAATGAAATCGATTCAATCAAAGCAATGCTTAATAAAATGGAAGCAGACTATGCACGTATTGAAGCAGATCTATCACAACAAGCCGAAGAAAAAATCAATACAGAAACTGAATGTGATTTTATCGAACGCATAAGTTTAGTCGCTTAAAGAAGGGTGGCGAATCATGACACACAAATATATATCGACAGAAATGTTAATAATTTTTACAGCATTAATGATTATAGCCAATTTTTACTACATATTTTTTGAGAAAATTGGCTTTCTACTTGTGCTATTACTTGGGTGCATATTGGTTTATATAGGATATGTATATTTTCATAAAGTAAGAGGTTTGTTATCTTTCTGGATAGGGGCTTTGCTCATAGCATTTACCCTACTATCAAATAAATATACGATTATCATTTTATTTATCTTTTTAATCGTCTTGATTATTAGATATTTAATTTATAAATTTAAACCATTCAAGATTATTGCTTCAGAGGAAGAAGTTGAATCTCCAGAATTCATTAAACAAAAGTGGTTTGGAGAACAACGTACGCCGGTATATGTTTATAAATGGGAAGACTTACAAATTCAACATGGCATTGGTGATGTATACATTGACATGACCAAAGCAGCCAACATTAAAGAAAACAACACGATCGTCGTGAGACATCTTATAGGGCGTACACAAATAGTCGTTCCTTTAAACTATAATATTAATTTTCACTTTACTGCTTTATATGGGAATGCTTATATAAACGAACAATCTTATAAAGTTGAAAATACAAACATTAAAATTGTGGAAAAGACAAAAGAAGAAAATTATACTGTAAATATTTATCTTTCAACGTTTATAGGGGATGTCGAGGTGATTTATAAATGAATCACTACATAAGAGCTATAGGTTCAATGTTGATATTAGTATACAGTACGTTAATTGCATTTTTTTTTATAGACAAAGTATTTGTTAATATCATGTACTTCCAAGGTATGTTTTATACACAAATATTTGGGATACCAGTGTTTCTATTTTTAAATTTATTGATCATATTTTTGTGTATTATAGTGGGTTCGGTGTTAGCTTATAAGATTAATCAACAAAATCATTGGCTACAGCGCCAAATAGAACGCTCAATAGAAGGGCAAACGGTCGGTGTAAATGATCAAGACATAGAACTGTACAACGAAACTATTGAGTTATACCATACACTTGTACCTTTAAATCAAGAAGTACATAAACTTAGAATGAAGACACAAAACTTAACGAATGAATCATATAATATAAATGACGTAAAAGTTAAGAAAATTATTGAAGACGAACGTCAAAGACTAGCCAGAGAATTACATGATTCCGTGAGTCAGCAATTATTTGCTGCTAGTATGATGTTGTCCGCTATAAAAGAAACCGAACTCGCACCGCCATTAGATCAACAAATACCAACTTTAGAAAAAATGGTGCAAGATTCTCAATTAGAAATGAGAGCTTTACTCTTACATTTAAGACCTATTGGCCTAAAAGATAAGTCATTAGGTGAAGGGATTAAAGACTTAGTAACAGATTTACAGAAAAAAGTACCGATGAAAGTCGTACATGATATTGAAGATTTTTCAGTACCAAAAGGTATAGAAGATCATCTGTTTAGAATAACGCAAGAAGCGATTTCTAATACATTACGTCATTCAAAAGGAACTAAAGTTACAATAGAGCTATTTAATCAAGCCGATTACTTATTACTACGTGTACAAGATAATGGTATAGGTTTTAATGTAGATGAAAATACTGAACAAAGTTATGGTTTAAAAAATATGCGTGAACGTGCATTAGAAATAGGTGCAACATTCCATATTGTTTCTCTACCCGATTCAGGTACAAGAATAGAAGTGAAAGCGCCATTAGACAAGGAGGAATTGGATGCCAATTAAAGTTTTATTTGTTGATGATCATGAAATGGTACGTATTGGGATATCAAGTTATTTATCAACACAACCAGATATTGAAGTAGTAGGAGAAGGAAAGTCAGGTAAAGAAGCGATTGAATTAGCGCATGAATTAAAACCCGATTTAATTTTAATGGACTTATTGATGGATGATATGGATGGGGTAGACGCTACTGCTCAAGTAAAAAAAGATTTACCACATATCAAAGTTGTAATGTTAACAAGTTACATTGAGGATAATGAAGTGTATCGTGCTTTAGACTCTGGTGTTGATAGTTATATCTTAAAAACAACGAGTGCAAAAGACATTGCAGAAGCAATACGTAAAACACAAAATGATGAATCTGTTTTTGAAGCAGAAGTTTTAGTGAAAATGCGAAATCGTATGAAACAACGTGCAGAATTATATGAGATGTTAACTGAAAGAGAAATGGAAATTTTATTACTCATTGCTAAAGGCTATTCTAACCAAGAAATTGCTAGCGCCTCTCACATTACCATCAAGACAGTAAAAACGCATGTTAGTAATATATTAAGTAAATTAGAAGTTCAAGATAGAACACAAGCTGTTATATACGCTTTCCAACATAATTTAATTCAATAAGAATATAAAAACACCTCAAACAGCTTTAGCGCTGCTTGAGGTGTTTTGTATTGTGGTTGATGCGTTATCAGTATTACTCTGTAGTATTACCATTATTATTTTTTTCGATTTCTTTCATAGAGCGTTCTTCAGGTGTCATACCGCGAATGACTTTACGTTGATGAATAATAGCATTAATTTCGGCACCTATAATTATAATGAAACCAGTAATGTATAACCAAAACATTAAAATAATAATACCTGCGATACTACCATAAGTTTTAGAATAGTTACTGAAGTTAGAGACGTAAATACCAAATAAATATGAACCTACTAAGAACACAATAGTAGCAAAGATTGAACCTGGAATAACAGATAACATTTTAATTTTAACGTTAGGCGCTAACGTATATAACAACATAAATGCAACAAAGACGATGATGAACGGTAATATGATGCGCAGTGTCTCAAAAAGCCATTGTATTTCATCAGTTAATCCTAATGGTCCGAAAAGTAATGAACCAATTTGTTCGCCAAATGCTGGTAATACCATCGCAAGTGGGAAAACGATTGCTAATACTAAAGTGAATAAAACACTTAATAATTTAGATACAATAAAATTACGACTATCTTCAACATCATAAGCGACGTTGAAAGAATTCATTAGTGCAGTCATACCATTAGACGCTGACCAAAGCGCTAAAATCAAACCGATAGACAGTAAGCCGCCACTGGCATTACCCATGATGTCAGTGATTAGTGATGATGCTTCCCCCTTATAGCCATAAGGTATATGTTCACTAATCATCGTTTGTATTGTCTTTTGTTTAACACCTACGACAGGTACAATAGATAATAAGAAGATAAGCATAGGGAAGAGTGACAGCATGAAATAATATGACAGTTGTGCAGATAATCCCGATGCGTCATCTTTACCTATACGATAAACCAAATAAGAAAAGAAATTTGGGTTTTTAGTATACTTAGCCGGTTTGTTTATACGTGATACAAAAAATGCTTGATCATCTTTCTTTGTATCTTTTGATTGAAATTCTGTTGGTGCAATATATGTACGATCTTTATCTAATTTTTTACTTTTAGATTTTTCTTCTGAATTTTTATTGTCCTCTTTTTCTTTAACAGAGTTCAAAAAATTAGAAGCGGTTTCTTTTTTCTTTGACATATCTAATCTCCTTTAAAATTGCTTTGTAATTAATAATATACTTTAAAAATAAATTGAGGTAAATATGTAAAAGTCATATTTTAATCGCCTAAAAATAAAAGATACTAATTATGACGGTTAATATGTATATGATAAGAGCTGAAATCTTTAATCATATAATAAAACGTTACCACTTAAATAGTTATTTATGTGGTAACGTCAGTTACTATTATGTCTAAATATCAATTAGGCATAGATTGATAAAATATAGTCAATTAGTTTAAGCGTTTGTTTTTACGTTCTACAAAAGTATCTTTAGCATCTTTTAACGAACGTTCTAATTCAGGATTGTTATTTCTAATTTCTTCGACAGCATCTTTCCAATAAAGGACTTCATCTTTTACTTTACTGATTACTGAAGGTTCGTTAGAACGTTTTCCTTCTTTAGCATCTTGGATTGATTGTTTTAAAGATTGACGCGTTGATTTATCAGCTAATGTTGCTGCTCCGCCGATAAACGCACCAATTAAAATTCCTGGTATTAATTTATTATTCATTGTGAGTTACCCCTCTCTTAAGTTAGCGTCTTTAACGATATAATCAATTAAATTATCACACGCAGATTGTACCATTTCAAATACACCTTCAAAATTATTAGTGTAGTATGGGTCTGGCACATCCGTTTCTTCCATATTACTAAATTCTAGTAATTTGAACAACTGTCCTTGGATATTAGGGTTGATTCTTTTGATGTCATCTACATTATTTTGGTCCATAGCAATAATGTAATCAAAGTCGTCGTTGTGTGTAAATAATTCACTTATCATTCCATCAACTGAAATATTTTGGCTTGCTAAAATTTGTTGAGTCCCTTCATGAGGTGGCTCACCTAAATTCCATTTACCCGTTCCACGAGATTTTACTCGTACGCCTTCGATATTTCTGTCCTTTAACCTTTGCCTCATAATGGCTTCTGCCATCGGTGAGCGACAAATATTGCCTAAACAGACAAATGCAACTGTAACCATATATTTCCCTCCATAGAATTACTTCTCATTATTATTTTAGCTGTTTTTAATGTATTTCTAAAGTCCTAATATACCAATAATTTTACAAGGTGCTATATTTTGATAAAATAAATTGAAAAAGAGGTGAAATAAATGGCATCAAATAATGAACAAATGATATCAGAAATAAGAGAAAGATTAAATTTAGTAAATCAAAGTGTAATTGAACCTGCTCAATTTAAAGATGCAGATGAAAATGAAGTGAAAGAGATACATTCATATGTAACTTCTAAATCATCGTTTACACCAAGCGAAGCAACAGCAATCGCTGATGCACTTGGTCAAATTAGAAAATAGGGAGTGAATTTAATGTCTGACTTACAGAATAAATTACAACAATATGCACGATTACTTGTTGAAGTGGGGATGAATGTTCAAGAAGGTCAACCAGTTTATATTCGTTCAAGTGTAGACGCTGTTGAATTGACACGATACATAGTTGAAGCTGCTTATCAGCGTGGTGCTTCTGACGTGAAGGTGAACTATAGCGACGAAAAATTAACACGACTTAAGTTTGAATACGAATCTGTAGAACACTTCGAAAATAATGAAGTTAAATCTTATGAAGTTGAAGCAAGAAAAGATTATGTTAATAGAAATGCCGCTAATTTAGCATTAATTACTCAAGACCCAGAGTTGTTAAATGGTATTGATGAGAATAAAATATCTACCTTCCAATTAAAAAACTCTCAAGCATTAAAAGGTGTAATGGAAGCAACACAAAAAAATGAATATCCTTGGGTTGTTGCAGCCTATCCATCTAGAACTTGGGCTCAAAAAGTTTATCCTGATTTATCTGAAGATGAAGCATATGAAAAACTTATTGATGAAGTATTAAATATTGTTAGAGTAGACGGTAATGACCCAGTCGAAAACTGGAAACAGCATGTTGCAGAATTAAGTAAACATGCGGAACGATTACAAGAAAAAGAATATAGTGCATTGCGATACGAATCTGAAGGCACAGATTTAACTATTGGACTTCCTAAAGGTCATTTATGGGTTGATGCGACAAGCTACACAAGTAAAGGACAAGCTTTTGTTGCTAATATTCCAACTGAAGAAGTTTTTACTGCCCCAGATCGCAACCGAGTAGATGGTTATGTAACGAATAAATTGCCACTTAGCCATAATGGTAATATTATCGATGGCTTTACGTTAACTTTCAAAGATGGCGCAGTCGTTGATTATAAAGCGGAAAAAGGTGAAGATGTGTTACGTAACTTATTAGAGACTGATGAGGGAGCTAAAAGATTAGGAGAAGTCGCATTAGTACCAGATGATTCTCCAATTTCTAATAGAAACACGATTTTTTATAATACGTTGTTTGATGAAAATGCTTCTTGCCACATCGCATTAGGTTCAGCTTATGGCTTCAATATTGAAAATGGTACTGAAATGAGCACTGAAGAAAAAATAGCTAGTGGTTTAAATGATTCTTTAGTCCACGTTGATTTCATGATAGGTAGTAATGACTTAACTATTTATGGAGTGAAAGAAAATGGTGAAGAAGAACTCGTTTTCGAAAACGGTAACTGGGCTAAGTAAAATAAATAGTTAGTACAAGGGGATATATTTATGGAATCTAGAAAAAGTAAAGCGATGTCCGCCGCTAAAAGTATTAAAGCGAGACAAGTTTTTCCACAAGATACAAACCATTTAAATACAATGTTCGGTGGTACTTTAATGGCTAATGTAGATGAAATCGCTGCTATATGTGCAATGAAGCATTCAAATACGACAGTAGTTACAGCTTCTACCGATTCAGTTGATTTTTTACAACCCATTAAATCGGGAGACATTTTATCGTATGAGGCGATGGTATCACATGCTGGTACAACATCGATGGAAGTTTGCGTACAAATTATTATTGAAGATGTGATAAAAGAAGAAAAACAATTAGCCGCATTAAGCTTTTTAACATTTGTTGCATTGGATAAAGAGGGCAAACCTACAACTATACCTAGTGTGTACCCTGAAACACCGACTGAAACATGGTTCCATGAAACTGCGCCGGCAAGAGTGAATAGACGCAAAGAACGAAGAGTAGAAAGTAAACAATCTATCGAATTTCTAGCTAGTGCACGTAATAAAGAATAAATTAATAGCGAATGATATTCGTGGGGAATGTCAAACTAAAAAAGCCGAGACTTTTAAAGTCTCGGCTTTTTTAGTTTGTTTGATAAATGCGATGCATCATTTTTTCTTTCTCTTTAAAGTCGGTATGAGGATAATACATATTTTTAACTAACACGTTAGGACCTAAACAATTAAATTCAGCACAATGACAATTTAGCGATTGAGCTAATGAAGAATTTATCCATTGATTAAAGACATCTGGCAATTTATCGGTTTTAATATTTGAAATCGTGCCATTTTCATCACCGAAATCAGTTACAATCACGTTTCCTGTAAAGACATTAACGTTAAGCCTATTACGTCCATCTGGGTCATTACGCGTCGTGACATTTTTAGCATTTCTTAAGCGTTGAAGTAAAGCTTGATCATCTTCATCATTTAAACAAGGATAGATAGGTAATGTGCCAAATAACATCCAAATATCTTCATCCCTTATATCAAGTAAATGGTTGATAGCATGTTTCATGTCTTGTAAAGATAATACATTAAGTTGACTAGCAAAATCTGCAGGGTACATCGGGTGTATTTCATGACGACTACAATGCATATCTTTAACAACTTCGTTATGTATTTTATCTAAATGTGGTAATGTGCTTTGGTTTAACATTGTTTCAGCTGAAACAAACATGCCTTGTTTTGATAAAGTTGAAGCATTATCTAACATTTGCTCATATAATTTTAGTTTGGCTTTGAGCGGTGGTTGTTTTGTCATAGCACCAAAGCCCACATCCGTAAACTCTTCTATTGTTCCCCAATTATGCGAAATATGCATGACATCGATATATTCAGCTATATCCAAATAACGGTCTTGAGGCAACGTTAAATTAGAATTCATTTGGACGTATATACCGCGATCGTATGCGTATTTTAATAATGGCTTGACGACTTGTTTAATTGATTTTTTTGAGAACATAGGCTCTCCGCCAGTAATAGATAATGTTTTTAAATCCGGTATTTCATCTAATCTACGATAAATTAAATCCATAGGTAACGGTTCTGGGTCTTGTGTTTGAAGGGTATAACCAACTGCACAATGACTACAACGCATATTACACAAATTTGTAGTTGTGAATTCAATATTACTTAACGTTAATTGGTTATGCATATTAATATCGTTATACGGCTCCCATGGGTCATTAGAAATATCAATAGGACATTTCTTATTGATAGAGTATGTAGACATTTAAATCCTTCTTTCTTTATATTTAATGGGTTAATAGTGTGCTGAGATTACACTTTGTACTTAAGATTAACAGTTGTTTATTGGTATGAAAATTGGGCATAAAATAGTATACATTAATAAAACGAGATATTTTATGCACTTTAGATTGATTCAACAGTAAAATATACTCTTAATATTATTAAGAGTATATCTTTATTTGTCAAACACATGTTAGTATATATTTATTAGTGATAAAGGAGTAATTAAACATGGATGAAAATCAAACAATTGATCAAATTAAAGCAAGACTTGAAAAATTTATGGAAGATATTGACCACGTTAATCCTAATGAAGTTAAGGTTGAAGACATTGATGAGTGGATTGGTTTATTAGATCAACTTGAAGAGAAAGTAAAATCAGTATCAAATTAATAAAAATAAACGACAATATTACGTTTAAAACTCTTTTTACTTGGTAATAAAATGAATATCATACAAATGAGAAAGGTGATTATTAATGGCTAAAAAAATAGCAGTCCTTTTAACAAATGAATTTGAAGATATTGAATATACAAGCCCTAAAGAGGCAATTGAAGAGTCAGGTAACGAAGTAGTAGTTATTGGCGACACTGCGAATAGCGAAGTTGTTGGTAAACATGGTGAAAAAGTTACCGTAGACGTAAGCATTGCAGATGCAAAACCTGAAGATTATGATGGCTTATTACTTCCTGGTGGATTTTCACCTGACCACCTAAGAGGTGACGAAGAAGGAAGATATGGTACTTTCGCTAAATACTTTACTAAAAATGATGTACCTACATTCGCAATTTGCCATGGACCTCAAATTTTAATCGATACAGATGATTTAAAAGGGCGTACGTTAACTGCAGTATTAAACGTACGTAAAGATTTATCAAATGCTGGTGCACAAGTCGTTGACGAATCAGTAGTAGTTGATAAAAATATCGTAACTAGCCGTACACCAGATGATTTAGATGACTTCAATAAAGCAATTGTTAATCAACTTAAATAAGTCTAGAAATATCAAAAGTTGATATTTTATAAATAAGAAAGCAACCGAAATTAGCAAATTTCGGTTGCTTTTTTCTATGATGAAATACTAATATATCCCAAGTATTGTGCATAAATACAAGGAGAGATAAGTGAAAAAATTTAAGTACATGTGTATTATATTTTTAGTCATTATAACTTTATAAAAATGTTCTTTAAGTTTTTCTACATTTATAGTCAGGTATATTTATACACCCTTGGACTGATTTTTTAAAATTAGTATAGCTAAAGATGTAAAGTATTGGTAAACTCACTTATAATAGAGTGAGATGAATAAAGGAGACCGCGCATGAAAAGAAGCGAACGGAATAAAAATAGTATGAAGCGTTCAAGACAACCAGTTTCTAATACGCCATACCATAACACTTATTATGAACCCGTAAATAAAAAGAAGAAAAAGAAAAAAAGTAATAGTTTGTTTTTAACATTAACATTCACAATATTAATCATCATAGGTATTTTTATTGGCGTTATGTATGCATTATCGTTAAATTCCAATGTGGATGATCTAAAGTCTATTAAAGATAAAGATAGTTACGTTTCAGTAACAGATATGCCCAATTATACAAGAGGGGCATTTATAGCATTAGAAGATGAAAGGTTTTATAAGCATAAAGGATTTGATTTAAAAGGTACTTCAAGAGCTTTATTTTCAACGTTAAGTGATCGAAGCATTCAAGGTGGTAGTACAATTACGCAACAAGTCGTTAAAAACTATTATTTTGATAATGAGAGAAGTATAACAAGAAAGTTTAAAGAATTATTTATCGCACATCGTGTAGAACAAACTTATGATAAAGACCAAATATTAAGTTTCTACGTCAATAATATTTTTTATGGTAATAATGAATACACAGTAGAAAGTGCTGCAAATCATTATTTTGGTACAACGACAAATACTAATAACCAAAACCTACCAAGGATAACAGTGCTACAAAGTGCTATGTTAGCAAGTAAAATAAATGCGCCAAGCGTTTATGATATAAATGATATGTCAGATAATTTTAAAAATAGAGTGAAAGTTACTTTAGAAAAAATGAAACAACAGGATTATATTTCAAATAATCAATATCAAGAAGCGTTACAACAACTTGGTGTTTAATAAAAAATAGATTTGATAAGTGTTACTGAAGAGAGGCTTTTCCTACTTTTTAGTAACACTTTTTTATTTTGCAATTAGCCGTATCTTTTTAATGTTTATAGCCATCAAAGTACTTATGTTAATAAATCTTTTATAGTACAATTATTCTAAATCACTACAATTTAAGGTATGCTAATATAGTGGAGTGAAATCAATGCCAAAGATAACTAAAATAGAAGTTCAGAAAAAAAATAAAGAACGATTTAATTTATACTTAGACGAACAATTTGAAATGGGCATAGATATTGATACTTTTGTTCATTTTAATTTGAAAAAAGATCAAGTTTTAGAACCGTCTGATATGGAGCAAATTCAGAAATACGAGCAATATCGACAAGCATTAAATAAAACGATTCAATATATTTCATATCGCAAACGCACTGAACAAGAAATCGTTAAATATTTACAAGATAATGAATTTACCGAAGCGGTCATCGCCGATGTGATTGATTATTGTTACAAAGAGAAATTGATTGATCATGTTGATTATGCAGAAAGTCTTAAAAATACGATGATACAGACTACAGACAAAGGCCCCGAAGTTTACAAACAAAAACTATACCAATTAGGTATAGAACAAGATATTATTGAACGCTACACAGAAAAATTCAAACAACAACAATCCATTGAACAAATAACAAAAACAGCTGAAAAAATATTACGACAGAAAAAAGGTCCAATTATTAAACAACAGGATAAATTGAAGCAATCATTATTACAAAAAGGGTATACTTTCGATGTCATAAATGAAGTTATGAAAAGTATGGATTTTTCACAATCTGACGATGAATTAGACCAATTATTGCAAGCGGATTTAGAAAAAGTTTATAATAAAAATCGACGTAAATATGAGGGTCGTACTGTTGTAATGAAAACCATAGAAGCACTTATGAGAAAAGGTCATAACTATGATAAAATTAAAGACAAATTAGAAGAGAGTGGAATTTCAGATGGAACAGAAGAAATTGAGTGAAATGAGCGAACAAGAGTTACGCCATGAAATTCAAATATATAAAGAAAAAATGAGAAAAGCAGAGATGAATGGCATATTAAATGAATATGATGTTTATCAAAGTAAAGTTATTGTCGCAGAAAGTTATATCGTAGATCGCTCAAAAATTGAAATGGGTAAAATATACAAATTAGCAGATGGCTCAGATGACTATTTTAAAGTAGAAAGATTGAAAGGGATTTTTGCATGGGGGTTCCGTATAAATAGCTCACAACCAGAAGAAGGTTTACCTCTGGCATTATTAAAATTGTAGAAGGATGACGATAGTATGGGCAGTGCAATTATTTTAAAGTTACTTAACGTGACACATTACTATAGAACAAAACAAAATAAAAAATGGTATTTGCCCTTTAATTATGGTGCAGATGATATAGAACTAAACAATATTAGTCTTCATATATATCAAGGTGAAGCATTAGGTATCATTGGTGAATCGCAATCATCAAAAGCATTGGTGGGAAGGATACTTAGTGGGGAAGTAAAGCCGGATAAAGGTAAACGTATAAGTAAGACTGACATATTTTATGCAGATGTTACTGATAAGGCGCTTATACAAGAAAATGTGGGCAACTTTATTAAGCATCGTATCACTATGTTTCATAATAAAGATTCGGCAGTAACGACTTCAAGTATTCTCGAACAGGCTCAATTGAAAGAAAAAGAACAAACTAAAGTTGCAGATTTAGCTGAAGAAGAATATGCACAATTGCTATTTACTTTATCACGATTTTCTAAAGCAAATATCTTAATTTATAATCAAATCTTAAACTATCTAAATGAAGAATTTGTTAATAAGGCCATTGAACTAGCAGATGAATACATAAACAATAACCAAACGATAGTAATGATTGATGATGATATTAGCAAGATTCAAAAGGCAAGCAATTATATTGCGTGGATTTCGCATGGTCAATTAAGAAAAGAAGGTTCAATCAATCAAGTTATTCCTATATTTAAAGACCATGAAAAAGATAGAAATACACTAGAAACTGTTGAAGAACAAGAACATTTTGATGTCGATTGGAAAAAGAGCCGTTCAAAAATCCCTGAGTTGACATACAACTTTAAACGTATAGAAAGATATAAACATGCCAAAGCACCAGCTATTATAGGACGCTTTTGGGCACTATTACTTACACTTGTTTTTGGTGCAATTATATTGGCTTTATTTATGTTTAATGATTTAGGGAAGTTACAACTAGCCCAAAATGTAGACCAAGCGAACATTCAAAACAAACAAACAAATCCATACGAAGACAAATTAGCTTATGGTATTGTTTTAAACAATAAAATTCAATTAGATGGTCTCAAGCACAAAGCTCATTTAAACTTAAAGCAATATTCATTTGTGACAATTACGGGTGAAAATAATAATAATTACCGTATTGTCGTCGATGGTAAAGCATATAAAACTGCTAAAAGTAATGTACGTTACTTTGAACCTGCAGGTCTTTTTGAACAACATAGTGGCAAAAAATTGGCGCCTTATATGCAGCATAATTATATAAATTATTATGAATACTTTAATAGTAATTTACACAAAAAGCATGATAAAGTAACGGATACATTAGTGCCTGAAACTGGTAAAGATAATCGTTTTGTAGTTCCAATTACGTCACAACCTATTTCGATGATTTTTAATGACAGTAATGAATTAACAGGTTTTGTTTACCCAATGAAAAAAGAAGATAAGTTGAAAAAAGAATTTGATATAAACGGTAATTTTTGGATAGCTAAATCAGGAGATGGATACTACATGGCTGATTTTAAAAATAATAAATGGATATATATAGAATTGTAGGTGTGAAGAATGATAGATAATTTAATTTACTTATTTAAAAATTTTCCAAAATTAATTCAACATTCATTTGCACATTTGAAGTCGCTGTGGAAATGGTTAGCGGCACCAATCATTGCCAGTTTGTTACTATTAGTTATTATGATTTTGGTGTTTCAATTTAATAAGACACCAGACTTAGTCCAAGCGCGATGGTATATTAGATTGGTATCGTTCATTTCATTTGGCTTTTTATTTACTGGTATTTATGTGATATATCAACGTTACTATGACAGCTATTACACAGGTAAAATGTTCAATACACCTGTGTTAATTGACACCGTTTGTATTACGTTCAGTTACGTTGTAGCCTTATTTATAATCTTACTCATCTGTATTTTTAGTACGCCAGTAAATATAGTAAGTTCTATATTTGCTACGCTTTATTACGTTATTATGTTAGGTATATTAATGGTTTTAATTGGTAAATTACTTGGACAGATGACGATACTCAAGCTGCAAGTGAGAAATATTTTTATAGGGTTAGCAATAATCGTATTGTTATTATTACCTATAATTTATATACCATCGTCCGAAACATCTGTTTTCACACATTTATTAATGTTAAATCCTATATTTTACGTAGTCCAAGGATTATCTCAATCAGTCGTATTTGGTGCTTTGAGTTTAAATAATATTCCGTATCATCTATATTTCTTTTGTATCTTAGGTATTATAGGCGTAATCCTTTTTGCATTAAAAAGAAAAGTTACGTATTCAAAATATAATATAACTACCCAATCGACAGTAGAAAATGATAAAGAAGAGACACAACAAAATAATCAAATAGTAGAACAGTAAAAATAAAGCCACTTTAGTCATATAACTAAAGTGGCTTTTATACGTGATTATTTAGCAAATAATTTTTTTTGTAGTTTTTCTTCGCTGAATACCCAACCGATGTATGAGTGATCAATAAGCATATCTTTATCTAAATGAACAATAGCCACAAATGAGTAATGACCATTTTTTAAATAACGTAAATCAATTAATCTAATTTCCATTGCTCCGTCATCAAGCTTTTGCGCTTTCCATCTATAGATAGAAGAGAAGTTTAAAAATGTTTTGATATTTTTATCATTTTCGACGTAATGCATTAATTCATCGCTTGGTAGGGAATGATGTTCAGATTTATCACTAAATACTACGTTTCTACCATAGCTTCTACCCACATAATCATGGTTTTCAGTTTGTATAGCAACGCGCCACTCCATAAATTTCATCGTAGGAGCAACAAAGATTTTAACTGGTTTATGAGATTGCTTTATTTGTCTTAATGCAGTTTCTTTGATAATCTTTTGCATCTTAAACCTAATAACATAATATATAAATAATATTATGAAGATTGGGAAGAAAACGACGTATGGGTGTAATCCAAAAATCCATAAGGCGATGCCGATACACCATAATATAAATATGATAGGATCGAATGTGTTGATAACACTAAGTTGTATCCACTTATTTGTTATGGGTCTTAAAGCCTGTGTACCATATGAATTAAAAATATCGACAAAGACATGTAAAAATACGGCTAACTGTGCCCACATCCATATATGGGTAACATCTAAATGTTTAAAGAAAGTAAATATAATTAAAGTTATTAATAATGGCCATAATATTGTAAAAGGTATTGAATGAGTAATACCTCTATGATTTGATATATAAGTGGCATTATCTTTTAATTTAAAAACAGTATCACTATCCGGTATCAATGAACCCACCACTAATGTTGAAGCGGTCGCAACAAATGAGGCCGACATTGCAGGGTCTTGCGTTGCGAGAGCAGTTAAACCTATCCCCATAACGATATGTGTTCCTGTATCCATAAAAGTCACTCATTTCGTGTCTGATTTAATTTTATTATATACTATTGTTAATGTTTACCACTATTAAAAATAACAGATTTATAGAATTATCGAAAATCTGACGATTAGAATAAAGAAAGTGTTGTGTATGAATGTACAAAAAAGAGAATTTTAAGGACAACCTATTACGTTGGTTTAACGTTGAACAACGTGAAATGCCTTGGAGAGAAACGAAAAATCCATATTACATTTGGTTAAGTGAAATTATGTTACAACAAACTCAAGTTGCAACAGTGATAGATTATTATTTAAGATTTATAGAACGTTTCCCTACAATTGAATCTTTAAATAATGCTCAAGAAGATGAAGTGTTAAAACTATGGGAAGGATTAGGCTATTATAGTAGGGCACGTAATTTTCATACAGCTATTAAAGATGTTTACCAAAATCATAATAGTATAGTCCCTAGTGAACCTGAACAGTTTGGTAACTTAAAAGGTGTAGGACCGTATACAAAGGCTGCGGTTATGAGTATTGCATTTAATAAACCATTAGCAACTGTTGACGGCAATGTGTTTAGAGTATGGTCGCGCTTAAATAATGATGACAGGGATACTAAGCTACAATCCACTAGAAAAGCATTTGAGCAAGAATTGCAACCCTATGTTGAATCGCAAGCTGGTGATTTTAATCAGGCAATGATGGAACTTGGAGCGATGATATGTACGCCGAAATCTCCTTTATGTCTGTTTTGCCCAGTACAAGATAATTGTGAAGCATTTGAAAAAGGTACGGTAAATGATTTACCGGTCAAAACTACAAAGGTTTCCAAAAAAATAATCAAACAACATGTTTATATCGTCAAAAATAATAAAAATGAATATCTTATCGAACAACGAACGGAGAAATTATTAAATAATATGTGGGAATTTCCTATGTATGAAGCAACAAGCAAAAAGAACATTAATACAGAACTAGAAATGAATATTTCATTTTCAGATAAGCCCGTATACAAATTAAAACATCAGTTTACCCATTTACAATGGGATATAGAGGTTTATATGGCTAATGAAGCAATTGATAAACAACAGGTTGAGTTGCCAGAACGCATGCAGTGGATGAACTTTAAAGATAAAGAACAATATAATTTTCCTGTAAGTATGACAAAGATTTATAAATTTTTAAAAGAACATTGATAAATTCGGAGATACGCAAGGACTTATGTTATAATCAGAAATGTGAAATTAAGATAAGGTGGTGTGGAGCATGGTTAAAGAGTCCATACCTAAAGAAGGTCAGACGATAAAAATACAAAGTTATAAACACGATGGTAATATACACCGTGTTTGGTCTGAAACTACTATATTAAAAGGTACGGATCATGTGATAATTGGTGGCAACGATCATACTTTAGTTACAGAAAGTGATGGTCGCACTTGGATTACTCGTGAACCAGCAATTGTCTATTTTCATTCGGAATTTTGGTTTAACGTAATTTGCATGTTTAGAGAAGATGGCGTTTATTATTATTGCAATTTATCTTCACCTTTTGTTTGCGATGAAGAAGCGCTAAAATATATCGATTATGATTTAGATATTAAAGTTTATCCAAATGGAAAATATCATTTATTAGATGAAGATGAATATGAGCAACATATGAATCAAATGAATTATTCATCAGATATCGATAAGATTTTACGCCGTAACGTCGATATCTTACAGCAATGGATTGAGCAAAAAAAGGGACCTTTTGCTCCAGACTTTATAAAGGTTTGGCGTGAACGTTACAAGAAAGTAAGAAATTATTAAGCATAATTAATGTATTAAATCTTAATATCCTTTATAGTGTTTTATGGGTTTATTAATTTTACAAAACAAAGTTTGATATAATCTTTTTGTTTATTAAAATTTACAAAGCTAAACTTATAGCACTATAAATTTAGAATCAGCCTAGTTGAGTTATTCAACTGAGGCTTTTTCATTTGTTACGTAATTATAAAGGGGGAGAATGTCACATGATTCGCAGATATTTAACTTTTGTGAAACCATATAAATGGCGAATCATTGCTACTATTTTAATAGGTATTCTAAAATTTGGTATTCCAATGTTGATACCGTTACTTATTAAATACGTGATTGACTATGTTATCAACAACTCTGCAATCACGAATGATGAGAAATTCATGCGCTTGGGCATAGCTATGGGCATAGCGATATTTATCTTTGTCATTGTTAGACCACCAATCGAGTATTTAAGACAGTATTTAGCGCAATGGACAAGTAACAAAATATTATATGATATTAGAAAGCAATTATATAATCATCTACAAGCATTAAGTGCACGTTTTTATGCCAACAACCAAGTAGGGCAAGTTATTTCAAGAGTTATTAATGACGTTGAGCAAACTAAAGATTTTATTTTAACCGGATTGATGAATATTTGGTTGGACTGTGTAACTATTATTATTGCACTATCAATTATGTTTGTATTGGACTTTAAATTAACGCTTGCAGCAGTATTTATATTCCCATTCTATATATTAACTGTTTATTTCTTCTTTGGTCGTTTGAGAAAATTGACTCGTAAAAGATCTCAAGCATTAGCAGAAGTTCAAGGCTTTTTACATGAACGTGTACAGGGTATGTCTGTGATAAAAAGTTTTGCAATAGAAGATAATGAAGCGGAAAATTTCGATAAGCGCAATAAACACTTCTTAAATAGAGCATTTAAACATACAAGATGGAATGCTAATTCGTTTGCAGCTATTAATACTGTTACGGATATCGGACCACTTATTGTTATTGGTGTTGGTGCTTATTTAGCCATTACCGGTTCAATAACTGTAGGTACTTTAGCAGCTTTCGTTGGCTATTTAGAACAACTATTTGGTCCATTAAGAAGATTGGTTTCGTCATTTACAACTTTAACGCAAAGTTTTGCGTCTATGGACCGTGTCTTTCAATTAATGGATGAAGACTATGATATTAAAAATAAAAAAGGTGCACAGCCAATAGAAATTAAACGTGGTAATATAAGTTTAAATAATGTAAGTTTCAAATATAACTCTGATGAAGAAAAAGTATTGAAGGATATTAATTTAGATATAAACCAAGGACAAACTGTTGCCTTTGTTGGTATGAGTGGGGGAGGTAAATCCACACTTATCAACTTAATTCCACGTTTTTATGATGCAACGGAAGGTTCTATTGATATAGATGGAACTAACATTAAACATTACTTAACAGGAAGTTTAAGAAACCAAATTGGCTTAGTGCAACAAGATAATATTTTATTCTCAGATACTATTAAAGAAAATATATTACTTGGCAGACCTGACGCAACAGATGAAGAAGTAATAGAAGCGGCTAAAATGGCAAATGCGCACGACTTTATTATGAATTTATCCGAAGGTTATGATACCGAGGTTGGTGAACGTGGTGTTAAATTATCGGGTGGACAAAAACAACGTGTTTCTATCGCTCGAATTTTCCTAAATAACCCACCAATAATAATTTTAGATGAAGCTACAAGTGCGCTTGATTTAGAAAGTGAAGCAATTATACAAGATGCATTGAATGTATTAAGTGAAAATAGAACTACATTAATTGTAGCTCATAGACTTTCTACTATTACACATGCCGATAAAATTGTTGTAATGCAAAATGGTGAAATTGTAGAGACGGGCACACATAAAGAATTAATCGCTAAACGTGGTGCATACGAACATCTTTATAAAATTCAAGACCTATAGAAAAAAGACTTCGATTTATTATAAATCGAAGTCTTTTTATTTATAAATCGAAATCTTCTTCTAGCAATTCAAGCTTATTGTCATCTTGATGATATGAGAAGAAACTAATACGTAGTCTATCTAAATGACGTAAAGTATAGCGATATTCTTCAATGGCTGAAATGATTTGCATGATGTTTGCGTAAGAATATTCTGTTTGATAAGGATTTTGAATTAACTCTTTTTGGAAAGCGTCCATTAAGTCTTTCTTTTGTGGATTATCTACCGTAGTATCATCAAAATCGACATCATACTTTGCTTTCTTAGATAAACTTATAAATATTTGTTCATGAAATGCTGTTAATGAATCGATATCTAATTTAATTTGTAATAATAATTCATTATTTAAACTGTGTAAGTCGTTTTGGTAACGATTCATACGTTTTAATACCGCATAAGCTTGTCGCGTGACGAGCACAATCTCTTTGAACAGTATCTTTTTACGATTTTGAGCGTAGAGTTGCTTTTTGGTAAAAGGTCGTTCCTCTTCGTAATACTCATATATTTGTTCAAGTTTTAATACACGCTTGCTGATTAACCCTCTATCTTCTTTTATTTGATGATATTCAGAGGTGTCATTTAATACTAATTTAAACCACACGAATATATCGGTTGAAATATTGAGGGCATTGTAATATAGCTTGGACTCGAATTTCGGTGGTAAAAATATTAAGTTAACGATTGAGGAACTAAGTACCCCAATCATCACTAGTATAAATCTAAAAAATGCAGATACGTAAAAGTTACCGGTGTGCTGTCCCATAATGATCAATGCAGTTACACTAGCCAAAGTAGCTACATGGGCTAAATTAAATCTGAATAAAATAGCTATCAATAATATAACGGTAACACCCATAATGACAAAATGATTACCAAAAGCTGTAACCATTAAGACTGCCAAAACAGCACCTATTATATTCCCATTAGCTCGGTCAGCAATTGTTTTTATCGATCTGTAAACACTTGGTTGCATAGCAACAACAGCACTGACAGCAGCAATGGCTTTCAAACCTGCCTCTTTAGGTAAAAGAGAAGCGATAGCCAAAGCAAGTATAACTGCTATACCTGTTTTTATAACACGAGCTCCTAACTTCAAAAGTACCGCTCCTTCGGAGTATATTTAAATAAATCTATTATTATTGTTATACAATGATTAACAATAAAATTCAAGTTTATTTCATTTGGCTAAATGCATTATCGGCAGCTTCTAAAGTCGCGTCTATATCTTCTTCTGTGTGTTCAGTTGTTAAGAACCATGCTTCAAATTTAGAAGGGGCTAGGTTAATTCCTTGATGTAGCATTAATTTAAAGAATTTTGCAAAGGCTTCGCCATCTGAATTTTCAGCTTGATCGTAATGCGTTACTTTTTCATTCGTGAAATATAAAGTTAAAGCACCATAAACTCTATTAATCGTAGCTGTGATATTATGCTTTTCAATTAATTTTAATAAACCTTCTTCTAATCGTTGGCCTAATTTATCTAGTTGTTCATAAACACCGTCTTGTTCTAAAACTTCTAATAAAGCAATACCTGCTTTCATAGAAAGTGGATTACCTGCCATCGTACCTGCTTGATAGGCAGGGCCAAGTGGAGCAACGTGTTCCATAATATCTTGTCTGCCGCCATATCCACCAATTGGTAAACCACCACCGACAATTTTGCCGAAAGCTGTTAAATCTGGGTAAACCTTATATAAATCTTGGGCAGCACCATAATGGAAACGGAATGCTGTAATAACTTCATCATAGATTACTAATGTACCATTATCATGTGAGAGTTGGTTGACGCCTTCTAAGAAGCCTGGTTGTGGTTCAACCATACCGAAGTTACCAACAATTGGTTCGACTAAAACACATGCGATTTGATCTCCCCAATAATCAATTGCTTCTTTATAAGCTTCTAAGTCATTGTATGGTACAGTAATCACTTCTTGTGCAACACTTTCAGGGACACCGGCTGAATCAGGAGATCCCAATTGTGATGGACCACTTCCTGCTGCAACAAGTACTAAGTCAGAATGACCATGATATTGACCAGAAAATTTAATGATTTTATTTCTTTTAGTATAAGCACGTGCTACACGAATGGTAGTCATTACTGCTTCCGTACCTGAATTAACAAAACGGATTTTTTCTAATGAAGGAATTGCATCGCGTAATTTTTTGGCGAAATCAATTTCTAATCGAGTAGGTGTACCGTATAACACACCTTTAGCTGCTTGTTCCTGTATTGCTTTAGTGATGTGTGGATGAGCTTGACCAGTAATGATTGGACCATAAGCTTGTAGGTAATCTATATATTTATTACCATCTTCATCAAATAAGTAAGCGCCTTTACCTTCTTTCATCATAACTGGGGCTCCGCCGCCCACTGCTTTATAAGAACGGGAAGGTGAATTAACACCACCTAAAATATATTCATCAGAGAATTTTTGAAGTCTTTCGCTTTCTGTGAATTTCATGTCTATCAACCTCTTTTAATTTAATATTTTCAACTATTATCGTATCATAAAACTAACTATTAAAAGAAATAGGTGAGACAATGTTACAAAAAGGACAACAATTTCCAGACTTTAAATTAGAAAATCAAGATGGAACTACAATTTCAAAGCAAGATTTAGCAGGTAAAAAAGCGATATTATATTTTTATCCTCGTGATAACACGCCGACTTGTACTACAGAAGCTTGTGATTTTAGAGATAATATAGAAGCATTTAATGATTTAGATGTACAAGTCTTTGGTATAAGTGGAGATTCTAAAAAGAAACATCAAAATTTCAAGGCAAAGCATGATTTGAATTTTGATTTGTTAGTAGATGATGATTTTGAACTTTCAAAAGCTACAGGTGTATACCAATTGAAGAAATCATTTGGTAAAGAATCAATGGGTATTGTTAGAACTACTTTTGTTATAGATGAAAAAGGCGAAATTATAGATGTAATTGAGAAAGTTAAAGTGAAAACGCAGATAGAAGAATTAAAAAGCATACTGGGGTGAATGTATGAAGGCAGTAAGCTTAATAAGATTAGGTGAAAAAGAAGAAAGATTGAAAGAAGCTTTGCCTAATGTTGAATTTGTATTCACAAGTGGCATGGATGAAATTAATGATCAAGACAAACAAGATTTAGATATATTATTTGGCGTAGATAAATTAACAGAATCATTTTTAGAACAATGTCCTAATTTAAAATGGATAGCTTGGTATGCCACAGGTGTAGACAAATTACCATTAGCGTACTTACAACAAAGAAACATAATCCTAACAAATAATAGAGATGCACATGTAGTACAAATGTCCGAATTTATAATCGGTTATATATTAGCAGATTATAAAAATATGCGTACTTCATATAAAAACCAAGTAAATAGACATTATGATGGTAGATTGATAAGCAAAGATTTAAAAGGGCAAAGTATTCTATTTTTAGGAACAGGTAGTATAGCACAAAGTACTGCACAACTAGCTAATGCCTTTGGTGTTAAAATAATTGGTGTAAATACTACAGGTAAAGAAGTTAAATATTTTGATGAAACATATAATATAGAAGAACTTAAAAATATAATAGGTTCTGCAGATATTATTATTAATACATTGCCACAAACATCAAGTACGATACATCTATTAACTAAACAGCATTTTGAATTAATGAAGGATACTGCATTATTTATAAATGTAGGTCGTGGTTCTATAGTGAAGAATGATGTAATAATAGACGTGTTGAAAAATAATATAATAAGACATGCGTATTTAGATGTTTTTGAAAATGAACCTTTAACTGAAGATAGTGCATTTTATGATTTAAATAATATCTCTATAACAGCACATATTTCTGGTAACAATACTGAATTTAGTGATGTAGTAACTGATACATTTATCGAAAATTTGAAATCCTTTCTCAATAAGAATGAAGTAATTGAGAATAGAGTTGATACAAGTAAGGGTTATTAACCTTTATTGGTCTAATAATATTGACATTTTACTCTTGTAACAGTTATATTAGTATTAAGTAATAATAATTATTATATAGAAAGATGGTGAGGGAAATGAGTGCAGAAATGGAAAGCATTGAACATCAACTTGAAGATTCAATTGCTTCATTAAGAACAGCTGGCATTAGAATAACTCCGCAACGACAAGCTATTTTAAAATACTTAATAGCTGCAGAGTCGCATCCAACAGCTGACGAAATTTATCAAGCACTGTCACCAGATTTTCCTAATATAAGTGTTGCTACAATTTATAATAATTTACGTGTTTTTAAAGATAAAGGTATTGTAAAAGAATTAACTTATGGAGATTCATCAAGTAGATTCGATTTTAATACGCACAACCATTATCATGTGATTTGTGAAAACTGCGGCAAGATTGTTGACTTCCATTATCCACAATTAGATGAAGTAGAACAACTAGCTCAGCACGTAACTGAATTTAATGTATCACACCACCGCATGGAAATTTATGGTGTCTGTAAAGAGTGTCAAGATAAAGCACATGAATAAGATTTAAAGAGGGGAGAGTGATCCTCTCTTTTTTTATACATAAAATGCGTAATTAACGATAATATAATTACACAAAAATCACTTTTAATACATATAAACGACAATAGGTTAATGATTAAGTAAATATAAACTAAATTTATTCCATATTTTTATTGACGTTAATTTATAAACTTGATACTATATAAAAGTCGTCAAAACGAGCACCGAATAACGACTTAACTTTTCGAAAAGAAAATGTTTGTTAGTGTAAATTTGGTACTTGTATAACAGACAAATTCAATATAGAATTGTAAATGTTGAGTTAAGGACAAAACAAAATTTCTTAAAATAATTAATAAATTTAATATTGACTTAACGAAGTAATAATGTTACAATAATTTCTTGTAACGCAACAAATGAACATTGAAAACTGAATTGCAATATGTCAACGTTAATTCCAAACGCAACGATACAATCGTTGGTTTAAACGTGTTAGAGATAACACACAATTAGTATTTTATGAGCTAATCAAACATCATAATTTTTTATGGAGAGTTTGATCCTGGCTCAGGATGAACGCTGGCGGCGTGCCTAATACATGCAAGTCGAGCGAACAGATAAGGAGCTTGCTCCTTTGACGTTAGCGGCGGACGGGTGAGTAACACGTGGGTAACCTACCTATAAGACTGGAATAACTTCGGGAAACCGAAGCTAATGCCGGATAACATGTAGAACCGCATGGTTCTACAGTGAAAGATGGCCTTGCTATCACTTATAGATGGACCCGCGCCGTATTAGCTAGTTGGTAAGGTAACGGCTTACCAAGGCAACGATACGTAGCCGACCTGAGAGGGTGATCGGCCACACTGGAACTGAGACACGGTCCAGACTCCTACGGGAGGCAGCAGTAGGGAATCTTCCGCAATGGGCGAAAGCCTGACGGAGCAACGCCGCGTGAGTGATGAAGGTCTTCGGATCGTAAAGCTCTGTTATTAGGGAAGAACAAGTGCGTAAGTAACTGTGCGCACCTTGACGGTACCTAATCAGAAAGCCACGGCTAACTACGTGCCAGCAGCCGCGGTAATACGTAGGTGGCAAGCGTTATCCGGAATTATTGGGCGTAAAGCGCGCGTAGGCGGTTTCTTAAGTCTGATGTGAAAGCCCACGGCTCAACCGTGGAGGGTCATTGGAAACTGGGAGACTTGAGTGCAGAAGAGGAAAGTGGAATTCCATGTGTAGCGGTGAAATGCGCAGAGATATGGAGGAACACCAGTGGCGAAGGCGACTTTCTGGTCTGTAACTGACGCTGATGTGCGAAAGCGTGGGGATCAAACAGGATTAGATACCCTGGTAGTCCACGCCGTAAACGATGAGTGCTAAGTGTTAGGGGGTTTCCGCCCCTTAGTGCTGCAGCTAACGCATTAAGCACTCCGCCTGGGGAGTACGACCGCAAGGTTGAAACTCAAAGGAATTGACGGGGACCCGCACAAGCGGTGGAGCATGTGGTTTAATTCGAAGCAACGCGAAGAACCTTACCAAATCTTGACATCCTTTGACCACTCTGGAGACAGAGTTTTCCCCTTCGGGGGACAAAGTGACAGGTGGTGCATGGTTGTCGTCAGCTCGTGTCGTGAGATGTTGGGTTAAGTCCCGCAACGAGCGCAACCCTTAAGCTTAGTTGCCATCATTAAGTTGGGCACTCTAAGTTGACTGCCGGTGACAAACCGGAGGAAGGTGGGGATGACGTCAAATCATCATGCCCCTTATGATTTGGGCTACACACGTGCTACAATGGACAATACAAAGGGCAGCTAAACCGCGAGGTCATGCAAATCCCATAAAGTTGTTCTCAGTTCGGATTGTAGTCTGCAACTCGACTACATGAAGCTGGAATCGCTAGTAATCGTAGATCAGCATGCTACGGTGAATACGTTCCCGGGTCTTGTACACACCGCCCGTCACACCACGAGAGTTTGTAACACCCGAAGCCGGTGGAGTAACCATTATGGAGCTAGCCGTCGAAGGTGGGACAAATGATTGGGGTGAAGTCGTAACAAGGTAGCCGTATCGGAAGGTGCGGCTGGATCACCTCCTTTCTAAGGATATATTCGGAACATCTTCTACGAAGATGAAAGGAATAGCGTAGACATATTGTATTCAGTTTTGAATGCTCATAGAGCGTTCAACACGAGAATGGGCCTATAGCTCAGCTGGTTAGAGCGCACGCCTGATAAGCGTGAGGTCGGTGGTTCGAGTCCACTTAGGCCCACCATTATAGTTCCAACATCAAATATTTGGGGGCTTAGCTCAGATGGGAGAGCGCCTGCTTTGCACGCAGGAGGTCAGCGGTTCGATCCCGCTAGTCTCCACCATTTATTAAATTGTACATTGAAAACTAGATAAGTAAGTAAAATATAGATTTTACCAAGCAAAACCGAGTGAATTAGAGTTTTAAAAAGCTTGAATTCAAACTAAAATAATCGCTAGTGTTCGAAAGAACACTCACAGATTAATAACATTTTGGGTTTTGAGTTAGACATTGCATTTGATAGATGTTTTCAAAAGAAAACGTTTGTCAGTCAATGCGTTGTGAGGATGATTTAAGGCGTTTACTTCTGTAAACAACTGACAATCAGACGACACAACAAAGCAGAATGCGAGCGTTTGACTTAAAAACAAAAAGATTAAGTTATTAAGGGCGCACGGTGGATGCCTTGGCACTAGAAGCCGAAGAAGGACGTTACTAACGACGATATGCTTTGGGGAGCTGTAAGTAAGCTTTGATCCAGAGATTTCCGAATGGGGAAACCCAGCACGAGTCATGTCGTGTTATCAACATGTGAATACATAGCATGTTTGAAGGCATACCCGGAGAACTGAAACATCTTAGTACCCGGAGGAAGAGAAAGAAAAATCGATTCCCTGAGTAGCGGCGAGCGAAACGGGAACAGCCCAAACCAACAAGCTTGCTTGTTGGGGTTGTAGGACACTCTATACGGAGTTACAAAAGTTATTGTTAGACGAAGTATCTGGAAAGATACATCAAAGAAGGTAATAATCCTGTAGTCGAAAACGATAACCCTCTTGAGTGGATCCTGAGTACGACGGAGCACGTGAAATTCCGTCGGAATCTGGGAGGACCATCTCCCAAGGCTAAATACTCTCTAGTGACCGATAGTGAACCAGTACCGTGAGGGAAAGGTGAAAAGTACCCCGGAAGGGGAGTGAAAGAGAACTTGAAACCGTGTGCTTACAAGTAGTCAGAGCCCGTTAATGGGTGATGGCGTGCCTTTTGTAGAATGAACCGGCGAGTTACGATTTGATGCAAGGTTAAGCAGGAAATGTGGAGCCGTAGCGAAAGCGAGTCTGAATAGGGCGTTGAGTATTTGGTCGTAGACCCGAAACCAGGTGATCTACCCATGACCAGGTTGAAGTTCAGGTAACACTGAATGGAGGACCGAACCGACTTACGTTGAAAAGTGAGCGGATGAGTTGTGGGTAGCGGAGAAATTCCAATCGAACCTGGAGATAGCTGGTTCTCTCCGAAATAGCTTTAGGGCTAGCCTCAAGTGATGATTATTGGAGGTAGAGCACTGTTTGGACGAGGGGCCCTTCTCGGGTTACCGAATTCAGACAAACTCCGAATGCCAATCAATTTAACTTGGGAGTCAGAACATGGGTGATAAGGTCCGTGTTCGAAAGGGAAACAGCCCAGACCACCAGCTAAGGTCCCAAAATATATGTTAAGTGGAAAAGGATGTGGCGTTGCCCAGACAACTAGGATGTTGGCTTAGAAGCAGCCATCATTTAAAGAGTGCGTAATAGCTCACTAGTCGAGTGACACTGCGCCGAAAATGTACCGGGGCTAAACATATTACCGAAGCTGTGGATTGTCCGTAGGACAATGGTAGGAGAGCGTTCTAAGGGCGTTGAAGCATGATCGCAAGGACATGTGGAGCGCTTAGAAGTGAGAATGCCGGTGTGAGTAGCG
Source organism: Staphylococcus lloydii (assembly GCF_015775975.1). Taxonomy (NCBI): domain Bacteria; kingdom Bacillati; phylum Bacillota; class Bacilli; order Caryophanales; family Staphylococcaceae; genus Staphylococcus; species Staphylococcus lloydii. The sequence continues at coordinate 1,018,921 of NZ_CP064056.1, forward strand.
AAAGACGGGTGAGAATCCCGTCCACCGATTGACTAAGGTTTCCAGAGGAAGGCTCGTCCGCTCTGGGTTAGTCGGGACCTAAGCTGAGGCCGATAGGCGTAGGCGATGGATAACAGGTTGATATTCCTGTACCACCTAAATTCGTTTTAAGCGATGGGGGGACGCAGTAGGATAGGCGAAGCGTGCTGTTGGAGTGCACGTCCAAGCAGTAAGACTGAGTGTTAGGCAAATCCGGCACTCATAAGGTCAAGCTGTGATGGGGAGAGGAAATTGTTTCCTCGAGTCGTTGATTTCACACTGCCAAGAAAAGCCTCTAGCTAGAATATTAGGTGCCCGTACCGCAAACCGACACAGGTAGTCAAGATGAGAATTCTAAGGTGAGCGAGCGAACTCTCGTTAAGGAACTCGGCAAAATGACCCCGTAACTTCGGGAGAAGGGGTGCTCTCTAGGGTTAACGCCCGGGAGAGCCGCAGTGAATAGGCCCAAGCGACTGTTTATCAAAAACACAGGTCTCTGCTAAACCGTAAGGTGATGTATAGGGGCTGACGCCTGCCCGGTGCTGGAAGGTTAAGAGGAGTGGTTAGCTTCTGCGAAGCTACGAATCGAAGCCCCAGTAAACGGCGGCCGTAACTATAACGGTCCTAAGGTAGCGAAATTCCTTGTCGGGTAAGTTCCGACCCGCACGAAAGGCGTAACGATTTGGGCACTGTCTCAACGAGAGACTCGGTGAAATCATAGTACCTGTGAAGATGCAGGTTACCCGCGACAGGACGGAAAGACCCCGTGGAGCTTTACTGCAGTCTGATATTGAAATTCGGCACAGTTTGTACAGGATAGGTAGGAGCCTTAGAAGCGTGAACGCTAGTTTACGTGGAGGCGTTGGTGGGATACTACCCTCGCTGTGTTGGATTTCTAACCCGCACCATTAATCATGGTGGGAGACAGTGTCAGATGGGCAGTTTGACTGGGGCGGTCGCCTCCTAAAGAGTAACGGAGGCGCTCAAAGGTTCCCTCAGAATGGTTGGAAATCATTCACAGAGTGTAAAGGCATAAGGGAGCTTGACTGCGAGACTTACAAGTCGAGCAGGGTCGAAAGACGGACTTAGTGATCCGGTGGTTCCGCATGGAAGGGCCATCGCTCAACGGATAAAAGCTACCCCGGGGATAACAGGCTTATCTCCCCCAAGAGTTCACATCGACGGGGAGGTTTGGCACCTCGATGTCGGCTCATCGCATCCTGGGGCTGTAGTCGGTCCCAAGGGTTGGGCTGTTCGCCCATTAAAGCGGTACGCGAGCTGGGTTCAGAACGTCGTGAGACAGTTCGGTCCCTATCCGTCGTGGGCGTAGGAAATTTGAGAGGAGCTGTCCTTAGTACGAGAGGACCGGGATGGACATACCTCTGGTGTACCAGTTGTCGTGCCAACGGCATCGCTGGGTAGCTATGTATGGACGGGATAAGTGCTGAAAGCATCTAAGCATGAAGCCCCCCTCAAGATGAGATTTCCCAACTTCGGTTATAAGATCCCTCAAAGATGATGAGGTTAATAGGTTCGAGGTGGAAGCATGGCGACATGTGGAGCTGACGAATACTAATCGATCGAAGACTTAATCAATTTTAAATGTTTTGATTGGTAAAATGATATTTACTTACTATCTAGTTTTGAATGTATAACTTTTATACATCATTGTCTGGTGACAATGGCAAGGAGGTCACACCTGTTCCCATGCCGAACACAGAAGTTAAGCTCCTTAGCGCCGATGGTAGTCGGATTTACATCCCGCTAGAGTAGGACGTTGCCAGGCAATTTATAAAGGAGAATTAGCTCAGCTGGGAGAGCATCTGCCTTACAAGCAGAGGGTCGGCGGTTCGAACCCGTCATTCTCCACCATTTTACTTAAATACATAATTAGCCGGCCTAGCTCAACTGGTAGAGCAACTGACTTGTAATCAGTAGGTTGGGGGTTCAAGTCCTCTGGCCGGCACCATGTAAGAGCCATTAGCTCAGTTGGTAGAGCATCTGACTTTTAATCAGAGGGTCAGAGGTTCGAATCCTCTATGGCTCACCATTACATGCGGGTGTGGCGGAATTGGCAGACGCACTAGACTTAGGATCTAGCGCCTTACGGCGTGGGGGTTCGACTCCCTTCACCCGCATTTGCAGAAGTAGTTCAGCGGTAGAATACGACCTTGCCAAGGTCGGGGTCGCGGGTTCGAATCCCGTCTTCTGCTCCATTTTATTTTTTTGTGCCGGGGTGGCGGAACTGGCAGACGCACAGGACTTAAAATCCTGCGGTAAGTAATTACCGTACCGGTTCGATTCCGGTCCTCGGCACCATCTTTTGTAAAATATGCGCCCGTAGCTCAATTGGATAGAGCGTTTGACTACGGATCAAGAGGCTATGGGTTCGACTCCTATCGGGCGCGTTTATATATTTTACGGGAAGTAGCTCAGCTTGGTAGAGCACTTGGTTTGGGACCAAGGGGTCGTAGGTTCGAATCCTGTCTTCCCGATTAAAATACCTATATGGGGGCTTAGCTCAGATGGGAGAGCGCCTGCTTTGCACGCAGGAGGTCAGCGGTTCGATCCCGCTAGTCTCCACCATATAAGACATATTTAACGGCGGTGTAGCTCAGCTGGCTAGAGCGTACGGTTCATACCCGTGAGGTCGGGGGTTCGATCCCCTCCACCGCCACTAAATTTTATTTTGAATTATATTTAGGACCTTTAGCTCAGTTGGTCAGAGCTAACGGCTCATAACCGTTCGGTCGCAGGTTCGAATCCTGCAAGGTCCATTAAATACGGAGGAATACCCAAGTCCGGCTGAAGGGATCGGTCTTGAAAACCGACAGGGGCTTAACGGCCCGCGGGGGTTCGAATCCCTCTTCCTCCGCCATTTATTTTTCAGCAATATAATTCAATAAAATTATTTATTAATACGGAGGAATACCCAAGTCCGGCTGAAGGGATCGGTCTTGAAAACCGACAGGGGCTTAACGGCCCGCGGGGGTTCGAATCCCTCTTCCTCCGCCATTTATTAATATTATTACCGCGGGATGGAGCAGTTCGGTAGCTCGTCGGGCTCATAACCCGAAGGTCGGTGGTTCAAATCCGCCTCCCGCAATTACATATTTTTTGGTCTCGTAGTGTAGCGGTTAACACGCCTGCCTGTCACGCAGGAGATCGCGGGTTCGATTCCCGTCGAGACCGCCATTATGGTTCAGTAGCTCAGTTGGTAGAGCAATGGATTGAAGCTCCATGTGTCGGCAGTTCGACTCTGTCCTGAACCATTTCATGCAAGCCGGCCTAGCTCAACTGGTAGAGCAACTGACTTGTAATCAGTAGGTTGGGGGTTCAAGTCCTCTGGCCGGCATCACATGGAGGGGTAGCGAAGTGGCTAAACGCGGCGGACTGTAAATCCGCTCCTTCGGGTTCGGCAGTTCGAATCTGCCCCCCTCCACCATTTATAATTTAATAGGGGCATAGTTCAACGGTAGAATAGAGGTCTCCAAAACCTTTGATGTGGGTTCGATTCCTACTGCCCCTGCCATGGCGGCTGTGGCGAAGTGGTTAACGCATCGGATTGTGGTTCCGACATTCGTGGGTTCGATTCCCATCAGCCGCCCTTAGTATTAATGGGCTATAGCCAAGCGGTAAGGCAACGGACTTTGACTCCGTCACGCGCTGGTTCGAATCCAGCTAGCCCAGTTAATTGGCGGCATAGCCAAGTGGTAAGGCAGAGGTCTGCAAAACCTTTATCACCGGTTCAAATCCGGTTGCCGCCTCCATGTGATATGCGGGAGTAGTTCAACACTTAGAACAGGTTCCTTCCCGGAACAAGGTATAGGTGCAAATCCTATCTTCCGCTCCATTCAATTTAATAATTATATGCGGGAGTAGTTTAACTCTTAGAACAGGTTCCTTCCCGGAACAAGGTATAGGTGTAAGTCCTATCTTCCGCTCCATTCAATTTAATAATTATATGCGGGAGTAGTTTAACTCTTAGAACAGGTTCCTTCCCGGAACAAGGTATAGGTGTGAGTCCTATCTTCCGCTCCATTTAATTTAATAACTATGCGGGAGTAGTTTAACTCTTAGAACAGGTTCCTTCCCGGAACAAGGTATAGGTGTAAGTCCTATCTTCCGCTCCATTATTGCTTCCAAAGGGAAGTTTTTTATTTATCTATTAGGCCGGTGTGGCGGAATTGGCAGACGCGCGGGACTCAAAATCCCGTTCCTTCACTGGAGTGTCGGTTCGAACCCGACCACCGGTATTTTATATTACTTTGTTTACCTCACTCGAAGTGGGGTTTTTTATTTATTCTATAATAATATATATTAAAAGCCTCTTTATAGAGGCTTTTTTTGTTATTAATTATTTCATTAATTCGTTGTTGATACTTTTGTTTTATTTCTTAAGGCTGTAGTTAATACTAATGCTAGCCAAGTGAGTACGACGATAATTTTTACTGTGATTATTGCGCTTACATTAGTTGTAACTATAGATGTTAAAGAGCTGACATTTGTATACACAATCAATCCTCCAACACCTATAGCAAGTATATTTATCGGTAATGATTTTACTAACCATGCTGATATTGGTGCTGCTATGACACCACCGATTCCTAAAACTAGAACTAAGATCCAGTTTATTGAAGCCCAGTTTAAGAATATTAAAAAACTAAGTGAAGAAGATATTGTGACGAAAAATTCACTTGCCGATACTGTGCCGATTACATAACGAGGTTCTATTTTCTTACTTGAAAGTAACAATGGGGTGTTAACAGGTCCCCAGCCACCGCCACCTATAGAATCTAAAAAGCCTGCAATTGCAGCTTGAGGTAATAACACAAAATTGGATACTTTTTTGAAACCAGCATTATTATTTATTTTTTTATCACTTTTGAATAGAAATTGGTAAATAATATAAATTCCTAATAGTAGTAGGAAGATTGATATTATTGGTTTCATATAGTCTCCATTAACATTACTTAAAAACATTGCGCCTACAAATGCAGCAATTGAACCAGGTATTGCAAGTTTTAATACTGATGGTTTATGTACATTATTGAATTTCAAATGTGATGTGCCAGCTGCAGCCGTCGTTAGTATTTCTGAAAAATGTACTGTTGCCGAGGCTATAGCAGGGGTAATGCCAAATGTTAATAAAATAGATGATGCAGATGCACCATATCCCATACCTAATGATCCGTCTACTAATTCAGCAAGAAAACCAGCCAAAGCGAATATAATAATTTTTTGCATTAAAACACTCCTTCAATCGTTTTTAAATATTCTTATCAGAATACTAGGGATTAAGTCTAAAAAATTTGAACACAACTTTATTATTAGTTGAGTTCTGATCTCTTTTAAAATATATATTAGAATTTTCTGAATTTATATTAAAACATATTACATTTATAAATCCAGCATGTCAATACATGATTTTAGTTACAATTTTAATAGTTTAGCAATAACTTTCTCTTAATTAGTCAAAAGACAGAAATAAGTATGAATTTAAATATAGTATTAAAGGTAGCCATTTTTGCTGTCTTTTTTATTATTTTAACAAGAATTTTTACTTCCTCTTAAATAATAAATTGACTGATTGCTCAGAAAATGGTAACTTAAAGTTTATTAAATAACTCGGAATAGTAAGGTTTTAGGGGGAATAGTGTTGAAAAGAATGAAATTAGGCTTTTTTATGGCTGGTTATGGGCATCATGTTGCTAGTTGGAGACACCCAGACGTAGCAAAAAAAGGGACGATGGACATCAATAGTATTATAGAAAATGTAAAAACTGCAGAACGTGCTCATTTTGATTTTGTATTTATTTCAGATGCATTGTTTGTTGATAAAAAGACACACCCTGATTTAATGACTAGATTTGAACCTATTAATCTAATGTCAGTCATTTCTAGAGAAACGAAAGATATTGGGCTAATAGTTACAGCTTCTACTACATATTCACAACCATTTTTACTTGCACGTGATTTCGCAACCTTAGATCATATAAGTAATGGTAGAGCAGGTTGGAATATTGTCACATCTGGTGTGAATGATACGGCTCAAAACTTTAATGGCGCGCAAAATATGGAGCATGATTTACGTTATGACCAAGCTGCTGAATTTGTCGATGTCACACATAAACTATGGCATTCTTGGGATAATGTAACTTTTAATAGGAATCAACAAAAAGGTGAGTTTATAAGTGAGGAAGAACCAGAAGCGATTAATCATAAAGGAGACTTCTTTCAAGTTAAAGGCCCACTAAATGTGGAACGTTCTCCTCAAGGTCATCCGCTTATGATACAAGCAGGTTCTTCGAAAAAGGGCGTAGCATTTGCTTCAAAAGTAGCTGAAGTTATTTTCACTGCACAAACGGATATAGATGCAGCAACTAAATTTGCTGATGATGTCAAAGAGAAGGTACATCAAGAAAGAGGTAAAGAACAAGAAGTTGTAATTATGCCTGGTATTTTTCCAGTGATAGGAGATACAGACGAAGAAGCTAAAGCGAATTACGAAGAGTTGCAAGCATTAATATTACCAGAAATTGGCTTAGAATTATTATCTTCATATTTAGGTGATATTGATTTAAGTGGCTATGATTTAAATACACCTTTTGAACAAATCAACTTAGACTCTGGTAATGGTATTCAAAGTCGTATAGAAATCATTCAAGAACATGCACGAAAACATAATTTGACATTAGATGATGTTATGAAATCTGTTGCTGGAGCTAGAGGCCATCATATAATAGTAGGGACACCAGAAAAAATAGCAGATAATATGGAAGAGTGGTTTACGAAAGGTGCAGCAGATGGTTTTAATATCATGCCGCCATTGATACCTACTCAGTTTGATTTATTTGTGGAAAAAGTAGTTCCTATTTTACAAGAAAGAGGCTTAGTACAAAAATCTTATAATGCAGGAACATTACGAGAAAAATTTGGGCTAGAAATTAAATAAGACGTTATTAAAAATAAAATATAGAGAACTGGTGCCTTAACTTTTAGAAAACTGGTTCTTTTTAAACTACCAATAATTATAGTAAAATTCAGACAATTATTAATATGTTAATTAAAGAAAAACTTTAATTACTAAATTAATTGTAAGTATTTGTTTGAATTAGTTATTGGTAGTTTTATTTTTAAACAAAGGGGAGAAATAACATGAAAATAACGTTAGCACAAATGCAGCCTGACGTTGGGGGTTTAACTACTAACGCTAATAATATTTGTAACTTATTAGCCGAGGAAAGTAGGCACCACAGTGAACTTGTCTTATTTCCAGAATTATCATTATCTGGATATGTGACGAATCATCAAACTCTTGAAAAGACAGCGATTAACGCTGATGATGATTTAATTATAGAAATCATTCAGGCTTGTAATAAAAATAATATTGATGCAGTTATCTCGTTTCCTGAACGAGTTGAACAGTATTTTTATATTACGTCGTTATACATAGACTACAATGGTGAAGTTTTAGCTAAGTATCGTAAAACACATCTATTTGCTGATGAACAAAAATTATTTACTAAAGGTGAAGATTATCCAGTTTTTAATACTCAATTTGGTAAATTAGGTATGATGATTTGTTATGATTTAGAATTTCCAGAAGTTGCTCGATTATTAAAACTTCAAGGGGCGGAAATGATTTTAATTTCTACAGCAAACATGCAACCATATGAACATCATCAAGATGTGTATTTAATGAGTAGAGCGCTAGAAAATGAATTGCCAGTAGCAATTGCGAATCAAGTAGGAATTAATGAGCCACATCACTTTTTTGGTCACAGTGCTGTAGTCGATCATAATGGTGAATTTTTACTGAAACTTGATAGTGTTGCCCAATCACAACAAGTTAATGTCAATTTAAATATTGAAAGAGATGCTGATTTAGATTACGTAAATAATTTACATGCTAGTATTTATCAAAAACTCTCTTCGGCAAAGGAGAGCGTGTAATATGGAACAAGGTAAATTACAACAGTCTTTATCACTCTATCAAGTTATTATGTTTGGTCTAGCGTATATGGCGCCTATGATTGTATTCGGTACATACGGGACTTTATTTGAAACGACAAATGGCTTTGTACCATATGCATACTTATTTGCAACAATCGCCATGTTATTTACAGCATATAGTTATGGTCAGATGGCAAAAGCTTTTCCTTCAGCTGGATCGGCATATACATTTGTTTCAAAAAGTATGAATCGTTCTTTAGGATTTATGATTGGGTGGACCATTTTACTGGATTATTTATTTTTACCACTCGTTATTTGGTTAATTGGTGCTGAGTATTTAAGCACTGCATTTCCAATTGTGCCTAACTGGTGTTGGATAGTCATATTTATCATTGTTACTACATTAATAAATATTATTGGTATAAATACCACGACAACGATGAACTTACTTATCATGGTATTTCAAATATTAGTAATCGTTATTTTTATAATCTTATGTGTTTGGAGTGTATTACATGGTATGGGTGAAGGTCATTTAGTTAGTAAAAATGTCTTCGTATTACCACAAAGTAATATCACACCTGTTTTAGCCGGGGCGTCCATTGCATGTTATTCATTCTTAGGTTTTGATGCGGTAACGACTTTAGCAGAAGAAACAAAAAATCCTGAGAAAACAATTCCAAAAGCAATAATGTTAATAACATTAATCGGTGGATTTTTATTTATAGCAGTGGCTTATGTACTGTCAATTACGATACCTAATTTCGATGCCATTGAAAATACAGATTCAGCTGCATTTGAAATCGCTAAAATAGTCGGTGGTAATTTCTTATCTGCATTATTCCTAAGCGGCTTAATACTAGCTCAATTTGCTTCTGGTCTATCTGCGCAAACAAGTGGTGCGAGGTTATTGTATGCAATGGGAAGAGATGGTGTATTAAATAAGAAAATATTCGGTTTTGTCGGTAAAAGAAGCCAAACACCATTATTTAACTTAATGTTTATCGGTGTAGTTGGACTTGTTGGTATTTTAATGAGTATTAGTACATCCACTTCGTTTATTAACTTTGGGGCATTTATCTCATTTACGTTCGTTAACTTAGCAGTTATCATTCACTATTTTGTCAGACAACGACAACGTAGCGGCGTAAAATTAATTCCATACTTAATCGTTCCAGTCATTGGTGTTATTTTAGACATTAGTCTATTCGTAAGTCTAGATAAACATGCGCTTATACTAGGTTCGATATGGACTTGTGTAGGTTTTGTTTATTTACTATGTATTACAAAATGCTTCTCAAAAGCACCACCAAGCTTATCATTCTAATATATAAAAGCTCAAAACATCTTTTGATGGTTTTGAGCTTTTTTGTCTTTCGATATTCTGAAATTCTTTATTAATTCAATATTGTAGTTTGATAAGTTATATAATATTATTAGTTTTAAGATACATAAAGAGGAGATAGTCTTATGAGTAAAACAAAAGTTGCCCCACAGCAATTTTTTATGAATATTTTAAATGCAGTAGGTGCTGGCGTTGTTATAGCATTACTTCCAAATGCCTTATTGGGTGAACTATTAAAATTTTTCAAAGAAGGCAATGATTTATTACAAACTACATATGAAATTGTCGTAGTAATACAATCGTTCATGGCATTCATCATTGGTGTTTTAACTGCCCATCAATTTAAATTTAGTGGCGCTGGTGCTACGATGGTTGGTGTTTCTGCAATGATTGGTAGTGGCGCGATAAAATTATCAGGAAATGGCGTCACATTAAATGGTATTGGCGATATTATCAATATCATTATTGTCGTTATGATAGCGAGCTTTTTATTTTTAATTTTACAAAATAAATTAGGTTCATTGGAAATGATAATTTTACCAGTATTAATTCCTGTAGTTAGTGGCATTATAGGCTTATACACATTACCATATGTGTCTAAAGTCACTAAAGGGATAGGACATATCATTAATTCATTTACAGAATTCAACCCAATGTTAATGTCAGTGCTCATATGTGTGGCATATGCATTATTAATGGTGACGCCAATTTCATTAGTAGCTATCGCAACTGCAATTGGTTTAAGTGGATTAGGCAGTGGTGCTGCTAATATGGGTATCGTTGCGTCTTGTGTAACTTTTTTATTTGGTTCAATAAGAGTCAATTCTGCAGGTGTGAATTTAGTATTAATTATTGGTGCTGCTAAAATGATGATACCAGTATATTTAAAAAATCTTATTATAGCAGTACCTTTAGCAATTAATGGTATTATATGTGGATTAGTCGCATATTTTATAAATATACAAGGAACACCGATGTCAGCTGGGTTTGGTTATACAGGTCTAGTAGGACCTATCAATGCTTTCAACAGAATGTCTGGTGATCCTACTACGAACATTATACTGCTCGTTTTTGGTTACTTTATTATTCCATTTGTTGCAGGTTTCTTTGTACATGAATTATGCAAAAAATTTATAAACCGTTATAGTGATGAACTATATAAATTTGAAATACCAGAACAATAATATTAAAACTAGGAAGGTTATAGCTTCAAGGCATAAACTTTCCTAGTTTTTTTATATATTTATTATGATTTCTTTTAAAAGTTACGTCAAATCATATTGCATATACTTACGTAATTATGTATAATAATAAAATAATTGAGAAAGGGGTCATGGTTTATGAAAGTATTTGGGAAAATTTTGTTGGCAACTATTATTATTTTAAGTTCAATTAGCCTTTATATTAAGCCAACAACACATGCTGCTGAAGATAAACAGTGGGAAAAAATTAAAAAAAGAGGCGAATTAAGAGTAGGTTTATCTGCAGACTATGCACCCTATGAATTTGAACATAATGTTAATGGCAAGACGAAATACGCAGGCATTGACATTCAATTAGCTAAAAAAATAGCTAAAGACAATAATTTGAAGTTGAAAATTGTTAATATGCAATTTGATAGTTTATTGGGAGCTATAAAAACTGGAAAGATTGATTTAATTATATCTGGTATGACCCCGACTCCTGAACGTGAAAAGGAAGTTGACTTTTCGAATCCATATATGACAGTGACACAAAAAATGATTATAAAAAATGCCAATAAAGATAAGTTAAAAACTTTAGATGACTTTACCAATAAAAGAATAGGTGTACAAAAACAAACACAACAAGAAACGATTGCTAATGAAGAAATAAAAAATGCACAAGTACAATCTTTAACGAGAGTTCCTGAAGTCATCATGTCATTAAAAAGTGGTAAAGTTGACGGCATGGTTATCGAAGGTCCAGTTGCTGAAGCATATTTAAAACAAAATCCGGATTTAAAATTTGCGAATGGAGTTAAGTTTAAAGAGGGTGAAAAACAAACTGCTATTGCACTACCAAAACATTCACCAATCTTAATGAAACAATTAAACACGACGATTAAAGAAGTAAAAGATAAAAATCTGATTGATAAATATAAAGATAAAGCAGCTGAAGCTATGAAAAAAGATGACGGAAACTTCTTTACTAAATATGGTAGCTTCTTCTTGAAAGGTATAGGAAATACAATTCTTGTATCTATTGTTGGCGTAGTGTTGGGTGCTTTATTTGGAGCAATTATTGCATTGTTTAAATTAAGTAAATTTAAACCACTAAGATGGTTAGCTTCTGCATATATAGAATTTTTAAGAGGAACACCATTACTGGTACAAGTATTTTTAGTTTATTTTGGATCTACAGCAGTTTTAGGTCTTGATATTTCAGCGTTGATTTGCGGTATGATTGCACTCGTAATTAATTGTTCAGCTTACATAGCAGAAATTATTAGAGCTGGAATTAACGCTGTTGATAAAGGTCAAATGGAAGCGGCGCGTAGTTTAGGATTATCTTATGGTCAAACGATGAAAACGGTCATTTTACCGCAGGCAATTAAAAATATATTACCAGCACTAGGTAATGAGTTTGTAACGGTAATCAAAGAATCTTCCATAATTTCAGTTATTGGCGTAAGTGAAATTATGTTTAATGCACAAGTAGTTCAAGGTGCATCATTTGATCCATTCACACCATTATTAGTTGCAGCAATTTTATACTTTGTACTTACATTCACGTTATCTCGTGTCATGTATTTCTTCGAAGGGAGATTAAAAGTCAGTGATTGATATTAAAAATTTAACTAAAAACTTTGGTCAAAACGAAGTGTTAAAAGGAATAGACTTAATAGTAGAACGTGGTGAAGTAGTAGCAATTATTGGACCTTCAGGAAGTGGTAAAAGTACTTTATTAAGATGTATGAATTTATTAGAAACTCCGACTAGTGGAGACGTAATCTTTGAAGGCAATAACCTAATGGATAAAAATACTCAACTTGAACAATTGCGTCAACAAATGGGTATGGTATTCCAAAACTTTAATCTTTTTCCACATAAAAAAGTTATCGATAATGTATTATTAGCACCAACATTATTAAAAAAAGGTAATGCCAATGATTTACGTAACGAAGGCTTGAAACTATTGGAAAAAGTAGGATTAGGTGATAAGGCCGATGCATATCCTGCTCAATTGTCTGGTGGTCAAAAACAAAGGGTAGCTATTGCGCGTGCCTTAGCTATGAATCCCAAAGTATTGTTATTTGATGAACCTACATCAGCTTTAGACCCAGAAGTTGTGGGAGATGTTTTAGCGGTAATGAAGGATTTAGCTAAAGAGGGCATGACTATGGTCGTCGTTACACATGAGATGTCATTTGCTAGAGACGTAAGTGACAAAGTTGTCTTTATGGCAGATGGCGTAGTTGTTGAATCAGGTACACCAACTGAAGTATTCGACAACAGAACACATGAAAGAACTAAGTCATTCTTAGCTAGAGTATTATAGACAAGTTCAAGTAAGGCAGTAATATCTTGTTATATTAATTATAAGATATTGCTGTCTTGTTTTTTTATGCTTTTGTAATGATATTCAATGATTCTATATATATTTGCGATGTGTTACACTATTATATGTATGTTTTTTATATGGAGTGAGTGAATGGATATTAAGCAATTAAAACAAGATGTTATTACATACGCACATTCGATTGGTATAGATAGTATAGGTTTTACAACTGCAGATCCATTTGATGAATTGAAACAAAAACTTATAGATTATCATGAAAAAGGTTATGCTTCTGGATTTGAAGAATCAGATATTTCTTTGCGTACTGAACCTAAGCTTTCATTGCCTACAGCTAGATCCATAATAGCTATCGCAGTAGGATATCCTAATAAATTAAAAGGTGCTCCTAAAAGCGTAAAAGGTGATAGAAGAGGCATGTTTGCGCGTGCTTCGTGGGGACAAGATTATCATACGATAATGAGAAATAGACTAGATAAATTAGCTGAGTATTTAAAAACAAGAGTGCCTGACATCGAAGTACAATCAATGGTTGATACAGGTGTGTTATCTGACCGTGCCGTAGCTGAACGCGCTGGGCTTGGTTTTGCGGGAAGAAACGGTTTTGTTATTAATCCTGATTTAGGTACTTGGACCTATTTAGGTGAAATGCTAGTTAGCGTGCCATTTGAACCTGATGATCCACTTATGGACAGTTGTGGCGATTGTACTATTTGTGTGGATAGATGTCCCACAGGTGCATTAGTAGGCGACGGACAGCTAAATAGCCAAAAATGTATTAGTTTCTTAACCCAAACTAAAGGATATATGAAAGACGAATATCGATATAAAATTGGCAATAGACTATATGGTTGCGACACTTGTCAACAAGTTTGTCCTAAAAATAAAGGGATTAATACGCAACATGACGATATCGTGCTAGAACCTGAAATCCTAAAACCAAGGTTAGTACCATTACTAAAAATGAGTAATAAAGAATTTAAAAATACTTATGGTCATCTAGCAGGAGCTTGGAGAGGTAAAAAGCCAATCCAAAGAAATGCAATTTTAGCTTTAGCACATTTTAAAGAAACTACAGCTATACCTGATTTGAAAGACGTTGCGCTAAACGACCCTAGACCAATGATTAGAGGTACGGCTTATTGGGCGATTGGTCAGATATTGGGTGAGGAAGCAACTGAATTTATAAATGAACATTATACTTCTGAAATTGAAGAAGTACAACAAGAAATGATTAAAGGATTAGAACAGGAGAGTTAACCTTATGACGAATCACATCGTATTATTTCAACCTGAAATACCAGGTAATACAGGTAGTATTGCTAGAACTTGTGCTGGCACATACACACATTTACACTTAATAAAACCTTTAGGCTTTAGTACTGATGATAAAATGTTAAAACGTGCTGGCCTTGATTATTGGGATAGTGTAAACATCACTTATCATGAAAGTATTGAAGCATTTTTTGAATCAACTGAAGGACATTATTACTTATTAACAAAATTTGGGAAAAAGACTTATTCCAATTTTGATTTTTCTAATAGTGCAGAAGAGCATTATTTTATTTTCGGACGTGAAACGACTGGCTTGCCTGATTGGGTAAAAGAAAAGTATCAAGATACTGCCTTAAGAATGCCAATGAATGACAACATCAGATCGTTAAACCTATCGAATACTGCATCGATTTTAATTTATGAAGCTTTAAGACAACAAGATTTTCCAAACTTAACGTAATTGATGCAATTAAAATAGTGAAATGAAAGATAAAGACTTGTATAATGAAGCTATCTAGAATGATAAAATATACAATGATATTAATAATGGTATAAACATTGCGTTTATTAGCTTACAAACTAGGGTAGTAATATAGCAATGTAAATGTCTATATTTAATGGATAACAAGGAGTGTAAACACTATGGCAATGAACTTTAAAGTTTTAGAAAATGAAAATATCGTAGCAGAATATGTAGCTGATATTTTAAGAAAACAATTTAATAATAATCCAACAACTATTGCTGGGGTACATCTTGCGAAAGATAACGCGCCTGTATTAGATGAATTAAAGAAAAATGTTGATACTCACGCTGTAGATTTCAGCCAAATTAATATTTTAGATTATGATGAAAATAAATCATATTATGAAGCATTAGGCGTACCTGAAGGTCAAATTTATAATATTCCATTTAGTGAAGATACAGAGTCATTTATAGGTGATAAAATCAAAACTAAAGAGAATAAAGGTAAATTAATTTTACAAGTAGGTTCAATCGATAGCTCTGGTAATTTAGACGTTAGTATTCGCCAAGGATTATTAAATGCGCGTGAAGTATTTTTAGTCGTTACGGGTAGCGATAAAAAAGAAGCTGTGCATAAACTATATGAAGAAAACGGTAAAACAAGTTATGAACCAGCTGATTTAAAAGCGCATAGAATGGTTAATGTTATCTTAGATGAAGCTGCTGCTGAAGGTTTACCTGAAGACGTACGTCATTATTTCACAGCAAAATTTGCATAAATTAGCGCAATGAGTTAGTTATGAGAGGTGAATTATAATGACTCATGAAAATAAACATCAACGACATGAAGATGAGGAAAACATCGAAAATGAAATGGTTGATGATTACTCAGATATAGTCGAATTAGGCAAAGAAATGGAACAAATTTCTGAAGAAAACGATGAAGATAAACTTAATAAAACGCATGATTCAGAAACGCGTTCCGACCTAGACTAAAGACGATTAACACTATTGATTACGTATCAATAGTGTTTTTTTATTAACAAAAGCAGTCATCATTTTGCTATGCATATGTTATGATTAAGACATTATATTGGTTAAGGAGAAAATAAGAATGATAGCAAAAAATTGGAAATACATAATGATCGCGGCTGTCGTTATTAATTTAATTTCAATCAAAGGTTTCCCAATGGCAATTGGAGCGATTTATTTACCTATTTTATTCAAAGTAATAAAAATGCAAATTAATTTATCTAAAGGGTTAGTAGATAATGTAAATCCAAAAACATTTATTAAATCAAACCAAACGGGTGTGGTTATAAGTGTTATATGTTGTATCGTAATATCTGTGTTATTGATGAAACCATTAAATAATTTCTATAGTAACTTAGATGGCATTTTAGGTGCATTAATAACAATTAGTCCTTTAACAATGATAATAGGGGCTATATTACTAATACTAACAGCTATTGGTGTTATTCAAGCCGCTAAAAATTTCTATGCTAATACTGCAATAACTGAGAACAATTAAATAGAAGTAATTAACTAGAACAATTTTTCAAGATTATATTTTGACTAACTTGTTCTAGTTTTTTATTAGAATAAAATAATTTGACTCTTATTATGAAAACGCTATATTATGTGATTGCCCGAGCAAATTAAATAATGATATACTAAAGTTGAACAAAGATAATCACAGGGGGAGAGACACATTATGTCAGTAAGAATTGAACATGATACATTTGGAGAAATAGAAGTACCAGCCGATAAATACTGGGGAGCTCAAACTGAGCGTAGTAAAAGAAATTTCCCTGTCGGCAAAGAACGTATGCCTATCGAAGTTGTTTATGGTTTCGCTCAATTAAAAAGAGGTGCAGCACTAGCTAACCATGAATTAGGCAAATTATCCGATGTTAGAAAAGATGCAATTGTGCATGCTTGTGATCGCATTTTAAATAAAGAGTTAGACGAGCATTTCCCATTAGTTGTTTGGCAAACAGGTAGTGGTACACAAAGTAACATGAACGTAAATGAAGTCGTAAGTTATGTAGCAAATCAATACTTAGAACAACAAAACGAAAAAGCAGATATTCATCCTAATGATGATGTAAACAAATCACAAAGCTCAAACGACACATTCCCTACAGCAATGCATGTTGCGCTTTATACTGAAATAGAAACTAAACTAGAACCAGCACTAAAATCTTTAAGAGATACATTTAAAGATAAAGAACAACAATTCCAAGACATTATTAAAATTGGACGTACGCACTTACAAGATGCGACACCAATTAGACTAGGACAAGAAATTAGTGGTTGGAGATATATGTTAGATAAATGTGAAACGTTATTACATGAATCTAAAGCCCATATTTTAAACCTTGCTATCGGTGGCACAGCTGTAGGTACAGGAATCAATGCACACCCTGAATTTGGTGATAAAGTAGCGAAATTTATTTCTGAAAATACTGGATATCCTTTCGTGTCATCAGAAAATAAATTCCATGCTTTAACTTCTCACGATGAAGTTGTGCAATTACATGGTACTTTAAAAGCATTGGCAGCTGATTTAACTAAGATTGCTAACGACGTTAGATGGTTAGCATCTGGACCACGTGCTGGTTTAGCCGAAATCTCTATACCTGAGAATGAACCAGGATCATCAATTATGCCTGGTAAAGTGAATCCAACGCAATGTGAAATGTTAACAATGGTTGGCGTTCAAGTTATGGGAAATGATGCAGCAGTAGGTATCGCAAGTTCACAAGGTAACTTCGAATTAAATGTTTATAAACCAGTGATTATGCATAATACGTTACAATCTATTTATTTATTAGCAGATGGTATGCAAACCTTTAATGATAATTGTGCAATAGGCATCGAACCTATCTCTGAAAACATTGATAATTATTTAAATCAATCATTAATGTTAGTAACGGCTTTAAATCCACATATTGGATATGAAAAAGCTGCACAAATTGCTAAAAAAGCACACAAAGAAGGATTAACATTAAAAGAATCTGCAATTCAATCAGGCCACGTAACTGAAGAACAATTTGAAGCGTGGATTAAACCAGAAGACATGGTAGACCCTAAATAACATAAATTTAAGTAATAAAAAACGTTATCGCGATTATGCGGTAACGTTTTTTTAAATATTATTTGTCATCTAATGATACAGAAATATGTTCTTGGGTAAGTGGATGCGTAAATTCGATTTGGTGACTGTTTAGTTTCAATTGACGTAAAGTAGAATTTCCATACAGTGGGTCGCCTATAACTGGATGTCCAATTTCTGCTAAATGCACTCGGATTTGATGTGTACGTCCTGTATCTAATTTTAAATCTAATTCACACACATTTTCTTCTATCATTTCTGAATCGATTATATGCGTAATCGCTCGTTGACCTGTAGTAGAAATTCTTCTACGGTTTGGATGGAATTTATCTTTGCCAATTGGCATATCAATAGTTTGAGGTTTGATAGGTAATAAACTATGAACATGAGCTTTATATATACGTTCTATTTTATTTTCTTCTAGCATTTTATCTAATATTTTTTTCATTATTGGATTTTTAGCTACGATCAGTAAACCTACTGTTTCTTGGTCAAGTCGATGTATGGGTTCGACGTAATCACTATCAATAGTATAAATGACATGGTTCATTAATGTGTTGCTTTCTTTCAAGTCATTCGGGTGTGTTTTGACGCCTTTTGGTTTCATAATAACCGCAATATCATCATCTTCATAATAAATTTGTGCATATCTATAACTTGGTAGATAATTACTTTTTTCATCTGGTGTTGGAATATAGACCGCATCTCCAGCATATACCTTAGTGGTAAACTTGCTAATTTCACCGTTTATTGAAATTTCCTTCGACATATTCAATAAATGCAAATCTTTTTTTGGTAACGTTAATTCTTGAAAAATCTCTCGTAATGTTTTGCTATCATAGTTTTGTGGGATTGTAAATTTCATAATTTCCTCCTCAATATTCTTTATTATCATACCATATTCATATCGT
The DNA here is from genome assembly GCF_015775975.1 of Staphylococcus lloydii. Taxonomy (NCBI): domain Bacteria; kingdom Bacillati; phylum Bacillota; class Bacilli; order Caryophanales; family Staphylococcaceae; genus Staphylococcus; species Staphylococcus lloydii. Next base: position 1,037,544 of record NZ_CP064056.1, read on the forward strand.
TTAAAAAATTAACTTTAAGAAATATATAAGAAAGTTAACGGACTATTTTCAATCACAAAATTAACAATGTATAATATAAATTAATTGAAAAGTGTTCGAGACTGGGGCGGTAAAATGGAAAAACCAACGCGTTTAGCATTGCTAAAAGAAATAGCAGAGTTTTTAAATGAAGAGACAGAAACATATGATATGATGCAAGGCGCACTTAAATTTTTAATTAATGGTAGTGATTTTAGTACAGGTTGGATATTTTTTATTGATGATGAAGGTAATCACGAACTTGTTTCTGATACCAATCTTCCAGGCGCTTTGACTAAAAATAATTGCCAGTATATGCAAGAAGGTACATGTTGGTGTGTACAAGCATATAATAACGAAAAATTAACGAAGGCTTCTAATATAATTAATTGTTCACGTATTAATTTAGCTACAAAGGAACATTACGAAGAAACAGATGGCATCACACATCATGCTACAGTACCACTCAGATCAGGACAAGAGCAGTTTGGGCTGTTAAATGTTGCCACGCCTTATACAACAAGTTATAGTGAAGAAGATTTAGAGTTATTAGAATCTGTGGCATTTCAAATAGGTTCTGCAATTAAACGTATTTTACTAACTGATCAAGAAAAGGAAGCGGCACGAATAAGTGAACGAAATAGATTAGCGCGTGATTTACATGATTCGGTTAATCAAATGTTATTTTCAGTAAAACTGACTGCGCATGCTGCCAAAGCAATGTCTAAAGAGGAAATGTCAAAAAATGCATTTCAGACTATTGAAGAAACGAGTCAGCAAGCTGTAAATGAAATGCGTGCGTTAATTTGGCAATTAAAACCGATAGGATTAGAACAAGGCTTAGTTAATGCATTAACGAGTTATTGTGAGATGCTACAATTAAATTTAAATGTCCAAGTCGAAGGCTTAATTAATGTACCAAGTTTAATCGAGGAAAATGTATACCGTATTTTGCAAGAAGCAATTAATAATGTGAAAAAGCATGCAAATACAAATGAAATAGAGTTGACTTTACATCAACATGATCAATATTTAAATATTGAAATTGCTGATTATGGTACAGGATTTAATATTCAACACAATTCTAACCAAGTGTCACATGGATTGAATAATATGAGACAACGAATAAAAATGATAAACGGTAAAATTAATATTCAGTCTAGCTATGGGCACGGCACAAAAATAGCGTTAACTATTCCAATCTAAGATTGATTGAAAGGAAGATTAAAATGCAGCGAATCATACTTGTAGATGATCATCATATCGTTAGGCAAGGACTAGAATTTTTACTATCTACAGTAGAAAATTTAGAAGTTATCGAAGGATTTTCAGATGGTGAATCATTTTTAAATTACATAGCTGAAAATGAATTACCTGATATTGTACTGTTGGATTTAGTTATGCCTAATATGAATGGTATTGAAATTACTGAAAAGTTAAAAACGACATATCCTCAAATTAAAATATTAGTGTTAACAAGTTATATTGATGATGAGCATGTAATTTCTGCTATCGATAAAGGTGCGGACGGATACGAAATGAAAGATGTTGAGCCTGAGCAACTTATAGATTCCATTAATAGAGTTTTAAATGGAGAAAAAATTATTCATCCTCAAGCTCAAAACGTCATAGAAAGTGTTAATAAAAAGCCTCATATGACGAATAAATTATCTAAGAGGGAAATTGAAGTGTTGACGGAAATGGTTAAAGGTAAAACAAATAAAGAGATAGCAGCAACCTTATTTGTGTCAGAAAAAACTGTTAAAACACATGTCAGTCATATCTTTAATAAATTGCAAGTTACTGACCGAACTAAAGCTGCGATCTATGCAATGGAAAATAAATTAATTTAAATTAACGTAACCATGGATTGATATTTTAATGCATGGTTTTTTTGTTCTTTGTATATTTATTCTTCCAAAAATGTAAAATTACTATATAATAAATAGTAATAACAAGGAGGGATGGAAATGAAAACAAAGAATCTTAGTATTAAAATTGTTATTGCTCTTGTTTTAGGGATTACCGTGGGATCAATATGTAATATTTATGCACATTCTAATTTTGTAACTAGTATTGATAAGTATGCATTTAACGTAGTGGGACAAATATTCTTAAATCTAATATTTATGTTAGTTGTACCTGTTGTATTTGTATCTATTGTCTTAGGAGTTGTAGGTGTAGGAGACCCAAAGTTACTTGGTGGCATAGGTGCAAAGACGCTTGCGTTCTTTTTATCAACAACTGCTATTGCTATATGTATAGGGATTGCATTAGCTTTAATATTTAAACCGGGTGCTGGACATTCAGACTTACTCAATAGTAAGGATGTAACAAAGTATCAGCAAACTTTAAATAAGCAAAATGAAGGTCAAGATTCTGCAGCTAAACAAACTTTTGATCAGACATTAATTAATTTGTTCCCTAAAAACCCATTACAAGCTATGTCTGAAGGGAATATGTTACAAATCATTACCTTCGCAATTTTTATCGGTGTAGGTATTATAATGGTAGGGTCCAAAGCCCAAGTCGTTCATAGGTTCTTTGAACAATTTAATGAAGTACTCATGTACATTATTACTATGATTATGAATTTATTTGCACCAATTGGGACGTTTGGATTAGTTGCTCATGCCTTTACTGGTGCTGGATTTGGTGCGATTAAACAGTTGGGATTATATTTCGTTCTCGTCTTAGCCGCACTAGTAATTCACTTCTTCATTGTTTATGGGACTGCAGTAAAAGTCTTAGGCAAACATAGTCCGTTAGCATTCTTTAAAGGATTTTTACCTGCTATAACACTTGGATTTAGTGCTTCGAGTTCAAATGCAGCGTTGCCTGTCTCTATGAACTGTACTAAGAAAATGGGGGTTAGACCAGAAATAGCTAGTTTTGTTCAACCATTAGGTGCCACAATAAACATGGACGGCACGGCAATAATGCAAGGGGTTGCTACAATATTTATTGCACAAATTTCAGGCGCACATTTATCAATACTACAATTAATTACGGTTGTGGTTATTGCAGTGGTTGCTTCGATTGGTACAGCAGGGGTGCCAGGTGTAGGACTGATCATGTTAGCAATGGTCTTAAATGCTGTTGGTTTAAATCCGGCTGCTATTGGTATCATACTTGGTATAGATAGATTATTAGATATGACAAGAACTTCCGTGAACATTACTGGTGATGCCGCTTGTGCCTTAATTATTTCTAAAGCAGAAGATAAAAAAATTGAAAATGCACAAGTTCAACATGCACATAGTTGATTGAATATACTGAAAAATAAAAGCCTAACATTTTTACTGTTAGGCTTTTTCATATCTCGTTTTATGAGAATACAACTGTTTTGTTGTTATTTGTAACAATGACTTTATGAAGTACATGGTATTCAACTGCTTGAGCTAATACAGTTGATTCTACATGACGACCAATTTTTCTTAAATCTTGGACGCTATAACGGTGATTAACTCTAGTAACGTCTTGTTCGATAATTGGGCCTTCATCTAAATCAGAAGTAACATAATGACTCGTTGCACCTACAAATTTAACGCCACGTTCCCAAGCTTGTTTATATGGATTGGCACCAATGAATGAAGGTAAAAATGAGTGGTGTATGTTAATGATTTTATGTTTGTGGTGACTTACAAAATTGTCTGTTAGAATTTGCATATATTTTGCTAATACAATTAAATCGGTATTATGTTCGGCCACTATTTTAAGTATTTTATCCTCGACAACTGATTTTTCTTCATTATTAGGCACGTAGTAAAATGGAATATTAAGATTTTCAGCAAAACGACGGTTATTTTCATGATTACTTACAATGCAAACAACTTCGGCTGGGATTTCTCCGCGTTCAATTCTTAATAATACTTCATTAAAAGCATGATCTTCTTTCGATACAAACAGGGCAATTCTTGTATTCACTGAACTATCAAATAATTCGAATGAAATATCGTGTTTATGTAATTCTTCTTCTAATACTGGTTTTAATTCCGGTACTTTATCAAATTCAAATCTTAGATATAATTTCCCATCATTCTCATCATTATTATTATATTCAGTAAAATGATCGAGATGTAATATATTAGCATCATATTTAGCAATTAAGTTTGCTATTAATGAAGTGATACCAACTTTATCTTTACATGTTGCTAATAAAATATATTTGCTATTCAAAAGCTTTCACTCCTTATTTACAAAGTAATTAAAATTATAAGTAAAAATATACTAACTGTAAAATTATATCACTTCGTTATGAAAAATAGATGAATTTAAATTTTTGCATGATAAGTATCGTATAATGCGCTATAATATAGAAATAGTTATTTTAGTTAAAATGAGTAAAAAGTAAAGAGATGGATACTATAAAATTGAAATGATAAAGAGGACTATAGATATTTTGGAATTATTGCACATTTCTTAAAATTTTGATTATACGACACATATGTCACAAACATTAGTAAAATATAATGAAAATTAAATTTCTCTCTTTTATTTTGTTTCATAATGTATTAAGATGTAATTTGTGTTTCAAGAAGCGTGTATTATTGCAATTTCTTGTGTCCGGATAAAATTATTCTTTTATGAAAGGTAGATTAAAGTAATGGATAGACAGAGTTTTACAGATTTAATTCAAACAAAATTCAAAATGGTACGTATTGAGGCGGGCTATACTCAAGATACAATGGCCCAAACAATCGGACTTTCAAAAAAGACATTAGTTCAAATTGAAAAAGAACGTGTTTTACCAAACTGGACAACTTGCGTATCAATTTGTGCGCTATTTAGAGATTCAGACGTACTAAATAGTGCTTTTGGTTGTGATCCTTTAGAGATGGTTCAAACAATATCTAGAGGTCATTGTGCATATCCAAATCATTCTACTACAAGTGATATTTATTGGAATACTGTTGATAGCAGAAATGGTTATATTTTACAAAGTAACAAAGTAAGTGACATTTACCGTGTATTAAATCAAGAAACGCAACCAATATTCGGTACATCTAAATTAAGAGAAGCTGAAACATATTTTGGAAAAATTTCTAAAGAGGAATTAATGCACGTATAAAACTAAAATTGTGATAGAAGAATTATTCAATATTGCGAACTCCCATGTTAAATAATTTAATCACAGTTTATCTTATATGACTAAATGACATTTAATATGATTTAGTAAAAATGACGTTACCACAACTTGCAAATGAAGTGGTAACGTTTTTTAATACTTTGAAAATATGATACAAATATTAGGACTAATTGCAAAATGAAAGAAAATATAAAGGAGATTACTTATGCATGCACTATTAATCATTCTATTTATGATGGTCATTGGGGCACTCATCGGTGGTGTCACGAACGTCATTGCTGTAAGAATGTTATTTCACCCGTTCAAAACATATTATATATTTGGAAAAAGAGTGCCATTTACGCCAGGTTTAATTCCTAAACGTAGAGAAGAGATAGCTTCTAAAATAGGGCAAGTGATAGAAGAGCACTTGTTAACTGAAGAGGTTATTTATGCTAAATTGAATGCACCTACATCTAGAACAGCAATTGAAGCATTAATCAAAGAACAAATCTATAAATTAAAAAGCGATAATTTAACGATTCAGGATATTTTGACAAGATTAGATATTAAAGATACGCAATTGATTAATGATAAAGCTGTGGATTTAATTTCAACAAAACTTAATCAATATTATCAATCTAATTACAATGAAAAATTAGTAGATTTATTACCTACTGAAGTGGAGCAACTACTCGATGACAAAGTTGCACATTTACATGAACTATTATTCGAACGTGCATATATTTATTTGAATTCTGAAAAGGGAAGTCAAGATATATCTTCAATGTTAGAAACATTCTTTAATGAAAAAGGAAAAATTGTAGGTATGCTACAAATGTTTATGTCTAAAGAAAGTATAGCTGAGCGTATTCAAAGTGAACTGATTAGATTAACAGGTCATCCGAAAGCGAAAGCAATTGCTAGCAAAATCATAAATAATGAATATGATAACTTAAAACAACAGCAGTTAAATGAAGTGCTTGATGACGATAAATTCGAAGGTATGCAAAGTTCAGTGTCTACGCTAATTGTGAATTACCTTAATATTGATAAACAAGTCAATACACCAATTCATCAACTTATGCCTGACTTCATAAATTATTTAGAACATAGCGTATCAGCTAAATTGACGAACGTTATTATAGATAATATTTGTCGTCATATTACGCCAATCATGCAAAAAATTAATTTAAGTGGTATGGTTGAACAACAAATCAATACGTTCGACTTAGATTATATTGAAAGATTAATCATCGATATAGCCAATAAAGAATTGAAATTAATTATGTTATTAGGCTTTATTTTAGGTGGTATTATAGGCGCATTACAAGGTGTGATTGCTATTTTTGTATAACGTCATAAAGTATGTTATTGTTATTAACGATGTGGTTTAAACACATATATATAAAAGGAGTGAAGATCAATGGCAGTAAATTTATACGATCATGCAAATCAATTAGAACAAGCATTAAGAGAAAGTGATGAATACCAAGCAATCCAAAATGCTTACGCTAAAGTTAAAGAAAATGAAGAATCTAAAAAATTATTCGATGAATTCCGTGAAACTCAACTAAGTTTCCAACAAAAACAAATGCAAGGTGAAGAAATCGGTGAAGAAGAGCTACAAAAAGCACAAGAACAAGCTCAACAAATCGAAAATGACTCAAACATTTCTGAATTAATGTCTGCAGAACAAAACATGAGCCAAATTTTCCAAGAAATTAACCAAATCATCGTTAAACCTTTAGATGAAATTTACGCTGACTAAGTGTTAAATTATATTTAATTCAAAGCTACAATGCACTTTTGTGTATTGTAGCTTTTTGTGTGTCGACTGAAATGAAAATAATGTGATAAAATGTAAAGATAAAAGTACGTGATAAAACAAATTATGAGCATAACTAAACGACATATCATTGTTGACACGTTACCTTTAAATACACTCTTTGAACAAAGGAGAACTGTAATATATGGTTAAATTTATTCATTGTGCTGACTTACATTTAGATAGCCCATTTAAATCAAGAAGTTACTTAAGTCAGTCAATATTTGAAGATATGCAGAACAGTGCTTATGAAAGTTTTAGAAAGATTGTCGACTATGCTTTAAACGAAGCGGTAGATTTTATGATCATTGCCGGAGATTTGTTTGATAACGAAAATAGAACATTAAGAGCTGAAGTTTTTTTAAAAGAACAATTTGAAAGATTAGAAAAAGAACAAATTTTTGTTTACATATGTCATGGGAATCACGATCCGTTATCTAGTAATATTGGTACAGAATGGCCAGGAAATGTCTCTGTATTTTCGGAAAATGTAGAAACATATCAAACTATTACTAAAAATGGTGAAGAAATTTTCCTACACGGTTTTAGTTATCAAAATGATGCTAGTTACGAAAATAAAATTGATGCTTATCCTACTAGCCAAGGTCAAAAAGGTATTCACATTGGTATCTTACACGGTACTTATAGTAAGACTAATACAAGCGACCGATACACTGAATTTATATTAGAAGATTTAAATAGTAAATTGTATCAATATTGGGCATTAGGACATATTCACGAACGCCAAGAGTTAAGTGATATGCCTCAAATTCAATATCCAGGAAACATCCAAGGGAGACATTTTAAAGAACTTGGAGAGAAAGGTTTTCTTTTAGTAGAAGGAGATAATGTTAGATTAGATTCTAAATTTATCCCTACTCAGTTTATTAGATTTGAAGAAGCTACTATTGATACTGATAAAACTTCAAAACAGGCTTTATACGAAGTGATCCAAACGTTTAAAGATTCAGTGAGAAAACAAGGTAAGTCTATTTATCGCTTAACGCTGAATGTTAATTCAGATACGCCTATACCTACACAAGACCTTGTTCAAATTAAAGAAATGATTACTGATTATGAAAAAAATGAACACAATTTTGTGTTTGTTGAAGATTTTAAAGTTAATTACAATTATGAAGAAAAACATCCGTTAGTTAATGAATTTTCAACAGAATTAATTGACGATAATACAGTATTTGAAAAAGCCATGTCAGATTTATATTTAAGCCCTAAAGCTTCAAAATATCTAGATAATTATACTGAATTCGATAGAAGGTCTTTAGTGGAACATGCAGAGAACCTGTTAAAGACTGATATGAGAGGTGAATAAGTTGAAAATAAAATCATTAGAAATATATGGCTATGGTAAGTTTATTGAGAGTAAGATTGATTTTAATGATACGTTAACAGAAATATATGGTGAAAACGAATCGGGTAAATCAACGATCCAAGCATTTATACATTCAATCTTATTTGGTTTTCCAACTAAAAAAGAAAACGAACCACGTTTAGAACCTAGATTAGGTAATCAATATGGCGGGAAATTAACATTAATTCAATCTGATGGTTCAGAAATAGAAGTCGAAAGAATTAAAGGCAGTGCTACTGGTGATGTTAAGGTATACTTGCCAAATGGCGCAATTAGAGATGAAGAATGGTTGAAAAACCAATTAAATTATATTTCAAAACGTACATATCAAGGCATCTTTTCATTTAATGTTTTAGGCTTACAAGATATTCATCGTAATATGAATGAAACGCAACTTCAGGATTATTTATTACAAGCAGGAGCGCTTGGTTCAACTGAATTTACAAGTATGAGAGAATCATTGAACCAGAAAAAAGATGAAATATACAAAAAGAACGGACGTAATCCTTTAATAAATCAACAAATTGAACAGTTAAATGACTTAGAACAACAAATTCGTGATGAAGAATCGAAATTAACAGAATATAAAAGATATGTAGATGATAAAGATAAAGCATCACGTCGCTTAGACAATTTGAAACAAAATTTGGCGCAATTATCTAAGTTGCATAGTCAAAAGCAAAAAGAAGTAGCATTGCATGAGCAAACACAAGAATGGAAATATTTAGAGTCATCACTAAATATAGAACCCGTTCAGTTTCCTGAACAAGGTATTGATCGTTACGAAGCTGCAAAAATTCAAACTCAAAATTTAAAAAGAGACATTGGCTTAAGGCAAGAAAAATTATCACAACTTGAACATGAAAATGAAAATATTGCTGTAGCTAAACAATCAGATATTGATGCGATTAACAGCCTTTATCAACAAGAGAATGAAATAAAACAAAAAGAAATGGAATTAAAATCAATAGAAAAAGAGATTCAAGACAAAGAGCGTGAAAAGATTGGCTTGAAATCTAATATAGGTTGGCAAGATGTTTATCATGATGTTGATAGCTCAGAAGCTATGAAAAGCCATGTGAATGATCAAATCAAGATAAAACAAGAACAATCTGCTTATTTGCAACAATTAGAACGTAGTTTAGAAGAAAATAAAATTGATACTGAAACAAACAATTCTGAATTAACAGCATTAGAGTCAGATATTGTGCCTGACGAAACTTTTGAAAAGAAAAAACAACATAGCCAACAAGTATTTGAGCTACAAGAAAAAAATAATCTTTTCCAAAAGATGAGAGATGCTTTTGAAGTCGAGCAACAAGAAAATCAAAGAAAGCAAAATATGTTAAGAATAAGTTTAATTGTTTTAGCATTAATCAGTGTCGGTTTAACTATCTTTTCATTTGTATCTGCCAACGTAATTTTTGGTGTGATATTTGCGATTTTAGCAGTTGTGTTTGTCGTAGGCATTTTCTTTGTTAAACAAAGAACGATTGGCCATACTGAAACATTCACGAAAGAAATAGAAGATTTAGAATACCAAATTAACCATTTAGAAAATAACTATGATTTAGATTTTGATTTAGATGACCAATTTAGAATCAGAGAACAATGGCATAATGGTGTGAAAAATAAAGAAGCACTAGAGAAAAAAGAATACTATTTAAAAAATAGTATTGACCAAGCTAGACAATCATTTGAAGACGCTCAACAAAATATCGATAATGTCAAAGCTAATTTATATTTATCAGATAAAATTTCTGATGAATTAATCATTGATAGTATCAATACAATGAATAAAATAAAAGAGTATGATAACCATGTTGAAGAACTAAAACAACAACAACAGCAATTAAAGCAAGAATTAGATACGTTTTATAATCATGGGCAAGAAGTTACGAAAAATCAGTTAGCACAGTTCAATACATTATCGTTCTTCCATGACATTAGACAATGGTTGAGTAGCGCTAGAACGAATGTTGAAAAATACAACAGAAACAAAGATCAAATTAATTTGATTTCCAACGAAATTAAACAATTGAATCATCGTTTAGAAGAAAATCAAAACGTTATTACAGAGTTGTTTGCGTTTGTGAATGTTGAAGATGAAGAAGCTTATTATAGACAACATGAGCATCATAAAATTTATCATCAACAATTAAACCGTTTTAATGATTTAACTAAATATCTAGAAAACCAAAATTACAGTTATGAAGATAATTCAAAATTAAGTCAAAAAACGACAGCTCAATTAGCACACGAAGACGAAGTGCTATCTAAACAAGTTGATGACTACAATGATCAGTATTTAAACATGCAATCAGAAGTTAGTGATCTAAATTCAAAAATTTCACATATGGAAACAGATAGCACTTTAGCTCATTTAAGACATAGATATCATATTCTAAAAAATAAATTGAATAATGCTGCGAAAGACTGGGCTAGTTTAAGTTATTTACAAACATTAGTGGATGAGCATATTCAACAAATTAAAGATAAAAGATTGCCACAAGTTATTAATGAAGCAACAAGTATTTTTAATCAATTAACTAATGGAAGTTATGTTCAGGTCACATATGCTAATGATGATTTAATGGTGAAACACCAAAATGGTCAAATGTACTTACCAGTTGAACTTAGTCAATCTACGCGAGAATTACTTTATATTGCGTTACGATTCAGCTTAATTATGACATTAAAACCATATTATCCGTTCCCAATTATCATTGATGATGCATTTGTGCACTTTGATAAGAAACGTAAAGAACGCATGATGGATTACTTACGTAAACTTTCGCAAAGTTATCAAATTTTATACTTTACTTGCGTTAAAGATTCAAGCGTACCATCTAAACAAATCGTTACATTAAATAAATTAGAGGAAGGCGGTAAATAATGCGTAATGTAGAAAAATTAAATCCTGGAGATTCAGTCGATCATTTCTTCCTTATTCACAAAGCAACACAAGGTGTAACAGCGCAAGGTAAAGATTATATGACATTGTATTTGCAAGATAAAAGTGGTGATATAGAAGCCAAATTATGGACGGTCAGTAAAGAAGATATGAACCTATTACAACCAGAAAAAATAGTTCATGTTACTGGAGACGTTATTAACTATCGAGGACGTAAGCAAATGAAAATTAATAAATTTAAATTAGCTACGGAAGAAGATAATGTTAAGACACAAGACTTTGTCGATGGGGCGCCTTTAACACCGGACGAAATTCAAGAAGAAATCTCTCATTATATGTTAGATATTGAAAATGCGAGTTTACAACGTATTACAAGACATTTAATACGTAAATATCAAGAGTCATTTTTCACATTTCCAGCAGCAAGTTCACATCACCATAATTTTGCCAGTGGCTTAAGTTATCACGTGTTAACGATGCTAAAAGTTGCTAAATCAATTTGTGATATTTATCCTACGCTAAATCGCAGTTTATTATATAGTTCTATTATTTTGCATGATTTAGGTAAAGTTAAAGAATTGAGTGGCCCTGTAGCAACGACTTATACAGTAGAAGGAAATTTATTAGGTCATATTTCTATTGCTAGCGAAGAAGTTGCAGAGGCAGCAAGAGAGCTTAAAATAGAAGGCGAAGAAGTGATGTTATTAAGACATATGATTTTGGCGCATCACGGAAAAATGGAATACGGTTCACCAAAATTACCTCATTTAAAAGAAGCGGAAATATTATTTTTCATTGATAATATTGATGCGAAAATGAATATGTTTGATAAAGCATTTAAAAAGACTGAAAAAGGTCAGTTTACTGAACGTATTTTTGGTTTAGAAGGTCGTCAATTTTATAAACCGACATCGTTAGACTAAATTTAAAATCAAGTGAAGTGGGGCATAGCATGATGCTATTTGCTCCACTTTTTTTTAATAAAAGGCTACTTACTTTTTGCATAAAGTAAGTAGCCTTATTTGAATGAATTATATTATTGTCCAGTAGACATTGTTGCGTTACCACCTGAAGTGCCACCTGCTGATTGTTGTTGCTGTTGTTGCTGCTGTTGTTGTTTAATTTTTTGTGGATCTAAAATAGAACCTTCAATTGCTTTTTTAATATCTCTGTCTTTATAGTCAACTTTGTATTCTTTAAGTAATGATTTATAAGCATCTGTTAGTAATTTAGGGTCTTTTTGTACTTTTTCTTGAATTAATTTAGATTTAAGTTTACCTTTTTCTTTATCAAAGTCAGATTCTTTATCTGCTTTAATAATATGGTAACCATAATCAGTTTTTACAATTTTAGAAACATGACCTTCTTTAAGTTTGAAGAGGGCTTTTTCAAACTTGCTATCCATTTGACCTTTGATAACGTAGCCTAAGCTACCGCCTTTTTTAGCTGATGCCTTGTCTTGAGATTCTTTTTTCGCAATTTCGCTAAATTTGTCTGGGTCTTTTTCAACTTGCTTTTGAATATCTTCAGCTTTTTTCTTCGCATCTTTATCAGATAAACCTTGTTTATCGTCTTTGTTCTCTTTAACTTTAATTAAAATATGAGAACCTTTTTTAGTATCCTCTTTAATTTCTTTATCTGATAAGTTTACTTTATCAGCAAGAAGTTCTTTTTGATATGCTTGTAATTTTTTCTGCTCTTTATAGTCATCTAGCGTCATGTTTTGTTGTTTAAGCATGCTCTCAAATTGGTCTTTTCCACCATATTGTTTTTCTTCTTTGTTAATATCTTTATCAATGTCTTGAGTGTTTACTTTGTCTTTATATTTATCAGCTAATAATTTGTTAAGTAAAATTTGGAATGAACTGTTAGCGATTTGTTCATCTCCTAGTTTATTCATAACATCTGATACTTTAACGTCACCAGCTTTAGATGAAATAAGTGTATTTTCTTTTGAATCTGTAGCATGATTACCGCATGCTCCTAATAAGACAGTACTAGCAGCAACAGGAATTAATATCTTTTTAAATGATTTCATAGTTGGAAACTCCTTTTGTAATAATAACAACGTAAATATAACATAATATAGCGCAATGACCAATTAGAAAGGTAAGATATAGGACTATAGTATTAGGGGATAATCTAAATTTAGCAAATAAAAATAAAGACATTATACAACTTAATTAAGGTTAAGTGGCATAATATCTTTAGTTTGCTCGTTTTTATTGAATTTAAATTCTATCTTTTAATGTTTGGCGAGAATCTACCCAATTTAAAACATTAATACCAGTTTGATGTTCTTCAATATAAGAACCCTCATTTGAAAAAATAATAATTTTTAAATACAGAAAATCCATCACTGAGTATCCAATATTCAGTGCCAATATAAACATAAGATAATGGCCGAATTGTGGGAATAACGATGTAAGATATGCACAAGTTATAGTGATTATAATGAATGGCATAATTAAGTCTAGACAAAAATAATATTTATTAACCGGTGTATTAACATAAGTATTATAAAATGGTATTCGCTTATGTCTTAATAGTTTATATTTTTTAAATGATTTGTAATAGGGCGATAAAAAGATTAAATGTATAGCTTTATGAATCGGATATAAAATTAACACGAAAATCAAAAATATTAAAAAATAACGATCAGTTAATTTAGTATCTGTAAAATAATGCATAATTTCGAAACTAACTAAAAATGTAATAATAGTAGTTACGAAACTTAGGAATGCAATTCTAGGTAACCCAAAACGTGCATTAATATCAATTTGTCGTGAACATAAATACATACCTCATTATCTCCTTGCATTCATTTACTGTTTCAATATACTTCCGTATTATCTACCTATTTAAACATTGCGTCAAGCTAATTTTAGGACAAAAAAATAGAGTCGAGAAACATTGGAATAATAAGACTTTAGGACAGTTAAAATCTTATTAGACAATATCTTCAACTCTATTGAAAATAAGCAAATATTACTTTTCTTCTTTATCAAATGCATGGCTGATTTCTTCGCCACGATTTTGTAAGTTCTCAATGTGTGATTGTAAACGTTCGATGTTTGGATTGATATCAGATTGGAAGTTGCCGATAAGTTCTTTAACTTCGTCACCAATTGAACTACTAAACTCTGTACTTTCAGATTTAATTTGAGATACATAGTTAATAATATCATTAACATTTTGCTTAATAGTATTTACTTCACGGTTAAGCTCAGATTCTGCACCAGTAGGTTGGCCAGTTCTGCCAGCAAGTTGTTGATGGTTTTGTTTTTCTCTATTCATTAGTACAACGCCAACACCAGTAGCAACACCCGCACCTAGGCCTAATAAAATTTGAGTTGCTTTCATATAAATTCTCCTCATTTCTAATATCTCAATTATTAATATTTTTCCTTACCCTTAAATTATAGGAAGTAAGCATAATTAGTCAAATTGTGCAGCTATTTCTTTTGCAATTTGAGCTTTTTGCTCATCATCGATTGAATCTTCATGTGTTTCCCATTTATAACCAAAACCATCAGTATCATTTTCATAACGAGGTAAGAAGTGGAAGTGGAGATGGAATACAGATTGATCTGCAAATTCTCCGTTATTTTGAATGATATTTAAACCGTCTGGATTAAAAGCTTTTTTAATTGCATTAGCAACTTTAGGTAAAGCTGCGCCAATATGTTGCATTGTTTCAGCATCTGTTTCAAAAATATTAGGAGAAGCTTTTTTAGGTATTAGTAAAGTATGACCTTTAGTCACTTGTGAAATATCTAAAAAAGCATAAACATAGTCATCTTCATATACTTTGAAACTTGGTATTTCTCCTGTAATGATTTTACTAAAAATTGTTTCAGTCATAAAATCTACACTCCTTATATTCATCTTATGAACTATTATAGCATTCTATAGTAAACTACGTCATATATCATCTATTTGTTTATCACTAAGTCGTGATTTTTGATACAATATAGTGCATGGAGGTGCCAAATGACAGTAAAAGTTGAAAATTTAACAGGTGGTTATGGTAAAAAACCAATAATTAATGATATCAATTTTGAATTACAAGCAGGGGAAATTGTCGGCTTAATAGGATTAAACGGCGCTGGTAAAAGTACGACAATTAAGCACATGCTTGGTTTATTAACTCCAATGGATGGAAAATTAACAATTTCTGATATCAACATTAATGAAGATGTTGAACAATATAGACGCAAATTATCTTATATACCAGAATCGCCAGTAATATATGATGAATTAACACTAGAAGAACATATTTATATGACTGCAATGGCATATAATATAAGTAAAGAAACGGCAATGGAACGTGCACGCCCATTACTGAAAACTTTTCGCTTAGAAGACGAGTTAAATATCTTTCCGAGTCATTTCTCTAAAGGTATGAAGCAAAAAGTAATGATTATATGTGCATTTATAGTTAATCCAGATTTATACATTATCGATGAACCATTTTTAGGTTTAGATCCATTAGGTATTCAATCAATGCTTGATTTAATGGTTGAGAAGAAAAATGAAGACAGAACAGTTTTAATGAGTACGCATATTCTGGCTACTGCAGAAAAATATTGCGATCGTTTTATTATTTTAGATAAAGGTAAAATTGTAGCCATGGGTGATTTAGATACCTTGAGAAAACAAACAGGTCTACATGATAAAACATTAGACGAAATTTATATTCATGTAACCCAAGGTGGGGAACAATCATGAATTATTCAGCACAAGCGCTCTTTAAATCTAGAAAACTAGAAATTGCCAAAGAGAAGCAGTACTATAATAAATTTATATTTAACGGTCATTTCGGTATATTTTTACTTATATTACTCGGAGCTTTTATTTTAGGATACGGACAATTTCTTAAGTCTATTCCATCGAATTTGAACTTCCCGTTGATAGTCGGTGTGATTTTAGCTCTTACATCGCTATTTCCAATTAGAACATTATTAAAAGATGCGGATAGGTTGTTCTTATTACCATTTGAAAAACATATGGAAGAATATATGAAAAGAAGTCTAGTTTATAGTTATTTGCTACGATTACCTATTCAAATATTAATGTTACTTATATTCTTTCCTTTATTTTACGTATTGAACAATCAATCCTATATGTTTTATATTATGTTTGCCATATTAGCAATCGTTAATCCCTTTATTGGTTTAATATTAAAGTGGGAATGGTACAAATATAAGCTTGAGAGTTGGTCTATTCATTTATTACTATTTATAATTTATCTTTCTGGTTATTATGTAGTATTAGAAGTAAAAAGTATTATAGCAGTAACGACGATTGTTATTTTAATCGCACTCATATACATTCTCCGTTATTGTAATAAAAAGGAACTTTATCCATGGGAGAAAATGATTACTTCTGAAGCGCAGCATCGTATGAACTATTATAAATTTGTAAATATGTTTACAGATGTTAAGCATTTAAAAGAAACTGCAGTGAGAAGAAGTTATCTAGATCCATTATTACGTATTCCAAAGGATAAAAATTTCAATGATAATTATATGTATCTATTTTTATTCTATAGAAGCTTTATGAGAGGAAAGGATGCATTTAATATAATCATCAGATTGGTTGTCATATCTTTAGTATTGATGATTTGGTTAAATCAAATGTTTATCTCAGCAATTATTGGTGCGTTATTTATGTATATTATTATTTTACAAATGGCTCAATTTTATACACAGCAAGCATATGGATTATGGCCGCAAGTCTGGCCAGTAGCAGATAGTAAAGTTATAAAAGGGTATGAACAGTTTTTATACAGACTGATGTTAGTTTTAGGCATAATCTTTAGTATTGTTTACATTATAATACAGCCTACTCAGTTTTATTTTGCGCTTTTATTCTTTATTGTTGGATGGTTAACAATAAATAGTGTGATTAAAAAGTTAAAATATCAAGAAACATTACTTAGAGACTAAAAAAGTGGTTATTCTGATTTTAGCGAGTGACGCCGAAATCATGAATAACCACTTTTTATTATTATTAATTGTCATCAATTGGATACAAGAAGCGTTCGAAGTAACTTGAAAATTGACCACTAGAACCGAAAAATTGACTCAATGATATTTTGTCAAAATGATTGTTAAATAGAGTGGAATTTTTAAAAGTTTCATAAGCACTTCTTGAACTGAAACCAAAATAAATTTTATAAGTTAATCCTTCTATAGGTTTTAAGAATCGGTAAGACTTAAATCCAGCAAATTGTGAGAAATCTGCAGATATACCTAATATCGTTTTTTCTAATTGATATGCATGATCGTCAGTAGTTGGTATGAATAAAACTGCATAAAAATCATCTTTATCTAATTCGCCTTCAGATTCTATAACATCATAAACAATAGGTTCTTTTAAAACTGTTGTACCATCAGTTTCTTCTATTATTACTGATGAATCAGAAGTTGAAAACTGCAATAAATTATGGTCTGGATTATTTAGTCTAATTTGATTTAAATAACCAAAAGTACCATAGGATGCATACATTTTCATAATTTCTTTATCCCCCTTAGTTAATAAGCATGTGTTAAAGATTATAACAAAAAAGGTATATGCACAATACACTTATTTAATTATTTTAAAAATTATGCTTTGTCAATATTATAATAGATTTAAAAAAGAAAACAATAGTCAAAACAATTGTATTTATACAATTTAAACAGTATGGCATTTTTATGACATTTAAGCAGAATAAAATACGGAAAGCAGCGCAATATGATATTATAAATAAGAATGATTATAATGTAGGAGGATTTAACGGTGCATAATAAAAATAAAACAATACTTAATATGATTAAGGGTCAACCCGTTGACCACACACCGGTTTGGTTTATGCGTCAGGCAGGCAGGTCGCAACCTGAGTATAGAAAACTAAAAGAAAAATATTCTTTATTTGAGATTACACATCAACCTGAGTTATGTGCGTATGTTACACATTTACCTGTCGATAATTATAATACGGACGCTGCAGTATTGTATAAAGACATTATGACACCATTACAACCCATTGGTGTAGATGTAGAAATTAAATCTGGCATAGGTCCAGTAATTCATAATCCTATTAAGTCACTAAGTGATGTTGAAAAGTTACAAGATATAGACCCTAAAAGAGACGTACCTTACGTTTTGAATACCATTAAATTATTAACAACTGAAAAATTAAACGTACCATTAATAGGTTTTACTGGTGCGCCATTTACATTAGCTAGTTATATGATTGAAGGGGGACCTTCAAAAAATTATAATTTCACAAAAGCTATGATGTATAGTGATGAAGAAACTTGGTTTGCTTTAATGGATCATTTAGTTAATATTTCTATTTCATATGTAGCAGCTCAAATAGAAGCAGGTGCTGAATTAATTCAAGTGTTTGATTCATGGGTAGGCGCATTAAATGAACAAGACTATGAATACTATATAAAACCTGCGATGAATAAATTAATTTCTGGTATTAAGACACAGTATAACGTCCCTGTTATTTTGTTTGGCGTTGGTGCTAGTCATTTAGTAAATCAATGGAATAGCTTACCAATAGATGTTTTAGGGCTAGACTGGAGATTATCAATTAAAGAGGCAAGCGACTTAAATATCACAAAAACGTTGCAAGGCAATCTAGATCCATCTTTATTACTTGCGCCATGGGATGTAATAGAAGGTAGATTAAAAGATATTTTAGATCAAGGGATGAATTACGGGCAACACATTTTCAACTTAGGTCATGGTGTTTTTCCTGAAGTAAAACCTGAAACTTTACGAAAAGTGACAGAATTTGTACACAACTATACTCAACGATAAGAGTATAATCATAATTAATGAGCAGTGGTAAACGAATTTTTAGTTTAATACAAAGGATGATAAAGCATGGTAAAAACAGTAGGACTATTGGTTATGGCTTATGGGACTCCATATAAAGAAAGCGATATTGAAGATTATTATACAGATATTAGACATGGTAAAAGACCAACAGATGCTGAATTACAGGATTTAAAAGATAGATATGAATTTATTGGAGGATTATCTCCTTTAGCAGGAACGACTGATAGACAAGCAGAATCACTACTTGATGCGTTAAATGACACATATAATGATGTAGAATTCAAACTATATCTTGGGCTAAAACACATTACGCCTTATATTGAAGAAGGCGTTAAGCAAATGCACGAAGATGGTATTGAAGAGGCTGTTACTGTCGTTTTAGCACCACACTTTTCTAATTTCTCAGTAGGCTCATATAACAAAAGAGCTAAAGAAGAAGCGGACAAATATGGAATTACTTTAACGCATGTAGAACATTATTATCATCAAGAGAAATTTATACAATATTGGACTCAAAAAATTAATGACACATTAAATGATATTCCTGAAAGTGAACATGATGAAACTGTATTAGTAGTTTCAGCTCACAGTTTACCAAAAGGTATGATAGAAAAATCAAACGACCCATATCCTAATGAATTGCACGAAACTGCAAAGATTTTATCTGCACAATCTAACATTAAACACGTAGCAGAAGGTTGGCAATCTGAAGGGAATACGGGTACACCATGGTTAGGACCTGACGTCCAAGATTTAACTCGTGAATTATTTAAAGAATATGGATATAAAAACTTTATCTATACACCAGTAGGTTTTGTGTGTGAACATTTAGAAGTTTTATATGATAATGATTACGAGTGTAAAGTGGTTTGTGATGAAATTGGTGCTAATTATTATCGACCAGCAATGCCAGATACTGATCCATTGTTTATTGGTGCTATCGTAGATGAAATCAAAAAATTATTTTAAGAGGTAGAGTGATTTTTAGTGGCAAAAAGTGTTGCAATAATTGGAGCGGGTATTACCGGTTTATCAAGTGCATATTTTATAAAAAAACAAAATCCTAACATTGATGTAACTATATATGAAGCTACAGATAGAGCTGGAGGAAAGATTCAAACATATAGAAAAGATGGCTATACAATTGAATTGGGTCCAGAATCTTATTTAGGTCGTAAAAAGATTATGACTGATGTAGCAGAAGATATAGGATTAAAAGATGACTTGATAACTAACCAGACTGGACAATCTTATATTTACGCCAAAAATAAACTTTATCCAATCCCGGGTGGCTCTATCATGGGTATCCCTACAGATATTAAACCTTTTATTTCTACGAAACTTATATCTTTAAAAGGTAAGCTGAGAGCAGGTCTAGATTTAATTAAAAAGCCTACAAAAATGGATGAAGATATTTCCGTTGGTGCTTTTTTTAGAGATAGATTAGGTGATGAAGTATTGGAAAACTTAATCGAACCATTAATGGGTGGTATTTATGGTACTAACATTGATGATTTAAGTTTGATGAGTACATTTCCACAGTTTAAAGAACGCGAAGAACAATTTGGTAGTTTAATCAAAGGTATGAAACATGAGAAAGAACAACGTATGAAACAACGTCAATTGTACCCTGGCGCACCAAAAGGACAATTTAAACAATTTCGACATGGCTTAAGTTCTTTTATTGAAGCTTTAGTCGAATATGTTGAAAAGTTAGGTGTTAACATTCAATATAATACACCGATTGATGATGTTATCGTGTCGCAACAAAAGTATGAATTGGTTATTGGTGAGAACGACAAAACTTATGATGGCATTATTATTGCAACACCACATGAAGTATTCATGAACTGGTTTAAAGAAGATCCGGCCTTAGACTATTTCAAAACGATGCAATCTACGACGGTAGCAACGGTTGTAATGGCATTTGATGAGCAAAACATTGAAAATACGTATGAAGGTACAGGGTTTGTTATAGCACGAACAAGTAATACAAATATCACAGCATGTACTTGGACAAGTAAAAAATGGCCATTTACTACGCCAACAGGCAAAGTGCTTATACGTGCATATGTTGGTAAACCTGGAGATACCGTTGTCGAAGACCACACTGATTCTGAAATCGTCAACATAGTTAGAGATGATTTAAGCAAGATGATGAAATTTTACGGTGATCCGGATTTTAGTATCGTTAATAGGTTGCCACAAAGTATGCCTCAATATCATGTTGGCCATATAAATAAGATTAAAGAAATACAAGAACACATAGCTACGACTTATCCAAGATTACGTATTACTGGTGCTCCATTTGAAGCTGTTGGATTACCAGACTGTGTTGCTCAAGCAGAAGAAGCTGCTAAAAGTATTTTAGTTGAATTATAAATAATATAGTTGAGGTGTGCATATATGCTAGACGGCAATATGTAACTTCAACTTTTTAATATAAATAAAAATATAAACGGAGTGGAAGATATGACAGACATCGTTATTATTCATTCAAAATTAGGGGATGCAACGAATCATTGGTATGACTGGTTACGCAACAATTTACAGTTAGAAGGATACAACGTTACTTTGTTTGATATGGCAGACGCATATTCTAAACCTCTAGAAGCATGGGTTAAGACGTTGGATGAACAAGTCAATATTAGTAAAAATGATACATATGTTATAACACATGGTTATGGTGCTTTAGCAGGACTTAAATATTTGGAGTTACAAGATATCGATCCTATTGAGGGGGTATTTATCATTTCCGGATTTAAAGAAGATGCTAAAGATTTAGATGACAATTTATCTTTAGATACCGAGTCGCTGGATTATGAAAATATTAGAAAAAAAGCACGCCAATTTTATGGTTTATGTGCAAAAGACGATAAATATGTTTCATATAAAGAAACAGAACGTTTAATGGAAATATTGAAGGGCACTTGCAAAATTAAATCACATGGTGGCCACTTTATAGATGAAGATGGTTTTACAACATTTATTACATTACAAGAAAACATTCAAAAAATAATGTCTAAATAAAGAAAGGGGAATGCTGAAACTCTTAAAAAATGAAGTCATTTTGTGAGGTTTTAACCTTAAAATGATTTTTCAGTAATAAATTTAATATAAATTCATCACTAAAATTAAAATATTATTGTTATAATCCTTTTTTACACTAAAAAGTTCGAGCAAGTTATTGACGGCTTTAAGAAAAATTAATATACTTAAAAAGGCTTAAAAAACAGCTTAACTTTGTTAAGGCCAAGTTAAAGAAATATATATTTATAACAAATATTTATTGACTTGATATTAATAAATATGGTATGATTATTTGGTAAGCCAATCGTAAGTAATTAATATTATTAGCGCGGGATGGAGCAGTTCGGTAGCTCGTCGGGCTCATAACCCGAAGGTCGGTGGTTCAAATCCGCCTCCCGCAATTACATATTTTTTGGTCTCGTAGTGTAGCGGTTAACACGCCTGCCTGTCACGCAGGAGATCGCGGGTTCGATTCCCGTCGAGACCGCCATTATGGTTCAGTAGCTCAGTTGGTAGAGCAATGGATTGAAGCTCCATGTGTCGGCAGTTCGACTCTGTCCTGAACCATTACTTTTAACTTTGGCGGTTGTGGCGAAGTGGTTAACGCATCGGATTGTGGTTCCGACATTCGTGGGTTCGATTCCCATCAACCGCCCCATAATCGTTAACAAGCGGGTGTAGTTTAATGGCAAAACCTCAGCCTTCCAAGCTGATGTTGTGGGTTCGATTCCCATCACCCGCTCCATCTAATATTATTCCACAGTAGCTCAGTGGTAGAGCTATCGGCTGTTAACCGATCGGTCGTAGGTTCGAGTCCTACCTGTGGAGCCATGGCCCCGTGGTCAAGCGGTTAAGACACCGCCCTTTCACGGCGGTAACACGGGTTCGAGTCCCGTCGGGGTCATACAAACAGAAGTGAAAAATCGCTTCTGTTTTTTTATATTTATATATGGAGAGTTGTCCGAGTTGGCCGAAGGAGCACGCCTGGAAAGTGTGTAGGCGCCACAAGCGTCTCGAGGGTTCGAATCCCTCACTCTCCGTTAAGTCGTAATCCCTCGTTATTTTGCGTTAGTAAAACGTTAAAGTAACGAGGGTTTTATTATATCTCCATAATCTTAATTAAATACAGTAAAAATACTTTTACGCCAACGCTACGCCAATATTGGCTTTCATTTTAGTCTGTTACGCCAACGATGTTGGCATAGCTTCTAATGCAGTCATAGCTTTATCTTTTTCGATTTCTGCCGTTTCATCTAGTAGGTGAGAATATATGTCCATTTAACTGCAAGTGAATTAAAGAATTTAAAGTCATCTATTTATACTTTGATTTTGTGTAAAAATGTATTGAATAACAATATATTATTTAGTTATAATTATATTGTGAAAGATAGATTTATTAAATAAAAAATTTTAAAAATCTTAAAGTCACATTAGAATTACTTAGCTTGTTGGTTTTACTTACGTCTAATAAGCATTTAATAAAAATGGTAGTGAGGAAGTATTTAAGCTATCGCAGAAAATAGAAAATGACAATATGAATTTAAAAAAAGATTGATGCACCTGATAAGGAAAACCTACACGTAGTTGGGTGGTTAACTAATACTAAAGCGGTTAAGTCAGGGATAGCGGATGTTATTAGAGATTATACAATAAGGAGTAAAAAATGAATTCGGTCGGAATGTTAAGAACAAACAAGAATCCACTTATATTAGCTAGGTCAGTTGCATATGTGTGTCAACACTATCAAATTGACTTTTTTTATTTTAGCCCAGAGGATGTTGATATAAAGAACAAGAAAATAAATGCTCAATTTTTTGAAAAAGGTAAATGGATTAGGAAAACAGTAGATTATCCATGTGTTGTTGATAATGAACCTATGAAATCAGTAAATAAAGAACTATATGCTTCTCTTAAAGAAAAAGCTATACTAACAACAAATCCTATAGGTGGCAAAAGTAAGGTTTTTAGATTGTTAGAAAATAGTCATTTATTTGAAGATGTCCTAATTCCATATGTTTTAGTAGAAAAACCAGATGATGTATTATTATTTTTAAATAAATATAATAAAATATTATTGAAGCCTGTTTTTAGTAGTCAAGGGAGAAATATAATTGTTATTGAACAATTGGGGGATGTATACAGGTTAATGAATGATAGTATAGCTACTGACTATTCATATGAAGAATTAATAAGCATAATGAAATCGAATTATTTAAAACCCACATACATATGTCAACCTTTTATAGAAACAAAAACGAAAGATGGAAGTCCTTTTGACATTAGGCTACATGTAAGAAAAAATGAAAACGGTAAGTGGCAAAAGGTTAAAATATATCCTCGTATTGGTTTGGGGAAAAATATTACTTCTAACATAAGTCAAGGTGGAGGTATATCACCAATAGTGCCATTTCTTCAAAGTAATTTTGGAGAAGAATGGAGAAAAATAAAAGATAAACTTGAACATTTATGTAAATCATTTCCAAATAGATTTGAAAGTTTATATAACTATAATTTAGATGCATTAGGTATTGACTTAGGTGTCGATTCAAAGGGGAATATTGGATTATTCGAGGTAAATACTTATCCAGGACAACAGTTTTTTTATGCAGAGGATGCAGAAGTAAGAGTGGCATATTATAGATATTTGTTACAATTAAAATAGTCAAAACCCACCTAAATAAATAGGTGGGTGTTTTTATGCCAATAAAATAGTTTGGATATAGGAGTGTGATTTTCATATTATTTAAGTTCACGAATAAGAATTGTGCTATTGAAATTTGTTAGAGGCAGGAGATTTTTTAGTTTTTGAATTTTTTCTGTACTTTTCAAAATTAGTTTCGTATTATATTAACAAATAAATTGAAACCAACGAGAGCACAATGATATTAAATACATTGAAGTCAAAGTTTCTATATTATCTGAATGTGCTTCATATGTGTAGCTATTAATTATTAAATGAAGAAGTAGGTGAACCTATGAAAATGGATAAAGTCACACACCCAGAATTTGAACAATACCAAAAACATATAGACACTCGTTTCGATAACATTGATAACAATATAAATGAAATTAAGACTTTATTGCGAATTACTAGTAGAGATTTGTGCAAAAAAGTAAATAGCGATAAATTAGAAGTCTTAGATACAGTAGATGACAAAATTGAAGCTAGTATTATTAAAATGAAATACACACAAAATAAGTGGTTTATAATTTCCATAATAGCAATAGGGGGCATGGCTGGTAGAATTTTTGGTTTTTATTAATAGTTAAATTATCATTACCATCCTAAATAATTACGTTCAGCATTAAACATTACGATAATATTGTTATTGTCTTCAACCACATAACCACAAGAATTGATACTATTTACTGGATTTATAATAATGGTTATTTAATTATTTTGTCACTAAGTTCAAAGATTGTATAAACTTGATCAGCATCCAGTTTATATACAAAAATAACCCATCGCTTCGGCGATGGGTTTAATGTTATTGCTCCCACTTGGATCTTAAAATGCATGAACAAAAGTTATTTTGTGGGTATTCAGGTTCAAAATATTTGATTACATCTGATTTAATATTACCAAATGTTGTTTCTGGTTTATGTTTAAATCCTTCATAAAATGCTTTTATTACGTCTTTTTTAAAATTACCGCGTGGAAATTTAGTAACGATGGCTTTTCTAATTTCATCAGAATACTGATTCCAGTTGTCGCCCATAACGTCCATACCTACACCATGATATAACAATGCTACGTTGTTTTCTTTATGTTCAGCTACGCCAAGTGTAGTATGTAAAGCAATAGCATCCCATGCTAATTGTAAATCTCGTTCATCGTAATTATAAGTATCTAAAAATTGTCTCACTGCATTAGCGCCGTCTACTTCAAATCTTAAATCGTCACTACTATATTGATTGGTAAGACCTAGGTCATGAAATAGGGCAGTGATATAGAGTAACTCCTTATCATATTTTAAATTATCTTGATGTCCTTTAATTTCTCCGAATAAATAAACTCGGTTTGAATGATTCCAAATTAATTCATTACCATATTCATGAACAATGCTTTGTGCATCTTGGACTATGTTACTATCTGGAATTGTTACTTCATCTATATTTCTTAGCATATGAAAACGTCCCTTCTAGTATTTTATTTTGTAAATTCCCTTAATTTTAATCTGAAAACAACAGTTTTATATTAGAACTTGCAACTTACTTATAAATATAGATAAAGATATTTTTGAATATAAATAATCTTTGTAATTAGCAGTTAGGATTTATATAATTAAAGTTAAATATTTTCAATACATATTATTTGTTTAACCATAGATAGGAGTTACTAAATTTGAAGATAAAAGGGCCTCAACTTATAAACGACTTACAACCAATGCAACTGCGAGATGTATTTGAAGCTGATGATTTTGTTTTGAATGCTTGTGAAGTAGCTGGTTCAGCATTGACTAATGAAACTTTAGATAAACTTAGGATTTATGAAGCACGTGTTAAGGATTGTTCCTTCGCAAATACTGATTTAGTCAATGTAGACTTTATGGATGTCATATTCGAAAATTGCGATTTTTCTAATGCTATTTTGGATCGTGGTTCAATTCATAGAGTAGTTTTTAATAATTGTCGTATGACAGGAACAAATTTTAAAAATACGAGCTTTGGCAATGTAGAATTTAATGAATGTAAAGGGTATTTGTTAAATTTTATAGAATCAAAATTTGAAGCATTTATAACTAATAAAGGTACGATGGAAAACACACAATTTTTTCAATGCAATTTGAAAAGTGCTGAATTTGTAGGTAGCAACTTGAATAATTTAGAAATATTTGAAACGTCACTTAAAAATAGTGATATTAGTAAATCAACGTTTGAACATATAACGATAGATAAGAAGGATTTGGTTGGTTGTAAAGTCTCAAGTCAGCAAGCTATTCAATTTGCAAGTTTAATGGGACTTAATGTAGTGGATTAATTAAAAAAGCGAAAACCCCTCCATTAATTAATGGAGGGGTTTTTTGCTTTGAATCTTTAAACTAATTACTGCTCGATTTAATTTACCATATATAAAAGTAATTTTCACTTAAATCAGCGTAAATATTTATTTTTAACAACATCAAAGTATGCTTACGTTAATTGTTGTTATTATCGTTATTAAAAAAGGAAGCTACTGTATCTGCAACATTCTCACGAGAATCATTTTTGCTACTTTTTTGTTGAAGATCATCGTCATTGATTTTTTCATCGGTAAGTCCCTCAATACGATTTTTAACCTCTCTTCTTGTCCATCCCATTTTTTTAATTTGCTTTTCATAGTCCATATTGGATTTTACTCCTTGCTTTTAATTCTATTCAACTGAAAAATTGTTCTTTATTAAATATAGCTAAATAGAAATTTCATACTATTAAATATTGAAAAATGTGAATCACTCACATTATATTGCAATTTATAAAATTAGCAAATAAAAGGTACTGAAAATTGATGAAAAAATTTGTTGAAGTGCAATATTACTAGAAATAATATTTTTAAATAATCAATAATTAATAATTAGTAATGTGTAATTTTTAAATAATAATGTATAAATATTAATAATATACTATATATTTGTTATTAATTGTGATAATGTTTAATACAAGAATGTTTTTTAAAGGGGAGTTATACTTGAAAAATATAATTTTTATAACAAGTAGGTTAGACAAAGATCATGGTGGATTAACTGCTTCATTGCTTAACAAAGTTCGAATTTTGTATGACTATGAAGGGGTTAAATCTAAAATACTCACTTTTCATGCTGCACATGATTTTGATCAAACGCGTGCAGAAATTATGCAAAGATATAATTTAGAAGGTAAAGTTGAAATTCTAAATTTGAATGAGTATTTTAGAAAACAGTGTGCAAAAGTTGATACTATTAAATATCAAATTAATACTGATCATTTATTAACTGTTAATGTAAATGAAAACATAAGGGAATTTTACGATGGGGGTATAAAAAAACATGAAATTATTTATAAAAATAATTTAATTCACGAAGTTAAGCATTTTAGTGACAATAGTATTTGTATGCAAAAAGATATTATTGATGCAGAGGGTTATCTATATTGGTCGAGTTACTATTTTAATAATAAGTTGTCGAGACAGGTGTTTTTTAAACTTGATAATACGCCTATTACGACTAGAGAATATGATGCTACGAGTAATAAGCAAAAAATAAAAAATGTAGTTCTACTAGACAAAGAACCGATAAGATTTAAGTCTTTTGATGAATTTAAAGAATATTTTATAAAACAATTTATAACTGATGATTGTACTTATCTAGTAGGGGAAGCTAGAGCACAAGATCCAAATATAATGAATATTGATGACGATAGAGTGAGAAAGATTTTTATGACGCATAGTATTCATTTGCGACCAGGTACAGATGTAATTAGATTGGGAAATAGAACAGTATTAAATAATTTGAATGATATTGACGCGCTTGTATTATTAACGAATCAACAAAAGCAAGATATAGTTAAACGCTTTGGTTTTAGAAATAACTATTACGTGATACCACACTCAATTAAAACTTCTGAAATTTCTGAAACTAAAGAAGAGAATAAAGTTGTTTTGATTTCTCGTTTACATGAAGAGAAGAGGTTAGATCATGCAATTAAAGCATTTAAGCAAGTGGTAACGGTAAAACCAGAGGCCAAACTTTATATTTATGGTGATGGTGAAGAAAGTATAAAACTTCAGAATTTAATTAATAACTTAAATTTACAAGAACATGTAAAATTGATGGGGTATACAAATAACGTTAACCAAATTTTACAAAGTGCAACTTGTTCATTATTAACGTCTCAATATGAAGGTTTTGCCTTAGTTATACAAGAGAGTATTGCCAATGGTACACCTGTAATTGCATACGATATTAAATATGGCCCTTCAGATATGATTGATGATGGCGTTAATGGATTCTTGGTGAATAACGGTGATATCGATGGTTTAGCTACATCATTGATTCAATACTTGGAAAAATCTTCAACAGAGCAACAACAATTTTCTTCAGCTGCGATAACAAAAGCACAACAATATTCTGATGAAAACTTTGCAAAGGCTTGGATGAATTTGTTTGAAAGCACAACAACGCGTGAAAAAGCTTTTAATCCAGAAGCTAAACTGTTAAATATCACACAGAAAAAGCTAAATAAAAATAATTTCAAAATTGATGTGAAAGTAAAATTAAATACTGAAGGTAACCTCGAACCACAATTCAAAGGGATGTTTTACCATCGTTCTACTTTAGAAAATAAAGAAACTTCAAAATGTGAGGTGGTTGAACCTAAAGTGACTACTTTAGAAGATGATTTGTTCAAACTTGAAATTCCATTCCATGCAGAAAAATTTAAGAAAAAAGAAATCTATGATTTGTCATTAGAAGTGAGTGAGCAATCTCAATATCACAAAATTAGAATAGGTAACTATAGGGAGAATTTTAATATTGAACAATTAGCAACTAGAAAGGTAAAACCTTATTATACGAAAGATTATAATAATTTAAGTTTTCAGTTATAAATCAAGATAGAAAGAAATTTCGTTATACTGTTTTATAGTATAGCGAAGTTTTCTATATAAGGAAGATGAGTAAATTATAAGGTAAAGTTAGTAAAAAAGTTTGCTGCTGAATATAGTAGTATATTTACGGAGCGAAAACTTAAACAATTCTGCATATACAAATAATTTTAAAAGTATATTTTTAAATTACCTTACAATAATTAATTTCTTTTTAAGTCCACTTTAAATAGTGGGCTTTTTATTTAATTATTGAGAAAACATTTCAACAAATACTAATAAAAGTTAAATAAACTCAACTTTCTTATATGTTTTTTACCTAATTACCTATGTTCTTTTACTATAATCACTAAGTATCTTTTAATGATGGATAAATGTTTATATAATTCAATTCTAACCAGCTCTATTATATTTATAGTAAATAAATTATAGGGTAATGTTAGGCAAAAATTTAATAATGGGAGTAGATCTAAATTGAAATATAATGAAGAATTTTCAGCTAGAAGACACAACAAATATTCAATTAGAAAATTTAGTGTAGGTCTTGCATCGATACTTGTAGGTAGTATCTTTTTTTATGGACAGAATGCGCAAGCGGCTGAAGAACAACAAAGTGATGTATCAAGTCGACAAGGTGACGATGGAAGTGCTGTAGCAGATTCATCAGCTGCCCAAGCACCCTCACAAAGCGATAATAGAGTAAATGCGCAAGTAGTAACTGCTGATAACAGTGCTGAAGCTAGTAGTTCAAATGCTAAAGTACAACAACCTAATGCACAAACTACTTCGAATACAAGCAAGCCACAAGCTGTACAAGCACCTGTTCAGCCAAAAGTTCAAGCGCAAGCACAGCAAAATGTGGCTCAACAAAGACAACAACCCGTTAAGCCGGTTTTAAAACAAGCACAAATTGAGAAAAAAGATATTAACACGAAAACTAAAGAAGTAGATGCTTTCAAATATGTAGATGAAAATAGCCAACATTTAACAGAAAATGAACGTAAATTTTTCCTTCGTTCTATAGCACGCGAAACGCCATTACATGCACGTCAATGGCAAAACTTATATGATAAAAATTACAATGCTAAAAGCATGAATGTTGATAAACGTACAATAAAAAATGAAAAAGTACAAAACGTAAAAATTATAACGGATGCCTTACAAAAATTAGTGACAGACAGAGATAAAGATGAATTTTATACAGATTTAAGATCAGACAATAAAGCACCGCGTACAAATCAGTACACACTTAGTAACACAATCAATAAAGACAAAGATGGCAAGCAATCACTTAACTTACAATTAAGTAAAAACATTGTACCTCTTACATTTCAACAAGGTGGAAAGTGGATTCCTTGGAAGCATAGATTTGAACATTGGGGTTTACGTACAAATCAGTCAATTCATAATAAAATAGATGAAGTAAGATTAAAATACAGATGGAATGGCAAACAGCATGATGATGTAGTAACAAGGGATAAAGATGGATTCTACTGGTTTAAAGACAATGAAAAACACGGCTATAAAGGTCATTTAGGTGGAGCCGTAAACTTCGTTGTTAAATTTAAAAAGAATGCTGTATTAGACAAAACAAAGGATGCGCTTTGGGGTTATATTTTAAGTGATTCAGATATGAAAAATCCTTCGACAGTCGTGAATTATGGCTTTAAAAAAATTAACTTAGGTCAACAAAATTTCGAGAAAAAATTCAATGACAGCGCATTAAATACTTTAAAACAAAGTGTAATGAGTAAAATTAATGATGCTAAACGTGGTTTTTCTGATCAAGATGCACATAAAGATTACTACTTAGGATTAGTAACTAAAGCTACAGCAACAACTACGACGGCTGAGCAATATGCAGAAGCTACGGCTAAATTAGCAAATATCGATCAACGTGTTACGAGTGCTTTAAAAGAAGTTAGACCTACTACTCCTAAAAAACGAACAGTGAATGCAAATACTAAAGACGTTAATGTATTGAAATATATTGAAGAGCATAGTAAAAATTTATCTGATGAAGAGCGTAAATTCTTCTTGCGACAAGTAACGCGTCATTCCGGTTTCGTAGCACAAGATTGGAACAATATTTATGACAAAAATTATGATGCTATCTCTGAAAGTGTAAACACGAGAACAATTGGTGCAAGTAACGTCACAGAAATTAATAAATTACTAACTGCAATGTATGACTTAATTGAAGGACGAGATAACGATCAATTATACAAAGAGTTAACAAATGATAGTGCAAGTAATAACCTAACGAATACTTATACGTTAGATAACAACGTGACTAAAGATAATGGTCAACAAACATTAAAAGTTAATGTAGCAAAACAAACTTTACAATTTTCTTCATCTCAAACATATAACTGGTGGAATTGGAAACAGCGTTTTGCACAATGGGGCTTAAGAACTAATGAAGCATTAAATAGAAAGATTGATAAAGTCGTTGCCAAATACAGTTGGAATACTAAAGATAAAGTAGCTGTTTTAGAAAGAGACAACAAAGGTTTTTACTGGCTCAAAGAAGATGAAATACACACTGAAGGTAAAGCTAAAGTTGGTGGAAATGTTGATTTCTTAATAACATTTAAGAAAGACGCAGTAATTGATAAAGATAGTGATAAGTTATGGGGTTATGTTCTTAGTGATTCTAAAGAATTAGAAACTAGAGCAGGGTCTAACGTAGGTTTCGGAAAACTTGATTTAACACCTGTAATAAGCACGTTCAATAGTCAAACAGTTTCTTCATTAAAACAAGAATTACTAAGTAATATTGAAACATTAAAACCAATTATAACAGCGACTAAACAAGATGCGGAGGCACTAAAAACAAAAGTTGAAGCGGTAGGTACTAATGACTTAGCTGAAGGACAATTCGAAGCAGTTAAATCAAAATTAGAAGCTTTAACAAAAGAAGTTGCACAAGCTGCACTGAAAAATAATTTAGTAGTCGTTCCGGGTAACAAAGAACGTTTAAACCAATATGCTCAATCAAGTGGTGATGGTTATATATATGGATTCCAATCATTAAATACTGATCCTGTTAACTCGCTGAATGCAGATGGATCAGTCACATTAAAACCTAATGGTTACTTATTCTATAACTTTAAAACTGAAAATGACTTAGCACCAGGTAAGCGAGTTAATTTAACAATTTTAGCTCCACAAGTAGCAGAGAACGCTAAGTTTGAATATGCTGTTCAAGGTGATAATGAGCAATATATTGTTGAAATTAGCCCAATACCTAAAACTGCTGACGGTCAATATCAATTACAAAATTTCACGATTCCTCAAGGTGCGAAGAAATTTGCGTTACGTTTAGATAACCGTGAAGGTACGACAAATACGCACGTCAAATTCTTTAAGTTGGTGACTGCAGAAAGTAAACAAGATAAAGTCGAAAACTTATTAGTCATTCCAGACAACTTACAACACTTAGGGAAATTCGCTGAATATATGAAGGATGAACAATTTTTAAGCTTCCAAGCTTTAAATACAACACCTATTAATTCATTTAATCCAGATGGTTCATTAACACTTAAACCAAAAGGTTACTTATTCTATAACCTTAAAGCACAAGGTCAACTTGCTCCAGGAAAACAATTTAACATTTTAGTCATGACAAGCCAGATTGATCCAAATACGAAGTTAGAATATGGCTTCCAAGACCAAAATAATAATTTAAATAAAACAGTGACGGCGATTACTAAAACGGAAGAAGGTAAATATAGAATAGAAAATGTTACTGTACCTCAAGGTGTGCAAGCCATAGCCCTAAGATTAGATAACCGTACAGGTACTTCTGATACGATTATTCAAGGTGTATTTGTTTTACCGAAAAAAGTAACTGAAGCATAATATAAGAAAGGCAACTCGTCATGAGTTGTCTTTTGTGTTTAGTGTAAGTTAAAATATTTCGAATACATTGCTGTAAATTTTAATCAATACTACATTTTACATAATAAATTTAAAAAAGAGGTAATACATTATGATAGTTATAACTGGCGCAACAGGTACATTAGGGCAATTAGTTGTGGAAGAAGCATTAAAAGTATTCCCTGCTAGTGAAATAGGCGTTAGCGTAAGAGACACGTCTAAGGCTGCACATTTAGCGGCTCAAGGTGTAAGTGTAAGGGAAGGAGACTTTAAAAAGCCTGAGACGCTAACAACAGCATTTAACGGCGCAGATCAATTAGTGGTTATTTCGGGCAATGGACAAGGTGACGAATTAGTTCAAGCCCATAATAACGTCATCAATGCGGCGAAAGAAGCAGGTGTGTCAAGATTGCTTTATACTAGCCAAATTGGTAGCTCACCAGCGTCCTATTTTCAACCAATGGTAGACCATTTTAAAACTGAAGAATTACTAGATCAAAGTGGACTAAACTTTGTATCTTTACGTCATGGCTTTTATTCTGCAAGTGGGCAATTTTTCTTCTCGATTGGTATAAAAGACGGCGCATTACGTTTACCTAAAAATGGGCCGATAAATTGGACGACACATGAAGA
The DNA here is from genome assembly GCF_015775975.1 of Staphylococcus lloydii. Classification (NCBI taxonomy): domain Bacteria; kingdom Bacillati; phylum Bacillota; class Bacilli; order Caryophanales; family Staphylococcaceae; genus Staphylococcus; species Staphylococcus lloydii. Next base: position 1,071,689 of record NZ_CP064056.1, read on the forward strand.
TTTAGCTCAAGGTTTGGTAGCAATATTACAAGATGAATCATTCGATCAACAACTTCCTGTTTTAACGAGTGCACGTGCATTAACTATGGAAGAAATTGCTCAAGAATATACTCAAGAAACTTTAACAAGAGTAGTGATTAGTGATGAGGAATTTTATGAGCAACTTAATGCAATTCCTAATTTACCAGAAGAACAGAAAAAATGTTTATTAATATCTTCCATGCAAGTGTAGAAGGAGATTTTGATAAAACTTCTCCTTTATTAGAAGAACTTATTGGTAAAAAGCCTGACGATATAGTGTCGATTTTAAATAACAAATAATAGCGCAATAGATGAGTTTTGAAAGTTATAAGTATTAAATAAATTACAAATAGCAATTTCATATTTATATATTTTACTTATATGTATATAAAATTTACTTAGATTATAGGAGTTAACATTTAACAAATAATTGTTGATATAATCATTGTAGGTGTTATGACACCATTTATCTCCATTAGTAACATATAGGGTTAAGGGACAATCGCAATAGCGATTGTCTTTTTTTATTTAAATATATAACAACAACCTTTTTTCTCGAGTAATAAAACTTCCTACTTTAATACTTCACAAATATTATCATGATTATTAAAAAATCGCGCACATTTTTAAAATGACTACAAATATTAAACGATGCCATTGCGCGAGACTTCTTTTTACTTTTTATTAACTTAATTTTACTTTGCTTTGCAAAAATCAATATCACAGTTTAAATGGTGCTATAATGCCAATGTATATAAACATAAAAATATATTATGTTTATATTTACTATTTAATTTCTTATTAATTAAAATAGAAATTAAATAAGCCTGTTTGATTTTCTCGAGAATGAAAATAGAAAGAGAGTTAGGAGCGTGACATGTTTGGAGACATAAAATTAGAAATCAAATATGACCATTAAATAGTAGTTATAGGAGGCAATATGAATAGTAATTTAAATTTATTAGAAATTAAGAAAATAGTGAGAAAGAACATCGTTTTGTTCATAACTATGCCACTGATTTTCTTAATTATTAGTATTGTAATAACAAATTACTTTATTGATGATAAATATGTAGCGAAAACACAAATATTAGTATATGAAAAAAAGACACAGCCTCTAAACTTTAATAATAAAGTACAAGAAATTCAATCAAATTTACAACTCGTAAATACGTATTCAGAAATTATTAAAAGTCCTAGAATTTTAGAAAAAGTTGCGAAAGAGAGCAACGTAAAATATGAGGCAGATGCATTAGCAAAAATGTTAACTGTAACTAATCAGACGGACACTCAAATTTTAAATATTGCGATTCAAAGTAAGGATGCTAAAGAAGCGGAACGTATTGCAAATAATGTAGCTAAAACTTTCCAAAAAGAAATACCGAAGATTATGGATGTAAATAATGTATCTATATTATCAAATGCAAATAATACTGCAGTACAAGTATCACCAAAAATATTGATCAATGCAGCTATTGGTTTTACAAGTGGTTTAGTGTTAGCGATTATTATAATGATATTTAGACATTTAACAGATAAGCGTATTAAAAATGAAACAGATGTAAAAGAAAACTTAGATATTCCTGTACTTGGATTAATTCAAAAATATGAATGAGAAGAGGGCAAAAATGTTTAAAAGAAATGCAACGAATACAGCAAAATTATTTGTACATCATAATCCTAAATCGGTGATAAGTGAAAAGTTTAAAACGATTCGATCTAACATTATGTTTTCGAATGCTACAAAATGTATTTTAATTACGTCTGAAAAACCTTTATCTGGAAAAACGACAATTTCTTCAAATATTGGAGTTACCTACGCGCAAGCAGGTTATAAAACGTTAATTATAGATGGTGATATGCGCAAACCGTCACAACATTATGTTTTTAATTTATCGAATTCTGAAGGGTTGTCGAATTTAATTATTAATAAAGCAAACTACGAAGATGCTATTAAATCTACTGAAATAGAAAATTTATATGTCTTAACGTCTGGCATCGTACCTCCGAATCCGTCTGAATTAATAGGATCAAAGAGATTTGTTGAAATTTTTAAAAAGCTAGAAGAAATTTATGATTTTATAATTATTGATACGCCACCCATCAATGCTGTTACTGATGCTCAATTATTTGCACAAGTAGCAAAGCATAGCATTTTAGTTATAGATGTCCAAAGAAATGATAGAGATGAAGTAAAAAAAGCTAAGGATTTATTAGATGCTGCAGGAGCAAAAATTATAGGTGCCATACTTAATAAAGTACCATTAGATAATACTTTAAACTATTACTATTATTATGGAAACGATGAAAAATGATAGATATACATAACCATATTTTGCCTGGTATAGATGATGGTCCGAAAGATATAGCACAGACTATTGATTTGTTACAACAAGCTAAGTTACAAGGTATAACAGGTATTATAGCTACGCCACATCATTTAAGTCCAAGATTCACGAATAATATTCAAAATGTAAAGGCGTTAATTAATGAAATCATGCAAATTCCAGCGATTAGAAATATAGGTATAACTATTTATCATGGCCAAGAAGTGAGGTTAACTGATCAAATTGTAGATGAAATTGCACAAGGGAATATTACTGGGTTAAATGACTCTAAATATATATTGATTGAGTTCCCATCAAATGAAGTGCCACTTTATACAAAGCAATTGTTTTATGATTTACAAATTATGGGTTTTATTCCAATTATTGCACATCCTGAAAGAAATAAAATATTAGCAAATGATTTAAGTGTACTATTTGACTTAATTAATATGGGAGCCTTGAGTCAATTGACCGCTAGTTCGCTTTTAGGAAATTTAGGAAAGAAAATTCAAAAAATCTCACTCAAAATGATTGATTATGAATTAACACACTTCGTAGCGTCTGATGCGCATCATAGCGTATCAAGACCTTTTGAAATAGCAAAATTATTTAAAAATAGGAAATTAAAAAAGTTAAATACCAAAATTGAAACGATGTTTAACCACTCGCAATTAATAATCAGAAATTCAACTATAGATAAGCAGCAACCTATTAATTTTACCAACAAGAGATAAATTAACACAAAGTAGAGGTGAATAGAATGACACATTTCAATACTAGACAACGCTTATTCATTCTTACTGCAATAGATTCTCTCATCGTTTCATTCTCAATATTTTTAGGGTATTTTATTTTAAAACCATTTTATGAATTTTATCCCATTAAATTATTAATATTAAGCTCTATTATTTTGCTTATTTCCCATTTTGGGACGGCATATTTTTTCGGATTATATCATAGAGCTTGGGAGTACGCGAGCATAAGTGAACTAATGATTATAGTGAGATCTATTTCAACATCAATATTAATTACTGCAACGATTGTGTCTTTAATTTCGTGGACGCATCTATTTATTAGATTGTACTTTATTACTTGGATGCTGCATTTAATTTTTATTGGCGGTTCTCGTATGTTTTGGAGAATTTATAGAAGAAAAGTAATTGGGCAACCATTAAAGAAAAAACCTACATTGATAGTTGGCGCAGGGCAAAGCGCTTCATTATTATTAAGACAAATGAACAATATGGCTATGGAACCGTTGCTGGCCGTAGATGATAATCCGAATAAACAAAAGATGGTAATCATAGACGATGTGAAGGTACAAGGCACGATTGAACAAATTCCTGAGTTAATTGAAAAATATAAAATTCAAAAGTTAGTTGTTGCTATACCTTCGTTGGAACAATCTAAATTAGCTAGTATTAATGAAATGTGTAATGAAGCAGGCGTAGACCTTTTTAAAATGCCTAACATTAATGACGTATTGTCAGGTGAACTTGAAGTAAATCAACTGAAGAAAATAGACGTTGAAGATTTATTAGGTAGAGAGCCTGTAGAATTGGATATGGCTCAAATAGCAAAAGGGATAACGAATCAAACTGTCTTAGTGACAGGCGCAGGTGGTTCAATAGGATCAGAAATATGTCGCCAAATATGCAATTTTCGACCTCAAAAAGTTATTTTACTAGGTCATGGAGAAAATAGCATTTATTTAATTAATCAGGAGTTAATTAATAAATACGCACAAACGATAGAAATCATACCTGTTATAGCTGATATACAGAATAAAATGCAAATAGCTTCTATCATTAACCAATATAAACCACATGCTATTTATCATGCAGCAGCACATAAACACGTGCCATTAATGGAAGTCAATGCAGATGCAGCTTTTAAAAACAACGTAATTGGAACTAAGAATATTGCTGAAGTAGCAAAAGCAGAAGATGTTAAAAAGTTTGTAATGATTTCGACAGATAAAGCTGTAAATCCAACTAATGTCATGGGTTCAAGTAAACGTATAGCTGAAATGATAGTGCAAAGTCTTAACGATAACAACAGTAACACGCAATTTGTTGCTGTGAGATTTGGAAACGTACTTGGATCAAGAGGATCGGTCATTCCATTATTTAAAAAGCAAATAGAACAAGGTGGACCGGTAACGGTGACTCATCCTGATATGACGCGCTACTTTATGACGATACCAGAAGCGGCTCGATTAGTGTTGCAAGCTGGAGCTCTGGCTAAAGGGGGAGAAATATTTGTATTAGATATGGGTGAACCTGTAAAAATAGTCGATTTAGCCAAGAATTTAATTAAATTAAGCGGTAAAAATAGTAATGATATTCGCATTGAATACTCTGGTATTCGTCCAGGCGAAAAATTATTTGAAGAATTATTAAAAGAAGATGAAATCCATCCACAACAAATATACGACAAAATATATATTGGAAAATCGAAGGTATATGAATCTTCTAAACTTTATCAGTGTATAACTCAAATTGGCTTAGGTGAAATAGATATTATTGATTTCGCTAGAAGAAGTGAAAAATATCTTGAATAAAAATTTTTTGGTCTATTTAGTCGGAAATATAGCCTATGGAATTATGCAGTGGTCAGTTATAGTTCTAATCATAAAATTAGGTACAAAAGTTGAACTTGGGGCGTATACATATGGCCTAGCCGTAATTGCACCAATCTTATTACTCATGTCATTTGGTTATAACACGTTAATAGTGACAAAGCCAGAATTATATAAGTCGATGCTATATTTTACAAGATGGCTCAATATGATCATTGCATTAATAATTTATAGTTTATTCATTTATTTCTTTTCAACGATAGAAACTCATTTGTATAAGCTAATGATTGTGATTGCACTAAGTAAGCTTGCCGATAGTCTAATAGAGATAGATTATAGCTATTATATAAAGGCAAATCAGCATTGGAAAGTTGGTCTTTATAAAATTATATTTTCTATCTTCCAATTTAGTTTAATAGTCATAGGATATTATGTTTTCACTAATTTATTTCTTGCACTATTAATTTATAGTCTTAGCGTCATTATTTTTGCAACTTACAAAAATAGAAGATACTTAACAATAAAACACTTAAATTGGCAACAATTATACGTACTAATAAAAATTGGTATGCCATTATCGATAGCATTATTTTTATCATCTTTAAATACAAATATACCTAAATACATATTGGAAAATAATAATTCATTAATCGATGTAGGTATCTTTAGTAGTTTAATTATTATTTATTCTGCAGGTAACATTTTTTATTATTCACTATATAACTTTTTATTGCCACGTGTTGTTAATCAAAAGCACAATAAACGGTTTTTACAACGTTTACTTTTCACAATATTAGGGGGCAATGTCGTAGTAGTATTGTCATTACTTATTTTATTACCCTTTAATGTAGATCACCTTATACAGACACTTTTCAATAAACACTATGTAAGTTTTAAAAATGAATTTCTGCTTATTATATATAGCAGTTTTGCTGTTTATAGCAGTATCTTACTGGATTTATTTATAAATACATTTCAAAAATATGTGTATAACACAGTTACACAAATTATCAGTGTCTTAGTAGTGCTTATTGGTAGCGTAAGTCTTATACCGATTTATTCAGTATTTGGTGCAACGCTTGTATTCGTACTATTTGCCATTACAGTTTTTAGTTTGAAGCTGCTTTTATCAATATACATTATTAGAGGAGTTAGCCATGGGGATTAAATCAATCATTTTCACTTTAATATTGCTTGCTTTACTTATAGTTTCTCTATGGCAGGGTTATAGTAATTTTTTTATTCTCATTTTTGTCAATTTAGTAGTTTTATCTTATATGTTAATAAAAAAGTACGATGTGAAGTTAATCATACTTGTATGTATGCAGTGGATATTATATGTAGTCTTTTTAATTATTCATCAATATGTACATGTATTACCAGGATCTGGTAATGATGACTTACGCTTTGAAAAACTAGCAAGCAATTATTATTATCATTATCTTTTTTCAACTAATGTGGATTTATTCCAAAACTCTAGAGCATATTCTCAATTTTTAGCGATGCTATATTTTTTAGGTCGCCCACACGTTTTGATTCCAGGCTTAGTAAATATTACAGTTCATACGATAACGGTAATATTATTTTATAAAATATGTATGCATGTCTTAAACAACTCTCGCGTATCGATTATAACTGTCACGTTATATACGTTATACCCGATTTATATTTTCACAACTGTTATTACGCTAAGAGAAATGTTTATCATTATGTTCATTATGTTATTTCTTTATGCATTGCTGAAGTTACATTTAACGAAAAACATTATGTATTTTTTCATTTGCCTAAGTGCTTTGATAGTTGGTTCGGTCTTTCATATCGGCCTATTAGGGTTGTTTATAGTGTTGGCATGCTATTTTATTATGGCTTCAAACTTACAACTGCCATTTAGAGTTATGCTTTCAATATTATTTATCTCTAGTTTTATTATATTTATTGCCAATACTAATGATGCTAAAGTGCAAAATACTATTAATACTGAAGATCATACTAAAGCTTTAGATTTGAATTCTAGGGCAGATTATTTGTCCGTAAATGAGTCTAATGGTTTGCAGACTAAGTTAAAACAAATAACTTTCTTTTTGTTAAAACCATTTCCATGGGAAGTTAGAACGTTTGCTGACGTCATAGGATTGTTTGATATTTGCGTCATTTTGTTAGCTACATTTCTAGCATTACGTTTATATAAAAAAACTAAAAATAAACGTATTCTAATTGTCTTAATCACCGTATACGGTATGTTTTTTACTTTCGCAATTGGGACTTACAAATACGGAACTGCTTTAAGACATAGGGATAAGGTAGCAATGGTACTCACGATGTTTATAAACTACTATATATTTTACAAAAGAAGGAGGTAAGACATGTGATTTATAAATTACTCAAGTATTTAAGTAAATTGCTCAAATTATTACCTCTTAAATTGCGCTATTTATTATATGAATTAAATACAACAACAAATTTAAAAATACAAATTGCGCTTAGATATTGTATTGTGGCGAGCATATGCGAACGGACAGGTAACAATATTTATATTGGTAAACACGTTTCTTTGAAAAATATACATCATGTTGAAATCGGCAACAACGTGAATATACATGATATGTGCTACATCGATGGCTATGGCGGTATAAAAATAGGAAACGATGTTTCAATAGCACATGCTACTTCAATATTAAGTTCGTCACATACGTGGCAAGATAGCGCTTTACCTATTAAATATAATGACGTTATTAAGGGACCTGTAATTATCGGTAATGATGTATGGATAGGGTGTGGAGCTAGGATTTTAAGCAATGTAACAATCGAAGATAGGACGGTTGTTGCAGCTGGAACGGTCGCTAATAAAAACTTAATAACAAATCATTTAGGTGCTGGCGTACCAATGCAAATTAAAAAGAAATTGGAGGAAAGCTAATATGAAAGTTTTGATTACTGGCGTCGCAGGTTTTATTGGTTCACATTTAGCACGCAAACTCATAGATAAAAATCTGAACGTCATTGGTATAGATAATTTAAATGATTATTATGACGTCGGCTTAAAAGAACGACGTTTAGAACTGATTGGAACAAATAATTTCAAGTTTTATCGCCAAGATATAGCTGATTACGAACAATTGGAAGTGATTTTTAAAGAAGAACGACCTTCAGTTGTTATTAATTTAGCTGCGCAAGCTGGTGTGAGATATAGTTTGTCTAACCCTCATACATACATTGATGCAAACGTTAAAGGTTTTATGAACATATTAGAATGTTGTCGACATTATCAAATTGAACATTTGATATACGCCTCATCAAGTTCAGTTTATGGCGCAAATAAAAAACAACCTTTCAACGTTCATGATAGCGTTGATCATCCACTCAGTATTTATGCCGCGACGAAAAAAGCGAATGAATTGATGGCCCATACATATAGTTCTCTTTATCATTTGCCGACGACCGGATTAAGATTTTTTACTGTATATGGGCCGTGGGGTCGACCAGATATGGCGCTATTTAAATTTACGAAGGCTATTATAAATGAAGAAAAAATTGATGTTTATAATTATGGCAACATGATGCGCGATTTTACTTATGTATCAGATATCGTTGAAGCCATTGCTAAACTTGTTCATCAACCTGCAAGTCACAATAGCAATTGGGATGGGGTAGAACCGGACCCTGCAACTTCTTTTGCGCCATATAAAATTTATAACATCGGTAATAGTCAACCAGTTAAGTTAATGGACTTTGTTGAAGCCATAGAACGTAAGTTAAATAAACAAGCAATTAAAAATTATATGGAATTACAACCGGGAGACGTTCCCGAAACATACGCAAATGTAGATGACTTATATCGAGATATTAATTTCAAACCACAAGTCAGTGTTAATGAAGGTGTAGGGCAATTCATCGATTGGTATGTTGATTACTATAAATAAAGAAAAGGAATGTTGTCAGTGAAAAAGAATATTGCAGTAGTGGGTTTAGGTTATGTTGGACTACCAGTAGCTGTCGCATTTGGCAAAGAAAATGACGTAATAGGTTTTGATATAAATACACAACGTATTGAAGAATTAAAAAACAATATTGACTGCACGAACGAAGTAACTACAAAAGATTTAAAAGAAGCAAATATTAAATTTACCAATAACAAGAAGGAATTAACTGAGGCAGATTTTATAATAGTAGCTGTTCCTACGCCTATAGATGAACATAATCAACCGGACTTAACACCTTTGATTAAAGCAAGTGAAACTGTAGGATCAGCGTTACAGAAAGGAACAATTGTCGTTTTTGAATCTACTGTCTATCCTGGTGCAACCGAAGAAGTCTGTGTGCCGATTTTAGAACAAGAATCGAAACTGTTATACGGACAAGACTTTTTTGTTGGATACTCTCCAGAACGAATTAATCCTGGAGATACAACACATCGATTTACAACTATTACGAAAATTGTTGCCGGACAGAATGAGAAAATCACAGATGAGATGGCCGAGGTATATGGTTCTGTAATTGAAGCGGGCGTTTATAAAGCTTCATCTATTAAAGTAGCCGAAGCGGCTAAAGTAATAGAGAATACACAACGCGATGTCAATATTGCCTTAATGAATGAATTGGCAATTATTTTTAACCAATTAAACATAGATACTTCAGAAGTGTTAAAAGCAGCAGGCACAAAATGGAATTTTTTAAACTTCAAACCTGGGCTTGTCGGTGGACATTGTATTGGTGTCGATCCATATTATTTAACTTACAAGGCGGAATCTATCGGCTATCATCCAGAAGTTATTTTGTCTGGTAGAAGGATAAACGACAATATTGCTAAATTTATCGCTTTAAATATTATTAAGGCATTGATTAAGCAAGGTATAACTATTCATGGTGCCAAAGTAAACGTTTATGGGCTTACTTTTAAAGAAAATTGTCCAGATTTAAGAAATACAAAAGTGATTCAAGTGATTCAAGAACTTAAAGAATATGGCCTAGATATATATAGTCATGATCCTGTTGCTGATAAGTTAGAAGCTGCAAAAATTTATGGCATTAAATTACAAGATTTTGAAAGTCTGCCACAAGCTGATGTAGCAATTTTTGCGGTAGCTCATGATTTATACTTACAACAAAAGCAAAGTTATTTAAATCTCATAAAAGATAACGGTGTTATTTGCGATGTTAAAGCTATAATTGCTGACGACGATGTTAAAGTAACCCAATATTTTTGGAGGTTATAACTATGAGAATTATGCAAATTGCCGCTATAGAAATGACACACAAAAAGTTATTGAGAAATTTAAATGAAACTTGTGCGAGAAAAGGATTCGACGTTCATTGTGTTAGTAAAATGGAACATCATTTTGACATGGTATCGAAAGAAGGTATTGTTTATCACAATATCAATATCGATCGAGATATTAAGGTTTTTAATAATATAAAAACAGTGTTCCATCTTGTAAAATTAATGAAACAAGAAAAACCCAATATCGTTCACGTACATACACCAGTGGCAGCAGTTTTGGGTAGATTAGCCGCTAAAATAGCAAAAATCCCTACGGTTATTTATACGGCACACGGCTTTTATTTTCATGATGGTATGCCTAGAAGTCGTTATTACTTTTATTTTTTTATTGAAAAGTTAATGGCTAGATTGTTTACGGATTATTTATTTACACAAAGTAAAGAAGATTATGAAGTAGCGATACGTCACAACTTTTTATCACATAAAAATGCACATCATTATCGATGGATTAGTAACGGCATTGATTTAAAAGATAAATTTAATTATGACAAAGTAAATCAACAAGATATTAAGCGTTTAAAACAACAGCATAATATTAAAAAAGGTGAGTTAATCATTACATTTATCGGTCGTTTAGTAGAGGAAAAAGGCATTATTGATTTGCTTGGAGCGATTGAGAAAGTAAAGCATCAAAATATTAAAGTTTTTATTATCGGGGACACGCATCAAAGTGAACGTGACACAACGACTGTAAATACTTTAGAAAAATATAAAAAGCAAAAGCAACATAACATTATTTTCACTGGTTCTATAGACAATATAAATGACTATTTATATTTAAGTGATATATTCTGTTTACCTTCTTATAGGGAGGGGATGCCTAGATCAATTATTGAAGCAATGGCGATGAAAAATGCAATTATTGCTACAAATATAAGAGGATGTAGAGAAGAAGTCGTAGACAATGTTAATGGATATATTGTGCCGATAAGTGCACCTCAATATATAGCAACTAAAATTGATGCGTTAGCAAACAACCCCAAACTATTAGCTGAATTTAAAGACAGAAGTCATGAATTTGCGCACAAATACTATGATGAACACCAAGTCGTACAACAACAGATAGAAGTTTTTGAACAGCTTCAAAAAGGTGAGTGAACTTATGAAAAAGAGAGTATTGGATATCATAATCAGTGTGCTAGGTTTAACGTTAACCTTACCAATAATCATCATATGTGCGGTGCTAATTAGGTTGAATATGGGGAAACCAGTATTTTATAAACAAATGCGTCCTGGTAAAGACGAAGTACCTTTTACTTTATTCAAGTTTAGAACTATGACGAATCAACAAGATCTCAACGGTGTGCTGTTACCTGATGAATTACGTAAAACGAGATTAGGTTCTTTTATACGCAGTACTAGTATTGATGAATTACCACAGCTATTTAATGTATTAAAAGGTGACTTGAGTATAGTTGGACCGCGTCCATTATTAATGGAGTATTTAAAATTATATAATGCGAAGCAAAGAACACGCCACGCTGTAAAGCCAGGGATAACTGGCCTTGCTCAAATAAAAGGTAGAAATGCATTATCCTGGGAAAAGAAATTTAAATATGATGTGTGGTACGTCAATAATCAAACTATGAAATTGGATTTATATATTATTTTAATGACTGTCATAAAAGTACTATTACGTAAAAACGTAAACGCCCACAATCATGCGACTATGTATAAATTTAAGGGTACAAAATAATGAAAAAAATAATATTAATAGGTAACGGTGGGCATGCCAAAGTAATCAGTGACATCGTGAAGCAATCAAAGAACTATCAATTATCTGGTTATCTTGACGATGCAATTACACGAAGAAGTTATCATAATGAAATTGTATTTGATAATTTAACGAATATTGGACATTATTATCGTGATCATCACTTTATCATAGCTATTGGTAATAATATAATACGACAACAAATTGTTCAGCGATTTGCTCATATCAAGTTAAATTATGCAACGCTCATTCATCCAACAGCCACTATCGGTTCAAATGTAAAAATAGACAAAGGCAGTGTTATCATGGCAAATATTACTATTAATACAGATACTGCGATTGGTAAGCATTGTATCATTAATACAATGAGTTGTATTGAACATGATAATAAGATTTATGATTATGTACATATTGCGCCCCATGTCACGTTGACAGGGAGTGTAGTTATTAATCAAGGGTCATTTATTGGTGCAGGTGCCACGATTATTCCAAATATCACTATCGGTAAAAATGTTATCGTGGGCGCAGGATCTACTGTTATAAACGACATAGCAGATAATAATACAGTCTATGGCTCGCCAGCGAAAAATAAGAGGTGACAACATCATGAGTAACGACAGAATTTTTTTATCTCGACCACACATGGGTGGTAGTGAGCAACTATATATTAATGATGCATTTAAGAAAAACTGGATAGCGCCTTTAGGTGATAATGTAAACAATTTTGAGAAAAAGATGCGAAGTTATACGGGTGCAAAATCAACTTTAGCATTAAGTAGTGGCACAGCGGCTATCCATCTCGCACTTATAGAAAGTGACGTAAAACAAAATGATGTTGTATTTTGTTCGTCACTAACATTTTGTGCAACCGCAAATCCTATATTATATTTACAAGCACGTCCGGTATTTATAGATTCTGAACTAGATACTTGGAATATGTGTCCAAGAGCTTTGGAAAAAGCATTACAACAATATACGGCAATAGGTCAAAAACCTAAAGCTATAATTGTAGTGAACTTATACGGACAGACAGCACAATTTGATAAAATCATAGCGTTATGTAATGAATATAATGTTACTTTAATAGAAGATGCTGCAGAGTCCCTAGGATCAAGCTTCAGAGGTGAGATGAGCGGTACAATCGGAGATTTCGGTATATTTTCGTTTAATGGTAATAAAATTATAACGACGAGCGGCGGCGGAATGTTGCTGTCTCACAATACTAACGCGATAAAACACGCTTTATTTTTAGCAACGCAAGCGAGAGATGATGCGTCTCATTATCAACATAGTGAGTTAGGATTTAATTATCGATTGAGTAATATTTGTGCTGGAATCGGATTAGGACAATTAGAAGTACTTGAAAAAAGAGTAAAACAACGACGTACTATATTCGATAGGTATGAACAAGCCTTACAATCTACTAAAGTTAAATTCCAAATTGAACTTAATAATACAGTATCAAATCGATGGTTGACGGCATTTGTATTAACAAATAAAGACAATACAATAACACCTATGACTATCATTAAAAAATTAGCAGAGCATGATATTGAAGCCAGAAGGGTGTGGAAGCCTATGCATATGCAGCCATTGTATAGTGACTATGATTATGTTTCTGTAGATATAGACAATGCAAAAGCTATTTTTGAACGTGGCGTGTGTTTACCTTCAAGTTCTGATTTAACAAAAGCACAACAAGACAAAGTCATTGAAATTTTAAAAGATGTAGTTGAAACATATAAAAATAATTAACTTTAATAAATAACAGCCAAAAGTCTTTTGACTTTTGGCTGTTTTAATCTATCGCATATTGCGCTGCTAATTCTTTTAAATGAAGGTATAGTTCGTTAGGGAAAGATTCTTTATATGGTTGTGTTGTTTTATATTTTTTTATAAATTCATCTGGAGACATGTTAAAAACACGGTGGAAATTTTTCAAAAAAGTAGAATGTGAACGGTAACCGTATTCTTTCCATTTGTCATTATAATTAGAAGTTAACATTTCGACAGCTAATCTATATATTTTGATTTTTCTGATATATTTAATTAGAGAGATATTCATTGATTCTGAAAACACTCTAGATAGATAGCTTGCATTCACAAAAAAATTATCTGCAATTTCAGCTAATGATAAATCTTCTTTATAATGATTGTTGACGTAATCTAACACTTTTTTTACAAGTGGATTTGCGTTCTCTAACGTGTTTTCTTTAAAATACTGTCCTAAACGTATATAGTTAATCAATTTAATAATACAAATATCAGCATTGAACTGATCCTTTTCATAAATAGCGATTACCGTTTCGAGAAATTCTCTTTTAATAAAATGTTCTATTTTAGATTTATCTAGATAAAGTTGATCCCATCCGAAAAGTGAAAATCTATTAAAACTTAATTTATTAATGGTTAGAGCTATAACTTTACCTGAATTTATAAGTAAATTTGGAGAGGTATAGGGTTCGAGTATAAAAAATTCATGTTTTTGAAATTTACCTAGATAAGCTTTGTCATAAAACGATACATGTCCAGACAATACAAAAAATATATGAATATTATTGAAGCTATCTTTTATATTAATATCAGAATCGTGAATTTGATAATTGTAATCCATAGTATCTCTCTTTTCATAATAAAATAATTTTACAATATAAGCATAGCATGTTTGTAGGTTATGAAATTTACAATAAGTTGTAAATTATTTACTTAAAGTGGTAAAAATCAGACACGTCTAATGGCTGTAATGCATATTAGACATGAAGGTAAATGGTGTACGCAAAATTCGATTGTTAATAAAAAAGCGCTAATTGATTAAATTAGCGCTCACTTGGAGATATGAATTGAATATTCAAAAGTTTAAAGAGAATAAAAACATCCCTGTAAGATATCATAGAGTAAATGACTACTACTCTAGTTAATTAAAGTAGCTAAATAAAGTATAGCAATTTACTAACTATTTAGCTATATCACTCATTAAGTTAGAAAAAAATTGACAATATATAGTAAAAAATAGAAGAGAAGAGCGAAAAAAAAACACTAATCAAAAGATTAGTGTAAAAATAATAATCTGAGTGGCTTATTGGTGTTAATGGTAGAACTGAGATGAATGTATGAATAAGCCAATAAAAGTTCAGATGTTGTTTATTTTTAATTATGAAAGCATAGTACTAAAAACCATTTTGTCTTCCTAAAACAATAAATAGAAGACAGTTAGAAGTATAGCAAATGAATTTAAGGTTTTATATATAATATAGTGATTAGTAAAAATATATAACATTTAAGTAAAAAATAAGAATATATTTATTAACCAACTAGAGTAATCTAACTAATGTAAAATTTAAATAGTAGTAATTGTCTAATTCATACTGACACATAATTTAATACTTGTTTTTTACAATATATAGTGCATATTTTACTTATTTCAAAGTATTTAACCATTTTAGATATAATAACAGTATAATACGCTTATGGTGTTGATACACCATTTTACCTCTACTAATAATTTTTTGGAAATTAGGGCAAAGAGTGATCGTAATTTTATTATCATGTCTTTTGTCCTTTTTCCATGTAACTATATTTTTAGTGCTATTCATATAAATTTTACTTTATCATTTCAATTCTTTACTAAGTTTGTGTTTAGACACTAAACTATGAATAATCATGCTACAATAATTTTGTGTGGTGAACACATAAATATTTTCATAAAATATATTCCCTAGTAAGAAGGAGGAGCAAGTATTTTCTTAGATGCTAGATCAAATTAGCGACTTTGATTTAGCAACAGAATGTTCTTGCTTCTCTTTTTTTGATTATTCTTTCTTATTTTTTACTATTTAATTGTTCTTTTTTACCTATAGGCTTGTACATATATACATTTGAACAAATACAAGCTATATTGAATGTGAGGTAAGAACATAAACATCATGATAACTTTCAGTAGCATGCTGGATTTTACACAACTAGAATACATGTGCTTATCTCTTTTTTATTCGCTTTCTCCTAAGCTATTTTTATTAATATTTTTTATAGTTCATTACAATTGTAGCGCATTGTATTAAACTAGCATATGTTATGGTAGTTAACCTTCCAAACTACCACGCTCAACTATTTAGTGTTTATTGATAAACGATTACTTATAAATAAACCTAAGTTAAAGCACTCTAACTATTGACGATATACCAGTAGTTAGAGTGCTTTTTTTGTGTCAACGGACATAAAATTATAAAAATTTAACCACTGCGCATTATATTTAAAACAGTTATAATATAAGTGATATGGAGGAATGTTAAAGTGGAATTTTGGTTAGAACAACAAGCTAAAAACAAAGGCGATAAAATTTTCATCGATGATGGGAATACACAATTAACTTTTAAAGCATGTTATAACAGGGCTTTAAAAGTAGCTAATAATTTAGTTGAACTGAACAGAACTAGAATCGGGTTATATATTAACAATAGTATAGATGCTATCATATTAATTAATGCTGCATGGATAGCTGGAATTGAATTAGCAATGGTCAACACTAGACTAACCAAACAAGAAATTTTAAATCAAATGGACTCAATCGATGTCGACACAATTGTTGCAACGCTAGAACTAGACTTAGAAGGCATAACGATAATAGATGGGCAAGCAATTATTGCTAAAGAAAGTAATAATCATGGTACACAAAAGGCCGATTTTAATTTAAATCACATCGCTTCCATTATGTTCACGTCTGGTACGACTGGACCTCAAAAAGCAGTGCCTCAAACTTTTGCTAACCATTTAGCGAGTGCACAAGGTTGCAAACAAAGTTTAGGTTTTGACAATCATACTGTATGGTTATCTGTGTTACCTATATATCATATTTCAGGATTGAGTGTTATTTTAAGGGCAATTATACAAGGATTTACAGTACGTATCGAACAAAAATTTGATACGCAACGTATGTTAGACATAATCCGTGAAGAACGGCCTACACATCTATCACTTGTACCGCAAACATTACAATGGTTACTTGATGCAGGTTTGTCTCAACCATATAATATTGAAAAAATCTTACTTGGCGGGGCGAAATTATCACGTCAGCTGATTGATAAGTCATTACAATGTAACTTACCAATATATAATTCCTTTGGTATGACGGAAACTTGTTCGCAATTTTTAACGGCTTCACCCGATATGTTAGCCGAACGATATGATACTGTTGGGAAGCCTAGTGATAATGTGCAAGTCGCTATAACAAAACCTGATAATAACGGTCACGGGGAACTATTAATCAAAGGCAACAATGTGATGAACGGTTATCTTTATCCTAGTAATCTAGCGCATGTTTTTGAAGATGGATTTTTCAACACTGGTGACATAGCAGAGATTGATGAACAAGGTTACGTAATGGTTTATGACCGTAGAAAAGACTTAATAATAAGCGGTGGAGAAAATATCTATCCATATGAAATTGAGTCGAAAGCAAAATATTATGCTGGCATTAAAGACGCAATGTGTATTGGCATTGAAGATGCTACATGGGGCCATGTGCCTTATTTATACTATGTGGCTGATAGAGATGTAGATCATAATCTTTTACATCATTTCCTAATGGATAATTTAGCTAAATACAAAGTACCGAAAAATTTTGAACGCGTAGAACAGTTGCCATATACATCTACAGGTAAATTACAAAGAGGTAAAATTACTGGTTATTAAGGAGCTACTCAATTGAAAATTATTAATTTAGAGTTTTATGATTATAATGAAAACTTTAAACAACCCATTATTACGCCTAAAATTACTTTGTCTGAACGTAAGGCGTTAATTATTAAACTGACGACGGACAACAATGAAAGTTATTATGGGGAATGTAACGCCTTTGAAACAGATTGGTATTTTGATGAAACGATAGATGTTGTTATAAGTAAAATAAAAGAGTGGTATGAAGAAGTACGAGGTCTGACAGTAAACTCTTTTGACGAGATTAAACAAACTTTAACGCAATTTGAACATTATCCAGCAGCTAGAAGTACGATAATCATGGCTTGCTATCAAATGTTTAACAATCTACAGACTCTGACAGTAGGCTATGGTGCAACCGTTAGTGGTTTAAATAATCATAAATATAGACAACTTGTTGATACAAAACCCGAACGAATAAAGTTAAAATGGTCAACGCACATTTTGCATGATTTAGATAAGTTAGCAACGTTACCATTCGATTTTAATATTGCGATTGATGCTAATGAATCTTTATCATTAAATGATGTTGATTTACTTGAACAAATAGCACAATATAATGTTATTTATGTTGAGGAACCATTTAAAGCTTTGCAAACTTTAGATGCATCGGGGATTACTGCTCAGTTGGATATTGCTTTAGATGAAAAAGCTATAGCGCTCAACAATATTGAAAATGCGATAAATAAACATAATATTAAAGTGGTTATCCTTAAACCGTTTCGCTTAGGTGGCATTGATAAAGTAATGGATATTATCAACAGCTTAGAACAGTTAAATGTAAAAACTGTAATAGGTGGCATGTATGAATATGGATTAAGTAGATATTTTACAGCTATGCTTGCTCAATATGCTACTTACACGAGTGATATCACACCTTCAGGATTTTATTTTGAAAATGATGTCGTTGAAGATATGGGCATATTAAAAAATGGAAGGTTAGTGTTTAACCCTCCAGTAGTCGATGTGGCAAAATTATCGCCTATTTATTAGTATCTTTGTGTTCTTTTTTTAAAGGAACTGGATCAAAACCACTTTTGTGAAATGGATGACATTTCAAAATACGTTTTAATCCTAACCATCCACCTTTAAATGGACCATAGACTTCTATTGCTTCTTTAGTATATGCTGAACAAGTAGGATAGAAACGACAAGTTGCAGGCGTTAAAGGCGAGATGAATTTTTGATAAATATAAATAATAAATAATAAAACTTTTTTCATAATGTGACCTCCAATGGAGCTTTAAACATTAATATTTTAACATATTTTGAGGTGTCTGATGACTATTAAGTATTTAGATAAAGATAATAACGAAGTATTTCTTAACTATACAACAGATAAAGAAGAGGCTAATGGTCAGCATGTTTTAATTATACCAATTTATAACGATAAATTATTATTTACCCAACATGACATTAGAGGCATAGAGTTCCCTGGGGGTAAAATTGAGCAAAATGAAAGTTCTTTAGCTGCTGCCGAGCGAGAACTAAATGAAGAGACAGGTGCAGTTGCGACTGAACTTCATTACATAGCACAATATTATGTTGCTAGACAAAATTTGCCTAGTTTTTATAAAGATGTATATGTTGCTCACATTGATTATTTGGAAAATAAGGGAGATTATTTAGAGACAAATGGACCAAAGCTTTATCGCAAAGTTACAGATATACCTGAACAACAACAAAGTTTCTTAATTAAAGACACAGCAATCTTAAAATGTTTAGAACGGGTGATTGAACTTGGATATTATAAGTAAAAAGCGTATGCCAATTGATGTAACGACACATGTATTTGACGAAATAACTTACGAGGTAGATGGTTTACATGTTAAAGGCCTTATGGGAATACCAAAGGATGAAGTTACACGCATAGTTATGTATTTGCGAGGTGGAAAAGGTCAAGTAGGTAAAGTAAGAGCGGCTCGCTTATTGCAGTTTGTTGATCCGCACACTTTAGTCATTGCGCCATATTATCGAGGCAATAATGGTAGTGAAGGAAAAGATGATTTTTATGGCGATGATTTAAATGATGTTACACAGTTACTGTCAATTTTGACTCATCAATATCCGCATGCTTTTGTCCATATGATTGGTTTTTCACGTGGAGGTTTACAAGGTTTATTAACTTTTCAAGATTTACCTGTACATAGTTATATTATATGGGGGGGAGTTTCTGATATTCATTTGATGTATCAAGAACGAGTTGATTTAAGAGGCATGTTGCGTAGAATGGTAGGGCATCCGAAAAAAGATATTGAGGCTTATGATAAAAGAGATGCTATTAAGCATATCACGCATGATGCACCAGCTATATTAATTATTCATGGTTATCAAGATCAACAAGTTGGTATTCAACAAGCACAATTTTTAGCACAATCTTTAACAGAAATCGGTGCTGTGCATCGCACAGTTTATCAACAACGAGAAGGGCATGTGCCGAGACCTTTTGCATTAACAAAAGTATTAAATCAACTGAAGCAATGGATGACGGATATCGAAAATAATCAACTAAAAGATAATTACGATGTTGAATAAAATTAAAACAAGGCTATGAGATTACTCATAGCCTTGTTTTTAAATAGATATTATTTTTTAAAGCCGCCTTTTTTAGCAAGTTCAGCTGTTTCTTCACCGAATTTTTCAAAGTTTTGATTGAAACGTTCGATTAAATCGTTAGCTTGTTCTTTATAAGCTTGTTGATCGTCCCATGCATTCATAGGATTTAAAAGTGTTTGAGGGACACCTTCAATACTAACTGGAATGTTTAAACCAAATGTGTCATCTGTAGTATATTCAGCTTCAGTTAATTCTCCAGTAATAGCTTGATTAACCATTTGACGCGTATAAGATAGACTAATACGACGACCAACGCCGTATTTACCGCCAGTCCAACCAGTATTAACTAAGTAAACATCAACTTCATGTTTATCAATCAATTCACCTAAGATGTCAGAATAAACTTTAGCATCTAATGGTAAGAAAGGTGAGCCAAAACATGTTGAGAATGACGGTTCCGGTTCTGTAATACCACGTTCAGTACCTGCAAGTTTAGCAGTGAAACCACTTAAGAAATGATACATTGCTTGATCTTTAGTTAATTTTGAAATAGGTGGTAATACACCAAAAGCATCTGCAGTTAAGAAGATAATGGTATTTGGGTGTGCAGCTTTAGATGGTTTAACAATGTTATCAATATGATCGATGGGATATGCTGCACGTGTGTTTTCTGTGTAGTAATTGTCATCAAAATCGATGTCGCCATCGTTATCGACTACAACATTTTCTAAAATAGTACCATATTTAATCGCGTCGTATATTTGAGGTTCTTTTTTCTTAGAAAGATTAATGGCTTTAGCGTAACATCCGCCTTCGATATTAAAGATACCATTATCATTCCAACCGTGTTCATCATCACCAATTAATTTACGTGTAGGGTCTGCAGATAAAGTCGTTTTACCAGTGCCAGATAAACCGAAGAATAATGCTACATCACCTTTTTCACCTACATTGGCTGAACAATGCATACTCATAATCTTATCTTTAGGTAATAGGTAATTCATAACTGAGAAAATACCTTTTTTCATTTCACCAGCGTATTCAGTACCACCGATTAAGATAACTTTATGTTTAAACGAAGTAATAATAAATGTTTCAGAATGAGTTCCATCAACTGCTGGATCTGCTTTGAATCTAGGTGCAGAAACAATTGTGAAATCTGCTTTGATTTCTTCAGCTTCTTCTTTAGTATCAGGTTTAATAAACATATTTTGTGCAAATAAGTTATGCCAAGATAATTCATTGACAACTGTAAGGTTTAATTGTGAATCCTCGTCACTACCTGCGTAACCATTAAAAATGTATAATTCGTCACGTTCTTCTAAATAATCTAATACTTTGTTATATAGATTTAAAAACGTTGTTTCATCAATAGGTTGGTTGATATTACCCCAATCAATATCATCTTTATAAGAAGGTTCGCTGACTATAAATTTATCTTTCGGTGAACGACCAGTATATTTGCCGGTTCTGGCATTAATGGCACCAAGTTCAGTCAATTCGCCTTCGTTGTTTTCCAACATCTTGTAGTACAATTCTGTTGTTGATAATTGAAATAAAGAAGTTGTTTTATTTAAAATGTTTTCCAGTTTACTAGTGTAAGTATACGTATCTATCGCCATACTTAATCCCTCCAACGCTATTTTTATGTAAGCCTTTACAATAAACGAGTATAACATAATCACTCTATTATGCCATAAAAATTATTATAAAATTTGGGATTTTGTAAAATTGACATTACTATGTAGTTTAGGTAGTATAGTTACTAACGGATTCTCTTATCCTGAGAGGCGGAGGGACATGGACCCAGTGAAGCCCAGCAACCTCTTCTTTATTCATTTAAAGAAGGAAGGTGCCAAACCGTTTGCAGACAAATACCGTCTGAACGATAAGAGCGAATGGACGTATTGAGCCTTCTCTCTATTTTTGTAGTGATGAAGGCTCTTTTTTTATTAAGCTCACAAAAGAGAATTTTCGTAATTTAATAACTAAAGGAGCAAATTATGACATACAATAGAAGATTATTCACTTCAGAATCAGTTACAGAAGGACACCCAGACAAAATTGCGGACCAAGTTTCTGATGCAATTTTAGACGAAATATTAAAAGACGACCCGAATGCTAGGGTGGCGTGTGAGACGACAGTTACTACAGGTATGGCGCTTATTTCAGGTGAAATTTCGACTAAGACTTATGTAGACATTCCAAAAGTAGTTCGTGAAACGATTAAAAACATTGGTTATACACGTGCTAAATATGGTTATGACAGTCAAACAATGGCTGTTTTAACTGCTATTGATGAACAATCTGCAGACATCGCACAAGGGGTAGATACCGCTTTAGAATACAGAAATGATATTTCTGAAGAGGAAATTGAAGCTACAGGTGCTGGAGATCAAGGTTTAATGTTTGGTTATGCAACGAAAGAAACAGATACTTATATGCCTTTACCAATTTTCTTATCACATCAATTAGCTAAACGTTTATCTGATGTCCGTAAAGATGACATCATTAAATATCTACGTCCAGATGGCAAAGTGCAAGTTACAGTTGAGTATGATGAAAATGATCAACCTCACCGCATTGATACAATTGTAGTTTCTACACAACACGCTGATGACACAGAACTTTCTCAAATACAAGATGATATTAAAGAACATGTTATTTATCCAACTGTTCCTAAAGAATTATTAGATGAAAATACGAAATTTTATATTAATCCAACGGGTCGTTTTGTTATAGGTGGACCTCAAGGCGATGCAGGTTTAACAGGTAGAAAGATTATCGTAGATACATACGGTGGATATGCACGTCATGGTGGAGGATGCTTTAGTGGTAAGGACCCAACAAAAGTAGACAGATCAGCGGCATATGCAGCGAGATACGTTGCTAAAAATATCGTTGCAGCTGATTTAGCAGATAAATGTGAAGTACAACTTGCATATGCAATTGGTGTTGCTGAACCAGTATCTATTTCAATTGATACATTTGGTACTGGTAAAGTAAGCGAAACGGAATTAGTCGAAGCGGTAAGAACTCATTTTGACTTACGACCTGCAGGCATTATTAAAATGTTAGACTTAAAACAACCCATTTATAAACAAACAGCAGCATACGGTCATTTTGGTCGTACTGATGTATTATTACCTTGGGAAAAATTAGATAAAGTTAACGTCTTAAAAGATGCAGTTAGTTTATAATCACTTTGTGATAACTTTATTAGTATTTTTATCGAATGATTAAACAATTTTTATTATAATGGAGATAATGATATATAAAGGAGCGAAATTGTTATGAATTCATTTGGACCAATTCAAATTGGTTTGATTGTAGCTATCGTGATAGCAATTGTTTGTTTCATACTATTTTTAATAGCTTTAAAAAGTAAGAAAAAAGCACAACAAAAAATAGAAGAACAATACCAATCAAAACAACAAAAATTGAATGATGAACACGCAGAGGAATTAGAAAAAGAAAGAATAAAAAATAAGAAGACTGTTACGAAACAACAAGAAGAATATGAGGCAACAGTTAATTCTAAAGATAGAGAAATTGATGCATTAAAATTATTCTCTAAAAATCATAGTGAATATGTTACTGATATGAGACTTATCGGTATACGTGAACGTTTAGTAAACGAAAAACGAATTCGTCCTGAAGATATGCACATTATGGCAAATATCTTTTTACCAAGAAATGAATTCAATGATGCACAACGTATTAGTCATTTAGTATTAACACGTACTGGTTTATACCTTATAGATTCACAATTATTAAAAGGCCACGTATTTAGTGGCATTAGTGGTCAACAATTTGAAGAACAACCAATGATGTCACAAGTATTTGACACACTTGATTTAGATAAAAATGAACCACAAACGTTAGTTTTAGACCAAAATGATGATAAAAGTTCGCTATCATTTGTAAATTATTCAACACACTTAGAAGCGGTTGAAAAATTAGCTGGAGATTTACAACGTCAATTAGACTTAAAATATACACCTACAACTATTCTTTATTTCAATCCTAAGAATGAAGGTGCAGTGACAATATCTAATTATGCGCAATCTTCAAGTAGCAAAGTTTTAGTAGGCCCAGAACAGCTTGATGAATTCTTTAACAAATTTGTGTTCCACGGTAGAATTCAATACAATGTAGAAGATTTACAGAACATTATGGATAAAATTGAATCATTTAATTAATATTTTAACTGAGCGTGCATAACGCTCAGTTATTTTTTTAAGCATTTTAATATGATAATGACGCTTAATTTATTATCATATGATTAAGTTAACTTGGAAGGAGTTATTATAATGCAAACAACTAAATTTTATAATGGAAATGAAATGCCAGTACTTGGTTTAGGAACATTTAGAGTTGAGAATAGCGATGAATGTAAAGAAGCGGTGAAACATGCCATTATAAGTGGCTACAGAAGTATAGATACAGCGATGATTTACGAAAACGAAGCCAAAGTAGGCGAAGGTATTGCCGAAGGTCTAGCAGCTACTGGGTTAGATCGCAGTGATTTATTTGTGACTTCAAAATTATGGTTAGCTGACTATGGTCGAAATAATGTGGAACAAGCATATGAAACAAGTCTAGAAAAATTAGGATTAGATTATCTAGATTTATATTTAATGCATTGGCCGGGGACTGATGAAGCATTAATGATAGATACGTGGAAAGGCATGGAAGATTTATATAAAGCTGACAAAGTGAAAAACATTGGCGTGAGCAACTTTACGCCACAACATTTGGAAGCATTATTAGCTCAAGTATCCATAAAACCAGTCATTAATCAGGTAGAATTTCACCCATACTTAACTCAAAATGAATTAAGAAGATATTTAGAAGTTCAAGGTATAGTGGCTGAGTCTTGGTCACCGTTAATGAATGCCCAAATTTTAGAAGATGAGTTAGTAAAAGAAATTGCAACAGAAGTAGGTAAAACGCCAGCACAAGTTATTATTCGATGGAACATTCAAAATGATGTCGTTGTTATTCCAAAATCAGTTACGCCTTCAAGAATCGAAGAGAACTTAGCTGTCTTTGATTTTGAATTAACTGAAGAACAAATTACTAAATTAAACAATTTAAACGAAGATAAACGTATTGGACCAGATCCAAACGAGTTTACAGGTCAATAAAAGATGATTCAAAAAAAGCTAGTAACTATAGCGTATTTACGCTATAAGTTTACTAGCTTTTTAAAATAACTTGTATCCTATTAAACAAGCGACGAAGCAACCACCGTATTGTAAAATTGAATAACTAATAAATAAAGGTAAATTGGTTTTGGACTCAATCATTTTCACTAATTCGGATGATAAAGTTGAAAACGTAGTTAAACCGCCTAATATACCTGTTACTAAAAACGGATTAATCCAACTGATTTGTAGGGCGTGTCCTAGAGTAATGCCAATTAGTAGGCTACCAATAATATTTGCGATAAATGTTGCTATTGGAAACTGACTTGGAAACTTGTTTATGCATATTTCAGTTATGCCACCACGAATTACAGCACCAATGCCACCGCCTACACAGACTAATAGTAAAGTTAACATTATAATTTACCTCCTATTTTAACGCCAATATAGCAGAAACAAATACCTAGAATATAACTACTAATGCCGTAAATGAATAGCGTGGTGAAAGCTTGTGCGTTGAACATAGACACCATTTCAAACTGAAACGTAGAAAATGTAGTTAATGCGCCAACGAAACCCGTTGTAATACCTTTTTTGAGTTGTGGATTATTACCGAAATATGTGACTGCCAATGTACCTAGAAAACCCATCAACAAAGCACCTATAAGATTAGCTATAAAAGTTCCGATAGGTAAAGTTGTACCTTCATGATTGATAAATGATAATAAATACCTTAACAGTGCACCGATGGCACCACCGAAAAAGATATAGACATATTGCATTTTAATACCTCCACTTAAAAATAAACACTACAAAAGCAAGTATACTTTTGTAGTGCCTATTAGAAAATAATGCCAAATGTAGTTAATGCAGCTATAATATGTATGATTATAACAATTAATAATATATAAGGCAGTAATTTACTAAGTTTATTGACCCAATCCGTTCTATCTTTTGAATGTTTTATTGCTTTATCTGCTAAAATAATTGCAATAATCAAGATGATTGCATTAATAATACTACAAACAAAAATTAATTTGATCATTGAATTAAATAATTGACCTAAAAGTGGGTCACGTGTATTGAAATAGAAACTAATAATAATTAACACAGCAGATAAATAAAAATATAGTTTTGAACGTGCCATATTTACCTCCTACTATATATCATTAGCTAATAATAACACAAAAATCTTAAAATTGAATAGTAATAATCATATACTAAGCAACATCTTAGTAGTTTTGTTAAACTGAACTGTAGTGTATATAAGTAATAATAATCGAGAAAATTGTATTATAAATTTGATATTAGATAAGCAAAAAATTAGAATTTTAAGCTTATTAGTGGTATAAATAAAATGAATGGTTAGTAAACCGTTGAGATAATTTATTATTAAATTATCATTTTAGTCAGGAGGAATAAGTAATGGCAAAATTAAATGTTGAAGTGTTTGCAGATGGTGCAGATATCGAACAAATGAAAGCAGCTTACAAAAATAAAGAGGTTGATGGTTTTACTACAAACCCAAGCTTAATGGCTAAAGCAGGCGTAACAGATTATAAAGCTTTCGCTGAAGAAGCTGTTAAAGAAATTCCTGATGCTTCAATTTCTTTTGAAGTCTTTGCAGACGATTTAGAAACTATGGAAAAAGAAGCAGAAATCTTAAAACAATATGGTGATAATGTTTTTGTTAAAATTCCAGTTGTGAACACTAAAGGTGAATCAACTATTTCTTTAATTAAAAAATTATCAGCTGATAATGTACGTTTAAACATTACTGCAGTTTACACTTTAGACCAAGTAAAAGAAATTACTGAAGCAGTAACTGAAGGCGTACCAACATATATTTCAGTATTTGCTGGACGTATCGCTGATACTGGTGTTGATCCAATTCCAATGGTTAAAGAAGCTGTTGAAATTGCTCACAGCAAAGAAGGCGTTAAATTACTATGGGCTAGCTGTAGAGAAGTAATCAATGTTATTCAAGCTGACGAAGTTGGCGCTGATATTATCACTTGCCCTGGTGACGTTGTTAAAAAAGTAAACAATAACTTAGGTCGTGACATTAATGAACTTTCTGTTGATACAGTAGAAGGTTTTGCGAAAGATATTAAAGCTTCTGGATTATCAATCTTGTAAACTAACTATCCTATGTAAATCTAAGCAGCATTAATGCATTAATTACTTTGATGTTTAGTTGATAAATTGAAATACTCAGTAGCTATGAACTACACAATAAAGATTTAGCGCTAACTTCAAAAGTTAGCGCTTTTTTAATACATAAAAAGTATCATACAAGACTTTTATATTTGTTAAGATTAATGATTTAGTACATAATCATATATAAAAATATTGATTTCTTTAATTATTTTAGTGGAGGTGAAGAGAATGAATTATTTAAGCCAAATTTATATGAACAGCGATGAGTTACATACGTTGAACACGCCACACTGTGTTAATATTTTTTTAGTTTTAGAAGGACAAATTAGAATAAATAAATATTATGGGGAAAAGGCTTTTGAGAAAGGGCAAGTCATTGTCGTCTTTGATTATGAAGATAACTATATTGTTAATAGAAACGGTATTTTAGCGTGTATCTCTATTAATAATCAAAGTTATAATAGATTTTCGTTGGCTAATCGTAAAGCATTATTCGAAATTGATAATGCGGATACAATGATTATTAAGACATACTTAGAAACGTTAAAAGCAATATTAGAAAAAGACTATTTCAATAGTGATATAGGCGTAGTTAAACTAATCAACTGTGCAATGGCTATATTAACCCATGAACAAAAAGAAATGAAAAATAATTCTCAATCGAGTGAGCTTATTAAAAACATCGTGCAATTTATAAATGAAAACTATAAGCGACCTTTAACATTGTCATCGCTAGCCCAAGTGTTTTTTGTTAATAGAAGTTATTTATCACGTGAATTTTCGCGTAAAATGAATATGACGTTGATGAAATATATAAAGAAAGTGAAAATCTATAATGTCTCACGAGAATTATTAGAAAATAGATCGCCAGATTCAGCTTGGCGTGAATATGGTTATACTTCATATAAAACTTTTCTCAATGATTTTAAAAACATTATGGGTACGACGCCCTCTGATTTTTTAATAAATCAAAAATACCGTCAATACACTGTTAACGAAAGTGATAATAATATTTATGAAATTATAAACACTTATTATCAAGAATTAATAAGTTAATTTTTATAACTTTAAAATAGTGAAAATTATTAATATTCAAAAAAGTTGTTTATGCATAGATTGTATCGCAAATTGTTTTAATATATGATTTAATAGAATAAAAGTTTCACCAAACATAGAGAGGTAACAAAAATGAGCGTAAATATTTTTAAGCAAAAAGTCAGAAAACAATTGTGGTTTTTGAACAAAAAAGAAAAGAAAGAACTTAATGAAGTGTTAGAGAAGGTAACGCGTGAGGACAATCAAATAGATACGCGTAAACCAATAAGGTTTTCAAATCAGTTTTTAAAAGAGTATATCTTTAAAGAGAAAGTCGTATCATTTGCAAGTTTATTACCGTTATTATTAGGCATGTTGTTTACCTATATATTACTAATCGGCGTGTTTATTTTCGGCTTTTTAGCAAGTTTATCTTCGGTTCAATATTTTATAAAACCTGAAGTACAACTAACAACGACGACCGTCATACTTACGTTTGTGGGTTCAGTATTACTAATTATAATTAGTTTATATTGTTTCCAAAAAGCTACTGCATTTTTCACTAAAAAGTTATTGGAATATAGACATAATAGAAATTTGTAAGGTTACACTAATTTTTAGTCAATAGATATTTCAAAGCACAACTTTCTTTCCATTTTTTTAAAACTAAATAAAAGTGTTCATCGACCATGAGGTAATGACCATCTTCGAATTGAATCGTAGATAAATTACGTTTACTTTTGATTCCGATGATAAAGTGCGCATTAATATAATATTGTATTGGTGCGCGCTTTTGTTTTATTGGGAATAATACAAGTTCCTTATGAATATAAATAGGAACTAACTTGTTAATATCTAATAATCGTTTTGCTACCTTTGTTTGTGTAGCTAAGGATTTATTGTGAAGTTCTAAATAATAGGATAAAACATTTTTGATTACTGTAGGATAAACATAGTCGTGTGTTTTATAGTGGCATAAAGTTTGGCCATCTTTACTTTCATGAGTTTTGATAAATAGTAAATCTTTATAGTCTGTCATATTGTTACTCCTTTCCATAATTTAAAAAAGAAAAGAATTTGTCTTTAACTGATTTTTTATATAACTTTACTGAAGATAGTGAACGATTCATATAATGTGCAATTTCGTATTGTTTGTAGCCTTGATAAGCTAATTGTATCCATCGTTGTTCATTAGGGGATAATTTAGTTAAAAAATGTTCTAGAATTAACTGATTTTCTGTAATTCGCATTGCATCTGAGGATTGTAAATGGATATGGGTAATATCAGTCGTCGTCATTTGACGTGTGGCAGAGCGTAGTAAATCGAATAGATAGTAGCGTAAACGGATGTATAAGTATGAGGATAATGATTTTGATAAAGTAGGGTTGTATTGTAGTATGAGTTGCCACATACGTATTAATAATAATTGGAAAAATTCGTCATAGTCATAAGTGATATTGTAACGATGAAGCAAATGATGAATAATATATAGATGTTGTTCAAGATCAGCCTTTTTTAACATTTTGAACCTCAATTATTGTAATTACAACATTTATTTCCGGATATAGCTATTTTATTTCAAAAAAGAGAAATTTTCATTTGCTAAATTGACATAATAAGTGTTAAATATTAGTAATAGATGTAATATAATGTTGATATACACAAAAATTAATTGCTTAACTTAAACATATATAACTTTGTCAAAGTTTGTTTGTACTACAGAGGAGGGTAAATATGGATTATGCACATTTAAATTTAGAGCATTTTTTCTCTAGACACGACGACTTAGATATTATTAAAGATAAATCGGATTTTGTAATGATTAATAATATGACTAACGAAATGTTTTACCGAGATGGCGAAGTTGAAGGTTCAATCGATTTAAATCGTTATTATTATAAGAATAGATCACAAGCGGTAAGTTTTATAATGATGGACTACAATAAAAGTCAAGAGTAATGAAATTAAAATTTCATTACTTTTTTTATGAATATGTAACAACAATTGGATTGAATTGTGCATTGCTATCATAAGTGTTAAACTCAATTAGCAGATGTAGAAATTTAAAAATCAATTTCAAACCTAAGAGGTGTAGACATGAAAAAGCATAAAAAAGGCGCTGTATTATCAATAATAGGACTATTGATAATCTTAGGTATTGTTGCATGTATCGTCTTTTCAATGATTTCAGATCAAATATTTTTCAAAGAAGTAAATCAACAAGAAAAAGTTGAAAATTTAAAAGTATCATTAGAAAAGGCATCAAAAAAACAAATACATAATTATACAAGTCAGCAAGTATCTAGTAAGGATAATAAATCTTGGCGAGATGCGTCATCAACAGAAATAAAAAGCGCTATGGACAGTAAAAAATTAATCGATAGTGATACACAAAAATATCAATTTTTAGAATTAGATAAGTATCAAGGCATCGATGCAAATAGAATTAAACGTATGTTAATTGATAACCCAATGTTATTAAATCATACAAATGATTTTATCAAGGCAGCTAAACATAAACATGTAAACGAAGTATATTTAATTTCTCACGCTATTTTAGAAACTGGTTCGGCTAAAAGTGAATTAGCAAGTGGTGTGGAAATTGATGGTAAGAAATATTATAATTTCTTCGGTGTAGGCGCGCTAGACAAAGATCCAGTGAAAACTGGTTCTGAATATGCCAAGAAACACGGTTGGGATTCACCTAGAAAAGCCATAGAAGGTGGCGCAGATTTTATTCATGGTCATTTCTTATCCAAGAAAGATCAAAATACTTTATATAGCATGAGATGGAATCCACAAAATCCTGGTGAACACCAATATGCTACAGATATTAAATGGGCAGAAAGTAATGCGAGGTTAATGGCTGATTTTTATAAAGATATGAAGACTGAAGGTAAATATTATAAATATTTCGTTTATAAAGATGATAAAAAACATCGTGACGAAGACAAATAACAGCGAATTTATTCGTTAATAAGAGGATAACCATTTAGAATGGTTATCCTCTTTTTTATAAAAAAAGATTGATTATGCTGTTGCAGCATAATCAATCTCTAATAAACTATTTAGCTTTATTTTTACTGTTTAATAATGCAAAAACTAATAAGGTAGAAATAAATACTTTAAATATAAATTTCATATATTCACATCCTTAATATATGTTTACTATTGTTGTTTATCAAAGTAATGATGTTTTTGTAAATACTGTTGTGCGACTACAGCTGGTTCAATTCCTTTGCCATCAGCTTTATAGTTTAACTTTTGCATTTCTTCTGTCGAAACTTTGTCTTCCAATGCTTTCATAGATTTTTTCACACCTGGATGTTTGTTCAATAATTTATTCGTTGCTAGTGGACTTGCATCGTATGGTGGGAAAAATTTTCTATCATCTTTTAGTACTTTTAAATGATATGCTGCAATTCTACCATCAGTAGTATAACCTAATGCAACATCAAGTTTTTTATTTTTTAAGGCATCATATACCAAGCCAATTTGCATTGGCTTTAATTGTTTAAAACCAAATCCATAAAACGATTTAAACGGTGCGTAACCATCGCCGCCACGTTTAATCCAAGTGGTATCTGTACCAACTTTAACTTTGTCTTTAATTTTTCTCAAATCAGAAACTTTATGTAAGTTATACTTTTTTGCAGTTTCCTGCGTTACCATAAAGGCAAATGTATTTTCAAAACCATATGAGTTAAAGAAAGTTTGATTAAATTTCTTTTTAAACAATGATTGCGTTATCGACATTGCCTTTTGAGAGTCTCTCACAGGCTTATGATTCAATGCGCCTATTAAATCTGTACCTGTATAACGCGTACTCGATATTTCGGCATCGCCATTAATTATTGCATTATGTTCGATAGATGCTGAACCTAAGTTATTAATTATAGAGGCAGTATATTTACCATGCGAATCGTGTTCGATTTTATCTTTTAGCATATAAGCCATTATTTGAGACTCACTAGTCGCTAGGGCAGTAATTTTAATATCTTTTTTTGACTGACCACCATTTAATCCTGGGAGATCACAACCCGTCAAAAATATTGCGCAAAATATTAGAAATAAAGTGAAACATTTTAAAAACTTCATAATTCAACCTCTTAACTAATAAATTTTTGTTGAAATAGTGTAAAAATTAATTTAAACACTTTTATAGAATATCATACATTATAAATTTTTTTAACTTTTAATAAATCATTCTGTTAGTAAATGCTATTATAGATATAGTATCTTAATAGTAAGTAATTAACATTGTTATGAGGTGTATGCATGAAAATAGCAATAGTAGGCGCTGGAACGGCAGGCGTAACGTTATTAAAAGAGATGGTCAAATATGATGAGTTTAATGACGTAAGCGTAGATATTTATGATAATAAAGTCAATATGGGTCAAGGCGTGCCATTCCAAAATGACAGTGATCAATTATTAATCAATCTACCAGCAAGACAAATGTCTATTAATTTAGATAAGCCAGAAGAATTTTTTGAATGGTATGAAGAGCAAAAAGAATTTAAATATATGAATCCAGAATATTTACCGCGATTCATTTTTGGACATTATATGAAGTCATATCTTAATAAGTACAATGATGAATATAACAATGTTTCATTGATTTCAGAAGAAGTTCAGGAAATTTTTATTGAGTCGAATATCGGTGATACAGCATTAAAATATAACATTTGTACCTCTGATGATATAGACTCATGTCGTACTTATGATTGTGTCTTTTTAACAATAGGGACATTATCTTATCACGATCCATATAATCTTAAAGGTACTAAAGGATACATACAGTCACCTTACCCAACCTATAATACTTTAGATGAGGTAGATGACACAGATAGTATCGCAGTTATTGGTACAGGTTTAGCAAGTTTAGATGTAATCAGATATGTGACGGAACATCATCCAAATTTACCAATTACCGTTACAAGTAGAAAAGGGGCGTTACCTCGTGTAAGAGGGAATATGCCTGACCTTGAATTTAAATATCTTACGCCAGAGAATTTTAATGAATTAAAACGACAACATTTTGGAACTGTACCACTTGAAGAGGCGATGAAGTTATTTGATTTAGAGTGTGAATATTATAATATTCAAGTCAACAAAATGTTAGATGTTAATATGGAAAACCACATAGAGCAATTGGAATTTGATTTGAATCACCCAGACGAATTAGGAAGTTTTCAAAGTTTATTAGAAGGTATTAAAGAAAATATGAATTGGATTTGGAATAGTTTTTCAAGAACGGATCAAATTGAATTTTTGAATAGATACCAACGCATTTTAAAAGCGAATTCTAATCCGATGCCACCGAGAACGGCAGAGTTAATTATTCATGGTATCAAAAATAATCTTGTAAAAATTAAACCGAATTTAAAAAATGTAACTTATGATAGCAATAAATTTAATTTCCAATATGATGATGGTAAAGATACACATGAACAATATGATGTTGGTAAAGATACACATGAACAATATGATGTCGTTATTAATGCCACTGGTTCTAAAACACATTTAGCAGATTTAGATGCGGATGATCAGCTTGTAATTAATTTGGAAAATAGACAACTGATACAAGCGCATCCGCTTGGAGGTATTCAAATAGTACCGGAAACGAACCAAGTAATTAGTCCGAGGTTTGGTACGTTAAATGACGTCTATGCATTAGGTCAATTGACTAATGGGATTAACCAATCAAGAAATGGAGTTATGATGATTGTTAAACAAGCTGTTGGCGTTGTAAGCCAATTGTTTAAATCATAATATGACACGATTTTGCTAAGTGAATTTAAGATGCTACTGTGTGAAAATTCTATGTTTTAATCCCGACTTAGTTTATATGTATTGTAATTGTGACATAAATATAGTATTATAATTTTGTAACTTAGCAGTAGGTTACCTGACTCAATCGTTAATTATAATTTCATAGTAAATTCTTTCGGGGCAAGGTGAAATTCCTAACCGGCAGTATATAAGCCTGCGACCCATAAATACTTGTATTTATGGCTGATCTAGTTAGATTCTAGAGCCGACAGTTAAAGTCTGGATGGGAGAAAGAATGATATATAACAAACACTCTCGTAGTGTTTATTTTGAGCTACTATCAAATTGGATAAGTATGCTTATTTAAAGTTATAAAAATTCCCACACCTGAAGTTTATCTTTTTCAGGTGTGTTTTTTTATTTTTATTGAGGTGATTTATTTTGAGTCAATTTTTAAAACATGCAGTTGACTTGGCCAAAATGGTTGAAGGTCAAACTGGAGTCAACCCACCTGTAGGTGCAATCGTAGTTAAAGAAGGTCGTATCGTTGGCCTAGGCGCCCACTTACAGCGAGGAGACAAACATGCAGAAGTACAAGCGTTGGAAATGGCGCAAGAAAAAGCTAAGGATGCTACAATTTACGTTTCGCTAGAACCATGTTCACATTACGGTACTACGCCACCTTGCGTAGAGAAAATAATTGAATATGGCATTAGCAAAGTTGTTTATGCTGTTAAAGATACAACTTTAATGTCGGATAGTGACGATATATTAAATGAAGCAGGTATTGAAGTAGAATTTAGCTATAACGAAGAAGCTGCACAACTATGTAATGACTTTTTCAAAGCTAAAAAGAATGGTAAACCAGAGGTAACTGTAAAAGTTTCTTGTAGCTTAGATGGTAAACAGGCGAATGATAATGGCCAAAGCCAGTGGATTACCAATAGATCAGTTAAGCAAGACGTGTTTAATTTAAGACATAAACATGATGCTGTATTAACTGGCAGAGAAACTTTAATAGCTGATGATCCTCAATATACAACGCGTATAGAAAATGGCAAAAACCCTGTCAAAGTGATATTAACTAAAACAGGCGATATCGATTTTGATTTAAAAATATTTAGCGATATGACCACGCCTATATTAATATATACAGAAAATAAGGCGCTAACGTCTACGCTTCCACAAGTGAAAATTATTTATATGGAAAACAGTAATATTGCAAATATATTGGAAGACTTATATTTACGTGGTGTTGGAAAATTACTTGTTGAAGCAGGTCCAACCATTACGTCTACATTTATAGAAACAAAAGAATTTAATAAACTCATCATCTACTATGCCCCGAAAGTGATAGGTGGTTCTGGTAAATATCAATTTTATTCAACAGACAATGTTTTTGAATTATCAGAAGTGCAAAACTTTGAAATTGTTAATTCTCGAATGCTTGAGAACAACTTAAAATTAGAACTGCGAAAGAAGTGAATTAACATGTTTACAGGAATCGTTGAAGAAGTCGGTACGATTAAGCAAAGTAATAGTAAAAGTACGATTGTAGAGTTAACGATTGCATGTCATAAAATATTGGAAGATGTGCATATTGGAGATTCAATTAGTGTCAACGGCGCGTGTTTAACAGTAACGGCATTTACTAAGGATAGCTTTACTGTTCAAGTTATAAAAGGCACAGAAGCTAAGACATATTTGAATAAATTAAATCAGGGTGCTGAAGTTAACTTAGAGCGTGCCATGAGTGGTAACGGCCGTTTTGGAGGACACTTTGTATTAGGACATGTTGATGAAGTTGGCACTATTACAAATATAAAAGCTACTGATAATTCAAAAATTGTGTCAATAAAGACAACATCAAAAGCAATAGGTGAAATGGTACAACAAGGATCGATTGCTGTTGATGGTGTAAGTTTATCTATATTTCAATTAAATGAGCAAAGTTTTGATATTCATTTAATTCCAGAAACAAGAAAATCAACAATTTTAAATGATAAACGTGTTGGAGATGCTGTGCATTTAGAAACAGATATGTTGTTTAAATATGTTAATCGTATAATGAATAGCAATAATGCCACACTAACTGAAGATAAATTAAAAGCTTTTGGCTTTTAGGAGGGGTCTTATGCATTTAGATGATATAGAACAGGCTTTAAGCGAACTTAAACGTGGTAAAAGCATTATCGTTGTAGATGATGAAGATAGAGAGAACGAAGGAGATTTAGTAGCTGTAACAGAATGGATGCAAGATAATACAGTAAATTTTATGGCGAAATATGGCAGAGGTTTAATCTGTGCACCAGTCAGTAAAGATATTGCACATCATTTAGAACTAGATGCCATGGTTAAAAATAACTCAGATGTTTACGGTACTGATTTTACTGTCAGTATTGATCATGTAGATACCACTACAGGTATTAGTGCACCAGAAAGAATGTTAACTGCACGTGCATTAATAGACGAACAATCACAACCAACTTCATTTAACAGACCTGGGCATTTATTCCCACTTATAGCTAAAGATAATGGTGTCATGGAGAGAATTGGACATACTGAAGCTTCTGTTGATTTAGCAAAGTTAACTGGTGCCAAACCTGCTGCTTTAATTTGTGAAATTATGAATGAAGACGGCACAATGGCTAAAGGTGATTCATTACAAGCTTTTCGTGAACAACATGATTTAGTAATGATTTCAATTGCTGATTTAGTCGAATATAGAAAAGCTCAAGAAACTCATATCGAAGCTAAAGCTGAAGTGGCAATGCCAACAGAATATGGCGATTTCAAAATGATTGGTTTTACAACTTCTAGCTCGAGAGATGAATTAGTTGCTGTAATTAAAGATAAACCAAGAACAACCGAAAATGTACGTATTCATTCATCATGTTTAACTGGTGATATTTTCCATAGTCAACGTTGTGATTGTGGTGAACAATTAGCTGAATCAATGAAGTATATCGAAGAACATGGTGGTATGATTATTTACCTTCCTCAAGAGGGTAGAGGTATTGGCTTAATAAATAAATTAAGAGCATACGAATTAATTGAGCAAGGATATGATACGGTTTCTGCGAATATCGCATTAGGCTTTGATGAAGATTTACGTGATTATAAAGATGCGGCAGCAATATTAAAATATCTAGGCGTTGAAAATGTTAATCTATTGAGTAATAATCCAACTAAATTTCAAAGCCTAGAAAAATACGGCATTAATATCACTAAAAGAATAGAATTGATTGTGCCTGAAAATGAACACAATCATGACTATATGACAACTAAGAAAAATAAAATGGGTCATTTACTATAGGAGGAAAAATTATGAATTTTGAAGGTAAATTAATAGGAACAGATTTGAAAGTTGCGATTGTAGTAAGTCGTTTTAACGATTTTATTACGAATAGATTATTAGATGGTGCTAAAGACACGTTAGTTAGACACGAAGTACCAGAGGGTAATATAGACGTTGCATATGTGCCAGGTGCATTTGAAATTCCATTAGTTGCTAAAAAGTTAGCACAAAAAGGTGAATATGATGCAGTCATTACTTTAGGCTGTGTTATCAAAGGATCTACATCTCATTACGACTATGTTTGTAATGAAGTATCAAAAGGTGTATCGAAAGCAAATGACGTAGCGGATATTCCAGTTATTTTCGGTATTTTAACAACTGACAATATCGAACAAGCTGTTGAAAGAGCAGGAACTAAAGCAGGTAACAAAGGTTCTGAAGCGGCAGTAAGTGCAATTGAAATGGCAAACTTATTAAAAACGATTAATGCATAATTAAAAGATAATGCCGAGAAGACAAATTGGCTGATAAGCAAAATGAACGTCAATTTCTATTGAAATTTTGTAGAAATTGACGGTTTTTTATATTTAGTGATATCAAGAGATAGCCAAAAATTTTGCTATGACTTGTGAAAAATACACGGCAAAATTTTGGAATGATAAAAAACAGAGAGCGCAACCATTTTGGATGCGCTCTCTTATTTCATAAATAGCAATCAAAATTATAGACTTATTTTTCAGATATGCTGTAATAGCTATTGTTATTTTTTGCTAAATTTAAATAATGCTACAATACTGCTAACTACTGCCAATGTACCACCTAAAATTAGTCCTAATTTTTTAAGCATTTGAGGACTAGTAAATTCTTTATAAGCTAAGACTAAGTTTTGAGGTCTTTCTGCTAATCTACGCATGAAATAGCTAAACCAATCATCACCAAAAGGTACATATATACAGAAGTTATAACCTTCTTTGGCAATTTCTTCCGCTAGTTCTGATCTAAAACCATATAACATTTGGAATTCATATTGTTCTTTTTCGATATGATTGTCTTTAACGAATTGTTTAACGTGATTTATAATAGCGTCATCATGTGTTGCGATAGAAGTTACATGGTTACAATTTAATAATCGCTTTTCGATTATATCTATGTAATTTTTGTCTATTTCTTCTTTGGTTTGGTAGGCAATAAATTCATTTTCTTTATAAGCGCCTTTGACTAAACGTAAACGTAAATCAGGATATTTATCTATTAAAGCTTCAGCCCTAAATAAATAGGCTTGAATTACTGTTCCTACATTTTTAAATTCACCTTTTAAACGGTCAACGGTTTGGATTACTCCAAATAATGATTCATATTTTTCGGTATCTATGTTTATATGCATATTATTAAATTCATTTGCTTTTAATAATATTTCTCTTAAATTTTTATAAGCGAGGTCTAAATCGAACTCTGCACCTAATTGACTAATTTTAATAGACATATGTGCATCTAAATTATGGTCATAAATAGCATACATAACTTCTAAAATTCGATCTTTAGCTTGAATTGCTTCACCTTCATTAGCAACATATTCACCTAAATTATCTACTGTAACAACGATTCCCTTGTCGTTGAGTCGTCGTATCGTTTCCAATAACATTGGAATTGTGTTGCCAGCTACTACTTTTTTTGCACCAAACATGGGTCCTAATTTTTTCGCAGTAGCGTTTAAAAATTGACTATTAGATAAAGCAATAAAGAAATCTTTCACGATTGGCATTTTCATTCCTCCTAACAATAACTCTATTTATAATAGTGTATCATGAATTTAATAGGGAAGAAAACGTTCACAAATATTTATTATACTAATTATATAACATATTACACAATATTGGATAATTTGACTATAACAGAAATGATTGCCTTGATTACGGGATAAAAAATGGTAATTTAGAGTAATTATTTGATACAATTAAGATAATGAAATATTACGAGAAGGAGAAGTATACGATATGTGGAAGTGGGAAACTGAAAACGAAGCCAAAGGTGTAATTGTAATCGTACATAACATGTTAGAACATACTGGTAGATATGCCTATTTAATAACTATGCTTCGTCGTAATGGATATCACGTAATTATGGGTGATTTACCAGGCCAAGGCCAAACTTCACGTTCCAATAAAGGTCAAATTAAAAACTTTGATGTATATCATGAAAATGTCTTGGAATGGATAAAGATTGCAAACGAATATAAAATTCCAACGTATGTTATTGGTGTCGGTTTAGGTGGGTTAATTATGCTAAATCTACTCGAACGTGTGGAAGTTCCAATAGAAGGCTTAGCATTAATTTCTCCGATATTAGAATTCAAAAAAAGTGGAAAATCACGTAAAGATAAAATAGTCGCTAACGTTAGT
The DNA here is from genome assembly GCF_015775975.1 of Staphylococcus lloydii. Classification (NCBI taxonomy): domain Bacteria; kingdom Bacillati; phylum Bacillota; class Bacilli; order Caryophanales; family Staphylococcaceae; genus Staphylococcus; species Staphylococcus lloydii. The sequence continues at coordinate 1,111,696 of NZ_CP064056.1, forward strand.
AATATTGCAAAAGATACACGTTTTAAAGTAGGCATCGATGCCAATGATCTAACGCGTAATGCAGAAGTAATCGAAGAAACTTTAGAAGACCAATTAATGTTAACTAAGGTAACCTATCATTGGTATAAACAAGTCTGTGAAGTAATGAAAGAAACCGTAACACACCTAACAGATATCGATAAAATACCATTATTATTAATGTATGGTACTGAAGATAAAGTTGCTGATACTAAACTTATGGAAGAAATTAAAGCAAAAGTGAAGTCTGATGAACTATACTTTAAAGCATGGGAAGGTTTATATCACGAAGTGCACAACGAACCCGAAAGAGATGAAGTAATGCGTTATATACTGTCATTTTTAAATAATAGTTCTAGTGCAATGGGCTTTATTATAGATGACGAAAATAACGTGAATAACTAGTTGCATTGTAGATTGAACATTAAATAGCTGTGATATTATTATTGCTTATTTTAATGTTCAATCTTTTTTAATAAAATATTATGTGAAAAAAATCACAAAAACTATTGTGTTCTGTTTGAGAAAGTGCTAAATTAACATTGTGAAAAAAATCACAAATAAAATGATAGGTGTGATCTTATGGAATATACAAAAAGTAACAAAATAGTTTTAATAGGTGACGGAGCGGTAGGTTCCAGTTATGCTTATACATTAGTAACTCAAGGGATTGTAGACGAATTATCAATTATAGATGTAAATGAAGAAAGAGTTGCGGGTGATATTCAAGATTTAGCGCATGCCTCTGCATTATGTGCTAAAAAGACCAATTTAAAAGTTGGCACTTATGAAGATTGTGCTGATGCTGACATCGTAGTGATTACAGCTGGCGTTAATCAAAAACCTCATGAAACGAGATTAGATTTGGTGACAAAAAATACCGAAATATATAAAGATATTATCTCTAATATTATGGCACATAATTTTTCAGGTATATTTATCATAGCAACTAATCCTGTAGATATTATGACTTATGTGACAAAGAAACTTTCTGGTTTTCCTAAAGAAAAAGTGATGGGTTCAGGCACGGTGCTTGATAGTGCACGTTTTAGACATGAATTAGCGCTATTAACTGGTATTGCTCCTACTAATATAGATGCACAAATTATTGGTGAACATGGTGATTCTGAATTGGCTGTATGGTCCAACGTACAAATTGCTGGACAATCTTTAGATAAATATAGAACACATTATCCACTAACTGAAAATGAATTAAACCAAGCATATATTAATACTAAAGAAGCTGCATATCATATTATTAAAGCAAAAGGCGCGACATGTTATGGTATTGCCATGGCCTTAACAGAAATCACAGTTGCCATTTTAAGTAATCAAAATAAAGTTTTGACAGTTTCAAGCTATTTAGAAAATAATGATGTATATATCGGGGTGCCAACGTTAATAAATAGAAATGGCGCAATGCAAATATATGAAGTTGTGTTGAATAGTATGGAAGAACAACAATTTAAAGATTCCATATTAATTTTAAAAGATACTCTTAAAAAATTAAGTAATTACTTTATTGCATAATCCTTAAAATAATTTTAAAATGTGTATAAGATTAATTTTAATAAAAAATGTAATTTTTAATAAATGTTAAGTTTACGTCTATTAAAAATTTGTGCATTGATTTAAAATTAATTTTACATGTTTTACTATATATTTTTTATATGGGGGAATTGTTATGGGGAAGGCGATAGATAATAAGGTTGCAAATGTCTTGAATTTGAACCAAATTTTAGAGGAAATTGAAGCTATTTTCAAAAGCATTAAGAAAGAATATAAAATGTCTAAAGAAGAGATTTTAATCTTACTTACGCTCTGGAAAGAAGGTTCAATGACTTTAAAGCAAATGGATGAATTTGTACACATCAAATCATATAAACGTACACGTACGTATAATGATTTAGTTGAGAAGAAGTGGATTATAAAAGAGAGACCTCAAAACGATGAACGTACAGTTATTATTCATTTTAACGACAAGTTAGAAGATGAAAGGGAACATCTTTTAAACTTTATCATTGGTGAAATTAATTCGAGAAAAGCAAGTTTTCAGGAAAGTTTAACTGCCATTTTAAACTTATAGGAAAATAAGCGATTTTGTAACGAAGAATTAAACATAACAGCCTATTTATGCATAAAGTCATAAATAAAAAGATTGTTATCACATGAAGTGATTACAATCTTTTTCTGTTTATTTAACGTTTTTCTATTGCACAAATAAAAGGCGGGTCATTTTGTTGGTTAATAAATTGGTATTGCAGTACATGCGCAACTTGTTGATCCATTGAAGTTAAGAAATTAAGCACTTGGTCACGTTCAATTTTCCCCTCATCATGTCCGGGATAAATAACTAAAATAATTATGCCTTCCGTTGCTAATAACTTAAAAATACGCTCTATGGCGGAAATTGTACTTGCCGGTTGAGTAACAATTTGTTTGTCGCCTTTAGGGAGGTAGCCTAGATTAAAGATTGCTGCATCTACATACCCATGGTAAGAATTAGGAATATACGCTTGGGCATTATCATGACTGTCATGTATAAGTGTAACATTGTCAAAGTCTTTGATTTTAGCAGAAGTATTCTCAATGGCTTGTTGTTGTATGTCAAACGCATATACTTTACCGTTTGGTACTTGTTGCGCTAAAAATAAAGTGTCATGTCCATTACCGCAAGTAGCATCTATAACAATACTTTGATCGGTTATATGTTCTGATAATAAAGTTTTAGCATAAGGTAAGATTCTTGTTAGTTTCATACGTGGTGTACACTTTCAAAGTGTTTACCTTGATAAGAATTACGACGTGCAAGTTCATTATCAATTTCATTTAATACTTCCCATTTGTTGACACTCCACATAGGTCCAACCATTAAATCAATCGGACCATCACCAGTGATTCTATGTACAATCATTTCAGGTGGTATTAATTCTAATTGATCACATACTAGATTTGTATATTCTTCTTGAGACATAAACTCAAGCATACCTTTGTCGTATTGTTTAACCATTGGTGTACCTTTTAATAGGTGTAGTAAATGTATTTTAATACCTTGTACATCCATTTGAGCTACTTCTCTAGCAGTTTCCATCATCATGTCATAGTCTTCGCCAGGTAATCCATTAATAATATGTGTACAAATATTTATATTATATTTTCTTAATTTAGCGATACCTTCATAATACGTCTGCATGTCATGAGCACGATTAATTAAATCAGACGTTTTTTGGTGTACTGTCTGTAAGCCTAATTCTACCCATAAATAAGTACGTTCATTTAATTCGGCTAAATATTCTACTACATCATCAGGTAAACAGTCTGGTCGAGTAGCAATAGATAATCCTACGACGCCTTCTTCTTTCAATGCAGCTTCATATTTTTCACGTAAAACTTCGACTGGGGCATGTGTATTTGTAAAAGCTTGGAAATATGCAATATATTGTCCGTCACTCCATTTTTCATGCATTCTGTCTTTAATTTGTCTAAATTGCACTTCGATTGGATCAGCACGATTACCAGCAAAGTCGCCACTACCTGCTGCAGAACAAAATGTACAGCCACCGTGAGCAACAGTACCGTCTCTATTTGGGCAATCAAAACCACCATCTATAGCGACTTTAAATATTTTTTGTCCAAATTTATTTTTTAAGTGGTAATTCCATGTATGATATCTTTTATCTTCGAATGCGTAAGGGAAAAAATTACCCATTTAACATTTTCCTTTCTAAAATCATTATAGTTAAAGATTTTAACATATTTTGTGTTATATTGTTTACTGTAGTTTTAGAAAAATTAAAAGTAGAGGGGCTTTTAATATGAATATGCCTAGATCAGTATGGTGGTTAGTTATTGGTATGGCATTAAATATAACTGGCTCAAGTTTTCTATGGCCATTAAACACAATTTACATGAATCACGAATTACATAAAAGTTTAACAGTAGCAGGTTTTGTGCTACTTATTAATTCGTTTGGTATGGTAATTGGAAATTTATTAGGTGGTACGTTTTTCGATAAATACGGAGGCTATCGAACAATTATGACGGGGACAGTCATCTGTTTGATCAGTACCACATTACTGAATTTCTTTCATGGTTGGCCATGGTATGCGGTTTGGTTAGTTTGTCTAGGCTTTGGTGGTGGCTTAATAATTCCTGCAATTTACGCTATGGCCGGGGCAGTTTGGCCTAATGGTGGTAGACAAACATTTAATGCTATTTATTTAGCTCAAAACATAGGTGTAGCACTTGGTGCTGCATTAGGTGGTTTCGTTGCAGAAATTAGTTTTAATTATATTTTTATTGCAAACTTAATTATGTATGTATTATTCGCATTTGTAGCTGTGTTTAACTTCAATATTGAGCTAGAAGTTAAAGTTAAACCAAATGAAACATTTAAAATATTTTCAAAACAATATAGACCACAGTTTATCTCGTTATTGTTGTTATGTTCGATGTTTATCATTTGTTGGATTGCATATATTCAATGGGAAAGTACAATTGCGTCATTTACACAACACTTAAATATTTCGATGAGACAATACAGTTTATTATGGACAGTAAATGGCATATTAATATTAGTCGCACAACCATTTATTGCCCCAATTATTCGACTGTTAAAAGGAAACTTAGTTCACCAAATGTTCGTCGGCATAGTCATATTTATGTTGTGCTTTTTCGTTACAAGCTTTGCCGAGCAATTTTCAATTATGATGATTGGCATGGTCATCCTTAGTCTAGGCGAAATGTTTGTCTGGCCAGCAGTACCGACAATCGCAAATAAATTGGCGCCACACGGTAAAGAGGGATCCTTCCAAGGCTATGTCAATTCAGCTTCCACGGTAGGGAAAGCATTAGGGCCTTTACTAGGTGGTGTCATCGTTGATACTTTCAATATCAGTGCGATGTTTATTGGCATGATAGTATTGCTATTTATAGCGCTAATATTTCTTTATGTTTTTGGCAAAAGTTTCTATCGAAAAGATGGTGCTTCTTAATTGTTATCATAACAATTAAGGTTAATTTTTCTACTTGAAAATCGTCAGGTTTTACAATATTATTAATAGAGTATAGGAGTAGTAACTTATCAAACTTTTCTGCAGAGAGCTAGGTTGGTGTGAACTAGTGTTAAGTTTTAAGTGAACTTACCAATCGTAAAAATTGATTTTATAAATAACATCTCTAACTATTTAATTAAGTGAGTGCACTTTTAAAGTGAACGAGGGTGGTACCGCGGCTAATGTCGTCCCTTTAATATGCTAAATAGTTTGAGGTGTTCTTTTTATGAATAGGAGGAAACATTGTGAATTATAATCATAATGATATTGAAAGAAAGTGGCAACAATATTGGGAAGAAAATAAAACATTTAAAACGAGCGATAATTTCGGTCAAAAGAAATTTTATGCGCTAGATATGTTCCCGTATCCATCTGGTGCTGGTTTACACGTAGGACACCCAGAAGGTTATACAGCAACTGACATCGTTTCTCGTTATAAAAGAATGCAAGGTTATAATGTGTTACACCCTATGGGCTGGGATGCATTTGGTTTGCCAGCTGAACAGTATGCATTAGACACTGGTAATAATCCAAGAGCCTTTACTCAAAAAAATGTGAATACATTCAAGCGACAAATTAAAGAACTAGGCTTTAGTTACGATTGGGATAGAGAAATCAATACGACTGATCCAGAGTATTATAAATGGACGCAATGGATTTTTATTCAACTTTATAACAAAGGTTTAGCATATGTGGATGAAGTTGCAGTTAACTGGTGTCCGGCATTAGGAACGGTTTTATCAAATGAAGAAGTAATCGATGGCGTATCAGAACGTGGTGGTCACCCAGTATACAGACGACCTATGAAACAATGGGTGTTAAAGATTACTGCTTATGCTGATAGATTGTTAGAGGATTTAGATGACTTAGACTGGCCAGAATCAATTAAAGACATGCAACGTAACTGGATAGGTCGTTCAGAAGGTGCTGCTGTTACATTTAATGTTGAAAGTACACAAGACAATATAGAAGTCTTTACTACAAGACCAGATACAATTTATGGTGCGACTTTCTTAGTGCTAAGTCCAGAACATGAATTAGTAAATGAAATTACGACACCTGATAAAGAAGAAGCTATTAAAGCTTATCAAGAAGAAGCGGCTAAAAAGTCAGACTTAGAACGTACAGGTTTATCTAAAGAAAAATCAGGCGTATTTACGGGTGCCTATGCTACAAATCCATTATCAGGTGAACAAGTCCCAGTTTGGATAGCTGACTATGTATTATCAACTTATGGTACAGGTGCAGTGATGGCAGTACCAAGTGGTGATCAACGTGACTATGAATTTGCTCAAGCATTTGACTTACCTATAGTAGAAGTAATCGAAGGTGGAGACTTAAGTAAAGAAGCCTACACAGGCGATGGTCCACACGTTAATTCTGGTGAATTAAATGGCTTATATAACGAAGGCGCAATTACAAAAGCGATTGACTTATTAGAAGAAAAAAATGCTGGTACACGCAAAGTAAACTACAAACTACGCGACTGGCTATTTAGTAGACAAAGATATTGGGGCGAACCAATCCCTGTTATTCATTGGGAAGATGGCACAATGACTACAGTTCCAGAAGATGAACTACCTGTATTGTTGCCTGAAACTAATGAAATCAAACCATCAGGTACGGGTGAATCACCATTGGCTAATATTCCTGAATTTGTTAATGTAGTTGACGAAGAAACGGGTATGAAAGGTCGACGTGAGACAAATACGATGCCTCAATGGGCTGGAAGTTGTTGGTATTATTTAAGATATATCGATCCTAATAATGACCAAATGTTAGCCGACCCTGAAAAACTTAAACATTGGTTACCAGTTGATTTATATATTGGCGGCGTAGAACATGCAGTGTTACACTTATTGTATGCAAGATTTTGGCACAAAGTATTATATGATTTAGGCGTCGTTCCTACAAAAGAACCATTCCAAAAATTATATAATCAAGGAATGATTCTTGGTGAAGGTAACGAAAAAATGAGTAAATCCAAAGGTAATGTCATTAACCCTGACGACATTATTAAGAGTCATGGTGCCGATACATTAAGACTATACGAAATGTTTATGGGACCATTGGATGCAGCAATTGCTTGGAGCGATAATGGACTTGACGGTTCTCGCAGATTCTTAGATAGAGTTTGGAGATTGTTGGTAAACGAAGATGGAACGTTATCTGACCGTGTGGTAGAAGATAATGATGGCTCATTAGATAAGTCTTATCATCAAACTGTCAAAAAAGTATCCGAAGACTTTGATTCGCTAAACTTTAATACTGCAATCAGTCAGTTGATGGTATTTATAAATGACTGTTATAAAGCGGATACGTTGTATCGTTCTTATATTGAAGGTTTCGTTACAATGCTTGCTCCGATTGCTCCACATATTAGTGAAGAACTTTGGAATATATTAGGCCACGAAGGCACAATTACGTATCAACCATGGCCAACTTATGATGAAACGCTACTTGTCGATAATGAAGTAGAAATAGTAGTACAAGTTAATGGTAAAGTAAGAGCGAAGCTTAATATCGCTAAAGATACGTCTAAAGAAGATATGGAAGCAATCGCTTTAGATAACGATAGTATTAAGAGCGAAATTGAAGGCAAAGATATTAAAAAAGTCATTGCAGTTCCGCAAAAACTTGTTAATATAGTAGCCAAATAAATTTAGATTGGAGTTTTATTAATGGAATCTATTACAGTAGATGAATTGAAAGAGAAAATTGTCGATTCTAACCCAGTAAATATCGTTGATGTTAGAACTAGGGAAGAAACGGCTATGGGAATTATTCCAGGTGCTAAGACAATACCAATGAACGAAATTCCATCAAATCTTAATTATTTTAATGATAATGAAACGTATTACCTCGTATGTAAAGCTGGTATGAGAAGTGAACGTACAGGACAATATTTAGAAGAAAATGGTATTAATGTAGTCAACGTCGAAGGCGGTATGGACGCATGGGGCGATGATGGCTTAGAGGTCGACAGTATTTAATAGCAATTCAAAGTATAAAAAACCGGTTAATGTGTGAGATTACATCACGTTAACCGGTTTTTGTTATTTAGAAATTAAATTTGTTGTTCAACACTAGACGCTATAAATAAGCTTATTTTACTTTCACAATGTAGTTGGATTTATTATTACTATTGGTCTTGCTTATATTGGCCGGCTGAAGTACCTGCAACATGTCCTGTCACAAGGGCACTGGTAATATTATAGCCGCCCGTATAACCATGAATGTCGAGTACTTCTCCACATAAAAATAAGCCTTCACTTATTTTTGACATCATAGATTTAGGATGTATTTCTTTTAATGAAACGCCTCCACCTGTAACAAATGCTTTGTCTAATGGTAAAGTGCCATTTACTACAAATTTAAAACCTTTGAATAGATTTACTAAGTCAGTGATTTTGGCATTAGATAGATGATGTGAAGTCAAATTATCATCTATTCCGGCTTGTTTTAACATAAAGAGTAAATAACGTTCTTCGATAAGGCCATGTAAACTATTTTTTATTACTTTATCAGGCGCTTCTTTTAGTAAACCGCGTATTTGTTGTTCGACTTGATCGTGGTTCAATTCCGGAAAAACATCTAATTCCATGTATATATCTTGTTTCTTTTGGTTTTTTTGTTCTTTATAAACAAATTGACTACATCTTAATGCGGCTGGACCACTAACACCAAAATGTGTGAATATCATATCCATTTGATGCGTAATGCGTGTTTTACTATTTTTCTTTAACACACTCAGTGCTACATCTTTTAAACTTAAACCTTTTAACTCTTTTGATTTAATAAAGGGTTCTGGTGAAGTAATAGGTACTTCAGTTGGGAACAATTCTGTGATGGTGTGACCTAATGCCTCGGCAAATTTATAGCCGTCACCCGTAGAACCAGTTTGAGGAACACTCGTACCACCAGTCGCAATAACGACAGATTGTGTTTGATATGATTTTTGATTATCTAACGCAACAGTATAGCTACCATCTTGTTCTGCAGTAATAGCCGTTACGGTCGTTTCTTCTAATACATCCACTTTGTTGTTATTCAATGTATTAACGAGTGCATCGACGACGTCTTGTGCTTTGTTAGAAATAGGGAACATTCTGCCATGATCTTCTTCTTTTAATTTAACTTCTCGACTTTCAAAGAAATTGATAATTGATTCATTATCAAAGAGTGAAAAAGGGCTATATAAAAACTTACCATTGCCTGGTATATTTTTAATGATTTCTGCATAGGGTAGTCTGTTTGTCACATTACAACGACCACCACCCGAAATTTTTAATTTACGTCCTAAGCCCTTTTTCTTTTCAATTAATAAAATATTAGTGTTTTCTTGGCTGGCGGCAACTGCTGCCATTAATCCGCTAGGTCCTCCACCAATAATAATAGTTTGATACATTGATATGCCTCCATTAGAATTGTTCTTTATTATATATATGGATAATAAAATACAAATTATTTCAGGTCTAAATTTAAGGAAAGATGTAAGTACATTGTCTAATTTTTACATCAGTAACATCATATAAATTATAATATATCTTTACTTATTGCCAACTTTTAATTAAAATTTTTAAGGTTCATAGTGAAAAACGTGAAATTTCAAGAAATTATTAAACTCATGCATGTACCATAGTGACGCTTAGTGTAATATATATTGATAAGACTATTTTTTTGTTATGTTATATTATTATTGTTTTGAAAAAATATTAACAACACGTTATGATGAAGTTTACGATTATTAAATTTAATACGAGATAGGAAGATACAAATGAGTGAAAGTAAAGAGATGGTCCGAGGCACCTTCCTAATTACGCTTAGTATATTAATTACCAAGGTGTTAGGTGTCCTATTTATCATTCCATTCTACGCAATTGTTGGTGGAGAAGAAAATTTAGCGCCGTTTAACTACGCTTATCAACCATACAACATTGCAATAGCTGTAGCAACAGCTGGAGTGCCTTTAGCAGCTTCAAAATATGTATCAAAGTATAATGCTTTAGGTGCATATAAAGTAAGTCAGAAATTATATAAATCAAGTTTTATCGTTATGACGATAATGGGTATCATAGGCTTTGGCATATTGTACTTCTTAGCACCCAATATAGCGACAATAACATTAGCGCGTGAAGATGGTGTTAAAGGTGGATGGTCAGTAGCAGATATTACTTGGATTATACGTATTATAAGTGTAGTTGTTATCTTTATTCCATTGTTAGCAACATGGAGAGGGGTATTCCAAGGCTACAAATCAATGGGACCAACTGCGGTTTCAGAAGTTACGGAACAAGTTGCAAGAGTTCTATTTATTTTAATAGGAAGTTATTTAGTATTAAATGTTTTTGGAGGTTCAGTATTATTAGCCAATGGTGTAGCAACATTCGCAGCTGCAATTGGTGCAATCACTGGTATTATTACATTATGGTACTACTGGGCTAAAAGGAAACCAAATATTGAAAAAATGGTAGCATCAGATACAACAAATATCGATGTGCCATACGGGAAAATGTACAAAGAAATTCTTTCGTATAGTATTCCATTTGTTATTGTGAGTTTAAACTTTCCATTATTTAATATGGTTGACCAGTTTACACACAATAATGCATTGGATTTGGCTGGCGTGCCACAGAAAATGCATGACTATTTCTTCTCAATATTAAATATGACAACAAATAAAATTGTTATGATTCCAACATCGTTAGCATCTGGTTTTGCTGTCAGTTTAATTCCATATATTACAAAAACCTTTGAAGCCGGCCAAAGAAATGAGATGCAAAGACAAATTCGTGCTTCTCTAGGCGTATTAATGTTTATAACTGTGCCAGCCAGTTTAGGTATTATGGCATTATCTTTACCGTTATATACTGTATTTTATAAGTATAATACAGATGGTAGTCAGTTATTGTTCTATTATGCTCCAGTAGCTATTCTTATTTCGTTACTGAGTGTGACAGCTTCAATGTTACAAGGGATTGATAAGCAAAAGCTAACTGTTTTTGTAATCGTTTCTGCGGTTGTAATAAAAATTATTTTAAATACACCGTTAATTTATGCATTGCATACTGCAGGCGCAATATTAAGTACTGCTATTGCATTGTTGTTTGCTATTATATGTAACTTTATTATTTTGAAAAAATATGCACATTTTAATTTCACAGAAACTTGGTTACACTTTAGTAAAATATTCTTATACGGCTTTATTATGATGATTGCGGTAGAAATTTCATACTTTTTAATACAACTTGTAATTTCGCCTCAATCTAAAATAGGTGCGCTTATTATTGTAATTATTAGTGTGGCTGTAGGTATGTTAGTTTATGGCGTGATCACAATGAAAACACGTCTAGCCGATGAATTTTTAGGTGAGTTGCCTAATAAAATACGTCGTAAGTTAGGAATTATAAAATGAGATTAGATAAATTTTTAGCAAACATGGGTTTAGGTACACGAACTGAAGTTAAAACTTTGCTAAAAAAAGGCAAAGTAACCGTAAATAACAAAGTTGAAAAATCGCCTAAAACAAATGTTAACCCTGATTCTGATGAAATTTGTTGTGAAGATAAGCTAATTGAATATATAGATAAAGTATATTTTATGCTTAATAAACCTAAAGGTTATGTTTCTGCAACGGTAGATAATCAACATTCGACGGTTATTGACTTAATTAGTGACTTTGAACATTTAAAGCTTTTTCCGGTCGGAAGATTGGACAAAGATACTGAAGGTTTGTTATTAATTACTAATGATGGTAATTTTAACCATCAATTGATGAATCCATCTAAGCATGTACCTAAAACTTATGAAGTGATTTCTAAAAATTCTATTACAAAAAATGATATAGAATCATTTAAAACGGGTATTGAATTACATGATGGATTAACCCAACCTGCATTGTTAGAAGTTACGGATGATGAATATAAATCATTTGTAACAATTTATGAAGGAAGGTATCATCAAGTTAAGCGCATGTTTCATGCGATTAATAACGAGGTTCTTGCGCTTAAAAGGATAAAAATTGGCGACTTAGCACTTGATAGACAATTAGAGTCTGGTGACTATCGTCAATTGACCCCACAAGATTTTAAATTATTGGGGCTAAAATAAATAAAGAGGTGTGAAGTAGATATGGCAAAATTATTTAAAGCAGTATTAGGAATCGGGGGAGCTATAGCAGCTATCGTATTATCTAATAAAGATAATAGAGACAAACTTAAAAAAGAATATAATAAATACAAGTCTAACCCTGAATCATATAAGCAAAACGCAAAAGAATTTGCTAGCCAAATAAGTGATAAAGCTAGCGAAACTATTAACGAAGTGAAAGAAGACCCTAAAGGTTATGCAAACAAAGTAAAAGAAGACCCTAAAGGTTTCTTAAACGAGCAGAAAGCTCACTTCAAAGGTGAAAAAGGCGATACTTCTGAAGAAATTCAAGAAGGACGTTTCGACGATGAGGGTCCAAGTGATCCAAGTAACAACTTACACGTAGTTACTGAAAAAGAATTAAACAACAACAACAATAAATAAACGTTGATTTTTATAGGCTTAATTTGATGTAGATCAAATTAAGCCTATTTTTCTTTTGCATTATGACAGTGACTAAAAATATATTTGTGTAGCTAAGTAACTGTTTTTTGATGAAATACAACAGATTATTTTTTGATAAATTCTGTCATCTTACTGTAGTTTAGTGGTAACATCATGTAAAATGGAGTTTAATTAGATTTATAGAAAGAAGTGATCATGTATGTGGAAAGAAAAAGTACTCGAGTATGAAAATCAAATCATTGATGATTTAAAAGGATTATTATCAATAGAAAGTGTAAGAGATGATAACAAAGCTTCTGAAGATTATCCAGTAGGACCAGGCCCTAGAGAAGCTTTAAATTACATGTATACTATTGCTGAACGTGATGGTTTTAGCACACATGATGTTGATCACATCGCTGGACGTATTGAAGCTGGACAAGGTGATGAAGTATTCGGCATATTATGTCACGTCGATGTAGTACCGGCAGGAGATGGATGGGATTCTGACCCGTTTGACCCAGTTGTAACATCTGATAAAATTGTTGCTCGCGGAACGTTAGATGATAAAGGCCCAACCATTGCAGCTTATTATGCAGTTAAAATATTAAATGAAATGAATGTCGATTGGAAAAAAAGAATACATATAATTGTTGGTACAGATGAAGAATCTGATTGGTTATGTACAGAACGTTATTTCAAAACTGAAGAAATGCCGACGTTAGGTATTGCACCAGATGCAGAGTTTCCTGCAATACATGGGGAAAAAGGTATTAGTGTCTTTCATGTAGTTCAAGAAGAACAAGCCGAAGATATTGATGAACCAGATTATGAATTACATGCTTTTGAATCTGGGCAAAGATATAACATGGTGCCAGACGACGCATCAGCTAAAGTTTTAGTTAAAGAAAACATGACTGATGTTATCCAAAACTTTGAACAATTCCTAGTGGATCATAATTTAGAAGGTGGCAGTACAGTTGATAGCGGCATATTAGAACTTAATGTTAAAGGTAAGGCTGTTCACGGTATGGACCCATCAATCGGTGTAAATGCCGGTTTATATTTGCTCCACTTCTTATCTCAACTGAAATTAGACAAAACGGCGGCTAATTTTGTGAAGTTTAGTGAACAATATTTATTTAACTCACACTTTGGCGAAAAAATGGGCATGAAATTCCATACAGATAGTATGGGTGATGTAACTACTAATATTGGTGTTATTAAATACGACAACCAAAATGGTGGTAAATATGGCATTAACTTACGTTATCCAGAAGGTTTTGAATATGATAAAGCAATGAATAGATTTGATGAAGAAGTTAAAGCGCTCGGATTCAAATTAAATTTAGGTAAGAACCAAGTACCTCATTACGTAGATAAAAACGATCCATTTGTTCAAAAATTGGTTCAAGCATATAGAAACCAAACTGGAGACAAAACTGAACCATACACAATCGGAGGAGGAACTTATGCCCGTAACCTTGATAAAGGTGTAGCTTTTGGGGCTATGTTTGAAGACTCTGAAGATTTAATGCATCAAAAAAATGAATATATCACTAAAAAGCAATTATTAAATGCTACTAGTATTTATTTAGAAGCCTTATATACACTTTGTGTGGAGGGATAAATTATGACAAAAGTATTAATTAATGAAAAACTTGTAGAAGAAAATGAAGCTAATGTACCTTATAACGATAGAGGATATAACTTTGGTGACGGAATCTATGAATATGTACGTGTCTATAATAATAGATTATTTACTGCACGTGCTCACTTTGAAAGACTATTAAGAAGCGCAAATGAAATTGGTCTAGAATTAAATTATACAGTCGACGGATTAATTGAACTTGTACAAGAACTAATTTCGGCAAACAAAGTTGTTACTGGTGGCGTATACATCCAAGTTACAAGAGGCGTAGCACATAGAGATCATGCATTCCCTACACCTTCAGTTCAAACTATGATTACAGGTTTTACAAAATCATATGACAGACCTTATAAGAATTTAGAAGAAGGTATTAACGCTGTTACTACCGAAGATATTCGTTGGTTAAGATGTGATATTAAAAGTTTGAATTTATTAGGTAACGTGTTAGCTAAAGAATATGCAACAAAATACAATGCACAGGAAGCAATTCAACATAGAGGAGATACAGTTACAGAAGGATCTTCTAGTAATGCTTACGCAATTAAAGATGGCGTAATCTATACACATCCAACTAATAACCTAATTTTAAATGGTATTACACGTAAAGTAATTAAAGATATTGCTGAATCAAATGACATTCCATTTAAAGAAGAAGCATTTTCTGTTGATTTCTTAAAACAAGCAGATGAAGTAATCGTTTCTAGTACTTCAATTGAAGTAATGCCTGTTGTTAAATTAGATGGTGATAATGTCGGGGATGGTCAAGTAGGCCCAATCACTAAGAAATTACAAGAAGGCTTTACAAATTATATTGAAAACAATGAAGAAATTGCTCAAGAAATAAATCGATAAAAGTATAAAATGTCAGTTGAAATTGTGGTATAATTTCAACTGACGATATTTTATGATTCAATTAATACATCAAAAGTAAAATGTGACTATTTGTTTATGATTTTTGGTTGAAATAAAGTCGTAATCATTATAAAATCTTTATTGAGCTTAAAATTCCAATTAAGTGTCGCAAACTTAAAATTACAAAAATGTAGCGTTCATTTTAGACAAAGTGATTTAAAACATCACCATATTAACTGTGTATTAGTATCGTGATGTTTTGAATTACTCAATTGTAAAGGGGCAATTAAATCTAGTACAAGATTTAATTTTACAATTATTAAACTTATATTTTTGTTTCACAATTATTATATGGCTCTTGAAAAAGGATTTTCTAGAGTCTTTTTCTTTTTGAAAGTGAGGTGAACGTAGTGGAGCAGTTTTATCAATTAGGGTGGACACTTGATTCAGCGGGCGGTGCTTCAGGAGAAGCTTATATGGCTGAACAAGATGGGCAAAAATTATTCTTGAAACGTAATTCCAACCCATTTATAGCAGCATTATCTGCCGAAGGAATTGTACCGAAATTAGTATGGACGAAACGTATCGAAACAGGCGAAGTTGTAACTGCACAACATTGGAAAAATGGCAGAGAACTTTCGTTTAAAGAAATGCATCAAAAAAGAGTTGCGCACTTATTAAATAAAATACATAATTCAAAGACTTTACTAAATATGTTGAAAAGAATGGAAATGGAACCGATTACGCCAGACATTATGCTTCGTAAAATTAATGCTTCATTATCTAGAGAAGTATTAACACACCACGTAGTTAGAAAAGCACTAACGTATTTAGAAGAACATATACCTAATTTAGATGCACGTTTCTTTACAGTAGTCCATGGTGACGTTAATCATAACAATTGGTTACTATCAGATCACGATGAATTGTATCTAGTGGATTGGGAAGGTGCAATGATTGCAGATCCTGCTATTGATTTAGGCATGTTGCTCTATAACTACGTAGCCGAAAGCCAATGGCCTAAATGGCTTGACACATATGGAGTTAAAGATACATTTAATTTACAAAAACGAATGAAATGGTATACCGTTATTCAGTCAATTGGTATGATTCAATGGTATGAAGAACAAAAAAGATATAAAGATATGAATACGTGGCTTAAGTTTCTTAACGAAGTTATGGAACATAACGCGTTTATTTAAGGAGTATTATTAATGAGAATGCGATATAAGCCTTGGGCAGAAGATTACTTAAAATCTCATCCCAATATTGTTGATATTGACGGCAGTCACAACGGTAAAATGACCCAGTGGTTCGATAAAGAACAACCAATATATATCGAAGTAGGTTCAGGTATGGGCCAATTTATTACGACTATGGCTATAAATAATCCTGACATAAATTTTGTTGCTATTGAGCGAGAAAAAAATGTAATGGTCAAAATACTAGATAAAGTTTTAGAACAAGAACTTAATAACATCAAGCTTATTTGTAACGATGCAGGCGAACTGACAGACTTTTTTGCACCAAATGAGGTTACACGTATCTTTTTAAATTTTTCAGATCCGTGGCCTAAAAGACGTCATGCAAAAAGAAGATTAACTTATGCTACATTTCTAAATCTGTATAAGATTATTCTAATTGAAGATGGCGAAATACATTTTAAAACTGATAACAGAGGCTTGTTTGCTTACAGTTTAGAGAGCATGTCTCAATTTGGCATGTACTTTACGAAAATAAATTTAAACTTACACCAAGAGGATACCGAAGATAATATAGAAACTGAGTATGAAAGAAAATTCTCAGACAAAGGATCACGTATTTATCGAATGGAAGCTAAATTTCATAAGTAAGCAGTAGCGTTGTTCATATAATTGAACAACGTTTTTTAATGTCAAAAAATGTAAATTGTATAGATAAATGCGTATAATAAAATTATAAGGAAATAGGATAGGAGGCTAATTATGAAATTGGGTCGTTTTAATATTCACCAGTTGAATGGCGGCATTACAAATATCGATGGTGGGGCTATGTTTGGCGTGGTACCTAAACCGTTATGGACAAGAAAATACAACGTGAATGACAAAAACCAAATAGCATTACCTACATATCCAATTTTGATTCAAACTAACGATAAACTTATATTAATCGATACTGGTATGGGAAACGACAAATTAACAGACAAGCAAAAGAGAAATTTCGGCGTGGACTATGAAAGTAATATTGCTTCGGATTTGGCAGAGCTTAATTTTACGCTAGAGGATATAGATATAGTTATTATGACGCATATGCATTTTGACCATGCTAGCGGTTTAACGACAAAAGAGGGTGATGCAGTATTTAAAAATGCCACACATTATATCCAACAAGACGAATGGCATGAATTCCAAAGTCCAAATATTAGAAGTAAATCTACTTATTGGGAGAAAAACAATGGTAACTTTCGCAATAGGTTAATTTTATTCGACAAAGAAATCGAAGTTTATCCAGGAGTGAAGGTATGCCATACGGGGGGACATAGTTTTGGCCATTCAATTGTTACAATTGAAAGTGAAGGGGAAAATGCTGTTCATATGGGAGATATCATGCCAACCAATGCACATACCAATCCTTTATGGGTAACTGCATATGATGACTATCCTATGCAGTCTATAAGGGAAAAAGAAAGGTTAACTCCCTATTTTATTCAGCATGATTTTTGGTTTTTATTCTATCATGATGAAAATTATTTCGCGATTAAGTACGATAAAGAAGATAAACAAACTATCGTTGACTCAATAGAACGCAAATAAAAAAATGAGGTAATGACTAAGTCATTACCTCAAATTCGTTTTCGATAATATCTATAACTGTACCTGTCGTAGCATCAACGTAAAAATCGTAATAAGTAAAACGGTCATTATTAAAAGTTGTGATACCACCACGGTATACGGTATAAACTGTATTGTCTTTTTCATAAGTAGTAGGTTCTTCTAAAATATAAGAACCAACAACATGCATAAAGTATGTCTTAACTTCATTGATAACTTTGTTTGGATTTTTAAAGTTATGCGTTAATAATTTTTTGCTTATAGCAAGACTACTAACAAGAATAATACCGAGAACAGGTATAATAATAAGCCATGATTTTTTGCTTAACATATTTAACTACCCCCAAATAATCATAATATTAGTTTATCATAATGCAAATGATATAATAACTATTAAGGAGTGAATGAGAGTGCAAATTGATAAAAATAAGACTTTAGAACGAATGAAAGCATTAACTGAATTACATGGAGCGCCTGGTTTTGAAAATGATGTCAAATCATATATTAAAGAACAACTCGCGCCTTATGTAGACGAATTTGTATATGATCGCATGGGTGGCATATATGGTGTTAAAAAATCCAAAAAAAGTGATAGTAAACGTGTGATGGTCGCCGCACATATGGATGAAGTTGGATTTATGATAACGCAAATTACTGACAATGGGATGCTTAAATTTACAAACTTAGGTGGCGTCGCTTCTGATATTTGGCAAGCGCAAAGATTAAAGGTTAAGTCAAGAAACGGTGAAGAAATTTCAGGTATTGTTTCTAACATCCCAAAACACTTTAGAACAGGTTCAGAAGGTGCACCTAAAATTGAAGACTTAATGCTAGATATTGGTTGCGAATCAGCAGAAGAAGTCAGAGCTAGAAATATCGAAATTGGTGATTCTATCGTTCCAGATACACCTTTTACTCAACTTTCAGAACATAGATTTAATAGTAAAGCATGGGATAATCGTTATGGTTGTCTTATAGGTATAGAATTATTAGAATTGTTAAAGGATGTTGAATTAGATGTCGACTTATATGTTGGCGCAAACGTACAAGAGGAAGTAGGATTACGAGGAGCTAGAGCTGCGGCTGAATTAATCAAGCCTGATGTAGCCTTCGTTGTAGATTGTTCACCTGCTAATGACATGAAAGGTAAAAATGAATTGTCTGGTGTATTAGGTAAGGGGACTTTAATTAGAATAAAAGACGGAACGATGATTTTAAAACCAACGTTCAGAGATTTTTTATTAGAAGTAGCGACAACGAATAATATTAATCATCAATATTATATTTCGCCAGGTGGTACAGACGGCGGTGAAATTCATAAAGCAAATGAAGGTATACCAACAGCGGTTATCGGCGTATGTGCACGCTATATTCATAGTACAAATTCAATATTTGATTATCGAGATTATGAAGCGGCAAGAGCTTTATTATCAAAAAGCATCGAAAATCTAAACGATACTCAAATCGAAGCATTACAATACCAATAAATGTTGAGGTGGAACAATGAAAAATTTAGAAAATGAACAACAATTTGAAGAGTTAAAACAACAACAAACAGTATTTTTATTTACTGCAGGTTGGTGTCCAGATTGTAAAGTGATCGAACCAGATTTACCGCAATTAGAAGAGAAATATAATAACTATCAATTTATTTCAGTCGATAGAGATCAATTTATGGATATTTGCATTGACCATGGTATTATGGGTATTCCTAGCTTTTTAGTATATAAAAATGGTGAACAGTTAGGTAGCTATATTGGAAAAGAACGAAAATCAATTGCACAAATAGATGATTTCTTAGCTTCATTATAAAACGAAGTAGATGTATGTTAGACTATAAAAGTTATAAAACTATACCCTTAGAACACATATTTTTTCTGTTCCTAAGGGTATATTTATTGTAAAATATATAAAGGCATTAAATTAGGAGTGTTAACTTATGAATGTATTTCTAATGAGAGATAAGTTAAAATCACGTTTAGAACATTTAGATGTTAAATTTAATTTTAATCGTGAAGATGAAACTTTACGTATTTATAGAACAGATAATGGTAAAGGCGTTACGATTAAGCTTAATTCAATTGTAGCCAAATACAAACAACAAAATGACAAAATTATAGATGAAATTGTGTATTATGTAGAAGAAGCAATTGGGCAGATGAAAGATACTAACGTATCAGAACTAGATGATATTCAAGTTATGCCCGTATTACGTTCTCCAAGTTTTGATAAAGAAGATAAAGACGGAAATAAATTTGTAATTGATGAACATACAGCTGAAACTAACATTTATTACGCATTAGATTTAGGTAAATCTTATCGTTTAATTGATGAAACGATGCTAGAACAACTTAATTTCACTCAACAACAATTGAAAGAAATGGCATTATTTAACGTTAGAAAGTTAACGAATTCGTATACTACTGATGAAGTAAAAGGCAATATTTTTTACTTTATAAATTCTAATGACGGTTATGATGCGAGTAGAATATTAAACACGAGTTATTTGAATGATTTTGAAAAACAATGTGAGGGCGAAATGTTAGTGGCAATTCCACATCAAGACGTCTTAATTGTTGCGGACATTAGAAATAAAACGGGTTATGATGTTATGGCACATTTAACAATGGAATTTTTCACTAAAGGTTTAGTACCTATAACATCATTATCATTTGGCTATGACAGTGGCCATTTAGAACCTATTTTTATTCTAGGTAAAAATAATAAACAAAAAAGAGATCCTAATGTTATTCAACGATTAGAAGCAACACGTAAAGAATATGAAAATAAAGATAAAAAATAAGGAGAATATAGTTTATGAACCTTTTTTATAATAAAGAAAAAGTAGGCGACGTTGCCTTTGTACAAATTGACCCACAAGAGGGCCCTTTTAATTATGTAACTAAAGGGGATATTGTACAAATTACTAAAAACGATGACGTAGTAGGGTATAACATTTTTAATGCGTCACATATCGTAAATATTGATGGTAACGGACATATTAAATTAACGGATGACATAGTAAACAAATTCAATCAAGCAATCAAAAATGCAGGATTTACTAATGAATTAGATGCAGATTTATCACCAAAATTTGTAGTAGGATATGTTGCAACAAAAGATAAGCACCCAGATGCCGATAAATTAAGCGTATTATCAGTGGATGTTGGAAACGACAAACTTCAAATTGTATGTGGCGCACCTAATGTGGAAGCTGGACAAAAAGTCGTAATAGCAAAGGTTGGAGCTGTTATGCCAAGTGGTATGGTTATAAAAGATGCTGAATTAAGAGGCGTTGCATCTAGTGGTATGGTATGTTCAATGAAAGAACTTAATTTACCTAACGCGCCACAAGAGAAAGGTATAATGGTCTTGTCTGATGAGTATGAAGTAGGGCAACCGTTTTTTGAATAAAATTAGGAGGTAATGTCAATATGAGCTGGTTCGACAAATTATTTGGAGAAGAGAATGACTCAAATGAAGACTATCTAAATAACAGAAATAAACGTCGTCAAAAAGCTAATCAAAGTGATGAGCAAGACACATTACTTCCTCAGAATAATGATGTATATGATCGCCCTAGAGGTAAATTTAGATTCCCAATGCGTGTCGTTGAAGAAGCAAAGCATCAAGATGCCGATATAGACCACACTGCTAATCATTCTAGTGGAGATACACATAATTATCGAGATGAATCTCAAACGCATAAACAGGTCGATAATAAACGACACAGAAGACGTCGTGAGGACGTGAGTAATGAACAACAACGCCAAACTAAAAATGGCGATGCACAAAAGCATGATTATAAATCTAATGCTAAGAAATCACATATAAGCATACAAACAGAAGTATTAAGAGCGCAATCATCTTCAAAAAATACGGAGCACAGCTCAAGACATTCTGATTTTAGAGCTTCTGAGGTGCCTTCTGCGATATTTGGTACTAAAAAAAGACGTCAATTAAAGAATGGTGTTATTCCTTCAGAAGATGAAGCGGATACGAAGGATGACAGTGACCAACAAAATGAAATGCAACAAGAAACTGAATCAAGTCAATTCCAAACAACAGCAAACTCTGAAGCTACTGAGAACAATACATCATCAAATCAGTATGACGCTGATATAGCAACTGACAATTTTGAAAATGATATACAAGCTGATGACATAGAAATAAATACTGACTCAACTAATACAACACCTAAAACGACGAAAAAAGATAATACTATTAATATTAATAATTTTTATGCTTCTCAAATAGTTGAAGAAATAAGAAGAGAAAGAGAACGTAAAGTATTAAAGAAACGTCAATTTAAAAAAGCATTACAACAAAAAAGACAAGAGCAAGATGATGCTGAAAAAGATAGTATCCAAAAAGCAATTGACGAAATGTATGCTAAGCAAGCACAACAATATATTGGTGATAGTTCATTAGTTGATAATGATAAGCAAACACAAAATGATGACACAACAGTAGAACAGGAAACGCAGAATAATGGAGAGAACGACTCGCTTCATATTGCTGATGAAGAAAATCATTTCAAGTATGAAGAAGTTGACTTAAGTAACGTAAGCGATGTACATACTGTTCAAGATGAGGATGTAGAAGTAAATTCAAGTGACTCTGAAGCGTCTAATACGATAGAATCACCTCAAACTTCAGAAGAAAATAGTGACGATATAGAAGAAATTGCAGAAACTGCAGAAACTGCAGACGTTAATCATCAGCATGATGACAGTGTGTCAGAACATAATGTGTCAGATGCCGAATATCGTGAAATAGGAGAGTCTCAAGAAGAGTTAACTAATGAGATTACTGAACCGCAAAACCTAGAAGATGATAGTGTAGAGTCAGACGAAGACAATACAACGTTAAGTGAGCAACAGTCTGTCGAAAATAACGCTACAAATAATTCTGTTGAAGATAAGGCAATGCGTGCGACTACTTCTAATATGGATAAGTCTGCCTATCGTGATGTGAATAAACAGAATCAAAATACGACACAACAATCCCAAAATACATCAAGTAATAAAAATACAGCAGTAAAAAAATCAGCTAAACCATTTAATGTAGTTATGACACCTTCAGATAAAAAACGTATGATGGATGCACGTAAGGCAAAAAGTGTGAATGTTCCTAATCTGGAACCTGAAGTATCATCGACATCTACAAATGAAAATAAGCAAGAAGATGTAAAAAATAGCGATTCAATTAATGAAGGATACAATGATGGTTCGACCTTAAATGAAGACGCTATAACAAATGAAACAACTGAAGATAATCAGGGTGTCGAATCATTAAATAATGATGCTTCAAATGATATGAGTGAAGTTCAAAATAACACTGACAATAACCAAGATCAGTTAAATAACGACAGTGAACAACAAAATTATGAAACGAGAACGATTCGAAGAGGTCCAAGCTTGAAATTGCCTGACGTGTCTTTATTAGAACGTCCTGAAGAACATGAAATTGATAATAGTTGGATTGAAGAAAAGAAACAAGAATTAAATGATGCATTTTACTATTTCAACGTACCTGCAGAGGTCCAATCTGTTACTGAAGGCCCAAGTGTTACACGCTTTGAATTGTCTGTAGAAAAAGGTGTGAAAGTGTCTAGAATCACTGCTTTACAAGACGATATTAAAATGGCACTTGCCGCTAAAGATATACGAATTGAAGCACCAATACCTGGCACAAGTTTAGTAGGTATAGAAGTGCCAAATCAATCTTCTACAAAAGTAAATATTAGATCAATCATTGACACAGAAGAGTTTAGAAGTGCTGAATCCAAATTAACTGTAGCTATGGGTTATCGAATTAATAATAAACCATTATTAATGGATATTGCCAAAACACCGCATGCGCTTATTGCTGGTGCTACAGGTTCTGGTAAATCTGTTTGTATAAATAGTATCTTGTTATCACTTATTTATAAAAATCATCCAGAAGAGTTAAAATTATTACTTATCGATCCTAAAATGGTAGAATTAGCACCATATAATGATTTGCCTCATTTAGTTTCGCCAGTAATTACTGACGTTAAAGCAGCAACACAAAGTTTAAAATGGGCTGTTGAAGAAATGGAACGTCGTTATAAGCTATTTGCCAAATATCATGTCCGTAATATTACAGCGTTCAATAAAAAAGCAAATTATGAGGATAGAATGCCTAAAATTGTTATAGTTATTGATGAATTAGCTGATTTAATGATGATGGCCCCACAAGATGTGGAACAATCTATCGCTCGTATTGCGCAAAAAGCGCGTGCTTGTGGTATCCATATGTTAGTAGCAACACAACGACCATCAGTTAACGTTATTACTGGCCTTATTAAAGCTAATATTCCAACAAGAATTGCCTTTATGGTATCATCTAGCGTGGATTCTAGAACGATTTTAGATAGTGGTGGTGCAGAACGTTTACTAGGTTATGGTGATATGCTTTACTTAGGAAGTGGTATGAATAAACCAATTCGTGTTCAAGGTACATTTGTTTCTGATGAAGAAATAGATGATGTTGTTGATTTTGTTAAGCAACAACGAGACCCTGAGTATCTTTTTGAGGAAAAAGAATTACTGAAAAAAACTGAAAGTGCGCCACAAGATGATTTATTTAATGATGTTTGTAATTTTATGGTTCAAGAAGGACATATTTCAACATCGTTAATCCAAAGACATTTCCAAATAGGTTATAATCGTGCAGCAAGAATCGTCGATCAATTAGAACAACTCGGTTATATTTCAGAATCAAACGGTTCTAAACCTAGAGATGTTTATCTAACTGAAACTGATTTAAATGAATTAAATAAATAAAAAAGGGAGTGTTTATATGACACATTATCATTTTGTCGGTATAAAAGGTGCTGGTATGAGTTCATTAGCACAAATCATGCACGATCTTGGAAATGAAGTTCAAGGTTCTGACATTGAAAGCTATGTCTTCACAGAAGTGGCACTTAGAAATAAAGGAATTAAGATTCTACCTTTTGATGCGAATAACATCGAAGAAGATATGGTAGTAGTCCAAGGTAATGCATTCCCTGACGTACATGAAGAAATTGTTAGAGCGCATGAATTAAAATTAGATGTAATACGATATCATGATTTCTTAGGTCATGTTATTAATCAATATACTTCAGTTGCTGTTACTGGTGCACACGGTAAAACGTCAACTACTGGCTTATTATCACATGTTATGAATGGCGATAAAAAAACGTCATTCCTCATTGGTGACGGTACAGGATTAGGCATTCCTGCGAGTGAATATTTTGCTTTTGAAGCATGTGAATATAAACGTCACTTCTTAAGCTATCATCCAGATTATGCAATTATGACAAATATTGATTTTGACCATCCGGATTATTTCAAAGACATAGACGATGTGGTAAGCGCCTTTCAAGAGATGTCTCATAATGTGAAAAAAGCTATCATTGCATGGGGCGATGATCCTTATTTACGTGGTATTCAAGCCAATGTACCTGTTTACTATTATGGTTTTTCAACTAATGATGATGTCTATGCGGACAATATCCAAATTAGTGAAAAAGGTACACAATTTGATGTTTATATCAATAATAAATTTTTCGATACATTCCTATCACCTCAATATGGGGACCATAATATTTTAAATGCTTTATCAGTTATTACTATTAGTTATCTTGAAGAACTTGATATTGATAACATTAAAGAAGCTTTAGAAACATTTGGTGGTGTAAAAAGAAGATTTAACGAAACAAAAGTAGTTAATCAAGTACTTGTTGATGATTATGCACATCATCCAAGAGAAATTAGTGCTACAATTGAAACAGCAAGAAAAAAATATCCAAACAAAGAAGTCATCGCAGTTTTCCAACCACATACTTTTAGTAGAACGAAAGCGTTTTTACAAGAGTTTGCTGATTGTTTAAGTAAAGCTGACCACACTTTCTTATGTGAAATATTTGGTTCTATTAGAGAAAATTCAGGCAATCTAACGATACAAGATTTACTGAAACGCATAGACGGTGCGCAATTAATTGACGAAGTTAGTGTTAATTTATTAGAACAATATAATGATGCTGTGGTATTATTTATGGGTGCTGGTGATATACAAAAAATTCAGCGTGCATATATGGAAAATCTCGATGTTGTTAATGAATTTTAATATGTTTATGTTAAAATGAGTTG
The DNA here is from genome assembly GCF_015775975.1 of Staphylococcus lloydii. Taxonomy (NCBI): domain Bacteria; kingdom Bacillati; phylum Bacillota; class Bacilli; order Caryophanales; family Staphylococcaceae; genus Staphylococcus; species Staphylococcus lloydii. The sequence continues at coordinate 1,137,779 of NZ_CP064056.1, forward strand.
GGTATTAAAATAAAATAACAACATATGTTTATTAGGAGGCGTTTTTGATGGAATGGATTTTACCCATTGCTGGAATTATCGCGGCAATAGCTTTTCTAATTTTAGTAATTGGAATTGTTGTAGTGTTAATTTCAGTTAAGAAAAACTTAGATCACGTAGCTAAGACACTTGATGGAGTAGAAGGTCAAGTTCAAGGTATTACACGTGAATCAACTGATTTACTTCATAAAGCTAATCGTTTAACTGAAGATATTCAAGGTAAATCAGAAAGATTGAACTCAGTAGTTGATGCTGTGAAAGGTATCGGTGACTCAGTTCAAACATTAAACGGGTCAGTTGACCGCGTAACTAATTCTATTACGCACAATATTTCTCAAAATGAAGATAAAATTTCTCAAGTTGTTCAATGGTCAAACGTTGCAATGGAAATTGCAGACAAATGGCAAAATAGAAGAACTCGTAGAGAAAGTGCTAACTACAAAACAAGTAGCGTAGCAAATGATGCAAATCATAGCTATACTACTCGTGTAGAGAATAAATAACTTATATACTTACACAAACAAATGCACTTAAATGAGGTTGTTACTTTATTTAAGTGCATTTGCTATAGGAGGAAATCATTATGACATATTATAACCGTGATAATTATGAAAGAAATCTAGAGCGTTATGAAGTTCCTGAAGAGTATAATAATGAAGATAGAAGTAACTTTGTCTATGGCTTTGTAATCGGTGCAGTTATCGGTACAGCAATCGGGTTAGTTACTACAAAATCAAAACGTAATAAAGGTTTTGAACAAAGTACGAGTGAATTTAGATCTAGTATTATTAAACAATCAGAAGAACAACGTCAACAAGCAGAAAATGAAGTTAATAATATTAAATCTACAGTAAGTGATTCAGAAATCTCAGCACAAAAAGCTGCTATTCAAGAAGAAGCTTCTGAAAATAATTTATCTAACCCTGCAAAACATGAACCAACAGATAACTCATCTAATTCAGCAGCGACTGTAGGCGGTGTAGCTGTTGGTGCCACTGCAGGTACTACAGCAGGTTTAGCTGCAAATAAAGACAATACTGACAAACAACAACAGCCAACTGAAGGCACGCCTTCTAATAAAGAATTAAATGCGCAACAAAATGCAATCCAAAAAGAATCTTCACAAAATGATTTAGCAGATCCATCTGTATCAAATGATGATAATAAAACGGCAGCAGTTGGTGCTGGAGCAGTAGCAAGTAATGCTAATGACAATAAGGCTGCAACTGACAGCACACAACAAGATGATGATACAGTAGCTTCAACAGAAGAGTCTAATAAAGTAAGTGCAAACAAATTAGCGCTTGCTGCAAAAGAAAAGCATGAAGCAATGTATAACGACAGCGTTGTTGCACAAAATACTAAACAATTATTACAACCTGAACAACCAACTCAAGGTAAATTCGACGGAGACGTTCCTAATTTAGTTACAAAAAGCATTAATGTTAAAGAAGACGACTTTAAATTAACTGATTCAAAAGGTGCAGCAGCTGCAGCGGCTGGAACTGCAACAGTAGGGGGAGCAGCCGGTACTGCCTCAGTCACTTCTGATAATGAAAAAACATCAAATAATGCTAATGCAACAACTAAAGAAAATAATAATTCTGGTAGTGTTGCATCAGACTCAGCAGAAAAACGCGTTGAACAAACGCATGAAACAGTAGTTTTCAAAAATGGTCATATCGTGCACGACAAAGCATCTAATAACTTAGCTAATAATAGCAAGGTTGAAGCATCAGATAGTAATGTAGAGTCATCAAAAGAAACAAATTATAAAAAGAATAGACCTACTCATAAAAATTCAGGTGAAAAAGCTTCAAGTAAAATAGATAAAAAGACATTTAATGATTAATGCGTAAGTATATGTTATTAATACGACAGATTGAAATATAAGTTGTGGTAATAAAGACAAGCCTAACTTAAACGTTAAGTTGGGTTTGTCTTTTTATTTAAGTACAAAAAGAATAAGTGCATATGGTGTTAATATATGTGAAAAACAATAATATAAATTGTTGCATAAGGTGTATAATTTTCTCTAGCAAATGACAGAAAATTCAGTTATCATAAGAGTTATTCTATTTTAGAAGTCAAAATATAAATTCTATACTTGAACTTCGGATAAGATATTGTTACAATAATTTCCAACATATATTTTACTGCTTTAAAGCAGAATAATATATACAGTTTAAATATTTTCATAGAGGTGAATAAAATGTCAGATAAATTAAAAGAATACAGAGATGAAATTGTTGAAATTAATGATGAAATTCTAAAACTATTATCTAAAAGAGGGAAAATCGCTCAAAAAATAGGGGAAGAAAAACGTAAACAAGGTACACTTGTATATGACCCTCAACGTGAAAAAGAAATGATTAATGTACTTTTAGATAATAATGAGGGACCGTTTAATGATAATGTGATTAAACAATTATTTAAAGAAATTTTTAAAGCCTCTACTGATCTACAAAAATCAGAAAATGAAAAACATTTATATGTATCAAGAAAATTAAAACCAGAAGATACAATCGTTCAATTTGATAACGGTGGTATCATCGGTGACGGTAATAAATCATTCGTCTTTGGCCCATGTTCAGTTGAGTCACAAGAACAAGTGGATGCTGTAGCAGCAGATTTACATGCAAAAGGTGAGAAATTTATTAGAGGTGGCGCATTTAAACCACGTACTTCACCTTACGATTTCCAAGGCTTAGGCGTAGAAGGATTGAAAATACTTAAAAACACTAAAGATAAATACGATTTAAACGTGGTAAGTGAAATCGTAAATCCGGCAGACTTTGAAATCGCTGATGAATATTTAGACGTATTCCAAATTGGTGCGCGTAACATGCAAAACTTTGAATTATTAAAAGAAGCAGGACGCACTAAGAAACCGATTCTTTTAAAACGTGGTATGTCAGCTACAGTTGAAGAATTTATTTTCGCAGCTGAATACATTGCAGCACAAGGTAACAACAACATTATCTTATGTGAACGTGGTATCCGTACTTACGAAAAAGCGACAAGAAATACATTAGATATTTCTGCAGTACCTGTATTAAAACAAGGCACACATTTACCTGTTATGGTCGATGTTACGCACAGTACTGGTCGTAAAGACATTATGTTACCAACTGCCAAAGCAGGCTTAGCTGTTGGTGCAGACGGTATCATGGCTGAGGTTCACCCTGATCCATCTGTTGCTTTAAGTGATAGCGGTCAGCAAATGGACTTAAAAGAATTTGATAATTTCTATAACGAAATTAAGCCATTAGCAGATATGTATAATAGTAAAAAAATTAAATAATTTTTCTTAAATTATTCATCATATACCCTTATTAAATGCTAAATTTATTTTTGGCAGATTAATAAGGGTATTTTTGTGGTAAAAGGTGCCATGATAGCTTTGACAGTATTGTGACATTAAAACAAATTTATTTGCGTAGAATCTAAAATGTGGTAAACTTTGAAAATGTGATGAAAACAGGATATAATAATAAATAAAACGCTTACAAGGAGGAAGTTATGACTGTTACAATTTATGACGTAGCGCGCGAAGCAAGAGTTTCAATGGCGACAGTTTCACGCGTAGTTAATGGAAACCAAAATGTTAAACCTGAAACAAGAGACAAAGTAAATGCAGTAATTGAAAAATTAAATTACCGTCCAAATGCTGTAGCAAGAGGCTTAGCAAGTAAAAGAACAACAACGGTTGGTGTAATAATCCCAGATATTTCGAATGTTTATTACTCTCAATTAGCAAGAGGGTTAGAAGATATTGCTACGATGTACAAATATCATTCAATTATTTCTAACTCTGATAATGATCCTGTTAAGGAAAAAGAAATTTTTAATAACTTATTAAGTAAACAAGTTGATGGCATTATCTTTTTAGGTGGTACGATTTCAGAAGAAATCAAAGATTTAATTAACAAATCGTCTGTACCTGTAGTAGTTTCTGGTACAAATGGCAAAGATGATGGTATTGCTTCAGTAAATATTGATTTTAAAACTGCTGCTGAAGAAGTAACGGAAGAATTGATTAACAATGGTGCCAAAGAATTTGGTTTTGTTGGTGGCAATTATTCTAAAAAAGCGCAAGATGAAGTGTTAATTGGTTTAAAAAATGTATTATCTAAACACAATTTATCATTGAATGAAAACCAAGTATTTAATGGTAATGAAACGTATAAAGATGGTATTCGTGCATTTGAAGCATTGGATAAATCAAAATTAGATGCAATTTTATCTATTAGTGATGAACAAGCTATCGGACTTGTACATAGTGCACAAGACGAAGGTGTTAACATCCCTGATGATGTTCAAATCGTAAGTTTTAATAATACTAGATTGGTAGAAATGGTAAGACCACAATTATCTAGTGTTATTCAACCATTATATGACATCGGTGCGGTAGGCATGAGATTGTTAACAAAATACATGAATGAAGAAGAAATTGAAGAACCAAATGTTATATTACCACACAGAATTGAATATCGTGGTACAACAAAATAATATAAGCAAAAGAAACCAATCGATAATTTAAATATATTGATTGGTTTTTTCATTATTATCGACTATGTTGTTTGATTAGCTGAAGTGTAATTATATATTTATTTTGAGCTACGCTTTCCTACGGGAAAGGCTCGAGCCTGTGGTCTCGAGACACTTTCTATTCCGTCAGGAGTCTTGCTCAAAATAAAAGGGGATTTATGCATAGTTGAATAAATTATAAATATATTTAAGAATAAGGTAATTTATGAATGAAATTCATTTTCTTTTTTAGTTATGAAATGCAAATAAGATTTATCTATTTTGAGTTACGTTTACTACGGGAAAGGCTCGAGTCTGTGGTCTCGAGACACTTTCTGTTCCGTCAGGAGTCTTGCTCAAAATAAAAGGGGATTTATGCATAGTTGAATAAATTATAAATATATTTAAGAATAAGGTAATTTATGAATGAAATTCATTTTCTTTTTTAGTTATGGTATGCAAGACTTAGAAGTTTAGCATGTACCGTTAATGAGAAAAAACTGGCAACTTCTAGATAAGTTGTCAGTTGTATAGTATTTGGCTATGTTATTGTTAAAACCAAGATTTTACTAAATTAGCGACTTTTAAATTGCTTGCGCTGATTTCTGCTGTTCTTGGTATATAAGGATAATCTGCTAATTCATCTTTCCAAGTGGTAGATAACTTACAAGGAGCATAATTTTGCCATTTATCTAACCACTTTTGTGGTAGGTGTCCTTGTTGTTTAGTTTCTCCTAAAAGTGCTAAAAATACGTGTGACCAAGCGCGAGGCACGACCTCCCATATATTATAACCACCGCCACCAAACATTAAAACTTTGCCGTCTGTATATTCATCTGCTAATGCTTTAATGATATAGGGTATTTCATATAGTGCATCTAATGTGCAACTCATGTGAGTCAAAGGGTCTAAATAGTGAATGTCGACGCCATGTACACTAACGATTATATCGGGTTTGTATGATTGTATGATTGGTGTAATAGTGTTTTTAAAAGATTCTAAATAAGATTCATTTTCTGTAAAAGGCTCGAGTGGAACGTTAACTGTACAACCATAGCCTTTTTCATCACCACGTTCTGTGTAATGACCTGAACCAGGAAACAAAAACTTCCCAGTTTCGTGAATTGAGTAGGTTAGTACATCTTCATTCGTATAAAAGCTCCATTGTGTACCGTCTCCATGATGCGCATCTGTGTCTATACATAATACTTTGCAATGATAGTGTTTAATTAAATAGGCGATAGTAATGGCAACATCATTATATATACAAAAACCGTTAGCGCGTCCAGGTAAAGCGTGGTGCAAACCGCCACCTAAATGACAGCCATTTCTCCGTTTGTTCGACATAATCTCATCTGCTAAATTTAACGCGCCACCAACTATTCTAGCACTGTGCTTATGCATGTGTTTAAACTGAACGGTATCTTCACCATCTATGCCATATTTTTTGGCTTCTGTCTCGCTTAAAATACCGTGTGAAGCATGTTTCATGGCTTGGATATAATCATATGAATGAATTAGCAATAGTTCTTCTTCGGTAGCAATACGTGGTTTCACTATATGACTTGTCTTGAGATAGCCTAAATCTTGCAACAATTCAGTTGTTAGTTTCAATCGCATTTGATTGAATGGATGATCATTTGCGAAACGATATTGAAGTAATGCATTCGCATAAACATAACCCGTTGTTTCATTGTTACTCATAAATTTTCTCCCCTTTAAAAGAAAAAGCGATTCATATAGCGAATATCATCGAAGGCTTGTAATTGTTTAATCGTAATGCGTGAACCAATCCTAGCCATTAAACAATTTGCAGGATGACTTGTTATTTCTGGATCGTCAGTTGCAAAAACTTCAAGGCCCCCATATCCCATTAATTTTTGCATTAATTTTTTATATTCATAAACATCTAACCCAGAGTTCTTCAAGTCCCAATGCCAATAATATTCAGTAGTTATAATAATATAATCTTCGATTTCGTCTTGCGATAGGCTTAACTTAATTAATTCTGTACCTAAATGTAAATAACGATAAGGTAAACTAATTTCGATAGCGCCAAGTTCGATTAGGTAGGGTAACTTGCCACTAGACCAGCGTTCTAATGGATCAGGATAATGATAAGTGACATAGCCAATAATATGATGTTCATGTTTTAAAACGTAAATTCTTCCTTCTGGTAATTCGCTAATTTCTTTGATGGCTTCAAATTGTTCATTTGGATATCTAAATGAATGTAAGCCTTCATCAAATGTCATATGTTCTAAATCTTGCGCAGGCACTGGTCCTTCAATGACATATTGCTTATTATCAATTTCATATGTTTGTTTCACATATGTTTTTTTATGTTCCATAATCTTTATACACCACCTTTATATTTATTATAACTATTATTATTAATGATTATTATAATTGATAATATTGTAAATTAACACAATAAAGTTAACTTTTAATTTTTTGAAAATTGGGTATATTTTAGATATAATAGATTTTGAGAAAGCGATTTCACTTTAAGGGGGATATCATAATGAAAGTTGATGTGTATAAAGGGGAACAAGGAAACTTCAATCTACCAAATTACGAAGAAGTGTATAATAACTTCGATTGGAAAAAGGTGGAGAAAGCATTTTCTTGGTATCAAACAGGCAAAATGAACATGGCACACGAATGTATTGATCGTCATGTTGATGATGGCAAAGGAGATAAAGTCGCTTTATATTATAAAGATGATGAACGTAAAGAAAGTTATACTTTCAGTGAAATGAAAGATTATTCTAATAAGGCGGCTAACGTCCTTAAAGATAAGGCAAATGTAGAAAAAGGTGATAGAGTATTTATTTTTATGCCTAGAACACCTGAATTATATTTTGCCTTTTTAGGTATTTTAAAAATTGGTGCTATAGTTGGACCATTATTTGAAGCATTTATGGAAAAAGCGGTAGGTGATAGATTAGACAACAGTGACGCTAAGGTGATTGTAACAACTAATGATTTATTACCTAGAATTCCACAAGATAAATTGCCTAACTTAGAAAAAATTATAGTTGTAGATGACAATGTAGAGAGTGACTACGTTGATTTTAATAAAGAAATGGAAGCGGCTAGCAAGGAATTTGATACTGAATGGTTAAATGAAGATGATGGATTAATTTTACATTATACTTCAGGTTCAACTGGCCAACCTAAAGGTGTATTACATGTACAAAAAGCGATGTTAGTACATTATATTTCAGGTAAATATGTATTAGATTTAACTGATGACGATGTTTATTGGTGTACAGCCGATCCTGGATGGGTAACTGGTACTTCTTATGGGGTATTTAGTCCATGGTTAAATGGTGCGACTAACTGTATCGCTGGTGGTCGTTTCTCACCAGAAGCTTGGTATAAAATGATAGACGAATTTAAAGTAACAATTTGGTACACTGCACCTACAGCATTGCGTATGTTAATGAGTGCTGGTGATGATGTCATTAAAAAATATGATTTATCATCTCTAAAAAGTATTTTATCGGTAGGTGAACCATTAAACCCAGAAGTAATCAAATGGGCTTATGAAGTATTTGGCAAACGTGTATTAGATACATGGTGGATGACTGAAACAGGTGGCCATATGATCGTTAACTATCCTTCAATGGATGTTAAATTAGGTTCAATGGGTAAACCACTACCAGGCGTTGAGGCATCTATTGTAGATGACCAAGGTAATGAATTACCACCAAATAGAATGGGTAACTTGGCATTGAAAAAAGGTTGGCCTTCAATGATGCATTCAATTTGGAAAAACCCTGAAAAATATGATTCATACTTTATCGGTGATTGGTATGTTTCAGGCGATTCTGCTTACAAAGATGAAGAAGGATATTTCTGGTTCCAAGGTCGTGTCGATGATGTAATTATGACTGCAGGTGAACGTGTAGGTCCATTCGAAGTAGAATCAAAATTAGTTGAGCATGAAGCAGTAGCTGAGGCTGGGGTAATTGGTAAACCTGATTCAGTTCGTGGTGAAATTATTAAAGCATTCGTAGCTTTAAAACCGGGCTATGAACCTACGGATGATTTAAAAGAAGAAATTCGTGTCTTTGTTAAAGAAGGTTTAGCAGCCCATGCTGCACCGAGAGAAATTGAATTTAAAGACAAACTTCCAAAAACACGTTCAGGTAAAATCATGAGACGTGTACTTAAAGCTTGGGAACTTGACTTGCCAGAAGGCGATTTAAGTACAATGGAAGATTAAATGTAGAATGTTATGGCTATTGAAACCATAAATAAAAACGCTATCTGAAAAGGTAGCGTTTTTTTATGTACTTTAATAGATAAAATGAATATTTTATGTAAGCGTTACCTAAAACGTCGACAAATTAAGGGGAGTCCGATAATATAAATATAGAAGACTAAGTCTCTATTTTTGTTTCTGTTTATTACAACCAAACTAAGGGGGATTTAAAGTGGCACATTTATCTGATTTAGAGATCGCGAATAATGCAACATTAAAACCTATTACTGAGATTGCTCAAAAGGTAAATATCGAAGAAGATGCACTAGAGCAATATGGAAAATATAAAGCAAAAGTTGATATTAATAAAATCAACAAGAATAAAGAAAAAGGCAAGGTCGTTTTAGTGACAGCAATGAGTCCGACACCAGCAGGGGAAGGTAAATCGACAGTGACTGTTGGTTTAGCTGATGCACTCAATGGATTAAAGAAAAAAGTAATGGTCGCTTTACGTGAACCAGCGCTTGGACCAACTTTCGGTATTAAAGGTGGTGCAACGGGTGGTGGCTATGCACAAGTTTTACCAATGGAAGACATTAATTTACATTTCAATGGAGATTTCCATGCAATCACTACGGCTAATAACGCTTTATCAGCGTTTATAGATAATCATATGCACCATGGTAATGAATTAGATATTGATCAACGCCGAATTGAATGGAAACGTGTGTTAGATATGAATGACCGTGCCTTAAGACAAATAAACGTAGGACTTGGAGGTCCAACACAAGGTATTCCGCGAGAAGATGGTTTTAACATTACAGTAGCTTCGGAAATAATGGCTATTTTATGTTTAGCAACGGGTATTAACGATTTAAGAACTAAAATTAGTGAAATTACGATTGGTTATACAAAATCACGTAAACCAGTAACAGTAGCAGATTTACAAGTTGAGGGCGCATTAACGATGATTTTAAAAGATGCCATTAAACCTAATCTTGTACAAACGATTGAAGGTACACCAGCATTGGTACATGGTGGTCCATTTGCCAATATCGCCCATGGCTGTAATTCTATTTTGGCAACAGAAACTGCACGTGACTTAGCTGACATTGTAGTAACTGAAGCAGGGTTCGGTTCAGATTTAGGTGCGGAAAAATTCATGAATATCAAAGCGCGTGAAGCAGGGTTTGAACCTTCTGCTGTGGTTGTAGTAGCTACAATTCGAGCGTTAAAAATGCATGGCGGCGTGCCTAAAGATGATTTGCAAACAGAAAATGTCGAAGCACTTAAACAAGGTATTGTAAATCTAGAACGCCATGTAGACAATGTAAAGAAATATGGCGTTGAACCTGTTGTTGCCTTAAATGCTTTTATTCACGATACAGATGCTGAAACTGAATTTGTTCAACAGTGGGCAAAAGATAAAGGCGTAAGACTAGCATTAACAGAAGTTTGGGAAAAAGGTGGCGCCGGTGGTGAAGTATTAGCACAAAATGTATTAGAAGTCATAGATGAACCACAATCATTTAAACATTTATATGACTTAGATTTACCATTAGAAGACAAAATTGAAACGATAGTAAAAGAAATATATGGCGGTAAAAGCGTATCATTCACTAATAAAGCGCAAAAACAACTTGCATCGTTTAAAGAAAATGGCTGGGACAAATATCCCGTTTGTATGGCTAAAACACAATATTCATTCTCAGATGATCAAACACAACTTGGTGCGCCAAGTGATTTTGAAATTACAATTCGTGAACTAGAAGCGAAAACAGGCGCAGGCTTTATCGTGGCACTTACTGGTGCAATAATGACGATGCCTGGATTACCGAAAAAACCTGCAGCACTTAACATGGACGTTACAGATGACGGACATGCGAAAGGCCTATTCTAAGGTCTAATTAATATTTAAAAAAACACACGACTCAAAATTATTATGAGCCGTGTGCTTTTTATTGAGTATTCGTTCTTAATGTATCTTTAATATTTTCTTTTTCTGCCGTTTCAAATTGTTTATGCGTAATTTTATCTTCAACTAACATACGTCTTAATACATAATGTTGTCGATTTAACCCGATAGATAGTTGCTCTTGTGATTTTAAAGAGCCATCAGAATTATAAGGCGTATAATAGTAGGGGCTTTGTAATAAACCAACAATGTATGCAGATTCGGCAACGGTAAGATTATTTGGAGATTTACCAAATAAACTAAATGAAGCGGATGCAATACCTGTAATATTAGCACCATTATCATCTCTACCAAAAGGGACTATGTTCAAGTATATATATAAAATTTCTTTTTTGGTAAATAGCTGTTCAGTACGCATCGCTAATACTAATTCATTTGCCTTACGTGAATATGTTTTCTTATTCGTTAAAATTTGATTTTTGACTAATTGTTGGGTAATCGTGCTGCCACCAGATGATATTTGTGTATTAAAGACATCCTGAAATACTGCCCTCAATAAAGCTTTAGGTAATATACCGTTATGTTTAAAGTATAAACTATCTTCGGATGAAGTCAGAGCTTTAATGACCGTATTGTTTACATTCTTAGGTCCAACGATTAATGTATTATTTGACCGGTCGAAAGCTGTTAAAATATCGTGATTTCGATCTTGTAACGCATCGCTCCCAGGGAAATCCAGAAGTTCTGATTTTAATTCTTTATCAGACATATGGGTCGCGTCTTTCGTTAGATGGCTAAAATATAATATGGAGGCAGCCAACAAAATAATACTTATAGATGCCACTATTACGAATAAAGCAACGAATATATGTTTGATTTTTTTATAAATAACTTCAAATTTAGCTAAAGTACCTACTTTGTATTGATTGTTTTCCATGTTTGACTGCACCTCCTGTCGACGAAATTATTATAACACATTTCTATATTGACTTTTAAAATAGCTTTACTTATAATTAAATTCAATTCGATATTATTTTGGGTTAAAGGAAAAGTAACTTTAATATTAATTTTCAGAGAAATAGTGGTTGGTGCGAACTATTAATTAAATTAAAGCGAATACACCTTATTAATGTTTTAAACATAATCCAACGTTTAAGTTAATGAACGTATCATTAATAAAGTTGATAGACTTAGAGTTTGGTGGTACCGTGCGCGAGCGCCCTTACATTTTGATGTAAGGGCGTTTTTTGTTTATCGATAGATTTTCATTTAATACTAAAATAATATCTACAGAAAATAGGAGGTTGATAGTATGACAAGTGCATTATTAGAAGATTTAAAATGGAGAGGACTTATTTATCAACAAACTGATGAAGAAGGTCTAGAAACATTATTAAATAAAGAGCAAGTTTCTTTATACTGTGGTGCTGACCCAACTGCGGATAGTTTACATATTGGCCACTTATTGCCGATGTTAACTTTACGTCGTTTCCAAGAATACGGACATCGTCCAATTGTTCTAATTGGTGGAGGCACAGGAATGGTAGGGGACCCATCTGGTAAATCTGAAGAACGTGTTTTACAAACTGAAGAGCAAGTAGAAAAAAATGTGCAAGGTATTAGTAAACAAATGCATAAACTATTTGAATTTGGTACAGAACAGGGCGCAATTTTAGTCAATAACAAAGATTGGCTAGAACAAATATCTTTAATTAGCTTCTTGAGAGATTATGGTAAACATGTCGGTATTAATTACTTATTAGGTAAAGATTCTATTCAAACGAGATTAGAAAATGGTATTTCATTTACTGAGTTTACTTACACAATACTACAAGCAATCGATTTTGGTCATTTGAACAAGACGTATGATTGTAAATTACAAATTGGTGGTTCAGACCAATGGGGTAATATTACGAGCGGTATAGAATTAATGCGTCGTATGTATGGTGATCGTGAGTCATATGGTCTAACAATCCCATTAGTAGTTAAAGCAGACGGTAAAAAATTTGGTAAATCAGAAGGCGGCGCAGTATGGTTAGATGAAGATAAAACGAGCCCGTATGAATTCTACCAATTTTGGATTAATACAAAAGACGACGATGTTATTAAATTCTTAAAATACTTCACTTTCTTAAACAAAGAAGAAATCGAAAAGTTACAACAATCTCTAGAAGAAGCACCACACTTACGTGAAGCACAAAAGGCTTTAGCTGAAAATGTAACGGAATTCATTCACGGTAAGGCTGCTTTAGAAGATGCTCAACGTATCTCCACAGCATTATTTAGTGGTGATTTAAAAGCTTTATCAGCTCAAGAATTAAAAGAAGGCTTTAAAGATGTACCACAAGTTGAACTTAGCCATGAGACAACTAATATTGTTGAAGCAATCGTAGAAAGTGGTATTTCTTCTTCTAAACGTCAAGCACGTGAAGATGTAACAAATGGCGCTATTTATATTAATGGTGAGCGTCAACAAGATGTAAATTATGAATTAACAACAGAAGATAAAATTGACAATACGTTTGCAATAATAAGACGTGGTAAAAAGAAATACTTTATGGTCAACTTTAAATAAAAGTAAATAGACGGGAAACACAAAAAGCACAACGTTCAAACTGTAACTCAGTTGAATGTTGTGCTTTTGTATTATTGATATTATCTATTCAAAAGGGTTTGCATGATTGTCATCGTAACTTGATTGCGTAGATTTAGATGTTGATTTAAGTTTTTTCAATGTGACGTTAACTTGTTTTGTTTCACCTTTACGTTGGATCGTAAGTTTTACTTGTTCACCAGGCTTTTTGTGTTGATATAGATAAGATTTTAAATCGGTATCTTCTTTGACAGTTTTGTTATCGATTTTTGTGATAATGTCGCCTTCTTTGAGTCCGTTATCACTATCAACTTTAGCCACGTAGACACCATCTTTACGGTTAGTATCTAATTTTGATTTATAATTATCAGGAATTTCACTTAGATTTAATAGACCAATACCAATGGATGGACGCTCAATTTTACCATTTTCAACAAGTTCTTTAATTGTAACTTTAACTTCATTACTTGGTATAGCAAATCCAATACCTTCAACTTGTTCATTGGAAATTTTCATTGAGTTAATACCTACGAGGTTACCGTTGATATCAACTAGCGCACCACCAGAATTACCTGGGTTAATTGCAGCGTCAGTTTGCAATACATTTACTTTGTTTGCTCCTGCAGCCGTCTGTGTATCAATCGTACGTTCACTTGCCGAAATAATACCTGAGGTTACTGAATTAGCAAATTCTAAGCCTAATGGATTACCCATTGCGAATACGCTATCTCCAGTTTTAACTTTTGATGAGTTTGCAAATTTAATAGCTTTAGTACCTTCTGTATGATTAATTTTTAACACTGCAATATCTGTTAATGCATCTTTACCAACTAATTTTGCACTCACTTGTTTGTTATTATGTAATTGTACTTTGATATCACTCGCACCATCAATAACATGATTATTCGTTACGATGTAAGCAGAATTATCATTTTTCTGATAGATTACGCCTGAACCAACGCCGGCTTCTTGTGATTTTGAAGATTTACCTTCAAGTAAGTCATTTAAGTTTTGTGCTTTTTGCATATTGATGACGCCAACAATTGCAGGGGATACATTGTTAATCATTTTATTAACTGATGAATGTTGGTCATTTTTGCCATCTAAAGTATTACCACCTTTACTATTAGATGCTTCTTGTACTGACGAGCCATTATGGTCTGAGCCCATATTATTCAGTAATTTTCCGACACCTAATACAATCATAGCCCCAATAATGCCAGCAATTAACGCTACTATAATTGTTTTGAACCAAGGGAATTTTGGTTTGTATCTATGCCGAGGTTGTTCATAGCTCTTGCTATTTTGTTCTATGCTGTTTGATAAATTTGTTTGTTGATCATCTTTATTATATTCTGACATGATTTGCCTCCCAATCTATACGCTATGTCTATATTATATAGTTTTTACAATGTATTGCTAGTAACTTGCAGTAGTACTTTAGTCTGATTACTGTTGCTTAATTTTCTTGTTTGAGAAGACACTAAGTGATAAAATCTAAAAGGTAACAAAAGGCTAAAAAAGTAGGTGAACTCATGTATAAAGTAATAAGTTCTATTTTATATTTTATAATAGTAAAAGTAAGTAAATCGTTAACGGTACATGGTAAAGAAAACATTCCACAATTGAATAAATATGTTGCCACATGTACACATGAAAGTTACAACGAAGTAATCATGTTAGGGATGTCTATTTTCCCAACGCCAATACATTACATGGCAAAGAAAGAATTGTTTAAGAATAAATTCTTTGGGAAATTTTTACTGTCATTAAACGCATTTCCTGTAGACCGTGAAAACCCAGGTCCAAGTACTTTAAAAAGACCAATTAAGTTATTAAAAGAAAATAAAACGGTAGGTATTTTCCCAACAGGACAACGTAAGCAACTAACTGAAGATGCACCGTTAAAAAGAGGTGCCGTGACAATCGCAATGATGGGTGGTGCGCCTATTTTACCTGCTGCATATGTTGGTCCTAAAAATATTTTAGGATTAATTACAGGTCATGCGCATATTAAATTTGGTGAACCAATAGAGACAAAAGATTTACCAAAATCTATGAAGAGAAATGAAAAATTAGAATATTTAACAAAACAATTAGAAAATAGTACGCGTCAATTACAATTAGAATTAAATGAAGCTTTTAATAACAAATAATAACGATTTTTCAAAGTAGAAATTATATAAATAAAAATAATTATACGAATTTAAAATAAGTTATGTTATTATGTAATTGTACAAGAACGTACTGTAAACAAAGGCTACCACGTATATTTTGTATACGTGGTAGTTTTTTGTACGATTATAAAAAGGGGGAATTTTTATGTTTAATTTCTTACAACGATTAGGGAGATCGTTGATGTTACCAATTGCTGTACTTCCAGCTGCAGCAATTATTGTTGGTATTGGGAATACATTAAACGCATTAAAACTTTGGCCAGTCGTCGCTACATTTTTCATGAATGCTGGTACGAGTATTTTAGATCAACTCGGTGTACTATTTGCGGTTGGGGTCGCATTGGGTATGGCTAAGAAGAATGATGGTTCCGTGGCGTTAGCTGCTGTTGTAGGGTACTTTTTAACAACAACTGTGCTAAGCCCAGAAAAATTGGCACCATTATTAGGTGTCAAGACGGCAAACGTTAATGATGCATTCACGCATATGGATAATTCAAATGTTTTCGTCGGTATGTTAATCGGTTTAATCGCCGCTTTTTCCTATAATAAATTTAGCGAGACGGAATTACCTATGGCTTTATCTTTCTTTAGTGGTAAACGATTAGTGCCTATATTAACTGCGTTTTTCAGTTTATTTTTAACTGTCGCATTACTGTTTGTATGGCCGTATGTATATGGAGGCATTGTAGCTTTTGGTAAATGGATTATTGACTTTGGTCCATTTGGTGCTTTCTTATATGGTTTCTTTAACCGTTTGTTAATACCAACAGGACTGCATCACGCATTAAATTCTGTATTTTGGCTTAACCTTGCCGGTGTTGATGATATTGCAAAATTCCAAACTGGCGATGGTGCAGTGAAAGGTGTTACAGGAAGATATATGGCTGGTTTCTTCCCAGTAATGATGTTTGGTGTTCCTGCAGCTGCTTTAGCAATGTATCATACTGCTGAATCAAAACAGAAAAAACGTGTTTATGGTTTAATGCTAGCGGGTGCGATTTCAGCATTTTTCGTAGGAGTAACAGAACCGATTGAATTTGCATTTATGTTTGTGGCTCCCGTACTGTTTGTTATCCACGCATTTTTAACAGGATTATCATTATTTATTGCAGCATTATTCCATTGGACGGCCGGATTTACTTTCAGCGCAGGGCTCATTGACTATTTATTGTCGCTAATTAATCCAAATGCAAACCATCCGTTGATGTTACTCGTTCAAGGTGTTGTATTCTTTGTGATTTATTATGTGGTCTTCAGAATAGCAATTAAAGTATTGAAATTAAATACACCTGGTCGTGGAGACAACTTAGTACCAGACCCTGCAGAAGAAAATACAACAACAGATGACGCTCAATCTAAAAATGGTAATAAATACTCACATAGCGCTTCAGAAATATTGACCGGTTTAGGTGGTAAAGATAATATTACGTCACTAACAAACTGTGCGACTCGATTACGTATGGAATTAGCTGATAATAGTATTATCGATGAAGCAAAAATTAAAGCTGCTGGGGCAGTTGGCGTTACAAAAAGTGGTAAGCATAATACACAAGTTATTATAGGGACACACGTCCAACAAGTAGCAGATGAAATAGAAAATCAAATGAATAACCAATAATTAATATTTAAAGAGCAAATGTGCAATATTCATTTGCTCTTTTTTACTTCAAATTGTAGAATTAAATAGTATCAGAATTTTCTGAATAGGAGAGTGAACGTAAATGAAGTCGGTATTGTTTGATGTTGATGGTGTCTTTTTAAGTGAGGAAAGATGCTTTGATGTATCAGCTTTAACTACATATGAAATTTTAATGGACAAGTCTTATCTAGGGCTTGATGCTTCCATTGACTTTCAAAGTTTAAATGATGAAGACATTCAAAAAATAAGAGCCACCGTATTTGATCACGATAAAATTTTAGTTAAGTTAAAATCATTAGGATTAAATTCAAACTGGGACATGTTATTTATTGTTACGGCATTACATTTTATTGAAGTCTGTAAACAGTTGTCACCAGCTCAATTAGATACAGTTTTAAATGCGGAAACATTTAGTCAACAAAGGTTACAGGAAGTTGGCACAAGTGTGTCAGATATTCAGTTAGATTTTAAAGCCCCTTTAACATTTCTAGCTGATGTAAAACCTGGCAAAGATCATGTATATCAAGCACTGATTGCTTATGCTCAAAAGGTCTTAAATACATCACATACTGAGCTATTTGAATTAAAGAGTCCTTTTTGGTTATTAACTCAAGAAGTTTATCAAGAATGGTATTTAGGCTGTAAATTATTTAAAGAAGTAGAACAAAAAGAAAATAGAGCTACTTATAAACAAGGTTATATATATGACGAGGTAGTTTTAAGGCCAGTGGATGAAATCAAGCAATTATTAAGTGATTTAAAAGATGCAGGTTATCAAATAGCAATTGCTACGGGTCGTCCTAGAACGGAAACGATAGTGCCTTTTGAAACTATAAATATCAAAGAACTGTTTGAAGATGAACACATTGTCACTGCAAGCGAAGTATTAATTGCCGAAGATTTATATCCAGATTTAAAACCATTAGGAAAGCCAAATCCATTTAGTTATTTAGCAACATTAGATGGTAACGAACAATTAAATTATGAAAAATTTGCGACTAATCAAGAAAATCGTGTAAACAAAGACGAGGTGTTTATCGTTGGTGACTCTTTGGCAGACTTATTAAGTGCTAAGACGATAGGCGCAACATTTATAGGACCTTTAACTGGTTTGAAAGGTCAAGATGCAAGGGCAGAACTAGAATCTTATGATGCCGACTATATAGTTGACCATGTAGGGGAAATTAGAAGTATATTATTATAAAAGAAGTATATGATTCAGAGCATTAGTTCCTATTTAAAAAGACCATTCACTATAGTGAATGGTCTTTTCATGTTGCATACATATAATTTACCTAACAATAATAGGTGAAGGATCGATGTAATTAATTGTTAATAAGTAAAAAGCATACAGTAAATTTACTGTATGCTTATCAATTAAATATCGTATTCTTTTTGTGAAGGCAAATCTAATTGAACACTTCTGATTAAATGGAAACCATCGATTTTATATAAAGCTTCGATGACTTCATCAGTTACAGGGTGATCTACAGATAAAATCATCAGCGCATTACCGCCTTGATTGGTACGACCTAAATGCATAGATGCGATATTAATATTAAATTCACCAAGAACTTGTCCTGTTTTACCAACAATACCAGGTCTATCTGTATGATTAACCACAATTTGATTTTTTTCAGGTTTGAAATCGACATGGTACTCATTTATTCTAACAATTCTAGGACCATAGCCATTTAAAACAGTTGCACCGATTTTTATTTGTTTATCTTTATTGATTAAAGTTAATTCGATGTAGTTACTAAATCCGCGATTTTTAGCATTTTTTTCAATATTATAAGAAACGCCTTGTTCATTTAATAACACAAGTGCATTAATTAAGTTTACTCGTTCTGCTAGGTCTTGGCTTAAAACAGCACTTACGAGTGTACGTGTGATTAAACTAGTGTCATCAATAGCCAAATCACCTTCGTATTTTATGTGTAATTCTCTAGGTGCTTTTTGTAATAATTGAATACCAACTTCACCAGTTAATTTACTTAATTCGATATAAGGTTTAAGTTCTGCATTGGCATCGTCGAAACTCATCTTAGGCGCGTTTACGGCATGTAACACATTACCATTTTCGAAAATATCGATAATTTCGTTTGCGACAGAAATCGCTACTTTTTCTTGAGCTTCAACAGTAGAAGCTCCTAGGTGAGGCGTTACAATCACTTTTTCATGATTTGCTAATGGAGATTCAGTAGCGGGTTCAGTTTCGAATACGTCAATTGCTGCGCTTTGAATCTTATCATGATTTAAAGCATCTAATAGTGCTTCTTCATCGATAATACCGCCACGAGCTACGTTAATAATTTGTAAGTTTGGTTTAGCTTTACTAAAGAACTCTGCACCAACTATACCTTTAGTTTTAGGGGTAAGTGGTGTATGTACTGTAACAAAGTCAGCTTGTTCAGCAATTTCATCTACGCTAGCACGTGTAACTTCTAGTTCTTTAGCTTTATCTTCAGACAAATAGGGGTCAAAAGCTAAAATTTTCATACCAAAACTTTGCGCTCTTTTTGCAACGCCAAGTCCGATACGACCTGCACCAATAACACCAAGTGTTTTGTTATATAACTCTGTACCTCTATAGGTTTTACGGTCCCATTTTCCTTCTTGCAATGATTTGTGAGCTTGAGGGATGTTTCTTGCCATTGATAAAATCATTGCCATTGAATGTTCAGTAGCAGAGATAGTATTGCCATCTGGGGCATTGATCACGATAATACCATTTTTAGTTGCTGCATCTACATCAATGTTGTCTACGCCAACACCTGCGCGCGCGATTACTTTTAAATTTGTAGCAGCTTTAATAACGTCTTCGGTTACTTGAGTTTGACTACGTACTATAAGACCTTCGTAATTTGCAATTTCATCTATTAATTGAGTTTCTGATAAATCCGTATTGTTTGTAACATCAAATTTGGGATGTTCATAAAGGCTTGATAAACCCTCTGCAGAAATTGGATCTGATACTAAAATTTTATACATAAGCTTTTACTACCTCCATATATTGACTAATTGCTTTACCAACGAATGACTCTCCACGATGTTCAGTCAGGATAAGTTCTAAAGCTGATACGACTTGTAAAATATCGAATGGGGAAATTTGACCCATATGACCAATTCGTAAAATATGTCCTTTTAGATGGCCTTGACCACCGGCGATAGTAATACTGAAACGTTGTTTGAGTTGATTTTTAATGTAATCTAACTCTTCTTTATCGTTTGGTACAAAGGCTGTAACAGTAGGTGAAGCGAATTCATCTTCGACTAATAAATCTAAATTTAATGCTTTTAAGGCTGCTCTTAAACCGTCTCTAATTGCGTAGTGACGATTAATAACATTTTCAAATCCTTCTTCTTTTACTAAGTTGGCATATGCATTAACGCCTCTAAACAGCGCTACGTTAGGCGTGAACGGTGTAGAGTTTTCGGCAACTGATTTTAAATATTTATTTAAATCTAAATAAAATCTAGGCGTTGTTACAGTACTAAATCTTTCTTTTGCACGATCATTATATGCAACAAATGCTAATCCAGGTGGTAACATAATGGCTTTTTGACTTCCGGAAACTAAAACATCGATGTTGTCTCGTTGCATATTTGCATCAACTGCACCGATACAACTAACGCCATCAACCACAAAATAAATATCGTCTTTAAATTGTTTTAAGGCTGATCCAAGCTCACCAACTGGATGAACGACTGCTGTTGAAGTTTCACAATATTGGCAATATACAGCTGTAACATCTCCATTAATTGATTTTAAGTAGTCTATAAAATCAGGTACGTTGACTGCTTTACCCCATTCAACTTCAAAAATATGTACGTTATTATAATAGGTTTCTGCGATTTGTTTGAAACGGTTACCAAATGCACCAGAAACAATAATGACTATATGATCATCGGTATTTGCAATATTTAACATACTTGCTTCTAAAGCACTCGTACCACTAGAAGTTAATACGATTACTTCGTTTTCTGTACCAAATACAGGTTTGATAGCTTGGAACGCTTCTTTAGCAATAGCTTCAAAATCACTTGAACGATGACCTACCATTGGTTGTTGTGTTGCGTGTAAAATTTCGTCAGGTACAGGTGTTGGACCTGGTGTTAACAATAAAGGATGATAATACTTCATTACTTTTCCCCCCGTTACTCAAGATTTTCTTAGTTTAGCAAATTTTCTGACAATATAAAAGTGAAAATCGAATATTAAACAGGGAAAAATTGATTAATTTCGGTTTTGAAAGGGTTTACATTGTTATTAACTAGGTCTTCTATAAATTAAAAGAATTTTTTAAAAATTTTATTGTTTAAGTATATTTGGTTGTATATTTATTTGAACATTGCCTCGGATGGAATTGGAAATCATACAATTATTGTCTGCGATTTTTAATAATTTTGGCAACTTAGTTTCTAATTGTTCAGCGTTGTCTACTTTAATATTTGGAAAATGAGTAATAGCTTCCATTTTAAATTTACTATTTTCAAAGACGGCTGTACCGACAGACTGTTGATCGATAGATATATTGTTGAAACCAGCGCGTTCTAATACAGCAGCAAGAGAAATAATATAACAAGAAGAAGCAGCACTTACCAACAGTTCATCAGGGTTTGTACCGTGTCCATTACCACCTAACTCTGAAGGAATTGAAATTTGTTCATTGATTACGTCACCATTAACCTCACCAACTTCCTCTCGACCACCTTGCCATTTTGTTGTGACTTTAAAATCATGCTTAACCATAATCATAGCTCCTTTGTAAAAAATTATGTTATTTTTATTTTAGAGTACAAGGTATAAGAAAGAAAGAAGAGAGGCCTGAAAAGTGACAAATAGCCAAATTAAAGTTGTAGCTCATAGAGGGCTGTCATCAAAATATCCAGAAAATACATTAATAGCTTATGAGGCTGCTTTACAATTAAATATCGACTATTTAGAAATTGATATACATAAAACGGCTGATAATAAGCTAGTGGTAATCCATGATGATTCGGTAGATAGAACTTCAAATGGTACGGGTAAAATAAAAGACTATACGATGGAACAATTACAGCAATTAGATTACGGTCTATGGAAAGGGGAGTCTTTTAGAGGCCAAACTATTTTAGAATTCAAAGATGTATTAAAACTTGTGAAGCAATATAATAAGAAATTATTAATTGAAATTAAAAAACCCGAACAATATCCCGGAATTGAACAGCTTTTACTTAAACAATTAAAAGAAGCTCAAGTGCAACACTCAAACATTGTTATTCAATCATTTGATATGGAAAGCATAAAAAAAATTTACGCGACTGGCGTTAATTATAAATTAGGGGTATTAATTAGTGCCAAAAAATATTGGTATCGTCGTCCTAATTTTAAAAAGATTGCTACTTTTGCACACTTTTTAAATCCGAACTATAAATTAGTAACTACAAAATTTGTAGCTACGGCACATAAATATAATCTTAAAGTAATGCCTTACACAGTAAATGATAAAGTAATAAGCGCTAAATTAATAAAATCAAACATTGATGGCATTATCACAGATGCACCAGACATATTTTGCGACTGCTAGTCGATTATGTCTGGTGCATTTATTGAACTATATAAGTACGAGCTATTTAATATGTGATAAGTCATTTTCGGATTTATGCCAATCTTTTTTCAATAAACCCATGACATGGCAATCACTGTAAGAACCTCTAGTATAAAAATGTTCTTTTAGTGTACCTTCAATTTTAAAGTTGTTACTTTCGTATATATGTACGGCTTTCGAATTATTAACATCCACAAATAGATATATTTTATTTAAATTTAATACTAGAAACGCATAGTCTATGGCCATTTTAAACGCACTTTTAGCGTAGCCTTTGCCGCTATATTGAGGATCAATTATTATTTGAATTTCGCAATTACGGTGAATGAAATTAATTTCTACAAGTTCTACGACACCAAAACGAATATTATCTTCTTCTATAATGAAGCGACGTTCTGATTCATCTAAAATATGCTTTTTATATAAGGTTTGTAATTCGCTCAGTGATTGATAGGGTTCTTCAAACCAATATGACATTATAGAATACTCATTGTTTAAATGATGAACAAACTGCAAGTCGGTTTCTTCTAATGCTCTAATAATCATTTTTAACACTCCTTTACTTTTAGGATACTCAATTTCTCTCGATATGTAAAAAGCCGAGAAAATCTAATAAAGATTTTCTCGGCTTTCGTGTTGAAGTTATTATCTTGAGTAGTACTCAACGATAAGTTGTTCATTGATTTCAGCAGGTAATTCACTACGTTCTGGAACGCGGATATATTTACCTTGTAAGTTGTCAGCATCAAATTCTAAGTAATCTGGTACAAAGTTATTGATTTCAACTGACTCAGCAATGATGTTTAAGTTTTGTGATTTTTCACGGATAGAGATAGTTTGACCTGGTTTTAAAGTGTAAGAAGGGATGTCAACACGTTTGCCATCAACTTCTACGTGACCATGTCCAACTAATTGACGTGCTTGACGACGAGTACGAGCTAAACCTAATGAATATACAACTGCGTCTAAACGAGCAGCTAATAATTGCATGAAGTTTTCACCGTGTACACCGTGTTGCTTAGCAGCAGCGTCGAATGTGTTACGGAATTGTCTTTCAGTAATTCCATATAAGTAACGTAATTTTTGTTTTTCACGTAATTGTAAACCATATTCTGATAATTTTTTACGTTGGTTAGGACCGTGTTGTCCTGGTGCGTAAGGGCGTTTTTCTAATTCTTTACCTGTGCCACTTAAAGAGATACCTAAGCGACGAGATTTTTTCCAATTTGAACCTCTGAATCGAGCCATAATAAGACTCCTCCTTCTTTTTTGTAGTTATGAAAAAACAAAAAAGAGTGTTGTATGCTTATTTAGATATATTGTTTTATGTATCTTCACCTCATAGCTATGGTTACACGATACGTCCGCCTTGGGAACAACATAGAGCCAAATAATATACAACTGCTAATTTCGTTTATTCACACAAAGTACATTGTACCAGTTTATTAGAAAGTGTCAATACAAAATATTGATTAACTGTTTACTTCTTATTTAATTGGTCTTCAATAATAGTTACAACTTGTTCTAATTGTTGCTTATCGTTATCGTCAAAGCGATTAAGAATAGGTGCGTCGATGTCTAATACACCAATGACTTCATTGTTAAAATGAATAGGAACGACTATTTCAGATTTACTGTTGGCATCACACGCAATATGACCTGGGAATGCATTGACATCAGCAACAACTTGGGTTTCATCTTGTTCAACTGCAGTTCCGCATACGCCACTACCAATTGCTATATGTACACATGCAGGATGGCCTTGGAAAGGACCTAGAATAAGTTCGCCATGTTCTATTAAATAAAATCCTACCCAATTGATTTGATCTAGATTATCATTTAATAAAGCAGAACTATTACTTAAAATAGCGATGAGGTTTGACTCGTCTTCGATTAAAGCAGCTAACTGCTTTTGTAACATACTATAGTTGGTTGTTTTTATTTCAGTCATATTAAGAGACCTCACTTTACATATAATGGTTAATATAGTTTCAAATAGTATATTATATAATAGAATGATTCAAGCAGTTAAACTTAAAATGTATAGTTAAAACTCACTTTTGCAATAAATATAAAATATTCTGTGGAATTCATCTATTTTCTATTTTAATGAATGGGTAACTTACGTTATAATTGAAAATGATAAAATAGGAGGAGAAAATATATGGTACTATATATTATTTTAGCAATTATTGTCATTATACTGATTGTCGTCGGTATATTGTTTTATATGCGCTCAAATAAGAGTCGCGTTGTTGAACAAGCTGAAGAAAGAAGAGTGAAGGTTGAAGAACTTCCTTATGAAGATAGCTTGTCTAAATTAACAGAATTAAAATTCGCAGGGGAAACGAAAGATACATACGATAATTATAAAAAACAAGCGAACGACAGCCACGAACAATATTTAACACCAGTTGATGAAAAACTTCATAATGCTGAAAGTCTGTTAGAGAAATTTAAATTTTCTCAAGCTCAAGATGAAGTGGATGAATCACATGAATTAATGGATCAATATGAAGAACAGTATAAGAAGACTGATCAAGAAATTGATGAAATAGTAGAACAACATAAATATAGTCATAAACTATATGAAGAATGTAAAAATGATTATCGTGAAATGAAAAGAGATGTGCTTGCAAATCGTCACCAATTTGGTGAAGCTGCAGGACCTTTAGAAAATGAAATTGAATCTTTCGAACCTGAAATTAAAACATATGAGTCGTTAAAAGAAGAGGGGAATTATAAACAAGCCCACGAACATATCAAAACTTTAAATGAAGATATGAATTATCTTAAAACAGATATGGCTGAAATTCCTGATTTAATTAGAGAGGCTCAAAAAGAATTACCTGGTCAATTCCAAGACTTAAAATACGGATGTCGCGATTTGAAAGTCGAAGGCTATGACTTAGATCATGTGAAAATTGATAGTACATTACAAACGTTGAAAACAGAATTAAGTTTCGTTGAACCATTAATTAGTAAATTGGAACTTGATGAAGCGAATGACAAATTAGTAAATATAAATGATCGTTTAGATGAGATGTATGATTTAATCGAACATGAAGTAAAATCTAAAAACAATGTCGAAGAAACTAAAGAAATTATTACAGATAACTTATTTAAAGCAAAAGACATGAATTACACGCTTCAAACTGAAATCGAATATGTAAGAGAAAATTATTATATTAACGAAACTGACGTACAAAATGTCAGACAGTTTGAAAATGAAATTCAAAATCTTATCGCTGTTTATGATGATATTTTACGTGAAACTTCAAAATCTGCTGTTCGTTACAGCGAAGTAGAAGATAACTTAAAATATATTGAAAAACATGTTGATGTAATTAATGAAAAACAAGAAAAATTACAGAATCACCTTATCCAATTGCGTGAAGATGAGGCTGAAGCTGAAGACAATATTTTACGTGTACAAGGGAAAAAAGAAGAAGTTTATCGTCGCTTATTAGCTTCTAATTTACCAAGTGTTCCAGAACGTTTTATTATCATGAAAAATGAAATTGATAATGAAGTACGCGAAGTAAATAAAAAATTCAGTGTACGTCCGATTCATGTTAAACATTTAAAAGATAAAGTTTCTAAAGTTGTTTTACAGATGAATAAATTTGAAGACGAAGCCAATGACGTCTTAGTAAATGCTGTTCATGCTGAAAAATTAATTCAATATGGTAACCGCTATAGAAAAGATAACACTAATGTTGATAAGAGCTTAAATGAAGCGGAACGTTTGTTTAAAAACAATAGATACAAACGTTCAATTGAAATTGCTGAACAAGCGTTAGAGAGTGTTGAACCAGGCATTGCCAAACAAATTGAAGATCAAGTCGCAGATGAGCATGCTTAATAATTAATAAATTAAATTAAAAGACACGAATCGAAAACTTCGATTTCGTGTCTTTTAATTTTTTCAAAAAATAGTATAATGCTCTAGTAGACTTTTTATATAGGAATAACAAGATTAAACTATGTCATTCGATGTAGAATTATATATATTTAATAGTTAATAATAATAATTTTTAAGGGAGTGAACAAGGTGATTTACCTCGATAATGCTGCTACAACTAAGCCAAATCAAGATGTGTTGGATACTTTTTTAAAGGTGAATCAAACATTTTATTTTAATCCTAGTAGCCCCCATAAAGCAGGTGTACAAGCAGAACAACTCTTAGTACAGGCCAAGCAACAGATTAACGAGTTGCTAGAATTAAATAATAAATACGATATCGTATTTACAAGTGGTGCTACTGAATCTAATAATATTGCGCTGCAAGGTATAGCCAAAAAGAAAAAAGCGTTCGCTCCTGAAATTATCACTTCTGTATTAGAACATCCTTCGGTATTAGAAGTAGTACGTGCGCTAGGTAAGCAAGGATTTGACATTAAATTTGTTGATATCAATTCAGATGGAAGAATAGATTTAGAACATCTAAAAAGTTTAATGTCTGATAAAGTAGGACTAGTGACATGTATGCACGTTAATAACATTATGGGGCAAGTGCAACCGATTGCTGAGATTGGTCGTATCGTCAAAGCATATCCGAAAGCGCATTTTCATGTCGATGCAGTGCAAGCAATTGGTAAAGTGCCATTGGAGTTTGAAGGCGTTCATAGTTTAAGTATGAGTGGTCATAAATTTAATGGTTTGAAAGGACAAGGCGTACTGCTTGTTGAAAATGTACATCAAATAGAGCCTATTATGCAAGGTGGCGGACAAGAGTTAGGTATTAGAAGTGGAACGATAAATTTACCTATTAATATAAGTATAGTGAAAGCTATTAAATATGCCATTCAAAATCAAGCGCTATTACATGAAAAGTTAGCGTCGCTAAATAGTGAGTTAAGAACGTTTGTGAAAGATTTTAAAGGTGTTTATATCAACTCACCAAAAGACGCTGCGCCACACGTACTCAATATTGCTTTTCCCGGTGTTAAAGGTGAGGTACTGGTAAATGCTTTTTCAAAACACAATGTGCTGTTATCAACGACAAGTGCTTGTGCTTCTAAAAAAGCTGAATTAAACGAAGTACTGTTAGGCATGGGGGTATCTAAAAGTAACATAGAAGGTAGTATCAGATTGTCTCTTGGAGTTAATACTACGTCTGAAGATATTGCAAAATTTAAAGAAGTATTTATACAAGTATATGAAGAAGTTAAGGAGTTGTTAAAATGACGTATGATCATTTGTTAGTTAGATATGGCGAGTTAACGCTTAAAGGTGCTAACCGTAAAATGTTCGTAAACCAATTACGCACAAATGTACAAAAAGCATTAAAATCATTTGACGGTATTAAAATAAAAGCAAACAGAGATAGAATGTATATCGAACTAGAAGAAACAGCTGAAATAGATGCAATAATTGAACGATTGTCTAAAATATTTGGTATCTATTCAATTAGTCCAGTGATGAAATTAGAGAAAACTGTTGAAGCCGTGGAACAACAGGCAAGTGCATTTGCAAAAGATTACGCAAGTGGGGACACATTTAAAATCGACGTTAAACGTGCGGATAAAAATTTCCCGTATGACACTTATGAATTACAACGCCAAGTTGGTGGTGCTGTATTAAATAATAACGAGCATATTAGTGTTAATGTAAAGCAACCTGACCATGAAATTAAAGTAGAAGTTAGAATAGATGCTATCTACATTTATGACCAAACGATTGAAGGTGCAGGTGGCTTACCAGTTGGTACAGGTGGTAAAACACTATTAATGCTCTCTGGTGGTATTGATTCTCCAGTTGCTGGTATGGAAGTAATGCGACGAGGCGTTACTATAGAAGCGATTCATTTTCATAGTCCGCCATTTACGAGTGAAAAAGCAAAAGATAAAGTGATTGAACTGACGCGCATTTTATCTCAGCATGTGGGGCCAATCAAATTACACATCGTACCTTTTACAGAATTACAAAAACAAATTAATAAAGTCGTACATGAGCGTTATACGATGACATCTACACGTCGTATGATGATGCAAGTGGCTGACAAATTAGTTCACAAAATCGGTGCACATGCAATTGTTAACGGTGAGAATTTAGGACAAGTAGCAAGTCAAACGCTAAAAAGTATGTATGCAATCAATAATGTCACTTCAACGCCAGTGTTACGTCCACTCTTAACTTTAGATAAAGAAGAAATAGTGAAAAAAGCAAAAAGTATAGGAACGTTTGACGTTTCGATTCAACCATACGAAGACTGTTGCACGATTTTCACACCTAAAAATCCGGTTACTGAACCTGATTTTGAAAAAGTTGTGAAATATGAAAGTGTCTTTGATTTTGAAGACATGATAGATAATGCAGTAGCAAATATTGAAACACTGACAATAACTAAAGATTATCAGAGTGAAAAAGAAGCTGAAACTAGCGCAATAATTGAAGATTTATTTTAACCTGAATACACATATATAATAAACAAAGGGGTCGACAACTATGGATTGGGACATATCAATTATATTAATTGTAATAGCGTTAGGGTTTTTAGCAGCATTTATCGATGCAGTTGTTGGTGGAGGGGGATTAATTTCTATTCCAACTTTATTAGCGATAGGATTACCGCCTTCAATTGCATTAGGTACTAATAAATTAGCTAGTGTATTTGGCACGATGACGAGTGCCATTAGATTTATTAGAGCAAGAAAAGTGGATTTAGCGATAGTTGGAAAATTATTGCCATTCGTCTTTATCTTCTCAATAATTGGTTCTAGTCTAGCAACCTTCTTGCCGGCAGATTTATTAAAACCTATAGTCATTGTCATACTTACTATCGTGCTGATATATACTTTGATTCGTAAGGATTGGGGTGGTATTCGCACATTTAATAAATTAACGCTAGGTAAAGCGATTTTGTTTACCGCTTTAATAAGCATCATTGGCTTTTATGATGGCTTTTTAGGTGGTGGAACAGGTTCGTTCTTACTGTTTATTTTATTGATGTTTGGTTTTGACTTTTTAAGTGCAGCTGGCAACGCCAAGGTATTAAATTTTGGCTCGAATTTAGGCGCTTTATTATTATTCATTTGTTTAGGACATGTAGATTACTTTATAGGTATTATCATGGCGCTGAGTATGATTGCAGGGTCATATGTTGGGGCGATGTTTGCTATTAATAAAGGCGTAGGATACGTAAAAGTGTTATTTGTTGTCGTAACAGCAATATTAATTTTGAAAAATGCGTACGATTATATAACGCAGACGTTTTAATTTAATACGAAATAAAAGAACTTATTTTTTATAATAAGTTCTTTTTTTACATCATGTTTTAGTTTATTGTTTGTTATAGTAGGAATATGTTAACAAAGAAATAACAAATTTTTGATTTTTGAGGTGTATCGTAATGTCTAAAAAAAGAGTGATTGCCATCATTTTAGCAGTAGTTGTCATATTGGGCGGTATTACTGTAAGTTCAATAAGCGCTATTGTTAGTTCTTTTATTTCAAATAGTAGTTCAAGTAATGTCGACCCGTTCACTGAAGAAACGGAACAGCAAGGTAGTGCATCAAAGCGAATCGCTCATTTAACGCTAAATGGTGAAATTTCTGATGAATCAGGCGGTGGATTATTCGGTGGTAGTGGTTATGATCACGACGCTTTTATGAAGCAATTAGATAATGTTAAAAAAGACAAATCTGTTAAGGGCGTCTTATTAACGGTTAATTCTCCCGGTGGTGGCACGTATCCTAGTGATGAAATTTACAACAAGATTAAACAAATAAAGAAAAAAGGTAAAAAAGTTTACGTACATATGGAAAGTTTAGCTGCATCTGGTGGCTATTATGTTTCCGCACCTGCAGATAAAATATACGCAGGACCACAGTCAATGGTGGGTTCAATAGGTGTCATCATGTCTAATGTAGATTATTCAGGTTTACAGAAAAAACTAGGCATTAAAGAAAATGTGATTAAATCGGGTGCACATAAAGATATATTGAGTAGCTCTCGCCCTATGACGAGCGATGAAAAAAACATTTTACAATCAATGTTAAACGATAGCTTTGATCGTTTTATTAATATTGTAAAAAATGGAAGACATATGTCTGAGAAAAAAGTAAGGAAATTAGCAGATGGTCGTGTCTATAGTGCGCAACAAGCAAAAGAAAATGGCTTAATCGATAATATTGGTTATCAAAATGAAGCATTAACAGCATTGAAAAAAGATATTCATGCTAAAAACGCAGAAGTCTTTGAATATAGTGATAGCGTTAATATTTTCTCTACCTTATTCAGTGCTAAATCGACGATTAAACAGTTTAATAGTGATATAAAAGGTATTAAATCGGTTATTACTAACGATTCAAAAGCTAAACCAATGTATTTATATGAAGGGTAGGTGGTTAAATTGGCTACACAATATGAAGGTAACGGCTCTCAAGAAAGATATAATGCACAATCTGCCTCCAATGAAGCTGTTTCCGAAGAATTAATACATGAACAAATGACCAAATCAATATATGCAGGCTTTGGTATTCGTTTCTGGAGTTTTCTCATTGATTTACTCGTTATATTTGGCGTTCATAGTCTAATTTTAAAGCCTATTTATCATTTTACTAACATAGATGATATGAAATTATGGATAAACTATTTTAGTGTTGGCCATATACTAGATGCTATTGTTTTTTATTTATATTTTGTATTGTTAACACGTTTCTTCCAACAAACTTTAGGAAAAATGATATGCAACATTAGAGTTGAACGAGATGATCGACAGACACTAACTTGGTCAGACATACTTTTTAGAGAATGGGTCGGTCGCATTGTCTGTGGTGTTTTTGGCAATCTATTATATTTGGTAACTATTTTCACTAAAAAGCACAAAGGAATTCATGATTATTTCGCAGGAACCGTTGTAATTAAAAATAAATTTGAAAAATTATTTTATTTAAAATAATTTCTATACTAGGACAAGTTGTAACTGTTTATTTCTACTAAATAAACAGTTATAATTTTATCGTAAGCTAGATAACAAGGAGGAACATTAAATGACACAAATTACATTTAAGCAAGAACCAATTACTTTAGTTGGTGAACAAGTTAAAGTAGGACAAACGGCACCAGACTTTTCAGTTTTAGATAACGATCTAAATGAAGTTACATTAGCGAACTACGAAGGTCAAAAGAAATTAATAAGTGTTGTTCCATCAATAGATACTGGTGTTTGTGATCAACAAACACGTAAGTTTAATGAAGAAGCTGCGCAAGAAGATGGCGTTGTGTTAACTATATCTGCAGATTTACCATTTGCTCAAAAAAGATGGTGTGCGGCTAACGGATTAGATAATGTATTAACATTAAGCGATCATAAAGATTTATCATTTGGTAAAAATTACGGCGTTGTTATGGAAGCATTACGTTTATTAGCACGTTCAGTATTCGTATTGGACCAAAACAACAAAGTTGTATATTCTGAAATTGTTTCAGAAGGTACTGATTTCCCAGATTTCGATAGTGCTTTAGAAGCATATCGTAATATATAATTAATTTAATTTTTTAAGTTAGTTATTAAACAGTTTTATTGACATTATAAACCATACTGTCCATAATTATTTGGTAATCTAAGATAACGTAGTATCTTTAGACAAAAATTATGGGCAGTTTTTTTAGAAAGGACTATTTAACATGGCTGAAGAGCAAACAATTATGGAGCGACTATTCCAAACATTGGATAGCAAAGCGAAAGCATTAAATGACGAAAATGGCCAAAGTTTTATTGAAAATCTTGGTTTAGCAATGGAAGACATTTATAAAAATGACAGAGATTTATTAGAACAGGCTACTTTACAAGACAGAAGAAAGGCATTTCAATTCGCTTATTTAAGTTTATTACAAAACGAAGAGATTCAAGCAAATCATCAAATTACACCTGATTCAATTGGATTAATTCTAGGTTTTCTTGTAAAGCAATTTATGTCGGATAGTGAAGCTTTGCATATAGCAGACTTAGCAAGTGGTGCAGGTCATTTAAGTGCCTCTGTACACGAAGTAATGACAGATGTTACTCTAATGCATCATTTAGTAGAAGTGGATCCTGTATTATCTAGAGTGAGTGTTCATTTAGCAAACTTTTTAGAAATTCCTTTCGATGTTTATCCTCAAGATGCAATAATGCCACTTACTTTTGAAGATGCTAATGTGGTGATTGGTGATTTACCGATTGGTTACTATCCAGCAGATGAACGCAGTCACGAAATGGAATTAGGTTTTAAAGAAGGTCATAGTTATTCACATTACTTACTAATAGAACAAGCACTAGCAGCACTTGAACCTTCTGGTTATGCATTTTTAGTAGTTCCAAGCAATATTTTTGAAGGCGATAAAGTAAAACAGTTACAAAATTTCATTGCAACAGAATCAGAAATGCAAGCCTTTTTAAATTTACCAGCTACGTTGTTTAAAAATGAAAATGCACGTAAATCAATATTGATTTTACAAAAGAAAGAGACTAACGTTACTAAGCCTGTTGAAGTTCTGTTAGCAAATATTCCTGATTTCAAAAATCCGCAACAATTCCAAGGATTTTTAGCTGATTTAACTGAGTGGATGAAAACAAACCATCCTGAAAAATAAACTGTAATACTATTGAATTTCAACTGTATTAATGGTTAAATGAATATGGATATTATAACTTAATTGAAAATGGAGGCATTATGCTCATGTCAAAATTAATTTTGGCGATAAACGCTGGTAGTTCTTCTTTGAAATTTCAACTTATTGAAATGCCTGAAGAAAAAATTATAACTAAAGGTTTAATTGAAAGAATTGGTTTAAAAGATTCTATATTTACTGTTGAAGTAAATGGAGAAAAAATAAAAGACGTAACTGACATTAAAAACCATGAAGATGCAGTAAATATTATGTTAGAAAGCTTTAAAAAGCATGGTATTATTGAAAGTATTTATGATATTGAAGGAACTGGTCACCGTGTAGTACATGGAGGCGAATTATTCCCAAGTTCTGTATATGTTACAGATGAAGTAGAAAAACAAATTGAAAGTTTAAGTGAATTAGCACCGCTACACAACCCTGCAAACTTAATGGGTATTCGTGCTTTCCGTAAATTATTACCAGAAATTCCACATGTTGCTGTATTTGATACATCATTCCACCAAACAATGCCTGAAAAATCATTCCTATATAGTTTACCTTACCAATACTATGAAGATTATGGCATCCGTAAATATGGTTTCCATGGTACTAGCCATAAATATGTATCTCAACGTGCGGCAGAAATATTAGGTAAACCAATTGAAGAATTAAGAATCATCTCATGTCATATCGGTAATGGTGCTTCTATTGCTGCTATCGATGGTGGCGAATCAGTAGATACTTCAATGGGCTTCACACCATTAGCAGGTGTAACAATGGGTACACGTTCAGGTAACATTGACCCAGCTTTAATTCCATTTTTAATGGAAAAAACACATAAAACTGCAGAAGAAGTATTAGATACACTAAATAAAGAATCAGGTTTATTAGGTATCTCTGGTAGTTCAAGTGACTTAAGAGATATTATAGAAGATAGTAAAGAAGGTAAAGAAAGAGCGCAACTAGCATTAGACGTATTTGCTTCAAGAATCCATAAATATATCGGTTCTTATGCAACACGTATGCACGGTGTTGATGTAATCGTATTTACTGCCGGTGTAGGTGAAAACTCTGATCCAGTTAGAGCTAAAGTTTTAGAAGGTTTAGAATTCATGGGCGTTTATTGGGACGCTAAGAAAAATGAAAGCATTCATGGTGAAGAAGGATTTATTAACTACCCACATTCACCAGTTAAAGTGTTAGTTATTCCAACAAATGAAGAAGTAATGATCGCTAGAGACGTAGTAATATTTGGCGAATTAGATTAATAAAAAAGACACCACTCCTAAGAGTGGTGTCTTTTTATAAGTTTAATGAGTTTGATACTGTGATCTAAATTCATCAGTAGCAACTTGAGGTTGGAAATCTTCTGGTAATTCTTCTGTACGAACGACTAAGACGTCACAAGGTGAATGGCGTACGATAGCCTCTGAAACAGAACCCACGATAAAACGTTCTACTGCGTTTAAGCCTGATGTACCACACATAATTAAATCTGCACCTACATCTGTAGCTAATTTTTTAGGAATAATAGCTTTAGGAGAACCAAATTCAAGTCGTGTTATAACATCAGAAACACCTGCATTAGTAGCTACTTCTTTATAGCCACTAAGTAAATCTTCAGAGAAGTTTTTAGATTTCTCTGTGAATTGTGCGTCATAAACTTCATATGAAGAATACGTTCTAGAGTCGATAACATTCACAACAGTCAATTGAGCTTCGTTACGTTTAGCAACGTCAACCGCTTTGTTAAATGCCCATTCTGCTTCAAGTGATCCATCAACTGCGATTAAAATATTTTTATATGTTAGCATCGCAATTACCTCCTTCGTTTTCTTATTTATAGTATACCACATTGTCAGAATTTTAAATCAAATTAAATAATAATTTTCTTGAATTTAATGATTGCGCTTTCAATGCATTCACGTTACTATATTTATGGAGGTGGGCGAATTGAATATAGGTATCCCAAAAGAGATAAAAAATAATGAAAATCGAGTAAGTTTATCACCAAGTGGTGTTCACGCATTAGTAGAACAAGGACATGAAGTTTATGTTGAAACTTCTGCAGGACTAGGCTCATATTTTGAAGATGTAGACTATGAGCAAGCTGGTGCTAAAATTGTCATGACACAGGAAGAAGTTTGGAATGTGGACATGGTCATGAAAGTTAAGGAACCACTTGAAGAAGAATTCAAATTCTTTAGTGAAGGACTCATTTTATTTACTTACCTACATTTAGCAAATGAACGTAAATTAACAGAAGCATTAATGGAAAACAAGGTAATCAGTATCGCATATGAAACTGTTCAATTACCTGATCGTTCATTACCATTATTAACACCAATGAGCGAAGTGGCTGGACGTATGGCGACACAAATTGGTGCTGAGTTTTTACAAAAATATAAAGGCGGCATGGGTATTTTACTAGGTGGCGTGCCTGGTGTATCTAAAGGACAAGTTACCATTATTGGTGGCGGCCAAGCAGGAACAAACGCTGCTAAAATTGCACTTGGATTAGGTGCTGATGTTACAATCCTAGACGTTAACCCTCGTCGTTTACAACAATTAGATGATTTATTTGGTGGACGTGTTCACACGATTATGTCTAACCCATTAAATATCGAAAGAGCAGTAAAAGAAAGTGATTTAGTTATTGGTGCAGTACTTATCCCAGGCGCTAAAGCACCTAACTTAGTTTCAGAGGAAATGGTTAAACAAATGAGAAGCGGTGCCGTTATTGTTGATATCGCGATTGACCAAGGTGGTATCTTTGAAACTACAGACAGAATTTCTACACATGATGACCCAACGTACAAGAAACATGGCGTTGTACATTATGCAGTAGCAAATATGCCTGGTGCAGTACCAAGAACTTCAACAATTGCACTAAATAATGCAACGTTACCTTATGCATTACAACTAGCTAATAAAGGCTACTTAAAAGCATTACAAGATAATGAAGCATTATCATTAGGCTTAAACACAATAAATGGACAATTAACTAATAGTAGTGTTGGAGAAGCATTAAATATTCCTTCTGCAGCTATTTCAGAAGCACTTAAATAAAAAGTTAAGTGTTAGGAAGTTGGCTTAATCATTTTATTAACTGCCATCATCGTCATAGTGCGATGGTGGCAGTTTTTTTAATAAAAAAATGTGGTAGCTCGTTGAGCAACCACATTAATTTAAATATATAGCATTATACGATCTTTGTACCATGTACTTCTTGGAAAGGGAAAGCCGCAATTAATTCAGCAACGTTGTCTTTCGTCAATCCTCCACCTGGCATTATCTCGATGTTACCTCCAGAATTGACTACTAGTTTACCTAAATGATTTAAATTATCGAAAATATTAGTATCTGAAGTACCACCATGTGTTAATAACCTACAAAAGCCCATATCAATTAATTGTTGAAGTGCTTTGATTTGACCGTGAATGTGTATTTGATCAAACGCCATATGACATACAACGTTGGTAGGGTAAGCTAAACGTCGTAATGTTTTCATTTGCCATTCATTTAAAATATTATCCGCAGTTAAACAACCAAAGACAAAGTAATCGATATCAAGTTGCTTAAATGTTTGAATGTCTTTTTGCATAATTTCAAAATCATACAATTCATAAACAAAATTGCCACCACGTGGTCGTATCATAACGGCTAGTTCGACGTTATTAGCTGCACACATTTCGGAAACGATTGCAGTCATTCCATAACTAGGCGTCGTTCCTCCAACTGATAAGTTATCACATAGTTCTAATCTGTCTGCGCCTTGAGCAATTGCGTATTCAACCTGTTGAATTGTTTCTACAACCGCTTCTTTAATCATTTTTCGTACCCAGTTAAAATAGTTGTACCTTCGTCAGTAACAAGAATATCATCCTCTATTCGTACACCAGCTACACCTGGGACATATATACCAGGTTCAACGGTAACAACCATGCCTGCTTCAAAGGTATTATCGTTACTGCTTGATACATCTTGATATTCATGTTCTTCAAGTCCTAAACCATGTCCAAGTCTGTGAGGGAAGTATTCACCATATCCTGCATCTTCAATAATGCCTCTAGCTATATTATCGATCTCTTTAATTTTAACGCCAGGTTTGATTGCAGCTATAGCTTCAGTTTCAGCTTTCAGTACAATGTTGTATATTTTTTGTGCATCTTCACTAGGTGTGCCGAATTTAACTGTACGCGTCATATCGCTACAATAATTTTCATAGATAACACCTAAATCAAATAGCACATATTCATCATTTTGTAACTGACGCTCTCCGGGAGTACCATGAGGTGAGGCAGCGTGATCTCCAAATAATACCATTGTGTCAAAACTCATTTCATTGACACCATACTTTTTAATTTCATTTTCAATATGGTTAACGACTTGTCGTTCAGTCACGCCAACAGATAAGAAATCTACACCGATTTCAATACATTTATCTGCAAGTTTACAAGCTTCTTGGATTTTAGCGATTTCATCACTTGTTTTAACATTACGCAATGCTTTGATTGTAAGGTCAATATCGCCAAACGTTTCTACGCCAAATGCTTGTATTAATTCACGTTGGCGTTTAAGTGTTAAATGTTCTGCTTCAACTAATAATTTTTGTGCAGAAAAACTATATTTTGAATAAGGGCTTTCCGTATCAAGATAGCCAATTACCGTACCTTCAAATGGTGATGCTTTCACTTCGTCCACTTCTAACTGAGGACAGAATAAGACTTGTTCACCTTGAGCAGTAACTAATAGTGCTAGCAATCTTTCATGAGGTTCACTTAAATAGCCAGTAAAATAAAAGATGTTTAGTGGGGTAGTAATCCATGCGGCATCAGCTTGTTGTATGTCAATCTCATTCATAATTTGGTTTATTTTCATATGTAATTTCCTCCTATTTTTACTCTTCTAATTAATTTTATGTTAGTTAGTTAAGTAATTCAAAAATAAGCTATTAAAATTGCAATAAAACTATTAAATTATAAGTATTATGCCATAGTAACTTATGAATATATTGTTATAAACGTTATATACGTGGTATAGAAGTAGAGTAAATACTATAAATGGGAGGAACAACAAAATGAAATTATCTTTTCATGGACAATCAACTGTTTATTTTGAGGCTAACGGTAAAAAGGGTATTATAGACCCATTTATCAGTGGAAATGAATTATCTGATTTAGATCCAAATAATTTGGAAGTAGATTACGTGATTTTAACGCATGGTCATGGAGATCATTTTGGAGATACAATCGAAATCGCGAAGAAAAATAATGCGACTGTTATCGGTTCTGCCGAATTAGGAGATTATCTAACTACAAATAAAGATTACGATAATGTTAGACCAATGAATATCGGTGGTAAAGTAGAATTTGACTTTGGTTCATTAAAATTTGTTCAAGCGTTCCATAGTTCAAGTTTAACTGATGATAATGGTATTCCTGTATATCTAGGTATGCCTATGGGTGTAATCTTAGAACTGGAAGGCAAAACAATTTATCATACAGGTGATACTGGTTTATTCAGTGATATGAAACTAATTGCCGATAGACATCCAGTAGACATTTGTTTCGTGCCAATTGGAGATAATTTTACAATGGGTATTGATGACGCAAGTTATGCGATTAATGAATTTATCCAACCAAAAATAACAGTGCCTATTCATTACAATACTTTTGATTTAATCAAACAAAATCCAGAAGAATTTAAACAAGCTGTGAACACTGGTGAAGTACAAATACTAAAACCAGGCGAATCAGTTAGTCTATAAATAAAAATAAACGTTATCATCGATTGGGGTGATAACGTTTTTTGTGTGATTAATTTTTATTCATGCTTAAAATCTAATTATTTAACGATAAGTACAGGGATTTTCGCACGTTTTGCCACTTTGTGACTTACACTACCTAAAACCATCTTTTTCTTGTCGTCGGCTTTTCTATTACTTAACACCACAATCTCATAATCGCCACTATTAGCATATTTAACTAACTCAACTTTTGCTCTACCGCGTACGATAATTTCATCATGTTTAATACCGTATTCATCTAACGCTTGGCGCGTAGGTTCTAAGCCTTCACTACGTTTTTCAATTAGCTTGTCTAAATGAACACCTGCTTTGATAGAAGCTTGAGCATCTTGTTCATTAATAGAATTGAAAATTGTCACTACTGTATCTTTACCAGCAATATTAGCGACTTGTTGTAAAGCTTGTTCATTTTTAAGCGTAGTATCTACACCTAGTAATATTTTTTTATACATAGTTTATCCCTCCTTAATTTTTATTTTAATAAATAAATGAGAATTAGTGCAATAAAATAAATTTATTTTATTGAAATATTTTTCTATACACAGGTTGAATATCTTAATCATTAGCAGTAAAGTACAATTTTGTGTTGTTGCATCGCAATTTAAGCTATAAAAAGTTATAATATATAAGTAACTAACAAATTAAAAGAGGTCCATTATATGACAAAGCATGAACAAATATTATCATATATCGAATCATTATCTGTGGGTCAAAAAATATCCGTTAGAAAAATTGCCAAAGTGTTAGAAGTTTCTGAAGGTACTGCATATCGCGCGATAAAAGATGCGGGACAAATAGGGCTCGTTGCTACGATAGACCGTGTAGGTACAGTTAGAATCGAAAAGAAAACACGTGAACAAATCGAACAGTTAACTTTTAATGAAATCGTTAAAATTATTGATGGTCAAGTATTGGGTGGACGTAATGGTTTAATTAAAACATTAACAAAATTCGCTATCGGTGCGATGGAACTTAATGATTTAGTTAAATATTTAAGTGCGCATACTTTATTAATCGTTGGTAATCGTAAAGATGTTCAATTAGAAGCATTAAAGAGAGGTAGCGCTGTATTGATAACGGGTGGTTTTTCTACGTCAGAAGACATTATCGAATATGCAGACGCACATGATTTACCAATTATTTCTTCAAATTATGATACGTACTTAGTAGCGAACATCATAAACAGAGCCATGTATAATCAAATGATACGTAAAGAGATATTAATTGTTGAAGATATAGTTAAACCGATTGATGATTCAACTGTCGTGTTTGAAGATATGAATCTCAATGATTATAAAGATAAGGCAAAAGCAACAGGACATTCTAGATTTCCTGTTCTTGATGACAATTGGAAATTGGTTGGCATTGTAACAAGCAAAGAAATTATTAATATGGACGACGATGAAATGATTGCCCAAGTTATGACGCGTTCTCCAATTGATGTACAACTTTCAACTACAATAGCAAATTGCGCACACATTATGATTTGGGAAGGTATAGAGTTATTGCCAGTAACTAATTTAAGTAAAAAATTAATTGGCGTTATATCAAGAGAAGATGTGTTAAAGTCGATGCAATTAATTGGTCGTCAGCCCCAAGTAGGCGACACGATTAACGATCAAATCGCCAAACATATACATATCTCAAATGATACAATCCAAGTACAGACAACACCATTGTTAACTGATCAATTTGGCATGTTGAGTAAGGCAGTCTTTGTGGCCATCATTGAGGAGACTGTACGATATGAAATGCGTAGATATAAAAAAATAGAAGTTATGATTGAAAACTTAAATATTTTTTATTTAAATACAGTACAAATTGAATCAGAGATAGATGTTCATTATGATATGTTAAATGTAGGTCGAAATTTTGCTAAATTGGAAGTAACAATGAAAACAGGCACACAAAACGTAGCTAAAGCAATGATTATGTGTCAAATAATAAACTAAGTAACTGTGACATAAAATGATAAAACCGAAAGGACACGATGAAAGATGACAGAGATATTTAATGAAATTATGGAAGAAATAGAACAATATGAGACGATAATTATACATAGGCATGTACGTCCAGATCCAGATGCTTATGGTTCACAGTTAGGTTTGCAAGGTTATTTAAAAGCTAAATTTCCTCATAAAAACATCTTTGCTGTAGGAGAACGTGAACCTTCTTTAGATTTTATCGGAACGTTTAATGATATTAAGGACGAAGTATATCAAGAAGCACTTGTTATTGTTTGTGACACTGCGAATGCGCCAAGAGTGAGCGATTCAAGATATAACTTAGGTCAAAAGCTAATTAAAATTGACCACCACCCAGCAGTCGATCAGTATGGAGATATTAATTACGTTAACACTGAAGCTTCTTCAACGAGTGAAATTATAAGTGATTTTATTAATTATTTTAATGACTATTCAATTATTGATGGATCCATCGCAAGGTTATTGTACATTGGTATCGTTGGAGATACTGGAAGATTTTTATTTAATAACACTACTCCACACACGATGGAAGTCGCTAGCCAGTTGTTAACTTATGATTTTAATCATAACGAGGAATTAAATAATTTAGCGGAAAAAGATCCTAAATTGTTACCATTCCAAGGTTATGTTTTACAAAACTTTGATTTGAATGAACAAGGCTTTTGTAAGGTGATTATAACTACGGAAGTTTTAGAACAATTTAATATCGCCGCAAACGAAGCATCATTATTTGTGAATACAATAGCTGACATTAAAGGTTTGAAAATTTGGCTGTTTGCTGTGGATGAAGGTAATGAAATTAGATGTCGTATTCGTTCTAAAGGCATTGTTATTAATGATGTCGCAAGTGACTTTGGTGGTGGAGGCCATCCAAATGCCTCAGGTGTATCAGTTGATAGTTGGGAAACATTTGAACAGTTAGCTACAGCGCTAAATAATAAATTATAAGGATAAGAGGTGATAACATTGGTTGCATATTTAAATATACATTCGGCATATGACTTACTAAATTCAAGTTTAAAGATTCATGATGTCGTGACAAAAGCAACTAATGAAGGCTATACAGCTTTAGCCATTACCGATACGAATGTGCTGTATAGTTATCCTCAATTCTATGATGCGTGTATAAGTGCAAATATTAAACCTATTTTTGGCATGACATTATGGTTAACTGACGGTTTAACATCACTAGAAACAGTAGTGTTGGCTAAAAATAATCAAGGCTTAACAGATTTAATAAAATTATCATCGGCGATTAAAATGAAAGATAAGGTTGAAACAAGTTACGAATGGTTAGCAAAATATGCTGATGAGCTAATTATCATTTTTAAAAATGTTAGTGAATCACATCAGAACATTGTGGAACAATTTAAATCTCATTCCGATCTTTACATTAATCATTTAAGTGAATCGATTATTGATGCGCCAATGGTATGGTTGCAGAATGCAAACTATTTAAATAGAGAAGATGCAAATACAATTACAGCCTTGAATGCGATTCGAGACAATAAAAAATTAGATTTAGTTAATGAACCTATTGATTATCATACACATGTATTAAGTGAAGATGAGTTGTTTGATTTGGACGTGCCTAAAGAAGCATTTGAAAATACAGAACGTATAGCACATTTATGCACGGCTGAACTGAATTATCATCAAAATCTTTTACCTAAATTTCCAACGCCAGATAATTTAACGTCGAAAAATTATTTAATGCAAGTGCTCAAGCAACAGCTAGAGCAAAAAGGATTAAACCACAATGATAGTTATCGTCAACGTTTAAATTATGAGTTTAAAATCATTACCGATATGGGATTTGAAGATTATTTCTTAATAGTGAGTGATTTGATTCATTATGCAAAAACGAATGATGTCTTAGTAGGTCCTGGTAGGGGCTCTTCGGCCGGCTCATTAGTTAGTTTTCTGTTAGATATTACTACTATCGATCCAATTAAATATGATTTACTATTCGAACGATTTTTAAACCCGGAACGTGTCACAATGCCAGATATTGATATTGATTTTGAAGATACAAAAAGAGACAAAGTCATTCAATATGTCCAAGAAAAATATGGTGATAATCATGTGGCAGGAATTGTAACGTTTGGTCATTTATTAGCTAGAGCAGTTGCACGAGATGTAGGGCGAATAATCGGTTTTGATGACGTAACGCTTAATGAAGTATCCAAATTAATCCCTTATAAGTTAGGCATCACATTAGATGAGGCATATAAGGATGAGGCATTTAAAGATTTCGTTCATCGTAATCATCGTAACGAAAGATGGTTCGAAATTTGCAAAAAATTAGAAGGTCTCCCACGTCATACATCTACACACGCAGCTGGCATAATAATAAACGACCAACCAATATATGACTATGCACCACTTACACTAGGTGATAATGGCGTCTTAACGCAGTGGACGATGACCGAAGCCGAAAGAATTGGATTATTAAAAATCGACTTTTTAGGGCTTAGAAACTTATCAATTATCCATCAAATAGTTAAACAAGTTAAATACGATTTAAATATAACAATAGATATAGAACAAATTCCTTTCGATGATAACGAAGTATTTCGCTTATTATCTTCTGGTGATACAACAGGGATATTCCAATTAGAAAGCGACGGTATACGCAATGTTTTAAAAAAATTGCAACCAGAGCATTTTGAAGATATCGTAGCCGTTACATCTTTATATAGACCAGGACCAATGGAGGAAATTCCTACTTATATTACACGTAGACACGAGCCTTCAAAAGTTGAATATTTACATGAGGATTTAGCACCTATTTTAAAAAAGACTTACGGCGTTATCATTTATCAAGAACAAATTATGCAAATAGCTAGTAAATTCGCTGGGTTTAGTTATGGTGAAGCGGATATTCTAAGACGTGCGATGAGTAAAAAAAATAGGGCTGTTCTCGAAAATGAGCGACAGCATTTTGTAAAAGGTGCAGTGGAAAATGGATATGACGAACAGCTAAGCAAACAAATTTTTGATTTAGTTTTAAAATTCGCAGACTATGGTTTTGCGAGAGCGCATGCGGTAAGTTATTCAAAAATAGCTTATATTATGACTTATTTAAAAGTACATTACCCCAATTATTTTTACGCCAATATATTAAGTAATATTATAGGCAGTGAACAAAAGACAGCGGCTATTATCGATGAAGCTAAACACCAACACATTGATATTTTACCGCCACACATTAATTATAGTCATTGGTTTTATAAAGCAACGCGGAATGGTATTTACTTATCTCTTGGGGCAATCAAAGGCGTAGGTTATCAAAGCGTAAAATTAATCATCGAAACGCGCCAAGCGGATGGTAATTTCAAAGACTTTTTCGATTTTGCTCGTCGTATACCTAAAAGAATTAAAACACGTAAATTGTTAGAGGCATTGATTCTAGTAGGAGCCTTTGATCAGCTAGGACAAAATCGTGCCACGTTACTACAATCTATAGATCAAGTATTAGATGATGTTTCCAGTATTGAACAAGATGATTTAATTTTTGACGTCTTAACGCCAAAAACGACGTATGAAGAGAAAGAAGAGTTGCCGGATAAAGTGTTGAGTGATTATGAAAAAGAATACTTAGGATTTTATATTTCGACGCATCCGGTAGAAAAAGCTTTTAATAAAAAACAATATTTAGGTATTTATAA
Organism: Staphylococcus lloydii; assembly: GCF_015775975.1. Lineage (NCBI taxonomy): Bacteria > Bacillati > Bacillota > Bacilli > Caryophanales > Staphylococcaceae > Staphylococcus > Staphylococcus lloydii. Next base: position 1,182,544 of record NZ_CP064056.1, read on the forward strand.
ATTAACTAATGCTGTTAATCATAAGCCAATCTTTATACAACTTGAGCAAATAAAAAAAATTCGAACTAAAAATGGTCAAAATATGGCTTTTATCACTATAAATGATGGCAACAATACTATGGATGGCGTCGTATTTCCTGATGTGTATAAAAAGTATGAACAATTATTATCACAAGAAAGCATGTTAACTGTAAGAGGTAAATTTGAGCGTAGAAATAATAAATTACAACTGATAATTTCTCAAATAAGCAGTTTAGAAGAGTTTGAACAAGCAATCATTCAAAATGCACGACAAATTGTTATTCGACAAGATAAAGACATTGACGAAATAGCACAACTTTCTAATGAGGAAACTACGCATAGTTTACCTGTCGAGTTTTATGATGAAACAACTAATAAAATGAATTTTATAGGTTATATAAATAATGATGATATTTCGCAATTTATTTTGCACTTTGACCCAGCAGACATTAGAATTATATAACTTTTACACTATTATAAATTATGATATAGTTAACTGATGGTTATTGAACATTTACCATCAGTTTTCTTATGAAATTTAGTGTATATTTTTATTAAGCTATTTTAATTAGAAATTTGTTACACACATTTATTTATCTCGTCTAATAATTGTTATATAGTTAATGGTGTAATAAAAATATATATAATTACTCAATATATTTGTCTGGGGGCGACGTAAGCATGTCATTAAGAGATGAAGCATTAGAAATGCACAGAAAAAATAAAGGTAAACTTGAAGTCAATGCTAAAGTAAAAGTTACAAATAAAGAAGAATTAAGTTTAGCTTATTCACCAGGTGTAGCCGAACCTTGTAAAGAAATTCACGAAGATAAAAGAAAAGTATTTGATTATACAATGAAAAGTAATACCGTTGCAGTAGTCACTGATGGCTCTGCTGTTTTAGGATTAGGTGATATTGGTGCTGAAGCGAGTATACCTGTAATGGAAGGTAAAGCCGTATTATTTAAAAGTTTTTCAGGCATAGATGGTATTCCATTAGCATTAGATACTAAAGATACTGAAGAAATTATTAGAACTGTAAAACTAATTGAACCAAACTATGGTGGCATTAACTTAGAAGATATTTCTGCGCCACGTTGTTTTGAAATTGAAGAACGTTTGAAAAAAGAAACTAAAATTCCAGTATTCCATGATGACCAACACGGTACTGCTATTGTTACAGTAGCAGGTTTAATTAATGCGCTTAGAATTGTTGATAAAGATTTATCAGATATTAAAGTAGTATTAAACGGAGCCGGAGCGGCAGGTATCGCTATCGTTAAATTACTTTATTCATATGGTGTACATGACATGGTAATGTGTGATTCAAGAGGAGCGATTTATGAAGGTCGTCCAGCTGGTATGAATGACACGAAAGAATATGTAGCTAAATGGACAAATAGAGATAAAATAGATGGTAAGCTTGAAGATGTGATTAAAGACGCCGATGTCTTTATCGGTGTTTCTGTAGCTGACTTATTATCAAAAGAAATGGTTGAGTCAATGGCTGATGATCCAATTATTTTTGCAATGGCTAATCCTAACCCAGAAATTAACCCTAATGACGCAAAAGAAGCTGGTGCAAAAGTTATCGGTACTGGTCGTTCAGATTTTCCAAACCAAATTAACAATGTGTTAGCGTTCCCTGGCATTTTCAGAGGAGCCTTAGATGTAGAAGCTACTCACATTAATGAACAAATGAAAAGAGCTGCTGTTGAAGCAATTGCTGATTTAATAAAACCAGAAGAGTTAAATCCAGATTATTGTATCCCAGCGCCTTTCGATAATAGAGTTGCGCCATCAGTAGCTAGAGAAGTTGCTAAAGCTGCGATGGAATCAGGTGTTGCTAGAACTGAAGTTGACCCTGAAGAAATTTATAATAAAACAATAAAATTAACCGAATTAAACTCAAAATAATATTGTGCTATAAACGTAGGATGATAGTAATCATTGTCGGTGGTTAAGTGGAGGTTTACTCATGTTTAAAGATTTTTTTAATCGTAGTAGTAAAAAGAAAAAGTATGTAACTGTATCGGATTCGAAACAGAGTGATGTACCAGCGGGTATCATGACGAAGTGCCCAAAATGTAAAAAAATAATGTATACAAAAGAATTATCCGAGAATTTAAATGTATGTTTCAATTGTGACCACCATATCGCACTTACTGCTTATAAAAGAATCGAAGCTATTTCAGATGAAAATACATTTGAGGAATTTGACAAAGGTATGACTTCTGCAAATCCATTAGATTTTCCAAGTTATGAAGAAAAAGTTCAAAAAGATCAGCAAAAGACTGAACTTAACGAAGCAGTTGTTACAGGTACCGCTAAGTTAGACGGTATTGATTATGGTGTAGCAGTTATGGATGCGAGATTTAGAATGGGAAGTATGGGTGCAGTAGTCGGTGAAAAAATTTGCCGTATTATAGAATATTGTACTGAACATCGTTTACCATTTATTCTGTTTTCAGCTAGTGGTGGTGCTAGAATGCAGGAAGGTATTATCTCATTAATGCAAATGGGTAAGACAAGTGTGTCATTAAAAAAACATGCTAATGCAGGTTTATTGTATATTTCATACTTAACTAACCCAACTACCGGTGGTGTATCTGCAAGCTTTGCTTCAGTGGGTGATATAAATATTAGTGAACCTAAAGCATTAATTGGTTTTGCTGGTAGACGTGTCATCGAACAAACAATTAATGAAAAATTACCGGACGATTTCCAAACTGCAGAATTTCTATTAGAACATGGTCAATTAGATAAAGTCGTTCATAGAAAAGAAATGAAAGAAACTTTAGCTAATATTTTAAAAATGCACCAAGAGGTGAAAAACAATGCTTGATTTTGAGAAGCCACTTTATGAAATTAAAAATAAAATAGAATCATTAAAAGAATCTCAAGAAAAAAATGATGTAGACTTACAAGAAGAAATTGATATGTTAGAAGCATCATTAGATAGAGAAACTCATAAAGTTTATACAAATTTAAAACCTTGGGACCGTGTGCAATTAGCTAGGTTACAAGAAAGACCAACGTCATTAGACTACATCCCATTAATTTTTGATTCTTTCATTGAATTACATGGAGATCGTAATTTTAGAGACGATCCCGCTATGATTGGTGGTATTGGTTATTTAAATGGCCAAGCCGTAACAGTAGTAGGACAACAAAGAGGTAAAGATACGAAAGATAATATTTATCGTAACTTTGGGATGGCGCATCCAGAAGGTTATAGAAAAGCGCTTCGTTTAATGAAGCAGGCTGAAAAATTTAATAGACCTATTTTTACATTTATTGATACAAAAGGTGCGTATCCAGGTAAAGCAGCTGAAGAACGTGGTCAAAGTGAATCTATCGCAAGAAACTTAGTAGAAATGGCATCGTTAACAGTACCTGTTATTTCAATAGTTATTGGTGAAGGTGGAAGTGGTGGCGCACTTGGTCTCGGTATTACTAACAAAATTTTAATGCTTGAAAACAGTACTTATTCTGTTATTTCCCCTGAAGGGGCATCGGCATTATTATGGAAAGATAGTAATTTAGCTAAAATAGCTGCAGAAACAATGAAAATAACAGCAAAAGATTTACAAGAACTAAAAGTTGCTGATGATGTTGTTGAAGAACCACTAGGTGGTGCGCATCATGATGTTGAATTACAGGCACAAAATATTAAAGCAAAATTTGAACAATATTTAGCTGAATTGAATAAGATGAATGCTGAAGAACTCGTTGAAGATCGTTATGAAAAATTCAGAAATATCGGGTCATTTCATGAATAAAATAAAGTGAACCTCTCTAAAAACTAGAGAGGTTTTTTTGAAGTTTACTTTATAATTATATTTTTTAATTAGCTGAATAAAATGATAAATAATTAAAACGCTTTCCTATTAAATTCTATAAAAATATTGATAATTAAAACGTTTACATAAATTAATAAACCTTATATTTATGGCACCATATGTGAATTTATGGTATTTTTAAAGTAAGAAATACAAGGCAGAAAGGTATGTCGTCATGAAAAAAATTGCGGTTTTAACTAGTGGTGGAGACTCACCTGGAATGAATGCGGCAGTAAGAGCTGTTGTTCGTAAAGCGATATATAATGATATTGAAGTTTACGGCGTATATCAGGGATATCAAGGGTTATTAAACGATGATATTAAAAAACTTGAACTAGGTTCAGTTGGTGATACGATTCAACGTGGTGGTACATTTTTATATTCTGCAAGATGTCCAGAATTTAAAGAAGCAGAAGTACGTAAAAAAGGTATAGAAAATTTACGTAAAAGAGGCATTGAAGGCCTAGTAGTTATTGGTGGAGATGGTAGCTACAGAGGTGCTCAACGCATTAGTGAAGAATGTTCAGAAATTCAAACTATCGGTGTGCCAGGCACAATAGATAATGATATTAATGGTACTGATTTTACTATTGGATTTGATACGGCTTTAAATACTATAATTGAATCTGTAGATAAAATTAGGGACACTGCTTCTAGTCACGCTAGAACTTTTATTATCGAAGTTATGGGTCGTGACTGTGGTGACCTAGCGCTATGGGCTGGTATGTCAGTCGGTGCTGAAACTATCATTATTCCAGAAGTTAAAACTGAAATAAAAGAAGTAGCAGAACGTATTGATCATGGTATCAGGCGTGGTAAAAAACACTCTATCGTTATGGTTGCAGAAGGCGTAATGTCAGGTGAATCATGTGCCCAAGAATTAGCGAAATACATTAACGTTGATGCTCGTGTTTCAGTATTGGGACACATTCAACGTGGAGGAAGCCCAACAGGCGCAGATAGAGTTTTAGCATCGCGTTTAGGAGGTTATGCTGTTGAATTATTGATGAATGGTGAGACAGCAAGAGGTGTCGGCATTAAAAACAACGATTTAACAAGCACACCATTTGATGAAATTTTTATAGCAGAAACGCATAAATTTGATCACAATATTTACAATTTAACTAAAGAACTATCTATTTAATTATTCGGGAGGCAATTACAATGAGAAAAACAAAAATTGTATGTACGATTGGACCAGCATCAGAATCTGAAGAAATGTTAGAAAAATTAATGAAAGCTGGTATGAACGTTGCCAGATTGAACTTTTCACACGGTGACTTTGATGAGCATCAAGCACGTATTGACACTATCAGAAAAGTTTCTAAACGTTTAGGTAAAACTGTAGCTATCTTACTTGATACTAAAGGACCAGAAATCCGTACTCATAATATGAAAGACGGTGCTATTGAATTAGAAAAAGGTACAGAAGTTATCGTTAGCATGACTGAAGTTGAAGGTACTCCAGAAAAATTCTCTGTAACTTATGACAACCTTATTAATGACGTAGGTGAAGGTTCTTATATCTTATTAGATGATGGTTTAATTGAATTACAAGTTAAACAAATAGATAAAGAAAAAGGCGAAGTGCTTTGTGACGTATTAAATACTGGTGAACTTAAAAATAAAAAAGGAGTTAACTTACCTGGCGTAAAAGTTAACTTACCTGGTATTACTGATAAAGATGCTGAAGATATTAAATTTGGTATTAGACAAGGTGTAGACTTTATTGCAGCAAGTTTCGTACGTCGTCCAAGTGACGTATTAGACATTCGTAAATTATTAGAAGAAAACAAAAACGACACAATTAGTATTATTCCTAAAATTGAAAACCAAGAGGGTATCGACAACATTGAAGAAATTTTAGAAGTATCTGATGGTTTAATGGTAGCACGTGGTGACATGGGTGTTGAAATCCCACCAGAATCTGTGCCAATGGTACAAAAAGATTTAATTAGAAAATGTAACAAACTAGGTAAGCCAGTTATTACTGCAACTCAAATGTTAGATTCTATGCAACGTAATCCACGTGCAACGCGTGCAGAAGCAAGTGACGTTGCTAACGCTATTTATGATGGTACAGATGCAGTAATGTTATCAGGTGAAACTGCAGCAGGATCATATCCAGAAGAAGCTGTTAAAACAATGAGAAATATTGCTGTTTCAGCTGAAGCTGCACAAGATTATAAACAATTATTATCTGACCGTACAAAATTAGTAGAAACATCATTAGTTAATGCAATTGGTGTATCAGTTGCACACACTGCATTAAACTTAAGTGTTAAAGCTATTGTCGCAGCTACAGAAAGTGGTTCTACTGCTCGTACAATTTCTAAATATAGACCAAAATCAGACATTATTGCCGTTACGCCAAGTGCTGAAACTGCACGCCAATGTGCTTTAGTATGGGGCGTTTATCCTGTAGTTAAACAAGGTCGTAAAACGACAGATGCATTGTTAAATAACGCAGTTGCAACAGCTGTTGAAACTGAAAGAGTACAAAATGGTGATTTAATCATTATTACTGCTGGTGTGCCAACAGGTGAAAAAGGTACTACTAACATGATGAAATTACACTTAGTAGGCGATGAAATCGCAAATGGCCAAGGTGTTGGGCGTAACTCAGTAGTAGGTAAAACATTAGTAGCTAACAGTGCTAGTGATTTAGAAGGTGTAGACTTATCAGATAAAGTAATCGTTACTACATCAGTTGATGAAACTTTAATACCATATATTGAACAAGCATTAGGTTTAATAACAGAAGAAAATGGTATTACTTCACCAAGCGCAATCGTTGGATTAGAAAAAGGTATTCCGACAATTGTTGGTGTTGAAAATGCTACAACTGAAATCCAAAGCGATAACTTAGTAACTGTCGATGCTAACCAAGGTAAAGTATTCGAAGGTTACGCTAACGTGCTTTAATATGTAAATAAGCTTTACTAAAAAAAAACGTCAATTTCTATAGTAAATATAGAGATTGACGTTTTTTAGTATGAAAAGTGAGTTAATCTTATAAAATATTTGGCACGTGAAACTATAATAGGAGTGGTCTTAGACATTCTATAACAGGGTAGTCAACTGTAAACAAAACTGCAAAAAGCATAAAAAAAACAACTCATTTTGTACTGACTAAATCAGTGCAATGAGTTGCTTTTATGTTTGAACGATTATTGCTAACAGTTACATTAGTAAGTTAATTATTTTTGAGTTCTGTTAATCGCATTTTTATATCTAAGATACATCAGGCCTAAAATAACAAGCCAGATTGGCGTTATATACACGGCTCTTCTAGTATCTACGTTAACAAATAATAAGCAGAATACTAAGAAGAAAAATACTAAGATAGCATAAGCCATATATTTACCACCAAATAATTTGTAGTTTGCATTTTTGTGTTTTTCCGGATTGCGCTTGTGATAATTAATATATGCAACTGTTATCAGCCCCCATACTACAAGGAACAATACCGTTGATAACGTTGTGACATAAGTAAACACTTGTGTTGCATTCGGAATAATATAGTTTAATAAAGCTGCGATTAATAATAAAAATGATGATGCGATAATCGCTATATGTGGTACACCATTTTTGTTTTTACTTTTGAACATAGGTGGTGCTTGATCTTGGTTAGATAAACCAAAAAGCATTCTACTATTTGAAAAGATACCACTGTTACAAGACGATGCTGCCGCAGTCAACACTACGAAGTTAATTAATCCAGCGGCAAATGGTATGCCGATGAGTGCAAATAATCTAACAAATGGGCTTTCTTCTGGATTTACTTGTGCCCAAGGAACGATAGACATAATCACTGCTAATGAACCGACATAGAAAATAATGATACGAATCGGTACGCTGTTGATAGCTCTTGGAATTGTTACTTTAGGATCCTTAGTTTCACCTGCTGTAACACCAATTAATTCGATACCAACAAATGAGAATAATGCCATTTGGAATGACATCATAAAGCCACTTACGCCTTTAGGGAAAATACCATTATTATATAAATTAGTCAGTGATGCATGACCAAATTGTGTTTTGTAGGCCATAATAATCATAATTGCACCAACGACAATTAAAGCAATAATTGTGACGATTTTAATGATTGCGAACCAAAATTCTAATTCACCAAATAATTTGGCACTTAATAAATTGAATGACATTAAGATAAGTACGCAAAATAATGCGCTAATCCAATTGGGTATTTGTGGGAACCAAAAACTTATGTATTTTGCAACGGCAGTAACTTCTGCCATACCAGTTATAATCCAACATAACCAATATGTCCAACCAGTAACAAAACCTGCAAATGGGCCTATATATTCATTCGTTACATCTGCGAAAGATTTAAATCCTGTGTTGGAAACCAGAATTTCCCCTAAACCTCTCATAAACATAAATAACATAAACCCTATAATAATATAGGTAAGTAAAATGGAAGGACCCGTTAATGCAATCGTTTGTCCTGCTCCCAAGAATAATCCAGTACCAATTGCTCCCCCAATAGCAATTAGTTGAACATGACGATTACTAAGTTCTCTGTCTAATACTTGTTTTTTCATCTACATTTCTCCTTTGTTTATCTAGTATTAATTATGCAATCCAATTAAAGATTTTACAACTATTTTTAAAATTTAATATGTAATTTTACAGGTGTTAATTCATATTTAGTTATCATATACGATAATTAAATTAAATTCTTAGATAAATTGAAGTAATAGCTTATAAATATTAGAATGTAGATATAGCAAACAATGTATTTGTGAATGATTTAAAGCACTATTTAAGTTTAATAAATTTCTTATGAGGATAATAAGAATTATGGCTTTATATATTCACAAATCATCTCTGATTGGATATAATAGTTTTTGTAAGCCATTTCATAACGAAATAGAAAAGGGGAATTAAATATGGCAAACGTACAAAAAGGCTTAGAAGGGGTTCTAGCTGCCGAAACTAAAGTTAGTTCAATCATCGACAGTCAATTAACATATGCGGGCTATGACATAGATGATTTAGCGAATAATGCTGAATTTGAAGAAATTATCTTTTTATTATGGCATTATAGATTACCAAACGCTGAAGAACTTAAAACTTTAAAAGAAAAACTATTAAGTTATATGGAGTTAAATCCTAGAGTGTACAGTCACTTCAAGGAATATGCGACAGATAATGTACACCCTATGACTGCTTTAAGAACTTCAGTATCTTACATTGCTCACTTTGATTCTAAAGCTGAAACTGAAGATGATGCAGAAACGTTAGAACGAGGCATTCGTATTCAAGCGAAGATTGCTTCATTAGTAACTGCTTTTGCACGCGTAAGAGAAGGTAAAGATCCAGTTAAACCTAATAAAGACTTAAATTATGCAGGAAACTTCTTGTATATGTTAAGAGGTGAATTACCTACTGATATCGAAGTTGAAGCATTTAACAAAGCGTTAGTATTACATGCTGACCACGAATTTAATGCATCTACATTTACAGCAAGATGTGCTGTGTCATCATTATCTGATATGTATTCAGGTATTGTGGCTGCAGTCGGTTCATTAAAAGGACCATTACACGGCGGGGCAAATGAACGTGTAATGAGCATGTTAGCTGAAGTTAAATCAGAAGATGAAGTTGATGAATATATCGATAACAAAATTAAAAACAAAGAAAAAATCATGGGCTTCGGACACCGTGTATATAAAGATGGTGACCCAAGAGCGAAGTTCTTAAAAGAAATGAGCAGAAAAATCACTAATGAAACTGGGCAAAGTCAATTATTTGATATTTCTGTGAAAATTGCAGACAAAATGAAAAAAGAAAAAGGTTTAATTGCAAATGTAGACTTTTATAGTGCTACTGTATATCACAGCCTTAATATTGAACATGATTTATTCACACCAATTTTTGCTGTAAGTAGAACTTCAGGTTGGATTGCACATATTCTTGAACAATATGAAGATAATAGAATCATGCGTCCAAGAGCTCATTATGTGGGCGAAGTTAACAGAACTTATGTACCAATTGAAGAAAGATAATAAATATTTATTATAGACAAAAATATTCGGAGGTTTTTTGAGATGGCAGTAAATAAAATTGTAAAAAGCAACGACGGTTTATCAGTACCAAACGAACCAACAATTCCATATATTATTGGTGACGGAATTGGCCCAGATATCTGGAAAGCAGCAAGCAGAGTTATCGATGCTGCCGTAGAAAAAGCTTATAACGGCGAAAAGAAAATTGACTGGAAAGAAGTATTAGCTGGTCAAAAAGCTTACGATGAAACTGGCGAATGGTTGCCTAAAGAAACATTAGAAGCAATTGATGAATATTTAATTGCGATTAAAGGACCTTTAACTACACCAATCGGTGGCGGTATTCGTTCATTAAACGTAGCTTTACGTCAAGAATTAGACTTATTCACTTGTTTAAGACCAGTTCGTTGGTTCAAAGGTGTTCCTTCACCTGTTAAAAGACCAGAAGAAACTGACATGGTTATTTTCCGTGAAAATACTGAAGATATTTATGCTGGTATTGAATTTAAAGAAGGTTCATCAGAAGTGAAAAAAGTAGTTGATTTCTTACAAAACGAAATGGGCGCTAAAAACATTCGCTTCCCAGAAACTTCAGGTATCGGTATTAAACCAGTATCTAAAGAAGGTACTGAACGTTTAGTACGTGCAGCTATCCAATATGCGTTAGATAACAACCGTAAGTCTGTTACTTTAGTACACAAAGGTAATATCATGAAATTTACTGAAGGTGCATTCAAACAATGGGGTTATGATGTTGCTCATAATGAATTTGCTGACAAAGTATTTACTTGGCAACAATATGATCAAATTGTTGAAGAACAAGGTAAAGACGAAGCTAACGCTGCTCAAGAAAAAGCTGAAAAAGAAGGCAAAATTATCATTAAAGACTCAATTGCTGATATCTTCTTACAACAAATTCTTACTCGTCCAGCAGATCACGACGTAGTTGCTACAATGAACTTAAACGGTGACTATGTATCAGATGCATTAGCTGCACAAGTTGGTGGTATTGGTATCGCTCCAGGAGCTAACATTAACTATGAAAGTGGACATGCAATTTTCGAAGCTACTCATGGTACTGCGCCTAAATATGCTGACCAAGACAAAGTAAACCCATCTTCTGAAATCTTAAGTGCTGTATTAATGTTAGAACACTTAGGTTGGCAAGAAGCAGCTGATAAAATTACAGATTCAATCGAAAAAACAATCGCGTCCAAAGTTGTTACTTACGACTTTGCACGTTTAATGGACGGTGCAGAAGAAGTTTCAACTTCACAATTCGCAGATGAATTAATTAAAAACTTAAGCTAATAATTGTTTAAGTGAAATAAAAGACTAGAAATAGTTTGTTTTGTGATAAGCACTCCTTGATGATTCAATGGGTGCTTATTTTTATTTTACAAACTTTTATATTATAAAAATTAAGAAAATGTTAAGATTATGTAAATGAATGTCAATTGTATTATTTTTTTGACAATTTACGTTATAATTACGATGTAAATATATTATTGGAGGTACGTTATGTCTCAAACAGTACTTGTAGTTGATGACGAACAATCAATTGTAACATTGCTTAAATATAATTTAGAACAAGCTGGTTACAATATAGAGGTAGCCTATGATGGCGAAGAAGCATTGGCGAAAGTTGATGCAGTTAAACCGGAAGTAATTGTATTAGATGTTATGTTACCTAAAAAAGACGGTATTGAAGTGTGTAAGCAAATTCGTGCAGATAAAAATTTAGTGCCGATTTTAATGTTGACTGCGAAAGATGATGAATTTGATCGCGTATTGGGCTTAGAATTAGGCGCAGATGATTATATGACGAAACCATTTTCACCGAGAGAAGTTGTTGCACGTGTTAAAGCAATATTAAGACGATCTGCAATGTTAACAGAGTTAAATGAAAATGCAGATAGTTCTGAGGACATTCATATTGGGTCTATTAAAATAAAACCTGACTTTTTTGAAGTTTACCGTAATGGAGAATTGTTAGAATTAACACCTAAAGAATTTGAGTTATTATTATATTTAATAGACAGACAAGGCAGAGTAATTACACGTGAACACATGTTGAATTCTGTGTGGAATTATGAATTTGCTGGTGATTCTCGAATTGTTGATGTACATATAAGTCATTTAAGAGATAAATTAGAAGACAATCCCAAACAGCCTAAATTGATTAAAACTGTGCGTGGATTAGGTTACAAGTTAGAGAGACCTAAAAATTAATGTTGAAATTTCATCAACGTTTATTAATAATTTTATGTACGATAACAATAGTGAGTTTTCTTGCCTTAGGGTTTATTGTTACACACGTGATTTATACTACAGTAGTGCAAAATCAACAGCAACTACTCGAACATAAAACAACGCATTTTGTGAGTTTGTTAAATCAAAATAAGCAAAATGAACTAACTAAATTAATGAAAAATGAGCAACTATCGATAGAAATCAAAGATGATGATAAAAAAACATATTCTCAAACGACAAAGGTCCCAATAAATTCTTCTATCTTAAAAATGACGACTGATACGTCATTACGCTATGATAAATATAAAGGCCAACATCGTTATACTTATGAAACGTCTAAGAGTAATTACACGATACTTATTAGTGGCGTTAACAATAATCTACATGATTTACAAATGAAAATTTGGTACTATTTGTTATTAACAATTATTGTAGTCTTGTTAGTCATGTTTTTAGTAGTTAGAATGATTAACCGTACATATATTATGCCAATAAAAGAAGTAACATATGCAACACAATTACTTGCAGAAGGATATTACCATGTTAGAGTTCCAGAGAGTAATGTTAAAGAAACAAGGGAATTATTTGTTACTACAAATGAATTAGCAAGAAGATTACAAAAATTAAATAATCAACAAAAGTTACAATCTAATCGTTTAAAAACAACTTTGGAAAATATCCCAAGTTCAATTTTAATGATTGATAAGTATGGTGAAATTGTAATAGCTAATAGAACTTATTACGAAGTATTCACACCTGATATAGAGATAGAGCATCATAGTTATACAGAAATATTAGACGATGACGTTCAACCATTAATTACGGACGCTTTTAAAATGGAAAAGGCACTTTATCAGCAGTTGAAATTAAACGTGAGTCAAGTACATGAAAAATATTTTGATACAGCATGTGTCCCGATTCTATCGAAGTCTAAAAAGAATTTATACGGCATGGTTATCGTATTGCACGATATAACAAATCTTAAAAAATTAGAAAATTTACGACGAGAATTTGTTGCTAACGTGTCTCACGAGCTAAAAACACCAATAACATCTATCAAAGGTTTTGCTGAAACATTGCTAGATGGTGCAAAAGACGATCCACAGTCATTAAATGCCTTTTTAGATATTATTTTAAAAGAATCTGAACGTATTGAATCGCTTGTTTTTGATCTATTAGATTTATCTCATGTTGAACAACAGACTGAAATTGAAACGACGAGACTTAACTTTGCTGAGGTGGTGCAAAGTAATATCGATAGTTTACAAACGATTGCAGAAAGTAAATCAATTTCTATAAACGCAAGTCTTGATTCAAATGTTTATATTGAAGCAAATAAAGATAAAGTTTCACAAGTTGTTATTAACTTGGTTTCTAACGCGATTAATTATTCGCCGGAAAACAGTGAAATTATTGTTAAAGTGTATGAAGAAAATCAAAAATCGATCTTAGTCGTAAAAGACTTTGGTATTGGTATAAAAGAAGAAGACCAACAGCATATCTTTGAACGATTTTATAGAGTTGATAAAGCTAGAAGTAGAGATTCTGGTGGTACAGGTCTAGGTTTATCTATAGCGAAACATATAATCGAAGCGCATAAAGGGCGTATTAGCGTTTCGTCAAAACCTAACGAAGGGTCAACATTCAAAGTTATATTTTTTGATGATACTTTATAACAAAGTTCCTACAATTTATTGTAATTGTAGGAGCTTTTTTGGTTACTAAATTTAGCGTAAAAAGTACGGTATAATGATAGATTATGATAAAATAATAACTAAATTAGTTCTGGAGGTTAATTAAAGTGAATAAATTAATTTTAATAGATGGTAATAGTTTAAGCTTTAGAGCATTTTATGCTTTACCGTTATTGCAAAACAAGGCAGGCATCCACACAAATGCGGTATATGGTTTTGCGATGTTATTAGAAAAAATAATTAAAGAAGAACAACCTACGAACTTTTTAGTAGCATTTGACGCGGGTAAAACAACTTTTCGACATGACACTTATAGTGAATATAAAGGTGGCCGTCAAAAGACGCCTCCAGAATTAAGTGAACAATTACCATACGTCCGTCAATTATTAGATGCATATGGCATTAAAAGATATGAATTAGATAATTATGAAGCCGATGATATTATAGGTACGCTTAGTAAAGAAGCGCATTCAGCAGGGTATGAAACAATTATTGTTACAGGTGACCGTGACTTAACACAGTTAGCTAGTGATAATGTGACGATATACTATACTAAAAAAGGTGTTACAGATGTAGATCATTACACGCCTGAATTTATTGCGGAAAAATATAATGGACTAACGCCAGATCAAATTATTGATATGAAAGGTTTAATGGGTGACGCTTCCGATAATATTCCTGGTGTAGCTGGCGTTGGGGAAAAAACAGCCATTAAATTGTTAAATCAATTTCAAACTGTAGAAAGTGTTTATGACAACATCGATAGCGTTTCTGGTAAAAAGTTAAAAGAAAAACTGGAAAATAGTAAAGACGATGCATTAATGAGTAAACAGCTTGCCACTATAAACCGTGAGAGTCCGATAGCAGTGTCATTAAAAGATACTGAAATGCCAACAAATAATGATGAAACAGAAAAAATTGAATTATTTAAAAAACTAGAATTCAAACAACTATTAGAACAATTAAATGTGGACGGCACGAGTGAGAGTGATGAAGCGCTAGAATTAACTGTGGAACAAGATTTTGCAAATATAGATTTTGCTAATTTACAACAAGCGACAATACATTTTGAATTAGAAGATACGAATTATTTAAAAGATCAAATTTTAAAATTCGGGCTTTTTGATGGTACGCATCACGTCGTTATTGATGCTCAAAACATAAATGACTATAAAGAACTAGTACAATGGCTAGAAAGTAGCGATTCGCAAAAGGTTGTTTATGATGCTAAAAAAACGTATGTGGTAGCGCATAGGTTGAATATTGATATTAATGAAATAGTTTTCGATGCTATGTTAGCGAGTTATATTATAGATCCATCAAGAACTATCGATGATGTACACTCTGTTGTTAGTTATTATGGACAAACATATTTAAAAACTAATGTAAGTGTATTTGGAAAAGGGAAAAAGCGCCAAATACCAGAAGATGAAGTTTTAAATGACTACGTTGCTAATATTGTACATGCCATTCACAATGCGACAGCTAAAATGGAAACACAATTGGAAGAATATAACCAAGTTGAGCTCTTAAAAGACTTGGAATTACCATTAGCTAAAATTTTAAGCAAGATGGAAGAAACTGGTATTTATACCGAAGCTAGCGAATTAAAAGAAATGGAAATTGAAATACAAAACAAACTAGATAAATTAGTTGCAAATATATATGACTCAGCTGGAGAGGAATTTAATATTAATTCTCCAAAACAATTAGGTGTTGTATTATTCGAAACATTAAAACTACCTGTTATTAAAAAGACAAAGACTGGTTATTCTACTGCTGTTGATGTGCTAGAACAATTACAAGGTGAACATCCAATAATTGATTATATACTAGAGTATCGTCAATTATCTAAATTACAATCAACTTATGTTGAAGGTCTTCAAAAAGTAATTAGTGATGATAATAGAATACACTCAAGGTTTAATCAAACTTTAGCACAGACAGGTAGATTATCGTCAGTAGATCCAAATCTACAAAATATTCCAGTACGACTTGAAGAAGGTCGTAAAATTAGAAAAGCGTTTAAATCTTCTGATGAAGATACCGTTATCTTTTCGGCCGATTATTCACAAATTGAATTACGTGTATTGGCGCATATCACACAAGACGAAAGTATGATACAAGCATTCAAAAATAATGAAGATATTCATACTGCAACGGCAGTTAAAGTGTTTGGTGTGAGTGCTGACGAAGTCGATAGTTTAATGCGTAGACAAGCAAAAGCTGTAAACTTTGGGATTGTTTATGGGATTAGCGACTATGGTTTAAGTCAAAACTTAGGTATAACGCGTAAACAAGCTAAACAATTTATCGATGATTATTTAGATAGCTTTCCTGGCGTGAAACAATATATGACAGATATTGTTAAAGATGCAAAAGCGCAAGGATTTGTTGAAACACTTATGCATCGCCGTCGTTATATCCCAGATATCACGAGTCGTAATTTTAATTTACGTAGTTTTGCCGAACGTACTGCTATGAATACACCTATTCAAGGTAGTGCAGCTGATATTATTAAGCTAGCGATGGTAAATTTTGATAATGCTGTTAAAAATGAATCGTTCAATGTAAAATTATTGCTTCAAGTACACGATGAATTAATATTCGAAGTACCAAAAGGCGAAGTAGCTGATTTTAGTAAATTTATAGAAAATATTATGGATAACGCATTACCATTAGACGTGCCACTATTAGTTGAATGTAACTATGGTGATACATGGTACGATGCGAAATAAGAAAGTTGGATTATCATGCCGGAACTACCAGAAGTTGAACATGTTAAAAGAGGCATTGAGCCATATGCTAAAGGACAAAAGATAAGCTCTGTTATTTTTTCTGATAAAGTGAAAGAAGGCAAAGCTGACGGACGAGAAACAATAATAAAAGGAATGTCACTGGAAACCTTTAAAACTTTCACGGAAAATTTTGTTATAGAAGAAATTGAAAGACGTAGTAAGTACATCGTCTTTCATTTAGCTAATGACAATGAACATAGAATTTTAATAAGTCATCTAGGTATGGCAGGTGGTTTCTTTATCGTTAGAGCTTTAGATGATATTACGGTTAAAAATTATCGTAATCATTGGCATGTCATTTTTACATTAGATAATGATATGTTACTCGTTTATTCTGATATAAGAAGATTTGGAGAAATTAGAAATGTACCTTCTTTAGAAGCTTACCCATCATTTTTAGAGATAGCTCCAGAACCTTTTGAAGATATAGCCTTAAATCATTATCTGTCTTGGTTTGATCGTAAAAGTTATTTAAAAAAACCAATAAAACAAATGATATTAGATCACAGAGTGATTGCGGGATGTGGTAATATATATGCTTGCGAGGCGTTATTTAGAGCCGGCATTCACCCGAATAGAACTACGCATAGTTTGAATAACCAAGAAAGAGAAATGTTATTTTATTATGTTCGAGAAGTGCTATCCGAGGGTATAAAATATGGTGGGACTAGTGTTTCTGATTATCGACATGCTGATGGTAAGACAGGAACAATGCAACTACACCTTAATGTATATAAACAAAAAACATGCAAAGTATGTGGCAGTGATATCGAAACACAAGTTATTGCAACGCGTAACAGTCATTACTGTCCTACTTGTCAAAAATAAAGGAAGAGTGAAATATATGCCAAAAGTAATAGGACTTACCGGTGGAATTGCCACTGGTAAATCTACAGTATCAGAAGTTTTATCTGTTCATGGTTTCAAAATTGTAGATGCAGATGTAGCTTCTCGTAAAGCAGTTGAAAAAGGTAGTGAAGGATTAGCAAATGTAAAAGCTGCTTTTGGAGACGATGCTATTGACGAAAATGGGGAAATGGACCGCGCATATGTCGGTGATGTTGTATTTAATCAACCGGAAAAGCGATTAGAATTAAATGAAATTGTCCATCCAATCGTCCATGATATTATGGAAAAAGAAAAAAATGACTACCTCAACGAAGGGTATAACGTCATTATGGATATTCCATTATTATTTGAAAATGAATTGCAAGATACTGTCGATGAAGTATGGTTAGTCTATACTTCAGAAAGTATTCAAATTGATCGATTAATGGAACGAAATAATTTATCACTTGAAGATGCAAAAGCCCGTGTGCTAAGCCAAATCTCTATCGATAAAAAACGTAGAATGGCAGATCACGTCATCGATAATAGAGATTCTAAGCTTGATTTAAAACAGAATTTAGAAAGCTTTTTAATAGAACAAGGCTATATTGATGAAGCTGAACATCTTTAATTCATTCACCATTAGCGTTTTGCTTAGAAACGTTAATGGTAATTTTTAAAATTTTAAAGCAAACGCTTTCATTTTTTAAGTAATATGTTATACTAATTCTATAAAAGTATAACACAAATTTGAGAGGTGCTTTCGATGACGACTAATATAGCAATTAATGGAATGGGTAGAATAGGGCGAATGGCATTACGTATCGCACTTAAAAATGACAATTTAAACGTGGTAGCTATTAACGCTAGTTATTCACCAGAAACGATAGCTCATTTAATAAATTATGATACTACTCATGGTACATATGATTTAAAAGTTGAACCGACTGAAAATGGTATTAAAGTAGAAAATCATGAAATTAAATTAGTATCAGATAGAAATCCTGAAAACTTACCTTGGGCATCACTTGATATTGATATCGTAATAGAAGCCACTGGTAAATTTAACCATGGAGATAAAGCGGTAGGTCATATCAATGCTGGAGCTAAAAAAGTTTTACTTACAGGGCCATCTAAAGGTGGAGACGTACAAATGATTGTAAAAGGTGTTAATAATGATAACTTAGATGTTAATAAGTATGACATATTTAGTAATGCTTCTTGTACGACTAATTGCATTGGCCCAGTTGCAAAAGTATTAAATGATAAATTTGGTATCGTAAATGGATTAATGACGACAGTTCATTCAATTACTAACGATCAAAATAATATAGATAACCCGCATAAAGATTTAAGACGTGCACGTTCATGTAGCGAAAGTATCATACCAACGTCTACTGGTGCAGCAAAAGCATTAAAAGAAGTTTTGCCTGAATTAGAAGGTAAGCTTCATGGTATGGCACTTAGAGTCCCAACAAAAAATGTATCATTAGTTGATTTAGTCGTTGACTTAGAACAAAACGTAACGGCAGAAGAAGTAAATAATGCATTTAAAGAAAATGATTTACAAGGTGTTTTAGCTACAGAAGATGCACCGCTAGTCTCTGTAGACTTTAATACAAACCCACATTCAGCAATTGTAGATACGCAAAGTACGATGGTGATGGGTGACAATAAAGTGAAAGTAATTGCTTGGTATGATAATGAATGGGGCTATTCAAATAGAGTCGTTGAAGTAGCTGCGCAATTAGGACAATTATTAAATTCTGAAGCTGACGTGTTGATTAGCTAAAAATAAGATAAAACGAGTAATATAAATAAGAAGCACTCAGATGCATTGAATTAAAGCATCTGAGTGCTATTTCTCTGGGATTTATATCTCAGGGTCTTTTTTGTTATAATATATTGTATTTCTCAAATAATAGAGATGTACTTCTAACTATGACCTCATTCTTTTGTCGTCTAGTGATTTATAGTATAATAAATTCGAATCAACTGAAGAAGGTGATAGCACAATGAAATGTCCAAAATGTAATTCAACGCATTCACGTGTCGTAGATTCTCGTCACGCTGATGAAGTTAACGCGATTCGCCGTCGTAGAGAATGTGAAGTTTGTAATACTAGGTTTACAACATTTGAACATATTGAAAAAAGACCATTAATCGTAGTGAAAAAAGATGGCACACGTGAACAATTTTTAAGTGAAAAAATCTTAAATGGTTTAGTTCGTTCATGTGAAAAAAGACCAGTTAGATATGAACAATTAGAAGAAATCACTAATAAAGTCGAATGGCGTCTTAGAGATGAAGGGCGTGCTGAAATCTCTTCAAGAGATATTGGCGAATATGTCATGAATTTATTAATGCATGTAGACCAAGTATCATACGTGCGCTTTGCATCAGTCTATAAAGAATTTAAAGATGTAGACCAATTATTACAATCGATGCAAGGTATCTTATCAGAAAATAAACGGAGTGATTCATAATGGGTTTGCAATCTTCAGATTTTGGATTGAGACCTCAAGATAACTTTTACGTTATCCGCGATTTTTCCATTAATGAACAACATTTAGATATATTAAATAGGCTATTCACTCCATTAGTAGGTCCCAATGCAATGGGACTTTATTACTATTTAGAGCAATTTGTAACACAAGAGGCTGAAATAGTGACCACACATTATGTAATAATGAGTGAATTACAAATCAATTTAAGTGAATTCAGAACACACATGGATTCACTAGAGGCTATAGGTTTAGTCAAAAGTTATGTACATCATGATAGTAATACATCATCTTTTGCCTATAAACTTATCCAACCACCAACTGCCTATCAGTTTTTTAGCGATCCTATGTTGTCGATATTTTTATTTACAGCTGTAGGGAAAGAACGTTACCATCACCTAAAAGATTATTTTGAGTCTAATACATCGTTTAATCTTGAAGGTTATCAGGAAATAACACGTAAGTTTACCGATGTATTTTCAGTACCTAATAAAAATTTTCAAAGTGATGTTTCAAACATTAAACGTGAACAAGGCTATGAAGGTTTGAATTTAGCTAAAGTTGACTTTGATTTCGAGGCGCTTTATGACTTACTACAATCACATTTTATAAGTGCTGAAATTATTAATGCTGATGCTAAAGCATTAATTACGCAACTTGCTATTTTATATGGCATAACGCCAGAAGCAATGAAAAGTGTGATTTTAAAATCAATCACAAGCGCACAACAATTATCGTTTGAAGATATGCGTAAATATGCACGTACTTATTACCAAATGGAACACGAACAAAGTTTGCCTTCATTACAATTAAAACAACAAAACATACCTAAACCTGAAGACAATAGTCATACTGAAGAGGAAGATCGTCTAGAACAATTGAATCGTGTAAGTCCTATTGAAATGTTAACCGCATGGAAAGGCTCTGAAATTAGTTTAGATGAAAAGAAATTAGTCGAAGAGTTAGTCGAAAGGGAACAGTTACCTTTTGGCGTGATTAATATATTGTTGCAATTTGTTATGCTAAAAAGAGATATGCGGTTACCTAAAAAATATACGTTAACAATTGCAGCGCATTGGAAACGTAAAGGATTAAAAACTGCGCAAGAAGCAGAACCATTTGCTAAGAAAATAAATGAAGAAGAGCAACAACAAAAATCTCAACGTAATTTCAAACAACCAAGAGCAAATTTAGTTTCAAAAGAAATGACACCTAAATGGTTATTAGAGAGAGATAATGCCAACAATAACGAACAAAATCAACCAGATAATGAGACGTCAACAGAAGATGATTCTGAACATGAAAAAGAACGTGCCGCGTTTTTACAACATTTAAAAGAAAGATGGGGGGATGATGACTAATGAAAAGCTTTGAAAATATAATGGGCGAGTCAAATGATTTAACAAAACGTATAGCTAAAATCAAACAAGAGGTCGTTAATGATAAAGATGTCAAAGCATTTTTAACCGAACATCAGTCTGAACTTACTAATGCAATGGTTGATGAAGATTTAAACGTCTTACAAGAATACAAAGACCAACAAAAACATTATGACGGTCATCGTTTTGAAGATTGCCCTAACTTTGTAAAAGGTCACGTACCAGAATTATATATCGAGCATAATCATATTAAGATAAGATACTTACAATGCCCATGTAAGATTAAACACGATGAAGAGAAATTTAATGCGCATTTAATTACCTCCCATCATATGCAACGTGATACTTTAAATGCGAAGTTAAAAGACATCCATATGGATGGTAAAAGACTAGAAGCGGCTATGAAAGCCGATGAGATTTGTAATGATATAGCAAATGAAAAAGCAAATATCAAAGGCCTATATTTATACGGTCAATTTGGTACAGGTAAATCATTTATTTTAGGTGCTATTGCTAATCAGCTAAAAACAAAAAAAATACCATCTACGATTATTTACCTCCCTGAATTCATTCGTACCTTAAAAAGTGGATTTAAAGACGGCAGTTTTGAATCAAAATTGGCTACTGTACGTGAAGCGAATATTCTAATGCTTGATGACATTGGTGCAGAAGAAATCACCCCTTGGGTTAGGGATGAAGTAATTGGACCTATTTTACATTATAGAATGGTACATGAATTACCAACATTCTTTAGTTCTAATTTAAATTTCAAAGAATTAGAACACCATTTATCTGTAACACGTGATGGAACCGAAAAAACAAAAGCTGCACGAATTTTAGAACGTATTAAAACATTATCGACGCCTTATTATTTAGAAGGAAAAAATTATCGTGATGTTTGAAAAATTAAATAAATGTTGTATAATAAATTCAAATCTAAATTAAAGCGAAATAAATTGAGGATAAGATAATTTATTCACTGATATCCAGAAAGTCATTAGTTGATGCGAATATGACTATCATAATATTTTTATTACTCCCTCAAGTACAGTGTTTGTAATGAACACTCGGCTCAAGACCGTTATCTTAAGTAGAGTTTATATTAGACGATGAGCATACCGTTTAATATATTATTTTAGGGTGGTACCACGAAGACCTCGTCCCTTTTTAGGGGACGGGGTTTTTTTATTTCGTTTTATGCAGAGTAAGTTCAAAATAGGAGGGTTTATCTATGGAGCAAATAAATATACAATTTCCAGATGGAAATTCAAAGGAATTCGATAAAGGCACTACTACAGAAGATATAGCGCAATCTATTAGTCCTGGATTACGTAAAAAAGCAGTCGCAGGTAAATTTAATGACAAATTAGTAGATTTAACAAGACCATTAGAATCAGATGGAGCTATTGAAATCGTAACTCCAGGTAGTGAAGAAGCTTTAGAAGTATTGAGACACTCAACAGCGCATTTAATGGCACAAGCATTAAAACGCTTATATGGAGATGTTAAATTTGGTGTAGGTCCCGTTATCGAAGGTGGTTTCTATTATGACTTCGATATGGATGAATCTATTTCATCGGATGATTTCGAAAAAATTGAAAAAACTATGAAACAAATTGTTGATGAAAATCACAAAATTGAACGCAAAGTAGTTTCTCGTGATGAAGCGAAAGCATTCTTCAGTGACGACCCTTATAAATTAGAATTAATCGAAGCAATCCCAGCTGATGAGAATGTTACATTATACACACAAGGTGAATTTACTGATTTATGTCGTGGTGTACATGTCCCATCTACTTCGAAAATTAAAGAGTTCAAATTGTTATCTACGGCAGGTGCATACTGGCGAGGCGACAGTAATAATAGAATGTTACAACGTATCTATGGTACTGCCTTCTTCGATAAAAAAGATTTAAAAGCGCATTTGAAAATGTTAGAAGAACGTAAAGAACGTGACCATAGACGTATCGGTAAAGATTTAGAATTATTTGCTAATAACCAACTTGTTGGTGCCGGATTGCCATTGTGGTTACCAAATGGTGCTACAATTCGCCGTGAAATCGAACGTTACATCGTTGATAAAGAAGTAAGTATGGGTTATGACCATGTTTATACTCCAGTAATGGCAAACACTGATTTATATAAAAAATCGGGTCATTGGGATCACTACAACGACGACATGTTCCCAACAATGAAATTAGATGAGCAAGAAGAAATGGTTTTAAGACCAATGAATTGTCCTCATCACATGATGATTTATGCGAACAAACCACATTCTTACCGTGAATTACCAATTCGTATAGCTGAATTAGGTACAATGCATCGTTACGAAGCAAGTGGTGCAGTTTCAGGATTACAACGTGTACGTGGTATGACTTTAAATGATGCGCATATTTTCGTACGACCAGATCAAATTAAAGAAGAATTTAAGCGCGTCGTTAATTTAATCATAGATGTTTATGAAGATTTTGGCTTTGAAAATTATAACTTTAGATTAAGTTACAGAGATCCTGAAGACAAAGAAAAATATTATGATGACGATGAGATGTGGGTAAAAGCTGAGAGCATGTTAAAAGAAGCAGTAGACGAGTTAGGTCTAGATTATGTGGAAGCCATTGGTGAAGCGGCATTCTACGGTCCAAAACTTGACGTTCAAGTGCAAACTGCAATGGGCAAAGAAGAAACTTTAAGTACTGCTCAATTAGATTTCTTACTACCACAAAAATTTGATTTAACTTATATTGGTAATGATGGCGAACAACATCGTCCTGTAGTAATCCATAGAGGTGTTGTATCAACAATGGAAAGATTTGTTGCCTTCTTAACTGAAGAAACTAAAGGTGCTTTCCCAACATGGTTAGCGCCAATGCAAGTTGAAATCATTCCAGTAAATGTTGATTTACACTATGATTATGCTCGAAATTTACAAGATGAGTTAAAATCTCAAGGTGTAAGAGTAGAAATTGATGATCGTAATGAAAAAATGGGCTATAAAATACGTGAAGCTCAAATGCAAAAAATTCCATATCAACTCGTTGTAGGCGATAAAGAAATGGAAAATAATGAAGTTAATGTACGTAAATATGGTTCTCAAGATCAAGAAACTGTAGAAAAAGATGACTTTATTTGGAATTTAGTAGATGAGATTCGCCTGAAAAAGCAAAGATAGTATTGAAACAAATTGTTTATTCATGTATATTGATGAGTAGTGAAATAGTAAATAACTAAAATTTAAATAAACTTTGAGTTAGAGGTTGCATTTTTAATTAGTAACTTTTCAATGGCTTAATGGAGCCTATATTGAAACAGCGAAAGGTAAAAATGCCGAAACACAAAATAACCATTATTATTGCGTGTTGGGTCAGACATCGATAAGATGCTGGACTGTCACATATGTGATGTGCTACCTAGTATGATTGATAACACAGCGGTTGCATATCGGAAGGTATGCAACCATTTTTATTTTTTGTAAAATTACATAGGTTGACATTTACTATAAGAAATTTTTAATTTGTTTCTTTTAAATAGTAAACCTCTAAGCAAGACAGAAAGGAAGCTACTATGGAAAAAAATCAACATGATGGGGTTAAAAGAGGACTAAAAGACCGCCATATTTCAATGATTGCAATAGGCGGCTGTATCGGTACTGGTTTGTTTATGACATCAGGCGGTGCCATTCATGATGCTGGCGCATTAGGTGCTTTACTAGCTTATGCAATTATCGGCGCAATGGTGTTTTTCTTGATGACATCGTTAGGGGAAATGGCAACATATTTACCAGTATCTGGCTCATTCAGCACATACGCTACTAGATTCGTAGATCCTTCTTTAGGGTTTGCCTTAGGTTGGAATTATTGGTTTAACTGGGTTATAACTGTTGCTGCCGATGTCACGATAGCGGCACAAGTTATTGAATATTGGACGCCGTTACAATCATTACCGGCTTGGATATGGAGTAGTATTTTCTTAATCATTATCTTTGGATTAAATGCGTTATCTGTACGTGTTTATGGTGAGAGCGAATATTGGTTTGCGTTAATTAAAGTTGTTACAGTCATTATCTTTATTATTATCGGCTTATTAACAATCGTAGGTATCATGGGTGGAAAATTTGTAGGATTTGAAACCTTTACAGCAGGCCAAGGACCTATCTTAGGAGACGGATTAGGTGGTAGCTTGTTGACTATACTCGGTGTATTCTTAGTTGCTGGTTTCTCATTCCAAGGAACAGAATTGATAGGTATTACTGCAGGAGAGTCAGAGAATCCAGAACGTGCAGTACCAAAAGCTATAAAACAAGTGTTTTGGCGTATCTTACTATTTTACATTTTAGCGATTTTCGTAATTGGTATGATTATTCCATATAATAGCCCAGCATTGATGGGTGGAGATAGCGACGTTGCAACTTCTCCGTTTACGCTTGTATTTAAAAATGCAGGATTAGCATTTGCTGCATCATTTATGAATGCAGTTATATTAACTTCAGTATTGTCAGCAGGTAACTCTGGTATGTATGCTTCAACGCGTATGCTTTATTCTATGAGTAAAGATAAATTAGCCTTTCCAATTTTTTCTAAGACTAATAAAAGCGGCGTACCATATCTTTCGTTATTAGTAACTGCGCTTATTGTAATTGCTATCTTTGCGCTACAACATATTAGTGGAGATGCGTATGAATATATCGTAGCTGCTAGTGGTATGACTGGATTTATTGCTTGGGTAGGTATTGCAATAAGTCACTATCGTTTTAGAAAAGCTTTTGATAAACAACACTATGATAAATCTGTATTAAAATATAAAGCTAAATTGTTCCCATTTGGTCCGATTTTTGCTGGTATTTTATGTGTGATTGTAATCATTGGTCAAGATGTAGATTTTATTCAAACTGGCCATTTTAACCTTAATCGTTTTGTCATTACTTATATGGGGATTCCAGTATTTTTAGCATTCTTTATCTATCATAAATTACGTTACAAAACTAAGATGATACCATTAGAAAAAGTAGATCTTAGACAAGATGTTGATATGGAAGAAATAAAATCACATAAATAATTAAATAGCTGTTGACTTATGTCTTAATCGTTGCTATGATTAATAACGTTGAATACGAAACGAACCAAGTAGAAGCTCCCGCTTCTCACCTGTAGCGACGCGAAGGCAGTTGGCAGGTCAATAATACATGTAGTAAACATGTGTAGAGCAGAGCGGGTGTAATTTATACTCGCTCTGCTTTTTTTACTTGGCATAATTTCGTAAATTTCATGGAGGTGTCAATCATAGCTAAAGATCAAACTCAAGTAAACGATAAGATTCGTGCGAAAGAATTAAGATTAATTGGTCAAGATGGTGAACAAATTGGTGTTAAACCAAAAAGTGAAGCATTAGAAATGGCCGATCGTGTAGGTTTAGACGTTGTAGTCGTAGCACCAAACGCTAAGCCGCCTGTTGGTAGAATTATGGATTACGGTAAATACAAATTCGAACAACAGAAAAAAGAAAAAGAAATGAAGAAGAAACAAAAAACAATAAACGTAAAAGAAATACGTTTAAGTCCAACTATTGAAGAACATGACTTCCAAACAAAATTAAAAAATGGTCGTAAGTTCTTATCAAAAGGGGACAAATGTAAAGTTTCTATTCGTTTTAGAGGTAGAGCAATTACACATAAAGAAATTGGACAAAGAGTTTTAGAAAAATTCGCTGAAGAATGTAAAGATATCGCTTCAGTTGAACAGAAACCTAAAATGGAAGGTCGTCAAATGTTCATTATGTTAAGCCCTACAGCTGAAAAATAATATTTAAATCACAGGAGGAAATTTATCATGCCTAAAA
This sequence comes from Staphylococcus lloydii, assembly GCF_015775975.1. NCBI lineage: Bacteria > Bacillati > Bacillota > Bacilli > Caryophanales > Staphylococcaceae > Staphylococcus > Staphylococcus lloydii. The sequence continues at coordinate 1,209,727 of NZ_CP064056.1, forward strand.
TGAAAACACACCGTGGAGCAGCTAAACGTGTTAAAAGAACTGGTTCAGGACAATTAAAACGTTCAAGAGCTTTCACATCTCACTTATTTGCAAACAAAAACACTAAACAAAAACGTCAATTACGTAAAGCTAAGTTAGTTCATAAATCAGACGTAAAACGCGTAAAACAATTATTAGCTTACAAAAAATAATTAAACAACGTTTATTTATCATTAACATTATAAAGCATTAACATATTTTGAGGAGGAATTTATTATGCCACGAGTAAAAGGTGGAACAGTAACAAGAGCTCGTCGTAAAAAGACGATCAAATTAGCAAAAGGTTACTTCGGTGCTAAACGTACTTTATATAAAGTAGCAAAACAACAAGTTATGAAATCAGGTCAATACGCTTTCCGTGACCGTCGTCAAAGAAAACGTGATTTCCGTAAATTATGGATTACACGTATTAATGCAGCTGCACGTCAACATGACATCAGCTACTCTAGATTAATGAACGGCTTGAAAAAAGCTGAAATTGATATTAACCGTAAAATGTTATCTGAAATTGCTATTTCAGACGACAAAGCTTTCGGTGAATTAGTAACTAAAGCAAAAGATGCTTTAAAATAATTAGTAAAAAGAGATGTGGCGTGTGCTACATCTCTTTTTTATTTTGAGATACATTATAGATTTGATAAAATAACTACGAAGTCAAACAAAAGGAGATACATATGTCTAAATTCGATGAACGCATTATAGTAGTGCCACGTAACATATTATTTGATGAAGAAAATAATCAATTTAATGGCTTTTTAGCTAACGATAGTACAAAAGGTCAAGAAATATTCGATACACTTAGTCAATACGAAGTTAAACGTAGAGGCGATATGGAAGAAGATCCTAACTACAAGCAATTAATTTCATACTGTTTGTTAGAAAATGAAAATGATCAACTTTTAGTCTATGAGAGACTATCTGGTGGAGGCGAAGATCGCTTACATGGTCAATCATCTATTGGAGTAGGTGGTCATATGAACGATATCGTAGGTGCAGATACTATTAATGAGGTATTAAGAACGAATGCGCAACGTGAATTAGAAGAAGAAGTTGGGCTAGCATCAGAAGAATCACAAAATTTACAATACATAGGCTTTATTAATGATGACACGAATGAAGTGGGCGAAGTACATCTAGGTGTTGTGTTCAAAATCAAAGTGAATTCAAATGATGTAGAGGTACAAGAGACTGATACTTTAAAAATTAAATGGGTTGAACAAGGAAGTATCGATAATTACGATGACTTTGAAACATGGAGTGCTTTAATTTTAGAAGCTTTACAATAGAGGTGAATAACCATGTCAGACATCATTCCTTTTCCGCGTTCAAGAGAAAAGTTAATAAGAGATATTAAGGTTGAATTTAACCAAAATAATTTAGAACAGGTCTATGAACTTTTCGAAGAATTTGAACAACATTTTGAATTAGATGAAACTTTATCATTATTAAAATGCGCAACATTACACGAATTAGGTTATTATTTAGAACTTAGAGAAGAAACTATAATTTTATTAAAACAAGGGTTTAATAATTATGATGAACTTGTATTGTATTATGTTAAAAGCTTAAATAATTTAAAGCAGTATGTTGAAGTTGTTGAAGTAATTAATCAAATTATAGACGAAGTTCAGAATCATCAAACGAGAATGGAACTATTTCCATTAAAAGAATTTGCACTTAGTCAACTCGAGCAATATAACAAAGTTGCAGGTGAAAAGTTACAGCAATTTGATGCTTTATCTTTAAGAGAACAAATCAATACAATTTTAACTTTAATTGATAATAACCAATACAATTACAAAGACTCGGTGGCACACTTAATGACTGCTTTATCTTTGCAGCCTAATGTAGTGAGCATTATGCTAGAATACTTGAGGTTCGCACAATATGAATCTCGTATTCATTTAACAAAGTTTGGTTATGACATTGATGTCGTCCCGAGTAACTTAGAAGGTTTAGAACATACCGAACTTAAACAGTATATTATTCCAAATGTTATTCAGTTAATGGAAGAAGACGCCACACAATTAATTAATGAGGCAGCACACGTTATGAATAACCATGCTGTTCTATTATATCCACTTGATATAAATGCTATAGCTTCTTCTGAACAATGGATTGAGACATATGAAAATTACTTTAAGTCAATGTTGGGTATCGATAAAGGGCAAGCACACAGTGAAGTTAAAAACTTAATTTTAAAACTAGATCATTTAACATAATTAATAACTTATATTGTGGGTAAACAAACAACATAGTATTAATTCTTAACAATTTATTTGAGCTGTAAAACATCTGGGTTTGTATACCCACTTGTCGTATGGTATACTAATGAAGTTGAAAAATTAAAATAGGATAATCATGGAGGTTTTTATACATGACAGCAACTTGGGAAAAAAAGGAAGGTAACGAAGGCGTATTATCAGTTACAGTTCCTGCAGAAAAATTAGACAAAGCATTAGATCAAGCTTTCAAAAAAGTAGTAAAACAAATTAATGTACCTGGTTTCCGTAAAGGTAAAGTACCACGTCAAATCTTTGAACAACGTTTTGGTGTAGAAGCACTTTATCAAGATGCGGCTGACATTTTATTACCAGAAGCATATGGTGAAGCTATCGAAGAAACTGGCATTAAACCAGTTGACCAACCTGAAATCGATGTTCAACAAATCGAAAAAGGTCAAGACTTCAAATTTGATGCTACAGTTGTAGTTGAACCAGAAGTTCAATTAGGAGACTATAAAGGTCTTGAAATTGAAAAACAAAATGCTGAGTTAACTGATGAAGAAGTTCAAGAATCAATCGATCATCAATTAGGTCATTTAGCTGAAATGGTTGTTAAAGAAGACGGTGCCGTTGAAGATGGCGACACAGTAAATATCGACTTCGATGGTTATGTAGATGGCGAACAATTCGAAGGCGGACAAGCTGAAGGTTATGACTTAGAAATTGGTTCAGGTATGTTTATCCCTGGATTTGAAGAACAATTAATCGGTGCTAAAACTGGAGAAGAAAAAGACGTTACAGTTACTTTCCCAGAAGAGTATCATGCAGAAGAATTAGCTGGAAAAGAAGCTACATTCAAAACTAAAGTAAACGAAATTAAAGCTAAAGAAGTTCCTGAATTAACTGACGAAATTGCTAACGAATTAGATTCAGAAGCAAATTCAGTTGATGAGTTTAAAGAAAATACTCGTAAACGTTTAGCTGAACAAAAAGAAACTGATGCAGAAAATGCACAAAAAGAAGAAGCAATTAATAAAGCTGCTAACAATGCAACTATCGATATTCCAGAAGCAATGGTTAATACTGAATTAGACCGCATGGTTCAAGAATTTGGACAACGTATGCAACAACAAGGTTTAAATTTAGAAACTTATTTCCAAATTTCAGGTCAAGACGAGTCTCAATTAAGAGAACAAATGAAAGACGATGCACAAGAACGTGTTAAAACAAACTTAACATTAACTGCAATCGCTGACGCTGAAAATGTTGAAGTATCTGATGAAGATATCGATAAAGAATTAGAAAAAATGAGTGGTCAATTTAATATCTCAGTTGAAGATATTAAACAAACATTAGGTAACACTGACATTGTTAAAAATGACGTGCGTATCCAAAAAGTTATCGACTTACTTGTTGACGAAGCAAAATTAGTAGAACCTGCTAAAGAAGACAAAGAAGCATAAGGTTAATATATTGAGCAAATTATTTTTTGCTTCAAATGTAAAGCTGTATAATATAAAAATATTGAGTGGCAGATGCATTAATCATTGATGTATCTGCTTCACTATTTTTATGCAAATATCTTGTAAAATTAACTATTTGCATATTAAAATGCTATCTAGTATAGTCTTTAGGGAATAGGGGTGTAAATAGAATGTTCAAGTTCAATGAAGATGAAGAAAATTTAAAATGTTCTTTCTGTGGTAAAGATCAAGATCAAGTTAAGAAATTAGTCGCTGGTAGTGGCGTATATATATGTAATGAATGTATTGAATTATGTTCAGAAATCGTAGAAGAAGAATTAGCTCAAGCAGAACCAGAGGGCTTAACTGAATTACCTACACCAAAAGAAATTATGGATCAATTAAATGATTATGTAATTGGACAAGATAAAGCTAAAAAATCTTTAGCAGTTGCAGTATATAATCATTATAAACGTATTCAACAGTTGGGACCAAATGAAGATGACGTTGAATTACAAAAAAGTAATATTGCTTTAATTGGACCAACTGGTAGTGGTAAAACACTTTTAGCACAAACTTTAGCAAAAACATTAAATGTACCATTTGCAATTGCAGATGCTACAAGTTTAACTGAAGCTGGTTATGTAGGTGACGATGTAGAAAATATCTTATTACGTTTAATACAAGCTGCTGATTTTGATATTGATAAAGCAGAAAAAGGTATTATTTATGTCGATGAAATCGATAAAATTGCGCGTAAATCAGAAAACACTTCTATTACAAGAGATGTTTCTGGTGAAGGTGTACAACAAGCATTGCTTAAAATATTAGAAGGTACAACTGCAAGCGTTCCTCCACAAGGTGGACGTAAACATCCAAACCAAGAGTTAATTCAAATTGACACAACTAATATCTTATTCGTTTTAGGCGGCGCCTTCGACGGTATTGATGAAGTTATCAAGAGAAGACTTGGTGAAAAAGTAATTGGATTCTCTAGTAGTGAGGCTTCTAAATATGATGAAGATGCTATTTTAGAACAAATTAGACCTGAAGATTTACAATCTTACGGTTTAATTCCAGAGTTTATTGGTCGTGTACCAATCGTAGCAAATCTAGAAACATTAGACGTTGAAGCATTGAAAAATATTTTAACGCAACCTAAAAATGCGTTAGTTAAACAATATGTTAAAATGCTTGAATTAGATGATGTTGAATTAGAATTTACTGAAGGCGCGTTAGCGGCGATTAGTAATAAAGCAATTGAAAGAAAAACTGGTGCGCGTGGTTTACGCTCAATTATTGAAGAAGCATTGATTGATATCATGTATGATGTTCCATCTTCTGACGGTGTCGTTAAAGTTGTCATTACTGAAGACACTATCAATGAAGAAAAGAACCCTGAATTATATGATAAAGACGGTAATTTAGTAAATAATGAACCAACTTCTGCATAACGCAGTAAATATATTTTTAAAAGACCGGGACAATATTTTTGTCTCGGTCTTTTTACATAAGTGGTTAAATTTTTGTTAAACACATCGCAAAATATGACATTCTATACTATAATGAATGAGTTAAACAAGTAGAAAGTGGGTCAATAATGAATATTAATCCTAATGAAATTGAAATATTAATAAGCGCAGTAAACCAATCGCAATATCCTGAAACGGGTTTAAGTGAAGTTGCCTTAAGTGGTCGTTCTAATGTTGGTAAATCTTCTTTTATTAATAGTATGATAGGTAGAAAAAATATGGCACGTACTTCACAGCAACCAGGAAAAACACAAACGTTAAATTTTTATAATATCGATAATCAGCTCGTATTTGTGGATGTGCCGGGTTATGGTTATGCGAAGGTGAGTAAAAAACAACGTGCAGCATTTGGTAAAATGATCGAACAGTACATTACCCAACGTGATTCACTAAAACTCGTAATTCAACTTGTCGATTTAAGACATAATCCTACTGAAGACGATATTTTAATGTATGACTTTTTAAAGTATTATGAAATACCGACACTTGTAATAGCGACTAAAGAAGACAAAATTGCCAAAGGTAAAGTACAAAAACATCTCGATAATATTCAACAAAAGCTACAAATGGAACCTTCAGACAGTATTATTAGTTATTCATCGGTAAAAAATAATAAGCAAAAATTAATTTGGCAAGCTATAGAAAATTATTTATAATTATTATTAACTGATAATCATTATTCTAAATAATATGTACATAAGACTAAATTTGACAAATATTTGAATTTAATAATAATTCTTCTAATTTACATGGGCAACTTGCTTAACTCATGTCATAGTTATGTTATAATTTACTTATTGTAATATGTATGGAGGGCGTTATAAATGCATTTTATTGCGATTAGTATAAACCATCGCACAGCAGATGTAGCATTAAGAGAAAAAGTTGCTTTCAAAGACAATACCATACACGTAGCTAATGTTGATTTATTTGAAACAAAATCTATTTTAGAAAATGTAATAGTTTCCACATGCAATCGTACAGAAGTGTACGCTATTGTTGACCAAATTCATACGGGTCGCTATTATATGCAAAGATTTTTAGCGCGTTCTTTCGGTTTTGATGTCGAAGAAATCAAAGATATGACTGAAGTACACATTGGGGACGATGCAGTAAATCATTTAATGCGTGTAGCTTCAGGATTAGATTCTATCGTTTTAGGAGAAACACAAATTCTTGGTCAAGTTAGAGACGCGTTCTTTATTGCCCAAGAGGAAGCAACTACGGGGACTATTTTCAATCATTTATTTAAACAAGCAATTACTTTTGCTAAAAAATCACATAACGAAACGGATATAGCAGATAATGCAGTAAGCGTATCTTATGCTGCAGTTGAATTAGCTAAAAAAGTATTTGGCAAATTAGCAAATAAAAAAGCTGTAGTCGTAGGCGCTGGAGAAATGAGCGAATTGTCTTTATTAAATTTACTAGGTTCAAATGTTAACGATATAACAGTAGTGAATAGAACGGTTGAAAATGCTGAAAAACTTGCAAGTAAGCATGCTGTTAACTATGCTGATATTGAACAGCTACCCGACTTATTATCACAAACTGATATTGTAATCAGTTCTACTAGCTCAGAAGATTATATGATTACGAGCGAAATGATGTCGGAGATTAACACGCAAAGAAAATTAGATTCATTAGTGATGATTGATATCGCGGTTCCTAGAGATATTGATCCTGAAGTAAGTCAGCTATCAGAAGTATTTAGTTATGATGTAGATGATTTGAAAGGTTTAGTCGATGCGAATTTAAAAGAAAGACAAATGTCTGCTGATGCAATTGCGCAAAACATTCCAAATGAAATTGCTAGCCACAATGAATGGGTTAATATGCTAGGCGTAGTACCTGTCATTAGAGCTTTAAGAGAAAAAGCAATGACAATTCAATCTGATACGATGGATAGTATCGATAGAAAACTACCAAACCTATCAGAACATGAGCGCAAAATCGTTTCTAAACATACAAAAAGTATTATTAATCAAATGTTAAAAGACCCTATAAAGCAGGCTAAAGAGTTAAGTAATGATAAGAAAAGTAATGAAAAATTAGAGCTATTTCAAAATATATTTGATATTGAGGCTGAAAATCCATATCCAGAAAAAAGTAAAAATACTAAAACTGAGGATAGATTAAGTCGAATTCTAAGTTTTGAATAAGCCCTTTAAATGGTGATGCTATGCAAGATAGTTTATTTATAAGATTTCATGAAATTATTTTATTCATTTATTTTGTCAGTATTTCTTGTTATTTTTATGATTTTTTCAGGAAGAATTTTAAGATAAGACGATTAGGGTTTATTTCTTTAGGGATTGTTTGGGTATTACAAACAATCTCTTTGTCTTTATTTATCAATCAAACGCGATCAGTACCGTTAAGTAATATTTTTGATGTTTTATTTATCATTACATGGTTAATTATTTCAATATCAATAGTCATTAATGTCATTAGACCTATCGACTTTTCCATATTTTTATTTAATCTGGTTGGTTTTGTATTAATTGCATTAAATACTTTCCAACCAATGAATTATTTGGCAAAAGGCGAGAAAATGACTGTTATTAACGAACTATTAATAGTGCATATAAGTTTTGCTACAGTCAGTTATGCACTTTTCACTTTAGCTTTCGTTAATTGTATTCTATATTTAATTCAGTATAATAATTTGAAACAAAAACGGTTTACTCAAAAATATTTCCGGTTAGGCAGCGTTGCTACTTTAGAGCAAATTGTATTTTACAGCTCATTAGTAGGTTTTATTTTATTAATTTTAAGTCTTATTTTGGGCGCACAATGGGGTCTAAATACAATTGGTTTTACTACCTTAATTGATAAGAAAGTGATTTTTTCGTTTATTATCGCTATTTTATATGCGCTATATATTTTATTTAGAGTAAAACAACTTCAATCAAAACATAAGCTAATATATTTTAATATTGTCTTATTTTGTTTATGCATAATTAATTTATTATTCGGTCCAAGTATTTCAAGTTTTCACTAATAAATTCATTGGAAATACATGTTGATATAGAAAAGGTGGAACAGATAAAATGCGAAAATTAGTCGTCGGTTCACGTAGAAGTAAACTAGCTTTAACGCAAAGTCAACAATTTATAGATAAACTTAAAGCAGTTAATCCTGACTTAGAAATTGAAATAAAAGAGATAGTCACTAAAGGAGATAAAATTGTTGATAGACAATTATCTAAAGTTGGCGGTAAAGGATTGTTTGTTAAAGAAATTCAGCAAGAACTATTTGATCACGAAATTGACATGGCGATTCATTCTTTAAAAGACGTTCCTAGTGTAATTCCAGAGGGTTTAACGTTAGGTTGTATTCCTGATAGAGAAATACCATTTGATGCTTACATTGCAAAAAACCACGTAACCTTAGAAGATTTACCTGATGGTAGTATCGTTGGTACGAGTTCACTTAGACGTGGTGCGCAAATTTTAGCAAAATATCCTAATTTAGAAATTAAATGGATAAGAGGTAACATAGATACGAGGTTAAATAAGTTATACAATGAAGATTATGACGCTATAATTTTAGCTGCTGCTGGATTAAAACGTATGGGTTGGTCTGATGATATCGTCACAACTTATTTAGACAAAGATACTTTAGTACCGGCGATAGGACAAGGCGCTTTAGGTATTGAATGTCGTGCTGACGATACAGAATTGTTAGACCTTTTAGCTAAAGTACACAATGAAGAAGTAGCTAATTGTGTTGCGGCAGAGCGCACATTTTTAAAAGAAATGAATGGTAGTTGCCAAGTTCCAATTGGTGGGTATGCTACAATTGAACAAGACGGCACGATTGAATTTACAGGTTTAATCATGACACCAGATGGTTCTGAAAGATATGAACACACAGTGCATGGTAAAGATCCCGTTGCATTAGGTAAGCAAGTAAGTGAAGTGTTGAACGAGCAAGGGGCATACGAAATTATTAAGGCATTAAACGAAGAAAATTAACCTTTTGAGGTGAAAATATGAAACCAGTTATTGTGATGACGCAAACGAGTAATTATACGAATGATAAGGTTGATACTATCCATTTACCGATGATTAAAATTGAACCTATGTCATTTGATTACTCTATTCTCGATTCACATTTTGACTGGCTTATTTTTTCGTCTAAAAATGCAGTTACACATTTTTATAAACATATAGATGCTATACAAGTCGATAACGTTGCAGTAATAGGTGAGAAAACCAAAGCGTATTGTCAGCAATTAGGTATACACGTAGACTATTGTCCTGAAGATTATTCACAAGAAGGTTTGTTAACATATTTCCAAAACATCAGAGGCTTAAATATTATTATCCCTTCAAGTGCATACGCACGACCTAATTTACACACTGAATTAAATGAACGAGGCGCACATGTCGTCAAAATAGATTTATATCGACCGGTACCTTTCACCGAAAATATTTATAAATTGCAACAGTTAATAAATGGTGAAAAAATAGATGCCGTAACGTTTGCGAGTTCTTCCGCAATAAGGTATTTTTTTAATGAAGCAAAAATTAATAACTCAAAAAATAACTATTTTGTGATAGGACGACAAACATTTAAAACGATTGAACAATTTGGAATCAATGCGCCCATTGCGGACATTCAAACGTTGGACGCATTAGTAGATAAAGTATTAGAAAGTAGGGAGTAAAATGGAATTTGATAGACATAGAAGATTACGCTCATCAAAAACTATGAGAAATTTAGTCAGTGAAACACATGTGAGAAAAGATGATTTAATATATCCAATCTTTGTTGTAGAACGTGATGATGTTAAGGAAGAAATCCCATCAATGCCAGGCGTTTATCAATTAAGTTTGAATTTAGTTGGCGAAGAAATAAAAGCAGCATATGACTTAGGCGTTAGAGCGATTATGTTCTTCGGTGTTCCTAATGAAAAAGATGCTGAAGGTACAGGTGCTTATGACCATAATGGAATTGTACAAGAAGCTACTAGAAAAGCTAAATCTATGTACAGTGATTTATTAATCGTAGCTGATACTTGTTTATGTGAATACACTGATCATGGTCATTGTGGTGTGATTAATGAACATACACATGATGTCGATAATGATGAATCGCTTCCTTTATTAGTTAAAACTGCTATTTCTCAAGTAGAAGCAGGCGCAGATATTATTGCACCTAGTAATATGATGGATGGGTTTGTTACAGCAATTAGACATGGTCTTGATGAAGCTGGTTATGAAAATGTACCTATTATGAGTTACGGTATTAAATATGCATCTAGTTTCTTCGGCCCATTCCGAGATGCTGCAGAATCTACACCACAATTTGGTGATCGTAAAACGTATCAAATGGACCCTGCAAACAGACGTGAGGCATTAAGAGAATTAGACAGTGATTTAGCTGAGGGTGCAGATATGATGATAGTAAAACCATCATTAAGCTTTTTAGATATTATTCGCGATGTACGAAATGCAACAAACGTACCAGTTGTTGCATATAATGTAAGTGGTGAATATAGTATGACTAAAGCAGCTGCCTTAAACGGATGGATAGACGAAAAAGCAGTAGTAATGGAACAAATGATTTCAATGAAGCGTGCTGGCGCGGATCTAATCATTACTTACTTTGCAAAAGATATTTGCCGTTATTTAGATGAACAATAAGGAGGAATTTTAATGCGTTACGAAAAATCCGAACAAGCAATGGACATTGCAAAAGATTTAATGCCTGGTGGCGTTAATAGCCCGGTTAGAGCTTTTAAATCTGTTGATACGCCTGCCATATTTATGGACCATGGTGAAGGTTCAAAAATATATGATATAGACGGAAATGAGTATATTGATTATGTATTAAGTTGGGGACCTTTAATTTTAGGACATAAAAATAAGCAAGTTATCGATCAATTACACGCTGCTGTGGATAAGGGTACGAGTTTTGGTGCTTCTACAATAAAAGAAAATGACTTAGCGCAACTTGTTATTGATAGAGTGCCTTCTATTGAAAAAGTAAGAATGGTTTCATCAGGTACTGAAGCTACGCTTGACACTTTAAGATTAGCACGTGGTTACACTGGTCGTAATAAAATAGTTAAGTTTGAAGGTTGTTATCATGGCCATAGTGATTCATTATTAATCAAAGCAGGCTCTGGAGTGGCTACTTTAGGTTTGCCTGATTCTCCTGGGGTACCTGAAGGCACTGCTAAAAATACGATTACAGTACCTTATAATGACTTAGATGCAATACGTACAGCTTTCGAACAATTTGGCGATGACATTGCAGGTGTAATTGTAGAACCTGTTGCGGGTAACATGGGTGTAGTACCTCCACAAGAAGGCTTTTTACAAGGTTTAAGAGACATTACGACTGAATATGGCTCACTATTAATTTTTGATGAAGTGATGACAGGTTTCAGAGTAGGTTATAATTGTGCACAAGGTTACTTTAATGTAACACCTGATTTAACTTGCTTAGGTAAAGTTATTGGTGGCGGTTTACCAGTAGGTGCTTTCGGTGGTAAAAAAGAAATTATGAATCAAATAGCCCCAGCAGGTGATATTTATCAAGCTGGTACATTATCTGGAAATCCATTAGCAATGACAAGTGGTTATGAAACATTAAGTCAATTAACGCCGGAATCTTATGATTACTTTAATCATCTAGGCGATATATTAGAAAATGGATTAAAAGAAGTTTTTGCTAAACATAATGTTCCAATAACAGTTAATCGTGCAGGATCTATGATTGGTTACTTCTTAAACGAAGGCCCAGTTACAAACTTTGATGAAGCAAATGCAAGTGACTTAGAGTTATTTAGTCAGATGTATAGAGAAATGGCTAACGAAGGCGTGTTCTTACCACCTTCACAATTTGAAGGTACATTTTTATCTCTTGCACATACTGAAGAAGATATTAATAAAACAGTGCAAGCTTTTGATACCGCACTAAGTAGAATTGTTTAAATATAATAACTAAGTATCCATATAGTAGAAGTACTATTTGGATGCTTTTATTATAAAATATTTTAAGCTATTTTATGAATCTCATAGTATGATACAATCAACTTAATCGATTGAAAATTACGGTATTACAATGAAAGTTGAGAAGAGATATGACAAAGTATTTTCGTAATAATCTCATAGTTTTAGCTTTAGCGATTATATTGAGTTTGTTGTTACACGTAGCACATGTGTTATTGCCATTTATGTTTGGTCCAATTATAGCAACTATTATCGTCGTTAAAATATTACGTTTAGAAATAAAATGGCCTTTTTGGCTTAGCGAACTCGGCCTAATTTTATTAGGGGTTCAAATAGGTTCCACTTTTACTAAAAGTGTTATTTATGACATTAAAGATGATTGGTTTACTATTATTTTAGTAACAGTTTTATTATTATTACTGTCATTATTAATTGCCTTATTATTTAAAAAAATAGCGCAGGTCAATACAGAAACTGCCATATTAAGCGTCATTCCGGGTGCTTTAAGTCAAATGTTAGTCATGGCTGAAGAAGATAAAAAAGCGAATATTATGGTTGTAAGTCTAACACAGACTTCTCGAATTATATTTGTTGTTGTATTAGTGCCATTTATTTCTTATTTCTTTAAAACGCCAGGAGGCAGTCATTCTAGTGGGACTGAAGTACATCATAACTTAACGCAAGCGTTGACTTTGACTAACATACTTACGTTGATTATTTTAATTGCCTTAGTTTATTATGTAATGGGAAAAATCAATTTTCCAACAAAGCAAATGTTAGCACCTATTGTCGTTTTAATTGGATGGAATTTAATTACAGGTGTAACTTTTACGTTAGATAATTATATTATTGCAGGGGCACAAATCATCTATATGATAAGAATTGGTAATCAAATAGCGAAATTATTAGACCAAATGAAAGGGCGAATAGCGGTCGCAATAGCAGTACAAAATGTGCTATTAATATTGCTCGCACTTGTAATGGTTTATGTCATTTCACTATTTACTAATAATATGATAAATGATCTGTTTTTAGGTGCAGCTCCCGGAGGAATGAACCAAATTGTACTGGTAGCTATTGAAACAGGGGCAGATGTACCAATGATTTCAAGCTATCACATCTTTAGAATATTTTTTATACTATTTTTAATCGCCCCATTATTAAATTATTATTTACGCTATCGTGCGTCAAAAAACCAAGGATAATCATTAGCAATGATTATCCTTGGTTTTAATTTTATTTATGTTAAGTTCTTCGGATTGCTAGGGCATGATTGTAAATGTGCATTGTATAAACCGGCGGCTTCCAAAAAAGAAAATACAGTGACTGGTCCTAAAAATTTAAAACCATACTGTTTTAGTTTTTTTGACAATTGCGTCGCCGTTTCATCTACGGTGATACGTTCACTAGGTTCTTCATATTGTAAATCATACGGTTTATGATTTACGTATGACCATAAAAATTCACTGAAACTCCCATAATCTTTTTCAATGTCAAAATATCCTTTAGCCTGATTCACTATTGCTTCTAATTTTTTTCTATTATGTACAATGTTAGGAAATTCCATTAATGAATCAATATCCTGTTCTGTCATCTTTGCAATTTTAACTGGGTCAAAATCATAAAATGCTTGTTCATAAGATGCTTTCTTTTTTAATATTGTGAGCCATGAAAGACCGGCATGTTGTGATTCTAATGCCATTAATTTAAATAATTGCAAGCTATCATACATTGGTTGGCCCCAAACAGTATCGTGGTATTCTAGGTAAATAGGATCTTTAGTGCCGAATGCACAAGGATTCATAAATTTCACTCCATTTCATTGACTTATTACTGTTTACATTATACTATAATTAAGTAAATTAAATTAGTCATTGGGAAGAGTAAATGCAAAGAAAATTTTAGAGAGTACACGTATGGTGAGAGTGTATATTTTCTAGTGTTGAAGGTAGCCCACATTGAACTTTAACTGAACTCATTATTAATGTGACTAGGTTAAAGCGTGTTTGAGCGTTAATCGAAATTAAGTGCAAGAAACGATAAATTTCTTGAATTTAGGTGGTACCACGGAACATCCGTCCTATATTTATAGGGTGGGTGTTTTTATTTTAAGGAGGCAATTATATGGAAATGAAACCTAAATACAATCCGCAAGAAGTAGAAGCGGGTCGTTATGATGAATGGGTAAAAAATGGATATTTTAAAGCACAAGAAGATGATACTAAAGAAACATATACAATCGTTATTCCACCTCCTAATGTAACTGGTAAATTACATTTAGGTCATGCTTGGGATACGACGTTACAAGATATATTAACGCGTATGAAACGTATGCAAGGATACGACACGTTATATTTACCTGGTATGGACCATGCAGGTATTGCTACGCAAGCTAAAGTAGAAGCTAAATTAAATGAACAAGGTATGTCTAGACATGATTTAGGTCGTGAGAAATTTTTAGAAAAAGCGTGGGACTGGAAAGAAGAATATGCAAACTTCATTAGACAACAATGGTCTAAATTAGGTTTAGGTTTAGATTATAGTAGAGAGCGTTTTACGCTTGATGATGGTTTAAGCCAAGCAGTTAAAAAAGTTTTTGTTGATATGTATAACAAAGGATTAATCTATCGTGGTGAATATATTATTAACTGGGATCCAGTGGCAAAAACTGCATTATCTGATATCGAAGTTATTCATGAGGATGTACAAGGTAAGTTTTATCATTTCAAATATCCGTATGCTGACCAAGATGGCTATATTGAAATAGCAACAACTCGTCCAGAAACTATGCTGGGTGATACAGCTATCGTTGTTAATCCAAATGACGAACGCTATAAAGATGTAATAGGCAAAAATGTAACGCTACCAATCGTTGGCAAAACATTACCTATTTTGGCAGATGAGTATGTAGATATGGAATTTGGTAGTGGGGCAATGAAAGTAACGCCAGCACATGATCCTAACGACTTTGAAATTGGCAATAGACATAATTTAGAACGTATTAATGTTATGGACGAAGAAGGTAAAATGAATGAATTAGCTGGTAAATATGCTGGTTTAGATCGTTTTGAATGCCGTGAACAACTCGTCAAAGACTTAACTGAACAAGATTTAGTAATCAAAATTGAAGAACATGAACATTCAGTAGGTCATTCTGAACGTTCTGGTGCCGTTGTAGAACCTTATTTATCTACACAATGGTTCGTTAAAATGAAACCATTGGCTGAACAAGCCTTAAATAATCAAGAAACTGACAATCGTATTGAATTTGTACCTTCCAGATTTGAAAATACATTCAACCGTTGGATGGAAGAAATAAGAGATTGGACAATTTCTCGTCAGTTATGGTGGGGTCATCAAATACCAGCATATTATCACAAAGAAACTGGAGAATTGTTAGTTTCTGAAACACCACCAACTGATATTGAAAATTGGGAGCAAGATGAAGATGTATTGGACACTTGGTTCTCAAGTGCTTTATGGCCATTTTCAACGTTAGGTTGGCCAAACACTGAGTCAGAAGATTTCAATCGTTACTTCCCAACAAATGCGCTAGTAACGGGTTATGATATTATTTTCTTCTGGGTTGCTCGTATGATTTTCCAAGGATTAGAGTTTACTGGAAACAGACCATTTAATGACGTATTACTTCATGGATTAGTACGTGCAGAAGATGGCCGTAAAATGAGTAAATCATTAGGTAACGGCGTTGACCCAATGGACGTTATCGACCAATATGGTGCAGATAGTTTACGTTATTTCCTTGCAACAGGTTCTTCGCCAGGTCATGATTTACGTTATTCTACTGAAAAAGTTGAATCAGTGTGGAACTTTATCAATAAAATTTGGAATGCTGCACGTTTCAGTATTATGAATATTGGCGATGAATTTACTGTAGACCAAGTAGATTTATCTGGTAACTTATCACTCGCGGATAAATGGATACTAACAAGATTAAACGAGACAATTGAAACCGTAACGAATTTAAGTGATAAATATGAATTTGGTGAAGTAGGCAGAGCGCTATATAACTTTATTTGGGATGATTTCTGTGATTGGTATATAGAAATGAGTAAAATCCCTATGAATGGTGATAATGAAGCTCAAAAACAAACAACACGTTCTGTGTTAACTTATGTATTGGATAATACAATGAGAATGTTACATCCATTTATGCCATTCGTAACTGAACAAATTTGGCAAAACTTACCTCACGTAGGGGAAACAATCGTGCACGCTTCATGGCCAACTGTACGTGAAGAGTTTTCATTTGGTGAAAGTAAAGAAACGATGGAACAATTAGTAGAAATTATTAAATCAGTACGTCAATCACGTCTAGAAGTTGATACACCACTATCTAAAGCTATTCCTATCTTTATAAAAGCTAAAAACAATCATATTAAGTCGACTTTAGAAACGAATGCGAATTATATTGATCGTTTCTGTCATCCAAGCGAATTAGTTATTGATACTGATATTACTATTCCTGAAAAAGCCATGACTTCTGTGACGTCTGCAGGTGAAGTAGTATTACCACTTGAAGGTTTAATCGATATGGATAAAGAAATTGCTCGTTTAGAAAAAGAATTAGAGAAATGGCAAAAAGAGTTAGATAGAGTAAACAAAAAATTAGCTAATGAAAACTTCGTCAATAAAGCACCTGAAAAAGTTATTAACGAAGAACGTGAGAAAAAACAAACTTATCAAGAGAAGTATGATGGTGTAAAATTAAGAATAAATCAATTGAAAGCATAGGAGCCTTTAACATGAATTACCTAGACAGCTTATATTGGATACATGAGCGTAATAAATTTGGAATCAAACCAGGCGTTAAACGAATGCAATGGATGCTAGCCAAATTAAACAATCCACAATTTAAAATTAATGGCATTCATGTAGGTGGAACAAATGGTAAAGGATCTACAGTTGCATATATCCGTTCGGCTTTAGTAAATAATGACTATCAAGTTGGTACTTTTACTTCACCTTTTATTGAAACATTTAACGAACGTATAAGTTTAAATGGGCATCCTATCAGTGATGATGAACTTGTGAATTTGGTGCAAATCGTCAAGCCAGTAAGTGAGGCTTTAGAAGTAGAAACTGATTTAGGAACTGCTACTGAGTTTGAAATTATCACAACGATGATGTTTGTTTATTTTGGTGAAATAAATCCTGTTGATTTTGTGATTGTTGAAGCGGGCTTAGGCGTGAAGAATGATTCGACTAATGTCTTCAATCCTATACTTACAATATTAACAAGTATTGGCTTAGATCATACAGACATTTTAGGAGATAGTTATGTAGACATTGCTAAAGATAAAGGGGCAATAGTTAAACCCAATACACCAATAATTTACGCTGTTAAAAATGATGAAGCATTAAAAGTGATTCGACACAATGCGAAAATGAATGACGCCAAAGCTATTGAATTAGATAGAGATATTACAGTAGTTTCTGAAGGTGATGAATTTACTTATCGTTACAAAAATTATGAATTAGAAACTTTAGTGTTAAACATGTTAGGTGAACACCAAAAAGAAAATGCTGCTTTGGCTATTACAGCATTACTTGAACTAAATGAAGCAGGAAGTGTCGATTTAGACTTCAATAAAATGATTGATGGCATTGAAAGTGTAACTTGGAGTGGACGTATCGAACGTGTTAAAGACCAACCATTAATGATAATTGATGGCGCACATAATAATGAAAGTGTAGAGGCTTTAATAGATACAATTAAAGATTATTATCATCTTGAGCAGGTTGATATACTATTTTCAGCGGTAAAAGGTAAACCAGTAAACGAAATGTTAGAACAACTGATGCCAATTACTCAAAATCTTTACATTACAGAATTCGATTTCCCGAAAGCTATGACTAAAGAAGACATAAGCAATGAAATTAATTTTGAACAGAAAGAACTTGTTGATGATTACGCATCCTTTATTGAAAACTATAGCGGTCATGCATTGATTATTACCGGAAGCTTGTATTTTATAAGCGAAGTAAAAGCAAAAGTGAATTTTTAATAGATTAACCCGTTTAATTAGCTACTTTTAATTAAACGGGTTTTTATATTGTTAAAATAATCAGTCTCCATAATTTATTTAGTGAGAATTATCTTCTTATGTATATGCTATGGTGCTATAATTTTGAATACTTAATCAACTTAAAATGATATTGGGGTGTGATAAATGTTAATACAACTTATTTTATGTCCAATTTTATTTAGTTTTTTATACCAAATTACAAACATTAAAGCTCTTACATTTAAATTTTTATTGATGCGTTCAAAATGTGATTTTTGTCAAAAAACAATATCATGGCTACAATTAATTCCAATATTCAACTTTATAATGTTACGAGGAAAAACACAGTGTTGTAATCGTAAACTAAGTAATAGTTATGTTATAGGGGAGTTATTATCTTGTGGTTCATTAATTATTTTAAACTTTACTGCGTTACCAGTTAAAAGTGCAGTTTTATTATTAATATATTTTAGTTTATTAGTTTTAGCCCTCTATGATATAGAAACTTATTCAATTCCTATACATATACCTATCATTGTACTGATAACTACCTTTATTTTAGGCTCCTTTTATTTTCTACAAGGATGTTTCATAACATTATTTTTACACCTGATGTTTTATTGTTGTAAAAATCGTATCGGTTATGGAGATATTCTAATCTTCGCATTATTATCTTTTATATTACCATTCACTATTTTTTTCTTAATACTATGGTTGACCTTTTTAACAGGTGGTTGCTTTTCAATTTTTTATATCGTTTTAAAACGGTCATTTAAATTGAGAATACCACTAGTGCCATTTATTTTTTGCGCATTTAACATTGTTGCGTTATGTTATCCATTTTTAAACATGGGGGGCGATATTATTGAATATTAAAGATTTAGCCAATTCTGAAAAACCTAGAGAAAGGTTATTAGAAAAAGGAGAAAAATATTTATCAAATGCTGAACTTATAGCAATTCTACTGAATACAGGTAGAAAGGGAAGTTCAAGTTTAGATATTGCAAATGAA
Organism: Staphylococcus lloydii; assembly: GCF_015775975.1. Classification (NCBI taxonomy): domain Bacteria; kingdom Bacillati; phylum Bacillota; class Bacilli; order Caryophanales; family Staphylococcaceae; genus Staphylococcus; species Staphylococcus lloydii. The sequence continues at coordinate 1,228,995 of NZ_CP064056.1, forward strand.
TTGTTAAATAAAGTAACTCATATAAAACATTTACAACAAATGTCTATATTCGATTTAAAAGCAATAAAAGGTATCGGTTTATACAAAGCGATTGTACTGAAAGCGGCATTTGAACTTGGAATTAGAATGCACTCTGGAAGTATAGAGTCACAAGTGAAAGTTAAAAAACCTGCGGACGTAGCAAACTATTTAATGGGGGAAATGCAACATCTACCACAAGAGCATTTTGTAGCGTTATTTTTAAACTCTAAAAATATTATCATTAAACAGAAAACAATATTTAAAGGAACTTTAAATTCTTCAATCATCCATCCACGTGAAATATTTTGTGAAGCTATAAAATGGTCAAGTCATGCAATTATAGTAGCCCATAACCATCCATCTGGAGATGTGACACCTTCAACTGAAGATATAAAAACAACTCAGCGATTAATTGAATGTGGTGAAATTATAGGAATAGGGCTATTAGATCATATTATTATTGGACATAATAGCTATTTAAGTTTAGTAGAGAACGGTTATATTGAATAGTTGATGGTGATAAATAACTAAGTTAATTATGTTTTACTCATCTTAATATTTTGATTTTACATTCCGTTAAATATTTTTAGGTTTACCTAAAAATATTTGTAGAAAATATAAAAATATGCGATAATTTGAAAATCAAAAAGAAATAGGAAAGGCAATAAAATGTTGAAAATATACAAAAAACTTAAGACATCTTTGAAATATTTAGACTTAGGCATTATTTGTTGCTTTATAATCTTGAGTATTATTGGCATAGTAATGGTTTACAGTGCAAGTATGGTTTCAGCTTCAAAAGGTGCATTAACAGGTGGCGTGCCTATCGAAGCTAATTTTTTTATGAAAAGACAATTTATTTTTGCGGTACTTGGCTTTTTATTAATTATATTTATAAGTGTTTATTTTAATATTAATGCTTTTAAAAAAAGTAATAATCAAAAATTAATAGTATTAGGAACCCTATTTCTATTATTTCTAACGCAATTGATAGGTAAAGACGTAAATGGTTCAAAAAACTGGATTAATTTAGGAATATTTAGTTTGCAATCCTCGGAATTCCTCAAATTGGCTGCCATTTTTTATCTTGCTTTCATTCTTGATAAATTATTAAAAAATAATAAAAACTACAAATTGGTAAACTTGATTCCACCACTTGGTTTATTAGGAATAGGCTTAGTGTTTGTTCTAATGCAGGGCGATTTAGGCGGAACTTTACTAACAGTAGGCATTATTGCATCGATTCTATCGTATTCAGATATTAAAAATAAAATAAAGCTTCAAATTATTTCAATTACTGCAATACCAACGATAATTTACATATTTTATACTTTAGTATTCGATGCTAATACGTTATATCGAATGAAGCGTATAAAAGTCGTGTTAGATCCTTTCAAATATGAAAATGGCGATGGTTATCAACTGACAAATGCACTTATATCAATCAGTAATGGTGGTGTATTTGGACGTGGATTAGGTAATGGTATTTTAAAACTTGGATATTTACCTGAGCCTCATACAGATTTTATATTTACAGTAATTGCAGAAGAATTGGGTTTAGCAGGCGTAATATTTGTTTTGCTATTATATGCATTTATCATATATAAAGGATTTTTTTACGCAAATAAAACAAATAATAATTTTTATAAGCTAATTTGTATTGGCGTAATTAGTTATTTATTTATGCAAATATTTATTAACACTGGCGGCGTTTCTGGCTTAATTCCATTAACAGGGGTGACGTTACCATTACTTAGTTACGGTGGATCATCAATGTTAAGCGTCAGTCTAGCTATAGGAAGCATGTTAGCTGTTATTAGAGAAATAAAAAAAGATGAGCTAAAAGATAAAATTTGAAGTTAGTAGCTTAGAAGCAACAAAATAAAAGGAGTAACGTTATGAAACTAACAAGAAAAGGTAAGTTTTTTATTATTGCTGGTATTATTCTAATCATTATTGTAGGTTACGCTGCATTTAAAATTATTCATTTAAATGCGGCGATACATGATTCGAATGATAATCGTGTAGAAACAAAAGCGACTAAAGAAAAAATTAAAAATAGCAAGCCACTCTCTATAGCAATATTTGGCGTCGATTCCGATGCTAATCGCGCGAAAGAAAATATGGGTCAACGAACGGATACTATTTTAATCGCATCAATAAATCCCAAAACTAAGAAAACAAAACTTATTTCAGTACCACGTGACATGGACGTACAGGTACCAGGAGTAAAAGGAAAGCAGAAAATAGCACATGCTTATGCTTTTGGCGGACCACAAAAAGCTATTTCAACACTTAAGCAACAATTAAATGTACCAATTGATGGGTATATTACTGTCGATATGGATGGTTTTGAAAAAATGATTAATATATTCGATGGCGTTACCGTAAAAAGTAATGCAACTTTTAGTTATAACGGTTCAAGTTTTAAAAAAGGTAAGAGTGTGACGCTAAAAGGAGAAAAAGCATTAAATTATGTTAGAAGTAGAGAACAAGTTGGTGCAGGTGGAGATGAAGGACGTACTGCAAGGCAACGTCAAATTATCGATGCTTTAGCTAAATCTGCAAGTGATTCTTTCAATATTTTTAAATTAAATAAAGTGTTAAAGGTTAGTGAGCAAAATGTAAAAACTGATCTGAGTCTTAATGATTTAAAAACCATTTATACTGATTACAAATATAGTGCACGGTCGATTGAAAAAATATCAATTAATGGTCAAAATTTAATTGAATCTGATGGCATTTGGTATTTTGAACCTGACAAAACAGACCTTACAAATAAAATTAAGGCTTATAAAAATAATCTAAAGTAACAAAATTTAGGTATAAATAACAATAATGGTAATTGCTATAAATTTTATAAAGCAATTATCATTATTTTTTTGCAGTTATAAAGTTTTAATAGCTAATTTATAAGTAATTCAGCAATATTCTAATTTTACATAAAGGGGATATACACTGATTTTATAGTGGCACATATTTAAGAAGTTATAACTAGGTGAACCATGAACGAACGACAAATTTCTGGGTACTGAGTAATATTTATGTTGGTAGGGTAAATATATTTTGAAGTATAAAAGAAAGAAAAAGCTTCAAGATTACTGTTGGTTGGTGAATAATATATGCAAAACTGTTTGAAATTTCCTGTAACAATATTTGCAACGAGTTTAATCTTAACTATGTTACTATATGTAATTTTTGTAATCACCGATTTAATTACGGGATTTTCTAATGCACCATTATTACTAAATATAGATTTTTTAGTAAATTACAAATTTATTAACATATTCGAAGAACTAGTTATTCACTTTCTAATCACATTAACTATTGTTTGTTTTACTACTGTCGTCTACCTTAATTTTTATAAATTAAAGTTCTTGTATTTATCCTGTTTAATGATAATTTTTATTATGCTATATCCTCTATTAATTTTATTATCTAAACGCCAGTTTTTTCATTATGATATTGGCGCACACATTGTTTGGATAATTGCTCATTTAATGTTTATTGTGTTATTGAATTTTAGTGTAAAAAAATTAATAGTTAACATTTAATAAACATAGAATGGTTACTATTTATAAAATATTAAAGGTGCTAAATTATAAAATATTCAATAGCATGAAAGTGAATTATAAGTTAATATAGGTAGTGAATTGATTTATAAATGCGAGGGGAGAACAACAATTAAATGGCAAATTATCAGCATAACAATAACGCTAAAAAATCAAAATGGAATATAATTATGATTGTGGTAATCATCCTTGTATTTTTAGCATTAGTTTTTGCGTTATTCTTTGGCACTTATAGTTTTATAAAAAATAATGTAAATTTCAATACTCATCATTCACATTCAACAAATGACAGGGATAAAGATAATAGCGAACCTAAAGATGCACCTAAAATCAATGTGCTATCGTCTGAATTTAGCAATGATTTTATGCATACCGATCAACGCAATGGTTATCATGGCATTACAAAAGGGATGACTAAAAAAGAAGTTGAAAAGAAATTAGGGCATACGAATCATATAGTTCCAATTTCGAGCATTAAAGCGCATAAATATGGAAGTATCGCTACATATTACAATAAAGATGATAAAGTCGAACGCATCTTTGTAGTCCCTCAAAATGTGACGATTCAAAAATTCGAAAATTACTATGGTCAAGCTACGATTTCATATAACCAAAGTGGTAAGGTATATGACAGTAATCCAAATAATAGTTTTACAGTTAAAGTGTTTACTAATAAAAATGATAAAGTTACTGGTATAGAAAATGTAGATCAAATTGCACGATAATCACTGACCTACATTGTGGTTTAGTGAAAACCTATCTTTAAGTATTATAAAAGGAAGCTTTAGATGTTAAATTTAAAATCATTATTTTTGTTGATATTTATAATTATTGCAGTTATCACAATTGTGTGCTCAATTTTAACTAATAATTATACTATGGCACTCATTACCGCTGTTGTTTCATTTTTAGTGGTTATAGATTTTATTGTGCGTACTATTAAAAATAAATTGTAAATAGTTATATTTAAACCAAATGTTAGCATAACATTTGGTTTTTTATTACTTATACATTTGATACTCACGTTTTGTTTCTCTTCAATCGTTTTTGAAATTATTATATAATAATGTAGTATTTCATTTAGGAGGTTACATCATGAATTTAGTCATCTTATTAGGTGTATTGGCGCCTGTTATATACTTAATGGTAAAAGTCGTAGCGGATACATTTATAAATAAAAAAATCATAATAAATACTTTGGTAATTGCTATGATGGGTATGTTGTTGTCAACAATTGCCATAGTAGTTATTAATAAGACAATGCATTTATCTTATTATATTGTAGCTAGTTTTTTTGTGGGCGTCATATGGGGGATTATTTTATGTGGATGCTGCTATTGTTATCAAAAATTAAATCGTACATTTAATGATAAGAAAAAGAATATATAATAAAATAACAACGTTTCCGAAAATGTTAAGAGGAAACGTTGTTAATAGTTTAAAACTGAATTAAATTGAAATATTGATGGAAATGGTCCATAATCCATAATACTCCTTGGTATCCTAAATAAATACATAGTATGATAATACCAACTGAGATTAGGAAACGTAATATTGATAAGCCAACTTTAAAAAATAAAATGACTAATAACGCGATTAATATAATCGATAGAATGCTCATCTTGTTCACTCCCTTTAGTAATATTTTACTATTTTATAGCTACGCTAACATCGGTCTCAAGTTAGGATTTAAATAAGCCTACGGTCTGATTACAAATATAAATATAATAAATTATAATTCATTTGAAAAGGAGGTTATTGAATGAGGTTTATTTTCGGTGTTATAAAAAATATTATAGCAGTAGTTGCTATAATAGCTATCGTCTTTTTTGCTTTGAAATATGCGCCGTTCTTAAAAGAGCAAGAATGGAATCCTCTTCATGAAAATAGGCCTACATTTAAAGATAGCCCTGCCGACCCACAAATGAGTAATGGCAAGCGTTACTCGCTAGAAAGTAATGATCTATTAAATAATGTGCCACCAAGTCAAAGTAAAAAGGTTTTTGATTGGATTGATAAAAAAGAGTTTATGTCTGTCTCAGGATTAGAACGTATGGGATATAATGATAAGTATATTGCAGGACAAAGGCAAGACAAATTTGTAATCTATAAATTTGGTTCGGATTCTATGCGCGTATATACTACCGAGATAGAAATGGAACAAGATTTAGCTAAACTAGGACAACACATCACATTAAAACCACGACAATCATATGAGTAATGCGTTTGAATTTAAAAAACAAATGCGTTACCTTTATAGTGTAAATAGAAAAAAGGTTGGTGTCTAAATATGAGTGAAGAATCTAAAGAGAAAAAAGCTGACGAACAAGCTAAAGCACAAAACTTATTCGCACGTTGGCGTAAAGAAGAAACGTTGTATAAAGAAGACGAGAAAGATTCACAAGATAACGATAACGACGAAGCGAACACTGATAAGAAGAATGAAGATTAATGATTAAAAGGACTTGGTAACCCAAGTTCTTTTTTATTTTTATAAAAATTTACTAAACATTAACTACTTTACTGCGCTTTTATTTTTGAATGTTGTTATAATAAAAGTAATCATTTTATTCAATGAAGTGGTCCAATGACATTAACTAAAATATTGTCGGTTAAAGAAAGTATTTGTGAATATTAAAGTAACACTTTATTTCGCATCATGAGTAATATAAAATGATAAGTGATTATAAAATTATAGTGTGCTAATTGAGGTGTTTAGTTTGTCGAAGTTTTTTAAAAATAACAAATTGGTTGTTATTTTATGTGCAATAATTATATTCATATCCTTAATTGGAATATCATTAAGGTCTCAATCTCAATCGCATGCTGAACAGTATGTTGGAGATTCAGTTTCATTTGGTCAACGCGTAGTTAGTTATCCTGTCCAATTCGTTACTGGCTATATTGATGATTTATTCATGAGCAATAATGATAAAAAGCCGTCGAATAAAGAAAAGCAATTACAGGCAGAAAATGAGCGTTTGAAAGCAGAAAATAAAAAATATAAAAAAGAATTGGATGTTGAGGATATTTCAAAGTACGATCCTATCTCAAGTACCGTTATTTCTAGAAATCCAGATCAATGGATGAATACTTTGGTTATTAATAAAGGTTCAAAAAACGGTGTTAAAAGTAATATGGCGGTTATGACGTCTGAAGGATTAGTAGGTAGAATTTCGAAGGTAAACCAATTTTCTTCACAAGTTGACTTAGTTTCTACGAATACACGTTCAAATCGTTTGTCTGTAAATATCCAGCATGATGGTAATAATGTATTTGGCCTAGTAGATCAATATGACGCCAAAAATCAAGAGTTAGTGATTTCTGATATTAATAATAAAGATAAAGTTAAAAAAGGCGATAAAGTCGTTACAAGTGGTTTAGCTGATCAATTACCAAGTAATTTATACATAGGTGAAGTTACTAAAGTTGAAAATGATAAATACGGACTTTCTAAAGAAGTTAAAGTTAAACCGGCAGCATCACTTTCAGACTTGAATCATGTTTATGTAGCAAAGAGAGATGCCCAATCCGTACCTGATAACGAAAGTGGTGTTAATTAATGAGAGTATTTTACTACTTTTTAATTGGCGTTATTTTATTTTATATTGACACTGTCATTGGCTTAATTATTCCAATGCATATCGGAAACAAAGACATTATATTTGTCCCACATTTAACGTTAATGTACTTATTAATAATATGTGTATTTCGAAGTTTTGGCGTTTCGATTATATTAGCAATAGTGCTAGGTGCAATAACAGATCTTTATTTTGGTAGTTTTTATGGATTGTATTTGTTTGGTTACATTTTATTAGTCGTAATCATGGACTTCTTTTTCAAAGTCTTTTACCGAGATAATTCAATGCTCTTTTTAATTATATTGTTGAGTACAGTAGTGATGGAAGTTTATGTAGCATTAATATATTCGGTTTTAGGACTCGTACAATTCATGTTTATTGATTTTATTTTATTAAGATTAATACCAACGATTATTTTAAATTTAATATTATTAATAATGTTATATCCATTAATAACTAAATTTTTTAGAAAAACACAATTGAAGATTGACACCAATCAGCGCTAATGCTAAAATGCAGTAGTTGAGTAGTTTCTGGCTACATACAACCGCTCGAATTCAGGTTTAAGTACGCTTATGTCACCTGATTTTGGCGTGACTTATAATATAGGAGGTGCAAAGTATGTTTGCTATTATTGAAACAGGTGGAAAACAAATCAAAGTAGAAGAAGGCCAAGAAATTTTCGTTGAAAAATTAGACGTTAATGAAGGTGAAGCTTTCACATTTGATAAAGTATTATTTGTAGGTGGCGACTCAGTTAAAGTTGGTGCGCCAACAGTTGAAGGTGCTACAGTTAACGCTACAGTAAGTAAGCACGGTCGTGGTAAAAAAATCACAGTCTTCACTTACAAACGTCGTAAAGACTCAAAACGTAAAAAAGGACATCGTCAACCTTACACAAAACTAACAATTGATAAAATTAACGCGTAATTATGATTACTGTTGATGTAGCTTTAAATAGCGAAGGTCAAGTAACAGACGTAATTATGGACGGCCATGCAGATCATGGCGACTATGGTCATGACATAGTATGTGCAGGTGCTTCAGCCGTGCTATTCGGCAGTGTTAATGCTATTATGGGGTTAACATCTGAGAAACCGGATATAGATTATGAAGAAGACGGTGGTCATTTTCATATACGCAGTGTTGATACAAATAATGAACAGGCACAGTTAATTCTTCAAGCTATGTTAGTATCATTACAAACAATAGAAGAAGAATATCATGAGAATATTAGATTAAATTACAAGTGAGGTGCAATTCAATGTTAAAATTAAACTTACAGTTTTTCGCATCGAAAAAAGGGGTAAGTTCTACTAAAAACGGACGTGACTCTGAATCAAAACGTTTAGGTGCTAAACGTGCTGACGGTCAATACGTTACTGGCGGTTCTATTTTATTCCGTCAACGTGGTACTAAAATTTACCCTGGTGAAAATGTAGGTCGCGGTGGTGACGATACATTATTCGCTAAAATCGACGGCGTTGTTAAATTCGAACGTAAAGGTCGCGACAAAAAACAAGTATCTGTTTATTCAGCTGCTGAGTAATTTGTCTTTACTAACACCAGAAGTTTTAACTTCTGGTGTTTATTTTTTGTTTTATTTTATATAAAACGACTTAATGATATAATGATGTAGATATTGTAAAATTATAGAAAAAGAGGTGAAAATATGTTTGTCGATCAAGTGAAAATTTCACTAAAAGCTGGTGATGGTGGTAACGGGATTACAGCATATAGACGAGAAAAATATGTACCGTTTGGAGGCCCAGCCGGTGGTGATGGTGGCGATGGTGCTTCGGTTATTTTTGAAGTGGATGAAGGGCTAAGAACTTTATTAGACTTTAGATACCAAAGCCATTTTAAAGCTAAAAGAGGTGAAGGTGGTCAAAGCAGTAATATGCATGGTAAAAATGCTGAGCATTTAATTTTGCAAGTACCACCAGGCACAATTGTTAGAAGTGTTGAAACGGGTGAAGTGTTAGCAGATTTAGTTGAACATGGACAACGTGCTACCGTTGCTAAAGGTGGTCGCGGTGGTAGAGGTAATTCACGCTTTGCATCTCCACGTAACCCTGCACCTGATTTTAGTGAAAACGGTGAACCCGGTGAAGAAATCGAAGTAACATTAGAATTAAAATTATTAGCAGACGTAGGATTAGTAGGTTTCCCTAGTGTGGGTAAATCAACTTTACTTTCTATTGTATCAAAAGCAAAACCAAAAATTGGCGCATATCACTTCACTACAATCAAACCAAATCTCGGTGTTGTAGCGACACCAGATAATAGAAGTTTTGTTATGGCTGACTTACCAGGTTTAATAGAAGGCGCTTCAGACGGCGTTGGTCTAGGCCATCAATTTTTACGTCACGTCGAACGTACAAAAGTTATTGTGCATATGATTGATATGAGTGGTTCTGAAGGACGAGATCCATTAGAAGATTATCAAATAATCAATAAAGAACTAAAAGCTTATGAACACCGACTAGAAGAAAGACCACAAATTGTCGTTGCGAATAAAATGGATATGCCTAATTCGGAGGACAATTTAGCTTTATTTAAAGATGCATTAAAAGATGAAGCAGTGGATATTATTCCATTATCTACTTTTACGCGTGAAAATATAGATAAATTACTTTATTTAGTAGCTAATAAATTAGAAGAAGTTAAAGACATAGACTTCAACGAAGAAGAAGAAGATCTTGGAATAAATAGGGTTGTTTATAAACATACGCCTAATCAAGATAATTTCACTATCTCAAGAGATGATGATGGTGCTTATGTCGTACGTGGTAAATCAATTGAACGCATGTTCAAGATGACTGACTTCAATAGTGACCCAGCTGTACGTAGATTTGCTAGACAAATGCGTTCAATGGGCATTGATGATGCGTTACGAGATAGAGGCTGTGAAAACGGAGATATTGTTAGAATTCTTGGTGGAGAATTTGAATTCGTAGAATAGAGGTGCTCAAAGATGGATAGTAAAGATTATAAAAAGTTTTATTTAATTAGAGAAGATGTATTGCCAGAATCTGTTGTGAAAACAATAAAAATTAAAGATGCTTTAAAAAGTGATCCTAAGCTATCCATATTTGAAGCAGTGAAAAAGTATGATCTATCAAGAAGTGCATTTTATAAATATAGAGATACTATTTTTCCAGTGGACGAAAAGATGGAGAGTACGAAAGAATTTACATTAATCTTATATGTTAATGATATCGTGGGTATGTTAGCAGAAGTTTTAAATACCCTGTCTAGATTAAGTTTATCGGTATTGACTATTCATCAAAGTATTCCTATGGATCAAAGAGCAACGATTACTGTCTCTTTAGATGCCAAAGGAACTGACTTAGAAATTGATGACGTCGTTGCGTCATTACAAACGATTGAACATGTATCTAAAGTAGAATTAATAAGTATGACAATATAAGGAAGTGTAAATTTGTACGCATATATAAAAGGTAATTTAACTCAATTATTTCCAACCCATTTAGTTGTTGAAACGGCAGGAATTGGTTACGAAATACAAACACCGAATTCATATCGCTTCCAACGATATTTAGATCAAGAAGTGAAGGTATTTACTTCATTTATAGTAAGGGAAGATGCTCAACTGTTATATGGTTTTATTAACGAAGAGGAAAAGGATATGTTCCTTAACTTAATAAAAGTAACAGGCATCGGTCCTAAATCTGCACTTGCTATTTTAGCTACAAGTACGCCTTCAGAAGTTATCCAAGCAATCGAGAATGAAAATGATACTTATTTAACTAAATTTCCGGGCATCGGTAAAAAAACTGCACGTCAAATTGTGTTAGATTTAAAAGGTAAAGTGCAAGTAACTGAAGAGAAAGCAGAAAATCTATTAACACACGATAATGTTAATGACACAAATGATGGCGTAGTTAAAGAAGCAATTTTAGCACTTGAAGCGTTAGGTTATTCCAAACGTGAACTTAATAAAGTTGAAAAATCATTAAGTAAAGAAACTTGTGAATCAGTCGATGAAGCAGTAAAAAGAGGTTTGCAATTGTTAGTTTCTTAATAAATTGGGGTGAACAAAAGTGGATGACAGAATGGTTGATCAATCATTACATGAAGATGAAACATCATTTGAATTATCGTTACGACCAAAAAGAATACGTCAATATATTGGCCAATCTTCAATTAAAAATAATTTAGAAGTATTTATTAAAGCTGCTAAGTTAAGAGAAGAACCTTTAGATCATGTATTACTTTTCGGCCCCCCAGGTTTAGGAAAAACAACTTTGTCTAATATTATTGCCAATGAAATGGAAGTTAATATTAGAACAATTTCTGGCCCGTCTATCGATAGACCAGGAGATCTAGCAGCAATATTATCTGGGTTACAACCGGGTGATGTATTATTTATTGATGAAATTCACAGACTAAGTAGTGTAGTTGAAGAAGTTTTATATTCAGCAATGGAAGATTTCTTTTTAGATATAGTAATTGGTAAAGGCGATGAAGCTAGAAGTATTAGAATTGATTTGCCACCTTTCACTTTAGTAGGCGCGACTACGAGAGCAGGTAGTTTAACTGCGCCATTAAGAGATCGCTTTGGTGTGCAATTACGTTTGGAATATTATAAAGATACAGAACTTAAAGAAATTATAGTTAGAACGGCTGAAGTTTTAGGTACTTCTATAGATGAAGATAGTGCGATAGAGTTAGCTAAAAGAAGTCGTGGTACACCGCGTGTTGCGAATAGATTGTTAAAACGTGTTCGTGATTTTCAACAAGTTAATGAAGATGAGCATATATATATTGAAACTACGAAACAAGCATTGAAACTTTTACAAGTTGATGAAGAAGGTTTAGATTATATTGACCATAAAATGATGCAATGTATTTTAGATCAATATAATGGTGGCCCGGTTGGGTTAGACACTATTGCAGTTTCTATTGGCGAAGAACGCGTGACGATAGAAGATGTATATGAACCTTTCCTTATTCAAAAAGGCTTTATCGAGCGTACTCCTAGAGGACGTAAAGCAACACCTTATGCTCACGAACACTTTAGAAATAAAGGAAAGAGGTAGTAACATTGGATATTGAAGATTTTGATTATCATTTGCCTGAAGAGTTGATTGCACAAACACCGTTGAAAGATAGAGACCAAAGTCGTTTATTAGTACTGGGTAAAAAGTCGGGTGAGATTGATCACCGTCACTTTAAAGACGTTATAGATTACTTTAAACAAGGTGATACTTTAGTACTAAACGATACAAGAGTGATGCCTGCCCGATTATTCGGTATTAAAGAAGAAACTGGTGCTAAAGTAGAAATGTTAATGCTTACTCAATTAGAAGGAAATGATTGGGAAGTATTGTTGAAACCTGCCAAAAGAATTCAAATAGGTGATAAATTAAACTTTGGCGAGGGTAAAATCATTGCAGAATGTATCGAAACATTGAACCAAGGCGGACGTATTATGCGTCTTCATTTTGAAGGTATATTACAAGAGCGTTTAGATGAATTAGGCGAAATGCCTTTACCACCATATATAAAAGAACGACTCGATGACCCAGAACGTTATCAAACTGTTTATGCCAAAGAAATTGGTTCGGCTGCAGCACCTACTGCCGGTCTTCATTTTACCGATGAATTATTATCACAAATAAAGCAAAAAGGTGTAAATGTTGCGTTTATTACTTTACATGTAGGATTGGGAACATTTAGGCCCGTAAGTGTAGACAATATAGATGAGCATGAAATGCATAGCGAATATTACCAAATGACACAGGAAACTGCTGACTTATTAAATGCTACGAAAGAGAATGGCGGTCGTATCATTTCTGTAGGGACTACCTCAACTAGAACTTTAGAAACTATTCGTCAAAACAATAGTCAGTTTGTAGCGGAAAGTGGATGGACGGATATATTTATCTATCCAGGATTTGATTTTAAAGGTGTGGATGGTTTAATAACAAATTTCCACCTACCAAAATCGACGCTCGTAATGTTAGTATCAGCATTTAGTTCAAGAGAAAATATTTTAAATGCTTATAACCAAGCAGTAGCTGAACAATATAGATTTTTCAGTTTTGGCGATGCAATGTTAATTATTTAGGGAATTGAGAGGAGTATCAAACATGCCTGCAGTTACATATGAACATATAAAAACTTGTAAGCAATCTGGTGCGCGTTTAGGAATTGTCCACACGCCACACGGTTCATTCGAAACACCGATGTTTATGCCAGTTGGAACAAAAGCTACAGTTAAGACGATGAGCCCAGAGGAACTTCATCAGATGGAAGCTAAAATCATTTTAGGAAACACGTATCATTTGTGGTTACAACCAGGAAATGATATTATTCGTAAGAGTGGGGGATTACATCAATTCATGAATTGGGATGGTCCGATTCTTACTGACTCAGGTGGTTTTCAAGTATTTAGTTTAAGCAATTTGAGAAAAATATCTGAAGAAGGCGTGGAATTTAGACACCATACAAATGGTTCGAAATTATTTTTAAGTCCTGAAAAAGCGATGCAAATTCAAAATGATTTAGGTTCTGACATTATGATGGCATTCGATGAATGTCCGCCAATGCCTTCAGAATATAAATACGTTAAAGATTCTATCGAACGTACTACACGTTGGGCAGAAAGATGTTTGCAAGCGCATAATCGTAAAGAAGATCAAGCTTTATTCGGTATCATTCAAGGCGGAGAATATAAGGATTTGAGACAGCAAAGTGCTGAAGAACTCGTTGCTTTAGATTTTCCCGGTTATGCTATTGGTGGTTTATCAGTAGGTGAGCCTAAGCCAGTAATGTATGATATGGTTGAACATACCGAACAATTTATGCCAAAGGATAAACCAAGATATTTAATGGGAGTTGGTTCTCCAGATGCATTAATAGAATGTAGCATTCGTGGCATGGATATGTTTGATTGTGTATTACCGACACGTATTGCTAGAAATGGTACATGCATGACTTCTGAAGGACGCGTAGTGATTAAAAATGCTAAATACGCTGAAGATTTTGGTCCATTAGACCCAAATTGCGATTGTTATACATGTAAAAATTACTCTAGAGCTTACTTAAGACATCTCATTAAAGCAGAGGAAACTTTTGGAATACGTCTTACTACATACCATAATTTGCAATTTCTGCTTAAATTAATGGAACAAATTAGACAAGCAATTCGTGAAGACCGTCTGTTAGATTTTAAAGAAGAATTTTTTGAACAATACGGACTTAATGTAGATAACCCTAAAAACTTTTAAAGGAGAAATAAACTAATGCAATTAACATCTTTAATTTTACCAATTTTATTATTAGCATTAATGTGGTTCTTTTTAATTAGACCACAACAAAAGAAAGCGAAAGAGCATCGTGAAATGGTGCAACAAATCCGTTCAGGTCAACGTGTTACAACTATCGGAGGTATTAAAGGTACTGTAAGAAGTGTAGACGAAACAACGGTAGTACTTACTTTAAATGGTAATGGCACAGAAATTACACTTGAAAAACCTGCAATCAAACAGGTAGACCCATCATAATAAAACGCAAATTGGCAGGGATTATATATTCCTGCCAATTTTTTATATTTAAATAAACAACGAGAAATTAATTGAACGTAATAAATGTTAGTTTGTGTATGAGTTGTAATATGTTAAGATATATAGGTCGCTTAAACAAGTTATAGTAGTTTACGTAATGACTTGCACAAATATTAATATTTAAAGTATCCTTAAATCATAAGTTTACAATGAGGTGTTCATGTGAAAAAAAGTAGTAGAATAGTTGCGTTTATATTACTTGTGGTTCTGTTATTCGCGGGAATGGGACTTACATATAAGAGCGTAGTTAAAAATGTTAACTTAGGTTTAGACTTGCAAGGTGGATTTGAAGTCCTTTATCAAGTTAACCCATTACAACATGGTGATAAGGTTGGTAAAGATGCGGTAAAAGCTACTTCTAAAACATTAGAGAATCGTGTCAATAAACTTGGGGTTTCTGAACCTAAGATACAAGTAGAAGACAATAACCGTATTCGTGTACAACTTGCCGGTGTTAAAAACCAATCTCAAGCGAGGAAAATGTTATCCTCTCAAGCTAATTTAACGATTCGTGATGCAAACGACAAAGTTAAATTAACTGGTAAGGACCTTAAACAAGGTACAGCTAAACAAGAATTCAAACAAAATACGAACCAACCCGCAGTTACTTTTAAACTTAAAGATAGTGACAAATTCAAAAAAGTAACAGAAGAAATTTCTAAGAAAAAAGAAAATGTTATGGTCGTGTGGTTAGATTACGAAAAAGGTGATTCATACCACAAAGAAAAAAATAAGAAAGACCCTAAATATGTTTCTGCGGCTAATGTGGATAAACCGATTAATTCAGACAGCGTAGAAATTTCAGGTGGCTTTAACGGTGAAAAAGGCGTTCAAAAAGCAAAACAAATTGCAGACTTATTAAACGCTGGTTCACTACCGGTCGATCTTAAAGAAATATATTCAAATTCTGTAGGGGCTCAATTCGGCCAAGATGCATTAGATAAAACGATTTTTGCGTCTATGTTAGGTGTAGCAGTTATCTATTTATTTATGCTAGGTTTCTACCGTTTACCTGGACTTGTAGCTGTAATCGCACTAACAACATACATTTATTTAACACTATTTGC
Organism: Staphylococcus lloydii; assembly: GCF_015775975.1. NCBI lineage: Bacteria > Bacillati > Bacillota > Bacilli > Caryophanales > Staphylococcaceae > Staphylococcus > Staphylococcus lloydii. The sequence continues at coordinate 1,244,831 of NZ_CP064056.1, forward strand.
CTTTAACTTAATTTCAGGTGTGTTAACACTACCTGGATTAGCGGCACTCGTGCTAGGTGTAGGTATGGCAGTCGACGCCAATATCATAATGTATGAACGGATAAAAGACGAATTGAAAGTGGGTCGAACCCTAAAACAAGCTTATAAAAAAGCTAATAAAAGTTCATTCTTAACCATTGTCGATGCCAACTTAACAACTGTTATTGCAGCGGCTGTACTGTTCTTCTTCGGTGAAAGTTCAGTAAAAGGTTTCGCAACTATGCTATTATTAGGTATTTTAATGATTTTCGTGACGGCAGTATTCTTATCTAGATTGCTGTTATCATTATTAGTTTCATCAAACTTCTTTAAAAAATCCTTTGGCTTGTTTGGTGTAAGTAAAAAACAAATTCATGACATTAATGAAGGTGTAGACGTACATGATTTGAAAACACCTTATGAAAAATGGGACTTTATGAAACTAGCTAAACCATTATTATCTTTAAGTGTATTAATCATTATTGTCGGTGCAATCATTCTATTTATCTTTAAATTAAATTTAGGTATTGATTTCACAAGTGGTACACGTGTCGACTTTGACGCTGAAAATAAAGTATCGCAAAATAAAGTAACACAAACACTTGAAGATAAAAACTTCAAACCAGATCAAATATCAATTGGTCAAAATGGTAAAAATGTAAGTGTTCAATTTAAAAAAGACTTAAACAAAGACCAAGTCGCAAAAATTAAAGACACGGTAAATGATAACTTTGGAAATGATCCAACTGTAAATACAGTGTCGCCAGTTATCGGTCAAGAATTAGCTAAAAACGCGATTATGGCACTAATATATGCAGCAATCGGTATTATAATTTATATAAGTTTCCGTTTTGAATGGCGAATGGGACTTTCGTCTGTGCTTGCTCTACTGCATGATGCATTTATGATTGTAGCCGTGTTTAGTTTATTCAGACTAGAAGTAGATATTACATTTATAGCAGCAGTATTAACCATCATTGGTTATTCCATTAACGATACGATTGTGACGTTTGACAGAGTACGTGAAAACTTGCATAAAGTGAAAGTCATTACTAAGTCAGAACAAATTGACGATATCGTTAATAGATCAATAAGACAAACGATGACGCGTTCAATCAATACAGTATTAACTGTTGTTGTCGTAGTTATTGCACTATTAATCTTTGGTGCATCAAGTATTTTCACATTCTCATTAGCGCTGCTAATTGGTTTAATTACAGGTGTATTCTCTTCTGTATTTATTGCAGTGCCTTTATGGGGTATTATGAAAAAACGACAACTTAAAAAATCAGATGATCATAAATTAGTCGTTTATAAAGAAAAACGCTCAAACGACGAAAAAATCTTAGTGTAAATAATATGATTTTATTACCACTGCGTTCGTAAAACGCAGTGGTATTTTTATTTTTTTATCTATTTGCGTAATTATTATTGTCATATTAATGGTCAGCGCTTTTTATTTTATATAATATTTTGTATAATGGCTTGTGGAAATGAGGGAGGCTCGTATGATTAAACCAAAGTATAATTGGGATTTTAATACACCGGAAAATGAAATTTCAGCTGAAAATGCTAAGAAATTAAAATTAACTCCTATTGTTAAACAAATTTTAGAGAGTAAAGATATTGTCGACTATGATGAAGTCGAAGCGTTATTTAATAATAAGGTTATTAATCATGATCCTTGGTTGTTAAGTGATATGAAAAAGGCAGTTGACAGAATTAATTTAGCAATCGATAAAAATGAAAAAATTCTTGTTTATGGTGACTATGATGCAGATGGTGTGACGTCAACGACTATTCTAGTATCAACTTTAAGAGAATTAGGGGCGCACGTTGGTTGGTATATACCTAACCGATTTTCAGAAGGTTATGGCCCAAATGAAATGGCATTTAAGAACGCTTACGATGAAGGCATTTCGCTTATCATTACTGTCGATAATGGTATACAAGGTCACAAAGAAGTAGAAAGTGTTCAATCATTGGGTGTTGATGTAATTATCACAGATCATCACGAAATAGGAAGAACAATGCCAGATGCCTATGCAATTGTACATCCGATGCACCCAGAGTTTGACTATCCATTTCAATATTTATGTGGAGCTGGCGTAGCTTATAAATTAGCTCAAGCCTTATTATCTCAACCACCACAACAATTTTTAGGATTAGTCGCAATTGGTACTATAGCAGATTTGGTTTCCCTGACTGACGAAAATCGTTCCCTAGTTAAACAAGGGCTTGGTGTATTAAATGATCAATGTCCGGTATCTATAAAGGCATTATTAAACCAAGCCAGTTATACAGATGACATTAATGAAGAAACAATTGGGTTTATTATAGGGCCAAGATTGAATGCTGTAGGTAGATTGGAAGATGCAGGTTTAGCCGCTGAATTACTGATGACTGATGAACAAGAAGAAGCTGCATTTTTAGCTGAACAAGTCGAGTTCTTTAACCAAGAACGTAAAGACATTGTAGCTAATATCACTGAAGAAGCCTTAGCAATGGCAGAAGAACAAGTGCAACAACAAGCTAAGTTTTTACTTTTAGCTAAAGAAGATTGGCATGAAGGTGTGTTAGGTATAGTGGCTTCTAAAATTGTTGAAACATATAGTTTACCTACACTTATATTAAATATAGATGAAGCACAAAACCATGCAAAAGGTTCGGCTCGAAGTATTGAACAAGTTTCAATGTTTGAAATCTTAACCGCACATTCTGATTTAATTTCAAAATTTGGTGGACACCATATGGCTGCCGGCGTCACGATGCCAATAGAAAATATTGAAAATTTAACACAAGGCTTAAATTTATGGATGGAAGAGTTAGCGAATACAACCTCATTAGAACCTTCAAAAAAGGTTGATGTAAAAGTAAATGAAGCAGATATTAGTGTTGAAAATATTCAAGATATTCATAAATTAAGACCATTTGGTACTGATTTTGAGAGTCCATGTTTTGAATTATCAGATGTTATGGTACGTCAGTCTAAAGGTATTGGACAAGATAAAAAACATTTGAAGCTATCATTAGGAGATAGTAATTTACAAGCTTTGTATTGGCAAAATGGACATTTAAGCAACCAATTAAATACTGAACAACCCATTAATATTATTGGTACCTTACAAATAAATGAATGGAATGGCCATAAATCGCCGCAATTTATGATTCAAGACTTAGCTAGTAATAAATTACAGATATTAGATTATCGTAGTAAAAATAAGTTAGCAGAAATTGATGATAATGATAATGCTACAGCCTTTCTCATACATCCTCATAATGAAAAATTAGGTGATAATTATTATTTCTATGGGGAGACAATACAACATCATTATGAAAAATATGTCTTTAGAGATTTACCATCAACAATAGAGGATCTCAATCAAAGCTTAACAAGTATAAAAGCTTCACAGATTTATTTAATGTTAAATCATCAGCAGTCTATATATTTTGAAGGTATGCCTAAAATGGAAAGCTTTAAGCAATGTTTTAAGGCATTAGCTACAAAAGGTGAAACAAATTTAGCGCAAGATGGTATGTATCTATGTGATTACTTAAATATAAAACCCAATATGCTAAAGTTTATTTTAAAGGTATTTTTAGATTTAAACTTTATCAATGATGAAAATGGTGTAATAACTGTTAATAATCAAACGCAAAAACAGCCTATCGATACGAGTAAATTTTATCAAGCACGTTTAAATAGAATAGAAGTAGAAAAAGTTTTATTGTATCAAGATATAAAGCAATTAAAGCAATGGTTAACAACTAAATTGATTGGTTAAATTAGGAGGAGTTTATAATGGATTTAAAGAAATATGTATCAGAGGTACAAAATTGGCCGAAAGAAGGCGTCAATTTTAAAGATATCACTACAATCATGGACAATGGTGAAGCCTATGGTTATGCCACAGATCAAATTGTTGAGTATGCAAAAGAAAAAGATGTTGATGTAGTAGTTGGACCTGAAGCGAGAGGCTTTATTATAGGTTGTCCCGTTGCTTATTCTATGGGGATTGGTTTCGCGCCAGTACGTAAGGAAGGTAAGTTACCTCGCGAAGTTATCAAGTATGAATATGATTTAGAATATGGTACGAATGTTTTGACGATGCATAAGGATGCGATTATACCTGGGCAACGTGTGTTAATTACAGATGATTTATTAGCAACAGGTGGCACGATAGAAGCGGCTATCAAATTAGTCGAAAAGCTTGGTGGTATCGTGGTAGGTATTGCATTTATTATTGAATTAAAATATTTAAATGGGATTGAAAAAATTAAAGACTATGATGTAATGAGTTTAATTGCTTACGATGAATAAATTGAATGTTTAATACACTTTTTGTGATGGAAATAATAATATTACTAGACATTATGTCAGTAGTGTTATTATTTCTTTTTATTAACGATGGATTTCAAATGTAATTATGCGGAATAACAGTATTTGACATAGCAAAATAATTGTCTTTTCATGACATATCAATTATGCTAGATTAAATTTATTATAATTAGATTGTATTAGAACGTCATAACGCGTTTATTTATTTGCAAACATGTAGTATCATATAACTATTATTTGAAATTTTATACATACATAAATTACATTGAAAATTTGTATACATATAATCAAAAATCATGAACATTTATAGGTAATTAAAATTAGGTGTGGGGTGTCTTGAGTGAATAATGAATATCCATACAGTGCTGACGAAGTACTATATAAAGCAAAATCATATTTATCAAAAGATCAATATGAATATGTATTAAAAAGTTATCATATTGCTTACGAAGCACATGAGGGACAATTCCGTCAAAATGGCTTGCCGTATATTATGCATCCTATACAAGTAGCTGGTATATTAACTGAAATGCACTTAGATGGTCCAACCATTGTTGCTGGTTTTCTTCATGATGTTATTGAAGATACTCCATATACATTTGATGACGTTAAATCAATGTTCAATGAAGAAGTGGCAATCATTGTCGATGGTGTAACCAAACTTAAAAAAGTTAAGTATCGTTCTAAAGAAGAACAACAAGCAGAAAACCATAGAAAGCTGTTTATAGCTATTGCAAAAGACGTTCGAGTTATATTAGTAAAACTTGCGGATAGATTACATAATATGCGTACGCTAAAGGCGATGCGTAGAGATAAACAAATCAGGACTTCTAAAGAAACACTAGAAATCTATGCGCCGTTAGCCCATCGTTTAGGTATCAATACGATTAAATGGGAATTGGAAGATACTGCGCTTAGATATATAGATAGTGTCCAATATTTCAGAATTGTTAATTTAATGAAGAAAAAGCGTAGTGATAGGGAAGATTATATCCATAAAGCGATTAATAAAATTAGTACGGAAATGGATAATATGTCTATCGTCGGAGAAATTAATGGGCGCCCTAAGCATATTTATAGTATTTATCGCAAAATGGTAAAACAAAAGAAACAATTTGATCAAATCTTTGATTTACTTGCAGTACGTGTCATTGTTAACTCGATTAATGATTGTTATGCGATATTAGGATTAGTACACACATTGTGGAAACCAATGCCTGGTAGATTTAAAGATTATATTGCTATGCCGAAACAAAATATGTATCAATCTTTACACACGACCGTGGTAGGACCCAATGGAGACCCGTTAGAAATACAAATTAGAACATATGAGATGCATGAAATTGCAGAACACGGGGTTGCTGCGCATTGGGCATATAAAGAAGGTAAACAAGTTAAAAATAAAACTGATGATTATTATAATAAACTCAATTGGTTAAAAGAATTAGCTGAAACTGATAATACGACGTCTGATGCCGAAGAGTTTATGGAATCATTAAAATTTGATTTACAAAGTGATAAAGTTTATGCGTTCACTCCTGAAAGTGATGTTATAGAATTACCTTATGGTGCCAATCCTATAGACTTTGCTTATGCTATTCATAGTGAAGTTGGTAATAAAATGATAGGTGCAAAGGTTAATGGCAAAATAGAACCTATCGATTATGTATTACAAACAGGTGATATCGTAGAAGTTCGTACAAGTAAACATTCATATGGCCCAAGTCGTGACTGGTTAAAAATTGTTAAATCATCTAGTGCGAAAAGTAAAATTCGTAGTTTCTTCAAAAAGCAAGATCGTTCTTCTAACATTGAAAAAGGTAAATTTATGGTCGAAGCGGAAATCAAAGACCAAGGCTATAGAGTTGATGATGTACTTACTGACGAAAATATAGCTATTGTAAACGATAAATATAACTTTTCAAATGACGATGATTTGTTTGCCGCAGTTGGATTTGGTGGCGTTACAGCGTTACAAATCGTTAATAAATTAACTGAAAAGCAACGCGTTTTAAATAAACAGAAGGCGCTCAATCAGGCACAAGAAGTTACAAAATCAGTACCTATTAAAGAAGATATTATCACTGATAGTGGTATTTACGTTGAAGGTATTGAAAATGTATTAATTAAATTATCAAAATGTTGTAATCCAATCCCGGGCGATGATATCGTTGGATATATCACTAAAGGTCATGGTATAAAAGTACATAGAACAGATTGTCCAAATATTAAAAATGAAACTGATAGACTAATTGATGTTGATTGGGTAAAATCAAAAGATGCTACTCAAAAATATCAAGTAGACTTAGAAGTTAATGCTTATGATAGAAATGGATTATTAAACGAAGTATTACAAGCAGTTAATTCTACGAGTAGCAATTTAGTTAAAGTTTCAGGACGTTCTGATATTGATAAAAATGCCGTGATTAATATTAGTGTTATGGTAAAAAATGTCAATGAAGTATATAAAGTTGTAGATAGAATCAAACAACTGGGTGACGTATATACTGTAACCAGAGTTTGGAATTAGAGGTGCCACTAAATATGAAAATAGTTTTACAAAGGGTAAAAGAAGCAACGGTAACCAACGATTCAATTAAGCATTCAATTGGGCAAGGTTACTGCTTGCTAGTTGGATTAGGTCGAGATTCAACAGAAGCAGATATCGACGTACTAGCTAAAAAGATTGTGAATGCACGTCTTTTTGGTGATGATGATGGTAAATTAAATTTAAGTTTATTAGACATAGGTGGACAAATATTATCGATTTCGCAATTTACGTTATATGGAGATGTGCGTAAAGGTAATCGACCAGGATTTAGTAAATCTATGTCACCTGAACAAGCCGCTCAATATTTCGACAAATTCAATGATGTTTTACGCAGTTATGGCGTAGAAGTATTAACTGGTGAATTTGGTACTGATATGTTGGTCGATATTGCAAATGATGGACCTGTCACTATAATTTATGAGAGTCAGGATGGCAAAGTTATATGAAGAGACTCAATACTTGGTTAACTAAACATCATTTAAAAAATATTCCCACATTTATTGTCGCAGTAGCTTTTATAATCTTTGTTGTGATGTTAATTGCTTTCTTAAATCACAATGATGAAAATAGTAGTACAGTTTATATGACTGAAGATGCAAAATTACTTACAGGTCCCAATGCTACTTATCCACAAATTAAAGCGCTGTATAGAGGACAAAATTTCCATAAAGTTAAAAAAGTCGGTAAATGGATTGAAGTCGAATCTAGAAACGGCAAAGAAAAAGGTTGGGTTGCTGGTTGGCATACGAATTTAAACATAAAGCCAGATAAAACAGCAGACGCTAAACCTTTAAAAGATAAAACAATTGTACTTGACCCTGGTCACGGTGGAAGTGATCAGGGAGCTTCAAGTAGAACACATAAAAAAAGTTTAGAAAAAGTATACACTTTAAAGACCGCAAAAGAACTCAAAGTTTTATTAGAAAAAGAGGGTGCTAAGGTCAAAATGACGAGAACTAATGATAAATATGTATCGTTAGATGATCGTAATTTAAAAGGTGATGCTTTTATTAGTATACATAATGATTCATTAAAATCCTCCAAAGCAAATGGAGGCACAGTCTATTGGTTTAAAGATAGTCAAAAAGCATTAGCAGAAACATTAAATAGTAGTATTCAAAAGAAGGCACTGTTGTCGAATAGAGGCGCGAGACAGGAAAATTATCAAGTATTGAGACAAACAAATGTACCAGCTGTATTGTTAGAATTAGGCTATATAAGCAATCCAACAGACGAAACAATGTTGACCGATAAATTACATCGACATATTGTAGAACATGCAATAATAGATGGTTTACGTGCATATTTTTCTAAATAAAAAGGTTGCAAAATAATTATAAAGTGGTTATGATTATTAGTGAATTTTATAAATTAACCGTTACGATTCTTGAATGTTTTAAATGACAAGGTAGCATATAAAATGTGAAGAGATATAATTCTAGGCTGAAAAATTATACTTAGTTATTTAAAATGAATGAACACAAGAACAGGTGCTCCCATTAAAAGGAGCCGTTTTACGAGCGTTATTCGTGTTAAAGTGGGTCATTTTATACAACAATTTGACCAATTAGGGTGGCAACACGGCATTTCGTCCCTTGTATGATTAATCATCATGCAAGGGTCTTTTTTTATTTCAGACAAGGAGAGATGAGTATGATAAATATTCCAAGAGGAACCCAAGATATACTACCAACTGAATCTAAAAAATGGCGTTATATCGAACGTCGTTTAGAAGAATTAATGACTTTATATAATTATGAGGAATTACGCACACCTATCTTTGAAAGCACTGAATTATTCGCGCGTGGTGTAGGGGATTCTACTGACGTGGTACAAAAAGAAATGTACACATTCAAAGATAAAGGCGATCGCAGTATCACGTTACGACCAGAAGGAACTGCTGCTGTAGTTAGATCTTATATTGAAAATAAAATGCAGGGTTATGCTAACCAACCAATTAAACTTTATTACTTAGGGCCTATGTTCCGTTATGAACGTAAACAAAAAGGGCGTTATCGTCAATTCACTCAATTTGGTGTTGAAGCAATCGGAGCTGAAAACCCAAGTATAGATGCAGAAGTTTTAGCAATGGCAGTACACATTTATGAGTCATTTGGTTTACAACACTTAAAACTAGTTATTAACAGTATCGGAGATATCGAATCTCGAAAAGAATATAATGATGCTTTAGTTAAACATTTTGAACCTGTAATAGGCGACTTTTGTAGCGATTGTCAATCAAGATTACACACAAATCCAATGAGAATACTTGATTGTAAAGTAGATAAAGATAAAGAAGCAGTGAAAAATGCGCCACGCATTACCGAATATTTAAATGAAGCATCTACGAAATATTACAATGAAGTAAAACAACACTTAGATCGTCTTGGTATTCGTTATGAAGAAGATCCTAATTTAGTTAGAGGTTTAGATTACTATACGCATACTGCCTTTGAGCTAATGATTGATAATCCTAATTATGACGGCGCAATCACGACACTTTGTGGTGGTGGACGCTACAATGGATTACTAGAATTATTAGACGGACCAAATCAAACGGGTATTGGTTTCGCATTAAGTATTGAAAGATTATTATTAGCTCTTGAAGAAGAAAATATCGAATTAGATGTAGATAATGATTTTGATTTATTTATTGTTACTATGGGCAAAGAAGCTGATGATTATGCCGTTAAATTATTAAACGATTTACGTAAACAAGGTATAAAAGCAGACAAAGATTACATGGATCGTAAAATTAAAGGTCAAATGAAACAAGCGGACCGCTTAAATGCAGATTATACTATCGTTATTGGTGACCAAGAGTTAGAAAATAATGAAGTAGCCATTAAGGACATGACGACAGGTGAAAGTGAGTCAATTCAATTAGATAGTGTAGCATCATACTTTAATAAATAAGGAGAATATTATATGAGTAAACGAACAACATACTGCGGATTAGTTACAGAATCATTATTAGATCAAGAAGTGACATTAAAAGGTTGGGTTCATAACCGTAGAGACTTAGGTGGATTAATATTTATTGATTTAAGAGACCGTGAAGGTTATGTACAAATTGTCTTCAACCCATCATTCTCGGAAGAAGCATTACAAATAGCTGAATCAATACGTTCAGAATATGTTGTGGAAGTAACAGGTCTTGTGAAAAAAAGAGACCCAGAAACGGTAAATCCTAAGATTGCTACGGGTCAAGTTGAAGTGCAAGTTTCTGATATTAATGTTATTAATAAAGCAGAAACGCCACCATTTTCTTTAAATGAAGAAAATCAAAATGTAGACGAAAATATTCGATTGAAATACAGATATTTAGACTTAAGAAGACAAGAATTAGCTCAAACTTTCAAGATGCGTCATCAAACAACTAAAGCAGTGCGTAATTACTTAGACGATGCTGGTTTTTATGATATCGAAACACCTGTATTAACAAAATCAACACCTGAAGGCGCACGTGACTACTTAGTTCCTTCACGTGTACATGACGGTGAATTTTATGCATTACCACAATCACCACAAATATTTAAACAGTTATTGATGATAAGTGGTTTTGACAAATACTACCAAATTGTTAAATGTTTCAGAGACGAAGACTTACGTGCTGATAGACAACCAGAATTTACTCAAATCGATATTGAAATGAGCTTTGTCGATCAAGAAGACGTTATTGAGATGGGCGAAGAAATGTTGAAGAAAGTCGTAAAAGACGTCAAAGGCGTAGACTTACAAGAACAATTCCCACGAATGACTTACGATGAAGCGATGAGAAGATTTGGTTCAGATAAACCAGATACACGTTTCGATATGGAATTAATCGATGTTTCTGAACTAGGAAAAGTGATGGACTTTAAAGTATTTAATAGTGCAGTTGAAAGTGGCGGACAAGTTAAAGCCATCGTTGCTAAAGGTGCTGCTGATCAATACACACGTAAAGATATAGATGGATTAACTGAATTTGTGAATATTTATGGTGCAAAAGGTTTAGCATGGGTTAAAGTTGTAGAAGATGGTGTAAGCGGGCCAATCGGACGCTTCTTTGAAGATGATCATATTGCTACATTGCAAAATTTAACTGGTGCTGAAGCAGGCGACTTGGTATTATTCGTAGCAGATTCACAAAGTGTTGTAGCGCAAAGTTTAGGTGCGTTACGTGTGAAATTAGCTAGAGAATTAGGATTAATTGATGAAAGTAAATTAAACTTCTTATGGGTGACTGATTGGCCATTATTAGAATACGATGAAGATGCTAAAAGATATGCAGCAGCACATCATCCATTCACAGCACCAAAAGATGACCACATAGATAAATTATCTACTGAACCTGAAAATGTTCAAGCTAAAGCATATGACATTGTGTTAAATGGTTATGAGCTTGGTGGCGGTTCAATAAGAATTCATGATGGTGACTTACAAGCTAAAATGTTCGAAGCTTTAGGTTTCACAGAAGAACAAACAAGAGAACAATTTGGTTTCTTATTAGATGCATTCAAATATGGTGCACCACCACACGGCGGAATAGCTTTAGGTCTTGATAGATTAGTAATGCTATTAACTAATAGAACTAATCTTAGAGATACAATTGCATTCCCTAAAACTGCATCGGCTACATGTTTACTAACTGATGCACCAAGCGAAGTATCTGACAAGCAACTAGAAGAATTATCATTACGCATTAGACATTAATTAAATGTAAGTTTAAATTCTTGCCATTACAAAAAAATGTGGTATGATGTATTCATAAGATAGTCATCTGTAATGTTCGTATGTTTGCTTTTTAATTTGGGCCTAACACTCTTTGATCAGGGAGCCCAATGGGTTTTCTTGTAGCGCAAACGCCTCTCAAGGAGGACTTGCAAAACAAGAAACAGGGCACCCACCTGTATATAGCAGGCCGAATGATCAAGCTACTTATAACTACGGCATTTACGGACTCTATCGGTACGCAAGACTTAGGTCTTGCGTATTTTTTTGTCTAAATTAAAATTATGAGTAAAAATATTAGTGAATTTCATGTATAATCTTAACTATTAAAATAGAGAAAAAGAGGAGCATTTTTATGAAGCATCAATTTTCAAGAAATGAATTGGCTTATGGTCAAGAAGGTTTGGATTTATTAAAAGAACAAACCGTAGTTGTACTAGGGGTTGGCGGTGTAGGTTCATTTGCTGCTGAAGCTTTAGCACGAACTAACATAGGTCATATTATACTGATTGATAAAGATGATGTTGATATTACAAACGTAAACCGTCAGTTACATGCTTTAACGTCTACAATAGGTCAAAGCAAAGTGACATTAATGGAAGAACGTATAAAATTAATAAACCCGGACTGTAAAGTAACTTCATTGCACATGTTCTATACAGAAGATACTTACGAAGAATTATTCGAACAATACGATATAGATTACTTTATAGATGCGAGTGACACTATAATGTATAAAGTACATTTAATGGAACAGTGTTTAAATAGAGGTATTAAAGTGATTTCAAGTATGGGTGCAGCCAATAAAACAGATCCTACAAGATTTCAAATTGAAGATATTTCTAAAACACACACCGACAGAATGGCTAGAATAATTCGTCAGAAATTAAAAAAGAAGGGCATTCGCAAAGGGATACCTGTAGTATTTTCGGATGAAAGTCCAATCATTATTAGAGAAGATGTAAAGGCGACAGTAGGTGATGAAAATGCGCCGACTAGAAAAGCGCAAATACCACCATCTTCCAATGCATTTGTGCCAAGCGTTGTCGGCTTGATATGTGCAAGTTTTGTAATAAATGATATTTTGAAAGATATTCCGGTTACAAGAATAAAAGACAAAGGCTAACGCCAATTACTAATTAAAAAAACCGTTACTGCTCCTCAAAAAGGTAGTAACGGTTTTTTTGTGTTATTTTGAATTTTGTTGTTGTGCTTTAGTAATATTTTCATAAATCGACTTAAATTGTTGTTCAGATTTCGAAGTTGTTTTTGGTTCATAATAAATTTTATTTTTAAGTTTATCTGGTAAATATTGCTGTGCTATAAATCCACTTTCGTGACTATGAGGATACTGATAACCTATAGCTCGACCTAATTCTTTAGCTCCTGCATAGTGACCATCTTTTAAATGGTCAGGTATTTGTCCAACATTGCCTTTTCTAATATCTGAAAGTGCATTATCAATAGAGGATATCGCAGAGTTTGATTTAGGTGATAAGCATAACTCAATCACAGCCTGACTTAATGGGATACGTGCTTCAGGGAATCCAAGTCTTTCGGCCGCATCAATTGCAGCTAATGTGCGTTGACCTGCATTAGGAGAAGCTAAACCAATATCTTCGAAACTTATAACAAGTAAGCGACGCGCAATCGTCGGTAAATCGCCAGCTTCGATTAATCGTGCAAGATAGTGCAACGCAGCATTCACGTCACTACCACGAATTGATTTCTGAAACGCACTCATTACGTCATAATGCATATCCCCATCTTTATCGCTTAGAAAAGCACCACGTTGCAAGCAATCTTTTGCGTCTTGTAATGTAATATGGCGTACGTCTTCATCTACCTTTGAACTTAAGACAGCTAATTCTAAGGCGTTCAAGGCACTTCTAACGTCTCCTTGGCTTTGTGTTGAGAAATATTCCATAGCATCGTCGTCGACTTGAGCATTATAGCTTTTTAATCCTCTTTTATCGTCCTCTAACGCTCGTTTAAGCGCTAAATTGACATCTTCGTCTGTTAATGGATATAATTCGAATATTTGTGCTCTTGAACGTATTGCTGGATTTATTGCATGATAAGGGTTTGAAGTTGTCGCACCAATCAATACTATTTTGCCGTTTTCTAAATGGGGAAGTAAAAAGTCTTGCTTAGTTTTATCTAATCGATGAATCTCATCTAATAATAAAATGACTTGGCCAGACATTTTAGCTTCTTCAACTATAAGTTGCATATCTTTTTTTGTATTAGAAACAGCATTTAACTGTCTGAATTTATATTGCGTACTCCCAGCAATTGCTTTAGCAATGCTCGTTTTACCTATGCCTGGTGGTCCATAAAAAATCATTGATGATAATCGCTTAGTGTCTACCATTCTTCTAATAATTCCAGTTGGACCGACTAAATGTTGTTGGGAAATAATTTCGTCTATATTTTCTGGACGCATTCTTGCAGCTAATGGTTCATTAGTCACGTTGTTTCACACCTTTCTAATTCTATATTAACGCAAAAAATGATACTATGGGAATATATAAGTATTCGATTAAGTGAGGTTATATTATGAAGATTTCTACTAAAGGAAGATACGGACTAACTTTAATGATTTCCTTAGCCAAAAAAGAAGGGCAAGGTTGCGTTTCATTAAAATCTATAGCAGAAGAAAATAGTCTAAGTGATTTATATTTAGAACAACTTGTTGGTCCGCTAAGAAATGCTGGATTAATACGTAGTGTACGTGGCGCTAAAGGTGGTTACCAATTAAGAGTACCAGCTGAAGAAATAAGTGCAGGGGATATTATTCGACTGTTAGAAGGCCCCATCACTTTCGTTGAAAGCATCGAATCTGAGCCACCAGCACAAAAACAATTATGGATTAGAATGCGCGATGCAGTAAGAGATGTGCTTGATAATACTACGCTTAAGTATTTAGCAGAATATAAAGAAACAGACAATTTAGATGGCTACATGTTCTATATTTAAAATAATTAAAATTATAATGTTTATATCTTAATTAATGTGGTAATTATATATTATGTACACATTAAGGAGGTTATATTAATGGCTGATGAAAACAAATTCGAACAAGCTAAAGGTAACGTTAAAGAAACAATAGGAAACGTTACTGATGATGATAAACTTGAACAAGAAGGTAAGAAAGACAAAAGTTCAGGTAAAGCTAAAGAAGTTGTAGAAAATGCAAAAGATAAAGCTAACGATGTAATCGATAAATTTAAAAAATAATTATTAGATTGAACAACAAAGGAGCAGATTATTATGGCAGAGAATTTCTTCGATAAAGCAAAAGAAGCAGCAAAAAACGTATCAGACAAATTAAAAGAAACTGATAACGAAAAAGCAAAACAAGCTAGTGAACAAATTGATAAATTCACTGGTGGTAGTGACAAAGAAGAAAATGACAACAAAGACGACGATAAAAAATAACCAATAAAAAAATTCCTACAGCATAATAAGTGCTGTAGGAATTTTTTTATTGGTTATTCATTTCTGAAACTAAGTTATTTAATCTCTTGTATGAATCTAATTGAGCTTCTTGATCATAAATATAACTAATAGCCATTAATTCATCTATATCGCCATTTTCTGCAATAAATGATTTAAGCTTATCTTTGACTGTTGCTTCAGAACCAATAAGTGATTGTGACATACGTTGTTTTGCTAATTCAAATTCTCTAGGAGTAAGCAATCCTTGTAAATCATCTGTTGGTGGTTGAACGGGTTGCATTCTGCCACGTGTAATACTCACCATGACTTGGGCCTGAGTTGAAGCTAAATATTCGGCTTGTGCATCTGTGTCGGCCACGATCGCATTTAAACAAACTATCATATAAGGTTTATCTAAAACATCAGAGGGTTCGAATAATGATTTATATATTTCCATGGCATCTTGCATCTGTTGAGGAGCAAAATGACCAGCAAATACATATGGTAAGCCTTTACGAGCTGCTAAATGAGCCGAATCAGTTGAAGAACCTAAAATATAAAGTGGTACATTTTTATCTACTGCTGGATAAGCACGAACATAGCCTTGTTGATTGGCTGGTCCAAAATAAGTCGCAAGTTGCTCAACTTCTTCTGGAAATTCGTATACACCATTATGTTGATCGCGTCGTAAAGCGCTAGCAGTCATCATGTCTGTACCAGGTGCTCTACCAAGTCCTAAATCCACACGATTTGGGAATACGGTTGCCATTGTACCAAATTGCTCTGCAACGATTAATGGCGCATGATTAGGCAACATAATACCTCCAGATCCAACTTTAATAGATTGTGTATGTTCTAGTGTATGTTGAATCAATAATGCTGTGGCCGAGCTAACTAAATTAGGCGCATTGTGGTGTTCGGCAATCCAATATCTTTCAAAATCAAGTTTTTCAAGGTTTTGAGCCAATTTAACCATATCATCAATTGCGTCTTTATCTGTCTGTCCTTCTCTAACAGGTGCAAGATTTAGCGCGGATAACTTTATTTCTGTCATTTTAGTATCCTCCTTAGTAATAACTAATAATTGAAAGTATAACAGGCGACTGTTAACTTGCGTAAAAAATTGCTCACTGGTATAATGTAGTAAATTTTAACGTTAGGTGGCCTTAATAAGACAATGGATAAATCTCATAAGCAAATTTCAACTCAAACTTTAATAAATAACGCATGAGGTATGCCATTGTCCAACTTATTTTTAATATAGGCTGTTATATTTATTTGAAAAAGACATGCATACCTCTTAGAAAGCGAGGAATATGTTATGTCTTTTTATTATGCACAAAAACCATTTGAACCTTATGGGAAAGTACTTATCGAGCATGTGAATATAAGTATAGAAGATGGTGAACATGTCGTTATTATTGGTAATAATGGTGTAGGAAAGACCTCATTATTAGAAAAAATCTATGCAACTTATAGCGACGAAGCTTATTATATGGAACAAGATTTAACCAACTATAGAGAGTTAACTGCAATGGACTATATCATTTCACTAAATCCTGTTTTGTATCAAATAAGAACGAAAATGTCAGATGACTTAAATGCTTTAGCCAAATATATAGAACTTGATGGTTATGGTTTTGAACAAAAAATAGTGACTCAAGCAAAACAATTTAAAATTACTGAAGATAGTTTAGCTAAACCACTTAAACAATTAAGCGGGGGCGAGCAAACAAGAATAGCTATTATAAGAGCTATATTATCGCGACAGACAATGTTATTACTCGATGAGCCGACAAATCACTTAGACGATAATATGGTAAATGATTTATGCCGCTTTATTAATAACTCTACTCAAACCATTATTATGATTTCACATCACCGTGGCTTTATTAACAATGTTGCTACACATATTATAGACGTCAATAACAAAGGCACAACAAAATATGAAGGTAGTTATGATGATTATAAAGCAATTTCAGATTTAGCTATTAAATCTCAGAACAATGCTTATATTAAGCAACAACAACAAATTAAACAGTTAGAAAAAAATATTCAACGCGTAAAACAATGGCATGCATCATCTAGTGCACAGACTAGTGTTAGAGATCCAATAGGACAGAAAAAATTAAGTAAACTTATTAAACGTGCTAAAACTAAAGAAACACAAACACAGCATCTTATAGAAAATAAAAATGTAACAAAGCCTACTTCTAATAATATTGCACAAATTAAACTCAATAATGGTCAACAATTCAATAATAGAAATCTTTTCCAATTTCAACAAGTGTGTTATCAAAATGAACAAGGAACTATATTTGATCATGTCGATATTACAATGAAAAAGGGCGAAAATGTCTTATTAACAGGCCCAAATGGTAGTGGTAAATCTATGTTAGTAAAATTAATCACAGGTCTTGTCCAACCAACAAGCGGTAAAATCAACATTTCACCGTCATTAGAAATCGCTTATTTTGACCAACAAAATTATAATTTGAATTTTGAACTCACACCAATGGAAATGTTATTAGAGCTACCTAATATGACACGTAGTAGTGCACAAACAATTCTCAATGCATTTAATTTTGACCATGATAGTTTATTTAATAAAATAAGTAATCTGTCAATGGGTGAAAAGAGTAGATTACAATTTGTATTACTATATTTTGCACAACCGCATTTGCTTATATTAGATGAACCAACAAATTATTTTGATATCCACACGCAAGAGTTAATTATGGAGATGCTAAAAGAGTTTGGTGGGCAAGTATTATTAATTACGCATGATGAATATTTAAAAAGTAAATTTGATGCGACTCAGTGGTATATTAAAAATCGTAAAATAATAAATTCAGCACTAAAGCCCAAATTAGATGACGATGTGGACAGTACATTGTCTCTATTAGAAGATTTTAAACATATAGATGAATTCGGTCATTATCAAACAGACGACTAGAAAAATTATAAACATGGTGCTATCATTGGACCATTGATAAAATTGTGAGGAGTGTCGAAAAGTCATGGAAGTATATGCAGATAATGCTGCAACCACACCAGTTAAACAACCAGTAATTGATAAGATGATGGAACTCTATACTTTACATTTTGGGAATCCATCTTCAATTCATAGTATTGGTAGAGATGCACGTAAATATTTAGACGAATCACGCAGGGCTATTGCTCAAATGTTAGGTGCTAAGACAAACGAAGTTATTTTTACAAGCGGTGCCACAGAGTCTAATAATACGGCGATTAAAGGTATTGCTTATAAACATCAGCATAAAGGCAAACATCTTATTACATCAAAAATAGAACATCATTCTGTATTGCATGTCTTTGAACAACTTGAAAACGAAGGATTCACTGTAACTTATCTTGATGTAGATGCTCAAGGAATTATCGACATTGAACAATTGAAAAATGCTATAAGCGATGACACAATTTTAGTATCAATTATGTTTGTTAATAACGAAGTGGGTACTGTGCAACCTATGTATGAAATAGATGATATCGTCAAACACTCAAACGCATTATTTCATGTGGACGCTGTACAGGCGATAGGCCATTTGGATATAGATTTTAACGAATTTAGTATCGATTCTATGAGCATTACGGCACATAAATTTGGTGGACCTAAAGGCATTGGCGTACTATTGGTTAAAGAAGGTACATTAATGCGTTATATGCAACTCGGTGGAGAACAAGAAACCAAGCGTCGTGCTGGTACAGAGAATATACCTCAAATTGCAGGATTAACAGAAGCATTGAAGCTAGCTACAAATAATTTGGACGATAATAACGTACACTTAATGTCTTTAAAAAATTTGTTTATAGTTAAATTACAAGAAAGATCAGTGCCATTTGAAGTGAATGGTTCGATGGTAGATACGACAGGTCACGTAGTAAATTTATATTTTCCGTTTATAGATGTTGAGACCATGTTAACTTTATTAGATTTGTCTAATATATATGTTTCTTCAGGTTCAGCATGTACTGCAGGTTCTACGACACCTTCACATGTATTAGCGGCAATGTACGATGACGATGAAAGAGCAAAACATTCAGTAAGATTTAGTTTTAATGAATTAAATACTGAGGCAGAGATTAAATATATAGCGATGGAAATTCACAAAATCTATCATAAATTTAAGGAGGAATAATAGTTGGGCAATGAAAATACACGTGTAGTTGTTGGAATGTCAGGTGGTGTAGATAGTTCTGTTACAGCTCATTTATTAAAAGAGCAAGGTTACGATGTCATTGGTATCTTTATGAAAAATTGGGACGACACAGACGAAAATGGCGTTTGTACTGCAACAGAAGATTATAATGATGTTATTGCAGTTTGTAACCAAATCGGTATACCGTATTATGCGGTAAATTTTGAACAACAATACTGGGATAAAGTATTCACATATTTCCTAGATGAATATAAAAAAGGTAGAACGCCAAATCCGGATGTAATGTGTAACAAAGAAATTAAATTTAAAGCATTTTTAGAACATGCACTTAAACTAGGTGCTGATTATGTAGCGACTGGACATTATGCACGTATAAAACGTCATGAAGATGGTCATGTAGAAATGTTAAGAGGCGTAGATAACAACAAAGATCAAACATATTTCTTAAATCAACTATCACAAGAGCAATTATCAAAAGTTATGTTCCCTATAGGAGATATTGATAAAAAAGAAGTTAGAAAAATAGCCGAAGAACAAAACTTAGCCACTGCTAAGAAAAAAGATTCAACTGGTATTTGTTTTATTGGTGAAAGAAACTTCAAAACATTTTTATCACAATATTTACCTGCTCAATCGGGTAAAATGGTTACACTAAATGGTGAAGTAAAAGGTGAACATGGTGGTTTGATGTATTATACGATTGGACAACGTCACGGTCTTGGTATAGGCGGCGATGGTGATCCATGGTTCGTAGTTGGTAAAAATTTAGAAGATAATGAACTGTATGTTGAACAAGGTTTTGACCATGATGCATTATATAGTGATTATTTAATTGCTTCAGACATCTCATTCGTTAACGACGTAGATTTAACAAATGGCTTTGAATGTACTGCTAAATTTAGATATCGACAAAAAGATACAAAAGTATTTGTACAAAGAGAAGCAGATAATGCAATTCGTGTTACTTTTGATGTGCCAGTACGTGCAATTACACCAGGTCAAGCAGTCGTATTTTATGACGGTGAAGTTTGTTTAGGTGGCGCAACAATTGACGATGTATATAAAAATTCTGGTCAATTAAGTTACGTAGTATAATAGAAAATTCCAAAATAGAGATTGAGAAGTAAATGTTTACTAAATTCATTCAAGTAATGCTTGTAATATGCACCCATTATTTGAATGAAACATATTATTTCTCATTCTCTTTTTTTGTTTAAACTACATTACTTTTTTAATATAATGTTATACTAAGCTATTAGAAATGAGGTATTGAGCATGGAACAAGAAGAAATTTATAATTATATAAAACAAGGGCAAAATGATAAGGCATTACAAGCTTTATTTGATAATATAGAAAATAACCCCCAAGAAATTGAAAATTACATAAATTCTGGTATTTTAATAGCAGAAGCAGGCGAAATTGAACACGCAGAAACATTTTTCCAAAAAGCGTTAACAATTGATGCCGAAAACGGTGCAGTTTATTATAATTTAGCAAATGTTTATTATAATGAAGGACGTTTTAATGAGGCAATAAAGTTATATCAAACTGCGTTACAACATGCCAAAGATGGTTTAGTTGATAAAATTGACGCAAATTATATGATAGGGATGTCATTTAATCAACTCGAATCATTTAAACAAGCGATGCCATTTTTAATGACGGCAGCTGAAGCGGATGACCGACAAGATGTAGAAGTTCAATTCCAATACGGGTTGGTATTATGTCATTTAGAAATGTATGACCAAGCTATTGAGCAATTAAATTATGTATTAACATTGGATAAGGAACATGTTGATGCGCTTTATAATTTAGGTTTAGCTACATATATGAGTACTGAAAATGTTGACGATGCTTTATATTACTTTAATAAAGCGGTAGCTATCAATCCAGAACACCATATGAGTCAACATGCTATAGCAACTTTTAAATCTATTCAAGAGGAGGAATAACGACATGGCTGATTCTACACTGTTTAACTATTCAATGGTTAAAGGCACGGTTGATGCAATACTTTTTCAAAATAAAGACAACTTCTATACCGTGTTAAAAGTCGATACAATTGAATCAAATGAAACCTTTGATAGTATGCCAACAGTCGTAGGA
This sequence comes from Staphylococcus lloydii, assembly GCF_015775975.1. Classification (NCBI taxonomy): domain Bacteria; kingdom Bacillati; phylum Bacillota; class Bacilli; order Caryophanales; family Staphylococcaceae; genus Staphylococcus; species Staphylococcus lloydii. The sequence goes on from NZ_CP064056.1 coordinate 1,266,181, forward strand.
TTTTTCCCTGAAGTTGTTGAAGGTGATGTATATACTTTCAAAGGACAAGTTGCTACCCATCCGAAGTATGGGAAACAATTAAAGGCCGAAACATTCGAAAAAGAATTGCCGCAAACAAAAGAAGCCATCGTCAGTTATCTTTCTAGCGGTTTATTTAAAGGTATAGGTAAAAAGACTGCACAAAGTATCGTCAACACCTTAGGTGAAAATACAATTTCAGATATTTTAAACGATGCTACAGTACTTGAAAAAGTGCCTGGATTACCTAAGAAAAAGCAACAACAAATTGCCGAACAAATCGCGAGTAATCAAGAAACTGAACGTATTATTATTCGATTACATGATTTAGGCTTTGGTCCTAAATTAGCCATGAATATTTATCAAACATATCTTGGCGAAACGTTAAATGTAATTGAAAAAAGTCCGTATCAACTTGTTTATGATGTAAAAGGTATTGGTTTTAATAAAGCAGACATATTAGCTAAAAATATAGGCATTCAATATAATGATCCAGAACGTATTAAAGCAGGTATTTTATATCAATTAGAAGAAGAGTGTATTAAACAAGGACATACTTATTTGCCAAGTCAATTTTTAATAGATAATGTACAAGATATGTTATCAAATCCACCAGCAGAAGAAATAGAAAGAAATCAAATTGAAGCACAAATTGAGCAACTCGTTAATGATACTAAATTAATACAAAAAGAGGACCAGTTTGCAATTCCAAGTTTGTATTACTCAGAAATTAAAAGTGTACAAAATCTCTATCGTAATTTTACGTATACGAAGAAATTAAAAGATATGGAAACTTCGGAACTATTGTTAGAAATTGGAGATATTGAAGATAAAAACAACGTCAGCTATGCCGAATCACAAAGAGAAGCTTTACAAACAGCGATGAATTCTAAAGTGATGTTATTAACTGGAGGACCTGGTACTGGTAAAACCACTGTTATTAAAGGCATTGTAGAATTATATGCTGAAATTCATGGTTTATCTTTAGATTACGATGATTATAAGGAAGATGATTACCCAATTGTATTAGGCGCACCAACAGGTAGAGCTTCTAAAAGATTATCTGAATCAACAGACTTAGAAGCAATGACGATTCATCGGTTAATTGGGTGGAATCAAGATACACAACCAGAAGATATATTAGATAATGAAATTAATGCAAAATTAATCATTATAGATGAGATGTCTATGGTAGATACGTGGTTATTCCATCAATTTATGAGTGCCGTTCCTATAGATGCACAAGTTATTTTAGTTGGAGATGAAGACCAATTACCTTCAGTGGGTCCTGGACAAGTTTTTAAAGATTTAATTGATTCTAAAGTAATTCCAAGAGTTAATCTTACTGAAGTTTATCGTCAACAAGAAGGTTCTAGTATTATAGAGTTGGCACATCGCATTAAATTAAATCAAAAGGTCGACATTACGCAACGTTTTCATGATAGAAACTTTATAAATTGTTCTACGGAACAAATTCCTGAAGTCGTTGACAAAGTAGTTAATAGTGCAGTTTCAAAAGGGTATGATATGAGTGATATCCAAGTATTAGCACCTATGTATAAAGGGTCAGCAGGCATAAAAAAATTAAATTCTGTATTACAAGGTATCTTGAATCCTAAGGAAAAAGATACAAGGGAAATCGAATTTGGTGAAGTATTATTTCGTAAAGGCGATAAAGTTTTACAACTGGTCAATCGCCCTAACGATAATATCTTTAATGGTGATATTGGCGTTATAGTTGGCATATTTTGGGCAAAAGAAAATGCTTTAGACAAAGATGTCGTAATTGTAGATTTTGAAGGCAATGAAATCACCTTTACTAGACAAGATTTAATGGAACTCACACATGCCTATTGCACGTCTATCCATAAATCTCAAGGTTCGGAATTTCCGATTGTCATTATGCCTATGGTCAAACAATATTATAGAATGTTACAGAAGCCTATCCTATATACTGGTTTAACACGAGCCAAACAGTCTTTAGTATTTTTAGGCGATCCACAAGCCTTTGATTTAGGTTTGAAAACGAATGGGCAAGTTAGAATGACTCAACTCTGTGCTTTATTACAAGCATACTTTAAAAATGACGAAACTGATTTGCAAACGAACGAAGAACAGATTAATAGTAGTTTTGATGCTTCAATAGAATTAAGCGAAACTACAATTTACAAAATAGACCCCATGATTAATATGGGGCAAATGTCACCTTATGACTTCGTTAATGATTGACACGGAGTTAGAAAATAAATACAATATATTTAAAGTTTAAAAGAAGATGAGTAAATATCTCAGGACATAAAGAGATGTACTGGTTGGTGAAAAGTACAGCTTGAGCTATTGAACGCTACTTCGTGTCATTATTAATAAATACTTAATTGAGTGATAAACAAGATAGAATGTTTAGGTATAACATTATTGTTTTGTTTATAACTAGGGTGGTACCGCGAATTGTTCGTCCCTTATATAGAGGATGAACTTTTTTTGTGCGCAAAATTATTTATAAATGATGTATGTATTAAATTGGAGGGTTATTAATGAAAAATTTAAAAGCAAGTGAGATTAGACAAGGTTTTATAGATTTCTTCGTAGAAAAAGGACATATGGTAGAGCCTTCTGCACCACTCGTTCCTATCGATGATGATTCATTATTATGGATTAACTCTGGAGTTGCAACATTAAAAAAATATTTCGATGGTCGTGAAACGCCAAGAAAACCTAGAATTGTAAATTCACAAAAAGCTATTCGTACGAATGACATTGAAAATGTTGGTTTCACTGCACGTCACCACACATTCTTCGAAATGTTAGGTAATTTTTCTATCGGTGACTATTTCAAAAAAGAAGCAATTGAATATGCTTGGGAATTTTTAACTAGTGATAAATGGATGGGTATGGAACCAAGCAAACTATATGTAACGATACATCCTGAGGATACTGAGGCTTATAAATTATGGCATGAAGATATTGGACTTGAAGAAAGTCGCATTATTCGAATTGAAGGTAACTTTTGGGATATAGGTGAGGGACCTTCTGGGCCAAACACTGAAATATTTTATGATCGCGGAGACGAATATGGTCAAGAAGACCCACCAGAAGAAATGTATCCAGGCGGTGAAAACGAACGTTATTTAGAAGTATGGAACTTAGTGTTTAGTGAATTTAATCATAATAAAGACCATACTTATACGCCACTACCAAATAAAAATATTGATACAGGCATGGGTCTTGAAAGAATGGCGTCCGTTGCGCAAGATGTACGTACTAACTATGAGACAGATTTATTTATGCCTATTATTGAAGAAGTAGAAAAAATTTCTGGCAAAAAATATTTAACTAATAATGAATACGATGTTGCGTTTAAAGTTATTTCAGACCATATTAGAACAATCTCATTTGCTATTGCTGATGGCGCATTGCCAGCAAACGAAGGGCGTGGCTATGTATTACGTAGATTATTACGTAGAGCCGTACGTTTTAGCCAGTCATTAGACATTAATGAACCTTTCTTATATCAATTAGTTGATATCGTTGCGGAAATTATGGAACCATACTACCCAAACGTCAAAGAAAAAGCACAGTTTATACAACGTGTAATTAAATCAGAAGAAGAAAGATTCCATGAAACATTACAAGAAGGATTAGCTATTTTAAATACACTGATACAAAAAGCTAAAGATGGCGATAAAACTATTGCTGGTGAAGATGCATTTAAGCTTTACGATACTTATGGTTTCCCAGTCGAGTTAACTGAAGAATTTGCTCAACAAGAAGGGTTATCAATAGATATGGAAACATTCGAAGTAGAAATGCAAAAGCAAAGAGATCGTGCACGTCAAGCTCGTCAAAGTGGACAATCTATGCAAATCCAAAGTGATGTCTTAAAACAAATTAATACTGACAGTACGTTTGTTGGATATGACCAAATGTCAGCTGATTCTACAATAACTGATATTATTAAAGATGGTGAGCTAGTTACTACAGTAGAAGCTGGAGACGAAATTAGCCTTATCCTAAAAGAAACACCTTTCTATGCTGTTAGTGGTGGACAAGTTGCCGATAAGGGTACAATTAGTAATGATAGCTTTGAAATCTATGTAGAAGAAGTAACTAAAGCACCAAACGGTCAAAACTTACACACAGGAAAAGTACAATTTGGTAAGGTAACTACAGGCGCTGAAGTTACAGCCGTAGTAAATCAAAATGAACGACAATCAATTAAGAAAAATCACAGTGCGACACATTTATTGCATGCCGCATTGAAAGAAATCTTAGGAGATCATGTTAACCAAGCAGGTTCATTAGTAGAACCAGACAGATTACGTTTTGACTTTTCACATTTTGGTCCATTATCTGAAGAGGAAATCGAAATTGTTGAACGTCGTGTAAATGAAGAAATATGGAATAATATTTCAGTCTCTATAAAAGAGATGTCTATTGACGAAGCTAAAAAAATGGGTGCTATGGCACTATTTGGTGAAAAATACGGTGATGTTGTAAGAGTTGTCGACATGTCTCCATATTCAATAGAATTATGTGGTGGTATCCATGTAAACAATACTTCAGAAATCGGTTTATTCAAAATTGTAAGTGAATCAGGTACAGGTGCTGGTGTACGTAGAATTGAAGCGCTAACTGGTAAATCAGCATTACTATACTTAGAAACAATTCAGAATCATTTCAAACAATTGAAAAAGCAAATTAAAGTAAAAGATGATGATCAAGTATTAGATAAAGTTGTACAAATGCAAAATGATGAGAAATCATTAAACAGACAGTTAGAACAACGAAGTAAAGAAATTACAGCACTGAAAATGGGCGACATTAAAGACCAAGTCGAAGAAATTAATGGCTTAAATGTCTTAGCTACTGAAGTAGAAGTAGATAATGCTAATGCGATCCGTGAAACAATGGATGATTTCAAATCAAAATTACAAGATACTGTTATTATTTTAATCAGCAAAGTAGGAGATAAAGTATCACTTATTGCTACAGTACCAAAATCATTAACTGATAAAGTAAAAGCTGGAGATATTATAAAAGAAATGGCTCCAGTGGTTGGTGGTAAAGGTGGCGGCCGACCTGACATGGCTCAAGGTGGCGGTACACAACCTGAAAACATAACAGAATCTTTACGTTTTATTAAAAATTACATTAAATCATTGTAACTTGAAGAAAGAGTAAGTTAAAATAGTATTGTACATTTTTTACTATATTTGAAGGAGTGTTTGATGTGGAAAACTTAGATAAAACTATGAAGTTTAATTATGATGAAGTGCCTAAGAAAGATGTCAGAACAGTGTTATTAAATGTATATAACACATTAGAAGAACGTGGTTACAATCCTGTAAACCAAATCGTAGGATATTTACTTTCAGGTGATCCTGCATACATCCCAAGACACAACGATGCGAGAAACCAAATTAGACATATCGATAGAGATGACATTATGGAAGAATTAGTCTCAAATTATCTTCAAGATAGTACGAAAGAATAATTATGCTAACAAAAAAAATAATGGGTCTTGATGTAGGAAGTAAAACTGTTGGTATTGCCATTAGTGATTTAATGGGTTGGACTGCACAAGGCTTAGACACACTCCGAATCAATGAAAATGAAAATGAGCTTGGAATTGATAAGCTTGTACAAATAGTAAAAAAAGAAAACGTAGGCACAGTTGTTATTGGATTACCAAAAAATATGAATAATTCTATTGGATTTCGAGGGGAAGCTTCGTTACAATACAAAGAACAGCTTCAAGAAGCTTTACCCTCACTTGAAATAATCATGTGGGATGAACGTCTTAGCACAATGGCTGCAGAACGTTCTTTGCTAGAGGCTGATGTATCTAGGCAAAAAAGAAAAAAAGTTATCGATAAGATGGCTGCAGTATTTATCTTGCAAGGTTACTTGGATTCAATTCAATAAAAAGGAGAAATTTAAGATGACAGAACATAACAATGCAGAATTACAAATTAATAATGAGGAAGAATTATTAACACTTTATGACGAAGAAGGAAATGAAGTTCTTTACCGCAAAGTTTTAGAATTCTATCATCCTGAATTTAAAAAAGAATATGTCATTTTAGCTGAAGAAGGCGCAGAAGCTGATGACGACGATTTAATTGAATTAGTCCCAATGATTAATGACCCTGATGAAAACGGTGAAGGTGGTAAATTCTTACCAGTAGAAACTGACGAAGAATGGGATATGATTGAAGAAGTTGTTAATACAGAAATGGATGACACGCACGACCATGATCACGATCATGAATAATTAACACTTTAAAGAATAAATTCTATTAGAAAGTAATAGAATTTATTCTTTTTTTATAGTTAAGTATAAAAATTAACGTAACACGGTAATTTATAGAACTAGAAAAGCAGTCATTGCCTTTTCAATCTTATCTTTCTTAACAAAATATGGTAAAATATTTAAAGTTAATTTATATTTACCGTATGTCTATAAAAAGTATAAACATAACTGTATTTTGTCATTTAAAAATCATTATGATATACACTTTAAGAAATTGTTTAAAGATAATATAAAGGAAGTTATAATTTGGAAAAAAATCAAGCTTATTTATTAAATTTACTAGACTATAATTCTAATAATATAGAAGAATTAAGAGCATACGCAGAAGAAAATGAAGTGCCTATTGTTGATCGCATGACACTTGAAATGATTAAACAAATTATTAGAATACATAAACCTACTAGGATTCTTGAAATTGGTACTGCAATAGGATATAGTTCAATGCAATTTGCTGCAATTGATCCACAAATCCAAGTAACGACAATCGAACGAAATGAACAAATGCAAGAACAAGCAATGCATAACTTTGAACACTTTAATTTCCAAAAGCAAATTCATATGATTAAAGGCGATGCATTAGAACAATTTGATTCTATAAAAAATCAGTCTTTTGATATGATTTTTATAGATGCTGCCAAAGCGCAATCAAAGAAATTTTTTGAATTATATACCCCTTTATTAAAACATAATGGTGTCGTTATTACAGACAACGTCTTATATCATGATTTTGTAGCTGATATTGATGTAGTTAGAAATAGAAATGTAAAACAAATGGTCAAAAAAATACAGAAATATAATGAGTGGTTAATACAAAATGATGCGTTTACTACTAATTTTTTAAATATTGATGATGGTTTAGCTATTTCAATTAAAGGAGAGTAAGTATGACTGAATTATTAGTGACACCCAAATCTGTTGCTCATATTGCAACACTCATCGAAAAAGGTGCAGATGCTTTTGTTCTTGGAGAACAAAAATTTGGGTTAAGACTTGCCGGTGAATTTGATCGCGTTGCTTTGAAAGAAGCCGTTGAATTAATACATCAGCACGATAAAAAAGCGTACGTCGCTGTAAATGGCATTTTCCATAATTATCATTTAAATGCGCTTGAAGATTATATTTCATATTTACATGAAATAAATGTAGATCGAATAATTTTTGGTGATCCTGCTGTAGTGATGTTCGTCAAACAGCAAGCACATCCAATCCCATTAAACTGGGACGCAGAAACTTTAGTTACAAACTATTTCCAGTGTAATTATTGGGGCAACAAAGGTGCTAACAGAGCGGTATTAGCTAGAGAATTAAATTTAGAAGAAATATTAAATATCAAACAACATGCAAATGTAGAAATTGAAGTTCAAGTACATGGTATGACGTGTATGTTCCAATCAAAACGTATGTTATTAGGAAATTACTATACTTTCCAACAACGTCAAATGAAAATCGAACGTAATGATATATCAAATCAGTTGTTATTATATGACGAAGAACGTGATAACAAATATCCGGTGTATGAAGACTATAATGGTACGCATATTATGTCTCCAAATGATATTTGTTTAATAGAAGAATTAGATGCGCTTTTAGAAGCCGGTATAGATGCTTTTAAAATCGATGGTGTTTTACAATCAGAAGAATATATTAATGTTTGTACAGCTCAATATAGAGAAGCTATCGATTTATTTAATGAGGACCCAGAATCTTACGAAGATGAGAAATTCATGCTCGTAGATCCGATTGAAGAAATCCAGCCAGAACATCGACCATTTGATGAAGGATTTTTATTCAAACAAACAGTATATTAAAGGAGGAAAATTAAGTGAAAATTTTAGAGAAAGCAAATACTTCTATTACTCCTAAAATAAAAAAACCTGAATTACTTGCACCAGCTGGAAATTTAGAAAAACTAAAAATTGCAGTTCATTATGGTGCTGACGCTGTCTTTCTAGGTGGACAAGAGTACGGTTTAAGATCAAATGCCGGTAATTTTACAATGGCTGAAATTGAAGAAGGCGTAAATTTTGCACGCAAATATGGCGCAAAAATATATGTAACAACGAATATTATTGCCCATGATGAAAACATTGAAGGATTAGATGCATATTTAAAAGACCTTGAAGCAACAGGTGCCACGGGTATCATCGTTGCCGATCCTTTAATAATAGAGACATGCAAAAGAGTTGCGCCATCACTTGAAATTCATTTATCCACTCAACAATCTTTATCAAATTATAAAGCAGTTGAATTTTGGAAAGAAGAAGGATTAGACCGTGTCGTTTTAGCCCGTGAAACAGGTGCTATGGAAATGCAAGAGATGAAAGATAAAATTGATATAGAAATTGAAGCATTTATTCACGGAGCTATGTGTATTGCATATTCAGGTCGATGTACGCTAAGTAATCATATGACAGCCCGTGATTCCAACCGTGGAGGTTGTTGTCAAAGTTGTAGATGGGACTACGATTTACTAGCAGTTGATGACGATGGTGAATTGGATTTATTATATAATGAAAATGATGTCGTGCCATTTGCAATGAGTCCCAAAGATTTAAAATTAATTGAATCTATTCCTAACATGATGGATATTGGTATCGATTCACTTAAGATTGAAGGTCGAATGAAGTCGATTCATTATATAGCAACAGTTGTATCTGTGTATCGTAAAGTCATCGATGCCTATGCTGTTGATCCTGAAAACTTTAAAATTAATCCGAACTGGTTAGTTGAATTAAATAAATGTGCGAACAGAGCAACTGCACCAGCATTTTTTGAAGGCACACCAGGTTATGAAGAGCAAATGTTTGGCTCGGTAGGTGAAAAAAATCAATCGTCTTATGATTTTTGTGGTCTAGTATTAGATTATGATGACACAACTCAAATTGCGACAATTCAACAACGTAATAAATTTGCACCAGGTGAAGAAATAGAATTTTTCGGTCCAGAAATCGATACATTTAAACAAGTTGTAGAGCATATTTATGACGAAGAAGGTAACGAATTAGATGCTGCGCGCCATCCACTTCAAATTATTCAAATTAAAGTCGATAAGCTTCTATATGCAAACAACATGATAAGAAAGGAAATTGGATAATGAAAAGTACGACCATTATAGGAATTGCTGGTGGATCAGGTTCAGGGAAAACAACGGTTACTGATGAAATTATGAAAAATTTAGAAGGACATAGTGTTGCACTTTTAGCGCAAGACTATTACTATAAAGACCAATCGCATTTATCTTTTGAAGAGCGATTAGAAACCAATTATGATCATCCTTTTGCATTTGATAATGATTTATTAATCGCTAATTTAAATGATTTGAGAAATGATAAGGTTGTCGAAGTACCAACTTATGATTATAAGAACCATACTAGAAGCGATGAAACGATTGCATTTGAACCAAAAGATGTTATTATCGTAGAAGGTATATTTGCACTGGAAAATAAAACATTAAGAGATTTAATGGACGTTAAAATATATGTTGATACAGATGCAGACTTAAGAATATTACGTCGTTTAATGCGCGACACTGAAGAACGTGGTCGTACAATGGAATCGGTAGTAAATCAATATCTTAATGTAGTGCGTCCAATGCACAATCAATTTATTGAACCTACTAAAAAGTATGCCGATATCATAATTCCAGAAGGTGGCAGTAATAAAGTCGCAATCGACATAATGACAACTAAAATCCAGACATTAGTAAGTAAGCAATAGTAATTTTATAGTAAAGGAAGATGACATTATGGAAAATCAAAAACAATATCCAATGACTCAAGAGGGTTATGAGAAATTAGAACATGAATTAGAAGAATTAAAGACTGTAAAACGACCAGAAGTTGTCGAAAAAATAAAAGTTGCTCGTTCATTCGGTGACTTATCTGAGAACTCAGAGTACGATGCAGCTAAAGACGAACAAGGCTTTATTGAACAAGACATCCAACGTATTGAAAATATGATAAGAAATGCTCTAATCATTGAAGATACTGGTGATAATAACGTCGTACAAATCGGTAAAACTGTAACTTTCGTTGAATTACCTGGTGACGAAGAAGAAAGTTACCAAATCGTTGGTTCAGCAGAAGCTGACGCATTTAACGGTAAAATTTCTAATGAATCTCCTATGGCGAAAAACTTAATTGGTAAAGGATTAAATGACGAAGTTCGCGTTCCTCTTCCAAATGGGGGAGAAATCAACGTTAAAATTGTTGATATTAAATAAGTTATACTTTAAAACCCCTTGATATCATAATGATATTAAGGGGTTTTATATTTTGCGTTAAAAAATGATATACTAATTCACGAAAGTTTGATAAATTTAGTTTAGTTGGGGTAAATATAAAAGTCAGACTTTAATTTTACTTTAATAGAAATATACTAAATTAAATTATCTGATAATTTAATTTATTTAAAGGGGAGTAATATTTTGGAAACCAAAATATTAAATGAACAAACAATTATATATTACTTCGAGAATGAAATTTCTCGACCAACATTTAATAAAGTACAACATGTAGTTACATATATCGAAAAGCAACAACTTAGTGCAATTTTAGAAATTGTGCCTTCTTATCGTTCTATTATGTTAACGATTGATACAACGGTTGACGTGCCCAAAAATGTAATTACTCAGTTAAATATTGAAGCGCTAGATTTAAATTCAATATCAACTGAAATTAAGCAAACACGCATTATAAACATACCAGTTCTCTATGGTGATGAGTATGGACCGGATTTAGTAGAAGTTGCGCAGCATAATCATTTAAGTATAGACGAAGTAGTAAACATACATAGTTCTAATTCATATTTGATTTATCTACTTGGATTTATGCCTGGTTTTCCATTTTTAGGTGGTCTAAGTGAAAAAATACATACACCTAGAAGAAGTGAACCTAGGACTAAGATACCTGCAGGGTCTGTTGGCATTGCTAACAATCAAACAGGTCTTTATCCAAAGCAATCACCAGGAGGTTGGCAAATTATAGGTCAAACACCGATTGATGTATTTAATATCAATAGAGAGCCAATGTGTCTATATCAACCAGGTGATTACATAAAATTTTATAGTATTACGCATGAAGAATTTGAAGATTTTAAAGAACAACAACAAAATAATACATTTGATTATGAAAGGTTGGTGACGATAGAAAATGGCAATTAAAATTAAACAACCTGGATTATTCACTACTGTACAAGATGAAGGCCGTATCGGTTTTCAAAATTTAGGTTTTTCAATTGCAGGTGCATTAGATCAATACGCATTTAAAATTGGCCAACAACTCATTGGCAATAATGGACCGGCTTTAGAATGTACTATTATGGGTCCGACAATCGAGTTTAAAGATAATAATACATTCGTAATTACAGGCGCACCTTTTAATGCACAACTTAACGAAATATCAGTTCCACATCAGACCGTTGTGAAAGCGAATAAAGGTGACATTTTAAAATTAAATAATGTTATAGAGGGTGCTAGATGTTACATACTATTTGGAAAACCACTAGATATCCCAAAAGTAGCTAATAGTTATGCAACTCATACTCGTAGCCAAATTGGAGGATTTAATGGACGTACATTAAAATCAGGTGATTACATAAATTGTATTGAAAATGAGTATCCTAATCATACATTAGGACAAAGTTTTAATGGTCAACTTAATTTAGATGAGCAAGTAACTATTCATATTGTAGAAGGACCACAAATTGATGCTTTTTCTGCATCTGCGCAAAGTGATCTTACTGCAAATACTTTTACAATTTCTGATAGTTCCGATCGCATGGGTTACCGTTTAAAAGGGCCAACTATTAGTCCTGACAGTTCTGCAGATATAATATCAGAACCAGTTGCATTAGGAAGTATTCAAGTGCCTAATGATGGTAATCCAATCATTTTATTAAATGATAAGCAAACGGTGGGCGGTTATACAAAGATTGCAAATGTTTGCCAGGCTGATTTAAATGTTTTGGCTCAATTGAAGCCTGGTAATAAAATACAATTCAAATGGATAACTATAGAAGAAGCTACTGATAAATTAATTAAACAACAGCAAGCATTTGCAAAAACGTTAACAGCTATTAATGAAATGCCACAATTTGAAATGAGTGAAATGAGAAATACAGCTTCAAAAATAGCAAAATTATTAAAAGGGGAATAACAATGAATTTAGAACAAATAGAAAAGTTAATTACATTAGTTAAGGACAATGAGGTTAAAAAATTTAGCTATAAGGATCATAGTAGTGAAATCGATATTGATTTTACAGAGCCACATAGTGGTGGTAATGCGGTTCAACCTTCTGCAAACGTATCTTCAACAGGGAGTGGGAATAACTCTGCTCATGATGAGGAAAGTACTGAAGCAGACAACACTAAATCAATAAATGCATCTATGGTCGGTACATTTTTCCTACAAGATGAAAAAGAATTGACTAATCCAATTATTGAAGTTGGTTCAACGGTTAACAAAGGTGATGTAATTGGTTATATCGAAGCAATGAAAGTATTAAATGAAGTCGTAAGCGATGTTGAAGGAACGGTAAGTGAAATCGTTGTGGATCATGGTACGCAAGTGGAATATAACCAAACGCTAATTAAAGTGGACTAAGCGTAATTTAAGGGGGTTAAGTTAATGGATCGATGTCTAATCGCAAACAGAGGAGAAATTGCAATACGTATTATAAGAGCTTGTCGTGAACTCAATATTGAAACGGTTGCTGTCTACGCTTTAGGAGACGAAAATAGTTTACACGTCAGCTTAGCAGATCAATCGGTTTGTATTGGCGAAGCAAACGCTTTAGATAGTTATTTAAACCAAGATAGAATTATAAGTGCTGCAATTAATACAGGCGCAACAGCTATCCATCCTGGTTATGGTTTTTTATCAGAAAGTGCTTCTTTCGCTCGTAAAGTCGAAGAAAATGACATTTATTTTATTGGACCTACATACCGTACTATGGAAATGATGGGAGATAAAATAACAGCAAGACAAACTGTTCATGGTGCTGACGTACCCATCATACCGGGTTCAACGGGTGCAGTAGAATCTATTGAAGAAGTAGAGGAAATTGCAAAAGATACTGGCTACCCATTAGTGTTAAAAGCAGCTAGTGGTGGAGGCGGTAAAGGTATTCGTATCGTTAAAAGTAAAGAAGAGCTTAGCAAAGCATTGAAAGAAGCAAAAAGTGAAGGCGCAAAATACTTTGATGACGATAGAGTTTATGTCGAAGCATTTATACCAGTAGCTAAGCATGTTGAAGTACAGGTTGTAGGAGACGGCAAGGACAACTTTGTTCATTTAGGTGAAAGAGATTGTTCTGTACAACGTAAAAATCAAAAGCTAATAGAAGAATCACCATGTTCTGCATTATCTGATGAAAAAAGAACGCAAATATGTAATGATGCCGTTAAAGTAGCGCGCGCTTCTAATTATAGAAGTGCAGGTACGATAGAATTTTTAGTTACCGAAGATGCTTATTATTTCATCGAGATGAATGCCAGAATTCAAGTAGAACACACCGTTACAGAAATGAGAGCAAATAGAGATTTATTACAAGCTCAATTATATTTAATGATGTATAATGAATTACCTTTTACTCAGGACGAAATTGCATTTGATGGGCATGTAATAGAAGCACGTATTAATGCCGAAGATCCAGAAAAAGGGTTTCAACCTTCACCTGGTAAAGTTAAAGGATTACATTTACCACATGGCTTTAATGTCAGAGTAGATTCATTACTTTATACAGGCTATATGGTTTCTCCATATTATGACTCTTTGGTAGCTAAAGTAATCGTTAAAGCATCAAATAGACAATTAGCCATAGATAAACTTAAAGTTACTTTAGACGAAATGGTCATTGATGGATTTACGACTACAGCCGATTTCTTATTTGCAGTATTAAATTACCCACCATATGCACATGGAGATGCAAGAGATGTGGATATTAAATTCTTAGATAGACATAACATCATTAAGGAGGCTTAATCATGAAAGTAGATTTAAATTGTGATTTAGGTGAATCATTTGGTAATTACAAGATAGGTAATGATGAAAACATCATACCAGTAATTACTTCGGCGAATATTGCTTGTGGATTCCATGCAGGTGATGCTCAAGTCATGAAAAATACAGTTAAGTTGGCACAAGAAAATAATATTGGTATTGGCGCTCATCCTGGCCTGCCTGATTTACAAGGTTTTGGTAGACGTAATATGGATTTATCACCACAAGAAATTTATGATATTGTTGTATATCAACTCGGTGCAATCAATGGTTTTTGTGCGATTCATAATGCAAAATTAAATCATGTTAAACCTCATGGCGCGCTTTATCAAATGGGCGCAAGAGATGAAGAAATTGCACATGCGATTGCACAAGCAGTCCATGACTTTGACCCTTCTTTAATATTTGTTGGTTTATCAAACACATTATTAATTTCTAAAGCGCAAGAAATTGGATTACAAACTGCATCTGAAGTTTTTGCGGATAGACGTTATGAAGCAAATGGCCAATTAGTGAGCAGAAAAGAATCTGATGCTTTAATTACTGATACAGAAGAAGCTATTAGTCAAGTTGTTTCAATGGTTAAAAATCAGCAAGTAACCGCAAAAAATGGTGAAAAAATTTCAATACAAGCTGATACTATTTGTGTGCATGGTGATGGGGCGCATGCTTTTGAATTTGTATCACAAATAAGAGAAAGATTATCGAAAGAAGGTATTTCTATTTCGACATTAGGAGGATAAAACAATGGGGAAGAAATTAGCAAAAAAAGACGGCGATTTTCAGTTCACAAAAAGCCATAAACGGCTATTATTAGGATCAGTATTTTTAATGGCTACTTCAGCGATAGGGCCAGCGTTTCTAACACAAACGGCTGTATTCACAGCACAATTTGCTGCAAGTTTTGCTTTTGCAATACTCTTATCAATACTTATTGATATCGGTGCTCAAATTAATATTTGGCGTGTATTAGTTGTTACTGGTAAAAGAGGTCAAGAAGTAGCAAATGATATTGTTAAAGGCTTGGGTACTTTTATTTCGATATTAATTGCAATAGGTGGACTCGCTTTTAACATTGGTAATATCGCAGGTGCTGGATTGGGTTTAAATGCAATATTCGGTCTAGACGTCAAATGGGGCGCAGCTATTACGGCTGTACTATCAATCGCTATATTCATAAGTAAAAGTGGTCAAAAGATTATGGATGTCGTTTCTATGGTCTTAGGTGCTCTAATGATCGTTGTTGTTGCCTTTGTCATGTTTAAAGCAAATCCTCCATATGGAGACGCATTAAAGCATGTGGTGATGCCAGAACATCCAATCGCGTTAGTGTTACCAATTATTACATTAGTGGGTGGAACTGTCGGCGGTTACATCACATTTGCCGGCGCCCATAGAATATTAGATTCAGGTATTCAAGGGAAATCCTTTTTACCTTTCGTAAATAAAGCTGCCATTGCAGGTATTTTAACAACTGGCGTTTTGCGTACATTATTATTCCTTGGTGTTCTAGGTGTCGTAGTTACAGGTGCCACATTAAGTTCTGACAACCCTCCTGCATCGGTGTTCGAACACGTTTTGGGACCTATAGGGAAAAATATTTTTGGTGTAGTTTTATTTGCTGCTGCTATGTCATCAGTAATTGGATCAGCATACACAAGTTCAACATTCTTAAAAACGTTGCATAAATCATTATTTAATAAAGCTAATTTAATGGTTATTGCATTTATAGTAGTATCTACCATCATATTCTTATTTGTTGGAAAACCAGTCTCGTTATTAATTATTGCGGGCGCATTGAACGGCTTAATTTTGCCAATCACTTTAGGTACTATTTTAATTGCTAGTAAACGTAAGTCTATCGTTGGTGACTATAAACATCCAAATTGGATGTTATGGTTCGGTATTATAGCGGTAATTGTAACGATTGTTACAGGTATTTTCTCACTGCAAAGTTTAGGTAGTTTATTTGGTTCATAAGTTAAATTGCATATAACAGTCATTGTTAATAGGAGTGGAATCATTTCATCAAATGGTTGCACTCCTATTTTTTGTTCGTAATGAATTTATGTGAATATGTACTTGCAAAGCGTACCATATAATAATTGTTGCCAATTAACCGATATAAATTTATAATTATTTAGTTCTATAATCGAGCTATGTTGTTAAATATGATAAAATGGCAAAGGCTATGAAATTACATCGAGGTGAACTATAATGATAGGTATAATAGGAGCAATGGAAGAAGAAGTTGCAATATTAAAAGATAAATTAACTAACTTAGAAGAAGTGACGATAGCACATGTTAAGTTTTATAAAGGAAATTTAAATGATACACCTGTCGTCTTAACTCAAAGTGGTATTGGCAAAGTAAATGTAGCGATGTCAACGACGCTATTAATTGAACATTTCCGACCATCTAAAATAATAAATACTGGCTCAGCGGGAGCTTTAGATGAAGAACTTAAAGTCGGTGACGTCGTCGTTAGCGAAGCTTTGGCATATCATGATGCAGATGCAACTGCATTTGGCTATCAATATGGGCAAATACCACAAATGCCTGCCGTTTTTGAGGCAGACAAAACATTATTAACACAATCAATCGAAGCAATTAAAGCGACTCATTTGCCAGCCAAAACGGGTCTTATTGTGAGTGGTGATAGTTTTATTGGCTCTAATGAGCAACGTATGCAAATCAAACAAAATTTTAATAATGCATTAGCTGTAGAGATGGAAGCAACGGCAATTGCTCAAACGTGTTATCAATTTAATGTACCTTTCGTTGTGACTAGAGCAATTTCTGATTTAGCAAATGGAGAAGCAGAAATGAGTTTTGATGAATTTTTAAAAACTGCTGCACGTTCTTCAAGTAAAATAGTTGAAAGATTAATTAAAACAATTTAAAAAGGTGATTATCAAAAATGGGAATTTTTAAGAAATATTTTATGCCAAATGAATATGTGCAATCTATATTTCAAATAGATATAGAAAAACTTGCTGCTTCTGGTGTTAAAGGCATTATTACTGATTTAGATAATACTTTAGTTGGTTGGGATGTTGACGCACCGACAGAAGAAGTTAGAGCATGGTTTAAAAAAGCCAACGAATTAGGCATTACAATTACTATAGTGTCTAACAACAACGAACAACGCGTGGGTAGTTTTTCACAATCACTAGATGTAGATTTTATTTTTAAAGCGCGCAAACCAATGGGTAAAGCATTTATAAAAGCGACAAATCATATGCAATTACAACCTGAAGAAATCGTAGTAATAGGCGATCAAATGCTTACTGATGTATTCGGTGGCAAAAGAAGAGGACTATTTACTATTATGGTAGTACCAGTAAAACAAACTGATGGATTTATTACTAAATTTAATAGAATAATTGAACGTAGATTACTTCAACACTTTAGAAAAAAAGGCTATATCACATGGGAGGAAAATTGATTGTCAGAAACTGAAGAACTAAAATGTATCGGTTGCGGTGCAACATTGCAATCAGAAGATCCAAATGCGGCAGGTTATGTGCCAGAACATAATTTATTTAGAGAAGACGTTGTTTGTAAAAGATGCTTTAGACTCAAAAATTATAATGAAGTGCAAGATGTAGGAATGAACAGCGAAGACTTTTTAGATTTATTAAATGGTTTAGCTGATAAAAAAGGTATCGTTGTCAATGTAGTCGATATTTTTGATTTTGAAGGTTCATTTATTAATGCCTTAAAACGTATCGTTGGTAATAAGAAAGTTATATTAGCTGCTAATAAGTTGGATTTATTGCCAAAACAAATTAATAAAAGAAGAGTTAAAGAATGGCTGAAAAAAACTGCAAGAAAATACGGTTTAGAAGCAGAAGAAGTAACTCTAATTTCTGCAGATAAAGGTTGGGGCATAGAAGAATTAATGTCGACAATTGAGCAAAAACGTAATCAGCAAGATGTTTACATTGTAGGGACAACTAACGTCGGAAAATCTACGCTTATTAACAAATTAATAGAACAAAGTGTAGGAGAGAAAGATATTGTTACAACTTCTCGTTTCCCAGGGACAACGTTAGATATGATTGATATTCCTTTAGATGAAACAACATTTATGTACGATACACCAGGTATTATACAAGAACATCAAATGACCCATTATGTTAGTGATAAAGAACTCAAAACGATTATGCCTAAAAATGAAATTAAACAACGTGTTTACCAACTGAATGAAGGGCAAACTTTATTCTTTGGCGGTTTAGCACGTATTGATTACGTAAGTGGTGGTAAAAGACCGCTCGTTTGTTACTTTTCAAATGATCTAAATATTCATAGAACCAAAACCGAAAATGCCAATGATTTATGGCGCAAACAACTTGGCGCAGTATTATCACCACCAAAAGATAGTCAAAATTTTGATTTGGCGAATATAAAAGCTGTTAGATTAGAAACTGGTAAAGAAAAACGAGATGTTATGATTTCCGGCCTTGGTTTTATTACAATAGAGGCAGGCGCAAAAGTTATCGTTAGAGTACCGAAAAATGTAGATGTAGTGTTAAGGAATTCAATTATGTAAGGTGTGTTAAGTATGAAATATGCAGTAATAGGTAGCCCAATAGATCATTCACTATCTCCAGTAATGCATAATGCCAATTTTAAAGCGCTTGGATTAGAACACGACTATGAGGCCCTAAATGTTGATCCCAGTAATTTTGATTCAATAAAAGAAATCATTAATGAGAAAAACCTCTCAGGTTTTAATGTGACAATTCCACATAAAGAGCATATTATACCTTTTCTCGATGACATAGATGAACAATCAAAAACAGTCGGTGCGGTAAATACAGTTTTAATTAGCGATAATAAGTGGATTGGTTATAACACGGATGGTATTGGTTATGTCGAAGGATTAAAGACAGTATATCCTGACCTAGCAAATGCATATATTTTAATATTAGGTGCAGGTGGTGCAAGTAAAGGTATTACTAATGAATTGATGAAACATGTTAATCCTAAAATTACAGTAGCCAATCGAACACTAAGTAGATTTGATAACTGGCAAATGGATATTAATAAAATCGGTTTAGAAGAAGCTGAAAAAGCATTATCTGAATTTGATATCATAATTAATACAACACCTGTAGGTATGAATAACAATAAAGATTTAGTAATAAATTTGGATAATTTAGCACCACATACATTAGTGAGTGATATCGTTTATATTCCATTTAAAACACCCATTTTAAAAGCAGCCGAAGGAAAAGGAAATCCTATACAAAACGGCTTAGACATGTTCGTGAATCAAGGAGCGGAAAGCTTTAAAATCTGGACAGATTTAACACCAAATTATGAAGTAATGAAGGATACGGTTTTAAACCATTTATAAAGGAGATATTATATGTTAACGGGTAAACAAAAGAGATTTTTAAGAAGTAAGGCGCATAATGTAGATCCAACTTTCCAAATTGGTAAAGCTGGCGTTAATGACAATATGGTCGACCAATTAGTAGATATTTTAGAAAACAGAGAATTAATTAAAATTCACGTATTACAAAATAATTTTGAAGACAAAAATGATTTAGCGCAAGAAGTAAGTCAAAAAACGAATAGCGAAATCGTACAAGTTATCGGGTCAATGATTGTTCTTTACAAAGAATCACAAGATAATAAAACAATAGAATTACCATAATGACTCATTCTATTGTTATTTATGGTGGCCAATTTAACCCGATACACACTGCACATTTGCTAGTCGCAAGTGAAGTGTATAACTTATTAACACCAAACAAATTTTATTTTATGCCAAGCCATATGTCACCACTAAAATCACATGAAGATTATCTTGATGCACGTTATAGAGTTAAAATGATTGAAAAATCAATTGAAGAACTTGGTTTTGGTGAACTTTGCTTAGATGAAATCGAAAGAGAAGGCCAAAGTTATACGTATGATACTATCATTCGTATTGTTAATAACAATCCAAATAGTAAAATTTACGTCGTTATCGGCACCGACCAGTATGAACAATTAGATAAATGGTACAAAATTGATGAACTAATGCAATATATTACATTTGTCATTGTGAATAGATATAAGAAAACACAAGAGGTAGAAGATAATATGATAGCCATTAATATCCCACGCATGGATATTAGTTCTACAATGATTAGAGACCGTGTTAAAAATAAACAATCTATTCAAATTCTTGTCCCTCAAAGTGTTGAACAATATATTAGAGAGGAACGATTGTATGAAAATTGATAATGCTGTTGAGTTAGTTAAAGAAAAGTTACCTGAAAAACGTTTTATACACTCAATGAACGTGGCTAAAACTGCTGTTAAGCTTGCAGAAATATACGATGGTGATGCGCAGAAAGCTGAAATTGCTGGTGTTTTACACGACTATTGTAAATATGATGATTTAGGTACAATGTATCAAATCGTTACTCAAAATGGCTTAGACAGCGATTTATTAAGTTACGGTTCGGAAATATTACACGGGCCAGTAGCGGCTGTTATCATGAATAAAGAGTATGGTATCAACGATGAGGAAGTGTTATTAGCCATCAAAAACCATACTACGGGCCGTGCGCAAATGACTAAAACCGAAAAACTTGTTTTTATTGCGGATTATATAGAACCAGGTCGACAAACCCCTGGCGTTGAAGAAATAAGAGATTTAGCATACAATCAAGGTAGTTTAGATAAAACAATTTATGAAATATCTAAACGCACAGTACTACATTTAATTAGTAAAGATATAAACGTGTATGATGCAACAATTGCTTGCTTAAATTATTACAATTACAGTGATGAAAGAATAAAGGATGATTAAATGAATTCAGATCAATTATTAAAATTAGCTATTCAAGCTGCGGAAGATAAAAAAGCAGAAGATATTATTTCAATTGATATGCAAGGAATCAGTGATATGACTGATTATTTCGTCGTTTGTCATGGAAATAATGATCGTCAAGTTCAGGCTATAGCCAAAGCAGTAAAAGACGCTGCACATGAAGCTGAAATTGAAGTTAAACGTATGGAAGGATATAACGAAGCGCGTTGGGTATTAATAGATTTAGCAAACGTCGTTATCCATGTTTTCCATAAAGACGAACGCGATTATTATAATATTGAAAAATTATATCAAGACGCACCAATCGAAACTTATAGACAGGCAGTTTATTAATTATGTCACAATATGAAGGTTTAAGTTTATTTTATGACCAATTAACTTTTGACCAACCTTATGAGTCTTGGTTGAAAATAGTTGAACAATATGCGCCACAACACCATTCTTTATTAGATATTGGCTGTGGTACAGGAAACTTAACTACTTTATTGACGCAGTTTGATAATGTAACAGGCATGGATTTAAGTGTGGATATGTTAGCTTTAGCAGCCAATAAGGCACATCATATTAATTGGGTTGAAGGAGATATGACTGATTTCACACTAAATTCAAAATTTGATGTGATTACAATTTTTTGTGATTCATTAAATTATTTAGCTGATTTAGATGATGTTAAGGCAACATTCTCAAATGTTTATCAACATTTAGAAGATAACGGTGTATTAATGTTTGATGTGCATACGACAAATAAATTCGACACATTATTTAATAATCAAAGTTATATCGACGAAACTGATGAAGTATTTTTAGGTTGGGATGCTATTAGAGGCGAAGAACCTTATAGTGTGTGGCACGAAATGTCTTTCTTTATGAAACAACCTAATGACTTGTATCAAAGATTCGATGAAAGCCATTACCAAAGAACATTTACCGAAGAAACTTATAAAAAAGCGTTAACAGATATTGGTTTTACTAATATTACTACTTTTGTTGATTTCGATACTTCGAACCATGATGAAAATGGAAATAGATTATTTTTCATAGTAAATAAATAGAGTAACTACACTTCTTTACACGTGTCTATCTGTAAAGGAGTGATTTTTTTATGTCTTATTGGTTAGCACAACTAAGGTCATTAATATTAAAGAAGCGAAATTTAATCCTCATATCTTTCTTTGTAGGTATGGCAATCGTGATATTAGCTTTCTCAAGCTTTGGAAAAACTGATTCATCTCATTTTTCTAAAGTAGAGATGGGGCATCAGAGTGATAATGTTAAAGATCATACATTTAGTTCCGCGAAAGTTAATACTAAAATCAAACAGCCCGATAATATATATGTAGATATTAAAGGCGCAGTTAAATATCCAAATGTTTATCAAATGAAATCAACCGATAGGGTAAAACAACTTTTAGAGAAAGCTCAACCAACTGATGATGCTGAATTATCTACAGTTAACCTTGCCGAGAAATTATTAGATCAAAAATTAGTGATAATACCTAACAAAAATGATAAAGTAAATGCATTAAATACTAATTTAACTTCTGCTCATCAAATGCCAAATAAAATCTCGAAATCACCAGTTAATTTAAATACAGCCACCGTTGATGAACTAAAAACAATCAATGGTATCGGTGAATCTAAAGCACAAGCTATTATTAACTATAGAGAACAACATGGCTCGTTTGATAGTATTGAAAAACTAAAAGAAGTCAAAGGTATAGGTACTAAAACGTTTGAAAAATTACAGGCAGAATTCACAATATAAAGACGCTGTATTAAAATTTTATTATTAGTTATTAAATGTAAATGGAGGCTTCAAAATGGATAGAATTAAATGGGATGAATACTTTATGGCTCAAAGCCAACTATTAGCATTACGTTCAACTTGTGAACGATTATCGGTAGGGGCTACAATTGTAAAAGACAATAGAATAATCGCAGGTGGTTATAATGGCTCTGTTACTGGAGAAGTACATTGTATAGATGAAGGCTGTTTAGTTGAAGATGGACATTGTATTAGAACAATTCATGCAGAGATGAATGCCCTTTTACAATGTGCTAAACAGGGTGTTTCTACAGAAGGCGCAACTATTTATGTTACGCATTTCCCTTGCTTAAACTGCACTAAATCTATTATTCAAGCAGGTATTACAACAATTTACTACGCCGAAGATTATCATAACCATGAATATGCATTAAAATTATTAAATCAACAAAATATTGAATATAAAAAAATTCCATTTAACCCCGAACACGTGGCTCAATATTTATTAAATAAATAGCACATGTTTTATGTTGCTTTAGCATTTTTGGTTGGCTTACTGTGGTTACATAATCAACTATTAGCAATATCTCTAATTGTAATTATTATGTTTAGCATGTACAGAAAAAAATGTAGTTGGTTAATGATAATCATCGTAATCATCACACCAATAATAAGTTTTACCATTTTTGAAAAGCATCTTGCACAAACATTACAAAAGCGTACTTATATATTACAACATCCAAATATAAACGAATATGTAACGTTTCTCGCTGTTCGCCAATCCAACGATAATAACATTACCGGTATTATCCAAATTGATAATGAAAAATATAGATTTTATTACTTTAGTAAAGAACCATTGAACATAGACGCAATTAGTAATCATCTTTGTCCTGTTAATGGTTCTTTTAAGACTATGAGTTCATCTATATTTCGGCCTTTAACAGTCACTATCAAGCATATCGATAGTAACGACTGTCAGCGTACGCACCAAACGATTTTAACTATATTTACAAATCATAAATATCATTTATACGATAAAATTAAAAATTCAGGCCTTCAACAGTACGACAAGATAATTGCCTTATTATTTGGAGACGTTAGTTTCTTACCTAAAAATCTATTAGATGATGTTAAAGATATAGGAATTTATCATTTAATGGCGGTGAGTGGCTCACATATTATAGCAATCGTATCAATGGTTTATTTTATTTGTATTAGATTGGGTCTGCCAATTCCAATCATAAAGTTAATTATTTGTACTATTCTTCCTATTTACGCATGTTATACAGACTTCGCTCCAAGTGCACTTAGAGCTATTGCAACGGTACTTACAGTCACCTTATTACCTCGCTTTTTATTATATAGAGCACTGGATGTGTTAGGTAGCACATTTATCTTAATCTCTACAATAAATCCTCAATTTGTCTATGATATTGGCTTCCAATTTTCTTTCCTAATAACACTTTTTATCTTACTATCCACGCCATTATTAATTCAGCATAATAAAGTGATTGCGCTGCTATTGTTAAATGTTATAACATTTTTAGGCAGTTTCATGATTAGTAGTGTGCACTTTAATCAAATTCAATGGATTGGTCTCATTTCAAATAGTCTTTTTATCCCGTTATATACTTTTATATTTTTTCCTTTAGCAATATTTTACTTATTTTACGTTCACTTACCAATACATTCTCAATGGGTACCATTAATAGTCGATAATTTATTTTTATTTCATGATAATTTGGTTAAAGATTTTATGATATTTAAGAAACTTCGTTGGTTTGTTCCTGAATTAAATCATTTTGAAGTAGCACTGTTCTTACTAATTATATTTATAATTTTAAGGGCATTTGTTTTGAAGAAAGTTGTACAAACAGTGGTATTGTTTACCTTATTTTCTTTAGCTATTACTTATCTAACTAGAGATTACACCACTCAACTTACTATGTTTGATGTTGGACATGGAGATGCATTCTTACTTAAAACAACAAAAAATAGGACTGTGATGATAGATACAGGGGGCAAATCTAAAAATAATAAAACACAATATAATGGGACTTTATCAAAATATAAGATTTTACCTACGCTAAAGAAAAAAGGTATTAAAAAAATAGATTATCTTATTATTACACATCCTCATAACGATCACATGGGCGAATTAGAATTTTTATGCCGAGACATAGTATTTACCAATGTCGTTATTAATAAACAATCATTTACAAAGCAACAACAAGCATATATAAATACGTTAGCCGCAATTCACCATTTTAAGGTCATTGATTTTCTATCAATAAACAAAATCTATATAGATCAACTTTTTATAGAACTCTTAGACGCTACAATTCCGCATGCAGATGATCAAAATAAGCAGTCTATTATTACTTTAATAAAATATAAAGGCTATAAATTACTATTTATGGGAGATGCGACCACCGATAACGAGCAGTTATTGTTGTCTAAATATGACCTTTCAAATATTGATATTCTAAAAATAGGGCACCATGGTAGTAAAACGAGTAGCAGTGAATCATTTATAAAAATCACTCAACCACGAATTAGTTTAATATCCAACGGTCAACATAACAGATTCCAGTTACCAGACATTCAAGTATTAAACAATTTAAAAATAGTTAATTCAACAGTTTATGACACTGCACAACATGGCCAAGTTACAATTACTTTAAATAAAGAATTAGCAATAAGCACTGAAAAATAATGAAACTTTCTAGAGTGTAGCACTGACAAATGATATAATTAGTAGTGTTTTTAGACGTGAAAGGATGCTATTTTAATGAGCGAGAATATTATTACTATATATGGTGAAGCACCTGAACTTATAGAGAAAAAAAGTAATGAAATTATAGCTAAATATCTAAATGAACCCAAAGATGACTTCAATTTTATCAAGTTTAATTTATATGAAACTGATATAGCACCAATAATTGAAGAATCATTAACAATGCCATTATTTTCTGATAAAAAAGTAGTATTAGTACAAAATGCGTATGTTTTTACAGGTGAAAAACCACCTAAAGATATTAATCATAATGTGGATCAATTACTTGAATTTATTAATAAATATGATGGAGAGAGCCTAGTTATTTTTGAAGTTTATCAATCTAAACTTGATGAACGTAAAAAATTAGTTAAACAGCTTAAAGCAAACACCAAACTTATAAAAATTGAACAAATGTCGGAAGAAGATATTAAAAATTGGATTAAACAATACCTTCATGAAGAATATAAAGATATTAAACAGGATGCATTAAATTTATTTATCGAACTGACAGGTGTAAATTTTAATGTAGTAAAACAAGAATTAGGCAAGCTCATATTATTTTTAGGGGATAGACCGACGATAAATAGACAAGACATTTCTCAAATCGTCAATAGAAGTTTAGAGCAAAATGTGTTCTTGTTAACAGAGTATATTCAAAAAAATCAAAAAGAAAAAGCTGTTCAATTGGTTAAAGATTTAATAGTTATGAAGGAAGAACCAATTAAATTACTAGCTTTAATTACGAGCAATTACAGACTATATTATCAAAGTAAAATATTGAGCCAAAAAGGGTACAGTGGTCAACAGATAGCTAAAACAATAAATGTACACCCATATCGAGTTAAATTAGCGCTGAACCATGCTCGCCAATATAATATCGATGATTTATTAAATATTATTGATAGTTGTGCTGAAACGGATTACAAATTAAAGTCTTCTTATATGGATAAAGAACTCATATTAGAATTATTTATCTTATCACTTTAATAAAAAAGGGTATAAAAAAAGTTCAAGCATGTGCTTGAACTTTTGATTATTTAGCAGCTGTCATTAATGATGATTTAATGCGATCAGCTTTGTTTGAGTGGATTAAGTTGCGTTGCGCAGCTTTATCTACTTTTTTAATTGCGAAGTTTACTAATTCTGATTTGTTATCAGCATTAGCTTCAATTGCTGATTTTGCTCTTTTAACTGCTGTACGCATTTCTGATTTTTGAGTCACGTTTTGTGTTTCAGCAGATTGTGTTGTTTTAACACGTTTAACTGCAGATTTAATGTTTGGCATGAGTGTCACCTCCTAAAAGTGAGCTTAGCTATCAAATTTTATTTGATTACAACAAAAAATATTTTATCAAATCAGTAACCTTTGTGCAATCATTTATTTAATGATAGCGACTTTATTTTTGATTTAAAAATAATAATTGGAAACTATGACAAATATCTTTATAATGGATATGTTACATATAATATCATTATAAATACAAGTTTTTCAATGAGGTTTGCATTTATAATGTAAAAACGTTATTCTGACAAAGATGTCTTACATAATATACGGGTTAGAATTATGAAAGTGAGAATGATAATACATGGATAAACAAGAAAGATTCAATAGACGAAAAAATATTAGAAACTTTTCTATTATCGCACATATCGACCATGGGAAATCTACATTAGCAGATAGAATTCTTGAAAATACAAAATCTGTAGAAACAAGAGATATGCAAAATCAGTTATTAGATTCAATGGACTTAGAAAGAGAACGCGGTATAACGATTAAATTAAATGCTGTACGTTTAAAATATGATGCTAAAGATGGGGAAACATATACATTTCATTTGATTGATACGCCAGGACATGTCGATTTTACATATGAAGTATCTAGATCATTAGCCGCATGTGAAGGTGCAATACTTGTTGTAGATGCAGCACAAGGTATTGAGGCGCAAACGTTAGCTAATGTTTATTTAGCTCTAGATAATGACTTAGAGTTGTTACCAGTAGTAAATAAAATAGACTTACCAGCTGCTGAACCAGAAAGAGTAAAACAGGAATTAGAAGATGTTATCGGCATCGACCAAGATGATGTCGTATTAGCGAGTGCTAAATCAAATATAGGTATCGAAGAAATACTAGAGCAAATTGTGGAAACTGTGCCACCTCCAGAAGGTGACCCTGAAGCACCTTTAAAAGCACTTATTTTTGACTCTGAATATGATCCTTATCGAGGCGTCATTTCATCAATTAGAGTCGTTGAAGGTGTCGTCAAAGCAGGAGATCGCATCAAAATGATGGCAACGGGTAAAACTTTCGAAGTTACAGAAGTAGGTATTAACACACCTAAACAATTGCCTATCGACGAATTAACAGTCGGCGATGTGGGTTACATTATAGCGAGTATTAAAAATGTGGATGACTCACGTGTTGGGGATACGATTACTCACGAAAACCGCCCTGCAGAAAAACCATTAAAAGGTTATAAAAAAATGAATCCAATGGTTTATTGTGGATTATTCCCAATAGATAACAAAGATTATAATGATTTAAGAGAAGCGTTAGAAAAGCTGCAATTAAATGATGCGTCATTAGAATTCGAACCGGAATCATCTCAAGCCTTAGGATTTGGGTATAGAACTGGTTTCTTAGGTATGTTACATATGGAGATTATTCAAGAACGTATCGAAAGAGAATTCGGCATTGATTTAATTGCAACTGCACCTTCAGTAATTTACGAATGTGATTTAAAAAATGGTGAATCTGTATCAGTAGATAACCCAGCGCAAATGCCTGAACGTGATCGTATTGAAAAAATCTTTGAACCTTATGTTAAAGCTACGATGATGGTACCAAATGATTATGTGGGTGCTGTAATGGAATTATGTCAACGTAAGCGTGGTAACTTTGTAAATATGGACTATTTAGACGATATTCGCGTTAATATTGTTTATGAAATTCCATTAGCTGAAGTTGTATTCGACTTCTTCGACCAATTAAAATCAAATACTAAAGGGTACGCTTCATTTGATTATGAATTTATCGAAAACCAAGAAAGTGACTTGGTTAAGATGGATATTTTACTAAATGGCGAAAAGGTAGACGCATTAAGTTTTATTGTACATAAAGATTTTGCATATGAACGAGGCAAAGCTTTAGTAGAAAAATTAAAAACATTAATACCACGACAACAATTCGAAGTGCCTGTGCAAGCAGCAATTGGCCAAAAAATTGTTGCACGTACGAATATTAAATCTATGGGTAAAAACGTGTTATCTAAATGTTATGGTGGCGATATTAGCCGTAAACGTAAATTATTAGAAAAACAAAAAGCAGGTAAAGCTAAAATGAAAGCAGTAGGAAATGTTGAAATTCCTCAAGACGCTTTCTTAGCCGTACTCAAAATGGATGAAGAATAAAACAATTATTATTCGACTTAGGTTCCTCTAAGCAATGTGAAAAATGAAGCAAAGGTTCAGTAAATGACTTTGCCCGAATAAAATGAATAGTAATGGCTGACTAAAGTTGAACCGGCGTGTTTTAACTTTAGTCATCTGTGCGGGGGTGGGACTGTTTTCTGTCCCACTCCTTAATTTATGTTAGTGATTATTATGATAGGAGGTGTTCCACATGAAAGTGAAGAGTGCATATATCCATATTCCATTTTGCGTTAAAATTTGTACTTATTGTGACTTTAATAAGTATTTTATTCAAAACCAACCTGTTGATCATTATTTGGATTGTCTGATCAAAGAAATGGAAATGAGCGAAACAAGAGAGTTACAAACGATGTTTGTCGGTGGAGGGACACCTACCGCTTTAGATGTACATCAGTTAGAAAAGTTATTAATAGCTATCAATAACTTATTTACAATTACTGGTGAATATAGTTTTGAAGCTAATCCTGACGAGCTAACCATTGAAAAGTTACAGTTATTAAAACGTTATGGTGTAAATCGTTTATCGATGGGCGTACAAACGTTTAATCCTAAACTGTTAGAGGTATTAGGTAGGAGTCATAAAACTGAAGATATATATTCGGCAGTCGAAAATGCAAGAACTGTGGGCTTTGAATCTATTAGTTTAGATTTAATGTATCAACTACCGCAACAATCATTAGAAGATTTTAAAGAAAGTTTAGATTTAGCATTAGCACTAGATATTGATCATATTTCTAGTTATGGTCTGATTTTAGAACCACAAACTCAATTTTATAATATGTATAGAAAAGGAAAATTGTCTATGCCCAATGAGGATGTTGGTGAAGCAATGTATGAATATTTAATAACAAGAATGCACAGTAGTGAAATGCACCAATATGAATTATCCAATTTTGGTAAAGTTGGTCATGAGTCAGAACATAATAAAGTATATTGGAAGAACGAGGGTTATTATGGCTTTGGTGCTGGCGCAAGTGGCTATGTAGATGGGGAACGTTACACTAATGTTAACCCAGTAAATCACTATATTAAAAAAATCGAAAATAATGAACGCCCAATTTTACATGCCACTCAACCTACTAGAACTGAACAAATGGAAGAGGAAATGTTTTTAGGTTTAAGAATGAATCAAGGCGTTAGCATTTCACGTTTCCATGAGAAGTTCGATATTTCTATAAATGAAATCTTTGGTCAAACACTTTCTGATTTATTAGAAAGAGGATTGATCAAACAAAGCGATGATTATTTTTCATTAACTGAACGTGGGAAAGTCATTGGTAACGAGGTTTTCGAAGCTTTTTTATTAAGCGTGTAAATTTTTAATAATTTTCAATGCTTTAACATTGACTTACTTTGACCAATTTGATAAATTATAATTAGCACTTGAAACAAATGAGTGCTAATGAGGTGAAAACATGATTACTCATAGACAATTGAGCATTTTAAATGCCATTGTTGAAGATTATGTCGATACTGACCAACCAGTCGGTTCAAAGTCTTTGATAGAGCGACATAATTTAAATGTTAGCCCTGCTACTATTAGAAATGAGATGAAACAGTTAGAATCTCTAAACCTAATAGAAAAGACACATACGTCTTCTGGAAGATCACCTTCCGAACTAGGGTTTAGATATTATGTAGATCAATTATTAAATCAAACATCTCATCAACAACAACAAAAATTCCAACGTATTAGAGAAATATTAATTGAACATCAATATAATATTTCGACTGCTTTAGATGCTTTCGCAAATGAATTATCTATCGCTTCACAGTATACTACGTTGGTTATGCGTCCGAATCATAAACAAGATATTATAAGTAATATTCACTTAGTCCGTGCTAATGATTATTTAGTAGTAATGGTTGTTGTGTTTACTTCAGGGCATGTTGAACACTTACATTTAGCTACTCAAAGTCGTTTAGACAATGATGAGTTAAACAAAATTTCAAATTTTGTCACTGCTAAATACAATGAGTTGTCCACATACCACTTCGAAAATGATTTAAATTCATTTACACAGTCTGTGAATGAACGTAAATTTATTCGAGATATGCTAGAGACATTACAATTACATTTTGATAATCAAAGTAATGGCATTTTTATGGGTGGAAAGGTTAAACTAATTGATGCGTTGAATGAAACCAACGTCTCATCAATACAACCTATTTTACAATATATTGAGTCTAATAAAATAAATGACTTACTCAATGAAATGTCAGGTTCGTCCATTAATGTCAAAATAGGACATGAAATTGACGATAGCTTAAGTGATATTTCTATCGTTTCAAGTGATTATCATATTGATGATAGATTAAAAGGTAAGATTGCGGTAATTGGACCTACTGCAATGAACTATCAAAATGTAATACATTTACTAAATAAGATTTGGTAATTAATATTTGTATTGGAGGGCAGGAAATGACTGAGAACAACGAATCAGTAAGCAACAATCAAGAAACAGAAGCAGAGACATCTCAAACGGCTAACCAAAATCATGAAAATGATTCTGCCGCTAGTGTTGCTGAAGAACAAACACAAGATGCGAACGATAACCTGCAAGACAACGAAACAGAAACAACTGAAAATGAAGCAGAACAGGTTGATCCTAAAGACGCAGAAATTGAAAAACTTCAACAAGAAGTTCAGCAAAATGAAGAAAAATATTTACGTTTATATGCAGAATTTGAAAACTATAAACGTCGTATTCAAAAAGAAAATCAAACAATGAAAGAATATCAAGCACAAAGTGTGTTAAATGATATTTTACCAACAATTGATAATATTGAACGTGCTTTACAAATAGATGGGGAAGATGAACAATTTGTTTCACTTAAAAAAGGTGTGCAAATGGTTTATGATAGCCTTTTAAAAGCACTTCAAGACAATGGCCTAGAAAGAATTGAATCAGAAGGTCAACAATTTGATCCAAATTTCCATCAAGCAGTGATGCAAGATAATAATGATGAGTTTGAAACAGGTCAAGTTACTCAAGAATTACAAACAGGATACAAATTAAAAGATCGTGTACTTAGACCTTCAATGGTTAAAGTAAATGAATAAAAATTAATTTCACAATAAACTTATTATATAACTAACAGGAGGAATATTTTTATGAGTAAAGTAATAGGTATTGATTTAGGTACTACAAATTCATGTGTTGCTGTATTAGAAGGTGACGAACCTAAAGTTATTCAAAACCCTGAAGGTGCAAGAACTACACCATCAGTAGTTGCATTCAAAAACGGTGAAACACAAGTTGGTGAAGTTGCTAAAAGACAAGCAATCACTAATGCTAACACTATCCAATCAATTAAACGTCATATGGGTACTGACTATAAAGTTGATATCGAAGGAAAATCTTATACACCTCAAGAAATTTCAGCAATGATTTTACAAAACCTTAAAAAAACAGCTGAAGATTATTTAGGTGACACAGTAGATAAAGCTGTTGTAACTGTTCCAGCTTATTTCAATGATGCTGAACGTCAAGCTACTAAAGACGCTGGTAAAATTGCTGGTTTAGAAGTAGAACGTATCATTAACGAACCAACTGCAGCTGCTTTAGCTTATGGTTTAGACAAAACTGAAAGCGACCAAAAAGTATTAGTATTTGACCTTGGTGGCGGTACTTTTGACGTTTCTATCTTAGAATTAGGTGACGGCGTATTTGAAGTACTATCAACATCAGGTGACAACAAACTAGGTGGGGATGACTTTGACCAAGTTATCATCGATTATCTAGTATCTGAATTCAAAAAAGAAAATGGCGTAGACTTAAGCCAAGACAAAATGGCATTACAACGTCTTAAAGACGCTGCTGAAAAAGCTAAAAAAGACTTATCTGGTGTATCTCAAACACAAATTTCTCTACCATTCATTTCAGCAGGAGAAAGTGGTCCATTACACTTAGAAATTAACTTAACTCGTTCTAAATTTGAAGAGTTAGCTGATAGCTTAATCAGAAGAACTATGGAACCAACTCGTCAAGCTATGAAAGATGCTGGTTTATCTAGCTCTGACATTGATGAAGTAATTCTAGTTGGTGGTTCTACAAGAATCCCTGCAGTTCAAGAAGCTGTTAAAAAAGAAATCAATAAAGACCCACACAAAGGTGTTAACCCAGACGAAGTTGTAGCTATGGGTGCTGCAATCCAAGGTGGCGTAATCACTGGTGATGTTAAAGACGTAGTATTATTAGACGTAACTCCACTTTCATTAGGTATCGAAATCATGGGTGGACGTATGAATACTCTAATTGAAAGAAATACTACTATCCCAACATCTAAATCACAAGTTTACTCTACAGCTGCAGATAACCAACCAGCCGTTGATATTCACGTATTACAAGGTGAACGTCCAATGGCATCAGATAACAAAACATTGGGTAGATTCCAATTAACTGATATTCCACCAGCTCCACGTGGTGTGCCACAAATCGAAGTAACATTCGATATCGATAAAAATGGTATTGTTAACGTTACTGCGAAAGACTTAGGTACTAACAAAGAACAAAATATCACTATCCAATCAAGCAATACTTTATCTGATGATGAAATCGATCGTATGGTTAAAGATGCTGAAGAAAATGCAGAAGCAGACGAAAAACGTCGTGAAGAAAGTGATCTTAGAAACGAAGCTGACAGCTTAGTATTCCAAGTTGAAAAAACAATCACTGACTTAGGCGAAAATGTATCTGAAGAAGATAAATCAAATGCTGAAGAGAAAAAAGAAGCATTAAAATCAGCACTTGAAGGTTCAGACCTTGACGATATTAAAGCTAAAAAAGAAGAATTAGAACAAGTAGTTCAAGACTTATCAGCTAAAGTATATCAACAAGCTCAAGAACAAGCGCAAGCTCAACAAGGTGAACAAGGACAAGCACAAGACGATAACGTTGAAGATGCTGATTTTAAAGAAGTTAACGATGACGACGAACAAAAAAAATAATTTGAATGATGCAGCACGAGTCGTAGTTAATTAAATAAGAAATCCAATTGCTTAGCCAAAATAAGTCAAAGTCAATTGCACATTGGCTTTGACTTTTCTTTTTAATTAGTTGCAATTCAAATAATAACTAGAAGGAGAGATAAACTGTGGCCAAACGAGATTACTATGAGGTCTTAGGTGTAAGCAAAGACGCATCAAAAGACGAAATTAAAAAAGCTTACCGTAAACTTTCTAAAAAATATCATCCGGATATTAATAGCGAAGAAGGTGCAGACGAAAAGTTCAAAGAGATTTCAGAAGCTTATGAAGTACTAGGCGATGAAAATAAAAGAGCTAACTATGATCAATTCGGTCATAGTGGACCACAAGGTGGCTTTGGTGGTCAAGGATTCGGCGGTCAAGACTTTAGTGGTTTCGGCGGTGGCGGATTTGAAGACATCTTTAGTTCATTCTTCGGTGGCGGCCGTCAACGTGACCCTAATGGACCTAGAAAAGGTGACGATTTACAATATACAATGACAGTTACCTTTGATGAAGCTGTATTTGGTACTGAAAAAGAAATTTCTATCAGAAAAGACGTCACTTGTCATACTTGTGATGGTGAAGGTGCTAAACCTGGTTCTAAGAAAAAGACTTGTAACTATTGTAATGGTGCTGGTCATGTTTCAGTTGAACAAAATACCATCTTAGGCAGAGTTAGAACAGAAAAAGTTTGTCCAGTCTGTGATGGTTCAGGACAAGAATTTGAAGAACCTTGTGAAACTTGTCATGGTAAAGGTACAGAAAATAAAACTGTTAAAATTAAAGTTACTGTGCCAGAAGGCGTAGACAATGAACAACAAATTAGATTAGCAGGTGAAGGTACACCAGGCGAAAATGGTGGCCCTCACGGAGATTTATATGTTGTATTCAGAGTTAAACCTTCAGAAAAATTCGAAAGAATGGGCGATGATATTTATTACAGCCTAGATATCACATTCCCACAAGCCGCTTTAGGTGATGAAATCAAAGTACCAACGCTTAAAAGTAGCGTAATGTTAACCGTACCTGCCGGAACGCAAACTGGTAAGCAATTCCGCTTAAAAGATAAAGGTATTAAAAACGTACATGGCTATGGTTACGGCGATTTATTCGTAAATGTAAATGTAGTAACGCCAACTAAAATCAATGATCGACAAAGAGAACTTTTAAGAGAATTTGCCGAGATTAATGGCGAAGAATTATCTGAACAACCATCAAATTTTAGAGACAAAGCTAAACGCTTCTTTAAAGGAGAATAAATTATTATGCAGTGGACCGAAGTTTCCATAACAGTTAATCACGACGTAGCTTCTTTAGTTAGTAACATATTAGAAGATTATGGCTCTAACGGAGTTGTTATTGAAGACTCAAATGATTTGAACCACGATTTCGAAGATAAATTTGGTGAAATTTATGATTTAAGTAAAGATGCATATCCAGATACTGGTGTAAGACTTAAAGCATATTTTAATGAGATAAAATTCACCAATGATTTAAAGTCTAACATTATCGAATCAATCAAGTCGCTTGAATCCTTAAACCATGATGTTTTTGATTATCAAGAAACTAACATTCAAGAACAAGACTGGGAAAATGAATGGAAAAATTATTTTCATCCATTTAGAGCGTCTGAACGATTTACTATTGTTCCAAGTTGGGAAAATTATCAAAAAACAGATTCAGATGAATTATGTATTGAACTAGATCCTGGCATGGCCTTTGGTACGGGCGACCATCCAACTACTAATATGTGTTTAAAAGCTATTGAAAAATACGTCGATGCTAACGACAGTGTCATAGATGTAGGGACTGGGTCAGGTATATTGAGTATCGCTGCACATTTACTAGGTGTAAAACGTATCAAAGCTTTAGATCTCGATGAAATGGCTGTTAAAGTAGCGGTTGATAATTTTAAAAAGAATAACTGTGAAGATTCAATCGAAGCTGTACCTGGTAACTTATTAACTGAGGAAACTGAAAAATTTGATGTGGTTATAGCAAATATTTTAGCTCATATTATTGATGAAATGATTGATGATGCTTATAATACTTTAAATAAAGATGGTTATTTTATTACTTCTGGTATAATAGAAGAAAAGCACGAAGAAATAATCGAACATATGAAGCGTACAGGATTTAAAATCATTTCAGTAAACCACGATAATAGTTGGGTCTGTATTGTGGGACAGAAAGAGAGCGAATAATTTTGCAAAGATATTTTTTAAACCAAAACGCTGATTTTAATCAGCGTTTTTTTATTACACAAAGTGATGATATTCATCATATTACTAAGGTTATGCGACATCAGATTGGTGACGAAATTATAGTTACCTTTAATGAGCAAGTAGCTTATCAATGTGAAATTACCAACATTGAAAATGAACGTATAGAGATTATAACTGTACAACAATTAGACATTAATACCGAATTACCACAAGCTGTGACGATTTGTAGTGGACTTATTAAAGCTGATAAATATGAGTGGTTATTACAAAAAGCAACTGAATTAGGTGCACATCATTTTATCGCAACGACAATGGATCGTTCTGTCGCTAAATTAAATGCTTCAAAAGTAGAAAAAAAATTAGAAAGATGGCAAAAAATTGCCAAAGAAGCAGCAGAACAAAGTTATAGATTAATCATACCTAACGTTGAATATGTGTCGAATTTACAAGTTTTATGTGATAATATAGATAAATATGATTATGTACTTGTAGCATATGAAGATGCAGCGAAGAATGGTGAAACCAATAATTTCAAAACTTTATTACAACATTTCGAACCTAATACAAGCGTATTAGTAATTTTCGGACCAGAGGGTGGCTTTTCCGAAACAGAGATTAAATTGTTAGATAAAGTAGGCAAACAAATTGGTTTAGGACCAAGAATTTTACGGGCAGAAACTGCACCATTATATGTGTTGAGTGCGATAAGTTATCAAAAAGAACTATTGGGGTGATATTTATGTCCACAGTTGCATTTCATACTTTAGGTTGCAAAGTAAATCACTATGAGACAGAAGCAATTTGGCAATTATTCAAAGAAGCTGATTACGACAGAGTAGATTTTGAAACAAATGCTGACGTGTTTGTTATTAATACATGTACAGTAACTAATACTGGAGATAAAAAAAGCAGACAAGTTATACGTCGTGCAATAAGACAAAATCCAGACGCGGTTGTATGTGTAACAGGTTGTTACGCACAAACTTCACCGGCAGAAATAATGGAAATACCTGGTGTAGATATTGTCGTTGGTACTCAAGATCGTACTAAATTAATTGGTTACATAGAACAATATAAACAAGAACGACAACCAATTAACGGTGTGGGTAATATTATGAAAAATCGTACTTATGAAGAATTAGAAGTACCTTATTTTACAGACCGTACACGTGCTTCATTGAAGATACAAGAAGGTTGTAATAATTTCTGCACTTTCTGTATTATTCCATGGGCAAGAGGGTTAATGCGTTCACGTGATCCTGAAAAAGTTGTAGAACAAGCAACACAACTCGTTGATTCTGGTTATAAAGAAATAGTATTAACTGGTATCCACACTGGTGGCTACGGTCAAGACTTAAAAAATTATAATCTAGCTCAATTATTACGTGATTTAGAAACGATTGATGGTTTAGAACGTATACGTATTTCATCTATAGAAGCAAGTCAGTTAACTGACGAAGTTATCGATGTTATTGCAGCGTCAAACAAAGTCGTTAGACACTTGCACATACCATTACAATCAGGGTCTGACTCAGTGTTAAAAAGAATGAGACGTAAATATTCTATGGCGCATTTTTCTGAGAGATTAACGAAATTACACGCTGCATTACCAGGTTTAGCTGTAACAAGTGATGTCATAGTTGGATTCCCTGGCGAAACTGAAGAAGAATTCCAAGAAACATATGATTTCATTGTTGATCATCATTTCTCAGAATTACACGTCTTCCCATATTCTCCTAGAATTGGTACACCTGCAGCCAGAATGGATGATCAAATAGATGAAGACATTAAAAACGAGCGTGTACATCGTCTAATCAATTTAAGTGATCAATTGGCTAAAACATACGCTTCTAACTTTGAAGACGATGTTTTAGAAGTGATTCCTGAAGAAGTAGGTAGCGAAGAAGGTACTTTAGTCGGTTATGCAGATAATTACATGAAGATTCAATTTAAAGGTGATGAATCATTAATTGGACAACTCGTAAAAGTCAAAATCGTTAAAGCTGATTACCCAATCAATGAAGGGGAATTACTCCGTGTAATTGATCATGCTACAAATAAGTCAGAACATAAAGTTTTAGTATAAATTTGTAAATTTTACTAATTGACCGTTAAAGTTAGATATATTATACTAATTTATACATAGTTAAACTATGTATTAAAAGTAAAAGTTTCGTTGATATTTGGAGGGAGGGAAATACAGATGTCTAAAACAGTAGTCAAAAAAAACGAATCACTTGAAGATGCGTTACGTCGATTCAAACGCTCTGTTTCTAAAAGCGGTACTATTCAAGAAGTGCGTAAACGCGAATTTTACGAAAAACCAAGTGTTAAACGTAAAAAGAAATCAGAAGCTGCACGTAAACGTAAATTCAAATAATTAATAGTTTCGTTGACTCCCTCAACAATATTAATTATATATAATAACCATAGTTGATATATTCAACTATGGTTTTTTATTTTACTCTGGCTTTTAAAACGAATAAGCATTATTACAATTGTAGTAGTTGAATTCCCCATAACTGTATTAATGACCGCCTGTTTATTGTATAATTAATATGAGAGCGGGGTGAAATCGTGAACTTATTATCTAATATACATACGTTGAGTTTTATGACCTCAATCCAAAGCCATAGTTGGTTAGATAACTTGGCTAATTTTATCGTAAGTCCAGTAATAGCTTTAATATTAACTTGTGTTATATTTTTAGGTCTTCTATATCAATTATATTCTAAAAGGATTAATATCATTGGTATTATTGCTACTTTAGCAATGTTAATTTTCTTTTTAGGCTTCTTAATTAAAGGTGATGTTAATTTAATCACTGTGATTTTATTTAGTATCGGTGTATTATTCGTCATTATCGAACTATTTATTGTAGGCGCAGTAATCGGCATCATTGGTTTAACATTAATAATATTTAGTATTATT
Organism: Staphylococcus lloydii; assembly: GCF_015775975.1. Classification (NCBI taxonomy): domain Bacteria; kingdom Bacillati; phylum Bacillota; class Bacilli; order Caryophanales; family Staphylococcaceae; genus Staphylococcus; species Staphylococcus lloydii. The sequence goes on from NZ_CP064056.1 coordinate 1,305,456, forward strand.
ACATTGGGCGATAATTTGGTTTTCATGATAGGTAATGTTGTAATAGCATTAATTTTAGCAATCGTCGAGTGGGTGATATTAGTGAAAATTTTCAAACGTAACATACCATTTTTAGATAAAGTTGTATTAAAAGATTCTACTAATGCTGAATCTGGTTACACATCTCATGATGACCGCTCTTATTTAGTTGGCGAAACAGCATTAACAATGACTGATTTACGACCAGCTGGTATTATCTCAATCAATAACGAACGTATTGATGCAGTTTCAGATGGCTCATTTATTTTACGCAATAAAAGTGTGAAAATTCTTGAAGTTGAAGGTACGCGTGTTGTTGTTAGAGAAATTTAAAATTTAAAGGAGAAAGCATATGCTAATTAGTATAGGTATTATCGTAGTAATAGTTATTATTGCATTATTAATATTGTTTTCATTTGTACCTGTCGGTTTATGGATCTCAGCCATAGCTGCCGGTGTTAAAGTAGGAATCGGTACGCTAGTAGGTATGAGATTAAGAAGGGTATCACCGAGAAAAGTTATTGCACCATTGATTAAAGCACATAAAGCAGGTTTAAATTTAACTACGAATCAATTAGAGTCACACTATCTTGCAGGTGGTAATGTTGATAGAGTAGTTGATGCTAATATTGCCGCTCAAAGAGCAGATATTAATTTACCATTTGAACGTGGTGCGGCTATTGACTTAGCAGGCCGTGACGTGCTTGAAGCCGTTCAAATGTCAGTAAATCCAAAAGTAATCGAAACACCATTTATTGCTGGTGTTGCAATGAACGGTATCGAGGTTAAAGCAAAAGCTAGAATTACGGTACGTGCAAATATTGCTAGACTAGTAGGTGGTGCTGGTGAAGAAACAATCATCGCACGTGTTGGTGAAGGTATCGTTTCAACGATTGGTTCAAGCCAACATCACACTGAAGTATTAGAAAACCCTGACAACATTTCAAAAACTGTACTAAGTAAAGGTTTAGACTCAGGTACTGCATTTGAAATACTATCAATTGATATTGCTGACGTTGATATTAGTAAAAACATTGGTGCCGACTTACAAACTGAACAAGCACTTGCTGATAAAAATATTGCACAAGCTAAAGCGGAAGAACGTAGAGCAATGGCAGTAGCTCAAGAACAAGAAATGAAAGCCAAAGTTCAAGAAATGCGTTCTAAAGTTGTTGAAGCCGAAGCAGAAGTTCCACTTGCAATGGCTGAAGCATTACGTTCAGGCAACATCGGTGTTGGAGATTACTACAATCTAAAAAATATTGAAGCTGATACAGGAATGCGTAACGCAATTAATAAACGTACGAACAACAACGAAGACGAATCACCAGAAGAATAAGGGGTGATTAAATGAGTATCGGTATTATCATTTTTGCTATATCTGTGATAGCTACTATTATAGGTGCAATTAAAGATAATAGTCATAAAGAAAGACAACGTCACCAAACTCCAAAGAAGCAACAAGATACACAACAACCACGTGGTAAAAGTTTTCTTGAAAAAATCGAAGAAACTTTTAATGAGTTAGAAGAACAGATGGAAGGTAAACCTCCTAGTCAAACAACACGAGAACGTCAAACATCAGAAGTCGAACCAGAGCCAGTGACTGAAACACGTGCTGAAAAGATGGAAACACCAACAGCGCCTAAACAATCCACTGAAGAAAGTGCTGCAGACAAAGAAAAGGTGCGTCAAAGAAAACAGGATGAAGCACTTCAAAAAGAACTTGAAGATAGTGTTTTTAATGATTTAGAAAATGTACGTAATGAAATTGATCGTGAAAAAGAAAAACAACTACAATTAATGGAAAAACGTGCACGTGCAATCATAAATGATAAATACTTATCTGAAAGAACAAAACGTTTTCGCTTGAAGCAACTTATCAATGCCAATGCTATGCATGTCAATGGCACTAGTGACAATTTACGTTTTGATGACGATGAAGTCGTTAATGGTATTATATGGTCAGAAATTTTAAGTAAACCTAAACGCGTGTAACAAAAAAACACTCTATCAACGTGAAATACTTGATAGAGTGTTTTTTTATGTCGCAGTATAGAATGCTCAATGTAACAATTCATTATAATGCACATTAAAATAACTTATTAAGGTTACATGTTATAATAAAAAGGTAACTAATATGTAGAGACACCTTATGAAAAGACAGCCTTATTATTTATAGACATTTTATGTTTATTATTTTAAAATTTAAGTGAATTAATTACTAATTAAAAGAAAATTCATTTGCAAAGGAGCGCCTATATGCCTGGAATTATTTATATTGACGATATCAATGAAGCACAAGCTCTCATCGGAAATAACGATGAACATTTGAAAGCTATTGAAGATGGATTTGATGTCGTCGTACATGCTCGAGGTCAAGAAATTGCTGTTAAAGGAAATGTATTGGAGCATGTAGAACAAGCTGAATCAGTATTAATTAATTTATTGAAAGTGATTCAACAAGGCATTAATATATCTCTAAAAGATGTTGAGTCAGCTATAAAGATGGCTCATAATAAAACAATTGATCAATTAATAGATTTGTATGAAGATGAAATTACTAAAGACGCATTTGGTAAGTCTATTAGAGCAAAAACGATGGGACAAAGACTATACATTAACGCGATGAATAGAAATGATTTAGTCTTCGGTATCGGACCAGCTGGAACTGGTAAAACATTTTTAGCGGTAGTTTACGCAGCAAAACAATTGCGTAAAGGGAATGTTAAACGAATCGTCTTAACAAGACCTGCCGTTGAAGCTGGTGAATCTCTTGGTTTCTTACCTGGTGACTTAAAAGAAAAAGTAGATCCATATTTAAGACCCTTATATGATGGTTTAAATACAGTTTTAGGTCGAGAACAATCTGCACGATTTATTGAACGTGGCATTATTGAAATTGCACCTTTAGCCTATATGAGAGGTAGAACTTTAGACGATGCCTTTGTCATATTAGATGAGGCACAAAACACTACTCATGCTCAAATGAAGATGTTTTTAACTAGATTAGGATTTGGCTCAAAAATGGTCGTTACCGGAGACCCAACTCAAGTTGATTTACCGCCAGGCGTTAAAACTGGTTTAAAAGAAGCAACTAAAAAATTAAATGACGTTAAAGGCATAAGTATATTAAAACTTGATACCAGTGATGTTGTACGTCACCCATTAGTCAATAAAATTATAGATAAATACGAAGGAGATGAATAGCCATTGTTCACTATAGATTTTAGCGATCATACTTCAGAAGTTGACGATGCATGGTTTGCTCAAATTGATGATTTATTAACTTTTGCTAAAGAGCAAGAAAATATTAATGATGAAGCAGAATTATCGGTGACATTTGTCGATAAAAGTGAAATTCAAGATATTAATAAAATGTATCGTGATAAAGACAAAGTAACCGATGTTATTTCATTTGCATTTGAAGAAGAGGATGCCGAAATTGTAGGCGCAGATATCCCTAGAGTACTTGGCGACATTATTATTTGTACTGATGTCGCTAAAGAACAAGCGGAACAATATGGACACTCATTTGAGAGAGAACTTGGCTTTCTAGCACTTCATGGCTTTTTACATTTATTAGGATATGACCATATTGAACAAGATGACGAAAAAGTCATGTTTGGCCGACAAGATGAAATTTTAAATGCTTATGGTTTAACAAGAGATAAGTGATATTATGGGCAGATTTAAACATGCATTCGCAGGTTTGATAACCCTGTTAAAAAAGGATCATAACTTTCTCATTCATATTATTTGTGCATTGTTAGTCATTATCTTAAGTTTTATATTACGTCTTTCAGCCATAGAATGGACAATTATTATTATCGCTATTGGCACAGTGTTTATATGTGAATCTATAAATACTGCAATAGAATTTGTCGTAGACTTGGTTACAGATTCTTATGCTACATATGCAAAATATGCAAAAGATATCGCCGCTTTTGCCGTATTAATCGCTTCAATTGTCGCACTAGTGCTTGGTTTGATAATTTTTATCCCTCATATTTTAAATTTAATACAGTAATTGTTTAATTTGTATTATACTTAAAGTAATTAGGGCAATATTTTGAGGGGGATGCTATTTTATGACATATAATAATGATTATTTTAATGAAGTAAGAAAAGCACAACGCAATGCGTACGTTCCATATAGTAACTTTAAAGTAGGTGCCTACTTACGAACAAAAGACGGAAATGTTTTTTATGGAGCAAATGTAGAAAACGCAGCATATCCTATGGCTATATGTGCAGAACGTTCTAGTTTAGTAGCCGCTATTTCAAACGGCTATAAACCAGGAGATTTTGAATCAATTACGATAACTGTAGATGCTTCAGAACCATCATCACCATGTGGTGCATGCAGACAAGTATTAAAAGAATTATGCGATGATGATATGCCCGTCTATATGACAAATCACAATGGCGAAATGATTGAATCTACTGTAGACAAATTATTACCACTTGGTTTTTCAGGAAAGGATTTAAATAATTAATGGAACATAAATCAGGATTTGTATCAATTATAGGTAGACCGAATGTAGGTAAATCTACATTCGTAAATAGAGTTATCGGACATAAAATTGCAATAATGTCTGATAAAGCACAAACAACACGTAATAAAATACAAGGTGTTATGACTGAAGAAGATGCGCAAATTATCTTTTTAGATACACCAGGTATTCATAAACCAAAACACAAATTAGGCGATTACATGATGCGTGTCGCTAAGAATACATTGTCAGAAATTGATGCTATCATGTTTATGGTTAATGTAGATGAAGGCATTGGACGTGGCGATGAATTTATAATGGAAATGTTAAATTCAGTAAAGACACCAGTCTTTTTAGTGTTAAATAAAATCGATTTAGTGCACCCAGATAAATTGATGCCAATAATCGAAGAATATCAAACATATATGGATTTTACTGAAATTGTACCTATGTCTGCTTTAGAAGGACATAACGTCGACCACTTTTTAAGTGTACTTAAATCATATTTACCTGAAGGACCAAAATATTATCCTGACGATCAAATCTCTGACCATCCCGAACAGTTTGTAGTTGGTGAGCTGATTAGAGAGAAAATCTTACATCTTACCAGTGAAGAAATTCCACACGCAATCGGCGTTAATGTCGACCGTATGGTTAAAGAAGATGAAGATAGAGTGCGTATTGAAGCTACGATATTCGTTGAACGTGATTCACAAAAAGGTATCGTCATCGGTAAGGGTGGCAAAAAACTTAAAGAAGTTGGTAAACGTGCACGTCAAGATATTGAACGATTACTTGGGTCGAAAGTATATTTAGAATTATGGGTAAAAGTGCAAAAAGATTGGCGTAATAAAGTGAATTTTATTCGTCAAATGGGTTATGTAGAAGACCAAGATTAATATAAGGATTGTGAGTTAACTTGTTAATCAAGCAAAAGGGAATAGTTATTAAATCAGTAGATTATGGCGAATCCGATAAAATTATTACAATCTTAAATGAACATGGTGCTAAAGTACCATTAATGGCCCGCAGAGTTAAAAAAAGTAAAAGTGGACTACAAGCTCATACACAATTATTTGTGTATGGGTTGTTTGTTTATTCAAAATGGAAAGGCATGGGGACAATTAGTTCTATAGATGTCATAGATCAAAATTACAATCTTAGATTAGATATTTATGAAAGTAGTTTTGCAAGTCTATGCACTGAAGTGATAGACCGTGCTATAGAACCCGAAGATGTTTCGAAAGAAAATTATGAGCTTTTGCACTTCGTCTTATCCAAAATTAATGAAGGTGTTTCCGCACAACTAATGTCGGTTATCGTATTATTGAAAAATATGACTCACTTTGGTTTTAATGCTATTTTTGATAGATGTGTTGTCACGGATAACAAAGACCAATCTAAGCTGGCTGCTTATAGTTTCAAATTTGATGGGGCTATTTCAACATATGTATTGGATAGAGATCCACATGCACTCAGAATCTCTAATAAAACATTATACTTATTAACCCTTTTACAACAAATGCCAATTTCTAAAATGAATGCTTTAAATATCAATGCTACTATTGTAGACGAAATGTCTGAGTTACTTATCATGTTATATCGAGAATACGCCGGTATGTTTTTCAAGAGTCAAAAGTTAATAAATCAATTGCATCGACTTGATGATCAACGTTAATAAAAGCTAACTATATTAATCTTCAGTTAGCTTCTTTTTTATGACTATATGACAATAGATACTTTATATCGCAGTACAAATTAAATATTAATTTTCTATCAGACATACATTATTAAAATCTAAATAAAAAATAGCCAATCAGCGTTAGTTAAACGCTTGATTGACTATTCGTAATGAAACATAGGCTAATCGTAATTATTAAAATTGAACTTTTTCAGCTAAGAATGATTCTAATTCTTCGATTGGCATACGAACTTGTTCCATTGAATCTCTATCTCTTACAGTAACTTTTTGATCTTCTAATGAATCAAAATCGAAAGTAATACAATATGGTGTACCAATTTCATCTTGACGACGGTAACGTTTACCAATTGATTGTGATTCATCGAAATCAATTGAGAACTTAGTGCTTAATTGTTCAAAGATTTTAATTGCTTCGCTAGATAATTTTTTACTTAATGGTAATACTGCTGCTTTATATGGTGCTAGGGCAGGGTGGAAATGTAATACTGTTCTAGCATCTTTACTTCCTTCTACGCCTTCTTCATCATATGCATCACATAAGAATGCTAATGTAACACGGTCAGCACCCAATGATGGTTCTATACAATAAGGAATGTATCTTTCGTTTGTTTCTTGATCATGGTAAGTAAAGTCTTCACCAGAATGCTCACTATGTTTTTTCAAGTCAAAGTCAGTACGGCTTGCAATACCCCATAGTTCACCCCAACCAAATGGGAAACGATATTCAATATCTGTCGTAGCATTTGAATAATGAGATAATTCGTCTTCATCATGGTCTCTTAAACGCGTATTTGCTTCACTTAAACCAAGGTCTTTTAACCATTCACTAGCAAAAGTTTTCCAATAGTTTTGCCATTCAATTTCTTCACCAGGTTTACAGAAAAATTCTAATTCCATTTGTTCGAATTCACGCGTACGGAAAATGAAGTTACCTGGTGTAATTTCGTTACGGAAAGATTTACCAATTTGACCGATACCAAATGGTAATTTTTTACGCATTGTACGTTGTACATTTTTGTAGTTAACGAAAATACCTTGTGCAGTTTCAGGGCGTAAGAATAATTCATTAGTTGAATCTTCAGTAACACCTTGGAAAGTTTTAAACATTAAGTTGAATTGACGAATATCAGTCCAGTTAGCAGTTCCACTTACAGGACATACAATACCTTCTTCATCAATAATACGTTTCATTTCATCAAAGCTTAAACCATCTGCAACGAAATTTTCGTCGCCTTTTTCATTTAACATATAATCTTCAATGATTTTATCCGCACGATATCTAATTTTACTGTCTTTGTTATCTATCATTGGGTCATTAAAATTACCTAAATGTCCTGATGCTTCCCAAGTTTTAGGATTCATTAAAATAGCTGCGTCGATGCCGACGTTATATGGTGATTGCGTAATAAATTTTTGCCACCATGCTTTTTTAACGTTATTTTTTAATTCTACACCAAGTGGTCCATAGTCCCATGTATTTGATAGACCTCCGTAAATTTCACTACCTGGAAATACAAAGCCTCTATGCTTTGCTAATTGAACTACAGTATCCATATCTTTTGCCATTTAAAATTGCACTCCTTTTTAACATAAAAACGCCCCAAGACAACGGAAAATAAACATATTTCATCATTGTCTTGGGACGAGTTATAATTTAATCACATTAAATGTGTTTAATATTGTAATTTTTAACCCGCGGTTCCACCCAAATTAGTGTAGTCACTCGCTTTTAATTTGATTCATTAATTTTTATTTATATTTGCCATTATATAGTCGCTAAGCTCTCACTGTCCTTAACTCGCTTACAATCTATATTTTAATCTATAGATACTCTATTAGCAAGTAATTATATGTATTTGTAGCATGAGATAAATCAATGTATAATTGAAGTGTATGAATAAAGGGGTGAATCACTATAGAACTGAGTAAAAGGCAACAACAAATAGTTGAGATTGTTAAAAACAATGGCCCAATTACGGGTGAACATATCGCAGAACGTTTAGATTTAACTCGAGCTACACTAAGACCTGATTTAGCTATATTGACAATGTCAGGCATATTAGAAGCAAGACCACGTGTTGGTTATTATTATCCTGGAAAGCCTAAAAATAAATTAATATCTGAACAATTAAAGAAATATGTCGTCAAAGATTACTCATCACATCCAGTTGTTGTTAAAAGTGAAATGACTGTTTATGACGCTATTTGTACAATATTCCTTGAAGATGTAAGTACATTATTTGTTATTAATGAACATGGTGATTTTATCGGTGTGTGTTCAAGAAAAGATTTATTAAGAGCGTCTATGATAGGTCAAGACATACATACAATGCCAGTCAATATCATTATGACACGAATGCCAAATTTAAATTATATATTAGAAAACGAACGCGTTATATACGCGGCAAATTTAATGATTGAGAAAGAAATAGATTCATTACCTATTGTTAGTAAAAAAGACAATGGTAATTTTGAAGTAAAAGGTAGAATTTCTAAAACTACGATTACTAAAATATTTGTGTCATTATTTAACGAATAGGTGGTATTTAACATGGAAAAAATTAATTTAATCGTTGCTTCTGACTCTGTAGGTGAAACAGCTGAATTAGTAGCAAGAGCCTGCATATCGCAATTCAATCCTAACCAATGCGAAAATGAAATTATACGTTATCCTTATATAGAAGCTTTAGAAAACGTTGATGAGGTTATACAAGTAGCACTAGATACGCAAGCAATCGTAATATATACACTTGTTAAACCTGAAATCAGAAAATATATGGAAGCTAAAGTAAATGAATTAAATATCCAATCTGTCGATATTATGGGGCCACTTATGAACATATTATTAGATAGAATAGACGAACAACCTTATTTCGAACCCGGTTTAGTTCATAGATTAGACGAAGCATATTTCAAAAAAATTGACGCAATAGAATTTGCAGTTAAATATGATGACGGAAAAGATCCTAAAGGTTTAGCAAAAGCTGATATCGTTCTTTTAGGCATTTCTAGAACTTCTAAAACACCACTTTCCCAATATTTAGCGCATAAAAGTTATAAGGTGATGAATATTCCAATTGTCCCTGAAGTTACACCGCCTGACAATTTATTCGAAACAGATCCTTCCAAATGTATTGCACTGAAGATAAGTGAAGAAAAATTAAATAGAATTCGTAAAGAACGTTTGCGTCAATTAGGTTTAGGTGATAGTGCTAGATATGCCACTGAACAACGCATTAAAGAAGAGTTGGAATATTTCCATGATTTAACTGATAGAATTGGATGCCCAGTTATCGATGTTTCTGACAAAGCAATTGAAGAAACTGCAAATGATATAATCAGCATCATTGAGCAAAATAATTTCAAAAAGGACTAAAAACATTTATAATAATATAATTAATGTTTAATAAGGTGATAAACTTTGCGAATCGAACAATCTGTTATTGATGAAATTAAAAATAAGACTGACATTTTAGACTTAGTCAGTGAATATGTGAAATTAGAAAAAAGAGGGCGCAATTACATTGGTTTGTGTCCTTTTCATGATGAAAAAACACCTTCATTTACCGTTTCTGAAGACAAACAAATTTGTCATTGTTTTGGTTGTAAAAAAGGTGGTAACGTTTTTCAATTCACTCAAGAAATTAAAGATATTTCTTTTACAGAAGCCGTTCAAGAATTAGGCGTACGTGTTAATATTGCCGTTGATACACAACAGGATAATCAATCTCCAAACAATGGCCATCAAATAGCGTCAGATGATTTGAAGATGATAGAAATGCATGAATTAATGCAACAATATTATCATTATGCCCTTAAAAAATCCGTTGAGGGTGAAGCGGCATTAGCATATTTAAAAGATAGAGGATTTACCGATGAACTTATCGATGCACGTAAAATAGGTTATGCACCTAATAATTCTCACTTTTGTCATGATTTTTTAGAGAAAAAAGGATATGATATTCAACTTGCATATGAAGCGGGTTTACTCTCTAGAAACGAAGAAAATTTTAGTTATTATGATAGATTTAGAGACAGAATTATGTTCCCGCTAAATAATTCTCAAGGTAGAACAGTAGGATACTCTGGACGTACTTACACAAACCAAGAACCCAAGTATTTAAATTCGCCTGAAACACCTATCTTTCAAAAAAGAAGGTTATTATATAACGTTGATTTGGCACGTAAAGCAATTCGTAAAAATGATGAAGCAATATTATTAGAAGGTTTTATGGATGTCATTAAGGCAGACCAAGCTGGACTTAAACAAGTTATTGCTAGTATGGGAACTCAAATTTCGCAAGATCATATTACATTTTTAAAAAAGCTTACAAACAATATCACTTTAATGTTTGATGGTGACTTTGCCGGAAGTGAGGCAACCTTAAAAACGGGAAACAATTTACTTAAACAAGGTTTCAATGTTTTTGTTATTCAACTACCTAAAGATATGGACCCAGATGAATATATTGGCAAACATGGTGAAGATGCTTTCAATCATTATGTTGAACATGAGAAAAAGGCATTTATTTTATACAAAGTAAACATGCATCAAGAAGAAATAGAGAATAATGACTTAGCTTATGAAAAATATTTAAAAGAAATTACAAACGATATTGCTTATATGTCTTCTACTATTTTGAGAAAAAAAGTTATCCAAGATGTATCTGAAGTGTTTAAAGTCAATTTAGATAGTCTAAACAATGAAATAGATAGCCAACAATCTTATCATCAAACACCATCATATCAAGCACCATCAGTACCTCAATTTGCCAATTTATCTAAAGAGCAAAAAGCTGAGCGCGCTTTACTAAAACATTTTATGAATGATAAAGATACATTTTTAAATTATCATCAGTTAATTGAGCCTGAGGACTTTACAAATGAGTATTTTAAGCGTATATTTATTACTTTACGCGAGTTTTACGCAGAAAATGATTCGTTTAGTATAAGTGACGTATTACAGTACATCGAAATTTCGGAAATTAAAGAAGCATTTATATCATTAGATAATTTTATGATAAATGAAGAACCGTTTGAAAACGAAATTGATGACTATATTAATACCATAACAAAATACAGAACTTCTGAAACATTAGAGTCTCTTAACAATAAATTAATAGAGGCTACTAGATTAGGGGATCAAGCGTTACAAAAACAATATTTAGAACAAATAGTAAACTTCAATAAAAATAGAATGAATTAAATATGATAGTTAAACTACATTGCATATTTGACTATTACGGGATTGACAATGTTTAATATGTGTCTTATTTGGAAATGAGTAGTAATAATAAGTGTGCGTAATGGTTATTATTACTAGTTGATATTATATTCGGGAGGCCTTTTCATGTCTGACAATAAAGTTAAAGTAAAAAAACAAACCATCGACCCATCTCTAACTTTAGAAGATGTTAAAAAACAATTGATCGAAAAAGGTAAAAAAGAAGGTCATCTTAGCCATGAAGAAATTGCAGAAAAACTGCAAAACTTTGAAATGGACCCAGACCACATGGATGACTTCTTTGATCAACTAAACGATAACGATATTAGTTTAGTTAATGAAAAAGATAGTTCAGATACTGATGATAAAATTAACCCAAACGATTTAAGTGCGCCTCCAGGTGTTAAAATTAACGACCCAGTGCGTATGTACTTAAAAGAAATAGGGCGCGTTAATTTATTAAGCGCACAAGAAGAAATTGAATTGGCTAAAAAAATTGAGGAAGGCGATGAAATCGCTAAATCAAGATTAGCAGAAGCTAACTTGCGTCTTGTTGTTAGTATTGCTAAAAGATATGTAGGCCGTGGCATGTTATTCTTAGACTTAATTCAAGAAGGTAACATGGGACTTATCAAAGCAGTAGAAAAATTCGACTTTAGCAAAGGCTTCAAGTTTTCAACTTACGCTACATGGTGGATTCGACAAGCGATTACTCGTGCTATAGCTGACCAAGCTAGAACGATTCGTATACCAGTTCATATGGTTGAAACGATTAATAAACTTATCCGTGTACAAAGACAATTACTACAAGATTTAGGTAGGGACCCAGCACCAGAAGAAATTGGTGAAGAAATGGATTTACCACCTGAAAAAGTACGTGAAATCCTAAAAATTGCACAAGAACCTGTATCATTAGAAACACCAATCGGTGAAGAAGATGACAGTCATTTAGGGGATTTCATTGAAGACCAAGAAGCACAAAGTCCATCAGACCATGCAGCTTACGAACTATTAAAAGAGCAATTAGAAGATGTACTTGATACATTGACAGACCGTGAAGAGAACGTCTTGAGATTACGTTTTGGTCTTGATGATGGTAGAACTCGCACACTTGAAGAAGTAGGTAAAGTCTTTGGCGTTACTAGAGAACGTATCAGACAAATCGAGGCTAAAGCATTGAGAAAATTGAGACATCCAAGTAGAAGTAAACGTCTTAAAGACTTTATGGATTAATTATTGGGCTCTTTTGTACAACTACGTGCAAAAGAGTCTTTTTTACATATATTAGAGGAGTTAAGCAATGATCACTATAAATAAACGATTACAAAAAGTGAGTGAATTTATTAAAGGCGATTATCTGGCTGATATTGGTTCAGATCACGCTTACTTACCAATTTATGCAATTACAAATAAAATAGTTAGCAAAGCAATTGCGGGTGAAGTAATAAAAGGCCCGTACGAAGCGTCTATTCAAAACGTTCAATATTATCAACTTGATGATGCGATAAATGTTAAACTAGGCGATGGATTAACTGTATTGGACCATAATAATAAAGTAGATTCTATTACAATATGTGGTATGGGCGGACCTTTAATTGCTAAAATCTTGGCAGAGGGACAAAATAAATTAACTAACCATCCGAGACTAATCTTACAAAGTAATATTCAATCATATCCTATCAGATTATGGCTCGAAGAAGCTGGTTACACCATTACAAACGAAGAAATAATGGAAGAAAAAAAGCATATATATGAAATTATTGTCGCAGACAAACTAGATTGTGATATGGTACTTACTGAGCAAGAGCGTAAATTCGGTCCATTACTATTACAACAAAGAAATGAATACTTCAATAGAAAGTGGACACATGAATTACAATCATTAAAAGCAATTGCACAGCAATTAGATCCATCGATACACCACAACAGATTAGCAGAAGTAGACACAGAAATTAAATTAATTAGCGAGGTGCTTAATTATGAAAATTAATACACTTTTAACTATTATTAATAAACATGTGCCACTAAACACTGCAGAAGACTGGGATAACGTTGGTTTATTAATAGGAAATAAGCAAAATGACGTTACTGGTATATTAACAGCTTTAGACTGTACCGAAGCAGTAGTAGATGAAGCGATAGCCAACGACATTAATACAATTATTTGTCATCACCCACTTATTTTTAAAGGCGTTAACAATATCGTTGAAAATGATGGCTATGGCGCTATTATCCATAAATTAATTAAAAATAGTATTAATTTAATTGCCTTACATACGAATTTAGATGTTTATAAATACGGCGTAAATAAAATGCTTGCTGATAAAATTGGGTTAACTCATTTGTCCTTTTTAAATGAAGAAACTTATCAATACTACAAAGTACAAGTTTTCGTACCCGAAGAAAATAAAGAAGCATTAAAAAGTAAACTGAGCGAACATGGTTTAGCTTCAGAAGGTGACTATGAACATTGCTTCTTTGAAAGTAATGGTGTTGGTAATTTCAAACCTGTTGGCGATGCAAACCCTCATATTGGAAATATTGATGAAATAGAAGCTGTTCAAGAAGTAAAAGTAGAATTCATGATTAAATCTCAGCAAAAAGCTTTAGCACAACAATTAATAGAACAATATCATCCATATGAGACACCGGTATATGATTTTATAACTATGACAAAAGTTGCATCACACGGTTTAGGTATAATTGGTGAATTAGATAAACCTTTAAGTGCTAAACAATTTGCACAATCAGTAAAATCAAATTTATCAATCCCAAGCGTTCGTTTTACAGGTGATATAGATACAACTGTGCAACGTGTAGCCATAATAGGTGGTTCTGGTATAGGATTTGAATACAAAGCTAAAAATAGTGGTGCAGATATATTTATTACCGGGGACGTAAAACATCACGATGCTTTAGACGCTAAAATCAATGGCGTCAACATTTTAGACATTGATCATTATAGCGAATATGTTATGAAAGAAGGATTATTACAACTATTGCATACTTGGTTGAGCGAAGAAGAGATTACTTTTAGTATTAAAGCATCAACTATAAATACTAATCCTTTTGAATATCTTTAATATACGAACTACGAATAAACTTATTCAAATTTAATAACAGTTGTTTTATAATGAATAAGATGAACTTTAAGGAGGGCCAAAACATGGCTAACCATCCATTTGAAAATTTTAATTTAGAATCAGAACTTATAACAGCAATAAAAGATTTAAACTTTAACAAACCGACAGAGATTCAAAGCCGCGTTATACCTAAAATCATTAAAGGTACAAGTATAATCGGGCAATCTCAAACAGGTACTGGTAAATCACATGCTTTCTTACTACCATTAATGCAACGTATCGACAGCACAATTAACGAACCGCAAGCAATAATTGTGGCACCAACACGTGAATTAGCGCAACAATTATTCGATGCAGCAAGCCATCTAGCTAAATTTAAGCAAGACATATCTGTTAAATTATTTATTGGTGGAACAGATTTTGAAAAAGATCGTCAACGTGCGAAAAATCAACCACACTTAGTAATTGGTACACCTACAAGAATTAATGATTTAGCAAAAAATGGGGAATTGCATGTTCATCTTGCATCTTATTTAGTCATTGATGAAGCTGATTTAATGATTGATTTAGGTCTTATCGAAGATGTGGATCTAATCGCAGCACGCTTAGAAGAAAATGCGAGTATTGCTGTTTTTAGTGCAACTATACCAAAATCATTACACCCATTTTTAAACAAATATTTAGAACATCCAGAGTTTATTGAGATTGAAAAACCATCTCAAAATAAAGAAAATATAGAATTTTATTTAATACCGACTAAAAGTGAAGATAAAGTAGATAAGACTTTAAAATTAATGAACGTTATTAATCCGTATCTAGGTATTATATTTTGTAATAGTCGTGATAGTGCGAATGAGTTAGCGAAGCAAATTAATGAGGCAGGCGTCAAAGTAGGCATGATTCATGGTGGTTTAACGCCACGTGAGAGAAAACAACAAATGAAACGTATTAGAAACCTAGAGTTTCAGTATGTTATTGCCAGTGATTTAGCTTCAAGAGGCATTGATATTCCAGGTGTCAGCCATGTTATTAACTTCGATGTTCCTAACGATATTGATTTCTTTACTCACCGCGTTGGACGTACAGGACGTGGACAATATCACGGTGTAGCCATCACATTATACAGTCCAGATGAAGAAGAAAACATTGGTTTAATTGAAGAACGTGGATATAAATTTAACGATGTTGATATAAAAGACGATGAACTTAAAGCTATTAAGGCTCATAACAAACGTAAAGTGAGAAAGAAACAAGATGATCACTTAACGAATCAAATTAAAAACAAAGTTAAGCGAAATAACAAGAACAAAGTTAAACCTGGTTACAAGAAGAAATTTAAACAAGAAGTTGAAAACTTAAAACGTCAAGAGCGTAAACAATATAGTAAACGTCAAAATAGACTAGCCCGCAAAAATAAAAAAGGATAGGTGATTATTATGCTATTAGGCTCTCATGTTTCAATGAGTGGTAAGAAAATGCTAGAAGGTTCTGCAGAAGAAGCACATAAATTTGGTGAATCAACATTTATGATTTATACAGGTGCGCCTCAGAATACGCGTAGAAAACCAATTGAAGATTTAAATATTACCAAAGGTCATGAAGCAATGGAAAAATATGGCCTGTCTAATATAATCGTACACGCGCCTTACATTATTAATATTGCCAATACAGAAAAACCACATGTTTTTAATCTTGGTGTAGAATTTTTACAGAATGAAATTGCACGTACTGAAGCTATCGGTGCTAAAGATATCGTACTACATCCAGGCTCACACGTAGGAGCGGGGGCTGATGTTGGTATTAAAAAAATCATTGAAGGTTTAAATGAAGTATTAACTCAAGATAACGATGTACGTATTGCTTTAGAAACAATGGCAGGTAAAGGATCAGAAATTGGGCGTAGCTTTGAAGAGATAGCTCAAATTATTGATGGCGTACACCATAACGAACGCTTATCCGTATGTTTCGATACTTGTCATACTAATGATGCAGGTTATAATGTCAAAGAAGATTTTGATGGCGTTATTAATGAATTTGATAAAATTGTTGGTATCGATAGAATTAAGGTTTTACACGTTAATGATAGTAAAAATCCAATTGGTGCACATAAAGACCGCCATGAGAACATTGGCTTCGGTCACATTGGTTTCGATGCGTTAAACTACATCATTCATCATGACACATTTAAAGATATTCCAAAAATATTAGAAACACCGTATGTTGGTGAAGATAAAAAGAACAAAAAACCACCTTATAAATATGAAATAGAAATGATCAAAAACCAAAAATTTGATCCAGACTTAAAAGAAAAAATATTACAGCAATAATAGCAATTAAACAAAAGGTAGTCGTATTTAAAGTAATTGGACAACAGCTAATTACAAAATGCGACTACTTTTTTTACTCAAGTCGTAAACATTACTATTTACATAATGGTTTTCACATTGTATAGTATTAGTCGAGGTGAAATCATGACTACGCCAGTATTCGAATTACAAAATTTAAATTATGCTTTTGATAACAAAAAGGTACTCGATAATATTAATATTAAAATTAATCGAGGCGAGTTTTTAGCAGTCGTTGGCCCAAATGGTGCTGGGAAATCGACGCTGTTAAAGTTAATTTTAGGTCTATTACCGATGCAAAGTGGCAAAATATTTGTAGATGGTAAAGATTATAAAGGAAAACAATCTATGTTAAAAATTAGTTATGTATCGCAGAAGGCACTTGCTTTTAAATCTGGTTTTCCTGCCAGTGTGAAAGAAGTCGTGCTTAGCGGGCTAACTAAACGTAAAAAATTAGTACGTTGGTTCAATCGAAATGATGAACAAAAGGTAGACGCAGTTTTAAAGCGCTTAAATATTGCGCATTTGAGTAATGCAAACATTGCCGAATTATCAGGCGGGCAACAACAAAGAATTCTTATCGCTAGAGCTTTAATCAGCGATCCGACAGTTTTAATATTAGATGAGCCTACAAACGGCATAGATGCAAAACATGTTAATGATTTTTACAATACTTTAAACCAACTAAAACAAGAAGGCGTAACAATCATATTAGTAACACACGATATTGGTGTAGTTGCAGATACTGCTACTGAAGTAGCATGTCTGAATAAACATTTACATTTCCACGGCTCTACTGAAGAATTTAAATCCCTAGATGAAGTACAAATTTCTAAAATCTATGGGCATCCAATTAAATTCGTAGATCATCAACATGATAGGGAGTGTTGTACAAATGATTGATGCGTTATTAAATTTTGACTTTATGAGGTATTCTCTATTAAGTGGTTTACTTGTTGGTTTTATAGCGCCACTGATAGGTGCTTTTATTGTAGTACGAAGGTTATCATTAATTGCTGATGCACTAAGCCATGTGACGCTTGGGGGCATCTCATTTGGAATGTTTTTAATTACTGTATTACCTGCATTAACTTTTATTAATCCTATGTGGTGCGGTATTTTATTTGCTATTATAGGTGCCATATTAATTGAAAAGCTGAGAACTTCTTATAGTAATTATCAAGAAATTGCTATCCCTATCATTATGAGTGCTGGTATAGCGTTAAGTGCTATATTTATCTCATTAGCTGATGGTTTCAACCAAGAAATTGTAGGTCTGTTATTCGGATCAATTAGTGCAGTTTCATTAAGTGATTTATTAACAATCGTTGCAATTGTAGTGATTGTCTTATTATTTGTATTAGCATTTTATAAAGAACTATTTATATTATCTTTTGATGAAGAATATAGTAAAGTTATAGGCATTCCAAAATGGATACAGTTTTTATTTATAGCCATTGTAGCTATGGTTATTTCTGCGTCAATGCGCGTAGTCGGGATATTATTGGTAAGTGCATTAATTACATTGCCTGTAGCAATTTCAATGAGAATTACAAAAGGATTTAAACAACTTATAGCATTTAGTATAATTATCGGTGAAATAGCCGTCATTGTCGGATTAACATTAGCTTTTTACATTAATATATCACCAGGTGGCGTTATCGTTGTTTTATTAGTGCTAATGTTAGCTTGTACAATGATGTATCAAAAATTAAATCTTCGACAAAAAAAAGGAGTTAATGAGGATGAAAACTGAAGAAGCCATTCAAATTCTTAAGCAAGATGGTCATAAATATACAGACAAACGTCGTGACATGCTTAATATTTTTGTAGAAGAAGATAAATATATTAATGCAAAACACATACAACAACAAATGGATACAAATTATCCAGGTATATCATTTGATACCATTTATAGAAACTTACATTTATTTAAGGAATTAAGTATTATTGAAGGTACTGAACTAGATGGCGAAATGAAATTTAGAATTGCATGTACAGATCATCACCATCATCATTTTATTTGTGAATGTTGTGGAGATACTAAAGTAATTGAATTTTGCCCAATGGATGACATTCAACAACGTTTACCGAATGTCGCAATAAATACACATAAATTAGAAGTTTATGGAATTTGTGAGAAGTGTCTATAAACAATAAGTCAATACATTTAGTTGTCATAAAAAAGGACTCATTTTTTAAAAGATGAGTCCTTTTTTTATTTAGTATGGCATATCATTTTCGTACATATGTTGATGTAATTATTAACTAAAGGTATGAAAATGCTCATTAATTTTATTTTAAATATAGTCCATTAGTCTGAATTACTATTAAACAAACATTTTATAATGAATATATGTTTAAAAATTGCTAATTTGAGATATACTAGAAGAGTAACAAAGATGACAACTTATTAATTACATGTCTGATTAAAATGATAAGCATTTTAATTGTTGTCATATATAATAATTGTTATGCTTTACTTAACATTAATTAGGAGGATGATTATTTATGGCTTTTGAATTACCAAAATTACCTTATGAGTTTGATGCGTTAGAACCACATATTGATAAAGAAACTATGGAAATTCACCATGATAAGCACCATAACACTTATGTAACAAAATTAAACGCAGCAGTTGAAGGAACTGAGTTAGAATCTAAGTCTATCGAAGAAATTATCGCAAACTTAGACAGCGTTCCTGAAAACATTCAAACAGCTGTTCGTAATAATGGTGGGGGACATATTAACCACTCATTATTCTGGGAATTATTAACTCCTAACTCTGAAGAAAAAGGTACTGTAGTAGATAAAATTAAAGAACAATGGGGTTCTTTAGATGCATTTAAAGAAGAATTTGCTGATAAAGCTGCAGGCCGTTTCGGTTCAGGTTGGGCATGGTTAGTAGTAAATAACGGTAACTTAGAAATCGTTACTACACCTAACCAAGACAACCCATTAACTGAAGGTAAAACACCTATCTTAGGTTTAGATGTTTGGGAACATGCTTATTACCTTAAATATCAAAACAAACGTCCAGATTACATCAGTGCTTTCTGGAACGTAGTTAACTGGGAAAAAGTTGACGAATTATACAATGCAGCTAAATAATTTTATTTAGTTGATGACAGCCTTTAACGAGGCTGTCATTTTTTTTATTAAAATTATAGAAATATAAGGTGATTTAATATATCATTTGAATAGAGAACTATTGAATAGAGGTAGGTTGATTTGTTAAAACGTTTAAAAGAAAAATCAAATGATGAAAAAATAAGAAATACAATGAATAAAAGAGTTAGCTTTGTTTTTGGGCTGATTGTTTTTATCTTTGCTATTGTCGTACTCAGATTAGGTTATTTACAAATTGCCCAAGGTTCTCATTACAAACAGCAAATTAAAAATAGCGAAAACATAACTGTAAATGAGTCAGTACCAAGGGGTAGGATTCTTGATAGAAATGGTAAAGTTATCGTAGATAATGCATCAAAAATGTCTATTACATACACTCGTGGTAAAAAAACGTCACAAGATGAAGTATTAACCACGGCACGAAAGTTATCTAAACTTATTCACATGAAAACGGATCAAATCACTGATAGAGATAAGCAAGATTATTGGATACAGAAACATCCAAATAAATCTAAAGCCATGATGAAACATGAGCAAAGTCTATTAGATGATGGCAGTATCTCACAAGAACAATATGATGCTACTTTACATAAAAAAATAACATCAAAACAATTAAATAGTTTAACTGATAAAGATTTACAAGTACTGGCAATTTATCGTGAAATGATGTCCGGTTCTACTTTGAATCCACAAACCATTAAAAACGACGGTGTAACGAAGAAAGAATACGCTGCTGTTTCGCAAAAATTAACACAGTTACCGGGCGTAAATACGAGTATGGATTGGGATAGAAAATATCCTTATGGTGATACTTTAAGAGGCGTTTTAGGTGATGTTTCTACATCTAAAGAAGGTATCCCTAAAGAATTAACAGATAAATATTTATCTAAAGGATACTCTCGTAACGATCGTGTCGGTAAATCATATTTAGAATATCAATACGAAGACATTTTAAAAGGTAAGAAAAAAGAAATGAAATATACGACAGATAAATCTGGAGATATAATCAATTCTAAAGTTGTAAACCCAGGTTCTCGTGGTGATGATTTAGTTTTAAGTATTGATATTGATTTACAACGTAAAACAGAAAAATATCTAAAAGAGCAAATTAGTAAGTTACGTGGCGAAGGCGCTAAAAATATGGATAATGCATTGATGGTTGTCCAAAACCCTAATAACGGTGATATCTTAGCTATGGTGGGTAAACAAATCCATAAAGATGGTAGTATGACTGACTACGATATCGGTACATTCACTTCCCAATACGCTGTAGGTTCATCAGTTAAAGGTGGTACTTTATTAGCAGGTTATCAAAATAATGCTATAAAAGTTGGCGAAAAAATGGTCGATGAACCATTGAAATTTGCTGGTGGTCTACAGAAACATTCTTACTTTAACCAAGATGGTAAAGTTACAATTAATGACAAACAAGCATTGATGCATTCATCAAACGTATATATGTTTAAAACTGCACTAAAAATTGCAGGTCATCCTTATATGCCTAACATGAATTTACCATCAGATATAACAGTAGCTGGTCAAAAATTACGTAAAGGGCTAAACCAAGTAGGACTTGGTGTTAAAACAGGTATCGATTTACCGAACGAAACAAGTGGTCAAATTGAACCACTAAACAATAATCCGGGTAATTATTTAGACTTAGCAATTGGACAGTATGATACTTATACGCCAATGCAACTGTCACAATATGTCTCTACAATTGCCAATAATGGCTATAGAATACAACCTCATATTGGATTAGAAATTAGAAATGCTACAAATCAAGATACGCTTGGCCCAGTTAAACAAAAAATTAAAGGCAATGTCTTGAACAAAGTTAATAACACAAAAGCACAAATCAATGAAGTGCAACAAGGTTTCAAAATGGTATTTAATGAAGTACCTGGAACAGGTTATGAAAGTTTCCATAACACTGATGTGCCATCAGCTGGTAAAACAGGTACAGCCGAAGTGTTCCAAGATGGTAAACCTAGAGTTAACTCCACTTATATCGGCTATGCACCAATAAACAATCCTAAATTAGCATTTTCAATTGTTTACACTAACCAGCCAGTACCAGAACCATGGTTAAATGGCGGTGACGTCGGTAAAGATATTATTAACGACTATTTTAAAAATAAAGAAAAATAATACCGTTAATATTAATATATGGATATTTTAGATATAAAAGAGCGATATAAAGCATTTTAATTAAAAATAAATACTTTTCAATTTTTCAAGTAAGTGGTATGATTAATAGGTCGTATTTTGAAAAGGTAAGGAGGAATTAGCATGCGCGTAAACGTAACATTAGCTTGCACAGAATGTGGAGAAAGAAACTACATTACAACTAAAAATAAACGTACTAATCCTGAACGAATCGAAATGAAAAAACACTGTGCTCGTGACAACAAACACACTATGCACCGTGAAACAAAATAATTCGTCTATAAAACTAGGTTCTTATGAACCTAGTTTTTTATTTTGCTTAAAATATGTAGCCGTTGAATGACATTATAATTGAGAAACGTTATAATAATGTCAGTATGGTTACGAAGAGGGTGAGCATTTGACTAAAGTTGAGATGCGCAAACAGATGCTAAATAAAATGAAATCATTTTCTAGCACAAATAAGCAATCTGCAGATAGTTCCTTAGCCAATCAATTATTTGATACGGAGACTTATCAAAATGCACAAACTGTTGGTATTGTGTTATCGATGCCTCACGAAGTGGATACATACAATATAATTAAACATATGTTCGAAGATAAGAAACAGGTTTTTGTTCCGGAAACAAATTACAAACTTCACGCAATGATTTTTAAAGAAATCACTGATTTTGCTGAAATTGAATTAGATAGCAAAGGGATTAATCATGTGATTGCCGATAATGAAACTACAGAGAATTTAGATTTATTAATCGTACCTGGTGTTGTGTTTAACCATCAAGGATATCGGATTGGCTATGGTGGTGGATATTTCGACAAATTTTTAGCAAGTCATAAACAGGATACAATAAGCTTGGTTTATGATTTTCAAATTGATTCATTTGAAATTGAGGACCATGATCAACCTGTAGATACTTTAATAATCGCTACAACTTAATAATGGAGGCACAAATGGTTACAGAAAAGCATTTTTGGAAATGCAGTTATTTTTGGATAAAATACTTTAATTTTGAGTTAGTTCATCATGATGAAAATAACCAAGAAGTATGGCTTGCTCATAAAAAGAAAAGCGAGCTCGTCATATTTAATTACAATATTAAATCCGCTCAAGAAATTCGTTTTACTAAAGATAAAATAAAAGAACATAAACAAGATGTGTCTGAATTTTTAACTTTTGAACCTAAGAAAGTAACGTTCTATTTTATAACAGAGCACAACTTTACAGATGAACATTTAAACGAATCGGGTAAAACGAATTATAACATCAAAATATTAAGAAACGAGCAATCCCTTGAACGGATTATGCCTAACTTATTTATTAAAACTATATTTAAACAAGATAATAAAAAGCATACATTATCATATTTTAAGAAGCGTGTTTTAAACACTAATCCTATTGAAAAACATATGTTAAAATTTGCACCTATTACATATAGCTTAGTTATCATTAATATCATTGTTTGGTTATCGATGATTTTATTTTTCAATCATTTTACACAACTAAGTTTATTAGACGCAGGTGGTTTGGTTCATTTTAATGTTATTCATGGTGAATGGTATCGTTTAGTTACGTCTATATTTTTACATTACAACTTTGAACATATTTTAATGAACATGCTAAGCCTCTTTATTTTTGGTAAAATAGTAGAGTCGATAGTGGGTCATTGGCGTATGCTTGTAATATATTTGTTTGCAGGGATATTTGCTAACTTTGCATCTTTATCATTTAGTATTACTACGGTCTCCGCCGGTGCCAGTGGTGCAATATTTGGATTGATTGGCGCATTGTTTGCTTTTATGTTTATTAGCAAAAGCTTTAATAAAAAATTAATTGGTCAATTACTCATTGTATTAGTTATATTAATCGTAATTTCGTTATTTATGAGTAATATTAACGTTTATGCTCATATCGGCGGTTTAATCGGTGGTTTCTTAATTTGTTTATTAGGTCATTACTTCGTTAGTGATAAAAACAAGTTTTGGATTGTAGTCGTACTCTTGTTAGTTCTTTTCGTAGCTGCTCAAATTCGAATTTTCACTATTAAAGAAGATAATATCTACAATACAATCATCACCAACGAAATGACTCAAGGTAACTACAAAGAAGCTCAAAGTATGGTAAAACATACTATCAAAAAGAATTATGCGGATGACGAAACATATTATTTAAACGGTTTAATTACTACGACGTTAAATTCTAGAGCTGAAGGTATGGCTGACTGGGAGCGAGGTTTAAGATATTATCCAAATTCAGGTATTTTAAACTATGAACTTGCTATAGCAAATCGTGCATTGGATGATAAAAGTAAAGCACGCAAGTATGCTAAAAAGGCACTAAAAGCCGATCCTCATAACCATGATTATTTAAATTTAACAAAAGAGTTGAAAGATTAAATGAAACAAAATCTTAATAACTTTTATGATGTTTTGCAATTGTTAAAACAATACGGTTTTATTATTTATTTTAAAGATAAAGACGATATGTATGAAATGATTGAACAAGAAATTTCTCAATTATTCCAATATGAATTAATATCAAAAGACGATTATATTAAATGCAAATTAATTATAAAGCAGAGAAGGATGAATAGATAAATGAAGAAAATCATATTAGCTGCAGATATTGGCGGTACAACTTGTAAATTAGGTTTATTTGATGAAAATCTAGAAAGATTAGAAAAATGGTCAATTGATACTGATACTACTGATTCAACAGGATATAAGTTATTAAAAGGCGTTTATGATTCATTTGAAGAAAAAGTAGCGGAATTCGGTTATAAATTTGAAGACGTTATCGGTGTAGGTATTGGCGTACCAGGTCCAATAGAATTTGAAACTGGGATAGTATATGGTGCTGTCAACTTATATTGGGATGATCGTGTGAATGTTAGAGAAATATTCCAACAATTCGTTTCATGTCCTGTTTACGTAGATAATGATGCCAATGTTGCAGCATTAGGTGAAAAACATAAAGGCGCAGGTAAAGGTGCAGATGATGTTGTAACTATTACTTTAGGTACTGGCTTAGGTGGCGGTATTATTTCAAATGGAGAAATCGTACATGGTCACAACGGTTCAGGCGCTGAGATAGGCCATTTCAGAGTTGATCATGATCAACGTTTCAAATGTAATTGTGGTAAGTCTGGTTGTGTCGAAACAGTCGCTTCAGCAACAGGAGTCGTTAATTTAGTAAATTTCTATTATCCTAAATTAACTTTTAAATCATCTATACTAGAATTAATTAAAGCTAATAAAGTCACAGCAAAAGCAGTATTTAATGCCGCTAAAGAAGGCGATCAGTTCTGTATTTTCATCACAGAAAGAGTTGCTAATTATGTCGCTTACTTATGCAGTATTATTAGTGTGACGAGCAACCCTAAATATATTGTTTTAGGTGGCGGTATGTCTACAGCTGGTTTAATTTTAATCGAAAATATTAAAACCGAATACTATAATTTAACTTTTACACCTGCGCAACAAGGCACTGAAATTGTTCAGGCCGAATTAGGTAATGATGCCGGTATTACAGGAGCTGCAGGATTAATTTATACGTATGTGATAGAGAAGGAAGGTATTAAATAATGGCAATTGTTGATGTTGTTGTAATTCCAGTAGGTACTGAGGGACCAAGCGTAAGTAAATATATTGCAGAAATCCAAACTAAATTAAAAGAATATAAACAAGCTGGTAAAATAGATTACCAACTTACACCGATGAACACTTTAATAGAAGGCGAATTAGCCGATTTATTAGAAGTCGTGCAAGCAATTCACGAACTACCTTTTGATAAAGGGCTAGATAGAGTTTGTACAAATATTAGAATAGATGACAGACGTGATAAATCAAGAAAGATGAATGACAAATTAACATCTGTAGAAAAATATTTAAATTCTAACGGTGATAACAATGAGAATATCTAGTTTAACTCTAGGTCCAGTTGAAACTAACTGTTATTTTATAGAGAACGAAGACGGCATAATAATTGTCGACCCTGCAGGCGAAAGTGGACAAATTATTAAAAAAGTAAACCAACTTAATAAAACAGTCAAAGCAGTATTATTAACTCATGCTCACTTTGACCACATAGCAGCATTGGATGATATTGTCGACAAATATCAAGTCCCGGTTTATATGAGTGCTATTGAATTTGATTTTTTAAATAATACCGAAAAGAACGGTTCAGCAAAATTTAAACAGTTTGGCTTACCTGAAGTAATAAGTGACGCTAAACCACAACCGATAGAAGAAGGTAAAGTTAGTATAGAAGGATTTGAATTTGAAGTGTTACACACGCCAGGACATTCACCTGGTAGTTTAACTTTCGTTTTCAATGACTTTGCAGTAGTCGGTGACACCTTATTCAAACAAGGTATTGGCCGTACTGATTTATATAAAGGGGACTACGAAACATTAGTCGACTCAATACAAGATAAATTATTTGAGCTAGAAGGCGACTTACCTTTATTCCCTGGCCACGGCCCTTATACAACCGTTGACGATGAACAACTTAATCCATTTTTACATGGCTAGAAGTAATTTAGTCACCTCTTACGTTTAATAAAGTAGGAGGTGACTTTTTTGAAATTATTGTTCAACGAAATACTTAATAAAGCTATTACTCAGAATAGTTCTGACATACATTTTATTCCGACTGATAAAAAAGTGTTAATTAAATTGCGAGTGCAAGATGAGTTACTTCAGCATCAAACGATAACAAAGAGTTTATACTTAAAACTCTTAACTTTTATGAAATATCAAGCCAATTTAGATGTATCGACAAGTCATAAAGCACAAAGTGGTAGATATATTTATAAACATAAAGAGTTATATTATCTACGCATCTCAACATTACCTCTATCACTTGGTTTAGAAAGTTGTGTTATTCGTATTGTGCCACACTACTTTAATCCCCAGCAACAACCTTTAAATTTGCCTTATTTATATGATTTCATGAGTAAAAAACAAGGTTTATTACTGTTCACTGGTCCAACAGGTTCTGGCAAAAGCACAAGTATGTATAATATGTCGATGTACGCAAAAGAACGACTCAATTTGAATGTTATTACAATTGAGGATCCTGTTGAACGTATTATTAATGGCATCACTCAAGTTTCAGTAAATGAGAAAGCTGGTATTAATTATCAAAATTCGTTTAAAGCTATACTACGTTGTGACCCTGATGTGATATTAATTGGAGAAATTAGAAACCAATTAATCGCAAAAGAAGTCTTACATGCAAGTTTAAGTGGTCATTTAGTTTTAACGACAATGCATGCAAATAATTGTAAAGGCGCATTATTAAGATTGCTAGAAATGGGTGTAACCAAACAAGAATTAGCACAATCTGTACTCTGCATTACAAATCAAAGACTTGTCACTTCTAATGATAACCAAAGATTCTTAATAGCTGAGCATATGAATAATGATGATATTAATTATTTCTTTGAACATGACTATAAGTTGCCCGCAAATTTTCAAAGCTTGCCAAAGGAATTAAAATCTTTGTCAGAAGGGGGGGTCATTTGTGAGGATACTTACCAAAAGTATATTTAGACCTTATTACAGAAAAATTATATCCAATCAAGCACAAATAGAATTTATAAGTAGATTAAATGATTTAATAAATCATGGTTTTACTATTTCTGAGTCGTTTAGATTTTTAGTCAGACAGACGGCATTTCGTAAAGATACTATAAAACAAAAGATCTTAAAAACAATAAATTCAGGTGCCAGTTGTCATCAAATATTAAAATCATTAAACTTTCCTCAATCGATTGTTATGTTTATTTACTTTGCCGAACTGTTTGGAGATTTATCTAGTAGTTTAATTCACGTACAGTCTTATTTAGAACGAAATTATCAAGCTAAAAAAATGCTACTTAAAACAATACAATACCCAATCGTCTTAATCACAGTTTTTATTATCATGCTTATAGCAATAAATTATACGATTATCCCACAATTCAATGACCTCTTTCAGACGATGGAGGTCAAACTCTCTCCGCTCCAACAATTTATGAGTCTATTTATCACAACATTGCCCATTTTATTCATCTATGTAATTGTATTTATTATCATTTTAACAACTATTTGTTGGACGATTTATCATCGACTTACAATTCCTCAACAAATTAAATTCATGAAATTCATTCCAATTATTAAACATTATTTTAGTCTCTTCAAAACATACAGATTAGCTTCAGAATTATCATTATTTTATCGCCATGGTGTTACATTACAAAATATTGTTAAGTTATATAACATGCAAGAAGATGACCATTACTTAAAATATCTAGCTAAACAAATCGCTCAAGGTACACAACAAGGCGATACGTTAGGAGTAATTTTATCAAATATTTCTTGTTATCAAACTGACTTAATAACTTTTATTACTCAAGGTGAACAAAGTGGAAAATTAGGTTTAGAATTGCAATTTTATAGTACGATTATCAGAACTAAAATCGAACAAAAAATGAAGCGTCAAATTAAAATTATACAACCTGTAACTTTTATCATATTAGCCTTTCTAATCATTGCACTTTATTTAGTAATCATGCTACCTATGTTTGAATTAATTCAAACTATTAAGTAACAGGAGGTTAGAAATGAAAAAAATAAAACATTTCAAGGCATTTACTTTAATAGAAATGCTTTTAGTATTACTTATAATTAGTCTTCTATTGGTATTAATAATTCCTAACATTTCAAAACAATCTAAACATATACAATCCACAGGCTGTAAAGCACAGTTAAAACTTATAGACAGTCAAATACAGGCTTATACATTGAAATTTGGCCAGCCTCCAAATACGATAGATAATTTAGTAAGTGAGGGATTCATAAAAGATGATCAAAAGTCATGTAAAAATGGCCAAACAATAGCAATTAATAACGGTGAGGCTGTTGCAAGCTAAACCTGCTTTTTCTTATTTAGAATTAATAATTGTTATGCTTATTTTGACTACCATGCTCTATTTGCAATTTAATAATAAAATACAATCCTCTTCTTTTTATACGGAGGAAAATCAAATCAAACAGTTAATTACAGAAATTCAGTATTTAAAATCTAAAGCAATTAAAGAGGAACAATCAATAGTATTAATATTTCGGCCACATCATAATTCAATAAAAATTATCGATAAGCAACAAAACCAATACCCTCCATTATCAATAAAAAATGGCAGTATTCATCCTTATACAAACCTAAAATATATTACTTTTGATAAAGATGGTCATAATCATCAATTCGGTTCTCTATATATCAAACTAAATAATACAATTTATAAAATTATATTTCATATTGAAAAAGGAAGAATCCGTTATGAAAAATTATAAGGGTTCTGTTCTACTAGATGCTTTATTTTCATTTTTGATGCTAAGTATCATATGCATTTCGATATTACCACTACTAAATATTTCTACTAATAAGTTAAATGATCAACATAGTGATTTAGAATTAAAAAGAGTTTTATTCAATCAACTTATTAAGACGACTAAATTGCCTGATAATACTAACTATGGTCAATACGTAATAACGAAGCGGGACAAAATAATTTGTGTTCAAAAGGAGACGACTAATAAAAAAATATGTTATCAACAACAAAGTAAAAGCATTTACAATGATTGAAATGATGTTATCTATGTTAATTATGTTAACACTCGTTCAATTAATACCATTTTTGTTAAAGACAATACTTATATTTAATACTAGCATAACAAGTATTGCAGACATTGAATTAGAGTTTTTCCTTAGAGACATGATAAAAGATTATAAGGAAACTAAGAAAGTTACTGTAATAAACCATAATATTATTAAATTTCAAAGGGGAGATAAGGCATACTATTACAAGTTCAAGAATAATAAAATTATAAAAGAAGTTAATAACAGCGGTAATATAACTATGCTATATAATGTTATGACATTTAACGTGACCGAATTAAACAACGATAATTTCCTACTAGATATTAAACTCCAAGACAAAGGTGAAACAATTGAGAAAACATTGTATTTTTAAAGGTAATGGTTATTTCTATCCTTTTGTGATGAGCTTTTTTATGCTATATTTATTTTTAATATCATTTTATATTATAAATTATAGCTTGAAATTGAAGACGCTATCGAATATAAATGACTATTACGATAATCAAATTCAAAGACAACTAGCGGAGGAAGAGTAATTTCATGGAAAGCAGTATAACACCAATTGTTTTAATAGGCTTTATGGGTACAGGTAAAACAACTCTTGGCCAGTATATGTCTGAATCAAACCATCTTTCTTTTGTAGATTTAGATCATTATATCGTGCAACAAGAAAACAAAACGATACCCGAAATATTTGATGCGATAGGAGAACAAGGTTTTCGTCAACTAGAAGCTAAATACCTAAAAGACTGCTTAAATCATTACGATATTATTTCTACTGGTGGTGGCATTATAGAAGGCGAAGATTCTCATCAACTATTAAAAAATGTTAGTAACGTAATTTGGTTAGATTGCGATATTAATATTTTATACGAACGTATTAAAAATGATCAAAATCGTCCCAATGCTAACAATAAAACGCTTTCCTCACTAAATGACTTGTATTTAACTAGAGTTTCAAGATATAATGAAATCGCATTCATCAAAGTTAGCAGTGATATGACTTTAAATGAATTACAAACAACAATAATAGAACGCTTAACAAGCGATTGATCAGTGTTGGAGAGAATGACAAAGATTTGATGTCATCGCCGAAGGTGCAAGTTTAACGAAACTCTCAGGCAAAAGGATAACACTGTGACGCATTCCTGGATGAAGAAACAGGGTAGCTTTAATTAGCTATCCTGTTTTTTAATACATATATTAGGAGGTAGCATAATGACGAATGACTTAAAAAAAACACCACTTTATCAAACTTTTGTTGATAGTGATGCAAAAATAGTAGAGTTTGGTGGATGGGCGATGCCTGTACAATTTTCAAGCATTAAAGATGAGCATATTGCAGTAAGAACTTCTGTAGGTATTTTCGATGTCAGTCATATGGGGGAAATACAAATCAAAGGTAATGAAAGTGCACAATTTATACAATATATTTTATCTAATGATACAGACCAAATAACAACAGATAAAGCACAATATACTGCCTTATGTAATGAAAATGGTGGTGTCATCGATGATTTAATCACTTATAAACTTAATCAAGATACATTTTTATTAGTCGTTAACGCTGCGAATACTGACAAAGATTTTGATTGGATTAAATCACATGCTAAAGATTTTGATGTTGAAGTAGATAATGTTTCAAATCAATTTGGTCAACTAGCAGTACAAGGGCCTGAAGCTAGAAAATTAGTACAACAGGATGTAGATTTTGATCTTTCATCAATGAAACCTTTTGATGTCGCTCACAACGTTTCTTATTTAGGAAAAACGATTATGCTTTCTCAATCAGGCTATACGGGTGAAGATGGCTTTGAAATTTACTGTGAAGCACAAGATTGTGTTGCTTTGTGGAATCATTTTATCGAGCATGATGTCACACCATGTGGCTTAGGTGCACGAGATACATTACGTTTAGAAGCAGGTTTACCACTACATGGCCAAGATTTAAGCGAAACCATTACACCGTATGAAGGTGGCATAGCATTTGCAGCAAAACCACTTATTGAAGCTGATTTTATTGGAAAATCTGTTTTAAAAGAGCAAAAAGAAAATGGCTCAAAACGAAGAACAATTGGTATAGAAATGATTGATAAAGGTATTCCTCGTACCGGATACGAAGTATTAGATCTTGATGGCAATCAAATCGGTGAAGTTACTTCTGGAACACAATCGCCACAAAGTGGTAAATCTATTGGGTTAGCAATAATTAACAGAGATGAATTCGAATTAGGAAAAGAATTATTAGTACAAGTTCGTAAACGTCAAGTTAAAGCAAAAATTGTCAAAAAAAATCAAATTTCTAAATAACTAAAAGGGGTGTCCACAGTGAGTCATCGTTATATTCCATTAACCGAACAAGATAAACAAGAAATGCTTGATGTCATTGGCGCAAAGTCTATAGATGAACTTTTTGGTGATGTACCAAAAGATATATTATTAAATAGAGAGTTAAAAATTGACGATGGGGAGTCAGAAACTTCTTTATTTAAAAAATTAAATGGCATTGCTAAAAAGAATGTTACTAAAGAAACACATACTTCTTTTTTAGGTGCTGGTGTATATGATCATTATGCTCCTGCAGTCGTAGATGCAATGATTTCTAGATCAGAATTCTATACAGCTTACACACCATACCAACCAGAAATCTCTCAAGGGGAATTACAAGCAATATTCGAATTTCAAACATTAATTTGTGAATTAACTGGTATGGATATCGCTAACTCTTCAATGTACGATGGTATAACTAGTTTTGCAGAAGCTTGTATTTTAGCATTTAGCCAAACTAAAAAGAATAAAATCGTAGTATCCAAAGGATTACACTATCAAGCACTTCAAGTATTAAAAACATATATTCAAACACGTGCCGAATTTGAGCTAGTGGAAATTGATTTAGATGGCACAATAACGGATTTAGCTAAATTAGAAGAAGCAATTGATGATGACACTGCTGCAGTTGCAGTTCAATATCCAAATTTTTACGGCTCTATTGAAGATTTAGAAAAAATCCAATCCTTAATCAATGATAAAAAAGCATTATTTATCGTTTACACAAATCCAATTTCTCTTGGCTTATTAACGCCACCTGGTGATTTTGGTGCTGACATTGTAGTAGGAGACACTCAACCATTTGGCATACCTGCACAATTTGGAGGTCCTCATTGTGGTTTCTTTGCAACGACTAAGAAATTAATGCGTAAAACACCAGGTCGTTTAGTAGGGCAAACTGAAGATGAAGAAGGTAATCGTGGATTTGTATTAACTCTACAAGCACGTGAACAGCATATTAGACGTGACAAAGCTACTTCTAACATCTGTTCAAACCAAGCACTCAATGCATTGGCGTCATCAATATGTATGTCAGCTTTAGGTAAACAAGGTTTACAAGATATTGCAATTAGAAATTTTGAAAATGCAAATTATGCTAAAGATCAATTTAAGAATAATGGTTTTACCATTTTAGAAGGTACATCATTTAATGAATTTGTCGTTAAATTTGATCAACCTATTGCTAATATCAATGCTAAATTAGTTGATGAAGGTTTTATAGGAGGCTTTGATTTAAAAGAAGTTGACGAAGAACTAGAGCAACATATGTTAGTAGCAGTAACTGAATTAAGAACTAAAGCTGAGATAGATACATTTGTTGAGAAAGCAGGTGAAATCAATGGTAGTAAGTAAATCAACTCCATTAATATTTGAACGCTCTAAAAAAGATCGCTATGCATATACATTACCTAAAAAAGAAATAGACAGTAATGCTGTTGAACAGTTACTCGATGATAAATTTATTCGTAAAGACAAAGCTGAATTTCCGGAAGTATCTGAATTAGATCTAGTTCGTCATTATACAGAACTATCAAATAAAAACTTTGGTGTAGATTCTGGATTTTATCCTCTTGGTTCTTGTACGATGAAATATAATCCAAAAATCAATGAAAAAGTGGCGCGCATTCCTGGATTTGCTGAGGCACATCCATTGCAAGAGGAATCACAAGTCCAAGGCTCTTTAGAAATAATTTACAACTTACAAGAAGAATTAAAAGAGATTACTGGTATGGATGAAGTAACCTTACAGCCAGCTGCTGGTGCCCATGGAGAATGGACTGCGTTAATGATTTTCAAAGCATACCATTTAAAAAATAATGAAGGTCATAGAGACGAAGTTATTGTTCCTGATTCAGCTCATGGTACAAACCCAGCATCTGCGGCGTTTGCTGGTTTCAAAGCTGTAACAGTTAAATCTAATGAACGTGGAGAAGTCGACGTAGAAGACTTAAAACGCGTTGTAAATGAAAATACGGCTGCAATTATGTTAACCAACCCAAATACGCTAGGAATTTTCGAACAAAACATAATAGAAATTAGAAACATTGTGCATGAAGCAGGTGGCTTATTGTATTATGACGGTGCAAATTTAAACGCTATTATGGATAAAGTAAGACCTGGTGATATGGGGTTTGACGCTGTACATTTAAACTTACACAAAACATTTACAGGACCACATGGCGGTGGCGGTCCGGGCTCAGGACCTATAGGGGTTAAAAAAGAATTAGCCAGCTTTTTACCTAAACCAATGGTCGTTAAAGAAAATAATACTTTCAAATACGATAATGATATTAAAAATTCTATCGGTCGAGTTAAACCATTTTATGGTAACTTTGGTATTTATTTAAGAGCGTATACCTATATTAGAACAATGGGTAATATTGGTTTAGAAGAAGTTTCAGAAGCTGCCGTTCTAAATGCTAACTATATTAAAGCACGTCTTAGTAAGCACTTTGCAATTCCTTACGAACAATATTGTAAACATGAATTCGTCTTAAGTGGTTCTAAGCAAAAAGAACATGGTGTACGTACTTTAGATATGGCTAAAAGGTTGTTAGACTTTGGTGTACATCCACCAACAATATACTTCCCATTAAATGTCGATGAAGGCATGATGATTGAACCAACAGAAACAGAATCTAAAGAAACATTAGATTATTTCTGTGACTCAATGATACAAATTGCAGAAGAAGTTGAAAATAATCCAGACATTGTGTTGGAAGCACCACACACTACAATTATTGATCGTCTAGATGAAACTAAAGCTGCACGTAAGCCAGTACTTAAATTCGAACGCTTAGCAGAAGAAAAATAATAAGTAATATTTAATCTAAATAAATTAATAATGACGATTTCTATTTGAATATAATAGAAATCGTCATTTGCTGTTATTATAAGTTTTTAATATGTAAAAAAGCTTAGTGAAGAAAAAACAATGGAACAAAAAAAGACCGAGTTATTATAATATAACCCAGTCTCAACTAAAGTATGTTCAAACTATATCTAATCTTTTTTAAATTAACCATATAAGTGGTTTATTTTTTTGATTTAATTTTGCCTGACCATTTTTTATAGCCACCTTTTAACATATAGATGTCAGTGTAGCCATTCTTTTTCAAGATTCGTGCGGCACGATAACTTGCTATTCCATTGGCATCACAAAGGTAAATAGGTTGGTCTTTTCTTAAACCTTGAAATCTTTGTTTAAACATTGTAATAGGTATGTTGCGAGCTCCAACAATATGCCCATATTCATAATCAACTTTTTCTCTTACATCAATAACTTGAGCTTTTCTTAAACCGTCATGAAAATCATTTTGATTTAGTTCTGTAACTGCTCTTTTATTGATTAATTGGTTGATTAACATATAAGCGATGATAATAATAATTAATGCTAAAGCTATAAACCAAAAGTTACTCATCTTGCATCCTCCCTATTTTCTCGATAATATATATTATAAGACTGTTAGAACGATTTATCAAAAGATATTTTTTAAAAATTTTAAAGTTTTGTAACCGATATCATTAAACCGTTCCTATACTTTTTAATATGATTGGAGTTTTTATAGTGACTGAAACATGGCATTTTATTAACACTGGAAGTAACGACCCATATTACAACATGGCAATGGATGAAGCATTGTTGAATTTTGTTTCAAGGGGAGAGATTGATCCAGTAATTAGATTTTATACCTGGAACCCAGCCACATTATCTGTGGGTTATTTCCAAAGGTTAACAAAAGAAATTGACATCGACAAGGTTAATGAGAAGGGTTATGGCCTAATTCGACGTCAAACTGGTGGTAGAGGGGTATTACATGACAAAGAACTTACTTATAGTGTGATAGTGCCTGAATCACATCCTAATATGCCATCGACCGTTACAGAAGCATACAGAGTCATTTCAGAGGGACTCTTAGAAGGGTTCAAGCAATTAGGATTCGATACTTATTTTGCCATTCCTCGTTCTAAAGAAGAACGTGAAAAATTAAAGCAACCAAGAAGTGCTGTATGTTTCGATGCACCAAGTTGGTACGAGTTAGTTGTTGAAGGGCGCAAAATTGCTGGTAGTGCACAAGTCAGACAAAAGGGCGTCATTTTGCAACACGGTTCATTATTGCAAGACGTTGATATTGATGATTTATTTGATATGTTCATCTTTAAAAATGCCAGATTAAAAGATAAGATGAAACAAGCATTTGTAGATAAAGCAGTAGCAATCAATGATATCGCTACTGAACACATCACTATTCCGGAAATGGAAGCAGCATTCGAAGCTGGATTTAAAAAGGGATTAAATATAGAATTCAAACCTTTAACATTAACGCCAGAACAACAAAATGAAATAGATGAACTTATAGAAAAATATAAATCTGATGAATGGAATTACCGTAAATAACTTCATTAAAAAAGAACTTTACAATGCCGTTGTAAAGTTCTTTTTTATTTAAATATAATGCTTTTAATGTTTTCTATGTTGCTTTTTAGATTTACGAACTGCTTTTTTATATTTTCTTTGATCCTCAGTTAAGAAAAAGAAATAATATACGCCGTAAATGATGGCAACGATTATAGCTAAACTGACGAGCATTTTTACAAAACTAAATATAAAATCATCCAAATTCATAATTAGTCCAAAAGCTGCTATCGCAATAACTATATAAAATAATACTCGTTTCATTTAATTCCTCCCAAATTACTTCAAAAGCTAATTACTATTTATATTAACATTTGAAAGAGAACGTTGTCCTTTTTGAATTTTTTTCTTATCTTTCACAGCATAACCATCTTTAATAGTTCCTAATGCATTTGTAAGCTTTTTATCTAACTTTTTAATGCTTTTATCGGTAGATTTGTCAGAAGATGACATTTCATCTTTATCAATACTTGTTGAATAATTAGAATAAGCTTTATCTGCATCATTTGTTACAGTTTCAATTTTCTCTTGAACTTTTTTGTCACCTTTGTTCTTGTTGATATCATCTTCAATATTATTATAATTTCTAATAACTTCAGTAATATCATCATAATATTTAGAAGATGCTTTCAAGTAAGATGCCTTCTTTTTATTACTTTTAGCTTTTTTAATATTATCTTTATCTTTCTTCAAAGCGCTAATTTTTTCATTTTGTGAAGATATTTGTTGATTTAAATTTTGAATGTCGCTTTTTAGTTTATGATTTTCATCATGTAATTTACTTGATTTTTTCTCTAATGGGGTTAAATTTTGACTGCCACAACCTGCCAATAACGATGTAGCCGCGATGATTGCAATGATTTTCTTTTTCATTATTATCTCCTAGTTCAAAAACTATAATTATTGTATGTATTTATGCTATCATTTTAATGTATAAAGAAAAAATGTACAAATTTATCGAATAAAGGGGAGGTTCCATGAGTAGATTAAATCAATTAAATACATACATTGAAGAAAAACATTTAGACGGTGTGGTAGTACTATCAGACTTTAATAGACGTTACTTATCAGGATTCACAGGTACAAGTGGCGCTTTAGTTATTACCAGAGACCATCAATACTTAATCACTGACTTTAGATATATCGAGCAAGCCACATCACAAGCCACAGAATTTGAAATCATCGAACAAACAAGTGGTTTAATTGACGAAGTCAAACACCAATTTAAAAATTTAGGATTACAAAACGTTGGCTTTGAAGGAAATTTAGTAAGCTATGATACTTATTTGCAATTAAGTAAATCTAGCGTAAGTCTAATTAGCATAAGTGGTGCTATTGAAAAAATTAGAGAAGTTAAAGACGATAATGAAATAGCGATCATTCAAAAAGCAGCTGAAATTGTAGATGAAACATACGATTATGTATTATCTATTGCTAAAAGTGGTATGACTGAACAAGAGTTAAAAGCTAAATTAGAAAGCAAATTGTTAGAACTTGGTGCAGAAGGTACTTCATTTGATACCATCGTTGCGTCAGGTTACCGTGGTGCATTACCACACGGCGTAGCTAGCGAAAAAGTAATTGAACAAGGCGAATTAATTACGTTAGATTTTGGTGCGTATTATAAAGGATATTCTTCTGATATAACTCGTACGTTCGCTATTGGTGAACCAGACGAAAAAATGAAAGAAATTTATCAAATCGTGTTAACTGCTAACCAAAAAGGTATAGAAGCTGCTAAAGCTGGAATAACAGGAAAAGAATTGGACGCCGTAGCAAGAGACTACATTACTGAACAAGGATATGGTGAAGCTTTTGGACATTCACTAGGCCATGGTATTGGCTTGGACGTTCATGAAGGCCCAGCACTATCTAAGAAATCTGACAGCTTATTGCAAAAAAATAATTGTGTTACAATTGAACCTGGCATTTATATTGATGGTCTAGGTGGCGTTAGAATTGAAGATGACATTTTAATCACAGAAAATGGCTGTGAACTCTTTACTAAATGCACAAAAGACCTTATTATTTTATAGAAGAGCGTAAAGTTGAGGAGGAAACTGAATGATTTCGGTTAATGATTTTAAAACAGGTTTAACAATATCAGTAGATAACGGTATTTGGAAAGTTATTGATTTCCAACACGTAAAACCAGGTAAAGGTTCTGCGTTCGTACGTTCAAAACTACGTAACTTAAGAACTGGAGCTATCCAAGAAAAAACATTCCGTGCAGGCGAAAAAGTTGAACAAGCTATGATCGAAAACCGTCGTATGCAATATTTATATGCTGATGGTGATATGCACGTATTTATGGATAATGAAACTTTCGAACAAACTGAACTAGCAGCTGACTATTTAGCAGACGAATTAAAATATTTAAAAGCTAACATGGAAGTTCAAATTCAAAGTTATGAAGGCGAAACAATTGGTGTTGAGTTACCTAAAACAGTTGAGTTACAAGTAACTGAAACTGAACCAGGTATCAAAGGTGATACAGCAACAGGCGCGACTA
Organism: Staphylococcus lloydii; assembly: GCF_015775975.1. Classification (NCBI taxonomy): domain Bacteria; kingdom Bacillati; phylum Bacillota; class Bacilli; order Caryophanales; family Staphylococcaceae; genus Staphylococcus; species Staphylococcus lloydii. The sequence continues at coordinate 1,344,521 of NZ_CP064056.1, forward strand.
AATCTGCAACTGTTGAAACAGGTTATACTTTAAACGTGCCTTTATTCGTTAACGAAGGTGACGTACTAGTAATTAACACAAGTGACGGTAGTTATATTTCAAGAGGATAAGACTACTTAATATAATATCAAAACCTTTCCAATCGAAATTAGAAGGTTGGAAAGGTTTTATTTTGTGAAAAATACATAGACGCATCATTTTAAAGTGGTAAAGTTACTTTAAAATATTGTTCTGTACTTATATATACTTGAATTGATATTTTCACTCGAGTAAAATAAACAAAGTAGATGAAAACATTCTGAAGGAGTTATTTTTATGAATTTTAAAGAGATAAAGGAATTAATAGAAATTTTAGACCAATCGAGTCTAACTGAAATTAACATTGAAGATAAAGGCAACGTCGTTAACTTAAAAAAAGAAAAAGAAACTGAAATAATCACACCACAAATATCACAGCAACCTATGCAACAAGTAGCTCCTCAACAAGAAATTGCTACTGCACCAGCTGCGTCTAATAATGCTGACACTGCTGCGAACAGCGCTGCGGATACGAGTGGCAAAACAATTAACGCACCGATGGTTGGGACATTTTATAAATCACCATCACCAGAAGAAGGTGCATATGTACAAGTCGGGGATGCTGTTTCAAATGACACGACTGTATGTATCTTAGAAGCTATGAAATTATTTAATGAAATCCAAGCCGAAGTTACCGGGGAAATTGTTGAAATCTTAGTAGAAGACGGTCAAATGGTAGAGTATGGCCAACCGTTATTTAAGGTGAAATAATGAAGAAAATATTAATAGCTAACCGTGGAGAGATTGCTGTTCGCATCATCCGCGCATGCCATGAATTGGGATTACAAACAGTTGCTATTTATTCTGAAGGGGATAAAGATGCATTACATACTCAAATTGCAGATGAAGCATACTGTGTTGGTCCTACTCAATCTAAAGATTCATATTTAAACATACCAAACATTCTTTCTATCGCAACTTCAACTGGTTGTGATGGCGTACATCCCGGATACGGTTTTTTAGCTGAAAACGGAGATTTTGCTGAGTTATGTGAAGCTTGCCAATTACAATTTATTGGGCCAAGTTATGAATCAATACAAAAAATGGGTATTAAAGATATTGCTAAAGAAGAAATGAAAAAAGCTAATGTACCCGTAGTACCAGGTAGTGAGGGACTTATTAAGTCTATTGACGATGCCAAAAAAATTGCTTCTGACATTGGCTATCCAGTAATTATTAAAGCTACTGCCGGTGGTGGTGGTAAAGGTATTCGTGTCGCGCGTAACGAAAAAGAATTAGAGAACGGCTATAAAATGACCCAGCAAGAAGCCGAAACAGCTTTTGGTAATGGTGGATTATACTTAGAAAAATTCATCGAAAACTTTAGACACATAGAAATTCAAATCATTGGTGATAAATACGGTAACGTTATTCATTTAGGTGAAAGAGACTGTACAATTCAACGACGTATGCAAAAATTAGTCGAAGAAGCTCCTTCACCCATTCTTTCAGAGGATAAACGTGAAGAAATGGGTAATGCAGCCGTTAGAGCAGCTAAAGCTGTTAACTATGAAAATGCCGGTACTATAGAGTTTATATTTGATTTAGATTCAAATAACTTCTATTTTATGGAAATGAACACGCGTATTCAAGTGGAACATCCAGTAACTGAAATGGTAACAGGTATCGATTTAGTTAAGTTACAATTAAAAGTAGCAATGGGTGAAGCAATTCCATACACACAAGAAGACATTACGATCAATGGACACGCAATGGAATTTAGAATTAACGCTGAAAACCCACATAAAAACTTTATGCCGTCACCTGGTAAAATAACTCAATATTTAACTCCTGGGGGCTTTGGTGTCCGTATAGAGTCAGCTTGTTATACTAATTATACAATTCCACCTTATTATGACTCTATGGTAGCGAAACTTATTGTACATCAACCTACGAGAGAAGAAACAATCATGAGTGGCATTCGTGCATTAGAAGAATTTGTCGTCTTAGGTATAGATACAACGATTCCTTTCCATATTCGTTTATTAAAGAATGATATCTTCAGAAGTGGAGAATTTAATACTAAGTTTTTAGAAGAACATAATATCATGGATACAGATGAATCTAACTAGGAGGTCTGTATATGGTAAAGATTTCAGAACAAGCTCAAACCAATCTAGGTGAAATAGAAATATCAACAGAAGTCATTGCAAGAACAGTGAGCATTGCAACATCACAAATTGAAGGGCTACATGGGCACTTTAAAGAGCTTAAAAATGCAGATTTTGATGCAATAACGCCAAGACAATTAAATAAAGGATTACGAATTTCAATAGACAACAATTCAGTATATATCGATATTTATTGCGCCTTTGAATACGGTGTGAATATTGCAGAAACTGCAAAAAACATTCAACAAACCGTTTACAACTCTTTAAAATCATTAACTTCTATTGAACCAGAACAAATAAACATACACATTTCACACATTGCTACTAAGCAAGTGAATAATAATAAATAATAGTTAACAGTTAAATAAAAATAAGTCTGATTGAAAGTAATATAGTTGATGCTTCAACCTATATACTTTCCAGACTTCTTTCTTAGTTTTAACTTAGACATTAACTTGACTTAAGGAGCATAACATGAGTAGAAAAGAATCAAGAATGCAAGCCTTCCAAACATTATTTCAAATTGAAATAAAAGATAATTCATTATCTATTGAAGAAGCTATAAATTTCATTAAAGATGATAACGAAGATTTAGATTTTGAATTTATTCATTGGTTGGTTACAGGTGTAAAAGATCATGAACCAGTGTTAGATGATAAAATCCAACCACATTTAAAAGAGTGGACATTAGACAGATTATTAAAAACTGATCGCATTATTTTAAGAATGGCAACATTCGAACTATTAAATAGCGAGACGCCACAAAAAGTTGTGATTAATGAAGCAGTAGAACTTGCAAAGCAATTTAGCGACGACGACCATTATAAATTTATTAATGGTGTTTTAAGCAATATTGAATAAAAGAGTGATAAAATATGGCCGATTATTTAAGTGTTTCTGCATTAACTAAATATATAAAATATAAATTTGATCAAGACCCACACCTTCAGTCTGTTCTTATAAAGGGCGAATTGTCTAACTTTAAGAAACATTCAAGCGGTCATATGTACTTTAACGTTAAAGATAAAAACAGTGTAATCAATGCAATGATGTTTAAAGGTGCTGCAAGCAACTTAGATTTCGAACCTAAAGAAGGCGACGAAGTTCTTATTGAAGCACGAGTATCTGTTTATGAGAGAAGAGGCAATTATCAAATATATGTCAATAAGATGCAAATTGATGGTATAGGAAATCTTTATCAAAAATTAGAAGCACTTAAGAAAAAATTAACTCAATCGGGTTACTTTAATCAAGAACATAAAAAGACAATACCTAAATTCCCTAAAAAAATAGCTGTTTTAACTGCAGGCACTGGTGCAGCAATAAGAGATATTCATTCGACTATCAACAGTCGTTATCCACTCGTTGAACAAGTACAAATTAATACGTTAGTTCAAGGCGAACAATCAAAACAAGATATCATAGAAAAATTACAATATGCCGACACATTAGATGTAGATACTATTATTATTGGGCGTGGTGGCGGCTCAATAGAAGATTTATGGAATTTTAACGAAGAAGAAGTAATTAAGGCCATTTTTAATTGTGAGAAGCCTGTGATTTCAGCCGTTGGACACGAAACCGATTTTACATTAAGTGATTTTGTCGCAGATGTAAGGGCAGCGACACCAACACAAGCTGCTGTTATTGCTACACCTGACCAACAAGAATTGTATCAACAAATTGCACAAGTGAAATTATTTTTAACGCGCAATATTAATCAGTATATTCAACAACAGCGTAAACAATTAGAACATACGTCTTCATACTATAAATTTAAAACACCGTCATTACTTTATGATCAACAAATTCAAAAAAGAGATGACCTTGAAAAACAATTAAATGCATCCATAACAATGTTGATTAATCGTTCGCAACAACGTTTGCAATTACTGGATAGTAAATTTAATTTAAAAAAATTCAAATTAGATATTGAAAGATATCAAAAAGTTACATCACAGAAGCAACAAGAGTTAGTTAAAATTTTAAAAAATAGTATTAGTTTAAGACAGCAAAATCTCGCTAATAAATTGGAAAACTTAAATACTTTAAGCCCAACGAATACAATGTTAAGAGGATATACTATAGTTAATAAAGAACAACAAGTCGTTACGAGTACTAAAAATTTATCAGAAAATGATAACATCGTGTTAACGATGAAAGATGGTACTGTAGATGCAAAAGTACAGAAAGTTAGGTGCGAAGATGACAAATAAAAAGCAAAGTTTTGAAGAAATGATGGAAGAACTTGAATCAATCGTTCAAAAGTTAGATAACGAAAATGTCTCATTAGAAGAATCTTTAGATTTATATCAACGTGGAATGAAATTATCGGCTTCATGTGAAGAAACATTAAAAAATGCTGAAAATAAAGTGAATGAGTTAATAAAAGAAGAAAATGACACAGATGAGGAACAAGATAATGAAAAAGTTGATGGATAAATATATTTCTGAAGTCGATGCTACAATATCTCATGCTATCACTACATCCGATTTAGGCACTAACTTAGAAGAAAGTATGACATATTCCCTAACTGCCGGTGGTAAAAGAATCAGACCTGTTTTATTATTATTAACTTTAGATATGCTAACAAACGATTACAAAAAAGGACTTGCACCAGCATTAGGTGTTGAAATGATTCATACATATTCATTAATACATGATGATTTACCCGCTATGGATAATGATGACTACCGACGAGGAAAATTAACAAATCATAAAGTATATGGTGAATGGAAAGCAATTTTAGCTGGAGATGCATTATTGACTAAAGCGTTTGAAGTAGTTTCTCACGACGATTCATTAACTGATAGCGTCAAAATTAAATTAATCAAACGTTTATCATCTGCAAGTGGTCATATCGGTATGGTAGGCGGCCAAACACTAGATATGCAAAGTGAGAATACGTCAATAGATGTCACAACTTTAGAACAAATTCACCGCGCTAAAACAGGAGCGCTTATTTCCTTCGCGGTGATGGGTGCAGTAGATATAGCACAACCCGACGAAACAGTTGCTCGTGCACTAAGTGATTATAGTGACCATATTGGATTAATGTTCCAAATTAAAGACGATTTATTAGATGTTTATGGTGATGAACAAAAGTTAGGTAAATCAGTAGGTAGTGATATTGAAAATGATAAAAGCACTTATGTTTCGTTATTAGGTTTAGAAGGTGCTGAACAAAAATTACAATATCACACTGATGCTGCATACAACTGTTTAGCTCAATTACCAGATCAGTATGATACTTCAGCTCTTAAATATATCATTGAATTATTTATCAATAGAGAATCATAGCATTTTAGGTTGAGATTATAGGCGATTACACAAGAAATGTTATTTTTACTATATTTCTTGTGTGCAATGTTTTATTATTAGATTTATGCGTGCTAATAAAATCTAGTAAACGTCGTTTTGCCTATGTAATCTTAACCTTTTTGTGTGACATTGCATTTAAGGTACAACGTTTTATACATGCAATATTCATCTACATTGTATATTACACATTAGTACTACATTATTTTACATAGTCAAAAACTGCATTTATTATGCTCTAGCACAATTAACTATAAAATACTATAAGAAGTGAGCTACTAATGAATTTAGTAGTAGATAAACTATGCTTATGGTAAAATAAATGTATAAATATTCGTAATTAGAGGTGTTTGTTATGGCAAAAAAATCAGTAAGGCATATAAAAATAAGAGAAATTATTTCAAATGAAAAGATAGAAACACAAGATGAATTAGTAAAGCGTCTGAATGACTATGAACTAAATGTTACTCAAGCAACTGTTTCTCGTGATATTAAAGAACTACAACTCATTAAAGTTCCTACACCAACAGGTCAATATGTTTATAGTCTGCCTAACGATAGAAAATATCATCCTTTAGAAAAATTAGGACGTTATTTAATGGACTCTTTTGTTAATATAGATGGTACTGAAAACTTACTCGTACTTAAAACCTTACCGGGTAATGCGCAATCGATTGGTGCAATTTTGGACCAAATAGCTTGGGAAGAAGTTTTAGGTACTATATGCGGCGACGACACTTGTCTAATTATATGTCGCGATGCTGATGCAAGCGAAAATATCAAAACTAGAATCTTTAACTTATTATAGTTTTAGGAAGTGATACAACAATGTTACAGACCTTATCAATTAAACAGTTTGCAATAATTGACGAACTTGAAATTAATTTTAGTGATGGCTTAACTGTGCTTAGTGGTGAAACAGGCGCAGGTAAATCAATCATAATTGATGCGATAGGTCAACTTATTGGAATGAGAGCATCTTCAGATTTTGTAAGACATGGTGAGAAAAAAGCAATTATAGAAGGCATATTTGATATAGACAATAGTAAAGAAGCAATTACAATTCTTGAAGATTTATCAATTGATACCACGGAAGATTTTCTCATTGTTAAACGTGAAATATTCAGTACTGGTAAGAGTATGTGTCGCATCAACAACCAAATTGTGACGCTACAAGATTTAAGAAAAGTAATGCAAGCATTGTTAGACATTCATGGCCAACACGAAACGCAAACACTTCTAAAACAAAAATATCATCTACAATTATTGGATAATTATGCTGAAGGTCGTTACGAAAATTTATTAACTGACTATACGCAAACGTATCAAGCGTATAAAACTAAGAAAAAAGAATTACAAGATTTAGAAAATGCTGATCAAGCATTGCTACAGCGTTTGGATTTACTTAAATTCCAAAATGATGAACTTAAAGAAGCAAATTTAGATGAAAGTGAATCCGAACAACTAGAACAAGATATTAAACGTATTCAAAATTCTGAAAACCTAAGTCTCGCATTAAATAATGCACATGTTACATTAACTGACGAACATGCTATCACTGATAGACTGTATGACTTAAGTAATCAATTAAGCGCCATAGATGAAATCTTGCCTGGCAAATATACAGAATTAAAAGAAAATGTAGATCAATTTTATTACACCCTAGACGATGCCAAACATCAGTTATATGACGAGCTGACTAATACAGAATTTGATGAACAGTATTTAAATGAATTAGAATCTAGAATGAACTTATTAAACAACTTAAAACGTAAATATGGTAAAGATATACCTGAACTTATTAAATATCAAGAAAAGATAGAACATGAAATTAATAAGATTGAAAATTATGAAGAAAGCACTTCACAATTACGTAAAGACATTGAATCATTATACAATGACGTTCTTACTATAGGTAAGAAGCTTTCTGCAGAAAGACGCAAAGAGGCACAAACTTTACGTGACCATATCGTAGAAGAAATTCAAAATTTACAAATGAAAGATGCAAACTTGGAAATTTCTTTCAAACCGTTAGATGAACCTAATAACGAAGGTATAGAATTTGTTGAATTTCTTATTAGCCCAAATAAAGGCGAACCGCTTAAAAGTTTAAACAAAATTGCTTCTGGTGGTGAACTTTCAAGAATTATGTTGGCGCTGAAGACTATTTTTGTTAAATCAAGAGGGCAAACCGCAATTTTATTTGATGAAGTAGATTCAGGCGTGTCAGGTCAAGCTGCACAAAAAATGGCTGAGAAAATGAAAGATATAGCTCAACATATACAAGTTATTTGTATTTCTCATTTACCACAAGTTGCATCGATGAGCGATCATCATTTATTAATTAGTAAAGCATCTAACGAAGACCGCACGACAACAAAAGTAAAAGAGCTTTTAGATGATGAGCGAATCGATGAAATTGCACGAATGATTTCAGGCGCTAGTGTTACAGACATCACGAGACAAAATGCCAAAGAAATGTTAGAACAAAATAGTAATTAATTAGTGAATCTTATGCTCCTTATAAAACGTAAATTTTATATTCATCTCGTTTACGTTTTATAAGGAATATTATGAAATTAAATTAGTACCTAGTACTAATTTTCCACTAAATGTTACATCTCACATGCTATAATAAAACTGAAAACCGTATAATCCCGCTCATCTTAAAAATATAATTAAATGTTATTATTTTTATATGATGCGCGTATAAGTTAAACTATAGTAGGACTAAAATGAAATTATAAAACTTTTTAAAATTAGTTAAGTAACCGTTGTTGCTCATTTAGAACTGTAAATATTAAAAATTTATAATATTAATATCATTGAATTTATAAATGATATCTTGCCAACAACGTTAAGTTAGGAGCACAAAAATGTCAGAAGAAAAATATGATTTAGTGATTTTAGGAGGCGGAACAGCTGGTTATGTTTCAGCAATTCGCGCATCACAACTTGGTAAAAAAGTTGCCTTAGTCGAAAATAATTTGCTAGGGGGTACTTGTTTACATAAAGGATGTATTCCTACTAAAGCACTACTAAAATCTGCAGAAGTGATGGATACAGTTAAACGCTCAAGTGAATTTGGTGTAGATGTTGATAATTTCAAACTTAATTTTGAAAACATTCAACAACGTAAAAACGATATCGTTAATCAAATGCATGGTGGCGTAAATCACTTAATGGATCATAATAAAATCGATGTATTTAATGGCACTGGAAGGATATTAGGACCTTCTATATTTTCACCTCAAAGTGGAACAATATCGGTTGAATATGAGGATGGAGAGTCGGATTTAATCCCTAATTCAAATGTCCTTATTTGTACAGGTTCTGAACCTATCTCATTACCATTCTTACCATTTAATAACAGTACTATATTATCTAGTAGTGACATTTTAGCATTAGAACAACTTCCTGACACTTTAGCTATAATCGGTGGTGGCGTAATTGGTTTAGAATTTGCGTCACTAATGAATGACTTCGGTGTAGAAGTTAATGTTATAGAGGCGGGCGAACGAATTTTGCCTACCGAAAGTAAAAATATAGCCAATACTTTAAAATCCGAATTGACAACTAAAGGCGTTAAATTTCATGAAAATACGCAATTAACAGAAGAAAACGTCACAGTTGAAAACGATGCAGTGACATTCGATATAGAAGATATGCAGCTAACAGTTGATAAAGTACTCGTATCTATAGGTCGAAAACCTAGAACAGAAGATATTGGTTTAAATAACACTAAAATAAAAACAACTGATAAAGGTCACATTATTGTGAATGAGCATCAACAAACTGATGATAAGCATATATACGCAGCAGGAGATTGTATAGGAAAATTACAATTAGCACACGTAGGATCTAAAGAAGGCATGATTGCAGTTGAACATATGTCTGATCAACAGCCATTACCATTAGACTATAATAAAATGCCACGCTGCATTTATACCCAACCAGAAGTTGCTTCAATAGGCTTAAACATTGATGAAGCAAAACAACAAGGGTACAAAGCCAGAGCATTTAAAGTTCCATTTAAAGCGATTGGTAAAGCTGTCATCGAAGATACAAATAACCAAAATGGTTTTTGTGAAATCGTGATTGATCAAAATGAAGATAGTGTTTTAGGACTTAATATGATTGGACCACATGTTACCGAATTAATAAACGAAGTATCGTTATTACAATTTATGGATGGTTCAACGCTTGAGCTTGGTTTAACTACCCATGCACATCCGTCATTGTCAGAAGTATTAATGGAATTAGGTCTTAAAGTCGAAAATAGATCAATTCACGTATAAAGGAGGAAATTTCATGTTTGATTATAAATCAGTGGGTCTTAATGAAGACGACTTAAAAACAATGTTTAAGTGGATGGATTTAGGACGTAAACTTGATGAACGTTTATGGTTATTAAATAGAGCGGGTAAAATTCCGTTTGTGATTAGCTGTCAGGGACAAGAGGCGGCTCAAATAGGTATGGCATTTGCTATGCGCGAGGGCGATATTTCAGCTCCTTATTATAGAGATTTAGCATTAGTGACATATTTAGGTATGTCACCTCTAGACACAATGTTATCTGCTTTTGGTAAAAGAGACGATATAAATTCTGGTGGTAAACAAATGCCAGCTCACTTCAGTAATAAAAAATTAGGTATATTATCTCAAAGTTCGCCAGTAGGTACGCAGGTACTACAAGGTGTCGGTGCAGCGTTATCACTAAAAATGGATAAAAAGCAAAATATTGCTATGTGTACATTAGGTGAAGGGACTTCTAACCAAGGCGATTTTCATGAAGGTTTAAACTTTGCAGGTGTACATAAATTACCTTTTATTTGCGTGATTGAAAACAATAAATATGCAATTTCTGTTCCAGATAATTTACAATATGGTGCCGAAAAATTATCAGATAGAGCTATTGGCTATGGTATACATGGTGAACATGTAGACGGAAATGATCCCATCGCTATGTATAAAGTAATGAAAGAGGCACGTGAAAGAGCATTGGATGGAGATGGTTCTACACTAATAGAAGCGATGTGTACTCGTATGACGGCACACTCATCAGATGACGACGATAGCGGTTACCGTCCTCAAGAAGAACGTGAAGGACTAAAATCCGAAGATTGTAATGTTAAATTTAAAACATTTTTACTATCTGAAAATATAATTGATGATGAATGGTTGGCACAAATCGAACAAGAACATAAAGAAATCGTAAATAAAGCAACTAAAGAAGCAGAAAAAGCACCTTATCCAACACCAGAAGAAACTTATAACTATGTTTACGAAGAAGGGAGCTTTTTAAATGGCTAAGTTAACTTATTTAGATGCGATCCACAATGCTTTAGATCAATCTATGGAAAAAGACAAAAACGTTTTTATTCTTGGTGAAGACGTAGGTAAAAAAGGCGGCGTATTTGGCGTAACTTTAGGTTTACAACAAAAATATGGCATTGAACGCGTTATTGACACTCCGTTAGCCGAGTCAAACATCGTTGGTACAGCTGTTGGTGCAGCCATGTTAGGAAAAAGACCTATTGCAGAAATACAATTTGCTGAATATATTTTACCTGCAACAAACCAAATTATGAGCGAAGCTGCTAAAGTTAGATATAGATCAAACAACGATTGGGATTGTCCAATTACAATTAGAGCTCCATTTGGTGGTGGCATACACGGCGCATTATATCATTCACAAAGTGTAGAAAGTATTTTTGCTTCAACACCTGGATTAACAATCGTCATTCCATCTTCGCCTTATGATGCAAAAGGATTATTATTGGCTTCAATTGAGTCTAATGATCCAGTCTTATATTTTGAACATAAAAAAGCTTATCGTTTATTAAAGGAAGAAGTTCCTGAATCTTATTACACTGTGCCGATTGGCAAAGCAGATGTTAAACGTAAAGGCGATGACATTACAGTATTTTCTTATGGCTTATGTGTTAATTACTGTATTCAAGCAGCAGACATGTTAGCGGAAGATGGTATAAATGTTGAAGTTGTCGATTTAAGAACAGTTTATCCACTCGATAAAGAAACAATTATTGATCGTGCTAAACAAACAGGTAAAGTACTATTAGTGACAGAAGACAATTTAGAAGGCAGTGTCATGTCTGAAGTTGCCGCTATTATTGCAGAAAATTGTCTGTTCGATTTAGACGCTCCAATTATGCGTCTTGCAGGACCAGACGTACCATCAATGCCATTTGCGCCAACAATGGAAGATGAGTTTATGATTAACCCTGACAAGATTCAAACAAAAATGCGTGAGCTTGCAGAATTCTAAGGAGGCACCAACAATGGAAATAAAAATGCCTAAATTAGGTGAAAGTGTCCATGAGGGAACAATAGAACAATGGCTAGTATCTGTAGGTGATACAGTTGAAGAATACGATCCAATTTGTGAAGTTATAACAGATAAAGTAACTGCTGAAGTACCTTCTTCTTATACAGGTACAATAAAAGAAATTACAGTCAACGAAGGTGAAACAGTATCTGTCGGTGAAGTTATTTGTCACATGGATGTTGAAGGCGAATCTAGTGATAATACTAGTGAAGAAGTCAGTAACGATGATCAACCTCAAAATGATACTACACAAGTTACAGACAACAGCCAAGACAATAAACAAGATGAAAATGCACCTAAAAACAATGGTCGTTATTCACCTGTAGTATTCAAATTAGCATCAGAAAATGAAATCAACTTATCACAAGTTGTCGGAACTGGCTTTGAAGGCCGTGTAACGAAAAAAGACATCGAAAAAGCAATTAAAGAAGGTACAGCAAAAGAATCTTCTCATTATGTTAACGCAAAAACGCCACCAGTTAACACACCAACAACTAAAGGCACACAAGAGCCTGGTTCATCTATACCGGTAAATGGTGTTAGAAAACAAATCGCACAAAATATGGTGAATAGCGTAAATGAAATACCACATGCATGGATGATGATTGAAGCAGATGCAACAAATCTAGTTAAAACACGAAATCATCATAAAGATAGCTTTAAAAATAAAGAAGGTTATAACTTAACGTTCTTTGCTTTCTTCGTGAAAGCAGTGGCAGAATCACTTAAAGCTTATCCATTACTTAATAGTAGTTGGCAAAATGACGAAATCGTTATTCATAAAGACGTGAATATCTCAATTGCCGTTGCTGATGAAGATAAACTTTATGTACCAGTGATTAAGAATGCCGATGAAAAATCTATCAAAGGTATCGCACGTGAAATAAATGATCTAGCACAAAAAGCACGTTACAAAAAATTACGTTCTGAAGATATGCAAGGCGGTACATTTACAGTTAACAATACAGGTACGTTTGGCTCTGTTTCTTCAATGGGTATTATCAACCATCCACAAGCTGCTATTTTACAAATAGAATCAATTGTCAAAAAACCAGTAGTTATCGATGATATGATCGCGATACGTAACATGGTTAATTTATGTTTATCTATCGATCACCGTATTTTAGATGGCTTACAAGCTGGCAGATTTATGAATTATGTTAAAACACGTATAGAACAATATGCTATTGAATCTACAAGTATTTTTTAAAACATTGCAAAATGTTTAATATTTTCACAACGTCTAGCTAACTTTTTTTAATAAGTTATAGTTGTTTGTTGCTATTTTAGAATGAGGTTATAAAATCTTTTTACACAATTAGATTTTAGCCTCTCTTTTTTTCGACAAATCAACATGTTGAAGTATAAGTAATAAATTAGTAGAATGAAGATACCAATTTAGAAATGAAAGGTGACCTTAATATGGATTTAAATTTTGATTTATATATGAATGATGTTGTGGATCAAGCTAGAAATGAAATGATAGAAGCTGGTTACGAACAATTAACTACTGCTGATGAGGTTGATGAAGTATTACAACAAGAGGGTACTACTTTAGTAATGGTTAACTCAGTTTGTGGTTGTGCAGGCGGTATGGCGAGACCAGCAGCTGCACATAGTTTACATTACGATAAACTACCAGACAGACTTGTAACTGTATTTGCAGGGCAAGATAAAGAAGCTACACAAAGAGCTAGAGAATATTTCGAAGGTTATGCGCCATCAAGCCCATCATTTGCACTAATGAAAGATGGTAAAATAACTCAAATGATCGAACGTCATCAAATCGAAGGACACGATGTTATGGATGTCATTACTCAATTACAAAATTTATTCGAAGAATATTGTGAAGAACGATAGAGAGGCATACCAACATGTTGAGTTTAAATCCATACCGTATAGGATTTAGAACGATTAAAACGGCAATTGGCATGGCACTAGGTATAATTATCGCTAAACTATTAGGACTTGATAATTTTGCATCTAGTGCCATTTTAGTAGTACTATGTATTAAACATACTAAAGTGCATTCACTACAGGCTATTGTCTCACGTTTTGTAAGTTGTACTTTAATTTTAATCTTAGGTTCTATTATCTTTAGTTTATTAGGTCAACATGCCATCGTATTAGGCATAATCGTTTTATTTTTCATACCTTTAACCGTGGTCTTTAAAGTTCAAGAAGGCATAGTAACAAGTTGTGTTATTTTACTTCATGTCTTTAATGCACCATCAATAGATTTCCATCTGTTTGTTAATGAAATAGAATTACTCATTGTTGGATTGGGCATTGCCTTTCTAATGAATTTAATCATGCCTAGTCTCGACAAAAATTTAAAAGCCTATAAGAAAAACATAGAAGATAGTTTCACAAAAATATTTATTTGCTTTAGCGAAAAATGTGATAATTTGCAACACCCACTCGACATTCATTTTTCGGAAATTCGATTGACAATTGAAAAAGCAAAATCTTTAGCATTTAGAGATGTTAAAAATCATTTTGGTCGTAATGAAAATTCATACTATCATTACTTCGACATGCGAGAGCAACAATTAGAGTTAATTCATAGAATAGAACTCATGTTAGAAAACGTTGAATTTAAAGATGAACTGCTGACAAAACTTGCTCAATTATTTAAAGAAGTGGCTGAAAATGTTAACAGTAATGATTATACAGCGCTTAGATTACATTCATTATATGAAATCAGACTACAACTTGATAATCTAGAGTTGCCGGATTCTTATGCTTCACTAAGGACACGAGCAAGTCTAATACAGTTGCTAAATGAATTAGAATATTATTTACAGATTAAATCAGATTTTGGATCATTAAAAACATATAGTGAAGCTTCTTAAATTAAAAGAACTAAACGTCTTAACTGATGTTTAGTTCTTTTTAATAGCAAAAGCTATCGTTAAGTTTTACACTTAGCGATAGCTTTAAATAACTGTATTAATTTTATTTTTAATTACATATTATGATTATCATAGTTTAAAGATAAAAATTTAATAAGACGTTATACATAAAATAATCATTTATACTTCTAATGTGAATATTGACGAAGTTTTAACCCATAACAGGTGCAAGACTTGATAAAATCAATGCAATAACTACGGCAACTAACATGACAATAATAATTGTTTTTAACACTTTATTACTCAATTGCTATTCCTCCATATGATTTTTATTAATCAAACCACAATATCAACTAATGATATTACATATTTTATTATAATTGCAATAAGAATAAAAGCAATCCACTAAGTTTGTTTTTGACTAAAAAGTTAGCTACACTTTATATAATGAAACAAATATAAATCGTATTTCTGAAGTTAATTTTAGAAATATAATATTTTTATGGGAGTGTCACGATGGTAAATAACGATAGATTATTAGCAACATTTTTAGAATTAGTACAAATTGATTCTGAAACAGGTAGTGAAGAAAAGATACAACCAATTTTAAAAAGAAAATTTGAGCAACTAAACCTTCAAGTTGAAGAAGACGATGCTGGTAAATATGATTATTTAGGCGCTAATAATTTAATATGTACTTTCCCAAACTCAGAAGGCTATGAAAATAGCGATAAAATTTATTTCACTAGCCATATGGATACAGTAGCACCGGGTATAGGAGTCAAACCAACTGTAGCTGACGATGGCTATATTTATTCAGATGGCACTACGGTACTAGGAGCCGATGATAAAGCTGGATTAGCCGCAATATTAGAAACAATACAAGTCATTAATGAACAAAATTTACCACATGGTCAAGTGCAATTTGTTATAACAGTTGGAGAAGAGTCAGGTCTAGAAGGCGCAAAAGTTTTAGACGCTTCTTTATTAGATGCTGACTACGGTTATGCTGTAGATGCTAGTTCTCCAGTTGGAACTACTGTTATTGGTGCTCCTACTCAAATGAAATTATCAGCAACGATATACGGTAAAAAAGCACATGCAAGCACACCAGATATGGGTGTAAGTGCCATAAATATTGCAGCCAAAGCTATCAGTGAGATGTCTTTAGGACGTATTGATGATGAAACCACTGCAAATATTGGTCGTTTTGAGGGAGGCTCAGCTACAAATGTTGTTGCCGACGAAGTAACGTTACAAGCGGAAGCTCGTTCACATTCTGACGACAAAATTAATAAACAAGTGGCGCACATGAAGCAAGTTTTTGAAAACACTGCAGAATCATATGGTTGTACTGCCTCTGTTACGGTAAAAGAAAGCTACAAAGGATTTAAAGTTGATTCAGAAGCAAAAGTTGCCAAAATTGCAGCACTTAGTGCCAACCATTTAAATTTAGACCCACAAACCAAAGTTGGTGGTGGTGGTTCTGATGCTAGTATTATTAATACTTACGGTATTCCATCTGTCATATTAGGGGTAGGTTATGAAAATATTCATAGTAAAAATGAAAGAATGGAAATAAAAGCATTACAACTGTTAACACAGCAATTATTAAAGATAGTTGAATTAACGCATTAATATAGTAAAACTGTTTTAGTGATGTAGTAAGTGCTTTGTGATACAATTAATTTGTAAACTTTAATTAAGAGAGGTTAGTAATATGACACAACAAATTGGTGTAGTAGGTTTAGCAGTAATGGGTAAAAACCTTGCTTGGAATATTGAATCACGTGGTTATAGTGTTTCTGTATTCAACCGTTCTTCTGAAAAAACAGATGACATGGTTAAAGAATCTGAAGGTAAAAATATTCACCCAACATACTCAATTGAAGAGTTTGTAAATTCATTAGAAAAACCCCGTAAAATCTTATTAATGGTTAAAGCTGGACCAGCAACTGATGCTACAATTGATAGCTTATTACCATTGTTAGACAATGATGATATTTTAATCGATGGTGGTAATACTAATTACGAAAACACTATCAGAAGAAATAAAGCCCTTGCTGAAAGTGGCGTTAACTTTATCGGTATGGGTGTCTCAGGCGGAGAAGTTGGTGCATTAACTGGACCATCATTAATGCCAGGCGGACAAAAAGAAGCATTCGATAAAGTAAGCGATATTTTAGAAGCTATTTCGGCTAAAGCTGACGATGGCGCACCATGTGTTGCTTATATCGGACCAAATGGCGCTGGACATTACGTTAAAATGGTCCACAACGGTATCGAGTATGCTGACATGCAATTAATTGCAGAAAGTTATGCAATGATGAAAGATTTACTTGGTATGTCACATGAAGAAATTTCTCAAACATTTAAAGATTGGAATGCTGGTGAACTTTCTAGTTACTTAATTGAAATTACTGGTGATATCTTCACTAAGTTAGATGAAGGTAGCGATGAAGCATTAGTTGAAAAAATCTTAGATACAGCTGGACAAAAAGGTACAGGTAAATGGACTTCAATCAACGCCTTAGAATTAGGCATTCCATTAACTATTATTACAGAATCTGTATTCGCTAGATTTATTTCTTCAATTAAAGAAGAACGCGTGAATGCTTCAAAACAATTAAACGGACCAAGTGCAAACTTCCAAGGTGATAAAGAAGAATTCTTAGAAAAAATCCGTAAAGCATTATATATGAGTAAAATTTGTTCATATGCACAAGGATTTACTCAAATGAAAAAAGCAAGTGAAGATAACGACTGGAACTTAAAATTAGGCGACTTAGCTATGATTTGGAGAGAAGGTTGTATTATCCGTGCGCAATTCTTACAAAAAATTAAAGATGCTTTTGATAACGATGCTAATTTACAAAACTTGTTATTAGATCCTTACTTCAAAGACATTGTTACAAATTATCAAGATGCGCTACGTGATGTAGTGGCTACTGGTGTACAAAATGGTGTTCCAACTCCAGGATTCTCTGCAAGTGTTAACTATTATGATAGTTACCGTTCAGAAAATCTACCAGCAAACTTAATCCAAGCGCAACGTGATTACTTTGGTGCTCATACTTATGAACGTAAAGATCGCGAAGGCGTGTTCCATACACAATGGGTTGAAGAATAAAAGTTAATTCTTTATTAAAGTACAAGGCATTTTCAATTTGAATGCCTTGTTTTTTTATCAATTTTAAAGCAAGCGTTTACATTAATGTATTAGTAAAGGTAAAATCTAGAGTATAATAATAGATACATAGTTGTTAAAACCCTTAGAAGGAGAATGATCATGCAAAGTAAACAATGGTGGAAAGAAGCTGTGGCTTACCAAGTGTACCCACGTAGTTTTAATGATTCCAATGATGATGGTATAGGAGATTTACGAGGTGTCATTAATAAATTAGATTATCTACAAGATCTAGGCATAGATGTTATATGGTTAAGTCCGATGTATAAATCACCTAATGATGATAATGGTTATGATATAAGTGACTATCAAGCCATTATGGATGAGTTTGGTACGATGGAGGATTTTGATGAATTATTAACGTCCATTCATCAAAGAGGAATGAAATTAATTTTAGATTTAGTGGTAAATCATACTTCTGATGAACATCCTTGGTTTATAGAATCTCGTTCTAGCAAAGACAGTGCCAAACGAGACTGGTATATATGGAAAGATCCTAAAGCAGATGGTAGTGAACCGACAAATTGGGAAAGTATTTTTAACGGTTCTACTTGGGAATACGATAGTAAAACAGGCCAATATTATTTCCATTTATTTAGTAAAAAGCAGCCCGACCTAAATTGGGAAAATCCAAAAGTGAGAGCAGCCATTATTTCTATGATGAATTGGTGGTTCGATAAAGGCATAGATGGTTTTAGAGTGGATGCAATTACGCATATTAAAAAATCTTTCGATTATGGGGATCTACCAGCACAAAACAATGAGCAATATGTACCGGCTTTTGACGTAGCAATGAATCAACCAGGTATCCACGATTGGTTACAAGAAATAAAAGAACACAGTTTATCTAAGTACGACATCATGACTGTTGGTGAAGCAAATGGCGTGACACCAGATGATGCGGATTTATGGGTCGGGGAACAAAATGGTAAATTTAACATGATTTTCCAATTTGAACATTTAGGTTTGTGGAATACTGGAGATGTTAAATTTGATGTCTTAGCGTATAAACAAGTTTTAAATCGTTGGCAACAGCGACTTGCAAATAATGGATGGAATGCTTTATTTATCGAAAACCATGATCAACCACGTAGAGTATCCACATGGGGAGATGACCAACAATACTGGTATGAATCTGCTACGAGTCATGCTATTGTATATTTTTTACAACAAGGCACTCCGTTTATTTACCAAGGGCAAGAAATAGGTATGACCAATTATCCATTTGATAGTATTGAAACATTTAATGATATTGCCGTTGTAAATGAGTATAATATCGTTAAATCACAGGGCGGTGATGTAAATGCCTTATTAAACAAACATAAGATGGAAAATAGAGATAATTCACGTACACCGATGCAGTGGACTGATGAATCTTATGCAGGATTTTCTACAGTGGAACCTTGGTTCCCGGTAAATCCAAATTACAAAAAAATAAACGTAGCACAACAACAAGAAGACAAACATTCTATTTTATCTTTTTATAAAGATTTAATTAAATTAAAAAAATCCGATGATCTATATACTTATGGTAATTTTGAATTAGCTGATGCAGATAATCCTAAAGTTTTTGCGTACACTAGAACTTTAGATAATAAGCGTGTTTTAATTGTAGGTAATCTATCAAATGAAACTGCTTCACTTAATTTAGACATCACGTTTGATGAGTCAAATATTAAATTACACAATTATAGTAGCACGATAGATTTTAGCCATTTAAAACCTTATGAAGCATTTGTAATTCAATTAAGTTAAACAAAATAGATTTTAATTAGCCGTTATCGAATAAGATAACGGCTTTTATAGTTGAAGTCATGTTATCACTTTACAAAAATTATCGAATAACTATACTAATAACTATCAACAACATAAAATATATTAATATAATAAATAGCATAAAATATTGATTGATATTGAAAGTAGGACATTTAATGAAAAAATTAGCCATAGTTATACTTATTGCTATGAGTATGGGCATTGCTACAGTAATAAGTTTTTTAATAGAAAAGCGATTTCCGCTAACAAATTTTGCTTCACATAACAATACACGTTATTTTGAGGCATCAAATGGATTATATGGGTATTATCATTTATATCAGGCTAAACACCCTAAAGGCGTACTATTATGGCTTCATGGTGATGGCGCATTTGAATTCAAACATCCTAATTCAAAGAGATATTTAGGCGGAGCGTTAGGCATTAAGGAAGTCGCACGACAACACAATTTGACCCTTGTTGTGCCTAAGACACCATCCAAGAAGGATGAAACTTGGTGGACAAATGGCGCTCAAAACAGTATATATCTAACTGAATTAATCAAAAGTATACCGACTCATCAACATTTATGGATAAGTGGATTCTCAGGTGGAGCCGAAATGACTACATATTGGTTATTAGAAAAATTACCAAGCATGGACGTTACATCTGGTGGCTCTATTATTTTTAGTGGCGGTGGTTCTCCTAAAATCAAAGGCGTATCGCGTACTTTACCTAAAGAAAAATATATAAAACAACCATATCCACTTACTTGGCTTGTAGGTGAATACGACGATGGTGTGACGAGTAGCGATAATTTCAACTCATTAAAACTTAGTAAAGAAGGATATGAATTTTATCGTCAACAAGGTTGGGATAGTAAACGTTATATTATCCCTAAATTTCATCATGTTTTAACTAAAAACAATCGTGGCGTATACGGTCAGTTATTACAAAATTATTTAAATGAATAAACATAAAAAGCTAGAACATAATCTTATTATAAACCAATAAGTTTACGTTCTAGCTTTAATTATATTATAAATCATTATAGTCATCTTGATTTATTGGTAACCATAATTGAACTTTAGTGAAACTGTCATCAAAAGAAATATCAAAAGGATAGACTTCTACGTATAAACTATCACGTTCATATGGCAATGTCATTTGAAGGCTTGTTTCGATATAATACCATGCTTCATTCGTAATATAATCAATCTCGCCTTGCAAATTAAATTTAGCATATTGTCTCTCTGGTAAATAACGACTTTCTAAATGTTCTGGATAGCGATCACTTGGAACACCAACAAAAATCTCAACGCCATACTCTAAGGGACAACTAATAACGAAAAGTTCATGTGGGCTAACGTTATTATAACGTTCTAACTCTTTTAACTTGCCATCGACCAATAAGTCTTCTAAAATATCAGGTATTTTAAATGGGTTATCTATATTAGCAGCATTGATGAATTCCGCATATCCAACTAAGTTTATACCACTAATTGTTTCTAATCTATACGAATATGGTGATTTCTCGGTAGTAGTAATTTTTAAATATTGTCTGTTTTTTATATTTAATTGTTCTTTTTTAGCATTCGCTTGTAAAGGAGAAATACCATGGTATTTACTAAATTCATTAGCGAAATCATTTGCGGTAGGATAATGATATTTTTTAGCAATATCTACCATCCTGTTAGAACTTGAAATCAGCTCTTGTGCCGCTAAAGTCATTTTACGTGCGAGTGCATATTCAGAAGGTGACTGCCCAACGATCATTTTAAAACTCTGATCTAAATGATACGGTGAAAGACCAACGTAATCACTAAGTTGTTGCATATTAAATTGCTCTAGCAAATGATCTTCGATATAAACAATTGCTTGTTGTATTTGCTTGATAACGTCCAAAACTTCCACTCCTAAAAATCTAACAATGAAAACATAAGAAAACTAAACAACGCATACTTTATGTTTCACTCTATTTAATATTAATATTGCCGTTTTCTTAATAGTTTACACCATTTCTTCACATCTGACATCTAAAGTGCTACTATCTCTTAAAGTTTTACACTTATTTATGATTTAAGTTATATAATAACACAAGTGAAATACAATAAAAAAGCGACAACAACAGTGTACTTTCACACCATTGCTGTCGTATTAACAAGTACTACTAATTAATGGATATCTTCCCACCAATGGAAGCCATCTCTACTTAATAATAAATCACTTTCTAACGGACCATTTGTACCCGCTTCATAGTTAGGGAAGTCTGGTTTTGTTTTATCCCAGTATTCTTGTATTGCATCGACGAATTTCCAAGTTGATTTTAATTCTTCCCAATGCGTAAAGTTTGTTGCATCGCCATTTAGACAATCGAATAGTAAGTTTTCATACGCATCGACAGTGTTCATTTTATCTTGAGCGCTCATCGCATAAGACAATTGAACAGGTTCTGTTTCAATACCTTGAACATTCTTTTTGGCATTTAGATGTAACGAAACACCTTCATTAGGTTGAATATTGATAACGAGTAAATTTGAGTCTAATTTTTTATCTGTTTCGTAATACAAGTTCATAGGTACTTCTTTAAACTCAACTACAACTTGAATTGTTTTACTCTTCATACGTTTACCAGTTCTAATATAGAATGGCACGCCAGCCCATCTAAAGTTATCGATAGTTAATTTACCTGAAACAAAAGTAGGGGTTTTTGAATCTTCAGCTACACGGTCTTCGTCACGATATTTTTTAACTTCTTGATCACCAATGACACCTTTATCATATTGACCTCTAACAAAGTTTTGGCTAACTTCATCTGATTCTAATTTTCTTAATGATTTTAATGCTTTTACTTTTTCGGCACGAATATCTTCACTGTGTAAACTAATAGGGGCTTCCATAGCTAATAAGGCTACCATTTGTAACATATGGTTTTGAACCATATCTTTTAATGCACCACTTGATTCGTAATAACCGCCTCTATCTTCAACACCAAGTATTTCAGAAGATGTAATTTGAATATTTGAGATATATTTATTGTTCCATAAAGGTTCGAACATTGCATTAGCAAAACGTAGTACTTCAATATTTTGGACCATATCTTTACCTAAATAGTGGTCGATACGATATATTTCTTCTTCTTTAAATGAACGACGTAATTGTTCATTTAATTGTTCTGCAGATTTAAGATCAGAGCCGAATGGTTTTTCGATTACTAATCGTTTAAAGCCATCAGTATCAGTTAAACCTGATGATTTTAAGTAATCAGAAATTTCACCAAAGAATTTTGGTGCCATAGCTAAGTAGAATAATCTATTACCTTCAAGTTTGAATTCTTTATCTAGATTATTACTAAATTCTAATAAAGATTCATAACTCGCTTCATCACTAACATCATGTCTATGGTAAAATATGTGTTCCATAAATTTATCTAAATGCTTAGTGTTTTTCACATGTTCTTGAATTGACGACTTCACTTGACTACGGAAATCATCGTTTGAAATGTCTCTTCTACCAATTCCTATAATTGCGATTTGTTCATTTAAATTTTCTTGTTGATATAAATGGAATAACGATGGAAATAATTTTCTATGGCTCAAATCACCAGTCGCTCCGAATATAGTAATTAAACAAGGAATGTTCTTATTTCTAGTACTCAAGATAAAAACCTCAATTCTTTTTAAAATCTTACTTAATTATAGAACAATTATTACCATAGTTCATATAATTTTGCTCGAAAACAATTTCTTCTTTATTATAACATTATTCTTTATATATGCTAAAATATGTTCAAGAAGAGGAGGCTCATGCATGGAAATAACTTTTTTTGGTACCAGTGCTGGTTTACCTACAAAAGAGCGTAACACTCAAGCAATTGCACTTAATTTGGAACCATACTTAAATAATATATGGTTATTCGACGTAGGAGAAGCAACTCAACATCAAATATTACATCACTCTATAAAATTAGGTAAGGTTAATCACATCTTTATAACTCATATGCATGGCGATCATATTTTTGGGCTTCCTGGTATTTTAACTACACGTTCATTTCAAGGTGGGGAAGGTAAACCGTTGACGATAATCGGACCAAAAGGCATTAAAGAATATGTCGAAACAACGTTAAGAGTTTCAGAATCGCGTTTAAATTACCCATTAACATTTATCGAGATAGACGATCATTTTGCATATCAACATAATGGTTTTACAGTTACAGCTAACTTATTAAATCACGGGATTCCTTCTTATGGCTATCGTATAGAAGCACCTTACACACCAGGCAAAATTGATGTAGCAGCTTTAAAAAATATTGGCTTAGAACCCGGGCCAAAGTATCAAGAGATAAAAGCCAATGATACATTTGAATACGATGGTTTGATATATGATTCAAATGAATTCAAAGGAGCGCCCACACGAGGCCCCATCATTGCTATATTCGGTGATACCAAACCATGTACCAATGAATATTTAATTGCAAACGATGCAGATGTGATGGTTCATGAGGGTACCTATTTAGAAGGCGACAAAACGTTAGCTAATAATTATAATCATAGTCATATTGAAGATGTCTTTGAGCTAATGACACGGGCAGATGTTAAATATGCACTTATAACACATATTAGTAATCGTTATACTTTTGAAGATGTGGAAGATATTTATAATGATTTAGTTTCAAAGCGCCGACAAACAAACTTTAAATTCGTCTGTGATTTTGACACGTATAAGTTTTAATATTAAATTACATATAATCTTTTGAAGCACATTATTCTGTGATAGAGGATATGAAATTGTTGAAGTTAAATTAAAATTAGAAGAGGGGATAAATTCCCCTCTTTTTTAATTAAAAAATTAATGATACTAATATTAAAATTGAACTAATGATAAATAAAAGCGACGCAATTTTTTCTCGTTCAAAGAGATATATTGAAGTAGAAAGAGTAAATAAGAATAAAAGGACTAATCTAAATGTTTCTCCGAATGAAAACACATTTATAAAATCTAATAAAAACCCAAGAAAAAATACTACACTTCCTATAAACAAAATTATTTGATAGGATTTCCAATCATTCATGCAAACTCTCCTTTATTTATTCTTTGCTATTAATACTTACATAAATCAAACAAAAGTAAAACCAATATTATTTTTACGAAAATATATTTCAATCAATTTCTTTAAAAATTCTTCGAAGCATTTACGTATTAATTTTTGTAGATATAAATATCTTATAAAAACTCAACTTAACAAATAGAGGTCCAGTTGGTTTTCAAGCTTAATGCAATATTTTTGACATTAATACCGACCATCAGTTATTAAACTTTAATGTTCATAAAGCAGTCATGGAAGAATACTTAGATAATTCTCAGTTTCTTTATGTAATCAAAGCAGCAATCACAACATTGCAACAAATGAAAAAATATGACCTTTAATTGATATATGCACTGACTCAGTTTATCTATGTAATTGTATTAACAATTAATTATTAGTCATTAAAGAAAGAGATAGACGTCATTTATACGTCTATCTCTTTCTTTAAATATTATTATAAACTTTTAATCATCATCTTGATTAGATAATTCGATACTTCTATTAACAGCAGAACGCAGACAATCTTCGAAAATACCTTCTATATCATATTCAGATAAGGCATTTAGTCCAGCTTGTGTCGTACCACCTTTAGAAGTAATATTTTTACGTAACTGTCCCATGCTTAATTCTGATCTTTCAATCATTTTACTCGTACCTATAATTAAGTTTCTAATTGATTCTTCTACTTGGTCTTTTTCTAATCCTAAACGCGTACCAGCTGTAACATACTGTTCAAATACGTGATATAAAAATGCAGGACCGCTTCCTGTTATTGCTGTGACTTGATGTAAGTTGTCCTCCGGTACTTCAATAGCAGAACCGAAAGCATTAATTAAATTATCAACTTCATCCTTAGAAGTAGCCCCAAAGTTACTTGAGAAGCTTATACCTGTTACAGAATGACCGACATGTGCATTTGTATTAGGCATAATACGCGCTACAGGATTTTTAGTATCTAATTGCTCTCTGATATAATCCATTGGCAAACCAGCCATAATCGAGATAAATTTATTTTTATCAGTAATATAGGGTCTAATTCTTTCTGCTAACGTTTCAAAATCATATGGTTTTGTACCAATGAAGACGTAATCAGCTTTGGCAAGCAACGCTTCATCATCGTAACTATAATTAACACCGAGTTGCTCTGCGTAATCCTTTAAAGCTTGCTCATTCGATCTATTTGTTAAATAGATATCGTTTGAATCAATAACATTTGAATTAACTATCCCAGTAAAAATGGCATGTGCCATATTACCTGCTCCGTAAAACACTAGTTTCATGTAGAATCAACACTTCCTTATTATGTGATGTTTCCATACTAACATAGTTGTATTATTTTCCTAATTATATGTAATTATTTACAAAGGTAAAGAATAAATTTATACTATTAAAAATATTAAATTAGTAGCGAGGTGTTATTTTGAAAGGGCAACATTATATAATGACAGGGGCAACCAGTGGCTTAGGATTAGCATTATTAAAATCTTTATTACAACAACACGTACAAGTAACTGTTTTGGCACGTAACCCTCAAAAAATTGCACAATTAACTCATTCTGTTAACGCTAAACAGTTAACTATAATTCAATGTGATTTACTTAATCTTGATGATATAAACAACGTTACTTCACAACTACCTAACACGCATATAGATGGTTTAATATATAGTTCGGGGACAGGGTATTTTAAATCGTTACAAGCACATAATACGGATGAAATATTAGAAACATATCAAATAAATATCGTTAATTTTAATGTATTGTTTAAGATTTTACTGCCATATTTTACTAATGAAGCTTCTATAGTTGGAATCGGCAGCCAAGCAGCATTTACAACACAAGCTTATGCAGCACATTATGGTGCAAGTAAAGCGGCATTTATTCAATTAATGAATGCGTTACGCTTAGAACATCCTTCTTTTCATGTTATGACGGTTAATACAGGACCTGTAAATACGCCATTTCACAATCATGCAGATCCAACTTTAAAATACGCCAAAAAATATCAACGCATTATGCTAGACCCTACACGTTTAGCACATGATATTATAGAAGGCATTAATAAGCGTAAAATAGAGATTAATCAACCGAAATGGATGCATGTTATGCTCAAATTTTATAATTTAGCACCACGCACGCTTGAGCGCCTTTTCCCATTTGTGTTTAAAAATAAAAAGTAAGTATTAATATAAAAATCCCAACAATTTAACATTGTCGGGATTTTTTATATTACTTATTTTACGTGCTGAGTATATTGTAAGTTTTTCACACGTTCTCTTGCTGCTTTTAACTGTTCGTTACTAATGTTTTGTGCCGCTTCATAATTTTTAATATTTTCTTCAAGTTGAGCAGGGCTGCTAGCGCCTACAATAATAGAGCCTAATGCTTCTTGTGATTTCAAATATTTAAATGTTAAAGCTGTTAAATTATTTTCTACTTCTTTAATTGAGGCAATTGTTTCTCCTAATTCTTGATAAGTGTAATCAAAAATACCTTCACTAAATTTATTATCCAATGCCTTACTACTATTAGCAGTAAGAAGTCCTTTAAATACTGGTCCACGCGCAAGCATTTTCACGTTGTGCGCATTAACTTCATCAACTATATCTTCCGGTCTGTTATCAATAAGGTTAAATTGTGACATTAACGTTTCTATTTGACTATGTTCTAAATAATATCTTATAACATTAGGTCTAATAGAAGAAATGCCATACGCTCGAACAATACCTTCTTGTTTTAACTCATCAAAAGCACTAATTGTTTCATCTAAAGGATCATCTATCGTACCACCATGTAATTGATATAAATCTAATTCATCTAAACCTAAATTCTTCAATGAATCTTTTACTGCTGATTTAATATATTTCTTTGATGGATCCCAGAATGTTGAACCATCATCTTTTAAATGGTTGCCTACTTTTGTACCAATGACGATATCATCTCGGTTTTGATATTTTTTCAATGCCTTACCGACAATTTCTTCATTGATTCCTTTATCATAAACATCAGCTGTATCAAAATAAGTGATACCTTGATCAATTGCACTTTCGATTATTGTTTCAGCCTTGTCATATTCAGTACCAAGACTCATACAACCTAATCCTACGTCAGATATTTCAATGCCACTTTTTAATATGTTCTTTTGCATGTTGTTTCTCCTTTCGATACACTAATGAGATAAGATAAAGAGGCGTACAAATTAAAGTAATAACTTAGTTTGTAACTGTTAATATTCATTCATAAAAAAATTGTGTATTACACCTCTATTATCAATATATCAATCTTAACAGTAACGATTAAATAATTAAAGGAACGTGATTACTATGAACTTATATGAAAAAACTACTAATAAAACGAGTATATATGAAGGAAAAATAATAGATTTAGAAGTACACGATGTTGAATTACCAAACGGCGAAACTTCTTCACGAGAAATAGTTTTACATAATGGGGCTGTCGCTGTATGCGCCTTAACGCCTGACAATAAAATCGTATTGGTCGAACAATTTAGAAAACCACTGGATGATACTATGTTAGAAATACCGGCAGGCAAATTAGAAATAGGGGAAGAACGAGAAGAAGCGGCCATGAGAGAATTAGAAGAAGAAACAGGTTACAAAGCAAAATCACTGCAACTTATTACTGATATGTACGGTTCACCTGGGTTTACGAATGAAAAAATATCTATTTACCTAGCTACAGAATTACTTCCTGGTGAAACACATTTAGACGAAGATGAATTTATAGAAATTCACGAATTATCAATTAACGAGGCTCAAGAAAAGCTCGCTAATAACGAAATAAACGATGCTAAAACTATTATTGCAATTCAATACCTATTACTTAATTATAATCATTCTAAATAGATAATAGAATTAACTTGCGAATTTTATCAATTATTGGTATTTTAGATATATATCATAATGTAAATTAAAATGATTATAATTATTAGTAGGGGAGTGAGGCTTCCGTGGAAGAACGATTAAATCGCGTGAAGCAACAATTACAGCAATCATCATATAAATTAACTCCACAAAGAGAAGCAACTTTAAGAGTTTTAATTGAAAATGAAAAAGACCATTTAAGCGCTGAAGATGTATATTTGAAAGTTAAAGATAAAGCACCCGAAATCGGTTTAGCAACTGTATACAGAACATTAGAATTATTAGCAGAATTAAAAGTTGTCGATAAAATTAATTTTGGCGATGGCGTTGCTAGATTTGATTTACGTAAAGAAGGCGCAAAACATTTCCACCACCATTTAGTTTGTATGGAATGTGGCAAAGTTGAAGAAATCGAAGAGGACTTATTACCTAAAGTTGAAGAAAAAGTTGAACAAGACTTTAACTTTAGAATATTAGACCATCGATTAACGTTCCATGGCGTTTGTTCTTCCTGTCAGGCTAAAGGTAAATAATGACAGAGTGAAGTTT
Organism: Staphylococcus lloydii; assembly: GCF_015775975.1. Classification (NCBI taxonomy): domain Bacteria; kingdom Bacillati; phylum Bacillota; class Bacilli; order Caryophanales; family Staphylococcaceae; genus Staphylococcus; species Staphylococcus lloydii. Next base: position 1,373,693 of record NZ_CP064056.1, read on the forward strand.
ATGAGGTGGTACTTTGGAAACCATTAAAAACGAATACTTAAAATTTATTCAAATAGAAAAAGGGCTTAGTTCGAATACAATTGGTGCTTATCGTAGAGATTTAGATAAATATATCGACTATTTAAATGAGCATAAAATAGCTCATATTGATTTCGTAGATAGACAAACGATTCAACAATGTTTAGGTTATTTACACGATCAAGGTGCATCCGCAAAATCTTTGGCCCGATTTATTTCAACTGTGCGTAGTTTCCATCAATTTGCTTTAAGAGAAAAATACGCAGCAAAAGATCCTACGGTGTTAATTGAAACACCAAAGTATGAGAGAAGATTGCCTGACGTTCTAGAAGTTGATGAAATTGTAGCTTTGCTTGAAACACCGGACATAAGTAAAAACAACGGTTATAGAGATAGAACGATGTTAGAGTTATTATATGCAACGGGTATGCGTGTTTCTGAACTTATCCAATTAGAGGTTGAAAATGTCAATTTAATTATGGGCTTTGTCCGTGTGTTTGGTAAAGGAAATAAGGAACGTATTGTACCGCTAGGTGATACAGTGATTGATTTCTTGACCAAATATATAGAAACTGTACGCCCACAGTTACTTAAAAAGACAACAACTGATGCATTATTTTTAAACTTACATGGCAAACCCTTGTCGAGACAAGGTATATGGAAAATGATTAAGCAAACTGGTATTAAAGCTAATATTAATAAAACTTTAACACCTCACACATTAAGACATTCGTTTGCGACACATTTACTTGAAAATGGTGCCGATTTAAGAGCCGTGCAAGAAATGTTAGGTCATTCGGATATTTCTACCACGCAATTATATACTCACGTATCCAAATCACAAATTAGAAAAATGTATAATGCCTTTCACCCAAGAGCTTAAATATGGTCATTGTACACATATAAAACAAACCACATGCCTTTATTTAAGACATGTGGTTTTTAAATTATTTAGAAAGTCGATTGTTATTTTGTATAGCTTCTTGTCTGGCTTGTATGACTTCGCTACGGTCTCTTTTTATATGGTGATGGACGATATATTCATCATCAATCACATATGGTGTCAAAATATAATTGGGATAATCTTGTAATATTTGTTGCTCCATCGTTTCTGTAATAGGTAATTGAATCGGTTCAAATGCTTTTTGTTGTTCGATATTGCTAATCATTTGAACAATTAACTTTTGGTAATAATTAATGTTTAGACCTAAATATTGGGAGCTTGCAGCTTGTGTTATAACTTTATAAGCACGTTGAAACGAACGTTTAGCACCGATGTAATTATGTCTACGATAATGATAACAGCCTGTTGCAAAAAGAATTAAGCTGACGACAGGGTCATTTTTACTAAAAGATGGATTTTCTTTCCAAGCTTCTTCTAAAATGTCATGACAATAAAAGTAGTGCTGTTCTGTATGAAATTGATAATAAAATAATTTTAGTGCATTATCCATAAACTTCCGCTCCAAAAATTTATTGTTTAATACAAACATGGTATAATATTTTAGTGAATAACGCACTTAACTTGCAACTAATATGAGGTAGATAAAATGTATGAAGTAAAATTAGATGCTTTTAATGGTCCTTTGGATTTATTGTTGCATCTTATCCAAAAATTTGAAATTGATATTTACGATATTCCTATGAAATCACTCACAGAACAATATTTACAATATATACATACGATGAACCAACTAGAAATTAATGTGGCAAGTGATTATTTAGTGATGGCTTCTGAACTATTAATGATTAAAAGTAAAATGTTGCTACCTCAAAGTGATGAAACTGAAGATTTCGAAGAGGATCCACGTGAAAATTTAGTAGGTCGTTTAATAGAATATCAAAATTATAAAGAATACACTGAAACTTTAAATGAGAAAAAGGAAGAACGTGCGCATTATTTTGCAAAACATCCGACCGATTTATCTCATTTAGAACAAAATGAGACTTGGGACCCTGACAATACCATAGATTTAACTGAATTAATCATTGCGTATCAAAGAGTCAAAAATAGAATGGAACTCAATACACCAAAGGCAGTTAACATACATAAAGAAACTTTTACGATTCAACAAGCTACTTCTCAAGTGCAGGATCGTTTGGAAAAAGAAAATTCTTTTAATTTCTTTAGTTTGTTTAATTTTTCAGAGCCTGTGGAAATGGTAGTCACGCATTTTTTAGCAATTTTAGAAATGTCTAAATCTGGTGTTATCAATATAGAACAACAAAAAAGTTTTGAAGATATTAATATTATAAGGGGCGTAAATTATGGCATTAATGCATAACGGCATCTTAGAAGCACTGCTGTATACCGCAGGTGATGAAGGCATTGAAGAACGGCAATTACTTGAAATACTAGAGTATGATCAATCAACTTTACATGAACTCATTTCAAACTACGAATCTCCCGGTCTAATAATTCAAAAATTTGGTACGACATATGTCCTTACGACAAAAAAAGAAGCTTCCGAATATATAGAAAAATTAGTTGAACAAAAAGCAAACATGAAAATATCACAAGCAGCGATGGAAGCATTGTCTATTATCGCTTATAATCAACCCATTTCTAGAAGTGATATTGAACTGATTAGAGGTATCAATTCAGATGGTGCTGTAAAGACATTAATAGCCAAAGGGTTAGTGGAAGCCAAAGAAGAAGATGCTTCACGTAGCCACCAACTGTATACAACAAATTTATTTTTAAATGTATTTGGCATTGAAAGTATCGATGACTTACCAACTACTGACGAAGAAGATGAAGAAATTGAAGCTTTCTTCAGTAATTTAGTCAATCAAAAAGGAGAAAACAATGAGTAACGAAATGGAAAGATTACAAAAACGTATCGCCAATAGTGGTTATACATCTAGACGTAAAGCAGAAGTATTAATCGAAGAAGGAAAAGTAAAAGTAAACGGTGAAACAGTGACAGAATTAGGTACCAAAGTAAAACCTTCAGACACTGTTGAAGTTGAAGGCATTAAGTTAGAACAAGAAGACAAACTATATATTTTATTCTATAAACCAGCCCAAGTAATTACGAGTGTTTCAGATGACAAGGGCCGTAAAGTGGTAACTGACTATTTTAAAGAACTTGAAACAAGAATTTACCCTGTAGGTAGATTAGATTACGATACTTCAGGTTTATTGTTATTAACTAACGATGGTGATTTCACAAATTTAATGACGCATCCACGTTATAAAATCAAAAAGAAATATGTCGTAAAGTTAAAAGGTTATTTAATGCGAGAAGAAGTAAAAGCATTGGAAAAAGGTGTTAAATTGGAAGATGGTATGACACAACCAGCAACCGTTAAAGTTAAAAATCAAGATAAAGAAAAATCTACTACACTTGTAGAAATTACCATAACAGAAGGTCGTAATAGACAAGTGCGTCGCATGTTCGAATATTTCGGCCATGAAGTTTCAAAGTTACAAAGAATAGAATTTGGTCCTTTAAATTTAACAGGTCTAAATGCTGGGGAAGGCAGGGTATTAACACCGCATGAAGTAAAAACTTTACGTCATTTAGCGGAAAATGGTTAATAATCATTGTGCACTGTAGAAATTGAGAAAAACTTCACAAAGATTGAGTATTTTAATAAGGCATACTAAATTTGCTATGCTATAATTAATATAAATAGGAATGGTAAACATGTGTGGGAGGTATTTATATTGCCAAATCAAATTCTTGTCGTAGACGATGAAGATAGAATTAGAAGATTACTAAAATTATATCTTGAAAGAGAATCTTTTGAGATTGATGAAGCTAGAGATGGTAAAGAAGCATATGATAAAGCAATGAATCATGATTATGCATGTATCTTGTTAGATTTAATGTTGCCTGAAATGGATGGCATAACAGTTGCATCACGTCTGAGAGAGCATAAAGAAACACCTATTATAATGTTAACAGCTAAAGGCGAAGAAACGAATAGAGTAGAAGGATTTGAAACTGGTGCAGATGATTATATCGTAAAACCATTTTCACCTCGTGAAGTCGTTTTACGTTTAAAAGCTTTATTAAGACGTACTCAAGTAGCAACTAGCGAACAGAGTGAGCCACATGCTAAAGATTTAATAGAATTCGATCATTTAATTATTGATAATGATGCGCATCGCGTATTAGCAGACGAAAAGCAAGTCAATTTAACACCTAAAGAATACGAGTTATTAATTTTCTTAGCTAAAACACCGAATAAGGTATTTGACCGCGAACAATTATTAAAAGAAGTATGGCATTATGAATTTTATGGTGATTTAAGAACGGTAGATACACACGTAAAAAGATTAAGAGAAAAACTAAATCGTGTGTCTGGCGATGCAGCACAAATGATTCAAACTGTATGGGGCGTTGGCTATAAATTCGAGGTAAAAACAAATGATGAATCGACTGAATAATGTAGTCATAAAACTGTGGTTAACTATAATCTTTATAGTAACGACAGTTTTAATTTTATTAAGTGCTGCATTGATTACTTTTATTCAATCTTATTTCACCCAAGATACTGAAAAATCACTGTTACAAGATGCCAAACAAGTCAGTCAATTAGTCAATGAATCTAAAAATAAAGATACTGCTATTGAATACAGCCATAAATTAATCGAAGGTCCCGTTGGCCTAATCATATTAACGGATAAACAAATGTCTGAACCCAAACATAATAATGTTAAGAAACAAATGTTTCAAGCTATTAAGTCGGATTCAAATTACGACAAAGTTTTTGATAAAGGCCAGAAAAATTCTGAGCACGTTACTGTTAAAGTTAATGGAGAACAACGAACATATGTATTAATTGGCTATCCCACTAAACCAATTGATAATAACGTGAAAAGTAAATATAGTGGCGTTTTCATTTATCAAAACTTAAAAAGTGTCGATGAAACTAACAACGTTATTACAGTAATTATATTAATTATCGCGGTAATCTTCTTGGCTATTACGACAGTGTTTGCCTTCTTCTTATCATCGAGAATTACTAAACCTTTACGAGAATTAAGATCTCAAGCTATTGAGGTTTCGAAAGGGCAATATAAGCAAACTTCAACCATTACTTCTAAAGATGAGATTGGCGAATTATCTCGTGCGTTTAACACAATGAGTTATGAAATCCAACGCCATGTAGATGCACTTTCTTCTTCCAAAAACATTAGAGATAGTTTAATCAATTCTATGGTAGAGGGTGTAATAGGATTTAATGACAAAAAAGAAGTGATATTATCCAATGAGATGGCACAAAATATCATCCAATCTATGGATAAAGACTCGTTAGCTAAATTAGATGCGCAAAATGAATTAACATTTAAGAAAAAAATTACACAGTTCGAAGAATATGAAATAAATACGCGTTATTTTGTTATTATTATGAGTTATATTAAACAAATACAACCAGATGGTCGTAGTGGTATTGTAGCTATCATTCGTGACATGACTAACGAACACAATCTTGACCAATTGAAAAAGGACTTTATCGCTAACGTTTCACACGAACTACGTACACCAATTTCTTTACTTCAAGGTTATACAGAATCAATTGTAGATGGTATTGTTACTGAACCAGAAGAAATTAAAGATTCACTGTCCATCGTGTTAGACGAAACTAAACGTTTAAATCGTTTAGTTAACGAATTATTAAATGTAGCACGTATGGATGCAGAAGGGCTTTCTGTAAATAAAGAACATCAACCTATAGACCACTTATTAAATAAAATGCAACAAAAATATAAACAACTAGCTACTGATTTACAACTAAACATGCATTTGAATCCACAGACAGATGGCCATGATTGGTATTATGATGTTGATAGAATGGAACAAGTATTAACAAATCTTATAGATAATGCGACACGTTATACCGAACCAGACGACACTATTACTATCAATTATGGAGACGATGAATATACTGATATTTTATATATTCAAGATACTGGTACTGGTATTGCGCCAGAACATTTAAAACAAGTATTTGATCGTTTTTATAAAGTTGACGCTTCAAGAAAAAGAGGCAAGCAAGGTACGGGTCTTGGCTTGTTTATTTGTAAAATGATTATCGAGGAACATGGTGGTAGCATAGATGTTAAAAGTGAATTAGGCAAAGGTACCACATTTATTATAAAACTACCAAAGTAATTAAATTTTAATACTCAGTAAAGCAACCCCATATTAACTCACAAATGTTAATACGGGGTTGTTGTTATTTATTATCATAATTTGCAAATAAAATATTTCATAAACATAATTACTAAAATAATATAATTAAAAAGCTTTAACATAAGGTGCTAAACTATATTTATTTATAAACCAATAATGTGACATAAATAGTGTTTTCATGCTAATATAAATTTCAATCAATAATTTAACTTAAAAAAGAAGATAAGGATATAGTTATCAATTTTATCCTTTTATTCTATGTATATTGAATTGGGAGGAGAAAATTGAATATGCAAAACAATCAAAAGAAATTGATCACTATTAGCATGTTAAGTGCGGTTGCGTTTATTTTAACTTTTTTAAAGTTTCCAATACCTTTTTTACCGCCATACTTAACTTTAGATATAAGTGACGTACCCGGACTATTAGCAACATTTACGTTAGGGCCATTAGCGGGATTAATAGTTGAGTTTATAAAAAACTTACTTACATTTTTATTTAATATCGGAGACCCAATCGGACCATTGGCAAACTTCTTTGCCGCTGCTTCGTTATTACTTGTAGCATATTTTGTAACTAAACATAAACAGTCTACCAAGTCATTAATTATTGGACTAACGAGTGGTACTATCGTCATGACTATTGTTTTAAGTATTTTAAATTATTTTGTACTTTTACCATTATATGGCATGATAATGAATTTAACTGACGTAGTTCATAATGTAAAAGTGATTGTTGTTTCAGGCATTATCCCTTTCAATATTATTAAAGGAATAGTGGTGTCGTTAATATTTATTTTACTGTATAAAAGATTAAAAAATGTATTGAGTTAATAGGGAATTTCCAAAGTAGTAGATTAACTTCTACTACTTTTTTTCGTACAAAAAAAGAGAACGTAACGCATTACGCGTTACGCTCCCTCGCTTAATATATTAAGTTAATGATTTTATAATCATTTATTCAAATTTTAAAGCATCACCATCAAATGGTTCCTCTTCAATTTTAATTGAGTCTGTTGGACAACCGTCAAGTGCATCTTCCATATCCTCATATAACTCTTCAGGCACTTCAGCCGTTCCTTTGTTGTCGTCAAGTATAACGTAAGCTATACCTTCATCATCGTAGTCATATATATCAGGGGCAGCGGCACCACAAGCTCCACATGCTATACATGTATCCATATCAACTATTGTATATTTAGCCAATTTCTTCGCCTCCTTTGACAAAAATGCTACACTAATATCACAATTAATATTGTAGTCATCGAGTTTCTATTTTTCAAATGTTTCTGTTTACAAAATAACAAGGAGTTACCCATGTATAATATAATAAATTTTGTGCAAGCACAGTCCCACGACTATAAATCACAAAAAAGCATATACAATATTATCACAGGCAAAAAGTCACATCAAACCTTTTTTGATGCTGCCAGTCAAAATCTACTATCATTATATCATAGCTTACCTAACTTAAAATATCAGTCGTTTGAGCGATTTTCTAATAATGAAAGTAATTCAAATGAAGATTATGCAATAATTACGCATGCAAGATATACATATGACAGTTTAATCAATACTTTTAGTGCTATTCAATTATTGACGCAGACTGTTTCAAATTTAAATCATCAACAGAACCATTTTATTCCAACTTCTCAACATCAATTTATTCAACAACGTGTCAAAGAAGTTTTTGCTTATATTAAAACGTATAATCTATATAATGACTTTAAAGAAGAATTAACACAATTATTTGCTAAACTTTATCAACAACATGGCACAACATATTTGCATTATTACCTACAAGGTTATGAAGAAAGTATGTATACAAGACAACAAGTAAGTTTAATTGAAAATATACCTCAACATCAGTTATTAGAATTAGAATATATAGAATTAATATCACTATTAAATCTAATAGAAGATAACAAAAATTTTGCCTTATTGAGTAGACTCATTATCTTACCACCACTATTAAACAAAACACAAATAACATTAAATGGTTTAACTAACGGTCACTCTATAGAAGAAATTCAACAACAGCAAAACGTTAAAATCAATACGATAGAAGATCATTTGTTAGAACTTTTTATCAAAGGTTATCTCCATGATTATTACTTATATTTTAATGAAGATGATATTAAGACATTTATTCCATACTATACGGCACATAGAGATGAGCGTTTACGTTTATTTAAGGAACAATTTCCAAAGTATAGTTACTTCCAAATTAAATTGATGATTGTAGGCATAGAAAGAGGTGAGTTAGTTGTTACATGATGCACTAAAAAAATGGTTTGGTTTTGATAGTTTCAAAGATGGTCAAGAAGCAATCATATCAAGCGTCTTAAATCAGACCAATACATTAGGTATCTTACCTACAGGGAGCGGTAAAAGTTTGTGTTATCAACTGCCCACTTATATAAATCAAAAGCCAACTTTAATCGTGTCGCCATTAATCTCATTAATGGATGATCAAGTTATGCAAATGAAACTAAATGGTGAAACATCAGTAAGTTGTGTTCATTCTGGCATGGATGAACAAGAAAGACAATTTAATTTATCTAAAATTAAGTCTAGTCGTTTTATCTTTTTAAGTCCTGAATTTTTATTACAACCTTTTAATATTAAATTGTTAAACCACCTTGATTTAGGGTTAATTGTTTTAGATGAAGCACATTGCCTCTCAGAATGGGGCTATGATTTTAGGCCGCATTATGCATTAATCGGTAAGATAACACGTCAGTTTCCTCAGGCTACTATTTTAGCTTTAACAGCAACTGCTCAACCCTATTTACTGAATGATATCAATCACATGTTGAATACAAAATTTACAGAAATTAAAACAACGATGAATAGAGATAATATTTCACTGTCACATTTAAATTTCGACAATGACGAAGGAAAGTTATCTTGGCTTCTAGAGTTCATCCAACATTCTGGACCAACGATTATCTATGTCTCTTCTAAAAAAATCTGTTTAACTTTAGCTCAAGCAATTTACAAAGAAGGTTACTTAACTGGTATTTATCATGGTGATTTGACTTATCAAGAAAGGCATACTGTACAACATCAATTTATAAATAATGAAATCCCAATTATCGTTGCCACAAGTGCATTCGGTATGGGGATTAACAAGAAAGATATTAGAACCATTATTCATTTTCATTTACCTACGAGCCCTTCAAGTTATATGCAAGAAATAGGAAGAGCAGGGCGAGATGGGGAAATGAGCCAAGCAATTAGTTTATATCAACCTGATGATAGTTTTCTATTAGAAACGTTACTTTTTACTGATAGCATAACTGAAGATGATATAACCCTATTTGAATCCGGCGACTTAATTGATCCCATAAAACTTGAAATGTTAACAATACTCAATGATTATTATTCATTAAATGAATTGATCACGATATTTAACACAGCCTATCAAAGGAAACAAATAGCCTATAAAAAAATGATTGGCTATAAAATGTTAGATTCTTGTAGACGTCAATTTTTACTTAATTATTTTGGGGAACATGATATTACAAAGCCTGTAAATTGTTGTGATAATGATTCAGAATTAAAAAATTTAGCAATATATAATAGAAAAAAAGTAAAACGTAAAATGAATTATAATGAAAAGTTACAGAATTTATTTAATTAATGCACAATTACTTTACTTCACTTTTTAAAACAAGCTATAATACAATCTATAAAAGGATATTTATTGCATTTTTATTTATTTCACATACATATTTACCACTGAGTAGGGTATAACTTTGTATAAAATTTAACAGGAAGGATGATGATTTTGTCTAATAATAATTTTAAAGACGATTTCGAAAAAAATCGTCAATCAATAGATCCATCTGATCACAACGACAAATCAGAAGAATCTATTGAACAAGACTCAGAACAACATACTGATAAAGCTAGCGAAAAAGCAAATGAACAATTCCCTCCAAGAAACGCACAACGTAGACAACGCAGCAGAAATACTGCTACTAATCAGCCAGAAAAAGAACAAGACACTAATGATGAAGCACATAGTGAACAAGAAACAAGTGCTCACGAACAACATGAAGATAAGGGAAACAATCATCAGGACGAATCCTCACATAGCAATGCCGGTAAAGGAGTTGCTGGTGGTGCATTAGCTGGTTCTGCCGTTGAATCTTCTAAGGACTCAAAAGCTTCAAATCATGATAATGAACCAGATGCGCATAAAGATGAGTCATCTAAAGATAATCATGACAATTCAGACGCGCATGATGAAACTCAGTCTGAAGATAAGGATAAGGATTCTAACAAAGGCAAGAAAGGCGCTGCCGTTGCCGGTGGAGCCGCAGCTGCTGGCGCTGGCGCTTATGCTGCTAAAAAACATCATGATAATAAACATGATAATGAAGAAAATCATCATTCTAGTAAAGAAGATAACGAAGATAATGATAAAGAGCAGGCAGACGAACATTCTAGTAAATCTAAAAAAGCTGGTCTAGGTACTGCCGCAGCAGGTACTGGTGCTGCTGCCGCTGGAGGTGCTGCTGCAGCAAAAGGTAGCGGTTCCGGTGCAAATAGTGGTGGTACTGGAAATAATGGCGGTAACGGTAACGGAAATGGTGACGACAACAATGATGATAACGGCAAGAAAAAAGGTTTCTTAGGTAAATTGTTACCAATTCTAGCCGCATTATTAATATTAGCAGCTATTGCTATATTTGCTGGTATGGCTTTAACTGGTGGCAACAACGGCAGTGATAAAGCTGACGATAATAAAACTGCACAAAAATCTGATAAAGATAAAGATGCTAGTAAAGATAAAAAATCTGATAGCGATAAAGATAAAAAGTCAGATAGTGACAAAGATAAAAATGCTAGCGATGATAAAGCAACTAATGACAATAGCGATAGTCAATCTGGTAATGATGCATCATCTGATAATCAATCTACGGATGCCGACAACTCAAACTCTGATAACAGTGGTCAAGACCAGCAAAACAGTGATCAACAAGCTAGTCAATCTCAACAAGACCAAAATCAAGGTCAACAAAGTAGTCAATCTCAACAAAATTCTAATTCAAACCAAAATGCTTCAAGCAATAGTAATTCACAAAGTAATAGCCAAGGCCAACGTACTCATACAGTAGAAGGTCAAAACCTTTACAGAATTGCAATTCAATATTATGGTGAAGGTACACCTGAAAACGTTGAGAAAATTAGAAAAGCGAATAACATTCAAGGTAATGACATTCACAATGGCCAACGCCTTGTAATTCCACAATAAAATTAAACACATTATAGAAGGCCAATCATTTTATAAATGATTGGCCTTTTTTCTGTATAGCATTTTAATTTACCAACATAAGTTACAATTTCTAAACGAATTATCGTGAATTTATAAATTTTCAATATCTAATGTTTGGAATTCATCGCATAATTGGTATAATATATTGGTGATTAAAGGAGGCATAAACATATGCAAACGGTAGAAAGTATCATCATTGGTGGCGGACCATGTGGTCTAAGTGCTGCCATAGAACAAAAGAAAAAGGGAATTGAAACGTTAGTTATTGAAAAAGGGAATGTTGTTGAAGCTATTTATAATTATCCAACACATCAAACTTTCTTTTCATCCAGCGACAAATTAAGTATCGGAGATATTCCGTTTATCGTTGAAGAAAGTAAACCGCGTAGAAACCAAGCATTGGTTTATTATAGAGAAGTAGTTAAACATCACCAATTAAATATTAATGCCTTTGAAGAAGTACTAACAGTAAAGAAAATTAATAATCGTTTTACTATTACAACTACAAAAGATGTATATGAGTGTAGATTTTTAACAGTTGCGACAGGTTATTATGGTCAACACAATCAATTAGAAGTTGAAGGTGCTGAATTACCAAAAGTTAAACACTATTTTAAAGAGGCCCATCCATACTTTAATCAGGATGTAGTTATTATAGGTGGTAAAAACTCAGCTGTCGACGCTGCATTAGAGTTAGAAAAGGCTGGTGCACATGTAACTGTTATTTATCGTGGTAATGAGTATCCTAAAGCAATAAAACCATGGATTTTACCAAATTTTGAATCTTTAGTACGTAACGAAAAAATAGATATGTTATTTGATACAGATGTCGTTAAGATTACCGAAGATACAGTTATATATGAACAAAATGGACAAACATATGAAATTCCAAACGATTATGTATTCGCAATGATAGGTTATCATCCAGACTATGATTTCTTACAATCAATTGGTATCGATATTAATACTAATGAATATGGCACAGCGCCAGTTTATAATAAAGAAACATATGAAACTAATGTAGAAAACTGCTTTATCGCAGGTGTTATCGCAGCAGGTAACGATGCTAACACTATATTTATTGAAAATGGTAAATATCATGGCGGTATTATTACGCAAAGTATACTTTCAAAAAAACAAACACCACTCGAATCATAATAAAAGAGATTGTGTCTAATTGAGACACAATCTCTTTTTTATAGTTGGGATTCAAAATATGTTTTTAACTGTTGGGAAGATAATTCATTGCTTAAACCTACTAATAATTTTAAACGCGCTTTAGGTCCGTTTAATCCATTTGAGAAGATGACGCCTTTTTCTGCTAATGTTACGCCTCCGCCTTTATAAGCATAAATAGGACCGACAATACCATTAAATGATCTAGACACGAGCACAATAGGTATTTTCTTATCTAAACAAGCTTGTAAACCATCTAGACAAGTAGGTGGTAGATTCCCTTGTCCTAAAGCTTCTATGATAATACCATCTACTTTGTTTTGACTATGAAAATTCAAAACATCACTATTCATTCCCATATATGCTTTTACTAGCGGAATGTTCAGTTCGTGATTTATATTAGACAATACTTTTTTATCGAAAGGTCTATGATGAAATTGCACACTATTTTTAGTAATAACACCTAACGGGCCGTGATTCGGACTTTGGAAAGTATTTGTATTAGATGTATGTGTTTTAGTGACGTTACGTGCGGTATGTATTTCATCATTAAAAACAACCATAACGCCCATATTTTCTGCTGCATTCGTAGTCGCAACTCTAATGGCAGCAATAAAATTATATAATCCATCCGATCCTATTTCATTAGAAGAACGCATCGCACCTGTAATTACAATTGGTTTAGAAACTTTTACTGTCAAATCAAGTAAATAGGCTGTTTCTTCCAGTGTATCAGTGCCATGAGTAATGACATAGCCATCATATAATTGTTCTTCCTCTGCATTGTCGATAACTTGTTTTAAATGTTGAACGTCACTAATTTGCATATGAGGAGAAGGAATATTAATGGGTGTTATTTCTGTAACTTCTGCATATTGGCCTATTAATTGCGCATGTTTCGTAATCGGGTTTTCGTCGTTTGTTATTACTTTGTTTGATTCATCTTGAGACATACTAATTGTCCCGCCCGTATGAATAACAAGAAGTTTTTTCATGTATACTTTCCTCCTAGTTTTAAAATACATATTTATGATAAAATATTATTCATAAAACAACAAGGAAGGGTTTCTTACAATGAAATTAATAAATATCGCTTTAGATGGTCCAGCTGCGGCAGGTAAAAGTACAATTGCTAAACGAGTTGCTGCAAAATTATCCATGATATATGTCGATACAGGCGCTATGTATCGTGCAATTACTTATAAGTATCTACAAAATAATAAAGATGAAGATTTTACTAATTTAATTAATAATACTACTTTATCTTTAACTTATGATGCTGAAAAAGGACAACGTATCATTTTAGACGAGCAAGACGTTACGGATTATTTAAGAGAAAATGATGTGACGAATCATGTATCTTATGTGGCTTCTAAAGAACAAGTGCGTTCATTTGCAGTTGAAAAACAACAAGAACTAGCAAGTAAAAAAGGTATTGTCATGGACGGTCGTGACATTGGTACCGTAGTATTACCAAATGCTGATTTAAAAGTATATATGATCGCATCAGTCGAAGAACGTGCAGAACGTAGACAAAAAGATAACGAATTAAGAGGTATTGAATCTAATATCGAACAACTCAAAGAAGAAATTGAAACGAGAGATAATTATGATATGAATCGTGAAATTTCACCTTTAAAAAAAGCACAAGATGCAGTCGAGCTTGATACAACTGGTAAATCTATTGAAACTGTAACTAATGAAATTTTAGCTATGGTAGAGCAAATAAATTAATTCAATCAGCCCGAGTTATTATAACTATTTTAAAAAATTGAATGCTACGTTTAGTCATACTTTGATGTAGGGTATAGGTTAACTATCTATCAAATATATTTAATTGTAGTGGTTAAAATTTATTATTATTCTGTTGGAATTTAAGTAATTGAGATGATTGCCCATTTTAAATTTTAACTATTTTAAATACCGTTTGAATTAAAGCGGTATTTCTTGACAATTTAGTGACTTTGTAAGATGTTATAATTATGTAGTGTAATAAGGAGGCAGACAAGATGACGGAAGAATTCAATGAATCAATGATTAATGACATTAAAGAAGGTGACAAAGTTACCGGCGAAGTACGTTCTATTGAAGACAAACAAGTCATTGTAGACGTTAACGGTGGTAAGTTCAGTGGTATTATTCCAATCAGTCAATTATCTACACACCATATAGATAGCCCAAATGACGCTGTCAAAGTAGGCGATGAAATTGGTGCTTATGTGACTAAGATAGAATTAGACGAAGAAAATGAAACTGGTACTTACATTTTATCTAAACGCCAACTTGAAACAGAGAAATCTTACGAATTTTTACAACAACAATTAGATAACAATGAAACGATTGAGGCCAAAGTAACTGAGGTAGTTAAAGGTGGACTTGTCGTAGATGTTGGTCAACGTGGCTTTGTTCCGGCATCATTAATTTCAACTGATTTCATTGAAGATTTCTCTGATTTTGAAGGACAAGTCTTAAAACTTAAAGTTGAAGAACTTGATTCTGAAAATAATCGTGTCATTCTTAGTCGTAAAGCTGTAGAAGAAGTGGCAAATGCTCAGAAAAAAGACGAGTTATTACAATCACTTAATGAAGGTGATGTCATTGAAGGTAAGGTTGCTCGTTTAACTAATTTTGGTGCATTTATAGATATCGGTGGTGTAGATGGACTTGTTCACGTATCTGAATTAGCACATGAACATGTTAAATCACCTGAAGATGTTGTAACTATTGGTGACGCTGTCAAAGTCAAAGTTAAATCTGTAGATAAAGATAGCGAAAGAATCTCATTATCAATCAAAGATACTTTACCAAGCCCATTTGAATCTATTCAAGGACAATTCAACGAAGGTGATGTTATCGAAGGTAAAGTTGCACGTTTAGCTAACTTTGGTGCATTCGTTGAAATTAAACCAGGCGTTCAAGGCTTAGTACACATTTCTGAAATAAGTCATCAACACATTGGTACACCTGGTGAAGTATTAACACCTGGAGACGATGTAAGCGTCAAAATTCTTGGTATCGATATAGAAAATGAACGTATTTCACTTTCTATCAAAGCTACGCTACCAAATGAAGATGTAGCTGAAAGTGACGATGCAACAACAAAAGCTTATTTAAGTTCAAACGATGAAGAAGAAGACAATCCAACTTTAGGAGACGTTTTCGGAGATAAACTAAAAGATTTTAAATTTTAATAACTACTATATTTAATCTTGCCTTATTTATTAAGGCAAGATTTTTATTTATGTGAAAATTTTTACGCAATTTATAATAGCTATCAAAATATCTTTTTCTTTATGTTTGCCATATGATAAAATTATAGAGATTCAAAATAGAGAGGAAGTTAGTTTATGACTAAACCTATAGTTGCAATTGTAGGCAGGCCAAATGTCGGTAAATCTACAATTTTTAATAGAGTAGTAGGTGAACGTGTTTCCATCGTAGAAGATACGCCGGGCGTAACTAGAGACCGTATTTATTCTACTGGAGAATGGTTAACACATGAATTTAATATTATTGATACAGGCGGTATTGAAATAAGTGATGCGCCTTTCCAAACACAAATTAGAGCACAAGCTGAAATTGCTATCGATGAAGCCGATGTAATTGTATTTATGGTTAACATTAGAGAAGGATTAACACAAAGTGATGAGATGGTCGCTCAATTGTTATATAAATCCAAAAAACCGGTTGTTTTAGCGGTAAATAAAGTAGATAATCCTGAAATGCGTAATGAGATTTATGACTTTTATGCTTTAGGTTTTGGTGAGCCTTATCCAATCTCAGGTTCCCACGGACTTGGCTTAGGTGACTTATTAGATGCTGTGGTCGAACATTTCAAAGAGGAAGAAGAAGATCCTTACGATGACGATACTATTAGATTGTCAATCATTGGTAGACCTAACGTAGGTAAATCAAGCTTAGTCAACGCAATATTGGGCGAAGAAAGAGTTATCGTATCAAATGTTGCGGGTACAACGCGTGACGCAGTAGATACTGAATATTCTTTTGATGATCAAGACTATGTACTTATCGATACGGCTGGTATGCGTAAAAAAGGTAAAGTTTATGAATCTACTGAGAAATACTCAGTATTAAGAGCGCTTAAAGCGATAGAACGTTCCAATGTTGTTTTAGTCGTGATTGATGCAGAACAAGGTATCATTGAGCAAGATAAACGTGTAGCCGGTTATGCCCATGAAGAAGGTAAAGCTATCGTAATCGTCGTAAATAAATGGGACACTGTCGAAAAAGAAACCAACACGATGAAAAAATTCAAAGACAAAGTGCGTCGTGAATTCCAATTTTTAGACTATGCTGAAATCGCGTTTGTTTCTGCTACTGAACGTCAACGTTTAACAACACTATTCCCTTACATTAAACAGGCTAGTGAAAATCATAAAAAACGTGTCCAAAGCTCTACTTTAAATGAGGTTATTACGGATGCCATTTCAATGAATCCAACGCCTACTGATAAAGGCCGCAGACTTAATGTTTTTTATGCTACTCAAGTAGCAATCGAACCACCAACGTTCATCGTTTTTGTTAATGATGTTGAACTAATGCACTTTTCTTACAAACGTTATTTAGAAAATCAAATCCGTGATGCATTTGGATTTGAAGGTACACCGGTGCATATCGTGGCTAGAAAGAGAAATTAAACACGGAGGGGAAATCGATGACTAATATTACTGTATTTGGTACTGGAAGCTTTGGCACGGCTTTAGCAAACGTTCTTGCTGAAAATGGCAATGACGTTTTAATGTGGGGTAAAAATGAAGGTACCATTAACGAAATTAACACAAGTCATAGCAACACAAAGTACTTAAAAAATGCTCAGTTAAGCACTAAAATCTTAGCTACAAATAATCTACAACAAGCGGTAGAACATGCCGATATTTATTTAATAGCACTACCAACCAAAGCGATACGAGATGTTGTTTCTGAAATCGATCAACTTTTATCATCGTCTAAAGTATTTATTCATGTAGCTAAAGGTATTGAAAACGGGACATTCAAACGTGTTTCTGAAATGATAGAAGATTCATTAACAGCTTCACACAATGGTGGTATTGGCGTCTTATCTGGTCCAAGCCATGCTGAAGAAGTTGTAATTAAACAACCAACGACAGTTGCAGCATCATCTAAAAACATAGAAATAAGTAATTTAATACAAGACTTATTTATGAATGATTATTTACGTGTATATACGAATAATGATTTAATCGGTGTAGAACTAGGTGGCGCTTTAAAAAATATTATCGCAGTGGCTAGTGGCGTTATAGCAGGTATGGGCTTTGGCGATAACGCTAAAGCGGCATTAATGACTAGAGGATTAGCCGAAATTAGTAGATTGGGTGACACATTAGGTGCTGATCCAATGACTTTCCTTGGTTTAGGTGGCATTGGCGATTTAATTGTTACATGTACTTCTACACACTCTAGAAACTTCACGTTAGGATACAAATTAGGTGAAGGTAAATCTGTAGATGAGGCTTTAAATGAAATGAATATGGTTGTAGAAGGCATTTATACAACTGAATCTGTTTACCATTTAGCTGAAAATCACCATGTAGATATGCCGATTACAGCTACTTTATATGGCGTTTTATTCGAAAACAAGCCAGTAAATGAAAGCGTTAAATACCTAATGGGACGAGAGAAGAAAGCAGAATAACGGTGTATTTTTACAATATAGTACTTAATTTCGCTAAATTATGATAAAAAACCTATAATTACAGCGTTTTTTGCATATAAATCATTGCAGTGGCAATAATCGTTGTGTTAAAGTCATACCATAATGATATTAAGTTATCATTATTAACCCTAGGGGAGGTGAATTTGTAATGAATAAAACAGATTTAATCAACTCAGTTGCTGATCAAGCTGATTTAACAAAAAAACAAGCAGGTTTAGCTGTTGACGCAGTATTCGAATCTATTCAATCATCACTTGCTAAAAGTGAAAAAGTTCAATTAATCGGATTCGGTAACTTTGAGGTACGTGAACGTGCTGCACGTAAAGGACGTAACCCTCAAACTGGTAAAGAAATTGAAATCCCTGCAAGCAAAGTTCCAGCATTTAAAGCTGGTAAAGCGCTTAAAGATGCAGTTAAATAATTCTTTACTTAACAAAAGCCCTTTTTAAAAGGGCTTTTCTTTTTGTCTTTATTCAATATATTACTTATTATTATGATACAAAATACTTTCATTCACTAATTAGTCAAATACTTTAATACATACATATACAATGAATTGTGTTATTAATGTTATAATTTATATCTGTGGAAAACATAATTTCATTGTAAACTTTCAATATTTCTTGTTAACTCAATCATCCTGCATTTTATTTTTTAACATATAATGTTAATATGAATATTGATTACAACGTGAGGTGTAAAGATGGAAACGACATATAGAATATTAGAAAATCAAATTACTCAACGGTTGGCTGGTATTAAAAATTACGAACCTATACATATTAACCAAGCTTTAAGTCGCTATTTAGATTCGTACCAATTGCCAATGAAAGCTAAATTAGCTTGCCTCACAATTGACACGGCTATGCGCCATTTAGATACAACTTCAGCAAATCATTTATCGAGACACTCTATTTTAATTGGTGATTTATTGAGTGCTCATTTTTATACGCTATTAGCGGAATTAAATGAACCTGCATATCAAGATAAAATAAGTAAAGCGATTGTTACTGTAAATGAATTAAAATCATCTATACAACAGCAACAATTGAACATAGAGGAATTGGTAGATGCTATTGTGAAGATTGAAACAATTTTCCCATATATTACCGCGGATTACTTTTCTGTTGAATTATCATTAACAGATCTAATTAAACAACTTATTCCATCAATCGCTGAGAAGCCCCCAATCTATTTAAATAACTTTTCTCACGATAGGTTAACTGAACTGCAAACTAAAATTGAAGCTCATTATATATAAAAGAG
The DNA here is from genome assembly GCF_015775975.1 of Staphylococcus lloydii. Lineage (NCBI taxonomy): Bacteria > Bacillati > Bacillota > Bacilli > Caryophanales > Staphylococcaceae > Staphylococcus > Staphylococcus lloydii. The sequence goes on from NZ_CP064056.1 coordinate 1,393,283, forward strand.
GTAATAAACATGACTGAAAACAAAGCTAAAAAAGAACAAGTTCACACAGTATTTCAAAACATCTCCAATAAATATGATCGCCTAAACAATATTATTAGCTTCGAGCAACATATCATTTGGAGAAAACATACAATGAAAGAAATGAATGTCAAACCTGGTAGCAAAGCGTTAGATGTATGCTGTGGCACTGCAGATTGGACTATCGCATTAAGTAAAGCTGTTGGCAACAACGGTCACGTTACTGGCGTAGACTTTAGTGAAAACATGTTAGCTGTCGGTGAAGAAAAAATTAAAGGTTACAATAATATTAAATTAGTGCATGGTGATGCCATGAATCTTCCTTTTGAAGATAATACATTCGATTATGTAACGATTGGCTTTGGTTTGCGTAACGTACCAGATTACCTAGCTACTTTAAAAGAATTAAATAGAGTACTAAAACCAGGAGGTATGGTTGTTTGTTTAGAAACGAGCCAACCTACGATGCCCGTGTTTAAACAGTTCTATAAAATGTACTTTAAATTTGTAATGCCTATTTTCGGTAAAATTTTTGCCAAATCGAAAGATGAATACGAGTGGTTACAACAATCAACATTTAATTTCCCTGATAAAGAAAAATTAAGACGCTTGTTCAATCAAGCTGGTTTTAGCAATTTAAAAGTTCGTAGCTATACAGGTGGCGTTGCTGCAATGCACCTTGGCTATAAATAAATCGAAACAACCAAAGGTGATTAACGTGGCAAAGTTAAACATGAACAACGAAATCAAGAAAATTGAAAAGTACTTACAACAAGCGATAAAAAGTAATGATAAAGTTTTGGAAGATGCTGCTTTTCACTTACTATCATCAGGGGGCAAACGCGTTAGACCAGCATTTGTGATTCTAAGTAGCCAATTTGGTAAAGGAAATGAAAGTTATACTAATCGTGTAGCCGTAGCCTTAGAGCTTATTCATATGGCGACATTAGTACATGATGATGTCATCGATAAAAGCGATACGCGTAGAGGACGCTTAACCATATCCAAAAAATGGGATCAACAAACGGCGATTCTAACTGGGAATTTTTTACTTGCATTAGCTTTGGAACATATTTCATACATTCCTGATCATCGCGTCCATAGTGTTATTTCAAATGCGATTATCGATGTATGCAAAGGGGAATTGTTCCAATTCCAAGATCAATTTAATAGCCAACAATCCATTACTAATTATTTGCGTCGCATAAATAGAAAAACGGCGCTTCTTATTCAATTATCTACGGAAGTAGGGGCAATTTCTTCAGGCGCGGATGAACAAACTGTTCATCGCTTAAAATTTATCGGTCATTATATTGGCATGAGTTTCCAAATTGTTGACGATATTTTAGATTTTACTAGTACAGAGAAAAAGTTAGGTAAACCAGTGGGCAGTGACTTAATGAATGGTCATATTACCTTACCAGTATTATTAGAAATAAGAAAAAACCCAGAGTTTAAAAAGCGTGTTGCTGCTTTAACACCAAACAGTCCTACAGAAGATTTTAAATATTGTATCGACGTTATTAGAAATTCTGAAAGTATTAGCGAAGCACAAGCTGTTAGCGATAAATATTTAAACAAGGCAGTAACGCTTATAAATTCTCTTAATAATAAAGAAGCACAAACGTTATTTAACAAATTAATCCAAAAAATGAGTAAAAGAAATGTGTAACATTTGTGAAAAGCATTGAAAGCGTTTTTACATACTGGTATTATAATATTGTGTTGTTAAATATGACATACTAATCGAGTATTTTTAACACAATATATTGATACATAAACACAGGGGGATTTACTCACAATGGAAAGAACATTTTTAATGATTAAACCTGACGCGGTTCAACGTAACTTAATTGGAGAAATTATTTCTCGTATAGAACGCAAAGGACTAAAACTTGTCGGTGGTAAACTAATGACTGTTGATAAATCTTTAGCAGAAACACATTATGCTGAGCATGTTGATAAACCATTTTACAACAACTTAGTATCATTTATTACTTCTGCGCCAGTATTTGCAATGGTAGTCGAAGGGGAAGACGCTGTTCGCGTAGCACGTCATATTATCGGCTCTACAAATCCATCAGAAGCTACACCAGGTACGATTAGAGGCGACTTAGGTTTAACAGTGGGCAGAAATATTATTCACGGTTCTGATTCTGTAGAAGCTGCGACTAAAGAAATCAATTTATGGTTTAACACTGATGAATTAAGCGATTACGAACAGCCACGTAATCCTTGGTTATATGAATAATAATAAATAATAATTATTTAATTATATATAAGGATGACTTCGAAATGATTTTTGAGTAGAGGTCATCCTTTTTATATTTTAGCAATACAAAAGCTTTATCAAATAAATGTTTAAAAGTTAATAATAAAATACTTTTAATTTTACTCATGCACTTTAATCATGTTTTACTTAAGTTGTAATAGTTAGAATATTTTCACATTACATAAAGATTTAAGCACAAATAAAAATTCTTAGTCACACATGAATGTCGATTTAAGATTGACTATGATTTTAACAAAACTTATCAAATCGTAAAAATACTATTAATATGACTATATTTATATGATAAGATATAGAACATATTATAATTTAAAGCACTAAAGAACGGAGAGGTTATTAATGAGATATTTAACATCGGGCGAGTCACATGGACCACAATTAACAGTTATAATTGAAGGTGTACCAGCAAATTTAGAAATCAATGTTGAAGATATAAATGAGCAAATGTTCAAAAGACAAGGTGGCTATGGCCGCGGTCGTCGTATGCAAATTGAAAAAGACACAGTAGAAATTGTATCTGGTGTACGTAACGGTTATACATTAGGGAGTCCAATTACTTTAGTCGTGAAAAATGATGATTTTACCCACTGGAGAAATATCATGGGGGCAGATCCAATTAGTGACGAACATCGTGAAAATATGAAGCGTGTCATTACTAAACCGAGACCTGGACATGCAGATTTAATCGGCGGTATGAAATATAATCATCGCGATTTAAGAAACGTCTTGGAACGTTCTTCTGCACGTGAAACTGCTGCACGTGTTGCAGTAGGCGCAGTTTCAAAAATTCTTTTACAACAATTAGACATAACATTTTATAGTCGTGTCGTTGAAATTGGTGGCGTTAAAGATCAAGGTCTTTACGATTTAGAAACAATTAAAAATGGTGTAGACAAAAACGATGTACGTGTTATTGATGAAAATATTGCTCAAGATATGCGTGACAAAATCGATGAAGCGAAAAAAGCAGGCGATACTTTGGGCGGCGTAGTACAAGTTGTCGTTGAAGGCTTACCTGTAGGTATCGGTAGTTATGTACACTATGACCGTAAGTTAGACGGCAGAATTGCACAAGGCGTTGTGAGTATCAATGCATTTAAAGGTGTTAGTTTTGGTGAAGGCTTTAACGCTGCAGAAAAACCTGGTAGCCAAATTCAAGACGAGATTTTATATGATGAAACAAATGGTTATTACAGAGGTACAAACCATTTAGGTGGTTTTGAAGGTGGAATGTCAAATGGCATGCCAATTATTGTCAACGGCGTTATGAAACCTATTCCAACACTTTACAAACCATTAAACTCAGTTGACATAAATACTAAAGAATCATTTAAAGCTTCTATAGAGCGTTCTGATAGTTCAGCCGTACCAGCCGCAAGTGTAGTAGTCGAAAACGTAGTCGCATTTGAAATTGCTAAAGCACTATTGGAAGAATTCCAATCAAACCATATTGAACAATTACAAGAACAAATTAAAGAACGTCGATTACTAAATATTGAGTACTAATATTAATCATTTAATTTAAATCAAGAATAGGTGAGTATATGAAACTAGAAACTACGTATCAATCTAATAATTATCCTATTATCGTAGAACGTAATGCATTAAAACAACTACATCAATATCTTGATTCATATAAAGACGTAGTACTAATAGTGGATGCCGAAGTGAATCAATTGTGGGAAGATGTATTAAGTTTTATAACAACAGATTATGATGCACATAAAATTGTCATACCATCAGGAGAAAGTACAAAGACGTTTTCATTTTACGAAGAAACAATTGAGTCTCTTCTGAGCAAACATTTAACAAGAGATACATGTCTAATTGCTGTTGGTGGAGGTGCCACTGGAGATTTTACTGGCTTTTTAGCTGCAACTTTATTACGTGGTGTAGATTTTATTCAAGTACCAACGACTATTTTGGCCCATGATTCAAGCGTGGGTGGCAAAGTAGGTATCAATTCTCAGCACGGTAAAAATCTGATCGGTGCATTTTATCGACCTAAAGCCGTTATTTATGATTTGAACTTTTTAGATAGTTTGCCTTATAGCGAAGTAATTAGTGGTTATGCTGAAGTATACAAACATGCATTATTAAATGATAAAGATGCTGTAACTGCTTTAGAAGAACAATACGATAATAGTGATAATCTACATCAGCTAACAAACATAGATTATTATATTTATAAAGGTATTGAAACTAAATTAAATATTATTATTCAAGATGAAAAAGAAAGTAACGTTCGTAAATTTTTAAATCTTGGTCATACTTTTGGTCATGCTGTAGAGTATAACCATAAAATACCGCATGGTCATGCCATCATGATAGGTTTAATTTATCAATTTATCGTCTCAAACAAGCAATTAAATACTAATTTTGATATTCAACATTTTATTAATTATCTAACTGCGCTTCATTATCCATTAGAGCTTATTGCAGAGTTTAATTTTGATATTTTATATGATTTGATGTTGAACGATAAAAAGAATGACTTTGAGGGCGTACAAATGGTATTACTAGAAGATTTTGGTAAACCAGTGGTTCAACATGTTAATAAACAAATACATGAACAAGCTTTCGAAACTTTACAATCATATTTTAAGTAGGTGACTATATTGAGCAACAGTGAAACAATAAACATAAATGGTCCTTTAGTGGGCGAAATTGAAGTGCCTGGAGACAAATCCATGACGCATAGAGGCATTATATTAGGATCATTAGCTAAGGGCAAAACAACGATATATAAACCTTTATTAGGTGAAGATTGTTTACGCACTGTAGAAATTTTCAAGCGCTTGGGCGTTGATATTACAGTTACTGATGATGCAATTTCTATAGATTCTCCAGGATATGCGCACTTCCAAACGCCACACCAAGTACTGTATACAGGTAATTCTGGTACGACGACACGTCTAGTTGCAGGATTGCTTTGTGGCCTTGGTATTGAATCTGTATTATCCGGTGATGAGTCCATAGGTAAGAGACCTATGGATAGAATTATGAAGCCTTTAACTTCAATGGGCGCTCATATAACAGGTATTGATGATAATTACACGCCATTAATTATTAAACCAGCTCAAATATATGGCATAAATTACCAAATGGAAGTAGCAAGCGCGCAAGTTAAAAGTGCTATCCTTTTTGCTAGTCTATTTTCAAAAGAAATTACGACGATTGAAGAAATAGATATTACGCGTAACCATACCGAAACAATGTTTAAACATTTCAATATACCTATAGAAGTAGTTGGCAATACGCTCCATACACAACCTAATGCCATCAGCCATATTACACCCGCTGACTTCACTGTGCCAGGAGATATTTCTTCAGCAGCATATTTTATTGTAGCAGGTTTAATCACTCCTGGAAGTGATGTTACAATTCATAATGTTGGCATTAACCCGACCCGTTCAGGTATTATAGATATCGTTGAAAAAATGGAAGGGAACATTGAATTATTTAATGTCACTGAAGGGCCAGAACCCACTGCATCAGTCCGAGTTCAATACACGCCACAGTTAAAAGGCATTCACATCGAAGGTGACTTAGTACCTAGAGCAATTGATGAAATGCCAATTATTGCTTTACTATGTACGCAAGCAGCAAACAGTAGTGTTATAAAAGATGCCGAAGAATTAAAGGTTAAAGAAACAAACCGTATTGATACTACTGCCAATATGTTGAATTTATTAGGTTTTACATTACAACCAACAAATGATGGTTTAATTATTCATCCTTCTAAATTAGAACAAACAGCTACTGTCGACAGTTTTACTGATCATCGTATCGGTATGATGTTAGCAATCGCTTCATTATTAACAACTGAGTCACTTACGATTGAACAATTTAATGCAGTTAATGTTTCGTTCCCAGGATTCTTATCAACATTAAAACAATTAGAAAACGAGGGATAATCTATATGCAAGATATCTATAAACTTATAGACGATATCAATGTACAAAAATTGGATAATTTAGATACTCGTGTTAATGATGCATTAAGTTCTACAAATGATGATGCTTTATTTATTTTAGGTGAGACTTTATTTAATTTTGGTTTAACACCACAAGCTATTGAGGTCTTTAGAACACTTTATAATAAATATCCAGACGAAAGTGAATTATTAATTTATTTAATCGATGGCCTTATAGCCGAAGACCAAACTGATGAGGCTTTAGAATATTTAACAGAAGTAGAAGTATCTCCAGAAAAGTTAATGTTAGAAGCTGATTTATATCAACAACTCAACATGTTAGAAGTAGCAATTGATAAATTAACTGAAGCACGTGAATTACAACCTAACGATCCAATTATTCATTTCGCTTTGGCTGAAATATTATATTATGATGGCCAATACTTAAGAGCAACTTCAGAATATGAGACAGTACTCGAAACAGGTGAATATGAAATTAATGGCGTTAATTTATTTTCACGTATTGCCGATTGTAGTTTACAAAGTGGTAACTACAGTGACGCTATTAAAATGTTCGATGAAATAAACGACGATGAAATGAACTCTGAAGATTACTTTAAAAAAGCAATAGCGTACGATAAAAACGAATTAACACAAGAGGCTATTAAATTAGTTCAAACGTTATTATCTAAAGACCCAGACTTTTTACAAGGGTACTTTTTCTTACAACAACTACATGAACAAGAACATAATTATGCGGACGCTATCGAAATCGGTAAAGAAGGTTTACGTCTAAGCCAATTTTATAAAGAATTAATGGTGACGACAGGTAAACTCGAAATAGACCATGGCGATGCAAATGAAGGTGTTTCACTTTTAACACAAGCATTGGATGTAGATAATTCTTATCAAGAACCATTACTTATTCTTAGTGACTTATTTAGAAGTGAAGAAGATTATGAATCTCTTATTTCACTGTTACAGTATGTGGACGAAGAAGATTTAGATCCTGTATTTATGTGGCATTTAGCCTATGCTTATGGACAAGAAGAACGTGATAAAGAAGCGCAACATTTCTTTAATCTCGCTTATCCAACATTACAAACACAGGCAGAATTTTTAAGCGATTACTATTATTATTTAATTGAAATAGGTCAAATAGACACTGCCAAAACGATATTAAATCAATTATTAGAAATTGAGCCAAGTAACGAAACTTGGCATGAAGAAGCTCAACGTATACAATAAGATGAATGTAAAGTGAGGTGAGCGCCAATGACAACAAGTTTAAACCAAATGAAAATTAACTTTATTGAATATTTATTGTTCCAATATGAATTTAAATCTAGAATAAGCGTTTGGGTTTTAAACTACATTAAAAGCTCACCTCAACATATTGATAACGTTCATTTCGTCTACGAAACAATTAATGATCATAATACATTGGACATTTCAACTAAAGCTGCCAATGAAGAAGCAATTACTTTAAAAACTACAGAACATATACTTATCAACAGCAATGAAATATTTACGTTCATTGCTAATTCTAATTTATCACTAGACATTAAAATTAATTTTGCTCAAAACAGTAAAAGAGAACGTCGCCTCGATGAATTATTAGTATATCAATTATTAAAGTCGCCATATTATGCTATTTATATGAATGATATCTTTACAATTCCATTGTCTACACAACATGAATCTTCAATTATTCAACATTTACAAGACAATATTGATTTAAGTTTGCAATTTAGACAACCAGAACAATTTTATCAATTATCTCAAATTTTAAAGTTATTTAAATCTAGAAATTCAAATCCATAGAGGAACGGTCTATGTCTATAAAAACAATAATTAACGCTTTAATTTATAATAAAGTCGCATTATGGATATTATTAATTTGCAACTTGGCAGGTACAATTTATGGTTATATTTGGTATGATACACAATTAAGTGTTACTGATTGGCAGTTTGTCCCATTTGTACCGGATAGCCCAACCGCTTCATTATTCTTATGTTTTGTTATCTTAGCTTTTATTTTTAATAAAAGTAACTCCGTCATTGAAGCTTTAGCCTTCGTATCTTTATTTAAATATGGTGTGTGGGCTGTTTTAATGAATATTATAATGTTTATCGATGAGCGACAAATCTTTTTAAACGGCCTAATGTTAATTATCTCTCACGGTATTATGGCATTAGAAGCTATCATTTTTTATCCTAGAATGAAAGTGACGATAGTAGGGCTTGTTATTGGAATGATTTGGGTATTTCATAATGATGTAATAGATTATGTTTTTAAACAATATCCATATTACCCATTTATAGAACAACACCTTAGTGCAATAGCTTATTTAACAATATGGTTAAGCATAATCTCATTATTATTATATTTATGGCGTGTTTTTAAGAGTAAAACATTTGACCATTTTTAACGTTGACAGTAAAATAAAGATATAAAGGAGTGAGGATTTTTGTCTTTAATATCTTATATTATATATATTGTTATTTTAATGCTCCTGCCATTGTGGGCGCAGCACAAAGTCAAATCAAACTATGAAAAATATTCACAAGTTAGATCCACGAGTGGTAAGACAGGTCAAGAAGTTGCATTAGAAATCCTACATGCGAATGGCATTTATGATGTTGACGTTGTTGAAGGTGAAGGTTTCTTAACAGACCATTACGACCCACGTAAAAAAGTCGTCGTATTATCACCAGCCAACTTCAGTAGACCGTCAGTAGCTGGAACAGCAATTGCGGCACACGAAGTTGGACATGCAATTCAACACGCACAAGGCTATTTCTATTTAAGATTTAGAACAGCATTAGTACCATTAGCATCTATTGGTAATTCAGTAGGTTACATCGCAATAATTGCTGGTATCATATTAACTAGTATGCAAAGTGCGATAGGTACTACTGCATTATGGATTGGTATTGCATTCATGGCTTTCGCAGTGTTATTCTCTATTGTTACTTTACCAGTAGAGTTTAATGCCAGTAGCCGAGCAATGAAACAAATTACTAAGCTAAATATTGTTAATGAGAATGAATACAAACATGCTAAAAAAGTATTATCTGCAGCAGCAATGACATATGTTGCATCTACAGCAGTTGCTTTAGCTGAACTTGTAAGATTTATTCTTATTGCTAGATCTAGTGATTAATCATTTTTATAGTAGCACATCTTTTCAATTGAAAAGATGTGCTTTTTTCTTATGTTATAACATTAAATTTAATACGATATTGATGTTGCATCATTAATGCATAGCACTTTGATTTAGTCTATACTAAATAGGACATGATATTACAAAGGAGCGATTAAATTGAAATCAATGACAGAAATGCAAAAAGAAGTCGATGCGTTTATTGGTCAATTTAACACTGGCTATTTCTCACCTTTAGCAAATTTAGCTCGCTTAACAGAAGAAGTTGGAGAGTTATCTAGAGAAATTAACCACTTATACGGTGAAAAAAAGAAAAAAGATAGCGAAGATGACAATACGATTAAAGCAGAATTAGGTGACAACCTTTTTGTGTTACTATGTATAGCAAATTCACTAGATATAGATATGACTGAGAGTTTTAATGAAACAATGGATAAATATAACAAACGCGACAAAAATCGTTACGACTGATAGAAAGGGTGTGAGCACCTGATGAAAATTGGAATTACGTGCTATCCATCTATGGGTGGATCAGGCATTATTGCTACTGAATTAGGTATAAAATTAGCCGAAAGAGGCCATGATATACATTTTATTACTTCTAATATCCCGTTTAGGATTCGTAAACCTCTACCCAACATTACATTCCACCAAGTAGAAGTTAATCAATATGCTGTATTTCAATATCCACCATATGACATAACACTTAGTACTAAAATTGCTGAAGTGATAAATGAATATGATTTAGACTTACTACATATGCACTATGCTGTACCCCATGCTGTATGTGGTATTTTAGCCAAACAAATGTCCGGTAAAGATATTAAAATAATGACGACATTACACGGCACAGATATCACAGTATTGGGTTATGACCATTCTTTAAAAAATGCAATTAAATTTGGCATCGAAGAAAGCGATATTGTTACGAGTGTAAGTAAATCATTAGCGCAACAAACGCAAGAAATTATAGAAACATCTAAAGAAATTGTACCTATTTATAATTTCGTGAGGGAAAATGAGTTCCCAACAATAAGAAATACTAATTTAAAACAATATTATGGTATTGAAGATGATGAAAAGGTCATTATCCACGTCTCAAACTTTAGAGCTGTTAAACGAATAGACACAGTGATTGAAACGTTTGCCAAGATTCATAAGCAAATGGCATCTAAATTGTTATTAATCGGTGATGGTCCCGAATTAATGGACATGAAACAACTTGCAAAAGACTTAGATATAGAAGAATACATCATCTTTTTAGGCAAGCAAGATTGGGTAAGTGAGTTTTATCAATTAGCCGATTTAGTGTTATTATTAAGCGAAAAAGAAAGTTTTGGTCTAACGCTTTTAGAAGCGATGAAATCGGGCGTAGTACCAGTTGGGTCTACCGCTGGAGGTATTAAAGAGGTAATTAGACACGGCGAAACTGGTTATTTAGTAGATGTGGGAGATAGTTCACAAGCAAGTGAATATGCGCTTAAACTATTAACTGACGATACATTGTATAATAAGTTTCAACAAACTATGCTCAAAGACATTGAACAAAGATTCTCATCTGATTTAATTACTGATCAATATGAATACTATTATAGACAAATGTTAGAGGGTAATCATGACTAATATACTATTTGAAGATGCTAAACCTATTATAAAAAATTTAAAAGAACACGGGTTCGAAGCATATTTTGTAGGTGGCTCCGTACGAGATTATTTAATGAATAAAGACATTCATGATATCGATATCACTACGAGTGCTACACCAGATGAAATTGAACGTATTTTTCCTAAAACCGTACCCATTGGTAAAGAGCATGGTACGATAAATGTATTATTTAATAATAGTAGTTATGAAATTACTACATTTAGAACTGAAGATGAATATGTAAATCATCGTAAACCTAACGGTGTCATTTTTGTACGTGATTTATACGAAGATGTTAAACGTCGTGATTTTACCATTAATGCCATTGCAATGGATGAAGCATATAACGTTATAGATTATTTTAATGGTCAAGAAGATATCAAAGCAGAAAATATTAAAACAGTGGGTCATTCAGTAGAACGGTTCGAGGAAGATGCGCTTAGAATTATTAGAGGATTAAGATTTCAATCTCAATTAGCTTTTTCATTAGACAACAAAACCTATGAAGGTATGCAATCACAAATTCACAATATCGAATATCTTTCTATAGAACGCATCATCGTGGAATTTAAAAAATTATTCGCAGGTAAAAATGTGGCTGTAAGTTATCACAATCTTATAAGACTGAACGCATTTGCTTATATTCCTTTCTTCAATCAATACGATATGACTCGTATTAATATAAGCGAGCCACTTCCATTTAATCTATTGATTGCATTAATACAAAATAAATTAACGAGTGATAATGCCCAACTAGGACAATTAAAAATAAGTAATAACGAAAAGAAGGAAATCCAAACTTATAATGATTTATTAACTTCACTTCAAACTATTAATACAAAACAACAACTTAAATTACTTATTTATGATTATGGGTTACACTATAACTTAACAATTTTATCTTACAGTGAAACATTTAAACAAAATAATATCGCGCTGCCATCACCAATCATTTTCAACGAACAACTTTTACGTGAAGTCGCTTATGAAATACCTATTCACGATAGATCCGATATAGACATTTCTGGTAAAGACTTGATAGACAGCCTTCAACAACGAAGTGGCCCATGGATAAAAGAAGCATTGAGAAATATTGAAATTGCGATAATTGATGGTCAATTAACGAATTATAAACCTAAAATTTTAGAATGGGTGAAAGAACATGTCAAAATATAGTCAAAGTGTCATTCATATTTTATATCAACATCAACTTGAATATGTATCCGGACAATATATCGCTGAACAACTTAAGATATCGCGAACTTCAGTCAAAAAAATTATCGACCAACTTAAAAATGAAGGGTGCGATATTGAATCAATAAATCATCGTGGTCATCGACTAATTACGTTACCTGACAAGTGGTATGAAGGTATCGTAGTGCCATTAATTCAAGAGCAGCGCCTTTTTGATAATATAGAAGTCCATGAAACTATTAATTCTACGCAACTGCAAGCTAAGCAACAACTAGTCGGGAATAAAGAATCTTTTTTAATTTTAAGCGATGAGCAAACGCAAGGTAAAGGCCGCTTCAACAGACCTTGGACCTCTGCCAAAAGTAAAGGGTTATGGATGTCAATTGTGCTTCGACCAGCGGTAGCCTTTTCAATGATAACTAAATTTAATTTATTTATAGCTTTAGGTATTCGAGACGCTATTCAACAGTTTTCCAACGATGAAGTTAAAGTGAAGTGGCCAAACGATATATACATTGAAGGCAAAAAAGTTTGTGGATTTTTAACTGAAATGGTCGCAAACAGTGATGGTATAGAAGCGGTTATTTGTGGTATAGGAATTAATATGAATCATCACACAGAAGATTTCGTCGATGAATTAAAGCAAAAAGCAACGAGTATAGCACTACACAGCAATGAAAAGATAAATCGTTATCAATTTTTAAAATCACTTATCACTAATATAGAATATCGTTATGCTCAATTTAATACTAAATCCTTTGAAGCAATTCGTGATGAATACATAGAAGCTTCAAACATCTGGAATAAAGAGTTAAGATTTACAGAGAATAATATTCAGTTTAACGGTAAAGCAATAGACATTGATAACGAAGGCTTTTTAATTGTAAAGGACAGTACTGGCGAAATAAAAAAACTAATGAGTGCTGATATAGAATTATAAACACAGAAAGGAGGAAAACATAATGACCGAACCGTGTTACGCTGTAGTCGACCTAGAAACTACAGGAAACCAATTAGATTTCGATGAAATAATACAAATCGGTATTACTTTCGTGCGTGAAAACAAAATTATCGGTACGTATCATTCTATGATAAAAACAGATTTAGAAATTCCTCCATTTATTCAAGCACTAACATCAATAGAAGAAGATATGTTGGCACAGGCGCCATATTTTCAAGATATAGCTGAGGATATATACAACCAACTCAAAGATTGTATTTTTGTCGCTCATAATGTGGCATTTGATTTGAATTTTATCCGTAAATCATTTAAAAACTGCGGCATTAAATATAAACCTCGCAAAGTTTTAGATACATTAGAACTATTTAAAGTGGCTTTTCCTACAGATAAGAGTTATCAACTAAGTGAACTTGCAGAAGCGCATGACATTCCTTTAGATAACGCTCATAGGGCAGACGAAGATGCAACGACTACGGCTAAGTTAATGATCCTAGCTTTTGAAAAATTTTCAGAATTACCGTTAGATACGCTTAAGCAATTGTATTATTTAAGTAAAAACCTTAAATATGATTTGCATGATATTCTGTTTGAATTAATACGTGCGCAGCACACTACGGATTTACCACAACATTTTGCTAAATTTGAGCAAATCATTTATAAAAAGCAAAAAGATTTTAAAATGCCACACCTAGAATATAATGGCACATTAAAAGAGTTATATACTAATATTATAGAGCGTTTAGATATGACGTATAGACCACAACAACTGTATCTAGCAGAAATTATATTAGAGCAATTAATGCACAGTAGTAAAGCAATGATTGAGGCGCCATTAGGCAGTGGAAAGTCATTCGCTTATTTATTGGCAGCATTAATGTATAACATTGAAACAGGCAAGCATGTCATGATTTCAACGAATACGAAATTACTACAAAATCAATTATTAGAAAAAGATATACCTATGATTAAGCAAGCTTTAAACTTTAAAGTGAATACCACGCTAATCAAAAGCAAAAATGAATATATTTCTCTAGGTTTAATTAGTCAAATTTTAAAAGACGAATCGAGTAATTACGAAGTAAGTATATTAAAAATGCAATTATTAATATGGATTACTGAAACAGATACCGGTGACATACAAGAGCTGAATTTAAAAGGCGGTCAAAAAATGTATTTTGACCAAAAATTAGAAACTTATGTACCCGTACGAAATGATATTCATTACTATAATTTTATTAAACGTAATGCTTATAACATTCAAATAGGTATAACAAACCATGCACATTTAATACATTCGTCGCCAGATAATTCAATTTATCAATTATTTGATGATTGTATCATTGATGAGGCACATCGCTTACCTGATTACGCTTTAAATCAAGTAACAAATGAATTAAGTTATTCAGATATAAAATATCAACTTGGCTTAATTGGTAAAACAGAAAATGAAAAGCTTTTAAAATCTATTGATACACTTGAACAAAAGCGTATTTTAGAAAAGCTAGATATTCCACCGATTGATGTTTTTGGTCTCAAAGTTACGATAAATGAAATACATGATTTGAATGAACAACTTTTTGATACAATTTTCAAAACTATTCATAATTCAGAAGTTCATGATGATGATATGCACAAACTTCATTTTGTATACCATTTTGATAGTGAGCCTATCATTAAAGACCTATCTACAATTATTCATAAATTGAATATGTCTTTAGAATTCTTCAACGGTATGAGTCACAAAATGATTAAATCAGTTAGAAAGCAACTGTTATATATCAATAATCGTTTTAAGGCTATTGAACAAAGTTTAAAAAATAATCATACAAGTTATTTATCTATAAAAAACTTATCACAAAAATCTACTATTAAGTTACATGTTAAAGATTATAACGTTAAAGATGTCTTGACGTCCCAAGTGTTGAATAAGTTTAATGCATTAACATTTATCTCTGGTACTTTAACTTTCAACCATTCATTTGATAACTTTAAAAATTGGTTCAATGAAGACGTATCATTCAATACGTATGAGATTGACAATAACACGTATAATGCAAATCAAACCACGGTGTTTATCCCTAATGATGTTGCATCATACAACTATAAAAACATTAATGATTATGTATCTTCGATAATTAATTATGTGACTGAATACGTCAATGTAGTAGAGTCAAAATGTTTAATACTCTTTACGAGTTATAGAATGATGCATCTTGTTCAAGAACTATTAAATGAACTACCTGAATTTGAAGACTATGTCATTCTCACGCAACAACCTAATCAAAATTATAAAATCGTGCAACAATTCAATAGTTTTGACAAAGCAATTCTTTTAGGTACGGGAACATTCTTTGAAGGCTTTGATTTTCAGTCAAATGGTATTAAATGCGTAATGATCGCCAAACTACCATTTATGAATCAAAATAATACTAAATTCTGGTTAATGGAATCTGAATTTACATCTACATTTAAAGAATATGTATTACCAGATGCAGTAACTCGTTTCAGACAAGGTATTGGTCGCTTAATCAGAAGTGAAAACGATAAAGGCATATTAGTATCTTTTGATGACAGACTGATTAATAGTAGTTACAAACATTTCTTTGAACAGTCATTAGAAAATTTCAGACAAAACAAAGGTGATATAAAACAATTTCATCGTTTGTTAAATAAAATTAAAAAGTAACATCGTGCTACATTGAATTAACTAGATGTTATGTAATGATTTTGTTAAAATATATAAGGATAAATTAATTATAGGAGACTGGTTATGAAGACAACAATTAAAGAAGCAAAAAATTATCTTAACCAAGAAGTGACAATTGGTGGTTGGCTACACAATAAACGTTCAAGTGGTAAAATAGCTTTCTTACAACTTAGAGATGGAACTGGGTTTATGCAAGGTGTCGTAGTGAAGGCAGAAGTTTCAGAAGACACATTCCAGTTAGCTAAAAATATTACTCAAGAATCTTCACTTTTTGTTACTGGCGTTATTACAGAGGATACACGTTCAGATCTTGGTTACGAAATGCAAGTTAAATCAATAGAGGTAATAGACGAAGCGCATGATTATCCTATCACGCCAAAAAACCATGGTACAGAATTTTTAATGGACCATAGACATTTATGGCTACGTTCTAAAAAGCAACATGCTGTTATGAAAATTAGAAACGAAATTATTCGTGCGACGTACGAATTTTTCAATAACAATGGATTCACGAAAATTGATCCACCGATTTTAACGGCAAGTGCACCCGAAGGTACGAGTGAACTTTTCCACACTAAATATTTTGATGAAGATGCATTTTTATCTCAAAGTGGACAATTATATATGGAAGCTGCAGCAATGGCACACGGTAAAGTCTTTTCATTCGGACCAACGTTCAGAGCTGAAAAATCTAAAACACGTCGTCATTTAATCGAGTTTTGGATGATTGAACCAGAAATGGCATTTTATAACCATGATGATAGCTTAGAAGTACAAGAACAATACGTGACACATATCGTTCAGTCAGTATTAAAAAATTGTACAATCGAACTTAAAACTTTAGAGCGTGATACTGAAAAATTAGCTAAAGTTGCAACGCCATTCCCAAGAATTAGCTATGATGATGCCGTTACGTTCTTAAAAGAAGAAGGATTCGACGACATTGAATGGGGCGAAGATTTTGGTGCACCTCATGAAACTGCAATTGCTAATCATTATGATTTACCAGTATTTATTACAAACTATCCAACTAAGATTAAACCATTCTATATGCAACCAAACCCTGAAAATGAAGACACTGTGCTATGTGCTGATTTAATTGCACCTGAAGGCTATGGTGAAATTATTGGCGGCTCAGAACGTATCAATGACTTAGCGTTAATGGAACAACGTATCAACGAACACGAATTAGACGCTGAAAGCTATAGCTATTATTTAGATTTACGTAAATATGGTAGTGTACCACACAGTGGTTTCGGTCTAGGCTTAGAACGTGCAGTGGCATGGATATCTGGCGTAGAACATGTAAGAGAAACATCACCATTCCCAAGATTACTAAATCGTTTATATCCATAAAATATAAAGCAAATTGTCCAGTCATCATAATAACGGCTGGACTTTTTTATCACTTATTTAATATTGAAAAGGGGGAAACTGGATGAATGCCTATCAATTAAAAACAAGACCGGTTGTTATTCGTAAAGAACTCCTTTATCATTACAACGAACTTGGCATTAATGAAACTGAATTAGTAATTTTGATTAAGTTACTCCACGCCGGCGAGACGTCAAATAAGCAGCCATCGATCGAGTCGTTACAACAAGGTACAACTTTAGAAGCCAGACAAATTACTGCAATTATTCAAAACTTAATTCAACGCGATTTATTGAACCTTAATGTACGCAAAGACGAAGAGGGGAAATTCACTGAATATATGGATTTAGATCCTTTTTACGATAAGCTAAGCTCAATTTTGACACAATCTGACATTACTCAAAAAACTAAGCAAAATGAATTAGATTTTAATCAATTATTCCAAAATGTTGAACAAACTTTCGGACGTCCTTTGTCACCATTTGAAATGGAAACATTAAATCAATGGATTGATGTCGATCAACATGATTTAGATGTTATTCAAGCTGCTTTAGATGAGGCGTCGAGTCAAAATAAATTATCGTTTAAATATTTAGACCGCATTTTATTAAACTGGAAGAAAAATAATGTGAAGACGATTGAAGATTCTAAAAAAATTACCCAACAATTTAATCAACCTAAAATGAAACATACTGTGGAAAATATACCGAAAGTTGATTGGCTAAATGGAGGTTCACCTGATGGTAAGTAATAAAAAAGCTTTAAATATGATAGATGTCATAGCGAAAATGTTTCCAAACGCAGAATGTGAACTTGTGCATGACAATCCTTTTGAACTCACAATTGCCGTTTTGCTATCTGCTCAAACGACAGATAATGCAGTTAATAAAATTACTAAACCACTCTTTGAAAAATATAAAAGTCCAGAGGATTATTTAGCAGTAGACATTTCGGAATTAGAAAATGATATTAGAACTATTGGACTATATAGAAACAAAGCGAAAAATATTAAAAAGCTTTGCCAATCGTTGTTAGACAAATTTGATGGGCAAATTCCGCAAACACATGCTGAATTAGAGAGCTTAGCGGGTGTAGGAAGAAAAACAGCCAACGTAGTTATGAGTGTTGCTTTTGGCGAACCCTCATTAGCAGTTGATACACATGTCGAAAGAGTTTCTAAACGACTGGGTATCTGTCGTTGGAAAGATAACGTGAGACAAGTAGAAGACAAGCTATGTAAAGTAGTTCCAAGAGAACGTTGGAATAGAACACATCATCAATTAATATTTTTTGGTAGATACCACTGTCTGTCACGTAGCCCTAAATGTGACATTTGTCCACTTTTTGAAGATTGTAGAGAAGGCCAAAAACGTTACAAGGCGACAATGAAAGAAGCGTGATAAATATGATTACTAAAGATGACTTTAATAATATAGAATCAGAGTTAGATTACTTTGCACATCATAAGCAATTGAAATCTGATAAAGCAAAAACATACTTAGATAAATACTTTGATTTAATTATCGATTATTTTAAGCAAATTAATAACATTCAATCATTAAATTTAGATGAATTAGAACAATTACCAGTCGTTCCTATGAATTTTCTAGAACGCTATCGCTATATGCAACAAAGAAAATATCATTTTATGGGTTACCGTCAAATGAAAACGTTAAAATCTGAATTAATAAAAATGAACGCATCTTATCAAATAAGACAAAAAAACTCCGGTCTCAGTAATTGAGACCGGAGCCTTTTTTGTTTAGTTACAAGTAAATAACTAAGTTAACGCATTGGCACTTCTATGTGAAGTAGTGTCGTCTTATTGTTGACTTGCGTTGTTAGTACTTTGACTATTTGTAGTACTTTGACTGTTTGCATTAGTTGAACTATTGCTAGAACTACTGTTTGAACTACTGTTTGAACTTGATGAGTTTGAACTACTGCTTCCGCCTTGTCCAGTTGGTTTGTTATCAGTAGTGTCATCATCCTTATGACCTTTAATGTACAAGCTATCCTTACTGTCGCCACCAACTGAATCTGGTTTTTTGTAATCTTCACCATTTTTAGGGTTGATTTGTGACATTACATCTTTTAATAGATATTGAGGATATTCTTGTTCAGTATGACCAACGAATGAATTAGTACCACCTTGTTTGACTTTATTGAAGCCCATCCACACTGACATAGTGTACTTAGGCGTAAAGCCATTAATCCAAACATCTTTTGCTGCATCATCAGGTAAGTTGTACTGTTGATAAGTTTCCTGACCATAAGTACCTGTACCAGTTTTAGCAGCTAAGTTAATGCCGTCTACACCGTGTCCATACGCTGAACCATATGCTTCAAATGTACCTTTAAGGATTTCAGCAAGCATATAAGATGTAGAATCTTTCATAGCTTTATGGCTAGTATGATCGTATTCGATCGTGTCGCCATCTTCTTTAACAACTTTTTTAATAGAGTGTGCATTGTTATAAGTACCACCATTTGCAATTGAAGCAAATGCTGAAGCTAATTGAGTAGGTGAGAATTCAGAAGCTGAACCACCAAGTACTTCAGAAGGACCAATGTCACTACTATAGTCTAAGCCAACTTTCTTAGCAAATTTCTTCGGTGCGTCTTTACCTGCATCTTGGATTGTATCTTGCCAAGTTTTTAGTGCTGGGATATTGAAACTTTCTCTCAATGCATCATAAATTTTAACTGTACCATGACCTTTAGTGTCATAGTTTCTAAATGTTACACCGTCTACTTGATAAGAGCTTTCGTCTTTAATCGCGTGATTAGTTGCCCAGTTCATATTTTCAATCGCTGGACCGTATGCTAAGAACGGTTTTAAAGAAGAACCAGTAGGGTGTGCATCAGTTGCTTGGTTTCTATCTACAATATCTTTATAGTTACGACCACCAGAAATTGCTGCTAGTGAACCTGACTTACTGTCTACGATTGAAGCACCAACTTGTTGATCACTATTTTTGTAGTAGCTACCATTATTAATGCGATCTTGTAACGTTGATTGAGCATCTTTATCCATGTTTGTATAAATCTTGACGCCGCTGTTTAATACAGAACCTAAATTTTTATTTTTAAATTCTGGATTATTCATTAATTCTGATTTAACAAAGTTAATGTACGAATCATACTCTGGATGCTCATTCTTATCTGTGACTTCACGTTGCTTGTCAGTACGTTTAACTAAGTTATCTTGAAGTGACGTTTTTTGCGCCTCTTCTTTTTGTTTCTTAGTTATTCTATGGTGATAGTTCATTAGATAAAGTACCGTATCTTTTCTTGATTCCGCTTCTTTAGGATGATCATAGATGTTGTAAGTATTTGGTACTTGAGGTAAACCTGCTAAATATGCTGATTCAGCTAGATTTAAATCTTTTAAATCTTTGTTGAAATAATACTTAGCTGCGGCTTTAACACCGTAAACACCGTCAGAGTAATAAATTTTGTTTAAGTATATTTGGAAAATTTCATCCTTACTATACTCTTGTTCTAAACGGTAAGATAAGTATGCTTCTTGTGCTTTACGTGCGATAGATTTTTGATCTGTAAGGAATGAACGTTTTACAACTTGTTGTGTTAACGTTGATGCACCTTGTGAACCAAAACCACCTGTAAGGTTTTTCGCAACAGCACCAAATAGACGTTTATAGTCTAAAGCACCATGATCATAGAATCTATTATCTTCAGTAGCCAATACTGCATTTTTCATGTTTTTTGGCACTTCATCAAGATCCACATGAGCACGACGTTGGCCATTATCCACTGTTTTTATCAAATCGCCATCTTTATCATAAATCTTAGCTGGGATAGGATCTTGTAATTTCGACTCAGTAAATGCAGGAGCTTTCCATGCATAATAAGCGAATAACAAAATACCTACAAGCGCTAATACGATAAACGCAATTATTAGAAAACCAATGATTTTAATGACTGTACGCTTGATATTTCTATTCTTTTTTTTCTCGGACTTTCCATTGTTGTTTGCATCGGAAGTCCTCTTGTTCTCCGTCATACGCGGTCCTCACTTTCATCTAATATCAACTTATCAACTGCTTTGAGATAATTCAATCGTGGTTGATACTGATAAGGAATATAGTAACCATTTTTTCTAAATTCTTCAACCGTTATAGACTTTTTAATGTTATTTTTATATCTATTCCAAAAGAATTCAAATTTAGAATAGGGCAATAGAAAGACCTCATCTAGCGATTTGAAACGTATTAATAAAAATACGATGCCTCCTTGTTTATAACAAGCTTTCATGTGCTTAACCTGATGTTCATGAATGTTACTAAGTGGAAAGGAAGTTTTATTTTTAGTTTCTTTTGCTTCAAAGTCTACATAATGTCCACTATACAAGCCATTATAATCGGTTGTAGATGGTGTCCTAAAATAAGCCTCATTAATCACAGCTTTACTACGCCTTGGATAGTCGACGTTAACAATTTGAACTGGTGTTGGTTTCTTATGTATCACTGCAACACCATGGTGTAAATAAAAAGTATTGCTTTTTTCAATATCACCTTCCAGTGACATACCTCTACCACCGTAATCAATGTTACTAGATTGATTAGATTGTTTACGTCCGACTTGAGCCTTATTTCTATCTATAAATGGTTTGCCATTAGGGTAATTCATGTTTTTCACCACACTCGTCTCAAATTCATAATACTTTTTTCTATTGTATATGAACTTAAGTGATTATACTATCTCGTGAGAAAGGTAAAAATGTATGTGTTTAGCACTACATACATCCTTATATATTTTAACGCTCTTTCTAAAATTAAACAATCATTCTAAGAACTAATATTACAATTTTAATTTAAATATAATTCCACATTATAAATGACGCAAAATGCCTTTTATGGTAAATTTATTGTGTAGGAGGTTATCTCATGCCACAATTTATTGATGACTTAATAAATGATGTACAACTTATGCAAACGCGTTATGAGATTGCCAAAGAAGAAGGGGATTACGATTTTTATGAGGTAGTTAAACCTTTTACAACTCATATCGATAATTTAATCACTCAAATTAAAGCACATAAAACTGAAATATTAAGCCTTTCTTATATGAACAATCAAAAGTTTGAAATTTTAATTTCTAATATAGAAACTTTGTCGGTTGAATGTCATTTTAAACGAACAAGTAGGAAATTGTTTATGGAAAAACTAAAGGCTGTGCAATATGATTTAGGCTATATACAGAGAAGTGAGTTGCCACTATGATTAAAACAATTTATATTACTGGTTATAAATCTTTTGAGTTGAATATTTTTAAAGATGACGCCCCTGAAGTATATTATTTAAAACAATTTATCGAACATAAATTTAAACAATTGATTGACGAAGGTTTAGAATGGGTATTAGTACAGGGTCAGCTTGGTATAGAACTATGGGCAGCCGAAGTCGTATTATCATTAAAAGCTACTTATCCTGAGTTGAAATTAGGTATCATTACGCCATTCTATGGTCATACAGAAAGATGGAATGATGTTAACAAAAGTAAGTATATGCAAATAGAACAGCAGGCTGATTTTGTGGATAGTGTTTTTCATACTAACTATGAAGGACCACATCAGTTCCAACAGACTGACCAGTTTATGTTAGACCATACAGATCAAACAATTTTGATTTATGACGAAGAGCAAGAGGCAAGCCCAAAGTTTTTTAAAACGAAGTTAGTTGAATTTAAAGATAAAACAAACTATACTTGTGACATAGTGACGTTTGATGAATTGACAGAATTCATTAACGATTTACAATGGTCTCAAGAACAAAGTTTTGAATGAGGTGGAGAGAAAAATGTCAGATGTTTCATTAAAACTATCAGCAAAAGATATTTACGAAAAAGATTTCGAAAAAACGATGACTCGTGGTTACAGAAGGGAAGAAGTTGACGCATTTTTAGATGATATCATTGCAGATTATCAAAAAATGTCCGATTTAAACAATGAGGTAGTAAAACTATCCGAAGAAAATAGTAAACTTAAAAAAGAACTTGAAGATTTAAGATTACGCGTTGCAACAACAAGACCACAAGAAAATAAAAACTTCTCATCAAACAGTAACAACAACAATAGCAACAGTAATAATAACGTAGATATTCTTAAACGTATTTCTAACTTAGAAAAAGCAGTATTTGGTAAATAATCTTACTATGTAACTGCAGTCAATGCGTTACGGTACATATTAAAGTAGGCTTTGAATTTTTCAAAACCTACTTTATTTTATTGTTTAACTTTAAATAAAGTGATACAATTCTAAAGATGGTATTTTGGGTAATCGCTATAGCGATATAGAGGAAAGTCCATGCTCACACAGTCTGAGATGATTGTAGTGTTCGTGCTTGACGAAACAATAAGTCAAGGCATTAATTTGACGGCAACGAAATAACCTAAGTTGTTTCAATATGGTTAAAATAGTTTGAAAGTGCCACAGTGACGTAGCTTTTATAGAAATATAAAAGGTGGAACGCGGTAAACCCCTCGAGTGAGCAATCCAAATTTGGTAGGAGCACTTGTTTAGCGGAATTCAACGTATAAACGAGACATTTTTTTACGATTTAAAAATGTGTAGACAGATGGTTACCACCTGCGTACCAGTGTAACTAGAACACGTTATGAGTACAACGGTACAGAACATGGCTTACAAAAATATCATCACTAGTTGCAAAGCTCTCCCATGTAGGAGAGCTTTTTTAATGTTATAAAAAGGAAAAATCAATATTTAATATTGGAGTTCAACTTATATCTATTTAAAACAACTTTTGATACGATAGAATATATACTTTTTTAAGGAGAAACAATATGTATAAATTATTAGCTGTATGTCCAATGGGACTTGAATCAATTGTAGCTAAAGAAGTACAAGAATTAGGTTATGAAACGACAGTAGAAAATGGCAAAATCTTTTTCGAAGGTGACGAATCTGCAATAGTTAAATGTAATTTATGGTTAAGAACTGCAGACAGAGTCAAGATTGTTGTTGGCCAGTTTACTACAACAACATTCGATCATTTGTTTGAACAAACAAAATCGTTACCATGGGAAGCTTTTATAGACCAAGATGGTAGCTTTCCTGTCCAAGGTAAAAGCGTTAAATCAACATTGTATAGTGTGCCAGATTGCCAAGCTATAGTTAAAAAAGCAATTGTTGAGCGTCTAAAATCTGCTTATAACGAAAGCGGTTGGTTAAATGAAACTGGCGCTAAATATCCAATTGAGATATCTATTTTAAAAGACAAGGCATTATTAACGATAGATACTTCTGGTTCTGGATTAAACAAAAGAGGATATAGACTCGCACAAGGTGAAGCACCAATTAAAGAAACTTTAGCAGCAAGTTTAATTAGACTAGCTAATTGGAATGGTGATACACCATTAATTGATCCATTTTGTGGTTCAGGTACGATAGCAATCGAAGCTTGTCTGATCGCTCAAAACATTGCACCTGGTTTTAATAGAGATTTCGTTTCAGAATCGTGGGATATTATTCCAGACAATTTATACGATGATATGCGTAACGAAGCTGAAAATATGGCTGATTACGACCGTCATGTCGAGATTTATGCTTCAGATATCGATCCAGAGATGATTGAAATCGCTAAAAGAAACGCCGAAGAAGTAGGTTTAGGTGATATTATTCAATTTAGCGTTAAAGACGTTAACACTTTAACAATTGATACCGAAGAACCTGTTGCCTTAATAGGTAACCCTCCTTATGGTGAACGTATAGGTGATAGAGCCGAGGTTGAGGAAATGTATAGATATATAGGTAAGCTAATGAATGAACATCCATATCTATCGACATATATCTTAACAAGCAATAAAGAATTTGAGTTCTTAACAAATAAAAAAGCTACAAAAAGAAGGAAATTATTTAACGGTTATATTGAATGTACATACTTCCAATATTGGGGAGCAAAGAAACCGAAAAACTAATTAAATAAAAGCGGAGGTGTCTACATGAATAATGAATTTAGAAGAGGGATTTTGTTTGCCTTCGCAGCGTATTTCTTATGGGGCGTTTTACCCATATATTGGGACTTAATACATGGATTTGGTGCCTTTGAAATATTAGCATATAGAATTGTATTCTCTATGATTTTTATGGTATTAGTAGTCGTTATATCTAATAAGACGAAACCGTTTATTAACAACGTCAATCAACTCATTAAGCAACCTTTACAACTTGTCGCAATTATTGCCGCAGGGTACGTGATTACGATTAACTGGGGGACTTTTATTTGGGCCGTAACTAACGGGCATGTCTTACAATCAAGTTTAGGATATTACATTAACCCACTAATCAGTATTTTATTAGCCTTTATATTTTTAAAAGAACGTTTTAATAAATTTGAATGGATTGCCATTGCATTAGCCTTTATTGGTGTCTTATATATGACATTTGAAATTGGTGTATTTCCATATGTTTCATTATTATTAGCCTTTTCATTCGGTTTATATGGCTTGATTAAAAAGTTAGTTCCAATTGATGCGATTAGTAGTATTACAATTGAATGTATCGTGACTGCACCAGCTGGAATTATATATTTATGGTATGTCACACAACAGGGGCATAGTGGTTTTGGCATGAATATTTCCACATTATGGATTGTATTCTCAGGTGCCGTAACTGCAATACCGCTCATATTATTTTCTGCAGGTGCCAAACGTATCCCGTTATCTTTAACTGGTTTTCTTCAATACATTGGACCTACGCTGATGTTTGTATTAGGCGTCTTTGTTTTCAAAGAACCTTTTGATATCCATCAATTTATCACGTTTATCTTTATTTGGTTAGGTATTATTGTTTATAGCATTTCACAATACTTAAAAATCAAAAAAAGCAAAAATCCAGTTATTCAATAATTTTATATAACTATCAAAACAAGGCAATTACTATTCATGTAGTAATTGCCTTGTTTTATGATATAAAGTTCCTCGTCATTTAAGCAATGACTACATTGATTAATGCTCCAAGAGGATAGATAATGCCACATTTCTTTTAATTAAAATAGTTTAAGCGTTAGCCCTATGAGTTGTTTCATTTTACTAATGATGAGAATTGTACAATAATATAATAATGTCATCATATCGTTAACGCTTTAAACACAACGTTTAAATAGAGTTTAATACTAGAATAATTTACTCAACTATATTATGGTAAAAGTAATGAGTAATATAGTGCTTAAAACCACACAATCTACAAAATATATTTTTAAAATATTAAAACTAAGCGTTAGCTACAAACTTTAAAGTTAACTAAATTTTTTAAGTAGGAGTGAGATAATGAGAAGAGTATTAATATTAGGGGCAAACGGAGCAGTAGCAAAAGCTGCAATAAATTCATTTTTAGAAAACACTAACTATACTTTACGACTATTTCTAAGAGATGCAAATAGATTACCGGACTATGCATCAGATCGTATTAGAGTTCGTGAAGGGGACGCAACAAATTACGAAGATGTTGAAAATGCGATGGACGATGTAGATTTCGTAGTCGCAAGTTTATCCGGAGAATTAGATAAAGAAGCTACTGTCATTGCAAAAGCTATGGCGAATAAGAACGTCAAACGTTTAGTATTTGTCACTGCATTAGGTATTTATGACGAAGTACCAGGTAACTTTGGAGCATGGGTCAAAGACCAAGTTAGCGACAAATTAAAAGTTTATCGTGAAGCAGCTGATATTATTGAATCTTCTGGTTTAGATTACACAATCTTAAGACCAGCATGGCTAAGCCATAAAAATGAAATAGATTATGAAACAACTGCTAAAAACGAACCCTTCAAAGGTACTGAGGTTTCACGCAAAAGTGTTGCGGCAGTGATTGTAAATATTGCTAAAGACCCTGAGCTATATCTCAATGAAAATATAGGTATAAATAAACCTAATAGTACAGGTGATAAGCCATCTTGGCTGTAAAAAGTCATACCGTCAAATGAGTCCGTATAATGTAATCATGCGAAAGTGATTATATATACGGACTTTTTATGTTTAAATAGACATTAGCGCTAAGTAAGCAAATATTATAAACTATAATGTAAGTGATACTTTAGACAAAGGTTAATTTGTTATACAATATAAATAATTATAAGTAAGCATTAAAGGGGATTTCAGCAAATGGGTAACACAGAGCAACTCGACATATTATATAAATTAAAAAAAGAAGTAGAAAAATCTAGTAACGATAGACTTATTCATATTATCAATCAAGTAATTAAAAAAGTTTACTTAAATCAATATACAGCCACATTTGTAGGTCATTTTTCAGCAGGTAAATCAACGCTAATTAACTTACTATTAGAACAAAGCATTTTACCAAGTTCTCCGGTACCTACAACGAGCAATACGGCAATTGTATCCGTCGATGACGAACCGGGTCTTATAGCGAACTTAAGTAATAAACAATATACACAATTAGATTCATACGATGAAGTTAAACAGATGAACAGACAAAACGTCGACGTAGAATCTATTGAAATTAAATTCCCTTCATCAAAATTCAATAAAGGGTTCACTTTGCAAGATACACCGGGTGTAGACTCGAATGTTTCAACACACCAATCCAGTACAGAACAATTTATGTACACGAGTAATGTAATTTTTTATACAGTAGATTATAACCATGTTCAATCAGCTTTAAATTTCCAGTTTATGAAGCAACTGAACCAAGCAAACGTACCTATTGTTTTTGTTATAAATCAAATAGATAAACATAATGATGAAGAATTGCACTTTGACGACTTCAAAAAGCGCGTAGAAAAATCAGTCAATGAATGGGATATTAATTTAGATAAAATATTTTATGTTTCAAAATACGAACATCCTAATAATGAAATTAATGCGTTATCCGATTATCTTGTCGCAAAAGATAATGAAAGAGAAACACTAGAACATTATGTTGAACGTATTGTTAAATTTATTACTGACGAACAATTATCTTATATTCAAAATGAAATTCAAGATACTTTAACGCAATTAGGTATCGAAGAAGAAGATTTTGACCAAGCATATATTAATTTCCAACAACATCAAGAAGTTAGTGAAGAAGCACAATTATTAAATGATCCAGATAAGTTATATAACTTTTTATATCAAAAAAGAAAAGATATATTAGAAAATGCTTATATTATGACTCACGACACACGTGAATTAATCAGAGACTATCTAGAAAGTTTAAGTAAACAATTCAAAGTAGGCGGACTATTTAATAAAAAGAAAAAGACTTTAGAAGTTCAAGAAGAACGTCTAAATTTAGTAATTGAACAATTACAAGATAAGGTAAATCAACAGATTAGACAGCCATTACGAGAAGATATGTCATTTTTGACAAGATTTATTAACTCTTCAGAAGTCAATGATGCCATTCTCAATCAACATTATGTAATAGAGCCAAGCCTTGTACAAAATCTTTATAAAGAACAAATAAATATAACTAATCAATACGTGTTAACATTTTGTGATGAAGTATTAAAAGCGATACAACAATTTATAAAAAAAGAATCTGATCCACTATTTAAAAAAGCCATAAATTTATCTCACGCGTCTGAAATCAATGATGAATCTCAAGATGATTATAATGATTATGAGAATTTTATCGCTTTACGTAACTTAAGAGAATCTTTAACTACTCGAAATTACAGACATTATTATATCCATATCGATGATTCTCTAGATAAACTAATTGATCGAAAAGAAATTACGTTTGATTTATCTCAAACAGAAGAACAACAAGAAAATCATGCACAAGCTCAAGCACAATCTACAGTAGTTAAAGAAGATCAAACAAGTAAAATAAAACAAGGTTTATCATTAATCGAACAAATACCATTATTTGAACAAACAAAACAAGATATTGCTAATACCATTAAACGTATGGATAACAAAGTTGTAAAAATTGGTGTCTTTGGCACATTCAGTGCAGGTAAAAGTAGTTTAATTAATGCATTATTAGGTGATAATTACTTAGTTAGTTCGCCAAATCCTACTACCGCTGCCATGACCGAAATTTCATACGGTGAAGAAAGTGAAATTACGCTAAAATCAGAAGCGCAATTACTGGAAGAACTTAATAGCGTTTATGAGGTTACGGGTCAATCTTTCGAAACTATTCCATCGTATATTGAATCTATTAACGATAAATTAAAAGGTCAATTAGAAAAAAATCAACTTGCGTTTGTTAATGCAATTGAAAAACACTATAATGACTATCAAACAAAAATAGCGTCAGGCTTAACTCATAAAATTGCCAAAGATGAAATTAGAAAATGGAGTGCAGAAGACGAGTATGCCACATTCGTTAATACCGTACACTTAAAATTACCACTGCCATGGCTAGAAGATAAGATTATTGTCGATTCATTAGGCTTACACTCAAATAACCAACGACATACGAATGAAACAGAAAAGGTTTTAACCTCATCAGATTTAATTTTATATGTCAGTTACTTTAACCATGCATTTACAGATAATGACAAGAAATTTATTGAACACATGAAAGATATGAATCAATTAAATTCTAATCAAGCTTTCAAGATGGTAATTAACGCGGTTGATTTGGCAGAAAATAATGATGATTTAACAGCAGTCTATGATTATGTGAGAAATGCCTTACTTCAAGTAAATATGGACCCAACAATTTACTCTGTATCAAGTAGAGCATCGCTCAAAGGAAATGATGGCGAAATGAAATCATTACGTGATGATATAGAACATTTCACTGTCGTAGAATCAAAATATATTCTACAGGATCAAATGCTTAACCAATTGCATCATGTTTCAAATGCATATGAGCAAATGATCGATGAATATGAAACAAATAAATCTAAAATCGAAGAAAGAACATCTAAATTACGTAAGTATGATGGTAAAAATGTGATTCAACCTTCATTAATGCAAAATGTTAATAACAGTACAGATAATGAAGTTGAAGATCAACTTTATCATCTGGTAGAACGCTTAAAAATTCAATTACGAGATGAAGTACGTTCAGTCTTTAATAGTCAAATGACTAAATGCGATGATTTTAATGAAGAAAAGAAAAAAGCGACAAAAATTTATTTAGATCAAATTCATCAACGTCTTTATTTAGAACAATCGTTACTCGTAGAACGCATAAAGAATCATTTCGAAGAACAATATATTAATGAGATGGCACCACTCAAACAAAAACTAGAACATTTACACGTCTTTATCACACCAGAAGTGGATGCGACATTTTTACGTTTAGATGAGCCGTATTTAACTGTTGATTTCAATAAAATGTTGTCATCGTTACCAAAATCATTAACGAAAAAGAAATTAATACAACCGAATGTGCAACAACAAATACAAGAAGAAATTACCGAAAACACGATATCACAATTACAACCCAAAATTGCTGATTTAAGAGAAGGTCTTAACCATGTAGTATCAGATATGTCTAACAAAGTTGATGACCTTAACGAACAATTAGAACAAGAAATACAATCTCAAATTCAAGCATTGCTATCATTTAAACTTGATGACGATTTAATTAAATCATTAAAAACGACAAATGATGAGTTAGCAAAAATTTTGTAACATAAAGAAAGAAGGCTATTATAATGTCTAATAAAGTTTTACTCGTTGATGGCATGGCTTTACTATTTCGTCACTTTTATGCAACGAGTTTACACAATCAATTTATGAAAAATTCTCAAGGTATACCTACAAATGGGGTTCAAGGTTTTGTACGCCACGTTTTCACAGCTTTAAATGAAATCAATCCTACACACGTAGCAGTTTGTTGGGATATGGGGCAACAGACTTTCCGTAATGAAATGTTTGAAGGATACAAACAAAATAGACCTGCACCGCCAGAAGAATTAATTCCGCAATTTGATTTTGTCAAAGAAGTTTCAGAACAATTTGGTTTTGTTAACGTCGGTGTTACAAATTATGAAGCGGATGATGTGATAGGGACATTGGCTCATCATTTATCTGAAGACAACGAAATTTATGTCGTAACTGGCGATAGAGATATATTGCAATGTATCAATTCAAACGTTGAAATATGGTTAACGAAGAAAGGTTTTAATATTTACAATCGCTATACATTAGACCGCTTCGTTGACGAGTATGGTGTAGAACCAAAACAGTTAATAGACATTAAAGCCTTTATGGGAGATAGTGCAGATGGTTACCCAGGTGTAAAAGGTATTGGTGAGAAAACAGCAATTAAATTAATTCAGCAATATGGTTCTGTAGAAAATGTCATTGAAGCCATTGATGAATTAACTGCGGGGCAACAAAAGAAAATCACTGCAGATCTAACTAATCTTAAAATCTCTAAAACATTGGCTCAAATTCATACAGAAGTGCCATTAAATATCGCACAATTATTACCAGCTATGCAATTTGGTACATCTTTAACAAATGCTTTAGACGTTTGTAAAGAACACGAATTATATGTATCCGGTAAATATTTAGCCACTCATTTCAAATAATAAAAAGAAGCGGTGATGACGTAGCTTGTCATTTCCGCTTCTTTGTTTGTCGTGTATTATTATATAAGGCTTGTTGCGCATAGTGATTTGCTTCTTTATTTTGATTACGAGGAACCCATTTAACGAACATTAAATCAAAATGATTTGCAAGGCTTAATGCTTTATTCAAATAAGGTTTAAATTTATCACTTTTTACTTGCTCTCTATTAACACTATCTTCTATTAATTTCGAATCAGTAAAGACTAAAGCATTATCAATATTTAACTCAATTGCACAATGCAATGCAAACTCAAATGCAGCCCATTCAGCGCTATGGTTATCTAATACACCTAAATCATTTTCAAATATATATCGTTCTTCTTCTGTAACGATTATGACAGCACAACTACTTAATCCAGGATTGCCTCCGGTTGCTGCATCAAAATATATTTTAGCCAATATATACACCTCTTAACTTAGATTACCTTTATTTTAGCAAATTTCTAAATATGATAATAATTAACTCGCCTTGACGACGTGTTCATCTGTTATTATCTTAGATTATGCTATCGTAATATATAAATTGAATTAATAACTGTTTAATGTGAAGGAGATACTAATGAAAAACTTATTTATTATTCATGGTTATAAAGCCAATACTAAAAGCCATTGGTTTCAATGGTTAAAAACCACTATGTTGGAATATGGTTACACAACAGAAATTCTACCACTTCCCAACTCTGAAGAGCCACAATACAAAGCGTGGTCGCAAACGCTAGACGATTATTTAGCACATAAATTAACAAATGAAACAATCATCGTCGCACATAGCCTAGGCGTTATAACTACGCTAGACTATTTATCACATCATGCGTCTGAAACTACTATAAAAGGTTTATTCCTTATCTCTGGGTTTAATGAATTATTACCCAATATACCAGAATTAGATGACTTTATTTCACAGACAAATATTTCATTAGATAATATTAACGCGCAAACTATAAAAGTAATAGGGGCAACAGCTGATCCAATAGTTAATATAGATGCGACGCGTAGATTGTCTGCTTCATTAGACATGGATACTATAGAAGTTCCGCACGAAGGGCACTTTTTAGAAAATGAAGGTTATACGACCTTTGAATTTTTATTAAAACAAATTACTGATTTATTAAATAAAAAAAGAGATTGAATGACTTCAATCTCTTTTCGGCTTAATAGCCTTCATCTTTACTTGTAATTTTGCCTCTACGGTACATTGATTTTGCAACATAACCAAAAGGTACGTTAAATATTGTTGATAATAGTTTCAATACATAAGTCGTAATGAAAATTTCAAATACTGCAGCGTTAGGCATTGAACCAGCAAATGCGATTAAGACAAATAATGCTGTATCTATAATATTACTAAATAAAGTACTACCGTAAGCTCTTATAATAAAAGTTCTATCTGAACTAAATACTTTTTTGATAAGTGAGAAAATCATAACATCAAGATGTTGCCCAATAATATAGGCAATAATAGAACCTAATGCGATTCGTGGGACAACATTAAATATTGTTTCTAAAGCGTGTTGTGATGTATCAACTGGTGAAGGGGTAAAGTGTAATGATAGTTGCATGACAATAATCATTACTAATGTTGAACTAAATCCTAACCATACGGCTCTCTTTGCTACTTTTCGGCCATAAATATCATTAAGTATATCTGTGGCTAAATAAATCGAAGCGAACATTACATTGCCTAAAGTAGCCGAGATAGAAAATAAATCAATCGTTTTAATCACTTGGATATTAGCTATAATTGTCCCGATAGCTACCCATGCAAGTAATCCGTGTTTCCCAAACATTCTGTACATAATAATTAATAATACAAAGGTAACTATAAAAGTAAAGATACCAAATAACTCGTTAAACATTTAATTTCCTCCTAAATTTTGATTAAGCGGGTGTTTAGAAACCGCAAAATGCAACTTATTAATTTTAATAGATTGCTAAGTAAAATGCAATATCGTAAAAAGCCGAACAGCTTATTTTAATTTTTTTACAACTTATATTAACCTTTTACAATGTACAACCTTTTGCATTCAACATTCTAACTTACAAATGCTATAATGTGGTTAATTGCTTGTTTTGAACTAATAATAAATTATTAGTGAAATAAATAGCTACACATTTTAAATATTATGTCTCAATACTATATTGATTTATTAAACTATAGGAGTGTGAATAGCAATTCTAACTTATTCTGAAAAAGAAGCTATTGCAGCAATTGATAACTTAATGAACACTTACTGCCATCAATGTATGCTTAAGGCTCATAATAGAAAAGAACATGGTAAAACGTATGCACATCACTTTTGCATAAATGAATGTTCAATTGGCAAACAAATTAAACAAATTGGAAATAACTTACAATAGGGAGGTAACATATATGGAAATAGTACGCGTAGAACCTACACCAAGTCCAAATACAATGAAAATAGTGTTAAGTGAAAAAAGAGAAGATAATAAATCAAATACTTATACAGCTGTTAAAGAAGGGCAACCTCAATTTATAAATGATTTATTAGCTCTAGACGATGTAAAATCTATTTTTCACGTGATGGACTTTTTAGCAGTGGATAAACAACCTAAAGCCGACTGGGAAGAAGTGTTACCACAAATTACCTCTACTTTAAATGATGAAATAGGCGAAACCCAAGAAGCAACACCAGACGAACATTTTGGCGAAATACAAGCTGAAGTTTTAATGTTTAAAGGAATCCCATACCAAATTAAACTTTCTAATAGCGAAGAGGAAAAGCGTAAACAATTACCAGAAGTATACGTAGATAGTATGCTCGCTGCGCAAAAAGAAAATGATAATGTTGTCTTTTTGAGAAAGTGGGAAGACTTTGGTATTAGATACGGTGAATTTGATGATATCATGTCTGAAATCAGCGATGAAATTACTGCGATGTATCCAAAAGAGCAGCTAGATAAATTAGTAAAAGATGCACAAGATACAGATATCGTCGTACCTGAAAAAGTATATACCCATGTCACTTTGGAAGAGTATAATAGTGCTGAAAATTGGAAAGACAGATTACGAATATTAAAACAATTTCCAACACCAACTTTAGAAGATTTGCCATTGCTTGGCAGTGTTTTAAGTGACGAAGAAAAAGCACCATTAAGACGTGAAGCGGTAGTGCTTTTAGGTATGCTTGAAGATGAGCAAGTGTTACCTTATTTATATAAAGGATTAAATGATAAAAGTCCTGGCGTACGACGCACAGCAGGTGATTGTCTTAGTGATTTAGGCTTTAAACAAGCATTACCAGAGATGGAAAAGGCACTAGACGATCCACAGAAAATAGTGCGTTGGAGAGCGGCAATGTTTTTATTTGATGAAGGTGGACCAGAACAGTTAGATAGTTTGAAGGCACATATTGACGATGATGCATATGAAGTTAAGTTACAGATAGAAATGGCAATTTCACGTATTGAAAATGGGGATGAAGCACTAGGGTCTGTATGGAAACAAATCGCCAATCGAAACAATAAATAGCACACAAATATTATTATTTTAAAACTTAGGAGTGTATTAATATGAACGCTTATGAAGCATATATGAATGAATTAGCGACACAAATGCGAGAAGAATTAACGTCTCACGACTTTGTTAGTTTAGAAACGCCTGACGCAGTCAAAGAACATATGGATAATGTATCAGAAGACGAAACGACGTTTGTGGTAATCAATTCAACTTGTGGTTGCGCAGCCGGGTTAGCACGTCCAGCAGCAGTTACTGTTGCCGAACAAAATGACAACAAACCTCAACACAAGGTTACTGTTTTTGCTGGGCAAGATAAAGAAGCTACACAAGAAATGAGAGATTATATACAACAAGTCCCTTCAAGTCCTTCTTATGCATTGTTTAAAGGAAATGAACTCAAACATTTCATTCCTAGAGAACACATTGAAGGTCGCGACATACAAGATATCTGTATGGATATTAAAGATGCATTCGATGAACATTGTTCATAATAATAAAAAAATTTAACTATTATATTCATTTTTCGCGATTGGCAAGTTAAGTCAATCGCGTTTTTTTATATTATTACTTTAAATCGATGACAATATGCAATATTATTAATACTAAGTATTTTATTGTTGAGAGGAGTGTGAATTTAAATGTTAAATGCTTTTGACAAAGCTTATCATGATTTATGTGAAGAAGTATTAGAAATAGGAAAATCAAAAGATGATCGAACACATACAGGTACAATTTCTAAATTCGGACACCAATTACGTTTTGATCTATCCAAAGGTTTCCCATTATTAACAACAAAAAAAGTATCATTTAAATTAGTTGCTACCGAATTATTATGGTTTATTAAAGGTGATACGAATATAAAATATTTATTACAATATAAAAACAATATTTGGAATGAGTGGGCATTTGAAAAATATATTAAGTCAGATGACTATCAAGGCCCAGATATGACAGATTTTGGACATAGAGCTCAAAGTGACGAAAACTTTAACGCGCGCTATAAAGAAGAAATGGCTAAATTTAAACAACAAATATTAGAAGATGATGCTTTTGCTGAAAAATACGGGGATTTAGGAAATGTTTATGGTAAACAATGGCGAGATTGGCAAGACAAAGACGGCAATCATATTGATCAATTAGCTAATGTTATCGAGCAAATCAAACAAAACCCTAATTCACGTAGACATATCGTTTCAGCTTGGAATCCTGCCGAAATTGATACAATGGCATTACCGCCATGTCATACAATGTTCCAATTTTATGTCCAAGACGGTAAACTCAGTTGCCAATTATATCAACGCAGTGCTGATATTTTCTTAGGTGTTCCATTTAATATAGCAAGTTATAGTTTATTAACACATTTAATTGCTAACGAATGTGGTCTAGAAGTAGGCGAATTTATTCATACTTTTGGTGATGCCCATATTTATTCCAATCATATGGAAGCAATTGAAACACAACTCGAACGCGAGAGTTATAATGCACCAACTATTAAAATTAATAGCGACAAATCACTTTTCGATATAAATTATGAAGATTTGACGCTTGAAAATTATGAATCGCATCCAGCAATAAAAGCTCCCATTGCGGTTTAACCATAATAAATAAACATTTTTAGGGGAAGATATTATGACACTTTCAATATTGGTCGCCCATGACCAACAACGCGTTATAGGTATAGACAATCAATTGCCTTGGCATTTACCTAATGATTTAAAACACGTTAAAAAACTGTCTACTGGTCACACGCTTGTGATGGGGAGAGCAACATTTGAATCTATAGGTAAACCATTGCCAAATAGAAAAAACGTTGTATTGACTAGAAACACTTCATTTAAAGCTGAAGGTGTTGAAGTTATACATTCAATTGATGAAATATATGATTTAACTGGTCATATATTCATTTTTGGGGGACAAACATTGTTTGAAGAAATGATTGATGTCGTCGATGATATGTATATTACTGTTATAGAAGATAAATTTAATGGCGATACATTTTTCCCACCTTATACTTTTGAAGATTGGGAAGTTGAATCATCTGTAACAGGTACTTTAGACGATAAAAATACAATACCTCACACATTTTTACATTTGGTTCGTAAGAGACAACAAGGAGGATAACTTATGGCAGAATTGAAAATTGTGACAGATTCTACTTCTGATTTATCTAAGCAATACCTTCAAGATAATGATATACATGTAGTTCCTCTTAATTTAACGATTGATGGGGAATCTTACATTGATCAAGTTGATATTACTTCCGAAGAATTTATAGAAAAGGTAGAGGCTGACGCCGATGTTAAGACAAGTCAGCCTCCTATTGGTAAATTCATTGAGTTATATGACAAACTTGGTGCAGATGGTTCCGAAATAATTAGTATTCATATGACTTCCGGTTTGAGTGGCACGTATCAAACAGCGGTGCAAGCTAGTCAAATGACAGACAGCAAAGTTACAGTCATTGATTCTAAATCAATTTCTTATGGCCTTGGTTATCAAATAAAACAAATAGTAGAATGGAAAAACGAACAAGTAGCAGTTGCAGATATTGAAAAACAAGTTATTGAGTTACAAAAAAATATTAAACTCTATGTGGTCATTGGGCAGTTACATCAGCTCATAAAAGGTGGTCGTATTAGTAAAACAAAAGGTTTAATCGGAAATATGATTAAAATTAAACCAGTGGGTACATTAATAGACGGTAAAATTGAATTAGTTCACAATTCACGCACACAAAATTCGAGTATTCAATTTTTAAAAAAAGAAGTTGCTCACTTTATTGAAAATCATAATGTTAAAGCAATTGGTATAGCACATGCTAATATTATGCAATTTGTTGATAAAGTAAAAAAACATTTTTCTGAAGAATTCGATTTTAGTGATTTTGATGTAAATACAACTACACCTATTATTTCTGCACATACAGGTCAAGGTGCCATTGGTTTAGTCGTATTGAAATCATAACTGCTATATATTGAAAAATGAATATTACTTCAAACATTTTAATAGCAAATTTCTTAATTTATTGTTAATTTTATGACAAGATATATTTTAGGAGGCTTATTATGGCATATGCAACATTAGCCGGAGGATGTTTTTGGTGTTTAGTTAAACCATTTACATCATATCCAGGTATAAAAGATGTAGTCTCAGGATACAGCGGTGGAAACATTGATAATCCTACCTATGAACAAGTAAGTACAAATAAGACTGGTCATGTAGAAGCAGTGCAAATCACTTATGATGCAGATGTTACAACATTTGAAAATATTTTAGATATATATTTCAAAACATTTGATCCAACTGATAATACGGGTCAGTTTTTCGACCGTGGTGAACATTATGAACCTGTTATTTTTTATCATGATGAAGAACAGAAAAAAGCTGCCGAACATAAAATACAACAACTGAATGAGCAGCAAATTTTTGATAAACCAGTTATTACACCAATCAAACCATATAAAAACTTTTATCCAGCAGAAGATTACCATCAAGATTATTATAAAAAGAACCCGTTACATTATGAACAATATCAACGCGGTTCAGGAAGAAAAGCGTTTATAGAAAAGCATTGGGGGGAACAACATGATTAAGAAAAGTAAAGATGAATTAACAGAAATGGAACATTTAGTTACACAAGAAGATGGTACAGAACCACCATTTCAAAATGAATATTGGAACCATTTTGATAAAGGGATTTATGTAGATAAACTATCTGGCAAACCATTGTTCACTTCTGAAGAAAAATTCGAGTCAGATTGTGGCTGGCCAAGTTTTTCTAAAGCTTTAGATGATGAAGAAATCATTGAACTCGTTGACAAATCAATGGGCATGATTAGAACTGAAGTGAGATCAGAAGATTCAAATAGTCATTTAGGTCATGTATTTAATGACGGACCTAAAGAATCTGGCGGTTTACGTTACTGCATTAATTCTGCAGCAGTACAATTTATCCCATATGATAAATTAGAAGAATTAGGTTATGGAGATTTGATACCACATTTTAAAAATTAAGGAGCGAATTAACTATGTTTAAAAAATTATTTGGTAAAGGTCAAGAAGCGAAAAAAGAAATTGAAATTTATGCACCTATTACAGGTGAATACGTAAAAATTGACGATATTCCAGATCCTGTTTTTGCACAAAAAATGATGGGTGAAGGTTTCGGCGTCAAACCAAGTGAAGGTGAAGTTGTATCACCAATCGATGGTAAAATCGATAATGTATTCCCAACGAAACACGCAATCGGTTTAAAAGCTGAAAATGGCTTAGAGCTTTTAGTTCATATTGGTTTAGATACAGTTCAATTAGATGGAGAAGGTTTCGAGATTTTAGTCGAAAGTGGAGAAACTGTAAATGTTGGTGATCCAATTCTAAAATTCGATAAAGACTTTATCCAAAACAATGCTAAATCTACAACATCACCAATTATTATTACTAATTCAGATCAAACAGCATCCGTTACTTTTGCAGACGCTACGAACGTAGTAAAAGGCGAAACTAAAATTGTAGATGTGACAATGAAGTAATGAAAAATTATTCATTTTACCAATTTGCATTAACAGTACGAGGACGTAAAAATGATAAAGGTGAATTAGCAGAACAAATATTTGATGATTTGTCTTTTCCTAAACACGAAAAAGATTTCAATATGCTTTCTGAGTACATTGAAACTCACGGTGATTTTACTGTATCTATGTCTGTTTTTGATGATTTATATGAAGAATATTTAGAATGGTTACGCTTCTAAATAACGATATTATTTGAGATTTGCATTATATTTATATTATTATATTACAGTAGAATAATTGGGGCTGGGGTAAATCTATTTAGGTTCTATCCCAGCCACTTTTATTGTCATTAAATTTATGTTTAATATACATAAGCTATTAGGAAGTGATGAAATGTCAGAAAGTAATGAAGATCAACAAACAGCTAAAAAACAAAAGAAACAAGTTAATTTTAAATTAAGTTCATTTATATTGATGTTAGTGGGCATTGTCGTAATTACTGCAGTTATCGCTGTTTTTGCCACTATTGCTATAAGTCATTGGGCAAGTGGCCTAAATAGTGAGCAGCGTACTTCTGTTAAAAAAATAGAACAAGCTTATAAAACATTAGATAAAGAATATTATAAACCTACAAATTCAAAAAAACTTTCAGATGCTGCTATTAAAGGCATGGTAACCAAATTACATGATCCATATTCTGAATATATGACCAAAGAACAAACCAAATCATTCAATGAAGATGTGTCTGGTGACTTTGTAGGTATTGGCGCAGAAATGCAAAAGAAACATAATACAATACAAATTACGAGCCCGATGAAAGATTCACCTGCAGAAAAGGCTGGTATTAAACCTAAGGACGTCGTGACGAAAGTCGATGGCAAATCAGTGAAAGGTAAACCTTTAGAAGATGTGGTGAAAAAAGTACGTGGTAAAAAAGGTACGAACGTAACGCTAACCGTAGAACGTGACGGTCAATCACATGATATTAAAATTAAACGTGATACGATACATGTTAAAAGTGTAGAATATAAAAAACACGGAAAAGTTGGCGTGTTTACTATTAATAAATTCCAAAGTGGTACTTCTGCTGAACTTAAATCGCAAATCATTAAAGCACATAAACAAGGCGTCAAAAATATCGTGTTGGATTTAAGAAATAATCCTGGTGGTTTACTAAACGAAGCTGTTAAAATGGCAAATATCTTTATCGACAAAAATAAAACAGTCGTTTCTTTAGAAAAAGGTAAACATACAGAATCCATCAAAGCACCTAACGATGCACTAAAAGAGGCAAAAGATATGAACGTAGCTATATTAGTGAATAAAGGCTCAGCTAGTTCATCTGAAGTCTTTACCGGCGCGATGAAAGATTACCATAAAGCCAAAGTTTATGGTACTACTACCTTTGGTAAAGGTATTGTTCAAACGACAAAAGAATTTAAAGATGGTTCATTACTCAAATACACAGAATTAAAATGGTTAACGCCTCATAAACACTATATACATGGCAAAGGTATAAAACCTAATGTTGAAATTAAAGAACCTGCATACCAATCACTAACTGTAATTCCTAATAATACAACTTATCAACTTAATGATGATAATAAAAATGTAAAATCAATCAAAATAGGACTACAAGCATTAGGTTACAATGTAGATAATAAAACAACAAAATTTGATTCTGAGTTACAACAAGCTGTTAAATCATTCCAAGAAAAAAATAATTTATCTACGACAGGTAAGTTTGATAAAACAACCAATGATAAGTTCACACAGCAATTAGTTCAAAAAGCTAATAAAGATGAATCTGTGTTAGATAAAGTAATCAAACAATTGAAATAAACTATATAATGGTGAGGTGTAACAAAATGATTAGAACTGCAACAAAACATGACTTAGATAGTATTATGTTACTCGTAGAAGATGCGAAATCCGTGATGCAACAAGATAATAATAATCAGTGGGATGAACACTATCCTTTATCCGAACATTTCGTTGATGATATTGACAATGAATCATTGTTCGTCCTTGAATCAAATAGCAAAATATACGGCTTTATTGTGGTCGACCAAAATCAATCTGAATGGTATGATAAAATTGAATGGCCAATAAATAGAACCAATGCATATGTAATACACAGATTGGCGAGCTCACCTAAATATA
Organism: Staphylococcus lloydii; assembly: GCF_015775975.1. NCBI lineage: Bacteria > Bacillati > Bacillota > Bacilli > Caryophanales > Staphylococcaceae > Staphylococcus > Staphylococcus lloydii. Next base: position 1,435,237 of record NZ_CP064056.1, read on the forward strand.
AAGGTGGCGCAACTGAATTATTCGATTTTGCCGTTAATTTAGCTGAAGACCATGGTGTTCATATGTTAATCACTGATACGTTTGCATTAAACTATCGTGCTCAAAGTTTATTCACAAAATTTGGCTTTACTAAAGTTGGAGAAGCAGAAATGGACTATCATCCTTTCAATAAAGGTAAACCATTTTATGCATATTATAAAAAATTAGAAGAATAGAGGTTGTATTATGTCAAAAATTGCATTTACCGGCGGCGGTACTGTTGGACATGTTTCAGTCAATTTAAGTTTAATTCCAACTGCAATTGAACAAGGTCATGAAGCTTTTTATATCGGTTCGAAAAACGGTATCGAAAAGGAAATGATTGCATCACAATTACCTAATATTACTTATCATAGTATCTCTAGTGGTAAGTTAAGACGTTATATTTCTTTAGAGAATATTAAAGACGTTTTCAAAGTGTTAAAAGGTATTCTTGATGCTCGAAAAGTATTAAAAAAAGAGAAGCCAGATTTATTATTCTCAAAAGGCGGTTTCGTCTCAGTACCTGTTGTAATTGCTGCGCGTTCTCTTAAAATACCTACAATTATTCATGAATCAGATTTAACACCAGGACTAGCGAATAAAATCGCTTTAAAATTTGCTAAGAAAATATACACAACATTTGAGGATACGGTTAAATATTTACCTCAAGATAAGGCAGATTTTGTTGGTGCAACAGTGCGAGAAGATTTAAAAAGTGGAAATAAATCTAGAGGCTATCAATTAACTAACTTTTCGAATGACAAAAAAGTATTACTTGTTATGGGCGGTAGTTTAGGTAGTAGAAAGTTAAATGAAATTATTCGTGGCAATTTAGATGGTTTATTAAAAACTTACCAAATTATTCATTTAACTGGTAAAGGTTTACTTGATGAAAAATTACAAGATCGCGAAGGTTATAGTCAATTCGAATTCGTGAAAGACGATTTAACTGATTTGTTAGCTATCACAGATACTGTCATTAGTCGTGCAGGAGCAAATGCGATTTATGAATTTTTAAGTTTAAAAATACCAATGTTATTAATCCCACTTGGCTTAGATCAATCTCGTGGAGATCAAATCGACAATGCGAAAAACTTTGCTAAAAAAGGTTTTGGTAGCTACATTATGGAAGATGAGTTAACAGAAGATAAATTAGCTAAACAATTAATTGATATTGAAAATAATAGAGATACAATTATAGAACAAATGAATTCCTACAAGGAAAGTTACACAAGACACGACTTATTTGATAAAATCATCACAGATGCATTGCAATAACTCAGAGAGGAAAGGTGCATAAACAATGTCACGCTGGAAACGAATTTCATTACTGATTATTTTCACTTTAATATTTAGCGTGATTGCATTTTTCCATGAATCACGACTGGGTAAATGGATTGATAATGAAGTATATGAATTCATTTATTCATCCGAGAGTTTTATTACAACGACTATATTTTTAGGATTTACAAAAGTTGGCGAAGTTTGGGCTATGGTATGCTTGTCGTTATTATTAGTAGCATATTTAATGTTAAAACGTTACAACATTGAAACGCTATTTTTCGTTATCGCAATGAGCTTATCTAGCACTTTAAACCCACTTCTTAAAAATATTTTTGACAGAGAAAGACCAACGTTATTACGCCTAATTGATATTTCTGGTTTCAGTTTCCCAAGCGGACACGCTATGGGAGCAACTGCCTTTTTCGGTAGTGGAATTTATATTGCTAATCGCGTCATGAAAGATAAAGCAAAAGCATTTACAATTGGTTTATGCGCATTATTTATAATTATGATTTCAGCTTCACGTGTTTATCTAGGTGTTCATTATCCAACAGATGTAATAGCTGGTATCATTGGTGGCGCCTTTTGTATCGTATTAAGCACACTGATATTACGACATAAACTACAAATATAAATATATATCTTATTAACACGCAAGCAGGTCTTTAAAAATCTGTTTGCGTGTTTTTTTAGTAAAAACTATATACAATATAAAGAACCTATAAAAAACAAAAAACCGGTTTTACCGAAGTAAAACCGATTTGATATGTTACGTTGACTCGCAACGTTAGTCTTTTACGGGCATATAAAAGGGGATATTTCTGAAAATGATCATTCCATCAAAGAACGAAATGTGTGGGGGGAATGTCTTTTTGGAATTGATAATCATTTTCAATTACATTATACAACACTGAGAATCATTGTCAATTAAATTTCAGTAATTTTTTAAAACTTTTTATCAACCCACGATAAGTATGGTATCAAGCCACATTGAAAATAATAAGTTACTTCAAATTACGTACATAAATTGATAATATATGATAGATATAAACTATTATTAATTATCAATTTTCCTAATAACATAGATAAGGAGTTCGTTGTATGACAAAAATTTTAATCGTTGAAGATGAGCAAAATTTAGCACGATTTATAGAATTAGAGCTACAACACGAAAATTATGACGTTGACATCGAATATGATGGACAACAAGGTTTAGATAAAGCTTTAAGTAATACATATGATTTAATTTTATTAGACTTAATGCTACCTAATGTAAATGGATTAGAAATTTGTAGACAAATTAGACAAACTCAAAGCACACCTATTATTATTATTACTGCCAAGAGTGATACCTATGATAAAGTAGCTGGTTTGGATTATGGCGCTGATGATTATATTGTAAAACCTTTTGATATTGAAGAGTTACTTGCTCGCATACGTGCAATGTTAAGACGCCAACCGAAAAAGAATGAAATAAACATCAATGGGTTGGTTATTAATAAGGATGCATTTAAAGTTACAGTAAATGGTGAAACATTGGGCTTAACCAAAACTGAATATGACTTACTTTTATTATTAGGTAATAATATCAATCATGTGATGCAGCGTGAACAAATCTTAGATGGCGTTTGGGGATATGATAGTGAAGTTGAAACAAATGTCGTAGATGTCTATATTCGCTATTTGCGTAATAAATTAAAACCTTATGGTATGGATAACTATATTGAAACGGTAAGAGGAGTAGGTTACGTGATAAGAAGATGACTAAAAGAAGACTAAAAACACAATGGATGATAATAACGACGACGATCACATTTTCAACTATATTGATCTTTAGTATCATCATCATTTTTTATGTCAGTAATGCATTAAGACAAAATGAAATCGGTGAAGCTGAACGCAGTTCCAATGACATTAATAATTTATTTGAAACGAAACCAATAGACCATATTTCACCGTTAGATTTAAATGCATCTTTAGGAAATTATCAAAAAGTAATGCTATATGATAATAAAGCAAAATTAAAATTAGAAACATCTAATGATAATTCAATTAATTTTTCACCCAATTTAGATGCACATCATTTTCATCACCAAGAAATAAAAACAGACCATGGAATAAATTATTTGATTATTACTAATAAAATTGATGCGCAAGGATTTAGTGGATATAGTGTCATTGTTCATTCTTTAAAAAATTATAATGCGTTAGTAAATTCATTATATTTAGTTGCATTGACATTTGGTGTTATTGCAACGCTTGTAACTGCTATGATTAGCTATATTGTTTCTTCACAAATCACGAAACCACTCATAACAATGTCCAACATAATGAGACAAATACGACGTGATGGTTTCCAAGAAAAATTAGAACTACCGACGAACTATGAAGAAACGGATCATCTCATCGATACGTTTAATGCGATGATGGCACAATTAGAAGAATCATTTAATCAACAGCGTCAATTTGTAGAAGATGCATCACATGAACTACGTACGCCGCTACAAATTATTCAAGGTCACTTAAATTTAATTCAAAGATGGGGCAAAAAAGACCCTGCAATTTTAGAAGAGTCTTTAGATATCTCGCTTGAAGAAATGTCACGAATTACTAAATTAGTAGAAGAATTATTATTATTAACGAAAGAAAATAATTCTGTTAATGATAGAGAAATTGAAAATGTGGATATTAACAAAGAGATTCACTCAAGAATTAAATCAATGGAACACTTACACCCAGAATATACTTTTAAATTTGAACCTTTTGACAAACCATTAAATATTAAAATAAATCGTTACCAATTCGAACAAATATTAATAATTTTTATTGATAACGCCATTAAATATGATCAAAACAATAAATTTATCCAAATTCAAACTAATTTAAAAAATAAACAAATTTCTATAGAGATTACCGATCATGGTATGGGGATTCCTAAGGAAGATATCGAATTTATATTCGATAGATTTTACAGAGTTGATAAATCACGTGCACGTAACTTAGGCGGCAATGGATTAGGCTTATCAATCGCTCAAAAAATAATTGAATATTATAACGGTACAATACAAGTTGATAGCGAAGTAGGGCAATATACTACTTTCAAAATTACTTTTTAGTTTAGTCAATAGTTGTTACAATATAGATATAATATTGTGCACCAGTAATGAACTGAGCTTGTATGTCCTAAAAAGTTAAATAAACCATTATTTATTAATATTTAATGGTTTATTTTTTATGATAATTTTATAGGCGTTATAAAATAATATCTCAAACTATTTTTTTAGCTTTTACAGGCTTTTGGTGCTTTTATTTGAATAGATTTAATGCTATTATTGGTTTGTAAGCGTTTCAACTATTTTGTGGAGGGTGTAAAATGAGCAACGAAAGACAGGTTTCCGAGGCACCTGTAAATTTCGGGACAAATCTTGGTTATGTACTTGATTTGTACGACATCTATTTAGAAGATCCATCTGCAGTTCCTGAAGATTTGCAAGTCCTATTCAGTACTATTAAAAACGGTGAAGCAGACATCGTAACGAAAGCAAACGCCGATAGAGGCGATGCAAAAGGCGACAGCACGATTAAACGTGTTATGAGATTAATTGATAACATTCGTCAATACGGGCATTTATTGGCAGATATTTATCCTGTTAATCGTCCTGAAAGAAAACATGTACCAAAGCTAAGCATTGAAGATTTTAATTTAGACAGAGAAACATTAGAATCTATCTCGGCCGGTATTGTTTCAGAACATTTCAAAGATATTTATGACAATGCATATGAAGCAATTGATCGTATGGAAAGACGTTATAAAGGCCCAATAGCTTTTGAATACACGCACATTAATAATAATAAAGAACGTGTTTGGTTAAAGCGTCGTATAGAGACACCTTATAAAGCCACACTAAATGAAAACCAAAAAATTGAATTATTCAAAAATCTTGCACATGTTGAAGGTTTTGAAAAATATTTACACAAAAACTTTGTAGGTGCTAAACGTTTTTCTATCGAAGGCGTTGATACGCTAGTACCTATGTTACAACAAACTTTAAGATTAGCTAGCGATGAAGGAATTCAAAATATTCAAATTGGTATGGCACACCGTGGTAGATTAAACGTTCTAACACACGTGCTAGAAAAGCCATATGAAATGATGATTTCCGAATTTATGCACACTGATCCAATGAAGTATTTACCAGAAGATGGCAGCCTGCAACTTACTAATGGTTGGTCAGGAGACGTTAAATATCACTTAGGTGGTGTTAAAACAACTGACTCATATGGTATCGAGCAACGTATATCATTAGCAAACAACCCAAGTCACTTAGAAATTGTTGCACCGGTTGTCTTAGGTAAAACAAGAGCGAGTCAAGATGATACTGAACAAGCTGGTTCTGTAACGACAGATTTCCACAATGCGATGCCAATTCTTATTCATGGTGACGCTGCATATCCAGGTCAAGGTATTAACTTTGAAGCTATGAACCTTGGTGGTTTAGATGGCTATTCTACTGGTGGTAGTTTGCATATCATCACGAATAACCGTATCGGTTTCACGACTGAACCAGAAGATGGTCGTTCAACTACTTATTCTTCTGATATTGCTAAAGGTTATGATGTACCAATCATGCATGTTAATGCAGATAATGTAGAAGCAACTATCGAAGCTATTGAGATTGCAATGGCATTCAGAAAAGAATTCCATAAAGATGTTGTGATTGATTTAGTTGGTTATCGTCGTTATGGTCATAACGAAATGGATGAACCTTCAATTACCAATCCAATACAGTATCAAGAAATTCGCAAGCACGATTCAGTAGATGTATTGTACGGAAAACAACTAGTTGAAGAACAAATTTTATCTGAAGATAAAATGAATTCAATTATGGATGAAGCGCAAAAAACATTACGTTCGGCTCACGATAAAATTGATAAAAGCGATAAAATGGACAACCCTGAAATGCAACGTCCAGAAAGCTTGCAAGATCCATTAAAAGGTGACGACAAAGAATTTAGCTTTGACCATTTAAAAGAAATCAACGATGCGATGTTAAATTATCCATCAGGTTTCAATGTAATGAAAAAGTTAAATAAAGTCTTAGAAAAACGTAGAGAGCCATTCGAATCAGAAGAAGGCTTAGTAGATTGGGCGCAAGCAGAACAATTAGCTTTCGCTACAATAACACAAGATGGTAAACCAATACGATTAACTGGACAAGACAGTGAACGTGGTACATTCAGTCATCGTCATGCTGTATTACATGACCCTGAAACGGGTGACACATATACACCATTACACAATGTTCCAGATCAAAAAGCGACTTTTGAAGTGTATAATTCACCGCTATCAGAAGCAGCTGTCGTTGGATTTGAATATGGTTACAACGTACAAAACAAAGATTGTATGACGATTTGGGAAGCTCAGTATGGTGACTTTTCAAATATGGCACAAATGATTTTTGACAACTTCTTATTTAGTTCAAGAGCTAAATGGGGTGAAAGATCAGGATTAACGTTATTCTTACCTCATTCATTTGAAGGTCAAGGTCCTGAACACTCTTCAGCAAGATTAGAAAGATTTTTACAACTTGCTGGTGAAAACAATATGACTGTTGTTAACTTATCTAGTTCTAGTAACTATTTCCATTTGTTACGATTACAAGCAGCTAACTTAGGTACACAATCTATGAGACCACTTGTAGTAATGTCACCTAAAAGCTTATTACGTAACAAAACTGTAGCTGACCCAATTTCAAAATTCACTTCTGGAAAATTCGAACCAATCTTACCAGAAGAACATGATAAATCAGCTGTTAAAAAAGTTATTTTAGCATCTGGAAAAATGTTTATTGATTTGAAAGAATATTTAGCTGAAAATCCAAACGAATCCATTTTAATCGTAGCAGTAGAAAGACTATATCCTTTCCCTGCTTCAGAAATTGAAGCGTTATTAAACGATTTACCAAATCTAGAAAATGTCGCTTGGGTACAAGAAGAGCCGAAAAACCAAGGCTCATGGTCATTTGTTTATCCTTACTTGAAAGAGTTAACAATTGATAAATATGATTTAAGCTACCATGGTCGAATTCAACGTTCAGCACCAGCTGAAGGTGATGGAGAAATCCATAAACTCGTACAAAATATGATATTAGAACAAAGCACAAATAATAACTAGGGGGAAGTTAGGCATGCCAGAAGTAAAAGTTCCAGAATTAGCAGAATCAATCACAGAAGGTACCATTGCAGAATGGTTAAAACAAGTAGGAGATAGCGTAGATAAAGGTGAAGCTATCTTAGAATTAGAAACTGATAAAGTTAACGTAGAAGTTGTTTCAGAAGATGCGGGCGTACTTCAAGAAACACTTGCTAACGAAGGTGATACTGTAGAAGTAGGACAAGCAGTTGCTGTTGTAGGTGAAGGAGAACCTTCAAATAGCGGCAGTAGCGAATCACAAGGTTCTTCAGATAAAGAAGCAAGTTCATCTTCAGATAACAAAGCTGATGATTCTAAAGACCAACAAGCTGCAAGTTCAGAAACATCAGAAAGCAGCAGTAGCGACAATAGTCAACGCGTGAATGCAACACCATCTGCTAGAAAATATGCGCGTGAAAAAGGCATTGATTTAAACGATGTTGCTTCTAATTCAGGTGATGTTGTAAGAAAAGAACATGTCGACCAAAGTCAAAACAAACAAGCTTCATCAAGCAACACTGCTGATTCAAGTAAGAAAGAAGAAGCAAAAGCACCAGCAAATCAAAACCCTTCAAAACCAGTTAAAAGAGAAAAAATGTCACGTCGTAAGAAAACAGCTTCTAAGAAATTATTAGAAGTATCAAACAACACTGCAATGTTGACTACATTCAATGAAATCGACATGACCAATGTGATGAACTTACGTAAGCGTAAAAAAGATCAATTTATTAAAGATCATGACGGTACAAAACTTGGATTCATGTCATTCTTCACAAAAGCAGCAGTCGCAGCACTGAAAAAATATCCTGAAGTTAATGCTGAAATCGATGGCGATGACATGATTACGAAGGAATTCTATGATATCGGTGTAGCAGTTTCAACTGATGACGGATTACTAGTTCCATTCGTTAGAGATTGTGACAAGAAAAACTTTGCTGAAATCGAAGCAGAAATTGCTAACTTAGCAGTTAAAGCACGCGACAAAAAATTAGGATTAGATGATATGGTTAACGGTTCGTTCACGATTACTAATGGTGGTATCTTTGGTTCAATGATGTCAACACCAATTATTAACGGTAGTCAAGCAGCAATCCTAGGCATGCACTCTATCATCACACGTCCAATTGCAATTGATGCAGACACAATCGAAAATCGTCCAATGATGTACATTGCATTAAGCTATGACCACAGAATTATCGACGGTAAAGAAGCAGTTGGATTCTTAAAAACAATTAAAGACTTAATTGAAAACCCAGAAGATTTATTATTAGAATCTTAATTCACAAACAAAATAGTTTATAAATTGACAATACAACGGCGTTTAACGTCGTTGTATTTTTTTGAAGTTACATTCAGTTTATTAAAAGCCTCAAATCACCATCGGATTATTCAAAAATTTTAAATTCACACATAAAACACACATGTTTTTAAAGGTACATTTTCGTAGACTATTCAATTAAATTTATTTTGTGTTCGTTTGATATTGATAAAGCTAATAGAAGGGTTCATGAGTCGAATGATTTATAAAGATGTTATAATAATTGTAGAAAGTAACAATATTTTTAAGAGTAAACAGCAACACATGAATGACAAAATTAATAAACTTGAAATTTGTGGCGAAAATGTTTGGAAGCCTAAGTTATCCAAACAAGAAAAGGATGTCCTTTATATATATAGACAAAACGAAGTAAAAGTAATTAATGCAATTTTAAATTGTAATTCCAAACAAATTGCTGAGGTGATATAAATGACTATTTCAATTAAGGAACAAAAAAGATTACTAGAGGAAGCAAGAAAAATCATAAACATTTAAGTTTGCCTGAACGTTGGTATGAAGAAAATGAATTGAACAAAGAATTAGGTGTTTATAGTACAAAACCAAAAAGATTACCTAAGTCTCGAAAAGTGAGTAAAGAAGAACTTGATAAATTATTAGAAAAAAGTAAATAACATTATTTCTTTAATATAAAAGCAAAAATGCATTTGAGTATTCTTTATTTACCGTAACAGAAAATTTCCAACTAAATTAAAATTTGATATTAATAATCTAAAACAGTAATAGCACAAAACAAGATTACGTCGAAACGTATTCAAATATTAGAAAATAGCAGAAAATGTAAGACCAGCAAGAAAAAGGGGAATAAAGAGCAAAAACTTAGGATTAATATTAAAAAGACAGTGAGTCATTGTACTCACTGTCTTTGTTAAATTATCCAATAAAAATTAAAATAATCCCTGCAATTAATAAAATAATAGAAAGTGATTTTTTACTTTTTTGAACTAAATCACTTAAAAGTACTAAGGCGATACCAACAACTAATAATTGGTTATTAAAAGTCGTTATCCCCATAAAATCACCGATCATCATAATCACACCGTATACTAATACGCCGACTAGTAATACAGTACATACAATTGATAAAATCTTTGCGAACTTCATACTAAAACTCCTTCATAATTATAAAAGACAAAAACCAATATTTATAAACAATATTATAACTTAATTACTATCATTTCTTCTAATTATTAGATTAACCTTTGGAGATTCAATAATTGTTAGATATACCTCAATATATAATATGTTAAAAAAGGAGAACTGAAATTAATTCAGTTCTCCTATCTTTTAACTTAATCGATATAACAAAATTTATTATGAATTCGCAAATACAATAATTTCTATAATTGCTATAACTAAAAATACTACGAAAATAATGCCATAAACCTTTTTGTTAGAAGCTTTATTAGCATCATTGGTACGTTTTTGCGACTTGTTTGGAGAAGCAGTTAATAACACAATTAAAGAGTAAACGGCTATTAATACCGTTATACCGAAAAGAATCCAAAAGCCCATGCTAAAACCTCCCTAGACTTATAAAATATTCAATTATAAATACTTATACTTTATTTATAACTATATTTTAATACAATTATTCTATATAGCCAATTTGTTTATTTATATTTTTAAAAGAACTAAAATCAAAAAGACTTGACCGTATAAATCAGCGCTAAAATGCGTTATAATAAATTGAAAACAATTGTATAGAGGTGTCTTATTAATGAATGGTCTAAGAAGTGTTACTACAGGTACGAATGATTTACAGAAAACCAAAACATTATTTAGCGATATACTCGGACTTAGCGTAGAAGAAAAAAATGGCGCGTTAAGATTTGGTGATGCTGAACTCAATTCAGGAACTCGCTTACATTTTGTGGAAATTCCTAATTATCAATGTACAAATAATCATATTGATAGTATTGGTTTACGTATACCTACTGATGAAGGTATTGCAGAATATCAATCAATATTAAATAATGCAAACATCGACTATAGTGCGACGACAGATTTAAATGGACACCAATATTTTCAATTTAAAGACCACAATGGTCAACCATTTGAAATTTATTCAAATGAACATAACACAGGTACGCCACTTGGCATGCCGACTTTTGACAGTGTTGTTAATCCTTTACATCAAATTCAAGGTTTAGGCCCTGTGATTGTAAAAGTAAATGAACTTGTTTTAACTCAATCTATTTTAACAAAGGTATTCAGTTTAGAGCATTTTGCTGAGTATTTACCTTACGATGATGCGCCACAAAAGATTCAAGTTTTTAAAATTGGTGATGGTGGATTAGGTGGGGAACTGCACTTATATTCAGCAGAAGATGAAGTGAAAATGCCTGAACACGGTATAGTAGAACAAGTAGAGTTTGCAACTGAGTCTCCAGAAATATACCAAAATGCAGTGCAACAATTAGAAATTATTGGTATACCCTATCAAACACTAGATCAAGGTGAATCAAAATCTTTAAGAATATCAGAAAATAGCGGGATTACGTTTATCTTAACGCTAGAATCTATTAAATAACGAAAGGAACTTTTTTATGTTACACGAAACTTGGAAAGACAATACACCATTAAAGACTGTAGAAGTTGTTCATACGGATGCACAAAAATTTACAGTTTCAAATATGTTAACTATCGGCAAACAATACGATGTAATCAATGAAACAGAAGAATATTATCAAATCGTTGATAATTCAGGTCTTGTCGGTGGTTATTACAAAGAATATTTTAAAGAAGTATAATCTTAACACTATCAATTTATAAATTTATACAGACTAGGGCAGCATATTCATAGTATTTGCCCCAGTCTATTTTTAATTTACAAAGCTATTCAAGAAAGGAAGTCACAACATGACGAATATGCAATATATCAATGCAGACGAAAGTGTATATAACGATGCGTTATCATTACTGAAATTAAATAAAAATCTATTATTAAAAGGTCCAACTGGTTCAGGTAAAACTAAATTAGCCGAAACATTAAGCGAAACGTTGCAACAGCCCATGTACCAAGTGAATTGTTCTGTCGATTTAGACGCTGAAAGTCTACTCGGTTTCAAAACGATTAAGACAAACGAAGATGGTCAACAAGAAATTGTCTTTATTGATGGACCTGTTATTAAAGCTATGAAAGAAGGACATATTTTATATATTGATGAAATCAATATGGCTAAACCTGAAACTTTGCCCGTATTAAACGGTGTGCTTGATTATCGACGTAAATTAACCAATCCCTTTACCGGTGAAGTCATAAATGCGGCTCCTGGTTTTAATGTCATAGCGGCTATTAATGAAGGTTATATTGGTACATTACCAATGAACGAAGCATTAAAAAATCGCTTTGTCGTTATTCAAGTTGATTATATTGACGGTAATATTTTAGGTGATGTAATTAGACAACAAAGTCAGTTGCAAGATGAAAAATTGATTACTCAAATAATAAAATTCAATGAAGATTTACGTACGATGACGAAGCAAGGTCAAATTTCTGAAGAGGCTGCTAGTATCAGAGCGTTAATTGATTTAAGTGATTTAGCTACTGTTATGCCTATCGACAGAGCTATTAAACGTACAATTATAGATAAACTAGAAGATGAACGCGAACAACAAGCGATAATCAATGCCGTAGAATTAAATTTTTAGTGAGGGATAAATATGAGCGAGCGTTTTATTAAATTTAATGATGAACAATTAGACGCAAAACAAGTCATGATGTTGCAAGACTTGGCACGTTTGCTACTTAAAAGCGAACAAACTCAAGTTAAAATACAAAAGTTCCCTTACTATGATCCACAAAATGACACACTCATTACGAGTTCATTTTGGTCACATCGACCTAAACAAATTGAGACTACAGGTTTAAAAACTGACGTGATTTTAGCGGCGTACGGTTATCAGCTTATGGATATTGGTGTCGTAAATGACGTCATTCGTGATACTAATTTTACCCACACTAAATTTTATCAGCAATTATTTAAATTGTTAGAAGATAAACGTGTGATAAATGAAATAGTGAAGCAACGACCAACTACAGCAACGGCTTTGTCACTTAGAAGTGAAATTCGTACAAATTATATTAAATCTCAGATTAATGTCTATAAAACAAAAACGACGTATACCGATTTATTATTTTTAAATCTTGCTTATTCTCTACTTACAGAAAATTTTTATGATGTACCTCAAATACATCCGTCTATCGATGATATTTTATTAAATATGTATCAATATTTACCAAATGTCTTTAACTGTGAAAGTTCCGAAGATAATCAATTTTTAGCACAACGTATTATGTTCCAAATCGATGACATTTTAAAAGAAGATATGTTAAATGAATATTATCATTTACCTAAACAAGTATACTCGGCAATGGAAACTATGACATTTGATGAGTTGACGAGAACTGACGCGAGTAATGTAGATGGAAATAGTAATGAGAGCGATGAAGAACCTGAAAGTGAAGAAATTGAAACGAAAGCAGCCGACAGCCAATCTTCAGGTGGAGCATACTTAGAGATGGAACTTCACGAAGGTGAAAACAGTGACACAGCGAGTGACAACGACACCGATCGTGAAGGTGATGCTAGTGATGATATGACAGATATGCAAACAAAAAAAGGTAAAGGTTCAGATAATACTATTGATAATACAGATGGAAATTCGTTAGGGGCTAAAAGTCCATTCGCCTTAACTGGTATTAATGAAAATGTTGAGATTGATTGGCGTATCCCAGATATTAAACCTGAATACGTAAAAACTTATCATGATGTAGAACAATCAGTGAGTATTGAAACAAAAGATTTAATTCAAATTATCAAAAAAGCTATTGATCGTGAATATACTGATGAACGTAACAATCTGACTAAAGGGCGTTTACAAAAGAATTTATTAAATTGGTTTATCGATGATCAATATAAATTATTTTATAAGAAGCAAGATTTAAGTCAGACCTTTGATGCGACTTTCACGTTGCTAGTCGATGCGTCTGCGAGTATGCAAGATAAAATGGAAGAAACGAAAAAGGGCGTCGTACTATTCCATGAAACCTTAAAATCGTTAAATGTGAAACATGAAATATTAGCATTTAATGAAGATGCTTTTGAAGCTGATGATAGAAACCAACCGAATATCATCGATGAAATCATCCATTACGATAAATCGACTTATGTTAATGATGGTCCTAGAATAATGGCATTAGAACCTCAAGACGACAATAGGGACGGCGTAGCAATTAGAATTGGTAGTGAGCGATTACTGCAACGTTCACACAAGCAGAAATTTTTAATTGTCTTTTCTGATGGTGAACCTTCAGCATACAATTATAGCCAAGACGGTATTCTTGATACTTATGAAGCTGTTGAAACAGCGAGAAAAATGGGTATTGAAGTATTTAATGTCTTTTTAAGCCAAGATCCAATCACAGAAGATATAGAACAAACAATTCATAATATTTATGGGCAATATTCTATTTTTGTTGAAGGAGTAGAACACTTACCTAGTCATCTTTCACCTTTACTTAAAAAACTATTATTAAAATCATTTTAAGTATAGCTATTTATAATTTAAAATATTCTGAAAATTATATAGACTAAACGTCTCATACCATGGTAGAATAATGAATATTATATTTTTGGTAAATTGAAGGAGTATTAATTATGAACAAAAATACATGGATTATAGGTTTCACGTTATTTGCAATGTTTTTTGGAGCGGGCAACCTTATTTTCCCACCAAACTTAGGTTTGGATAGCGGTCAATACTTTTGGCCATCAATCTTAGCATTTTCATTAACTGGTATTGGTTTACCACTATTAGGAGTAATCATTGGAGCCGTAGATAAAGAAGGTTATATCGGTTCTTTAAATAAAATATCACCTAAATTTTCTATTATATTCTTAATTGTCATTTATTTAACAATTGGACCTTTATTTGCAATACCACGTACTGCATCAACGTCTTTTGAAATGACAATTACACCAATTGCACATACAAGTAGCAATCTAGCATTATTTATTTTCACAGCAATATATTTTATCGTCGTTTTATATTTATGTATTAATCCTAATAAAATGGTTGATCGTGTCGGTTCTTTATTAACGCCAATACTATTATTAACTATTTTAGCGATGATTATAAAAGGCTTTGTAGATTTCGGTGGCAATGGTCCAACTAAAGCTGCGGAAGCTTACACTTCAAACCTTGCAGGTTTCTCACAAGGCTTTACAAACGGTTATTTAACAATGGATGCTATCGCTGCGATTGCATTCTCAATGATTGTCGTAAATGCGGTAAAAGCAACTGGCGTTAAACACGCTAATGTCATTTTAAAACAAACAGTTATGGCTGGTGTTATCGCCGCTGCAGCATTACTATTTATTTACATATCACTTGGTTTCATAGGTAACCATATGGATGTATCTCAAGCTAAATTAGATAGTTTAGCTGCTAAAGACCAAAACGTTGGTACATACTTATTAACAACAATTGCGGGTGTAGGTTACGGTGTATTTGGTAAATATTTATTAGGTATTATTGTTGCACTTGCTTGTTTAACTACAGCATGCGGATTGATTGTATCAGTATCTGAATACTTCAATCGAATTTTTCCAAAAATTCCATACAAAGCTTATGTAATTATTTTTACAATTATAAGTTTTATTTTAGCAAACCAAGGATTAAATTCAGTAATTAAGATGTCAGTTCCAGTATTGAGCGTAGTTTATCCAATCGCCATTACTTCTGTACTTTTAATCTTACTTGCTAGATTATTCCCAACAAAACCTATTGCTCAACGTATTCCAGTTGCAGTAGTAACCATTGTAGCGATATTAAGTATAGTAGACAGCCAAGGTTGGATTAAAATAGGATTTATCCATGCACTGCCTCTAAAACAATATTCATTAGAATGGTTCCCAGTAGCCGTCGTATTTACAATTATCGGTTATATTGTTGCCGCATTTGTTAAAAATGAAAAACCAATCGTTTACGAAAAAGAATAGCGATATATAATTTTTATATAACAAACTAAGGGAGTTAATCTATTTTATAGATTAGCTCTCTTTTATTATCGAAATAAATTTATATGCAGCGATATCTAATATTTCCTTAAATAGCCTTAAACGCAAGGGGATAGGTAGTAGACTAATTAACTACCACAAATAAAAGCCATTCGATCATTTTATTATCGAATGGCTTTTATATTATCTAAAAATTATTGTTGCTTATTATCCTTTAAATCTAACAACTGTTGTTTTAATTCACCTTCAAGTTCTGATAGTTCACCTTCAGCTTGTTGACGTTTTTGACGTCCTTGCTTTTGAATTTGTAGCGTTTGTTCGATTGTTTCTATAATGTCGTTTTGCGTTGTTTTCAATGTTTCAATATCCACGACACCACGCTCATTTTCAGTGGCTGTGTCTACAGCGTTTTGTTTAAGCAATGAGGAGTTCTTAAGCAATAAATCATTCGTAGTATCAGTCACAGCTTTTTGGGCCGATACAGCGTTTCTCTGACGCATGAGCGTTAAAGCGATAGACATTTGATTTTTCCATAAAGGTACACTCGTTAAAATTGAACTTTGTATTTTTTCCGCCAATGCTTGGTTTACATTTTGAATCATACGAATTTGTGGGGCAGTTTGAAGCGCAATTTGTCGAGATAATTGTAAATCATATATACGCTTATCAAGTCGTTCTACAAATTGGCTCATATCAGCTGCTTCCTGGACATCCATCTGATTCGAAGATTGCTTTGCTTTTTCTTGTAATTGAGGTAAATCTTGTTGCTCAATTGTATGTTTTTTCTGTTTTGCAGCTTCGATATATAACGTTAAATCATCAAAGTAGTCTTTATTTTGATTATATAATTCGTCCAACATATCAATATCTTTTTTAAGGTTACCCTTATGCTTATCTAACTCTATTGAAATGCGATCGATTTGTGAGCCTACAGATTGCATTTTTGAAAAGACTTCGTTTATAGACGCTTTCGTTCTTTTAAAAATTCTTTTTAATTTTGATTGATTTTCAGGGTTCAATTCATCAGGATTAACAGATTTTAATTTAGACATTAAACTATCTAAAGTATCGCCCACAGGTCCCACATCTGAAGTTCGCACATCGTTTAATATACGATGTGAAAACTGTGACATGTTTGATTGTGCTTCTGTACCAAAATTCAATAATGCGTCATTATCCATTGGCGTAATCGATTGGCTTAACTTTTGAATTTTCTGTTGTTCTACTTGTGAGAATTGTTGTTGCTTACTAGTGAGGGCTTCATATTCATTAGTTGTTTGCTCATCGATATATGAGTCAAACGGATGAGCATTAATATAATCTTGTTCTCTAGACATAATTGTTCGCTCCGTTTCTAAATATTTCAATCATTATTATTTGCGTCTCTTTTGTTCCATTTTATTTAATTCCATCTCTATATCTAACTTTTGATAGTCATCTTCATTAATTCTTTTCAAATCTGCTATCAATGTACGATTAACTTCATCCAACGTGATACGTGTTTGTTCGAGTTTTTGCTTTTCTTCTTGTGATTTTTTAGGCGATTTAGAGAGTCTTGTATAAGATTCTATTAAGTTTAATGCATTATCTATATGAGAATAAAAGAAACTTTCAACCAAGAAAAATTTTGCTGGTTGTTGTTTCACAGCAAAATAAATTGCTCTTGAGATGCGATATATATCATTGACTTGTCGGAAATCTTTAATAGATCTTACGTTAATAAAAACCTTTAATATACGTCTAATTTTATCCTGTGCATGATTTAATTGATTATTTACGAAGTGATAATCTCTGCGAGACAACCCAATTTCATGTAAGTACTTTCTAGATGATAGGCGTTGTGTAGGGAAATAAATCCCAAAGAAAGTAGCAATTGAAATTAACAAGTCAAAAATAAATTGTATATCTAGAGCAAAGATACAAACAAACCATACAATAACAGCAATCGGAAAAGCGATAACAGTCCCCAAGACACGAGAAATATTGTATCTCAAAATTCATCTTCCTTTTTTATTTTATATTGTTTTAAATTGCTTTAAATCTTGATCTATATCTAAGTCTTCAATGTTATAGTCATCAACTTGGGAAGAAGGGGAGGCGCCTTTAATTACAGCTTCAGTAAATGCAGCAATATCCTCCTCATCACCTTGAGCATAAATGTCGACGAAATTTTCGACATTTTGAACTGTACCGGTAATATTATATTTTAGTGCTAATCGTTCTGTATAAAAACGAAAACCAACACCTTGTACGATTCCAAATACTTTAATGTGTTTACGTTGCATATAAAATCACCTCTTAATGTCATTATACGCAATTTAAGCGCACAAAACTAATATTTAACATATGCGATTTTATCTTTATCGGCCAAAAGTATGAGACGTAAAACTTGATTTTACACATGATAAAGTTAGAATATTAAAAACGGGAAAAATTTCTAGAAGTATACATATTTACTTTTGGTAATTAAATTATTTAGATAATAAAGCCATTATATATACAAGCTAAGTAAAAGCTTGCTGGCAATAAATGTAATAGCGTCATCGTAACGGGAGGGATGCATGACATGTGGTCAATAACTAAAATTAGAGCTGATTACGAAGGTTGGTGGCTTTTTAGTGATTGGACTGATAATATAATAGAACGTGATGATTTTGAAACTTACGATGAAATGATAAATAACTATCAACATAAAATTCGTAAATGCAAAGAAGATTATGACAATTATTTAATAGGTAAATTCAATATACATGCATTTTATAATAATTGCGAATTAGGTTTTTGTGAAGATTGTGATGAAAACTTGCAAATATTCTATAGTTTTATTGTATTAAATAATAATAATGTTTATTATGATCTTCCAATAATTGATTGAATCGATTTTTTCAATAATGTATTGCATTTTAAATTAAATTCACGTATACTAGCAATTAAGCAATAGTTTTATTCCATATTGCAAAGAATATTGTCTGTACAGCAACAACTGTGAAACCGTATTTTTTGTAATATGCGAATAACGCATATTGAAAGAATTTTAGTCTTGGAGGTTTCACAATTATGAAACAAGGTACAGTTAAATGGTTTAACGCTGAAAAAGGATTTGGTTTTATCGAAGTTGAAGGAGAAAACGACGTATTCGTACACTTCTCAGCTATTAACCAAGAAGGTTACAAATCATTAGAAGAAGGTCAATCAGTAGAATTTGAAGTAGTTGAAGGCGACCGCGGTCCTCAAGCTGCAAACGTTGTAAAACTATAATCATAGATTTAGTTTATTGACTAATTAAAGAACCTTGTTGATAAGGTTCTTTTTTTTTACTTATTTTTTACATAAAAAGAGTTATAAAAAACCGTTACTTTTTAATATAAAAAAGTAACGGTTTTTTTATTATTTAGTGTCATTAATAATTAATTGTCTTAACGATTGTCTTTTTATAACTTCTCTAGCTTTACCATCTTTCAAGAAAAATACAGATGGCTTTTGCATTTGGTTATAATTTGAAGCCATAGAATAATGATAAGCACCCGTAGATAAAATAGCCAAGTAATCTCCTCTTTGAACAGAAGAAGGTAATTTAGCATCCTTAATAATTATATCCCCAGATTCGCACAATTTACCTGCAAGGGTAACTGTTTCATCTGCCTCTTCATTTCTATTGACTAGCAATGCTTCATAACTAGCATCATACAATGCAGTTCTGATATGATCACTCATACCACCATCTACAGAAACGTATTTATTTACGTTAGGTATATCCTTGATAGTACCCACTTCGTATAATGTAATACCAGCTTCACCTACGATAGAACGTCCTGGCTCTATGCCAATTTCAGGAATAGGGTAGTTAACTTCATTAGCAATTGATTTAATAGCTGTCGTAATTTCTGCAATACCGTCTTCAATAGGAAAACTTACATCTCCCTCAACGTATTTAATACTAAAGCCGCCACCTAAGTTTATGAGGTCAACTTTAATTTTTTGTTCACTTAGCCAGTTAATAACCATTTTAGCAGTTTCAATCATCGCTTCGGTACCTTCAATTTGAGATCCGACGTGGAAGTGAACACCTTTTAAATTTAATTTATCTGCATTATTTACAGCTTCTACACCTTTAATTGCTAAGCCGTGTTTAATAGATAAACCAAATTTACTATCTTCTTGTCCAGTTTGGATAAACTCATGTGTATGAGCTTCTACACCAGGATTTAAACGTAATACGACGTTGACTGTTTCAGAAGCATATTTATTAATAATATCGATTTCATCTAAAGAATCAATAACGATATAACCTACTTTATTTTCTAGTGCATACTGAATTTCTCGTTTAGTCTTATTATTGCCATGAAAATGAATATGACTAGGGTCAAAGCCAGCTTCAAGTGCTGTATATAATTCACCTTCAGAAACTACATCTAATTCTAAGTTTTCTTCCTCAACAAGCTTCACCATTTGAATACAAGTGAATGCTTTTGAAGCATATGAAATATTATATTTTAAACCACTTTGCTTAAAAGCTTCATGATAGCGTTGCATCTGTGTTCTAATTTGTGTTTCATCGTAAACAATAGTAGGCGTGCCAAAACTTTGTGCAACAGTTTTAAGACTCGTGCCTCCCATCGATAATTCGCCGTATGCGTTATATTCTACTGTCATAATTATCTATACTCCTTTATTAATGAATCATGGTTCATTGCGCTTAATTGTTCTGAGTTTGCCCCCACACCTTTAAACGTAAATTCATCGACACGTATATCATTATTATATAGTATTACTTCGTCTTGTGCATTTATCGTATCGTCAACTTCTACAAACATATGACTCATCATTAAAGCTCTAATTGGATATCGCTTACCATTTATGATTGCCTCATGCTGAGCACGTGCTTTTAATATCCCGTCGCCATAACCAATATCGACTACTGCAAGCTTAGTGTTATCTTTTACTGCTTCAAAAGCAAAACTATAACCACAATATTGTCCTTGTTGAACTTCTCTAATTTGAATGACGTTACCTTTTACGGTTAAAGATTGAACAATTTCTTGTTCGGCTACCGTACTATACGGTCTAGAACCATATAACGCAATTCCTATTCTTGCATGCGTATGTTGAGGTAGTATACCGTCCTCACGGTAGTAACTTGCACTATTTTGAGCGTGTATCATATTAAATGAATAACCTGCAGCAAGTACAATATCTACAACCTGTAGCCATGCAGCCTTTTCTTGTTCATAATCAGGCACCCCAAATTCATCAGCATAACCGAAGTGAGTCCACAAACCATTAATAATCATTTTCTCTGAATGCGTATTATTGTGATGATGTTCCAATACTTCAATGATTTCATTAATATTTTTTAAGCCAGAACGATGTAGTAAATTCTCATATTCTAAATGAATTTTAATACCAGCTAAATCTTCATAATGCTCGTAATAATACGCTAGAGAAGGTAAGGTCATTTCAATATTGTACGTTCTTAACTCTTCAAATTCATATACTGCATTCATTAAAAATATAGTTGCATTTGGCGCGATTTTTCTCACTCTAATTGCTTCTTTTAAAGAGGTTGTGCTAAAAGTATTAATACCTGCTTTTAAAAATTGCTCCACTGCAAATTCTAATCCATAATGATAGGCGTTATTTTTAACAACTGCCATTATGTTATTTTGTTGTTTAACAGTTTGGACATTGTTTAAAAAAGTTTGTTTATCTACCGACCAAATTGCTGTCATCTCTTACACCTCATCATAATTAAATAGTATTTGTTGATAATAATCAGCGACTTTAATTAGCATATATTCATTAAAATTTAAATGTGCAGTATGTAAGCCTGTTACATAACCTTTAGCTTCATCTTTAGTTCCAACAAACACAAAATAACTAGGTGCTAATTGACTATAGAAACTAAAATCTTCACCGAACAAATAAGGCGTTGTTTTATCTATAACTTTTAATTCAGCATTTTTCAATGCATGTTCTACGTTATTTCTTAATTTAGGGCTATTATACGTAGGTGGATAGCCTTCAGCAAAGTCTACTTCACATTCAACATTAAATAGGGTTTTAACACTATCAGCTATTTTAAGCATTTGTTCTTTGACAATGGCCAAGTCATTTTCATCGTAAGTACGTATTGTACCTTCTAAATAGCCATTACTAGGGACAGTGTTAATAGCTTCACCAGCTTCGAATCGACCCATATGTACGATATTTCTTTTCAATCCGTTTAAATGGTATTGTTGAATATTACCGACCTGAGATAAAACATGTTGTAGTGCCTCACCACAAGAATGACCTTGCTCTTTATCGGCTACATGACTTGATAAACCGTTTAAATAAAAACGATATTCTGTAGCACTTGCTGTAATTTCCTCGTCTCGAATTGCAACTGAACCTTCCTCAACAAATGGCATTACATGAATACCAAATACAGCTTCGATAGGGTAGTTTTCAAATGCATTAGCTTTGATTAATCTATTGGCACCGCCACCAGTTTCTTCAGCTGGTTGAAAAATAAATACTACATTTTGAGGCAATTGTCCTTGATCTGACCATTCCTTACAACGACGAACAAATAACATTAACGCAGTTGTATGACCATCATGTCCACATGCGTGCATAACGTTATCATTCAAACTTCTATAATCAACATCGTTTTCTTCAAAAATAGGAAGGGCGTCTATGTCAGCACGGAAAGCAATTGTTTTATCACCTTTACCAGGTAGGTAGGCAATTAATCCTGTTTCTAAAGGGCGTTCATACGTTACGCCTAGTTCATCTAAAAAAGAGGCAATGTATTTTGTCGTTTCAAATTCATGTAAACTTAACTCGGGATGTTGATGTAGATAACGTCTATGTTTAGTTACAAATTCTTGTTCATTCATCATTATCATTTCCTTTATAAATAAGTTAGTTTCAATTTTTAAATCATTATATGTATGAAAATTTTATAATAAAAAGAGGAGGAAGAAACAGTCATTTTATAAGATACATTAATAATGTACCTTATAGTATCAGCTACTGACGTGTCTCAGTCCTCCTATTAAAGCTAATAACTATAAATTAGTTATTTAAGTTTCTTAAAGCAGATACAATTTCACGTTTTGAATCTTCTACTTCACTCGTTTGTTTAATTACTTTTGCTGGTGTACCAGCTACGACAGCACCTGCAGGTACGTCTTGCGTTACGATTGCACCAGCTGCAACAATTGCACCTTGTCCAACTGTAACACCTTCAAGAATTACTGCGTTAGCACCAATTAATACATCGTCTTCAATGATTACTGGAGAAGCACTAGGCGGTTCAATAACACCTGCTAGTACTGAACCAGCACCAACGTGTACATTTTTACCTGTCGTAGCTCTACCACCTAATGTAGCGTTCATATCAATCATTGTTCCTTCACCAACAACAGCACCAATATTAATTGTAGCGCCCATCATTACGACGGCACCATCTTCAATAGTAGCTTGCTCTCTAATGAATGCACCCGGCTCAATTCGAGCGTTTGTGTTTGTTAAGTCTTTTAATGGGATAGCTGAATTACGACGATCCATTTCAATTTCTAATTCTTCAATGCTGCTTTGGTTATTGTCGTAAAATGTTTTCCATTCATCCGCTTCACAAAAGATTACTTTTGAATTTTCTGAACCGAAAACTTTAAATGATTCTGGGAAAGTTGTATTTGCAAAGTCGCCGTTAGCATATACTTTTAAAGGTGTTGATTTTTTTGCGTCACTAATATATTGAATAATTTCTTCTGCTGATAAATTTTGTACCATAATTTTATAAGCTCCTTATTGTTTATAAATTATCAAATGTATAGAAGTCATTTGACTTGTTGATTAATCTTTCTGCTGCACTAATGGCTCCATTAGCAAAAATATCTTTTGACTGTGCACGATGGGTAATTTCGATTGTTTCATCGAT
Source organism: Staphylococcus lloydii (assembly GCF_015775975.1). NCBI lineage: Bacteria > Bacillati > Bacillota > Bacilli > Caryophanales > Staphylococcaceae > Staphylococcus > Staphylococcus lloydii. The sequence goes on from NZ_CP064056.1 coordinate 1,459,023, forward strand.
GCCAGCAAATAATACTTCATGTTCACCTACTATAGTACCACCACGTTTAGCATGAATGCCAATTTCTTCTGGCTTTCTTTTTTCTGTGTTTTCATGGCGGTCATAGACCGGCGTCGTTTGATCTCTTAACGATTTAATTACGTCGTATAGTTTAACTAATGTACCACTCGGTGCGTCTACTTTTTTATTATGATGTGCTTCAGTCAATTCAATATCATAATCTTGTAAGAGTGGAACTGCTGCTTCTAAAATTTTAGTAAGCGCATGTACGCCATAACTCATATTTGCACTAAAGAATACAGGCATACGTTTACTTAATTCTTCTAATTTACTAATAATCGTTTCTTTTTCACCAGTAGTTGCAATAACTAAAGGTAGTTCAAAAGAATCGTCTAATAATGGTAATAATAATTCAGGATTTGAGAAATCAATGGCTACATCAGCTTCGGTTGCTTCTGAAATTTTATCAAAGGTGGGGTAGGGATATGATTTACTACTATCCCTAACTACAACACCCGTAATTTCATGACCTTTTTCTTCAGCTAACCTTGCTACACGTTCATTCATAGCGCCATAACCGATTAGGAGTATCTTCATACGTTGTCACCTGCTTTGTATTGATTATATGCATCTTCTAAAGCTTTTCTATCATCATCCTCTAAAGTAACTAAAGGAAGGCGTACTTCATAATTTCCAAATCCTTCAACAGTCGTTAAAACTTTGATAGGTATTGGGTTTACGTCAACGGAAAGCGCATCTAAAAGTGTGCCAATAGGTTGATATGCTGCTTCAACTTCACCATTTTGTTGACTTGTTTCGTATAAATTTTGTATTGCTTTAGGTATAACATTTGCGACTACTGAAATAACACCATGACCGCCTTCATTGAAATAGCGAACGATATTATCATCGTTACCACTATATAACGCAAAGTTCTCTAAATCTAATTGTTGTTGAAGTGTTGCTAAATAATCAAAATCATTAGTAGCATCTTTTAATGCCACAATATATTCATTTTTGCTTAATTCAACTACTGTGTCTGCTTCAATTGTCATATTCGTACGAGAAGGGACGTTGTATAATACGACTGGTAATTTCGCCGCATCGGCAATAGTAGTAAAATGTTTAATTAAGCCACGCTGATTTGTTTTGTTGTAATAAGGTGTGATTAACATAATCGCATCAGCACCTAACTCTCTAGCTTTAACAGATGCTTGTATCGATTTTTGCGTACTATTCGTACCTGTGCCAGCTATGACTGGAATACGGCCATTTACTGTATTTACAACTTCTTCTAACACTTGATTTTTTTCTTCTTCAGTTAAAGTAGGATTCTCTGCTGTTGTCCCATTAACCACGATAGATTTTGCATCGTTATCAATTAAATAATTCACATGTTTTCTTAGTGCATTATAATCAATTTCATTATGTGTGAATGGGGTAGTTAAGGCTACACCTACACCTTCAAAAATATGTGTCATATTATTTAACTCCTTTCAGACTCATTACTTGTTCTAAAATTTGTACGGCATTAAGTGCTGCACCTTTCAATAAGTTGTCTGAAGTACACCATACATGGAAAGTATTATCTAACGTATCATCTTTACGAATACGACCAACGAAAACTTCGTCTTTACCTGTAGAATGAATTGCTAATGGATATTCGTTGTTGGCTGGATTGTCCACGAGTACGACGCGATCATCTTGGTTGAATAATTGTTGAATAGCTTCTACTGTAGTTTCTTTATTTAATGTAACACTCATATGCACGCTGTGGCTGTCTTGTACTGGAACACGTACACAAGTAGCTGTAACTTTTAATGCGTCATCTTTTAATATTTTGCGTGTTTCATCTATCATTTTTTGTTCTTCTTTAGTATATCCATCTTCTAAGAAGACATCGATATGTGGTAAAACATTGTTATAAATTGGATGTGGATATGCTTCAGGTTCTTTACCATTCGCACCTTCAGCTAAATCTTGTTTCCCTTTAACACCAGATCCTGATACGGCTTGATAAGTTGTATAAGCTACTCTTTCAATGCCATATGCATCTTGTAATACTTTTAAAGGTACAACGGATTGGATTGTTGAACAGTTTGGATTTGCAATAATTTTACGATTCAAAACAGGTTCATTAACTTCTGGCACAATTAGATCAATGCCTTCAGTCATTCTCCATTGACTAGAATTATCTATTACAATTGCGCCTGCTTGTTCGAAAATAGGAGAGAAGTGGGCGCTTGTACTTCCACCTGCACTCATTAATACGAAATCAAAAGGTTCGCTAGCCGCTGCTTCTGTTAATTCTTGTACAGTATAAGTTTTACCTTGAAATTCAACTTCAGCACCAGCTGATCTAGCTGATGAAAATAAAACTAATTCATCAAATGCTACATTTTTTCTATCAAGTGTTTCTAACATTTTTCTTCCTACTAATCCTGTTGCTCCTGCTACTGCTAATTTTGTCATATTATATACACTCCAGTATTTTAATTTTTAAAAAATTCTGTCTTATTTTATTATTTAAATATCGAATGCTTCATATAAATTTGCAACCGCACGCTCGCCATTCATAGCGTCGATAACGTAAGAAATACTAATTTCTGATGTTGTCGTTTGATAAAATGGAATATCATTAGCTATCAATGTCATAAATGCTTTTGAAGCAACACCTGACATATCTCTCATTCCAGAGCCAATTAGTGAAATTTTAACGTATTCTTCATTTATCTTGAAGTCTAAGGCGTTAAAATCTTCTGATAATTTCTCTAGAATATTCGTAATTTGAATTGCATCTGTATCTTTTATTGTAAATGACATCTGTAAACCTTCTAAATTTACTATTTGAGATATCATATCTACATTGACAGAACCTTCTTCTAGTTTAGTAAATAATTGTGTTAATAGTTTATTGTCTGGTAGTGGGTAACTGATTGTAACGTGCATCATATGTGTATCCAATGCCACGCCAGTTACTGCTTTTTTCTCTAATAAATCTGATTGGGCCATAATCCATGTTCCTTTCACGTTAGATAATGTTCTCCCTAAATAAATAGGAATATCATAATTATTTGCAAGCTCTACACTTCTTGTCTCTAATACACCCGCACCAAGCGCGCTCATTTCCATCATTTCTTCATAAGAAACGTAAGATAAACGTTTGGCTTGTTTATAAACTCTCGGGTCAGTAGCATAGACGCCGTCAACATCGGTATAAATTTCGCAAGGGGTCTGATTACTCGCCGCTAAAGCTACAGCGGTTGTATCTGAACCACCACGACCTAACGTCGTTAATTCAAATGAATCATTGATACCTTGGAAACCTGCTACTACAAGTACATCGTTTGTTTCGAACGACTGGTTAAACGTTTCAGGATTAATTTCTGCTATACGACTTTTCAAATGATGGCCAACCGTTTTAATACCAGCTTGATAGCCAGTCATTGCCTTAGCATTTACGCCTAAATCGTTTAGCATCATGGAAAGGTATGACACTGTTTGTTGTTCACCAGTGGTTAATAACAATGCTAATTCTTCATCTTTAGGGTTTTCAGTAACTGCACTGACATTTTCCATTAATTGATCAGTGGTTTTTCCCATAGCACTTACGACAACAATAAGTTGTTCGTTGTTTTCAACTCTAAGTTTCAACATTTCCGCAATATTTCTAATTTTCGTAAAATCACTGACGGACGAACCGCCAAACTTTAAAACACTTCTATTCACTTACTTTATCCTCCTCAAATGACTAGGGGAGAATCACAAATCATATAAAAAAAGAACAAGTTCAGAATGCGAACTTGCTCGTAATTTATATACAAGTGATGCACTCCATTATTTTAAAATAATGACAGACTCTTAGCTCTTAACCATAAAGTCCAATGAACGATAAGCTGCTATTATCGTCACTTCGGCATCTCACCCTTTCAAAATTAGCTACTAGCAGGTAGTTTGTTCTAATATTTACTAATGATTGATGCGCCTCATCTAATTCTTATTAAATTGGTTATGTTTCACATTATACATATAACGTTAATAGCTGTAAACTGCCAACTGTGAATTTTTTTAATTTACTGATAATTCTAAGCTATTTTAAAATGTAAATCTTCAATAAAATTAAATTTTTGCGTTGCTTTTAATTAAAACTCTTCATATTCAGCAGGGTTTTGATCTTTACGTCTGCCGTCTTCTTTAGAAAGCGCATCGATTTGTGCTAAATCTTCACTTTCTAAATAGAAATCAAATACGTCTATGTTTTGTAACTGTCTAACGTTTGATGCTGATTTAGGAATAGGGACGACACCATTTTGAATATGCCATTTTAAAATAATTTGTACTGTCGTTTTATTGTACTTTTCAGCTATTTGTTGAATAACTTCATGATTCATAATATTAACGTCTCTACCTAGTGGGCTCCAAGCCTCGATAATAATACCTTTTTCTTGATGGTATTCTAGCACATCTTTTTGGTTGAAGAATGGATGAAGCTCAATTTGGTTAACAGTAGGTAACACACCAGTTTCTTTTTCTAATGTATCAATATGTTCTGGTAAGAAGTTACACACACCAATTGACTTAATTAAACCAGCTTTTTGAGCGTCGATTAATGCACGCCAAGCTTCAACATATTTGCCTTGTTTAGGGTTAGGCCAATGAATTAAATATAAATCAATATATTCTACATTTAGACGATAAATAGATTCTTGGATTGCCACCATTGCTGAATCATAATCATGATAACGGCCAGGTAATTTAGATGTCACTATTATTTGGTCTCTAGATACATGGCTATTTTCAATTGCTTTACCCACAGTGCCTTCATTTTCATAATTATAGGCAGTATCTAATAAACGATAACCATTATTTAATGCATTTACTATTGCATGTACACCTTGTGTCCCATTTAACTTATATGTACCAAAACCTAAAACCGGTAATACTTGTCCATCTAACATATATAAATTTTCCACTGTATCGTCCTCCAATATTCAAGTTAAAAGTTATTATATAATTATATTTTTAAAAATAAAACTAACTTGCTTTCATGTTTATCAATTTATAAACGCAAGTAGGGGATATATATTCTTACATCATCTACAAGAGCAAGTACAAAACAACTATAAAAAGGGCAAATTCTATTATCTCGTAATAGAATTTGCCCTATATAATTTAGATATACTACGCGTTAGTTAATACGCCAGTTTCTTGTAAATATGCTTCATATGAAATTTCTTTTGATAATCCACCTGGTTGATTTAAATCAATGACACGATTAGCAATTGTGTTAATGAATTCAAAGTCATAAGAAGTAAAGATAATTGAACCTTTAAATGATTTCAAGCCATCGTTGACAGCTGTAATACTTTCTAAGTCTAAATGGTTTGTTGGCTCATCTAATAGCAACACATTTGCACTAGATAGCATCATTTTACTTAGCATACAACGTACTTTTTCGCCACCTGATAAAACGCTAGCTTTTTTCTTAACTTCTTCGCCACTAAATAACATACGACCAAGGAAACCACGTAAGAAAGTTTCAGTCTGTTCGTCTTCAGGTGCGTATTGTCTTAACCAATCGACTAAATTCATATTCACGTTTTCGAAGTAGTCTGAGTTGTCTTTAGGGAAATAGCTTTGTGAAGTTGTTACACCCCATTTAACAGTACCTTCGTCAGGTTCCATTTCACCAGCTAAAATTTTCAATAATGTAGTTTTAGCAAATTCGCTATCCCCAATTAAAACGGCTTTATCATTTGGATTCATAGTAAATGAAACATTATCTAATATTTTTTCACCATCAATTGTTTTAGATACGTTTTCAACAAATAATAAATCATTACCGATTTCACGCTCTGGTGTGAATTTTACAAATGGATATCTACGTGAAGAAGGTTGAATATCATCTAGTTCGATTTTTTCAAGTTGTTTCTTTCTACTTGTAGCTTGTTTAGATTTAGATGCGTTAGCAGAGAAGCGTGCAACGAAATCTTGTAGCTCTTTAATTTTTTCTTCTTTTTTCTTATTTTGTTCTTGAGCCATTTTCATTGCTAGTTGGCTTGATTGATACCAGAAATCATAATTTCCGACGTAGACTTTAATTTTACCGTAGTCTAAGTCAGCAATATGCGTACATACATTATTTAAGAAGTGTCTATCGTGTGACACAACAATAACAGTGTTTTCGAAATTAATTAAAAAGTCTTCTAACCAACTAATCGCTGGAATATCAAGACCATTGGTAGGCTCGTCAAGAAGTAATACATCTGGTTCGCCAAATAAACTTTGCGCTAATAACACTTTTACTTTTTGGTTATTTTCTAATTCAGACATATTTTTGTCTTGTAAGTCTGCACTTATACCTAGACCTGAAAGTAGGGAACCAGCATCCGCTTCAGCATTCCAACCGTTCATTTCGGCAAATTCACCTTCAAGTTCAGCGGCTTTAATACCATCTTCATCACTGAAATCTGGCTTCATATAAATTTCGTCTTTCTCTTTCATAACTTCGTAAAGTCTTTCGTGACCTTTAATGACAACGTCTAATACACGTTCGTCTTCATATGCGAAGTGATCCTGTTTTAATACTGCTAAACGTTCATTTTTCCCCATAGAAACGTGACCAGTTTGAGCATCTAATTCCCCAGAAAGTATTTTAAGGAACGTTGATTTACCTGCACCGTTCGCTCCAATTAATCCGTAACAATTGCCTTCAGTAAATTTAATATTTACATCCTCGAATAATTTACGATCACCAAATCGTAAACTTACATCAGTAACTTGTAACATGCACTTACTCCTTTTATCGTTATTCTAACGGACAAATTATAACATATTTAAACAGTAGTTTCGACCTTTGTTAAATGTGTTAATGCTTCATCATCTATACCATGTTATAATATGGAAGAATAAATATGTGCGAAGGAGACAATTATGGCACGAGACGAAAAAGATATAGTAGGCACAATAGAATTTTTAGAAGTTGTCGGCTTGCAAGGTTCTACTTATATGTTAAAAGGACCTAGTAATGAAGAAGTTAAATTAAATCAATCAGAAGTTAATGAAGAAGATGAATTAGCAGTAGGGGAAGAATATAGTTTCTTTATCTACCCAAACCGTTCAGGAGATTTATTCGCCACACAAAATATGCCTGATATTACAACGGATAAATATAATTTTGTAAAAGTATTAAAGACTGATAGAGACGGCGCACATGTTGACGTTGGATTACCAAGAGAAGTTCTCATTCCATGGGAAGATTTACCAAAAGTTAAATCTCTATGGCCAACGAATGGCGATTACTTATTTGTTACGTTGCGTATCGATAGTGAGAATAATATGTTTGCACGACTTGCTACAGAAACAATCGTCGAAAATACATTCACACCTGTAAATGACGATAGTAAACAAAACGAGGTTCTTGAAGCACGTCCATATCGCTTATTAAGAATTGGGAGCTTTTTACTTTCTAAAGACGGTTACAAAATTTTTGTACATGAATCAGAACGTAAATCTGAACCGCGTTTAGGTGAACTCGTAAACGTCCGTATCATTGGTCACAATGAAAAAGGAGAGCTGAACGGCTCATTTTTACCTTTATCACATGAACGTCTAGATGAAGATGGCCAAATTATTTTTGATTTACTTGTAGAATATAATGGAGAGTTACCGTTTTGGGATAAATCAAGTCCTGAAGCTATAAAAGAAGTCTTTAACATGAGTAAGGGATCTTTTAAACGAGCAATTGGTCATCTCTATAAGAATAAAATCATCAACATTGAAACTGGTAAAATTGAATTAACTAAAAAAGGATGGAGTAGATTAGAAGACTAATCACTGCTTCTCCAAAAACACGTCTCTCAATAAATGAGAGGCGTGTTTTTTTATATTTTGTAATTAAATTTTTAGTTCATATCTACAAAATATACATTTTACAAAACATTTACATTAAATAAATTTGTAGTTAATAAACAACCTGTAATATAAGACACGTAATCATATAACACAAAGTTATTTTAATTATTTAGGAGGATGTTTCAATGAAAAAATGGCAATTAGTAGGTTCTACAATAGTTGGTGCTTCATTATTACTTGGTGCTTGTGGTGGTGGTAATGGTAGCTCTGACAAACACAAAGATGTTGAAGGAAAAGTTAAAGGCGATGGTTCTTCAACAGTAGGGCCAATCATTGAAAAACTGAACGAAAAATTCGCGAAAGATTATCCAAATGTAACTGTTTCAAATAGTACAGCAGGTACAGGCGGCGGCTTTGAAAAATTCATCGCAGGAAGCACTGACTTCTCAAATGCTTCTAGACCGATCGAACCTGAAGAAAAACAAAAATTAAAAGAAAAAGGTATCAAATATAACGAATTTAAAATCGCGCAAGACGGCGTAACTATAACAGTTAACAAAGATAACGATTTCGTTAAAGAATTAGACAAAAAACAATTAAAAGAAATTTATTCTGGTAAAGCTAAAACTTGGAAAGATGTTAATTCTAAATGGCCAGCTAAAAAAATCAAAGCTTTCTCACCTGACCAATCACATGGTACTTTCGACTTCTTCACTGAAGAAATCATGGACAAAGGTGATATCAAAGCAGACAAAAATGCTGACACAAACACAATTGTAAAATCAGTTGAAAATAACAAACAAGGTATTGGTTACTTTGGTTATAACTTCTACGAACAAAACAAAGATAAATTAAAAGAAGTAAAAATCAAAGATGAAAATGGCAAACTAACTGAACCAACTAAGAAAACAATTCAAAACGGTTCATACGCACTAAGCAGACCTTTATTCACTTACACAAATGCTGAAAAATTAAAAGACAATAAAGGTTTACAAGCCTTCACTAAATTCTTATTAAAAGATGAAGGTAAATCAGCTGAAAGCGCTGGATTCGTTGCTCTTCCTAAAAAAGATTATAAAGATCAACAAGATAAACTTGATAAAATCTTAGAAAAAGATAACAAAGACAAAGACAGTAAAAAAGACGACAAGAAAAAAGACGACAAATAATAAACACCGTGTTTAAGCATTACAGTTAAATATTACTCATAGTATCAAAAGAAAGTTTTATCGGATCGCCATTGCACGACTCAGCGGTTCGATAAAACTTCACTGTTTTATATATATATTTATTAATTTGGGAACTAGAAAGAAGGTTGTATTATGCCGAAAGGGAATATGTCTGTTAGTGAAATGATTGCTGAAAATGACGCTAAAAAAAAGGGATTGAGCGATAAAATTGTACCTGTAATTTTAGGGATAATTGCTTTCTTTTCAATCTTAACTACGATTGGCATTATCGTAACACTGTTATCTGAAACGGTAACATTTTTCACTCGTGTACCAATTACACAATTTTTATTTTCAAATGAATGGAATCCATTTTCTTCGTCACCAAAATACGGTATTTGGCCACTCATTTTAGGTACTTTTAAAATTACATTTATCGCAACAATAGTAGCAGTGCCATTAGGATTAGGAGCAGCTATTTACTTAAGTGAATTTGCTTCATCTAGAGCACGTGCGATAATTAAACCTATTTTAGAAATTTTATCAGGGATACCAACAATTGTATTTGGCTTTTTCGCTTTAACATTTGTAACACCGATATTAAGAGATGTATTTCCTGCACTTGGTAGTTTCAACTCTGTCAGTCCAGGTCTTGTAGTAGGTGTCATGATTATCCCATTAATTTCAAGTATGAGTGAAGATGCTATGTCTTCGGTGCCGAATAAAATGCGTGAAGGGGCAATCGGACTAGGCGCAACTAAATTTGAAGTAGTAACAAAAGTAATAATTCCAGCTGCAATTTCCGGAATTATGGCATCTATTGTCTTAGCTATTTCACGTGCTATTGGTGAAACAATGATCGTATCATTGGCAGCTGGTAGTACGCCTTCAGCTTCATTAGATTTAACAGGTTCAATTCAAACAATGACAGGCTATATCGTTCAAGTAGCAACAGGGGATGCTACATTCGGTTCAGATGTTTACTACAGTATTTATGCCGTAGGATTCACATTATTCTTATTTACATTAATTATGAATTTAGTCTCTCATTGGATTTCGAAACGTTTCAGAGAGGAGTATTAATATGACTCAAACTGATCAAAACACAGTTACTACTAGTAAGTATAAATCATTAGTTAATCAACAAACTGTTGATAAACGTAATGGCACTCGTTTAAAAATAAATACTATCAATAAATGGGCATTTTTCGCATGTACAATGGTAGGTTTACTCGTATTAGCAACTTTACTAATTGACATTTTAATTAAAGGTGCTGGACATTTAACACCATCGTTTTTAACGAGCTTTTCTTCCTCAACACCATCAATGGCAGGTGTTAAAGGGGGATTAATAGGAACAATCTGGCTCATGCTTACAATCATACCTATCTCAATCATTCTTGGTGTAGGTACAGCGATATATTTAGAAGAATATGCAAGTAATAATGCATTTACTCAATTTATTAAAGTAAGTATTTCAAACTTAGCTGGTGTCCCTTCAGTTGTTTTTGGTTTATTAGGCCTAACAATATTTGTTCGAGGCATGGGCATACCAGGACTTGCGTTAAGTAATTCAGTCATAGCTGCTGCATTAACAATGACGCTACTAATATTGCCAGTCATCATTGTTGCAAGTCAAGAAGCGATTAGATCTGTACCAAATTCTGTAAAAGAAGCTTCATTAGGCTTAGGTGCAACAAAATGGCAAACAATTAAAAATGTAATACTACCTGCAGCTATACCTGGTATACTAACTGGATTTATCTTAGCTTTATCACGTGCCTTAGGGGAAACGGCACCATTAATTTTAATAGGTATTCCAACAGTTTTACTCGCATTACCATCAAGTATTTTTGATCAATTCCAAGCATTACCAATGAATATTTACACTTGGTCAAAACTACCACAAGAAGAATTCCAAAATGTTGCATCAGCAGGAATTATCGTATTACTAATCATCTTATTACTAATGAACGCTGTCGCAATCTTTTTACGTAACAAATACAGCAAAAAATATTAACTCACTGACTATCCGATATTTATAACATGTGCTAGCTTAATAAAGGAGTTTTAAATTATGACAAATACTACTAAAGAAAATAATAAAGATATTCTAAATGAACAAACGAATCAAAATAACACTATAGTGACTACGCCTGAAATCCAAAATAATAATAAGCCTTCTAGCGATAGTGACAAAAAAATTGTTTACTCTACTAAAAATTTAGATTTATGGTATGGTGAGCACCATGCATTAAAAAACATCAATTTAGATATTTTAGAAAATAATGTAACTGCAATTATCGGACCATCAGGTTGTGGTAAATCAACTTACATTAAAGCTTTAAATAGAATGGTAGAACTTGTCCCATCTGTTAAAACTGCTGGAAAAATAATGTATCGAGACACTAACATTTTCGAAAGTAAACAATCTGTAGAAAAATTAAGAACTAATGTTGGTATGGTATTCCAACAACCGAATCCATTCCCAAAATCAATTTATGACAATATTACTTATGGCCCTAAAATCCACGGTATCAAAAACAAAAAAGTATTAGATGAAATTGTTGAAAAATCACTTCGTGGTGCTGCAATTTGGGATGAACTGAAAGATAAATTAAATGTCAATGCTTATAGTTTATCTGGTGGACAACAACAACGTGTTTGTATAGCAAGAACGTTAGCTATCGAACCAGACGTTATCCTAATGGATGAACCTACATCAGCATTAGATCCAATTTCTACATTAAAAATTGAAGAATTAGTGCAAGACTTAAAAGAACAATACTCAATCATCATCGTTACACATAACATGCAACAAGCGGCGCGTGTTTCTGATAAAACAGCATTTTTCCTTAATGGCTATGTAAATGAATATGATGACACTGAAAAAATCTTCTCTAACCCGTCTGACAAACAGACTGAAGATTACATTTCAGGTCGTTTCGGATAATATAACAATATGGCGATTATTAGACAAAAATACGAAGGTCAACTAGATGAATTAGTTAAAGATTTGCGCCGTTTAGGCCTTCGTGTTTACCGTAATATAGATAATGCATTAAAAGCATTAAGTGAAAATGACCGCAATTTCGCCCGTGAAGTTATCGCTAAAGATAAAGAAATAAACGAACTCGAAAGTGAAATAAACGAAAAAGTAATTATGCTTATCACGCGACAACAGCCAATAGCTGCTGATTTAAGATTAATGATAGCTTCATTAAAAATCGCTTCAGATTTTGAACGTATTGGTGATAATGCAGCAAACATAGCTGAAATTAGATTACGCGCAAAATTTGTAGATAATTACGTTTTGACACGTTTAACGACTATGGGCAAATTAGCGTTACTCATGTTGAATGACCTTAACAGTGCAGTTAAATATAGAGATACTACACTGATCAAAGAAATTATTAAACGAGATGCTGATATCGATGATTTATACAAAAACATTGTTAACACTACTTATTTAATAGATAATGATCCATTTGTAGCAGGACAAGCACAATTAGCATCTAGATATTTAGAGCGCATTGGGGATCACATAACTAACATTTCCGAAAATATTTATTACTTTATTACTGGCGAACGGTACGAATCATCAAATTTATAATTTATTACTAAAAAGATGAGGCCTAGTGAATTTATCACTAGGCCTCATCTTTTTATTTTCTGTTGTCAATCATCAAATTATTTAATAATTAACAAGCCAAGTTAAAATTTTACTTATAACTGTTATTGCACTTCAATTTTAGCTGTTAATGATTCTAATTCATCTACTAAACTACTAATATAATTAATCGTTGATCTTAATGGTTGGTCAGTAGTGATATCAATACCAGCCGTACTAGCTAATTCTATTGGCGACTTACTTCCACCAGCTTTCAATGTCTCTAACCATGCATCAACTGCTGGTTGACCTTCATTTTTAATACGTTGTGCCATTACCGTTCCAATAGTTAACCCTGCAGAATACGTGTATGAATAAAGGCCCATGTAGTAATGTGGTTGTCTCATCCATGTTAATTCCGCTCCGTCAGTTAGTTTCACTGCATCACCAAAGAATTCACTATATACATCACGCATAATTTGGTTTAAAAGTGGGGCAGTTAACGATTCTCCATTGTCCACTCTCTTATAAACTTCTCTTTGATAAGCAGCTTCTAATAAATGTGTTACCATATTGTGATAATATGTTCTGGAAATCATTGAACCGATAACCCAACGCTTGAAGCGATTGTCATTACTATTTTTGAATAAATAATTAGACATTAACATTTCATTCATTGTAGAAGGGGCCTCCACAAAGTACATTGATGCTTCAGATTCTAAATAATTTTGATGTTTTTGAGCCAATGTGAAATGTCCTGCATGACCTAATTCATGCGCCAAGACAAATGTTTCTGCCATTTTACCAGTCCAAGATATAAACACATAACTATGCGTAAAGTATGGACTAGCACAATAGGCTCCCGTATCTTTGCCTTTATTTTGGGCAAAATCTATCCATTTATCATTATAGGCTTTTTCCACCATATTTAAATAATCCTCACCTAAAACGCTAAGTGCACCATAGATATATTCTTTAGAATCTTCAATAGAAATATCTGGTTCATAACTTGGATCGATAGAAATTTTAAGGTCCTCAAAACGCATAACTTCTAAGCCATGTACTCGCTTTAATAATTTAGCATATTTTTGCATAACTGGTGCTAACTCGCTCATAATTACGTCAATTTGACGATTATACATCTCTCTCGTAACATCTTGTTCTTGTAACAAATAATCAATTACAGAATCATAACCACGCAAATCAGCTTCAATCTTTTCTTGTTGCACTTTCATATTATATGTTGCAGCAGTGGTATGCTGATATTTCTTTAAGGCATTGCTAAAAGCCTCAAAACTTTTTTGTCTGAACTCTGGATCTTCATTATCCTCATACTCATTTTCGAAAGTAGCATAATCTAATGGGTAAGTCGTACCATTATGTTCGAATGACTTAAAAGGTATATCAAGCATCTTAGTAATACCATACAATTCAAATGGCGCCTCTAGGGTAGGTGATAGACTCGCTAAGGCTTCTTCTACTTTAGGGTCCAATTGATAAGGTTGGCGATTTTTTAGTTTAGTAATAAAGTGTGGGTACTTGGTTTTTTTATTGAAATCGTTTAACGTTTCTTCAGATAACTGCAAAATTTCAGATTCAACAAAAGCTAACTGACTGATAATCTTACCAAACGTAGTATTAAATTTTGAGTTTACAGTTTGAGCTGCTTCATCTGATGTATCAACACTTAAACGTAATTCAGCATAATTTGCCATACGATCAACTTGAATTAAAATTTGTGAATATTCATCTAAAGCTTGTTCAATTGATTTGGGAGCTGATAATTGATTTTCAAATTGATTTCTAAAATCTTTAGCTTTCTTTAACGTTTCATCGATAGTTGCATAAAACGCTTCGTCAGATGTAAAAATATCTGTAATGTCCCATTTTTGGTTATCTGGTACTTCTTTACGGAATAATAGTGTATTGCTCATTCATAATGCCTCCCCTTAATTAAAAAATCATCTTAAGTAGTATTATACATCAATATAAAGGCGAAAATACAACGTTTGCATTTAAAATAGGCAACAACAAAAATTATAAAATATCTTTACTATTTTGAACTAAATACTACCGAAGTCCTTTTACAATAATGCGCATTTCATATAATATAGAGTCATGTAAAAATAAAAAACATTAATGTAAGGAGCAATTTTATGAGCATTTTTGATATGCCGAACTATCTTTGGATTACTATAGTGGCTGCATTATTACTTACTGTATTTTGTAATCTAGTATTAAATAAATGGTTTGCACCAGCTATAATTACATTTGTAGTATTAGGCATTGCTGCCTTTTTCATTCCAAATTTTGAAAGTATTGATTATCAACCATTACTTGGCTACGCAGCGTTTCTTGCAATCGTATGTCTCATTGTTAGTTTTCTACTGTGGTACTTCACTCGTGACTGGCGTAGAAATCGTCGAGATAAACGACTAAATAAAGAAATTAGAAAGCGTGGGGGCATTCCTAAAGAAGAAGTTGACGAATATACCCGTCGTAATAATAAATAAAATAAAGCGTTACAGACCTAATAATCTGTAACGCTTTATTTTTTTACTTAAATGCTTTTTCAACATCATTCATTTGATCTATTGTAGCTTGTACGCCACCTTCGTTAAAGAACCATTTATTAGCTTCAAATAATGTAATTTCGTTATTTTTCACTGCCTTAACATCTTTAATAACTGAATTGTTTAATGGTTCAGGTAATTGACTTGATTTAGCATTTTTCCCTCTATTTATTACAAATATTTTATCTGGATTTTTTCGAACTAAATACTCATAAGAAATTACAGCTCCGCTTGAATTAGCTTTCATTTTTTTATCAGCATGATTTATACCTAAAGCCTTATTTAAAAAGCCACCAAATCTACCAGAAGACCCAAATGCTTTGATAGATTTATCATCTACATTTAAAAATAGCACCTTATCATTATTAATGGTTTTTTTAGTTTCTGCTAATTTATTATCTAGTTTAGCGTTCATTTTTTTAATGGTGTTTTCTTTGTTGAATATTTTGCCTATAATCAACGCGTAATCTTTAACAGATTGAATATAATCATCATAGTGGGGGCTTACAAATATAATTTTGGCATTTGGAGCAGCCTTTTTCATTTCATCCAAAGTAGCAGTATGTGCTTGTCTAAAAGAAGCAAATATCACTTCAGGTTTTGCTTTTGCTAAATTATCATAATTAGGGCGTCCAGGATTACCTAAATTAAGGTACTTAGCATCTTTAAATTCTTTTAAAGTTGTTGGTAAAAATGAACTATTTTGTCCTTTTGATATTGCAACGACACGATCTTCTAAGTGTAAAGATTTCATCGTATCTAAAGCACCATAATCCATTACAGCAACTCGTTTAGGATTGATAGGGACATCAATCGTTTCAGATTTCTTGGTACCACTGTTATGATCCTTATTCTTGTCCTTAAATTCATATGTATTTTTAATACTTATAGTCTTTGTTTGCTGTTCTTTTGTTGATTGTGAGTTACTGCCACAGCCGGCGATAACAAACATTACGGTGATTGCAAAAATCACAAAACCTATATTTTTCAAATCGTATGCCTCCTCTAAAAGAAGTATACTTTAATTGATAACGTTTATCAATTAGTAATTTGAAATAATTTTGCTTAATTATAGTAATAAGATAATTAATTCAATATTTAAACATATGCTTTATAGCAAATACTTTCGCTAATAACAACATATACATAAGCAATAATATGAAACTTACAGTTATTAACTAAATAACTCCAACTAATATAAGTACAATGCACAAAGTTATAATGAGTTGGTCATTAGTTAATTAGAAAGTCATCGTTAAATATGTAATAAAAGTTAGGCAATAACTAGATGCTTAGCTTTAACTTAATACAGACAAATAAGCAAAATTAAAACTATGTTAACTGAACGTAACAAATATATATATAAGGGGATATATTATTGGTATTTCTCTTCTATATACAACTTCCTATAATATATATTATGTAAACTAAAATGAAATTCGAATTATAATAATTAATTAACTCTGACATGTCGTCATTATATAAATAATAATCATGCTGCAATCTATACGGTTGATTTAACTATCATTAACAAAACCTTTATTATGAACTTTATACCAACTCAGTTATATATACAGTTACATATACAGTTACATATACAGTTCTAATAAATGAAACTTATTCATATTAGTTACTTAGTTTAAGACTTATGTGCTGTGATGTTTAGTTACTAATAATATATGATTGTTATGTGCTAATTAACTGGATGAGTATCCATGATTTGCATTTTAAATGCTCAGAAATCAAAATCTCAGCGTCTTAATTTTTCTATAACAATTGCATTGCAATGATATATCATAATTAGTAATACATACCATAATTTATACTGACTAATTAAAACATTGTTAAATATCATAATAATACCTTTAATATTTTGATAACTTCTTAATTATGATTTTTTAACTAATAGTACTTATTTGCTAATATCTTTTCTTATTACTAAATAAACTATAGGTTTACATAATATATTTATATTTAACCATTTAAAAAACACTCACTTTTGTAGTGAGTGTTTTTTTATTTAGCGATTTAATTTTTTACGAACGCTGTTTAAAGTATTAAATAACTTATATTTCGTCTTCTTAATTGGCTTGTAAAAATCACCAATTAATTCTTCTATTTGTACATTAAAGCCACGTTTAAATCTGTAAACACCGTAGTCTTCACTATTTTCAGTGAAATCTCCAGACAATCCATAGAAATTATAACGGTCGTAACCATGGTCAAAGCAATAATTTATCATAAACCAATGCATCATATATGGTCCCATAAAACGATTATATTTTTCAGATGAACCACCAGAGAAGTAGTTAACTTCATAGGCATTTGCAAAGAACACGCCAGATGCTAAGTTTAAAATAGCGCCATCAGTTTGTCTTAACTCACTATTTTGTAGCAATTCTTTCTTATCATGTTCAATTTGTCTATCTAATTCAGCAATTTTTTTCAGTTGCTTGTCAGATTTTTGTTCTTTTTCCATCATTTGGTCACGACGGTTTTCTTTTTCGGTTAATGCAGCTTGAATGCTATTAATATTTTCATCTAAATCAATATATGCTAATGGTACAAGTACTTTATCGC
The DNA here is from genome assembly GCF_015775975.1 of Staphylococcus lloydii. Lineage (NCBI taxonomy): Bacteria > Bacillati > Bacillota > Bacilli > Caryophanales > Staphylococcaceae > Staphylococcus > Staphylococcus lloydii. Next base: position 1,476,809 of record NZ_CP064056.1, read on the forward strand.
CATAATTATCGATGAAATTATAGAAATAGTCATCAGTTTTCGATACGAAACCAGTACGTTCTTCTGTTTCTCTATAAAGTTCTAGGAAAATGTGGAATTCATCTCTATCAAGAAATCTTACTTTTATACCGTTATTAATTGCTTTGTTAATATTACGTTTTCTCTGACTATCAAATTGCTTTTTCAATGAAGCTGGTGTTTCGCCATCTAAGTTTAGTACTCCCATCCAACGTACTTGACTAGAAGTATCGTATTCAGTAGTGAAACCATGATGTTCATAGCCATGTGCTTTAAATAAATTAACTAATGCATCATTATTTATTTGATTTGATAGTTGTTTTATATCTTTATCATAAATTTGATAGATCCAATAAGGGTCCATTTTGACATATAAACAGTTATGATGTTGTAAATAATTATCCAATTCACGTAGATAGTAATCTACTAGGCCTAAATCGCTATAATCCATCACTGGTCCACGATTTGAATAATAAACATAACTACCCATAGTAGGGATTTTTGAGAAAAGACTAGCCGCTATAACTTGGTTATTATCATCTTTTAAGCCTAATAGGACAACTTGGAACCCATCTTCTTCTCTAGTAGCTATACTTTCCTTCACTTGGAAATAATGACTCTCTAAAGATGGATTTTGTACAAAATTGTCGTATTCTTTAACAGTTAACTCTGTAAATTTCATACTAGCTTAGTTCCCTTCTAATTAGTGTTTACTTGTTTCTATCTTTTAATTTTTTTAGCATTGCGTATATTTTATACATAGGTTTATTGATTGGTTTAATAAAGTCACCTACATATTCAACAACATCGGCATTAAAGCCTTTTTTAAATTTAACTACGCCGGCATCCTCAGCATCTTCAGTAAAGTTACCGCTAATTCCATAGAAATTGTAACGATCAATACCATGTTCTAGTGCATAGTTTATCATCTTCCATTGAATCGCATAACTTCCTGCGAAATGTCTAAATTCATTAGCCGTGCCACCTGCATAGTATACAACCTCAAATGGGTTAACAATAAAGAACGCCGCAGAGATAGGTAATTCATTACCATGTTTAGCTTGAAGTGATTTTGCTTCTTCAATTTTTTGTTCATTTGCTTGTAATTGTTGCTCTAAATTTTCTTTTTTATTGTAAGATTTTTTATTATCTGGACGTTTTTCTATATCCTTAAGTGCTTTATTTAAATCTTTTTCTAACACATTACCTTCAGATTGAAGTTCGGCAATATAATCGTCAAAGTCTATGTATGCTAATGGTACTAAGACACGGTCTTTATAATGTCTCAAACGATTGTAATAGAATATATCCTCTCTATCAGAGAAATCTTTAGACTCGGATGTGTCTTCCATAAACGAACGGAAAATAGGCAATTCATCTTCCCCTAGGAATCTTACTTTAACACCATTTTTTTGTACTTTTTTAGTATTACGTTTACGCAAGCCATCCATGTCATTTAAAACATCTTGAGCACTCTTATTTTTTAAGTCCAATACTGAATGGAAACGTATTTGAATTACTGGATCAAAGCCAGTCCTAAATCCTTGATGTTTGTAACCCAATTGTTTAAATTTATCGAAAATCCAATCATTACCTGCATTTTCGATAAATTCACCGTCATGATTCAAATATTGGTATGGTAAGTAAGGATCTACTCTAAAGTATAGTGCGTTATTTTTCTTTAAGTATTTATCTAGTTCGTTAAAGAAATAATGTACTAATTCTTTGTTATCAAAATCTATTACCGGCCCACGGTTAGAATAGAAATATTTGAAAAATTTCATTACAGGTACTGCTGTTAATAAACAAGCAGCTATTACTTCGTTATCATTGTTTTTAACACCAACTAAATGTGTTTCTGTACCTTCAGCGATTTTAAGTTCGTAATTACCCACCATTTGTGTAAAGTGGCTATTATTCATCTTATCTGCAAATGCGCCAAACTCAGTTGACGTTAAATTGGTAAATTTCATATTTGTTTACTCCTAATTCATCATTAATTCATCAAGTGATTCTTTTAAATCTTGTTTATTATACAATATTAATAAATAAAACAAAATTAATTCCACGGATTTTCGCAGAACTATTTCTAAGTTTTTACTTTATATATGTAATATTCATTGACTATTTGTATTATACCATTAATACAAGCTTAACAAACAAAAAGAGCTGGATTCAAAAATCCAACTCTTAAAAATTAATTATTTTTGTAATGCATCTCTAAGTGCTTCGCCTAAAGCTTCACTTGATTGAGGATTTTGACCTGTGATAAATAAGCCATCCTCTTCCACGTGAGACACGAAGTTATCTTTAGTAATAAATTTCGCGCCTTGTTTTTCAAGTTCAGTTTGAGTTAAGAATGGCACTTTTTCTTCAAGACCCATTGCTCTTTCTTCTTCGTCTGTAAATGAAGTCAATGTAACACCATTTACTAAGAAGTTACCATTATTATCTTTCGCACCTACAAATGCGCTTGGGCCATGACATACAGAAGAAATAAATTTGTTTTGGTCTTTAAAATCAGCGATTAATGATGCTAATGCTTGATTATGACCAAAGTCAAATACCGTACCATGACCGCCCGGTAAATAAACTGCGTCGTAATCTTCAACTTTTATATCTTCAATACTTGGTACATCTTTAATTTTTTCAACAAAACTCGCATACTTATTTAATTCATCGTTTTGAGTAGAGTTGTCATCTATTGGTACAGAACCGCCTTCGATTGATACTAAATCTACATCAATGCCTGCTTCAGTTAGCACTTCATATGGTACGCTAGCCTCTTCTAACCAAAGACCAGTTTGTGAACCATCATCATAACTGCTTCTACTTGTTAGTATAAATAACGCTTTTTTACTCAAATTAAGTCACCTCTATAATTGACATCTATTTTATGGTTCTTAATTCTACAGCGTATAGTGTTATAAATAAAATGTTATGCTTATTGATCTAATGTATTACGTATACTGTGTAAGTAGTTAACAGTATGATCGAGACTGTCATTTTCAAAACGTCTTACAATTTCACTTCCTATAACTACGCCATCAGCAACTTCAGCAATATCTGAAACATGGTCTGGCGTTCTTATACCAAACCCAGCTACGACAGGTACGTTTGCGATATCTTTAAGACGTTGAATTTTTTCTTTTAATTGAGGATGGAACTTTCCATTTTCTCCCGTTGTCGCATTCATCGTGACTGTATAAATAAAACCTTCGGCAGTTGCTGCAATTTTATTAATCCTTTCATCAGCTGTAGTCATCGCTACTAAAGAAATTACTTTAATCGAACTACCTTGATGTCTGGCTTTAATTTGTTCAACTAGTTCATAAGGTAAATCTGGAATAATTAAACCATAAACACCTGCACGTTCACACGCCTCAAAAAATGCATCCTCACCATAATGATTAATAATATTATAATAAGTCATTAATACGTAGTCACTCTTTATTTGTTGTTGGTGTTTTGTTAACTCATCCAATATAATTTGAATGTTCATGCCTTCTTGTATCGCCTTATTTCCAGCTTCCATAATAACGGGACCATCTGCCACCGGGTCGGAAAACGGTATACCTATTTCTATTATATCTGCGCCTGCTTCGCTTAATGTTTTAACATTTTGAATAAAATTCTTGTTCCCCATTACATAAGGTATAAATAATTTTGACATTAAGCTTCACCTCTCTCTTGCATATACTTTCTTATCGTTTCCATATCTTTATCGCCACGACCCGATACTGTAACGACAATAATTTCGTCTTTAGCCATTTGTGGTGCAAGTTTTTCGACGTAACTTAGCGCATGCGCACTTTCAATTGCAGGAATTATACCTTCTAATTTAGTAAATTTAACTAACGCATCCATCGCTTCTTTATCACTAGCAGTCGGATATTGAACTCTACCTATGTCTTGGTAATATGAATGTTCCGGTCCAACACCAGGATAATCTAATCCGGCAGAAATGGAATGTGCTAATTGCACTTGACCATTGTCATCTTGGATAAGATACATTTTCGTACCATGCAATACACCTGATGACCCTTTATTTATTGCTAAGGCGTGTTTATCAGTATCTTCACCTTCACCAGCTGCTTCAACCCCAAATAACTTAACATCATCTTTTATAAATGGATAAAATGTTCCGATAGCGTTCGAACCACCGCCTACGCATGCGACAATCGCATTTGGCAAACGTCCTTCAGCAGCAGTTATTTGTTCTTTAATCTCATTTCCTATGACGCTTTGAAAATCTCTTACCATCGTTGGAAATGGATCTGGTCCTAATGCAGAACCTAAAAGATAATGTGTGTCGTCGACATGACTGACCCAATATTGTAATGCTTTATTAACTGCATCAGACAATGTGCCTTGCCCTTCTTCTACTGACTCAACTTTGGCACCTAGTAACTCCATGCGGAAAACATTTAATGATTGTCTTTGAATATCTTCTTTACCCATAAATACAACTAATTCCATATCAAACAATGCTGCTACTGTAGCACTTGCTACACCATGTTGACCCGCTCCAGTTTCTGCAACTAATTTTTTCTTGCCCATACGTTTAGCAAGCAACGCTTGTCCGAGGGCATTATTGATTTTATGCGCGCCAGTATGGTTCAAATCTTCACGTTTTAAATAAATCTTAGCGCCACCTAATGCTTTAGTATACGCATCTGCATAAGTTAATGGCGTCTCTCTACCCACATAGTCTTTTAAATAGTAGTCAAGTTCTTGTTGGAATGCTGGATCTTCTTTCGCCTCTTTATAAGCTTGTTTTAATTCAATAATTGCTGGCATTAATGTTTCTGGAACATACTGGCCACCGTATTCACCGAAAAAGCCAAATTCATCTACTTCTGTTTGTATATTTTTAGTCATCGTTATCCCTCTCTTTTACTAACTCAATAATATCTTGCATTTTTGTTAAATCTTTGCCGCCATTTGTCTCTATACCGCTAGCTATATCATAACCGCTATGATTTAACTTTAATTTGTTAATCTTATCAATATTGTCATAATTTATTCCGCCAGCTATTAAAAAGTTATAACCGTTAATATTACGTAGTTTTTCCCAATTGAAATGCTTACCTGTGCCACCATAATGTTCTGATGGCGTATCTATAATAAATAAGTCTATATAATCGTTATATAACGCTAATTGTTCTAATAACACCTTTTCATCTTGTGCTGGTAAAGCTTTAATAATTTTTAATCGTGGATGTAAAGTACGTATTTTCTTTATTAAATCTAACGATTCCATACCATGTAATTGAATTGTAGTGATTGAGGTTTTAGCTACTAAGTCATTAATTTGTTCAATTGCTGGATTAACTACAATAACTACAGTTTCTTTATCATCCGGAATATTTTGTGTTAAGTGGCGAATTTCTTCAACAGTAACAAAACGTTTACTTTTGTCGTAATGAATAAAACCTAGCGCATCACAGTTTAAGTTTTCAGCTCGTCTTACATCCTTTAACGTTTGAAAACCACAAAATTTTAATTTCATGCTTTAGCCTTTTTCAATTTTAAACTTGGTAAAAATTCGCTAAGATTATCACTTTTCATTAACGATTCGCCAATAAGTAAACCGTCGATTTTAGCATCGACTACGGATTCAACATCTTCTACTGTATGAATGCCACTTTCAGAAATGTAATAATAACCGTCTTTACGTGCTTTTAAAATCTCGTTCGTATGTTGTACATCTGTTACAAAACGTTTTAAATCACGATTGTTGATGCCAATAATTTCAGGGTCTAATTGATAAGCACGTGTTAATTCTTCTTTATCATGTACTTCGACCAATGCTTCTAAATTTAAAGATTTCGCATAATCATAAAGTACGCGTAATTGTTCATCTGTTAAGACATTAACGATTAATAAAATTATAGATGCACCTGCTTTTTTTGCTACGTCGATTTGAATCGGATCCACGACGAAATCTTTACATAACACAGGGAGTTCGGTTTGTGTAGTTAAACTTTGTAATCTTTCATAACTACCTCCAAAGTATTTTTCATCCGTTAAAATAGATACGGCATTTGCACCATTTGCTTCATAATCCCTTACTTGTTGTTCTAAATCTTTAGCTGGTAGTTCTGGTAATGACGGGCTTTTAGATTTTATTTCAGCAATTACGACTAATTCATCTGAGTTATCCATGCTTTCTTTAAAGGTTGGTTTTGAAGATACGTCTACCTCTTTCAGTTCTTTTAATTTCTTTTCATAATATCCATTCGCTAATAGTTCTCTTTTATACGCTACAATCTCATCTAGAATAGTCATATAATTGACCTCCCATTTTTTTATATTGTTCTAATGCTGTACCATTAATAATTAACTCTCTTGCTTTATCAACGCCTGCTTGAATCGTTTCAACTTGTTCAGACACATACAGTGCAATTCCAGCGTTAAGTATTACGACATCTCTTTTAGCTGATTGTTCCTTGCCACTTAGTATATCTAAAGTAATTGTTAAATTCTCTTCTGCTGAGCCACCGACTAATTGTTCGTTTGAAGCAAAGTCAAAACCTAAATCTTGTGCGTTTAGTGTGTAATTTTTAATTATGCCTTCTGATATTTCATAAATCACATTATCTCCGGATAATGTTGCTTCATCCATACCGTTTGCGCCATGTAAGACAATCGCTCTTTTTCTTCCTAAATCCGCGATAGTTTGTGCAATCTTATCAAGTCTTGTAGCGTCATAAACACCCATAACTTGATAATCTAATTTAAATGGATTAATTAACGGCCCTGTGATATTAAAAATTGTCGGCGTCGCAATCATTTTTCTAATAGGTTGAATATTTTTCATAATCGGATAAGTTTCCGTTGCACTTAAGAATGCCAATCCTTTAGCATCAATATACGCTGCCGTTTCTTCCACTTTCTGTGTTTTAATATTCATTGCATTTAACAAGTCAGTGCTGCCTGATGAAGATGTTACACTTTTATTTCCGTGTTTAATGACTGGCACGCCTGCACTTGCGACGATAAAAGAAACCGTAGTAGATATATTAAAACTATTTGAACGATCTCCGCCCGTGCCACAAACACAAATACTTCCTTCATATCTTGGTTGTTCAACATACATACTGTTGATTAAACTTCTTGAGATAAAAGTGAGCTCACTTTGCGTAAATTCTCTAGCTGAAAAACGTTGTAACATATCTAATTTTTTCTCATCAGCAGTATCATCATCTATAAGTAATTGAATAAAATTGGTCATTTCAGTTTGATTTAGCGGGTGTTGCTGTTGTAGTTTTGTTAATAGTTCCATCTTGGTTGACCTCCCCTGCTATAGTTAAGAAATTGTTAATAATGTGTTCACCAAATTCCGAAGCAAATGATTCGGGATGATATTGGATGCCATAATGTTTATTGACACGGTGTTCAAATGACTGTATACAGTCTGGTGTTTCACCAGTAATCATTAAGTCGTCTGGTAAAGTTTGTGGATCACTTACTAATGAATGATAACGCATAATGTTAGAATATTCTGACACTCCAGCGTATAAATGAGTGTTTTTAATAATTCTCATGCTATCAACTTTACCATGTTTTATTTCATCGCCTTGTATAACCTTGCCACCGTAATAACACGTTAATGCTTGTGCTCCTAAACAAACGCCTAAAATAGGCTTATCTTTATAATGTTCTATAATATTTAATAAATGGTTATTATCTAGTGGATGCCCTGGCCCTGGTGAAATAATAACTGCTGTTACATCTAGGTTATAAATATCGTCATCATCTGGGTATTTCACGATGACCTCATTTTGTTTCGCTATAATGTCAACTAAGTTATAAGTAAAAGAATCATAATTATCAACAACTAAAATCATGGTGACACCTCCAATAAACTTTTGGCTTTTAGTTTCGTTTCAGCTAGTTCCTTTTCTGGTATTGAATCATAAACGACTCCGCAACCTGCTTGAACATTTACGTACGTATCATCAATCATCATCGTTCTAATGGCTAATGCAAAATCTAAATCGTGATTGCAGTTAATGTAACCAATACCGCCACTATATACGCCTCTCTTTGCTGGTTGTACTTCGTATATTCTTTGTATTGCTCTTAACTTAGGGGCTCCAGATACTGTACCGGTTGGTAATAAACTTGCAACGACAGACATCGGTGAATAGTTAGCTTTTAATTTACCTGTTACTTCACTAACAATGTGCATAACATGCTCATAGCGTTCGATAGCCATTAATTTTCTAACTTGTGATGTACCTGCTAAACTCACTCGGTGTATGTCATTTCTACCTAAATCGACTAACATACTATGTTCACTTAATTCTTTTTCATCCTTTATTAACGACTGTTCATTTTCAATATCTTCTTCCTTCGTTGCGCCTCGTTTAATCGTCCCAGCTATAGGATTTGTAATCACTGTATCTTCTTGCACTTTAACAAAGCTTTCTGGGGAACTCCCTACTATGATTGGTTCTTCCATATTAATAAAATACATATAGGGACTTGGATTTTGGCGTTTTAATTTTTGATACATTTGATAGGCTAAAGTTTGTAATTGATGATCAAAATGGTGTTTGTAACTATAAATAATCGAAGGCACGACTTGGAACATATCACCTTGTTGAATTAATGTTTTTAAATAAGTAACCGTATTCTTAAAAGATTGTTCAGTCATGTTAGTTTCAATTGTTTTATCATGTTGTTCATAATTTATTGTTTCAGGATAAATTGATAATTCTTTTAATTCAGCAATTCTATGATTAATGTTTTCTTCCATTTCTGCTACGCTACGGTTAGAAAATAAATTGGACGCCACTACATATAAATATTCTTTATAATGATCAAAAATGTAAACATCTTCTACCATGTAAAAATGAGCATCGTGTTGTTTGTGATCTTGTAATGCTATTTGTTGCAAGATTGGAAATTCATGTCTTACTAAGTCAAAGCTACAAGAACCCACAAAGCCAGAAATAAATGGAATATTTTGTAACTCTTCATCTTCAACGTCTGCTTTATATTGATCTATATAGTCTTTCATTTTTGCATATGGTTGTTCATTTTCCACTATTGTATTATCTTTAGTCTGAATGTTTAGTGTGTCATTATCTAACGTTAATGAACCATAAGTATCAAAAATAACAAATGAATAACGTCCTTTAAGTTGTGACTGATCTGCACTTTCTAAGATGATTTTTTTATCTCTCAAACGAGCAAATGCTTCTGGTGTCACTTCAGCATTTAACTTTTTAAATTTAATTTGCATTACTTTTCCCTCCTAATAAAAAAACGTCAACATCCTTTACTTTCGTAAGGACGCTGACGCGCGGTGCCACCTGTATTAGTTTGATTATTTAAATATCAAACTCTCTCATCATCAATATTAAACTTTACTTCAACAAAACCCAATTTCGAATTATATGCGTGTTAGTTTTCATCAACCACTAACTTTCTGCAAGCTACACAATATAATCTACTCCATTTTGTTTGCTAATTTTCAATTTTTATTTATCAATATAAAAAAGACACCACAATAAACGCATTTCTGTAAGGACGCGTTACCGTGGTGCCACCTTAGTTAACAATAATTGTTCACTTTAAATCATAAAATTGTATTTAAAAGCCCAATTCGTCACATAAGTTGTGCTAATTTCCATCAACCATTAGCTTTCTTTGTACTACAAGTTTATGTGCTACTACAATCTTCTAAATGTTTTGCTTTAAAAGTAATTAACTAGCATAATAACTCGATTATTTTTATTTGTCAAATAAAATTTCATTATTCTTTAATTGGTGATAAGCAATAGGCATACAATAATTGAGCTGTCGCTTCTAATGATTCTATATGTGTGCGTTCCATGGCGTGCGATGACTCAATACCTGCACCAAATAGGCCATGTCTAATATTCGCACCAGCTTTTAACGCTGCAGAAGCATCTGAATTATAATATGGATATATATCAATTTTGTAAGGAATATTATTTATTTTACATAAATTAACTAAGTGTTCACGTAAGGCTTTATGATATGGCCCCGAACTATCTTTAGCACAAATTGATACTGTATATTCATCTGAAGTTTGACCGTCTCCTAATGCCCCCATGTCAAAAGCGATGTATTCAACGATTTCGTCATCAATTGATGCATTGGCACCATAACCTATTTCTTCATTGTTGGAAATATAAAACTGTGTCGTATGCGGTAATGTAGTATTGTCTTTTTTCAGCTTCTCTAACAATTCCATTATCATAGCTACACTTGCTTTGTCGTCTAAATGACGAGATTTAATATAACCTGATTGTGTTACAACCGTGCGTGGATCAAAGCTTACGAAATCCCCCACTGCTATGCCTAAATCTTCTGTTTCTGCTTGATTATTGACCTTTTCATCCAATCGTACTTCCATATGTTCGGCATCTCTTGGAATTTCGTTGTTATTTCTATAGACGTGCACACTCGTTTCATGTAAACAAATAGTACCCGTATATATTTGGCCGTTACTCGTTTCTATTTCACAATATTCGCCTTCGATAGCATTAAAATAAAATCCGCCTATTAAACTTAATGCTAATCTACCATCTTCTTTAATTTCTTTTACCATAGCACCCAACGTATCGACATGTGCGGTAATACAACGTTGCTGTTGTTCATCACTACCGTCTACAGTGATGATTAACGCACCTTTGTTTGTAATTTCAGTTTGATAACCTAATTTTTGTGCATGTGAAGCAACATAATCAATGGCTGCCTGCGCATTCCCCGAAGGACTGTTAATTTGTGTTAACTGTGATATTGTTTCAAAAATTGAATTTGCCATGTCACTTACCCCCTTATGTTATATTTTTATTTTAACTTTTTATCGTTTAAATTGATACATATTGCATATTCAATGCTGCTACTATACACTATTATTATTCTGAAAACTTAGACAGAGGTGCTTCGACATTATGAAACACATACTTTTTGTAGGCCTAGGCCTTATTGGTGGTAGCTTAGCTAGCAATTTACGTTACTATCATGACGATATTGAAATCACAGCTTTTGATGCAGATCCGTCTCAATTAGATAAAGCATTGTCTATTGGTATTATTGACCATCAAGCAACTGATTATCAAGCTAGCGTGGAACAAGCTGACATCATTATTTATGCTACGCCTGTTCAACAAACAATTAAATATTTGCAAGAATTACCAGATTTTAATACTAAGCACGGCGTCATTGTAACTGACACGGGTAGTACGAAATCAACGATTCAACAATATGAAACATATTTACTAGAACATCATATTCATTTAATTAGTGGCCATCCAATGGCTGGTAGTCATAAATCTGGTGTGTTAAATGCTAAAAAGCATCTATTTGAAAATGCTTTTTACATTTTAGTACACAATGAAGCGGAAAACGACGAAGCGGCAACAACAATTCAACAATTATTATCGACAACAGATGCTAAATTTATTTCTACCAATGCTGAAGAACATGATTTTGTTACTGGCATTGTCAGTCACGTGCCACACATTATTGCATCTGCATTAGTTCATTTAAATGCTAATCACATTTCCGATTCTGCGTTAGTCAAAACTTTAGCAGCTGGCGGTTTCCGTGATATTACGAGAATCGCTAGTAGTAATCCGATTATGTGGCGTGATATTACCATAGAAAATAAGGCAACCATTCTTAAATTATTAAAAGAATGGAAAAACCAAATGTCTAACATCATTGATTTGATCGAAGAAGATAATCCTGAAACATTATATAATTTTTTCAATGATGCTAAATTATACAGAGATGAATTACCCCTTAAATCACAAGGTGCACTATCTATCGAGTATGATTTGTATGTTGATATTCCGGATAAACCGGGTATGATCAGTCAAGTTACAAGTATCTTAAGTTTACATAATATTTCTATAAGCAACATAAGAATATTAGAAGTACGTGAAGATATTTATGGGGCATTACGTGTAAGTTTTAAAAGTCCTGAAGATAGAAAGCAAGGCGCTGAAGCGTTGAGTGATTTCGAAACTTATATCGCATAACCAAGTTACTTTAAATGATTACATTACTAGACAAGGCTGAGGTCTCCTTTGGATACCCCAGCCTCTTTTTTTACTTTTGACCTTTTTCAATTGCTAGCAATCTCTCTTTCATACGCTCTCCACCTCTATAGCCTCGTAACTGCCCATCTTTACCTATAACGCGGTGGCACGGTATAACGATTAGCAATGGATTTTTAGCAATTGCTGTAGCAACGGCTCTAATTGCCTTTGGTTTGCCTATAGCTGTTGCAACTTCGCTATATGTTCTAGTTTCACCATAAGGAATTTTTAATAATTGCGCCCATACTTGTCGTTGAAACTCAGTGTACTGATAATCCATATCTATCGCGAACTCAAATGCTTGTCTTGTGCCATTAAAATATTGCCGTAGTTCTTGTAAGTAAGTTGTTAAATACGCTTCATTTTCTTCGATAGTCACTGTTTCAGGAATTAATTGGCTTAGTGTTTTATCACTATCTGTCGTACTTATAAAACTTAACCCACGCTCTGTTGCATAAACTTTTAAAAACACATCATTAAACCATATTGTCGTAGCATAAAATTTTTGCACATGGCTCCCTCCCAACTTTGTAATTACTAAATATTAACATTATTGTTGATAAAACTCATTAATATCAACGGTTTTAGTAATTAAAGAGCAAGATTAGGCTATTATTTTATGTTACAATTTTTGCGAGGTGATCATATTGAGTAAACTTAATCTTACACAGTCGAGATGGAACGATATAAAAAATAATAATAGCCATGCCGACGATCAATTTATTTATGCCGTTAAATCTACGATGATTTTCTGCAAACCATCGTGTTCTGCTAAACTACCCGCAAAAGAAAATGTAACTTTATATAACGATTATCATGATGCTATAACAGCTGGATATAGACCTTGTAAAAAATGCAATCCGACAGGTCGTTTTACGGATAAAGAAGAATGGTGTATACAAATTAAAAACTACATCACGCGCCATTATCAACAACCAATCACGTTGGATGAGCTTGCCAATCATTGTCATGGCTCTATTTATCACCTATCTAGAGTATTTAAAGAACTAGAAGGAATGACCATTATAGATTATTTACATCTCGTACGAACTACTGAAGCTAAAAAATTATTAGCCGATCAGATGTTGGATTTAACGACTATTGCACTCACTGTTGGTTATAAAACACCTTCTCAGTTTATAAAAAAATTCAAACAGTATTTTCATCTCACACCACATAAATTTCGTCAGCAATTTACTAAACTGTAAAAACTTTTTATATCTAGGGGCTAATCTCCCAACATTTGCTGTTATTACATCTTATGTCCAGCCATGAGACCTAGACGACCATGCTTTGTTCCTGCATCCGTATATGATACTGCCCTTGAAACAATGCCTTTACCGTACTTACTATGCAAATTATCGATTGTTTTGGCTAATTTTTCAGTCCTTCTACGTTCATATTCATCAATAAATAAATCTAACTGTCTATTGTGCTCATCTACAAAATTTGTGAGCGAAATACTTAATGTGCGGTACAATGCTGATTGATCACATAACGCATCTGCAAATTTTTCAACCACGGCGATAATATCATTTTCTAAATTGGTTGGTGTTCCTAATGTATATTGTTTGTTTACGCCACCTTCATCACTATAACCAAAAGAAAAATGAATCGTGCGTGCTAATTGATTACGCGCCCTCACACGACTTGCTACGTCTTCTATCAGTTCCTTCATGACTACTTTCGTTTCATCATATTTATAATCGCGCATCAAAATTTGGCTCTTACAAATTGATGGATTACTAGCTGTATATTTATCTCTAATTTTACTATGGTCAATACCGTTCGCATGTAAATGTAAATCAACACCCACAATGCCTAAATCTCTTTTTAAATATTGATAAGGGTAATTGGCTAAATCTCCAATCGTAAAAATACCTCTTTTATTTAATTTCTTTTCCGTACGTCTATTTATCCCCCAAAATTTACTTAATGGTTGTATCGGCCATAATTTGTGAGGAATATCTTGATAACGCCATTCCGCTATCTTATCTTCGGTATGTTTGGCCTCAACATCCATTACTACCTTACTCAATAAAACGTTCGAACCTATGCCAATTGTACAATCAATCCCTGTTTCTTCTTTTATTTCTTTTTGTATCCTTTCGCAAAACGAACGTATGGTCGAACTAAATCTGTGATAACTATCTGTGACATCCATAAAAAACTCATCAATACTATATTGATGCAAATCTTCTGGCGGCACATAACGTAATGCAATTTGTGATATTTTTACTGATACTTCTAAATACTTGCGCATACTTGGGTTAATAATATAAATATCATTGCGATGCGGGATTTCAAATAATCTTGACCCTGTTTTAATACCTAACGCCTTTAATTCAGGTGTCGCTGCTAAAACAACCGACCCCTGTCGCTTCGTATCTGCGACGACTGCTAATTTAGTTTGCAGTGGATCCAATCCCTTTTGCAAGCATGATACACTCGCAAAAAAACTCTTTTGGTCAATACACAAAATGTCTCTTTCTTCTAACAAATTATAATCATACATATAACTAACCTCCCACAAAAACAGAACGTGTGTTCGGTTAAATTATAAAATATTTCTTCTCATAAATCAAATGGAAATTTACCAACAAGATATAAGTTAGTTTTAATAATCGCTATAAAATCTTATGTGTAACCATGGGCTAGCTCTATCTAATATTCATCTCTTCTTTTTTGGATTAAGTTCTAAACTAATTCGTGCTATACTTTGTTCAACTCATAAAAAGGAGGCTTTTATATGCCAATTATCAACGTAAAATTATTAGAAGGTCGTTCAGATGAACAACTTAAAGATTTAGTATCAGAAGTAACTCATGCTGTAGAAAAAACAACAGGCGCAGACAAAAATGCAATCCATGTTGTGATTGAAGAAATGAATGCTGCACACTATGGTGTTGCTGGCGTTAGAAAATCAGATCAATAATATTTAACAACTGTTATTACATACAAATAAAAAAACCGAGTTACAGTACATAAAACTGTAACTCGGGTTTTTGTTAGTTATCTAAAAACGCTTTAGCTGCTTTTTTATTCGCTGCTTTATCTATTTGTAAAGCACTACCATCTGATGGAGATTGGTAATCTTGATACGTATTTTGAATAGGTAACGTTTTAGATTTTACATCTTTATCGCCACGTAAACCAAAATTTAAACCAGTTTGAATTAATGCTGAATCTGGCATATTTGTATTTAAATAACCTCTTAAGATGCCTGCCACTTTCGGTAATTTAGGGAAAGTGCTAGGACTAACTAATTGTTTCTTCAAGGTTTGCATAACTTGTTGCTGACGTCGTACACGACCAAAGTCTCCTTCAGCATCGTGTCTGAAACGTGCGTAGCCAAGTAATTCTTTACCATTTAATTTATGTTCACCTTTTTTCAATGATACACCGATGTTAGCCGACATATCTTTCTCGACATCTATTGGAACGCCGTTAGGTTCTAACTCATCTATCATTTTTTCAAATCCAGTAAAGTCTAAAATCGCATAATATTCAGGATCAATGTCTAAATTCTTTTTCAATGTTTGTCTTAATAACTCTGGACCACCAATTGAATAAGCTGAATTAATCTTATGCTTACCATGACCAGGAATATCCGCATATATATCACGCATAACCGACATCATTTTCATCTTTTTATGAATGTAATCATATTGCGCAATCATAATGGAGTCAGTTCTAGAAATACCACCTTGTGCTTTATCTGCTCCCAGTACCATGATTGTAATCTTCCCATCATTTTTAGCCGCACCATTAAATTTGTGCTGTTTCAAAGTTTTACCTTGATTTTTGGCATATTGAATACCTGAATTATAACCATGAACTGCATAACCAATTACAATGGCAAATGCAATTATAATAATTAAAATAATAAAAGGTAATTTTCTAACTTTCTTTTTCTTTTTTGTACGCCTTGGTGGAGGCGTGTGCGATGTTTCTTCATTGTTTATCTCTGTCTTATGCTTATCTTCGCTCATATATTATCAACCTTATATCTTCAAAATTACAAATCTATGTACTATAATTAACATATATTAAAGTTATATAAATTTTGTGTAAAAATCAAGTACTTTGTAAATAAATCAGACTTAGGGCCAATACGAAAGGATGTTAAACATGAATATAAATAAGGCGTATTTCGCCGGGGGTTGCTTTTGGTGCATGGTCAAACCTTTTGATACATTTGAAGGGATAGAAAAAGTAACTTCAGGGTACATGGGTGGTCATGTTGAAAATCCAACTTACGAGCAAGTAAAAACTGGTAATACTGGCCATTATGAAGCAATAGAAATAGAATATGATGTCGCGCTATTTTCTTATAATAAATTATTAGAAATCTTTTTCTCAGTGATTGATCCCACTGATGATGGCGGTCAATTTCAAGACAGAGGCGCTCAATATCAAACAGCAATTTTTTATACAAATGATCATCAACAACAACAAGCTGAAGCATATATAGAGAAAATGAAAAATACAATAGATAAAGACAAAGCTATTGCCACTAAAATTTTGCCTGCGACTCCGTTTTATGAGGCTGAAGACTATCATCAAGACTTCTATAAGAAAAACCCAGAACGATATGCAGAAGAACAAGAACAACGTCAAAAATACAATAATTAAATCATCGATAAGGTAACCAACATTTAAATAGGGTTACCTTATTTTTGTCGTATAAAATTCGGTTGTTACCAAAAAATATATAAATTATCATTAAATGATAAAATGTCACAATATATTTAAAGCACTTTAATACCAGTATTGAAAACGCTTTCTATAACTGCTATATTAGTGTGTGTCAACCAGTCAAACGGTTAGACAACTTTCATATAGTTAGTTTATTATAATTAAATTTATTACTGGTATTCATAACGTTAATTGTACAAGCATTATGACGTAAGTAATTATAAAAGAGACTAGGCCACAATAAGCCTAGTCTCTTTTATAATTATGTTTATTAACTTAAGCGTGTTTAAAGTTACACAAGTTTCTCTGCCGTTTAAAATATTAGTTTACATTTTCGGTTTTTTACGAATCACACGCATAACTTTTAACATGCTTAACCACAGCGAACGATGCTTACGATAAACTAAAAATCTTGCTTCCCATTCCGGTTTGAACTTTTCCTTATAACGACGTAAACCTTGGAAACGATACAAACCATTAAAATGTTCGAATACACGACCAGCAATACGTTCGCCAGTGTATGAGAATGGTACTTGTCCTACATTAGATAATGTGGCCATTCCCATATTAAAACGTTTATACCCTTGTTCTTTGGACCATAACAACATGTGTAAATATAATGCATCCATAAGAGGTAATTCTATCTCTGGATCCCAACGAATTAAATCTACCGAAATCGTCTCATTATAATAAGTTGGCATGACACTACAAAATGCTATGGGTTGTTGTGATTCATCTCTAATAATACCGATAGGCGCTTGATTTAAATAATCTTCAGTAAATGAACCTACCGAAAAATGCATCTCTTGACGCCCTTCTAACCAATTATCACTAATTTGCTTTAAAGCATTTAATAATGTGCTATTAAACGGTGGCGTCAATACCTCAAAAGTCATGCCCATATCACTTAACTTATTCAATGTAGCACGTAAACCACGTCGTTTTTTTCCAGCTGTCGTAAATGTTTCTAAGTCAATCAGTGCTTCTTCGCCTAATTTGAAAAATTGATTACCAAAATTATGATATAACGATAAATACTTTTCTGAAACTTGATAGAAAATAATATCATAGCCGATATAATGCGCATTACTGTAAAAATCGATAAGCAGACTATTAAACGTTTTCTCGTCTCCAATTGGGTCACCTAAAATAACATATGCATTATTAATCGTACGATACATTAAAAACGCTTGTTGACTATCATCGACGAAAAATTGTTTATCGCCACTATACATCAAATGGCTTAAATAGTTACCACCGTATGTTTCAACAATACTTTCACATACTGACAAAGCTTGATAATTTTCTTTAAGTTTAATTTTACTTTCAAAATACCAGACTATACTACCCACGATAATTGCAATAACTAACACAGTTATCCAGAAATAATATCGTAAAATTGAAGTATCCACTTCTAATTTATAAACGTCCAACGTATGAAGTGTTTGGTAAATCACAATATGATTAATGAAAAGTACACAGCCACTAATTAAAAACATATAAAATAATTTCACATAACTGAAGTTTCTTTTTAATATTTTAGAACGCTTATAGAAAACGACAAGCAGTATAAACATAACTGCTAACCATGTTAGTAAGAAAAATGATGCATACGTATATATCGTTACTAAGGCGATTAACAATAATGAAATAAGTGAAAATAAAATTGCTCGCTTAGATAAACTATAAACACCTATAACATTTAAAAATAGTAATAAACAAGCGCATGTATGCACAGAGACAATAATATAATATACATAATGATTAGAAGCATATAAACCATCATAAATAATAGTAATATTATTTAAAAAGAATACGATACTTGTAAAGAATAGCAAGATCGCTATCGCGAATGATGGAATACGTGATAAAAAGTCCTTTTGATATGATTTAAATAAAGAACCAAAGTCTTGCATAGGTACAAAAATCTTAGAATCTTCAAAGTAACGTCTTGCCGTCGTTTTAAATTCAAAGATAGATAAAATTAACGCAATAAGTAATGGGAAGAAATAATAAACGAAACGATATAACAACAACGCTAAGACAATCTTTTCTTCTCCAACATTTAAAGATTTCAAGCCTAAAATAATAACTAAATCAAATGCACCAAAACCACCCGGTATAAAACTTACTAATCCTGATATTGCAGCAATAATAAAGACGCCCATAAAAACATTAAATGGTACGTGCACATTTACAATAATAAGTGCTAAGTATAAAACTAAAGCGGCAGCAAACCATTCACAGCTAGATACTAAAGTACAGTATAAGCCTAAAAATTTCTGTTTTGCTTGGACAGGTTTCGCTATCGTAAATATAATAAATATTGGTAAAAATAACGCTACAACATAAAGCGCCCATTTAACCCAAGGGAATGAATCAAATAAGTGTTGAACATTGAAAATATGAACGACAACAAATATAGATAACAAACTTAAACCTGTTAACATAGATATTAATACAACAGAGATCGTTTGAACTAAATATTTTTTCTCATTTGTATAATTTTTGTACACCAAGTATCTTACAGTTGCGCCAATAAAACCACCAAAGCCTATCACGGCATTAAAGGCATTAATAATATATCCGATACGTATGGTTTTCCAAATTGACATCGATGTTTTAAGTGATTTATTTAAAATAACATCATAGATAGATAAAATAATCATGGATGCCCCACCACTTAAAAATAGTAGCACTAACCAAAATCGATCAATTTTACCAAATGCAATAAATGTTTGTTTGAAATTAATATTTGCGAGTTCTTTATGCAAATTAAAAACGACGATAGTAAGTAATACTATAGCGAATATTACTTTAAGTATCGTAAAGATTTTACTTCTTAGTTCTTTAGTCATAATTTATTCTTCAGCCCTCAGTCATTCTTATAATTTATAAAAAATATAGCATAAAATCTTAGTTGTGTGTATATAAAACGGTATTCTAACAAAACTGTTATACGCACGTATTCCTTTCAATTGAAATTTATGAATCAAATCTATACTACTAAAAATAAAACGGCAAACAATTATATGACAAAAAGAAATGCTACTTTCAAAAACTATAAATGAAAGTAGCATTTTTTAATTCAATTTAACTAACGAATAAATTCTTTTTCATCATCTTTAAATTCGTATTCACCCGCATCATCACTATAGTATTTGTTATAGCGACGTTTGAACAAGAAGTAAATATGTGAAACGAGTACTTTTAATATGGCATATGCTGGAATACCTAAAATAACACCAACAACACCTAACAAGTTACCTGCACTTAATAATATAAAGATAATTGTTAATGGATGGATTTTTAATGTTTTACCCATAATGTTAGGTGAAATAAAGTGTCCTTCAATAAATTGCACAGCTGTCCATACGATAATAAGCTTTAAGAGCATTATAGGCGATGTTATTAGTGCAATGATAATCGCTGGCGAAATAGCAATCGTTGGCCCTAGATACGGCACTACGCTCGTTACAGCTGCAATACTCGCAAGTACTAAACTGTAATCTAAACCGATAATAGAATAACCAATAAATAATAAGATACCGATACAAATTGAAACGATAATTTGACCTTGAATATATGAACCAACTTGTACGCTCATTTTTTCTAATAAATCATGATAATCTTTTCTAAATTTTGGCGGTATAATATTAGTTGAAAATTCTTTAAAACGATGCCCATCTTTTAACATAAAGAATAACACGAAAGGTGTTGTTACAATTACGACACCAACGTTTACTAAAGTTTCTGCAAAGTTTTTGATTTTTGAACTAAAACCGTTTGTATAATCCGAAATCATATTTGGAATTTTTTTAGATAGTGATGTTAAATGGCTTTGAATCTGGTTGTGATAATCCGCCACGATAGAATATTGCGTTACACTATCAAAAAATTGATTTACTTTGCTCACGTAATGTGGGAAATTGTGACCAAAACTTTTTACCTGGACGCCAATTAAAGGTATAAGTAAATTCACTACTAACGTGATGATACCTATAATAACTAAAAATAAAATTGACACGCCCCATACACGAGAAATATTGTAGCGTTCCATCAAATTAACGATAGGATTAAATAAATAGAACAAAATTAAAGAAACAATAATTGGAGCTACAATAGTATTAAATACGATAATAAATGGCTTAAATATATATGATACTTGATCAAATATAAATATAACGATACCAATTAAAATCAACATACATAAGCCAAAAATCAAATCTTTACCGCCTAAAAACTTCATAAAGCGTGTTTCAGTAAAGTTTAAGTTCATTTTATTTTTGGACTTACTTTCATTATTAACTTTTTCTTCATTCGACATAAAATTCACCATACCTTACTTGTATTAATATCGTTTGTATACGACTTTAAAATATTTAATATAAATATTGTTATACCCTTTAAATACTATTATAAATAATATCACATGAAAGAAATACTAAACATATTTTGCATTAATAGCAATACTAAAGTTTCAGTTTAACCTAAAAGTATAAAATAATACTTTGTATAACCATGACTATGATGAATTATTGTGATTCATCAAATGGTAAATATGTAATGTCAAAAATACAATCTCACTCTCATAAATTTTATTATCCAACTCTTGCTGCAACATCTTCATTACTTTTAAAGCAATGTTATAACAAAGTGAATAATGAGATTTCAGTAATTCATCGACAATATGAGAGCAACGCTCTCGCTCATTAAGTTGAATACGTCTGATTAGAAAATGAATGTGTCTAATAAAACGTTGATATTTTATTGACTGTCTATCTATATCAGATTGTAAGTCATGTTCAATAATAAATGTCGCCTTATTTATTAATTCATTAATCAGCGTCATTTCTCTTAATGATAACATTTCCGTATTCGAAGCTATATGTAAAGCTATAAAACCAATATCGTCCTCAGGAAAGTTTACGTTTAGTGACTCATTAAGTCTTTCTATCACTCTTTCGGCGATAATATACGCAGCATTGTACAAATGCTTTATTTCTGAGACAAAGGGATTAGTAATATATTGTTGTTGCTGAATACGTTTATATGCAAAAATAATATGATCCGTTAAACTAACTACTAATTTTTCATCATCAATAATCAATTTTGAATTTGTAATTATATTTACTGCTTCAATAATAGCCTGCAAAGTATAATCATCAGTCATTGAGACAAGCGCCTTATAATGACTCAGATGTGATTGTTGAACTAGTTTATATACTTTTTCAATAGATTGAGGTTGTTTAACATACATCCCCGGCTTTTTATTAAAGCCTATACCTTTACCGATTAAAATTACTTCTTGGTCTTCGATGCTGCAAATAATAACATTGTTGTTTAAAGTCTTTTTTATAAGGTAACGGTCCATGCTTTCCACCTTTCTTTTATATCAATAAGATTATATATGGTAAGGCTTTAAAAGAAAAGTTTAATTTTGAGTGAATGAACGAATAAAAAGAAAAAACTACAAGATAGTAACTTATACTATCTTGTAGTTCATAAATATTAATATAATGATTTATCGTTTTTGTTCATGCCCCAGCTCTCAATACCAAATAAATTGATTTCCAATTGTTCTGGTTTGAATACTGGTTTCTTACCTGCTTTACGTTGAGCTTGATAATCTCTCATTACAGCAAGTGCAATGTTAGATAAACCAACTATCGAAATCAAGTTGACGATAGCCATAAGTCCCATAAACAGGTCGGCAGTGTTCCAAACTGTTTGTGTTTTAACAACAGCGCCGACAAATACTAATACAACGACTAAACATCTAAAAATAAATAAAACAATTTTATTTTTAGATAAAAATTCGATGTTGGATTGACCATAGTAATAGTTCCCGATAACTGATGAATAAGCAAATAGCGTAATCGCTATAGTTAAGAAAATACCACCAGCACTACCTAAATGTTCATTCAGTGCAGATTGAGTAACTTGAACGCCTTGAGGCGCATTATCTCCGAATTTCAAACCACTGTATAATAAGATCATGATTGCAGTAGATGTACATACGAGCATTGTATCGAAGAATACACCTAATGATTGAATAAGACCTTGTTTTACAGGGTGAGGCGCAGCTGCAGTTGCGGCAGCATTAGGTGCAGAACCCATACCAGCTTCGTTTGAGAACAAGCCACGTTTCACACCTTGTAAAATAGCTGCACCAACGGCACCACCAGTAACTTGTTGTGCACCAAAAGCACTTTTAATAATTGTCATTAACATTGGTATGATTTGATCATAATTCATTATTAAGATAACCAATACTAAAGCAATGTATATAATAGCCATAACTGGAACGATTACTGAAGAAATTCTAGCAATACTACGTACACCACCAAAAATAATGACAGCTGTAAATACTGCTAACACTAAACCAGTAATCACTGGACTCACATTATATTGCGTATTTAAAGACTCAGCAATGGTATTAGATTGAACTGTATTAAATACGAAAGCAAAAGTTACCGTAATTAATATTGCAAAGACGATACCTAACCATCTTTGATTTAAACCTTTAGTTATGTAATAAGCTGGACCACCACGATAGCCACCATCTTTATCTGGAACTTTATAAACTTGCGCTAAAGTCGCCTCGATAAAAGCACTTGCCGCTCCGATAAATGCGATTAACCACATCCAAAACACTGCACCTGGACCACCAAGTACGATAGCTGTAGCAACACCAGCGATGTTTCCTGTTCCTACACGTGAACCTGCACTAATTGCGAAAGCTTGGAATGGCGAAATACCCTTCTTACCATTTTCTAATGTTTCCGGTTTTTCACCAATAGCACGAAACATTTCTGGAATCCAACGTAATTGGACGAATTTCGAACCGATTGTGAAATAAATACCCACAGTAATTAATAAACCGATTAAATATTGCGACCAAATCAAATCGTTTCCGGTCTCAATAATGACTTTAAACCAACCTGGAATTAAACTATCAAAATCACTCAAATTATTAAATCCTCCTTAGCTAAATATTACCATATAAGTATGTATATAAAGATTTATATAATGAGCACTCATAAAATATATACAACCAACAGTAGTTATAAAAACACTGTTGATTGCATTTTGTTGTATTTCAATATATCTCAAATTTATGTTGCCTACATTTAAATATCTATAATAGTTTTATTTTATCACTATATTAGAGTTTTTACTATATTTTTTTATCTACTCAACAATTAACTGTACAAGTTCACCAAATTCATTTGTATCAACGATAAACGAACCGTTGGTATACTGTTCAGTTAAATGAATATCTTTTATATAGCCTTGCTCTTCATGCGAATTAGAATACACCTTATAAATCGTGTCATCTGGAGTTGTGGTTTGTGCTGAAACAATACGGTGTGGTGCTTTTTTCAATTCTTTTAATAATGTTATACCTCTTTGCGCGCGTTTTGCATGTTGTAATACATTATAACTAATACGTTTCAACGCACCACGTTGTGTAGCCATTAATATTGTATTTTGATCATTCACAGTTTGAGTTAAAACGACAAAATCTTCATCTTTTAGATTAATTGATTTAACACCTGCAGCTCGTAAACCAGTGTCGGATAACTCTTCAGTAGAATACGTTAATGACATACCTTTATTCGTAAGTACAGTAATCATTTGTTCTGCTTCGACACGCATGATATTAATCACTTCATCATTGTCTTTCAACTTCATAGCAACAAGTGGTTTGTTATATCTAGAAGTTTTGAACAATGAAACGTTACTTTTCTTAATCATGCCATTTTTCGTAGCAGTAATGTAATATGCACTTTCTGGGAACTCTTTCTCACAATTAACGTCTATTACAAATTCATCATCATCAAGTGGCACAATTTGTGACACGTGTTGACCTAAATCTTTCCATTTTATGTCAGATAATTTATGGACAGGTATAAACAAATATCTACCTTTATTCGTAAATACAAGTGCCGTATCAAGCGTGTTCGTCTCCATATATTTTAATATACTGTCGCCATCTTTAACGCCTATTTCTTCAATACCACTCGCGTTAAAGCTACGCAACGAAGTACGCTTAATATAACCGTGACGCGTAACACTTAACATAACTGTTTCGCTAGGTACCATAACCTCTTTATCTATTTTAATTTCAGAGATTTCAGCTTCAATAACCGATAAACGCTCAGTTTTAAATTTCTTGCGAATTTCAGTTAATTCTTCTTTAATTACGGCAAGTAATGCATCATGATTATCTAAAATATGACGTAATTTTTCAATTGTAGCTTTAAGTTCATCGTGTTCATCTTGTAATTGGACAATATCCGTATTTGTTAAACGGTATAACTGTAACATCACGATAGCTTCGGCTTGTGCTTCTGTAAAGTCGTATTCGGCTACAAGGTTTTCTTTAGCATCTTTTTTATTTTTTGAATTTCTAATTAAGTTAATGACCTCGTCTAAAATAGACAATGCTTTCATTAAACCTTCCACAATATGCATTCTGCTTTCGGCATGATTTAGATCATATTGTGTACGTTTGGTAACGACATCGATTTGATGATTTAAATAACTATCGATAATTTCACGAATGCCCATTAATTTTGGACGACCTTCACTTATAGCTACCATATTAAAACTGTAAGAAATTTGTAAATCTGTGTTTTTATATAAATAGTTAAGTACAGCTTCACTATTAACATCTTTTTTCAATTCAATAGCAATACGAAGACCTGTTCGGTCAGTTTCATCACGAACTTCTAAAATACCATCTACCTTTTTATCGGCGCGTAGTTCGTCGATTTTCTTAACCAAACTACTTTTATTTACTTCGTACGGTATTTCAGTGACTGCCAATTCTTTACGTCCATTTCTTAACTCTTCAGTCTCGACTTTAGAACGTACGATGATTTTCCCTTTACCAGATTCATAAGCTTTTTTAATACCATCGATACCTTGAATTATACCGCCTGTTGGAAAATCTGGTCCTTTTACATATTTCATTAATCGATTAACTGTAATGTTAGGGTCATCGATATATTTTAAAGTAGCCTGAATGACTTCACCTAAATTATGTGGTGGTATATCCGTCGCATACCCAGAAGATATTCCTGTACTTCCGTTAATTAGTAAATTAGGTAATCTTCCTGGCAAGACCATAGGTTCAGTCGTCGTATCGTCATAGTTAGGCATAAATGGCACAGTTTCTTTATTGATATCTCTAAGTAACTCTTCAGAAATCTGGCTTAATTTTGCCTCAGTGTAACGCATCGCTGCAGCTGGATCGTTGTCAATACTACCGTTATTACCGTGCATTTCAATAAGTACATGGCGTAATTTCCAATCTTGACTCAAACGCACCATAGCATCATATACCGAGGAATCACCATGAGGATGGTACTGACCAATAACATCTCCGACTGTTTTGGCACTTTTACGGAAATTTTTGTCATAAGTATTACCACTTGAATACATAGCATATAAAATACGACGTTGTACTGGCTTTAAACCATCTCTAACGTCAGGTAATGCACGTTCTTGAATAATATATTTACTATAACGACCAAATCGGTCGCCTATTACGTCTTCAAGTGATAAGTCTTGAATTACCTCACTCAATTTATTTCCTCCTCTTCTTGCTCATCATGTTCCAAAATTTGTATTTCGCTATTATCTAAAATACTTTGGTCTTCTTGTAAACCAAATTCTACGTGACTTTCAATCCATTCACGTCTTGGTGCAACTTTGTCACCCATTAATGTTGTAACACGTTTAGAAGATCTGATTTCGTCATCTACTTGTACGCGAATTAATGTTCTTGTTTCTGGGTTCATCGTTGTTTCCCATAATTGATCTGGGTTCATTTCACCCAAACCTTTATATCTTTGCAAAGTAAAGCCTTTACCTAATTGTTTTTGTAATTTTTCTAACTCGTCGTCAGTCCATGCATATTCGACTTTTTTCGAACTGCCTTTACCTTTTTCTAATTTATATAACGGTGGTAACGCAATAAATACGCGACCTGCTTGTACTAATGGCTTCATATATTTAAAGAAGAACGTTAATAATAGTACTTGAATGTGCGCGCCATCAGTATCCGCATCAGTCATGATAATAACGCGATTGTAGTTACTATCTTCTAATTTAAATTCATTACCAACACCGGCACCAATCGTATGAATAATCGTATTGATTTCTTCATTTTTAAATATATCTTCGAGTCGTGCTTTTTCTGTATTAATAACTTTACCTCTTAAAGGTAAGATGGCTTGATACTTACGATCTCTACCAAGTTTAGCTGAACCACCAGCTGAGTCACCCTCAACTAAGTACAGTTCTTTCTTTTCTGTATTTTTACTTTGGGCAGGCGTTAATTTCCCTGAAAGTAAAGTATCTTTACGCTTGTTTTTCTTACCAGAACGGGCATCTTCTCTAGCTTTTCTCGCAGCTTCACGTGCTTGTTGGGCCTTAAGGGCTTTCTTAACAAGAGATTTAGACAATTGCCCTTTTTCTTCTAAATAGTAAGGTAATTTATCAGCAACAACAGAATCAACGGCACTTCTAGCTTCAGGTGTACCTAATTTTGATTTTGTTTGCCCTTCAAATTGTAATAATTCTTCAGGAATACGAATTGAAATAATCGCCGTTAATCCTTCACGAATATCATTACCATCAAGGTTTTTATCTTTCGCTTTTAATTCATTAATTCTACGCGCATAATCATTAAATACACGTGTCATTGCTGTTTTGAATCCAACTTCATGCGTACCACCATCTTTTGTGCGCACGTTGTTAACAAAACTTAAAATACTTTCTGAATATTGGTCGTTATATTGAAATGCTACTTCCACTTCTATATTGTTAGCTTCGCCTACAAAAGTAGCTACATCATGAAGTACTTCTTTGCCTTCATTGACATAGGAAACAAACTCTTTTATACCTTCTTCATAATGATATACTTCTTCACGTTCTTTACCTTGTCTATTATCAGTTAAAATGATTTTTAAATTTTTTAATAGAAAAGCAGATTCTTGAAGTCTTTCACTTAATACATCAAAGTTAAAAGAAGTAGCAGATTTAAATATTTCTGGATCTGGTTTAAAAGTAACTTTAGTCCCAGTTTTCTTTGTTTTGCCTTTTTTTACTAGTCCACTAGCAGGTTTGCCACCGTCTTTGAAATCTTGTTGATAAATTGTACCGTCTCTATGTATTTCGACACTAAGCCATTCACTTAATGCATTTACTACGGACGCACCAACACCATGCAAACCTCCTGATGTTTTATATCCGCCTTGTCCGAATTTACCCCCGGCATGTAATACAGTGAATATTACTTCTACTGTCGGTTTTCCAGAGGCATGTATACCTGTAGGCATACCACGACCATTATCTTCTATTGTAATACTCTCATCTTTATTAATAGTTACTGAAATTTCATTCCCATGACCATTCAATACTTCATCGACGGAGTTATCGACAACTTCATACACTAAATGATGTAATCCGCGTTTATCGGTTGAACCAATATACATACCAGGTCTCTTTCTAACTGCTTCGAGTCCTTCTAGTACTTGGATAGAATCATCCGAGTAATTATTTTGCTTATTCATTGCCAATCGTTTCGCCCTCCTACAAACGTACGTTCGTTTTTAAAACTATACAATAGTTATTCTTATATAAATTTGCGTAAATTGCAAGCGTCAAAGTGATAATTAAGTAACAAATCATGCATATATTTTAATTTTTATTCGTGTAATAATAGGTCATGTGGTAAAATAGACATAACGTCATTAAAGGATGTGTAAATGTATATGATGATAGTAATTATGTTAATTCTAAGTTACCTCATTGGTGCATTTCCAAGTGGCTATGTGATCGGAAAATTATTTTTCAAAAAAGATATTAGACAATTTGGAAGCGGAAACACTGGTGCAACAAATAGTTTTAGAGTATTAGGGAAACCAGCTGGTGCATTAGTTACATTTTTAGATATATTTAAAGGTTTTATAGTAGTATTTTTCCCATTGTGGTTGCCTGTTCATGCTGATGGGCCAATAAGTACATTTTTCACAAATGGCTTAATCGTTGGTGCATTTGCAATTTTAGGACATGTATATCCTATCTATTTAGGTTTTAAAGGTGGTAAAGCAGTAGCTACAAGTGCTGGCGTAGTATTTGGAGTTAATCCAATTTTATTATTAATATTAGCCGTAATTTTCTTCGCTATTTTATATTTAACAAAGTATGTATCATTATCAAGTATCATTGCGTCAATTTGTTGTATTATAGGCGCGTTACTTATTCGAGATTATATTTTATTAGTCGTAAGTGCATGTATAGGTATATTACTAATCTTTAGACATAGAACAAATATAGTAAGAATATTTAAAGGCGAAGAACCTAAAATAAAATGGATGTAAAAAGTCGACAAACTATTAACTTTTTAAGTAATTATCAGTGTTTAAATGTGAGGTAGCCATGTAAACAACATGGTTTATAGTTTAAAGCGTTATTTAAAATCTCTAACGATTTTAAATAACGCTTTTTTATAACCAGTCATCTCATGGTGATATATAAATATAATTAACTACTAAAACATATTACTTTCAAAGATATATATCATAAGTTTGTTAAAAATAATATGCTATACTAGAATTAGCATATGCATAAGTGGGTATTATAGTACAGTATCAAGATTATATTTGTAAATTCACCATGTAAGTTTTCACTTACAAAACGAGAGGAGACTTTTATTATGAAGATAGAACTTTCAGACAGAGCGGTAAAATGGTTCAAGGATGAACTTGATTTGCCAGAAGAGAATAAAGTCTTACATTTTTACGTACGCTATGGTGGCGAAATACAACTAAAACAAGGATTTAGCCCTGCATTTAGCGTCGACAAAAAAGATGATATTGAGATTGGTTATGAGAATAACTTTGATGAGTTAGATGTTGTCATCTCTGAAAAAGATTTATGGTATTTTGAAGATGATGATATTTATATAGATGTAGATGAAAACTCAGAAGAAATCACTTACGATATTAAATAAAGAAAAAGCCGTTATTAATTATTAATAGCGGCTTTTTTATTTACATTATAATCCATTATAAACTTCTCTTGTTTCTCCAGCCTTATTTAAATTAGCTACTTCTTTATATGTAGCATGCCATTCAGGGAACGTTTTATCTAATCTAATAGGTTTGAAATTTGTCTTTTTAATACATGTTAAAGTAGTTGAGCCTGTAGTTGCTAATTCGCCTGCTTCATTGTATATTTCATAACAATATAATGATCTAAGTGGTGAATATTTAGCGACCCAAGTTTTAATTTTCACCTTTTCTGGATATGTAATTGACTTAATATAATTAATATTTAAATCCGTGACAGGAGAAATGATGCCACTGTCCTCCATATCTTTATAACTAAATCCTAGTTTTGTAATATAGTCCGTACGAGCGACTTCAAACCATGTAGGATAATTGCCATGATAAATAAATCCCATTTGATCTGTTTCTTGATATCTTGATTCTATTTCTGTAATTGTATAAATCATTAAGTCGACCTCTTTTCAAAATTTCCTTAACCAAATCATATCATAACAAAAAAGACTATGTGAGCATATTAACTCACATAGCCTTAATCTTAACCAATCAATTATTCAGCTAATTTATTTCTTAATACAAGTTGTAAGATACCGCCATTACGGTAGTAATCTATTTCAACTTTTGAGTCGAAACGTGCGATTGCTTTAAATTCAATAACATCGCCGTTTTCTTTTTCAGCTTTCACATCAACTAAATCATGTGGTTGTACGTTTTCGTCAACATCTACTGAAATTGCTTCTGTACCATCAATACCTAGGCTATCAGCTGATTCGCCGTCTTGGAATTGTAATGGTAATACACCCATCATAACTAAGTTTGAACGGTGAATACGTTCGTAACTTTGTGCGATAACAGTTTTAACGCCTAATAGATTTGTACCTTTAGCAGCCCAGTCACGTGAAGAACCCATACCATAATCATTACCTGCTAATACGGCTAAGCCAGTGCCGTCTTCTTTATATTTCATAGCAGCATCAAAGATTGGCATTTGTTCGCCCGTTGGCCAGTAAGTTGTAAATCCACCTTCTGTACCTGGTGCTAATTGGTTTTTAATACGGATATTCGCAAACGTACCACGAACCATTACTTCATGGTTACCACGACGTGAACCATATGAGTTAAACTCACGAATTGGTACATCATGATCTAATAAATATTGGCCTGCTGGTGTATCTTTACCGATAGCACCCGCTGGAGAAATATGGTCAGTTGTAACTGAGTCTCCGAATTTACCCATTACACGTAGACCATTTAATGGTTTAATATCTTCAGGTTCTGTTGATAAACCTTGGAAGAATGAAGGGTTTTGGATATAAGTTGAATTTGGATCGAAATCATATAACGGTTGATCAGTTACGTCGATTTCATTCCACATTTCGTTATTGTTATAAACAGTTTCGTATTCTTCTTTGAATAATTTTGGAGTTACAACGCTATCTACTGTGTCTGCAACTTCTTTAATTGAAGGCCAGATATCGTCTAGATATACATCTTCTCCATCTTTACCTTTACCTAAAGGTTCATTTTGTAAATCAATATCAACAGTACCAGCTAACGCATATGCCACAACTAATTGTGGAGATGCTAAGTAGTTAGCTTTAACTAATGGATGAATACGTCCTTCAAAGTTACGGTTACCTGAAAGTACTGAAGTTACTAATAAGTCTTCTTTAGCAATAGCTTTTTCGATTTCTTCAAGTAATGGACCTGAGTTACCGATACAAGTTGTACAACCATAACCAACAAGGTTAAAGCCAAGATCATCAAGGAATTCTTGTAAACCTGAATCACGTAAGTAACCAGTAACAACTTTTGAACCTGGTGCTAATGACGTCTTAACATATTCAGGAACTTTTAAGCCTTTTTCGACAGCTTTTTTAGCTACTAAACCAGCACCTAACATAACATATGGGTTAGATGTGTTTGTACAAGACGTAATAGCAGCGATAGCTAAGTCACCAGTAGTCATTTTAGAAGTTGAACCGTCTTTGAATTCGATAGTAGCTTCTTTATCAAATTCACTTTTATCTAAACCGTGACCTTGGTTACCAGCTGGTGCAGTAACAGATTTTTCAAATTCAGATTTCATATCACTTAAGAAAATTAAGTCTTGAGGACGTTTAGGACCTGATAATGAAGCTTCAACAGTTGATAAATCTAATTCAACTACGTCAGTGTATTCTGGTTCTTCTTTTTCAACGTCGAAGAACATACTATTTTCTTGTAAATATTTTTTAACTAGTTCAATGTGTTCGTCAGAACGTCCAGTTAAACCCATGTATTTTAATGATTCGTCATCTACCGGGAAGAAACCACAAGTTGCACCATATTCTGGAGCCATGTTTGCGATTGTCGCACGGTCAGCTAATGGTAAGTGTTGTACACCTGGACCAAAGAATTCTACGAATTTACCAACAACGCCTTTTTTACGTAACTCTTGAGTCACACGTAAAGCTAAGTCAGTTGCAGTAGAACCTTGTGGTAATGCATTTGTTAAACGTACACCAATAACTTCTGGTACTGGGAAGTATGATGGTTGACCAAGCATTCCTGCTTCAGCTTCAATACCACCAACACCCCAACCAAGAACACCTAGACCGTTAATCATTGTAGTGTGTGAGTCAGTACCAACTAGAGTATCTGGGAATGCAACGTCTTCGCCTTCCACATCGCGAACGTGTACTACGTTTGCTAAATATTCTAAGTTTACTTGGTGAACGATACCTGTTGCAGGTGGTACCGCACTGTAGTTATTAAATGCTTTAGTTGCCCAGTTTAAGAATTGATAACGTTCATAGTTACGTTCAAATTCTAATTTCATATTACGTTGTAATGCATCTGGATTGGCATAGCTATCAACTTGTACTGAGTGGTCGATAACTAAATCAACTGGAACTTCTGGGTTGATTTTATTTAAATCTCCGCCTACATCGTTCATTGCTTTACGTAAAGATGCTAAATCTACAACTGCTGGTACACCAGTGAAGTCTTGTAAAATAACACGTGACGGTTTGAATGGCACTTCTCCATCTGAACCGTTTACAAAATTTGCTAAACTTTTAATGTGATCATCTGTAATTACAAAACCATCCTCTTGTCTTAACACTGATTCAAGTAAAACACGAATAGAGTATGGTAATTTTGAAATTTTAGTTAATCCTTCTTCTTCTAAAGAATTTAAATCATAGTAAGTATATGATTTACCTTTAAGATCAAACGATTTTTTCGCTTGTGACTTAAGATTAGAAGCCATATTAATTCCCCCTGATATATTTATATATATAATATGCCGTTAATTAAATTGTATTATTATATAACCGTTAAAACAACTACATATATGCATATTCCTGCCAAAATTAGATTTGATTTTTCAATAAGAGGTTATAAGTATTTCTTATCACACTATCAAAGTGCAATAAGTTATCTTTATTAATTGATAATCATTATCATTTCATTTTGGGCATAAAAAAACTGGGAATATGATTATTCCCAGTCAAAAAATTTATTTTTCTTCAGAATTTCTATACGCTTCTCTACGTTCGATAATATCATCTTCATATTCTTCGCTTTGTAGTTCTACGTAATCTCTCATTCTGTGTTTATTAGGTGTTAAAGTTAAACCTAAGAATTTACGTTCGTTGTTTGCGTCTTTGTAGAATGAAATCATCATCATTATAACGACAAACGAGAACGGTAATGCACTAATAATGGCGGCACTTTGTATTGCATTAAGCGCTTCTGCACCATTACCTCCACCTGCAAATAATAATATGAATGCAATTAGAGATTGTGAAATACCCCAAGTTACTTTAACTACGTTAGTTGGTTCTAATGAACCATATGAAGTTTGCATACCTAATACGAATGTTGCTGAATCGGCTGATGTAATAAAGAATGAACCGATTAATACTAACGCAATAATAGATAATACAATACCTATTGGTAAGTGATTAAACACACCAAATAATTGCGTTTCAGCAGACATTTTAAATAATTCAGGATGTTTTTTACCTGTTTCAATACCAAGTACACCAAAGACACTGAACCAAATGAAACTTACGATAGCTGGTACTAAGAGTACGCCACCGATGAATTCACGGATTGAGCGGCCTTTTGATACACGTGCGATAAAGATACCTACGAATGGGCTCCAACTTAACCACCAACCCCAATAGTAAAGTGTCCATTGAGACATCCATTCACGTTTTTGTGGGTTTTGAGCGGCAGTATCAAATGTATTAAGTAAGAATGAATTTAACAAGTTACCTACTGAACTTGTCATCATGTTTAAAATTAATACAGTTGGACCAAGAATAAGTACGATTACCATTAGAATTAAACCTAAACTAATATTTAAGTTACTTAAATATTGGATACCTTTACTAATTCCTGACCATGCACTCATGATAAATAAGATTGTAACAATAACGATAATTATTGCTTGAACCCAAACATTATTTGGAACACCAAATAAATAATTAAGTCCACCGTTGATTTGTAGTGCACCCATACCTAATGAAACGGCAACACCGACTACAGTAGCAAATACTGCTAAAACGTCGATAATTGTACCTATTGGGCCTTCTACTTTGTCCCCTAATAGTGGACGTAATGTTCTAGAAATTAACCCAGGTTCACCTTTTCTAAACTGTGCATATGCTAATGCAAGTGCAACCACACCATAAATTGCCCATGCGTGGAAGCCCCAGTGGAAGAATGTTGAACGTAAAGCTTCAGTATATGCGGCTTTCGTTTCA
This sequence comes from Staphylococcus lloydii, assembly GCF_015775975.1. NCBI lineage: Bacteria > Bacillati > Bacillota > Bacilli > Caryophanales > Staphylococcaceae > Staphylococcus > Staphylococcus lloydii. Next base: position 1,511,456 of record NZ_CP064056.1, read on the forward strand.
GGGTTAGCTGATGGTGGCGCTGCAAAGTCTGCCATTGGTTCAGCTGCACCATAGAACACTAAACCAATTCCCATGCCGGCACTAAATAGCATTGCGAACCAAGAGATAGTATTAAACTCCGGTTTATCGTTCGGTTTCCCTAATTTCAATTTCCCAATCGGGCTAAAGATTAAGAAAATACAGAAAAAGACTATAATGGTAGTTAAAATAAGATAATACCAACCTAGCTTATCTGTAATCCACAGTTTAATAGTATTGGTTACATTCCCAAATTGCGCCGGGAAAATAGCGCCGATAAGTACTACTATTGCGACAATAATAGCACTATAAATAAAGACGGGAGAACGTTTATTACCACTACTAAGTTGCTCAGAAGATTTCATAATTATTAACTCCCTTCTAATTAAATTGTATTAAGTTTAAATCTTCATAATAATATAAATGAAGCGCCATGTATTAGAATATCAAAAGTGTAAATAATAATCAAATTACCTTAAAGTAGCATTTAATTTTGTCTTTTTATATTATTTACTGAAATTATATTGTCTTGCTTAATAATTTGTAATACAATAATTTTAACAAATTTATTTAAAAGAGAGGTAATATGTATGTTAAGAGAATTTAAAGAGTTCGCCTTAAAAGGTAACGTACTCGACTTAGCCGTTGCAGTAGTAATGGGGGCAGCTTTCAACAAAATTATCACTGCATTAGTTTCATACATTATCATGCCATTAATTGGTTTGATCTTTGGTACAGTTGATTTTGCTAAAAGCTGGTCATTCATGGGTATTCAATACGGTATGTTCATTCAATCAATCATTGACTTCTTAATCATTGCATTCGCATTATTCGTATTCGTGAAAATTGCTAATACATTAATGAAAAAAGAAGAAGAAGAGGAAGAACTTGAAGAAAACACTGTATTACTTACTGAAATTAGAGATTTATTACGTGAAAAAAATTAATTCTTTAAGTTTTAATTAACATTTTCTTTTAAAAAAGAGCGCTGAATATTAATTCAGCGCTCTTTTTTGTTTGATTGGCAATTTCAAACATGATTTATTGTTGTTTGAATTGCGTAGAACTTTGATATTGGTCAGTCTTCACTTCTAAAATTAACGGAATACGTTGTTTTAATTCACTCACATGTGAAATAATACCAACCATTCTTCCTGAAGATTTTAAGCTAAGTAAGGTATCTAATGCAGTTTCTAATGTTTCTTGATCTAACGTCCCAAACCCTTCATCAATAAACATCGATTCCAGTACAATACCTCCTGCTTCTTGTTGTACTACTTCACTTAACCCTAATGCTAATGCTAAAGATGCTTGGAACGATTCTCCTCCAGACAATGAGGTAATATGTCGTGCTTGATTGGCATATGCATCATACACATCAATCTCCAACCCACTATAGCCTTTAGAAACTTGGGTCCTTCTTTTTAATTGATATCGTTGACTCGTCATCATAGATAGACGCTGGTTAGCTTGAGCTAAAATGCGTTCTAAATAATAAATCAACACAAAATTCTCTAACGTTAATTTTTGAGGGTTTTTACCAGATACTACTTCAGCTAACTGGAAAACCTCTTGTTGCGTTTTCAATTCATTATTTAAAGTATGTACAATCGTCTTGATGTCAGCTATCTTTTGCTTATTAACTTTCACTTTATAACTGTGTTGATTCACTTCTGTAGTAATTTCATTAAGTTCATCTTGTTGATTTGTTAACTGTTGTCTTAACGCATCAAGATCACTCACTTCTTTATTACGTGTATTTGATTCTAATTCTTTGATCAACGTTTCTGCGGCTTGTTTATTTTTATCATGGTTGTGAATTTGTTGCTCTATATCAGCTTTTGTGTCTACTTTCGCTATCGCTTGTTCAACCTCTTCCATGTCATTAAAACCGATACGTGACATTTCATTATTTATTTTTAATTCTAATTCTGACAACTCTCTATCTAGCTCACTTGCCTGTTCTGTAAGATATTTATGACTATTTTCTTCTATTGAATATTGATTATTATTATTAGTAATTTGTTGTTCTATGGACTCTATTTGTTTATCATATGCAGCTATGTTGTTATGCTTATTTTCAAAATCTTTACGGAAATCCTCTGTATTTTCAAAAGTCGTTGTATGCTCAAAATCGTTAATAAAAATCTCGTTTTGCTTAATAGCAGATTGTTGCGACTTTATATCAATTTCTAACTTATGGATATAGTCTATTAATTTTTGATACTGTTCATTCAATTTATTGACATCGTCTATTTGATTTTTCAATTCTTTTCTCTTTTGTTGTTGTTCATATAGTTGCGCTTCAATTTGAGAAATATCTTCAATATTTATATCTTGTGTACTAAAACTTTGTTGTTGTTCATTTAGTTGGTCTAATACAGTTTCGAGTTGGACTTGCTGTGTTTTATAATGTTGAATTTGTTCATCTAATTGAGTTAACTGCTGTTGTTTTTCAAGTATAGCGTCAAAATTAATATGCTGTTGTAAATCATCTACTTCATGACCACAAATAGGACAAGTATCACCTATTGTCAAAACTGATTGTAGTTGCGCAATCATTTCTTCTTTATTGTTTAATTGTAATTGCCCTTTATCGATATTCTCATATTCGGAAGTTAACAGTGCTAATTGTTCTTTAGCTTCTCTCAATGATTCTTTGTTAGTGGCTATTTTGATCGTTAAATTATCATATTTATTTTTATTTTCCTGCTTAACTTTATTCTCATTTACTTGATTATCCAACTTATAAATCTTACTATCTAAGGCTTCTAAATTTTCATAGCTAGGTTTATCGCCTGTTAATTGTTCTTTTAAATTAGATTGATGCGTACGTTCTTTATCTAAAAGTTCATTTGCTTTTTCAAGCTGCCCTTTTAATTTTGAATGATCATCATAAGCTTGGTGATATTTAGCTATGTTTTGATAAAACGAACGCGTTTTATCAACAAACTTGCGCTCAGTCTCAATTGTATCTTTTGATTTTTGTACATCTGCTAACTGTTCTTTTAAAGTAGTATTTTTTTGTGCTAATTCATCTTTTTTTGATGTTACTTGCGTCATTTTCGTATCATTTTGCTGTTGTTTGGCTATCAATGACTTCTTACTATCTATAAAAGTAGCTAAAGTTTTAACTTCATTAATTTCATTTAATGTATTACGTAATTCATTGATATGTTCATCTTCTTGAGACAGTGATTTTAATATATTACGTTGGTCTTCTAATTTTTTCAGATTTTCTTGCAGTTGTTCATTTTGCTCTAACTTCTGTTGAGTATTTTGTACTTTGTTGGCAATAAGTTGTTGTTGTTCTTCTAATTTAAGTTGTAATGCATCACCTTTGTTTTCAAACTCAGGTAATACATCAATAAGTTTATCCGTCTGCCTTACATTCATTTCTTTTATTTCCATAAGATAATTGTCATCATAACTATTTAAATCTGCCCAGTAGTTATCTAACTGAGCATAATTTTTTTCGATATTTGTTCTTATTTCTTTAACGTCATCAGCTAACAGTTTTTGAATTTCTTCAAATCTTTCACTATCAAATAAAGTTCTTAAAATTTCTTGCTTGTCTTTACTATTCGATAGTAAAAATCTCTTGAATTCACCTTGTGGTAATATAAATAATTGTCGAAATTGTTCAGCATTAACACCTAATAATGACCTTAATAATTGATTACCTGCATTGATTTTACTTTCTCTTAATTCATAGTTCCCATTGATATGTTCATAAACCTCTAAACTACCACTGGTTTTGGAAGTGTTGCCCTCTTTAAAATAAGCACCTTTTCTTTCCACATAAAAATGCTCAGCGCCTAATTTGAATTCAAACTCGACAATCATAGGTTGTTTATTATCCGCAAAATGGCTTCTCAAATCACCTTCTTTACGATCTTTCGTAGAGGCTTCTCCAAATAATGCATATACTATGGCATCAAAAATCATTGTTTTACCAGAACCTGTTTTACCACTAATTAAAAATAGTTCATTATTTTCAACGCGAGTAAAATCAATATATTCATCTAAAAAAGGTCCGAAATTTTTTAGTTTTAAGGCAATTGGACGCATTTAATTGTTGCCTCCTTCAGTCAATTTATTAAGAATAGTTGTAATTTTATTTCTTTGGGTCATCGTTAATTCAGTACTCGTAATATCTTCATAAAAATTATTAATAATTGTATTATCATCAAGTTGTTCAATAGCTTCACGTTGTTCTAAATACGTATTCTCGAAATCAAAAGACATATTAGTGAGTGCCAACGTATTGGGATAGATTTGCTTTAAGTGCATCATTGGGTCGGTAACGTGTGACATATTTTTCAATTTAAAATGCAAATAATTTTCTTTATTTTTAATACTGATTTTTTCTTGTATTGCGTCTTCATAATCACCTTCTACCACTTCTAATTCACGTAACGGTTTTAATGGTATGAAAGTGTTTTTAATACTATCATTTTCAACAATAACTCTACGGTATCCTTTAGGCTGAGACACTTCAGAAAAAGAGTATTGTAACAATGAACCACTATAGCTAATATAATCAGAATCTATACTAAATGGATGGTGGAGATGACCTAACATCACGTGATTAAAGTCTTTAAATGAAGCTCTATCAACCGATTCTACAGTTCCAATTGTTAAAGGTCTTTCAGACTCAGAACGTTTACCACCCTGAACGGTCATATGTCCGATTAACATGTTCATTGCGTTATGATCCATCTCTTTAGACATGTGTGCTAGACATAAATCTGTAGCCTGTTGATGTGTTTCGACTGTATCATGTTGAAAGAAATGTTGTACTTCACTGACTGTCGCAAATGGCAAGGTATAAAAATTAATATGATCAATCGTTATTGGTGAAATCATACAATCTAATTGTGTTCTAATATAGACATTCGATTTTTCAAACCATCTCGCCCCATAATTCAAACGTTCTTTGCCATCGTGATTGCCACTTGTAATAATTAAAGGTATGTTCAATGATAAATTTAATTCATCAATTGTGCGTTCTAATAATTGAATCGCGTCTTTACTAGGATAACTCGTATCGTAAACATCCCCTGCTATAACGATGACATCGGGCTGTTCTTCTTTCATTGCAGTAATAAATTGCTCTAAAATATATGCTTGATCTTTGAGTAATGACTTACCATTAAGCATGCGTCCTAAATGCCAATCTGCAGTATGTATAATTTTCATTGCTTCACCCCATATAACAGAACGCACGTTCTGTGTATTCTTTCATATTTTATCATATTGGTTAAAAAATGAAAAATACCGTCTATCCTAATTGATAGACGGTTTGAAAGTTAATTTATGATTTGTTTTTTTACTTTTTTATATTTATACAACATTGCTATTCTCCAAGGCACTATCATACAAAATGCGAGTAGGAAAAACATACCTGCTAATTCTCCAGGATCAATTCTATTGCTAATAAAGATTTTTATTAATGTTCTAATTAATAATAATGAAATTAAAATGACTGGAAAGGCTTTAGAACGTTTCATATATATTTCGCTTCCTTTTACTTCAAATCTTGAAGTCCATATTAATACCGTTGAAAATAAAACGCCTAATATTAAACATTCGAGCATTTCCATACCTGACAATCGAAAGTAAGGAACTACATACATTAACGCACCAGTTGCCATAAAAAATGGTGGTAAAATGATTTTCTTTTCGTTAACTGGAAAGTTTTGAGCCTTCATTCTTACGATTATTACGACGACGCCCATTAGAAAGGCAAATAATATCGAAAACACTAAATACGCCAAAATTACACCTTCTTTAATAGTCTACAGCTTATATTCACAAACGATATTATAACACTATATATTCAAATAACCAGTAATTCTAATTCAAAATAGTCTTATTTAAGTGATATACATAAAATTGCCATATTTTATTAATTATCAGTACAGCGTTATTCGCAAAAAAATAAGCCTTTTACAAGGCTTATTATATATTTCTAAACTATTACATTGTGGCTGCTGAATTCATGTTATTAAGTGTTTGTCTAAGATAATTCATGTCATGAGTTTGAATCGCTTTATTGAATTCTTTGAACTCAACGTCATTACTAAAGTTAATATGAGCACATGATAAACGATCCAAAACTTCCTTATCTTCCATATCAAAAGCATCTTTCATAAATTATTAGCCTCCCTTTATGTGAATGATTATATAACACATTGGGAAACCATTCAAATATTTTTCTGAAAAATCAAACAATTTAAGATTTGTATAAGTTTACTAATCGTTGTTGTGACTATCGATAAGAGAACTTTAAATTTTTTTGAAAAAATTTAATAATCATAGCAATTTTCATTATTGAAAATGTAATTTAGCTGGTTTTGTTATGAGTTATTATCCTAGACTGCTTATCTTCAATTCACCATCAACAATTTCAATCAACTCTTTGTCAGTTTCTACCGTAATGGGTAATATTTTAGCTAACTTATCTGAAAACAACCATCTTCTATCGGCTTTTGTTAATAATAAATAATTAGATTCATTATTGTTAAATATAAAATTCAAACTATCTTCATCAATGTAATTAGCAATATTACTATAATTATATTTTTTCAAAGTACGCATTGAATGCTCTAAATCATCAATGACTAATCCTATTTCACTGATCCCTAAAATTTCTTGAACAGCAAAATAATTGGCCTGCGTTTTGTTTCGATGTTCATTTCTCGCCATAAATTCCACTATATTTTGTGCTGGATCATAAAAATACACTGATTTAGCATCAAAGCCACTAAAGTAAATTTCATCTTGCCCTTCTTCTGTTAATAATTCAACACGTTGACTTAACCAACCTTTAATTTCAGCAAACATTTCTGGAGGTATATCAAATGCAAAGTGATAATAAGGATTTGTTAGTGTGTCACTATATACAAAAGTTAAGTCACTATATCCTGCTGATATTGAAAAATAGTCATGTTCATCTTTTATTAAATCAAAACCTAAATCATCGACATAAAAAGCCTTCACTTCTGCTATCTTATTTGTATAAATTAGTATTTTATTTAATTTCAAAACAAATACCTCCCACACTTATCTTTAAGTAATATGTGTCTTCACTTTAACACTTATTATATTTAAATTCTCGAATATATCATTATACAAAAAACTGGTCCTTACCTTTTTAAGTAAGAACCAGTTTAAAAATGACATATTATTTAGATTTTTTCATATTAGAATCCATATTTTTATTCATCATTGTCATCATTTGATTAATTTTCTTTTGAGATGGTTTTTGACCCATTTGCATCATCATCATACGTAACATTTCTTCATTAATTGGTGGGTTCTTTTTGAAGTAATCCATCATATACTTTCTCGCTAGGAAGAAGCCACCTACTAAACCTATGATTAGTGCTATTACGATTAAAATAACTGCTAACCAAATTGCCATTGTTTCACCCACTTTCCTATCCTTATGCATTTTACTAAAATATATATTTTATTTCAAGGAAGTTTTGCCTCAAATATATTCAACCTTAAGTATTATATCAATTTTAATTTAGATTTGTAAACATACATGAGTTTAAGTATTAGCAATTTACTATTAAAAAAAAGACATAAGAGACGCGCTCTTATGTCTTTAATAATTTTAATTATAAGAGATTAATTAAAATGTTTGGATTTGATTTAAAATATTTTCTTTAGTGAAGCCATATTTTTCAACTACTAAATCACCAGGGGCACTAGCACCAAATGTGTCGATACCGATAACTTTGCCTTCAGTACCTACATATTTATGCCATCCTAATGATGAAGCCATTTCGATAGCTACACGTTTAGTAATTGATGATGGAATAACTGATTCTTTATATTCAGCTGATTGTTGATCGAATGCGTGCCAGTTTGGCATAGATACAACACGTACGCCTTTACCTTGTGCATCTAAATCTTTAGCAGCATCTACAGCTAAGTTAACTTCTGAGCCAGTTGCTAATAATAAGAATTCCGCGTCTTTTTCAGACTCATATACAACATAAGCACCTTTACGAACGCCTTCTTCAACTACTTCTTTAGGTAAATCTAAAGTAGTTAAGTTTTGACGAGTTAATACTAATGATGTTGGTGTTTTTTCAGATTCTAATGCTACTTCCCAAGCTACACGAGTTTCGTTACCATCAGCTGGACGAATAACGTTCATATTAGGAATAGCACGTAATCCTGCTAATTGTTCAACAGGTTCGTGTGTTGGACCATCTTCCCCAACTGCAATTGAGTCATGAGTGAAAATAAACGTTGAGTTAAGACCCATAATTGCTGATAATCTTAACGCTGGTTTTAAGTAGTCACTAAATACGAAGAAAGTTGCACCATAAGGATGTAAACCGCCGTGTGCAGCCATACCATTAACGGCAGCTCCCATTGCAAATTCACGTACACCAAACCAAATGTTTTTACCTTCTGGAGTTGTAGCATTAAAGTCATCAGAATCTTTAACGTTTGATTTGTTTGAACCAGCTAAATCGGCTGAACCACCAAAGAATGAAGGGACAGTTTTACTAACTGCTTGGATAACTTCGCCAGAGTCAGCACGAGATGCGCCACTGTGACCTGCTTCAAATTCAGGTAAAGCATCACGATAATTTTCTGGTAATTTACCGCTAATAGCTAATTTAAACTCTTCGCCTAATTCAGGATATTTTGAAGCATATTCTTCAACTAATTTGTTCCATGCTTCTTCATTTTCATTTGCGCGTTTTAACATGTTTTCTTGGAAGATTTCGTAAACTTCTTCTGGAACATTAAAACGTTTTTCTGGATCTAAACCATAATTTTTAAGCGCAAGGTTTCTTTCGTCTTCACCTAAAGGAGCACCATGGACACCATGTGTACCTTCTTTATTTGGTGCACCAAAACCGATAACTGTTTTAACTTCGATCATTGTTGGTGCATCTTGACCTTTAGCTTTTTCGATTGCTTTATCGATAGCATTTAAATCATTACCATCTTTAACTAAGATGTGGTTCCAACCATATGATTCAAAACGTTTTTTAACGTCTTCAGAGAAAGCTTTATTTAAATCACCATCAAGTGAAATATCATTTGAATCATATAAAACGATTAATTTGTCTAATTTATTATGACCAGCAAATGATGCTGCTTCGTGAGAAATACCTTCCATTAAATCACCATCTGAAGCAATTACATAAGTGTAATGGTCAACAACTTTAGCATCTTCTTTATTGAATTTACCTGCTAAATGTTTTTCAGCTAAAGCTAAACCAACTGACATAGCTAAACCTTGTCCTAGTGGACCAGTAGTTACTTCAACGCCATCAGTGTGTCTAAATTCTGGATGACCTGGTGTTTTAGAACCCCATTGTCTAAATTGTTTTAATTCTTCAAGTTCTAAGCTTCCTGATACATGTAATAAACTGTAAAGTAAAGCAGAACCATGACCTGCAGATAATACAAAACGGTCTCTGTTAAAGTAATCTTTTGATTGGGGATTGAAATTCAAGTGGCGAGTCCATAAAGTATACGCCATTGGTGCTGCGCCCATAGGTAAACCTGGGTGCCCTGAGTTTGCTTGTTCAACAGCATCGATACTCAAAGCTCTAATAGTATCAACAGCTAATTGGTCTTTTTTATTAAACATCTAAACGACTTCCTTTCTTAAGTAGCATAACACAACTACTATTATAACTTATTTATCTATTAATTTAAAAAAATAAGATTAGTTTTTGTTATTATCTTGTTCAGTTTCATTTTTTTTATCTAATTTCTGTTTAACTTTATCCGGCGTAACATCATTACCCTCTGGATCAATCACTCTTGTGTTTTCAATTTGTTGTTTGAAACCTTTTCTAAAAGATTGCAAATAGGCTTCTCTAAGCTTTGATTGTTCTTTCGCTTCAGCTTCAGTCAAGCCAGATTCTTTTTTCTTTTTTGCTAATTCATTAATTCTATCAATATCAACTTCTTTATTACTCATAGCAATACCTCCATGCTTTGTTACTCTTAACAAATAGTATCAAAAAAGTGAACGAAACTAAATGTTTTCGCTCACTTTACCATATCTATCTATATAAGGTTGTTATCGAATTATTGCAATCGTTTGGTTCGGTGTATGTTCGTCATTTTCGTCGCTATTTTCATTGGCTTTTACTTCATTTGCTAATGTATCCTTTGATTGATTTGTTATTTTATGGTCCGTCATTTCGTACGTTTGTTCTGATTTATTGTTAAAATCTACTGATAGCAAAAAGATTGTACATAGTATCATAGTGGCTAAAAGTACGATTAAATAAGTTTTATATTGGTTTATATATTGTTTAGTCATTTTCTTCACTCCTAGAACGTTTGTTTGTATTAATAATTTATCAGAACGCTTGTTCTATGTCAACATAAAAACGAACAAATGTTTGTAAAAGGTTACAACACATGCTATAATTAAGACAAATTAATTTAGGGAGTGCCTATTATGAGAGAATTAACTAAACGTCAAACAGAAATTTTCGATTATATTAAGCAAATCGTTCAATCTAAAGGATATCCACCTAGTGTTCGTGAAATAGGAGAAGCCGTAGGTCTTGCTTCGAGCTCAACAGTCCATGGACATTTATCAAGATTAGAAGAAAAAGGTTACATTCGTCGTGATCCTACAAAGCCACGTGCTATAGAAATTGTTTCTGAATTATTAGGTGAATCTGTTAATACTGAAGAAACGATACATGTGCCTGTCATTGGTAAAGTAACTGCTGGTATTCCTATTACTGCAGTTGAAAATGTCGAAGAATATTTCCCTTTACCAGAACATTTCACATCAACACATAATAGCGATATCTTTATACTAAACGTTGTCGGAGATAGTATGATTGAAGCTGGTATTTTAGATGGAGATAAAGTTATCGTCAGAAGTCAAACTATTGCCGAAAATGGAGATATTATTGTAGCTATGACAGAAGAAAATGAAGCTACAGTCAAAAGATTCTATAAAGAAAAAACACGTTATAGACTGCAACCAGAAAATAGTACAATGGATCCTATATATTTAGAACAAGTAACAGTGCTTGGTAAAGTTGTTGGTTTATTTAGAGAAATGTAATTTACACTAGACACTCTCATAAAATTAAATATCTTGTTATCTAAACAATAAAAATAAGCGATTGTGCATATGCGCAATCGCTTATTTCTTTTCTAAGACGTCTTTAATTCTTTCTAATATATCGTCTTTGTTCTTTTGTTTTTTAGCTTTCATAAGCATCTCATCCTTACTAAATAAAGATACCCTGAAAAAATTTTGATAAACCTTAATTTGTATAATTTTCAGTCCAATAAGGTTGATTATCAGAATTGAATGCTACACCAACACCTAGTTTATTGTAAGTTGTGCGCAAAATATTTTTTCTATGACCGAGTGAATTCATTAATCCTTCATGAGCGTATATACTATCAACTTGACCATAGGCTAAATTCTCACCAGCTGCATTGAAATCGATATTATCTGACTTAAGTCTATCGAATGGGGAGTTACCATTTAAATCCGTATGATCAAAATAGTCATGCTTTGCCATATCCTTACTATGTTTTCGTGCAGTATTAGATATTGCAGCATTATAAGTTAAAGTTGATAAGTTGTGTTGCACGCGTTCAGCATTAACAAGATCAAAATTTTGTAGTTCGAAACTCTTTTGTAAATCATCAGATGGCGCACCATATTGACTACGCAAACGATTTTCCATTTGATTACTTACCAATAAAATCGATGTTAAATTATTGTTGTTGTGTTTGTCATAAAATGCTGTTGTATAAATATTATGTTTTTTAAAGGTATCATATTCTTTATTATCAATTTCGTATCGTACGTTACCTTTACGTTTCTCAGTAATAGGTTTACCCAAACGTTGACGCACTACATTTTTAGGAGAACCATATTTTATCTGAGATTGTGATGATATTAAGTTTTGGTTAGTATACAAACCATTAACTTTATTATCAATGTAACTTACCATAACAAAATCATGATAGTCTTTTGTATGATAACTATACCATTTAGTACCGTATTCGTTCGTTGTTATCCTTTGTGCTTTACCTAATTTACTTTCAACCTGTGATTTCGTCATATTCATTTGAATATTATTTAACGCAAATTCTTGTTCGCTTGGAACTTTCAATACATTATTAGCAGTATTGTCATTATTTGTCCAAGCATCAATTTTAGTTCTAGCTTGTTGTTGGACATGCATCATAAAGTCAGGTTCTTTAATAGGTAAAACAATTATTAACCCTAGAAATAAAACAATATAAAATAATAGTTTTCGGATGTTCAACACCTACTAAAATTTAGTCTTTATCACCGTTGAAAATAGAGTTACGTACTATTACATAATCTACCTTTCTTAATGAAGTTAAATCGTTGCCGCCAGCATATGAAATTGAACTTTGTAAATCTTGTTGCATTTCTACTAAAGTATCTTTTAAAGACCCTTTATGTTCAACAAACATTTTTTTACCCTCGACGTTTTTATGTTCACCTTTTTGGAATTCAGAAGCACTACCAAAGTATTCTTTGTATAATTTACCTTCTAATTCAACTGTTTCACCAGGTGATTCTTCGTGGGCAGCAAATAATGAGCCGATCATTACCATAGACGCTCCAAAACGCATAGATTTCGCAATATCACCATTCGTTCTTATACCACCATCAGCAATAATTGGTTTACGCGCTGCTTTACTGCAATGATTTAATGCTGATAATTGCCAGCCACCAGTACCGAAACCTGTTTTAATTTTTGTAATACAAACACGACCAGGTCCAATACCAACTTTAGTAGCATCTGCACCAGCATTTTCTAACTCACGTACGCCTTCTGGAGTACCAACATTACCAGCAATAACAAATGTATCAGGTATATGTTTTTTAATATGTTTAATCATATTAATAACTGAATCAGAGTGTCCATGAGCTATATCAATTGTAATGTACTCTGGAATTGCGTTTTCTGCTTTAAGTTGTTCAACAAATCCAAACTCACGTTCTTTAACTCCTACTGAAATTGACGCAAATAAACCTTGTTCCTGCATTTTGTTAATAAATGGAATACGCGCTTCTTCATCAAAACGGTGCATGATGTAGAAATAATCGTTTTGAGCGAACCATTCAGCTAATGATTCATTCATTACAGTTTGCATATTAGCAGGAACTACAGGCAACTTGAAAGATTTTGGCCCAAATTTTATTGTAGTATCACATTCTGACCTACTATTCACGATACATTTATTCGGTATAAGTTGGATATCTTCATAATCAAAAATTTTCATAATACATAAACCCCTAACATTTTTATTAAAACAACTATTTAATGGTAAGTTTTTTCGCACATTAATGAACAAAATCGTAGTTTCAACTATTAAAAACAACGATTTTTACGAACAATCAATGTTGCTTTCTAGTACCAATAGATAATATACATTGTTTTATATTAAATGTAAACGGACTTTAGTACGAATTTACCAACTAGATTTTTTAACACCAGGAATTTGGCCTTTGTGTGCGTGTTCACGAAAAGCAATTCTAGACATTTCGAATTTTCTCAACACGCCTCTAGGTCGTCCTGTAACTTTACAACGACGTGTTAATCTCGTTGGCGAAGCATCTCGAGGTAATTTGCGTAAAGCTTCATAATCACCTTTCGCTTTCAATTCTTTTCGTAATTCATAATATTTATTAACGAGCGCTTCTCGCTTTTGCTCTTTTGCGATTTTAGATTTTTTTGCCATAATAATTTTCTCCTTTCAAATCGTAATCGTTACGTTTTAATATTATCATATAATTTATATTTCGCAACAATAAAATTTCATTCTACGTATTATGATTTGGATGAATTGATTTATTTCAAAATTTATCATTGAATTATTGCGCTTAATATTACCTTATGATAAAATTTTAAATCGTAAACATTACTAATTAGAGAAAGGATGTTATATTTTGCGCGTAAACATAACTTTAGCTTGCACTGAATGCGGCGATCGTAACTATATAACTACAAAAAACAAGCGTACTAATCCTGAAAGAATTGAATTGAAAAAATTCTGCCCAAGATTAAACAAATATACGTTACATCGCGAAACGAAGTAAAAGCATTAATTTAATCTTATCTTTTTTAATACGACAAAAATCACCACACATGTGGTGATTTTTATTTTTACTAAACAAAATCTTCTATATTATAGAAGAAAAAATACATTTGAGTAATTAAAAACTTCAATTGTAACCACAAGTGAATTGCCACTTAGCATAATAGTGGCTAACTTTGAATCACATTCAATATAAGCATAACGACAGTATCATAAGTTACTAAATAGTAAGAGAGCTAACCCGTAATGGATTAACTCTCTTACTTTTATTATGGGCTTTTACGCCGCAAAGTCTTTAACTATTTTCTTTTTATTAATCAGCAACTTGTAGATCTACGTCATTAATATCAATACCTAACGCTTTTGCTACACCTTTACCATAGTTTTCGTCTGCTTTATAACAATGACGAATATGTCTATGTTGAACTTCTAATGTAGTGCCTTGCATTTCATTTGCTGTATTTTCAAAGATACGTTCTTGCTGTTCTTTAGATTGTAATCTAAATAATTTACCTGGTTGTTCAAAGTAATTGTCATCATCTTGTCTAAAGTCGTATTCATATGCTTCGCCTTCTACTTCAAGACCTGGTTTTTTATATTCAGGTTGGCTTTCAAATGCCCCTTCACTATTAGGGTAATAATGTGGTCCGCCACCTTGGTTATTATCTAAAATTCTCATTTGACCATCTCTACTAAATGGACAAATATTTTCTACTCCTACGCCTTTAGGTTGGTTAACTGGTATTTGCCAATGGTTAACACCTAATCTATAACGTTGAGCGTCACCATATGAGAAAATACGACCTTGTAACATTTTGTCAGGAGAGAAATCAAGTCCTGGTACTATATTCGTTGGCGCGAATGCTGCTTGCTCTACGTCTTGGAAATAGTTATCAGGATTGCGATTTAATTCAAATTCTCCTACTTCAATTAAAGGATAATCTCCTTTATACCATACTTTTGTTAAATCAAACGGATTATCTTTATGGTTACGTGCTTGTTCCTCAGTCATTACTTGGATATACATTTTCCATTTTGGATAATCTTTATTTTCAATTGCTTCAAATAAATCACGTTGTGATGATTCTCTATCATGAGCAATCGTTTGAGCAGCTTCATCTGGTTGTAGGTTTTCAATGCCTTGTTGAGTTCTATGATGGAATTTAACCCATACACGTTCACCTTTATCATTATACATTGAATAAGTATGTGAACCGAAACCATGCATATTACGGAAACCTTTTGGAATACCTCTGTCAGTCATTAAAATCGTTACTTGGTGTAACGCTTCTGGTAATGACGTCCAAAAATCCCAGTTATTTTGTGCACTTCGCATATTTGTTCGTGGATCTCTTTTAACCGCATGGTTTAAACTTGCGAATAATTTAGGATCTCTAAAGAAGAATACTGGTGTGTTATTACCAACTAAATCCCAGTTCCCTTCATCTGTATAGAATTTTAATGCGAAACCTCTAATATCGCGTTCTGCGTCGGCAGCGCCTCGTTCACCTGCTACTGTAGAAAAACGAGCAAACATTTCTGTTTGTTTACCTACTTCTGAAAAGATACTTGCACATGTATATTTTGTTATATCATTTGTAACAGTAAAAGTACCAAATGCACCTGAACCTTTAGCGTGCATACGTCTTTCTGGTATTACTTCTCTATCAAAATGAGCCATTTGTTCTAAAAAGTACCAATCTTGCATTAATAATGGACCTCTAGGGCCAGCTGTTAATGAATTTTCTCTATCTGATACTGGAGTTCCAAAAAGACCTGTTAATTTTTTATTATTAGCCATATGTATTCCCCCTCTTTTTAGATAATAATAATTATTATCTACAACTTATTTTAATCTATACCCACTTTTTAATCAAGAAAACCAAAATTATATCAAATTAAAATCAGATTTTTCAGAAAAAAATATTCTTTATTGCTTTAAAGTTATAAAAAAGTAATTGCTAATAGCCTCCAAAACAATTACAATAGTCTGTAAATAAATAAATTAGGAGACTAATTATGGCACAAAATAAATTAAGTCGTGGCCTTAGTTCAAGGCATATTTCAATGATAGCTATTGGCGGTGCAATTGGGACTGGCCTGTTTGTAGCAACAGGAAGTGTCGTCTCTCAAGCTGGCCCAGGTGGCGCCATACTAGCTTATTTAATTATAGGGATAATGTTATATTTCTTAATGTCATCTATCGGAGAGTTAGCTACTATCTATCCTGTTTCAGGATCTTTTAGTTCATATTCAGCTCGTTTTGTTGATAGTTCATTAGGGTTTACAGTGGGATGGTTATATTGGGTTATTTGGGTAATGGTTGCTAGTGTTGATATTATCATTGCTTCAAGTGTTTTAAGCTACTGGGAAGTTTTTCACTTCTTCTCATCCGTGACGTGGAGCATTATCTTTTTAGTGATTTTATTTTTACTAAACATATTTTCAGTTAAAGCTTTTGGAGAAGCAGAATTTTGGTTATCACTGATAAAAGTACTAACGATTATTATATTTATCATTGTTGGAGTCTTAACAATTGTAGGTATTTTAGGAGGTAAAACTTATGGTTTGTCTAACTACTCCGTTGGCGAAGCACCATTTGTCGGTGGTATATCAGGATTTCTAGGCGTACTATTAATTGCAGGTTTCTCTGTAGGTGGTACGGAAGTTGTTGCAGTTACTGCAGGTGAGTCCGATAATCCACATCGCTCTATGCCTAAAGCAATCAAACAAGTATTTTGGAGAATATTATTATTCTACGTATTATCTATAGCAGTGATTGCAGCAATTATTCCTTATACAGATCCACTACTATTAAATAAGAGTGAGTCTGCCAACCAAAGTCCATTCACAATCGTGTTTGACCGCGTTGGTATTGCTTTTGCTGCTTCTGTGATTAATGCTGTAATATTAACGTCGTTATTATCTGCAGCTAACTCTGGTCTTTATACTTCAAGTCGTATGTTATTCGCGATGGGTCAAGATAAACAAGCACCTAAATTTTTATCAAGTTTAAATAAAGGGACAAAATTACCGGTACCCGCTATATTAACAACATTTGTTATTGTTTTTGCGATTATCATGCTAGCTCAAATACAATCCAATATTGTATTTACACTACTAAATATAATCGGTTCCCTAGTCATTTTCGTTTGGGCCTCTAGTATTTTAGCTCAAGTTAGACTAAGGAAAGCAATTAAAAAACAAAATAAAGATCCCGATGAAGTATTACCGTACAAAGCACCATTTTATCCTGTTGGACCAATTATTGTAATCGTAGCTTTACTATTCTTGTTTTTAGGTAACACAATTGGCGCTTTATTAGCTGGTGATATTGCAAGTTTATTAAGAAATATCATCCCAGTTATTATATTGATTATCGTATACTTAGTTCATAAGTTGATGTTTAAAACTAAAGTTGTAAAATTAGAAAATATCGATTTAACAAATAAATATTAAGCATATTTTTAATGAGGCATACAAATTCACTTGTGTGCCTCTTTTATTTAACGTCAATTTAATTTTATATTATTTTAAGTTACCCAAATATATAGTATAATCAAATTAATTATATAGGTATTATGAGGTGGAAAATTATGGTTGGACAAACAAACTTATTTGATGATGTTATGAAACCAGAAGAACGTTTTGTTATCGTAGTTCAAGCATTAGAAAACTTAAACGATAAATTAATCAAGCGTACGTTAAGAGAATATAGTAGTTTAACGCACGATCAGATGGAAAGTTTATTCGAACATTTAAAAGATTTATTTTTAGAAGAAGCGTTTACTGAAAATCAATCCGCCTTTTCTATTACTGTCTACACTAACTTAGATTATGCGGCGGACCAAGTATATGCTCATGTTAAAAGACATAGAGGCAAACATGAATGGACACATACAGCAAAATAAACCATACAGATCGAAACTTAAACATCTCTAAATAATAAAAGAGCTAATCCGTGATGGATTAGCTCTTTTATTTTGAGTATAGGTATTTATGATCCATACTCTTTTTTTATTTATAGTAGCGATTTTAAAGCATAAGGAATGCCATTTTCAGCATTACTTAAAGTTACTTCATCTGCGATAGATTTTACTTGATCATTCGCGTTATCCATTGCATATGCACGACCTACTATTTCAAGCATAGAGATGTCGTTAGGGCTGTCACCAAAAGCTACAACTTGAGAAAGCTCAATATTTAATTTTTCACACAATAAAGTGACTGCGTTCCCTTTAGACACACCTGTGGCCATAAATTCAAGAAAGTAAGGTTTACTCGTAGTTACATCTATATCTTCATTAAAATAGCCATTTAACGAATCTAATGCCTTAACAATATTAGGTACATAGTCTACACCCATGACTTTTGGAACATCTTCTTGAATATATGTTTTAATGTCATCTACTTTTCGCATTGGTAAACCCGTTAATTCGGATTCAATATTCATATATTCGTGTTCGCCTTCATAAATGATATGCCCATCTTTATAAGTTAAAATGAAGAATTCATTTCTACGACAATAATCTACAATTAAATCAAAGTTTTCTTTAGATACTGGTCTATTTACTTCTACTTCTTCAGATGCAACATTTATCGTTTTTCCACCATTATAACTAATAACATAACTTTGGTGTTTGTCTAGATTTAATAAACGTGCAGTGGGTAACATCCCTTCAGTCGGTCTACCAGAAGCTAAGACAACTTTATATCCCTCTTCTTGAATACGAATTAAGTAATCTTTCGTTTCTTCACTTACTTCATTCTCATGATTCATAAGAGTATCGTCCATATCCATAACAATTAATTTATAATTTCCCATTTGGTTATTGCTCCTTTCACCTTCTTAACACTATCATACACTACTTTAATGTTTTTGGTATACCTCTTCGGCAATAACTCCGGATTCATTAATTGATAACAATTCTGACTTACAGTCTTCAAATTGTTTTTTTAATGTTCTAACGAGTTGGCCACTTTTATCACGACTAATTAAAGTCATAATTGTGGGCCCAGCACCACTTATAACTGTTGCATAAGCTTGATGCGTTTTAGCTATAGCTTTAACTTCTTCAAATTCGGGGATTAAAAATTGTCTAAATGGTTCATGAAAACCATCTTGTTCCATCATTTTCCCAGCTAACTCGTAGTTGTGTTGAATTAATGCACTTATCATCGTATTACTGATTGCACTATTTTGTACTGCCTTTTTATAAGAAAATGTATCAGGTAAAACATTTCTAGAATCTTCTGTTTTTAATTTATAGGGTGGAATCGTTACTATGACATCCACTTTGGGTGTATCTATATAAGAAACTTCCGTCACATTAGAGTCGGCGTTATAATAACCTAATACTAAGCCACCGTATATCGTGGGTGCTACATTATCTGGATGACCTTCAAATTCTGTAGCTAATTGCAATAATTCATATTTAGATAATTCAATGTCACCAAAGTAGTTCGCTATGTATAATGCACCTACTAAGGCAGATGCAGATGACCCCAAACCTCTTGCTAATGGAATTTCACTTCTCATTTCTACGTCCAAATTAGGTAAAGTCACATTATATTTACTAGCTACTTGCTGTGCAATTTGATAAATATAGTGCGTTTCATCGGTTGGTAAATCGTCGACATTAGGTCCAATATGATGAAAGCGCCAATGCGGTTGATTATTTATTTTAACTTCTAAATATAAAAATTTATTTAAAGCCATACCAATAGAGTCAAAACCGACACCTAAATTAGCTGTAGATGCCGGGACTTTTAAAGTTAGCACATGTTCCATATTAAAGTGCTCCTTTAATATACTTTAATATGCTTTCTCTATCATTTGGTAATGGTTGTATTGGATCATCCAATAATGAAATAGCAGTATCTGGGTCTTTTAAACCGTTACCAGTTAGCACAGCTACTACTTTTTTACCTTTAGGCAATTTATTCGCTCTATGCAATTTAATTAAACCAGCGATTGAAGCATTACTTGCCGGTTCACTAAAAATACCTTCTTTTGTTGCCATTAATTTATACGCCTCTAAAATCTCTTCATCTGTAACACTATCGATTAGGCCATTCGATTCATTAATTGCATTTGTAGCCTTTTCCCAACTTGCTGGATTACCAATACGAATAGCAGTTGCTACAGTGTCGGGATTTTTCACAACTTTATTTTGAACGATTGGTGACGCACCTTCCGCTTGGAAACCATACATATTAGGCAATTGTGTATCTAATTGATCATGAAATTCTTTGAAACCTTTCCAATAAGCAGTAATATTACCCGCATTACCTACAGGAATAGCCAAAATATCTGGTGCTACACCATCTAATTGATGTACTACTTCGAAAGCACCTGTTTTTTGGCCTTCAATTCTATATGGGTTCACAGAGTTTACAAGTTCGATATCACCATTTTCAGCCACTTCTTTAACAATCTCTAATGCTTCATCGAAATTACCTTCGATTGATACGATTTCTGCACCATACATTACTGCTTGTGATAATTTACCTAAAGCTATTTTTCCTTCAGGAATAACGACGATAGCTTTTAATCCTGCTCTAGCAGCATAGGCAGCTGCTGATGCAGACGTATTACCAGTAGAAGCACAAATAACTATTTTTTTGCCTTCTTCTTTTGCTTTAGTCATTGCCATGACCATGCCTCTATCTTTAAATGAACCAGTAGGATTTGCACCTTCATATTTAACATATAACTCAATATCTAACATTTTTGATAAGTTTTCACAGTGTACAAGTGGTGTTTGACCCTCGTTTAATGTGATTTTTGGAGTGTTTTCATTTACAGGTAAATACGATTTAAACTCTTCAACTAAACCTTGCCATCTTTTCATCATAATTAAACTCCTTCTACTGGGTATACTTTATTAACATTAAATCCTGCATTCGCTATTAAGTGTTCAGGTGACTGATCAATGCCCAATACTACAACACTTACTGTTTCTTCGTTTCTTTGCTGAACGTCTAAACTTTTATGCAGTGGTAACACTTGTTTAATATCAGCTTTTATTTTATTTAAATCTTGGTTATTTCCATCTATTACTAGATAGAAATTTGATTTTTCTTTAATTGTGACAGTATCTTCATCATCCATCATTTCTTTAGTTTCATCAGTTTTCAATTCAAAATGAGGTGGTAACGTATGCAAATCATATTCAAATTGCAATGCAACATTTAATAAATCACTTACTACTGCACTACCAGTTGCTAAACTGCCTGCCCCTTTACCATAGAACATTGTTTCGCCAACTGCGTCACCAATAACATAAATCGCATTATATTCGTCTTCAACAGCAGACAATTGATGTGCTTTACTAATTAAAGTTGGTGCTACAGATGCATTCACTTTGCCTTGTTCATAAGTCCCTTTACCGACTAGTTTAATTTTGTAACCTAAATCATCAGCAACTTGAATATCTTCTAAAGTAACGTCACTAATCCCTTTACGTTTAACGTCGGTCAAGTTAATAACTTGGTTGAATGATAAATAAGACGTGATAACAACTTTTCTCGCTGCATCAATACCTTCAACGTCATCTGTAGGATCTGCTTCAGCAAACCCTAAACGCTGTGCTTCATCTAATGCATCTTCAAAAGATGTTTGTTCACGTGTCATTTTGCTAAGTATAAAGTTAGACGTACCATTTAAAATTCCCATAAATTTACTAATGTTGTTGGCATTTAATCCATTATTGATAGCGTTAACGATTGGAATGCCACCAGCGACACTAGCTTCATATTTCAATGCTACGCTATTGCTTTGCGCTAAATCTTCTAGAACGTTTAAATGCACTGCAAGTAAGTCTTTATTAGCAGTAATAACATGTTTCTTTTGACTTAATGCACTCTTCAACCAGTCAACCGTCGGCTCAATGCCTCCCATAACTTCTACCACTATATCAATTGAATCATCTTCTAAAATATCATTTACATCTTCAGTTAAATGGTATTTGCTAACGTTTAGCGGTCTTTTCTTAGAAATATCATTTACTAAAATATGCTTTATATTGATTTCCTTGTGAATTGTTTCGATAATTTGTTGCCTATTCTCTTCAATAATTTTTACAACACCTGATCCTACAGTGCCTAGACCAAGTAATGCTACATTCAATTCCTTCATAATTTCATTCCTCCGTTGTTCATCTAAAAAATACAATTGTACACTTGAAAAATACTAGAATATGATATAGTATAAATTCATTCCCAAAATTTGTAAAGTTTGCTAGTTTTGAATTATATTAATATCCTATCATTGTTGAAAACAAAACTAAACAAAATTTTCTGATTTTTTTGAAAGGTTGTAAAATTATGAAAGTAGCTAAATTCGGTGGAAGTTCTGTATCAAATGCAGAACAGATAAAAAAAGTATTGAAGATTGTTAATTCTGACCCTGAAAGAAAGATAACAATTGTTTCTGCACCAGGTAAGAGACATCAGTCAGATATTAAAACGACTGATTTATTAATTAGGTTATATGAGAAAGCAATTGCTAAATTGAACTATACTGCTAAAAAAGAAGAAATCGTACAACGTTATGCAGATATTGTGCATGAACTTAACATGGATGACCATATTTTGAAATCCATTGACGAAACGTTAGAACGCTATATTACTACATTGAAAAATAAACCGCCGCGTTTACTAGATGCGCTTCTTTCTTGTGGCGAAGATTTTAATGCTCAAATTATTGCTGAATATAACAATAGTCAAGGCATCCCAACTCGTTATGTGTCACCTGGAGAAGCAGGTATTACGGTAAGTGATTTGCCTCAAAACGCACAAATTCTAGATCACTCTTATGAAGAATTATATAACTTACGCAATTATAAGGAAAAATTAATCATTCCCGGCTTTTTTGGTATATCGAGACAAAATTATGTTGTAACATTCCCTAGAGGCGGCTCAGACATTACTGGTGCCATAGTAGCTAGAGGAGTAAGAGCTGATTTATACGAAAACTTCACAGACGTATCTGGTATTTTCAGAGCTAACCCGGTTATTGTTAAACAACCGCAAGTTATCGATGAAATTACTTATCGAGAAATGCGAGAATTATCTTATGCAGGATTTGGGGTTTTTCACGATGAGGCTTTACAACCATTACATAAAGACCGCATCCCAGTATTAATTAAAAATACGAATAGACCGCATGAATTAGGTACATATATTCGTCATGACAGAGAAATTAATACAAATAACGTCGTAAGTGGTATTAGTTGTGATAAAGGCTTCACAGTTATTAATATCAAGAAATATTTAATGAACAGACAAGTAGGTTTTACTCGTAAAGTTTTAGGTGTCCTAGAAGATTATAATATTTCATTTGACCACATGCCTTCTGGTATCGACAGTATAAGTATTATAATGCGCTCTAAAGAAATTGAGCACAAAGAAGAACAAGTATTAAATGATATTCGTAAACATTGTGACGTAGATGAATTAGGAGTTGAACATGATTTAGCTATTTTGATGATTGTTGGAGAAGGTATGCATCGTATTGTTGGTACCGCTAGTCGCATAACGCATGCTTTAGCTGAAGCTAACATCAACTTAAAAATGATGAACCAAGGTGCTTCAGAAATATCAATCATGTTTGGTATTGATGTCGAAGATGCTGAAAAAGCAGTTAAAGCAACTTATGAATATTGTTATAACGGTAAATGTATCGTCACATAACACACAAAAATCCTTTAAATCTTAGTATAAAACGCATCATTTATACTTGTTGATTTAAAGGATTTTATATTACATTTTTTTCGGAAATAAGCGCTTGATTAATGCGTTCATCTCCAACAACTAATCTCAAGATAACAAACTGATAATAACTTAATGCGTCGATAACATTACGGTAATTAGGTAATTGATGATAATCGATTGGATCTAGCAATTCATACATTAGTACAATTTCTGGTTTAATGTAATCTACATCCCACTTAATTGAATGAAAATATATGTGTTTTTCAGGCAAGCGAATATTATTATCTAAACGAAACATCCAGTCATCATTTTTTACATCATAGACGATTACAGTCATTATCATCGTGTCACCATCATATATATTAGCATGTGTAAGCGACTTAAAATTAATTTTAGTAAAGTCTGTACTTTCATGTTGATCATCATATAATTTAATTGTATATCCTTCAGGTATATATTTAATAACTTCAGAAAAATAAGTACGTTGTACACTTATATCTATTTTTTTATTTAAGTCAAAAGCATCATGTAAAAAGAGTTGCTTAGCTATTTCTCCATTAAATTTAAAATAATTACCTACATTATCAATTAATTTGTAAACGACAGTTTCTACGTTCTTAAATTCTCTGCTCAAATGAATGTCACCTCCTGAAGTAAGCGTTTTCAATAATCTTATTATATAAGTTGTACTGTGTTTTTTCAATTGTTATAGCAAAATTACTACTAGATTTGTAGGAATTTATGACAATTCTCCAACTTTATAATATTGTTCTTTATCAAAAGAAGTAATAATTTCAGGATAATTCATTAAATAAATAGTATCTGCGCTATTAAACAACGTATGTTGTATTTGCGCTACTTCCTCATAAGTTTGAAAAAGTGCTTTGTTCATTTGATAAGGTGCAGATAGATAATATTGCTTGATTTTATATTTTTTAAATGTATCACATACAGTTTCACCAATTACTACATGAAAAGTGCTATTAACCTGTCCTGTAGGTATAATAATATTAAAATTAGTATTTTTAGCTGCATAGTGGATGATATCCGTTGAATAACTAACAACCGATATCTTTTTGTTATTATTGTTTAAAGTATCTATGATTCTGTATGATACAGGATCATTATCAAATGCAATAATATCATTCTCTGCTATAGCAGCTATTTTTTCTTGTAATACTTTGTCAGATGCACGCACTTGATTTCCCCCATTAGTCTAACTTTTTAATACATTTAGCATAATTCAATTAATGAACTAAGTTCAACTACAAAAGACATATTATCGAAAATAATACTGTTTTTAATAATAAATTGTGGAATATTTAACTTTTTACTAAATTTTTTCCATTGACCGTTTAACTATGCTAATATTATTGATTAGTTAGCTATATTTTTTATATAATTACTAAGTGTAGTTATACCGTTGAGCTAATAATATATAATTATTAGACGTTGTTTTATTTATATTTTAAATTTTAAGTAGATTAGGATGATAAAGATGTTTCTTACTATAATATTGTTGATAATCATCTTTTTATTGATTATTGCTTTATTTTTTGACCACCGTTTCATGCAAAATAAATTAGATACTGAAACATATGCTAAAAACCAATTGGTTAGAAAAATTAGCACAGTAACTAGTGAAAATACAACTTTGCGAAACCAAATGCTTAACTTTGATGCTAATAACGATAAACATCATCATGGTATTAGAAAAGCAAAGCAAGATTTAACTGATATTATGGCTAAACTTGTCGATAATCATCAATTAGCAAACTTTGAAATCATTTCGACGAGTAATTTGGCTGTAAGACACCCACTTTTTGAATATGCACGTCACTTTGATTATATTGTTATTACCGAAAAAGGCTTATTCAATATCGACGTGAAAAACTGGAAACAAAAAACTTTTTATCACTTTAATGTAGATCCTGAGCAAGAAAGTGATAATAGTATGAGTGATAAAACAGAAGATCAAATCGTTGGTCGTTATATTGCTAATAAATTTCACAGCCAATTTAATTCAACTCGCATGACGAGTTACACATTTATTGAACGCATTAAAAAGAATACTGTTATCTTTGATTTTTATAGCCAAGATCCGTATAAAGAAGCAGCTTATAACACGAAAATGTTACAAGAAAAAATCAAAGAAAATGTGCATCACAATATAAACAATGTCGGTTTAGTTTACTTTACTGATGGTTCGGTTAATTTAATAGATGGCCCAACCGAACGTGAAAAATATGTTGAAACTGTTTCTTCAAAATCAAATCTTAAACATATTATAGAAGAAACTGTAACTTCAGCTGACGAATCACTATCTAAAGAACAATTCGACAGATTAGTTGCTCGTTTTCAAGATTAAAATATGAAGAGCATTGTTATCATTATTAGATAACAATGCTCTTTTTTTATCCGTATTTGTGGTTCTTTAAACAATCATAATTTAAAAGATTAATGATTTTTGCTCCAAATATTTAAATGTTTAGATTGTGCATCTGCTTGTGCTTTTTTAAACACATCTCGATACTTACCATTTGGCGCAAAATATTTCTCTCTAGCCAAACCTTTTTTAACTAATACTTCATTAAACATTGTTTTTTTATCTAACCATACGTAAGCTAACGTACGTCCATATCTATCTTTCGGTTCCTTATCATATTCCAAATATACATCCTTATTTGTCAAATGATCTTTGGTGTAGTTTGAAGCAGCTTTGCCATATGGTTGTACTGGCGTATTGGGTTTGACCGTTTCAGGCGTATCCATACCAATTAATCGCACTTTCAGTTCATTATTGTCATTATCTTTAGCGACAAATGTATCGCCATCTACGACTCTTTCTACATGAACTTTACTCGTCTTATCAGGGCCATTTTCTGTTGTTTTATTATCATTATTGGCAAATGGACCACTGTGATTTATAAATTGAAAAAGCAATACGCCAATTACGACAACACAACAAACTAATATGGTCACTTGTTTTGAAGATTTCATTGTTGCACCTACTTTACTAAATTAGTACCGATTTATCATATATAATATATGAAGCACCGTCAATAATTAATTCACTAATTAAATAAACGCTGTATTTTCAGCCGAATTTAGCAGTTTAGTGACAAAATGATTTTTTATATCTTTATATAACTACATCATGTTATAATATCGATTGATAGGAGTTGAATAAACTTGAGTATTTTTAAAGAAAATATGATTTCAATAATTGCTGTTGTCATCGCAATTATTGTTGGATTAATCTTACAATATCAATTCCAACTACCACTGATCGTTTCTGCTATGTTAGCAATCTTTTTAGGGATTTTCGTAGGATTTATTATTGTATTGATACAATCCATTGTTTCTAAAAAAAATAAAAAATAATTAAAGAGCCAAACTTGAGCATATTAACATCATGCATACATTATAGATGATGCTAAATTTGCGTTTGCTCTTTTTTTAAACTTATATTTAATATTTTGCACTTCTTTAGTTTCAATCAATATTTATCGGGTAATATTTATTTTAGTTATGATGAATAACTATCTATTTTATGGTTACAGTATTTTTCTATTAAGTAAGTGATGATATTACAAAGGGGCCGAACAACATTAATGAAAATTATTAATCTTTTGAAAGAAAATAAAGATATTAAATATACCGTTCAAACAAGAAAAGGTAATACGTTTGAACATCGCATACCAATTCATACACCTAGTGATCAAGTAAGTAAAATACTTTTTCTAGTTGAACAATATAATGACAAATAAAATTAAACCTTTAGGTCAATCATAAATGACCTAAAGGTTTTTTATATCCATCCTTTTTCTTGTGCTTTTTTCCATGCTTCAAACCGATTTTCAACCTCTAATTTGTCAATAATATTAGAAGTATAATTTCTAACGGTGCCGTCTGATAAAAATAATGTTTGCGCTATTTCCTTACTTGTTAAACCTTTGCCTATTTCTGTTAATACTAATTGTTCTTTCGCAGTCAAAGGATTTTTATCTTTAAACATTGTAGTTACTAAAGAATCACTATATTCTTTGTTTCCATCCATAACACGATGCATCGTCTCTACAAGTTCATCAACCGAACGTTCTTTTAACACATAAGCATCTACATCATTTGCTACTGCAGATTCAAAATAACCTGGCCTTTTGAATGTAGTAACGATGATGACTTTAATGTCCAATTGTGCCTCTCTGATATTGCTTAAAATTTCAAGTCCAGTCATCGTAGGCATTTCAATATCTAAGATAGCAATAGCGGGTTTATGCTTTTGTATCTCTTGCCATGCTTCACCACCATCGCCTACTGTTGAAACGATATTTATTTCTTCATGGAGTTCCATTAATTGAACCATTGCCTGCCTAAGCATAGATTGGTCTTCTGCTATTATAGTCGAAATCACTGTTCTACACTCCTTGGTATTAAGACTTCAATACATAAACCATTGTCATTATAAGTAGCTAACGTGCCATTTAATATATTAACGCGTTCTTTAATACTCTTTAGTTCAAGCGAGGCCACATCACTCACACCAACACCATCGTCTTTAATTATCAATTTCACCGATTTGTCAGTTAACTGTAATTGGCCATCTATTCTAGTGGCTTGTGCATGTTTTACTACATTATTAATTGCTTCTCGTAATATCATAGCCATTGTAGATTGTCGAGTTGCTGATAGTTTTTCAGCATACTCAGCGTTGCTAAATTCAAAAGTTAAATTTGCATCTTTAAGCAAATTAGCTACAGCCTCTATCTCTTCTTTAAAAGAATTAATTTTGAGATCATTAATAATCGAACGTACTTTGGTTAAAGCATCTTTAGAAATATGATTTACTGCAGTCATTTCTTCAATAGCTTGTTCGGGCTTATTGGCAACTAATTTAGAAGCTAATTCAGATTTCAAACTAATACTCGCAAAAACATGACCTAACGTATCATGCAAATCTTGAGCAATTCGTGTTCGTTCATGTTCAGCAATAAGCATGTTAATTTGAGCATTTTTTTCATTCATTTTTAATTTAAGTTTACTTGTTTCTACTCTTTTAAAATTACCAATGGTTATCATTAATATAACTAAATAATAAATAAGTAACATAAGTGCAGCGTCGTATTCCTTAAACCATGTAATTATTAAACACGTAATCATAGTTAAGATCATTAAGTTAAATGCTAACGACTTAATCTTCACCTTTAGCAAAAATGGTAAAGCAAAGGCACTAAAAAAGAAATATAAACTCATATACGGCGAAATACTAATGACAAAGTAAATAATACAGAGATAGTGAATTACTAATAATAACATCAACCATTGTTTAGATAATACTGCAAATAATAATATAAGCGTGCAGTATGAAATGGTAAAAATGATAAAAATAATTACGTAAAACCAATAATTACCATCAATTTCCATAGTAAACAAAGGTGTGATAGCAAAAAGCAAATATACTAAACTCGATAATTCTACTACTCCTATATTAAGACGCTTAATCATACTTCCACTTCTCTTCTTTTTCTAATAAGTAAAGCTATTATCAAAAACAGTATACTATAACCTATTAAAATAAAGAAGGCATGGTAACTAAACGGGTCTCCCTTACCAATATCAAAAGCAACCTTTTTTAAGTTATACGTTGGTGTTGCATGAGAAATTTGCTTCAACCACTCTGGAAATTGTGTAGTTGGATACCATAATCCCCCTATAACTGCTAATCCTAGATATAGTATACTCCCAATACCACTTGCTTTTTGAACATCATTTAATTGCGCAATTAGAACGCCTACACCTAGAAATGTGCTTGCACCTATCCACAATATGACACCTGAAGAAATCCATTCTGCTAATGACATATTAACGTTTTTATAAAAATGTGCCACTGTAAATATAACAACGATTGATATTGCAAATTGAATCATTATTTTTAAAATTTTAGCTCCGTAATATTGATAAGGTTGTAAAGGTGTACGAATAATATTTTTATACCATCCAGTTACCTTTTCAGTAATCATTTCCATTGGAAACTGCATTAAACAGAAATTTGATAAACTGAATGCCGTCATACTATACATGTATTCCTTGTTGAATGCTTTTTCAACATCTTTTGGTAAATCTAAAATTGAAGTAAAAATGATATAGAATATTAATGGTAGCAAGATGGCTAACATTAAATTCACCCGTTTTCTTAAAGTTAAGCGCATTTCAGTAAGAAAATAATGTTTCATCATAACGATTCCTCCTTGTTATTACTAAAAATTGATTCTAATAAACTCGTTTTTGTAATTTCAATTTCATTTAAATCTACTTCTGCATTCAATAAAATTTGTACAGCTTGATTTACATTGTCTGTTTGTATTTCATAGCTATCTTTAACTCGAGTCATTTGATTATGATTAAACTGAGATTGCAAATATTGATGCTTTAACGGTAATTTAATAATCGAATTGTGCTGATTTGCTTTTAAATTATTAGGACTATCATTCATTACAATTTCACCTGATTCAATAACGACCACTCGGTCCGCCATACGTTCTACTTCTTCAATATAATGCGACGTATATAAAATAGTGACTCCTTGCGCTTTCAAGCCATCTACAATATCCCAGAAATGTTGTCTCATTTGCACATCCATTGCACTTGTAGGTTCGTCTAATATTAAAAATTTAGGATTACCTATTAATGCCAGTCCAAAATCAAGTATTCTTTTTTGACCACCTGATAACCTATTAGCAAATTCAGACATTTTATTTTCACTAAAGCGCGTAATCTTAGAGAATTGCTCATATGAAATCGGATTTTTATACATACTTGAAAATAAATTATATAGTTCTTTAACTTTGATTAATTCAGGAAATATTGTCTTTTGAAACATGATTCCTAAATGTTTTTCATTTAATAAAGCTTCATTATCGTCTATTGATCCTGATGTTGGATGGCGATCGCCAATGAGTATATCGATTAAAGTAGATTTACCAGCGCCATTAGGTCCAATTAGTGCAGTACACATACCCTTATTAATTTCAAAAGTCGCATTGTTTACTACTGCTTTGTTTTTATATTTCTTTGATATATTGTTTATTTTAATCATGTTCTTCACCTCACATTTAAGTTACTTTTATTATAAAAAATCCCTAGTTAATCAAGTAGTGTATAATGTCATAAATGCGAGATGACTAATGTCATATATTTTAAGTTTACATAACAAAATTATTGTAGTTATAAAACAAAAAAATTTACCACCAAAGTTAATATACTTTGGTGGTAATAAATAATACTATATTAGTTTTTTACTAAAGTTAAAAATGCAGTGACCTTTTCTTCAGTTGCAGGATATCTTTGTTCTTCAAATTGACGAATTGTCGAGTTTAGTAATTGATAAGCTGACACATCATCACTTTTTAAGTATTCGTTGATTTTCGTTTCCAACTCTTTTAATGAATCTGCTTCTAAAATTTCTAATTTAACTTCTTGCATAATCTTCACTTCCTTAAATTATGGTTATCATATATATACCCAATAACTTGTAATATATTCAATAAAAAAACGACCATAGCCTCAACTATGATCGTTTATATTAAGTGCTAGTCCCCTTTACTTAGCACCTAGTATTGTTTCATGTATTGTTCTCTTTCCCATTCTGACACTTGTGTTCTATAGTAATCCCATTCAATTGATTTAGAATTTAAGAATTGATTATAGATATGGTTACCAAGCGCTTCTTTAATAACTTTGTTTTCACGCATTGATTTAAGCGCAGTGTATAATTGTGAAGGTAAATCTTCGATACCGATTGCTTCACGCTCATCACGGTTCATTTCGTAGATATTTTGGTTAACTGGTTCTGGTACTTCTAATTTATTTTTGATACCGTCTAAACCAGCTTGTAAAATTGCAGCTAATGCCATGTATGGGTTTGCTGCAGGGTCTACTGAACGAATTTCAACTCTTGTTGATAAGCCACGTGAAGATGGTACACGGATAAGTGGTGAACGGTTTTTACCACTCCAAGCGATGTAACATGGTGCTTCATAACCTGGTACTAAACGTTTATAAGAGTTTACTAATGGGTTACATACTGCAGTGAAGCCACGTGCATTTTTAAGAATACCAGCAATAAAGTGATAAGCGTCTTTAGTTAATTGCATGTCGCCATTTGGATCAAAGAATGCATTTTCTTTACCATCAAATAATGATACGTTAAAGTGCATTCCACTACCATTAACACCAAATAATGGTTTTGGCATAAATGTAGCATGTAGGTTATGTTGACGTGCAATTGTTTTAACAACAAGTTTGAATGTTTGGATATTATCACAAGCTGTTACAGCATCTGCATATTTAAAGTCAATTTCATGTTGTCCAGGTGCTACTTCGTGGTGACTTGCTTCGATATCGAAGCCCATATCTTCTAATTCTAATACGATATCACGACGACAGTTTTCACCTAAATCTGTTGGTGCCAAGTCGAAGTATCCACCATCATCATTTAATTCTAACGTAGGTTCACCTTTTTCATCTAATTTGAATAAGAAGAATTCTGGTTCTGGCCCTAAGTTTAAGTCAGTAAATCCTAATTCTTGCATTTCTTTAAGCGTACGTTTTAGGTTAGCACGTGGGTCACCTTCGAATGGTGTACCGTCTGTTTTGTATATATCGCAAATTAAACGAGCAACTTTACCTTGACCAGCAGTCCATGGGAAAATCACCCAAGTATCTAGGTCTGGATAAAGATACATGTCAGATTCTTCGATACGTACAAAACCTTCGATAGAAGAACCATCAAACATCATTTCATTATCTAAAACTTTTTCTAATTGGCTAACAGGAACTTCAACGTTTTTGATAGTTCCTAAAATATCTGTAAATTGTAATCTTAAATATCTTACATTTTCTTCTTTGGCAAACTTATGAATATCTTCTTTTGTAAATGTACGTTTTGGCATTATGTAATGTCCTCCAGTAATTTTATTTAATAAATCGTGATAAGTCTCCACGATTTATCGGTAAAGCTTCGCGTTGTGGTTTTTGTGTAGTATCCACAATCATTCTTTTTCTAATCTCTTGTTCTTCAGTTGTTAAATGTGCATGATCATCATTAAAGATTTGTTTAATACCTTTAATATTAAAACCTTTTTCTATTAAGTTTTTAATTTCTAATAGTTTTTCTAAATCATTTAACGAAAACATGCGTTTATTACCTTCTGTTCTTGAAGGTGTAATGAGTTCATGTGTTTCATAATAACGTATTTGTCTCGGTGATAATTCACTTAATTTACTAACAACACTCATAGAGAAGACGGGCATATTTCGTCGCAATGCATCTTTTGACTTCATCTCCATCACCTCTATTTTTGAACTTATAGCTAATTTAGCATACTTAGTGAAGTAATTCAAAGATATGTCATGTTTCCTTACATATTTATAAAAACTGTCATATCAGTACTTCATAAGGTCGAGAGCATAACGACATATAAATTTTTTGAAAATTTCCACAATAATTTCGTTAACCACCCGTTATTTTTAGCATAAAAAAACACCAATTCTTCTGAATGAATTGATGTTCTTTATATGATTTAACTATTCAATTTATACTAACTCATTTTCTCTTAATCGTTCTACCGCTCTTATAACAGCAATTTTTACATGTTCATATGTTAAACCACCTTGTATATATGCTTCGTAAGGGGGTCTAATTGGTCCATCTGCTGATAGTTCTATAGATGAGCCTTGGATAAATGTACCGGCTGCCATAATGACATCATCTTCATAACCTGGCATATAAGCTGGTTCAGGGCTAAAGTGTGCATTAACTGGTGAAGCGTGCTGGATACTTTGACAAAATTGTATCATTTGCGCTTTATCTGTAAATGTTACTGTTTGAATCAAATCAGTTCTCGTCACATCGTATCTTGGCGTTGTGACCATGCCAAGTTTATCTAATAGTAAGCTTGTAAATAACGCCCCTTTCAAACTTTGGCTCACGACGTGTGGCGCTAAAAAGAATCCTTGATACATATCTTGTAATGTGTCGAGAGAAGCACCCGCTTCTTTACCAATACCTGGAGCAGTTAAACGATAGCCACAACGTTGAATCAAATCTTTTCTACCAGCAATATAGCCACCTATCTTCGCTAAACCGCCGCCTGGATTTTTAATTAATGACCCAGCTATTAAATCTGCGCCACATTCTATCGGTTCACGTAACTCAACAAACTCACCATAGCAATTATCGACAAAGACAATAACTTGTGGAAATTGTGCTTTGATTAATTGAATTGCCTGCTCAATTTCGTCTAAATTTATAGATGGTCGTTGATCATACCCTTTAGAACGTTGAATTGCGACAACTTTTGTCTGTTCGCTCATATGTGCTAATACGGCTTCGGTATCAATCGCACCATCCTGTAAGTCAACCTTATTATAGATTACACCATGTTCTTGTAAACTTTCTATGCCATCTCCATTAATACCTATTACTTCTAACAATGTATCGTATGGGTCTCCGGTAATATATAATAATTCATCATTGTATTTCAATGTGCTTTGTAAAGCTAATGTTATGGCATGTGTCCCTGAAATAATTTGAGGTCGGACTAATGCATCTTCAGCTTTAAAAGTACGTGCGTATATTTCTTCTAAATGATCTCTACCAAAATCATCGTAGCCATAACCTGTTGTACCTTGTAAGTCACTTTCAGTAACTTTGACGGCATGAAATGCATCTAGTACTTTTTCTTGGTTTGTTAACGCGATGGCTTCAATTGCATCAAAATATGGTCTTAACGTTGTTTCAGTTTCTTTTACGAGTTGCTTAATGGATGTCATTCATTTTTACTTCCTTCATTAACTTTTTCATAACCTTTAATTTCATAAGTTTCTTGTTCTTCATTAAAATTTAATTCGGTTACAAGCGTGTGTTGCTTTAAATAATATAATCTATCCGCTTCACTACTTGCCAATGTTTCTTCATAATACGTTAATGTTCTTTTTATTTCTTCAATAAGTAAGTTATTAACTACATCAATATCTTGTTCATCTTGGCTAGATACGAATACATGTGGTTTGTTAGATGAAGGTTGTACACCTTCATGTAAATCTTTTTTATTAAATACGATCGCTTGTGGAATTTGTTCCATATTTAAATCTTTTATAATTTTATTTACTGTGTCATATTGTGTTTTATACTCTGGATGACTACTATCTACGACATGCAATAATAAATCTGCATCTTTGGCTTCTTCCAATGTAGACTTAAACGCAGCAATTAAAGTGGTTGGTAATTTTTGGATAAATCCTACTGTATCTGACAAGATAAAATTAAAGCCTTCATTTATTTTAATTTGACGCGTTTTTGGATCTAATGTGGCAAAGAGTAAATCTTGTTCATACGTAGTCTCTTGTGCTAAGGCATTAAACCATGATGACTTACCAGCATTTGTATAACCAATCAATGCGACTTGAAAGACATTTTTTTGCTCTCTCTTAGCTCTATAGCGTTCACGATGATCAACAACAGTTTGTAATTGATGCTTAATCTCATTCATACGTGTACGAATATGACGGCGATCCATTTCTAATTTAGTTTCACCTGGACCTCTCGTACCAATACCGCCACCTAACCTAGATAAACTTCTACCATGCCCTTGTAAACGTGGCATTAAATAGTCTAATTGTGCTAATTCGACTTGCAGCTTACCTTCCTTACTACGTGCACGCAAAGCGAAGATTTCTAATATCAACTGTGTACGGTCAATAACTTTAATATTAAGTTGACCATTCAATGATTTAGACTGTGCCGTTGTTAATTCATCATTTGTTACTACGACATCTATATCATTAAACGTAATATAATCTTTGATTTCTTCTAACTTACCCTTACCAACATAATATTTATTATCAAAATGAGTTCTATTTTGAGTGAATTGTGCTTTAACGTCTAACTTACAAGTAGTTGAAAGTGCGGCTAATTCTTCCATAGTGGATTCAAAATCAAATTCTTCTTCCTCTTGGGCATGCACCCCAACTAAGATTGCGCTCTCGAGTTTCTTTTTTGTATCATGTGTTTTTTGTTGGCTCATGACATGCACCTCATTTCAAAGTTTTTTCTAAGCCATTTTATCATAGTGTGAATATAAAGACTATCATAGTAATTTGTGTTAAATTATTGATTACAGAGGTGATAACAATGAGTATATATGATATTTCGGTACAAAAGACAAACGGTGAAGAATATAAACTAGACGCTTACAAGGGTGATGTACTCCTCATCGTTAATACGGCAAGTGAATGTGGTTTCACGCCACAATTTGAAGGTTTACAGCACTTATATGAACAATATAAAGACCAAGGTTTGATGATTCTTGGTTTCCCATGTAACCAATTTGGAGGTCAAGAACCTGGTTCTGGTGAAGAAGCTACACAAAACTGTAAAATTAATTATGGTGTGTCTTTCCCAATACATGAAAAAATTGATGTCAAAGGGCCAAATCAACATCCTTTATTCAAATATTTAACTGAGTCCCAAAACGGCTTCCTTAACGAAAAAATTAAATGGAATTTCACAAAATTTTTAGTTGATAGAGAAGGTAATGTCATTAAACGTTTCTCTCCACAGAAGAAACCAGAACAATTAGAAGAAGAAATTAAAGCTTTACTATAATTATATTTTTAAAGACATAAAAAGAGGCTATAACGAATCTGACTTTCTACGTTACATTAACGTAATCATCAGTTAAGTTATAGCCTCTTTACTTTGATATTAATTTATTATTAGGTTACTCGCTATCGTCGATTGTAAAAGTACTAATAGCATGCTTGTAAATCAAGTGTTGTTTTTCTTGTGAAAACAAGCATACAGTTGACTCATCAAAATCTTCGATTACACCTTTAATTTGAAAGCCATTAATTAAAAAGACTATGATGTTTGTCTTTTCTTCTTTAAAGCGCCCTAGGAATTGGTCTTGGTTGTTGTTCTGTGTAATCATCTTA
Organism: Staphylococcus lloydii; assembly: GCF_015775975.1. Lineage (NCBI taxonomy): Bacteria > Bacillati > Bacillota > Bacilli > Caryophanales > Staphylococcaceae > Staphylococcus > Staphylococcus lloydii. The sequence goes on from NZ_CP064056.1 coordinate 1,548,302, forward strand.
CTAACTCCTTCTGTTTATTTGGGCGGAAACCTCATCTAAGATTAATGAAAGTGACTTCGTCTCTTTATTTAACCAAATCACGTCCAGTTTATTCTTAAACCAAGTCATTTGGCGTTTTGCATAATTTCGTGAGTGTTGCTTTAACTTTTCTATAGCTTGTGCTAACGAAACACTCCCTTTTACTACTGGGACTATCTCTTTATATCCAATAGCTTGCATACTTTGACATGGTTCATATCCATGTTCAACGAGCTGTTCTACTTCACTTAATAATCCGTTCTCCAACATTATATCTACGCGTTTATTTATTCTGTCATATAATAGGTCACGCGACATTTCCATCCCTAATAATAATGTATCATAATTTTCTGTGAATTGTTGCATTTTCATACGAGAACTTAAAAGTTTTTTTGTTTTTAAATAAAATTGGATTGCGCGTAACACTCTTTTTCGATTATTAGGATGTATTGCTTCTGCAGATTCTGAATCAAACGACTTTAGGTAGTCGTGTAATGCTTGATTTGAGTAAGTTTCAAATTGCTGCATTTTCTCCTCTAGTTCTTGTGCTTTTTCCGCACTAATCGTCTCATCTTCAAAAGCATAATTATAAATAAGTGATTGAATATAAAGACCGGTACCACCAACAATGATGGGTATTTTACCTTTGGCAGTTATAGTATCTATTAATGTTTGCGCTCTATTTTTGAAATCGTAAGCCGAAAAAGTATCATCTGGATTTAAGATATCAATCATATGATGTGGGACGCCGTCCATTTCTTCTGTCGATACTTTGGCTGTACCGATATCCATGCCTTTATATACTTGCATAGAATCGCCACTAATAATTTCGCCATTAATTCGTTTTGCTAATTCAATACTAAATTCGGTCTTTCCCACAGCTGTTGGTCCAACAATAACAACGATGAACGGTTTCTGTTGTTGCAAATTTATCACTCACTTTTCTGTATTCTCTGCGCTCTTAAAATTTGTTTATCAATCCATTCAAACATATGATGCCATATCGTATCATGTTCTTTTTCTAATAAAATTTCATGGCGTTTATTTTTATATAAATGCACCGTAATATGTTTTACATTGCCTCGCTTAAATAATTTACCAAGTTTATGGATGCCTTTACCGTAATTACCCAATGGATCTTCTTTACCAGAAATCATAAGTATCGGCATATTAGGGTTCATCTGAGTTATAAATTTATGTTTGCTCGTTTTAACGATATGTTTTACAGTTTGGTAAATCAATTGGTTAGACACTAAAAAACCAGTTCTTTCATCTTTAATAAATGCTTGAACTTGTGCATCATCTGATGATAGCCAATCACTTTTAGTCTTTAAATTGTCAATCCGTTTATTTAAAGATTTATACATTAAATTGTTTACCCAGTTTAACCTTTTACGTTTACCACTCATTAATGTAATACATTTCAATGCTGCTTGTAACGTATAACCTACAATTTTTGGATAATAACCAGTACCTGTTAAAATCAATCCGTTAATAGACTGTGGGTATTTTTGTGCAAATACACGTGCGATAATTGAACCCATTGAATGACCGATGACAATATAAGGTAAATCTTTATAGTTCGCACATAAGGTTTGTGCGATTTCAAATGCATCTTCTGCTACTTGATCAAAATCATCTATATGTCCAATATTCTTTTCAAGTTCTTCTTGATTATGCCCTCTATGATTGTGTCGAATAACATCATATCCTTGTTGATTTAAAGCTGTTACTAATTCGTCATATCGCCCCATATGTTCTGCCATGCCATGAAAAATATGTACTACACCGATTGTAGACTTTTTAGCCTTATTTAATTTAACTTCTAACGTTGCACCGTCTGCAACTGTTATTTTTAAATTACTTTGTCCCATGTAGTTGGCCTCCATTCATGACTTAATGTTTAGATTAGTACTATATACTATGGTATCTACCACAATTAATAAGATTGTAGTCACTCCAGTATATTTAAAACAACACTATTTTGAACCATACGCTTGTTATTATTTATTTTATAGAACTTATTGCTTTCATACAACAACCACACTCAAAAATTCGGTTTACTTTACGATAAAAAAAGTTACTCTAGAAAGGAAAATCCTAACTAGAGTAACTATTAAATATAAAATTTTAGCGAAAAACAAACTGCGTTAATTTATTATTCTTTGACTGCTGGTTGATTGTTACCAGTTTGTGCTTCGTCGATTGCTTTTTCAAGTTCTTTAGTATATAAGTCTTTTTGAACTTCATTGTAACCTAATAATTCAGTCATAACGTTGATAACTTTTTCTTTATAATTTAAAACATCTTTGATGTTGAAATAAAGTTTACCAGTACGACGAATTAAGAAGTCTGTTGGTTTAAATACCATTTCATTTTGAATTGAGTAAATAAGTTCAGTATAAATATCAAGTGGTAAACCACTGTCTTGATTTTTAGCTGTTTGTGCAATTTTGAATAAGTCTTCAGCATTTGAACCATATTTAGATGCAAAGTGACGTGCTGTTTGCTCATCAATTTGGTAAGCTTTTGCTTCTTCAACTTTTTGTTCGATGAAGTTTTCGAAGTTTGCACTGCCACCTACGTCACCACCAGAAATTTTCAATTCTTTAGTAGCACAAGGTTTGAATTTAAGTTTGTATTCTTCTTTTAAGCGTTTAGCTAATAAATCAACAATTTCTAAAGCCATGTGACGGTAACCAGTAAGTTTACCACCAGCAATAGTTAGTAAGCCTGATTTACCTTCCCAAACTTCATCTTTACGAGAAATTTCAGAAGGATCTTTTCCTTCTTCTAAGATAAGTGGTCTTACACCAGCCCATGATGATTCAATATCACTATCTGATACGTTAACATCAGGGAACATATAATTTATTGCATCGATTAAATAATCTCTATCTTCTTGAGTTGCTAATGGTGAAGTTTTATCGTTGTCGTAAAACGTATCAGTTGTACCAACATAAGCTTTACCTTCACGTGGAATAGCAAAAATCATACGACCATCTTTTTCAGTATCAAAGTATACTGCTTGGCCTAATGGGAATTTAGATTGGTCGATTACTACGTGAATACCTTTTGTTAAACGTAATTGTTTATTATTACGTGCATAGTCACCACTACGTACTTCATCTACCCATGGACCACTAGCATTGATAACTTTTTTAGCTTTGATAGCATAAGTTTCACCATCAAGTTGGTCTTCAACATGAATACCATTTACTTTTTCGTTGTTATCGTATGTGAAATGCACAGATTTAGTATGATTAATAATAGTTGCGCCTTTTTCTTCGGCACGTTTCATAACTTCTATTGTTAAACGCGCATCATCAGTACGATATTCAACATAAGAACCGCCACCTTTAAGGCCGTCTTTTTTAACTAATGGTTCTTTTTCTAAAGTTTGCTTTTTGTTTAACATTGTTTTACGTTCAGCTTTTTTTACGCCTGCTAAACGATCGTACATAGTTAAACCAATAGCTGTAGTGAATTTACCCATGCTACCACCTTTATGCATTGGTAATAACATACGTTCTGGTGTTGTTACGTGTGGACCATTTTCATAAACGATTGCACGTTCACGACCTGTTTCAGCAACGACACCAACTTGTAGTTGTTTAAGGTAACGTAATCCTCCGTGAACTAATTTTGTAGAACGTGAACTTGTACCTTGAGCAAAGTCTTGCATTTCTACTAATGCCACTTTCATACCACGATTACTAGCATCTAAAGCAATACCAGCACCTGTAATACCACCACCGATAATTACTACATCGTAATTATCTTCTTTTAAATTTTTCTTAACCTGTTCTCTTTTTAGTGTAGATAAACTCATAAACTGAGCGCCTCCTATAAATTAAAAAAGCAGAGACCTATCCTATACATATATTATTGTACGAACAGAGTCTCTACTTCTCATGTGTATTATTAACTTACCCATATTGTAGCATAGTTAATTATTAAAAGTCTAATTAAAGTTATTCTTCATCTAATTTAAAAACTTGTGTTGCTTCTACAGCTTTTTGCCAGCCTTTATATAATTTCTCGCGTTGTTTTTCTTCCATCTTAGGTTCGAATTTTTCTTCAAGTTTCCAACGATTAGCAATTTCATCTTTACTACTCCAGAAACCTACGGCTAAACCAGCTAAGTATGCAGCACCTAATGCTGTTGTTTCGTTAATTTCTGGTCTTTCAACGCCAACATTTATTAAGTCCGCTTGGAATTGCATAATAAAGTTATTTTTAACTGCGCCACCATCGACACGTAAGTTGTTTACTTCGATTTGTGAGTCACTATTCATAGCTTCTAGAACGTCACGTGTTTGATAACATAGTGATTCTAGTGTTGCACGAATAAAGTGTTCTTTTTCAGTACCGCGAGTTAGACCAAAGATCGCACCACGAGCTTCAGCATCCCAATATGGCGTACCAAGACCAACAAATGCTGGTACAACATATACACCTTCAGATGATTCAACACGTTCAGCATAGTTTTCAGTTTGTGGCGCAGAGTTAATCATGCGTAAGCCATCTCTTAACCATTGAATTGCTGAACCTGAAACGAAGATTGAACCTTCTAACGCGTAATTTACTTTACCGTCTAAACCATAAGCAATTGTTGTTAATAAACCATTTTTAGATGCTACGGCTTCTTCGCCAGTGTTCATTAACATGAAACCACCTGTACCGTAAGTGTTTTTAACATCGCCACGGTTGAAACATGCTTGACCAAATAATGCAGCTTGTTGGTCACCAGCGATACCTGCGATTGGTACTTCATGTCCGAAGAAATGATAATCGATTGTATTCGCATATACTTCACTTGATTCTTTAACTTCTGGTAACATGCTTTCAGGAATTTCTAAAATATCTAATAATTCTTTATCCCATTCTAAATCATGGATGTTATAAACTAACGTACGACTCGCATTAGTGTAATCTGTAATATGCGCTTTGCCGCCTGATAATTTCCATACTAACCATGAATCGATTGTACCGAATAATAAATCGCCATTTTCAGCTTTTTCTCTAGCGCCATCAACATTGTCTAAAATCCATTTAACTTTAGTACCTGCAAAGTATGGGTCTAATAATAAACCAGTTTTTTCACGGAATTTATCTTCTAGGCCTTTATCTTTAAGCTCCTGACAAATACCTTGTGTCTGACGAGATTGCCAAACGATTGCGTGATAAATTGGTCTGTTTGTTTTCTTATCCCATACAACAGTAGTTTCACGTTGGTTTGTAATACCAATACCAGCAATTTGTTCTGGGCTTATATCATTTTCATTAAATACTTCTGCAATTACTGCTAAAACAGAAGTCCAAATTTCGTTAGCATCGTGTTCAACCCAACCAGATTTAGGGAAGAATTGTTTAAATTCACGTTGCGCAACTCCCTTAATCGTACCGTCTTGATTAAATAAAATCGCTCTAGAACTAGTAGTTCCTTGGTCTATAGATAGAATATATTTTTCCATAATAGTCTAACTCCCTTTCTCAATTTCATCTCTTATACGTTCAATAACCATTTTAAAGTTAAATAATTCAATATTAAAGTTTTTTGCTATAAATTCTATTTTTCATAATTAAATTAACGTTATATCATTTACTGTAACATGTGCTATTACTTAATTAATAAATTGATTCTATATCTTTCTTTTTATTGTTTTTGTTCAATACAATACCTAATACTAATGTAATGATTACTACGATAAGTCCAACGACTGATGCAACATCAAAGTCGCCTTTGTAGAACAATCTATAAACTACTGCACCAAGCATACCGCCTGCGACTGGACCTAATACTGGTACGATTGCATATCCCCAATTTGATTTCCCCTTACCAGCGATTGGGAAGATAGCATGTGCAATACGTGGGCCTAAGTCACGAGCAGGGTTAATAGCATAACCTGTTGGTCCACCTAAACTTAAACCAATTGCGATAATTAAACCACCAACAATAAGTGGATTTAAGCCGTCAGCAATTTTGTTAGTACCGATATATAATAATGCTAAAGTAAGAATCATAGTACCAATAATCTCACTGATAAAGTTAGCAAAGTAGTTTTTAATTGCTGGTGCAGTTGAGAATACACCTAACTTCGCATCTTGATCTTCTGTAGCTTTCCAATGTGGTAAATACATTAACCATACAAGCATACCACCAAATATACCGCCTATAATTTGGCAAATTATGTAACCTGGAACCATTCCCCAAGCAAGTTGTCCATCCATTGCCATTGCTAATGTAACTGCTGGATTCAAGTGCGCACCTGAAATATTACCTACTGCATAGGCACCCATTGATACTGCAAGACCCCAACCTACTGCGATAACGATCCAGTCAGCTCCAAAGCCGCCAGTTTTCTTCAAATTGACATTGGCACAAACGCCGCCACCAAATAACACTAAAATTGCTGTTCCCAAAAATTCAGCAAAATATACACTCATAGAGATTCCTCCTAAAAAAGACAAAAAGACTCCTACAAATTAAAGCCAGTTGAACCACCGGTTTTCTCCCTTGTAGAAATCTCTCATCTCTGTTCTATTATTAACTTAATTTAATCTTACACTTATTTTGTAAGCGTTGTCAACAAATTCGTAAAAATTTTGTCACATTTAATTTTTGAATATCTAATTATTAGTGTTATAAAATTTTTTATTTACAATTAAATGATGCTATTTATCAAAGGTTCAAACCTCAAAGTTTTATAATACCTATATGATTACTAATTAAAAAAAGACCGCTAAAGTTTTCACTTTAACGGTCAAAGGTTTTTACCATAAACTTCGATCGCTCGAAGTTATATATTTTGCACCAGATTTCACTGCTTGTATTACTTCATCTTGTTCTTTAATTAAACCACCGGCAATTACTTTTGCATTTGTTTCATCATCAATGACCTTAATAGCTTTACTTGCAACTCCAGGTAATACTTCGACGAAATCAGGTTCAACTCGGTTGATTAACTCAATACTACGCGTTAATGCATGGCTATCAATGACAAATACTCTTAATATTGACGTCGTATTCAACGCTTTAGCTTTTTTGATCACTTTAGTTTTTGTAGAAACGATGCCTTTAGGTTTATAATTTTGAATAATATATTCGCATGCAAATTCATCATGGCTCATACCTTTAATTAAATCAATATGGATATATGTTTCTAAATTATTTTTATTTAGTAATTCCATGATGCTTTTTAGATGCCCTATATGTGTATCCAACAGTACACACTCTTTATAATCTGTATTAATCAGTTTTTCTAAATCCTTCATTGTTCTAATTGCAGGTAAAATATGTTGTTGCATTGATTATGCCCCCTACATTATTCGTTTGAATAGTCGTTCTATTTCATAATTACTAAAATTAATTATAATGGGCCTGCCATGCGGACAAGTGAACGGATCTTCTGTTTCTCTTAACTGGTCTACTAAATCGGCCATTTCGTTATTTTTTAAATAATGATTGGCTTTAATTGATTTCTTACAACTCATCATAATTGCCGCTTCTTCACGAATTTTATTAATGTTAACTTTTTTATGTTCTAACACGTATTCAATCATGTCTTTAATAATTTCCTCGGCTTCAGCTTTAGGAAACCAAACTGGATAACTATCTACAATATAATCATGACCACCAAATGGTTCTAATTTCACGCCTACTTTAGCAAGTTCATCTTTATATTGTTCGATAATCATGAGTTCATCTTTTGAAAAATGAAAAGTTAGCGGTATTAATAAATTTTGTATTTCATTAGAAACATCGCCTATCTTCTCTCTAAAGTATTCATATTTAATACGTTCTTGGGCTGCGTGTTGGTCTATCATAAACATGCCATTTTCATTTTGAGCAATAATATAAGTACCATGCACTTGACCTACGACTTCCATATAAGGTACTCGTCTCGTCGGAGAACTCGTAACGTTATCTTTCACTTCATCCTCATAATTGATAGTATTATCCATTTCTTCATGGGCGTCAAAGTCTGCTAAAACTTGTCTTTGCTGCGCCTGATAACTATCAACATCTTCTCTTATATTATCACTCGCTGTACTCGTCCACTGGTTGTCGTCTTGTTGCTGTGAAGTTTCTTCGACATTGTCCATTGACTGTGTAGTTGGTTCATCTTGTTCTTGACGAGCATTTTGACGTTGTTGATCAAATTGAATTTTTTGTTGTTCAAATTGATTTAACACTTTATTTTTTTTATTGATTTTATCAATATCATTGTGCGGAATTAATACTTTATCTTTGAATGCATCTTGAATTTTTTCGACTATTAATTTATATAATTGCTCTTCTTTTGATAAGCGTACTTCTAACTTAGTTGGATGCACATTCACATCTACCAATATGGGATCCATCGTGATATTAATATAACAAATGGGATAACGACCTATAGTTAATAACGTATGATAACCTTCTAAAATAGCTTTATCCAAAATAAAGTTTTTAATATAGCGACCATTGATAAAAATAGAAATATAATGTTTATTACTTCGTGAGTGCTCTGGTTTAGCAACAAAACCTTCTAAATGATAGTCACTTGTATCACCAGATATATGGACTAAATCTTTGGCCACTTTCATACCATATATTTCGGCCATTACTTCGTTTGTTTTGCCTGATCCATTTGTATGAATAATCGTTTTACCATCAGCCACTAACGAAATACGTATATCGGGATGACTCATTGCCATCCGATTAATAATATCGGTAATTTTGCCTAATTCAGTATATAAACTCTTTATATATTTTAATCTCGCTGGTGTATTATAAAATAATGACTCAACTCTGATATCCGTACCACGCTTAGCTTTAGCAGGTTTTTTATTTAAAATGGCTCCATTTTCCGCGTAGATTTCATGTCCTTCTTCATTATCAGTACACGTCTTCAAAGTCACCTTTGCAACAGACGAGATACTAGCTAATGCTTCTCCACGGAATCCTAATGTTCTAATATGGAATAAGTCGTCATCTTCGTCTAATTTACTCGTTGCATGACGATGAAAGACCAAGTCTAAATCATCTTCACTTATACCTGTGCCATTATCTACAACTCTAATAGAAGCTACACCTGATTCTTCTACTTCTATATTAATTTCTGTTGCATTAGCATCGATAGCATTTTCTAGTAATTCTTTTACTACTGAGCCGGGTCTTTCTACAACTTCACCCGCAGCAATTTTATTTGCTAGTGAGGTTTGTAATTCTTTAATTTTACCCAATAAAACTCACCTCTATTTCAATTGATTTTGTAATTCATTTAATTTAACCAATGCTTCAATAGGTGTCATATTTGATAAATTCATATTTTTTATGGTTATTTCCGTTTCACTCTCTTCCGGTTGTTGTTCAAACAATTCAAACGCCGCTTGTTCAAATTGATTGTTATTAACTTCCGCTTCTTCTTTAGAATCGAACTGCGAGTCATCCTCAATTTGTGACGCTTGTTTAGTAACTGAGTGATTAGCGTTATGTTGTTCAAATTGTGTTAATATAATTTGAGCCCTATTGATAACTTCTTCAGGTAAATGGGCTAGTTTTGCTACTTGTATTCCATAACTATCATCTACGGCACCATCTTTCACCTTATGCAAGAAGATAAGTTCTCCTTTATATTCGTTAGCAGCCACATGGACATTTTTTAAACTCGATAGCGTTTGATCTAATGTAGTCAATTCGTGATAGTGTGTAGAGAATAACGTTTTTGCTTTAGATGTATGGGCTACATACTCAATCATTGATTGCGCTAATGCCAAGCCATCATAAGTAGAAGTACCACGTCCGATTTCATCAAAGATAATTAAGCTATGTTCAGTCGCATTGGCTAATGCTTTTTGTGCTTCTAACATTTCTACCATAAATGTACTTTTACCTGACACTAAGTCATCGGCTGCACCAATACGTGTAAATATTTGATCGAATATCGGTACGATTGCTGAACTACATGGAACATAAGCCCCCATTTGAGCCATAATACTTATAATCGCAACTTGACGCATATAAGTAGACTTACCAGACATATTTGGTCCTGTAATAAGATAAATAAATGTATCTTGATCTAATTTACAATCATTTGGCACATAGTCATTATGATCCATTACTCGTTCTACAACTGGATGACGAGAATCTTCTAATTGCAATGTTTTATCCTGACTAAAGGTCGGTCTCACATAATTATACTTTTGCGCAATTTCCGCAAAGCTTTGCAGACAATCCAGTTCCGAAATAATTTTAGCTTGCTGTTGTAGCCTTTCCGTATAAGCCTTAATATGTTCACGTAATTCACTGAACAATTGATATTCTAATTCAATTGCTTTGTCTTCCGCACCAAGAATAATATCTTCTTTTTCTTTTAACTCATCAGTTATAAATCGTTCCGCGTTAGATAATGTTTGCTTACGATTATAACCAAATTGACTCGGCTCAAATCCTTGTAAATTGGCCCTAGTAATTTCAATAAAGTAACCGAATACTTTATTGAAACTTATTTTAAGTGATTTTATCCCGGTACGTTGTCGTTCTTTACTTTGTAACTCAGCCAACCAAGACTTCCCATTTTGTGATGCCTCTAAATATTCATCGAGTTGCTCGTTAAATCCTTTTTTGAACAAGCCACCATCTTTTACAGAAATTGGCGGTTCTTCCACAATACTATTTTCTAATACAGTCAATAAATCATCCAACGGTTCTAATGCCTCAAAATGAGCAGGCATTTTCTCATCGAAATCATTAAGCAAAGCTTTGATATTAGGGATTTCCATAATTGAATGTTTAAGTTGGATTAAATCACGTGCATTTACATTACCGTAACTCACACGTCCAACTAAACGTTCAATATCATACACTTGGTTTAAATATCCACGCAAAGTATCACGTTCGATGAAATGCGTAATAAATTGTTCAACCGTATCTAAACGCGCGTTTATTTGTTGTTGATGAATTAATGGACGATCTATCCATTGCTTTAATCTTCTCGCGCCCATTGGTGTTTTCGTTTCATCCATTAACCAAAGTAAAGTACCCTTTTTTGACTTTAATCTAATACTTTCCGTTAGTTCTAAATTACGTTTAGCGTAAAAATCCATTTTCATAAAGTCGACCGCTTCATATTTTGCAACGGATTCTATATGAGACAAATCTCTTTTTTGTGTGTGATGTATATAATCTAATAACAATTGTGTCGCAGTATACATCGCTTCATCTTCTAAATGATTCACACCGTATTTCATATCTGAAATTGTTTCTGATACAGTTATTGTTTCTGTAGTTAAATTAATTTGTCTTTGTAATGGTTCTGGTATTGGTTTATGAACGACAATCTCATTAGGATTAATCGTTGTAATTTCGTTTATTAAAGTCGCTTCATCATCAAAATGCGTAACTTTTAATTCACCAGTTGAGACATCACAATAGCTTAGTGCATAATGATCGCTATTATAAATAAAACTTAAAATATAATTATTTTGCGTATCGTCAACACCACCGTGTTCCATCACTGTACCTGGCGTTACAATTCTTACAACTTCTCTTTTCACCATACTTTTGGTTAATTTAGCATCTTCCATTTGCTCGCATATCGCAACTTTATAACCATTGTTTATTAGCGTTTCAATATAACTATCCGCTGAATGATACGGTACACCACACATAGGTATCGGGTTTTCTTTTTTAGCATCTCTTTTTGTTAAAGTAATTTCTAGTACTCTTGATGCTTCTTTTGCATCTTCAAAAAACATTTCATAAAAGTCGCCTAGTCTAAAAAACAATAAACAGTCCTGATATTGCGCTTTAATTTTTAAATATTGTTGCATCATTGGAGTTTCATTTGCCATCTCTATAGTTCACAATCCTTTTTCTTCTATATGCAATAGCATAATATTTATAGTTTATGTATATATGACATTGTTATTTTTCTCTATATATTTAACTCTTAAATTTTAACATAAAAACGTCTTGAAACCTATTTATGCTAATTTAAAACAAACCATAATATAATTAAAAAACACGAGACTTTTAATTAACTTTTCGCTAACCTAAACTTTTTAGGATACGCAAAATTAAATGTTAAAATCTCGTGTCGTTTAATATTTATGATAAGAATTTTTTTAATAATCCTTTACGTTTTAAAATCATTAAAATGATGTAGCTTATAACGGAACCGATAACACTTGAAACTATAAATGCTAACATTAAAGGTTTAACGACAAAGTTATCTAAACCTATAATCCAAGCTACTGGAATACACATTAAGCTACCAATAATACCCGTACCAATAACTTCTCCTACCGCAGCCATAAATATATGCTTACGATAATAATAAAAGCCACTTGCAAGTAATACACCGATTACACTACCAGGAAAGGCAAAGGCACTACCTGTACCAAAAATTAATCGTAGCACTGATGAGATAACAGCTTGCGCCAGTCCAAACCAAGGCCCAACAAAAACGGCACATAATACATTGATTAAATGCTGAACCGGGGCAGCTTTAATTGGTCCTAATGGAATAACTACGATACTACTTAACACAACATTTATAGCTATAAACATCGCTGTTAATGTTAATTTTTTTGTGTTGTTCAACTTAGTTTCACCCTTCCCTCTTACGACTCACATCTTATTCGTTGTCGTCGTTTACATGTAATCGATTCAATTGATCAGCCATTGTGCTAATCATCATTTGCAATAATTCATTGGCTTCATATTGTAAGGCTCTAAACTCTTCAACGATGGGCAGTGCATTGATATCTTGCTCAATCCCACTTATTTTACCCTCTGATTGTTTCAAAGCTTCAGTTTTACCGTAATTTTGTAAATTAACCGATTGTTTTTGATTGCGCTTTAACTCTTTCATACGCGCTTCAATATTAATGTTGTTATGAATTTGTTGTTCTACATCATGATAGTCACGTACTGTATCTAATGATTGAATTTTCGCTACAATGTCATCTGCTTCAGCTAAAATATCTTCTTTACTATACACTAATGGGTCACCACAGCTTTATTAGTTTCTTCAATAAATGTACCATTCAATGAATATTGTTTTGCTTCATCTATTCTTACTTTTACTATTTTACCAATCATAGATTTAGGTGCCTTAAAGTTTACAAGTTTATTCTTTTCAGTATATCCAGATAATACGGCATCATCTTTTTTACTTGTTCCTTCACAAAGTACATTAACTGTAGCGCCTTCGTATTGGCTCATTGCTTTTTCTGAATAATAGCTGACTTTTTTGTTTAATATTTGTAAACGTTCTTTTTTCACATCTTGCGGCACATTGTCTTTCATTTTAGCAGCTGGTGTGCCATCACGTTGTGAATAAATATAAGTATAAGCATGTTCAAACTCGACTTCATCATATAATGTTAACGTTTCTTCGAATTGTTCTGCCGTTTCATTCGGATAGCCAACAATAATATCAGTCGTTAACGCTACATTAGGAATAGCCTCTTTAATGCTATTTACTAATTCTAAATAACTTTCTCGCGTATATTTACGTCCCATAATTTTTAATACTTGGTTATTACCAGATTGTACCGGTAAATGAATATGAGGAACAATGTTTCCACCATTAGCAATCACATCAATCATTCTATCTGTGAAATCCCACGGATGACTTGTTGTAAATCTTACACGAGGAATATCAATTTTTGAAATATCTTCTAATAAATCACCTAAACCATATTCAAGCCCATCTATATCTTTACCGTAAGAATTTACATTTTGCCCCAGTAACGTTATTTCCTGATAACCTTGTCGAGCTAAGTCTCTCACTTCATCGATAATGTCTTCTGGTCGTCTACTACGCTCTTTACCTCTTGTAAATGGCACGATACAGTATGTACAGAATTTATCACAACCATACATAATATTAACCCACGCTTTAATATTACCTGCTCTAACTTTAGGTAGGTTCTCAATGACGTCGCCTTCTTTAGACCACACTTCAACAACCATTGCTTTAGCTAAATAAGCTTCCTCTAATATTTGAGGTAAACGATGAATATTATGTGTACCAAAAATCATATCAACATTTTGATATGATTTTAAAATTTTATTAACTACTGACTCTTCTTGTGACATACAACCACAAACACCAATGAGCGTTTCAGGACGTTCTTTCTTAAGATGTTTTAAATTACCTATTTCACTGAACACTTTATTTTCGGCGTTTTCTCTAATCGCACAAGTATTAATCAAGATAACATCTGCTGTATTGATATCATCTGTGGCTTCAAATCCTAATGCCGATAAGATGCCCCCCATGACTTCTGTATCATGTGCATTCATTTGGCAACCGTATGTTTTAATAAGGAAAGTTTTACCTTTCCCCATATTGCGATATTTTTCTTCTATTTGAAAATCGTCATTGTATTTAATTGTTTCTTTACCACGTTTTTTTGCTTCTTTTAAACTTGGTGGCTGATAAACGTGTTCGAAATATTTACTATAGTCTTTTGTTTCTTTCTTAGCAGCTTTTTTATCACGTTCATCTAATATGTTAATTGAAGTTTGCTTTCTCTGCTCTTCGTTCACTTTACAAAACCCTTTCTATGTCATAGCACGCACAAAACTTCTAAATGAAGCGTTGTTTATCAAGTGCTAGTTATATGCCGTAAACCATTATTATATTATATTAAATTTAATATCAAAGTGCAAAATGAATATAAAATTAAAGTGAATTAATCATACAGTAGAAAATTGATATGGTGCTTGGGGTAAGTTATTAATATTCGTCATATTTACCAGTTAATGTTTCGATCGTTATGCCCTCAGGTACATGATAGAACTTCACTTGGCTAATCGTACTTGGTACTTCTAGCTCAACCATACGGTCATTTAGTTTTTGAATCAAAATTAGACATTCATTCATGTCACCTTGAACTGTAGTATCCAATGGCCCCACTCTATATTGTAAACCTGAATCCTGAATTACCTTGATTGCCTCATCCACATACGGTATAACATCTTCATTGTTAGGCGTTTTAGGAATAATTTGAATACTCATTAATGTATCATCCACGAGCGTCGCCCCCTTATTAATTTTATTTAAGTTTAACAAATAAAGCGCTTTTGAGATAGTTAAAATCGACTATTGCTTATTTTCTTACTATTCATCATTTTAAATAACAAACCGACTTATACAGACTAGCTCTATTGATTCAATATATTCACACAAGTATCGGCAAGTAGATGCATGAGTGGAGACCAATTGTCTTCATTTTCTCTGTTAACTAAATTAAATTTATTATTTTTAAATAATTTTTTACGTAGCGCGGCCGTAATTTCTAATTGTACGCCTTGTGACGTTTCACCTTGATTAACAAAATTATCTTTATCCATACCCGATATATGACGAGGTGCAGGTGCCGCTGTTACGCCTATATCGTTAAACGCTTGTGATAATTTTGCTTTCAACGCTTCATCTAAACCACCGATATATATAGCTTCATTTGTCCCATTACATCCGTGAATTGATAACACTTGTTTTTTTCCTGGTACTAATTGTAATAATTGAGGATCGTCAAAATGTCTCGATGTCACATGTAATTCATTATTTTTATTTCTTTTACACCCTTTAAAAGTATAAAATGAAAAACCACCTTTACGTGCTATAAGTTGAGCAAGTTCAGTTGTACCTCGTTCTATAGCGCCTCCATGGACAGCAGTAATTAGGTTTGGACTCGAATTATCGATGAGCTCAATGCTAAAATCTTCATTTTCTTGATTATACTGAAAAAGTTGCGTCATTGATTTATACTTGTCTACCACACATCATCGTCCCTTCTTTTTATACACATAGCAAAACCTAGAACGTTTTATGGCTAAATCGCTCTAGGTTTACTCACATAGTTGATTATACAAATTGTCCAATTAATTCATTAAATTGATTTTCATCAATTTTGATATCTTTTTTAGCTAACGGTGTTTCGTCTAATTCTGCGATTTGAGATTCATATGATGGTGTTTCTGTATCTTGATATACAATACCTTTTAACAGCGATTCATAAGCTAAAACATTTTGCATTGCTTTTTGCTTATCTGTAACATCATAATCTTCAATATCATCGATGCTTGTCAAATTCTCTTTAAACCAATCATATGTGTTTACTTTATTGTAAGTTACACATGGAGAGAAAACATTCACAAATGAGAAGCCATCATGATTAATCGCATCTTCTATCATTTTTGTTAAGCCTTTAATATCGCTAGAAAAACCTTGTGCCACAAATGTTGCACCTGAAGAAATAGCAATTTCTAACGGAGCTACATTTTGTTCGATGTTTCCTTTAGGTGTCGATTTAGTTATAAAACCTGGTGCTGATGATGGTGAAGTTTGTCCTTTTGTTAAACCATATATTTGGTTATCCATTACAATATAAGTCATGTTCATGTTTCTACGTAATGCATGAATCGTATGACCCATACCGATAGCGTAGCCATCACCGTCACCACCAGAAGCAATAACTGTTAAGTCTTTGTTTGCCATCTTCACACCTTGTGCAAGTGGTAATGAACGACCATGAATACCATGCACACCATAAGCATTAATATAACCAGACAAACGGCCAGAACAACCTATTCCTGTTATTATTGCAACTTCTTCTGGTTCCAGTCCTACATTTGCTGCAGCTTTTTGAATTGCGGCTTGTACTGAAAAATCACCGCAACCTGGACACCAGTTGGGCTTCACATTATTTCTAAAATCCTTAAATGTTGCCACTTAAACCAGCTCCTTAATTTCTTTAGCTATTGCTAAACCTTTTTCTTCTATCTCATGAGGCAAGAACGGCGTACCGTCATATTTCGTTTGATTAATTAATTTATCGCCTAAATTTACGTTCATTTTTAGTATGTTTGCGAGTTGACCTTGATAATTGTGCTCAGCAACTACGACTTTAGATGCTTTATCAACTGCATCTTGGATAATTTTATTAGGGAATGGGTGCAATTGTCTGATTTGTAGATGATTAACCTTGATGTCTTGTTTTTCTAAACGTTCTTTTCCTTCTTGTATTGCACCTTTAGTTGAAATAAAACCTATATATAAAATGTCCGCAGCTGAATGTGCTTCGTCTAACTCAACTGGTTTATTAATTAATAAGTGTTGCGTTTTACGCATACGTTTTTCCATTTGCTGTTGACGGTTATCTGCCGCTTCACTCGTCTTACCTTCTTCGTTATGTTCAACGCCCGTTACGTGATGAATACCGCCTTTTAAACCTGGTATCGGTCTAGGTGATACACCACTGTCTGTTAATGCATAACGTTTGAAGTAAGCTTTATCATCTTCGTCTCTTTCAATGTCACTTTGTAGTAATTCACCACGGTTAATTTCTATTTTATTATAATCTAGTTGTTGTACCGTTTGTTTACCTAATGATAATTGTAAATCACTAAGTACAATAACTGGACATTGATAGGCTTCAGCTAAGTTAAATGCTTCCATCGTTAAATAAAAAGCATCTTCTGCATCTGTCGGTGCTACTACAATTTTAGGAATATCTCCGTGTGTCCCATAAATCATTTGCATTAAATCAGATTGTTCTTGCTTAGTTGGTAAACCTGTAGAAGGACCACCACGTTGCGTATTAATAACGACGAAAGGTGTTTCAGTCATACCAGATAGACCAATCGCTTCCATCATTAAGGATAACCCTGGTCCAGCACTTGCTGTAAATGAACGAACGCCAGCATAGTTAGAACCAATTGCCATATTTGCTGCCGCAATTTCATCTTCAGTTTGTACAACCGTACCCCCAACTTTAGGTAAGTTCTCTATCATGTATTCCATAATTTCTGATGCCGGTGTAATAGGGTATGCAGCCATAAATCTAGAGCCTGCTGACAATGCACCTAACCCAATCGCATCATTACCAATCATATATAAATGAGGGTCTTCATTAGTATTGTCTAACTCGAAGTCACCGCTTACGCTTTGCAATTGTTCTTGCATCAAACGATAACCCTCATTTAATGCTTGTATATTCATTTCTACAACTTTATCGCCTTTCTTTTCAAACATGTTAGTGATTAAAGTTTCAAAAGTTGCAGTATCTAAGTTCATAAGTGAACAAGTAGCACCAACTGCTACCATGTTTTTCATTAATGCTGTGCCTAAATCTTTTGCTGTTGCTGTAAAAGGTAAATCTATTAATTGCGCTTTGCAATCTTCAGGCTTTTCAGGTTTCGCCTTACTGTCTGCAAGAATAACGCTATCTTCTCGCATTTCGTGATGGTTTACTTCAATCGTTTCTTGATCGAAAGCTACCAAAATATCTAAATCATCGCTTATCGCATGGACAGGCGTTGTTGATACTCTAATTTTATTGTTTGTATGTCCACCTTTAATACGACTAGAAAAATGTCTATAGCCATAAAGATAGTAGCCTTTTCGGTTCATAGCTGTAGCAAAGATCTCTCCCGTTGATTCAATGCCTTCACCTTGTTGGCCGCCCACTTTCCATGATACTTGTGATTTCATATCAACTTGCCTCCTAGTGGTAAAATAGTTCATCTTTAATAATACCAAATAAAACCACCCTATTACTATGTATAGCGTGGTTAAAATTTATTTTCATACTAATGGACGATATTAATTAAACGGATGATCGTCATTAATTAACACACGTTCAATATGCTTAGTCTGTCCATTCTTATCTAAATCAATAATGACTCCAGACAATACACTTCTGCCTTCTTCTGGAAGTACATGTCTTTGCGGTAGACTCGTAATAAATCTATTGATTACTTCGTCTCTGTTAATACCTAAAATGCCATCATAGTATCCAGTCATACCGACGTCAGTAATATAACCAGTGCCATTTGGCAGTATTCTTTCATCCGCAGTTTGAATATGAGTATGTGTACCGACCATCGCGCTTACACGACCGTCTAAATACCAACCCATTGCATTTTTTTCTGATGTCGTTTCCGCATGGAAGTCCACGAAAATATAATCCGTTTCCTTCTTCGCTTCTTCAATTAAAGCGTCTGCTTTTTTAAATGGGTCATCTATGTCTTGCATAAATGCACGACCTTGCAAATTGATAATTGCAAGTTTAATGTCATTTATTTGAATAAAACGCATGCCAACGCCTGGCGCTTCATCTGGGAAGTTTGCAGGTCTTACCATTCTTTTGGCATCGTCTATAAAGTCATAAATTTGGCGCTGACCATAAGTATGATTTCCCATAGTCATAAAATCGACGCCTTCTCTTAACAATTGCTTATAAATCTTTTCAGTTAGGCCCTTACCGTGTGCGGCATTTTCAGCATTAACTATCGTGACCGTCGGACGATAATGGTGTTTTAACTTAGTTAAATAAGTACTAATCGCCTCTCTGCCAATTTTGCCAACCAAGTCACCTATAAATAATATTCTCACTGCGAGTCATCCTTTCTCAGTGCTAGTTTAATGCATATTTAAACTTAAGGAAAGTATATTGTAAAAATTTATGCCAGATATTTTGTTTTAAGTTATGTTCATGTGGTAATTGAAATAATGTACGGTTAAAAATAATTTATTAGGAGATGTAATTAATTCATGTCAATTAATATCGATCCCGAAAGTTTTGCAAATTTAGTAGTTTCAGCTAATCCTTCTAAAAGTGATGATGCTGAAGAAGTAGCTAAAGAAAGCTTGGAACTTTATATTAACGCTTATCGTTTAGCAGAACGTTATTCTAATATTTCAACAAATTCTTACGATACAGCTGAAATTATCCAAGAAGTGAAAAATACTGATTTAGAACTCACATAATCTTGTTATTTTACTAATTAATGTATATAAAAAAGGTTGCCACGATGGCAACCTTTTTATTTTGCATATTCAACTGCCCTAGTCTCACGAACAACAGTCACTTTAATATGGCCAGGGTATTGAAGTTCATCTTCAATTTGACTTTTAATGTCCCTTGCTAAGCGATGTGATTTTAAGTCGTCTATAGCATCTGGTGATACAATTACTCGAATTTCTCTACCAGCTTGTATTGCAAATGCTTTATCTACACCATCATAACTTTCTGATAAAGTTTCTAAACGCTCTAGTCTTCTGATATAGTTTTCTAATGTTTCTTTACGAGCGCCAGGTCTAGCTGCTGATAATGCGTCTGCAGCTGCTACTAAAATAGATATTATAGATGTAGGTTCTACATCACCATGGTGTGAATGAATTGCGTTAATAACTGTTTCATGCTCATTATATTTTTTCGCTAATTCTACACCAATTTCAACATGGCTACCTTCAACTTCATGATCAATTGCTTTACCAACATCGTGAAGTAGTCCCGCACGTTTAGCTAATGATACATCCTCACCTAATTCAGCAGCAAGCATGCCACTTAAATATGCTACTTCAATTGAATGTTTAAGCACATTTTGGCCATAGCTTGTACGATATTGTAAACGACCTAATATTTTCACTAAGTCTGGATGCATATTATGCACATTTATTTCAAATGTTGCTTGTTCCCCTGCATCTCTTATAATATCGTCTACTTCTTTTCGAGCTTTATCTACCATATCTTCAATCCGTCCAGGATGGATTCTACCATCAGAAACAAGATTTACTAATGCTGTTCTAGCAATTTCACGTCTGATTGGGTCAAATCCTGATAGAATTACCGCTTCAGGCGTATCGTCTATTATTAAGTCGATACCAGTAAGCGTTTCAAGAGTTCTAATATTTCTACCCTCTCTACCAATAATTCGACCTTTCATTTCATCGTTAGGTAAATTAACAACTGATACTGTTGATTCTGACGTATGTTCTGCCGCCAATCTTTGTACAGTAGTTGCTAATAACTCTTTTGCATTTTTATCGACTTTTTCTTTTGCTTCTTTCTCTTTTTCCTTAACAAGTATTGCAATATCTTGTGACAGTTCTTCCTCAACTCTTTGAAGTTGCTCATTAGCTGCTTCTTCTTGACTGAGACCAGAGATGCGTTCTAATTCTTGTTCATGTTTATTTATTAATGATTGAACACTACTCTCTTTTGCATCTACTTGTTGTTGTCTTTCTTCAAGTTTAGATTCTTTTTGCTCTAAAATTTCATCTTTTTTATCAAGCAAATCAGATTTACGTTCCAAATTTTCTTCTTTTTGAAGTAGGCGAGATTCTTGCCTTTGAAGTTCTCCTCGTCTTTCACGAAGTTCATTTTCAACTTGCTCTTTTAAGATTTGGTTTTCTTCTTTTGCTTCAAGTAGCTTTTCTTTTTTTACATTATCTGCTTCTTTATTCGCCTGATCGATGATATCTTCAGCAGTTTGTCTTGCTTGGATTTGTTTTTGTTGCAACAAATTTCGGGCAATAAAATACCCTACAACAACGCCCAGAATAATTCCTAGCAAAATGAGTAGGAGGCCTAATAAATTCACATAAACACCCCCCTTTTTCTAGGATTTGCGCTTTATATAAAAATAAATATGATTTTATTGAACTATATAATAATCATACAATGTAATTGTACGTTTAAAAACTAAGAAGTGTCAAGGTATCAACCCACAATAATATAATTTCATTTTAAATAGCGTTTTAATAGTATTTAAAAATATCTTAATTACTTTTTATTATAACTCACAAACGAATCATTTATGCTACAAGATAGTATTTAAATGTTGTTAAAATGCATCTTACAAAGGTTACTAACCTAATTGTTATCCCAGCTATAAATATTTATATACAATCAATAAATTCACCTTATTATCTCAAAAGTTTTATGAATTTTATATCCATAAATTAAGCAAAAAAGAGAAGTTTTATCTTCAAGCGATAAAACTTCTCTTTTAATGAAATGCTATATGTTGTTATTCTTCATCAAATAATGAATTTGGCGCGTTATCTTCGCTTTCTGATTCTTCAACATCACCATCAAATATGCCTAATTTTTCACGTAATTTATGATTAATGTCTTTTTTGATTTCAGGGTTTTCTTTAAGGAACATCTTAACATTTTCCTTACCTTGACCCATACGTTCTCCATTGTATGAATACCAAGCACCTGACTTATCTACGATTTCGTGTTCGACACCTAAATCAATTAACTCGCCTTCTTTAGATATACCTTTACCATACATAATATCTACTTCGGCAACTCTAAATGGTGGTGCAACTTTGTTTTTAACTACTTTAATTTTTGTTCTGTTACCGACAATTTCTTGCCCTTGTTTTAGTTGTTCTGCACGGCGAACTTCTAATCTAACTGAACTATAGAATTTAAGTGCACGACCACCTGGTGTCGTTTCAGGGTTACCGAACATAACGCCGACTTTTTCTCTAATTTGGTTAATAAACACCGCTGTTGTATTTGATTTAGAAATAGCACCTGATAATTTACGTAATGCTTGTGACATTAGACGTGCTTGTAAACCAACGTGTGTATCTCCCATTTCACCTTCAATTTCAGCTTTTGGTGTTAACGCTGCAACAGAGTCGACTACTACAATGTCAACTGCACCGCTTCGCACGAAGGCCTCTGCAATTTCAAGACCTTGTTCACCATGGTCAGGTTGAGATAAATATAAATTATCAATATCTACGCCTAAAGCTTCTGCATAAACTGGATCTAACGCATGTTCAGCATCGATAAATGCTGCAATACCGCCTTTTCTTTGCACTTCTGCAATGGCATGTAGCGCAACAGTAGTTTTACCAGAACTTTCTGGTCCATAAATTTCAACAATTCTACCTTTAGGATATCCGCCTACTCCTAATGCGTTATCTAATGTAACTGAGCCACTTGAAACGCTTGAAACTCTGCGTCCTTTGTTATCGCCCAGTTTCATAACTGAACCTTTACCAAATGATTTTTCCATATTTTTTATTACTGTATCTAAAGCTTTTTGACGATCGTTATCCAATGATGAACCTCCTAAATGAGTTTAATCTCTATTAATTATCTTAACCACATCATACATGGATTATTATAATTTAGCAAGCATTTTGCGAATATTTGTTCGCTATTAAATTGACAAAACTTCTTATAATCGAACATGCGTACTCTATAATTTGATTATTGTAGTATTATATCAGTGTTTAATAAAATTTAGTAATCTTATGAGTGCATAATTTGGCGTTCTAGATTTAATTAGATTTCTTGATTGTGTCATATTAAACGACTGTACATGTAATTTATCTTTTAACAATATGCCTAAATAAACTTTATTGTCATCATATAATAATGCAATGCCCATATCTGTTTCAAATAAATCTTTAACAATAGTTGCACCGATTGCCAATCGATTATCGATACTATCACTGTCCGTTATAAATTTATTAGAATGAGGTAACATGCCTTTCAACTTATGAGCATCATTGTAATCTTGTAATCTACTATATAATTTGCCGTCGGTTACACCATCATATATTGCAAATGAGCGACTGACCTCTTTCATAACAGCTTGCTCAAGTTTAATGTCATCCGAGCCATAATAATAGTCACCAATTCTTGATAATATTTCTTGCTTAATAGGTGCAATTAAATTTTGACATTCCTTAGTAGTTTGTCCATTAGCAGTTAGACGGATATTAACTTCATGTGTACCAGCCAATGGTGCAATTGTTGGATTAGTTTGATTATCAATTAAATCCATTAGTTCTGTTTCTACGCGAGATTCTCCAATGCCAGCAAACCTAAGTAGTTCTGAAAAGATGACTTGTTCGCCATCGAGTAAATGAGGTAATAGCTCATTTTTAGCCATTGGTTGCATCTCTTTTGGTGGCCCGGGTAGTAAGGCGATACGTTTGCCATTAGTTTCTACAAGCATACCTGGCGCCATACCAACTTTATTTTCTAATACTTTTGAACCTTCAATAACCAATGCTTGTTGTTTATTATTAGGTGTCATAACTTGATTTTGTTGTTTAAAATAATCCTCGATATACGTTAAAGCTTGTTCATCTGTAACTAAAGAACGTCCTAGTACATTAGCCACTGTATGTTTAGTTAAATCATCTTTAGTTGGTCCTAAACCACCTGTTAGAATTACTGTGTCATTATTATTTAATGCATTAGTCACTACTCGTTCTAGTCGTTCAGGGTTATCACCTACCACTGCATGTTCTAGCACACTATGACCTATGCCATTTAATAGTTTTGATAAATATTGTCCATTCGTGTTGGCAATTTGACCTAACAATAGCTCTGAGCCAACTGCTATAATTGAAACTTTCACAACTTATTACCTCCTTCAATATGTATACGAAGTACATATTAACTATACCCTCTATTATAAAACTAAAAATCTTTAAAAATCTAAGAATAATAATTGGAAAAATTCAGCTATATGCATGTTAAAAATAAAAACGATGCTTACTAATTATTTATACAATTAAAAATGACAGAAACCATATCGATTTCTGCCATTACTTATGAAAATATATTATTATTTTGCTTTAAATACATCTCTACCTTTATAGAAATATTCAACACCAGAAAGTATAGTAAAGAATACGCCAATATAAAGTAGTACTTGTCCTAATGGAAAACCTATCCATGTCGCTAATGGGTCGCCTAAGAGAATCCAAATTAACGCAACCATAGTAACCGCTGTTTTAATTTTACCTAGTTGTCCTGCAGCGCTTACGAAACCTTGTTCAATTTGTAATAAACGTAGTCCTGTTACTGCAAATTCTCTGGCAATAATAATGATTGCAACGACAGAATTAGTTAAATCTATTTGTACTAATGCTATAAGGGCAGCAGATACTAATAACTTGTCTGCTAAGGGATCCAAAAATTTACCCATATTCGTAACTAATTGCCATTTTCTGGCTAAATATCCATCGGCAAAGTCACTTAACGAAGCTACGATAAATACTATACCACTTATTATTAACTCGATTCTTACATTGTAACCTCCGATAAATGACACTGTTCCAAACCCAAAATTTGCCAATGCAAAAATTAAAAATACTGGAATTAGTATAACCCTAAAAACCGTTATCCAATTCGGTATGTTCATATAAAATCCTCTTTTCTATTTATATCTTAAATCGTTGACTTCTTATAATATGATTACCGCTAAAATCCATAGCACTATTGTAATAAGAATAACGGTACTAATAACTACTACCAATTGCAACGGTTCTTTATCTTTTCTTCTATATGACGGTGCTTCACCATTAGAAAAAGCGTGAATAGCTTCATTGATGTCACTATTTCTTCTATTTGGAATTTCGTCTCTATGAGACTCAATCAATTGATCCGAGTCTATATTAACAGCTTTAGCATATTTAGTAATAAACCCTTCAGCATAATCTGCATTTTTCAAACCGTTAAAATCATTGTTTTCGATTAACTTTAATGTTTCACGCTTAATATGTGTTTTACCTTCTAATTCATTTAGCGTCATTCCTAAACGTTCACGACGCCCTTTCAAAGTTTGACCAATAGTATTCACGGCAAGATTGCTCCTTACTTCACTACAATATTATTAAAAGAAACCAAAACCATCACCGAAGTCACCAAATCCATTTTCGCCAAAATCTAAATTATTTTTTCTTTTGACCGTATTTTTCTTCATTTCTTCATAATGAATTTCTTGGTTTTTATTTTCTCTCAACTCAATTATATAATCAAAATCATTCATTTCGTAATCACTAGTTTCGACAAATAAATCTGGATGTTCAACGACTTTAATCGCTGGTAAATTCATAACTTCTTTAACTAAATCTTGGTGTTTAGCATCTGATTCTCTTGCGGTTACGGCGCCATCAATAATGTAAACATGGTCAGAATCATATTCACCTTTAATTAATGAACTACGTACTGTTTGTTTAATAAGTGTTGAACTAATAAATAGCCATCTTTTATGCGCACAGACACTACCGGCAACGATTGATTCTGTTTTACCAACGCGAGGCATACCTCTAATACCAATCAATTTATGTCCGTTTTCTTTAAATAATTCTGCCATAAAATCGACTAACAAACCTAAATCTTCACGTTCAAAGCGAAATGTCTTTTTATCATCTGCATCTTGCTCTATGTAACGCCCATGTCTTACAGCTAGTCTGTCACGTAGTTCAGGTTTTCTCAACTTCGTAATAGAAATATCATCTATTTCGCTCACTATACCTTCAAAACGACTTACTTTTTCTAAGTTATCCGATTTAATAAGCAAACCTCTTCGCGCTTGTTCAACACCATTAATGGTAACAATACTAATACCCATCATGCCTAAAAGACTCGAAATATCACCTAATAAACCTGCACGGTTCATAGTGATTTCATATTCTAAATACCATTCTTTTTTTGTAGTAACCGTCATATTTTACACCCCTTAGTTTTCGAGCAGTGACAAGTTTAAACAATGATACAAACGGACAATTATATGTTTGTTATCGTTTGCATTTAATTATATGGTCATTATAACATTGAATATTAATTTCGTGGAACATAATATTGTCTTCTTTTTATAAATACCAACCGCCGTTAATTTTTTGAACGGTGCCGGTTACACTTTTAGCAAAAGGATGACAAAGATAAGCACACGTATGTGCAATTTCTTCTGGTTCAATTAAGCGCTGTTGCGGCAAGTCATCAAGTATTTGTTGGAGTTCTTCGTCACTCCATACCTCAGACATACGTCCTCGTACAATACCCGGTGTAATTGCATTAACCGTAACAGTTGTTAGTGCTAATTCTTGACTCATTGCTTTAACGAATCCTATTTGTGCACTTTTCATTGCTGAATACACTGATTCTAAACTAGCGCCAGTTTCACCCCATATAGATGAAATAACGATTATTCTACCATTATCACTGCGACGGAGTTGATCTACAAAATATTTAGACAGTCTAATAAATTCTCGTACATGAAGACAATATGCTTCATCAATTTGTTCCTCATGCATGTCTTGAAGTTGTCCATAAAGCGCATTGCCACCTGAATATATTAAGCAATCTAAATTATGTATAAACCCAAATACTTTATTATAATCAGACGTTGCTAATAAATCACATTGCACAAATTGCACCGCATCATTTTCAAATTGTTGGGTTAAGTTTGTTAAATCTGTGGAATTATATTGCACGATCACTTCATAACCTTCATCTAATAAACGGGTAACAATCGCTTGTCCTATCGAACCAGAACCACCTATAACAAGTGCCTTCATATTATTTCATCTCCAACCGGCTATCAACCATTTGCTCTAAATTTAAACATTGCTTAGCGGTCTCATTCACACTTTCCAACGTAATATCTTCCACTATTTCTAACATATCGAAGAGGCTTACCCCTTCAAAATGTAATTTAGTATACTGATTGGCAATATATTCTGGTGAATTTAATCCAGAAATGAATTCTCCAATAAATTGCTTCTTCAGTAATTCAAAGGCTTCATTATCTGTTAATTTACCTTGAGATTGTGCTAACTCTGCTAATAATAATTGCTTTAGTTCATCTGGCTTTTGTGTAGCACTTGAAATAATTGAAAAACTATACGTTGGTTCTAATATAAATTGGTATCCAAATGTATCGTCTATCAATTCACTATTAAGTAATGATTGGTAAAAATCTGTTTCCTCACCAAATACAAGTTCAAAAAAGAGTGTCATCTCTAAATCTTTGCGGACATATTGATCGGCCGAAGCATTCGTTAATGGCTTGTTTTTAAAACCGAGCATTAATCTTGGAGATTGTAATTTCATCTTTTCTGAGACGAACTGTTGATTAACCTCTTCTTTTTCAACTAGTGCATCTCGTTGAATCTCAGGTTGTGCTACTTTATCTCTTTTATCTTCATGTTCAGTTACAATTTTTAAAATTTGCTCGGGATCTACATCGCCCACCACGAACAACACCATATTAGATGGATGATAAAATGTTTCATAACATAAATATAAATCATCTTTCGTTATCTCATATATACTATCAACACTACCCGCAATATCTACTTTAATTGGATGGGTATCATACATCGCTCTTAATGTGTTAAACATGATTTTATAGCCTGGTTGCTCTTGGTACATTTTAATCTCTTCTGCAATAATACCTTTTTCTTTATCTACAGTTTCTTTCGTAAAGTACGGTGTTTCAACCATAGTGAGTAAACGCTTAATATTTGTTTCAACTTGGTCTGTAGCACTAAACAAATAGCTAGTACGGTCAAAACTCGTAAAAGCATTGACTTGGGCATTATCTTCTGCAAATGCTGTAAATAAATCATCTTCTTCATTCTCAAATAACTTATGTTCTAAAAAGTGAGCAACACCATCTGGAACTGTTATGTATGAATCTTGATTATGAGGTTTAAACTTACTATCTAATGAGCCAAATTGTGTTGTATATGTTACAAACGTTTTTTGAAATCCTTTTTTAGGTATAATAAAGACGTCTAAGCCATTATCTAATTTTTCTTTATACACATATTCGTCTATTTGTTGGTAATATTGTTCCTCCATTATGCTTCTCCTCCCTTAGTCAAAATATATATAGTATCTAAGACTGTCGCTTGGGCTAAAGCGATAATTTGGTCGCGAGAAACATTCATAATACCTTCTATGTATGTAGACTCTGTCATATTTGACTCGAGTAACAAGTTATTATTTAAACGTTCTATAATACTTTTAGGTCTATCTTCCGCTTCTCGTCGTTGTGAAATAATCACTTTTTTAGCTAAATCGATTTTATCGTCAGTAAAATCACCTTGTTGGAACTTTTCAAATTCTTTAATAATCGTTGCTTGGGCAGTCTCGTATTTATCAGAGGCTACACCACTCAATACAAACATATAGCCATTTTTACTATCAATTTGTGAATGGATTGAATAAGCTAGACTTTGCTTTTCGCGTACTTCATTAAACAATACTGAAGATGGATCCCCACCGAACATCATGTTTAACACAACAAAAGTGAAGTAATCATTATCTCCAAATTTAGTTGGGAACTTAAACCCCATGTTTAATTTCGCTTGATCAATTTCATCATATTCGACTACAACGTGAGGCAATTGATTTTTAGGTTTGACTTGAACATCATTAAATGATTCAAATTTAAATGGTTTTAATTTAAAATATTTATTTATATTTGATTTAACTTCCGTTTCATTGACATTGCCCACTACGTATACTGCGCAATAGTCATTTTCAATCATAGATTGATATGTATTATATAAAGACTCGTTCGTAATATGTGCTATCTTTTCTACTTGACCTGTAGAAAGTTGACTATATGATTGTTCTCCAAACATATGTTGAAGTAAGTTTAAAAACGCGAGTTGTGATTTATTATCTTCAACAGCTTCTAATTTTTTAGTTAATAAAGACTTCTCTTGCGCCAATAAAGTTTCATCAAATAAACCGTCATTGGTTAATGGATGCCAGATTATTTCTTTTAGTAGTTCAATACCCTGTTCGAATAAAGGTGTGGTATCTTTTAAATATTTCTCGTTAACTAACTCTAGAGAGATTGTAATCACATGTTTATCTTTAAATTTAGAAACATAGCTATTTACATATGCGCCATAAAGTTCAGATAACTTTCTATTGAAAGCTTTATCTGTTGGATACTTTTGAGTAGCTCTCATAAGTATTTTACTAAGTAACGACCTAGAAGTAATCGTCTCTTCTTCTAATGGAGCCATAAACTTCAATGTAATCATCGTCGTTTTAAACTTAGTTGTTGGTAATACACTTACATGAAAATTATCTTGTGGTTTTATATTTTCCAATAATTTTCCCCACTTTCATTTTAGTTTATACTCTATTTCTTACCGCTTTAAATTTAACTAAACTACTTTTAAAGTAATTAAATGAATAAAACACAGGTTTATCATTTTCATCATAATGAACTAATTTTAACAACATTAAACCTTCATGAGGTGAAGCATTCAATAGATCAGAGATGTGTGGTTCATAACTTATCGCTTCTATTTCGGTTTCAGCATAACTAATTTCTTTATCAGAATATTGTTCAATCGCGTTTAAAATAGATTGTCTATGTTCTTGATACTGGAAACAGGTCAAATCATCATTTGGAATTTTATCTAAACAATAAACGACTGGAAATTGATCTGCCGTACGAATACGCTCAATAATCGTGACAAGTGTTTTATCTTCTATTTCTAAAGTATATGCATCTAAAGATGTAGCTGGCTTTTCATCTAAGCTAATAAATTCAGTACCTGCATTATAACCTTGTTCTTCAATCATTTCACTTATACTTACTAATTCCCCTAATGGGTAAAGGAAAGGATGCAGCGGTTTAACACTGACACCTTCCTCTAAGTTATTCGTTAAAATTTGTTCTGTTATTAATTCATCTACGCCATCGTAGACATCATCTGTTTTAACTTTTAGGTCTCTAGCAATGCTTAAATAACTAGGCAATTTATCACCGTTATTTAATTTACCGGCCTTAATTTGGTTTAAAATCCACTCTTTAACTTTATACACTGAAGTTAATTCCATATTTACACCTCATCGCTATTTAAATCAACTAATATTTGTCTTGGTTTGCTTCCTTTTTGTGGTCCGATGACCTGATTACTTTCTAAATCATCCATCAATCTTGAAGCTCTATTATAACCTATCCTGAATTGACGTTGTAACAACGATGTACTTGCTTTTTGTTGTTCGATGACAAATAAATAGGCTTCATCATAAAGTGGATCTTCACTTTTCATTTCAGATTTCTCTACAGGTTCATCCGGTTCCATCTCTTTAACATAATTTGCTTTTTGTTGATCTACAACGTAATTAACAACGTCTTGTACTTCTTGTTCACTTAAAAATGCGCCTTGCACACGCGTACGTATTGAACCGCCATTAGCTACATACAACATATCGCCTTTACCGAGCAGTTTATCTGCACCGCCACTATCGATGATCGTTCTTGAATCAGTTTGTGAACTTACGGCAAATGCTATTCTTGATGGAATGTTGTTTTTAATGATACCGGTAATAACATCTACTGAAGGTCGTTGTGTAGCGATAATCAAATGGATACCTGCAGCACGTGCCATTTGCGTTATACGTTGAATGGCATTTTCAACATCTTTACCAGCCACCATCATTAAGTCAGCTAATTCATCTACGATAGTAACTATATAAGGTAATTCTGCTTGTTTTTCATCAAGCTCTTCGTTTTGACGACGGATATATTGATTGTATCCTTCTATATTTTTAGTCGAAGAATGTTGGAACAAGTCGTAGCGTCGTTCCATTTCAGCAACTACTTTTTCTAATGCTTGTGCAGCTTTATGCGGGTTTGTAACTACAGGTGTTAACAGATGTGGTATCCCGTTATAGACATTCAATTCAACCATTTTCGGGTCGATTAACATTAATTTCACTTCGTGCGGTTTGGCATTTAATAAAATACTCGTAATAATACCATTGATACATACGGATTTACCGCTACCCGTTGAACCAGCCACTAATAAGTGAGGCATTTTGTTTAGTTCGACTGTAATAGGATCACCAGAAATATCTCTACCTAAACCAACTTCTAATTTATTCTCAGCAGGGAATTTTTCATCTAATACTTCTTTTAATGCAACCAGTGAAATTTTATCATTTGGTACTTCTATCCCTACCGCTGAGCGACCAGGAATTGGAGCTTCAATTCTTATATCTTTCGCTGCTAATGCTAACGCTAAGTCATTATTTAAATTTACAATTTTGCTTACTTTGACACCTTGTGCTGGTTGTATTTCATATTGAGTAACTGCAGGTCCTATCTTAATTTGAGTTACTCTGGCGTCAACACCAAAGTTTTTCAATGTAGTTTCAAGTAAACGCCCTTTTTTCTGCACTTCAGCCTTAGAAGTGGATTGTTGTTTCGCAGGTTGTTTAAGTAAACTCAATGGCGGTATATTATAAGCTTCATTTTCTACTTCTCCTGCATCAGAAATTGAACCAGAATTATCATGATCAGTGATTTCTTCTGTTTCTTGATTGTTGTCACCGTTTGTATCACGTTTATTACTTTTACGTGAATTACTTGTAATAGAAGATGGTGAGTGATTATTATCCTCCGGTTCATTGTCGCTTTCTTGTAACTCTTTTTGTGCGTTATTTTCTGAATCATTGTGCCCATAAATAGGGATTGTGGATTGTGGCGTCTGTTGTTCCTTCTCTGTAACTTCTGGTAAATCACTAACGTCTTTTACATTATTAGCTTCTGCTTCTTGTGCCGCTTTTTTCTCTGCTTTAACTCTCGCTTTGGCTTCTTTTTTGACTTTATTTTGTTGTCTCTTTTCACTTAATTTGTATGAAGCAGACTCGCTTTTCACTTTAGCATTATCAAAGAAACTTTTAGCTACATCTCTATGACGATGTTTCAGTATCAACACAATACTAGAGATAATTAATAAAATCGTAACTATAATTACGCCAACTATTGATATAAGAGGTGTTAATAGTTCTAATAAATAGTATCCTAGTAAGCCTCCGCCAAAATTTGGGAAGTGTGAATGTTCATATGATTTATATACAAATGACAGTACTGGTTCTCTTTTAGATTGGCTTGTATGAGAAAAATGAAATACTATTTGTGTTAATAATAATAAAGTCAATTGTAATACAATCGCGCCGATGGTTCTTCTGGTCTTAGGTATCCCTTTGTAAAAAGTTATAAATATTGTTGCTGCTAATATCAATATATAAGTTAAATATCTACTCATACCAAATAAATAGTTGAAAAAACTATCTAACATGACACCAACAATGCCTAATTGAAAAACAGCTAATACCGTTAAGATTATAACAATTATCGCAAAAATATATTTTAAGGCGTTATCACTTTGTTTATTTTTACGACTTGTCGTTTTCTTTTTCGTATTAGTTGGCTTTTTCTTAGCAGTTGTTCTTTTCTTCGTTTGTGGCAAAATTCACACCTTCTTTTACTAAATCTATGTATCAGTGTAGTTTACATTTATACCGACGTTCAGCACGAAAATAGTTTGATTTCAACAAAATTCATATAACTTCGATACGGATGTAAACTACACTTCTAATTTTTATAAATCGCTATGAATGACACAAAGAGGTAGAAACTTTGCGCTATATGATTAAAGCTCAAGTCTCAACCTCTTTAACTATGTGTTAATATTAGATTTCCGAAATAACTGGAATGATCATTGGACGACGTTTTGTACTTTCAAATAAAAGCTTACTGATTTGATCGCGCATATTTTGTTTAATTTCAGACCATTCGATTCTTTTTTCCATCAGTCCTTGTTCTACAATTTCGCGCACTTTTTCTTCAGCTTCATTTAATAATTCTTCGCTTTCACGCACATATACAAAACCACGTGATTGTATTTCTGGACCAGCAGCAATACGTCTGTTTTTTGGATCTAATGTCACTACTGCAATAAAAATGCCATCTTCTGCTAACAAATGACGATCTCTTAAGACGATATTGCCGACATCACCAACGCCAATACCATCAATTAACACATTTCCTGAATTTACTTTTTCATTTAAAATCATTTCTTCGCCGTCATAATTAACAACGTCACCTTTTTCTACTAAAAAGATTTTCTCAGGCTGAACGCCTGCTTCGTTGGCTAATTTGGCATGCGCAATTTGCATTTTAAATTCACCATTAACAGGAATAAAATATTCTGGCTTCATAATGTTAATCATCATTTTTAATTCTTCCATACAACCATGGCTTGATGCATGAATTTTTTTGTTATTCGGTAAAACCTCTGCGCCTGCTCTCACAAGCTCATTTAAAGTGTCACCGATTATAACTTCCATATTTGCCGATGCTGTGATAGCTAAAAATACTGAATCGCCTTCTTCAATATTCATAATTTTGTGTTTTTGTTGTGCCATTTGGCTTAGTGCTTCGATTGGTTCGCCTTGCATACCAGTCGCAATAATAATAACTTCGTTTTTAGGGTAATTTTCAACTTCGTTTATCGGAATAAGTAAGTCTTTTGGTATATCAAAATAACCCATTTTACGCGCAATGCTAAAAGAACTTTCAAGTGATCTACCTAAAAATGACACTTTTCTATTTAACTTGCTAGCAACATTCAATACTTGTTGAATGCGAATAAAGTTAGAGGCATAACATGAAACGATTAAACGTCCTTTGACTTTAGTAAATGCATCATACATATGTGATTCTATAACATTTTCAGGCGTATTGTAGCCGGGTTTTTCTGCCTCTGTAGAATCACTGATTAGTGCGAAAACGCCTTCTGCACCAATTTCAGTCATATGTTTTAAATCAGGTGCATAATGGCCTTGTAAACTTTGGTCGAATTTAAATTCGCCAGTATAAACGATTGAACCATATGAAGTATGAATACACACACCTAAACTATCAGGAATACTGTGCGCTGTACTAAAGAACGTGACATTAACGCCTTTAAAACGCATAACAGATTCATTATTTACTGTATAGTATCTAACTTTTTTATTTATATTACGTGATTTCATATTTTCTTTAACTAAAGCAATTGTTAGTTTTGAACCATACACTGGGGCATCAACTTGTTCTAACACATAAGTTACCGCACCAATTGCATGCTCATGCCCATGTGTCAAAAAGATCCCTTTAAGTTTATGTTTGTTTTCAATAACATATTGAATATCTGGTATAACGATGTCGACCCCTAGCATTTCATCCTCTGGGAACATTAAACCAGCATCTAACATAAACATTTCATCGTCTACTTCAACGATATACATATTTTTCGCAATTTCTCCGACTCCACCAAGGGGGATTATGCGAATATTTTTATTTTTTTTCTTAATTAAACTCAAAATTGTACCTCCTAATTTTAATCCCCGACCATATATAATCTCATACTATATTATAAGTTATCTTAGGCTCTATGTACACTATTAAAGTAATTTCCATATCATTCTATTTTTGTATGTAATTTAACTTAATAAATAAAAAGAAACTAGTTTAGTCATTTACACATTTCTTTTAAACCTATTGTGTGAAATGATTGTTTAAACTAGTTTCATGTATTAATAATACTTGATTATTTACTTTCTAATACTTTGTGTGATGCATTTACACGACCTTGTTTGTCGATTTCAGTTACTTTAACTTTAAGTGTATCACCAATCGCAAGCACGTCTTCTACTTTATTGATACGTTCGTTAGCAATTTGTGAAATGTGAACTAATGCATCTTTACCAGGGAATAGTTCAACAAATGCACCGTATTTCTCAATACGTTTTACTTTCGCATCATAAGTTTGACCGACTTCCGCTTCACGCGTAATGTCTTCAATAATTGATTTAGCTTTGTTAATTGCCTCTTGGTCTACCGCACCGATAAATATCGTACCATCTTGTTCGATATCTAATTTCACGCCAGTTTCATCGATGATTTCATTGATTTTTTTACCACCAGGTCCAATAACGTCTCTAATCTTGTCTGGTTTAATGTTCATCGTTACGACTTTTGGCGCATAAGCACTAAGGTCATTTCTAGGAACGTCAATAGTTTCAAGCATATGATTTAAGATAGCCATTCTACCTTCGCGTGCTTGTTCTAATGCTTCTTGGATAATTTCTTTAGTTAGTCCATCAATTTTGATGTCCATTTGAATCGCTGTGATACCTTCTGAAGTACCGGCAACTTTAAAGTCCATGTCTCCTAAAGCATCTTCCATACCTTGAATATCTGTTAAAATTGTATAACTATCATCTCTAGTTACTAGTCCCATAGCAATACCTGCTACTGGTGCTTTAATAGGAACACCTGCATCCATCAATGCGAGCGTTGAACCACAGATTGATGCTTGTGAAGAAGAACCATTTGATTCAAGCACTTCACTTACGATTCTAACTGTATAAGGGAAATCTTTAATATCAGGAATAATTTGTTGTAATGCGCGTTCACCTAACGCACCGTGTCCAATTTCTCTTCGACCCGGAGAACGTACCGGTCCAGTTTCACCGACAGAGAAGTTAGGGAAATTGTAATGATGCATAAAGCGTTTTTCTTCCTCAGCGCCTAAACCATCAATAATTTGATATTCACTTAGTGAACCTAACGTCACTACAGATAACGCTTGTGTTTGACCACGTGTGAATAAACCTGAACCATGTGTTCTAGGTAATAAGCCAACTTCAGATTCTAACGGTCTAATTTCATCAGTTTTACGGCCATCAGGTCTAATTTTTTCTTCAGCGATTAATCTTCTTACTTCAGCTTTAACTAAGTCATTTAAAATACCTTTAACTTCTTTAATTAAAGCTTCATTATCTGGATCTTCTTCATCGACAAATTGTTCAATCACTGCATCTTTTAGGGCATCTAAATTGTCGTCACGTTGCTGTTTATCAAAAGTTAAAACAGCTTTTTTCAATCCTTGTTCTTCAGTTAAACGCGTAACTTTGTCTACTAATTGTTCATCTTGTTCTACAGGTGTAAATGCTTGTTTTTCAGGTGTTAAATGATCAATTATCTGTTGTTGGAAGTCAACTAAACGTTGAATTTCTTCGTGTCCGAAAAAGATTGCTTCTAGCATTTCTTGTTCAGTAATTTCACTAGCACCAGCTTCTACCATGTTTACAGCATCACGATGACCAGCAACTTCTAAATCTAATCTAGAAACTTCACGCTGCTCTACTGTTGGATTTATTACAAATTGTCCGTCTACAAGACCAACGTTAACACCCGCAATTGGTCCTTGGAATGGAATGTCAGAAACACTTAATGCTACTGATGAACCTATCATTGCTGCCATTTCAGGTGAACAATCAGGATCTGCACTAAGTACCGTATTCATAATTTGAACATCATGTTTGTAACCTTTTGGGAATAATGGACGGATTGGTCTATCGATTAGTCGCGCTGTTAACGTAGCATCATCGCTAGGACGACCTTCACGTTTTTTAAAACCTCCAGGGATTTTACCTGCTGCGTACATTTTTTCTTCAAAGTTAACCATTAATGGGAAGAAATCCACGTCACGTGGTTCTTTTGAAGCAACAGCAGTAGAAAGTACTACCGTGTCTCCATAACGTACAAGCGCAGCACCATTAGCTTGCTTAGCTAACTGTCCCGTCTCGATGGTTAATGAACGGTTTGCCCATTCAGTTTTAAAAACTTTTTTCTCTTGAGACATTATAAATCTCCTCTCCTATATCTAATAATCCTATCATATCATTTATTTAAGTAATTTTATATTAGTATATTTTAGTATTTTCAACCTATTTATTGTTGAACAACTGCTACAATATATTTTAATTTTTGAGTTATAAAAAAAGAGTAGGATAGAAATCCAATTTATAATAGATTTCATTGTCCCACACCATGGTAAAGATGACTAATATTAATAGTGAGATACGTTGTATTCACGCAACATAGACAAAAATTACCGATAAAATATTTCAGGCCGAGACAAAATTGTGTCCCGGCCTGAATATAAACGTCTGAAGATTAACGACGGATACCTAATGATTTAATTAATTCACGGTAACGTTGAATATCTTTACCACGTAAATAGTTAAGTAAGTGTCTACGACGACCTACCATTTTTAATAAACCACGACGTGAATGGTGGTCTTTTTTGTGTGTACGTAAGTGCGTGTTTAATGCAGTGATTTCTGCAGTTAATACAGCGATTTGTACTTCTGGTGAACCAGTGTCTGCTTCATGCGTACGATATTCTTTAATAAGTTCGTTTTTACGTTCTTGTGAAATTGCCATAATCAATTTCCTCCTATTTAATTAAATTATGTCCTTTATCCGAGCAAAGCGTCGGAGACTCAACTTGCCAAGGTAAAGGTGTTTAAATGTAAATTTTATACATTCGACTTAAATATTATATGATACATCATCACCAAAATCAACCGATAATAAATATTTGGCTTGTTCTTTATCTTTATGCATTTGTTCGACTAAAGGATCAATGCCATCAAATTTGACTTCTGGGCGCAAAAAATGATGCCAATAAACAACTACTCGCTCGCCATAAATATCTTCTTTAAAATCAAATAAATTCACTTCAATTACGACTTGTGCTTGTGAAGGATCATGGAATGTAGGTTTAACGCCCACGTTAGCAACGCCTCTATAAATTTTATCTTCAGCACCTATTTTCATGCTAACTGCATAAACACCTTTTTTCGGTAGTACATAATCGCCGCTTGGTTGAACATTTGCAGTTGGAAAACCTATTGTTCTGCCCCTTTTTTCTCCTTGAACGACTGTACCCTTAATTTGGTAGCGATAGCCTAATTCTTTATTGGCTTTAGTTAAATCGCCTTCTTTTAAAGCACGTCTAATTTCTGTCGTAGAAATTTTTTCTGATTCAATTTCTAATTTACTAACTATAGTCGTTTCACATTCATCTAATTCACTTAAAGTCATCATATTACCTTTACCATATTTACCAAAAGTAAAGTCAAAGCCAGCTATTATTTTCACTACATTATTTTTCAATATATAGTCGTTCACAAAATCTTCTGCACTAACATCGGCAAATTTCGAAGAAAAATTGATTACGATGCAGTAATCAATGCCATATTGTTCGATAATATCCAATTTATCTTCGATAGGTGTTAAGTAGTCTGTTCTTTTACGTTCAGGGTTTAAGACAACTGAAGGATGTGGATCAAATGTCATAACCGCTTTTTTTAAATTACTTTCTTCAGCTTTTTGAATTAAAGTATCAAACACTTTGGAATGGCCTTTATGCATACCGTCAAAAAAGCCGAAAGCCATAGCTACAGGCTCTTTAATGAATTGATCTTCTTGAATTGGGTGTGTAACTTCTATAACTTTCATACAAATACTCCTTTAGTTAAAAACCCTCTTAGGCTTAATTTCATCAGTTTTAGTTGGATGAGGTTCATATATCGCTAATGCTTTCTCCGTGCGTGCTTCTAGCATTACTATTTTACCAGAAATTGGTTCATCAAAATCGTTAATAAAGAACTTTTGTCCATTTAATACTTTTTGTTTCATGTCGTCATCTTCAATTTTGATAGATGGCAAACCTTTCAAACCATATTCTATAGCAAATAATTTTTCCTGTAACGCTTCTTGCTCATGTAACTGTGATATCTCTTCTAAAGATAAGCTGTCATTTATATCAAATCCACCACTACTCGTACGCGTTAATTTAGACATATGTGCTGGCAAATCTAATGCTTTACCAATATCTGTCGCTAACGTTCTTATGTAAGTACCTTTGCCACATTTAACAATTATACCAAATTGACAATGTCCATTTTCATAAACCAAATCACCTGTTCTCTCAATTTGGTAAATATTAACTTGCCTTACAGGACGTTCAACAGTTTCATTATTTCTTGCATATTCATATAGCTTTTTACCATTTACTTTAACCGAAGAATACATCGGTGGTATTTGTGTGATAGTCCCTCGGAAAGTTGCTATTACTTTATCTATTTCAGAAATATTTAGAGCATTATTATCTAACTGCCTTGTCTCTAATACCTCACCAGTTTGATCTTCAGTCGTCGTACTTGACCCTAAAGTAACTGTAGCGTGGTAAGTTTTACCCATATCCATAATGTAATCACTAACTTTAGTAGCTGGTCCAATACAAATAGGTAATACGCCATCGACTTCTGGATCTAATGTACCGGTGTGCCCTATTTTTTTAGTGCCTAAAATTTTTCTTAATTTAAACACGACGTCGTGACTCGTCATGCCTCTATTTTTATATACTGGTAAGATGCCATTGTACATATTAAAAACATCCTTTTCTCATATTGTCTAAGCGATAAAAAGCTGGAACTTAAACCATCAATGATTTACGCCCCAGCTTCTCTTTAATCCTTTTTATGCAAGTCTTGAATCATACGTTCAATTTTATTACCATAATCGATTGATTCATCATACTCAAAGTTTAATTCAGGTACGATACGTAATCTCATACGTGAAGCTAATTCTGTTTTAATAAAACCTTTAGCTTTTTCTAATCCTTTAAACGTATCATCAATTTGTTTTTGTTCACCTAAAACTGTTAAATAAACTTTTGCAATCGAAAGATCGTTTGTAAGTTCTACATCTGTTATTGTTAAAAATCCAATTCTCGGATCTTTTACTTTATTATTTACAATATCCATGATTTCTTGTTTCATTTGTTCGCCTACACGTTCTGCTCTCATGTTCATCATTTTCACCTCACGATTGTTTATGAGCTAACTTACTTACAAATTATATGATAGTTCGTTTATTATCGTCAAACCTTTCATCGCAATCTTTATTAATTTTAAAAGACATGTTACACGCTATTTATTGAAATTTTTTTAAATAACTTTTCCAAATTATCTTTACAGTTACGCACTAATAAAATGCCTAACTGTTAAAAATTGTAATAATGTAACAAAT
This sequence comes from Staphylococcus lloydii, assembly GCF_015775975.1. Lineage (NCBI taxonomy): Bacteria > Bacillati > Bacillota > Bacilli > Caryophanales > Staphylococcaceae > Staphylococcus > Staphylococcus lloydii. Next base: position 1,588,632 of record NZ_CP064056.1, read on the forward strand.
ATAATTAGTTGTTTCATATAAATTATGCCTAACTGTATATTTTATCTCCTAGCTGTTTGTCTTTTGAACTATCACAATTCGTATTCCGCTAAATTCTTTTAAATTTTAAATTAATTATATTTTATTAATACTACAAACAATTTAAATGTGGTAATATAAATAATTAGAGTGTTCAAAATTGATTTACACTATAACTAGGAGGTATTGTTTGAATAAACCCGAAAGGCTTTTGTACATATATACACGTTTACTAAATGGTAAACATTTAAACAAGTCTACTTTAGCACAAGCGTTAAACATCAACTTACGTTCTGTTCAAAGAGATTTTAGTGATATTAATAATTTCTTATATGAAGACGAGGAATGGCGAGGACTTAATGCTAAAATAGTTTATGACAATATATTAGAAACGCATAGTCTCCAAACATTTCCATTAAAAATCAGACAACAAATGCTAATTACCTTACTCTATCAAATTAAAGGTACGTTGCCTGTTGTACATGAAGATATTTATAAATTTATAGAACAATATTCGTTCTCCAGTACGAATCATAAAGTATTGGTACATAATTTATTAAAGAAATTCCATATCAAAGAAAGAGACTATAATTACTCTTCTTTTATACAAGTCGCACGTTGTATAGATGCCAAATACAATATGACTATTACTACACGAGCAGGTGCACATCTTTACGTTAGCCCAATTAATATTCATGTCATTGATGATGAGTTTTGGATGACTTACATTAAAGATGATTTAATAGATGCCATTAAATTTGAAGATATAGCGCACCTTAATGAAACATCTATCAATTACACATTCGCAGATATGACGATTAAAAATATGATTACATTATCAATCAGTGTTAGTTTTTGGCAATATGTTTCAACAGAATATAATATTATTTCTTCTTATGATAAAGACGATAAAATCATTGCCCAAATATTGATGTCTAAAGTAGAATGTTTTGCGCTAATAAAAAAATATTATAAACATATTAAAATCATAGCACCTGAGGCCTATAGAGATGAACTCATTAATCATTTGAAGACCATAATTAATCAATATTTATAATAATAAGAGGCCGAACTGATTGTCGTTTCAGCTCCACCTCTTTTATAATTGCATTTTTCATAGTTAATATTTATTGTTTAATGTTGCCATTCTTTTATAAAAATCTGACTTGCCATTTAATCTTTCTTCTTTGAGTTGTTGATTCCATTTATAATATTCACATTTAGATAATGTTCTTTTTTGCTTTAACTTCTCACGTTGTTCTCTATAACTTAAAATATTTCCAACTGTAAAATATTTATTTTGTTTTGAAGCATAGACAAAAGTATTTTTTAATAGCACTTGTTTTTCTTCTTCAGTAAAAGCTTTACTAAAAAATGAACCCCAAAGTTCTTCTTCTCTCACAATATATATACGTTGTTTATTATCATGGAACATCATTTTAAATAAATCTGCATTTTGTTGTTGGGATGGTAAAACAGCCAAAGTATATAGAAAATCTTTAGGCACACCTGCTTGGTATGTCGTTTGATAAGGAAAATAATTAAGAATCATTAAGCGATTAGGATTTATATTAAATTGTTTTAAAATTGAGGAATCTCCACCAAAATATTTCATAAACCAGATATGTTCATCTTCATAAGGTAAAAATCCTTTTTTTCCATTAAACTTCAAATCGCCTCTAAAATCTTGCAATATCCTATTACGCAAGTGAATCTTTCTTTGTCCATCGATGTTCGGATTGTCGGTTCTAAAATCATTTTCAGGTTGTTTATTTAAAATAACGATATCTGCAGTTTCTGGATTCCCAAAATAGGGTTGGGGAATCATAGGATTAATCGTACAATTTTCTACCATTATTTTCTTTCTATTTTTATCTACCACCATCAAGCCATTTGCAAAATTTAGCAATTTTTTAAATTTAGGTAATTCTGTAAAATTTGGGCCGAATCGTTCACGACAATGCGCGAGGTCCTCTAAATGCAAAAATGCAGTTTCATCATTATTTTCAGCAATGGCATTTAATGTATGTTCACTATACTCGTAATTATATTGAGCTAAGTATTTACTCCAAAATTGCTCTATATCTGTTAAATATTTATTAGTCATAAATACTCCTCCAACGTTTGTTTACGTATTAATTATATAAACACACCTAGACACCTGATGTCATTAAATATAAATTGTTGTAATTACAACAAAAAAGTTACACCTCCATTATATTTTAGAAGTGTAACTTTTTTAAAGTGTAATTATAGAAATATTAAATTATTTATCTTTCAACTTCAACCATTTCATATGCTTCAATGATGTCGCCTTCTTTAAGGTCATTAAATTTCTCAACTGTGATACCACATTCATATCCTTGAGCTACTTCTTTAACGTCATCTTTGTAACGTTTTAAAGTATCTAATTCACCTTCGAATTGTACAACACCATCTCTAATAACACGTACGCCGGCATTACGCGTAATTTTACCATCTGTTACATAACTACCTGCGATCGTACCCACTTTAGAAACTTTGAATGTTTGACGAACTTCTGCTTGACCAATAACTTGTTCTTCAAATTCTGGATCAAGTAAACCTTTCATCGCAGATTCAATTTCTTCAATAACGTTGTAAATTACACGGTGTAAACGCATATCTACATTTTCAGCTTCAGCTGCACGTTTAGCGCCGGTATCTGGTCTAACGTTAAAACCGATAATAATACCATTAGACGCATTCGCTAAAGTAACGTCTGATTCATTAATTGCACCAACAGCAGTGTGGATGATTCTAACGTTAACGCCTTCAACATCAATCTTCATAAGTGATGCAGCTAATGCTTCAACTGAACCTTGAACGTCACCTTTTATAATAACATTTAAGTCTTTCATTTCACCTTGCTTCATTTGTTCAAATAAATTATCTAATGAAACATTTTTACTTTCTTGACGTTGTTGTAAAATATTCTCTTCGTGACGTGCTTCACCAATTCTTCGAGCTTGTTTCTCATCAGAGAATACAACAAAACGGTCCCCTGCTTGAGGTACATCATTGATACCCGTTATTTCAACAGGTGTAGAAGGTCCAGCGGTTTTAATTCTTTGTCCTAAATCATTTACCATTGCACGGATACGACCATACGTATTACCTACAACAAGTGAATCTCCAACATTTAACGTACCATTTTGTACTAATAAAGATGCTGATGGTCCACGTGATTTATCTAATTCAGCCTCAATAACTGTACCCACTGCACGGTTATTTGGATTAGCTTTTAATTCTTGTACTTCTGATACAAGTACAATCATTTCTAATAAATTATCGATTCCATCGCCACTTAGCGCTGAAAGTGGTACGAAAATTGTGTCGCCACCCCAATCTTCAGGAATTAAACCATATTCTGTTAATTCTTGCATCACACGGTCAGGGTTTGAAGTTGGTTTATCGATTTTGTTAACAGCAACGATTGTAGGTACATTAGCTTCTTTTGCATGATTGATTGCTTCAATCGTTTGTGGCATTACACCATCATCAGCTGCAACGACTAAAATTGTAATGTCGGTAACTTGAGCACCACGTGCACGCATAGTAGTAAAGGCAGCATGTCCTGGAGTATCTAAGAAAGTAATTGTTTTGCCATCATTTTCTATTTGATATGCACCAATATGTTGCGTAATACCACCTGCTTCACCAGCTGTTACTTTAGTATGACGAATAGAATCTAATAATGTCGTTTTACCATGGTCAACATGTCCCATAATTGTAACTACTGCTGGTCTTTCAATTGCATCTTCATCATCAGTAGCATCTTCAAAGTAAATAGCTAAATCTTCTTCATCTACTACTTCTTCTTTTTCAAGTTCTACACCATATTCATCAACGATAACTTCTAAAGTTTCATCATCTAATGATTGGTTAATATTCGCCATGATTCCTAATAAGAAGAGCTTTTTAATAACATCAGAAGATTCAACATTCAACTTGTCCGCAAGTTCACCTACAGTTATACCGTCTTGATAAGTAATTTTTGAAGGTGTCTCTTTTGTTGTTTGTTGCTCTTTATTATTTTGTCTGTTTTGTTTCTTGTTATTTTTATTATTTTGCTTTTTGTTATTTTGTTTCTTATTATTTTTTGCATCTTGCTTGTTGCCTTGGGCAGGTTTTTGAGAACTTTGTTGTTTTTTGTTGTCTTGTTTTTGACCTTGTGCTTTAGGTTGTTGAGCTTGGCCTTTGTCACTTTGATTGTCTTTTTTATAAATCTTGTCTAAAGCAACAATTTGGTTATCTTCTAACGCTTGCATATGGTTAGAAACCTCAACATCCATTTTCTTAAGTTCATCTATAACATCTTTACTTTTTAAATTTAATTCTTTGGCATATTCGTAAATTCTTTTTTTACTCATATAGTCACTCCTTACGATATTCTTCTATCATTGACAACAACTTTTTAGCAAAACCTTGGTCTGTAATTCCTACGTTGACACGTTCCGCTTTACCTAAAGCTTGTCCTAGTTCTGATCTAGTTCCAAATATACGAAATGATATATGGTAACTTTCACATTTGTTCTGTATTACTTTTTTCGTGTTCTCTGAAGCGTCCTCAGCTATAATAACGAGTTGGATTCTATGTTTTTTTATCTCGTTGATGATGACTGATTCACCCGTTTTAACTTTTCCCGCTCGCATAGCCAATCCCAAAAAATTTACGATTTTCTCTTTCATCATTTAGGTATCTCTTCACGATAAATCAGACGTATGATTTCTTTATATACTGGATCTAAAGTTTCTGCGTCTGATTTAAAATATTTTTCAAGCACGCCTTTTTGTTGTGCTTTTTCTACTTCATTTACATCTTTAGAAACATAAGCGCCACGACCTTGTTTCTTACCTGTCGCATCTGCAAATATTTCTCCTTCTTTATTAATGACCACCCTAATCATGTCTTTCTTAGGATGCATTTCATTAGAAAGGATACATTTACGCATTGGAATTTTTTTCTTTTTCATAAAGTAATCACTCCAATTATTTATTAGGCATCAAGATTATTGTCTTCATTTTCTTCATCAAGCTCAATAGATTCTGTAGCTACATCGTCTGAAGAATTGCTAGGATATACGCCAGCTTCACGTGCATCACTTTCTGATTTGATATCTATTTTCCAACCAGTTAATTTAGCAGCTAAACGCGCATTTTGTCCACGTTTACCAATAGCCAATGATAATTGATAATCTGGTACTACTACAATTGTAGATTGATTTTCTTCGTCAACAATAACTTCAAGCACTTGAGATGGACTCAATGCGTTACGAACAAAGACTTTTGGATCTTCATCCCATTGCACGATATCAATTTTTTCGCCACCAAGTTCCTCTACAACAGCTTCAACACGAGCACCTTTTGACCCTACACAAGCGCCGACAGCATCGATGTCTGGATTATCAGCATGCACACTAATTTTAGAACGGTCACCCGCTTCACGTGCAACTGATTTAACAATTACAGTACCATCAAAGATTTCAGGAACTTCTTGTTCGAATAGACGTTTTAATAGGCCTGGATGACTTCTTGAAACATAGATTTGAGGACCTTTTGTAGTTTGTTCAACTTTATTTACAAAAACTTTAATACGTTCGTTTGGAATATATTTTTCATTTGGACTTCTTTCTGCTTCAGATAAAACTGCTTCAGTACGTCCTAAGTTGACATAAACATAACGATGGTCAACTCTGTCGATTAATCCTGTTACAATGTCTTCTTCTTTATCAATAAATTCATCGTATAAAATTTCTCTTTCAGCATCTCTTAGACGTTGCATAACTGCTTGTTTTGCAGCTTGTGCACCTACACGTCCGAAGTCACTTGGTGTTACGTCTTCTTCGTAAATGTCACCTATTTCATATGCTGGATTTTTAACTAATGCTGTACTTAAATCGATTTCATCTCTGTCATCGAACACTTCTTCTACAACATTTTTTCTTGCTATAACTTTGAAGATACCTTCATCCATGTTTAATTCAACGCGCACATTGCGAGCACTATCATAGTTTTTCTTGTAAGCAGTAATCAACGCTGCTTCGATAGCATCAATCAATACTTCTCTTGGTATTTTCTTTTCTTTTTCTAAATATTCAGTAGCTAATAATAGTTCGTTACTTGACACTATTAACCCTCCTAATCAACTTAAAGCATTACAGAATGACGTGCTTTAGCTATTTTATTTCTTGGTATTTCGATTGTTTTTGTTTTAGCTTTTTCTTTAACTTCCATGACAATTGTATCTTCATTAACCGATTGTAATGTACCTAACCATTCCTTATCACCCTCGATTGGCGCATAGAGAGAAACAAAGATAGGTTTCGTAATTGCATTTTGGAAATCTTGTTCTTTTTTAATCGGTCTTTCAGCACCAGGTGAAGCAACATCTAAATAATACATTTGTTCTATAGGGTCGTTTTTGTCCATTACTTCACTTATTTTCTCAGATGCTAATGTGCAGTCATTTAAGTCAACGCCACCCTCTTTATCAATAGAAATGCGTAAAAAATGATCTTTACCTTCTTTAGTGAATTCGACATCTACTAATTCAAAATTCAAGTCATCCAAAACGGGTTTAATTAGCGCTTCAACTTCTTGGTCTATTTTACTCATGCTGGCCTCCTTTTTTGACAAATAGAAAAGAGCGGGTAATATGCCCACTCTTCCTGCTTGAGTTTAATCTTTTAACAATAATATTATACCATATGTTCATGATGCGCACAAACGGCACTATTTACTAATGTTTTACGGTAATACGAAATACGATTAAATACATTGTTTGTATGCATGTAAGCTCACTTTTTACATATCAAATATAGATAATTGTGCCTTATCTGGTAAGTCTGGTAATGAGCCTAATTCATCTAAATAATCAATCACTTTTTGTGACAGACCCGCTTTTTTGTTTAAATCTTCTTTTGATAAAAATGGGCCTTCTTCCCTAGCATCTACAATACGTTTTGCAACGTTTTCACCTAGACCAGGTACAGCGACGAATGGTGGTATTAAAGTGTCACCTTCAATCACAAATTCAAACGACTTACTTTTTTCTAAACTTACAGGTTGCATACGATAGCCTCTATGTGCCATTTCATTCATAATTTCTAACACAGTCAATGTATCTTTTTCTTTTTTACCTAAATCCATATATTTGGAATACATGTCTTTAACAGTATTACGTATGCTTTCTTTGTCTTTAATCATCGAAATTAAATCAAAGTCTGATGCTCTTACTGTGAAATAGCTCGCATAGTAATATAAAGGATGATGCACTTTAAAGTAAGCAATTCTTACTGCCATTAATACATAGGCGGCTGCATGGGCTTTAGGGAACATGTATTTAATCTTTCTACATGAATCTAAATACCAATCTGGGACTTCGTTTTCAACCATAGCCTCTACCATATCGTCAGTTAAACCTTTCCCTTTACGCACAAATTCCATTGTTTTAAAGGCTAGTGATGGTTCTAAGCCGTTATACATTAGGTAAACCATGATATCGTCACGACAACAGATTACACTTGATAAGTCACAAGTACCTGAACGGATTAAATCTTGAGCATTTCCTAACCACACATCGGTACCATGTGATAAACCTGAAATTCTAACTAATTCTGAAAATGTGGTTGGCTTCGTGTCTTCTAACATTTGTCTTACGAATCCAGTACCAAACTCTGGTACACCAAAAGTACCTGTTTTACACAAAATCTCATCTTCAGTAACACCTAAAGATTGTGGCGAACTAAATATACCCATCGTATCCTTATCATCAACTGGAATCGTTTTCGGATCAATGCCCGATAAATCTTGCAGCATACGAATCATGGTTGGATCATCGTGTCCTAGTATATCAAGTTTTAACACATTATCATGGATAGAATGGAAGTCGAAATGTGTAGTCATCCATGAAGCTGATTGATCATCCGCTGGGAATTGCACAGGCGTAAAATCATAAATATCCATGTAATCTGGCACAACAATAATACCACCAGGGTGTTGACCAGTCGTACGTTTAACTCCCGTACAACCTTTAACAAGTCGATCAACCTCTGCACCACGTTTATGAATACCTTGATCGTTTAAAAAGCCTTTAACGAAACCAAATGCAGTTTTCTCCGCTACGGTACCAATCGTACCAGCACGGAACACCTTATCATCACCGAACAATTCTTTAGTATAATTATGTGCTTCTGGCTGATATTCACCACTAAAGTTCAAATCGATATCGGGTACTTTATCCCCTTTAAAACCTAAGAAAGTTTCGAAAGGTATATCTTGCCCTTCTTTGATAAGTTCACTGCCACATGTGTCGCAATTTTTATCTGGTAAATCAAATCCTGAACCAACCGAGCCATCATCAAAGAATTCACTCGTTTTACATTTTGGACAAATATAATGTGGTGGTAATGGATTAACTTCTGTAATTTCCGTCATCGTGGCTACGAAACTTGAGCCTACAGAACCACGCGAACCAACTAGATAGCCATCATCTAATGATTTTTTTACTAGTCGTTGAGATATTAAATAAATAACAGAGAAACCATTACCTATAATACTTTCGAGTTCTTTTTCTAATCTATCTATAACAATTTGAGGTAATTCTTCCCCATATAATTTTTTAGCGTTAGAATAACTCAATTCGCGAATTTCATCATTGGCGCCTTCCATTCGTGGCGTGTATAACTCATCTTTAATTGGTACGACACGTTCAATTTGATCGGCCAATTTATTTGTATTTGTAACAACAATTTCTTTTGCTAAGTCTTCACCTAAGAAATGGAATTCATCTAACATTTCATCCGTTGTTCTAAAATGAGCCTCCGGCAATGTTGAACGATTTAATGGATTTCCGGGTTGAGATGCAATTAAAATTTTACGTGCAATTGCATCATGTTCGTATAAATAATGCGCATTCCCTGTTGCAATTACAGGAATATCAGCAGCTTTTCCTGCTTTCATTAATCGATCATATATTTCATGAAGCGTCTCATTATCTCTGATTAATTCTCTATCAATTAAGTCTTGATATAGTGCAGGTGGTTGCATTTCAATATAATCATAATATTTAGCAATTTTTTCTACTTGCGTTTGGTCTTTTTGCATTACGGCGGTAAATAATTCACCTTCGTCACAAGCAGTACCAACAAGTAACCCTTCACGATGTTCATCTAATAATGAGCGTGGAATGCGTGGTGTACGATAATAATATTTTACTAATGATGCACTAACAATTTTGAATAAGTTTTTTAAACCTTCTTGGTTTTGAACAATAAGCGTTACATGGTTCGGTCTAGCACGTTTATATGCATCTTCATTCGTTAAAGATTTATTGATATCTTGATGGTTATTTACGTTTAATTCTTCAAGTTGTTTTAACATTTTTATAAACATGTATGCTGTCGCTTCGGTATCATAAATTGCTCTATGATGTTGCGTAAGTTCAACGCCATATTTTTTGGCTAAGAAGTTTAAGCCGTGCTTTCCATATTCAGTGTTAATTGTTCTAGAAAGTTCTAATGTATCGATAACACCATTGGTAGATGGTCCAAAACCAGCACGTTCATATCCCGTATCGATAAAGCCCATATCGAATGAAGCATTATGTGCAACAAAGATTGCATCGCCTACCCATTCTTTAAACTCTGTTAACACATCATTAATTTCAGGTGCATCTACTAACATATCATCTGAAATATGCGTTAAATTTTTAATCGTTTCAGAAAGTCGTTCATGCGGATTACTAAAACGTTCAAATTTATCTATGATTTCTCCTTCTTTAACTTTAACGGCAGCTAATTCAATAATTTTGTCATATTGGTTAGATAAACCGGTAGTCTCAACGTCAAAAACCACATAAGTCGCATCTTTTAAATTTCTATCAGTGGGTTTATAAGCGATCGGCACACCATCATCAACGAGCATACCCTCCATACCATAAATCATTTTAATATCATTTTTTTCAGCCGCAGCATGTGCATCAGGAAAAGCCTGTACGACGTTATGGTCAGTTACAGCAATGGCTTTATGTCCCCATTTTGCTGCTTGATCAACATAAGCGCTAATATTAGGTATTCCATCCATTTGACTCATAGAAGTGTGTAAATGGAATTCAACTCTTTTTTCTTCAGCTTTGTCTTGTTTAGATATTTTTTTAATCTCTTCAATGTCTGACATCATCATTACTAAATCTCTGACGAAAGTATCTTCTTCAATACGACCTTGCGCACGTACCCATTTACCAACACTTAACGCTTTAAAATGAGCTAAATCATCTTTATTTTTACGTGTGAACATCTTTAACACAAGAGAATCAGTATAGTCCGTTACTTTTAATTCTACGATATGTCGACCACTTTTTAATTCTTTAAGGTTAATATCAAATATGACACCTTCGACTGCCACTTTAAATTCTTCTTCAATAATATTTTCGATTGGTCTTACGCTTTCAACTTGAATTGGTTTACCAATCTGACATTTACTTACGTCACTTTCGTTATTATCTTGTTGTTTTGCTTTTTCAGCTTTCATTTTTTCTAATTTTTCAGTAGCTTCACGTGCGCTCTTTTCATCTTCTTCTTGGATGTGTGCTTCTAATGAGGCTAAATCATCATCTGTATTATCGTTATTTGTCTCAAAAATCACTTTATTAATATTAAAGCCACATTGTTTAAATGCTTTCACTAAGCTACCATTACACACTTTATCAAAATGATTTCCTTCAACATCATTTTGACAGACAACCTTAATCACATCGCCAGACATAATAAGTTTCTTTTGTTTTAATTGTCCTTTTACTTTCGGCGACAAGTTAGTTTGGTCAATACAATAATTGAAATATTTTAAAGCGTGTTCATCTTGATTAGATGTATCTTCAATTTCAAATTGCCATTCCACATACGCAATAGCTTTAAATTCTTCTGTCACGGCGTTAGTAAAAAGTAAGTAATCTTCATAAGATAAAAAGCGCGGTAATTTAATTTGAAGCATCCATGATCTATTCTTAGAGGAAACATCTATACGAGTTAATTCTCCCTGTTCTAATATATCTTGGTCTAACTGATAAGCAATCTTGATTTGGTCAGCTAGTATTTTGAATTTTTCTTGATTTGTCATTGCCATGACGGTAACCACCTTACTTTATAATGCACTGGTTATATACAGTGCTTATCGATTCAATTATGTAACATTGAATGCTAATAATCTCAAACTCTATAATAAATGCACCATTGCGTATATACAATGATGCATTTGTCAGAAGCAGATAAAATACTAATACATTATAACAAAATATTAATAGCTCTGCTTGTCCTGTTATTTAACTTTTTCATATAAAGCTTTTACGTAATCTACTAAATCATCGATGTTAACATCTTCACTTTCGCCTGAATCTCTTCGTTTTACTTCTACGATACCTTCTGCTGCGTTTTTACCGATAACGACTCTAACTGGTAAACCAATTAAGTCTGCATCATTAAATTTAACGCCAGCACGTTCTTTACGGTCGTCGTATAAAACATCAAATGAATTTTTCAAGGAAGCGTATAGTTGATCTCCTAATTCACGTTGCTCATCTTTTTTAGGATTTAACGTAATTAAATGTAAATCGAATGGCGCTACTGCTTTTGGCCAAATAATACCATTATCGTCATTATTTTGTTCAACAATAGCACTTAAAGTTCTAGAAACACCAATACCATAGCAACCCATTAATAATGGCTTAGCTTTACCTTGGTTATCTAAAATTGTCGCATTCATCGCTTCAGAATATTTAGTACCTAGTTTAAAGACTTGTCCTACTTCAATACCTTCAGCAAAATGTGCTGCTCCAGAACCATCTGCAAGTGGCTCTCCTTCTAAAATGAATCTAAAGTCACCAAATGCATCAACGTTAAAATCTCTATCAACGTTAGCATTCACTAAATGGAATCCATCTTCATTCGCGCCTACTACAATATTATTTAAATCTTGTAATGCATTATCTGCATAAATTTTAATATCTTTATCAAATATTGGTCCTAATGAACCTGGATTAGCACCTAATAAATTAACGATTTCTGATTGTGTTGCAAGTTCGATGTTGTCAGTTTCAAAGTAAGATTTTAACTTCACATCATTAATTTCATGGTGTCCACGTACTAAAATCATAATAAATTCGCCATCAACTTTAAAAATCATAGATTTAGTTATTTCATCTAATGGTCTCTCTAAGAAATCAGCTAATTCTTGTGCCGTATGAACATTTGGTGTTTCAATCTTAGCTAATGCTTCTACTGGTTGATGTTTTTGATTTGGTTCATAAACAACTTCCGCTTTTTCTATATTTGCCGCATAATCACTATTTTCACTATAAACGATAGTGTCTTCACCAATATCACTTAAGGCCATAAATTCATGTGTATGATTACCACCGATAGCACCTGAATCAGCTAACACTGGACGTGCGTTGATACCAGAACGTGAAAAAATTCTTTTATATGCTTCATACATATCTTGATAAGTAGCATCTAAAGATGCTTCATCTACATGGAAAGAATAAGCATCTTTCATAATAAATTCTCTACCACGTAATAAACCAAAACGTGGACGTTTTTCATCACGATATTTTGATTGGATTTGGAATAGCGTCAATGGTAATTGTTTATATGATTTTAGTTCATCTCTAACAATCGATGTCACCACTTCTTCATGGGTAGGTCCAAGTGCGAATTCACGACCATGACGATCTGTTAAACGCATAAGTTCTGCGCCATAAGAACCCCAGCGACCTGATTCTTCCCATAATTCAGCTTGTTGCAACGCTGGCATTAAAATTTCAACCGCATCGATACTTTCCATTTCTTCACGTATAATTGCTTCGATATTATTTAATACGCGAGTAGCTAGTGGTAAATAACTGTATATGCCACTTGTACTTTGTTTTATAAGCCCTGCTTTTAATAGTAATCTATGGCTAAGTGCTTCTGCACCGGCAGGTACCTCTTTCATCGTTGGTATAAAGACCTTAGATTGTTTCATACACTTTTACTCCTCTCTCGTTATAAGAAATAGCGTTGAATATCATTCCATGTTACTAAGACCATGATAATAAGGACAAAAACAGCCCCTACGGCAATAATTGCTGATTCAACTTTTTTATTTAATGGTTTTCTAAATATTGCTTCATAAAGCACAAATAAAATACGTCCACCATCTAATGCAGGAATTGGTAACAAGTTCATTAGTCCAAGGTTAACGCTCAATAACGCTGTTAATTGTATCACATTAATAATACCTGTTTTCACAACCGTATCGACATTATGATAAATACCAACTGGACCGTTTAACATATCAAATGAGAACCCGCCAGTGAAAATACTAGCAATCAATCCAACGATAGCTGTAAATATATATTTACCTGCTTCTATAGACTTTTCAAATCCACTAACTAAAGGTTTAAATGCTGAATGCTCATTTTTAGCTTGGAATCCTAAAACATAAGATGTTTGTGTTTTAGTTTTTGTAATTTTTTGTTCTACTTTTTTAGGTGTAAGCTCAACTGTTTTATCCTTGCCGTCACGTTCAACCGTCACTTTAGTCTTATTACTTTTAATTTCATTTATTTTATCGTTAATTTGTTGCTTATCTGTAATTTTTTGATCGCCTATTTTGACGATTTTATCTCCTGAATGAAGCCCTGCTTTTTGCGCTGGATAGTTATCAGCTAATTGGCCGATTGTTGTAGTTGGTGTGCCTTGATAATAGGCTAATCCAATAAATAATACTAAAGTAAGTAAAAAGTTAAATAACGGCCCCGCAAACAATGTTAAAAACTTTTGGTATGGCTTTTTGTAAGTAAATTGTCTATTTTTGGGCGCAATTTGAATTAAACTACCGTTTTCTACAAAATATGATTTATGCGCAATTGCATAATGGTGTCGTTCTTCATCTGAATCAACGCCTTCAATAAATAAACCTTCTTTGAAATCACATTGTTTTACTTCAATTGCTTCGATTTGTTGGAATTTATGTTGGTCATCTAAGATGATATGTGTAATTTCATCTTTCTCATTTAATTTAATTTTGACATGCATACCTGGTTTTACTGGTGGTTCTTCTAAACCATCACCAGCCATACGTACATACCCACCTACTGGCAATAAGCGAATCGTATATAACGTTTCATTTTTTCTAAAGCTGAAAATTTTGGGGCCCATTCCTATTGCAAATTCTGGACACATAATTCCTGCTCGTTTGGCGAAAAACATATGTCCGTATTCATGTACTGATACTAATACGCCAAAGACGATAATAAAAGCAAATATTGTTACTAAGAAACTCAATTATATACACCTCGTGTTTGATTAATTTAGTCGCGTAAAGTGTAAAAGTTAGCAGTTCATATGAATATACAATATTTTAAAACTAAAGAGGCGTAACTTTTACATTTATATATGGTTGTATCATTTCATTTGTGTTATTAGGGTTAAGCTTTTATAGCTTGTGAAAAGGAGTTAAGAAATAAATAACTACTCAAATGATGTAGCTATTTTACCTCATTAACTCCTGCTCGACAACTTTATTCCATTATACAATCGTGACAATAATTTGTATGTATATTCTCGCTAGTAATAATCAATTAGTCACATCATTACACTTGAATAAGTAAAATATTAACTAATGGTAAGACAAACATAAAGCTATCAAAGCGATCTAATATACCACCATGACCAGGTAATATTCTACCAGAGTCTTTTACTCCAAAATGACGTTTAAACCCTGATTCTACTAAATCACCAAGCTGTCCGAATGCACTAAGCACTACAGTCCAGATTAGTAATAACCAAACAGCGATATTAAAGTCAACAAAAATCAACATAACAATCGGTACTAATAAACTACAAATTAAACCGCCAATAAAACCTTCAATCGTCTTATTAGGACTAATTACTGGCCATAATTTGTGTTTGCCCATTAGACGACCGAAAATGTATGCACCAGTATCTGTTAACCACACTACTAAAAAGGCATATAAAATATAATGTATTCCTTCAGAGCGTGTTGCGTATAAATACATAAATCCAATACCTACATAAGCAACAGCCATTAGACAAAAAGCTGCATCCATAAAACTAAATCTATTTTTAGACAATACAGTATAACTTAATAAGATAAAACTAATTGCTATAAGCGATTTAAGTTGGAAATTATCAACCCATGTACCAGCATCTTGAGGCAACATTATAATCAATATTCCAAGCGCACATATGAGTCCTGGAATTGACATAAATTTAATCATATTCATATTTAATAATTCTTTTAAACCGATAAAAGCAAGTAAATATGAAAATAGCATTAGTATAAATCCGCCCTTTAGTAAAATAGGAAGGAAGATAATCAGAGCTATTATTGCAGTTAAAGTTCTAACTTTCATACTATTCTCCTAACTTTATAGTCCACCAAAACGTCGTTGGCGTGACTGATAAATTTTTATACATTTTGTTAGTTCTTCTTTATCAAAATCGGGCCATAATTTTTCATTAAAGATAAATTCACTATACGAAACTTGCCAAATTAAGAAATTACTAATACGTTGTTCCCCAGACGTTCTAATTAATAAATCCGGGTCTGGATAATTATGTGTGAATAAATGTTCTGAAATTAATTTTTCGTCAATTTGATCAGAACTCGCACCCTCTGCTAATAATTGTTCATACAGCGATCTCACACTATGTACAATTTCTGCACGGCCACCATAATTAATCGCAAATATTAATTTCATGCCTGTATTATTCTGAGTATCAGTCTTCGCCTTTTCTATTGCCTTAAGTGTAGACTTAGGTAAATTATCTAAAATACCTATCGTTTCAACTTTAACATTATTTTCAATAAGTTCGGGTAAAAAAGTTTTTAAGAAGTTTACTGGTAAGCTCATAATATAATTCACTTCATTTTCAGGTCGAGACCAATTTTCAGTGGAAAATGCATAAAGTGTTAAATATTTTAATCCCATATCGCTCGCGGCTTTTGTGATTGATTTTACGGTTTGCATACCTTGATAATGACCTTTAATTCTCGGCAGTTTACGTTGCTTTGCCCAGCGACCATTGCCATCCATTATGATTGCAACATGTTGAGGTATGTTATGTATGTCCAAATCATTATTTTCGTGATTTGAAGGTGTTTTATTCTTCTTTTTAAGGTTTTTAAACATGGTATTTCCTCCGAGCATGATCATCTCTGTATATTATAATAGGTTCTTTATACAATTATCTACCATTTTATCATACTAAAACTGTACATTACATAAACAAAGAAAAAACTGTACCAAAGTCTTATTTGATACAGTCCAATATCATCATAAAAACTAATTATCTTAATACAAACTTAAATTGCTTATATTATAATATGTTAGTTTTATAAAAAGTTATGAATTGTACAAATCACTTTTGGCACAGTCTTACCATGATTATACTGATAAAATATCTTGCTCTTTCTCTTCAAGTAAATTATCGATTTCCTTAATAGAATCGTCAGTAAGCTTTTGAATATCATCAGTTTGTGCTCTTAAATCATCTTCAGTAATGTCACCGTCTTTTTCTTGTTTTTTCAACGAATCATTACTGTCACGACGAACATTTCGTACTGCTACTTTAGCATTTTCACCGATTTTTTTAACTTCTTTAACTAATTCTTTACGGCGTTCTTCAGTAAGTGCAGGTACAGAAATTCTAATAACTTCACCATCACTTGAAGGGTTTACGCCTAAGTTAGCCGCATTGATAGCTTTTTCAATATTTCCAACAGAGCTTTTATCATATGGAGAGATAACAAGTAAACGTGCTTCAGGCACATTGATGCTTGCTAATTGTTGTACTGGAGTTGGTGCACCATAGTAATCAACAGTTACTCCATTTAATAAATTTGAATTAGCACGTCCTGCATTAATGTTTGCTAATTCTCTTGATAAATTATCGATAGATTTTTTCATCTTACTTTTCGTGTCATTAATTATGTCACTCATATTTTACACCTCTGATTATTTAGTAATTAACGTACCTATTTTTTCGCCCATCACTGCACGCTTAATATTGCCTTCTTCCATGATTGAGAACACATTTAAAGGAATATTGTTATCCATACAGAATGATGAAGCAGTAGAATCCATTACTTGTAGGCCTTCTTGTAACATTTGAATGTGCGTTAAATGCTCATATTTGATAGCATTGGCATCAACTTTAGGGTCAGCAGAGTATACACCGTCCACATTATTTTTACCCATTAAGATAACATCTGCTTCAACTTCAGCTGCACGTAATGCAGCAGTAGTATCTGTTGAAAAGTAAGGGTTACCGATACCTGCAGCAAAGATAACAACTCTTTTCTTCTCTAGGTGTCTAATAGCACGACGTCTAATGTATGGCTCTGCCACTTGTTTCATTTCAATTGAAGTTAAGACACGTGTATCACAGTTTAGTTGCTCTAGACTATCTTGTAATGCTAACGCGTTCATAACAGTTGCTAACATACCCATATAGTCCGCAGTACCACGGTCCATACCTAAATCAGCACCTGTTTTACCTCTCCAAATATTGCCACCGCCAACAATTACAGCAATTTCGCAATCCATTTTTGCAACTTCAGCTACTTGTCTAGCGACACTTTTAATAATCATAGGGTTAATACCGCTACCTTTATCTCCTGCAAGTGCCTCACCACTTAATTTTAAAACAACACGTTTGAATTTTGAAGTATCAGCCATCGTCTTATCCTCTCTATTGAAAATATATGTAAATGATACAAGTAAAGAAGACACGTGAGTTGGACCTATACAAAAGTTTATCTTTTATACTGAGGCACAAAAGGTGTCTTCTTTCTTGTTCAACACTTATGAAAAATTATTTCATTTGTCCTTTAACTTCATCAGCGAAGTTTTCTTCACGTTTTTCCATACCTTCGCCTACTTCATAACGTACGAAGTCAACAAGTTTACCACCTTTAGATTTCAAGTAAGCTTCAACTGTTTGGTCAGGATCTTTAACAAAGTTTTGGTCAACTGCACAAATTTCTTGTAAATATTTACGTAAACGACCTTCTACCATTTTTTCAACGATATTTTCTGGTTTACCTTCATTTAATGCTTGTTGTTTAAGTACTTCTTTTTCGTGTGCAATTTCTTCGTCATTTACTTGGTCAGAAGAAACATATTTAGGGTTGATTGCTGCGATATGCATAGCAACATCTTTAGCAGCTTCTTGGTCTGTTGTACCTTCAACAACACTTAACACACCAATACGTCCACCCATGTGTTTGTAAATACCGAAAGCGTCGTTATCTGTTTTAGTTCTTACTGCAAAACGACGGATGCTTAATTTTTCACCAATTGTAGCAATTGATTCTTTCATACGTTCGTCAACTGTTTTACCATCAGATAATTTAGTTTCAGATAATTCTTCTACAGTGTTTACTTTAGTTTCAAGAACTTGGATCGCAATTTCTTTTACTAATTCTTGGAAACCTTCGTTACGAGCAACGAAGTCTGTTTCTGAGTTGATTTCAACGATTGCTGCATCGTTTCCTTTTTGTTCTGCATGTACTAAACCTTCTGCCGCGATACGGTCAGCTTTTTTAGCTGCTTTTGAGATACCTTTTTCACGTAGGTAGTCGATTGCTTTATCGATGTCACCATCTGTTTCAGTTAACGCTTTTTTACAATCCATCATACCAGCGCCAGTTTTTTCACGTAATTCTTTAACAAGTTTAGCTGAAATTGCCATTTAATATTCCTCCATTATTTCATAAATTTAATATTTATTTTAAAAAAAGGTGATAAGCCTTATTATCTTATCACCCATTTTACATTATTCTTAGTTTGATTCAACAGAAGTGTTTTCTTCAGTTGATGCTGATTCAGTAGCTTCAGTTTCACTTGATTCTTCAAGATTGATGTTTTGTTCTGCTGCTACTTCTTCATTTGATACACCTTGTTGACCTTCTAAGACTGCATCTGCCATTTTACCAGTTAATAATTTAACTGCGCGAATAGCGTCATCGTTTGCTGGGATAACGTAATCAATTTCATCAGGATCACAGTTTGTATCCACAATACCCACGATAGGGATGTTTAATTTACGTGCTTCAGCAATTGCGTTACGCTCTTTACGAGGGTCAACTACAAATAATGCTTGAGGCATTGATTTCATATCACGAATACCGCCTAAGAATTTGATTAAACGGTCGTATTCTTTTTTAAGTTCTACAACTTCTTTTTTAGGTAATACTTCGAATAAGCCATCTTCTTCCATTTTTTCAATTTCAGAGATGCGTTTGATACGTTTAGAGATTGTTTTGTAGTTAGTTAAGATTCCGCCTAACCATCTTTGGTTTACGTAAAATTGACCAGCACGTTCTGCTTCAGCTTTAACTGATTCTTGTGCTTGTTTTTTAGTACCTACAAATAAAACGCGTCCGCCATCTTCAGAAATTTGTTTAATGAAGTTATATGCTTCTTCTACTTTTTTAACTGTTTTTTGTAAGTCGATGATATAGATACCATTTCTCTCAGTGAAAA
The DNA here is from genome assembly GCF_015775975.1 of Staphylococcus lloydii. Taxonomy (NCBI): domain Bacteria; kingdom Bacillati; phylum Bacillota; class Bacilli; order Caryophanales; family Staphylococcaceae; genus Staphylococcus; species Staphylococcus lloydii. The sequence continues at coordinate 1,608,220 of NZ_CP064056.1, forward strand.
TGTATCTTTTCATTTTTGGGTTCCAACGGCGTGTTTGGTGACCGAAGTGAACACCTGCTTCTAGTAATTGTTTCATTGAAATTACTGCCATGATTAAATCCTCCTAATGGTTTTTTACCTCCACAAAAAGCTCATATAAACACGAAATAAATTATTTCGCACCCTTTATACTTCTACTCTTCGTGTGTGTATTGGCTCAATAGCCGTTTACTAATATACCATAATTATATGGTCTACGCAATAAATTAATTTCAGCGAATTCTACAATAAAAAAACGACTCGCAAAATGCTAATTACTGTCGCTTTTTTATAAAAGTAGTTTATTTAATATTACTTAATTCATCTAGGAATTTTTCTTTTTTAACTTTAATAAATGTACCCTTCATACCAAGTGAACGAGATTCAATAACGCCTGCGCTTTCTAATTTTCTTAGCGCATTAACAATAACAGATCTTGTAATACCTACTCTGTCTGCAACTTTAGACGCAATAAGTAATCCTTCTTTGCCACCGAGTTCTTCGAAGATATGATCAATAGCTTCGCTTTCTGAGTAAGAAAGTGAATTAATAGCCATATTAATGGCTGCCTTATCACGTGCTTCTTGTTCTACCTCGTTATGTTTTTCACGTAAAATTTCCATACCGATAACAGTAGCTGCATATTCACCTAATACTAAATCATTTTCAGAGAAGTCGTCATGAACGCGGCCTAATACGAGTGTACCTAAACGTTCACCTCCACCTAATAATGGGAAGATTGTCGTTCTACTATCTTTGAATAAATCTTCGTTTTCAGGTGGAAATACTGTAAGTACATTACTAATGTCGATATTTGATTGCGTTTCTTTCACGTCCATTAACTTTTCAGTATATTCACTTGGAATATGACGATTTTCTAGCATTTGAATAATACGTTGGTTTTTTAATAGTTCATTTAAGCTAGAACCTAATATTTTACCTTTTCTTGATACGATAAATACATTAGTTACGGTAACACTACTGATTGTTTGAGCCATGTCTTTAAAGTCTACAGCTATACCTTTATGCTTTTGTAACAGTGTGTTTAATTCTCTTGTTTTTGATAATAAACTCATTTTGTCTCTCCTTTACCTTTGGTTTTATAATATAAACGCGCTTAAATCTTTGTTCGTTGAAATTGATTTTAGTTTGTCATCAACATACTGTGGTGTGATGTCTACAACTGCATTCGGCATATTAGGTGCTTCGTAAGATAAATCTTCTAACATTTTTTCTAATATAGTGTGTAAACGTCTTGCACCAATATTATCAGTATCTTGGTTTACTTGATGTGCAATTTCGGCTAAACGTTTAACTGCCTCATCAGTAAACTTAACAGTGACATCTTCAGTTAATAGTAACGCTTCGTATTGTTTAATTAGTGATAGTTTTGGTTCTGTTAATATGCTGACGAAATCTTCTACTGACAAGCTTTCCAGTTCTACACGAATCGGGAAACGACCTTGCAATTCTGGAATCAAGTCACTTGGTTTAGACACATGGAATGCACCTGCACCAATAAACAGCATATGTTCAGTATTTACAGTACCATATTTTGTTTGAACCATGCCACCTTCAACGATAGGTAAAATATCTCGTTGTACACCTTGGCGTGATACATCTTGGCCAGAATTTTGGTTATTTGTCGCAACTTTATCTATTTCGTCAATGAATATAATACCCATTTCTTCGGCAAGTTGAATCGCTTCTTGATTAGCAGTCTCTTGATCAATTAATTCATCTGCAAACTCATCAGTTAATATTTTACGTGCTGTTTTAACTGGTACTTCACGTTCAACCTTTTTCTTAGGCATTAATTGGTTCATCATGTCTTGCATTTGTTGATTTTGGTTTGTACCCAGCATGCCCATAGCGGCAGGATCTTGTTCAACTTTGATACGAACTTTTTCTTCTTCAAGTTTTCCAGCTAATAGTTGCTGTTTGATTTCTGAACGTTTCGTTTTAATTTCTTCAGTTGGTGCTTCTTCTTCCTCTTCTTGGTTTTGACCAAAGTTTGGCATATTACCACCGAGTAAAGATTCTAAAGGATTTGAAGATTGATTCGCTTTTTTCTTCATGCTTGGTACAAGTAGTTTAACTAGTTTTTCGTTAGCCTTTTTCTCTGCATCGTCTTTAACTAATGCTTTTTTCTCTTCTTTTACTAATCTAACGGCAACATCTACTAAATCTCTCACCATGCTTTCAACGTCACGACCAACGTAACCTACTTCGGTAAATTTAGTTGCTTCTACTTTAATAAATGGAGCACCTACGATTTTCGCCATACGTCTAGCGATTTCTGTTTTACCTACACCAGTAGGACCAATCATTAAAATGTTTTTCGGTGCAATTTCTTGTTTTTCTTCGTCAGAAAGTAAACTTCTTCTATATCTATTTCTTAACGCTATCGCAACTTTGCGTTTAGCGTCTTGTTGTCCTACGATATATTCGTTTAATTTTGAAACTATGTCTTTCGGCGTTAATTTTATGCCATTTTCAACCATAGTAATAATACCCTCCATATCAAATACATTAAGCTTGATTTCATGTGTACTAACTATTAATCATGCTAGTTATGAGTAAAGTTAATTGTTTTTTAAAGTTCTTCTACAACGATTTGATCATTCGTAAATACGCAAATATCGGCAGCAACTTTTAAACTTTCATAAGCCATCTCTTTTGCACTAAGGTTCGTTGCATGCTTTTTCAATGCTCTACCGGCACTCAATGCGTAATTACCTCCAGAACCAATTGCTATCAAGTTATCGTCAGGTGCAATAACTTCACCTGTACCACTAACAACTAAGATTGATGATTGATCCATAACGATTAACATTGCTTCTAATTGGCGTAATTGTTTATCGCCACGCCACTCTTGTGCTAATTCAACTGCCGCACGTTCTAAATTACCACCAAACTGTTGTAATTTAGTTTCAAATTTTTCAAACAATGTAAAAGCATCAGCAACACTTCCCGCAAATCCTGCTAATACCTTACCTTCATACAATCTTCTTACTTTTCTAGCCGTTTGTTTCATAATTACTTGTTCACCTAAAGTAACTTGACCATCACCGGCCATCGCACAATGTCCATCATGTTGGACTGCAAATATTGTCGTTGCATGAATTGATGTACTCATTCTAATTCTCCTTTTTCGCACGAGGGTGTGCGTTTAAATATACTTTTCTCAACTGTTCATTAGAGACGTGAGTATAGCGACCAGTAGTCGACAAATTAACATGTCCTAATAACGATTGCACTGTTCTTAAATCTGCACCTTCATTTAACATATGAGTGGCAAAGGTATGCCGTAATTTATGAGGGTGAATATCGGTAACGCCAGCAGTACGTTTGACTACGTCATTCAATACAAATCGTACGCCTCTTTCAGTAATTGGGTCACCTTTCATATTAACTAATAAGAAATCATGATCACTATTTAATTTAGGCTTGAAGTGTGACAGATAAGCTTCGATACTTTGCTTACAAAATTCACCAAAAGGTATAAATCTTTCTTTATTACCTTTACCTAAAACTTTAACACCCGGCGAACTCATGTCTAAGTCCTGTTCACGAATGTGCACTAGCTCAGAAACACGTATCCCAGTTGCATATAATAGTTCCAATATTACTCTATCTCTCAAACCTTTTTTAGCGTCTGATGATACTGTTTTAAATAAAGCTTCCATTTCTTCTTCATAAAAAAAGTGGGGTAAATATTGTTCTTTTTTTGGATGCACTAGCTGAACAAATGGGTTAACAACACTTTCATCTCGCGTCATCCAATATTCATAAAAACTTCTCAGCGTAGAAATTTTACGAGAAACAGTCGTTCTTTTCAAGTTTTTCGAATATAAAAAACTTAAAAAGTTACGCGCATCTTTATATTCAAATGAGTCTAAAGCTAAATGTTCTTGTTGTAAAAAGTCATTGAATTGATGCATATCATCATAATAAGACTTTAGTGTATGGTTAGAAAATTGTCGTTCAACTTTTAGCATATAAAGATAAGCTTCTTGAATTTGTTCCACTAGAAAACCCCTCCATCATTTTGCATTGTAGCACATTGTAGGAGGGGACTGCTAAAAATAACTATTAAATTGTGTTCAATTATCAAAATTTTTCGAAGAATAGCCTATTCAACTTTTATTATAAAGTTTTTTTATAGTTATCTAAATATGATAATGCTCTATTGGCTAACGTTTCGTAACGTTCTTTTTTATCTTTAATTCGATGTTCTAATGCTGGTAATAATCCAAAATTAGCATTCATTGGTTGGAAGTTTTTTTCATTTTTAGCATGAGAAATGTAGTAAGCCATACTACCTAACATTGTTTCTCTAGGGAAAATAACTTCAGCTTTATCTTGTAATTTATGTGCCACATTAATCCCTGCGATTAAACCACTTGCTGCACTTTCTACATAGCCTTCTACCCCAGTCATTTGACCGGCAAAGTATAAATTCTCTCTACCTTTTAATGCATAAGTTTCAGATAATACATCAGGCGAATTAATAAATGTGTTTCTATGCATTACACCATAACGTACGATTTCTACATTTTCTAAGCCCGGAATTAAACGAATAACGTCTTTTTGTGCGCCCCATTTAAGGTGCGTTTGAAAACCAACAATATTGTATAAAGTGCCAGCTGCATCATCTTGTCTTAATTGTACGACTGCAAAAGGTCTTTTATCTGTTTTAGGATCTTCCAGACCTACCGGTTTCATTGGTCCGAATAAAAGTGTTTTTCTTCCACGTTCAGCCATTACTTCAAAAGGCATACACCCTTCAAAATATTTTTCTTTTTCAAATTCATTTGTAGGTGCTACTTCTGCCTCAAGCACCGCATCATAAAATCGATTGAACTCTTCTTCAGTCATTGGGCAATTTAAGTATGCTGCTTCACCTTTATCGTATCTAGATTTCAAATAAACTTTATCCATATCTATTGTATCTTTTTCAATGATTGGTGCAGCTGCATCATAGAAATAAAGTTGATCTTTACCTGTAACGTCGACAATTTCTTGAGCTAATTTGTCAGTTGTTAGCGGACCAGTGGCAATGATTGTATAACCTTCTGGAATACTATTAACTTCTTCATTAAGTACAGTTACATTAGGATGATTTCTCAACGTTTCAGTAATATAACCAGCAAAATCATGTCTATCTACAGCTAATGCGCCACCAGCAGGTACTCTAGCACTGTCTGCCGCTTTGATGATTAACGAATCTAAACGTCTCATCTCTTCTTTTAATACACCCACTGCGTTTGTTAACGCATTACCTCTTAAAGAGTTAGAACAAACTAACTCAGCAAATTTATCTGTATGATGTGCAGGCGTTTGTTTCACAGGTCGCATTTCAATCAAATTTACTTTCACGCCTCTTTGCGCAAGTTGATAAGCCGCTTCTGATCCAGCCAATCCCGCGCCAACAACGTTAACTGTTTGCATCATATATTTCCTCCATTACATTAAAATAGCAACTACGACAAATTCAATAGCAAGATACTATATTTTTTGCCGTTAGTTGCTTTAATTTATATCATTATCAATTACTTCATTAGTAATAACATTATTTTAACATTAACAACGATAAGTTGTAACAATATATTTATTTTTGCTCTGCTTCTTTATAATCACAGTTTGAACAAACCACTTGGCTTGTTTTACCTTTTTTACGTTCTACAAGGTACTCGCTACATTTAGGGCATTCTCTTCCTACTGGTTTATCCCAACTTATAAAGTCACAATCAGGATATTTAGAGCAACCATAGAACAATCTATTTTTCTTAGATTTACGTTCTACTACTTCTCCTTCTTTACATTTCGGACAAGTAACCCCTATCGATTTAACGATTGCCTTTGTATTTCGACAGTCAGGGAAATTAGAACAAGCCATGAATTTACCGTAACGCCCCATTTTTATAACCATTGGTGCGCCACAAACTTCACAATCTTCACCGGCAGGTTCGTCTTTAATTTCAATTTTTTCCATTTCTTCTTCTGCACGCTCAACATCTTGTTTGAAACTATTGAAGAAATCTCTTATTACTTTTTTCCATTCGATTTCACCTTCGGCAACTTTATCTAATAAAGTTTCCATATTAGCAGTAAAATCTACGTCAATAATTTCAGGGAAATATTCTTTAACTTGTTCATTAACGATTTCCCCAAGTTCTGTAGGTACAAAGCGTTTACTTTCATTTTTAACGTAGTTACGCTTTTGTATTGTATCGATTGTCGGTGCATAAGTTGACGGACGGCCGATTTTCAATTCTTCTAAAGTTTTAACTAAACGCGCTTCTGTATAACGTGGAGGTGGTTGCGTAAAATGTTGAGAAGGTTCAATATTTGTCGCTGTAACCATTTCTCCTTCGTTTATTTTAGGTAATTTGTTATCTTGACCGTCGTCACTATCATCTTTAGCTTCAACATATAAAGTCATAAAACCTTTAAACTTAATCGTTTGTCCATTCGCACGGAATTTCAAATCATTTTGCGTTAAATCCATGGCTACGGTATCTAAAATAGCCGGTGCCATTTGGCTAGCCACGAAGCGTTCCCATATTAATTTATAAAGACGATATTGATCTCGCGTTAAATAATCCTTCATTTGGCTAGGCGTACGTAATGTACTTGTTGGTCTTACAGCTTCATGGGCATCTTGGTCGCCTTGACCTTTAGCTTTACGATTAGAAGTGTACTCTTTACCGTATGTTTCTTCGATATATTGTTTTGACTCGGCTTTTGCTTGGTCAGATATACGCGTTGAATCTGTACGCATATAAGTAATCAAACCTACAGTGCCTTGTTTCTTCAAGTCAATACCTTCATATAATTGTTGAGCTAACATCATCGTTTTACGCGCTTTAAAGTTTAACTTGCGTGCAGCTTCTTGTTGTAATGTCGATGTTGTAAAAGGATTTGATGGATAACGTGTCTTTTCTTTAGTCGTAACTTTGGTAACTTCGAATTGATCGCCATCTAACTGTGTCGTTATTTTTTCAACATCATCTTTATTCGTTAATTTAAACGGTTTATTTTTTAAATGAAGAAACTTGGCATTAAATTTAGATTTTTTATATCTAAATTCCCCTTCAATTTTCCAATATTCTTCCGGTTTGAAATTTCTAATTTCATTTTCTCGGTCAATAACTAAACGTAAGGCAACAGATTGAACACGACCTGCTGACAAACCTTTTTTTACTTTTTTCCATAATACTGGAGAGATATTATAACCAACTAGTCTATCTAAAACACGTCTAGCTTGTTGAGCATCAACGAGTTCCATCTCAATACCACGTGGATGTTTAAAGCTATCTTTTACTGCATCTTTAGTTATTTCATTAAACACAACTCTATTTTCACTTGTGTCTTCTAAGTCTAATATGTTAGCTAAATGCCAAGCAATCGCTTCACCTTCACGGTCAGGGTCACTTGCTAAGTAAACATTTTTAGCTTTCTTAGCATGTTTTTTCAAATCTTTAACTACTGGCCCTTTGCCGCGAATTGTTATATATTTCGGTTCGTAATCGTTTTCCTCGTCTACACCCATTTGACTTCTAGGTAAGTCTCTAACATGGCCCATAGAGGCAATAACTTTAAATTTTTTACCTAAATATTTTTCAATAGTTTTAGCTTTTGCAGGCGATTCAACTATGACTAAATTTTCTGCCAAAGTAGTTCCCCCTTGCGTATCTAATTTACAAAGATAAATAATAAACGGTCTAATTTGACTTTGTCAATGTTTTTAAATTGCAACTCTATTTTTGTAACATAATATAATACACTGATTAAACTATATTTAAGTAAGAAATGAATATGGATTTTTATTATATAGTGAATAAATTACGTTATCGTTTTTAAATAAAATTACTTAGTCAACTTAAAATCATCTATTATATCTTCTGGTCTCAAAACAATTTTAGCGCCTTGTTGTGCTGCAATCATGTTTCCTTCACTCATATGATCATAAAATCTACCTGGTACTACGTAAACTTCTCTATTTTGGTCTAATGCGCATTCCAAAGTAATGTGTGTACCAGAATGCTCTTCAGATTCCGTGATTAAAATTCCTTTAGCAATACCACTTATCAAACGATTACGTTGCGGAAAGTAATACTTTTTAATAGGCGTTTGAGGTGGATATTCACTGATTACTAATCCATGTTGTTCAAGTTGATTTCTTGTTGTTCGTGTTATCGCTGGATAATGGCGACAATGTCCAAATGCTAATACTGCTACCGCTGGCAAGCCATATTGCAAGGCTAACTTAAGCGCACTATGATCAGCACCTTTCGCCAATCCTGATACAATACCAATCTTATGCTGAATAAATGCTGGATATAAATAGTGTAATGCTTGGTCTGTATAAGCAGTCGCATTTCTCGAACCGATAATGCCGAGTAATAATACAAAATTAAGCAATTTTATATTCCCTCTATAATATAAGATAACGGGTGGATTTGCAATTTCACGCAACAATGTCGGATAACGATTGTCGTTAATAGTAATAAAATTCACTTTATCCGTTGTTAAGTTTTCTATTATCTTTTCAGCATATAATTTATTATATTTGGAAGCTGCTGTTCGCAGCACTTTACTATTATGTAGACGAACAAAATGATTTAAGATAGTAGACTGTTCATATTTTGAGGCATCTAAAAAATGCGGTGCAAATGCTATAATTTTATATATTTGAAGTGTTGTAAAACCTGCGGCTAATAATTTCAAATAGGTATATTGGGCCATATAAATACCTCCTTTTATGCCATTATAAAACGTAATATGAAGTAAACTTATTACATTTTTATATCTTAATTGTTAGCAAAAAGTAAGGAGTAATATTTAATAGCCGTTTTAAAATAGTAAAAGCATATATAAAAACGCACAAATCCTGGACTTACCAGAATTTGTGCTAAACATCATATATTATTATTTTACAGTTAATAATTGTTCATAAATGCCTGCTTCTTTAGCTGCTTCAATTAGAGTAGTTCCAATTTCTGAAGGAGTATCAGCAGTTTTTACGCCACAATCGTTAAGTGTTTTGATTTTTTCTTCAGCAGTACCTTTACCACCTGAAATAATCGCACCAGCGTGGCCCATACGTTTTCCTGGAGGTGCTGTTTGACCACCAACGAATCCAACAACTGGTTTGTTCATATTGGCTTTAATCCATTCAGCAGCTTCTTCTTCTGCTGTACCACCGATTTCACCAATCATAACTACTGCGTGAGTTTCATCGTCTTCATTAAATGCTTTTAATACATCGATGAAGTTAGTACCGTTTACTGGGTCGCCACCAATACCTACAGCAGTTGTTTGACCAATACCTTCTTCAGTTAATTGGTGAACTGCTTCGTAAGTTAATGTACCAGAACGTGAAACAACGCCTACGTGACCTTTTTTGTGGATGTAGCCTGGCATAATACCGATTTTACATTCATCAGCTGTAATTACGCCTGGGCAGTTTGGTCCAACTACACGCGTCTTTTTGCCTTCTGAATAACGTTTAACTTTAACCATATCTATAACTGGAATATGTTCTGTGATACAGATAGCCATATCTAATTCAGCATCGATACATTCTAAAATAGCGTCTGCCGCGAATGGTGCTGGTACGTAAATTACTGATACGTTTGCACCTGTTTCTTCTTTAGCTTCGTCTACTGTATTGAATACTGGTACGCCTTCTACAACTTGTCCGCCTTTACCTGGTGTAACACCTGCAACAATTTGTGTGCCATATTCTAACATTTGTTTAGTATGGAAAAGGGCAGTAGACCCTGTGATACCTTGTACAATTACTTTTGTATTTTTATCTATAAATACACTCATCTTAGTGCTCCCATCCTTTCCTTACGCTTCTTTAACAAGCTTTACAATTTTTTGTGCGCCTTCAGCCATAGTCGCGGCTGGTTCGATAGCTAATCCAGATTCTTTAAGAATCGCTTTACCTTCTTTAACGTTTGTACCTTCTAAACGTACAACTAATGGTAAAGTAAGTTCTACTTCTTTGACTGCAGCTACGATACCTTCAGCGATAACATCACATTTCATGATTCCACCGAAAATATTTACAAAGATACCTTTAACATTGTCATCACCTAAGATGATTTTAAATGCTTCAGTAACTTTCTCTTTAGTAGCGCCGCCCCCTACGTCTAGGAAGTTTGCTGGATTTCCGCCGAAATGGTTAATTGTATCCATTGTAGCCATTGCTAAGCCTGCACCGTTTACCATACAACCGATGTCGCCATCTAATGCGATGTATGATAAATCATATTTAGAAGCTTCAATTTCTTTTGGATCTTCTTCTTCTAAATCGCGTAATTCTTGGATATCTTTATGTCTAAACATTGCATTGTCATCGAAATTAAGTTTAGCATCTAATGCTAGAACTTCACCGTCACCAGTTGTTACTAGTGGGTTGATTTCAACGATTGAACAATCTTTTTCTACAAAGACGTTATATAAAGAAATTAAAAATTTCGCAGCTTTATTAATTGATTCTTTAGGAATATTAATATTGAAAGCGATTCTTCTTGCTTGATAAGGAGCTAAACCAGTTACTGGATCAATTGTTTCTTTAAAGATCTTTTCTGGTGTTTTAGCAGCTACCTCTTCAATTTCAGTTCCGCCTTCTTCTGAAGCCATTAATGTAATACGGTCTGTTGCTCTATCGATTACAAACCCTACATAATATTCTTTTTGAATATCGCAGCCTTCTTCAATGTAAAGACGTTTTACTTCTTTACCTTCTGGTCCAGTTTGATGAGTCACTAATTGTTTTCCTAATAACTCATTTGCGTAACTTTCTACTTCAGATAGTGATTTAGCAATTTTAACACCACCAGCTTTACCTCTACCGCCAGCGTGGATTTGTGCTTTTACCACATATACATCTGAGTTTAATTCTTTAGCTTTCTCTACTGCTTCATCTGCAGTAAATGCTACGCGTCCTTCTGGGACAGCAACGCCCATGGAACGAAAGATTTTTTTGCCTTGATACTCGTGGATATTCATTCTCCATCCTCCTCTTAGGTTAAGTGCATTTCAATTATAAAAAATGTAAGCGCTATTGTAAACTGTTTGACGCTAGTTATTTATAATTTATTTTATTTAATAAGTATTATTAACTATAGATTTAATGGGTTCGAATGTTTTTCGATGTTCTTTTATAACACCCAATTGGTCAATACCTTTGAGATGCTCTTTCGTTCCGTAGCCTACATTTTTATCAAAGCCGTACCCTGGATAAATAGCGTCAAGTTGGCGCATATAGTTATCTCTATGCTCTTTTGCTAGTACACTTGCTGCTGCAATCGATACGCTTCGTGCATCGCCCTTAATAAGCGATTGCTGAGGTATATCTATATCTAATTCCATTGCATCAACGAGTAAATGCGTTGGTTTGTTAGTTAAATTTGTTACTGCACGCATCATCGCTAGTTTCGTTGCTTGATAAATATTTAATTGATCTATTTCTTCAACAGACGCAATACCAAAAGCATAATCTAACGCTTCGTTTTTAAGTCTATATTCCATTTCTTTACGCTTACTTGCAGATAATTTTTTGGAATCATTTAATCCTAAAAATCGATGTTCTTTATTTAAAATGACGGCGCAAGTAACGACAGGACCAGCTAATGGGCCTCTGCCTACTTCGTCAATACCACAAATCAATGCTTGTGGTTGAGTTGCCAAAATATTATTCTCAAACTCAGACATGACAGTATATTGATCAATCAGTGCCTGCTCTTTTTGTAGTTGTTTTTTCCTAGAAACGATGGCATTTTGTACACCTTTCCGTTCATCCGTTGCAAATTCACTTTGATCGATTTCTTCTTCTGACAAATATTGCATTAAAGATGATTTGACCTCAGCAATACTCAGTTTAGTCAAGATAATCACGCTCAATTTCGCTAAATATATCAAAGGTATAAGTACCTATTTTAGCATTTCTAATTTCATTTATAATTAACTCAATGACCGCTTCATAATCTACTTCATTACCTCTTTGTAACAGTCCACGTCTACGACCAATCGCTTCAAACCACGCAATATTATCGTCATCTTGTGACACATCCACATTGTAATGCTTTACTAAATTATCATAATCATGTTCTCTTAAAAATTCTAAACCATAGATAGCCACTTCATCTAAATGTACAATACTGTCCTTAATGGCACCTGTAATACTTAATTTTTTACCTACTAATTGATCTTCGAATTTTGGCCATAGTATTCCTGGAGTATCTAATAACTGTAATGATTTGCCTATTTTTATCCATTGTTGTTGTTTCGTTACACCTGGCGTATTACCAGTTTTAGCGATGGCTCTATTGGCTAACTTATTTATCAACGTAGATTTACCAACATTCGGTATTCCGACAATCATAGCTCTAATCGCGCGTGGTTTTAAACCTTTACTACGTTCTCGTGCAAATTTTTCTTCAGTCGCTTTTATCGCAGCTTGTTCAACTTGTTTGAGGTTTTTACCATGCTTGGCATCGACAGCTACTGGATAAAACCCTTGTTCCTCAAAATACGTTGCCCACTTTTCTAGTTCTGCTAGATTTGCCATATCTTTTTTATTTAAAATAACCACTCTTGGTTTTTGCTGTATGACTTCATCAATCATTGGGTTTCTTGAACTATATGGAATACGTGCGTCTACAAGTTCAAAAACAACATCGACCTTTTTCAATTGTTCAGTCACTTGTCTTTTGGCTTTGGCCATATGGCCCGGATACCATTGAATTACCATAACTTTCACCTTTTCTTAATTTATATTTTCACTTGAACTATACTTTTTAGTGTTAGAAGTATCTATTTTATTTTAATATGTAACGCTATAATATGATACCATTTCTATAAGTATTTTAAGTTAAGTAATAGCGTAAAAAACACGCACATTAATTTTATCAACTTAATTTATAACCTTTATATATAAAAAATTGTCGGGAGCAACAATTATGAAACGAAAAGTACTGTATATGCTTGTATTTATTGCCATCGCAATAATTGGCCATAGTTATATAATTTATAGATACATACATGATGGCATACTTTTTACAGGGCCAAATGATGGTTTAGAACAGATGATTCCTATCCAAATGTTTTTATACGATCATTGGAGTCACGGTTCATGGTTCTACGCATCTAATTTTGGATTAGGTGGCGATTTTTTCACAGACTTAAGTTACTACTTTTCCACTAATATATTATTTATTTCCAATGTGATTGGTGTGTTTATTTTAAAACATCTAATTCATATAGATACAAATAACGTAGCGTTTTGGACGGCTAATGCATTAGTCATGTCAATAATCAAATCATTTTTAGCATTACTAGTAACATTTGCTTTTGCTAAATATATAACACTAAATCGAAAGATAGCGGTATTAGCAGCTTCACTATTCGTTATTTCACCGCTATATTTTAGGTTTACTGTATATTGGCCATTTTTCAGCGATATTTTTATTTTATTACCACTACTATTACTTTCAATTGAAAAATATATTCAACAAAGAAAAATCGGGTTGCTACTTATAGTAATCATTTTGTCTTTAATAAATAATTTTTATTTTGCATATTACCAATTACTAGTGGGTATTATTTATTTAGCAATACGACTCATTTTCAAACATCAGCAAGATATTAAGCTGCACTTTCGTGATTATGTCACACTATGTATTGTTGCGGTTTTAGGTTTAGGTAGCAGTTTGTTTTTCTTTTTCCACGGCATTCAAAGTTATCTAGGTAACAGAAGAATTCCATTTAACGGTAACGTTGATTTATTTGAAAAATTGGATAGAAACACAAATATTTTTTACGATAATTACTTAATTGTCATACTCTATATAACAATACAAGCACTCTTGTCATTTAAATTATATAAACATTTTTACTTTAGATTATTTGCTATTTTGACAATGATTACGATTGTTGCGAGTTTTATTCCATTTGTAGATCAACTTTTTAACGGTATGTCTGCACCACAAAAACGCTGGCATTTCTTGTTAGCTTTTAATGCAGCTATGCTCGTTGGTTTGTATGTTAAATACTTCAAAACGATGTCGATTAAAAGTTATTGCTATACTGCTATACCAGCTTTAGCCGTTATTTTTTATAGTGCTTGGGCATATAATAATACTGTTTCTTGGGTTTATTTTGTCCCTGTAGTTAGTTTAGTTGGTCTATTAATACTTTTTGTAAAGGAAAGTTATTTTAGAACAAAACTGACAATGATTTTTATCATTTCACTATTTATTTTAAGTTTATTAGTATCAATCGTATTTATTTATAATCAAATATATTTCCCTGACCATCAACAACGTGCTAATACAAAATATATTAATGAAAGCATGTACAGTTCACCTATGCAAAGAGACTTAGTAAGTTACATGAAAAATCATAAACTAGAGGGTGAACGTATTGATTGGCGTGTGAATGAACAAGATAACACACCGATGTATCAACATTTTAAAGGTACTAGTCTGTACTCGAGCATATTTAATCACAATATTTTAGATTATTATTATGACCAATTAAAAATTAATATGAGTGAAGAGTCTGTCAGTCGTTATCAGTCGACTAATGGCCGCCAAAACCTTGCCAGCCTCTGGTCTGTGCGTTATTTAATGGTTAAAGATTATCAAGATCTAGGTAAAGTACCTCATTATTTCAAAAAAATAAAGCAACAAGGACAATATTCTATTTTCGAGAATAAGTATGTCTTACCGACAGTTAAAATTTCGAATCATGTTTATGATGCGTCTAAATTAACTAATCCGATAGATAGAGAGCATGCCATGCTTAATGGTGTTGTTGTGAATAATGCAGGTAAAGCATGGCAACATCCTGCTAAAAATTTATTATCACAGGGTAAAATTACGACGCATAACATGAAGTTATTACCCAAATATCATATGAAAGTAAAAGATAATTCAGGTGAATATGTTATTCATGTCCCTAAGAAACTAACAAATCGCTATAAAGATTTTTATTTAACACTTAAAGTAAATAGAGGATTACCGGATAGTAATTATACGTTAAACATAAATGGTTATATTAATAACCGTCTATTTAATAATTCAACTTATAAAACCGGTGTCGCTACACAATTATATAAAACAAAACCAGATAAACATGGCGACATCCACATCAACGTAATGCCACGAGGAAACTATAAATTAGAAATCAAAAGTTTATATGGAGAAAATTATAAAGATTTAAAGGCAGCCGTTAGTCACAACTCACGTTTAAACACATATAAAGACATCAATGATGGTGTTAAAGTTAATCTTAATCAACAAAAAAGCGGCATAGCAAGTATTAACATTCCTTATCGTAAAGGAATGCGTGCATATGTAGATAATAAATCAGTCACCCCTAAAAAAGTAAATTATATGATGACAGGTGTACCTGTTCATAAAAATGATAAAACTATTATTATTAAATATCGTCCGCCATATTGGTATACGATGTGTATCCTATCATTCATATTTATTATTATTAGTTGTTGCTTTTGGAAGTTTTATAAAAGGAGCAGTTCGTAACATTTAACTTAAAAAAGGAGCCTTTCAAATGAGGAATTGTATATGTTAAACCGTCTTTGGTCTAATAAAATAACGCGCTTTATCTGTATTTTATTGATGGGGATAATTGTTGCTATGCTTATTTTCACACCCTACATAATCAGATTTTTTAAAGATGGCATCATTTTTAGTGGTTCCGGCGATGGTGTCAGACAGATGATACCATTTCAAATGTATCTTTATCATCACTTTATTCATTTCGATAGCTTTTACGACCATTCATTTGGTCTTGGTGGCGATTATATAAAAGACCTTTCTTATTATTACGCTACGTCACCTTTTACTTATATTAACTTTATTGCTATTTGGATTTGTAGCCAACTATTCCATTTACAGCCTAATAGCATTATGTTTTGGCCTGGTAATCAACTTATCGTTGCTTTCGTTAAAACTGTAGTTACTTTTATGTTAGCTTTTTACTATTTTAACTATTTGCATTTTAAAAAATCTGCTACTTTTATTGCAGCATTGCTATATGGTGGCTCAACAATAGTTATTTATTTTAATTTCACATGGTCGTTCTATGGTGATTTATTAATATTTTTACCCTTATCGTTACTTGGTATGGAACGTTATTTCAAAGAAAAAAAGTTACGATTATTTATTTTTGCAGTCGCACTAACTTTATTTTCTAATTTTTATTTTAGTTATTTCGAAGCACTCGTGTTATTTGGTTATTTTATATATAGAGTAATCTGGAAACATGAAGCTGATATCGTAACGAGAAAGCAAAAAATAGTGACACTTATCATTGCTGCTCTATTGAGCTTAATGTCAGCTATTTGGGGATTTTATACAGGCGTTTCATCATTCCTTGCAAATAATCGTAAACCAAACCCTGATTTTCATATTCCAGCTGTTACTGATTTTGCACGTCAAACACATTTTTTCTCTAATGGCTTTTTTATAACGGTCACAATTTTTGCTTTAGTAGCATTATTATCATTTCAATTGTATCGACATTACTACTACCGTTTATTTGCCATATTTACATGGATAATGTTACTTGGTTCTCTGACACCTTATTTTGATAGTTTATTTAATGGATTTTCTACACCGGAGAGACGCTGGATATACGTGTTTGCATTAACTACTGGTGCTTTAATCGGTTTATTTATACATTATTTAAAAGACATAACTTTACGTGCTTATCTTATGGCATGTACGCCTGTAGTAATCGCAATAATTATCGCAAATATTTTAATTCAACATGAAAAATTAACTTGGATGTACATATGTCTACTAATTATGATGACGCTCGGATTAATTATTGCTCGAAAGCATTTATTAGATAAGCGTTGGCCACTTGCTATAGTCATTGTGCTATTTATGGTTCAACAAGCTATTTTAGTAAACGACCATCGTTATAATAATTTAAGAAAATATGAAACAACATTTTCACAGTTGAAAAGTCCAAACTACCATAATGCTACACTTGCTAAATCAATTAATAAAATAAATGAGTCACATCAAGACGATCCATTCAATCGCATTGAATTTATGACTCCTTTTTCACTTAACACACCGTTAATCTATCACTTTAACGGTATAATACTATACTCAAGTATTTTCGATGGCAGTATACTTAATTATTATGATAAAACCATGCAAATCAATATGCCATCAGATACAAATAGTACATATCGTATGTTATCAAATCGTGCTAATTTGATGGCTTTATGGAATGTGCAAGATCGCATCAAAAAATCTAATGATCCAAATTTACCATATGGTTTTAAACATACGAAGACGATTAAACCAACAAAGCAAACTCAATACGTGCACAGTAAAAATACGATTGCTTATCCGAGCGCGCACATTACAAATAAAGTGTATAACGCTCGTGATTTAAAAATACCGTTAGACAGAGAACAAGCAATGCTACAAGGTGTCACTTTATCGGACAAGGAAAAGGCAAATACTAAATTTAAGCCAAACAAAAATTTATTATCTTCGGCACAAGCGTCTTATATAAATGCACATAAAGCTAACAATAATTCTTTAATAGTTACTAAAAATAATGGCGGTATTCAATATAAGCTACCTCCAAAATTAGCTCATAAGTATAAAGACATGTATATTTCAATGGACTTAGTTTTACGTGCGCCTGATAAAAGACATAAAATATCTGTAAATGAATACGCTCAAAATCGTAACGAACTCACATATAAATATCGACGTGTAGTAAAGCCGATCACGATAAGAGTAAAGGCTAATGACAAGTTAAACCTCAAACTATCTAAAGGTAAATATAACTACAAAATACACGGTATTTATGGTGAAGATTATAAAACTTTACGTGCAAGCGCAAAATCACTCACAAAAATTAAAGTGTCACAACAAAGGAATGGCTATACATTGACTAACAACAAACAACGTAAAGGTTATATTGTACTTCCTATACCTTTCCGTGATGGTATGAAAGCTACTGCAAATGGAAAAACTGTTCCTGTCATGAAAGGAAATGGCATCATGACTGTGGTACATGCTAAACATGGTGAACAGCAAATTAAACTTACTTATCACCCACCACTACTGTGGCCTTTAATATGTATTAGTATTGTTGGCATTGTTTTAAGTGTGCTATTTGCACGTTGGATAAAACATCATTAAATAAAAGCACTGTCACTAGATAAATAGCGACAGTGCTTTTTAATATTATTTTGAAATTTATACTTGGTAAAAATTATTAAAGACTTTATCCAAAGTCGCAGCCCATTTTGCTTCAAATATTTTTAAAGAGTAGTAAGAAAATTAAAGCAGTATTTAGCAACATTGATTGGCTATACTGTTGTTGTAGTTATCATTTTGGCAGAACCAACTTCATTTTACTTAAATATTTCTCTCTTGCTGACATAATATTATCCATACAATTTTTCATTCTTGAAGTGATAATAAAGTTACGAAGCGGAGAAACAATTACAATTCGATAGTTGAATGCCATAATTGATTTTCTTTAAAAAGATCAAAAAAAGAGCCTTAAAATTAAGGCTCTTTCGCTTGTAGAAAAGCTGATTAGCGAATTTCTGGAATTCTAGCAGCTTTACCACGTAAATTACGTAAGTAGTATAATTTAGCACGACGTACTTTACCACGACGTTTAACTTCGATTTTTTCGATTTTAGGCGTGTGTAATGGGAAAGTTCTTTCCACACCAACACCTGAAGAAATTTTACGTACTGTGAAAGTTTCTGAAATACCTCCACCACGACGTTTAATTACTACACCTTCGAATACTTGGATACGTTCGCGTGTACCTTCAATGATACGTACGTGTACTCTTAAAGAGTCACCTGCACGGAAAGAAGGTAAATCAGTGCGTAGTTGTGATTTAGTTACTGCTTCAATCAATTTGTGATTAGTCATTTTCTATTCTCTCCTTCAACCTATGTTCTTGCCTAGACAAATATATAGCAGCGGATCATAGTGATTTTTCGTGTATCGCACACTTGAATTATATTAGCACATTGTTCATTGTTTTTCAATTGGTTTTTAAATTTCTAGTCAAAATAATATAAATCAATTTCGTAAAATATAAAAGTGATAAAATGAACAGTAATGGTCATAATACACTGTATTAAATTTATTATTTCCTGCTACATATACATTCGACTGCTTTAAAATTTTATTAAATATTTCTTTATGTTCAACAAGATTATTTAGATGACTGTCTGTTATGATTTTCTATAATTTTTTTATCTGCTTGCGTAAGCTCATAACGTTCTAATAAGTCAGGACGCTTGTCATATGTTCTAATAATCTTTTGTTCATGTCTCCAGCGTTCTATATTGGCATGGTTACCAGATAGCAGTACATCTGGCACTTTGTAGTTATTAAATTCTCTCGGCCTTGTATATTGTGGGAATTCTAATAAACCATCTTGGAATGAATCATCCTCATGTGATTGTTGATTCCCTAACACACCCGGAATCAATCTCACAATTGCATCTGTCATGGTCATAGCAGGCAGCTCACCGCCAGTTAACACATAATCGCCCATAGATATTTCATCGGTAACGAGATGTTCTCTAATACGTTCATCATAGCCCTCATAATGTCCACAAATAAACACGAGATGTTCAGCCTCGCTTAACTCTTGTGCAATTTGCTGACTAAAGGGTCTACCTTGCGGGCACATTAATATAACTCGCGTATTTTCGTTATGATCGATTGATTCCATTGCATTAAAGACAGGCTCAGGTTTTAACACCATACCTTGTCCACCGCCAAATGGATAATCGTCAACTTGTTGATGTTTGTTTTGAGCGAAGTCTCTAAAATTAATCGTATTAACAGACAGTACATTTTTATCTTGTGCTCGTTTTAAAATAGAATGGTTTAACACGCCATCAAACATTTCTGGAAATAATGTTAAGTAATCAATTCGCATTAATCTAACAGCCCTTCCATTGGAGTGATGACAATTTTTCTACCTTCAACATCTACTGATTTAACAACGTCAGCAATGTAAGGTATTAAATATTCTTTATCACCTTTAACCACCCACACATCATTTGCACCAGTTTCAAATATTTCTATCACTCGTCCTATAGGTGCATCTTCCTCATCAAACACTGTACAGCCTATGATGTCGGAATAATAATACTCATGTTCGGCTAATTCAATTTCTTCATGTTCACGTTCTTGAAGTAAAACTTCATTTTTTAAATGCTCTATATCATTAATATTATTAATACCTTCAAATTTCAACATATGAAAACCTTTATGAACACGATATGAGGCAATAGTTAATTCTATGTTCTTTCCTTGATGCTCAATTGTCAGTACTTCTCCTGGTTGAAAACGAGTTTCCGTAAAATCAGAGTTTGATTTTACTTTGACTTCTCCTTTAATACCATGTGTATTTACTATAGTGCCAACTTCAACTTTCATATTTTTTCCTCCGTAAATAAACGCTGTAGATTTAAGTACATTTTAATAAAATAATCACGTAAATTATACCATTATGTTAAAACTTTGAATATGTACTATAAATAAATCTTTCTCAAATAAAATAAAGAGAGTACCTAAAGGCACTCTCCTTATTATTACGAGTTGAAATCAACTTATTTTTGTTCGTCGAATTTTTTCAAGATTCCTTCTCTTGATAAAATGTTACGTACTGTGTCAGTTGGTTTCGCACCATTTTTTAACCATTTAAGAGCTAACTCTTCGTCGATTTTAACTTCTGGTGCATTTACATTGTTAGGGTTGTAAGTACCAACTTGTTCGATGTTACGACCATCACGTGGCGCGCGAGCATCAGCTGCTACAATACGGTAAAATGGGTTTCTTTTAGAACCTAAACGTGTTAAACGTAATTTAACTGCCATAATTATTTCTCTCCTTTAAATCTTTAATGTTTATTTTTCCACAAGCAATAATATAACAGTTTCCAATTACTTTGTAAAGAGTTTTCTCTTTACCATTATCAATATAAGAAAATTTATTTACTTTGTAAGATGATTTATTTCGTCAGTCCTATAAAGTCTATTTTATTTTATAATCTTTTACCTACACTATTAACTTAAAATAAAGGCAATTTCTATTTTAAAATTCAATAGAAATTGCCTTTATTAATTATTTAAAGTTATTGGTAATCAACGTTAAATTCAACAAATTAAAACGGTAAATTCATACCTTTTAACATATTTTCCATTTGTTGGCGTTTGCCTTTTTTACCTTTGCCACCGCCAGAAAATTGTTTCATCATTTTTTTCATTTCGTTGAATTGTTTCATTAAACGGTTAACTTCTTGTAAACTACGTCCTGATCCGCTTGCGATACGTTTTTTTCGTGAAACGTTTAGCGTGTTTGGATCATTTCTTTCACCCGGAGTCATTGATTGAATAATCGCTTTAATATGATCGATTTGTTTCTCGCTCATATTCAGGTTATCTAGGCCTTTCATCTTATTCATACCCGGTATCATTTTCATAATATCGTCTAAAGGCCCTAGGTTTTTAACTTGATCTAATTGTTCTAAAAAGTCATCTAAAGTGAATGAAGATGAACGCATTTTTTGTTCTAAATCTTTAGCTTTATCTTGGTCTACGTCTTGTTGTGCTTTTTCGATTAAACTTAAAACGTCACCCATGCCTAAAATTCTTGAGGCCATACGTTCTGGGTGAAATGGTTCTAGTCCGTCTAACTTCTCACTCATACCAACGTATTTAATTGGTTTTTGGGTCACAGAACGGATAGATAATGCAGCACCACCACGTGTATCACCATCTAATTTAGTTAACGTAACACCTGATAATTCAAGTTGTTCATCAAATGATTGCGCGACATTAACGGCATCTTGACCTGTCATCGCATCGACTACAAGCATAATTTCGTTAGGTTTTGTAATCTCTTTAACATCTTGCAACTCGTTCATAAGCGCTTCGTCAACATGCAATCTACCTGCCGTATCAATAATGACAAAGTCTAAATGTTCTTCTTTGGCATGTTTTATCGCATTTTCGACGATTTGTTGTGGTTTTACTTGGTCACCTTCACTGTAGACAGGAACATCAATTTGTTTACCTACAGTTTGAAGTTGATCAATTGCTGCTGGACGATAAATATCGGCAGCAACTAACATTGGTTTTTTGTTGTATTTTTTTCGCATTAATAATGCTAATTTACCAGCAGTTGTTGTTTTACCGGCACCTTGTAAACCAACCATCATCACAACTGTAGGTGGTTTATTTGCCATTGTAATCGTACTATTCTCTCCACCCATAAGTTGAGTTAATTCATCTTGTACAATTTTTATGACTTGTTGTCCAGGTGTTAATGATTTCATAACATCTGAACCTAATGCTCGATCTGACACTGTTTTGACAAAGTCTTTTACTACTTTAAAGTTAACGTCGGCTTCCAATAAGGCTAATCTCACTTCACGCATCATCGTTTTGATGTCAGCTTCAGTTACTTTACCTTTGCCTCGGATTTTTTGCATCGTCCCTTGCAAACGTTCGGACAATCCTTCAAACGCCATATCGATTCCCCTCCTTCTAATCTATTTGTTCTAGAGTGTTTATTGCTTCTAACACTTTTTCAGAATCATTTATATGTTGTTTTATTTCTTCATACAATGCTTTTCTTTGCTCAAAGTTTTTATAAAGTCCTAGTTTAGTTTCATAATCTTCTACTAAGTCGCCAGTTCTTCTTATATTATCATAAACTGCTTGTCGACTCACTTCAAAAGTATCAGCAATCTCACTTAACGAATAATCTTCTAGATAAAATAATTGCAAATAGTTACGTTGCTTTTCAGTTAATAGCGCTTGATAAAAATCAAACAAATAATTCATACGCAACGTTTTAACGAGATCATTTTGAGCCATCTGTTGAGCCCTCTTCATCTAATGTTGAACTTTCATCTGTAGCTTCTTCAGGAAGTTCATCCACATTTTCTTCAATCATATCGGCAAATAGTCCATAAACATAACTTTCTGGATTGAATGGCTGTAAATCATCTAGTTTTTCGCCTAGTCCGACATATTTAACCGGAATATGCAATTCATTACGTATTGCTAAGACGATACCACCTTTAGCTGTACCATCTAATTTAGTTAAAACGATACCTGTCACATTTGTTACGTCTTTAAATGAACTAGCTTGTGATAAAGCATTTTGTCCCGTCGTAGCATCTAAACATAATAATACTTCATGCGGTGCATCAGGTATAGAACGGCCGATTACACGTTTTACTTTTTCTAATTCATTCATTAAATTAGATTTATTTTGTAATCTTCCCGCAGTATCACAAATTAAAATATCTACACCTTTATTTTTAGCGGCATTGATAGCATCATACATTACTGCCGCTGGATCAGAACCTTCAGCTTGGCTTACTACTTCTACACCAACACGTTCGCCCCAAACCTTAAGTTGTTCGATAGCTCCAGCTCTGAACGTATCACCTGCTGCTAGCATTACTTTTTTACCTTCAGATTGATAACGATGTGCTAATTTACCAATTGTTGTCGTTTTACCAACACCGTTTACACCAACCATTAAAATAACGTTTAATCTATCGTCTTCTAGGTTCATTACTTCAGAATGTTCGCTATCTTGGTGATAAATTTCTACAATTTTTTCGACGATAACTTCACGTAAATCAGCCGTTTCTTGAATATTTCTACGACGTGCTTCTTCACGTAATTCATCGACTAATTGCATTACAGTATTAAAACCAACATCGGCTGTAATTAACATTTCTTCTAATGCCTCGAAGAAATCCTCGTCAACTTTACGATATCTGGCAATTAAATTGTTTAACTGTTCTTGGAAATTTTGACGTGATTTTTCTAAACCGGCTTTGAATTTCGCACCTAATTGTTGTGCTTCAATTTCTTCAAAGTCTTCGATGGAAATCATACCATCTTCATCAAAATCTGCCTCTTTTAATTTTTTCGGTTTCTTTTTAGGTTGTTCTTCTGTCGATTCAACTTCGCTTTCGTCTGTCAAAGTATTATCGAGTTGATTTTGTTCTTGTTCTTCTTGTTGCTCCGCCCCAGAGAATTTATTTTTTAAGCGTTTGAAAAAACTCATGCTTGTTCCTCCTTCATTACTTCGTCAATCGTATTTAAGTTCACACTCACAAGTTTAGATACTCCTGATTCTTGCATTGTAACACCATATAGTCTATCTGAATATTCCATCGTACCTTTTCTATGTGTTATGACTATAAACTGAGTTTGATCGGATAAATTATTTAAATAATTAGCATATCTAATAACGTTTGCTTCATCGAGTGCCGCTTCTACTTCGTCTAGTATTACAAATGGAGCAGAACGAACTTTTAATATTGCAAATAGCAACGCAATCGCACTTAGTGCCCTTTCGCCACCACTTAATAATGATAAGTTTTGCAGCTTTTTACCTGGTGGTTGCACTATAATATCAACCCCTGCAGATAAATAATCATCATCAGTTAAGCGTAACTCTGCTTGTCCTCCACCAAATAAGGTTTTAAATACTTCAGTAAAATGCCCTTGTACAGCATGGAAGGTTTCTTTAAAACGATCTTTTACTTCTTGGTCCATTTCATCAATAATTTGTTCTAAAGTCATCTTAGCCTCTCTTAAATCTGTGCGTTGTTCATTTAAGAAAGTATATCGTTCGTTGATTTCTTCAAATTGTTCGATTGCATTTAGATTAACTGGTCCAAGTTCTTCAATAGACATTTTCGTTAATTTAACTTTTTTACGTAACGTATCTATGTCTTCATCTAATTCGTATAAATCTTTCGCACGTTCAAAAGTTAAATGATACGTTTCACTTAAATGATCGATTGCATGATTAATTAATACATCAAGTCTAGATTGTTCTGATTTTATATCTTGATAGCTATTTTCTATAGATAAGATATCTCTATGTGCTTCTTGTAATAATGCATCTGTTTCTTCTACCGTTTCATTTAACTGACTTCGTTGTTCTTTTATTTCGGCTAGCTTAACAGTTAACTTTTCTTTCTCTGCTTTACTATCGTCGATATTTTGTTGAACGTTATCAAACGCTTTTTGACCTGTCATATCTTCAGAATTAAAGAAATTAATCTGTTCTTCGATTTTTTGTTGTTGCTCAGTTGTTGAAGTAAGTTGTTTATTTAAACGTTCTTCTTCTTGACGTTGACTCTTCAATCTTTCTTTAACTACTGCTAAATCAGATTGTTTTTGATGTAATTGTTGTTGTGTTTGCGTAGTATTTTCTTTACCCTCTTTTGACAATTTAGTATACACATCAATATCTTTCTCTAATTGTTGTAAAGCGGATTGAATTTCTGCTAATTTTTGCTTTTTATCTTCTAAAGTTTGGCGACTCGTTTCACTTTGGTAACCATCATTTTTCTCAAATTCAAATTCTTCATGTTCATTTTTTAGATGACTTTCACTTTTACGCAATTTATCTAATTCTAGCTCATACTCGTGAACGATTTGTTTCACCTTATTATACTGCTGGCTCAAATCAAAATAAGATTCGCTTAAGCTATCTGATTTTTCTTTTAAAGATTTATATTCTTGTTCAAAATTAACTGTCTGTCTTTGATAGTCTTCCAGTTGTTTGCGCATTGAATTAAGTTCATCTTTTTGGGCTAAAATACTCTTCGTTTTTCTGTCGCCACCACCTGTCATAGATCCGCCAGGGTTAACAATATCACCATCTAAAGTGACAATTCTCGTACGATAACGTATGACTCTTGCTAATTCATTAGCGTGTTTTAAATCATCCACTATAATTGTGTTGCCTAATAAGTTTTGAATGACTTTTTGATATTTATCATTTGTTTCCACGCCTTCTGCAGCAATCGTTACGAAACCATCAGACTCTTGTGCTGCTTTACGAATATCCATTCCTAATTGTCGTGATTGCACAACATTTAACGGTAAAAACGTCGCACGTCCTAAACCATTTTGTTTTAAGTATTGAATCGCAGCACGTCCATCTTTTTCAGTATCTACGATGACATGTTGTAATGAAGCACCTAACGCAGTTTCAATAGCCTTTGTTAAATTTGAAGGTACTTGAATAATTTCAGCAACCGCACCATGAATACCAGATAATTTTTGTTCCTTAGCCTTCAAAATATGCTTTACGCCATTGAAGAAATAACTATAGTCTTCCTGTTGCGTTGCTATGCTATCAATTCGAGATTTTAACTTTTCGTTATATCTGTATGCTTGGTGTAATTTATCTTCATATTCAGTTTGTTGTTGTTTAGTTGCAGTTAATTGCTTTTCACAAGACTTTAACTCTTTATCTAGATTATTTAATTCACGTTGTTTTTTGTCATATTGTTGTTGCTTATCGTTAATTTCACTCTGTAACGCTTTTAATTGATTATAGGCTTCAATTAACCTGGAGTCTAATCTAGATTGCTTGCTTTCATTTTCTTGAATCGTATGTTCTAAAAAGCGAATATCATTATTTACATCAGATTGTTCTGATATCAATGCATAATATTCATCTCTAATAGCTTCTAGTTTTTCATCATGTTGTTCATCAGAAACATAAAGTTGCGATTCGATTTGTTCGATTTCTTTAGTTAATTGTTGTTGCTGCTTACTTAATGCTGTACGTTGCTCTTTTGCTTTTGCAAGTTCTTGTTGTAACTGTTCAATTTGTTCTGCTATATTTTCTTGTTCTTCTTCAAAACGCGCATTTGTTTCAGATTGATTTTTTTTACGTTCTTCTAAAACATTGAGTTGCCCCGTATATTTTTCAACTTCTTCTGTCGCTTTCACTAATTTATAGTTAAGCGATTCTATTGTGTCGTCTAATTGCTGGCGTTCAGCCTTATACTTGGTAATCGCATTTGAATGTTGAACTTTTTGTGCTTCTTTTGTCTCTTGCTGACTTTTGAGGTTATTTAAATTATTATCTAATCTATTAATGTTGTCATTATATTGCTTAATGTCGTGTACAGTAACAAGTACATCACTTTTTTCCATTTCTTTAGACAAATGTTTATATTCTTTTGCAATGGCTGCTTCTTCTCTAAGTGGTTCTACACGTCCTTCTAAGTCGTATAATATATCTTCAACTCTAGTTAGATTATCTTCTGTTTGATCTAGCTTTTGCACCGATGCAGTTTTACGTTTTTTATATTTTAATACGCCTGCAGATTCTTCTAGTATTTGTCTTCTATCAATCGGTTTTGCATTAAGAATTTCATCCACTCTACCTTGAGAAATAATACTAAAAGCTTCTTTGCCTAAACCAGAATCTAAAAATAAATCTACTATATCTTTTAAACGCGCTTTGTCATTATTTAAATAATACTCGCTATCGCCGTTTCTATATAGACGACGCGTCACGACAACTTCTTGCTCGTCAATTTGTAGTTTGCCAGATTTATTATCCAATTTAAGTTTAACTTCGGCATAATTTTGAGCTTTACGATGTTCAGCACCTGAAAATATAATATCTTCCATTTTAGCGCCACGTAAAGATTTGGCAGATTGCTCTCCTAATACCCATTTGATGGCATCAGTTATATTACTTTTTCCACTACCGTTTGGACCTACAATCGCCGTTACACCTTTGTCAAAATGTACACTCGTATGTTCAGCGAATGACTTAAAACCAAACGTATCTATCGATTTTAAATATACCATGCTATTCTCCTTAATACATTACCAACTCTACATAAGCGTCTTGACCTATTTGCGCTAAGTAATTGTATCTATTTAAACATCTTAAACTTTAGTTACCATCGTTTTGTAGGCACTTTCAGCTGCCTTTTGTTCAGATTCTTTTTTAGTTTTACCCTTACCTTCAGCTATAGCTGTATTTTCTAAAATTACTTCTGAAGTAAATAACCGATGATGCGCCGGACCTTCTTCTTTGATTAGGCGATAAGTTACATCACCTTTATTTTGTTGGTGTACAAATTCCTGAAATTGCGTTTTGAAATCGATAACGCCATCAAGTTCATCATCTTCAGCAAATGGAAAAATGACGTTCTGCGCAAAATACCATACAGATTCTAATCCTTGATCTAAATATAGAGCACCTACAAATGCTTCAAAAGCATCCGAAACTAATGAAGGTCTCGTACGTCCACCTGTTTTCTCTTCACCTTTACCGAGTAAAATTAATTCATTTAATTGTATTTTATTGGCAAATATTACAAGTGAGGGTTCACAAACTATTGTTGCACGCATTTTTGTCAGATTACCTTCTGGTAAGTCGGGATATTTATCAAATAAGTAGCGTGAAACCGTCAATTCTAATACCGCATCTCCTAAAAATTCTAATCGTTCATTATGGTCCAAACGATTCATATTAAAATCATTAATAAAACTTGAATGAGAAAACGCTTGTTGATACAACTCAACATTGTTATACGTTAAGTTTAATTGTTCCATCTTTTGTGCAAACCTATCTTTGAAGTCATTAATTATTTCTATCTTTTTGTTGTTGGTCAATACCTTTCCTCCTAAACTTCGTAAACTTAGTCATACATATATAATTTTACGTTAAAACAAGGAAAAACTAAAGGAAAAACCTATAGTATTTCTGTATCATATTTAGTTGTTTACCATCACAATTTAAAGTCAATAAAAAATCTGAACCGAAAGAAACGGTCCAGATTTTGATTTATTATTTTTCAAGGCTGTTAATGAAGTTAACAGCATCACCAACAGTGTTGATTTTTTCAGCTTCTTCATCAGGAATTTCAGTACCAAATTCGTCTTCTAATTCCATTACTAATTCAGCGATATCAAGTGAGTCAGCACCTAAATCGTCTTTAAATGATGCGTCAGCAGTTACTTTATCTGCATCAACACCTAATCGATCAACGATGATATCTTTTACTTTATCGAAGTTTTCCACGTCGATTCACCTCCTTTAAAAAGAATATACATAGACTTTATCATTTTCCCATTTTATGAGGTGAAATACAAGCGTTATTTCACCCTATTTGTAGTTAAATTTCAGAAAATTATGTGGCTAAGTCGTATTATAAAGGCAACTATTATTTTTAACAATAATAGTTCTGCATACTTACATGTACATACCGCCATTTACGTGAATTGTTTGGCCTGTGATGTATTTAGCTTTATCTGAAGCCAAGAATGCAACAGTATTAGCAATATCAGTATCATCACCAAATCTTGACAGTGGGATTTGATCTAACATTTGTGATTTCAATTCTTCGCTTAAAGCGTCAGTCATATCTGAAACGATAAATCCAGGCGCTACAGCATTAACAGTAATGTTTCTAGAAGCTAATTCACGTGCGCTCGATTTAGTTAAACCAATTACGCCTGCTTTTGTTGCTACATAGTTAGCTTGTCCAGGATTACCTACTGCACCTACAACGCTCGATAAGTTAATGATTGAACCACTTTTTTGACGTAGCATTTGTGGCGTTACTTTTTGAATACAATTAAAGACACCTTTTAAGTTTGTATCGATGACATCGTCCCATTCTGATTCTTTCATACGCATTAATAAATTATCACGTGTAATACCCGCATTATTTACTAAAACATCAACTGAACCAAACTGATTCACAACTTCTTTAATCATAGCTTTAACTTCATTACCATCTGCTACGTTAGCTTGAATTGCAAAACTTTCTACATTTTTTGCTTTAATTTCTTCTACAACTGCTTCTGCTTTTTCTTTACTTCCTGCGTAGTTAACCGCTACATTGTAGCCTTCTTCTGCTAATTGTAGCGCTATACTACGTCCAATTCCTCTTGAAGCACCAGTTACTAATGCACTTTTAGTCATTTTCATTCCATCCTTTTAAATCTTCAATAGTTTGAATTGAAGTTAATTTTACGTCTCTATTGATTTTTTTAATCAATCCAGATAATACTTTACCTGGTCCAACTTCGATAAAGTGATCAACACCTTGCTCAATTAACCATTCCGTTGATTGAATAAATTGTACAGGTGAATATAGTTGCTTAATCATGTTTTGTTTTATTACTGCACTATCAGTCTCTGGTTGAGCGTCAACGTTTTGAATGACTGGGAATTGTGCATCGTGCCATTCAAATTGATCAATATATTGAGCAAATTGATCTTCTATTACTTGCATCATTGATGAATGGAAAGGTCCAGATACAGATAATGGCATAACACGTTTAGCACCTAATGATTTACCTTCTTCTGCAAGTTTGTCTATTAACGTTTTATGTCCAGACACAACGATTTGTCCTGGTGCATTAATATTTGCAGGTTCGATAATTTCATCATCAGTAGATAATTTTTTACAAATATCATCTACTTCGTCGTAGTCCAATCCAAGTACAGCAGCCATGCTACCGACTCCGTTTGGAAATGCTTCGGCCATAAGTTGACCGCGTTTTCTTACAATTTTCACTGCATCTTCAAATTTTAATACACCGCTCGCTACCAAACTTGAATATTCGCCAAGGCTATGCCCCATAGTATAATCCGCATTCAGATTTTCTAACGCCTCATATAAAGCGACACTATGTGTTAGTAAAGCTGGTTGTGTATTTTCTGTTTGTCCTAACTTGTCTTCGCTATCAGTAAACATTGTCTCTAAAATATCAAAGTCTAGTTGTTTTGCGGCTTGATCCAATACCTCTGATGCATTGCTATCAACGTTATATAAATCATGTGCCATGCCTACTTTTTGTGACCCTTGTCCTGGGAAAATTACAGCTGTTTTACCCATTTTATTCACCAACCGTTTCTCTCATAGTTTTAACAATTTCTTGTTCTCCGGCAATTTTAGCCTGTCTAATTGCAGAGTAAAATGCTTTAGCGCTTGAACTACCATGTGCTTTTACTACGATGCCGTCTAATCCAAGTAATACCGAACCACCATATTCTGCGTAGTCCATTTTACGTGTTAAACCTTGTAAATCTTTGCGTAATACTAAAGCAGCCATTTTGTTTTTGAAACTACTTAGTAGTGTTTCTTTAAACATTTTTCCAAAAGCTTTAGCTACACCTTCAAGGTTTTTTAATATCATATTACCAGTGTATCCATCTGTAACGATAACATCAGCAGCATCTTCCATTAAACCTTTAGCTTCGACATTACCATTAAATTTAAAGTCATTTTGTTCTTCCATTAAATTAAATGCCTTTTTAGTTAAAGCATTACCTTTTGCTGCCTCTGTTCCAATATTTAATAGACCCACAGAAGGTTGTTCAATGCCACGAATTTTTTGAGCATAAATGTTTCCTAATTGGGCATATTGTAATAAATGTTCAGCTTTAGCATCAGCATTAGCACCAACATCCATAAAGACGAAACCTTTACCAGAAGTTGTCGGTAACGTAACGACTAACGCTGGTCTAGAAACACCACTAATACGTCCAACAATAAATAAACCAGCTGACATTAATGCGCCTGTATTACCTGCTGAGACACAACCGTCTGCCTCGCCTGATTTTACAGCTTCAGCCATACGGACCATAGAACTATCTTTCTTTCTCTTTATTGCTCTTACTGGTTCATCGTCCATTGTAATTTCTTCAGCACAATGTCTAACTTCAACACGTTCGTGGTTTAAATTACATTGATCTTTATCACCAAATAATATAATCTCTAAATCTTTAAAATCATTAACTGCTTTTTCTACAGCTTCAAGTACAATTTGAGGTGCATCGTCCCCACCCATCATATCAATTGCAATTTTAACCATTTATTTCATCCTCACTTGTATAATACATTTTGAAAGTGCCACCAAAAACTTGTTGTTCTTTAACGAATGATTTCACTTCAATAATATAATATTTTTCTTTATATGCTACAACTTGTGCTTCTGCAGTTACGATATCATTTAATTTGACTGTTTTTATAAATTTAATATTACTCTCTTTTGTTAAAACGACTGGTTTATGTATTAAAGCTACACATAGTGAATTGGCTTGAGCAAATAGGACATGTCCTCTAGCAATTAAATTACGAGAAAAAACTGAATCTTCTCCTATATTAATTATAGAAACTGCATGTTTATCTGGCTCAACGTTTATAACGTCACCAATGATTTCGCTCCCATCAATCGAACGAATTCTATCATGATTTTCTTTAGCAACATTTTTTATTCGTTTGCGTAATTCTGGAATATTCAAGTTTGTGCGATCTAAACGTATTGTTTGAATACTTACATCAAACTTTTCACTTAAATCCAAATCAGTAATGAAGGGATTTCGTTCTATTTCTTTTTTAATTGAGTTTCGTCTTGCTTGCTTTTTTAATTTCACAAAAGCCCTCCTTAATGATTTTTAGTACCAAGTCTTAAACATTCCTAACATATCATAACACTTTCTATTTTAATTGCTCAACAATTATGTGATTTATTTGTTTCGCTCGCTTCTTTAAACCTTTGAGTATTTATATTTTAACAATACTTCGTAAATTTATAATTAATAATAATTACTTTTCAATTACATATTCAATTTATTATTGTGAATATTATTTAAAATATGTATAATTTAATTAATTTAATGACAACTATTATGTATTGCCAAACACACACATTTTTTCTATTTCAAGGGGGACATTATGAAAAAATTTTGGACATGTACAATTGCTACTTGTACGTTACTCACTTTAACTACTAACTATGCTAACGGTGCTGAGCAAACACAAACAAATAGTATAACTTCTGAATCTTTAACTTCCATAAAAAAACAAACTGTAAATAACGATGCTTCTGCAGAACATCTACTACAAAACAATGCTAAAAAAATATTAGAAAAATCATCTTCAAATGTGCAACCGGCCAAATTACCAGAGGCATACAATCAATATACTGTTATTAACAAAAAAGAAGACAGTACCGGGGTTACACATTATGAATTACAACCCAAAATACATAAAGTAGTAGCATCTGATAGCGTTATAAAAGTTCATGTCGATAAAAACGATAAAACGACGCTAGTAAATGGAACATTAAACAAACCTTATCTCAATGTTAATAATAAAATTTCCCTTACTAAACAACAAGCCGAAACTAAAGCATTTGAAGCCATTGGATTAACAAGAAATCAAGTGAAAAATATAGATGGCTACAAAGTGATAAACAATAATAAATTAGACATTAACAGTGATAAACAACGTTACGTTTATAATGTGGAAATCAATTATTCTAGTCCTTATGTCGCGCATTGGAAAATCCAAGTAGACGCAACAAATGGTGCCATATTAAAAAAAGATGACATTATTGAAGAAGCTTCTGTAAAAGGTAAAGGTACAGGCGTTAATGGTGACATTAAAAAGCCATTAAACTTAACCTCTGCAAAAGTTAAAGGCAAAACACAATATACGTTAAACGATACATCACAAAAAGCAAAAATGAATACAAAAACAGCTAATAATACAACGACTTGGGCGCTACCTATCACCAATACAACTAGTAATTTTAACAAATCATCACAAAAAGCAGGCGTCGATGCCCACTATTATGCTAACGAAATATATCACTATTATCTTAAAAAATTTAACCGTAATAGTTATGATAATAAAGGTGGTCGCATTGATTCATTTGTACATTACGGTAAAAACTTTAATAATGCCGCTTGGACAGGACAATATATGATTTATGGTGATGGCGATGGCAAACAATTTAAAGCATTGTCTGCTTCAAAAGATATTATTGCGCATGAATTAACACATGCAGTTACCGCACGTACAGCTAAATTAATTTATAAAAATCAAACAGGGGCGCTTAATGAATCTATTTCCGATGTATTTGCCTATTTTGTTGATCCGAATGATTGGTTAATCGGTGAAGATGCTTATACGCCTAAAATAAAAGGCGATGGCATACGTAGTATTTCTAACCCTGAAAAATATAAACAGCCAGCACATATGAAAAATTATTATAACAGCCCAAATGATAGTGGTGGTGTTCATATTAATAGCGGTATCCCTAATAAAGCTGCGTATCTAACCATCAAGGCAATTGGTAAAGATAAGGCAGAACGTGTCTACTACTTAACTTTAACTCGCTATTTAACACCTAATGCCAAATTCCATGATGCTAAAGTTGCACTAAAAAAAGCTGCAGCACAATTATATGGTGCTAAAAGTAAAGAAGTTACAGCTATAGATAAAGCTTGGAATGATGTAGGTGTAACTAAATAAAATTACATGCATACAAAGAAATACTCGTTCAAAACGCATTGTCTTGAGCGAGTATTTTTTATTACCTTAGTTAATCAAAACTCATATAAAGTAGATTACGTTCTATAAAATGTCTTAATCGATCATAGTCACTCGAGAAAAAGTCACCCGATTGAATCAATTCTGCAGCTTCATCTCTTGCGACTTCTAGCATTTTATAATCTTCGACTACATTCGCCACTAAGAAATCAGGCAAACCACTTTGCTTCACGCCGAAGAAATCACCAGGGCCCCTCATTTCAAGATCTCGTTCACTCAATTCAAAACCATCAGTTGTTTGAGTCATAATATTCATACGCTCAATACCGACTTCAGTTTTCGGGGAAGCAATTAAAACACAGTAACTTTGTTGATCGCTTCTTCCTACACGACCTCGTAATTGATGGAGTGTTGATAAACCAAAACGGTCTGCATCATATATCATCATGAATGTCGCATTCGGTACGTTGACTCCTACTTCTACAACAGTCGTTGACACAAGTATATCTATTTCATGATCGCTAAAACGTTGCATCACAGCATCTTTCTCATCGCTAGATAACTTCCCGTGTAAGATACCTACACGTTGTTCGCCATAATAATCTTTCAACGATTCAAATAAAGCGACGACATTTTGTACATCTTCTAAATGCTCTGAACTTTCAATCAGCGGACAAATAACATAAGCTTGCCTACCCTTTTTAAGTTCATTGGTCATTTGATTTAATACATCTTCATACGCTTCGTGTTTAGACCAACTCGTTATGATTGGCTTACGACCACGAGGTAATTGTTTAATTGAAGAGACATCCATTTCACCAAATACCGAAATAGCCAACGTCCTTGGAATGGGAGTAGCCGTCATAAATAGTACATTTGTCATTGCACCTTTTTCTCTTAACAATTGTCGTTGATTTACTCCAAATCGATGTTGTTCATCGGTAATAACTAACCCGACATTGTTAAAAACAACATCTTCTTGAATGAGTGCATGCGTACCAATTAAACAATCTATAGTTCCTTCTGCCAATTGTTGTAATAACACCTTACGTTTCTTTCCTTTGACCGAGCCTGTGAGTAAGGCCACGTTCATCGTGTCACCAAATAAATCAACAAGACTTTCGGCGTGTTGTTCGGCTAGTATTTCTGTAGGTACCATTAAGGCTGATTGATACCCGGACGTTTTCAATGCATACATACATATTGCAGCCACTACGGTTTTGCCGGAACCTACATCACCTTGTAAGAGTCGATGCATTCTAATAGGTGCTTTTAAATCTCTAAATATTTCATTAACACTTGTTTTTTGTGCGTCTGTTAATTCGAACGGCAAATTATTAATAAATTGTTTTACTTTATCGATATCGTAATCGATTTCTACCGCTTCATCAGACGTCTTTTCCAATCGATTTAACCATTGCATTCTTAGTTCAAATAAAAATAATTCGGTAAAGGCATAAGTACGTCTTGCTTTTAATAATGATTGTTTATCAGTGGCAAAATGCAAAGATTTCAATGTTTGTTCTAAAGTTTCTAGTTTGTATTTATCTCTCAATTCTTGAGACAACCATTCATGTATTGTAACTTCATTAAACACTTGTCGAATCATGTCACGTAAAGGTTTTTGTTTAATGCCTTCTTTAATTCTGTATACAGGTTCAAACTGTTCATCTTCATTGATGTTCTCTTCATTGAAAAACATTCTATTGCCATTAATTTCTTGTTTGTTACGCAACCATTTTCCTTTTACAATTACTTGACCATGTAACTCTATTTTCTTTTTCAAATACGGTTGATTAAAAAATACACATTTGACTGCTATATTGTTCACCATTAAATGAACTGTCAATTTGGATTTATTACGACCAAAAAAAGCGACAGTTGGAGATGAGTATACTTCACCTACAACTGTCACTATAGATTGATCTTCAGCCTCAGTTAAGTCAATTATAGTATTATCTTCATAACGTGTTGGTAAGTATAAGATTAAATCCTCAACTGTATTAATATTAAGTTCATTTAACACTGCCAACCGTTTAGGACCCAATCCCTTAATTTTAGATAATGGGAATGGACTTTCTATTAAATTGACTTTTGACATGATTAATCACCAAATATTTCTTGTTTTAAACGTTGCCCTGTCGGAGTTCCTGCAAGACCTCCACGTCCTGTCTCTCTTAAAGCAGAAGGCATTGTTTGTCCTATTTTATACATTGCTTCAATTACTTCATCAGTTGGAATTCTAGAAGTTACGCCTGCTAACGCCATATCAGCAGAAACAATCGCATTAGATGCGCCTGCTGCATTACGCTTAACACATGGTACTTCAACTAAGCCAGCAACTGGATCACAAACTAAACCTAGCATATTTTTCAAACAAATTGCAAAAGCTTCAGATGATTGTTGTGCCGTACCTCCAGCTAATTCTACTGTTGCACCTGCCGCCATCGCTGCCGCAGAACCTACTTCTGCTTGGCAACCACCGGCAGCACCTGAAATTGAAGCATTGTTTGCCACTACAAATCCAAATGCACCTGATGTTAATAAGAAATTTAACATATCTCTTCTTGAAGGATTTAATCTTGGTTTTAGCCCAAATAATACACCTGGTACTACACCTGCAGAACCGGCAGTAGGCGTTGCACATATTTTTCCCATCGCTGCATTAACTTCGTTTGTTGCAACTGCCTTACTAACTGCATCTAACAACGTATTCCCTGCTAATGACTTACCTGTAGCTAAATAGTTTTTAATTAATACTGCATCGCCACCTGTGAGTCCTGTTGTTGACGTTACGCCTTCAAGTCCTTCATCTAAAGCATTTTCCATAGTTTGTAGATTTTTATCCATATTGGCATAAACTTCTTCTTCTGATAGTCCTGTTATTTCCATTTCTTGCTCGAGCATTACTTCATGAATCTTTTTATTTTCTGATTCACAAATCGCAATTAATTCTTTCACACTTTTAAACATGCTATTCCTCCATTAGGCGTCGCCCATGAGTGAAACAGTCACTACACCATCGACGTTTTTTATTCTCTCTATAATTTCATCATTAATAGCGTCATCTAATTCGCAAGTCATTAATGCTTGATCGCCTTTTTCTTTACGTGCAACTTGCATACTCCCAACATTAATACTTGAATCTCCCAAAATGTTTGCCACGCGTCCAATCGTACCAAAAGTATCTTTATGAAAGACTAGTAACGCTGGGTAATTACCACTAATAGCGATATTAAAGCCGTTAATTGCTATAATTTCTATCTTACCGCCACCAATTGATACACCTTCGACAGAAATTTCTGTGTCGCCGTCTCTCATATTAATAATGGCAGTATTTGGATGGGAACGCTCTTCAGACATTTCGATAAAATTAACTTTCATGCCCTGTTCTTCAGCTGTTTCTAAACTTTTTGTTATGCGATCATCATCTGTATCATAGCCGAGTAAACCTCCCACTAAAGCTACGTCGGTACCATGACCTCTATATGTTTCCATAAATGAACCATATAAATATATATCCGCTTGTTGTGGTGTTTGACCAAACAAGTCTCTTGCAACTAAACCAATTCTGACTGCACCAGCTGTGTGAGATGATGATGGACCTACCATCGTTGGTCCTATAATGTCAAAAACGCTTTTATATTTCATAACAATACCCCACAATAATTTTTAATAATTCTAAAGTGTTACGCTTACATCTTTAAGTCCATATTATTATAACAAGCTATATCTTATTTATAAACTATTATCGGTTGAACAAGACATAAATAAATAAAACGACTGCTTATTTTTTTCCACTTTAATAAATTCAATACGTAATATAACACAAAAATATACGTAATTAAGCCGTAGCCTAATTACGTATTATTTCAATAGCATATTTATTCTACTGCAAATAAATATGGATAAACAGGTTGTTGCCCGTCATGTTGATCTATTTCAATTTCAGGATATTGTGCTTCTAACCAGTCAATAGTCTGTTCAGTGTTTTCACTTGTAGCTTCTGATCCTGCAATAATAGTAATAATTTCGCTATCTTCTTCAATCATATTAGTCAACAATGATTTGATTGCTTCAAGTTGATTCGCATTTGTAGCCACAATTTTATCCTCTTGCAAACCAATAAAGTCATTTTCTTTCACATCTACGCCGTCAATTTTCGTATCTCTCACAGCATAAGTTATTGCGCCCGAGTTAACAGTCTCAAGTGATTGAATCATACGTTCTTTATTATCTTCTAAGCTATCATTACTGTCTAAATTGAATAACGCAGCTATACCTTGAGGAATTGATTTTGTAGGTATAACGACTGCTTCTGCATCTACTAAATCCGCTGCTTGTTCACTTGCCATTAATATATTTTTATTATTAGGTAAAATAATCGCACGTTTACATTGTGTTTCTTCAATGACATTTACAATATCTTGTGTAGAAGGATTCATTGTCTGACCACCACTAATCACATTAGTCGCACCCATTGATTTAAATAATTCAGAAATACCTTCACCCATAGAAATCGTAATTATTGCTGTTTCAACCGTTTCAGATTTAGGTTGATTATGTTGTTCTTTTCTCAACACTTCTCTATGTTGCTCTCTCATATTTTCTACTTTAAGTTTAATTAATTCACCGTATTGTTGACCGTAATTGAATACTTCCCCAGGTTTTTCAGTGTGAACATGTACTTTAACAATTTCATCGTCATTAATTACAAGTAATGAATCTCCAAATTTACTCATATCTTCTCTAAATTCATTTTCATCAAAATCTTTTAGCTGACTATCAAAACGTACCATCATTTCAGTACAATAACCGTATTTAATATCATCGGTACTAATTACGCCATGAAAATCGTGCGCTTCGTGAACGATTTGATCTGTTCCGATTTTAGCTTTTTCGCTTGTGATTGTTTCACCTTTTAGCGCACTTAAAAATCCTTCATAAATAAGCACTAAACCTTTACCACCACTATCTACGACGCCGACTTCTTTTAACACTGGTAATAAATTAGGTGTGTTTTCTAATGATTTATTAGCTGCTTCAACTACATATGTTAATAATTCAATGCAATCCCCAGTATCATCCATTTTTTCTAGCGCCGCTGCACCTGCATCTTTGGCAACGGTTAAAATAGTACCTTCTACCGGTTTCATAATAGCGTTATAGGCTGTTTTAACCCCAGCTTGAATACTTTCAGCAAATTGTTTTGCATCAATTGTTTCTAATTGTTCTAAATCATGACAAAATCCTCTAAATATTTGTGATAGTATAACACCCGAGTTACCTCTTGCGCCCATTAATAATCCTTTAGCAAAAGTTTTACCTTGTTCGCCTATATGTGCAGATAGATTTTGCTCAACTGCTTCTTTCCCTGAAGTCATTGTTAAATTCATGTTGGTTCCAGTATCCCCATCTGGCACTGGATAAACATTGAGTGAATCTACCAATTCTGCATTATTTGATAAATTTTGCGCACCTTGAAAAATCATCTCCGCAAATAATTTACCATCGATTGTACGTACCATTATGTAATATCCTCCTAATTGTCCTTACCATTATTAATTCTTAATCCTTGCACATGTATATTTATAGCATTGATTTTTACTTTTAAAGATTGTTCTAATGCATATTTTACTGTCGCTTGTACACTACTTGCGACTTCTGAAATCTTTACACCATAGCTTACAATAACGTACATATCAACGTCTATACTGTCATTTGTACTATGAATAACTATGCCTTTAGCATAATTTTCGTGGCCTAATATTTCAGCTATACCATCTCTTACTTGCTGTTTTGATGCCATGCCTACAATGCCATAACATTCAACAACTTTGCTACCAACTACAGTAGCGATAACTTCATTAGAAATATCTATGTTCCCGTAATCATTATTTATTTCCAATGTCATTGTCGTTACCCTCCAATTTGTGTAGTCATTATTGCATACCATTCTTTAATTTTGTCATTAATGATATGTAACCGTTAACTGTTACATTATTTCATTTCGCATTATTATAGCATATTTTGTTATATCTAAAAGCAAAATAGTCAAAAATTTTAAAATTTATTGCTTTGATTTATTAAATATGGTACATTTGTAAAGTATGTAGTAGATACGTGTATTTATATTTATTAAAGGAGGTACTTTCATGGGCAAACAATGTTACGTAACAGGTCGTAAAGCTTCAACTGGTAACAATCGTTCACACGCTTTAAACGCTACGAAACGTAGATGGAATGCTAACCTTCAAAAAGTTAGAATTCTTGTAGACGGAAAACCTAAAAAAGTTTGGGTTTCTGCACGTGCTTTAAAATCTGGTAAAGTTACTAGAGTTTAATAAATATAATGCACAATAAAGACCAATCCTTATGTGGAGGATTGGTCTTTTTTTATTTGTAATTAATCAGTTGATTGTATCATTAAGACTGCGCCCTCATGTAATTCAACGACACCTGATTGTCCATCCAATTCATTAGATATAGTTAATGTAGAACCTTGTTCTAAATTTTGATGTTCTAAAGGGTATTTAAAATTGATTAACGAAATAGCTGTCGGATAGTTAACTGGTATAAATGAGATATATTTAAAGTTTTGTTGCTGTTGTATATTGTAATGTCCGGCAGTTAAATATTGAATTTCATTTTGTTGATCAATAATAATAATTTTTACATTTAATCGTTGATATTCAGGTTTTTCTAATATTTGTAATGCGCCCATGAAATGGTCTAACCTACCACCAGTAGCTCCATAAATATAAATTTCTAAATAACCACGTATAACAGCTTCTTCAACGGCAATCGCTAAATCAGTATCATCCTTTTCTGCTTTAACGGGATTGATGCCAAATTTATCTGTTAATAATTGTCTCTCTTCATCATTAATCGAATCGAAATCGCCAATCGTAAATTCTGGTTCAATATTATTTTGATATAGAATTAAAGCGCCTCGATCTACGCCACACCATGTTTCTTCTTTTTTACTATTTAATAAATGTACGGGCGTGTTTCTATCGCTACACAATAAATTTATATGCATAACATCATCCTCTTAATTGTTTTACTGCATCATCGTAATTTTGATGACCAAAAAAGTATGAACCTGCAACTAACATTGTTGCTCCATTTTCTATAACTTTTTCTACTGTTTTGTCATTGATGCCACCATCTACCTCAATATCAAATGTTAAATTATTGGCAGATTTAACGCTAGATAGTTGTTTTAATTTCGTAAGTGTTGATTCGATGAACGCTTGACCACCAAAACCTGGATTCACAGTCATTACTAATACATAATCCACCATATCAATGACCGGTAAAATCGTTTCTACAGGTGTACCTGGATTAATGACCACACCTGCTTTTTTCTTAGCATTTTTGATTTGTTGAATTACTCTATGTATATGTGGCGTTGCCTCAACATGAACAGAAATCATATCCGCACCACTCTCTGCAAATAATTCAATATATTTTTCCGGTGATTC
The DNA here is from genome assembly GCF_015775975.1 of Staphylococcus lloydii. NCBI lineage: Bacteria > Bacillati > Bacillota > Bacilli > Caryophanales > Staphylococcaceae > Staphylococcus > Staphylococcus lloydii. The sequence continues at coordinate 1,649,937 of NZ_CP064056.1, forward strand.
AATCATTAAATGTACATCTATCGGTAAAGATGTACCTCTTCTTACTGCTTCAAGTACAGGTATACCTATTGAAATGTTAGGCACAAATTGACCATCCATGACATCAAAATGTACGCCATCAACGCCTGCCGCTTCTAAGTTTGATAACTCTTCATTTAAGTTTAAAAAATCTGCTGATAATAGAGATGGGAATATTTTTGCCATTTAATATCTTTCCTTTCTGTTACTAATCTCGTTAAACAATTGGACATAATGATCATATCTAAATTGAGCAAGGTTGCCTTGAGCCAATTGTTCTTTCACATTACATTTTGGTTCATTTATGTGATTACAATCTCTAAATTTACATAATTCACCAAATTCATTAATATCTATAAAATATTCTTTCACTTCATTTTTTTGAATGTGGTCAAAATCTAAAGCACTAAATCCAGGCGTATCTGCTATAAAACCATTACTTCTTTCGAATAACTCCACATGTCGTGTTGTATGTCGTCCACGATTTAATGATTTAGAGATATGTTGCGTCTCAAGTTGTAATTCAGGAAAATAATGATTTAACAATGTTGATTTACCGACACCTGACTGCCCACTTAATACAGCTAAACCTTCTCCCCATTCATTAAAAATTGCGTCAATATCGCTATCTTTACCTATAAATTGAATTTGATATCCTATATCGGCATAAGTAGCAAGTTGTTGTTGAATATTTTGTTGTATTTCTGACGTCGCTAAATCTTTTTTAGTAATCAAAATTTGAGGACGTAAATGATATGAATGTGCTATTACTAAAAACCTATCTAATAATTGCGTTGAAAAATCAGGTTCTACAGCACTCATCACGATAATTAAGTGATCAATATTACTCACTGGTGGTCTCTTCAGTTCGTTTTTTCGTTCATGTACATGTTGAATATAACCTTCTATTTTATTTTCAACATCAAAGTCTACGACATCTCCAACTATCGGAGAAAATTTATTTTTTCTAAATAAACCTCGCGGCTTTGTATCATACATTTTTCCTTGTACATCGACACGATATACACCACTTAGCGATTTAATGATACGTCCAGTTTTCAAACTTGCACCTCTTTTCATTACTATTACTTTTCTTATTATAGCAAAGCATAGTTATTTTAAATAATAAATAACCTATAAATAAAACAAAAGAGGTAAGATAAGTTTTAATAATAAATATTAAAACTTATCTAAACCTCTATTTACAATTAAAAATCATATGGTATATCTTTGTCTGACACTACTTTGTCATCTACTCGTACCGTATAACCTGCCGTTTTTCCTTTAGCAATCTTCATCGGAATTTTAATTGTTTTATCATCTTTAATTTTATAAGTTTGTGCTACTGATGATCCAGAATTGTCTTTATCTCTAATATAGACTTTTACTTCTTGGCTTTTATCGTCTTTACCAGTATATGGTACGACAACTGTTTGCGTGTAAGTTTTAGTCATATCATCATCGTCGTCATCATCTTTGCTCTTATTTTTATCATCTTTCTTATCTTTGTCGTCATCGTCTTTTTTCTCTTTACCTTTAGAGACAACAAAGGAGATTGTAGAGCCTTCATCAACTTCTTTATCTTTAGGCGTTTGGCTAATAACGGAATCTTTACTAACTTGATCGTCATTTTTTTCAGAAGTAACAACGACATTAAAGCCTTTGCCTTCCAGTTTAGACTTAGCATCATTAAATGGTTTGTCCTCAAAGTCATCAACGTAAACTTGTTTAACACCTAACGATTCCGTCAATTTAATATCATTACTACTTAATTTAACCTTATTGCCAGCTGCAACACTTTGTTTTTCAATTAACCCTTTATCCATATTATTTTTGGTATAAGCTTTATCCACATTTACATTTTTAAAGCCTAAATCTTTTAATTTTTTAACAGCTTCATCTTTAGGCATTCCATATAATTGTGGCATTTTAGCCGTTTGAGGACCTTTTGATAAAACGATATCGACTTTACTATTTTGTTTTAATCTTGAACCTTTTTTCGGTTTAGTTTTAATAATTTTATTTTCACCATATTTATCACTATATGCGCGAGATGTTTCACCTAATTTGAGCTTGTTTTGAGCTAAAATAGATTCTGCCTGTTTTTCTGTTTTACCAGATAAATTAGGTGTTTCTAAATATTTATTACCAAACATCCCCATAGCAACAAAACTAAATAGACCGCAAAGTAATATAACTAAAATGAAAGCATAAAAAAACTTTTTCTTTTTCGATCTTTTTTTAGGAGGCATAGCATAAATATGCTCTTCGCTCGACTGAAATTTTTGGTGATCCACAATAGGAATTTGCATTGTCTGTTCAATATTATTGTTGTTATTTTCTTGTTTGGCACGCGCTTTGATTTCGTTTTTATCAAATTCCATCGTTGTCGTGGACATATCTTCAGATACATATTTAGATTCGTTAATACGATCGTCTGACAATGCACTCTTTAAATCTTCCTGCATTTCGTTTACAGATTGGTAACGATCTTTTTTATCTTTTTCAGTGGCTTTTAATACAACATTACTTAACGCTTGAGGCACGTCCTTGCGCTGTGCAGTAGGATTTGGCATATCGTCTTGAATATGTTTAATTGCAATGCTAATCGCATTTTCACCATTATAAGGTGGTTTCCCGACTAACATTTCGTAAAGTACGACACCGATAGAATAAATATCTGTACCACTATCCGTCGATTCTCCGCGAGCTTGTTCTGGTGATAAGTATTGTACTGTACCGAGTACATGATTTGTTTGTGTCATCGTCGTTTCGCTTAATGCTTTAGCGATACCAAAATCTAAAATTTTTAATGTTTTATCTTTTTCAATTAAGATGTTCTGTGGTTTGATATCTCTATGCACTATTCTTGTTTCATGAGCGTGTTTAATGCCTTCAATAATTTGCTCAGTAAAGTTAATGATGGTCTGAATATCTAATGGTTGATGATTTGCTATATATTCAGAAAGCGTAGGTCCATCGATATATTCCATGACTATGAAAAAGCAATCATCATTTTCAGTTACATCATAAACGTTAACAATATTTTTGTGAGCAAGTTGTGTTAAGTTATGTACTTCTCTTTCAAATCGCTCTATAGTCTCTTCTTTTTCATTTGCAGGGATAGATATAGCTTTGATGGCAACTTTACGCTTTAAAATTGTATCTTTAGCAAGATAGACAACACTCATCCCTCCGCCACCAAGTTTCTCAACTACTTCATAACGGTCATTTATTACTTTGCCTATCATACTTTGTCACCTTCAATCTCTGCGAGCACAAAACTTATATTATCATTAGAATCATTCGCTAATGCTACTTCTATTAACTTTAATCCAATACTCTCAATAGTGTCGTTGTCTTCTATGATTTCTTGAAGTTGATTGTCTCTAACATAATCAGTTAGTCCATCAGAGTTTAATATAAGATAATCATAGTAGTTAAAACGTTTAACAAAAATGTCTGGTGACACTAATTTATCCGTACCCATAACTTTAGTAATAATGTTTCGTTGTGGATGACTAAACGCTTCTTCCTCAGTAATCTGACCAATCATCACTAGGTGATTAACAAATGAATGATCACTGGTAATTTGTTCAACATCTCGACTATTGACTAAATAAGCACGAGAATCTCCTATATTTGCAACAACGATATAATCATCAAATACTAATGCACAAACACATGTCGTTCCCATACCACTGTATTCGGGACGAGTACTGGATAACTGATAAAGCTCGCGATTAATGTTTTTTAACGTCGAACGTAACCAATCTTCTGCTTGATGTGCTTCTATTAAGTTTTCTTCCTCGAAGCGTTGTTGCAATTCTTTAGTTACGAATTGACTAGCCACTTCGCCCGCTTGATGTCCACCCATGCCATCGCATAAAACTAAAAGTTGTTGATTTATTTTATTGTAAAATACGCCGCCCGCATCTTCATTGTTTTCACGATATTGACCTTTGTCAGTGTAAAATTGTGCTTTTAGCATTTGATCTCTACCTCGTTTCTACTTGTCGTTCCTTTGCTCTTAATTGACCACATGCAGCGTCAATGTCAGATCCTTGCTCTCTTCTAATTGTTGCATTAATGCCTAGACGTTTAAGCTCTTTTTCAAATTTGAAAATATCTTCTTTCGGTGTCTTTACATAGTTACGCTCAGGAACGTGATTGACAGGTATTAAGTTAACATGGCAATTTAAATCTTGAATTAAATGCGCTAATTCTCTAGCATGTTCTAACTGATCATTCACTCCACCAAATAGACCGTACTCAAATGTAATACGACGGTTTGTTTTTTCTTGGTAATATTCTATTGCTTCCATTAATTTCTCAACATTATATGCTCTGTTAATCGGCATAAGTCGTGAACGAATTTCATCTTTTGCACCGTGTAAACTTACCGCGAAATTAATTTGAATGTCTTCTTCTGCAAAATCATAAATTCTAGGGATAATACCTGAAGTTGACACCGTTATATGGCGAGCGCCAATATTTAATCCGTTATCATCGTTAACGATTCTTAAGAAATCCATCATTTCATCATAGTTTTCAAAAGGTTCACCAATACCCATAATAACGATTTGAGAGACACGTTCGTCTGATTCATCTAATGCTTTTTGTACTGTTAGAACTTGAGACACGATTTCTCCAGCTTCAAGATTTCGTTTTAATCCGCCTAAAGTAGAAGCACAGAAAGTACAACCAATACGACAACCTACTTGTGTTGTTACACACACTGAATTACCGTATTCATGTCTCATCAATACTGTCTCAATTGTATAGCCATCTTGTAGTTCAAATAAAAACTTAATCGTGCCGTCTTTACTTTCTTGTTTTACTACTGTAGACAGTGTTGTCATAACAAAATTTTCTTCTAATATTTCTCTTAAATCTTTAGATAAGTTTGTCATTTCATCGAAACTATTTATACGTTTTTCGTATAACCATTCGAATATTTGTTTTGCTCTAAATTTTTGTTGCTTATGTTCTACCAACCAATTTTGCATCTCGTCATATCTTAAAGAGTATATAGATTGTTTCTCAAAATCCGGTAAAAACTTGTTTTTTTTCTTTTTTTCGGCTGTAATCATAAATTAGCTGTCCTTCCGTCTTATTTTAGTTATAAAGAAACCATCGGAGTTGAAATCTTGGGGTAGTATTTGCATTGTTTTAACTTGCTCGCCTGTTCTTGGGTCTACAAATAGTTCAAATTCAAAGTCCTTATTATTTTTCAAGAATGTATAAATTACATTTTCATTTTCTAGTTGTTCTATCGTACATGTAGAATAAATCAATGTGCCGCCAGGTTTAACGTTTGCTTTAACATTATCTAAAATTGCTAATTGTGTCTCAACAAGGCTATCTATCGTTGCCTTACTTTGTTCGTATTTAATTTCTGGCTTATGGCGTAATACGCCCAAACCACTACATGGTGCATCAACTAAAATCTTATCATACACTTTACCATATTTTTCTGTGGCATCGTGGGTATAACTTAAAATGTTAGATAATCGTAATTTTTTGACATTAAAGTTAATTAAATCAATCTTATGTTCATGAATATCAGTAGCTTCTATTTGCCCTTGATTATCCATTAATTCTGCAAGATGACACGCTTTACCTCCAGGTGCACTACACGCGTCCAAGATTAGATCTTGTTTTTCAGGTGCAACAATTTCACCTACTAACATAGAACTTTTATCTTGAATCGATACTAATCCATCTTTAAACATGCGTGATTCAATTATCTGTTGACCACCGACATGTAAACAACTAGCGATATGTTGATCTTGTACTACTTCAAAACCATCGTCTTCTAATCTTGAAATTGCATCTTCAACACTTATTCTAGTCGTATTAACTCTTACAGTTTGTTTAACTTTCTCTAATTGCGACTGTGCAATTTCTTCTGTTTTATCTATACCAAAATGCGTTGCCCAATGATCGACTAGCCATTTAGGCAAACTATATTGAATTGCAATTCTTTTTTTAGCATCTGAAATCTCATCGAATTGAGGTAATTCACTACGCATAATGTTACGTAGAATACCATTTACGACATTACCGTTATGTGGACCACCTTTATATTTCGCAATCTCTACCGCTTCATTAATGATGGCATGTTCTGGTACTTTATTTAAATAAACATATTGATAAATGCTCATCCATAATAATTGGCGTACCCACCCTTTAATTTTTGTTTGGACAAAAGGCTTTAAAAAATAATCTAACGTATATTTTCTTGCAAGCGTACCGTAGACCATTTCAGTGTATAAATTTTTGTCGGCTCTATTCATTTCACTATTAGATAGCGTTTCATTAATAATGATATTACTGTATGCTTTATCATTTATAATAGCTTGTAACGTGTCAAATGCATGTCTTCTTACAGATACTTCTGTCATGTTAATTCCTTCCCAACTAATGATGTTTGGACACCACTTAAATAGTTTGCTGCAAGCATACGTTTTTTACCCGCAACTTGAATATCCGTTAAAGCAATCGCATCTTGTGATCCTGTACCAACGATAATTGCCTTTTTAGTCGTTTCTATAATCTCGCCTGGTTTACCGTCTTTATTCGAAACAATATGTGCAGCATACAATTTCATATTAGCGTCATCCATGATTGTATATGCTACTGGCCACGGTGATAATCCTCTAATATGATTATAAATTACTTCTGCTGGCTTTTGCCAATCAATCTTTTCATCGTCTCTACTAATATTTGAAGCAAAAGTAGCTTTGCTATCATCTTGTGGTTGTCTGTCATTCGTACCATTTATAATAGCTGGTAATGTTTCTTTTAATAAATCAGCACCTAAGAAACTTAATCTATCGTGCATTGTGCCTACATCGTCTTCTTTTTCAATATCTATCGCACGTTGCGCAATAATATCACCAGCATCGAGTTTTTTGGCCATATACATAATTGTAATGCCTGTTTGTGTTTCGCCATCGATAATAGCTTGATGTATCGGCGCACCACCTCTATATTTTGGTAATAATGATGCGTGTACATTTATTGCGCCTAATTTAGGTGCTTCTAGTAATGATTCTGGTAACAATTGACCAAATGCAGCTGTCACTATTAAATCAGAATCTAATGCTATAAGTTGGTCTAATTCTTCAGACTGCGTCAATTTTTCTGGTTGGTAGACAGGTAAACCATGCTTCACAGCTATCTCTTTAACTGGCGGTGGCGTCATTTTTTTCTTCCTACCTACTGGTCTATCTGGTTGTGTTACAACGGCTATAACATTATGTTCTGCTATAAGCATTTCTAAAACTGTCGTTGAAAAATCTGGTGTACCCATAAAAATTATATTACTCATGATTAAAATACGCCTCCATCTCAGATTCAGTCATTAATCGGTCAACACGTTCAGTAAATAACATACCATTAAAATGATCAACCATATGTAATATCATTCTAGCTACATCATCATAGGCCGTTAATTCTACTTCGTTGCCTTCTTTATCGTTACTTTTCACGACAATCATCTTACTTCTCGTTACTTCCCCATATACATCTGGTAAACTAATTGAACCTTCAAGTTCCGTCACTTTTTCATCTGATTGGCTTACTATTTCTGGATTAATTAACTGTAAAAGTCCATCTAATTCCATATCAATTATAGCTACTTGTCTATCAATACCAACTTGTGGCGCACATAATGCTGACGCTTCTTGTTCATACATAGTATCTTCTATATCTAATAATAACTGTTCAAGTTCTTCATTAAAATCCTCAACAGGACTAATTTTTTTAGACAACAATGGATGTTGTTTAGCAACTAAACGCTTAATTGTCATCAGTAAGCCACCTCTCAAAATTCATCATATAATTATAACTTATCTTACATAAAATTGCGACCGTTACTAAACTTAACTTATTCGCAAATTATATTGTTATCTTTTAATTAAAGATATTATATTTTAGCAATTAAAAACAAGCACCTCTATAAAAGTCATACTTTTACTTAGCAATGCTTGTTGTCATAGTTATTGAATATTCAAACGCTCGAACTGCTGGCCATTAATATCAAAATTGCTTAGTGATAACCATCGTTCATATTGTTGTTTAATATGCGGCCATTCACTATCTAACATAGAAAACCATGCCGTGTTTCTATTACGTGTTTTATAAATTTTATGTTGTCTAAATGTACCTTCATAAGTAAACCCTAATCTTTTCGCACTCTTCATAGAAGGTTTATTCAAGTCATCACATTTCCATTCGTATCTACGATAACCTAACGTCTCAAATACATAACTTGCTAATAAGTAATGTGCGTCGGTAGCAATTCGTGTTTGCTTTAAGGCATTTGAAAAATGAATATGACCGACTTCAATCGATGCATCGTTAGGATTTATTCGCAGTAGCGAAAATTCTCCAAGTACTTCATTTGTATCTTGATTAATTATGGCCATAAAGTATGGATCCTGTGAATTAATTTGATTATTTATATACTGCTTAAATTCGTCTTTATCTTTAACTGGTTCTTCACTTAAATACGTCCAATTGGGCGCATCATCATCTAAACTAAAATGGTTATACAGATCATCTATATGATGTTCGCTTAACTTTTCCAAGCGACAGTATTGTCCATTTAAAACTGTTACTTCAGGATTTGGAGGCAAATTAAAAGCTTCTAAACCTTCACCAATCGGTTGGTTAAATTGATTATATCTCACATGTTACACCCTCTTTGTTTTATTAATATCAGTGTATGTTAAATAATTATGTGCTTGATAATTAAGACTATTGCAGCGGAAAAGTAATTTACACTTAAAGTTTATCATACATTCTAGGAAAACATTTTTAAGACGGTAATTTTTAAGTTTATGCGCGTTTCGAAAATTAAATTTGAGACGTACATTTTTGATATTAGTAATTTTGCTTATACATAAAAAAGACCACCCAATGAAGGGTGGATGTCTGAGTGTTTGTCTGGAGATACACCTCAGGGCGTAAATTAGACAAACATTCATATGATACGCCCTAAGGCGTACTAATGCATCATACAATACTTTAGACATTAATGCTATCTTTTCTTAGAAATAACGAAGCAACATCACTATGTACTACATTGGCACATTAATGTTGCATACTTTTCTGTAATCCTAATTCCTTAACATACATCATTTATTACTTATCTAGATAGTCATTCTAAAATCACATTAACAATGCCTTGAGCCAATTTCACAATAAAATTAAAACCTTTCTAAATCATCGTATAGGATAGACTTTTTATATAAATAAAAGCAATATAAATATTAATTATAATATAAACTTTCGCTATTAATTATGATAAAGTAATATTTAGTTAAATAGTTTTGCTTACTGTTTATAATACATGCATAAAATAAATGATTGTAAATTAAGGGAAAAAAATATGTTCTATTTAAATTCGAAGAATTGAGTATTAAACATAGTAAAACCTTATAAAATAATGTTTTATAAAATACTAATGGGAATAGATATTTTACCTAGAAGCATTATTACATTTTAATTATTAATAAGGGGATGTTTCATTTGATTTATACAGTTACAACTACACTTCCACCTCTTCATGGCGGGAGAACAAAATCTTTATTAAGAAGAATAAAATTACTGGATACAGAGCTTACAATACCTACTAAAATATTAACAACAAATTACAATGCTGATTATCCAGAAGTGTATAATCTTTTTTTAGAACAAAAAAAGGTAACAAATAATATTCAATTTGAAAATATATATGATTGGTTATCTGGTTTTAACCTTTTACTCAGTACTAATTCAAATTATTCTAAAAAGGAAACTTCCTATGAAATAGAAGGTTTACGTAGTGAAATAAAAAGTAACGGGCGAGTTGTTCGTTATTATGATGGCGATAAATATGTTTTATATAGAAGATTTTATGAAAGTACTAAAATTTTAGAATTTGAAGATTTTATGTCCCCCGTCAGTAAACGAAAGGTCCAACGATGGCAGTATAATAAACATGGAATCTTACATAAAAAACTTTTCTATTCACACAATACTTATCAAAAAATATCAGAAGAATTTTTTGATAAGAACGGCAATATTTACTGTAAAAAATTTTTTGAAAACACAGACAATAATGAATTGATTTATATACAAACATACCGTAAAGAACGACCCCACTTGACTTTTTCATCTGAAAAACAATTTTTCCAATATTATTTTGATGCGAAATTTAAGGACGGCGATACAGTATTTTGTGATGCAAGAGCATTAGATGCTCCGCTTTTAAAACAAAGTAATAATACCAACAATATTTTAGTATTTCATAGTAGTCATTTAAATGAAAATAGCATAAAAGGTTCGTTTAAGTTTGCTTTAAATAACCCGGATAAAGTTGCAAAATACATTGTTCTAACTCATAAACAAAAAAATGATATTCAGAATATATTACCAATAGACTCTAACAAATTTTGTGTTATACCACATTTTATGCTTGAAAAAGAAACTGATACTAGTGTAATCGAAAAAGAAAATAGGTTTATTTTCTTAGGACGACTTGGAGTTGAAAAGCAGTTAGATCATGTTATTAAAGCATATAATAAGTTTTTAGAAAGCGGTCATTCTACTAAGCTTGCTATTTTTGGTAAAGATGAATCCAATCAAAAAGAAATGTTATTAAAACTAATAAATGATTATGGAATTCAAGATAAAGTAAGAATTTATGATTATACCAATAATCCATCATTAGAATTCAAAAAATCTAAAGCTTCCTTACTAACTAGTAAATTCGAAGGTTTTGCTCTATCAGTTATGGAAAGTATTGAATCCAAATGTCCAGTTGTTTCTTATGATATTAAATATGGACCATCAGAAATTATTAATCATGGTAAGAATGGTTATCTTGTAGAACCGAATAATATATCTCAATTAGCCAATTATATGAAAGAGGTTATTGAAAACCCTTTATCTAATGTTAAAACGAACCCAGAATTAAAATACAATGCTGCTATTGAAAACTATAATCACCTATTTGCAACATTGAATAGTTAAAACTAACTATTTTAAAATGCTTAAGTTAACGCAAGCTTCGAAATTTAGTTTTTCAATATAAATATTAATTAACAAAACGCTTTGTAACAATTAGTTACAAAGCGTTTTGTTACATCATCATATGGGGATTAATATCAATCTTCAATGATAATTTATGTTTTAAGTATTCATCATGATAATAATCGTCTAGATATTGCAATGCTTCATGTAATGCTGGTTCATTTTTATATTTAACTAAAATTTGGAAGCGATATTCGTTATTTATTCTTGATAAAGCGGCTGGTGATGGACCTAGAACTAATGCTTTATCTGAAATATGTTGCAATAAAATTTTATGAATATGCTTAGATGCTTCCATAACTTTTTTCATATCTTGATGTGCAATAGTAAAGTTGATTAAAAAGAAATATGGTGGATATTTACCTAACTTTCTATAATTCATTTCTTTATCGTAAAATGCCAAATAGTCATTCAATTGCACGTCTTTAATTGCATAATGATCAGGATTGTATGTTTGTATTAATACTTCGCCTTCTTTGTCATGTCTCCCTGCTCTACCTGCCACTTGCGTCAATAACTGAAACGTACGTTCACTTGATCGGAAATCTGGTAAGTTTAGCATTGTATCAGCATTTAACACGCCTACGAGGGTAATGTTTGGAAAGTCTAATCCTTTAGCAATCATTTGTGTACCTAATAATATATCGCCTTTACCTGCACCAAAATCATTTAATAATTTTTCATGTGCGCCTTTACGAGAAGTTGTATCCACATCCATACGAATAATATTAGCCTCAGGAAATTCTCGTTGCAATAATTCTTCCACACGTTGAGTTCCTGTTCCAACTTGACGAATATGTTCACTTTCGCAGTTCGCACATAAATTTGGTGGCGTTTCTTGATAACCACAGTAATGACATTTTAACTGATCTGCTGACTTATGATATGTTAACGAGATATCACAATTTGGGCATTGTGGCACATGTCCACAGTCTCTACAAAGCATAAATGATGCATAGCCTCGGCGATTTAAAAATAAAACGATTTGTTCTTTCTTGTCCAATCGGGTTTGAATTGCATCACGTAATTGATTAGAGAACATTGAGCGATTGCCTGCGCTTAATTCAGCTCGCATATCTACGATATCGATTTCTGGCATAGCTTGATTATTAACTCTTGTCGGTAATGGCAATAAATCATACACCTTTTTATCAGCACGTGCATATGTTTCAAGACTTGGTGTTGCACTTCCTAAAATGAGGGGACAGTTATGGTATTGACTTCTCCACTGTGCAATATCTCTAGCATGATAACGAGGATAATCTTCCTGCTTATAAGATGATTCATGCTCTTCATCTATAATAATCATGCCTAGATTTTTAAATGGCGCAAAAACGCTTGATCTAGCACCAACACTCACCCGAGCACGACCGTCACGAATTTTTTGCCACTCATCATAACGTTCACCCTTTGATAAACCAGAGTGTAGTACTGCAACATCATCACCAAAACGGCGTTTGAAACGTAACACCATTTGAGGCGTTAATGCAATTTCTGGCACTAACATCATAGCTTCTCTGCCGAGTTGTAACACTTCTTCAATCGTATGCAAATAAACTTCTGTCTTACCTGAACCAGTAACGCCGTGAAGTAAAAACGTCTGTTGTTCATGTGCATTTACCTTTGCCGAGATGGCATCAAACGCTTCTTGTTGTGATGCAGTCAAAGCTTGTTTGGCTTCTTGTTCAAATACACGTGTTTCAAATGGATCGCGTTCTACTACAGTGTCATATTTTTCAACGTAGCCTTTTCTAACGAGTGTATCTATGCTTGATTTAGACAAACCCATCTCTTCTATATCTCGTAACAAAACCGTATGATGCCTTTCATCCATTAAGTACGCATATAAATCATATTGTTTTGCCGATTTTTCAAGCTTCTGTAAAACTTCATCGTAATTATAATCCTCGGTAACTTTAACTGCACGTTGTTTTTTCTTTGTTGTGTTTTGTGACAAGATTGTTTCTTCTGTAATAGCCCCGCTATTAAGATATTGTACAAGTTCTGTAATATCATCGTTGCGTTGCGCTTCTTTATAAAGATAATGACCGTCACTATTAAATTTACTTAGTAATGAAGATGGCATCAATTGTTCATCATTTAGTTTAAAAACTTTAGTATATTTAGCTTTAATTGCGCTAGGCAACATTACTTCTAACATAGAAATACGTTTAGTCACGAAATATTGACTATACCACTCACTTAATTCAATTAATTCAGACGTCAATTCTGGTTTAATATCCTGTACTTCTTTAACTTCTTTTAATTTCGAAGTATCAAGTTGTTCGTCAGGTGTTTCAGTAATAGACATTACATAGCCTTGAATTGTTCTTGGACCAAATGGCACAATCACTCTCATGCCAATTTGTAGAATAGATTGTAATCGTGTTGGGATAATATAATCAAATGTGAAGTCAACACTTTTAGACGGTATATCAACGATTACTTTCGCTATCATATTATTGCCACCTTGCTTCAAGTTCATTTAATATTTTATCAGCGAGCGCTATTTTAGTGTCTTTACCAAGTTGTACCGAATCTTTAGTTGCAAAATGCATCGTATAATCATTATTGTCTGAACTAAAACCAATAGATGTATCGCCTACATTATTAGCAATAATGACGTCGGCATTTTTTTTAACTAACTTTTGTTGTGCGTAGTCGTCAATATTTTGTGTTTCTGCTGCAAATCCTACTAAATATTGATGTGTTTTATGTTCGCCTAGATATTTTAAAATATCGGACGTACGTTTAAATGTTACCGACAATTCTCCATCTTGTTTTTTCAATTTATGATTAAGTGTTTCACTAGGTGCATAATCTGATACTGCTGCTGCTTTAAATACGATATCTAATTGGTCGTATCTAGATGAAACTGCTTCAAACATTTCTGCTGCGCTTTGCACTTTTACTAACGTAATGTTTTTAGATTTCGGTTGGGACAAGTGTGTAGGTCCACTGACGAGTGTTACATTCGCGCCTCGTTTAGCTAAGGCTTCTGCTAAGGCATAACCCATTTTACCCGACGAACGATTGGATAAGTATCGTACCGGATCAAGTACTTCAATTGTTGGTCCTGCCGTAACTAATGCATTTTTGCCGTTAAATGTACTATATTCAATTTCGCTGTCGGCTTGTTTATTTTTTATAAATTGTTCTATTTTAGTTAAAATCTGTAATGGCTCTTCCATACGTCCTTTAGCTACATAACCACACGCTAAATATCCTTCACCCGGTTCGATAAAGTGGTAACCATCTTCACTTAAGGTAGCCATATTTTGTTGTGTTCTTTTATTTTCATACATATGAACATTCATTGCAGGTGCGATAAATTTAGGCGTTTCCGTTGCTAATAAAGTTGAAGTAACCATGTCATCAGCGATACCATTACTTAACTTTGCAATTGTGTTTGCAGTAGCTGGTGCTACGATAATGACATCTGCCCAGTCACCAAGAGAGACGTGTTGTATTTCTTGAGGATTTTGTTCAAGAAATGTGTTTGTATAGACAGGATTTCTACTAATAGCTTGGAATGATAACGGAGTAACAAATTCTTGTGCATTATCTGTTAGCATGACACGCACATCATAACCAGCTTGAGACAATTTACTAGTTAAATCTATAGCTTTATAAGCTGCAATTCCACCAGTAACTGCTAATAATATATTTTTCATTATAAAGTTACCTCCATATAACTCAATTCAACTAACACCAACACGTTAATATGATGTTTCAGGTGTTTATTTTTAACGTTCTTGTTTTACTTTCATCGCTAATTATACACAAAAACTTAATATTATAAAAAAGACACACCTTGAAGTTAAAGGTATGTCTCACAATGCTTTTAGTATTAGCTTAAAATTTAGTTTTGTACGCCATCTGGGTAAACTTTACCTTCAGCTATTTCTTCTAAAGCTCTGCCAACAGCTTTTTTTGAGCGATAACGTTCAAGTAATTCTGTATCTTCTACATCTTCTAATTCACGCGCACGCTTTGCAGCAGTTGTGGCGATTAAATATTTAGAGTTTATTTTAGCAGTTAATTGGTTTAATGGTGGGTATAACATTATTTTTTGGCCTCCAATATCATTTTTCTATATCTTGCTTCTATACGTTCTCTTTTTAAATGTTCCGCTTCCACGATAGATTGAATACGTTGCTTAGCTAAGTCGACCTCGTCATTGACAACAACATAATCGTATAAGTTCATCATTTCGACTTCATTTCTAGCTTCTTTAACACGGCTTTGAATTTTCTCATCCGATTCAGTGCCTCGACCTACTAAACGTTCACGTAAATGGTCTAAGCTTGGTGGAGCGAGAAATATAAATAAAGCGTCAGGAAACTTTTTACGTACTTGCTTGGCACCTTCAACTTCAATTTCTAAAAATACATCATAACCTTTGTCCATTGTATCTTTAACGTATTGAACAGGCGTACCATAGTAATTCCCTACATACTCAGCATATTCTATAAATTGGTCTTGTTTAATTAATTCTTCAAATTCAGCTTTTGATTTGAAAAAGTAATCAACGCCATCGACTTCTCCAACGCGCATTTCACGTGTCGTCATAGAAATAGAATATTTGTAAGATGTAGATGGATCATCGAATATTTTCTTTCTAACTGTACCTTTACCAACACCAGATGGCCCAGATAGTACTATCAACAAACCTTTCTCATTATCCATTTCTTATAACCTCTCTAAGCTATACTATATTATTTACATATGATACCATAACAAAGCTTTAATTGTATAGCATACTTATAACAATCTTTGCCTATGACCAAATGATTGCTACATGTTACAATTAAATGAATGACTTAAAATAAGGTGGCTGACTTAAATGGCATATGATGGCTTATTCACGAAAAAAATGGTTGAATCTCTACAATTTTTAACAAGTGGAAGAATTCACAAAATCAATCAACCTGAAAACGATACAATAATTATGGTGGTCCGCCAAAACCGTAAAAACCATCAACTATTATTATCTATACATCCTAGTTTTTCTAGGTTACAACTAACAAATAAAAAATATGATAATCCTTTTGATCCACCTATGTTTGCACGTGTATTTCGTAAACACTTAGAGGGTGGCTTTATTAAGGCAATTAAACAAATCGGCAATGACCGCAGAATTGAAATCGATGTAGAAAGTAAAGATGAAATTGGTGATACGATTTATCGTACTGTTATCCTTGAAATTATGGGTAAACACAGTAACTTGATTCTTGTCGATGATAAACGCAAAATTATCGAAGGTTTCAAACATTTAACACCAAATACAAACCAATATCGTACTGTTATGCCCGGTTTTCAATACGAAACACCACCAACTCAAAATAAAATAAATCCTTTTGAAATTACTGGAGATGAAGTTACACAATATATCGACTTTAATAGTGGCAAGATTGCTAAACAGTTACTCAATCATTTTGAAGGTTTCAGTCCTTTAATAACGAATGAAATTGTGAGCCGCAGACAGTTTATGACAAGTGAAACTTTACCAGCTGCATTTGATGAAGTGTTGTCAGAAGTAAAATCTGCACCTACGCCCGTCTTTCATAAAAATCATGAAACTGGTAAAGAAGACTTTTATTTTATGAAATTACAACAATTTCATGATGACATGACGGTTTACGATTCATTAGATGAATTACTCGACCGTTATTATGAGGCTCGTGGCGAAAGAGAACGCGTTAAACAACGTGCAAATGATTTAGTAAAATTTGTCCAACAACAATTGCATAAATATCAAAATAAATTAAGTAAACTCATAGATGAACAAGAAGGAACGAAAGAAAAAGATAAACAACAACTTTATGGTGAATTAATTACCGCAAATATATATCGTATTAAACAAGGCGATGAAAATGTAACGGTACTAAATTATTATACGAATGAAGAAATAACGATTTCGCTTAACCCTACCAAATCGCCATCGGTTAATGCACAGTATTATTACAAACAATATAATAGATTGAAAACACGAGACCACGAGTTAGATAAACAAATTGCGCTCACTAAAGAAAATATTAATTACTTTGAAAATATTGAACAGCAACTCGCACATATTACAGTTAATGAAATCGATGATATTAGAGATGAGTTAGCTGAACAAGGCTTTATGAAACAACGTAAACAAAGTAAGAAAAAGAAAAAGCCAGAACTAAAATTACAAAGTTATCTAGCAACGGATGGTACGCAAATATTAGTTGGTAAAAATAATAAACAAAATGATTATTTAACGAACAAAAAAGCTAATAAAAATCATATTTGGTTCCACACTAAAGATATTCCGGGTTCTCACGTAGTCATTTTAAACGATGAACCTAGTGATGAAACGATTAAAGAAGCGGCTATGTTGGCCGGCTATTTTTCTAAAGCAGGTAGTTCAAGTCAAATCCCTGTGGATTATACAGAAATCAAACATGTACACAAACCATCAGGTGCTAAACCGGGATTTGTCACATATGACAATCAAAAAACACTATTCGTTACACCTGACTACGATCACATCCAAACGATGAAACAGGATAATTAATTAAAATTAGAATAATGTACACGTTTGCCCGCAGGCAAGTACATCATATTTAAAATAATAAGAGAGCTAACCTACAATGGGTTAGCTCTCTTATTTTAAGCATGGGTGTTTATGACACAAGCGCTTCTTTTATTATTGTTTTTCTGGTAAAGCTAATTGGAAATTCACGCCAAATTTATCAACTATCCAAGTAAACTCCCTAAATGTAGGTGGCATTTCCGTTTTCGGCATTAATATTGCGCCCCCACTTTTTAATTTACTAAATAGGTGTTCCATTTCCATAGTGCTTTCTACAGTCACATATAAAGACATTGCAGGTGTCATATCAATATCTACACCATTTACATTATCTATAGCCATCAATACTTGATCTTTAATTCTAAATATAGCATGTTGCACGGCGCCAGCCATTTCTTCACTATCTTCGCCATACTTAACTAAAGTTAAAATTTCAGCATCTTCAAAAGTATTAACGTATAAATTGATTGCTTCTTCAGCATTTCCATTAAACATTAAAAAGGTTGTAACCTTAGGTATAAGCATCATTTTACCCCTCTCTACATTGCTATCTATTTATATCATAACGATATTGTTCTGATAAATCGAGTTATCTCTTTTATCATTAATTCATATTCATAAAGCCATTACCTAACACATCTCGTACATCGTGTATAACTAAAAATGCATTTTCATCGATTTCACTAACCATTCTCTTAACTCGGGTTACTTGTGACTGAGGAACGACAACGTATAACATACTCGTTTCCGTCTTGCCGTAACCACCTTTACCATTTAATAATGTAGAACCTCTGCCAGTAAAGGAATTTATCGCATTACTAATATCTTCACTTTTACTAGAAATAACTGTAACAGCCTTTTTAGGATTGAAACCTTCTATAATAAATGAAGTGGCACGTTCTGTAATAAACAACATAATAATTGTGAATAATACATTTTTCAATGGTAAAACGAGTAAAAATGATAACACAACTAAACCATCTAAGATAAAAATACCTTGTGAAGTTTTAACGTCAAAATATTTATTCAACATCTTCGCAATGACCGAAGTACCACCGGCTGTACTGCCCGCTGCTATAATAAATCCACAGCCAATACCGATGAATACACCACCAAATACTGAACTTATAATAAAATCATGAATACCTAAATTAAAATTTTCAGTAAACCTTAAAAAGAATGACAGTGCAGTATTTGTAATAAATGTATAGACTGCAGTAGCTTTACTTAAAAACTTCCACCCTACTATAATAACCAAAGTGTTAATGATTAATGATGAAATTGCGGGAGAAAATCCTAATGTATATTTAAGGGCTAAAGATATACCAATCGTACCGCCATCGCCCATATTTGCTCCTAAAATAAAA
Organism: Staphylococcus lloydii; assembly: GCF_015775975.1. NCBI lineage: Bacteria > Bacillati > Bacillota > Bacilli > Caryophanales > Staphylococcaceae > Staphylococcus > Staphylococcus lloydii. Next base: position 1,668,972 of record NZ_CP064056.1, read on the forward strand.
AAGCTAACGCCAAGCGCGTTAATAAATGAGCCTATAAGACAAAAGAGTACATTTTTATAGTGGTCTTTGAATAGTTTTTTCATACGCAGCTCCTAACGATAATTAATTATCCGTGGTTTTTGTTCTGTCTATGTTAAAATATGGATACCGTAAGTAGTTTATTATTGATAAAAAGTAAAAAGTCATACTATAAAAAGCTTAAAATGTGTAAATATTTTAATAACATTCCCAATCAATAACTTATTGGAGGTTCGATAACATGATCTATATTATTTCATTATTAGTAGCCGCAGCTTTTATATTACTAGGTTATATTCTAACGAAAATTTTTATACGTTAAAATATTAAAAAGAGAGCGAGACCCAAGTTAAAACTTAGTCTCGATCTCTTTTTTACTATTAAATATGACCTTTGGCTTTAATATCTGATTTTGCTTTTTTAAATATGTTTTCATCTGAAGCCGAGGACAACAATTCATTTTGATCATTGGTTTTATCTTCATTGCGATAATCGTCAGTTTTAGATAAAAATTTGTTAACATGAGAAAACTGTCGATAAACATCGTGTGGGTTATTAGTCATGATATTACCCCCCCTCTGCTTAACATTTTATGCTAAGTTATCTCTCCATTCAACTAATGTCTTAATATCTTGTTCTGAAATATCTCCATTATCTTTAGCTACTTCTATTAATTCATTATAATCGCTTAAAGTGTAAAATGGAACACCTGCATCGTTAAATAATTCATCCGCTTTGTTCAGACCATAAGTAAAAATAGCGACTACGCCTAATACTTCAGCACCTGCTTCTTTCAATGCATCTACTGCAGTAATTGAAGAGCCACCAGTTGAAATTAAATCTTCAATTACAACAACCTTTTTACCTTCACTTAAGGCACCTTCAATTTGATTTTGTTTACCATGACTTTTACTTTTAGAGCGCACATAGTTCATTGGTAAATCCAACACTTCAGAAACATAAGCTGCATGTGGAATACCTGCCGTTGCAGTTCCTGACACGATTTCTACATTTGCAAACTTTTCTTTAATTAACGCACTTAAACCATCTCTAATTTCAGTTCTCACTTTTGGATAGCCTAAAGTCACTCTGTTGTCGCAATAAATTGGTGATTTAATTCCTGAACTCCACGTAAATAAATCATTTGGTGATAGAGAAACTGCTCCGATATCTAATAACGACTGAGCTATACTTTTTGTCATATTAACCTAACCAACTTTCTTTAATTTTATGATAACTAGCAACGGGATTGTCGCTTTGTGTAATTGGTCTACCTACAACAATATGTGTAGAACCTAATTTTTTAGCATCTTCTGGCGTTGTTACACGCTTTTGGTCGTCCGTTTGGCTGTCTGCTGGACGTATACCTGGTGTAACTTTTAAAAATGACTCTCCTAATTGATTTTTTAACATCGTAGTTTCAAGTGGTGAGCATACTACACCATCTAAACCAGCTTTCTGCGCAAGATTAGCATAATTTAAAACCGCTTCATCCATTGATGTCTTAATGTTTTGTTGTTCATTCAACATTTCTTGGCTCGTTGACGTTAATTGTGTTACCGCAATAATTTTAATATCAGTATTATGCTTACGAATGCCAGCGACGGCACGTTCCATCATTGTCGTACCGCCTGCTGCATGAACATTCACTAAATCTACATCAAGTTTACTCAAACCTTCCATTGCTTTTCCGACTGTATTCGGAATATCGTGTAATTTCAGATCGAGGAAGATATCATGCCCACGTTCTTTTATTGATTTAATAAGCTGTGGTCCTGTTTGATAAAATAACTCCATGCCAACTTTCACAAATAAAGGCTCATCAAAGTTATCTAAAAAATTATTAACAGCATCTTCAGTATCAAAATCGAGTGCAATAATTGGTAATTGTTTCATTTAAATTGGTCTCCTAACTGAACGTCTATAAAATTCAAGCTTTGTTAACAATCACGCTAAGATAAATTACATATTGGCCATGTTAAATGTCATACTTTCAATAACATTTGTTAAAGCATTAGCTGTATCTAATGATGTCAGACATGGAATACCATTTTCTACTGTTGTTCTTCTAATTTGGAAGCCATCTCGTTCTACTTCTTTACCTTTAGTCATAGTGTTAATAACAATTTGAACTTCGCCATTTTGAATACGTGTTAACAAGTCATCTTCGTTACCAATTTTACCTACAACTTCTGCTGGGATATCTCGTTCTGCTAATTTTGAAGCAGTACCTTGAGTAGCTAAAATTCTATAACCTACTTCATGTAATCTGTTAGCAATATCGATGATTTCCTCTTTATCTTTATCACTTACCGTAATCAATACTGTGCCATGGTCTTTTACTTCAACACCACTTGCCGTAAGACCTTTATACAATGCTTTTTCCATTGTTAAGTCTTTACCCATAACTTCACCTGTAGATTTCATTTCAGGTCCAAGCGTAATATCAACGTTTTTCAATTTATTAAAGCTGAATACAGGCGCCTTAACAAATACGCCTTCAGAATAAGGTTGAATGCCTTCTTTGTAGCCTAAATCTTTTAATTTATCGCCGATAATCGCACGCATAGCTAATTGTGCCATTTGGATATCTGTTATTTTACTTAAGAATGGTACTGTACGGCTAGATCTCGGATTTACTTCTAGTACATATACGCCATCATGTGCAATGACAAATTGGATATTAATTAAACCTACAATATTTAAGCCTTTAGCTAAACGAATTGTAAAATCTTCAAGCGTATAAATCTCATTTTGAGTCAATGTTTGAGGTGGATATACCGCGATTGAATCTCCTGAGTGAACGCCAGCGCGTTCAATATGTTCCATGATACCTGGGATAATGACTGTTTCACCATCTGAAATAGCATCTACTTCTATTTCTTTACCAGTTAAATATCTATCTACCAACACTGGATGATCTGGACTCGCTTTAACTGCTTGGTTCATATAATTTTCAAGTTCTTCATCACTATTAACGATTTCCATCGCACGTCCACCCAATACATATGAAGGTCTTACTACGACTGGATAACCTATTTCACGGGCATTAATTAATGCTTCTGAAGGTGAAGTGGCAGTTTTACCTTTAGGTTGTGGTACGTCGATTGTATGCAATAGCGCCTCAAATTCTTTTCTATCTTCTGCACGATTTAAATCATCTAATGATGTGCCTAAGATTTTAACGCCTTTATTGCTAAGCTTGTCCGCTAAATTGATTGCTGTTTGACCACCAAATTGAACGACTACACCACTTGGTTGTTCTAAATCAATAATATTCATGACATCTTCTTCAGTTAAAGGTTCGAAATAAAGTTTGTCTGATATTGAAAAGTCTGTAGACACTGTCTCAGGGTTATTGTTAACGATAATTGCCTCATAGCCTGCATCTTGAATCGCCCATACAGCGTGAACTGTTGCATAGTCAAATTCTACACCTTGTCCAATACGAATCGGTCCTGAACCTAATACTAAGATTTTTTCTTTATCCGTCACGATTGACTCGTTTTCATGTTCATAAGTGCCGTAATAATAAGGCGTTGTCGATTCAAATTCAGCAGCACATGTGTCGACCATTTTATATACAGGTTGAATGCCATTTTCTTGTCTTAAAGCGTAGACTTCTTCTTCCGTCATATCAAATCTATGTGCAATGACACGGTCGCTGAAACCATAATTTTTAGCAAATTTTAAATAGTCTATATCGCCTTTATTTGCTTTTAAGTCATGTTCGATATCGATAATATGTTGGAATTTATTTAAGAAGAAATAGTCAATTTTTGTTAATTCATGAATTTCTTCTAACGTTGTTCCACGTCGAATTGCTTCGCCAATGAAGAATAATCGCTCATCATCTTGGTCTTGTATTCTTTCTTTAATATAAGACAAATCAAAAGTCTCGCCATTAGGTAATCCTAAATGGTGTACGCCATATTCAAGTGAACGAATCGCTTTTAATAGTGATTCTTCATATGTTCTACCAATAGCCATAACTTCGCCCGTAGCTTTCATTTGTGTCCCTAGAACACGTTCACCTTTTTCAAATTTATCGAATGGGAAACGTGGAATTTTAGAAATCACATAATCTAAAGCGGGTTCAAATGCTGCATATGAAGTGCCTGTCACTGGGTTCAACATTTCATCTAATGTCAATCCTACGGCAATTTTAGCCGCTAATTTTGCGATTGGATAACCAGTAGCTTTAGAAGCTAACGCAGATGAACGAGAAACACGTGGGTTTACTTCAATAATATAATAATCCATAGAGTGAGGATCTAACGCTAATTGAACGTTACATCCACCTTCGATACCTAACGCGCGAATTACTTTTAATGACACGTCTCTTAACATTTGATATTCGATGTCAGATAGCGTTTGACTTGGCGCAACTACGACAGAGTCACCGGTATGAATACCTACAGGGTCAATATTTTCCATGTTACATACCACAATGGCGTTATCATTTTTATCACGCATTACTTCGTATTCAATCTCTTTAAAGCCAGCGATTGATTTTTCAATTAAACATTGTGTAGCCGGGCTATAATGTAAACCATTTGATACAATTTCATGTAATTCTTCGTCATTATGACAAATACCGCCACCGGTACCTCCCATAGTAAACGCAGGTCTAACGATTAATGGGTAGCCTACTTGTTCTTTAAAGTGGAAAGCTTGTTCTACAGTATTAACAATGTCACTTTCTGGCACAGGTACATTCAAGTCATTCATTAATGTTCTAAATAATTCTCTGTCTTCAGCTTGTTGAATTGAATTTAATTCTGTTCCTAATAATTGCACATTATTCGTTTCAAGTACGCCACTATCATGCAATTGAATCGCCATGTTAAGTCCTGTTTGACCACCTAATGTTGGAAGTAAAGCATCTGGTTGTTCTTTACGAATAATACGAGCAATAAAATCGTGTGTTAATGGCTCAATATAAACTTTATCTGCGACTTCTTTATCAGTCATTATTGTTGCCGGATTTGAGTTAACGAGTATAACTTTGTAACCTTCTTCTTTTAATGCTAAACAAGCTTGCGTGCCTGCGTAGTCAAATTCTGCAGCCTGTCCAATAATTATCGGACCAGAACCTATTACTAATATAGATTTAATATCATTACGTTTAGGCATTTGTCATACTCTCCTTCACTTTAAATTCATTCATCATTTCGATAAATTCATCAAATAAATAGTTTGAATCTGATGGACCTGGGCATGCTTCAGGATGGTACTGTACTGAAAATGCTGGTAATTTTTTATGTCTTAATCCTTCAACTGTGCCGTCATTAATGGCAATGTGTGTGATTTCCAAATCAGTTTGTGCTAACGAATCTTTGTCTATTGCATAACCATGGTTTTGACTTGTTAAAGCTACTCTGCCAGTTTTCAAATCTTTAACTGGGTGGTTAGCACCACGATGCCCAAACTTCATTTTGAACGAAGTTGCGCCTTGAGATAGTGCAAACAATTGGTGGCCAAGACAAATACCAAAGAATGGTATTTTACCTAAAATATTTTGTATCATTTCAACTGCTACTTGGACTTCTTCTGGATCACCAGGACCATTAGACAACATAACGCCATCCGGTGACATTCTAATAATTGCTTCTGCCGAAGTATCATATGGCACCACTGTGACATTACAACCACGTGCATTCAATTCTCTAACGATATTTTCTTTTTTACCAAAATCAACTAACACAACGCTGTAACGGTAGCCAGTTGAAATATAAGGCGTCTTAGTAGATACAGTAGTTACTTCGTTACGAGGTAATTCTACCGTTTTTAATTGTTCAACCAAGCTCTCAATTTTATCTTTATCGTCTGTGAAAGCGGCTTTCAACACACCATGCTTTCTTATTTTACGCGTAATACTTCTTGTATCCACACCAGAAATACCTGGCACATTATATTCTACTAATACTTCGTGTAACGTTTTTTGTTGTCTAAAATTACTTGGTTTTTGGCTTGCTTCTTTTACAACTACGCCATTTAAATTCAATGCTAATGATTCAAAGTCATCACGATTAATACCATAGTTACCAATTAATGGATAAGTAAAAGTAATAATTTGTCCTGTGTATGATGGGTCTGAAATTGTTTCTTGATAACCTGTCATTGCAGTATTAAAAACAATTTCACCAATTGTTAAATCGCCTGAACCTAATTTAAATCCTTCATAATATGAACCGTCTTCAAGTACAAGATAGCGTTTTTGTAACATTACAGTTCCTCCTTAAATTTAACTTCACCCTCAACCATCGTTAACACTGGTGTACCATATACTTGATAACCAATAAATGGTGTATTAGAAGCTTTTGAATGAAAGTCTTCAGCCTTAATTTCTGTTTCTTTATCTAAATTAATAATAGTTAAATCTGCTAAACTACCTTCTTCGAGCTTGCCATATGGTAAGTCAAATGTCTGTGCAGGTTTTATTGTTAAATAGTCAACAAGTTGTTGTAATGACCAAGAACCATTTTTAACAAAATGCGTATATAACAATGGAAATGCTGTTTCGCTTCCTACAATACCAAACGGTGCCTTTGTCATTGGTTGATCTTTCTCTTCTTTGGCATGTGGTGCATGGTCAGTAGCAATACAATCAATTGTGCCATCTTCTAATGCATCTAATAATGCTTGTCTGTCTTCTTTACTTCTTAATGGTGGGTTCATTTTATAAATCGCATCGTCACCTGGTACATCATCTTCTGTTAATAGTAAGTGGTGTGGCGTTACTTCGGCAGTAACATGAATGCCTGCTTTCTTAGCATCTCTAATTACACGTACACTTTCTTTCGTTGACACATGACATACGTGGTAATGTGCATTTGCAGCTTCAGCTAATAATACGTCTCGTGCGATTTGTACCGCTTCACAAATATTTGGAATACCCGGAATATCTAATTCAGCACTTCTTTTCCCCTCGTGCATAGCGCCGCCATAAATTAAACTGTTGTCTTCACAATGAGCTACAATGGCTTTGTTTACTTTTGCTGCTTCTTGCATTGCTTCATACATCATGCTTGCTGTTTGAACACCTACGCCATCGTCTGTAAAAGCAAATGCCCCATTTTCTGCTAATGCCTTGAAATCTACATGTTCTTTTCCTGCTTGTCTTACTGTAATTGATGCATAAGGTAATACTCTCACATGTGCATCATTAGCAATAATATTATTCAATGCGCTTAAATTTTCTACATCATCTGGTACAGGACGCGTATTAGGCATCGGACATACAGTTGTGAAACCACCTCTAGCTGCAGCTTTTGTTCCTGTAGCGATTGTTTCCTTATGTTCTCCCCCTGGTTCTCTTAAATGAACGTGAACATCAACTAATCCAGGTGCAACGAATTGCCCTTGTGCATCAATAATTTCTACGTCTTGATCTACTTCAATGTTTTGAGCGATTTGTTTAACTTGCTTACCATCAATTAAAATCGAACTTTCTTGTAATTCTCCATTGTTTAAAACTTTAGCATTTGTAATTAATTTCATATTATTGTTCCCCTTTCGTTTGTAAAACTGCATCAATAACTGCCATACGTAAATACATGCCGTTTTGCATTTGTTGGAAAATGCGTGACTTCGGTGCTTCAACTAATGAACTATCTATTTCCACTCCTCTATTAACTGGAGCTGGATGCATAACAATCGCTTGTTGTTTTAATCGGTTATAACGTTCAATCGTTAAACCATAAAGTTTATGATAATCATTTGACTCAAATGATAAAACTTCATCATTATTATGTCGTTCATGCTGTACTCTCAACAACATGACAATGTCTACTTCTTCAATAACATCATCAATATCGACATAAGGGGCTTCCAACGTGTCGTCCTTCCAAGAGTCAGGACTAGAGAACATCACATTCGCACCTAATGCGCGTAGACTGTAGTAATTACTTCTAGCCACACGAGAATTTTTGATGTCGCCACAAATGACGACGTTTAATCCTTTAAATGAATCAAAGGACTCATAGACTGTCATTAAATCAAGTAAACTTTGAGTCGGGTGTTGCCCACTACCATCACCAGCGTTAATGATAGGAATATTAATATTGTTTAACTCTTCGTAATAGGCATTTTGAAAATGTCTGATAACTAATAAATCTACGCCTATACTTTCCAAAGTTTTACAAGTGTCGTATAGTGACTCGCCTTTTTGTACTGAAGATGTCGTCGTTTCAAAATCGACTAAATTTAAACCTAACTTTTGTTCTGCAACGATAAAACTACTTTTAGTACGTGTTGAATTTTCAAAAAATAAATTAGCTACGAAATGTTTACTGTATTGTGGTGAATTTATATTACGTGCTTTATAGTTACAAGCTTGCTGTATAAGATGATAAATCTCATCCGTTGTGAGATGTTCCATAGATAATAATTGTTGCATCTTCGACCTCCTCATTTACTTTGAATATCTTACGTTGATTGCTTTGGCAAAATTAAGTTCAATATGATGCCCGCCAATGCTGCTAACGCCATACCTTCTATTTGTAAATTTACGCCTATCGGTTTGAGATTCAACATTAGATTTCCAATACCGACAACGAGAATTACTGAAGCAATAACTAAATTACGATTTTGAGCAAAGTCAATTTCACTTTCTACTAGCATACGTAAACCACTTGAAGCGATAATACCAAATAGCAGAATCGAAACACCGCCCATTACGGGTGTGGGTATCGATGAAATTAATGCCGTGAATTTTCCTACAAAACCAAGAATAATCGCTATAACTGCAGCGCCACCGATAACATAAATACTGTATATTTTAGTAATTGCTAGCACACCAATATTTTCACCGTAAGTTGTGCTTGGTGGTCCGCCAATAACACTCGCAACCATTGTTGAGACACCGTCACCAATGATTGATTTATCTAAGCCAGGATCTTTGAAAAAGTTTTTTCCTACTATTTTGTTAATAACCATCTGATGACCAATATGTTCACTTACTGTCACAAATACAATCGGTACCATGACTAAAATTAGACCCAGATGAAACGACGGCTGATAATCTTTAAATGGTAAATAGATATCTGGCAATTGTAACCATTTAGCATGAGCTATTGTACTGAAGTTGACAATGCCCATGAATGCAGCGACAACATAACCAGTAATTATGCCAATCAGTACTGGTATTAAAGAAAGAAAGCCTTTGAAAAAACCTTGCACAATAACCGTAACGATTAAAGTTACTAATGCTACGATTAAGTAACTTAGGTTATAACCTTTCATGTCACTAGAGTTTTCATACATGGCCATGTTTACAGCCGTTGGTGCTAAACTTAAACCTATAACCATAATGACTGGTCCTACTACTACTGGTGGTAATAAACGCATTAGCCAATTTGTACCACTCAATTTAATTGCGATACCGATGATGACATACATCAAACCACTCATGAATAAGGCAATTAACATATCTCCTAAGCTATGAGAATGTAATCCACTAATGATTGGCGTTATAAAAGCAAAGCTAGAACCTAGATAAGCAGGTATTTTAGCTTGAGTAATTAATATGTATAATAACGTTCCAATGCCTGACGCAAGTAATGCTGCCGATATTGGTAATCCCGTAAGAAACGGAACAAGAACTGTGGAACCAAACATCGCAAATAAATGTTGGGTACTTAGAAATGCCCACTGTCCTAATTTAGGCCTATCACGTACATCTAATACGGGTTTGGCTGTTCTTTCAAACATTTCTTCGTTTCTCATAATATGTCGCTTCCTCTCATAAAAAAATCTCTTTACATATATTCATGTAAAGAGACTAAAAAAGTTTACACCGCTATAGTTAAAGAAAGTCGTATTAAACTAACTTTAACGCCATGTTAGAGGTATAAATGCAATCGTAGATAAAGTTGTTCTACGATTGTCCCTTTTTCAGTCTCTCGTACTGAGTTAAAAGGTTTATTCAATTACTACTGCATTTTTATGATCAATTTCTTCTAAATAGACAGAAACATCTTCATCGCGAGATGTAGGAATATTTTTCCCAACAAAATCAGCGCGAATTGGCAATTCTCTATGACCTCTATCTACTAACGTCGCTAAACCAATTTTATTCGGTCTAGCATGTTGTAAAATAGCGTCTAATGAAGCTCTTACTGTTCTACCGGTATATAATACGTCGTCAATAATGACTACGATTTTATTGGTAATATCGACGCCAATTTCATAAGATTTGTCACCATTCGCATCGTTTACTTGTTCTAAATCATCACGAAATTGTGTAATATCAATCGTACCCGTAGGCACTTCACAAGCTTCAATCATGGCGATTTTTTGTTGAATTCTATTTGCTAAAAAAGCACCACGCGTTTTTATGCCTAATAACACTAAATCATCTGTGCCTTTATTATATTCTAAAATTTCATGTGCAATACGTGTAACCGTTCTTTGAATAGCTGCTTCATCCATAATAATACGTTCTGACATAAGGCACACCTACTTTCTTTTAATGTTAGTTATTGTGATATAAAAAATACCCCATATCTTCAATTGAAGATATGAGGTATTCCCAGAAAAAATTTAAAGTTTAAAAGAGTATGAATGAGCTTTACTCAATTGGTATCTCAATTTAAACTTTGTGTATTAAATACACTACTATATTTATAAATGTATATACTACATTTTATAAGCAATTTTCTCTTGGTTCATATCTTTGAAGTCTCTCTGGACTCTCAATTAAAGATGACCGATTCTTTATTAAACTGTCACTATTCTACCCTACATTTTATAACAAGTCAATAAGTAGCTTAGGTTTAAACCAATTATTAGCGATTATGCGTCTGTACGACGTAACTCTTCTAATAATTGTGTAAATGGTTCAGGTAACGGTGCTTCTCTTTCAATATATTCATTAGTCACTGGATGTTCAAAACCAATAACACCAGCATGTAATGCTTGTCCATCAAGGTCTAAAGTTTTTCTAGGACCATATTTAGGGTCTCCAGCTAATGGGAAACCAATATATTTCATATGTACACGAATTTGGTGTGTACGTCCTGTTTCAAGCTGACACTCGATTAAAGTAAAGTTTTTAAAATGTTCTTTTACATTAAAGTGCGTAACTGCTTCTTTACCGTCATCGACAACATCCATAGACTGACGATCATTTTTATTACGACCAATAGGTGCGTCTACAGTTCCATAATCATGGGGAATATTACCATGTACTAGCGCAGTATATTTACGTGTGACTGTTTTATCTATAAGTTGTTCTACTAAACTTCTATGTGCCACATCATTTTTAGCGACCATTAACAAACCAGAAGTGTCCTTATCAATTCTATGCACAATCCCAGGTCTGACTTCACCATTGATACCTGAAAGATTTTTCATTTGATACATCAATCCGTTTACTAATGTACCTGTATAATGACCTGCAGAAGGATGCACAACCATACCTTTAGGTTTATACACTATCGCAACATCATCATCTTCATAATAAATATCTAAATTTAAATTTTCTGGAACGATATCCGCTTCGACAATATCCTTTTCAGTAACTTCGATTGCATCGTTCATTTTTACTTTATAATTTGATTTAACTTCTTTGCCGTTAACTTTAACTAATTTTTCTTTAATCCAATCTTGCATTTGTGTGCGTGACCATTCTGAGTTCAGCTCAGCCAAAACTTTATCTATACGCTGACCTACATTAGTTGAATTATCTATATTAAAATTATGTGTAGTCATTAAATACTCCTATCTATTTCCCTTTTTTAACATCTATTACTAGTGTAATTATAATCAATATGACACCTATCGTTAAACTTGAATCGGCAACGTTAAAAATTGGAAAATTATATCCAAAAATATATGTGTCTATAAAATCTACTACTTCACCATGAAACAAACGGTCTATAAAATTGCCTAATGCGCCAGCAAATAGTAAACTCAAAGCAATTTGCATAAATAAATTATTCTTAGCTTCTTTAATATAAAAAACGACTAATACGATTAAAATAATCAAGGTAATGATAAAAAAGAAACTCATTTTACCGCTTAAAATGCCCCATGCTGCACCATTGTTACGATGTGATGTAATGTTTAAAAAACCTGGTATGACTTCAAAAGAATCGCCTATGCGCATAGAAGAAGCAATAACAAACTTAGTTACTTGATCTAAAATTAAAATAATAATAGCGATAAATAAAGAAGTACCGATATAATACTGACGTTTCATGATTGTTCCTCCTAAATCACTTTACAACATAATATATTATAGCTTACTCGTAACTATAAAAAAAGTTTGAGTTATATTATAAAGTTTAACTTGCTTAATTTTAAATTATTTATTACATAAAAAGAAGTCATTAATTTAAACTATTTGTAATAAAAAAACCTAGACAAACTATAAAAAGTAATTTGTCTAGGTCATTGTTTATTATTAAACTAATGTTTTGACTACTTCTTGGCATCTAGGGCATAAATGATCTAGTTCACCTACAGAACCTAACTCTGTGCTGTAATTCCAGCAACGTTCACATTTTTCGCCTTCTGCATGTTCAATACGAATATCTCCGTATTGATAAGCTGTTCCATCTTCGACGTTAGAAGTAACTTCAACTTGAGAAGTAATAAACAATTGTTCTAAATCTGCAAATTGTTGTAAGAACTCAGAAGGTTTAAAGTTATCATTGTCTCCGATAATAACTTTAGCTTCTAATGATTTACCAATTACTTTCTCGTTACGTGCTACTTCTAATGCACGGTTAACGTCATCGCGTAATTTCATAAGTTTATTCCATTTTTCTAATAATGCTGAATCTACTTGTTCTACTTTAGGCATATGCGTTAAATGCACGCTTTCTTCAGTTACATGTGGAATATGAGACCACACTTCGTCAGCAGTATGAGCTAAGATTGGTGCAAGTAATTTAGTCATATCAACAATGATACGATAAAGTACGGTTTGCATACTACGACGTTTATGTGCATCACGTGCTTCGATATAAAGAATATCTTTACCGTAATCTAAATAGAAATTACTTAGCTCAACATTTATAAAGTTTTGAACTTCTTGATAAATATCAAGGTAATCGAAATCATCATAATGTTCTAAAGTATTTGCCGTAAATTCTCTTAATCTATTTAATAGATATTTATCTACTTCTAATAAATCATTTTCAGGTATTGCGTCGACTGCTGGGTCAAAGTCGCTTACGTTACCTAACATAAATCTTAGCGTGTTTCTAATTTTTCTATAAACATCTGAAGTTTGTTTTAAGATTTCATCAGAAATACGGACATCAGCTAAATAGTCAACACTACTTACCCATAAACGTGCGATATCTGCACCTTTTTGTTTAACGATTTGATCAGGCACGATAACATTACCTAAAGATTTACTCATTTTTTTACCTTCGCCATCCATAACGAAACCATGAGAGAGTAACATTTTATATGGAGACTGTGCTCTAGTTGCTACCGCTGTAGTAATAGAAGAGTTAAACCAGCCACGATATTGGTCACTACCTTCAAGATATAAATCAGCTGGGAATGATAATTCTGGTCTAGCTTCTAACACACCTCTATGAGATGAACCTGAGTCGAACCATACGTCCATGATATCCGTTTCTTTCGTAAATTCGCCATTTGGACTTCCTTCGTGGGTAAATCCTTCTGGTAATAAATCTTTAGCTTCTCTTTCAAACCACACATTTGAACCGTGTTGTTCAAATAAATCTGCTACGTGATTTACTGTTTCAGAAGTCATGATAATATCGCCATTTTCAGCATAAAATACTGGTAATGGTACGCCCCATACACGTTGACGTGAAATTACCCATTCACCACGATCACGAATCATATTGTAAATACGTGTTTTACCCCAATCTACTTTAAATTTCGTTTGGTCAATCGCATTTAAAATATCAGTTCTTACTTTATCAATAGAAGCAAACCATTGTGGCGTCGCTCTAAAGATAACTGGTTTTTTCGTACGCCAATCGTGAGGATAACTATGTGTAATGAAGTCTAATTTTAATAATGCACCTTTTTCAGTTAATAAATCTGTGATAGGTTTATTCGCTTTATCATAAAATTGTCCTTCAAATTGTCCAGCTTCTTCAGTGAACACACCTTTATCATCTACCGGACTAATTACTGGTAAATTATATTTTTGAGATACGATATAGTCGTCTTCACCATGACCTGGAGCCGTATGGACACAACCTGTACCAGCGTCAGTAGTAACATGCGTACCGTTAATAACGAGAGATGTTCTGTCTATAAATGGATGTTGTGTTTCTACATATTCTAACTCAGAACCTTTAAATTCTTTTTCTAAAGTAATATCTTCTTCGTTCCAACCAATTTGTTCTGCAACATCGCTGACTAAATCTTTACCGATAATATATTTTTCGCCGTTAACGTTATATTGTCCATAAGATAATTCTGGATGTACAGTTATAGCTACGTTAGAAGGCAACGTCCATGGTGTCGTTGTCCAAATGATAAACTTAGCGTCATTATCGACAATATCTTTACCATCTTTAACATCAAATGCTACATAAATTGATGCTGAACGTTTATCATGATATTCAATTTCAGCTTCAGCTAAAGATGACTCACTTGAAGGAGACCAATAAACTGGTTTTTTACCTTTGTAAATTAAGCCTTTATCAGCCATTTCACCAAATAAACGAATTTGTGCAGCTTCATATTCTGGTTTTAAAGTGATATATGGGTTGTTAAAGTCACCTTGTACTCCAAGGCGTTTAAAGTCTTTCTTTTGTAGTTCAATTTGCTCTAATGCGAATTCTTCACATTTTTTTCTAAAGTCAGCAACTGACATTTCTTTACGTTTTACGCCTTTTTTAGTCAATGCTTGTTCAATTGGTAAACCGTGTGTATCCCAACCTGGTACATACGGCGCATAAAAGCCTTGCATTGTTTTATAACGCACGATAATATCTTTCAAGATTTTATTCAGCGCATGTCCCATGTGTAAAGAGCCGTTCGCATATGGAGGCCCGTCATGTAAAATATATGAAGGATTGCCTTCGTTTTGCGCTAACGCTTTGGAATAAATATCGTTATTATTCCATTCTTCTTGAATTTTTGGTTCTTTATTTGGTAGACCTCCACGCATTGGAAAATCTGTTTTTGGCATTAATAACGTTTCTTTATAATCCATTGATTCCACTCCTTGTTTTTTGTGCTAAAAATTTAAAACTAAAAAAGAACTCTAAGTTCAATTAACAGGGACGATTAAACCGCGTTACCACCCTGATTAACTCAACTTAGAGTTCTCTCATAAAAGTCTTTTATTGTTGCATAACAGTGATACAAGCAACTTGTATATATTAGGCTCACACCATCCCTAATTCGCTGAATTATACTTCCAGTTACTTACGCGTCTGCTATATTATTTAGATGAATTGTCTTCTGATTCTGATGAAGCAGCTTCTTCCGTTGCAGCTTGTTGCTCAGCTTCTGCCTGTGCCTTCATCTCTTTTTCTTCTTCAGTTAAATCATTGTCGTGTAAATGATTAATATTTTCTTCAGTTACTTGCGCTGAATCTAAATCATAGTTTAATAAGTAATCCCAGTCTTCACTTTTTAACAAGTCAAGTTGAGCTTCGACTAACATACGGAAACGAGATCTAAAGATTTTAGATTGGCGTTTCATATCTTCCGTTTGGAATGATAGTCTACGTGATTTTTCGATAGCATCATTGACGATTTGATTCGCTTGCGCTTCCGCTTTGGCTACAGTTGCTTCTGCATCTTTTGTTGCAGCAGCTTTAGTCTCTTCTCCAGCTTGTTGTGCTTGAACAAGCGCATCACTTACAGATTGATGAACATCTTTATATGATTGAATGTTCGTTTCTTTATCTTCAATTACTTGTTCTAATTGTTTTTTATCTTCTTTTAAACGTTCAATTTCAGTACTGAGTTGTTCTAAATAACCTTCAACTTCAGTAGGTTCAAATCCATTTTTTACAGTAGTGAATGTTTTACTTTTAATTTCATTTGGTGTAAAAGGCATTGGATATCCTCCCTCTATAATACACTATTTTATTTAGTCAGAAAATATGCATTTTAACAATCTTACTTCGTCTTTGATTACATATAAATGTATTATACATTATTTAAAGAGTGTTTTGTAAGATATATGCACTTTATCTTTTTTCGTTTTGCCACCTATTTGCGTTATCATTGCTCTGCCGTATCCTTGAACTGATATTAAATCTTCGCTATCTAGTTGGAAATCAACAGAGTCTATAATAGTATGATTTACTTTTACTTTTTTCTTTTCTATCAATTGTTTTGCAATAGACCGCGACTTTCTAATTATATCTTTTAATACTACATCAAGTCTAAGTCCACTAACATTGGCTTCAAAATGCTTCCAATTCTCATTAGATTGTATCATAGAATTAATAGGAATAGAATTAAGTTCAACTGTCGCACCTTTGATACGTGTTAATTGTAATATAATATAAGATTCTAATTGTTTTGTCAAAGTAAATTGAATACGCTCATTAACAATAATGTCACCTAATTGGTCACGTTCTATACCTAGCGACATAATTGTACCCAGTACGTTTTGATGTTGTAACGTAACAAACTTTTGGGGATAGTCTATTTCTATTAAACTTATTTCAAAATCTTCTTCTTGAGGTTCAAAGTAGCTTGGTGCAATGATTGCACGTTTACGTTCGCTATATTGACCACCAAAAAGTGTAACTTCTAATTCATCAAAACTACCACTGATTACTTTTAATATATATTGTCCTCGCGGATCAAGAAAATGTGTTAACACTGGTGAGTATTGTTCATTTGCTTGATTACATTTATCCAGCAGTATATCAATGATTTCATGCTCTTCTTTTCTAAAATGTTGGTATATATCTATTTAAATCACTCCTACAACAACATAAAGCACCTCGCGCTACGATAACGTTAGGTGCTTTATTCATTCAAATTTAAAACAACACATTTTTAATATAAACTATTAAGTATAATTGCAAAAATATTATCTAAACCTTTTTGGAACAATACTAATGCAATAATCGCTGCAATTGATGAAATATCAATCATGCCGATAGGTGGTATGATTTTACGGAAAGGCTCTAAGAATGGTTCATATAATCTAGCCAAAAATCGTCCAAAAGCATTTTCTCGTGCATTTGGTAACCATGACATAAAGAAATATACAATCATTCCAAAGTAATAAATTTGTACTAAATTTATAATTAAGTGAAATATAGTTGCTAATATTTCTGGACTCATTAATTAATAACCTCTATTCGCCTTGTTCCATATTTTCAATTTGATCCGTAATACTACCAGCAACTTCTACGTTATCTGGAGTACATAAGAAGATATCAGAACCTACGCGTTGGATATCTCCACCAATAGCATATACAGTACCACTTAAGAAATCTATGATACGTTTTGCCGAAACTTTATCAATACGTTGTAAGTTTACTAATGTGGCACGACGATTTTTAAGTTCATCAGCAATATCTTGTGTATCAGAAAATACGCGTGGTTCAAATAAGCACATTTTAGAACTTTCTTGCATCGTATTAAAAGCATCTTGCTCTTGATTCATATTAACAACATTCCTTGTATTGTTTTTAGGTGCACTATTTAACTGATATCTACGCTCGTTAGATTGGTTACTACGTGTAGATTGTTTTTTAGGCACTGATTGAATTGAACGTTGATTGTCAGTGTTGTCATAATTTGCTTGTTCGTTAAAATTAGTTTGAGACTGCGCTTGTTGTCTGTTTTGTTGTCTATCCATCTCATCATGATGTCGGGGAGGTTCAGTTTCCTCATCTTCCTCTTCTACTACGAAAAATCCGTTAAATAAATCTTTTAAAGCCATGGGGCTCACTCCTCTTTTCCTACAAGTTTAGTCCCAATTCTGACAAACGTTGCACCTACTTCTGCGGCGAGTTGAAAATCATTACTCATACCCATTGATAGTTCTGAACATGGCGCATGTTTTAAATTGAGTTCGTGTATTTCTATCTGTTTTTCTTTTAAGGCTTTAAACAAGGCTTTTATGTAATCCTCATCATCTGTATAAGGCGCCATTGTCATAAGACCTACGATTTCAATATTTTCATAATCTTGCAAAGTATTAATAAAGTCATTGACTTCGTCAAGCTTTATACCATGTTTCGATTCTTCGCCAGAAACGTTGACTTGAATGAAACATTTGATTTTATGTTGTGCACGCTTGTTTATTTCTTTTGCTAATTTTAAGCGATCTAATGCGTGAAAGTAATCAACTTCATTTATCACTTCTTTAACTTTTCTAGTTTGAAGTGAACCTATAAAATGAAAGATACAATCATCAGGTAAAGCTTCTTTCTTTGCTACAAAGCCTTCTAATCGGTTTTCACCGAAATGTTTTATACCTGCATTATATGCTTCATTAGCACGTCCTATTGTAACATATTTTGTTACTGCAATCACGTGAGGCTGTAATGAAAAACCGCCTTTCTTGGTTGCCGCTGAAATTTCATTTTGGATTGATGTATAGTTTTCCTGTACCGTCACCTAATCACCTCTTACTTTATTGTCCTATAAAAGCTAACATTCTGCCAGTATTCCCTTTTTCTACTCTATAAGAAAAAAATACAGTTAATTCTTCTGAAGTGGCATATTGTGTAATATAGATATTATCACTCGGCACACCCGCATTTACCAATAATAATTTATTAGCTAATTTTAAATCAATACCATGTCGATCATTGCCACGTGTTTCAATATAATTAGAGGAATCGATAGGTAATTGATCAAATTTTTGTTTAATATCATCATTTATTTCATATGAATTTGAAGTTGCAGGACCTATGACTACATTTAAATCTTCAAGGTTAAAGTCAATTTTCGTTAGCATTTCAGTAACGATTTGACTTACTGTTCCACGCCATCCTGCATGTGCCAATCCTATAAAGTGATTTTGTTTACTATAAAAATATATAGGCACACAATCAGCATAACACATCGTTAGTAATATATCAGAGTCATAAGTAAACATACCATCAACACCATGCAATTCATCAGTTAATGCATCAATATTCGTACCTCTATCTTGTTGTGTGATAGCTACCACATTGTTTTCATGTGTTTGTATTGGGAAAACCCAATTTTCTCTAGGATAGTTAATAATTTCAGCGAGTTGTTCTTGATGATAAGTGATATTGCTAGATTCATCGTCAATATACCTCGCCATATTAAAAGCATCATTTGGATAAGCACTCTTACCTTGTTCTCTTGTTGTTATGCCAATCGTTACATCTTCACTTTGATCATCTTCAAATAATAATACATGATTGTACTTTTTAAATTTTTCAGCCATGTTTGAAGCCTCCAACAAATTATTCAGTATTTAAAAACCAAATTACAGATTGACTTTTTTATATTAAAAAAGTCATCAGATCGTTAAATCTGATGACATTAACATGGTCAGAGTTGTGTTCTAGCGACCATATTTATACTTATCTATAAAGTATAATTCTCTCAATTAGCGTCTAGTTCTTCTAGAACGTCTTTCTTCTCTATTTCTAATGAAGCTTGGAATGTCATCTTCTTTTGTAGTATGACTTCTCGCTTCACTACTAGATTCAGGAGCTTGTGTTGAATTTGAATTAGATGAAGCAAATGAATCATCTTTAGCAGAAGTTGTTGCACTAGAACCAAATCCAGTATTTGAAGATTTACGTCCTTGTACTGAAGGTTTATCTTCAAAACCAGTTGCAATAACTGTCACAACAATTTCATCTTGTAATTCAGGGTTAATAACTGTACCGAAAATCATATTTACATCTTCGTCAGCTGCATCCTGTACAATATCTGCTGCTTCTTGTGCTTCAAATAGTGAAAGTGATTCCCCACCAGTAATATTCATTAATACGCCTTGCGCACCAACGATTGATGTTTCTAATAATGGTGAAGAAATTGCTTTTTTAGCTGCTTCTACTGCACGATTTTCGCCAGAAGAAACACCAATTCCCATTAAAGCAGAACCTTGGTTAGACATGATTGTTTTAACGTCTGCAAAGTCAAGGTTAACTTCACCAGAAACTGCGATTAAGTCAGAAATACCTTGAACACCTTGGCGTAATACGTTATCTGCTTCTTTGAATGCTTCCATCATTGGAGTTGATTTATCAACGATGTCTAATAAACGATCATTAGGGATAACGATTAATGTATCAACTGCAGCTTTCATTGCTTCTACACCAGCAGCTGCTTGAGTTTGACGTTTACGTCCTTCGAAACCAAATGGGCGTGTTACAACACCAACTGTTAAGGCACCCATTTCTTTTGCTATTTTTGCAACAACAGGAGCAGCACCTGTACCAGTACCGCCACCCATACCAGCAGTTACGAATACCATATCTGCACCTTGGATAGCATCTTCAATTTGTTCTCTAGATTCTTCAGCCGCTTTTTTCCCAATTTCAGGGTTAGCACCTGCACCCAAACCACGTGTTAACTTTTCACCAATTTGGATTTTTGATTCAGCTTTAGATAAGTTTAAAGCTTGTCCATCAGTATTAATAGAAATGAATTCAACATTGTTCATTCCGTGGTCGATCATACGGTTAACAGCGTTATTACCGCCACCGCCTACACCGATGACTTTTAGTGTCGCTAAATGATTAAATCCTTGTTCAAATTCTAACATTTATATTTCCTCCTAGTTTAAATGGCCAATCAATCGAATAATGATTTCATCAGTTTTTTAAATTTACTTTCTTCTTGTTCTTTAGGCTCATGATTATGCTCTACATACTCATCTTCATATTGTTCTTCATGTTCGTCTCTTGACTGAGAAGATGCCGGTGATTTATGTACGTGTGCTGGTTCAGAATCATCTGAAATAGCGCCCTCCTGCTTATTTGACTTTTTCTTAAACCAATCAAATCCGCTGGATTTAGAAGCATTTTCTTTTTCTTCTGATTCAATTACTTCTTCTTCAAATTCTTCACTGCCATGATTACTAATTGTAACATAATCTAATAATTCGTCGAAAGTAATGCTACTAGAAATAGTAGAAATTGCAGAAGAAAATTCTGGTTTTCTAATTCCCATTTGAGATGGTGTGTGAATTCTTACCTTTTCACTTACCATATCTTGTAATAATTCTTTAACACCTAATAAATTAGCAGAACCACCTGTAACTACAAAACCACCGTTTACTTTAGTTAGGCCTAGCTCTTCTAACACATCAAATACACTTAAGAAGATTTCTTCTACGCGTGCTTCAATAACATCAGCTAAATCTTTTTGAGTATATTGAACTTCTTCATCACTATCGATTTGGTTTACATTGAAGATATCTTGACTTGAAGCTGAATCATAAAATGCATGACCATATTGATGTTTAACCTTTTCAGCTGTTTCAAAAGTAGTGTTAAATGCTTCAGCAACATCTTCTGTAATGTCACGTCCAGCCATTTCTACTGAATCAGCATCAACAAGTTCACCACGTTCATAGAATGCTAACTGTGTCACATCTTCACCAATATCAATAACACATGCACCTAATTCTTTCTCAGTTGCAGACAATACTGAATTATAATTGTATGCGTCTGAGTAAACATCTAAAACATCTACACCACAAGACTCTACGCATTTAATCATATTAATCAGTATAGATTGCTGTATTGCAATAACGCCTGCTTCGACTTTCAATGAATGTCTAGCGATGAGTTCTTTAGGGTCTGATACCTCATTATCGCCATCAACTATAAATTTAATGGGAAATGCATTAATTACTTCAGTTTCTGGCACATCATTTTTTTCACGAATGCCTTCTAATGCACTCTCAATATGCGTGCCATCTAACTCAGTATCTTCATAAAATTCTATTTCATTTGTTTCATCATAAACTTCTGTACCAATAATTGGTAATTTTAAAAACACTTCTTTTATATCTACACCTGATGCAATTGAAGCTTTCTTAATTGTATCTTTAATTGCCTGTTTAGCTATATCAAAATCGTCTATTAAACCATTTTTTATACCACTTGTGTAGGTTTGTCCTGTACCTATCACATTTATACCATTGTGAAATTTCTCGCCTACAATTGTTTTAATACTTGATGAACCTATATCTATACTTACATAATAATGTTCCTCCATAGATAGGCACCTCCTGACATTAACTATTCTATTTTACACTATGTTTAGTTTACAATACGTTGCCATGCTTGTGAACTATAAACACATGTATTTGTCAAAATTTTTTAATTACTTTCTTTTGAGTTCTTATTAATCTTATTTAAGGCACTTTGTAGTTCGTCTTTTGCCTTATCAGCTTGTGCTGTACCCCTTTCAACATCTTTATCACTATCTGATTTTGTATTAGTTGATTCAGAGTAAGGAATAAACGATGCACCTACAGTTAAATCTAAATAACCTGATTTTTCTAACTCACCCGCGTCATTACGTTTTAATGATTGAGACATCTGTGGGTAATACTTCATTTTACTAGCAATCGTTTTAATATTACCTAAAATTTGCAAGTTATCTGAAGTATAAAGTTTAATTTGATTTTGCGAATTATCGCTAGGATCATACTTGATTTCAGAAATCATACTTCTTACATTCGCTGGCATTTTAGCTAACGCTTGAATTATTTTTTCTTGTTTCTCTTTTTTGAAACCATCTAATATTGGTCCATCATCAGTAGATGTCCCATTGTAACTATCTAGTTGTTTACCATTTTCTAAAATAGGGACGTAGTCATCTTTCTTTTTAACCAACCCTACTATTTTATATTCAGTAACTTTAACAGTCATTTTGTTTGGAAAATGTTTTCTCACTTCAGCATCTTTAATCAGCTCATGTTTTTTCAAATTGCTTTCAGCTTTTCGAGTACTATAAGTGTACATTCTTGAGTCCGATTTAACATTGATATATTGCTCAATCTTACTCTTCGATACGTTATCATTCCCTACTATTTTGACATTACTAATTTTGCTAATAGGTGTAAACATATACAGTAAAAATATTATAATCACGAATAGCAAAACACCAAAAATAGTATATTGAATTTGTTTTTGCCTTTTACGTCTTCGTTCTCGCTTTTCTTGTAAATACTCAGAGTCAAAAGTTTTTACTTTATCGGCCAAAGTTTGTCACATCCTTAAAAAGAAGGTAATTGAGCTTTAAAGCTATCAATAAATTGTTGACCACGCTCTTCAAAAGTATTGTATTGATCCCAACTTGCACAAGCTGGAGATAATAATACTACGTCATTCGGCTCTATTATATCTTGAATTTTATTTACTGCATCTTTTATATCTATAGCTTTAATTACATATTTACCTTGGCTCTCACCCAATTTCACAAACTTTTCTTGCGTTTCGCCAAAAGTAATCATTACACGGACGTTTTCCATATATGGAATCAATTCATCGAATCCATTGCCTCGGTCTAAACCACCGCATAACCATATAATGGGTTGTTTAAATGAGTTAAGCGCAAACTGAGTCGCTAAAGTATTCGTTGCCTTAGAGTCGTTGTAATATTTGTTCGTTTTGTTTGTACCAATATACTGTAATCTATGCTCTATGCCTGAGAACGTCGTTAAACTGGCAATGATAGCATTAACAGGTACACCTGCAAGTAAAGCTGCTAAAACAGCTGCTAAAATATTTTCTAAATTGTGCTCACCAGGCAATACTAAATCATCAGTATGGATGATACGGAAACCTTTGAACACAATGTAACCCTCTTTGATATAAATACCATCGACTTCTTGTTGTGTTGAAAAGTATAAAGTTTTAGCTTTTAAAGATTCAGATTCAATTAAATGACGTTGATGGTAGTTACAAATTAAATAATCATGCTCATCTTGATTTTTATAAATTTGCTTTTTTGCATTTTGATAATTATCTAACGTCTCATGATAGTCGAGATGTGCTGAGTATATGTTTGTGATAATAGCAATATGCGGCTTATATTGTTCTATTCCTAATAATTGGAACGACGATAATTCGGTAACGAGATAATCATCTTTAGTAACTTCTTGGGCTACCTTAGAAGCAACATACCCAATATTACCCGACATTCTACCTACTAACCTACTTTTTTGAAAAATATCACCAATTAATGAAGTTACAGTTGTTTTACCATTTGTACCAGTAACACCAATTATAGGTGCTTCTGATACGAGATAACTCAACTCTACTTCTGTTAATATTTTTAATCCACGATTCTGCGCCTCTTGTAAAATAGGTACTGTATACGGAATACCCGGATTTTTAAAGATGATAGGTTCATTATCTAACAATGAAAGAGGGTGTTCTCCACCGATAACTTTCACACCAATATTTTCTAAATCTTTAGCATGTGAATCCTGTGTTAAATCCTTACCATCATTGACGACGACATTGGCGCCAAGACGGGTCAATAATTTTGCTGCTTCATAACCACTTTTTGCTAAGCCTATTACCAAGACATTTTTTCCTTCTAAGCCCGTATAATTTAGCATTTTAGTGCACTCCAATCCATAAACCGATTAGCCCTGTGATAAATCCTACTGTCCAGAATACAGTTGTAACCTTACGTTCATCCCAACCTACTAATTCGAAGTGATGATGTAAAGGTGACATTTTGAAAATTCTTTTACCCGTTAATTTATAGCTTGTAACTTGAATCATGACTGATAATGTTTCAGCGACAAAGACAAATCCAATAAAGATCAGTGATAATTCTTGATTTAGCATAATTGAAATCGTAGCAAAGATTCCACCTAAAGCTAAACTACCAGTATCCCCCATAAACACTTTAGCTGGATTAAGGTTAAATGGTAAAAATCCTAATAAAGCAAAAATCATTATTACACAAAAAATTCCAATTGAATTTGCGCCATGAACAAAAGCCATGATTGCATACATCACAAATCCAATAATAGATAATCCTGTTGCTAAACCATCTAATCCATCTGTTAAGTTTACAGCGTTTGAGAAACCAACTTGCCAAAAAATAATAAAAATAACATAAACAATTGATAACTGTAGTTCTATATTAGTAAATGGAATATGAATGCCCGTAGAGAAGCTTGCTAATTGGAATACTTGGCTCAATATGAAAAAGATTACTGCAATAGCAATTTGAGCTAAAAATTTCTGTTTACTTGTAAGACCTTCGTTATCTTTTTTAACCACGATAATATAATCATCGATAAATCCAATCAATCCAAAACCAATAGTTACAAACAACAATAAAATAATTGGATTAGAATTATCCATGAATATAATAGCTAAAACAGACGTTACTATTATACTGATTAAAAATGTTAGGCCACCCATAGTTGGTGTACCTGTTTTTTTCATGTGGCTTCTTGGCCCTTCTTCTCTAATGCTTTGACCAAATTTCATCCTTTTCAATGTCGGTATGAGCAATGGCACTAAAATTAACGATATTAAAAATGCAATTATTGCGAGTAAATAAACCATATTGATCTCCTTTTTTTTATTATGGGTTTTTACGTTTTGCTAAGGACAAGTGCATATGTAAAATTAGTGAGACTTTGAGGCGGAATATTGTTGTACGTTTATAGTAACAACGAATATTCTCCTCAACATTGCCTCATCTAATTTGTTATTTAAGAACTACTTGATTTTGAATCTCCACTTATTTTATCAGCTGAAAATTCAACTTCAACCTTATCATTCTTTTTAATTTTTTGACCTTCTGGCGTTGATTGTTTTGAAACGAAACCATTGCCTTTAGTCGTGATTTTTACATTAGTTAATCTTTCAAATGCCAATACATCTTCTTTGGACCAACCATCCATGTTTGGCATCGTTAAATCACCATCAGATAGTAATAATACTTTTCTATTTGGTAAAATTTTCTTGTTGGCACTCACTGATTGTTTAGAGATTTTCTCACCAGACCCGATGACTTCAGGTTCTAATGATTTCGCGTTGAGTGCATCTTCAGCCTCTTGCACTGATTTACCTGAAACGTCAGGAACTTTACTGTATTTAACGTCTGATGAATCTTTTGAATTCTTATCATCAACGTTTAAATATTTAAGCGTATTTTTCATTATTGGATTAAAGGCCTTACTAACACCCATTTCGTAAGCTTCTTCGTCATTTTTTTGTGCTAAACTCATTCCAGCATAAACTATGACTTTAGGATTTTTCTTCGGTGCATCCCCGATGAAACTAACGAAATATGGGTTCGCGCCTTTAACATAGCCGCCACCTTTAGAATCGGCAACTTGGGCAGTACCAGTCTTACCTGCGATATCATAACCATCAATTCTATAGTTTTTCGCATGACTATCGTCACTGTTTACAACTTTATCTAATTCAACACGAACTTTTTTCGCTGTTTTTTCAGTGATTGGTTTGCCTGCGTATTCTTTCTTACCTTTATAGAAAGTATTATCACTTACTGGGTTTTTAACGCTATTTACAAACCACGGTTTAATCATATTACCTTTATTAAAGAACGCCGATTGTGCTTGTAACATTTGGACAGGCGTTACAGTTGTAGATTGTCCGAATGCAGATGTTTTTTGCTGCGCTGCATTATCCCATGCAATGCCACCACTTGCTTCACTATCAAACATACCATTCGTAGATTTACCGAAACCAAATTTTTCATACCATGATTTCATTTTGTCGACACCTACTAAATCTTGTAAGTGCATCATTAATGTATTTGATGAATACGTGAAACCAAGCGTCATTGGAATTTTACCCCAACCTACTTTGTTCCAGTCTGAGATTCTAGATCCCATAATGTCTCTATGACCTGACGTATATTTCTTGTTCGGCACAAATTTTCCTTCTTGAATTGCTGCTGCTAGACCAAATGATTTAAATGTTGAACCTGGTTCGTATGTGTTTTGGTATAAATCATTTGCCCATTTTTTACCGAAGTCTTTACCAGTTTCTGGATTAAATGTAGGTCTTTGACTTGAAGCTAAGATTTCACCTGTATGTGCATCCATAACTACAGCAAAAGCATCTTTTGGTTTGTAATGGTCTACCATACCATCTAATGCTTCTTCAACGAATACTTGAATATTTGAGTCAATCGTTAAATGTACATCGTCGCCTCGTTTAGGCATTTTTTCACGTTTAGTATTCGGTGCTAAATAGCCCCAAATATCATGGATATAAGATAATGAACCTTTTTGACCGGATAGGTAGCTGTCAAATATCTTTTCTACACCCATAGCACCTTTGAGTTCTCCTGTATCAGGATCTTTTTGTGCTATTCCTAATAAGTGTGACGCAAAATTACCATTAGGATAAAAACGTTCCGTTTCTGGATATAGGTTTATTCCTGGTAAATTCATTTTATCTATTTTTTGCTTATCTTTATAAGTTAAATCTGTCCCTTTTTGTCCAAACTCAACTTGGAAAACTTTCTTCTGTTTCAAGCGTTTTTCAATATCGGATTGGGACATATCAATTACTTCAGATAGTTTTTTAGCTGTTTTCTTTTTGTCGACAACATGCTTAGGTTTGTCGCTATCTTTACTGGCTTCTTTATCAACGACAGCAACGACTTTATACCTTTCAACATCTTCTGCTAAAACTTTACCATTACGATCGTAAATTTTGCCTCGTTCAGGTTGTTTTTGAGTGTTTACTAAATACTTTTCGTTTGCTTTTAGAATTAAATCTTCACCCGAAGAATGTCCAGTTAACATGATATATGAATATCTTAATATCAACGTAAAAAAGAGCAGTCCGAATCCAAGGATGAGTAGGACTGCCCCTATTTTATTTTGTTTTATTGGAATTTTTATTTTTGGTTTTTTTAGTTTAATTTTTCGCTTCGCCATTATTACGCACTACCTTTACATTATCGTTCTTAAGGCTCATACCTTGATCTTTGGCCTTGTCGTAAATGCGTTCGTAAGATGAGTTCTTTTTAATTTCAGATTGAATCGAGCTATTTTCACTTGCTTGTTTTTCTATTTTTGTATCTAAATCTGCAATTTTTCCTCGAGTATCATACGCATCCATTTTTAAAGATAGCATATATATACTTATCAAAGCAATTATTGTTATAAGTCCTATGTATAACATCTTTTCAAACTTAGTTAATTGAACAACTACTTTTCTTTTTATCGACCTCGAACCAGGTTGGGTCGAAGGTTGTGATTCCGGTATTTGTTGTGCTGAACCATTATACGGTTCGTATATTTTCTCTACAGCCACTTACAAGCACTCCTTATTTTAAAATTTCGGCGACACGCAATTTTGCACTACGAGCACGATTATTGTTTTCGGTATCTTCATCGGTTGCAATAATAGGTTTGCGGTTAACGCGTTTTAATTTCGGGGTGTATGCTTCTGGTATTACTGGTAGTCCCCTTGGTACTTCTGGTCCTTTTTCATATTCTTGGAACATTTGTTTACACAAACGATCTTCTAAAGAATGGAAAGTGATTACAGAAATCCTACCACCAACTTTGACAAGCTCAATCGCTTGTTCTAATGAATCTTCGAAAGCAGCTAATTCATCGTTTACTGCTATTCTTATTGCTTGGAAAACTCTTTTAGCTGGATGACCACCTTTACGACGAGCTTTCGCTGGTATCCCCTCTTTAATACTGTCTACAAGTTCTAATGTTGTTTCGATTTCTTTTTGATTACGATTTTGTTCTATACGTCTAGCAATTTGTTTAGCGAATTTTTCTTCTCCATAACGATGGAATATTCTGACTAAATCTTCAAACGCCCATTCATTTACCACTTCATAAGCTGTAAGTTCTTGCGTCTGATCCATTCGCATATCTAATTTCGCATCATGATGATAACTAAATCCGCGTTCAGGAACATCTAGCTGTGGGCTCGAAACGCCTAAGTCGTAATAGATACCATCTACTTTTTCAATATCTAAGTCATTTAAAATTTGTGGTAATTCTCTAAAGTTGTTATGTACGAAGGTTACTTTATACAAATGATCTTTTAAAACTATCTTTGCATTTTCTATAGCTGTAGTATCTTGGTCAATAGCAATCAATCTACCTTCATCATTCAATTGATTTAACAAATAGAGCGCATGCCCTGCTCCACCTAGCGTACAGTCTACATACACACCATCTTCTTTAACATTTAAATAATCAATGGTTTCTTTTAGCATTACGCTTATATGATGAAACAAGTTAATTCCTCCATTTAAAAATCAAAATCTATTAAATCTTCAGCAATCTCTTCGAAACTATCTTCAGATTCTTCGTAGAAGCCGTTCCAAGTTTCTCTATCCCAAATCTCTATACGATTTGAAACACCGATTACTGTACATTCTTTATCTAAGTTCGCGTATTGTCTCAAATTTTGAGGGATGTTAATACGCCCTTGTTTATCAAGCTCTACTTCAACAGCACCTGAAAAGAACATACGCATAAATTTACGTGCATCTTTCTTTGTCATCGGTAAAGTTTTCATTTTTTCTTCAATAACTTGCCATTCTTCCAAAGTATAGCCAAATAAACACTTATCAAGGCCTCGGGTGATAATAAAACGTTCATTTAAGTCATAACGAAATTTAGATGGAACGATCATACGTCCCTTCGTATCTAATTGGTGTTCGTATTCTCCCATGAACATTTTTTCTCACCTCACCTTCTCATATATATAATTTACCACATCTTACCACTATCCTCCACTAATTATACAATTTTCACCAAAATTTATTAAAAAAGACAAAAAAAGACCCGATTCATCATTTGATGAATCGGGTCTAAATACTGATATATCAAGGTTTTATAACTATATGTTCAAAAGTGTAGGAAAGTGGTGGATAGGTGGAGGGGCTGAACACATCTATCCCAAATTCATTCATAATTTGTAATGGATTCCATATTCTTTCTTGTAATCCTTCCATTGGATGCAGTGAATTATTTAATTCCCTAAAGTGTTTCATACTGATGTCATTTTCACGTTCGATATTCAATAAATACCGCTTTATTAAATAATCATACTGCTGCATATGAATTTGATTATTTTTTTCCAACAACAATTTATTGTCATTATTATCTTGTACTTCTTCTTTTAACGACGCATATACCTGCGATTGTTGTTGTTTAAGCTCCTCGATGTTATTAATAAAAGTTTCTGAAGCATGAGCACGTATAAATCTATCTTTAGCACTTTCAGTACCATCCGCAATTATTTCTTCTATTGAAAGCGCGTATTTCGATGATAATTTTTCAATTCTTTCATTAATATAGCTTATTCTTAATCTTGGAATAACAATCGGCATTTCTATATTTAAAGTTTCAAAAACTTCATTTAGTTCTGCCCAATATTTAATTTCACTCGGTCCACCTACAAAAGCTATCGTATTAAATAACCATTCTTCCATTAATGGACGTGTGACAACATTATTAGAAAATCTTTCTGGCGATTGTTCTACAATATTTAACAATTCTTCTTTAGTATAGAAGGAATTGGATTTGCTCGTTTTAAATTTGCCATCTTCAAAAGTTAATAATTGTCTCATATTGTCTTCTTCGATAAATAAATGCACATTTGTATCAGTTTGAATCATTTGTTCAAAACCGTGAGATTCTAATTTAACTTGTGCCGATCTAAAAGCTTCATCTACTTCATTAAATCTATTTATTAATTCTTTTAAGAAAGGCTGTTCCAAAGTTCTTAAATATTTGTCTTGCGCATCTATAAATAATACACCATATTCTTTAAAGACTTCATGTAGTAACGCTTTAAACATAGCTGTCCAACTATCATAACGATCAATAATATTGTGACTTAATGTTAACAATGCTTTCGTATGCTTTGTTTCAGGTTGATGTTTGAAAAATTGAGTTAAAGCATCTTTTAATTGTAACTTATTTGGATAGTAATTAGACATGCTATCTTCAGGGGGTTCTAAAGTATGATATTTAACTTTATGTAACTGTGCTTCATGATTACTATATACAAATGTATGATTAACTTCATCAAAGTCATGATCTTCACCGGCTATCCAAAAAACAGGCACAACAGTCGTTCCATAATCTTTAGCTAGCGACTGACTTAAAGTTATAATCGAGAATATTTTATGAAAAGTATATAGCGGTCCACCAAATAAACCAGCTTGTTGACCTCCTATAACTACTTTCGCCCCTTCTCTTAATTGTTCAATATTTGTAAGTTGTTGCGAAGACAAAGTCAAGTCACTCATATATTGATGAATTACATTTGCAAGTTGTTGTTCTCTACCATTCGTGGATTGTTCCACTTTGTATTTATAATTATCATTGGCCATGGCATCAAATTGATAAAATTTATTTAACGTTTCATCACTATTAGCAAGGCGCGTTATGAATTGATCTTTTTCGTTTAATTTTGTCGTCATACAATCCATTTATAATTCTCCTTATGTCCTATATTCCTAATTAGTATAAAGTTTATACAGTACTTTGACAATTTTACGGCTTACATATAAAAAATTTCTTTCCCATAAAAATATATTTAGTTAATTTCAACTAATGATTTTTAATTTAGATTTCAAAATTATCTATGGGTAAAATCAGTATTTATATACATCTAAAATTGTGAAAAATCATAATATTTAGGGTATAATAGAATATATAAAAATAAAGGGGGGAAGATGCTATGACAAGCGTAAAGCGTCTTGATATAAATTATAAAACTGATGAATTATTCGAAGATTTTAGAAACTTCGGTAATAAAGACTTATATATGGTAGATGAACTGCGTGGCGAAATGATTGATGCAAGTTCTGAATCTCCATTCTATGGTATCTATGTAGGTGAAAGATTAGGAGCAAGGATGGCCCTATATAGAAAAGGAGAAGTCGAAGAAGAACATTTCCCAGAATTCGATGACTATTTAATTATCTGGAAATTAGAAGTCTTAAAAGATTTCCAAGATCGTGGTTATGGTACTGAGCTATTAGACTTTGCTAAATCACATGGTTTACCTATTAAAGTCATTGCACGTAACCAATCAAAAGACTTTTTCGTTAAACAAGGGTTGAAGGATTTACAACAAAAAAACAGCGAAGATTATGACGTATTAATATGGGAACCTTAAAAAGGATTGTGTTAGATTTATCTAACACAATCCTTTTATATTGCTACTAACAATTCATTAAAATGATTAATCGTTACGTCTGCTTTAATATTAGTGTCGTTAATTTGATGTCTAGGATTAAACCAACACGTTTTTATTTTCGCATTTATACCACCTAGTATATCTGAACTTAATGAATCACCAACTATCATCGTATTACTTCTTCGATGTTCACCAATTTTATCAAATACATAATCAAAAAATTCAGGCATAGGTTTTTGATAGCCAGTCTCTTCTGAAACAAATACATCATCAAACAAATCTTTAAACGCAGCTTTGTTTATTCTTCGCTCTTGCGTTTCTAATACACCATTAGTTACTATATATAAATTAAATTTATTACTTAACTCTTTTAATGTATTTAACATATTGTCAAAATAAGTTAATGGTGCATTGGCTAATTCATTTCTGAAAATATGATCAGCTTCGTGACCATCTATATGAATATTATAATTTTCAAAAAAACGTTCAAAACGTTGTGATAAAACCTCTTCCTTAGTTAGCTCGCCTTTTTGAAAATCTTGCCAATGTTGTTGATTCACTTTGGTAAAATAATTAAAGTCTTGTGGTGATGCATCAAAATCATAATGATCTACCATTTTATAAAAAGCATATGTTTCAGCAGCTTCAAAATCTACCAAAGTATCATCAAAATCAAACAGAATTGTACCTTCCTTCATTATATCCCCCCACAATTATTAACTTTATTACTCACTATGACTTTTTCTAACAAAAGTTCTAATTACACGTACAAACATAGAAACTGTCGGCACTAACATTAACAATAATACGATATAGTATAAATTAACAACAGCGTTTTCCCATGTGAACGGAACTAAAAAGCCACTTATCATAATACATAAAGCAATAAAAAAATTAACAAATAAACATGTTATAAAATCTATAACTTTAGCCGTTCCTTTAAAGTCAAATGCGCGTTTCCAAAAATTAATATAAGTCATTCAATTGTCCTCCGTTAAGTTTATTGTCTTTCTAAATTAATTTTAATATTATATATTTAAAAGTCTATATTAATTCTTATATGAGTAAAAATTTTGGAATAAAAAGCAAAAAAGGCAACCATATACGGTTGCCATAACAGAATGAATGTCCATTTAAATCAAATGTTACCATTTGATTGTGTATCACTGTTTGAGCAGAACAATGATACAAGAGAACTTAAGTGTACAAATCTCTTGAATATTTGTAACACACTCGTAATATAACATTAATTAAATAGAAATAAAACTCCTAACGCCATTTAGTAATTTAAAATATATATGTCGCGGAACACTATTAAAAATACATGTATCGATACACGATTAAACTATTTATAATTAAGTATTTATAACCGGAAATATTGTTCCCTATTACTCTACTATTTCATATTTTTTTATTTGTTTTTCTATTTTTTGATATTTTGCTTTTTCTTGTTCCTCAGTTTCTTTATTCATACTTTTATGTTCTTCAACATGATCTGGTCTAGAGACCCAAGCTTGAAAGTCCTTTTTATCGTCCCATTTTGAAACAATAGCATATTCTAATTTGTTTTTAGACTCACTTTTCCACACTTCAGCACCTCTGAAACCTTGAAAACCCTCAAAGTCCTCTTTAGCATGACTTGCTTTATTATCTAAGATAGAACGCACTTCAAAATCTTTAGTTGAAAACGTAACTTGTGCAATAAACAATCTTAATCACTCCTTTTTCAATGTATAACTTAATGTAACAGACTTAAGTTTTTAAAACATATGAAATGCACCACAAAATTAATATTAGGGTTAGTGACCATCCAAATTATATTAATATGTAAAAGCAATTTAACGTCGTATTTATGGCGTAAAATTCCTAACATTAAATAGATGAGCTTACTTGATTTAAAAAGCAATATGTTATTCTTAATAAAAAATAATCTTCAGATTTTAAGAAAGGAGAATTTTAATGTTATCACTATTATCAATATTATTTATCATTATATCTGTTATACAATTTTTCGTTATATTAATTGATATAGTCAAAAGCCCTCAAAAAATGTTTATCATGAATATTGTTTGGCCTCTAACAGGACTCTATTTCCCTATTTTAGGTATCATTGGCTATTACAGTTTAGGAAAAACAAACAATGATAGTCATTCACATCATAGTCATTCACATCATAGTCATTCACATCATAGTCATTCACATCATAGTCATTCACATCATAGTCATTCACATCATAGTAAACCATTTTGGCAAAGCGTAACTATATCTACAACACACTGTAGCGCAGGTTGTTCTTTAGGAAATTTAATTGGAGCTCCAATTATTTTCTTGTTTGGGATAACATTCTTTAACAATGAGTTAGCTACTACACTAATAACAGAGTTTATTTTAGCGTATATTTTCGGATTATTATTTCAGTATTTTCATATGGAAATCAAACATGATCATCCATTTGCAGACTTAATGGATGCAATAAAAGCAGACACTTTATCACTTATAGCATTTGAAATTGGTATGTTTGGCTTTATGATAATAATGCATTTTGCAATTAATAATGCACTTCTACAACCAAATAAATTAGAATATTGGTTCTTAATGCAAATAGCTATGCTTATTGGTTTTATCACCAGTTATCCTATAAATTGGTATCTTGTCAAAAAAGGAATAAAACATGCAATGTAATGTAAACTGAACAATTTTATTGAACAAAAATAACCCCACCTAAAAATAGATGGGGCTGTAATCAAAACATTGCCACTGAATGGCTCCTTTAATTGTATCATAAAAATAAGCCATATCTTAATATATGTTGTTATTTAATCATTAACTATTAATTTGAACTTTTGTAACATATCCATCGTTGAGATAAAATTGAACTTTTTTACCACCGATATTGTAAATATAATTTAGGCCTGCCGGTGAGTCAGTTGGCGAAGCTTTAGCTTGTCCGTAAGCATTAAATAAAGCTTCTTTTGAAACAGATTTACCATCTAAATCAAAAGTTACAGAATCGGCTTTATTTTCACCCACTACGCGAAAAGATTGATCATACTTGTCTACCATTTTACTAGTATTTGAATCTCCCTTAGAAATTTTATATCCATTGATTTTTAAATTATCGTACTTAATTGCATTTTTGAAGTTTTTATCCAATATAAAGTTACTACTTGCAGAAGTATAGCCTGTATAATTGTAATAAGGCGTTTGCGCAGCATGGGCTTCATTTTGAACATTTTGGGAAGCTAAAGCATTAGCTCCTATCGTTGTGCCAAATACTAAACTACTTGCTAAAGCGATTTTTGAAACTTTATTCACCTAACCACTCCTAATTTGTATTTGAATCATAAACGATTCAATTGTAATACTACATCATTTATACATATTATACAATTTAGAAGATGAATAATTAAAAGCAGTTATTCGAATGAGTATGTATCTTTTATATAATATTTTTATAAATTTGTATAATGTACAAATAACATATTTATTTTTTGGAGGAACAATCTTTATTTAATTAATATAAGTTGTTATCATGGTAATAAGACAAAAAAAGTCATACATTTATATTTATTTCTAAAATACATAACCGAAGGGAGTTTTTATGGCATAATTATATTTATTTATAGCAATAATAACCGAAATAACTGGTAGTGTATCATTGAAAGCTTCAGAAGGTTTTAGCAAATTATATCCAAGTTTATCCGCAATATTTTCTTTTATAATTTGTTTTTATTTTTTTAGTTTAGCAATGAAATACCTACCTTTAGGCTTAAGTTACGCAACATGGGCTGGCTTAGGTTTAGTGCTAAGTACAATCCTTTCAGTCGTAATATTCAAAGAATCGCTGAACTCAATCGGGATTATATCAATAATATTTATAACAATTGGTATCGTTTTACTAAATACTATTGGTACATCAAGATAATTAACTAATTATCTATAAGGCTCAATTTATTAATTAATTTAAAAACAAACCACCCTGCGACATGTGTAGGGTAGTTTGTTTTGTTTCA
The DNA here is from genome assembly GCF_015775975.1 of Staphylococcus lloydii. Classification (NCBI taxonomy): domain Bacteria; kingdom Bacillati; phylum Bacillota; class Bacilli; order Caryophanales; family Staphylococcaceae; genus Staphylococcus; species Staphylococcus lloydii. The sequence goes on from NZ_CP064056.1 coordinate 1,705,075, forward strand.
GGACAAGAAGAAATCTGTTTTTAAAAAAACAGAAACATTCAACTTATACATACGGATTTCCATATTTTTCACTATATTTATAGAAGCCAAATCTATTCATAAACATTTTCTTTTTAATGTTTTCTTCAGAAGTAAAATCAATCTCTCTTAAAATTGATTCAGTAAATTCAAGTGGAGCTGTACCATTTGCTGTTATAAGCGAATTATCTCTAACACTTTGCTTCTCTATAAATTTAAACTCAGGTTTATATTTTTTATAATTTTGCCACATATAAGCCGAATTACCAGTATGTTTATATTTATTCAAAAAACCATTTCTAGCTAAATAATCAACTGCACCACATATAGCACCAATTACTATATTTTTCTTAAATGCTTCATTAACGAAATTAAAAAGCCTCTCAGAATCAATATCCCACGAATCCCCTCCAATCATGACTAACAGGTCATAATCCTTGGGTTCACCATCAATAACATAGTCTACTAAAACAGAAAAACCGCCCAAAGAAGACACCTTTTTATTAATAGAAACAGTACTTACAGACCAACTATCACTTTGATGTAAAGTTGAAGATAGATATGCACCTTCCCAATCTGCAAACTCATCTAATAAAAGAAATAAAGCTTTTTTCAAAATAAAAACTCCTTTTATTTTTAGATTACTTAACCTTATTACTTTATACACACTGACCTCGTACCCCTTAACAATCATAAAACTTGTCTAATGTTCGACTTAATAGACCACATTATGCCGACATTCATCTTCAAGTTTAGTTAAGGGTTCTTTTTTACGCATAATAAATTACTTCGGCATAAATAAGTAACTTACATCTTTCGTTTAGCATTCCAACCAATCAAAATATTACCAATAAATCCTAATATACCGCAGAATAAAGCGACAGAAAATGAATTATTACCCATATAAAAAACAACTAAAAACATCAATATTCCCGTCACTAAACTTATTATAAACGAACTTAACTTCATAAAGTAAGCAACTCCTTTTTAACAAGCTTTATATAAATTATCCTCTATATATAAAATTAACATAATAAAACAGAGCAAGCACCTAAGCGCCTACCCTAATGATTGTGATTCATTGAAGAAAATAGAAAAGCAGTAGAAGCGTTACAAATTTTATAATCTTGGTGTATTTTTGGTGTAGTAAAAGTTAAATTATTAAACTTAACGATTAAAAAATCCCGTTAAATCAACGTTTTACTTACGTCAATTTAACGGGATTTATCTTTTTAGCGTCCTGGGAGGGATTCGAACCCCCGACCGATGGCTTAGAAGGCCATTGCTCTATCCAGCTGAGCTACCAGGACATGACATTTTTGAACACAATAATTATTATATCTAAAGGCTTATTATAAAGCAATACTTTTAAAGGCAAAAATAAAGATGATTTTTCACTATTATAGATTATTTTGCACCTTTAGAGATTTTTGAATATTATTATATAAAAAATAATTTAATAAAAGGTGCATTTATAACATAATGCACCTTTTCAATTTAAATATCGAAATTTATAGTATCAATCACTTGATGATCACGATTTCTGAAATTAAGTGTCGCAGCAGTATTATTGTCGTTAATAATTAGTTCAGCATATGTCTCTTCTATATTACTTCTAGATTGTGAAATACTGCCCGGGTTAATTACGTGAACGCCATCTATACACTCATATTTAGCTACATGTGTATGGCCGTAAAAAGCAAATTGACACGCTTTACTTTTAGCCGTTGCGGCCAATCTTTCACGAGAATAGTTTACTTGGAATAAATGACCATGAGTTACATATGCATTTATGCCATTTTCGCTAATCGTTAGGTCATTGGGAAATTCTGGATAAAAGTCTGTATTACCTTTTACTCTGTGAAAATAACTTAGTTCTGTATCATCGTAAGTAAATTCTGAATCTCCTAAATGCAATGCTACATCTACATCATCATATTGATTAATTACATCGAATAAAATACCTTTTTCAGTATGGTTGTCACTTACAATTATCCATTTTGCCATTAATTTACACCTTCTAAATAACTTTGTAATTGAGCGATGGCTTTCTTTCTATGGCTGATTTCATTTTTATCTTCTGCTGGCATTTGTGCTAAAGTTTTATTTTTTTCTGACACATAAAATATAGGGTCGTAGCCAAAACCTTCTTCCCCTATTTTATCTAGAGTAATTTCACCAGTTAGTTCACCTCTAAATTGTATCGTTTCACCTTCAGCAGTCGTCATGCTAATGACACAAACAAAACGTGCTTCACGATTTGTGTCATCACCTAATTTATCTAATACTTTTTCAATATTAGCCTCATCATCTTTCTCAGTGCCTGCATATCTAGCAGAGTATACACCAGGTTCACCATTTAATGCCTTAACTTCTAAACCGCTATCGTCTGCTATAACTGTTTTGTTGACTGCTTGGGCACCAGCTTCAGATTTTAGCTTTGCATTTTCTTCAAAAGTAGTCCCTGTTTCTTCAACATCAAAACCTTCAACTAAATCACTAATGGGTATGATATTGAAGTCTGGAAAAATAACTTTAAAGTCATTAAGTTTACCTTTATTATTAGATGCTATGACTATATCTTTCATTTTCAACCTGCTCCTCTACATTAACTTTTTCAACTTCTACAGTCATATTTAACCACTCTTTAATTATTCTTTCGATGTGTTCAGTATCTCCTGTAGCAAAAAATTTATGTTGTGGATTTTTTTTGTAGCCAGCGTGTTCATTACTGAATGTTAATAATGCACTCACTTCTCTGGCAGTTTCTAAACCTGATGAAATGACAGTCTTCGTACCATCAAAATAGTCATAAATATATTTATATAATAATGGATAATGCGTACACCCTAAAATTACAGTGTCAGCTTTACTATTACGCCATTGTTTTAAAGTTTGGTGAATGACGATGCTTGTAATAGTTGGGTCTTTATATCGCATTTGCTCTACTAATGGTACAAATCCAGGGCAAGCTATACCAGTCACTTCTACGTTAGGATTAATATTTTTTATATGGTGACGATATGCCTCTGATTTAACAGTACCTTCTGTACCTAATATTAAAACATTTTGATTTTGTGTCGTCATGATAGCGGTTCTTGCGCCCGGTTCGATTACACCAATTACTGGTATTGTTAACCTTTCTTGTAGTGCGTCTAAAGCAACTGCTGTAGCAGTGTTACATGCGATGACTAACATTTTAATATCGTATTGCATAAGTTTCTCTACAAGTTGTATTGTGAACTGTTTAACCTCTTCACCAGATCTTGGACCATACGGACATCTTTTAATATCACCCAAATAATAAATTGTTTCGTTAGGTAATTGTCGTATGATTTCGCTAGCAACGGTTAAACCACCTACTCCAGAATCTATAACTCCAATTGGTTTATCCATATATGCCTTCATCCTCATAATGTTAATAAGTTTTATTGTAGCACAGAATCTTTGGTATATTCACTCATCAAACCTAAAAACTGCACGAATACCATAAAAAAACCAACATTTGTAATAGTTACAAATGTTGGTTAAATAGTTATTAATGAACTTGATGGTCTGAACCAAAGAATGATTTAAACATATGGAATGATGTTTCTCTATTTAATGCTGCAATTGAAGTCGTCAAAGGAATACCTTTTGGACAAGCATTAACACAGTTTTGAGAATTACCACATGCTTGTAATCCTCCACCACCCATTAAAGCTTCTAATCTTTCATCTTTTGTCATAGAACCAGTTGGATGTAAGTTAAATAATCTAACTTGAGAAATTGCTTGAGCACCAACGAAATCATTATTTTGAGTAACGTTAGGACAAACTTCTAAACAAACACCACAAGTCATACATTTTGAAAGTTCATAGGCAGTTTGACGTTTTTTCTCAGGCATACGTGGACCAGGGCCTAAATCATAAGTACCATCGATTGGAACCCATGCTTTCATACGTTTTAAGTTATCGAACATTCTAGAACGATCTACTTGTAAGTCACGAATAACTGGGAAAGTACTCATTGGTTCTAAGCGAATAGGTTGTTCTAAGTAGTCAACAATCGCTGAACATGATTGTCTCGCTTTACCATTGATTACCATTGAACAAGCACCACATACTTCTTCAAGACAGTTCATATCCCAAGTTACAGGTGTTGTTTTTTCACCTTTACTATTTACAGGATTTCTTCTGATTTCCATTAAACATGCAATAACGTTTAAGTTTTCGCGATATGGAATTTCGAATTCTTCCATGTAAGGTTTAGATTTATCATCATCTTGTCGTTTGATAATTAATTTAATCGTTTTTTGTTGATTGCTTTGTTCTGTACTTTGAACATCTTGTACGTCATTTGCTTCTTTAGTTTCTGCCATGATTATTTACCTCCTTTAGACTTAGCCGTATAGTCACGTTTACGAGGTGCTACTAAACTTATATCTACATCTTCATAAGTAAATTTAGGAGCTTGGCTTTTACCTTGGAACTCAGCTAAAGTTGTTTTTAACCACTCTTCGTCATTTCTATCTGGGAACTCAGGTTTGTAGTGTGCGCCTCGAGATTCGTTACGGTTATATGCACCAATAGTAATAACTCTTGCTAGCTCTAACATGTTCCATAGTTGGCGAGTAAAGAATACTGCTTGGTTACTCCAAGTTTGTGTATCCTCAATATCAATATTATTGTAACGTTCCATCAATTCTTGAATTTTTTTGTCAGTTTCTAGTAATTTATCATTTTCACGTACAACAGTTACGTTAGCTGTCATCACTTCGCCAAGCTCTCTATGAAGTTTGTAGGCATTTTCGTCGCCTTTCATTTGAAGTAACTTGTCGAATTTTTCTTGCTCTTCACGTACTTTACGTTCATAAATTTCATCACCTAAATCTTCGTAAGAAGTTTCGATGTTTTCAATATATTTAATCGCATTAGGTCCGGCAACAGTACCGCCATAAATTGCAGATAATAATGAGTTCGCACCTAAACGGTTACCACCATGTTGAGAGAAATCACATTCACCAGCTGCAAATAGACCTTTAATATTAGTCATTTGATCATAGTCTACGTATAAACCACCCATTGAATAATGGACAGCAGGGAAAATCTTCATAGGCACTTTCTTAGGATCGTCACCAGTGAATTTTTCGTAAATTTCGATGATACCACCAAGTTTAACGTCTAATTCATGTGGGTCTTTGTGTGAAAGGTCTAAGTAAACCATGTTTTCACCGTTAATACCTAATTTTTGGTTAACACAAACATCGAAGATTTCACGTGTCGCAATGTCACGAGGTACTAAGTTACCATAGTCAGGATATTTTTCTTCTAAGAAATACCAAGGTTTTCCGTCTTTATAAGTCCAAATACGGCCACCTTCACCACGTGCTGACTCACTCATTAATCTTAATTTGTCATCACCAGGAATTGCTGTAGGGTGAATTTGGATAAACTCACCGTTCGCATATAATGCACCATCTTGATATGCAATTGATGCTGCTGATCCTGTGTTAATCATAGAGTTTGTCGTTTTACCAAAGATGATACCAGGGCCACCTGTAGCCATAATTACAGCGTCAGCGCCGAATGACTTAATTTCAGAAGTCGTAAGGTTTTGCGCTACGATACCTCTTGCCATATTGTCATCATCTTTGACTATGCCTAAAAATTCCCATCCTTCAAATTTGTTTACAAGGCCATCTACTTCATGACTACGAACTTGTTCGTCTAAAGCATAAAGTAATTGTTGCCCTGTTGTTGCACCTGCATAAGCTGTTCTGTGGTGTAACGTACCACCAAAACGTCTGAAGTCTAATAAACCTTCGTTAGTTCTATTAAACATTACGCCCATACGGTCTAACAAGTGGATGATTTTTGGCGCTGCATCTGTCATTGCTTTTACTGGTGGTTGGTTTGCTAAGAAGTCTCCACCATATACTGTGTCATCAAGGTGAACTGCTGGAGAATCTCCTTCACCTTTTGTATTTACTGCTCCATTTATACCACCTTGGGCACAAACAGAGTGTGAACGTTTAACAGGCACGATTGAGAACAAGTCTACATATGCACCTTGTTCTGCTGCTTTAATTGTTGCCATCAGACCGGCAAGTCCTCCACCGACAACAATAACTTTCTTCTCTGCCATACTATGTCACTCCCCTAAAATGTATCTAAAGACTAATTTAATTTAAATATTATAAGAACGCTAAAATTGCACTAACACCGATGTAACTAACTACTAAGAATACAATTAATGAAACCCAAGTGAATGCTTGTTGAGATTTCTTAGATTGTAAGACACCCCATGTAACTAAGAATGACCATAATCCGTTCGCAAAGTGGAATGTCACTGAAAGTGTACAGACTATGTAAAAGATTAACCACAATGGATTTGAAACTATGTCATGTACTAATGTAAAGTTCACCGGATGACCTAACGCAACTTGAATACGTGTTTGCCATAAGTGAATACCAACGAATACGAAAGTAATTACACCTGTAATTCTTTGTAGTAAAAACATCCAGTTTCTAAATAGTGAATAATGTCCAACGTTTTCTTTTGCTGTAAACGCAATGAAAACGCCATATACACCATGATAGAAAATAGGAATGTAAATAAATAAAAATTCCAAAACAATTAAAAATGGTAAAGATTCCATGAATCCTGCTGCTTTATCAAAAGCAGACGCACCTTTAGTTGCTTGATGGTTTACAAGTAGATGCACAAGTAAAAAGCCACCAATTGGAATTACGCCTAGTAATGAGTGTAAGCGTCTTAAATAGAATTGATTTTTCGTGTAAGCCAAAAGGAAGTCCCCCCTGAGAAACAAATAATTTATTTGATTTCTTTTTTTCAGCAATTACTCGCGCTAACCAAATAAAAATTATTAAGAACAAAAACATGAAACTTACATGAAAAGTTGTCTCTATGTAAGTTCGACGTTTCAATTGTTAATAATTTAAATATCACACCATATAAAATGAATCTAAAATTAAGTGATAATACTTATCAATTAGAAAACGCTTCCATAATTTAGAAAAAAAAGAAATCTCTTTGCCTATTATTGTAACACTAAATAAAGTAAATTTGGGCATGAGAATGATTCTCACACCCATTTTTTTGATTTACTAATTTTTGAGTGCATCATAAAGGTTTTCAGCAACATTTTTTGGTAATCCTGTTTTTGTAAAATCTTCAATAGATGCCTCTTTCATTTTTTTAATCGATCCAAAAGTTCTTAATAATTTAGTTTTTCGTTTCGAACCGATACCATCAACTGTATCGAGCACGGATTGCAGTCCTGTTTTTTGTCTAGTTTGTCGATGGAAAGTAATAGCAAATCTATGCACTTCATCTTGAATACGATGTAACAGGTAAAATGCTTGGCTATTTTTCTTCAACGGTACGACTTCGGCACTCGCACCATAAAGTAAGTCAGAAGTTTGGTGTTTATCATTTTTCTTTAAACCTGCCACAGGAATATCTAAACCAAGTTCATTTTCTAAAACATCTATTACGCCACTCATATGTCCTTTACCACCATCAACAATAATGAGATCAGGCAATGGCGTACCTTCTGTTAATACACGTGTATATCTTCTTCTAACGACTTCTCGCATAGATTTATAATCATCCGGACCTTCTACGCTTTTAATTTTATATTTGCGGTAACCTTTTTTATTAGGTTTACCATCGACAAATGACACCATAGCCGAAACTGGATCTACACCTTGAATATTTGAATTATCAAAAGCTTCGATTCGAATTGGCGTTTGAATACCCATTCTTTCGCCTAATTCTTCTATTGCTTTAACGGTACGAGATTCATCTTTTGCAATAAGTTCAAATTTATTATCTAACGTAATTTCTGCATTATGATTAGCTAAATCAACCATTTCTTTTTTCTTACCTTTTTGTGGTTGTACAATTTTAGTATCCACGACCGAGTTAATCACATCTTTATTTAAATTTTTAGGTACATGAACTTCTTTAGGTAAAATGTGTTGATTTAAATCATAAAATTGTCCAATAAACGTATAGAACTCTTCCTCTTCCGTCTGTTGTAACGGAATCATTGTAGCATCACGTTTTATCATATTACCTTGTCGCACGAAGAAGACTTGGATGCACATCCAACCTTTAGATACGCTGTAACCAAAAACATCTCTTACAGTATAGTCTTTTGAAATAATCTTTTGTTTCTTCGTTAAGTTGTTTATATGTTCAATTAAATCTCTATATTCTTTTGCACGTTCAAAGTCTAGTTCTTCACTTGCTTTTTGCATACGTTCTTCCAAATTACGTAAGATAGTTTTATCTTCACCATTAAGAAAATCGGATATTTCTCGTGTCATTTCAGCGTATTTACTTTGTTCCACTGGATATACACACGGCCCCATACATTGCCCAATATGGTAATAAAGACATAATTTGTCAGGCATTTTATCACATTTTCTAAATGGATAAATACGATCAAGTAATTTCTTTGTTTCCTGTGCTGAATAAGCATTAGGATAAGGTCCGAAATATTTACCAGTGCCTTTTTTTACAGTACGCGTAACGATTAACTTCGGATGCTTTTCTTTAGTTATTTTGATGAATGGATAACTTTTATCGTCCTTCAACAATATATTGTAACGCGGTTGATATTGTTTTATTAAGTTTAACTCTAGTAACAATGATTCTGTTTCACTAGAAGTTACGATATATTCAAAATTTCTAATTTCACTGACCAGTCGCGTTGTTTTTGCATCATGTGCCCCAGTAAAATAAGAGCGTAATCTATTTCTTAATTTTTTAGCTTTTCCTACATATATAACTTGGTTATTTCTATCTTTCATTAAATAACAACCGGGTTCCATCGGTACGACCGTTAATTTTTGTTTTATTTGCTCTTGATAAGTTTCCATGATTTACCTCCTTTCTTTTATATTAGTCCGTTCATAGTAATGCTATATTTCAGCAATGTATATATTATAAAACATTATTCGACGTTTATTACAAAAATTAAAGCTGATACATTAATAGTTAATGTACCAGCTTTAAGCATTTATCTTATAGATGTTTATCGATAACTTCTGCTAAGTTTTCTTTAGGTTGGAAACCAACAACTTTATCAACTGGTTCTCCATCTTTAAACACAATTAGAGTTGGAATACTCATAACTTCAAATTTAGCTGCAGTTGATGGGTTTTCATCAACGTCTAATTTTAAGATATTTGCTTTTCCATCATAGTCACCAGCAAGTTCTTCTAGAACTGGTGCTATCATTTTACAAGGTCCACACCAAGTTGCCCAAAAATCTACTAAGTTAACTCCAGATTTAATATTTTCATCAAAGTTTGAATCAGTTGCTTTTACGATTGCCATAAATGCCAATCCTCCTTATTTTCAAATGATGAGCAAATTATAACAGAATTTAATTTATTCTGCATAGCCCTTGCTCAATATTATTTAAGTTCTACTACCGTAACGCCAAAACCACCTTCGCTAGGCATTCCATTTCTATAAGATGCCACACTTTTGTGGTTTTTCAAATAGTTTTGCACACCTTTTTGCAAAGCACCTGTCCCTTTTCCGTGAATAATATTGACTTGCTGATAATTGCTTAATACGGCTTGGTCAATATATTGGTCAAGTTCATTAAGTGCTTCTTCATAACGATAACCTCTTAAGTCTAAATCCATTTTTATATTTTGTCTATTTTGACGCTTAACCATTTTTGTAGGTGCTTCTTGTGTCTTTTTCGTTTTCTCTAGGTCGCTTAATGGGAGTTTCATTTTAATGATTCCCATTTGAACAATTGCTTCTTCGTTTGATACAACTTCAAGGACTTCACCTTTTTGACCGTAAGTTAATACTTTAACTTCGTCGCCAGCATGAATTTCATCCCATTTTTGTTTTTTCACTTGTTGCTTAATATCTTTTGCTTCATATTGATCATCAAGTTGTTTTTTCTTATCTATAAGTTCATGTTCTTTTACGTCAGCGCCTTTTTTATCGCGTAACGTTCTTAAATCTTTTAATATTTGATCCGCTTCTTGTGTCGCAGATTTAACACGTTGGTTTGCTTTATCTTTAGCTTCGTCCATTAAGCGTTTTTCATAAGCTTGATATTGTTCATATTTCTTCTCTAATTCATCATGTGTTTCTTGTGCTTCTCTCAATAATTTGTCGAGTTCTATACGTTGATCATCTACACGTTTAGAATTGCTTTCAAGCGAAGCTATCATTTCGTTAATTTCTTGTTCATCTTGACCAATCATAGATTGAGCTTGTTGAATAATTGTCTTATCAAGACCTAATTTACTTGATATATCAAAGGCATTCGAACGTCCTGGTACACCCATTAATAATTTATAAGTTGGGCTTAACGTCGTTACATCAAATTCAACACTCGCATTCATGACGCGTTCTCTATTATAGCTATACGCTTTTAACTCTGGATAATGTGTCGTAGCCATGACTAAACTATTAACGTTGTGTACATAATCTAAAATACTCATAGCAAGTGCTGCACCTTCACTAGGGTCAGTACCTGCACCTAACTCGTCAAATAAAATCAAGCTATCCGATGTCGCATCTTCCAGTATTTCAACTATGTTTTTCATATGAGATGAGAAAGTTGAGAGTGACTGTTCTATCGATTGCTCATCTCCAATATCACAAAATACATTTTCAAAGATACTTAATTTGCTGCCATCTAAAGTAGGAATTAAAAGACCCGACTGCGCCATAACGACTATCAGTCCAAGTGTTTTTAAAGTTACTGTTTTACCACCAGTATTTGGCCCCGTGATTATAACTGTAGATATGTCTTCGGCAAATTCAATTGTATTGGCAACAACGGTTTCTTGATCCAATAAAGGATGGAATGCTTTAGGTAAATAAACGGTACGTTCTGTATTAAATGTTGGCTTTGTTGCTTTAATGGAACTAGCATAACGCGCTTTCGCGATTAAAAAGTCGATTTGTCCCATTACATTTTCAGCAGTTAGGCAACCTTCTGCTTCAGTAGCTACTTCTGCAGTTAATTCAATTAATATACGTTCCCTTTCGACCGCTTCATCATTTTTCAGTCTACTAATTGTATTATTCATTTCTACTACAGAATTAGGTTCTATATATAATGTCTGTCCTGAGGCAGATTGGTCATGCACGATACCATTAAAGTCTTGACGGTATTCCGCTTTAACAGGGATAACATTTCGGTCATTTCTAACTGTAACTAAAGCATCTGATAATTTCTTTTGATTGCTTTGGCTTTTAACTATTCTATCAAGATTTTGTTTAATTTTTTGTGTCGTACTCGCAATTTTACTGCGAATGCCTTGCAATTCATAACTCGCATCATCATATAAATCATACGTATCACATTTTTGATGAATCGTTTGATACAAATTTGTTAATACAGGTAATTGTTCCATTCTGCCATGCAAAATAGGATATAAAATTTCTTCATCGTCTTCTAACAGTTGATTATAAAAAGTTTTAAATTGGTTCTGCACTTGAATTAATCTTTTAATTAAATTCAGTTCGCTAACATTTAATATACCTCCAATTGTTGCTCTATGGACTAACTGTGAAACCTTCGATAGACCGCTCAAACTAGGTAATCTATGTTTATTATAAATTTGGGATAATTCATCTGTTTCATCAATTTGAAATTGAACTGTATTCAAATCTATTGCTGGTGACATGCTTTGCGCTTTTTCACGGCCTATGTCACTAATAGTTTCTTTCTCTACTAAAGCTTTAATTTTATCGAATTCTAAGACATCTAATGATTTCTGTCTCATGTAATCCCTCTATTTCTTCAATTTAATATTGTTTTCAATAAATGATTTAAATGATGCTCTTGTCATAGTATTAATGACTCTATCTTTATGAACAAAACCTTTTTCGGCTGTGGCTACGCCGTATTTCATAAAGTTCAAATGGTCTACGTGATGTGCGTCAGTATTAATCGTTAATTGGACATTAGGATGTTTTTTAACAACTTCTGCATTTAAATCAAGACGCTTCGGATTAGCATTAATTTCTAATATAGTATTTGTATCTTCTGCTAATGCACATAATTTATCAATGTTTGGTTCATAACCAGGTCTTCTACCAATAATACGACCTGTAGGATGCGCTATATGTCTTACATAAGGATTTCGACAAGCATTTTCTAAACGTTGCATGATTTCATCTTCACTTTGATTAAAGCTTTGATGAATTGCAGCAATAACATAATCTAACTTAGCTAATATTTCATCACTATAATCTAAACTTCCATCTGGTAATATATCCATTTCTATTCCAGAATAAATATCTATTTCATCATATTGCTTATTGAGTTCTTTTATTTCTTCATTTTGTCGTAATAAGCGTTCTTCAGACAAACCATTAGCAACTTTTAGACTTTGAGAATGGTCAGTGATTACCATAAACTCATATCCTTTTTTTATATTTGCTTCTATCATATCTTTGATACTAAATGCGCCATCACTATATGTTGTGTGCATATGGATATCACCGTTAATATCATCAAGCGTTATTACATTTGATAAGTCTTTATCAAATTCACTGCCATCTTCACGCATTGCAGGCGCAATCCATTCTACGTCAAAATGTTGGTATATTTCTTCTTCACTTTGATATTGTATTAAATTTCCATCAGCTTGTTCTATACCGTACTCGCTAATTTTTTCATTTTTATCTTTCGCCATCTGACGAATTCTAATATTATGATCCTTTGAACCTGTAAAGTGTTGTAACGTATGATAAAAAGCCGCTGGTTCGATTAGACGGAAATCTACGCCTATTGTTTCATCATCATAACTTACTTCAAGTGACACTTTCGTAGAGCCAACTGCCACTTCTTTTTGTTTATTTGGTATTTTAATTAATGCTTCTTGAACTGACTGAGGATTTGTTGTGCTAATAATATAATCTAAGTCTTTACTGGATTCTTTATATCTTCTGAAGCTGCCGGCAACTTCATATTTATCAATGTCATCAATAGTATCTAGGAACTCATTTATTTCCGCACTCAAACCTCGCATTTGGTCGATAGGATAATGATCTTTTTTAGCACCTAACGCTTTTACCGCTTCTAAAATATTTTGCTCTGTTTTTTTAGCAAAACCGCTTAGTTCACTCACTTTGCCTTGTTCACAAGCACTTTGTAGCGCTTCTTTATCAGTGATATTTAATTCTTTATATAATTTAGCAATTTTTTTACTACCTAAACCTTGTATTTTTAACAATGGTACTAGGCCTGCAGGAACTTCTTGTTCAAGCGCAGCTAATGTCGATGATTCTTTCGTCTGTCTATATTCGTCAATTACTTCACCTACGCCCTTTCCTATGCCTTTTAATTCTGTAACGTCTTCAATTTCTTCTAAAGGACGTTCATCTATTTCTAAACTTTGCGCAGCTTTTCTATATGCTGAAACTTTAAATGTATTCTCGCCTTTTAATTCCATATAAGTGGCAATTTTTTCTAATAATTGGATAACATCTTTTTTTGTCATATCAATTCTCCTCATAAAAAAAGGGCAAGACAAGTTAACATGTGCAAATTGCAACAGTATAAAACTTGCGCCTTGACCTCCTGGATAATAAATTTCTCAGTTTCAATAAGCTATTATATTTTTAAAATAAAGTGTGATAAAAATGGTATGTTTAAAATTAATGGTTTACCAGTTAAAGATACTGAAAGTTGTGATTGTACTATTTCATTTGGATAGATCGCTAACACATAAAGCGCTAAATTCACTACTATTAATGAAGTGATTATACTAACTACCACGCCAATTATTCTACTCCATAGCGTAATACGAGATTGCTTAATCATATTATCAAATACAGCTACAATAGCATAGAGAATCAACTTCACAATGATAGCGATAAAAATAAATGCAATAATATGATAAAAACGCTCTTGCAATTGTTCGAACGGCACAGCAAAATTCATATCATACGCCACCGTTTTCGGAAACGGGACAAACAATTCTAAACGACGTGCAATCATTAGATAGTATGTATTACTTATAAATAAAGCGGCTACTGTACAAGCCCCATGTAATATACTAAAACCCAAACCACGTCTAAAGCCAATAACTGCCATATAAATAAAAACAAGCGCTACAGCTAAATCTATAATCATTGATTTTCTCTATTTTTATATTGCTGCAATTCTTGTTGCAGTTTATAGTTTTCTTCTTCTAATTGCACTTTTTCATGCATGACATTCACTGCAGTAAGTACCGCTTTTCGCGTAGTATCTAACCCTGCATTTTTACGGCCTAATTCTTTTAACTTTTCATCAACCAAATTCGCAACATAGCGTATATGTTCAGGATTATCAGTTCCTACAATAGTATAATGTTTATCATTTATGATTACGTTGATTCTATTCTTAAACTCACCCATATGATAGCTCCTACCTTTTATATTATAGTTCGTAGTTATTTAATCAAAATAGCGTTTATCAACTACTTATATTAAAAATATTTATCATCAGTCATTATACAATACTGTATAATATTTTGTAAGACCTGTGATTTAATTAGTAAATTCACTTTAATGTTATATAATTTTAGAAATCTAAATGTCCAAAGTGCTATGATCATTACTTTATGATAAGATTATTAGTGTTTTTGAAGAAATTTTGCGAAGTGGTGAATAAAAATGAGCAATATCGTACATAAATTATCAGCAGCGGAAGTAAGCCAATTAATTAAACGTTTAGATTTTGAAACAACTAACCTTCCTCAAGGTATGAAAGCTAAAATAAAATATAAAGGTACAGTTATTTCTATATATAATTCAAATAAAGTGATGTTCCAAGGTAACAATGCTGAAAGCACTGCGCATGAGCTTTTACCTAATGTAAGTACATCGAATACTTCTAAGACTTCATCTCCTGCCAAATCATCTAACAAAAAAGTCGCATCGCACCCACCTTTTAACAAGCATAATTGTATTGGCAGTGATGAAGCAGGCAGTGGTGATTATTTTGGTCCTTTAACTGTTTGTGCCACATACGTATCTAAAGAACATTGCCAAGTGTTAAAAACTTTAGGCGTAGACGATTCAAAGAAACTTACTGACGCTAAAATAGTAGAACTCGCTGAACAGCTTGTTACATTTATACCACATTCATTATTAACATTGGATAACAAAAATTATAATATTAAACAAGCTAGTGGTTGGTCCCAAGTTAAAATGAAAGCCGTGTTACATAATGAAGCTATTAAAAATGTTACTGCTAAAATAGAGACCGATGCTTTAGATTATATCGTTATCGATCAATTCGCAGAACCGAAAGTTTATAAAAGATATGCGTTAACTCAACTCCCTTTTGAAGAACGTACGTGTTTTGAAACTAAAGGTGAATCTAAATCTTTAGCCATCGCAGCGGCGAGTATCATATCACGCTATGCTTTTGTGAAAAATATGGATCATCTCTCAAAAAAACATAATACAACGCTACCTAAAGGAGCAAGTAACAAAGTAGACTTAAGTGCAGCAAAAATAATTGAACGTTGGAATATCGATGTACTAGATGATATTACTAAAAAACACTTTGCAAACCGTAATAAAGCACTCGCATTAGTTAATAAAAAACATAATTAAATGCTAAATTATGCCAGTCATCATTAAAGGCCGAGACAAATCAATGTCTCGGCCTTTTGTAAATTATAATATTAACGGATTGTTGCACCATTATTTTGTAACGCTTCTAAAATATCATCATGGACAGCATTAACTTTATCATCAGTTAATGTCTCCTCTGTATCTAAATAATATAGTCTTATTGCTACAGATTTTTCATCTTCAGCAACATGTTCACCTTCATAAACATCAAACACCTGTGTATCCTGTAAAATATTGCCACCATGTTGTTTAATTGTTTGAATAAGTTCTGCTGATGGTGTTTCTCTATTAATTAATAATGCTATATCTCTAGCAGCACCAGGGAATCTTGGAATTGGTTCATAATTAATATAACCCACTTTCACAGCCATTAATTTTTCATAGTTTAATTCAAATACATAAGTACGATTTAAATCATAACTTTGCTCGACTGTTGGGTGTAATTCTCCAACAAATCCTACCACTTCATCGTTTAAATAAATCATGGCAGTTCTACCTGGATGCATACCTTCGACTTCACCATTAGCATAATCAAAAGTGATATCTAGTGTTTCAGCAATTCTATCTACGACACCTTTAGCGATGAAGAAATCGATTTCTTCTTTTTTATTTTGCCAATCATTTGTTACATAATCGCCAGTTAAAATACCACTTAAATATTCTACTTCATCAGGTAATTTACCTTTACCATTATCGAAAAATACACGTCCT
The DNA here is from genome assembly GCF_015775975.1 of Staphylococcus lloydii. NCBI lineage: Bacteria > Bacillati > Bacillota > Bacilli > Caryophanales > Staphylococcaceae > Staphylococcus > Staphylococcus lloydii. The sequence continues at coordinate 1,721,434 of NZ_CP064056.1, forward strand.
AATTCAAATAATCTTACGTCTTTATTTTTACGAGCAACATTATAAGATACGGCATCAATTAAATGTGGTATTAAACTTTGACGTAAAGTTGAATGTGCTTCACTCATAGGCATTAATAACTCTGTAGTGCCTCTATCAACTAATGTGAACTGTCGCGCTCTTTCTTTATTAATTAAAGAATAGTTAATTGCTTCGCTTAGTCCTACACCTTCTAATGAGCTTTTAACAATTCGAGTTTTAGCTTGTCTATCTGTTAATTTACCACTTGTAACAGTATCAAATACTGGCAATGTAGATGGAATTTCATCATAACCATAGATTCTAGCTATTTCTTCAATTAAGTCTTCTTGGATAGTAATATCTTTACGTCTTGATGGTACATGTACAGTTAACGTATCACTATTATTTTCTGTTTTAAAACCTAATTGAACAAAGATATTGATGATATCATCTGCACTTAAGTCGAATCCAATCGTGTTGTTCACTTTATCTACAGTGATATTGATTGGCGTAATAAATTCGCCTAAATCACCTTGTGATACACGGTCATTTAATACCGTTCCACCAGCATAAGTTTGTAATAAATAACAAGCTCTATCTACGGCTTCGTTTACGAATTCAGTCGCAATACCTTTTTCAAAACGACTTGAAGATTCGCTACGTAAGTTTAGTCTACGAGAAGTATGTCGAATTGATACAGGATCAAAAATGGCACCCTCGACTAACACATTCGTCGTATTTGGCGTTACTTCTGAAAAGTCTCCACCCATTACGCCACCTAAAGCGACAGGTTTTTGTCCATTAGTTATTACGATATCACTTGATACTAAACTACGTTGTTGGTCATCAAGTGTTGTCATTGTTTCATTTTCTTGTGCTTGTCTTACTACAATTTGGTCTGAACCAATTTGGTCTTTATCGAACATATGCAATGGTTGACCATATTCTAATAACACATAGTTTGAAATGTCGACAACATTATTAATAGGTCTAATTCCCGCTTTGATTAAACGTGTTTGCATCCAAATTGGAGATGGAGCAATTGTAACGTTTTTAACCCCTCTCACACTGTAATACGGTGTTTTATCAGGGTTTTCTATTGTTACAGACATACTGTCATGAATTGATTCATCTGTATCTTTAGTTGCTGTTTGTGGTTTTGCCATAGATGTATTATAAAGTGCAGCAGTTTCATATGCCGTTCCTACCATACTTAGCGCATCTGCTCTGTTTGGCGTTAAATCAAATTCCATTACTTGATCATTCAAATATAATGCCGACAATGCATCCGTTCCAGGTTCCACAACTTCAGGGAAAACAAATATACCGTCTTCAAATTGTTTAGGTACTAAATTACTAGCTATGCCAATCTCTTGTAATGAGCAAATCATACCTGCAGATTGTTGACCACGTAGTTTAGCTTTCTTAATTTTAATGCCACCAGGTAATCTGCCACCTACTTTAGCAACGATGACTGTTTGTCCTGCGTCAACATTCGGTGCACCACAAACAATTTGTACAGGTTCTTCTTCACCAATATCTACTGTACAGATATTTAACTTATCCGCATCAGGGTGTGAAGTTTTTGAAATTACATAGCCAACCACTAAATTTTTAATATCTTGCGTATAATCAATAATATCGTCAACTTCAATACCTGTACGCGTTATTCTTTCTGCAAGCACATTAACAGGTTGATTGACTTCAACGTAAGATTCTAACCATTCTTTTGAAATTAACATTATTGTTCACCTCTATCTTCTACTGCTTTAAATTGATTTAAGAACCTTACATCATTTGTATAGAAATGACGAATATCTTCAATACCATATTTCAACATCGCAATTCGATCTGGTCCCATACCAAATGCAAAACCTGTATATTTTGTAGAATCATATCCAGCTTTTTCTAAAACATTTGGATGTACCATTCCTGAACCTAAAATTTCTATCCAACCTGTATGTTTACAAACGTTACAACCTTTGCCGTGACATTTGAAACAAGAAATATCCACTTCAACTGAAGGTTCTGTGAAAGGGAAATAACTTGGTCTTAAACGAATTTCTCTCTCGTCACCAAATAAACTTTTCGCTAATAATTCTAAAGTACCTTTAAGGTCGCTCATTTTAATATTTTCATCAACTACTAATCCTTCAATTTGTGTAAATTGATGACTATGTGTCGCATCGTCTGAATCGCGGCGATATACTTTACCAGGACAAATAATTTTAACTGGTGCTTTGCCGTTTCTTTGTTCCATTGTTCTTGCTTGTACTGGAGATGTATGGGTACGCATTAATATTTCTTCAGTGATATAGAAACTATCTTGCATATCACGTGCAGGATGTGATTTAGGTAAATTTAATGCTTCAAAATTATAATAGTCTTGTTCTACTTCATAACCATCTACAATCTCATAGCCTAAACCTAAAAATAAATCTTCTATTTCTTCAATTGTGCGTGTTAAAGGATGTTTTGCACCGATTGCCATTTTTCTACTAGGTAACGTGACATCAATTTTTTCAGTTGCTAACTGTTGTTCTAATTGTTCTTTAGCTAATAGTTCTTGGCGTGATTCAATTTCAGTTTCAATGGCCTGTCTCACTTCATTTACTTGTTGACCATATTGCGGCTTCTCTTCATTAGGTAAATCTTTCATATGTTTCATCAATCCACTAACTGAACCTTTTTTACCTAAATATTTAACTTTAACATCTTGTAATTCTTTTTCATTCGCAGCTTCATTGATATCAATTAATGCTTGCTGTTGTAACTGTGACATCTCTTCAGTTTGAACCATACTTTTTCCTCCTAATTTCGCTCACTTTTATTACCAATAAAAAAAGACTTTTATCCCTGTAATAAAGGGACGAAAGTCTTCCGTGGTACCACCCAAATTTATGCCTTAGCATACGCTTGTAACGTCTTGATAACGGAATCAGATTCCGACTTAAATTTCTTTAAGTAACCAAAAAGGTGAAAAAAACTATTTGCTATTGGAATAAATTGCAGTCTGTGTTTATTCTCCCTGTACAATAGCGTCTAATAGTTTACGTCTTTTTATCGGTTTATATAAAATTATTGTAGTGATTTGTATTAATTATATACGAATATACTTTATAGGGTCAACCTTTCAAATGATACATTAATATACTACCAGCAATAGCAACATTTAAACTTTCTGCCTTACCATATATAGGTATTGTAATATTGTCGGTAACTGCTTCTAGTAATTCAGGCTTAACACCTTCACCCTCATTACCTAACAAAATGCCAAATTTTTCTTGTTGCTCAATTGATTTGAATGGCACTGCATTTTCAAGAGCCGTTCCGTAGATTGGACCTTCAAAGTCATTCACAAATTCACTTAATTCGGCAGTTATAATTGGCAAATGAAATACGCTGCCCTGACTAGCTCTTAAAACTTTATCTTGGTATGGGTCTGCAGTTCCTTTTTCTAAAACAATTAAATCTAAACCAGCTGCATCTGCCGTTCTTATTAAAGTACCTAGATTGCCTGGGTCTTGAATTCTATCAATAAGTAATACTTGTTGCGCGTTATTTTGTTCGTAAACAGGTTTTTCAATCACGGCAAAGAACCCTTGAGGTGTTACCGTGCCAGATAATGCCTCTGCAACTTTTAAATTAATCTCAAAAGAAAGTTCAGCATATGCTTTGATTGCATTATTAATTCTCTCAGGTTCCACCATAAACAATTGTTTTATCGTAACATTGCTTTTATACGCTTCTTCAATTAAGTGATAACCTTCAATAAGCGCAAAACCTGTTTTGTCACGCTCTCGCTTTTTGGCTAATTTAATTGCCTGCTTAATTTTATTGTTTTGAGCCGAAGTAATATTTTCCATCATTTATCCTCGCCTATTTTTATTTAACATGCGAGTGGTCAAACATATGAAAAAATCGTTCACAAATTATCAATATAATAATTAATGAACGATTCACATGACCACTAACGAGTCATTTGTATAATTTAATTATTTAGATACAACTTCTTCACCATTGTAAGAACCACAGTTTTTACATACACGGTGAGATAATTTGTATTCTCCACAACTTGGGCATTCAGTCATTCCAGGTACTGAAATTTTGAAATGCGTACGACGTTTATTTTTTCTAGTTTTTGACGTTCTTCTTTTTGGTACTGCCATGATTTATCCTCCTTATATTTAAACACAAAATCATTAATGTCAGATTCAATATTCAATTATACTATAGAATACATAAATCTGCTATTGCTCTTCATCATATAATTGGTGTAATTTCTGAAGCCTTGGATCGATTTGCTTAGACTCTGATTCTTCCTGTTCCTTAGCAAGTTCAGCCGCTTGTTCTTCGTCTAAAACTTCCCAACCATTACCTTCGCGCATAATTACTTCACTGTTATCAGCGAATGCACGCATAGGTTTTTCAATGATGACAAGTTCCTCAGCAATATCTTTTAAATTTATCATGCCGTCAGATGCGTCATGATAATGTTCATCATCTTCACTATCTGCATAGTAGCCATCTAAATCAAATATTTCCTGTGAAGTGGAGTCAAGCGGTACTTCAACTGGTTCTAAAGTTCTTGCACATGGCATTGTGTATGTGCCAGTGATATGCATATCCGCAATAACTTCATTTGATTTTACTGTTAACTCACCATCGATAGTAATATCTGATAAATCTATTAAATCCAATGTTTCTTTTAAATGATCAAAGTTAACTGTTTGATGAAATTCAAAAGGTTTATCTTGATATTTTCTTAATTGTGTAATCGACCATTTCATACGGCTTCACCTCTAACAAGCACAAAATTTATTTTAACTTTATAGACATAAGTTGTCAAGATTTTTTCTTAACACTTCTGTATCTGATACAATATTAATAATGAATACTGAAAGGAAGAAATGCAAATGAAAAGTGTTGCGTTAGTAACCGAGTATAATCCCTTCCACAATGGTCACTTATATCATGCTCAGCAGTCAAAGTCAATCACCCAATCTGATGTTTCTATAGCTATCATGAGTGGTCAATTTGTAATGCGTGGCGAACCAGCTATTTATAATAAATTTGTAAGAGCTGAAATGGCATTATCTGCTGTTGATATCGTCGTCGAATTACCCGCCTATGCTTCTATGTCGGCAGGTCAATATTTTGCAAACAGCGCAATACAAGTAGCCGATTATCTTGATGCAAATCATTTATCTTTTGGTAGCGAGTCCGGGGATATAAAGAAATTCCATAATACAGCTAAAGAGATGAAGGCAATTGAACAATCGGCAATCTTTGCGCAAAAGCAAAAAGAAGGTAAAAGCTACCCACGTATTTTAGGTGAACTACTTGAGCATAACGATTTGTTAAAAGAACCAAATAACACGTTAGGCCTATCTTACATACAAGCTATTAATAATTTTGCGCCTCAAATAAAACCATGGACAATACAACGACATCAAGCGCAACATCACGATGCGGGTATTGCCGATCATTCATTTGCAAGTGGTACGTCTATAAGAAATGCATTGCTTGCTAATCAAGATGGATGGCAAAATGTCGTTCCGTCTCAAATTTCCCATTTATATCAACAGCCTAAGGCCAATACAGAACCTTGCTTCCCATTTATTAAACACACAGTTTTGACTCAAGATGCCGAACAATTAAGTCAATTACACACAATGAGCGAAGGTTTGGAACAAAGGTTAAAGAAAGTAATTTCAGAGACGTCCTCGTACACTCAACTTATCGACGCTTTAAAATCTAAACGATATACACGTACGCATATCCAAAGAGTATTAATGAACGTATTATTAAATTTCCAACAACATGACAAACCACAAACTTTGGACGCCATACACATTCTAGGTATGACCAAGCGTGGACAAGCTTATATTAAACATTTAAAAACTAAATACCCTGAGCGCAACTATGTCACAAATATTAATAAGCAAAACGCGCACCATTTTAAATATGAAATTCAAGCTACGAATGTATACAATAATATTTTTAATAATACAGCAACGGACTTTAATACCCCGGTTATCATAAAAAAATAATCATAAATAAAAACCAAGAAATACATTGCTTGGTTTTTATTTATTAAACTTTTTATTCAATGCTTTAGCAACATGTTCAGGGACAAAATCAGATACATTTGCTTTATAAGCAGCAACTTCTTTAACCACACTTGAACTTATAAATGAATAATTTGTACTCGTCATCATATAAAAAGTTTCAACATCACTATTTAATTTTTTATTCATCGAAGTTAAGCGTAACTCATATTCAAAGTCGCTTACCGCTCTAAGCCCTCTTATAATTGTTTTAGCTCCTATTTCGTCACAAAAATCTACTAATAACCCACTAAATTGATGAACGACCACATTAGTTAAATGTTTAACAGATTCTTTAATTAACTCGATACGTTCATCCACTGTAAACGTGCCAGACTTACTACTATTTTTTAAGACACAAATATGTATCTCTTCAAATCGATCCGCACTGCGTTCGATTATATCGATATGACCATATGTAATGGGATCGAAACTACCTGGGATTACTGCTTTTGTATTAGTCATGAGAAACTCCTTTTTTAAGTAACAAAGTATCCGTTAATCCATAATGATAACGTTTAATTGCTTCAAAAGCTGTATAATCAATATCCTCTTTATGATTAAACTCACAAACGATAATACCATTTTCTTTTAATAAATCAAATTTATCAATTCCTGCCAAAGCCTCATCTATCAATCCTTTGTCATATGGAGGATCTAAAAAAATAACATCGAATTGAATTTCTCTTTTATTTAATGCTTTGAGTGCTCTGTCTGCATTATTTTTATAAACTTCTGCTTTATCCATGATATCTAAACTTTTTAAGTTTCCTTTTATCACTTGCACCGCTTTAAAGTTTTGGTCTACAAAAATCATTTTTTCCATACCTCTAGAGAGTGCCTCTATACCTAATGCGCCACTACCAGCAAAAAGGTCTAAACCTATACCATTAATTTCATGCAAACTGTTAAAAATGCCTTCTTTAACCTTATCCATCGTAGGTCTAGTGTTACGACCTTCCATACTTTCTAAAGGCTTACTTTTATGTATACCAGAAATCACTCTCATGATACTCCCACTTCCAATCCAAAAATAATTTTTATATAATGCATTATGCATATTAATTAGGAGGTTACTTATGAAACAGTCTTTTATTTATCTAGGAGAAGGTCTAACTGACTTATTTGAATTTACAACCCTTATCGAATATAACTATCAACGTATTGATGCCGTAGTATTTTTCCACACTCCTAAATCACAAAAACAACTGAGTTCCGTTGCTTTAGTAATGCAACCAACTTCGGAACATCACTTTCAAGCTATATACATTATGTTAAATGCAGTAAAATATCCATACCCAGAAAGCAATAAGAAGAACGATATTATCACTGCCAGCGCAAATAACTATAATATACCGATAAAAGGCGTAGACGTACAACCGCCTGAAACTTTTCATGATTACGAATTATATTTTAATTATTTAAAAAGTGTGTTACGTCTACAAAATTGGATACCACCGTTACAATAAGTATGAGTAATAACATCAATTTGATTTATTAAGACAGCTCATGCTTCTCTTTTTCATAAACTTTTTTCAAATATTTATATGGTGAGCCATCAATGTTTCTCACGTATTTAAGCTTCATGAGTTTATTAACTACATCATCAGCATCCGCTTCATTAACATACAATACAACGTATTTCTTTTGTTTATTTGTAGCAACAATGTGTCCAAATTTTCGAATTTGTCGTTCGTGTTTCATATGTTTAAGATAAATAATTAAACTTGTTCTTGAAATTATGTTCATATTCTTCATCACTCCGTTTATTAGCCACTTCATAATATCACGTCTGCATAAAATTATAAATGATATTTGCTTTTATACGCCTACGCGTTTTGGTACGATGTTACATATATCTATCCATTAAGGAGGTTAACAATGACTAAAATCAATACCCTACTAAAAGGTGCATTTGTCACTACAATCGGTGTGGTAAGTAGTATATTTTTCGTTTCTAAGTATACAATTAAACCTAAAAATAAAACAATACCTGCATTTTTCACACATGATGCACCTTATATTTTCGCACATAGAGGTGGTATGGCAGTAAGACCTGAATTAACAAAATTAGCATTTGACAACGCTATTAATTATAAGATTGATGGATTTGAAACAGATGTCAGATTAACAAAAGATAACCAACTTGCAGTATTTCATGACGCAACAGTTGATCGTACAACTAACGGTTCTGGCAAAGTAGCAGAACATACCTTAAAAGAGCTTAAACAGTTGGACGCTGGCTATTATTTTTCAGATATTAATAAACAATATGTCTATCGTGGTCACGAAGATGCTAAAATTTTATCATTTGCAGAATTATTAACTTTATATCCGAATCATCTTATTAATGTTGATTTAAAAGATGATCCTAAAAGCGAGCAAGGTCAACTCGCACCACAAATTATGTTTGAGGAAATTATTAAACATCATGCACAGGAACGCGTATTAGTTACTAGTTTCCACGAACAACAAATCAGACGTTTTAACGACATCAGTAATGGCGTTGTTGCCATAGGTGCTAGTCAAAACGAAGTTGCAGACGGATTTATAAAGTTTATGTCAGGACTTGGTAATACTTACCAAGGTAATGCGAATACTTTCCAAATGCCTCCGAGTTTTAAAGGAATTAGTTTAACTTCACCGAAATTTATTTCTTGGTTAAACCAACGCAATGTTATTCCCGGCTATTATGATGTTAACAATATCGATTTGATGCAAGATTTAATCAATAAAGGTGCACATACGATTGTTACCGATAACCCTGAATTAGCCGATCGCTTTAAAGCAATATCTTAAGCAATAGGTTTAAGCTACGATATAATATATACACAAAAAGCACTCAAACTAAGTTTGAGTGCTTTTTCTTATATTATAATGAACAGTTACATGATCCACCGGTTGAACAGCCACCAGCATCTTTTTGAAAGAACGGATTGCCCGCTTCAATTTTTACATTCTCAGAAAAGGCAAATGCTATTTTAGTAATAATTTCATCCACTAATGTTTGTAACGCCATTTCTTTTTTCTTATAGTCTACGACCACTGGTAAAGTTTCATACGCTCTTTTACGTTTTCGTGTATCCATCATTACATTTTGATAGTCAGGATGATATTTACCAAAACGCATGACTTCATCATACTTTTCTTTAGACTTTAAAAATGCTTGATAAAGTAAGTGCGCCTCATCATTTTCTGCTAATTCCTTTTCGGCCATCTTGTATGCTTGATATAATTCTGACTTAACAATCATTTCTCCTAAGCCTTCAATATCATCTAATACAGATACAGTTTCTTCTGTTATCATCTATTCTTGCACCTCACCTTATTTATCTTTTATAAATATTAACGTATAGTATTCGTCCATTACATCTCCGCCCATTTGATTATATTTCGTATTTAACATTCTTGAGCGATGTATGTCTGAGTTCATCCAACTATGTATGAGTGTTGGTACATCATTAAACTCGTAACCGACATTTTGACTTGTTGAGACGAATGGTACTTGTTTCGCATTCAACTGTTGTTTTAATGCATCTTCGGTAAATTCAACACTATCTGACCCCGTGGCATCGTATAAATTATATGATGCTATATGAGATAATTGGTTATTAACTTTTAAAGGCTTTAATCCTTTGAGTTTTCTCATTTCATTAGTGATTTCATATAAAGTCATTAATTGATTTGCGTTCTGTTCATAAGGTAACGCATCTTCTTTTGGTTTTTTAGTATCTTCTGTATTAACCGTTTGATATGGTTTAAACGTGTTAAGCGCCTCACTGTCTAAAAAGCGTACACCAATAATCTTATTAGATTGTTGGTCTATGTAAACTTGTGCATACATTTTACCAAACTTTACTAACGTTTGTGTTTTCATATCTTCATCTGATAATTCTAAATCATATTTTTTTCCATTAACATGAATTGTGGGCTCTGGATTTATCGTTAAATGTTCGAATACTGAGGACGCACTATCTTTTATTTTAAGTGGACTGACATTGGCATTTTTACCAGTTGCATACACTGATTTGATAACACCTTTTTTCGTCGTCACCACATAATAATGATTATTGCCTCTAAACACATAATTTTTAAAACCATTTTGGTATGGATATATACGATTTGCTTGACCAAACTTGTTAGTTAAATGGCTAATATTTTTACCTATCCACGTCCCTACACCTTTTTTAGGTATCTTATTTTCAGTATTTTGTTTTTGAGGTTTAAAATCTTTATTTGTAGTAGTATTTTTACTATCTTTATTAGGATTTTCTAATACATCAAATTTTAACCTAGGTGAATAAAATAAGTAAATTAAAAATACCATTAATACTAATACACCAATAACTTTTATTATTAGTTTTTTCATTTTCCACCCACCTAATTTATCTTATTCACATTGTACATGTTTTGTTAATATACAATCAAGATATCTTATTTATACAAATAATTCAGTTTTTAATATTTCTAACTTTACTATTATAGCTTAAATTATAGGGTATACAACCTAATGAGGTGAACATAATGGAGCAAATTAGCATTCAAGGTGCAAGACAAAACAATTTAAAGAATATTTCATTGGATATTCCTAAACATAAAATAACTGTATTTACAGGACGATCAGGTTCAGGAAAATCATCACTCGTGTTCAATACTATAGCTGCAGAATCTGAAAGATTATTAAATGAAACTTATTCTTCATACATACAACATCAATTGACTCAATATGAAAAACCAGACGTCGATCTAATAACTCACCTACCCGTTGCAATGATTATTAATCAAAAAAGGCTCGGTGGTAATTCAAGATCTACTGTTGGAACCATTACTGATATTTACGCTTCTGTAAGATTACTTTGGTCACGCATTGGAGAACCTTTCGTGGGTTATTCAGACATTTTTTCTTTTAATAATACAAAAGGCATGTGTGAAACCTGTTCAGGGCTAGGTTATGTTGAAGATATTGATTTAAATGAACTGCTCGACTATGATAAGTCTTTAAATGAAGATGCGATAAACTTTCCTTCTTTTAGACCTGACAGTTGGCGTGGAAAAAGATACTTATACTCGGGTCTTTTTGATAATGATAAAAAATTAAAAGACTATACTAAAGAAGAGATGGATACTTTATTATATACCAAACCTAAAAAGCTTAAAAACCCACCAAGTAATTGGCCACGAACTGCAAAATTTGAAGGGTTAATTCATCGTTTCAGACGCTCATTTTTATTAAGTGACAATTTTGAAAAAAATAAATTCAAACAAGATGTAGATCGTGTAGTCACACAATCGGATTGCCCTACTTGTAATGGTAAAAGATTAAATCAGGAAGTGTTAAGTTGTAAAATAAATGGCTTAGATATTGCTGATTTTACTAATCTATCTATAAATGATGCCATTGCATTTTTAAAAACAATTGATAACGACAAGGCCAATGTAATTAAAACGCCGTTACTCAAACAACTCGAAGCTTTAAGAGACATTGGGTTAAACTATTTAACTTTATCACGTCCGACTCCTACGCTGTCAGGTGGTGAATCACAACGTATCAAATTAATTAGACATTTAAACAGTCCCTTGAGTGATTTAGTTTATATTATTGATGAGCCGAGTATAGGTTTACATCCAGAAGATATTCAACGCATAAATGAAATCATTCAATCTTTAAAGGCTAAAGGTAATACCGTCCTTGTAGTTGAGCATGACCCAGATGTAATTCGAATCGCAGATTATGTCATTGATTTAGGTCCACAAGCAGGAAAACATGGTGGTAACATTACGTTCACTGGTAGTTACAAAGACTTATTGTCTTCTGATACAAGTACGGGCGAAGCGCTTAGAAAGCCAAAACATTTAAAAAGTGACCTTAGACCTATTGAGGAAACAATCGAGTTATCACATTTAACACATAATAATTTAAAAGATTTAACTGTGACTTTTCCTCAACAAGCCATGTCAGTTATTACAGGTGTTGCTGGTTCTGGTAAAAGCTCGTTAATACATTCTGGTTTTGCTTCACGTGATGACGTCAGTTATATTACGCAAAAAGCAGTTCATGCTTCTAGTCGCTCAAACTTATTAACTTTCATGGATATTTTTGATGAAGTTCGTTCATTCTTTAGTGAACACACTAATTTAAAGAAAAGCATGTTTAGCTATAACTCTGAAGGTGCATGCCCTCAATGTCATGGTAAAGGTGTGCTAAAAACAGAGCTTGCCTTTATGCCAGACTTCACACAAGTTTGTGATTTATGTCATGGTACACGTTATGATCCCGAAGTATTAGAAGCGACAGTCCATGATTACTCAATCGCAGATATACTTGCCTTAACCGTAGATGAAGCACTTGAATACTTTAGTCATAATGACAACATCATTAGTGCTTTAAAAGCATTAAAATCTACTGGTCTTAATTATATGACACTAGGCCAATCGCTAAGTACTTTATCTGGCGGAGAAACACAAAGAGCGAAATTGAGCAAACATCTTATAGATAATGTTGAAAATCATATTTTTATTTTCGACGAACCAACTACTGGGTTGCATGAAAATGACATCCATATTTTGATGAATTGTTTTGATGACCTTATCGCTGCCAATAATACCATCATATTAATAGAGCATAATTTAACGGTTATGACCCAGGCTGACTGGATTGTTGATATTGGACCATATGCAGGTGAACAAGGCGGTTATTTACTATTTGAAGGTAGACCTCAAGCATTACTAGATCAAACATCATCATTTACTGCTAAACATTTAAAAAATTATATTACCAAAAATAAGTAAGCACACTAAAATTTTGTATTCAAAAATAAAAGGCAATTGCTATTAAATAAACTAGCAATTGCTTTTTTAAATGAGTTAATGGGAAAGTATACTGTTAGACTATCGCTATAGAAAGCGCATCACAAGTAAATAACTATACAAAAAACCAATCAACATGTCTGATTTCCAAACAAGTTGATTGGTTAATGATTAAGCGCGAACTCTTTTTATAAACCTAAAGTTGCCTTAATTAATGACGTTGTTTCTCCACCCGGATATAAAACATAAAGTAACACATATACAGCTACACCTGTAATCGCTGTGAAGAACCAAATAATAGAAGCGATAGGTCCGACTTTTCTATGAATATTAAACTTATCTTTAAACGCAGTAATAATTTGGACTAAACCAAGAATGCCACCAATTGTAGCCAAATTTATATGAAAAACTAAAAATATCGTATAATAAATTTTAATTGAATCTGGTCCGCCGAAAGCTGTATTTCCTATAAATACAGTTCTTGAAGCATATATAATAAAGAATAATAACGCTGCTACTGCTGCAGTTAACATTATTCTCTTATGCCCCTCAATGTTGCGCTTCCAAATTTTGCGCCAACCTATTGCAACTAAAATTGCACTTAATACAATGCAGGTTGTACTAATTGTAGGTAAAATAGGTAAATTCATAAGTTCCATCCTTAATAATTAAATTTAAAACATCTCGATTAGAGAAACGATTACTGTTAATACGAAAAATACTACTAAATAGTTTAATGAATAGATAAACATCTTAGTTGCCCATTTAGTATTATCAGTACCTTTTTTAAAACTTGTTAGACCCATGTATAGCCAACCTAAGTTTAGTAAAGTAGCAAGTATCATAAACGTAATACCTAAATCTCTAAATAACAATGGTAACGGTAGTAAAAATACTAACCAAATAAACATACTCACTCTCGTACGATTAAATCCTTTAACTGATGGTAGCATCGGAATATTCGCTAATGAATATTCATCTTGACGCTTAATCGCTAGAGCGTAAAAGTGTACAGGTTGCCAACAAAAGACAACTAAAAATAATGCAATTGCAGTTACACTTAAATGACCTTCAATCGCAGTCCAACCTATTAATGGTGGAACAGCCCCAGGAAAACTCCCAATTACAGTATTCCATACTGTGTGACGTTTTGCCCAAATAGAATAAAAAGATACATAACCAACGATACCTAATAAACCAATTACACCTGAAGGTATATTAAGTGCAAACAATAATGCCTCTCCTATTAACATCATCCCAAAACTAAGGATCAATAAATTTCTGTCTGAAATTCTGTCATTTACAGTTGGTCTCTTCTGTTTGCTAGGCATGATGCTGTCAATATCTTGATCATAATAATTATTCAATGCACAGGCACCACCCATAATTAACGTAGATCCTAATAGCATCATAATGATTTGAGGTATTGACGAGAGGAAGGAATGATTTGCTAAAACAATTGCAAGCCATGAACCAGCAAATGCTGGAATTAAGTTGCCCTGTACAAGCCCCATTTTTATAATTTGCTGTAACTCTTTATACGTTACACGGCTCGAAGATTGTGACAAAGTTTGCTCTTTGTTCATAATTTCCCTCCTTAAATTTTCATACAATATATATGATAAAGCAAAATTATTTAAAACTCCATATATATTAAAATTTATTTGTGACACTTTAGCGACATTGCAAATCGTCATTATTGTGACACAAATTATATATTTATTCTTGCTATAATGAGATTAAAGATTTTTTAAACCTTTCTTATAATTTAAGATGAGATTTTTGCAATAAACTATAGTATTACTATAATATATTGTTATTGGAAATATTTAACTCATAAAGGTAATTTTTTGATGGGGTGTTTATCATTGTTTAAAAAACGAAACCTAAAATGGTTATCGGTACTAGCTACCATCATCATGGCACTAGTACAATTAGGCGGAGCGCTCGTAACTAAGACTGGTTCAGCGGATGGCTGTGGTTCCGACTGGCCATTATGTCACGGCGCTTTTCTACCGCAAAATTTACCAATACAAACAATAATTGAATTAAGCCATCGCGCCGTATCAGGATTATCCTTAATCGTTGTAGTATGGTTATCTATTGTTGCTTGGAAACACATTGGTTATATAAAAGAAATAAAACCATTAGCAATTATTAGTATTAGCTTTTTATTAATTCAAGCACTTATAGGTGCAGCAGCAGTTATTTGGCAACAAAACGCTTATATTTTAGCCTTACATTTTGGTATTTCTTTAGTCAGCTTTTCTTCTGTTTTTGTAATGACTTTAATCATATTTGAAGTCGACCGCAAATATGAAGCTGATGAATTATTCATTAGAAAACCATTACGAAATCTAACTTGGATTATGACAGGGATTGTATATTTAACAATTTATACAGGTGCCCTTGTAAGACATAAGAAAGCAAGTCTTGCATATGGTGAATGGCCATTACCATTTCACGATATTATACCGCATACCGAAGGAGATTGGATTAATTTTGTCCATAGAGGTATGGCGTTAATTACATTTATTTGGATATTATTAACGTTCATCCATGCGCTTAACAATTATCACCACAACAGAACAATACGTTATGGTTACACAACAGCATTTATTTTAATTATTTTACAAGTAACTACGGGTGCATTATCTGTCATCACTCATGTGAATTTAATTATTGCTTTACTACACGCTTTAATTATCACTATTTTATTTGGCTTAATCACCTACTTTATCGTATTGATGTTACGAACGATTCGCAGTGGTGGTTAACAAAAAATGATAAACGCTATAAACACATTACTCACTTAGTTATAAACATGACTAAGTGAGTTTTTTATATAAAAACAGGTTAAGTATCTGCATATACTTAACCTGTTTTCTAGTTAATTAAATTGTAAAATTAATCTACCGCTTCTTTTTCAATTTCGATTAATAAATCTCCTGATTCAATCGCGTCACCACTTTGTACAGTTAGTTTAGTAACTACACCATCAAATGGCGCTTGAACAGTCGTTTCCATTTTCATCGCTTCTGTAATTAATAAAGCTTGTCCACTCTTCACATTTTCACCCTCAGCAATTTTAACTTCTGTTACTGATCCCGGCATTTGTGCACCAATATGATTAGGATTTAATTTATCTGCTTTAGGTTTTACGCTAGCATTTGCTTTTACATTTTCGTCTTGAATATAAATTCTACGTGCTTGGCCATTCATATCGTAAAAGATGGTACGTACACCTTTTTCATCTGGTTCCGTAATAGCTTTAAGCGTAATGATAAGGCGTTTACCTGTATCAATTTCGATTTCTACAGTTTCGTTGGTACGCATACCAAAGAAGAATGTCGGAGTATCAAGCAATGATACATTACCGTATTGCTCTTGTGTTAACATATATTGTTCATAAACTTTTGGATACAGCACATAACTGATAATGTCTTGCTCTGTTACTTCTTTTTGTTGTTTTTCTTCTAATTCTTTTCTAACACTTTCAAAATCTACTGGCTCTAGATATTCACCTGGTCTGTCTTCTAAAGGCGTTTCACCTTTAAGCACTACTTTTTGTAATTCTTTATTAAAGCCATCTACAGGTTGACCAATATCACCTTTGAAGAAAGATACTACAGATTCAGGAAAATCTAATTTATAACCATCTTTAATCACAGTTTCTTCATCTAAATCATTTTGGACCATGTAAAGTGCCATATCACCGACGATTTTAGATGACGGTGTCACTTTAACTATATCGCCGAATAAGAAGTTGACTCTGCGGTACATATCTTTTACTTCATTGTAACGATTACCTAAGCCTAAACTTTTAGCTTGTTGATGTAAGTTAGAATATTGACCACCCGGCATTTCATGCTTGTAGATTTCAGTATTAGGTGATTTAATATCACTCTCAAAATCGCTATAGTATTGTCTGACTGTGCCCCAATATTGAGATAAGCTTTCCATACCATCAATATCAGCACGCATATCACGTGAGAAACCGTTTAACGCATAATACAATGAATTAGCACTTGGTTGACTCGTTAAGCCACTCATTGACGCTACAGCAGTATCGATGACATCAACGCCTGCATCTATTGCTTGTTTATACAGTAATAAGCCATTGCCACTTGTATCATGTGTATGCAAGTGTATAGGAATATCGACAACTGATTTTAATTCTGCCACAAGTTCATAAGCAGCCTTAGGTTTTAATAAACCTGCCATATCTTTAATTGCTAAAATATGGAAACCTTCACGCTCTAATGTTTTCGCCATATTTACATAATAATCTAGTGTATAAATATTTGAACGTTCTGGGTTTAAAATATCACCAGTATAGCAAATCGTACCTTCGGATATTTTACCAGCCTCTTGAACCGCTTCATTAGCTACTTTCATTTGATCTATCCAGTTTAATGAGTCAAAAATACGGAAGACGTCGATACCTGCATCAGCACTTTCTTTTACGAACTTTTTAATAACATTATCTGGATAGTTTTTATAACCCACTGCGTTAGAAGCGCGTAATAACATTTGGAATAACACATTAGGTATCGCTTTACGTAGCCTTTCCAAACGTTCCCATGGATTTTCCTTCAAGAAATTATAGGCAACGTCAAACGTTGCACCACCCCACATTTCAAGTGAAAAATTATCTTTCATTACTTGAGCCGTTTTAGAAGCTATATTCATCATGTCATTCGTACGCACTCGCGTTGCTAATAATGATTGATGTGCATCTCTAAAAGTAGTATCGGTAATTAATATATCTTCTTGTTGTTTTAACCAATCAGCTACAGCTTTTGGTCCCTTTTCATCTAATAATTGTTTCGTACCTGATAATTGAGCAATTTCCTTTTTACTAACTTTTGGTGTTGGTGTAACTTCGTATTCAGGCTTTGGTCTTTTTTCTACATTTGGGAAACCATTAACTGTTATATTACCAATGTATTCTAATGTTTTTGTACCTCTATCTTGGCTTTGTTTTATTTCAAAAAGTTCTGGTGTATTTTCAATAAATTTGGTTGTATAATCCCCGCTAATAAATTGTGGATTACGTATTACATTTTTCAAGAATTGTACGTTGGTCTTTACGCCTCTAATACGCATTTCTTGTAATGAACGATCCATTTTTTCTTGTGCTTGTTTAAAGTTAAGGCCATGTGTAGACAATTTAACTAACAGAGAATCATAGTGCGGTGTAATTTCTGCACCTTGGAAACCATCGCCTGCATCTAAACGTACACCAAAGCCACCACTAGAACGATATGCGATAATACGACCTGTATCTGGCATAAAATCGTTAGATGGATCTTCTGTTGTAATACGACATTGAACCGCATAACCTAATGTTTTAATATCTTCTTGGCGAGGCATATTAACACGATCACCGAATAATGGTTCTCCATCAGCAATTAAAATTTGAGTTTTTACGATATCAATACCTGTTATCATTTCTGTAATCGTATGTTCAACTTGCACACGAGGATTGACCTCAATAAAGAAGAACTCTTCTCCAGAAACTAAAAATTCTACTGTCCCAGCATTTACGTATTCAATTTTATTGGATAAGTCTACGGCAGCATCACATATACGTTCTCTCATTTCTTCTGTAAGGCCTACAGATGGAGCAACTTCGACGACTTTTTGATGTCTTCTTTGAACTGAACAATCACGTTCATATAAATGTACGATGTTACCGTGCTCGTCACCGATAATTTGAACTTCAATGTGTTTAGGATTATCAATATATCTTTCGATATAAACTTCACTATTACCAAAAGATTTTTCGGCTTCTGATTTGGCTCTGTAGAAAGCATCTTCTAATTCATCAGAATTGCGAACGATACGCATACCTTTACCGCCACCGCCGCTTGTCGCTTTAATCATAAGTGGATAACCAGCTTCTTCGGCAAATGATTTGGCAGCATCTAAAGTTTCTACTGGTCCATCCGTACCTGGAATAACAGGTAAATCAGCATTTATAGCAGTCTCTCTAGCTTTCACCTTGTCTCCAAACATATCCAAATGTTCAAGTCTTGGCCCAATAAATTTAATTCCTTCTTCTTTACAACGACGTGCAAAAGTTTCATTTTCACTTAAAAATCCATAACCCGGATGAATAGCATCGACTTCTGCGCGTTTAGCTACTTCAATAATTCTTTCTATATTTAAATAACTATCTGCTGGTCCTAAATCTTCCCCAACTAAGTATGATTCATCAGCTTTATATCTATGTAAAGATCCTTTATCCTCATTTGAATATATAGCCACTGTTTGAATATCTAATTCAGTAGCCGCCCTAAAAATTCTAATTGCAATTTCCCCACGATTAGCTACAAGTAATTTATTTATGTTTTTCAAATCATGGTCCCCCTTAAATTTTTGAATTTTCTAAATAGTTAGATATATAACATTATATCAAAATGCGTTGTTTGTATACAGTAATAAATTATTAATAGTGTTATTTTATACTAATGCATGTATAATTACTCGTTTATTAACAATAGATATCGTTTTATCTTTTATAAATTTTGATTATCTATTGTTATATTATAATTTATCATGGCATATATAGCACCTATTTATACAATAATAAAGACATAAAAATTAACGTATTTTCTTTTGGATTTCATATTATACATTGTATAAAAATAAACAGGCATTACATCTTAAATGTAATGCCTGTTGTCTCGTTATCTACGTCTGTTTGACGGTACAGAACGTATGTTATAGTTATTTTCTTTTTTATATTGCTCATCGATTTTAATTTGTTTGGCGGTTATTAGTAATAAGCCCATAGCGATACTTAAACTGATCATAGAAGATCCACCAAAACTAATAAATGGTAACGGTACACCAGTAAGTGGAATCGTACCAGAAATACCACCTAAGTTAACGAATGTTTGGCTTCCAATATAACTAGCGATACCGACACATACTAATTTATAGAAATATGACGATGTTTTATTCGCAAGTTGGAAAGCTCTATAAACGATAAAGAATAGTAAGCATATTACAAACAGCCCACCAACAAGTCCTAATTCTTCACAAATGATTGAGAATATAAAGTCTGTATGTGGCTCTGGTAAATAACCTAGTTTCATTATACTATTGCCTAGTCCTCTACCAAATAAGCCACCATTACCAATTGCTAATAGCGAGTTAGAAATGTGATAACCAGTGCCGGCTTCATTACTAAATGGATCTATTAAAGTACTGAAACGTGCAGTTAGGTAATGTGGTACTAAACCAAATAGCAATGCCAAACCACCCACTACAACCACGCCAATAACGACCATAAGTAAATATTTAACCGTCTTTTCAACACCGATACCCGCATAAAATAATATTGAAAAGAATATAATTATAATCAGTAGTGTTTGTCCTACGTCTTTTTGTAACAATACTAAGCCAATACAAAATGCTGCTAGTACTATCGGTGACGTTAATAATTTAGGTTGCTTAAAAACCCTCGGTCTTTTCTTTTCTATCATATAGGGTATGTAAAGAATTAATGCAATTTTTAACAGTTCTGAAGCTTGTAAATTCATAAATCCTAAGTTAATCCAACTTTTAGAACCATTGATATTACTACCAATAACAAGCGTTGCACATAGTAAGCCTACTATGATGAGCATCATCCATTTTTGAAATTTTGTCTGTTCCAAAAATTTAACATTAAGGAAAAATGCCATGAAGAACACGATTCCGAAACTCATAATAACGTAAAGTAACTGCCTAGAATAAAAATAAGTACCTGGTACTGATATGCCACCAGTCAATGTACCTTTGGTAGCAGCAACCATACTCGCACTATAGACCATAACTAAGCCGATCATACATAATAAAATATATGTAACAACTAATGGATAGTCAATGTACTTCGCATATTTTCCTACATGCCGTAGTATTTGCCTAATATTTTTCATTGTAAATTTCATCCACTTCTAAAATAATATCATTTCTATATACTTAATTTATGTAAAAATTTAAGCTCTTCTTTATTAAGAATAAACTTTGCACGTTTTATTATAGCAACTTTACTGTAAATTCTCGAATAAAGTTGTAATGTATTTTGTTACTTTATAAAAAAAGTGACTAAAAATAAATCAACATACATTTGATTCTTTAGTCACTAACTTGTCTCTATGTAGTTTTAATACAAACGATTAATTATTATAACATTAAACAAATACATTTAATACACATCATACGTTTGTAAAAGCATCATGAAGTTTAGACAATTCTTTTTCTAAACGAAGCATTAAATCTTTCCCTACTTCTTTATCGATTAACTCTAATTGAATGGCAAAATCAACTTCCTTTTGCAATCCAAACATTTGAGTGTCTAATACTTCTTCATATAATGGGCATTGAGGTAACGTAAGATTGTCCATTTGAACTTTAATCAATTGTAAAATCCTGTCAGCATCTCTATTTAACTGGTCATATGCCGCATTATTTAGTTTTTGACTTTTTACCATGACATATTCCCCCTATCAAATGTAACTTTATATTAAAATTCTATCCTACACAGAATTAAAAAGCAAGTGAATTTATGTATTATACTTCGTGAGTTAAGGTATGCTAAAATAGTTAAGAGAAATTTTTTACCATTCAATTTGGTAAACTAAATGGTTAATTTTATAACCATTGCTATCATGGTTTTTTCATTACTTTAAGCTTATGAAATTGTCAGAAAATAAAATTTATAATTTGTCATAAAAAAGACACAATTTCTATCTTTTATTGAATGCTTAACTAATAATGGTATAAAATTTTTACGAGTAATAAATTGATAGGGAGTGGGAAAATGATTCAAATTAAAGGTGCGGTTAAATTTCCAATTACTTTAGACAGCACAACGTGGATATTTGATGACCGTAAAGTAAAACTTGAAGATTTGGAATCTGGTATATTTGAAGGTACTAAACCAATAAATTTCGAGGATAATAGAGAATGGAATCGTGCTATTCTTGAAGGACAAACAAATCCACCTACGTTAAATTCTGAGATAAAATATAAAAAAAATGCCATGCTTGACGGCACTTTTGTAATAAACATGGCTACTTTTTTCAAAAATGCGGAACCTAATGGCGACGCAAAATTAATACGTTTATCAAATGATAAAGATGCTATTGATATAGACATAGAATTATTGCCATATTTATTTTTCCAATTTGCGAGAGAAGGAAAACGACTTTATGACGATAACGCCGTTGATAGTTTTATCTATACACCTGAACAAGGCTATTCACATCAATTCGACTATGTGACAAACATAGAGGTGATCTAATAATGATAACGGTACAATGTATAATTTGTGATACTAAAGTACTTATCGACAAAAATACATTAGAAGCTAAACGACTACGTAATGATCCAATGCATACTTTTATGTGCGATGAATGTAAAAGTCGTTTAGACTCACCTAAGCAACGTAAAAAACATATTAATTATCACTAACTGTTTAAAATAAGGGCAGTGCTATTTAAATAGCACTGCCCTTATTTATTAATGGTAATTCTAATTAAATTAAAAAAGCCAATCAAATATCGATTGGCTTTTTTATTTATTCTTCGTCTTGCATCATTTGTTTAACTCGTTTTGATTCTTTTTCACGCGCAGATTTTTCAAGAATTTTCTTTCTCAAACGAATACTTTCTGGCGTTACCTCTACTAATTCATCGTCATTAATAAATTGTAGTGCTTCTTCTAAAGTTAATACTCTTGGACGCTTCATAGTAACTGTTTGGTCTTTTGTAGCTGAACGTACGTTAGTTTGGTGTTTAACTTTAGTAATATTAACTGTTAAGTCATTATCACGGTTATGTTCACCAACGATCATACCTTCGTATACTTCAGTACCAGGTTCCATAAAGTTAGTACCACGATCTTCTAAACTCATAATCGCGTATGAACTTGCTTGACCTTGGTCCATTGAAACTAAAGCACCATTTCTTCTTCCACCAATACGACCTTTAATACGTGGTTTAAATTCATCAAATGTATGGTTAATGATACCATAACCACGTGTTTGAGACATAAACTCTGTAGTATAGCCGATCATACCACGTGCAGGAACCATAAAGATAATACGTGTTAGGCCATTGTCAGTAGTAACCATGTCTAACATTTCACCTTTACGTTGGCCTAGAGATTCGATAACTGCACCTGTATATTCTTGAGGTACTTCACATTGAACTCTTTCGAATGGTTCACATGTTACGCCATCGATATCTTTTAAAATAACTTGTGGTTTAGAAACTTGTAATTCATATCCTTCACGTCTCATGTTTTCAATAAGGATAGATAAGTGTAATTCACCACGACCAGCAACAATCCAAGTGTCTGGAGAATCAGTTTGTGTAACTTTTAAAGACACGTCTGTCTCTAATTGTTCATCTAAACGTTCTTGGATTTGACGCGCAGTTACAAAATCACCTTCACGACCAGCAAATGGTGAATTGTTAACTTTAAATGTCATTTCTAATGTAGGTTCATCAATACGTAATACAGGTAATGCATCTTGATGATCGTGTGGTGTTACAGTTTCACCAACGTTAATGTCTTCCATTCCTGAAACGGCAATAAGGTCACCGGCATGTGCTTCTTGCACTTCCACACGGTTTAAACCAAAGTAACCAAAGATTTTAGTAACACGGAAGTTTTTCACTGTACCGTCTAATTTAATAAGTGACACATTGTCACCTACACGCATTGTTCCTCTAAATACTCTTCCTACACCTATACGACCTACATAGTCATTGTAGTCCAACAATGCTACTTGGAATTGTAATGGCTCTTCATGATTGTCTAGTGGGGCTGGAATATAATCGATAATAGATTCGTATAATGATTGCATTGTGTCATCTTGTTTATCTGACTCTAAGCTTGCTGTACCATTTACAGCAGAAGCATATACAACAGGGAATTCTAATTGCTCATCAGTAGCTTCTAATTCGATAAATAAGTCTAATACTTCGTCTACAACGCCTTCAGGTCTAGCAGAAGGTTTATCAATTTTATTTACAACTACGACTGGTTTTAAATTTTGTTCCAATGCTTTTTTCAATACGAAACGTGTTTGTGGCATAGTACCTTCGTATGCGTCTACAACAAGTACAACACCATCTACCATTTTCATAATACGTTCTACTTCGCCACCAAAGTCAGCGTGCCCTGGTGTATCTAAAATGTTAATTCTTGTGCCTTTGTAATTAACCGCAGTATTTTTCGCTAAAATTGTAATACCACGTTCTCTTTCTAAATCGTTTGAATCCATCGCTCTTTCATCTACATGTTCATTTTCACGGAACATGCCTGATTGCTTTAATAATTCATCTACTAAAGTCGTTTTACCATGGTCAACGTGAGCGATGATTGCTATATTTCGAACATCTTCTCTTAAATTAGTCATTCAATAATTTCCTTTCTCGAGTAAATTCCCACTTTTAATTGCAACTTAATTATTATATCATATAATTGATTAAAGAAAACAAAAAGGTGTGGTAGGGATGCAACAAAAAAAATCAAAAGCTATATTTTGGGTACTCGCAGTAGTAGCCATCATATTCTTATTATTATTTAGTTTTAGTCTAGCAGCTACAAATGTTCCATTGATGATTTTAACACTTATATTGTTCATTGCAACATTTGGCGTTGGTTTCACTTTAAAAAAGAAATATCGTGAAAACGGCTGGCTATAATGATTTAATGTGAATACTTGTCTATCAAGCTTAATTCACTCGATTATTAAAAAAACTAATCCCTGTATTATTAGGGATTAGTTTTTTTAATTGTATAAACATATAGATTATTTGAATCGTTCGTGAAGTGCTATTAAAGTTTCTTTATAGTTATTTAAATAATTATGAATTAAATTATCATGTAAACTGGCATTGGCTACAATTACCGAATTGGGATGTAAAATAGACAACGGCTCCCCTAACATATTTGTAGCTTTTCCATTAACTTCATTTAAGATGACCATCCCACCTGCAAAGTCCCACGGTTGTAATCTAGGTGTCACGTAGGCACCTAACTTACCTGTCGCGACATAAACTATTTCTAACGCTGCAGAACCGTAAGCTCTTGCACTTCTTGAGTCTTCAACGATTGGCTGTAACATAGCCCCTAATTTAGGTTTAGTTAACCAGTTAGGATTAATACCGATAATACTTTTCTCTAATGTATCTTCTGTTAAAGTTGGTAATAAGCGCTCATTTTCATACGCACCCTCACCTGCCTTACAATGGTATAACACGTTATTGATGACATCGTATACAAATCCAGCATAAGGTTCTCCGTCTTTAAAAATACCAACGGAAATCGCGAAGTTTTCCTGTTGATGCACAAAATTTAAAGTACCATCGATTGGATCCACAACCCATACAACACCATTTGTTTCCGACACATCATGTCCATGCCCTTCTTCTCCGATGACGGCATGATTTGGATAAGTTTCTTTTATATTATCAAACAGAAATTTTTCTGTTGCTTTATCTACATTCGTGACTAAATCGTTTGGGTTTGATTTAGTTTCAATTTCAATTTCTTGTTGCATAATTTTGGTAACATTATTACCCGCTTCTAATATAAGACCTTTTGCAAACTCATATACAGTCATTAAATCATCTCCTAGCTTAAATTGTATTATACATTAAAAACTTCTATAAAAAATGTCATATGCATAGAAAAAGTAAAATAAAATTTTTTCTACTTTATTTAAAATAAAAAATTGCGTTACATATAAAGCTAAGGCAATGTTTCTAAAGAATGAATATGCTACAATATCAACAACTAAAGTTATAATTACGTTGGAGGTTAAGATGACTAAATATATTTTTAAACCTAAAGATTTTAAAGCATTTACAGTACCAGGGTTAGACGATAGAATGGCAGCACTTGAAGAACATGTGCGTCCACAATTAAATAACTTAGGTGATTATTTTGCCCAATATTTAGAAACTCAAACTGGTGAAGTTTTCTATCCGCATGTAGCAAAACATGCGAGAAGAAGTGTTAACCCACCTAAAGACACTTGGGTAGCTTTTGCAACTAATAAACGCGGCTATAAAATGCAACCACATTTTCAAATAGGATTATTTGAAGAACAATTATTTGTGATGTATGGCGTTATGCATGAAGCAAAAGATAAAGCACAACAAGTAAAAGTATTTGAAGATCAATTCGATCAACTTAAAAATCTTCCTACTGATTACAGCGTAAGTTTAGACCATATGAGTCAAGAAAAAACATTAATAAAAGATATGGATGATTCAAGTATACAAAAAGCAATTGATCGCGTTAAAAACGTTAAAAAAGGCGAATTTTTCGTGGCAAGAACATTGCAACCTGGTGCAGATGATTTAAAAAGCGACAAAGCCTTTATCGCATTTTTAGAAGATACATTCTCTCAATTACTTAAATTTTATGCTTAATCATACTTTTCAATTTAAATAATATTAAAAGCAGCTCTGTAATAAATACAGGCTGCTTTTTTAAACAGATAATCACATTTTTAATTAATAAATATATGGATCGTCTTTTTTCTTATTTAAATCTTGCTCGGGATTCCATTGTTGTTGATTTTGGTTTGTCGCTTTGGACTGAGTTTGCTTAATATTATTGTTATTGTCTTTTTTCATAAATAACTTAACAGCAACAATAATCCATAACACCATCGCTACTAAATTAGTAACAAAAAGACTAACAACTGCTGAAATAATAAATAAAACAGCGGCTAAAACACGATTATTTTTCATTATTAACGTTGCAATAATAGCTAGAATAATTACTACTGCTAAAATGATTGTTTGAATCAGATAGCTCATAAATAATAAATCTGGCGAGAACGTTTGCCCTTGCGCTTGAGACATTTCGTTAAACACTTTTTTAAATTCTTTAGTGTTTGTGTTTAAAAGTAGCAAACCTAATAACACAATAAATAAATATAAAATACTTAAACCATTACCAATCCACGCCAATATTTTTTCGGTCTTTCTGTTCATAACTTACCTCCTTTTATCCTTATTTATTATTTTATCAAAATAACTATATCACCAAAAGACTTGTATAACAAAATAGAATAATTACAAATTATAATTTTTAGGTTGACCTAACAATTATTTTTTTATATCCTTGATTTATTACAAAAATTAGTAAGTGGTGAAATTATGACAGAGAGAAATAATAAAAAAAGCCTAAGTGAAATTAATAATACAGTATCTGTGAATACTGACGGTAAATTCAGCCGTAAATTATTTTCATTTTTAGGTCCTGGCTTGCTAATTGCAGTCGGTTATATGGATCCAGGAAATTGGATTACATCAATGCAAGGTGGCGCGCAATTTGGATACATGCTATTGTTCGTCATTTTACTATCGAGTTTGGCTGCTATGTTATTACAAAGTATGGCGGTACGACTTGGTATTGCAACCAATATGGATTTGGCACAAGCAACTAAACATTATATAAACAAACCCTTAACGTATATTTTTTGGATTATTACCGAATTAGCTATTATTGCAACTGATATAGCAGAGGTAATTGGTAGTGCAATCGCACTCTACCTACTGTTTGATATTCCGTTACTTGTTGGTTCAATTATTACAGTATTAGATGTATTTTTATTATTATTTATTATGCATTTTGGTTTTAGAAAAATTGAAGCTATTGTCGGTACACTTATCTTTACTGTATTAATTATTTTCATATTTGAAGTATATATAGCATCACCATCAGTAACACATATGTTAAATGGTTTCATACCACAAACAGACATAATCACGAACCAAGGTGCTTTATATATCGCTTTAGGTATAATTGGTGCGACAATTATGCCACATAATTTATATTTACATTCTTCTATCGTGCAGTCGCGTATGTATGATAGAAATGACGTCAAAGCGAAGAAAAATGCTGTGAAATTCGCAACACTAGATTCAAATATTCAACTAATCATTGCATTCGTTATTAATTGTCTATTATTAGTACTTGGGGCAGCGTTATTCTACGGAACTAATACTGAACAATTGGGTGGTTTCTTTGATTTATACCATGCCCTTAAAACCGAGCCTGTACTAGGCGCAACGATGGGTGCGATTATGAGTACATTATTTGCCGTAGCCTTGTTAGCATCAGGACAAAATTCCACAATCACTGGTACAATGGCCGGTCAAATTGTCATGGAAGGCTTTATAAATTTAAAAATTCCAAATTGGGCACGTAGATTAATTACACGTGGTATAGCTATTTTACCAATTATCATTTGTCTTATTGTCTTCAAAAGTAATACAGAAAAAGTAGAACAATTATTAGTGTTCTCACAAGTATTTTTAAGTATCGCTTTACCATTCTCACTTATACCATTACAACTAGCGACGAATGATAAAAAATTAATGGGCGTATTTAAAAATAAACGCTGGGTAAATATAATTAGCTGGTGTTTAATTATAATTTTAAGCATTCTAAACGTTTATTTAATCGTCCAAACATTTCAAGAATTATAAACTATTTAAATACTTGGAACATCAACGTCATTATCAAATCAAGAGAGCTAACCCTATTATGGGTTAGCTCTCTTATTAATTTGAAGTGTTTCGAATTTGCCCAACTTAAACAAATGTTCATTAAAAAAATAAACGTCAATTTCAATTGAAATTGACGTTTACGCTTTAATCGCAATGTTTTATTTCTCTTTGTCGTCTGTAGTTGTATTCTCTTCGTTGTCAGAAGTTTTGTCTGTAACTTCCTTTTCTGTCTCTACGTCATCATGAGATGTCATTTTCTTACGTTCTTCATAATTCATACGACGTTGGTTTACAGCACTCGGTTGTTGTTTACGTTTTTCTTTCATGCGTTTTTTAAGTTCTTTTTTCTCTTGCTTGATTCTTGATTTTTCTTCGGCGCGTTCGTGTTTAAGACGTTCTTTTTCTTCGGCTTCTTCTAACTTACGTCGAGCCTCTTCTTCTTCTTGTTGTTGACGTTCTGCTTCTTGGCGCTCTAGCTCTTCTTGAGATGGTCCACGTTGGTAAGCCGCTTCCGCATTTTCATCTTCTTGAGGCATTTCATCTTCTGCTTGCTTTTTATTTTTATAATTATATTTAGCCTGTCTTGAAAGAACTTGTGGCTCTTCCTCAGCATTAGGATCACCATTTACTTGTCTTGCTACCTCAGAACTATAACCGCCTCTACGCAATGAATTATAATCTTTAGCTTCTTCTTCATCTGAAGATGTACTTTGTTGATTATCTATAGTACTATCATCAGCATTTCTACGCATTGTACTTGGCTCATCAGCTGGTTGATAATGACTTGTTTCTTGATTACTTTTACGTTGTCTATAGTCATTTTGTGCTGGTTCTCTATCATAACCATATTTAGCTTGAGCATCTCTATCATAATATCCATTGTCATAATATGCAGGTATTGTTTCAACCTTATCTTTTCTTGCAAACATCATAATAGCTACTATGATGAATAATACAGGAATGATTAATGGAACAAATAATACCATTAAAGGTAAAGTAACAATGGTAGCAATTAAGAATAAGAATCCTGATAAAATTCTAATATTCATTGAAATTAGGGCTAAAAACGAAATTAATAAACAGATTATTAAATATACAATAATCGCCCATACTCCATTTTGTAACCAAATAACTGCTTGTGTTGTGTTTAAATTGTTATTGGCAAAAATTTGTTGTGCAAATTCATTCGCATTCAATGAACTCTCAAGTTTTTGAATTGATGTATCACTACTAAATGATACGAGCGCGATAAACATTGTTGCGACGGTTAAAAGTAGTAGAAAAATCCAACTTAACCATCCAAGTACTTTTTCTGTTAATCGACTTACAGGACGTTTAACTTGCGTAAATTGCTCTCCTGACATGTACTTACAACTCCTTATATTACTAGTCAACCCATTATATCGAACTATAGCAAAAATAACTACTAACTGTCATCTATTTTAATGACATTTTAAAGTTTAAAAATCTTTCGTTATAATCACTTAACGTTTTCTTACCTAAATCTTGATAAACTTCTAATTTGTGTTGTTCTTTTTTGGATGGATAGAATCGTTTATCGTTTTTAATATCGTCTGGTAATTTATTTCTAGCTGCTTTATTCGGTGTTGCATATCCAACCCATTCAGTATTTTGTTTGTTATTGCGCTCATTCAATAAGAAATTCATAAATTTATAAGCGCCTTCTTTATTTTGAGCTGTCTTAGGAATAACCATATTATCAAACCATAGATTAGATCCCTCTTTAGGTACTACGTAATCAAATTCATTACTATCTTGAACAATTGGTGCAGCCACACCACTCCATACAACAGCTATGTTAGCTTCATGTTGTTCTAACATCATTGTTATTTCATCTCCAACGACACCTTTAATTTGTGGCGCTAAATGTGTTAAATCTTGTTGTGCTTCATTTAGATGTTGTGGGTTTTTATCGTTCAAACTATAACCTAATTTATTAAGTGACAGACCCATAATTTCTCGAGCCCCATCTACTAATAGTATATCATTTGCATACTTTTTCTTGTAAAGACTTTGCCAAGAACTAAAATCATCGTGGGGATATACTTTTTTGTTATAGACGATACCTACCGTTCCAAAAAAGTATGGTACAGAATATTTATTATTTCTATCAAAAGGCATATCCAAATAATTGCTATCTAAGTTTTTCATATTGGGTATCTTTTTGTGATCAAGTGGTAACAATAAATTTTGTCTTTTCATTTTTTGAACGGTGTATTCACTTGGAAAAGCAACATCGTAGTTAGTACCACCGTTACGAATTTTTGCTTCCATAGCTTCATTTGAATCAAAAGTTTCATATACTACTTTAATGCCCGTTTCTTTTTCAAACTTTTTAATAAGCGCTGGGTCGATATATTCACCCCAGTTATAGACATTAATCTTTTCGCCACTCTTTGATTTATCTTTCGCAGTAAATTTATGACTAATGTATAAGCATAGCAAGCCAATTACGATAGCGACAATAACTAATTGTAATACACGTTTCATTATTGTACACCTCGCTTACTCTGTTGTTTGCGTTTTATCATATGTTGAACAACATAGTATCCAACGACACCTATTAAAATGACGACAAATAACAATGTCGAAATAGCGTTTATCTCCATGCTTATCCCTTTTCTAGCCATAGCATAAACTTCAACGGATAATACACTGAATCCATTTCCCGTTACGAAGAAACTCACTGTAAAATCATCTAATGAATATGTTAATGCCATAAAGAAACCACCTAAAATGCCTGGTAATAATTGTGGCAACATAATGTTGCTTAATACTTGGTACTCATTAGCACCTAAATCACGAGCCGCATGAAGCATGTTGTCGTTCATTTCATAAAGCCTTGGTAATACAATAATAACCACAATAGGTATACAGAATGCAATATGAGAGACCAACACGGTCGTGAATCCCAGACCTAAGCCTGTAATATGACCGATAGCTGTGAACATAATTAAAAATGAAGCACCTATAACTACGTCAGATGACACCATTAACACATTATTTAGCGTTAACAATGAGACCTTCATCTTTTTGTTTCGTAAATGATAAAGTGCTATAGCACCCATAGTTCCTATTACTGTTGATACCGATGCAGCAATTAATGCAACTGCTATCGTATTAAAAATAACCGACATCAATCTATCATTTTGAAATAATGATTTATAATGTTCTAACGTAAAACCATCGAAATGAATCATATTCCCAGCTGAATTAAAAGAATAAATCATCAGAAAAATAATTGGAGCATATAATAATGCAACTAAAATACCTATATACAATTTGCCATACCATTTCATTTGATTCACCCTTTTCCGTTCGATGTTTTAGAATTCGTAATAACTAATATAAAGGCCATAAAAACAATTAAGAACAGTGCAATTGTTGACCCCATACCGTAATTTTGAATTACTAAAAATTGTTCTTCAATAGACGTACCAATATTAATAACTTTATTACCAGCAATTAATCTAGTAATCATAAATAAAGATAATGCAGGAATAAACGTAACTTGAATACCTGTCAGTATCCCTTGCTTCGTTAAGGGTAATATCACTTTACGAAACGTTGTAAAAGGATTTGCGCCTAAATCTTTAGCGGCTTGTAATAAGTTATTTGGAATATCTTTCATACTATTAAAGATAGGTAAAATCATAAATGGTATATAAATATAAGTAGCTACAATTAGAAACGCTAGCGCTGTAAATAATAAGTGCGCTTTAGGTAAATGTAGTATATTTAACAATTGATTTATAATACCATCATGACTGAAAAGTCCAATAAATGCATAAGTCTTCAGTAGTAAATTTATCCATGTAGGAATAATAAGTATCAGTAACCATAAATTTTGATTTTTCGAAGCTTTAATAAAATAAGCAGCAGGGTAACTAACAAGTAGCGTCAATACAGTGATTGCTATCGCATAAATAACCGAATCCCAAATCATCGATAAATACTTCATAGACAATATTTGTTTATAATTACTAAAACTAAAGTGACCATTAATATCGATAAAAGAAAAATACACAAGCAATATTACCGGCACGATGATAAACAATACCATCCACAAT
This sequence comes from Staphylococcus lloydii, assembly GCF_015775975.1. NCBI lineage: Bacteria > Bacillati > Bacillota > Bacilli > Caryophanales > Staphylococcaceae > Staphylococcus > Staphylococcus lloydii. The sequence goes on from NZ_CP064056.1 coordinate 1,753,978, forward strand.
AGATATGGAATAAATAAAAAATTAGATATTTTACGCATTGTCTTGCTCCTCATAGCTTTCAATTCGTTTATCAAATTCTTCTTCGCTTTCACCAGGCACCATGATATGAATAGCCTCTGGATCAAAATAAAGACCTACTTTACTACCAATCTCAGCTTTTTTAGTCGTGTGTATGACCCACTCGTATCCCTTTCTATCTATACAGCAAATTTCGTAATGGACACCTCTAAATAGCATTGAATCAACTGTCACTTCAAACAAACCTTGTTCCGCTTCAATTAATGAAATATCTTCAGGACGTATAACGACTTCGACGTTTTTACCTGATGGAATACCCATATCTACGCAATCAAAATCTTGTCCATAAATATTAACGACATAGTCACGTTGCATCATGCCTTTGACAATATTAGATTCACCAATAAAATCTGCAACAAATCGGTTAACTGGTTCATCATATATATCAATTGGTGTGCCGAATTGTTGAATTTTGCCATCTTTCATAACAAAAATATAATCACTTAATGCTAAGGCTTCTTCTTGATCGTGTGTAACAAAAATAAATGTAATACCTAATCGAGATTGTATCTCTCTTAATTCATATTGCATTTCTGTACGTAATTTTAAATCAAGCGCAGATAAAGATTCATCTAATAATAATATTTCAGGTTCATTGACGATAGCACGAGCAATTGCAACACGTTGTTTTTGTCCCCCACTCATATCATCAATGCGTTTATTTTCATATCCATTTAATTTAACTAATTTCAAAGCTTCTTTTACTTTCGCTTCAATCTTTGATTTACTCATTTTTTTTAGCTTCAAGCCAAAGGCGATATTTTCAAATACATTTAAATGTGGAAATAGCGCATAATCTTGAAATACTGTGTTTACTTTACGCTTATTCGCAGCAATGTTAGTCATAGATTTATTTTGGTAGATAATATCTCCACTATCCGGTTGTTCAAAACCTGCAATTAATTTAAGAATTGTAGTTTTTCCGCAACCCGAAGGCCCTAATAAGGTATAAAAAAAGCCTGATTCAATGTCTATATCTATTTCATTTAAAATTTGTTCATCATTATAACCTTTACTTACAGATTTAAAAGATAATAACGGCTTCATTTCTTGTCCTCCTATAAATATGATGCAGTAGCAACGATGATTGCTTTCGCTATATGTTCACTACAATTAAACAATCTATGTTTGTCATTCGCTTTAAAATATAGCGCATCTCCTTGTTGTGCTTGATAAATTTTTTCACCAAGTGCTAAAGTTATTGCGCCTTCTATACAAAAGATAAAAGTATCAGAGTTAGATGGATTAAAATTTTTATATGTTGCTTGTGGTTTTAACGTCAACATTAAGGGTTCCATATCGAATTCATTAGATTGAGTGACTAACCATTTCAAAATATAGCCTTTGTCATATTCGTCATAAACAACTTGTGATTCTTGAGGATATAAGACCTTTTCTTCTTTTTTTTGTTTAAAAAACTCACTTGGAGATGTTCCTAATACTTCTAATATAGATAAAAAAGTTTCCATACTTGGTGAAGCATGTTGGCTTTCAATTTGAGAAATGTAACCTTTAGATAAATCTGTGCGTTCGGCTAATTCTTCTTGCGTTAAGTTTTTAATCTTACGTAAATTTTTAAGTTTTATTCCAATATTCATTGCACTCACCCATCAAGTTGTATGTATTATTGTAAAAATAAAAAGAACTATATTTTGTTTACTTTTATCAAACTTTTTGTTTAATGCTTAATAAAAATATCAAAATATAGCTCAAATAACAATAGTTATTTTTGATTTGTAGATAAATATTTTTCATCTGGGTTTTCTTGTGCATATTTCACAGCTTTATAGCTATTATAGCCGCTACCTTTTTCAAACTCTTTAAAGATTTGTTTTTCTTCTGCTTTACCTGGAACGATCTTTTTAAATTTACGATATTGTTCCATAAGATAGTCTCTTTCTACTTGTTGTTCGTAGAAAGCCTCAATTGCATTAAAAAAAGTAACGACTGTTACCATTTCATCGTTAGTCCAATCTAAATCAATAGGATAATGATATTCCATTTTTACCCTCCTTTAATAAAAAAAGCCACTAGTCTATAACTAGTGGCTGTTAACTCTAAAATACATGTAAGCTGATGATTACATAGTGTGAATAGGTAAACCTAATGCTTTTTCAGCAGCTTCCATAGACATTTCACCTAATGTAGGGTGAGCATGTACTGTTAATGCTAAATCTTCAGCATTCATTCCTGATTCGATAGCTAAACCTAATTCAGAAATAATGTCAGAAGCACCAGTACCTACTACTTGAGCACCTACTAATGTGTTGTCTTCTTTAAGCGTTAATAATTTTACGAAACCAGTAGTATCGTCTAATGATAACGCACGACCGTTAGCTGCGAATGGGAATTTAGAAGCTTTAACTTGTAATCCTTCTTCTTTAGCTTGGTCTTCAGTATAACCTACTTGAGCTAATTCTGGCTCAGTGAAACATACTGCAGGCATACCGATATAATCTACTTCAGAAGCTTCTCCAGCAATTACTTCAGCTGCAACTTTAGCTTCGTAGCTTGCTTTATGCGCTAATGGTAAACCAGGTACGATATCACCAATTGCAAAGATATTATCGATAGAAGTACGGCTTTGTTTGTCTACTTCTAATAATCCACGATCAGCAAATTTTAAGCCAAGTTCTTCTAAGCCTAATTCGTCTGTATTTGGACGACGACCTACAGTAACTAATACGTAGTCTGCTTCGATACTTTGTTCTTCACCATTAACTTCGTAAGTAACTGTTACGCCATTTTCTGATTCGTCAGCTGATTTAGCCATTGCTTCAGTAACGATTTCGACACCTTTTTCTTTCATACCTTTTTTAACAGGTTGAGTCATTTGTTTTTCGAAACCGCCTAAAATGTCTTTAGCACCTTCTAAAATAGTAACTTCAGAACCAAAGTTAGCGAATGCTGTACCAAGTTCAGATCCGATATAACCGCCACCAACAACAACAAGTTTACCAGGAACTTCTTGTAAGTTTAATGCGCCTGTTGAATCGATAACACGGTTACCAAATTTGAAATTAGGGATTTCAATTGGTCTAGAACCAGTAGCGATAATAGCATTTTTGAAATTGTAAGTTTGAGCGCTCTTGTCGTCCATAACACGTAAACTGTTATTATCAACGAAATAAGCTTCGCCTTTAACGATTTCTACTTTATTACCTTTTAATAGTCCTTCAACGCCACCAGTTAATTTATTAACAACTGATTCTTTGAATTCTTGAACTTTGTCAAATTTAAGTGATACGCTTTCAGCGATAACACCTAAGTTTTCAGAATGTTGTGCTTCACTGTAACGGTGAGAAGCGTGTAATAAAGCTTTTGAAGGAATACATCCAACGTTAAGACATACGCCACCTAAGTTACCTTTTTCTACGATTGTTACTTTTTGACCTAATTGTGCTGCGCGGATTGCTGCAACATAACCCCCTGGTCCTGCTCCAATTACAATAGTATCAGTTTCAATTGGGAAATCTCCAACTACCATGTTTTACCCCTCCATTAATAATAATTCTGGATTATTTAATAATCGTTTAATATGGTTCATCGCATTTTGTCCAGTAGCACCATCAATTTGTCTGTGGTCGAAACTTAATGATAATGATAATACTGGCGCTGCCACAATTTCACCATCTTTTACGATAGGTTTTTGTGCAATGCGTCCGATTCCTAGGATAGCAACTTCTGGGTGATTAATAACTGGTGTGAACCATTGTCCACCAGCTGAACCGATATTACTAATTGTACATGTAGCACCTTTCATTTCGTCAGAAGCTAATTTACCATCACGTGCTTTAACAGCTAGTTCATTAATTTCATCAGAAATTTGGAAAATAGATTTACGGTCAGCATTTTTAACAACAGGAACTAATAAGCCTCTGTCAGTGTCTGCCGCAATACCAATGTTCCAATAGTGTTTGTGTACAATTTCGCCAGCTTCTTCATTAAATGAAGTGTTTAATGCTGGGTATTTTTTCAGTGCAGAAACTAATGCTTTAACAACATAAGGTAAGAATGTTAATTTAACACCTTGTTCAGCAGCAATTTCTTTGAATTTCTTACGGTGATCCCATAACTCTTGAACATCAATTTCATCCATTAATGTTACGTGTGGTGCAGTATGCTTAGAGTTAACCATTGCTTTAGCAATCGCTTTACGCATAGCTGGGATTTTTTCTGTAGTTTCTGGGAATTCACCTTCAGTAGCTGTTGGTGCTGATTGTGCTGCGCTTGCAGTTTCTTCAGTACTTTGAGCTTCAGTAGTGCTTTCAGAAGTAGTTTGTCCACCATTTAAGTGAGCATCGATATCTTCTTTAGTTATGCGACCATTTTTACCAGTAGCTGATACTGCTTTAATGTTAACGCCATTTTCACGCGCATATTTACGTACAGATGGCATCGCTTTAACGCGTTTGTTTTCGTCTACATCTTCTTCTTGAGTAGATGCTGATGTAGATTCAGTAGCAGCTTCTTCTTTACTATCGTCAGCTGATTCTGATGATTGTGAAGCACTTTCATCGCTATCGCTACCTTTGAAAGTCATTTCTTCAGCGTCAGGCGCATCGATTTTAACAATTGTGTCACCAACTACTGCAACTGTACCTTCGTCTACTAATACTTCTTCAACAGTACCACTTACAGGTGATGGAATTTCAACAACTGATTTATCATTTTGTACTTCTGCTAATACATCGTCTTCTTCGATTTGATCTCCGGCTTTAACAAACCATTTTACGATTTCGCCTTCGTGGATACCTTCACCAATGTCGGGTAATTTAAATTCAAATGCCACGTTTTTGTCCTCCTAAGATTTCAATTTAAGTTATTGTGTGGAATTTTACTATGTACAAACATAGCTTAACATATTTCATTTATAAAACATTAGAGAGAAGTAGAGAAATTTGCATTCAACTACTTCTGACTAATGTATTAATTAGAATTCTAATGTTGCTTTAGCTTTTTCTAAGATATCATTTTTGTTAGGTAACCAAACATTTTCAGCTTGAGTAAATGGATATACAGTATCTGCCGCAGCAACACGAGCGATTGGTGCTTCTAATGATAAGATAGCACGTTCTGCTAATTCTGAAGCTACTGTAGCACCTACACCAGCTTGACGTTGTGCTTCTTGAACTACTACTGCACGACCAGTTTTTTCAACTGATGCAACAAGTGTTTCGATATCGATTGGTTGAACAGTACGTAAGTCGATGACTTCAACTGAATGTCCATCTTTTTCTAACTCTTCTGCAGCTTTAAGTGATTCTTGAACCATTGCACCGTATGCAATAATTGTTAAATCTGTACCTTCTTGTTTTACATTGGCTTTACCAATTTCAACTGTATATTCTTCTTCAGGTACCTCATCACGGAATGAACGATATAATTTCATATGTTCTAAATATACGACTGGGTCATTGCTTCTAATTGCTGAAACTAATAATCCTTTAGCGTCGTATGGATTTGAAGGAATTACAACTGTTAATCCAGGAGATTGAGCTAAAATACCTTCTAAGTTATCTGCGTGCAATTCAGGTGTATGTACGCCACCACCGAACGGAGCGCGGATTGTTACTGGTGCAGTTTTAGAGTTACCAGAACGGAAACGAGTACGAGCTATTTGACCCGCTACAGCATCAAAGACTTCAAATACGAAACCTAAGAATTGGATTTCCATTACAGGACGGTAACCTTCTAAAGTTAAACCTAATGCTAAACCACCGATACCTGATTCTGCTAATGGTGTATCGAAAACACGGTCTTCGCCGAATTCTTTTTGTAACCCTTCAGTTACACGGAAAACCCCACCATTAACACCAACGTCTTCACCGAAAAGTAAAACGTTCTCGTCGTTTTGTAATTCAGTTTTAAGCGCATTGTTAATCGCTTGAACCATTGTCATTTGTGCCATGGGTTACTTCGACTCCTTCTCTTTATAAATTTCATATTGCTCTGCTAAGTTTTGAGGCATGTCTTCGTACATGTTTTCCATTAAATCTGTAACAGTTTGTTTAGGTGTGTTGTCTGCTTCTTTAATCGCTGCTTTAATATCTGATTTAGCGCGTTCGATTACTTCGTTTTCTTTGTCTTCAGACCATAAACCTTTATTTTCTAAGAATTTTCTAAAACGGACTAATGGATCTTTTTTCTCCCATTCAGAATCTTCATCAGAAGTACGATATTTAGTTGGGTCATCTCCAGCCATTGTATGTGGACCATAACGATAAGTCATAGTTTCGATAAGCGTTGGACCTTCACCATTTACTGCACGGTCACGAGCTTCTTTAGTAGCTTGATATACTGCTAAAGCATCCATACCATCGACTTGTAGTCCTGGAATACCTACAGCAATACCTTTTTGAGCTAGTGATGTTGCAGCTGTTTGTTTACTACGAGGTGTAGAGATTGCATAGTTATTGTTTTGAATAACAAAAATTGCAGGTGCTTTATAAGCAGAAGCAAAGTTAATACCTTCGTAGAAGTCACCTTGTGAAGAACCACCGTCACCAGTATAAGTAATTGCAACAGCTTGTTTACCACGTTTTTTAATACCTAATGCTACACCAGCAGTTTGAACATACTGTGCACCAATGATAATTTGTGGGCTTAGTGCATTTACGCCTTCAGGGAAACGATTTCCTTTGAAGTGGCCTCTTGAGAATAAGAATGCTTCAGTTAAAGGTAAGCCGTGCCAAATTAATTGTGGTACGTCACGGTAACCTGGTAAAATAAAGTCTTCTTTCTCTAATGCGTATTGTGATGCTAATTGTGAAGCTTCTTGTCCAGCTGTAGGAGCATAGAAACCTAAACGTCCTTGTCTGTTTAATGAAATAGAACGTTGGTCAAGAATACGTGTCCAAACCATTCTCTCCATTAATTCAACGAATTGTTCATCTGATAAATCTGGTACTAAATCGTTATTAACAACATTACCGTCTTCATCCAAAATTTGAATCATTTCAAACTGAGATTGAGTATCGTTTAATACTTTCTCTGCATCGAATTGGGCTTGTAATTTCGGAGCCATTCAATTCACCATACCTTTCCCGTATAATAGAAATTCATTTTATCCTATCACATTGTATCACAAAACTGTTTCACTGTTAAACAATTAAAAAAAGTTCTGTTATACAACAAAAAGGTACAGTTTCAAAACTGTACCAATATATAATCTATGACTGTACTAGTAGATAAAAAGCGTCAAATAGCGTCACTCACCACTGTGAATGTAAGCGCAATCATTTCTCCAGCATTATTTGCTTCATAAATTACATTAAATTATCGACATCTTGTTTTTCTTCTTTTACTTTTTTCATTGCACTAGAATATTTTTTAAATTGTTTATTCATATCTTTATATGCACCTGAAATAGCTTCTGATTTTTTATCGATTTTACTTTGTGAAGGTTGTCCTTTTGAAGCATATTCAAACATATCTTTTTCTTTATTCATTACATTTTTATATGCATCTGCGTATTTTTCATGTGCTTTATATTTTTCTTTTAATGCATCATCTAATTGTTTAACTTCACGTTGTTTTTTACTATTTCCAATTTTATCAATGTGTTTAGAAGCTTTCTTATAATCTTGATGAGATTTGTCCATTGCATTTTCTTCGTCTTTGAAAGTTTGTTGTCTTTCTTTCGTATTATCTATTACTTTTTTAGCAATCTCTTTTTCTTTATCTTCGTCTTTCCCTTTTAAACTTTGCACTAATTTATTTTTCTTCTGTTCAAGATCATTTAGTTTTTTACTAGATGTGTTAATAGATTTTTCATCATCAAAAGCTTTTTGAATTTGATTATTGTATGCTTTCATTTCGCCTTTATCGGTAGTACAACCAGCTAGTAGAATTGTCGAAGCTAATGCGACACCGATTCCATGTTTTAATTTCATATTAAGCTAATTCCTCCTCTATGTGTGTGTTATATTATATAATATTATATTATAAATCAAATAGATTACTGTATTTTAATTATTCAAATTTGGTATAGTGAAAGTAAGGAAGGTGTAAGTAAATGTTAACAATGAAAGACATAATAAGAGACGGTCATCCAACTTTGCGTGAAAAAGCTAAAGATGTTGATTTACCATTGTCAGATGAAGACCGCTCAACATTAGAATCAATGCGAGAATTTTTAATTAATAGTCAAGATGAAGAAACAGCTAACAAATATGGGCTACGCTCAGGTGTCGGATTAGCCGCACCTCAAATCAATGTTTCCAAAAAAATGATAGCCGTTTATCTCCCTGATGACGGTAATGGCAAAGCATATGACTTAACTTTAGTTAATCCTAAAATCATAAGTCATAGTGTTCAAGAAGCTTATTTACCAACAGGTGAAGGTTGTCTTAGCGTCGATGAAAATATACCTGGCTTAGTACATCGTAAATTTAGAATTACGGTAAAAGCAACAGATATGGATGGCAAAGAAGTAAAATTAAGACTTAAAGGCTATCCAGCAATAGTCGTCCAACATGAGATTGACCATGTTAACGGCGTTATGTTTTATGATCATATTGATCAAAACAATCCATTACAACCTCATCAAGATGCTGTTGAAGTTTAATTAAAAAAGGAGAGGAATTACTTTTGTAATTCCTCTCTTTTTACGTTTACATAAAATCGTCTCGTCGTTCACTGTAAGATATATGTAATTCATCTAAACTTTTCTTTAACGCATTTAATTCTTGGATATCAATAAATTCTGGGTCGTGATTATGTTTAATAAAATATTGATCATCCTTTTGCGTATCGACAATCTCTTCATAATTAAAAAACATAATTACTTGTTCAGTTCTCACTTCAAACGTAACGCCTTTAAAAATTTTGTCATCTCGTTGTTTTTCACGTTTCACATCTTCAATAATTCTACTTGTTTGATCCAAACTAATCACCTAAATTCTATTTTGTCTCGAATTTCAACTACTACTTTCACTTACTACTCTCCTATGAGTTATATTATTTCATAATAAATAAATTTCCACATTTACTCAAGACTAATATTAAAAATCAACTGAACTTTCAGATTATTATCATTTATAAGTTTAAGAAGTACATTAATTTAAAACATAAATAATAGTTAGTTGCTCATGATAAACTGCTTTATTTATTCATTAACATCATGTAAAATAGGAAATAACTAGAATTAGATTAATATTGATTACATCTATTCTTATACTGAACGAAATTAACTTCCCTAGAAACATACTGGGCAGAAAGCTTGTATGTTCTTTTATATTCAGAAACTTTGCCTATTTTACAAATATGATGCCGTTCATTTTGTATGTGTATTCGACTAGGGTTTTTATTCAATAATATTAAATATATAGAGATAGCAATAGGAGGAAATATAGATAATGGCAGTATTTAAAGTATTTTATCAACACAATAAAGACGAAGTGGTAGTTCGTGAGAACACACAAACAATTTACGTAGAAGCACAAACTGAAGAACAAGTAAGACGTTATTTAAAAGATCGTAATTACAACATTGAATTTATTACTAAATTAGAGGGCACACATTTAGAATACGAAAAACAATCAGAACACTTTAATGTGGAGCAAGCTGAATAATGAAGCAAATCAATAAAAATGAAGTAGCTGTATATGCACTTGGTGGCTTAGGTGAAGTAGGTAAAAACACTTATGCTGTCGAGTATCAGGATGAAATCGTCATTATTGATGCAGGTATTAAATTCCCTGACGATAATTTATTAGGTATAGATTATGTCATTCCTGATTATACGTACTTAGAACAAAACCAAGATAAAATCGTTGGTTTATTTATTACGCATGGACATGAAGACCATATAGGTGGTGTGCCCTACCTGTTAAAACAAATTAATGTACCTATTTACGGTGGTCCATTAGCTTTAGGATTAATTAGAAATAAATTAGAAGAACATCATTTATTAAGAACAACAGAATTAATAGAAATAACTGAAGAAAGTGTTATTAAATCAAAACATTTTGAAATTTCATTTTATTTAACGACGCATAGTATTCCAGAAGCTTATGGCGTTATTGTTAATACACCGGAAGGTAATATTGTTCATACTGGTGACTTTAAATTTGATTTCACACCTGTTGGCGAACCAGCTAATATTGGGAAAATGGCTAAATTAGGTGACGAAGGTGTATTATGTCTGCTTTCTGATTCTACAAATGCACTCGTACCTGACTTCACTTTAAGTGAGCGTGAAGTAGGACAAAATGTCGATAAAATTTTTAGAAATTGTACGGGCCGTATTATTTTTGCGACTTTTGCATCTAATATTTATCGTGTTCAACAAGCTGTTGAAGCCGCTATTAAGTATGGTCGTAAGATTGTTACTTTTGGTCGTTCAATGGAAAATAATATCAAAATTGGTATGGAACTTGGTTATATCAAAGCACCACCAGAAACTTTTGTAGAACCAAATAAAATTAATAGTATTCCTAAACACGAATTATTAATTTTATGTACGGGTTCTCAAGGTGAGCCAATGGCTGCTTTATCACGTATAGCTAACGGTACACATAAACAAATAAAGATCATCCCTGAAGATACTGTTGTATTCAGCTCATCACCTATTCCGGGTAATACGAAAAGTATTAACCGTACAATCAATTCATTATACCGTGCTGGTGCAGAAGTTATTCACAATAAAGTATCTAATATTCATACTTCTGGTCACGGTTCACAAGGCGATCAACAATTAATGTTACGTTTAATTAGACCAAAATACTTCTTACCAATCCATGGTGAGTACCGTATGCTTAAAGCACATGGTCAATCAGGTATTGAATGTGGCGTTGCACCAGAAAATGTCTTTATTTTCGATATCGGCGACGTTTTAGCACTCACACACGATTCTGCTCGCAAAGTTGGTCGTATTCCATCAGGTAACGTATTAGTTGATGGTAGTGGTATCGGCGACATAGGTAACGTCGTTATACGTGACCGTAAATTATTATCAGAAGAAGGTTTAGTGATCGTAGTTGTTAGTATTGATTTCAAAACTAACAAACTACTATCTGGACCAGACATTATTTCACGTGGCTTTGTTTACATGCGTGAATCAGGTCAATTAATTTACGATGCACAACGCAGAATTAAAACAGACGTTATTTCAAAATTAAATCAAAATAATTCAATACAGTGGCATCAAATAAAGTCTTCAATCATCGAAACATTACAACCTTATTTATACGAAAAGACAGCAAGAAAACCAATGATTTTACCTGTAATTATGAAGGTAAACGAGGACGAAGATGGCAACGCTAATTCTAGTAAACCACAAAAAGAACGTAAATCTTCAAATGCTAAAAAAACAGCAAAAGATAATAACGCAAAACCTCAGAAACAACAAAATGACACAGAATCAAAATAGCATTTGAATATTTTAACAAATATATAAGGAGTATAGCTATCTGCATCAGATAGTTATACTCCTTTTTTGATAGCAAAAAGCGTGTCGAATTAACATCCAACACGCTTTAAAATCGCATAAATTTATCTTACAACTTTCATTTCAAAACGATTTAAGTCATTATCATGACCAATCATTATTAAGATATCGCCGATTTCTATATTTTCATTCGGATCAGGAGAAACTAATATATTTCTACCACGTTTAACGGCTATAATACTAATACCAAATTGAGCTCTAATATCCAATTCAATAATCGTTTTACCTGCCATTTTTTCACTTGCTTTGATTTCTACAATAGAATGCTCATCGGCTAATTCTAGGTAATCTAATACGCTCGCACTTGCTACGTTATGAGCAATACGACGACCCATATCACGCTCTGGATGAACAACTGTATCCGCCCCAATTTTATTTAAAATTTTCGCATGGTAGTCATTTTGTGCTTTAGCTGTTACTTTTTTAACACCTAGCTCTTTTAAAATAAGTGTCGTCAATGTACTAGATTGAATATTTTCACCAATCGCGACGATTACATGGTCAAAGTTTCTAATACCTAAACTTTTCATTACGGCTTCATCAGTTGTATCAGCAACTACTGCATGAGTAGCAATCTCACTATACTCATTCACACGTGCTTCATTACTATCGATTGCCATAACGTCCATATCTAATGCATTTAATTCTCTAACAATACTACCGCCAAAACGGCCTAATCCTATAACCACATACTCTTTATCCATATGCGTCCTCCATTAAAAAATAAAGGTGCGAAAAGGGTCACATTGTTAAACAATTTGCTAACCCTTCTCACCCTTTTGTTAATATTGAGACTTTTTGCCTTCAACATATTCTTTGTCGAAAACAAATAATTTCAATAATAATATTAACGATGGAATCAATAAAAGTAAACCACAAATAAATGCAATTGTTAATGCCATCGCCATACTATCATTTACCACTGCGTGCTCGAATTGCACTTGTGGATATAAAATATATGGGAGTTTACTAGCGCCATATCCGAAAAAGGCAAAGCCCATTTGGAATATGACCATGATAAATGCCCAACCATGTGCTTTTTTAAGTAGTGTTAATAACATAGCTACTATAAAGCAAATCAGACTGAGTAAGAATAACCACCAATAGTTAAGGACTGCTGATAGAAAATGCGTTTCATTTTGCACTCTTAATGATAAAAAGACAAATAAAGATATCGCAATCATCGGTGGTCCCCAGAAAAGGAACCAATATCTTAATAGTTTATATGCTCTAGTGTCTTTTGCTCTATCGGCATAAAATGTTAAAAATCCAGAAGATATATAAAGTACAGTTATGATTGCTAAAAATACTACTGACCAAGAAAATGGACTTAGTAATAATTCAGTCCAATTCAAGTCAAAACTTGAACCATGTTTAGTAATATATCCACCTTCTGAAATAGTCATTGCTGTGGCTAATGATGCTGGAATAAATAATCCTGTTAATCCATATAATACTAACCATGGTAGTTTTGAATCTTGACCATAGTTTTCAAATGCATAGAACGCACCTCTTATCGATAACAATACTAATGCAATGGATGCTGGGACTAATAATACTGTTCCAAAGTATAATGCTGATTCTGGGAAGAACCCTACCATTCCTACGAAAAAGAATACGAAGAATACGTTTGTTACTTCCCAGACAGGATTTAAATATCTAGAAATTAAATGATTTAATTTTTTATCTTGATTTGTAATCTTAGCATGTAATGCAAAGAAACCTGCGCCAAAGTCGATTGATGCAATAATAATATAGCAAAACAAAAATAACCATAAGACGATTATTCCAATATAAGAAAATATCATTACTGCTCACCTCTCTCTTTAGAAACTGCAGCAACATCTTTATAAGCAGGTTTATTTTTAAACATTCTTATTAGCACGTATGCCGATGTTACTATCAGTACAATATAAAGTAATGCAAACAAGATAGTAACAAACGTTAAACCACCGGCTTGCGTTGCAGCTTCTTTAACTTTTAAATAACCTCTAACAATCCAAGGCTGACGTCCCATTTCTGTTAAGAACCAACCAAACTCAATGGCTAACATCGCTGCAGGTCCAGTGAGTAATATACCGTATAGCATCGGTTTAGCATGCATGAAGCGTCGTAACTTTTTAAAGATAAGCGTCGCTACATAAGCTGCAGAAATGATGAAACAAAATACGCCGAGCGATACCATCAAGTCAAAGAAATAGTGTACGATGAGTGGTGGTAAGTCAGCTTTAGGAAAATCGTTTAAGCCTTTTACTTTAGTGTTTATATTATCGTCTGCTAAAAAGCTTAATAAGCCAGGTATTTTAATTGCACCTGTTACTTGTTGCGTGTGTTCATTAAGTGTACCGAAAAAGACTAAATCGGCTTTTGAACCCGTATCAAAATGCCATTCATAAGCTGCTAATTTTTCTGGTTGCACTTTGTGTAAAAATTTAGCCGATAAATCTCCAGCGAGCATTGAACCTAAAGTAAATACTAAGCCTAAAATCATCGTTACTTTTAGTGCTTTTTTATGATATTCTGCATCTTTACTAACTTTATTTTTCAACAATTTGAATGCCGCTACGGCTGCTAATATAAATGCCATTGTCATAAGTGCAGTAGCAACTACGTGAAATGATCTCACTAAAAATGATGCATTAAACATTGCTGCCCAAGGTTCAACATTTACCATTCTACCGTCTTTAACTTGGAACCCTGCAGGCGTGTTCATAAACGAGTTTACTGACGTAATAAACAATGCAGAGAATGAACCACCAATAATCACTGGTATACTTAAAATGACGTGTGTCCATTTACCTTTAAATCTATTCCAAGTATATAAATAAATACTTAAAAAGATAGCTTCAAAAAAGAATGCAAATGTTTCCATAAATAGTGGTAACGCGATAACGTGGCCACCCATTTGCATAAATGTCGGCCATAGTAGTGACAACTGTAATCCGATAATTGTTCCTGTCACAACGCCGACTGCGACAGTGATTGTATAACCTTTTGACCAACGTTTCGCTAATGCAGTATAGCTTGGATCATTCTTTTTAATTCCTAAGAATTCTGCAATTGCAAACATTAAAGGCATTCCAACACCAATCGTCGCAAAAATTATATGAACGGCTAGCGTCATTCCTGTGAGGAAACGCGCTATTTCTACTGAATCCATAAAATCACCTTTTTCCTGAATTTGTGACAAAAATCACAATATATTTTTATTATAACTCGCTGTTTTCATGGATGGAATTGTTATGGTTCATTTGAAAATTGACAAATTAATGACGTGTCACAGACAGTTCACAAACTTGATTTCTTATGTTGTATCTCTTATATTATGAAATAGTATTTCACTTTGAAAGGATTTTGTATTAAATGTCTAATGTTATTATCTATTCACAAAATGATTGTCCACCTTGCACGTTTATTAAAAATTATTTAACTGAAAAAAATGTTGATTATACTGAGAAAAACATTTCTTTAAACTCAACATATCGCAACGAAATGATAGATTATGATGCTTTTGCAACACCATTTATTCTTTTAAATAATGAGCCTATGTACCAAATTGACATGGACAAAATCAACGCTGAACTAAATATTGAATAAAAAAAGAAGTTTATTAAGTGCTACACTTAATAAACTTCTTTTAATTTACTATTTAGTATATTGTTTAACTAATGTTTGAACTTCTTCTGAAGTTGCTGCATTAATTGCACGATTAGCTAATTCTTGCATTTCAGACTGACTTAATTCTTTGATTTGACGACGTGCTTTCAAGATTGAAGTAGCACTCATAGAGAATTCATCTAATCCTAAACCTAATAATAATGGAATAGCAATTTCATCTCCAGCCATTTCGCCACACATACCAGTCCATTTACCTTCATTATGTGAAGCTTCGATTACTTGTTTAACTAAACGAAGAATCGCAGGGTTATAAGGTTGATATAAGTATGAAACACGTTCTGACATGCGGTCCGCTGCCATAGTGTATTGGATTAAGTCATTAGTACCAATGCTGAAGAAGTCAACTTCTTTAGCAAAGACATCTGCTAAAGCAGCAGTAGAAGGAATTTCTACCATGATACCTAATTCGATATCATCAGAAACTTCAACACCTTCTTGTTTTAAGTTTGCTCTTTCTTCTTCTAATAATGCTTTAGCATCGCGGAATTCTTGAATAGTTGCAACCATTGGGAACATAATATTCAATTTACCGTACGCTGAAGCACGCAATAAAGCACGTAATTGTGGTCTGAAAATATCTGGTTGATCTAGACATAAACGAATTGCTCTATAACCTAAGAACGGATTCATTTCGTCAGGTAAGTTTAAGTAAGGAAGTTCTTTATCGCCACCTACATCTAATGTACGCACGACAACTCTTTTACCTTCCATTGACTCAATTACTTCTTTGTATGCCTCAAACTGTTCATCTTCAGTTGGCAACTGGTCTCTACCCATGTATAAGAATTCAGTACGGTATAAACCAATACCTTCAGCACCATTTTCTAATACACCTTTAATATCGTTTGGCGTACCAATATTAGCTGCTAATTCTACATGATTACCGTCTAATGTTACTGACTCTTCATCACGTAACTTTTGTAAATCTTTTTTATCTTCAAAGAAACGTTCACGTTTATTTTGATAAGCGATAACTTCGTCATCAGTAGGATTAACAATAACTTCCCCAGTTAAACCGTCAACGACTATCATATCACCTTGTTGAACTTCATCAGTGATTGATTTAGTACCTACAACAGCAGCAATTTCCAAAGAACGACTCATAATAGCAGAGTGTGAAGTTCTGCCACCAATATTAGTAACAAAACCTTGTACAAATTCTTTATTTAATTGCGCAGTGTCTGAAGGTGTTAAATCATTACCAATTATAACAACGCTTTCATCAATCATACTAGGGTTTGGTAATTCAACGCCTAATAAGTTTGCTAAAATTCGTTTTCTCACATCGCGAATATCTGCAGCACGTTCTTTCATGTATTCATTGTCCATGCCTTCAAAGATAGCGATAAATTGGTCTGTAACTTCAGTTAACGCTGTAGGTGCATTAACCTGGTCATTTTTAATTTTGTCTTCGATTGGTTGAATTAACTCTGGATCATCTAAAACTAATAAGTGCGCGTCAAAAATAGCTGCTTTATCAGCACCTAAATTTTGTTCAGCATTATTTCTAATTTTAGTTAATTCAATTTTAGATGTATTGATAGCCTTTTGAAATTTTTCTACTTCAGCAGATGCATCAGCAATCTTCTCATTGTCGAATGATAAGTCTGGCTCAACTAGTAAATAAGCCTTAGCTATTGCCACACCATCAGAAGCAGCAATCCCCTTAATATAATTAGTCATAATTATTCAGTAAGTCCTTCTTTAGATAATACTTCTGTAATTGCATCAATTGCTTCTGCTTCATCGCTACCATCTACATAAATTGTGATTTCAGCATCTTTACCTACACCTAAACTCATAACACCCATAATAGATTTTAAGTTTACTTTTTTGCTATTGTATTCTAATTGAATATCAGAATCGAATTTTGAAGCAGTTTGTACAAGCATCGTTGCTGGACGTGCGTGAATACCTGTTTCATCAATAATTACGTAAGATTTTTGTTCCATATGTGTAAATCTCCTTCATATAGTTAGAATTGTTAGTTTATTATAAAACTTAACATAGTTTTATACGTTTACATTACCAAAAAAATTATATAAATTCAATTCGTTAAGCCCTAGACATGATAATAATCAGCGATTATTTCCCTGTTTTTTGAAAGCGCTACGACTTAAAAATTTCTTTATATTATTGAGCGAATTACTTTTTCGCATTTTTCTACGTGATCTTGCCCTATTTTTTTCATGAAATAATAACTAATTGACGCAGATATAGCTTGCCCTACTATAGGGAACCACTTTGTTTGTTTAGCAGCTGTACGTTTAGCCACATCTCTAATTACTACTTTCAATAAGGTACTAGACACTTTTCTACCAACGAATTGGCTCCCTTGAATTGCAGCAGCCGTATAAATACGTTCTTTTACATCATCACCTAAATTATTAACTTGCTTATGATCAACACCATAAATTTTATTAATATCTTCAATAATGTCTCTCATTAACTTCAAGTCCACACCAAAATCTAAACCTGGTATTGGTACAATGCTGACACTAGACGATAATATAGCTTTTTTTCTAATTAGTGCTTCTGCACGTTCTCTACGATTTGCAATTTCGTCATTAGTTGTTGGTAAATTATTTTTAGCATCAATTTCTTCAATATTTAATACTTTATTACCGAATTTATTAGTTAATTTATTTGTAACTTTATTTTTAATTCCCATTTTAATCTACTCCTCCATTTGTGCGCTTAATAATTTAAATACCCTTTTTTCAATAAATTATTTAATTTGCAAGAAGATAGCTTTTAAATATTTGGAAGGTTTGTAATGTGGATGTGTTTTGAAATCTTTAGGCAATCCCATGACTTCTATCAATTCATAATCTACATCGGCATTATCCAATGTATCATTAATTACTTTTTTAAATGCTTTGAGTGAGAATGTACTATTGTTCGTGCACAATAACAGATTGCCGTCTGGACCTAAAATATCTAATGCACCTAAAATTAACTTGTCATAATCTTTTGTAACAGAAAATGTTTTCTTTTTATTTCTAGCAAAACTTGGTGGATCGATTACAATCGTATCGTAAAAATGATCGTGACGACGTGCATAATTAAAGAAGTCAAAAGTATCCATTACATAAATATATTGAGATTTAGGATCAATGCCATTCAAACCAAAATTATCTTCTGTAAGACCACGTGAACGATTAGCTAAATCAACGCTCGTAGTACTATTAGCTTCATTAGCAGCTACAACTGAAAACGCACCTGTATAACTAAATAAATTTAAAACATCACGTTCTGTTGAGAATTTGTCTCTTAACTTTTTACGTACTTCTTTTTGGTCTAAAAAGATACCAGTCATTAAGCCATCATCTAAATTCACATTGTAAAAAGTATTGTTTTCTTCAATTACAATTGGGAATTCTGGAGCTTCACCCGTGACATAACCACCCGTTAACGTTTCATCTTTAAAACGCATTTTTTCATATATAGACGTATATTCAAATACCGCTTCAATTGCTTTCAATATTAAATATCTAAATTTGTAAATTCCTTTTGAATACCATTGAATTAAAAGATGACCGTTATAATTATCAATAGTTAAACCACCAACGCCATCACCTTCACTATTAAACAATCTAAATGCAGAAGTACCATCTAAATTATAAAAATAAGTCCTTTCTTCGTTTGCAATGTGAAATAAACGTTCAAAGTAAGACGCATTTATCTCTTCTTCTTTATCATAACTTAGTACCCAACCTATACCTTTATGTTGTCTACCAACATAACACGTTGCAATATACTCCTCTTTATTTGTCACTAAATAAAATAAATCCCCTTCTTTTAAATGGTCATGTGCGTATATATCGTCTTCTTCAATTAATGGATATTGATTATTATATTTAGTTTCTTTTCCTCTATTTAAAGTGGCTGTTTTCATAATTTGCCGACCTTTCTTTATATATAGTTTATAGCGCTTTTTATTTTAACATGTTGTTTACACTGTAGCACATCACAAATGTGAATATTTAATCTCTTAATTTCTACTAAAATGTAGCGTTTGTAACAACTTATAAACTTTAAAACACAAAAAAATACAACTTAATGGCCTCAATTACAAAACCATTAAGTTGCATTAATCTAATTATTTTAATGTCTTAGTTTGATTACAAATGAAACGATAACCGCAATTAACATGATAAATAGAATTGGCGTAATGAAAATAGATAACAACAATCCGTGAACCATGATATTTACAAATTCTGTAAGTAATTTAAAGAACAGCAAACTAATCATAAATAGCTGTAAATAATAAAATTTATCGCGTAAGAAATTAGTGAGTGTAGTTAAAATGTAAATAATAATTACAAACATTAATAATAGTAGTGTCACCCATTCAATCACATATTGTGTTTGAGAAATTTCCCATTCACCTGATACGAATAAACTATTTCTATTATTAAATTCAATCAATGTAAAGAATAATAGAACCGCACCACAAAATAATTCAACGTATGCAGTCTTCAACCATTTAGGCTTCTTCATCCAATTTGGTACGTCATCTTCTTGAATATCTATAATTTCTTTCCATTTGTTAATAAATTTATCTTTCTTATCACGCAATTTCTGTAAGTCAACACTTCTACGTGTTTTACGCGTAAATTCAGTTGTTCTATCTTGTAAGTTTTTCCAATGTTCTTTTGTTTGATTTGTCATAGAATCTTTACTCATGCGAGAAAGTTCTGGCTCTTCTTCACCTAATTCTTGTTTAGTAAGTGGAAGTGATCTTCTTAAAAACAAGAAATTCCATATAGACATTTGTCCTAATATCCACATGATTAAAAAGAATGTATTAATACTTAAGATATCTATTGGTAAAATTTCATCGCTGTCTATACGACTGTATAGTACAATTTGCGTCAATAGATAAACAATGCCATAACTAAAAATTATCCATAGATAGTGATACTTGCGATGATTAGGATTCAATTCGTCTTTATAAACGATATATCCTATATGAATAGCGAATGGCACTATAAATAATACCGCAAAGAAGCTATAAATTTGTGTCATTAAAATGATTGTTATTAGGAAGTATAAAATTCCTACTACTAAGAAGAATATGGAAATATCATAATCATATTTAGTCGTACGATATAATGTAAAACCTAAATAAATAACTAAAGCACCAAATAGAATTATTATAATGGCACTAACAACTGGGAAACTACCTATATAATTACTCGTCACCCTAATAATTTCACCGAAAAATGCATTAATAAAGTCCCAAACATTATGAATATGTAATTCTATCTTATCTTTACCATTAAGTTTATTAATTAATGATAGATTAAGTAATATAATGACACTTATCAAAATCGACACTATACCAATTACATAGCTATATAATATTTCGGCGTGTTTTTTCAAAAACGACATACCATTCACCTCAAAGTTATTATAAACGAACTTAAGAATCTTGTCTTTAATTAAACCGATAAATAAGTCTATAGTATGATATAAAATACACACACATTAAACTTTCCACAGTTTGTTTTATTTTAAACAAACTTCAATTAGTTAAGAATACCTTATTTATACGATTTCTTGCAATAGTAATATAATTAATTTGTTTTAAATCTTGTGAACGAGGTAAACACATCTGTATAACAACTTTATATAGTAAAACGCTAAAATAAGGAGTGGTTACCTATGAGTAAAGAAGAAATGCACAAAGACGCAGCTGAACAAGCTAAAAATGCTGAAAATGAACTAAAAGATAAAAAAGAAAATGGTTCTGATAATCACGAAGAAACAAAGAAAAACGTTCAAGATTTATTTGAATAAGGATGTAAGATGTCAAATTTCTACTTACAGTCTTGACAAACTATATTAAAAGGCATACATTAAGGTTAAATTAAAACTTAATATACGCACTAGGGGTGTTTTGTAACTGAGATGAGGATTGCCTCAAACCCTTTGAACCTGATCTAGATGAGACTAGCGTAGGAAAGTGTACAATTATAATTATTAATTCATTAATTTTTTTGTATAATTATGCCTATAATTACGCACAACTTCTAGAGAGGTTGTGCGTTTTTTTATGGAGGAATGTTACATGTCAAAAGGTTTAAAACTATCAGAAATACTAGTCACAATACTTATTGCTATCGTTTTTGCAATTATCTATAATATTTGGAATTTCGTGTATAAAGCATTTCAAGTATCTGGACTTCATATAGAAGAAATTACTTATGGCGCTTGGTTTATGGCAGCTGTAGTGGCCTACCTTATTATTCCCAAAGCAGGTATTGCCTTATTAGCCGAATTTGCTGCCGGTGCTGGTGAAACTATTATTATGGGTCGTTTCGATATCGCTACAATGATTTACGCTTTCGTTCAAGGTTTAGCCTGTGAAATTATATTTGCAATTTTTAGATATAAATCCCGAAAAGCTATCGTCGCAATTTTAGCAGGGTTATTAACTGCTATCTCAACGTTACCGTTAGACTTTGCTTATGGTTACTTAGCATCGCTAACAAGTTGGAACTTAACACTTTACATTGTTTTTCGTTTGTTAGGCGGTATATTAGTTGCTGGCCTACTCTCTTACTATATAGTTAAGGCACTCGATCAAACAGGTGTTACGAGATTATTTAGACCCTCATCAAAAGAAGATTACGATAATTTATAAGGAGCGTTGTATGTGTTAGTAGCAAAAAATTTACGCCTAAAATACCCAAACGCCAATAAAAAGATTTTTGATGGGTTGGATATTACAATTAAAGAACAAGAAAAAGTCCTATTACTAGGACCCTCAGGGTCAGGTAAGAGTACTTTGTTAAATGTACTTAGCGGCATAGTACCTGAATTGATAGAACTACCATTAAAATATGATCAATTAGATAGAGATGTAAATAGTGGTGTTATTTTTCAAGACCCTGATACACAATTTTGTATGCCAAAAGTCTATGAAGAACTCGCTTTTATTTTAGAAAATAGACAAGTACCGAGAGAACAAATGGATGAAGAGATATCGAAAGCCTTGCAATCTGTTGGTTTGTCTGTAAATAAAGACCAATATGTAAACCAATTAAGTGGTGGTATGAAACAAAAATTGGCAATTGCAGAAACGTTGTTACAAAATGCCAACACATTATTTCTAGACGAACCTACTGCAATGTTAGACGTTGAAGCGACAGAAGCGCTTTGGTCAAAAATTAAGTCATTGTGGACTAATCAAACCGTACTCATTGTCGAACATAAAGTAGCTCATATTTGGGAACACATTGATAGAGTCATTTTATTCGATTATGACGGCAATATTATTGCAGATGAACAACCGCAATCAATATTAACTAACTATGAACATCTACTAACCGAATATGGAGTTTGGCATCCTAAAGCCTGGGATTATGCACCTCAACCTATCAAACAACATACAGTAGAAAAGACAGACTACCAACTTCGGCTCGAGCAATGCACGATAAAAAGAGACAAACGCGCGTTGATTAAAATCAATGAATTAACGATAAATCAAGGTGAATGGATTACAATTACTGGGGCTAACGGAAGTGGGAAAACATCTTTATTAGAATCTTTAATGCAACTTATTCAATATGAAGGAACTATGTATTTTAACAATAAAATTATCCGTAAGATAAAAGATATTGCACACCATGCCTTTTTAGTTTATCAAAATCCTGAATTACAATTTATCACTAACTCTGTTTATGATGAAATATATGTACAATATTCAAACTATAGCGATACTGAAGCGCAGCAGAAAACAGAAGCAATGTTACACGAGCTGAATTTAACTGAAGTTAAACATCAACACCCTTTTGAACTTTCTGTAGGACAAAAAAGACGTTTAAGCGTTGCTACCGCATTAAGTTCTGAGGCTGAAATCATCTTATTAGATGAACCTACTTTCGGTTTAGATAGCCATAATACATTTAATCTTATCAAATTGTTTCAAGAACGTATTAACAAAGGACAAACTATCGTTATGGTTACGCATGATTCTGAAATTATAAAACGCTATTCTACACGAAGAATACACGTAGAAAATAAACAACTCGTAGAAATGTTAGGTGAAGCACATGTTTGATTTATGGAAAACACGATACACCTTCTTAGATGATGTTAATATTATTACGAAATTGGCACTATCAGTATTATTATTTTTCTTAGTAATATTAATTCACCAATTTGATTTAATGATTTACTTGGCGTTACTTACGGTTTTATTTTTATTGATTTTTAGTGGTATCAAATTAAGAGTCACATTTATATTTATACTCTTCACAATGCTATTCAGTATAGTGTCGGCACTATTTATGATTTTTTATGGTAATGGTACGCATATGTTATTTAAACTCGGCTTCATTCAAATTTCTATAGAAAGCTTAATTAGAGGACTACATCTTTCGTTAAGAACGATGACCGTCTCATTCTTTGGTTTGTTAGTCGTATTCTCTTCGCAAATCGTGATGATTTTTTATAGTTTAATGCAGCACTTAAAAGTTAAGCCCAAGTTCGCATATGCTTTTATGGCAGCAGTAAGAATGGTGCCTCTTATGTTAAGTTCATTTGTACAATTGAGAAGAACGTTAAAAATGCGTTATCAAATGATACCTTCAAAAAACTACAAAGGATTAAATCGTTTTAAACATTTATTAATTCCTATGCTAAGTCAAAATATTAGAAAAGCACATCAACTTTCAGTAGCTATGGAGAAAAAAGGCTTTAAAGATGGTCCACGTACGTATTATTATTATGTTCCATTTTCATATAAGGATATTATTTTAATCGTCGTGATGATTGTGTTAGTAGCTTTAGCCTTTGTATTGGCACACTTCATACCTATTACTAGCATTGATGACGTAAGAGTTAATAATATTTATTAATGCCTCATATAAATAGCAAAAACGTCAATTTCTATCTTAATCAGATAAAAATTGACGTTTATTTTTACTTTATTTTATCGCTTTATTGCTTATATCATTTCTATAGTATAAAGCATCACTTTCAATGTTTCTTACAAGATTGTATGCTTGCTGCTTCGCTTTTTCGATATTTTCACCTTGTCCTACAGCTAATATAACTCTCCCACCGCTTGTTACATAATCATCATTTTGTAGCGTAAGGCCACTTACAAAATAATTACCATTTAAAGTGAAGCCTGCAACGCGCTCCCCTTTTTCGTATGTACCTGGATATCCTTTCGAAGCCAACATTACACCAACAAAAGCATCATCTTTCCATTTAAATTGAATAGGTCGTTTTTGCTCTAGATCGATGATGTGTTGCATTAAGTCGCTATCCATACGACTTAATAACACTTGCGCTTCAGGGTCCCCAAAACGTGCATTAAATTCAATTACTTTTGGACCTTCTTTAGTAATAATAGCACCTATATATAATACACCAAAAAATGAATAACCTTCCTCATACATAGCTTTTGCTATCGGTTGCGCTATCGTTTCGTTTGTTTGCTGTAATATATCTTCGCCGATGTGTGGAACTGGACAATAAGCTCCCATTCCGCCTGTATTAGGCCCTTTGTCGTCATCAAATGCACGTTTATGATCTTGTGCAATACAATCGAAAGGTACTGCATAATCACCATTAACAAAGGTCATCAGTGAAAATTCTTCTCCTTCTAAAAATGTTTCGAAAACGACAAGTTCATCACCATTTTCATAAAATGCTTGTACTGCTTCAAGTGCCTCATCATAATTTTGCGCTATGATAACGCCTTTACCTGCGGCTAAACCATCTTTTTTCAAAACAATTGGGTAATCACATTGTTCAATGTATGTTAACGCTTTGTCCTTATTATTTATCTCTTGATAATCAGCGGTTGGAATATTGTGTCTTTCCATGATTTGTTTTGCAAATGACTTTGAACCTTCAATTTGAGCTGCAATTTTATTTGGTCCAAATACTTTAATACCTTCAGCTTGAAGTTTATCTGTTAACCCTTCTGTCAATGGTTGCTCAGGTCCAATAATAGCCCAATCTATATTATGAGCTACCGCAAATTCAACGATTGTTGCATGGTCATTTTCAGCAATCTCTTTATGGACTTCTGCAATATTTACCATAGCGTCATTGCCAGGAATCGCAAATAAATGGCTAACTAGATTAGATTGATTAAGTTTAAAAGTGAGTACGTGTTCTCTACCACCCGAACCTATTACAAGAACTTTCATTTTTTCAACCTACCTTCCATTTAATGTTTAAAGTGACGTACACCCGTCGTTACCATAGTGATTCCATATTTATTTGCCATATCAATTGATTCTTGATCTTTAATTGAACCGCCTGGTTGAATTATTGCTTTAATCCCTGATTGGGCAGCTAATTCTACCGTGTCTCCCATTGGGAAGAAACCATCTGATACAAGTGCGACATTATCATTCATTTCAATTGCTCTTTCGATGGCAATTTTTGCCGATCCTACACGATTCATTTGACCTGCACCAATACCAACAGTTTGTTTATCGTTTGTTAAAATTACTGCATTACTTTTAACCGAGCCCACAACTTTCCAGCCAAGTAGCATTGCTTTCCACTGTTCTTCTGTAGGCGCAACTTCCGTTACGACTGACATGTCTTCACGTTGAATCTTTTCATTATCTTTGTCTTGAACAAGATACCCACCTGAGACTGATACAAGTTCTTGTTCATCATTATCGATATGCATACCAATTTCTAACAATCTAATATTTTTCTTTTGTTTTAAAATATTCAAAGCTTCTTCACTATATTCGGGAGCAATGACTACTTCTAAAAAGATCTCATGTAATTTATTGGCAAGCGTGGCATCAACTTTTCTATTTAAAGCAACAATACCACCAAAAATGGATTGACTATCTGCTTCAAATGCATGTGTATATGCACTTTCTATGTCATCACCTATACCAACCCCACAAGGATTCATATGTTTTACTGCTACCGCTGCTGGTTGCTCAAATTGTTTTACTAATGCTAATGCAGCATCTGCGTCCTTAATATTATTGTAGCTTAGTTGTTTACCGTGTAATTGCTCAGCACCACCCAATGTATGCTTTTCATTTGATGTGCGTACAAAATATGCTTCTTGTTGCGGATTTTCTCCATATCGTAAACTTTCTTTATTATTGTTAAAAAAGTCAACGATTGCTGCATCATAACTATTCGTATGTTCAAACACTTTAATCATTAACGATTTTTTGTATTCATAACCTAAAGTATTATTTTTCACTCTTGAGATTACCTCATCGTAATCTGCTGGATGCACAATAGTCGTCACATGTTTAAAGTTTTTCGCAGCCGCTCTTAACATTGTCGGTCCACCGATATCTATATTTTCAATTGCATCACTTTCGGTTACGTCGGGATTAGCCACCGTTTCTTTAAATGGATATAAGTTAACGACTACCATATCGACTAAAGCTATATGTTGTTCTTTTAATTGTGCTAAATGTTCTGGTTTATCTCTATCAGCTAAAATACCGCCATGTACTGCTGGGTGTAATGTTTTTACGCGTCCATCTAATATTTCTTCGAACTGCGTTAATTCAGAAATTGAATGAACTTCCACGCCTGCTTCTTTAATTGCACGCATAGTGCCACCAGTTGAATAAAGTTCATAATCTTGTTCTGTTAAAGATTTAGCAAAATCTACAATACCAGTTTTATCGGAAACACTTAAAATTGCTTTTTTCATTTTTCGCACCTCTTATTGTATAATTTCAGCGATTACTTCGGGATATAGTTTATGTTCTAATTGCTTAATTCGTGTTTCTAAGCTCTCTTTATTATCATCGGGGTAAATTGCGCAAGTACGTTGCGCAATTATCTCGCCCGTATCCATACCACTATCTACATAATGAACCGTTGTACCTGTGATATCATCACCACTATTTAATGCTTGGCCAACTGCATCTTTACCTTTATATTTCGGTAACAACGATGGATGAATATTAAGAATCCTTCTATCATATGCATTAAGAATTTCCGTGCCGATTAATTTCATATAACCTGCTAAGACAATCCATTCAACTTTTTCAGAAGTTAGCCATTCTAAAATTTTACGTTCATAATCTTCTTTAGAATCAAAGTTTTTCAACTCGTTGATATGTACATCTAATTTAAATTGTCTCGCTCGTTCAATACAACTTGCCGTCAATTGGTCAGTATATAATGCTGTCACTTCTATATTAGGTAACAAACCTTGTTCAATTTGTGTCATAATATTTTCGAAGTTGCTCCCGGAACCAGAAGCGAAAATAGCTATTTTAGTCAATTTGATACCCCCGTTATTTGTATAGGTTCATCGCCTTCAGCAATTTCACCTATAACATAAGCGTCTATATCGTGCTGTTTAGCAATTTTTATAATTGCATCGCTATTTTCTTTATCTACTACTAAGGTATAACCGATACCCATATTAAATACGTTGTACATTTCATTTGTAGGTATATCACCGTGTTGTTGTAACCATTTAAATATTTTTGGTACTTCATAGGCATTGGCATCAATTTTAGCAGTAACTCCCTCAGGTAAAGCTCTAGGAATATTTTCATAAAACCCGCCACCTGTAATATGAGTCATTGCATATACTTTAAATTGATTTAAAATATCAAGCACTGGTTTCACATACAAACGTGTAGGTTCTAAAAACGTTTGTAAATAAGTACGGTTTTCATCAAAATAATCGTTTAAGTTAATACCTGAATTAGCGATAATTTTTCTAACAAGACTGTACCCATTTGAATGAATACCACTTGAACCCAACCCGACAAGTACATGTCCAGCTTCTACTTGAGCACCATCAATATAGGCGTCTTTTTCAACTGCACCAACTGCAAATCCAGCTAAATCGTAGTCTCCTTCGTGGTACATATCTCCCATTTCCGCAGTTTCTCCACCAATTAACGCAGTATTTGTTTGTTCACATCCATCGCTAACACCTTTAACAATTTGTTCGATAACTTCAGGAATCACTTTATTTGCCGCAATATAATCTAAAAAGTATAACGGCTGTGCACCAGTTGTTAAAATATCATTCACACACATTGCTACAACGTCGATACCGATTGTGTCATGTTTGTTATTGTCAATCGCTAACTTAAGCTTAGTCCCAACGCCATCTGTACCTGAAACAAGTAACGGCGCTGTCATATTTAACTGAGATAAATCAAATGTTGCGCCAAAACCACCTAATCCACCAAATACTTCTTTGCGCATCGTACGTGCTACATGACTGGAAATTCTTTCAACAGCTTCATATCCCGCATTAATGTTAACGCCTGCATTTTCATAAGCTTTAGACATATTGATTTCCCTTTCTATCAAAGTATTGTTTATTGCTAGTTAAAAACGCTTGTTGACGTTCACTTAAATTAGCATTAAAACGTGCCTCATAGTCGTATAAACCAGCTGGATAATCTCCAGTAAAACTTTCAACACATAAACCACTGTAAGGTTCTTCTTCATCAATACCTATTGACTCAATCAGACCATCTACCGATAAATAAGCTAATGATTCAGCACCGATATATGTTTTAATTTCATCTGGTGATTTGTGGGCTGAAATTAATTCTGCCGTCGTCGATACGTCGATACCGTAAAAACTTGGAAACATAAATTCAGGTGACGCGATCCTAACATGTACTTCGTTTGCACCTGCATCCTTTAATAGTCTTACTATTCGCTTACATGTCGTACCACGTACAATTGAGTCATCAACTAAGACAATGTTTTTACCATGAACAATATCTTTAACAGCTGATAATTTAACTCTTACGCCTTGTTCTCGTAGTGCCTGTGTAGGTTGTATAAACGTTCGGGCGATATATTGGTTTTTTACTAATCCCATTTCATAAGGTAAATTTAATTCTTCTGCGTATCCTGTTGCTGCGGATAGTGATGAGTTCGGTACGCCAATTACCATATCCGCATGTGCTGCTGGACTTTCTTGCGCTAGTCTTTTCCCTGTAATTTTCCTTACAGCATGTACATTTTTACCTGCAATAGTTGAATCTGGTCTAGCAAAATATATATATTCCATTGCTGAAATTGCAGTAGTCGTTTCGTGAGTATATGATTCTACACGTACGCCTTCATCATTAATAACGACATATTCTCCGGCATGTATGTCTCTTACAAATTCGCCGCCGAGTACATCAATCGCACACGTTTCGCTTGCCAAGACATATTCACCCGTCTGTAACTGACCGATTACTAATGGACGAATGGCATTTGGATCAACAGCACCATACAGTGCATCTTTGGTTAACAAAGCAAACGTAAAGCCACCCTTAATCGTGCGTAAACTTTCTTTCAGCGCTTCTTCAAAAGTTGCCGCTCTACTTTTACGTATTAAGTGCATGATAACTTCTGTATCTGATGAAGAATGAAATATAGAACCTTGTTCTTCCAATTCTTGACGTAAACTTTGAGCATTAATTAAGTTACCGTTATGACAAACAGCGACACTCATATCGTAAAAGTGATATAAAAAAGGCTGAATGTTCTCAATGCCTTTATTACCAGAAGTAGCATAGCGAACGTGACCAATGGCATGACCAAATGATTTTAGTGATTCCAAACTTTGTTCAGAAATCGCTTCTGTTAATAAACCTAGTCCTCGCTCACCAACAAGTTCTTCATTATTTGAAGCTACTATACCTGCACCTTCTTGACCACGGTGTTGTAAACTTTGCAAACCCATATAAGTAAGATGTGCCGCTTCATTATGATTCCAAATACCGAATAACCCACACTCTTCGTTTAGTCCTTTGTAGTCATACATTGAGCAATTGCTCCTTCCCACACTTCTTTTAGATTTGATACTTTATCTTTCAATAAACTATCTCCGTTAGAAACAACAAACTTATTATCATGTGTAAATGAACCTATTGCTACCGCGCCCTCTATGTTCAGAGGTTGATCATCCTTAACGGCGACGACGTAACGTCCTTGCGTTTCACTAAATAATTGTGCGTTAGTAAGAGACAATGAAACGTCCATACCTAAATCATAAAATGCACTCATACGTGCTAATGTGATTGCTAAGCCACCTTTACCAACGGTTTGCACATGAGACGCTCTACCATCACGTACTAAATTTTTAACTGCTTCACCTTTTTGCACTTCTTGTGATAGATCTATTTCTTCCGATTCATGATTAACATCTGTATATAATAATTTTTCGATTTGGCTACCACCAAAATCATCTTTAGTTTCGCCTACAATGTATAACTTATGTCCTGCTCTAGGTTGGAAATCAGCAAGATAATCCACATCTTCAATCAATCCAACCATACCTACTACAGGTGTTGGAAAAATAGAAGTACCTCTAGTTTCATTATAAAGAGACACGTTTCCTGAAACGACAGGTGTATTTAATATGTCACAAGCTTCCGACATACCTTTTGTAGATTCTATTAGCTGCTGATAAATTTCTTTCTTTTCTGGAGAACCATAGTTCAAACAATCTGTCATTGCCAACGGTGTCGCACCAACGGCAATTAAGTTTCTATACGCTTCAGCAACAACCATTTTCCCACCTTGATAAGGTTGGTTATAGACGTATCTTGCTTCGCCATCGATAGTTGACGCAATTGCTTTGTTCGTACCTTCAACCCTTACCACCGATGATTGTAAACCAGATTTAATGATCGTATTTGCACCAACTTGCTGGTCGTATTGTTCATATAAATACTTTTTAGAAGCTATCGTAGGATGTTTCAACAAGTCGTTAAACACCTGTTCAACATCGATATCGTCATAGTTATTTTTTTCTTGATTGTAAACTTGTTCTTCACCTTCTAAAACATACACCGGCGCTTCATCAGAAAGTGGTTGGACTGGAATATCGGCAAACACTTCACCTTCGTACGTTAAAACAAAACGATCTGTATCTGTTACTTCTCCAATTACCGCACTATCCAATTCATGATAGTCAAAAAGGTCTAAAAATTTCTGTTCTGTTCCTTTTTCAACAACTAGCAACATACGTTCTTGAGTTTCTGAGAGCATCATTTCGTATGGTGAAATACCTTGTTCGCGGGTAGGTACTTGTTCTAATTTCAAATGCAAACCACTACCGCCTTTAGCTGCCATTTCGGATGAAGAAGATGTTAAACCTGCCGCACCCATGTCTTGAATACCAACTAACTCATCATATTTAATTGCTTCCAAAGTTGCTTCCATTAATTTTTTACCTACGAATGGGTCTCCAATTTGGACAGAAGGTCTTTTACTTTCACTATCTTCACTCAACTCTTCAGATGCAAAAGTTGCACCATGAATACCATCTCTACCTGTTTTTAATCCTACATAAATTACTGAATTGCCAACACCTTTGGCTGTTCCTTTTTGCACCATATCGTGGTCAATAATACCCACACACATCGCGTTTACTAAAGGATTCCCATCGTATCTA
The DNA here is from genome assembly GCF_015775975.1 of Staphylococcus lloydii. Taxonomy (NCBI): domain Bacteria; kingdom Bacillati; phylum Bacillota; class Bacilli; order Caryophanales; family Staphylococcaceae; genus Staphylococcus; species Staphylococcus lloydii. The sequence goes on from NZ_CP064056.1 coordinate 1,785,588, forward strand.
TCGTCAAATTCGATTTCACCTGCTGTAGTTGGAATACCTATACAATTACCGTAACCACCAATACCTGCAACGACACCTCTTAATAAGCGACGATTTTGTTTTACAGATAACTCTCCAAATCTCAAACTATTTAACAAGTTGATTGGTCTTGCCCCGATAGACACAATATCTCTAATAATGCCACCGACACCCGTTGCAGCACCTTGATATGGTTCTACTGCCGATGGATGGTTATGGGATTCAACTTTAAAAACAACTGCTTGATCATAACCGATATCTACAACGCCTGCACCTTCACCTGGCCCCATTAATACGTGTTCCCCAGTAGTTGGAAATTGTTTCAAAAATGGTTTTGAATGTTTATATGAACAATGCTCACTCCACATCACCGAAAAGATACCTAATTCAGTAAAATTTGGTTCTCTGCCTAAAATGTCACAAACTTTACTGTATTCTTGATCGCTAAGACCTACATCTTTATACAATTGTTCTGTTTTAATTTCAGTTGCGCTTGGTTCGATAAATTTAGACATTTTGTTCCCTCCAACTATTAACCATTGCCTCAAACAATTTAATACCACTGTCTGTACCTAATATTTGTTCTAATGCCCTTTCAGGATGAGGCATCATGCCACAAACGTTACCTTGTTTATTTACAATACCTGCTATATCTTTATAAGAGCCATTTGGGTTGTCATGATAAGTTAAAATAATTTGATTATTTTCTTGCAACTCATCATACATAGCTTGTGTACAGTAGTAATGACCTTCTCCATGAGCAACAGGATAGACAACTTCTTCATTTAACTCATATAAATTTGTAAAACGCGTATGATTGTTAACAACTTTTAACCTTTCGTTTCTACTCACAAATATATGTGCGTCATTATGTAATAATGCGCCAGGTAAAAGACCAATTTCAGTCAAAATTTGGAAGCCATTGCAAACACCTAAAACAGGTTTACCTTCGTCAGCTAAACGTTTAACCTCCGTAATGATAGGCGCTACACTAGCCATTGCGCCTGATCTCAAATAGTCACCAAATGAAAATCCACCAGGAATTAATACACCATCAAACCCATTTAAAGAAGTTTCACGATAGTCCACATATTCGACATCAACACCTGATTTAACAGCCGCATTGTACATATCACGATCACAATTAGATCCTGGAAATTTCAATACTGCAAATTTCATTAGGCTTTCTCTCCTTCTTCAACCACTTTGTAGCTATATTCTTCGATTACGGTATTGGCAAATAATTTTTCACTTAAAGTAACGACTACATTATGTACTGCTTCATCAGTTGCTTCGTCTACTGTCATATACAATAATTTACCTACTCTAATATCGTTAACTTGCGTATAGCCTAAGTCATGTACCGCACGATTAAGTGCTTGTCCTTGTGTGTCTAACACTTGTGGTTGTAACGTAATATGCAATTCAATAGTTTTCATTATGCTAATGCCTCCAATTTATTTAAAAATGTTTGATACGTTTCAATAATTGAGCCTCTGTCTTCTCGATACACATCTTTATCAAAATTTGTGTCACTATATTTGTCCCAAATACGACAAGTATCCGGAGAAATTTCATCTGCTAATATAATGTCGCCTGCGTTTGTAATTCCAAATTCTATTTTGAAATCAACTAGACGTAGTTCCATTTTGTCCATTAATTGAATTAATTTATTATTAATTTCCAAAGCTTCATTTTTTAATTGAGTTATTTGAGTATCATTTGCAATATTTAATAGTTTTACGTGGTCATCTGTAATTAAAGGGTCATTTAAATCATCATTTTTATAGAAAAACTCGACCAATGGTTGTTCAAATATTTGCCCTTTTTCAAAACCTAAACGTTTAGTAATTGAACCAGCAGCAATATTTCTAACTACGACTTCTAAAGGTATAATTTCTACTGCAGTAACAAGTTGTTCAGTTTCTGAAATTTGTTCGATAAAATGGCTATTTAGGTTTTGAGATTTAAGAAAATTGAAAATATTCGAAGTAATTTGATTATTCAATCGCCCTTTACCTTCAATCACATCTTTTTTAGCACCATTACCTGCCGTTACTTCATCTTTGTATTCTACTCTTAAAATATCTTCTTCTGCTGTAGCGTAAATTCTCTTAGCTTTTCCTTCATATAACAACGACATTAGTTGTTTCTCCCTTCAAACTGTTTGATTAACATTGATTCGGTTTCTTCTATATTATTAGTCAGCACTGTTAAATGCCCCATTTTTCTATTAGGCTTTCTATCTACTTTGCCATAAATATGTACATGCCACTCAGGCATTGTACTAAATTTAGTCTCAAGTAAATCCAAATCTTTTCCTAATAAATTCATCATAATAGTAGGTTTTAGTAGTGTAATATCTGTAGGTAAAACTTGACCCGTTATGGCTAATATATGTGTATCGAATTGCGAGAAATCACATGCTTCAATTGAATAATGTCCTGAGTTGTGAGGACGAGGAGCTATTTCATTTACATACAAATTATTTTGTTGATCGACAAAAAACTCTACAGTAAACGTTCCTATAAAATGTATCTGATTTATTATTTTATTAACTTCATTTCTTGCTTCTTGTTCTTTGTCAGAACGTGCAGGCACCACAGTTTTAAATAAAATTTGCTGTCTATGTTCATTTTCTTGTAACGGGAAAAAAGTAACACTTTGATTATTACCAATCGTGACAGTTAAAGATAATTCTTGAGTTAACTGTAAATATTGTTCTGCAACACATTCTTGTTGCGCTATAAGTTGACGCGCTTCATCTAAGAAAGTATTATCTTTCACTAATATTTGACCCTTGCCATCGTAACCCCCAAATCTTGTTTTAAGGATAAATGGATAGTCGAGTGTTTCAATTGCATGAACAAGTTCATCTTCAGAAGAAACACGTAAAAAAGGAACAATTTGTGTATTTGCCTGTTGCAATGTTTGTTTCTCAGTTAAACGATCTTGCAACAGCTCAATCGCTTCATATCCTTGCGGAATATTATATTTAGTAACAAGTTCTTTTAATTGCGGTGCAGAAATATTTTCGAATTCATATGTAATCACGTCTGAACGACGTCCTAACTCATTTAATGCATCAATATCATTATAGTTCGCATTTATGAAGTCATGTGCTACATATTGACAAGGACATGCTTTATCTGGGTCTAAAACAATAACTTTATAGCCCATTTTTTGAGCTGATTGCGCCATCATTTTACCTAATTGGCCGCCTCCGATAATACCTATCGTTGCTCCGAAATGTAAGTTAGTCAATTTCACGCTGCATTTCCCCCACTTTCTCCACTAGAGATTGGTTATATTGCATTAAATTCTGTTCAACTTGTTGATTATTAATACTAAGTATTCTGGCTGCAAGTATACCGGCATTTTTAGCACCTGCTTTGCCAATCGCTGTCGTTGCCACAGGTATACCTCCCGGCATTTGTACTATAGAAAGTAATGAATCTAAGCCCTTTAAACTTTTAGACTCAATAGGAATACCTATAACCGGTAAGGTAGTCATTGAAGCAACCATTCCCGGCAAATGTGCCGCTCCTCCAGCGCCTGCAATAATAACGTCATAGTCATTTTGACGTGCATTATTGGCAAAATCGTACATTAAGTCAGGCGTACGATGTGCTGAAACAACCTTTTTATCGTACGGTATTTCAAAAGTATCGAGCATTTTGCAACTCTCTTGCATAATTTCCCAGTCAGATGAACTACCCATAATTACTGCCACTTTCAATCTGAACACCCTTTCAAAAATTTGAAATGTTAGTACCTGAAGATGTATATTACAGATATAGCATAACAACAAAGTTATGTATTTTCAATCAAAAATCGAACTTTCAAAGAAATTTTGTGTTGAATTTACGTTTTTTGCTTATAATTAACAGCTTTTTATGTTATAAAGTTAAGATAAAGTTTGTTATTTGAAGGAGGAATTATATAATGGTTGCCAAAATATTAGATGGTAAGCAAATTGCGCAAGACTATAGACAGAAGTTAAAAGAAGAAGTTGAGTCATTGAAAGAGCAAGGTTTTACTCCTAAATTATCAGTTATTTTAGTAGGTAATGATGGCGCAAGCCAAAGCTATGTTAATTCTAAAAAGAAAGCTGCCGAAAAACTTGGTATGATTTCAGAAATCGTACATTTAGATGAATCTACGTCAGAAGAAGAAGTCTTAAACGAACTAAAACGTTTAAATGAGGATGACAGCGTAAGTGGTATCTTAGTCCAAGTTCCTTTACCAAAACAAGTTAGTGAACAAAAAATAATCGAGTCAATTAATCCAGATAAAGATGTTGATGGTTTCCATCCAACAAATATTGGTAAACTTTATATAGATGAACAAACTTTTGTACCATGTACACCACTAGGTATTATGGAATTATTAAACCACGCAGACATTGACATCGAGGGTAAAGAAGCAGTTATCATTGGTCGCAGTCATATTGTGGGACAACCTATTTATAAATTGTTACTACAAAAAAATGCTACAGTTACAATAATGCATTCAAAAACTAAGGACATGCAAAGTCATCTTAAAAATGCAGATATTATTGTAAGTGCAGTGGGTCAACCCGGTATTGTATCAAAAGATGATGTTAAAGAAGGTGCTGTAGTCATCGATGTCGGTAATACACCTGACGAAAATGGCAAATTAAAAGGCGACGTTGATTATGACGACGTAAAAGAAATTGCTGGCGCCATCACACCTGTACCTGGAGGCGTAGGTCCAATGACGATCACAATGGTACTTAATAATACTTTATTAGCTGAAAAAATGCGTAGAGGGATTAAATAAATCCTCGCCTGCTCTATAGCACCGATTCCGAGAAAAATTACTTTGACTAAATAAACGTCAATTTCTATTGAAAGAATATAGAAATTGACGTTTTTATTCGCTTGTATTTAATTGAATATGCTTGCGCTGCTTTCTTAGTTTTATAACACTGTATCCTATTTTTCCCATATAATATGGAATTCAATTATCATTTACTATCATATAGAGATAAATGAGCAGATACTTGTTTATAACACTAGTCCTTTCAATTATATTAATTGGGCATCTTATTTTGTTAAAAATTTGTTAAATGTATTTACTAGATTCTAATAATAAACTAAACTTTACCTTCTAAGATGATTTTAGGACCATAGTACGATGTCTTATATATAAAAATAGGCTATAGTTAATTTAAACATAAGGTCAGTTTTCATACGGAGGTAAACGTCATGAATAAATTATTACAATCATTATCAGCTATCGGAGTCTCTGCAACTTTAGTAACTCCTAATTTAAATGCCGAAGCAACAGATAATTCAATTCCAGAAATAAAAGGTGCTAAAGACACTATTGTAAAAAAAGGAAACGATTATAACTTATTAAATGGTGTACATGCTTTTGATAAAGAGGATGGCGACCTAACAGATAAAATTAAAGTCAACGGCTATGTCGATACAAATAAAGAAGGTAAATACAAAGTAGAATATAAGGTTCAAGATTCAAATGGTGCAATAGAAAAATCTGTGCGCTATATTGAAGTTAAGTAATATACATAAACTTTGTGAAACACTCTAATTGATAACGTTTATCAATGGATTGATGGCTTTTGTCACGTTTCTATCAATTTTGACGTTTTTCACAAAATGTACACATAATTTTAACAAATCTTTCATCCCCCACCAGACGTTGATTCTGTTGGGGTTATTTTAATTTTACAATAATTTTTTTCTCACAAACACTTGTAAATATTGCGGAATATCTTAAAATTGATGGTAAGCCCTACAATTGTAGTATTAGGAGGTCAAAAAAAGTGTCAAAATTTAAGTCTTTGCTTCTACTATTTGGCTCACTAATTTTACTTAGTGGTTGTTCTAATGTAGAAGTTTTAAACCCAAAAGGGCCAATGGCAAGCGACTCGAAGTTTTTGATTATTTATTCAATTATCTTCATGCTTGTAATCATTGCTGTTGTACTTATCATGTTCGCTTTATTCTTAATCAAATATAGATTAGGAAATAATAAAGAATCTGGTAAGATGCATCACAATTCATTAATCGAAGCAATATGGTTTATTGTTCCAATTATAATTGTTGTTGCTTTAGCAATCCCTACGGTCAAATCATTGTATCAATATGAAAAACCACCAGAGAAAAAGGATGATCCACTTGTAGTTTACGCAACAAGTGCTGGTTACAAATGGTTCTTCAGTTATCCTGATCAAAAAATCGAAACTGTTAACCATTTAACTATTCCTAAAGATCGTCCGGTTGTATTCAAACTTCAATCAATGGATATGATGACAAGTTTCTGGATTCCACAACTTGGTGGTCAAAAATACGCTATGACAGGTATGACTATGGATTGGACGTTAACAGCGGACAAGACTGGTACGTTTAGAGGTCGTAACTCAAACTTCAATGGTGAAGGATTTGCTAGACAAACATTCGACGTAAATTCTGTAAGCCAAAGCAAGTTTAAAGACTGGGTTAAAGATGCTAAGAAGAAAAAAGTATTAGATCAAGATACTTTCGATAAGCAACTTTTACCTACGACTGAAAATAAAAATCTAACATTCAGTGGTACACACATGGCATTTGTGGATCCGGCTGCTGATCCTGAGTACGTATTCTACGCTTATAAACGTTATAATTACGTACAAAAAGACCCTAACTTTAATAGTGAAAAACAAATTAAAGAAGATGTCTTAAGCAAACCGGACAAACCAAAACGTAAACCACAAATTACAAATGCTAACTATGAACGTCATGGTATGAAGAAAATGATTTTAGGCAACAACGAACCATATGATAGTGAATTCAAAGATGACGAATCACATAATATGGATGAAATGGAAAAAATCTCTAAAGGAGCTAAAGATAAAAAAGCTTCTGAAATTGAGAAAAAAGACCATGAACATGGAGGTGGACATTAATGAATTTTCCATGGGATCAATTACTCGTTCACGGTAACTGGATGATCACAATGGCACAAATTGGTGCGCCATTTATGATTATCGCGTTAGTGGCAGTAATTACGTACTTTAAATTATGGAAATATCTATACAGAGAATGGTTCACATCTATTGACCATAAAAAAATCGGTGCTATGTATATCATCTGTGCTGTATTAATGTTCGTACGTGGTGGTATTGATGCGCTATTAATTCGTACTCAATTAACTTTACCAGACAATAAGTTTTTAGAGTCTAACCACTATAACGAAATCTTTAGTACGCATGGTGTGATCATGATTATCTTTATGGCTATGCCATTTATCTTCGGATTATGGAACGTAGTAGTACCTTTACAAATTGGTGCTCGAGACGTAGCCTTCCCTGTACTAAACAACGTAAGTTTCTGGTTATTCTTCTCAGGAATGTTACTATTTAACTTATCATTTATCGTTGGTGGTTCTCCTGCTGCAGGTTGGACAAACTATGCACCACTCGCAGGTGAATTCAGTCCGGGACCAGGCGTTAACTATTATCTAATAGCCATTCAGATTTCTGGTCTAGGTACATTAATGACGGGTATTAACTTCTTTGTTACTATACTTAGATGTAAAACACCTACAATGAAATTTATGGAAATGCCTATGTTTACTGTGACGACTTTCATCACAGCATTAATCGTTATTTTGGCATTCCCAGTACTAACTGTTGCATTAGCATTATTCACAACTGATAGAATATTCGACACTGCATTCTTCTCAGTTGCGCATGGTGGTATGCCAATGCTTTGGGCAAACTTCTTCTGGGTATGGGGGCACCCTGAGGTTTATATCGTTATCTTGCCAGCATTCGGTGTTTATTCAGAAATCATCCCTACTTTTGCTCGTAAACGATTATTCGGCCATCAAAGTATGGTATGGGCAACAGCAGGTATTGCATTCTTAAGTTTCTTAGTTTGGGTTCACCATTTCTTCACAATGGGTAATGGTGCATTAATCAACTCATTCTTCTCTATTACAACTATGATGATCGGTATTCCTACCGGAGTTAAATTATTTAACTGGTTATTCACATTGTACCAAGGTAGAATATCATTCGAATCACCAATGCTTTGGGCATTAGCTTTCATCCCTAACTTCCTATTAGGTGGTGTTACGGGTGTCATGCTAGCAATGGCAGCAGCCGATTACCAATACCATAATACGTATTTCTTAGTGGCACACTTCCACTACACACTCGTAACTGGTGTTGTATTCGCTTGTCTAGGCGGTTTAATTTACTGGTATCCTAAGATGACTGGTTATAAATTAAACGAAACGCTTAACAAATGGTGTTTCTGGTTATTCATGATCGGATTTAACGTTTGTTTCTTACCACAATTCGTACTAGGTTTAGATGGTATGCCACGTCGTCTTTACACTTACATGCCAGAAGATGGTTGGTGGTTACTAAACGTAATTTCATCAATCGGTGCATTATTAATGGCGCTTGGCTTTATGTTCCTAGTAGCAAGTATTGTATACAGTCACTTTACTTCACCACGTGAAGCAACTGGTGACAACTGGGATGGATTAGGCCGTACTTTAGAATGGTCTACGGCATCAGCTATGCCTCCTAAATATAACTTTGCTGTCACTCCAGATTGGAATGACTATGATACGTTTGTAAACATGAAAGAACATGGTCGTCACTACTTAGACAACCATAACTATTCAGAAATTCACATGCCTAACAACACACCAGTTGGTTTCTTTATGGGTATCTTCTTAACAATCGGAGGATTCTTCTTAATCTTCGAAACAATTATTCCAGCTATAATATGCTTATTAGGCGTATTTGGTTGTATGATTTATAGAAGTTTCCAAATCGATCATGGTTATCATATCCATGTATCTGAAATTGAAGAAACTGAGGCTAAACTACGTGAGGCACGTAAAAGAGAAAGGGAGGCTGTAAGTCATGAGTCATGATACAAACACTATTGATTCACGTTCACATGAAGGTAATCTGAATAAACTTGGCTTTTGGATATTCCTTACAGCTGAATTTTCATTGTTCGGTACGTTATTCGCAACGTTATTAACGTTACAACACGGCGGTGACTATGCGCACCGCATGACTACTGAACTATTCGAATTACCATTAGTACTTATTATGACATTCGCATTGTTAATCAGCTCATATACTTGTGGTATTGCCATTTACTATATGAGAAAAGAAAACCAAAGATTAATGATGATTTGGATGATTATTACTGTTATTCTTGGTGCAGTATTCGTTGGATTCGAAATTTACGAATTTAGCCACTATGCATCAGAAGGCGTAAACCCAACTATCGGTTCTTTCTGGTCTAGTTTCTTTATCTTGCTAGGCACACACGGAGCCCACGTATCAGTTGGTATTTGTTGGATTATTTGTTTATTAATTCAAGTTGCAATGCGCGGATTAAACAAAGACAATGCTCCAAAATTATTTATAGTAAGTTTATACTGGCACTTTTTAGATGTTGTTTGGATCTTCATCTTCACTGCCGTATATATGATAGGGATGGTGTATAGCGGATGAATACAATAGTTAAACACACAGTAGGTTTTATAGCCTCTATTGTCCTGACACTTTTAGCAGTTTTCGTTACTCTATACACATCATTGACTTTAAACGCAAAAATCACGATTATTTTCGGCTTTGCTTTTGTTCAAGCTGCTGTACAATTATTAATGTTCATGCACTTAACTGAAGGTAAAGACGGTAACTTACAAAGTTTCAAAGTAATATTCGCTATAATTATTACTTTAATAATCATTATAGGTACTTATTGGGTTATGCAAGGCGGACACTCTCATCACCTATAATAAAAAAAAGACTTCTCCTTTACGGAGAAGTCTTTTTTTTATTGTCATCCCCCTATTTCATTACCATGATGTCGCTTAAAATACTATAATAGAAATTGTAGATAACTTTTTGTTTAGGAGGTAAACAATGAAACAACCAATTATTATTGATACTGACCCAGGCATTGATGATGCTGCTGCACTCAGTATTGCATTAAACAACCCTCAATTTGATGTCAAAATGATATCAACTGTTAACGGTAATGTAGGCGTAGAAAAAACAACCGCCAATGCCTTGAAATTAACTCATTATTTTAATAGTGATGTACCTGTACATCGTGGTGCATTTCATCCACTAATCTCAGATATTGTTAGTGCCAGCGATGTGCACGGCGAATCTGGTATGGACGGTTATTTATTCCCAGAAGTAGATTTAGATACCCTTGCATCTAATAATGCGGTACTTGCTATGTATGAATCATTAAAGAATAGTACAGAACCGATTACAATAATCCCTATCGGCCCATTAACAAATATAGCCTTATTACTAAAAACTTTCCCAGAAGTTAAAAATAATATTAAAGAAATAGTTATGATGGGTGGTAGCGCCGGCAGAGGCAATGTCACACCAGCTGCAGAATTTAATTTTTTCTGTGATCCTGAAGCTGCTCGTATCGTTTTTAATTCAGGTTTACCATTAACTATGATAGGACTTGATGTGGCACGTAGTTCAACGTTAGTACATTCTAAAATTGATAAATTAAAATCGCTAAATGAAACTGGTGATATGTTACACCAATTATTTTCACATTATCGTGGTGATGATTTTGAATATGGTATCAATATTTACGATGCTTATACGATGTTATATTTACTGCATCCTGAAAGTTTTGAAGTAGCAGAAGGATTGGTAGAAATCGAAACGGATAGCGTACTTACACGTGGTGCTAGCTCCATAGATTTTAAATCGCCTTATCCTAATAGTACTATCGTATTATCAATAGAAACTGATGAATTCGAAAAATTATTATTCGAAGCATTAAAATACTGTAAATAAAAAGACTTCCTAAACGAGTTTTATCATTTAACTCTGTTTAGGAAGTCTTTTATTAATAGGTATGCCCTACTTGATTATAATTTCCACCTTGTTTCAAAATATTACTATAAATATGTTTGATTATAGCTTCATTTTTGACCTCTGGATTTTCATAATTAGTGCCAACTACTACTATATATTTATCGTTAAAATAACAAGTAAATACGTGCCCATAAAATCCACCGTTTATTCTATTTTTATCCTTAAAAGAATAAAAGCCATATCTATACGCATCTGGATATTTTATTGTTTTACTTTCTTTTAGAAAAGGCCGAGTTTCATGTTCTGGAAAAACACGATTTCGTTGAATATCTACTATAAATTTCCCCATGTCATATGGAGTCATATATAAGTTTCCAGCGCCATAATACTGGCTTAAAAATATAGGGTCCATAAATTGCGGTTGATTATTAACGTTTTTGTAGCCAATTGCCATATCATTTTGTGCATTTGGATCATCATAAAATGCAGTATGTTTCAGTTTATATTTATGGGCAATCGTTTCGTTAAATACTTTTGAATAAGGTTTGTTCAACACAGATTCGATAACCTTTGCTAGTACTAAATAATTACCATCATTATAACGATGACGCTTATAAAAGCCTTCTTGAATGCCTCTTTGTTGTATAGCACGCACTGCATCATCTAAATTACGGAAATGAGTTGAGCCTTTATATTTAAACAAACCACTTTTATGCAACATTAAATCAGTTAACGGTATCGGCTTAGTAGTTGTAAACCATGGAATATAATCCGATACAGGATTATTCATGTTAACTTTGCCTTCATCTACTAATTTTTTCAACATAATGCCAGTAAAAAACTTTTGCGAAGAGCCAATAAGATACATCGTATTCGCACTATTATGTTCATTATTTTGGAAATTTTTGATGCCATATCCTTTGTTAAATTTAATTTTACCATCGTGAAAAACGGCAACTGTGCCATTGAATTTTGATTGTTGCAAGTAATCGTCTATTTCTGTATCTTGTGCATCTTGAAAATCGAAAACTGTTGTTAATCGCTTGTCTTCTTTTTTATCTTTTGAAAGTTGTTGTTGTTTCTTGATTACATTTGTTTTAGGCATTACCGACATATATTGTTTAAATGCGTACACGCCTATAATAACTAATAAAATCACGATTGCTGAAGCGACAATTATATATAACTTTTTACCAATGTTTATTTTCTTGTACCTTCCTCTTTGGTGTTATTCAATGAAAGTTTTAACAAATTGCTGTGAAATGTCGTCAATATTTTCTACATTTAGTGAGAAATATAATTTAATTTTTGGTTCTGTGCCAGACGGTCTTAAGGCGATAAAACCTTCGTCAAAAATAAACCTAATTAAATTAGTATTAGGTAAATCAAGTTGCGCGTTTGTGTCATTTTCTTTATCTATTAAGCTTCCTTTATCATAATCTTCAATTTGACGAATATTTAGTCCGCATATTGTAGTTAATTCGTGCTCTTCTTGTCTAAATTGTTGCATAATACGTTCAATCTTGGCATTACCTTCTTGACCTTCAAACACAGGTGCTATTGTCTTATCTTTAAAATGACCAATATTGTTATATATATCGTCTAAAATTTCTTTAAAAGATAAGCCATTTTGCGCTAATAAATTTTTATATTTAATAATTAAAGGTACCATCTGAATTGCATCTTTATCTCTAGAAATGGACTGAGCTAAATAACCGTGACTTTCCTCGAATGCTAGAAGCAATTTTTCTGAAGATGTCTCTTTTTGAGATAATAAATCTGAAATATATTTAAATCCTGTCAATACATTATTAACTTCTACATCGAGTGATTGAGCAAGCCTTTGTGCCATTTCACTTGTTACTATCGATTTAATAATATATAAATCAGAATCTTCAACAATTAAATCTTGATATCTTAATTTCATTAAGATCAAGCCTATTTCATTTCCATTAAAATAATGATAATTTTGATCATCATCAATTTCTACAAATCCAAAACGATCTGCATCTGGATCAGTGGCAATGACTAGTTTGGCATCGACTTGTCGTGCTAAGTCTATTCCTCTATCAAAAGCTTCAACCTCTTCTGGATTAGCGCTCGTCACACTTGGAAAATCACCATCTGGGATTGATTGCTCTTGTTCAATCACATAATTGTTATAATCTAAATCATTCAGAATATCACTAAGTAGAGGTAAACTTGTACCATGTAAACTTGTAAGTACAACCTTCACATTATCTTGTTCGATTTTATCTACTAAATTTGTCACCGCTTGTTTATAACTATCTGTCACTTCATCATTTAAATATTCAATTGTACCTTCAGCGATTAACTTATCAAAATCGCCTAGTGTTATGTCTAATGGACTTTCAATACTGTTAATATAAGTACTAAGTATTTCTGAATCTTCCGGTAAGAGTTGGCCACCCTCGTGATTATATACCTTTATACCATTATAATTTTTAGGATTGTGACTTGCGGTAATCATAATACCGGCGTTGGCTTGTAAGTGCCTAACCGTAAAAGATAGTTCAGGTGTTGATTTATAACTATCAGAAATAATCGTTTGAATACCATTAGAAGCTAATACGGTTGCCATTTCATTACAAAATGCTTTAGAAAGATGTCGTGTGTCAAAGTGAATAACTACCTTAGGTCGCTTACAGTTATTTTTTAAATATTTTGCGAAACCTAATGCTACTTTTCTGACAGTAAAGGCATTTAACCTTCCTGGACCTATTCCAAAAGTACTACGTATCCCTGCAGTACCAAATGATAATGTGTTATTAAATCCTTCTTCAATCTCAGATTCAGATTGCTGTTCATAAAAAGGTTTAACTAAGCTTTCGTCTAATTTATTTAGCCATTGTTGTTTCATTATATGTATTCCTCCTACACAACGTTAAACAAAATTCAAATTTTAGATATATGTCTTAAATTAAGGTATACTAATGAGTAAGTTTGTTTACTAATAGTACCCTTTGAAATTTAATTTTTCTTTGGTTTTATAAATATAACTACATATTGCATTATACCTTAATTCTTTCAATAAATCATTTTGAATAGATATATGAAAGCAGTTTATACCTATTATGTAGTTAATTACAAAAATGATACATAAACTTAGTTGATATTTTTCATTTAGAGTAATAAAATATTACCTTATAGTACATTTTCTTATTTACAAAATATTAATAATCTTTACAATTAACATTAATTTTCCCTAAAATATAATATTATGTACAAAAATTTAATAAGTGGGAGCATCTATAAATGAATAAAATTTTTAAGTATTTTTTAATTTTACTTTCATTGTTATTAGTTGTTGTTCCGATAGTATTCGCTATTATTCTATTTAAAACTTCTCAAGGTGCTTTTGAGAACTCATTTAATAATAGCGATTCGGCGCGTAAATCAAATTTAAGAGATTCGAAAGTAAATGCATCAAAAGAACCTATTTCAATTTTGTTTTTAGGAATTGATGAAAATGACAACAGAAAAAAGAATGGTCAAAGTACTGAACATTCTAGAACAGATTCAATGATACTATCTACTTTAAACACTAAGAAAAAGCAAATAAGAATGTTGAGTATACCTCGTGATACGATCAGTTACATTCCAAAAGTTGGCTATTATGATAAAATTACACACGCACATGCATATGGTGGCCCAGCAGCTTCAATGGACACAGTCGAAGCGACATTAAATGTCCCAGTAGACTACTATGTTAGAATTAACATGAAAGCTTTCGTTGATGCTGTTGATGAATTAGGTGGTATTTATTTCAAAGTCCCTTATTCTATTAGCGAACCAAATATGAATGATACTGGTAAAACGAAAGTGAAAAAAGGTTACCAAAAATTAAATGGCGAGGAAGCTTTAGCCGTAGCGAGAACGAGACACCAAGATTCTGATTTAAAACGTGGACAACGTCAAATGGAATTATTAAAAGCTTTATTTGCCAAAGCACAAAAATCTGATTCCTTTAATAAGTTAGATGAAGTTATTAAAATTGTTGGTAAAAATTCTAAACACAATTTAAGTTATAAAGAAATACGAGCATTAGCTTCCGTATATCTGAAAAAAGATGTTAATATTAAAACGACTCAACTTAAAGGTAATGATGATTACCTAAGTGGAGTTTATTATTACAACCCTGATATTAAAAACATACAAGACACTTCTAACATATTAAGAAAAGATTTAGATTTACCAAAAATCACTGATAAAAATGACTTCTTAAACCAGCGTGTTATTGATCATTATGGTGATTTAGTACCACAAACTGAAATTGAAAAAAGTTTATTACGTAAAAACCAAAATGATACTACTGATGACGATGATTCAAATTCATCAGATGATGACGCATCATCTAATGATAGCAATAATCAATCAAACGGTAGTAACAACAACAATAGTAATCAACAAAATTATGATCAAAATCAACAACAGCAGCAACAAGGTCAGCCTCAACAAGATCAGCAACAAGACCAACAGCAAAATCAGCAACAGAATGGCGATTTTAATCAACAACAGCAACAACAACCAAATGCTGACCCTAATCAACAACAAGCCCAATATTAATTTTATTTGAGAGGAGCACACTATATGACTCGAAAAACTTACGACAAACTAGCTCATATAAGCGGTATGTTCAATGTATTAGAACAACAAATAATTCATAGTAAAGATATGGCACTTTTTAGAAATGAGTTTTTCTATGTAAACCATGAGCATCGTGAAAATTATGAAGCTTTACGTATTTATTATAAAGATAGTGATGCTAATCCTGTCGTTGACGGTGCTTGCTATATTGTCGCATTACCTGAAATTTTTGATAAAGTTGATGTTTTTGAATCTGAATTACCATTTTCATGGGTTTACGATCAAAATGGTATAACAGAGACAATGCAACAAATTAGTGTACCAATTCAATATTTAATTGCCGCTGCTCTAGAAGTAACAGATGTTAATTTATTTACACCATCTGGATTTTCTATGGGAATGAATAATTGGAATATTGCACAAATGCGAATTTTTTGGCAATACACAGCTATAATTCGTAAAGAGGCACAATAATTAACCACCCTATCGTTACAAAACGATAGGGTTTTTATTAAATCTAAATACTATATGAAAAGAGGCATTATTATGTTTAAAGTAGTTCAAAATCATACAGAATTGGAACAAGCATTTGATATTAGAAGAAAAGTTTTTGTTAACGAACAAGGCGTGCCTTTAGAAAATGAGTTAGACAATTATGAGGAAGTTGCAACGCATGTTATCGGTTATGATACAAATAACACTCCTATTGCAGCGGCCAGATTCCGCCCTTTTAATGATGGTGTGAAAGTTGAACGCGTAGCAGTTATGAAAGAGCACAGAAAAACAGGCATAGGTAAAGATTTAATGCAATTTATTGAGCAAACAGCACAAAATTTAGGATATGATAAATTAATTTTAAATGCTCAAATTCAAGCTCAACGATTTTATGATAATTTAGGCTATTCACCTATTGGAGAAATTTTTATGGAAGAAAATATTAAGCATATTAAAATGACTAAATCCCTTTAATAATTTTATTAATTTTTAATCAACCTAATTATAATTTTGTAATATTAATAAATTGATTTATCCTAGAAAATATAGAATTATCATGCTTTCAAGTCGTTTTCTCTTAGATTTCGTACATTACTATTTCATTACAAATTAATGAAAAACAAACAAGATAGTTTTCGGCGTATTATAATTTAGATAAATAAATCATTAATAAGTAAAGGGGTAGTAACATGCCAAAAAAATTTAATTACAAAGCGCCTTCAATTATCGCTCTAACTTTAGCAGGGACGGCTTTGACAACACATCATGCGCATGCTTCTGAGAAAACTCAGGATCAAACACCTAACAAAAATGTTTTAAACGATGACAATGCACTTAAAGAAAGTGAACAAATTAAGGGTGACGTAAGCAAACCAACTACTAATATTTCTGGGACACAAGCTTATCAAGATCCAACAGTTATTAAAGAACAAGACGAATCTAACGCTCAAAACTATGATGCGGCATTAGACAACTTACATAATGATTCAACAAACGATGAAAGTAGTAATTCTCAGTCAACTACTGACCAAACACAAGTTGATAATGATAGTGAACAAGATAGCACTACAACTGATGAATCAAAAGAAGCAGCAACTCAAGATGATAACGTACAAACAGAACAACAAACAACGGACGATAAAAATACAGACCAACAAGAAAATAAAGCCGTTGATGAAACAACTGAAACTTCAACTAATGACAGTCAAACAACTTCAGCTAAAGATGACGCTGATACTCAAAATTCAGCTGATGTTAATGTACAAAATTATAATGTTGAGAACAATGATACTGATGCAACACAATTTGCTCAAAACAACACATCAGGTGACCAATCAACAAATGTTACATCAAATGACGATAACGACTTAACTCAACCTAATACTAATGGAGTAAATAAAGACCAGCAGCCTACTCCTAAAGATGAGGAAGCTGATGATAGCCAAGCTTTAGTAGCAACTACATCTGCTGTCGCTACTAAAGCTGAAGATACTGTTCAAAAACCAGTTGCTCAACAAACAACTGAAAAAGCTGAGGATAGCCAAGCTAAACAAGCAACTACATCTGCTGTTGCTACTAAAGATGAAGATACTGTTCAAAAACCAGATGCTCAACAAACGACTGACAAAGCTGAGGATAGTAAAGCTAAGAAAGCAACTACATCTACTGTCGCTACTAAAGATGAGGATACTGTTCAAAAACCAGATGCTCAACAAGCAACTGAAAAAGCTGAAGATAGCCAAGCTAAGAAAGCAACTACATCTACTGTTGCTACTAAAACTGAAGATGCTGTCCAAAAACCAGCTGCTCAACAAACGACTGACAAAGCTGAGGATAGTAAAGCTAAAGAAGCAACTACATCTGCAGGTACTACAAAGTTCAGAATGGCAGTGGCAACACCAAAAGTACGTACACTTGCTGCTACTAATACAACTCAAAAAGCAACAGTGAAAAAAGAAGCAGCAACAAAAGCGACTACTAGTTTACCTAAATATACACCGCAAGTTAAATCTTCTATCAATGATTACATTCGTAGTAAAAACTATACTGTACCAAAATACGAAGAAGATATCGCTAGCTATTTACCACAATATAGTTATCGCTATGGTAAACCTGAAGGTATCGTAATGCACGATACTGCAAATGACAGTTCAACTATAACTGGCGAAGTTAACTACATGAAAAACAACTATAATGCTGCTTTCGTACATGCTTATGTAGATGGAAACAGAGTTATTGAAACAGCAAATACAGACTATTTAGCTTGGGGTGCTGGACCAGCCGCTAATGATAGATTCATCCATGTTGAATTAGTGCATACACATACTGCCGACGATTTTGCTCGCTCAATCAATAATTATGCGGACTATGCGGCAACTAACCTACTCTATTATGGATTAAAACCTGACAGCGCTGAATATGATGGTCAAGGTACAGTATGGACACATAGAGCGGTAAGTAATTATTTAGGTGGTACTGATCACTCTGACCCACACGATTACTTACAATCACATGGTTACTCATACGACGAGCTTTATGATTTAATCAATGAAAAATATTTAATTAAAACTGGTAAAGTTGCAGCTTGGGGCACAACAAGTTCAGGTAGTACAGGTGGTAACACTGGAGGTAGCACAGGCACTACTACGCCTACAGGTAAATTAACAGTTTCTAACTTAACTAATACACAAGGTACTGTTAAATCTACAAATAACGGCTTATACGCTTCAGTCTATGACACTACTGGTAAAAAGAACGCAACAATTAATGGTAAAACTTATCAATTAACTAAAAAAGCGACACTTGGTAATAAATCTTTCTACCTAATTACTGACAATAAAACGAACTTAGGTTGGATGCAAACTGGTGATATTACTGTTAAAAAACCTGCTACTTCTTCGAATAGCAAATTAACAGTTACTTCCTTAAAGAACACACAAGGTACTGTTAAATCTAGCAACCATGGTGTTTACACGACTGTATATGATAAAGCAGGCGTTAAAAAATCCAATATCAATGGTAAAACTTATCAGTTATCTAAAAAAGCGACACTGGGCAGTAAATCTTTCTACCTTATAACTGATAGTAAATCTAAAACGAATTTAGGTTGGTTACAAACTGGTGACATTACTGTTAAGGCCGCTTCTACCGCCAAAACTAAAACTGCAACTGCACCTAAACCAGCTGCAAAACCAAAAGTTGAATCTACAACTAAAACAACGACAAACCAAACACAAAATGTAAGTAAAATTGGACAAACAAACGCATCAAAATTAGGCCTCAAAGCTTCAGTTTATGATAAAACAGCTAAAGATGGATCAAAATATGCTGGTAAAACATTTAATGTTACGAAACAACGTAAACAAGGTAATACAACATATGTCTTAATCCAAAACAGTACAAACGGTACACCTATTGGTTGGGTTGATACTAAAAATATCAATACACGTAACCTAAGCAAAGCAGCTGCGAAAAAAGGTAACTATGTAGTTAAATCTACTAATAGTGGACTTTATGCAATTCCTTGGGGTACTAAATCTCAAATTATTGAGCCATCAAAAAACTTGAATAACAAATCTTTCACTTCATCAAAATCAGTGTTTGTGGATAAAGACGAATATGTTTACGGTACTGTTAATAATAAGACGGGTTGGATTGCTTTAAAAGATTTAGGCGTTAAAGCTAAAACTCCAGTGGTGAAAAAACCATCTACTAAAGCTCAACCTGTAGATTACACTAAAGCTAAAAAGCAAAATTTTGATTATGTCGTATATAATAAGACGGGTTATTTCTATAACTCCCCTACTTCTAAGACTGCTGGATCGTTGAATCAATATTACTCAACAATCTTTGCAAGCTATGAAAAACTCGTTATTAACGGGGTTACTTGGTATCATGGCACATTAGAAAACGGTAAAAAAGTTTGGATTAAAGAGTCTGACTTACGTAAAGAATTAGTTAAATATATCAGTACTGGACAAACTTTAAATCAAGCAGCTTCTAAACAATATGGTTTGTCATTTAAACCACAAGTACAACGCGTACCTGGTACATGGCAAAACGCTACGTTAAGCGAAATTAAAAATGCAATGGACACAGCTGTTTTATCTAAAGATAGTACTCAAAAGTATCAGTTCTTACGTTTAGATAAATCTCAAGATATTAGCGCTACAAACTTAAATAAATTACTTCAAGGTAAAGGTATTTTAGAAGGTCAAGGTGCGGCATTTAAAGAAGCAGCTAAAACTTATAATATTAACGAAGTTTACCTTATTTCACATGCCCTACTAGAAACTGGTAATGGTACTTCTACATTAGCTAATGGTGGCGATGTTATAAATAATAAAGTAAACACTAAAGCTAATACTAAGTATTACAATATGTTTGGTATTGGGGCTTATGACAGTGACGCAGTAAGACAAGGCTTTATTCGTGCTAAACAAGAAGGCTGGAATACGGTTAGAAAGGCAATTATTGGTGGAGCTAAGTTTATAGCTAACTCATACATCCATCAAGGCCAAAACACGTTATACAAAATGCGTTGGAATCCATCTAACCCAGGTACACATCAATATGCTACGGATGTAAACTGGGCTAAACATAACGCAACACGTATTAAAGGATTCTATGATTCAATGGGTCAAGTTGGTAAATTCTTTGACGTTAACACATACATTTAAACTTTATTAAAGTAACATACAAGAGGCTGAGACGTTTTAATAGTGTCTCAGCCTCAACTTTTAAATTCGTGATAAACCTTCGTTTTTCGAATTTAAATTTATTCAATTACTTTAAAGATACTGTTTAATTACATTGGTAACGCCCAGCAACTTTCATTAATAATATTTTAAAACGTTGTATATCTTCTTCAGTTAAACCATGACACCGTGCTTCGATTAATTCGACCCTTCTATTGATTATTTGTTGAATTAACAATCGAGACTTTTCAGTTAAAATGATGTCTTTACATCTTAAGTCTGATTTATTTTGAACACTCTTCAAGTACCCTAGCTTACATAGTTTTTTTATCCAACGAGAAACGATTGATTGTTCTTTATTAAGTTTCATCGTTAATTCGTATTGGGATAACTTGGAGTGGTTAAAAACAATAGTTAGTAGTTCAATTTGTTCAGGAGATAGTTCAGTATACTGACCAAATCTTCTACTAACCAAATTTAATTCATTGCTCGTATGTGTTAAAAGTTTTTCTAGTTGTTTATACAAAGTTGATCATCTCCACTACTTTTATATTATTTTTATTATAAAATCGTTTGTATCATCTCACAACAATAATGTGGTTAATACTCAATTTTGTTGCAATGATAGTCGTTTTTATAATAAATTATATATATTGAGCATTTTACTAAAGGAGCAGAATCATGACACAAATTAAAGAAAGAGATTACTTTTTTGATAATGCCCGTGCCCTATTAATATTTCTTGTCGTATTTGGACATTTAATGGAACCCTATAGGAGTTCAAGTGGATTTATCACATCATTATATTTAACAATTTATAGTTTCCATATGCCTGGCTTCCTATTCATATCAGGATACTTTGCTAAAAAGGCTGGCGAAGCAGGATACATAGAAAAAGTATCGAAGAAATTATTAATTCCATATTTTATTTTCTTTGCATTTTTCTCCGTCTTTTATTATTTCACAGGAAAAGAGAGTAAATTAACTTTTGACCCATTTGATCCAGTATTTGCGTTATGGTTCTTACTTACACTATTTTTCTTCCATATTATATTGGTTATTGTAAAAGACTATAAGCCATATATTATTTTACCTTTAGTAGTGATTGTATCTTTATTAGCAGGTTTCTCTGATGATATTGGGCAATATTTAAGTTTATCTAGAACAATAACATTTTTCCCTATATTCTATTTAGGTTATTTGTTTAATAAACATCATACTGCGATATTTAGAAATAAAAAGCTTATTCCTATATCCATTATTATTTTTATAGTCTTTTATTTCGGTTATACCATTCATCCTATTAAATCAGAATGGTTATTCGGAAGAGCAAGCTATGTTTCGTTAGAGGATAAAGAAGGCGTATATAGTCCAATTAAACGACTAGTTATTTATTGTGGTATTCTACTTTTAATGTTTGCTTTCTTTAACTTAACACCAAAGCGTAAACATTTCTTCACATATATTGGCAGAAGAACAATGCAAGTGTATTTATTGCATGGAATATTTATTGGCATCATCAAGGCTTTCGATTTCCATCCATTCAAATCACCAACTTCTGTATTAACATATATATATTTACTAATAATGGCATCTATAATCGTCTATTTATTATCTACTCGCTTTGTAGCAAAATGGACAAACCCAGCCATTCATTTAAAACGTCCGGCAGATTATCGGGACTAGTATTTAACCGAATTGTTATACTTCAATCTATGTTATGCTAGAACTAATTTGAATTGTTCAAATGACCTTCTACAGATTGTTGATAGCAATTCGGAATTTTTATTTTTGAGGTGAAATCATGCAACTATCATTAAACGACCAGTCTAAATTTTTACGAGCGCCAAGTATTCGTCAATTTTCTAATAGAATGAAAGATATTGATGATTGCGTTAACCTGACAATCGGTCAACCAGACTTTACGATGCCACAAGTTGTGAAAGATGCTTATATTAATGCTATTAATGAAGATATGACAAGCTATTCTCACAATAAAGGATTAAGCGAAACAAGACAGGCAGTAAGTAAATATTTCAATAACAAATATGGCTTTTTCTATGACGAAGAAGAAATTATTGTTACGAATGGTGCCAGTGAGGCCTTAGATACGGCTTTAAGAAGTATATTGAACCCTGGAGATGAAATTATCATTCCTGGACCCGTGTATGCGGGCTATATCCCTCTTGTAGAAACGCTTGGCGGAGTTCCTATATATATTGATACCACTACTACAGATTACAAAATTACATCTACTGCAATTGAGCAACATATAACGCCACAAACAAAAGCAATTTTACTCAATTATCCAACCAACCCTACTGGTGTCACATTGAGTTATGATGAAGTAAAAGCTGTTGCCGATACATTAAGCAAACACGAAATTTTTATAATTAGTGATGAGATATATGCCGAAAATACTTTTAATGGTGAGCATACTTCCTTCGCTCAATTCTCTGCTTTAAGAGATCAATTGTTACTTATAGGCGGATTAAGTAAATCTCATTCAGCTACTGGTATTCGTATTGGTTTTTTAATAGGTCCTTTGTATTTAATAGAAAAATTAACGTTTATGCATGCCTATAATTGTATTTGTGCTAATGTACCTGCTCAAGTAGCTTGTATTGCTGCTTTAAATGAAGGATTAGAAGCACCTCAATATATGAATGAAGCATATATCGAACGTAAAAATTACTTAGTTTCAGAGTTGGAAGCACTAGGATTCGAGTTGAACGCAAAACCAGAAGGCGCTTTTTACATTTTTCCTGATATTTCAAAATTTACAACTGATGATTTTGACTTTTGTGTTAAATTACTCGAAGAAGCTCATCTAGCCATCGTTCCAGGTTCTTCATTTACTGATTATGGTAAAGGCCATGTAAGAATCTCATATGCTTACGAGCTTGATGTGCTTAAAGAAGGTATGCGTAGATTGAAACAATTTATGACTGCTAACTATAGTTAATCTAATTATTGATAATAAAAGCCACACATTAACAACATAATTAATGTGTGGCTTTTAATATAACTTATATTTTTATTTAGGATTAATATTTATATCAGCAAATTTACGTACTAACTGTGTATAAGCATATAAATCCTCGTGACTCATATTAAACTGCATTAATACATCGGTAGAAACTTGATCAAAATGTTTCTTTAATTCTACACCATCTTCAGTCAATTGCACCTTAACACGACGTTCATCTTCCTCTGTACGACTTCTTTTAATTAAATGTTTCTTTTCTAATCTTTTAATAATCGGACTAATTGTTCCCGAATCTAAATATAATTCATCACATAAAGTTTTTATATAAATTGGTGTATCTTGTTCTATATATTGTAATACGATAAAATTCGGAAAACTTATATCGTATTGTTTCAAGTATTGATTAAAACGGTTAACTACCTCTTTGTTTGTTACATAAAATAAAAAACAAAATTCTTTCTTTATATCTTTGTCATAGTTCATTGTAATATATCTCCCCCCATTCACTTAAATATAATATGCAATATTTTATATGTCAATTATAAGTTTTGAAAAAATAAAAATGAATGTATCAAAGTAATAATTATTTTATATTATTTAATGGCGCGTTATTGTTTACAAAAAATATTTTAAACAACTATTTTTTTATTAATAATTTCAGCCCGGAATTTAACACGCATGTATAATAAAAAGCCTTTGAATATATGAATATTCAAAGGCTTTTTATATTTAAATTTTATGGGAATTTAGGGAACTGATCAAAGTCAGGATCACGTTTTTCTTTAAAAGCGTCACGACCTTCTTTTGCTTCATCAGTTGTATAATATAATAATGTTGCGTCTCCAGCCATTTGTTGTAAACCTGCTAAACCATCAGTATCAGCATTCATTGCAGCTTTTAAGAATCTTAAAGCTGTTGGTGAATGTTGCATAATTTCTTCACACCATTTAACTGTTTCATCTTCAATATCAGCTAAAGGTACGACTGTATTAACTAAGCCCATGTCTAATGCTTCTTGTGCGTTATATTGACGACATAAGTACCAAATTTCACGCGCTTTTTTATGTCCAACTATACGAGCTAAGTATCCTGAACCATAACCTGCATCGAAAGAACCTACTTTTGGACCAGTTTGGCCGAAAATAGCATTATCAGCAGCAATCGTTAAGTCACATACGACGTTAAGTACGTTGCCTCCTCCGATTGCATATCCTCTAACCATTGCTATTACTGGTTTAGGGATGACACGGATTAAACGTTGTAAGTCTAATACATTTAAACGAGGAACTTGGTCTGTTCCTACATAGCCGCCGTGCCCACGTTTCTTTTGGTCGCCGCCTGAACAAAATGCTTTGTCTCCTTCACCAGTTAAAATGATTACTGAGACACGTTGATCGTCTCTTGCACGACTAAATGCATCAATCATCTCTTGTACTGTGTCTGGTGTAAAGGCATTACGAACCTCTGGTCGATTGATTGTTACCTTCGCGATACCATTATAAAATTCATATTTGATTTCTTTATATTCTCTTATCGTTTCCCACTGTCTAGTCATTTTGCTCCTCCTTAAATAAAAAACCTAATACTATTTTACCAAATTCTTCAGCATCTTCCACATGAACCGTATGTCCTGCGTTAGAAATTTTGATAACTTCTGATGTTGATATTTCTGTTGTTAAGCGCTGGCTAATCTCACAAAACTTGCGGTCTAATTCACCCACAATTATCAATGTTGGTATCTGAATATTTTTAATTGATTGCCATAAATTAGGCATGTTTCCTGTACCATAATCTCTTAATGCTTGAGCTAAACGGCTAGGATCTTGATTCATTCTCATAGTTCTAATACGACGTTGAATACTTTTATCTAAATCATATTGCGTTTGAAATAAAGGTAATTTTTCCCAGTCATTTACAAATACTTCTAAGCCTGCAATATCTAACACCTTTGCACGTGCATTATCTACTTGCTGACGTTCAACACGATTTTCTTCAGAATCAATACCCGCAGAAGTGCTTTCTAATATTAAACCTTGCAATGTCATCTTACCATTAAGCGCATAATATAATGCAACTCTACCACCCATTGAATAACCATGTAAATAAATGTCATAGCTTGAAAATGCTTCTAGCGTTTCATCTAAATAGTGACTAATAGCGTTGAAATTCCATTCTTCATCACTCGCCGTTGCATCATTACCATGACCTGGTAAATCTATCGTTAATACATTTACGTCATCTGTAAATGATGTTAACAAATGGTCAAAACTACTATGGTCACTTATAAAACCATGTAATAACACTAACAATTTATTGCTATTTTTTTGAGCAGGATGAAAATTATAATTTAGCATTAACGATTTCCCCTAACTTGTCATAAAGCACTGTATGCTGTTCTTTATTAACATCTCTATCAGTAATAATTTCATAAATATAAGCACCAATTTGTGATAGTGATTCATATTTAAAATCTTCTATGTTGTCGATTTTTTTATAAGTGAAGTTATAAAGTAGTGCTGCATGTTCAAATTTTAAACCAGTTGGCGTACCAAATAGACGTTCAAAATATTCTTCCGCACTGTTTTTTTGAGGTAAATAAGAGAAAATACCGCCACCGTCGTTATTTAGTAATATAATATTTAAATTAATGTCATTTAGTTTAGACATAAGTAAGCCATTCATATCATGATAGAAAGCTAAATCGCCAATTAATAAAGTGACTTTCTTATGCACTGCCATACCGATTGCAGTGGATACAACACCATCTATTCCATTTGCTCCACGATTAGCATACACTTCAGCTTCACAATCAATATATAAATTATCGACGTCTCTAATTGGCATACTATTACTTACAAACAACGTATCTTGTGCCGTTAATTTATCTAATAAATGCGCAACATATGCCGCTTCATCATTCGCATTATAAACATAATCTTTTATTTTTGATTTTGCTCTTTTTTCCAATTCTTGCCAATAATGTAACCATTGCAAGCGATCGACTGAAGAAACTTCTGCTAATTGTCTAAAGAAATCATTGGCAGATATTTCATAGGAAATATGTGGCGTAATTGGAAACGCATCAGGTCTATCATTATTTTGTACGAGTATCTGATAAGCTTTAGTACGCTTCAACCATTGATTCAACGCTTTTGAAATCACTGGCTTTCCAACTCTAATAATAAAGTCAACTTCGTCATCTAACCCTGCTCTATACAATAAATCATATGTGGTAATTACGTTAGGATGCTTAATTTTACGCAGTTGACTCAATGGGTCTGCCAAAATAGGTACGTCATGAATAGTAGAAAAAGTTAAAATTTGATCTACATCTTCATGTTGCACATCACCAACTATAATTAATCCACGTTTTTTCTTAATGATAGTTGCTATTTCATTTAACGTTGCCGTTTTTTGATAATGAGGGACTGGCTTAACATCAGAAGTTAACATACTTCGTTCTTCTAAGTCTGGTGTTAATGGCTCTCTAAACGGTAAATTAAAATGAATAGGTCCTCTATGTGGTCCATAAAGATGTTGACTTGCTTTTTGTAATTGAAAAGCAATGGTGTCAGCCATTTTCTCTTCATATTCTCCACTATCTGCTATTGGAAAATCGAATTGGTATTGTACATAGTTTTCGAACATTTGTGTTTGATTTATTGCTTGTGGCGCACCAATGCCTCTTAATTCATGTGGTCTATCACTAGTTAGTACGACCAAAGGTAATCTGCTAATCTGACTTTCTGCTATCGCTGGCGTGTAGTTAGCTGCTGCAGTACCAGAAGTACATAACACTGCGACAGGCTTTTCACTACCTTTCATTAAACCTAACGCAAAAAATGCCGCACTACGTTCATCAGGATGTATCCATGAAGTTAGTTTAGGATGAGCTTCGATTGCTATTGCCAAAGGTGTCGAACGAGATCCAGGGCTAATAACAACTTCTCTAATTCCGTATGCATATAGTTCAGATGCTAAAGTATAAACTTGTTTTGTTAGGGCTTCTTTATGATTCATCATCTTTATCTACTCCTAAAGCTTTCATCATTGGCGTGAATTTTATTGCTGTTTCTTCAACTTCACTGTCAGGATTTGAATTATTTACGATGCCACAACCAGCATATAATGTAGCACATTGCTCTTTTATCAACATTGAGCGAATAGCTACTACAAACTCACAGTTATCATACATATCGATGTAACCCACAGGCGCACCATACAAGCCTCTCGTACCAAATTCATTATCATCTATATATTTCACAGCTGCTTCTTTAGGAAAGCCGCCTAAAGCTGGTGTAGGATGTAAATTATCTAATAGACCTATATAGGATTCACTTTTCAAATCACCTTTTATTTCAGTTAACAAATGAAATAAATGATCGTTAGCTAATATTTTAGGGCTATCATTATATTGAATAGTCTTAACATATGGGTTGATATCTTGTAGTATACTTTTAACTACAAATTGATGCTCGTTTAAATTTTTAGTGTCATTTAGAAATGCATCGATATTGCGTTGATCAACTGACTCATCATGTGAACGACTAATCGTACCTGCGATAGCTTTAGTGTACAGTACGCCTTCTTCTACTTCCATTAATTGTTCTGGTGTCTGAGAGAAGAAAATACTATTAGCCGATTCTAAAACAACTAAATAACTATTTTTTTCACCCTGCATTGCTTGTTTTAATATATAAGCAATATTTATAGGTTTATCAAATTCAACTAATCTTTTACGTGCAAGTACAACTTTGCTGTCGTCGTTTAATTTAGCAATCGTTTCTTTGACTAATTCACGCCACTCATCTTTATATATATCTTCAATAGTTTCAACGTGCCCCATATCTAAATCAACTTGTTTTGTCGGTTGAGTAAGGTATTCCACGATAGATTTGAAATAGTCGATATCAAAATTTTGTTGTTTCCCAGTATAAGTGATATAAGAAATACCATTACTCATCGTGACTAACACTTCAGGCAAGGTAAAATGATTAAGTCCAAATTCATTCCATTCATCACTTTCTTTATGTGCAGAAAATTGAAAACCTCCACAAATTCTTAAATGATGATAAGTAGAATTAGGATGGATTAATTCGATATCATTCTTATATTGTTCCCATTCTTGAAATATAGATTGTTTGTTTTGTAAATCGTTTTTTAACTGTTTAATAGTCCCATAACCAAAATATGAAGCTGAGTTATCATTTTTTTTAAAATAAAAACGATCACCAGCATATGCTTCGGTTAATTGAAATAACATAGTCGGGTCAAGTTCATAGTCTACTTGAGCTTCAACGGAAACCCAATTACGTTCACTTGCGTGTACCGCTGCGACGATTTCATTTTCCCTGACATCCACACTCATATCGTTCACTTCTTTCATATTTCAAATTTCACTCATTATTATATTGTACCATCTTTCACAATCTCTGTACTCATTCTTGCTTAAATTGACGCCCTTTAAACTTACGTATGTTGACCTCTGCAATAACTTCTATTAAAATAACTCTATTAAAGTATATATTTTTAGAATAAGAGGTAATTTATTTATGGCATCTCAATATCAACAATATTCTACCGTCAGAAAATATTGGCTACTGATGAGACCTCACACCCTAACTGCAGCAATAGTACCCGTATTAGTCGGTACAGCTTCAGCAAAAATCTTTTTATTAGGTAGTGAAGATCATCTTAAAATTAGTCTGTTTTTAGCAATGTTAATTGCATGCTTATTAATACAAGCTGCCACGAACATGTTTAATGAATATTACGACTTCAAAAAAGGCTTAGATGATCATAACTCTGTTGGGATCGGTGGTGCAATCGTACGTAACGGCATGAGTCCTAAACTCGTTATGAATATAGCAATAGCGTTTTATATTATTGCAGCCTTACTGGGTATTTTCTTAGCGGTACAAAGTTCATTTTGGATAATACCTATTGGTTTAGTTTGCATGGCCATTGGTTATCTTTATACAGGAGGTCCATTACCTATTTCTTGGACGCCTTTTGGAGAACTGTTTTCTGGTTTCTTTATGGGCATGATTATTATAGTCCTATCATTCTTTATTCAAACAGGTAATCTCCATGCTTTTGTTTTTTGGATTAGCATACCAATCGTAATCACTATCGGTTTGATAAACATGGCCAATAACATTAGAGATCGAGTCAACGATAAAGAAAAAGGACGTTTCACGTTACCAATTCTTTTAGGCAAGAACAATTCTGTACGTTTCCTAGGTTTAATGTATATTATTGCTTATGCATTTGTAATATTTTTAGCATTCTTTAGACCAGGTGGTTCTATATTCTTCCTACTCGCATTGCTTTCATTCCCAATGCCAATTAAAGCAGTACGAAGATTTAAAAAACATGACACACCTGCAACAATGATGTCTGCTATGGAAGCGACTGGTAAAACAAATACTTTCTTCGGTATACTTTATGCCCTAGGTATTTACATTAGTGCCTTGTTAGGTGGCATTTAATACTTTTTAATCGACCTTGTAATAGGTCGATTTTTTAATTTGTCTGTACTTTATCCCCTTCATACACCATATGTCTATGATTATGACCATATAAATCAATATCACTTTGCGTCTTAAAACCAAATTTATTGTAGACATAATAGGCTCTTTCATTATGATAATCACAATTCAAACTCCATTTAGCTGTTGGCTCTTGTTCAATCACATATTGCATTAATTTAGTAGCAACGCCTCTGCCACGGTAATTTGGAAAAGTAGCAATCGTTTCGATATAATATTCGTCATCATTTGCTTCTTTCATCGGCATAGGTGTACCTAATGCTTTAATATCTTCATCAACATCTAAATCCAACCATGCGCGTTCTAATTTCAATTCATCTTTTCCTGGATACGCTATTAAACAACCTGCCACATGCCCGTCAATTTCATAAATCCAAATATTAGAAATATTACCTCTATATTGAATATCGACGATGCTCTTTTGCATAACTTTTAATAATCTTTCACGTTCAATTTGTTTAACCATATCTATCTCAAGTTCTTCCCATATGATATAACAAAGTTCTGCAATTGCCTCTTTATCTGATGCTTTTGCTTTTCTAATCATATTATTTCTCCTTTAAATTAATATGCTTTATCATTCATATTATATTATAACATCAACTAAATATTGAAATAATTAACTATCTAAAATTCGAAACTTTCAGTTATATTGAACAATGATTGACCAGTGTTTCATTAAAGCAGTAAACTGTAGTTAATCATTAGAAAGGATTTTGTTATGAGAGTAAGTAAAGTAACGTATGTATTATTAGCATTTTTATTAGGTTGGATTGGCGTTCATAAATTTTATTCCAATCAAGTTTTTCTAGGCGTATTGCACATCATTTTCTTCTGGACTGGTATCCCATATATTGTCGCTATCATAAGTGGTATCATTACTATTTTCTTTAAAAAAGCCGACGAAGATGGCATGATTGTTTTTTATTAACATCATAATTTATTTGTGATTATACGACTTAAAGTTATTAATATAGGGTAAGCATTACTATATAATTGCTATAACTTAGGAGGTAACTTATGCAACAATTTATACAAAGAATTATACGCGCACTTGCTGTAGGATATATTGTTAGAGGTATTAGACGATTAATTAGCAAAAGCAGCAATAGTAGCAAAAATAAAAATGATGATAATGATAAATCTCAATAATAATTAAAGCGCTAAACCAATTATTTGGTTTAGCGCTTTTTCATTGAAATGCTTTAAAATAGTATTTATTAAGACAGAAAATCACTATTATTCGGTCTATTTTCAAGATAGCTTATTTTTCCATCGCTATCTAATTTAGCGATATCAATGCCTTCTTGCGTATAAACGCCTGTTTCATATCTGTTGCCACAAATAGCCCATTTAGTAACGTAGGTGCCATCTTTATTTTGTTCCCAACCATTATACATATGTTTTAACTCTTTATTGGAATCAAAAACTTGTTTAACGAAATTTTCCCAAGCATCTTTACCGTTAAAAGTACGTCCATTTAAGACAAAAGTTATATCATCACTAAAAAGTGCGTTTAATTGAGCAAAACTTTCATCACTATCATTAGCCTCATCAAACAATTTAAAATAACTATCTAATACACGCATCAATACACCTTCTTTTATTTATTACTGTTCACTATTATATGGGTATATTAATATTTTACAAAAGTACTGCTTCAAAGATAAACATAAATTCACGATAGTTTTTACTACCTTCGGAAAAAATGGTGCAGTCTTTTGTTTCACACCGTCAGCAAAAATCAATTTACATTCCTTAATTAAACTTAACAAAATAAAAACCCGTCAAATCAACGTTTTAATAACGTCAACTTAACGGGAATTATAATAACGGAAACTATGGACGTTTACTCTCACTTACTATACGAAACTGCTAAAGAAGAAAACGATAAAGCAATATCAGAGTTAAGTGAAATGAAAGGATAACGTCAACGTGTTGGCGTAAATGGATAAATATATGCCAATATTGGCGTAGCGTTGGCGTAAAAATCAATTTACATTCCTTAATTAAATTTAACAAAATAAAAACCCGTCAAATCAACATTTTAAAAACGTCAACTTAACGGGAATTATAATAACGGAAACGGAGGGATTCGAACCCTCGCGCCGCTCTCGCGACCTACACCCTTAGCAGGGGCGCCTCTTCAGCCAACTTGAGTACGTTTCCAATGGCTCCACAGGTAGGACTCGAACCTACGACCGATCGGTTAACAGCCGATAGCTCTACCACTGAGCTACTGTGGATTAATAGCACTTCTTATCAAGCACAAATATTATTATATCAATTACAGACAATTTTTCAAGTAGAAATATTAAAAAAATATGCGGAACATTTACACTAATTTAATATATTATTCCGCATATTCCATTTTTACATGAGAAATTAATATACTATTTATGTTCAAACAATGAATACTTGGCTAATGCTTCATAAATATTTAATTGCGGTTTAGTATAATCTATAGGTGCATCTGGATCAAATGTAGTTATTCTTGCTTCTCTATCCATCATATAATAATAGTAAATCGCGTTTAAATATTGATGTCTCATACTATGACCAGAAATTTCAATAGTTATAAATTGGTTATCAACAAATGTTACCTTACTCTTTCTATCTTTTAGTGATTTGATACTTTGTACATAATGAATATTAATCCATGTATTTTCGTCTTTTCTATCAGAGTGTGTTGGGAAAAAGTATGTGGGAAATAACGGAGTGAATAATATCGGGGATTTACTGATAATTCCTGTGATGCGTATGGTGTCCTCTTTCTTAAAATGATAACTACTACCGTAAAATCGGCATGAACGTTCAATTATTTTGTGCGCTCTTTCTTTTAATTCTTCTGTTGGTTGTTTATATTTTAATACCCTTGTGCCACCATATTTTCTTTCTTTTGTATCAAACGGTTGAACTACCATGTCTCCTTTCTTTATAACATATTTATTAATTATCTCAATCGCCTCCTTCAATTTTATTGACTATATCGTATATCAACAAATTTATAAAATCAATAAATTATTAAATTAATTTTTATTTTTTATCATTTTTTATATAAATGACCAGAAGTTTTTCCAGTAAATAATAAATTAAAGTATACTTTTACACCTTTTTCTTTTAAAATGTCAGAATATTCATTGATTTCAAAATTTAATAATTGTATAATTAACTTAAATATATAGAAGGGGTGTGTTGGAGATGAAACATAATACAAATGTAAAATACAATACATTGGAATCATTTGTTTCTACAATTAATGACCTAGGTATCGAACTTATTATAGATGAATCTTTAAGAAACGTTCGAAAAGAGCAATTAGAAACATTAATCGACAAAGCGCTTCAAAATAAAAACGAACAAGACTTCAAACGCTACACAGAAGAATACAAACATCTGGAGGAATTTCTCGTTGGTTAATTTAATAAGCGCATCATTATTATAAAAAGTCTATTCCCTACTACATTCAATAGTAAGTGAATAGACTTTTTATTTTGGCTTATGACATAAGCCTAATTAATTCAAAACGATCTATATCTCCAAAGTAATGGCGAATATCATATTGTGATAACGCTTCTGCAATACTATCAAAATCATGCAATGTGCCTTCCAAGGCATGTTCTAACTCAGTAATATCCCCTTCACCGAAGAAATCGCCAAAGATTTTAGCGTGTTCTATGCGACCTTTTTTAACATCGAATTTAAGCTGTACGAAGCCTCTTTCAAATTTTTCTTCTCTCACAAAGTTATATTTAGGATTTTTACCATAATTCCATTCCCATGTACGGTATTTTTCATTGCTTAATTGCTCAATATTTTCCCAATCTTGGTCAGTTAATTTATATTCTTCTACGTGATCCGCTTCACCAAAAATAGTTTTTAATATTACTTTTTTAAAGGTATCAATATCAATTGGTTCATCTAAAAATTCTACAATATTTGCTACGCGACTACGCACCGATTTAATTCCTTTAGATTTTATCTTAGCAGGATTCACACGGAGTGCATTTTGTATCTCATTTAAATCACTGTTTAATATCAACGTCCCATGACTAAACATACGTGATTTTACTTTTACCATTGCATTGCCGGAAATTTTTGCTTGACCGACTTGAATATCGTTTCGTCCACTCATCTCTGCATCTACACCCAATGATTTTAAAGCTTCTACAATGGGCTCCGTAAATTTTTTAAAGTTATGGAAACTATTGCCATCGTCATCAGTAATAAAACTAAAATTCAGGTTCCCAGTATCATGGTATACTGCCCCACCACCTGAAATACGTCTAACTACGTCGATATTATGTTTTTCTACATATTCTTGATTTACTTCCTCTATAGTATTTTGGTTTTTACCGATAATAATAGATGGTCTGTTGATGTAAAATAGAAAATAACTATCATCATTCGGCATATTTTTTAATACATATTCTTCCATTGCTAAATTGATAGTCGGATCTGTAATGTTATTGTTGCTAACGAACTTCATTTTTTTCCTCCTTAACCTCTTAACTGCCCTTACCTTATTTATGCAATATTTTCATTAAAAATGCCAATTATATACTCGCAAAATGAATATTTCTTTTTAGCGTTATTTTATTTCACACGTCTTAATAGTTATTTGTTTATTTGTTATCAAATTTTTAGTACAATATATGCTAGTAAACATTTCTAGGGAGGATTTTACATGACTGTCGCTGAAGTAGGTAATATTGTAGAATTTTATGATGGCTTAAAAGGCAGAGTTGAAAAGATAAATGATAATTCGGTCATCGTTGACTTAACTATCATGGAAAATTTTGCTCAATTAGATTTACCTGAGAAAACTGTTATTAATCATAAAAGATATAAAATTGTTGACCAAGAAGGATAAAGAATATGAAAAGAATTTCAAATGCATTGTTATGGTATATCATTAGCTTTATTGTATTTCATATCATTTTATACATCATGCGTGGTGAGCATCAAGAATACTGGAACTTATACACAGGTATTATGTTAATCGCAGGTGTGAGTTATATTTTCTATCAAAGAGATATTAACTCTAAACGGCTTTTATCTTCTATCGGTGTAGGTATTTTAAGTGGTATCGTGCTCATAGTTGTCCAACTTATATTGGCGGCTATTTCTTATGATTTAACTTATGCACAATTAGTTAAACAATTAGCACACACTGGTGTTTTTTATAAATGGCAAATGCTTATTACATTAATTTTTGTAATTCCATGTCACGAATTATATATGCGTACAGTATTACAAAAAGAACTAATCAATTTAAAATTACCAAATTGGCTTAGTATCATCATAACAGCACTTTGTTCTGCGTCTCTTTTTTATTACTTAGATAACCTATGGATAGTATTGTTTATTTTCATCGTACAACTTATACTATCTATCAGTTATTTATATACACGCAGAATTGCTACAACTTTCATTGCACAAATTGTAGCAGTCGTTATCTTGTTAATTTTTAATGGATAATACACAACTCACATTACAAAAAGCGTCTCAATTAGATAATTAATTGAGACGCTTTTTATATTATGATTTTAAGTTATATTACTAATAAATGTACTTCCTAAGACGTCACGTACATCATGTATCACTAAGAATGCTTTTTCATCTTCTTGACTTACTAAGTTTTTAATTTTAGTTACTTGAGATTGAGGAACAACTACATAAAGCATTCCTGAAGCATTTTTAGAATAGCCACCTTTACTTGGCAAAATCGTAGATCCCCTGCCTGTAAAAGCATTAATCTTGTCTGCAATACTCTCATTTTTCTCTGATATAATCGTCACTGCCTTCTTAGGATTAAACCCTTCTATAATAAATGACGTCGCTCTTTCTGTTACGAACAGCATTATTATGGTGAATAATACATTTTTCAAAGGTAAAACCATAAGGAAAGATAATACGATTAAACTATCTAATATAAAAATAGACTTAGCTGTTTTAAAACCAAAATATTTATTTAATATTCTAGCTATAACGGCAGGCCCGCCTACTGTACTTCCCGTAGATAGTACAAATCCAACACTAGCCCCTATAATTGCGCCACCAAATAATGCATTAATAACAAAATCATCAATACCTAGATTAATATGTTTTGTTAATGCTAAAAATAATGACAACGAAGAATTTGAAATAACCGTATAAATTGCTACAGTTTTACTTAAATATTTCCACCCTATAATAATAAGAATGACATTAATTATAAATGATGTTAAAGCTGGAGAAAGATCAAGCGCATATTTTAACGCTAACGATATACCTACAGTACCTCCATCACCTAAATTTGAACCTAATAGAAAGCAGTTTACGCCAACAGCATTGACAAAGGTGCCTATCAAACAAATAATAATGTTTTTATAGTGATTCTTGAATAAAGATTTCAAATTAATGCCTCCTTTCATATAATTAAAGTTCTTATTATAAAAAACACCTCATTATGAGGTGTTTATAATTTCTTTAATAATAAAAATTATAAAAGAATATTAATTATTTAAAAAGTCTTTTTTTATCTTTAACTCATTTTACCAACATTCATCTTTCCACCTATACGATTTAGTGTTTTTTAAACTAGTAAACGAGCCTTTAAATGATTGATTCACTGTATCTTTGAATAACGTTAAATCAACGACTACTCATAAGCTTAATTTTTTAAAAAAAAGACCCATTTTTTCGATAGAAAAATGGATCTTTAATATTAACCTAGATAGGAATATATTATTTAGATTGTGCATGTTTATTTATTACATTTTCACTTCAAAACTTTGCTTATCTTGTATCGTGTAATTGTCATCTTTTAAATTTCGTGCTATTAAATCATACATTGTAACATTTTCTGTACCATGCACAACTGAGTTTTCTAAGTATTGACGGAAATTACGATAACAATAATCTGTCATGCTTACTCGATACATATGCTCCAGATTAATGTTGTGCAACTTCACTCTGTTAAATGGATCTGCATTCATATCAACTTCATAATCTATACCCTGCCAAAATGTACATAGCGTTTCATCAATAATCGTGACGCTCAACGTGCCATTTGTAAATTCAATATGTGAATAGCTATATTCCAACATATCTTTAATTTGTTGTCCTTTTAATGTTAAATTAATCGGAATATCTGGATGCGGATAAGCATTATATAAATCAACGTTTGCTACTTGCCCTGACAATCCTTCTTCACCACTTTTAGGTAAATGGACGCATGAAATTTCAAAATCATAAACTAGTCTGATACTATCATGCAACAATTGTGTAAATGGATGTGGTTGAGTGATCACATCTTCCAAACCATTTACCTCCGCATCGATATCTTGGGCAGAAATAACTTCCTCACTCCAATATTCGACTGCCTTTCTATCATAATAAGTTTCGGTTAATAATGCTTCATCTTCTTCATACGCATTTAAATCTATAATTTCAGAAGTGATATCTTCTAATTCAAAAGAACTTGTGCGCTTTTTAAAATCAACGTTGATATGGATAAGATTTTTAGCATTTTGTCCAGCTTGAACATAGACAGTCTGTTCATCTTTACCAATAAAAGTTTGGTGTTGATGACCCGTGATTAATAAATCTATCACACCGACATGTTGCATAATCTTCTCTGCCTCATTAACATTTTGTTCTCGTTCGTTAGATGATTTATTTAACTGATTAATACCACCATGGTAAATAACGATTAAAAAGTCAGGTGCTTCTACTTCATGAATATAGCGAATCCAACGTTTGGCAGATAATAATGTTTTTTCGATAGCCACGTCTTGCTCCATTTCAAAATACTCACGATCCATTAAACCGTCAGAAGTTAATCCCACGATTGCTAGTTTAATACCACTTATTTCTTTAATCGTATATGGCGTAGAAAAATATGGTTCACGTGTTTGTTTATATTCAATGTTTGCTGATAGCCATGGAAATCTAGAGAGCGACACAGCTCTAGAGAAAAATGATAAGCCAAATTTAAATTCATTAGGACTTATCCCACTCGCATCATAATTCATTGCATTCATTAATTTAATCATTGGATGACGTTTATATGGCGCAACGACTGCATAGTAAAAAGCAGCTAAAGAGCCCGCTAAACTACCACCACTATCTAGTAATAGTACTTCTTTACCTTGTTCACGCATTTGCTTCACATACGTTCCTGCACGATAAATGTTGGAACCGTGTTGCCCATTTAAAAAGTAACTGTGCATATCCGAAGTCGCAATAATGTCTATAGATATTTTTTCGCTCTGTGTCATATATCTCGCCCCTTTATCAATGCTAGTTTAACATGTTTTATTATTATTTGGATAGCAACTATAAGGCATTGATATATAAATAACCAACCAACACTTTTCACAATGAAAGTCGTTGATTGGCTATTTAATCTAAACTATTATTATAAATTCACAACATTACCCAATTTGTATACGCTCTTTAGGATAATGATATTTATCAGGTTCTCTTCTTCCAGCTATCATAATAACAAAACTAATCAGTCCTACACGGCCTATAAACATTAAAATCATTAAAATTACTTTCGTTGCGCCGTGAACATTATCTGTTACGCCAAGCGATAAACCACAAGTACCGAATGACGACATGACTTCAAAAAATGCTTGTAAAAATGTGATTTTTCCTTGTTCTATGATTAAAATAAGCACTGTACTAATAAAAGTTAAAAATGAAGCCATCGTGAAAACTGCAAATGAACGCTGAATATCTGTAGTATGAATTTCACGATTGAATGCTTTGATAGATAATTTTTCAGTGTTGTTATTAAAGTTTAATAAGAATAGTACTAGTATCGCAAAAGTCGTCGTCCGAATACCGCCACCTACAGAACTTGGTGAGGAACCGATAAACATCAAGAATCCCATAATCAGATTAGTCCCTTCACTAAAGTGACTAACATCAATAGTTTGTAAGCCAGCACTCCTAGTCGTAGCTGATTGGAACAGTGCATAAAATAAACTCTTATGCCATGACATATTATTGAAAGCATGATTATGTTCAATCAGTAAGATAATAATCACACCAAAAACAAATAAAAATAAATAAGTCACAGTTGTAATTTTAGCAAAAAGTGAAAATCTGAAGTTTGGTATTCTATTTTTTATATATGCTTTAATTTCTAATAATACTGGAAAACCAATGGAACCTAATATGATTAAAAACATAACGATTGTTTGTACAAAATAATCGTTTGCGTATGGTATTAAAGATTTTCCAGTAATATCCAAACCACCATTAGTTGTTGCAGATACAGACACAAAAAGTCCCTGCATAATCGCATATTTTAAATCTGGTGTATCTCTGTAGAAATAAAATGTTAATAACACAGCACCGATTAATTCAATAATCAACATTGTTCTTACAATGTCTAATATCAACTTCACTGTGCCGCTCATTGTATCTTTATTGTTATCTAGCATAATGAGTTGACGTTCACGAATACCGATTTTTTTACCTAAAACCACCCATAGTAGCGTACCAATCGCCATGACGCCAATGCCACCTATGTTCAATATAATCATTATAATGACTTGACCGAATGTAGAATAAGTTTCTGCTATATTAATGGGTGAAAGGCCCGTAACACTTACGCCTGATACTGCCACAAATAATGTATCTATAGGATTTACATGCGCACCTGCTTTATGGACAAAAGGTAAATTCAATAATAAAAATGATACGATAATCGCAACTAAATAGTACATCACTATCCCTTGTTGAGGGCTGGATTTCTTAAATAATTGATTGAAAATGGACAAAGCGTTACTTCACCTCAACGTTACTTCAATTTGAGCTTGATATTTTTTAATTTTCCGTCACGATAAATTTGAGCTGATAAAGGTTTCAGGTCGTTTTTATGACTAAAAATAATTTGTCTATATCTAAGCGTATCTTCCACTTGTTTTCCATCTAATTTTACTATGACATCATTTTTTTGCAACCCTGATTTATCTGCAGGACCTTTAGGCTTAACTTCTCCTACAACTACACCGTTATCTACTTTGCTAGGTAAATTTATGGATTGCTTTGCTGAATCGTCTAAGTCATTAGTATTAATAATTTTAACGCCGGTATTAGGATACTTAACTTCACCATTTTTTACAAGTTGTTCTACGAT
This sequence comes from Staphylococcus lloydii, assembly GCF_015775975.1. Classification (NCBI taxonomy): domain Bacteria; kingdom Bacillati; phylum Bacillota; class Bacilli; order Caryophanales; family Staphylococcaceae; genus Staphylococcus; species Staphylococcus lloydii. The sequence goes on from NZ_CP064056.1 coordinate 1,825,945, forward strand.
TGACTGAACATCATTAACCGGTATCGCAAACGCCATACCTTCAACGTCTTTCATACTAATTTTCATAGATGCTATACCAATAAGTTTGCCATCTCTGTTGACAACTGCACCACCTGAATTACCAGGGTTTACAGGGGCATCCATTTGAAATGCATTCATCAACACATCATAATGTCCATCTTTATCAATATCTACTGGTACGTGTCTATTCAACCCAGAAATAATCCCTTCTGACACTGAACCTTTAAATTCAGTTCCTAATGGATTACCCACTACGACGAGGGGTTCTCCTAATATTAAGTTTTTAGAATCGCCCATTTTTATAGCTTTAACATCTGAATCTTGAGTTAATTTCGCCTTAACTACAGCAATATCCGACCATTTATCAGTACCTAAAACTTTGCCGGTAACGGCTTTATTTTCACCATATGTAATTTTTTGTTGCTCTTTGTCTCCAACCACGTGGGCATTAGTAACAATAAAAATAGAGTCGCCCACTTTCTTGTAGACGACACCGGAGCCTAACTCACTATCTTTTCTAGCTTCCTTAGTTTCCTTTTGTACAGAAGATGAACTATTGCTAGTATCATTTTCAACAGTTACGACTGAATGAATCGCGCTGTTAGCACTTTTCATAGTATCTGTGTATTTAGGTTTATGATTGTTGCTTGATTGAAATAACGCGTTGCTTTGGTGACCATTGTGATCCACGTTATTAAATATTGCATTCATTAACGTTAACAATAAAATCACGCCTATGACGATTAATATCTTTGCCCAATTTTGAGTGAAGAAACCTTTCGTACGTGATGACACACTATTTTCATGACGACTATTAGATTTTGTACTATACGTGTCATCATCGTTAGTTTCTTTATACTGTTCATCATCTGAAATAAATTGATTAACACGTGATTGCTGTGATGCTTCGGTATAAAATGGTTGTTCGCTCTCGTTTTCATGGTCTTCGTTTGATGCTGTTTCATTGTCACTTGTAGATGTCTGGCTTAAGCTTTCGTCGTTTTTAGACTGATTATTGTCTGTCGTCGACTCTGCATCAGTTATAGTATCAAGTTGTTTATCATCATCATTTTGTGCTTGTTGCTCTGTTGCTGCTTGTTGATCATCAGCAGATGTATTGTCTAATTGTTCTTCGCTCGTATGCTCATTAACAGAATCATTCTTTGTTTCATCTAGGTCAGTTGCTGGTGCTTTATTACGTTGATTGGCAATTTCCTGTTGATGTTGAATTTCTTCTTGAGTTAATTTTTCGATACGTGATTTCTGCAAATTCTCTTTGACACGTTCTTTATTATTTTGTGCTAACGCCGCTTCTTTTTGAGCTTGTTGCTGACGGAGTTGTTGTTCATGTTTTACACGTTGTTCACGTTCTTCATTATGAAAAAACTGGCGGCGTGTGCGACGATACTTACTTCTAGGTATTACCTGCTTTTTATCTTTATCCACCATTGTTCCCCCTATCTTACACGTTTCATTAATTTATATTATGACATATAAAGTCAAAAATTTCTGCATTATACTATGTGAAATATTTTTAAACTGGTACGACATCATTTCCCTCAACATAATCATAGATTTTTACATTGGTTGCGCAATATTACTGATAAATAAGTAATAAAAATAAAACCCTAACAGTATTATTTCTGTCAGGGTTTTAAAACATTTGATTATTTATTTTGCTTTTTATTTTGTCTCATAGATGATAACCAACCAATGATTACAAGTAATATCATTACTGACCAGAATATTGACTGCCATAACATACCATGTGGGAATTCATGAGGTAGTACACCAATATCTTCATGCGCTAACACTAATACTACTAATTTAATACCTACCCAACCAACAATGGCAAAGGCAGCACCTTCTAAACCAGGATATTTATTAAGTAATTCAACAAACCAAGTTGCAGCAAAACGCATAATAATTACGCCAATCATGCCACCTAAGAACATGACAATAAATTGTCCTAAGTCCATGCCACCGAAATGTACTCCAACTTTCGGAATTGTCATTGCGATTGCTAAAGCTGCAAGCATTGAATCTATAGCGAAGGCTATATCTGCAAACTCCACTTTAAATACTGTACCCCAAAACGTTTTAGGGCTCGCTTTGATTTCTTCGCCATCTTCACCATAGTGATGATCATCTCCGGCTTCTTGCTCATCTTTATCTTTATGTTTAAAGAATTCATACAGGTTTTTAGAAGACATATACAGTAAATAAAGTGCTCCTGCCGCTTGTATAAACCAAAAATTCGCAATAATACTAATTAAAAATAGGGCTAAAAATCTAAAAATAAAAGCACCTAATAAACCGTAAAACAAAGCTTTTTTACGTTGTTCTGGTGGTAAATGCTTTACCATAACTGCCATAACTACAGCATTATCTGCTGCCAATAAACCTTCTAGGAATACCAAAACTACAAGTACCCACAAATACGGTAAAATCAAACTCGGATCCATGAATTACAACTCCTTTAATTTTGTACATAAAAATAGAGACCTTAGCAATATAGACATAAATGCCGAAAAGCATAAATATATCTATAGCAAAGGTCTCACTCTGTGAATATTCATCCACCCACTTCACCGGAAAGTTTTCTTTCGTAATGACGATGAAGTGACTTATATAAATTCAAGATTAATAACGCGCTTGATTTTATTAAAAGTTAAGTTACTCCCCTCTGACTATACAGTCATCGGTCTTTAATTTTGTATGCTCATTATACACAATGTGGCAAATTATAACAAACTATATAGTTTGATTTCTGGAAACTTATCTTCAAACCATCTTGTGGCAAATTCATTTTCGAATAAAAAGACATATTGGTCATAACGATCTTTAACTAGTATAGAACGCGTAGAGTTCATTTTATCTTGAATATCTTCTTCATTTTCAATCCAACGCGCAATTTTACGCCCTACAGGTTCCATGACTACATCGACGTTATATTCATTTTTAATTCTATGTTCAAAAACTTCAAATTGTAGCTGACCCACTGCACCTAATATAATTTGATTTGTGTGCAATGTTTTATAGTACTGAATTGCACCTTCTTGCACAAGTTGTTCGATACCTTTATGGAAATGCTTTTGTTTCATAACATTTTTAGCAGATACTTTCATGAAGATTTCAGGTGTAAATTGTGGTAATTCTTGGAAACTATATTTTTGATTTCCACCAACTAATGTATCACCTATTTGGTAATTACCTGTGTCATACAAACCTATAATATCACCTGCAACGGCGTGATTTAGAGTTTCTTTATCATCTGCCATAAACGATGTTGAACGTGTAATCTTTTGTTTTTTCTTAGTGCGTTGTAATGATACATCCATTCCACGTTCAAATGCACCACTGACAATTCTCATAAAGGCGATTCTGTCTCTATGTTTTGGATCCATATTAGCTTGTATTTTAAAGATAAAACCAGAGAAATCAGTATCAAATGGTGATACAGAAACATCTTCTTTTGTTTGTCGTGCATTTGGCATTGGTGCATGATCTACATATGCATTTAAAAAGTTCTCGACACCAAAATTAGCAAGTGCTGAGCCGAAAAATACTGGCGTTAAATCCCCAGACAATAATGCCTCATCATCAAAGTTCTCGCCCGCTTCTTCAACCAACATTAATTCTTCAATTGCTTGTTGATAAGCACTGTCGTTTGTAATTGCATGGTCTTCTTCTAATTCATAATCATCATTTAGATGAAGTATGTTTTCTTCATCTCTAAATGGCTCGATTGTTTTGTCTTTACGGTCGATAATACCGAAAAAGTTTTGTCCCATACCAACCGGCCAGTTCATAGGGTATGTTTCGATTTCTAATGTTTCTTCAATTTCATCTAATAATTCGAATGGCTCTTTACCAACTCGGTCTAACTTATTAATAAAAGTAAAGATTGGTATACCTCTCATCTTACACACTTTAAATAATTTCAAAGTTTGTGGTTCAATACCTTTGGCACAGTCAATAACCATTACTGCACTGTCTACGGCCATTAACGTACGATAAGTATCTTCTGAGAAGTCTTCGTGTCCAGGCGTATCTAAAATATTGATTTTATAATGATCGTAATCAAACTGCATGACTGAACTCGTAACTGAGATACCACGTTCTTGTTCTACTTTCATCCAGTCACTTGTTGCAAACTTGCCACTTTTTTTACCTTTAACAGTACCAGCTTCTCTTATAGCACCACCAAATAGTAATAATTTTTCTGTTAACGTCGTTTTACCGGCGTCAGGGTGAGAAATTATCGCAAAGGTTTTTCTCGATTCTACTTCTTCTTTAATACTCATTTATATTCTCCTTTAATACTTCTAACCATTCAATAATTTGATTGGTAATATGTGTTGATTTTTGTTCGTCGAAAATAGTGAATAAATGCATGACAAATTCTTCTTTTATACCTATTGTATCTAGTAGTGTAGATACTTCTATAGACCAATTGTAATCTGGAATGCCTACAAAATAGACATTATTTTCTTCATTTATATATAAATAAACTCGCGTTTCGTCTTTTAAATATCTAATCGCCACTAGGACCACCACCGAATTTTGCATAAGCCGCTTCTAAACCAATTAAATCATCTCTGTGCGGTACTTTAATATGTCCTGGCATAATTTGATATGGTTCTCTTCCTTTAGAAGCAAGTACTACTGTATCACCTGGCTGTGCTATTTCTATTGCGTGCTTTATGCCTTCTGCACGATCATCAAATTCTACATAATTATTATGTGTCGCTCCTTTAGCTAATTCTGCAGTAAGCATTTTGGGGTCATCATTAGCTGGATTATCAGGTGTAAAGATAACATAATCCGCACGACTTGCAACCCTACCCATTTCAGGTGTTTTGGTTAAATCACGTTCCCCTGCCATACCACATAAGAATATTAATTTTTGTTGTGCAAATGGTTTAACCGCATCGATTAATTTATCCATACCGTCCGCAGTATGTGCATAATCTATAATTAAATCGATAGGTAGTGATGGGTCTAAAACTTCTAACCTTCCTTCAACTGGTTCTAAAAACTCAACCGCATGAATCACACGTTCTAAACTTTCACCTTTACTCCATACTGCAATAATAGCTGCCATGATATTAGCAATATTAAATTTACCTACATAAGGTGACTTAACAGTATAGTCTCCAAATGGCGTTGCTAAATCGAAAGTCACACCTTGTAAAGTTTCATTTATGTTCTTAGCCATAAATTGCGCTTCATTATCTATACCATACGTAAAGACTTCAAATGGCGTTACAGTACGTAAATACTCTGAAAAGTCATCATCATTATTGATAACAGCATATTTATCTTTAGATAAATCTTCACCTAGTTGACTAAATAGTAATGATTTAGCATGTCCATATGCTTCCATTGTGCCGTGAAAATCTAAATGGTCTTGCGTTAAATTTGTAAAGACGGCAACATCGAATTCTACACCGCGTAAACGACCTAATGCTAAACCGTGACTCGATACTTCTAGCGTCATCGCTTCGGCTTCAGCCGTTACAGCTTCGTTAATCTTCTTAGTTAAAGAAACTGTTTCTGGCGTAGTATTTGCCCCTTTAGTTTTTGTTTCATTAATTTGAAAGCCATTTGTACCTAAATAAGCACTGCCTTTATCTAACTGTCTATAAATATGATGAATCATCGTAGCAACTGACGTTTTGCCGTTTGTGCCTGTTACGCCATATGTAATAAGTTGTTGGCTTGGATAATTAAATAGTTCATTCGCTAACAAACTAGCTACACGTAACGTATCAGGTACTATGACTTGAGTAACTTCACCTGCAACCGTAACTTCTCTATCAACCACTACGATTTTACAGCCTTGTTCTACCACATTTTGGCAAAATTTATGACTATCTACCGTATAACCTTTAGACGCAACAAATATACTCTCTTCTGTCGCAGTTCTAGAGTCCGTTGTAATATCATTAACGTCATAATCTAACGTTCCAATTATTTGTTTAACTTTGATTTTTTCGAACAATGCCTTCGCATTCACCATCAATCGCTCCTTTAATTCGCTTATAGCCATTATACACTTTTTCACTTCATTTTATAATGATGAATTATTATCATTAAAATTCATATGTAATATACTTATTATTTCCTATTAAAATGTTAGTTTAACTTAATAATGTTAGTTTAACTTAATATTATTTCACGGTCATTAAATTTGTAGATTTTGTGTACCCAATAATTTTAGCAATACTTTTAGTTTCAATAATGGTACGCTATTACTGAATTATCTAAATCTAGCACTTATTAGTATGAATTATTTCATTTCATATTGTAAAATGATAAAATCTTGACTGAATGCACTCATTTGCTTTCTCATTACAAAAAATTACGATAAGATAAAGATGGGTTAAATAAATATAATGGAGGGTGACTGAATGGTTACTCAAAAGAAAAAATTGTTGATAATTACTGGTTCCTTTGGTAATGGCCATTTACAAGTTACACAAAGTGTTGTCAATGAACTTAATTCGATGAATCTTGAAAATTTAACTGTCATTGAACATGATTTGTTTTTGGAAGCTCACCCGCTATTAACGACTATATGTAAAAAATGGTATATCAATAGTTTTAAATACTTTAGAAATATGTACAAAAACTTTTACTATAGTAGACCGGAAGAATTAGATAAATGTTTTTATAAATATTATGGTTTAAATAAATTAATCAATTTATTGCTTAAAGAGAAACCGGATTTGATTTTATTAACATTCCCAACGCCTGTCATGTCAGTACTAACAGAGCAATTTAATATTAACATACCAATAGCCACTGTAATGACTGATTACAGAATGCATAAAAACTGGATTACCCCTTATTCAGAAAGATATTATTTAGCAACTGACGATTTAAAAGATGAATTTGCTTCTATCGGTATACCGCAACACAAAATAAAAGTTACTGGTATCCCCATTTCAGACAAATTTGAAGACGATGTCGACAAAGAACATTGGTTAACACAAAATGGTTTAGATCCAAACAAACCAACTATCTTAATGTCTGCAGGTGCTTTTGGAGTTTCTAAAGGCTTTGATCAAATGATTAAAGAAATATTAGCACAAAGTCCACATTCTCAAATCGTTATGATTTGTGGTAAAAGTAAAGAATTAAAACGTAATTTAGCGGCGCAGTTTAAAAATTACGATAATGTTTTAATTCTAGGTTACACGCAACATATGAATGAATGGATGGCATCGAGTCAATTAATGATTACGAAACCAGGTGGTATCACAATCTCAGAAGCGTTGACTCGTCAAATACCTATGGTCTTTTTAAATCCTGCACCAGGACAAGAACTTGAAAACGCACACTATTTTACAGACAAAGGCTATGGCAAAATTGCTTATACGCCAAATGATGCAATCAATATCGTATCTGATCTGACAAATCATCCTGAACAATTGGCTGCAATGGCTACACATATGGATGAATCAAGGGTAAGTTACTCAACTTATAAATTATGTCGCGATTTATTAGATTTATTACATCACTCTACACAATATGAAGAAGTGTATGGAAAGGTACCTTTATATGCAAAATTCTTCGTTAAATAATTTTAAACAAAGTAACAATTTCATTATTATGCTTGTCATCTTATTTTTAATGGAATTTGCACGTGGCATGTACATATTAAGCTACTTATCACTATTACCCACGGCAACTACTATAGCGGTAGGTATTACATCTACTGCTATTTCTATTCATTTTATTTCGGATGCGGCAACAAATTTTGTTATTGGTTTTTTACTCAAAAGATTTGGTTCCAAAATCGTATTAACATCAGGATTTTTACTCGCCTTTGTTAGTTTATTTTTAGTTATTTGGTTACCAACCAATCCTATCGTTTTAATTGCCAGCGCAATGTTACTCGGTATCGCTGTTAGCCCAATTTGGGTTATCATGCTTGCTAGTGTCGAAGAAAAAAACCGTGGTAAACAAATGGGCTACGTTTATTTCTCATGGTTGTTAGGATTACTTGTTGGTATGATTGCTATGAACCTTATCTTCAAGTTCGATCCAACAAACTTTGCATTTATGATGTCTCTAGTAGTCTTAATCGCTTGGGTACTGTATTACTTCGTTAAAATTAGATTAACAAATTATAATACTCGCCCTGTATCAGAACAATTAGGACAAATTGTAGATGTTACTAAAAAGCATTTAATTTTATTTCCGGGTATCTTGTTACAAGGTGCTTCAATCACTGCTTTAGTACCAATTTTACCAATTTATGCTACGAAAGTTGTTGGCGTTTCCACTGTCGAATATACGATTGCCATTATTATAGGCGGCGTCGGTTGTGCAATTTCAATGTTATTCTTGTCTAAAATCATTGATAACAACGGCAAAACATTTATGTATGCCATGATTTTTGGTGGATTTGTACTATATGCCGTCATGATATTTGCACTCTCTCTTATTACAAATATATATATTGTATGGGGATTAGCTATTTTTATCGGCTTAATGTATGGCTTATTATTACCAGCATGGAATACGTTTATGGCTGCTCATATTCATCCTGATGAACAAGAAGAAACATGGGGCGTCTTTAATAGTATTCAAGGTTTTGGTTCTATGATTGGCCCTATCGTTGGTGGACTTATTAAAGAATTCACTAAAAGTGTTAATAATACATTTTATTTCTCAGCAGGTGTCTTTTTACTACTGGCAATATTTTATGGTTATTACTTTATTTCAAATAAAAGCAAACAATCACATTAAAAAAACGTGTTATACATTTTGTATAACACGTTTTTTTAATCCAATTTTATATAGGAAATTAAGCTAAATTAAATGTTTCTTCAACTTCCCACTTTTCGTCAGCATCATTATATTTAACTAATGATAATGCTTCAATTGTTTCTTTATAATCAATACCAGCTAATTTTAGCTGACCGTAAATATCTTCAAATTCTTGGCTAGTCAGGCCTTGTGCAATTGTAAAATGCGGCACAAATGGATGTTCTGCTTTCCCATAAAAATCTTCGGTATTAAATTTGTCGAACAATTGTTGTAATGCATCAGTTTTTTCAACTTTGAAATAAATTACATTATTAGTTGGGGCAAATGTAGATGCTTTAGTCGCATGTACATCGATTGCCGGACTTCCTTCAATTCTTTTTTTAATGTCCTCTTTTACCGCTTCATATTCACTATCATCGATAGTAAAATGTCCCTTTACAGTAATGTGTGGCATAATTGTTGCGTAATGAGAGTCGTAACGCTTTCTATATGCGTTCACCTCATCCTGTAATGCCTTTGACGGAATTAATGCTAATCCTAAAATCATTGAAATTCCTCCTTTGTTTAACATATTACCATTATATCAAATTTTAGAAAATTTCGTTACTTTAAAGATGAATTAGTCTAAAAATTTATATATATTTAAAATGAAATATTATCCGACAAAAAATATGTCAACATACCATTTAGTAAGGGCTTCCATGATTTCCAACGATGTCCTCCATCAAACTCTTCATAATGATAACTAACATCATATGAGTTTAATAACTGATTTAATTCTCTATTAGGTGTTAAAAAGTTAGCTCGCTTACCATTTGTAGGTAATTCAAAATCTTCTTCTTCCAAACCTACAGCATGCCAAATTGATAAATTATCTTTGAGTTGGCAGCGCTCTAATAATTCAGTAATTACATCATCGTGTTGAGGACTTAAAACACCAACTTGACTAAATATTCTTGGGTATGAAAGTGCCGTAACCAATGCGACACTACCTGCAAGACTATCGCCAAATAAAATACGTCCGTTTCCAACTTTAAATGTAGGAAAATGTTGGTCAACATATGGAAGAATTTCTTTCGCCATTGCTTTAACTGTTAATGGTGTTCTCTCACCTTGTGGATGAAATTCTGCTCTTCTTTTGTCTACTGTTTCATAGTGAAAACCGACAATAATTGCACGTTCTACCTTGTTTGCTTCTCTTAACTTCTCATAAGTTCTATGAATTTGACCAAAGCTAAAGAAATCTTTGCCATCAAAACAAAATATCACTTTGTATTTAAATAGCGATGTGTAATCTTTAGGTAAGTAAATAGATAATGTGACATCTCTTTCTAATATTTCACTTTTAAAATCTATTTTATTAATCTTTCCTGCTTGAAATTCGGTCATAAATATAGCGCCTCCTAGATATCTTATCGCTATTGTATCAAGAGACGCTATAATTTAAAATATTCTATTTTTGATTACTTTCCTTTTTTAAACGTTTTGGATAATCGTAAAGCCAAAATACTGCATTTGGTAATTTTTGGGGATCTGGTTTATAAAGCGCTTTTTTACCACTGCCGAATTTTTTCTTCTGGCGTTCATAATCTTTTAAGGCATTGATAGCTGGTTTATGCAATATCCAAATCGCAATAATATTTAGCCAAGCCATTAAACCTACACCTAAATCACCCATTGCCCATGCTGCCTCAGCCGTTTTAACTGCACCAAATACTGTTGCAGCGATTAAAATAAGTCTTGCAACGTTTATCCATATTTGTGTCACAGCATTACTCTTATTGCGTGTTAAATAAGTAATGTTAGTCTCAGCTATATAGTAATAAGCGAGTATCGTTGTAAAAGCAAAGAAGAATAACGCTATAGCAATAAAGTAAGAACCGATGCCTGAGAAGTTAGGGTCAAAATGGAAACCACTTCCTTGGAATGCTTTATCGATACCTGCTTGAGCATACATTGCCGTACCTGTGTAATCTTTGCCACCGTCAGACATAGGCTGGAAAATACCGTTATTTTCAATTAATCTTGGCCCACCACTACTCGTAGTACCACCATCAGTAACGTTATATGTACCTGATAATAAAATAATCAGCCCAGTTGCCGTACACACAAATAATGTATCGACATAGACAGAGAATGCTTGAACAAGACCTTGTTTAGCTGGGTGTGAAACCTCTGCTGCAGAAGCCGCATGAGGACCAGTACCTTGACCAGCTTCATTAGAATAAAGTCCACGTTTAACCCCTATTTCAATCATAGCACCCACAATACCACCAAATGCTGCTTCCATCCCGAATGCAGATTTAAAGATAAGTGCGAACAATGCTGGCACTTGGTCAACATTTAAAAAGATAATGATGACCGCCATTAAAATATATGCGATAGCCATAAAAGGAACAATAGCTGTTGCCGCATTGGCAATCCATTTAATACCACCAAATATGATTAAAGCTAATAAAATTGCTAAAGCAATCGCAATGATCCATGGGTTAAAACTAAAAGCGTTTTTCATAGAACTCGCGATGGCATTGGACTGCACACCTGGTAATAATAATCCTACTGAAATGACAGTGACAATCGCGAAAATTAATCCGTAAATTTTACCAAATTTACCTTTAATCCCATATTCAATATAGAATGCAGGTCCACCACGATATTCCCCTTTTTCTTCTCGTTTGAAAATTTGCCCTAATGTAGATTCGATAAATGCACTACTTGCACCAAGAAATGCTGTAGCCCACATCCAAAAGATAGCGCCCGGACCACCAATAAATATAGCCGTAGAAACACCAACAATGTTACCTGTTCCTACGCGACCTGCTAGTGACAGTGCGATAGCTTGGAAACTAGATATGCCAGTCGGCGATTTCTCACCTTGAAACATCAAACGAATCATTTCTTTGAAGTGCCTGACTTGGAAGAAACGCATCATTAGTGAAAAGAGTATACCTGTAAGCAATAAGCCATAAACAAGCGCCTTACTCCATACGATACCATCTAACCAAGTTACGAAATTCTCTAACATAACTCCATCCCCTTTGTTATATATCACTTATGACATATTTTTTATTATTATACACACAAAATATAATCCGCACAATGTATTTATAAAGTTATATTTTTTATAATGAATTTAATAATTTATATCTTTTTCGTGTTATAATTTTGCCACGCTCTTGATGAATAAAAAATAGAAGTACGACAATTGTTTCATTTATCAATTTTATGTGTTTAATTACTATAATTAAGAAATTTGTTAAAAAATAAATTGTTAATTAAATTATAGGGCTAAAGTTCACTATCGATCTGATTAAGAGTTATGTATTTTCAAATAGTAATTTTATTTTAATCTTTATGCATTTTCGACTTTTGTTCACAATCTATATAGGATATACTTAGCTATAGTAAATTTTTAGGAGGCACCATTTATGTTAAATAAGGTGTGGTTTAGAACAGGTATTGGATTAATCATACTGTTTCTAATCATCAAATTAATTATGGAAGTGCATGTAATTTTCTTACCATTCTTAGTTATCATGCAATCTGTACTAATCCCATTTATACTTAGTGGATTTTTATTTTATATTTGTTTACCATTTCAAAAAATCTTAGAAAAAAATAAGGTCCCTAGATGGGGCAGTATATTGATTATATTCATAGGACTTATTATTATTGTTGGTATTGTCGTTGGAATCGTCGGACCACTTATTGTTGACCAAATTAATAACTTGATCCAACAAATTCCATCATTACAACATGAAGTCCAAAATCTAATCAACTATGCATTAAATCAAATGGAAAGATTACCAAGTGATGTCACAGATAGAATTAATAAAGTCGTGAAATCTATGGGTGACAATGTAACTGGTATTTTATCTAACTCATTAGGTTACATTACATCATTTATTTCAACTTTATTCTTACTCATTATGGTTCCTTTCTTCTTAATTTATATGTTGAAAGACCATGAGCGTTTCATTCCTTTTATCGCAAGATTATTTAAAGGCGATAGAAAAGTATTCGTTGTAGACTTATTAAAAGATTTAAATGAAACTTTAAAATCTTATATACAAGGTCAAGTAACAGTAAGTTTAATTCTAGGACTTATTCTATACATTGGTTATTCAATCGTTGGCTTAAAATACACATTACTACTAGTAATGTTTGCAATTGTAGCGAACATGATTCCTTTCTTAGGTCCATGGATGGCCTTTACGCCAGCTGCGATTATTTCAATTATACAAGGACCAACTCCATTTATTTGGGTTTGTATCATTACATTGATTGCACAACAATTAGAAGGTAACGTGATTACACCAAACGTTATGGGTAAATCATTAAATATTCACCCACTAACAATTATCGTAGTCATACTTGCTGCAGGTAACCTTGGTGGCTTTGCACTCATATTAGTTGCTGTGCCACTATATGCAGTTATTAAATGTATTGTGCGTAATGTCTTTAACTATCGTCAGAAAATCGTCGATAAAGCTAATAGTAACGTTGTAGATTAGCTATAATTTAAATAAAGCAGGTGACTTCTTAAATTCAAAGTAGTCACCTGCTTTTTCTTGTTGAAAATCCCCTTAGCATTTGAAAGCGATAAGTCGTTCAAAAAATTAGTCTGGGACATATATACCTAAAAAATAGCACGCAGATGATTTATTTCAATGCATCTGTGTGCTTCTTTTGATTCAATATTTCGTATTGTTGGGTTGATTTCTTAGGGTAGACTGTTTCCTCTTGAATTTCGCCAAAACACGTCACATTTGTATGTGCTTTCGCATTAAATACTAAAAAAGGCAATTTCTATATTATTTCAATAGAAATTGCCTTTTTACTGGTCCAAGAACTTTATGTCTCAGATCCGTTTTAATTATTTTAAAGTACTATAATTATTTAATTGCATGGAAACCACTATCAACGTGAATGTTTTCTCCAGTTACACCACTTGAGAAGTCACTTAATAAATAAGCTGCTGTTTTACCTACTTCTTCTTGGTCTACATTTCTTTTTAATGGCGCACGTTCTTCAATCTCTTTTAAGATTGTATTAAAACCGCCTACACCTTTCGCACTTAAAGTACGAATTGGACCTGCTGAAATTGCGTTAACTCGAATGTTATCAGCACCTAAGTCAGCAGCTAAGTAACGTACGTTTGCTTCTAAACTTGCTTTAGCAACACCCATAACGTTGTAGTTTTGAACGGCATATTCGCCACCAATATAAGTAGTAGCTACGATACTACCACCTTCTGGCATTAACTTTTTAGCTTCTCTACCTACGATTGTTAATGAATATGAACTAATGTCTTGAGCTAGTAAAAAGCCGTCTCTTGATGTATCTGAAAAACGTCCACGTAAGTCTTCAACGTTACCGAAAGCGATTGAGTGATAAACACCGTCGATGTTACCTACTTCTTCGCCAATTTTAGCAAAACCGTTAACTACGTCTTCATCATTTTGTACGTCAATTTGATACATATGTAGTTCTTTTTGATTTAATTGCTCTACTAATTTTTCTAATTCTTTTTTACTACGATCTTTACGATAAGTAAAAATTAAATTTGCACCTAAACTGTCTAAAACTTTTGCTACGCCAAAACCAATACTACGTTTATTCGCAATACCCATAATGACGAAAGTTTTGTTTTCTAAACTAATCATGAGATTAACTCCTTTTAATTATTATTTTTATATAGCAACAAATATATTTATAAGTGTCATTGCTATTACTCATAATTAAATGCTTAATTATAACACTATATATTTTAACATTGCTATGAAAGAATGAACAATTCTTTATTATAAGAAAGATAAAATAATTTGGATGTTTGCATTAATAACAAACATCCAAATAGTAACATTTTAATAATATAATTCTAATTCACGTTTTAATTCATCTACATATTCTTTAGAACCTGTAACGATTAATCTATCACGATAACGTAATTGAGTATCACCATGTGGCACAATTGATTCATTATTTCTAATAATTCGTACGAAAATAATGTCACCATCGAATGGGAAGTTACGTAATTGTATTTGATCGTATTGGTAATTTAACATCGCAATTTCATATAATGATGTTTCTACGTTACTTAACAAGTTAAGCATATTAGGTGTCTCAATTAAACCTTTGAGTAAAATTTTATTACTCATGTAACTACTGAACACTTCAATTCCATGTTCATGTAATTCGGCATCTTCTGAGCTAGATTCCAAACGGCAAATAACACGTTTGACACCTCTCTCTTTAGCCATTAGCGCAACTTTTCTATTGATGTCATCATCATTTGTAGAACAAACTACGATATTTCGTTTGAATAAGCCAAGTCTGTCTAACATTTCAGGCTCATAATCAGCAATTTCAATCATTGAAATCTCATCCGCCAATTTACGTTGATCACTTAAATCTGTTCTATAATAAAGTGATACTTGATATAAATTTGAGGCAAGATTTTGTGCAATTGGTATTGTTAATTGGTTTTTGCCTATCATGCTCACTTCGATACGTTTCGTTACTTCATCTGGTATCGGGAACAATTTCTTGAAAATTATCGGCACAATTAAACATGCAATGACTGCACTTAAAATTAAAATACCAGATATTTCAGGTGTTATTGTATGTAATTGTTCAGCGATTTTAGCTGAAGCAATAACAAGTGACAATGTCGATGTTAACAGAAATGCTGAAGAAATCGTTGTTTTCTGGTCAAACCATCTTCGAATATAAAATACTGGAAGTAATTTTGATACTAAAAATGCTATAAGCAAAATAGGAATTATAATTAATATTGATGGTTCTTTAATCAGCGATGGGATATTTAGGTCCACGCCTACCATAATGAAAAAGATAGGGATAAAGAAGCCATAACCAAATGAATCTAACTTATCCACTAAATCTTCATCAGGCCCCAATAACGAAACAATCACACCAGCGATAAAGGCACCTAAAATATTTTCTGCACCTACACCTTCCGCCAATGCCACTAATAAAATAATAAGTGCAAAGACAGCTCTAATACCAATTTGTGTAGTACCGTCCATCAATTTTTGTAAAAACTTAGCGCGCTTAAATATGCCACCAAGGAAATAAAATATAATAGCAAAGATGACTAAAATACCGATAAGCCATAATGAACCACTACCACTAGCATGAATAGCACCGTAAGCAGTTAATAATATCATCGTTACCAAATCTGCTAAAACGGCTACTAATAAGATAAATTGCCCTATAGTCGTTCGCATTATATTCATTTCTTTTAACGTCGGCACTACAACACCTAAAGATATTGTAGAAATAATAATAACCATTAATAATACATCATCGATAAGTCCAAACCATTTAATTAAGTACGCTAAAATGACAGATACAATCATGATTAAAGCAAATACCGTAATAGCTAATTGGAAATGACCCGGCATCTTTTGTGCGTTTGGGTCATTACTATCATTGTTAGTTGATTTCTTTTTAAAAGCTTTAAAATCAATTTCTAAACCACTTAAAAACATTAAAAAGATAAAGCCTAACGTTGATAGTATTTTTAACATTGAATCTTTTTCAACTAAATTTAAAAATGAATGACCTATAATAATCCCCATGACGATTTCGGCAACAACCACAGGGATAAAATTAATTCTAAGTCTATTTACAAGAATCGGTGTAAAAAATGCAGCTAATACAACGATAACGAGCGATAAAAACTCCATGTTGCCTCCTTAAGTTAAATAAGTCATAAATGAAGTAGCTAAACCAAAATAGATTAGCATACTTACAATATCATTTATCGTTGTGATAAATGGACCACTTGCAACCGCTGGGTCAATTTTTAATTTATTCATTATCAATGGGATAACAGAACCAACTAAAGTTCCTACCGTCATTGCAATCGTTAAACTCAAACCGACTATAATTGCTAAAAATGGCTGTCTGTAGATAATGATAATAATTAATACTAAAATTAAAGCACATACAAACCCACTTAACAAGCCACTTCCTGCTTCTCTTAAAGCAATTTTAAATTTGCTTTTTTCATCAATTTCACCTGTAGAAATGTTACGTACAGAAACCGCTAGTGATTGCGTACCAGAGTTACCAGACATACCACTTATAATCGGGATAAACGCTGCTAAAAGTGCTACTTGAGATAATGTAGATTCGAATGAGCCTAAAATAGATGCTGTTATCATACCAAGGAAGGTTAAAATAATTAACCATGGTAAACGCTTGGTAGCAGTTTTAATAACTGAATCGTTTGTTGCATCGACGTCAGAGACACCGGCTAAACGAGAGTAGTCTTCACTAGCTTCTTCATCCATGACATCTAAAATATCATCAATTGTAATAATACCAAGTAAATGATCTTGATAATCTAAAACTGGCATAGCGATTAAATCATAGTCTCTCATTCTCTGTGCTACATCTTCTTGGTCTTCTGCAACATTAGAACTAATAACACGCTCGCTCATAATATCTTCAATATAAGCATCGTTTTCAGCAGTGATTAAGTCTCTTAAAGATAAAACCCCTATTAGTTTTTTATCGTCATTAATTGCAAAAATAACATAAATTGTTTCTGCGTCTGGTGCTTGATCTTTTACTTGAATCAAAGCTTCTTTAACTGGCATCGTTGCCTTTAAAGAAATGTACTCAGTGGTCATAATACCACCGGCAGTGTCTTCGTCATAATGTAATAAAGCTTTTATTTCTTTTGCATCTTCTTTATTCATTAAAGTTAATAAACTTACTAACTTTTGTTTAGACAACTGATTCATTATATCTACTGCGTTGTCATATGACATTTCTTCTAATACTTTACTAGCATATGTAGCATTCATCGTATCAAATAAATCTTCGTATTCTTCTTCATCAATTTCTAATTGATCAAAGAAATCTGCAACTTCTTCAGGAGATAAGACTTCAAAAATACGTTGCCTTATTTCATCACCACTATCTTCAAAGTACTCACTTTGTTCATATTTATGCATAGATAAAAATTCAGTTCTAAATTCATCTATCTCATTATTTAATAATAATTTATCAAGTAATTCTTGATCATAGACTGTTTCATCATCTAATTTAACTGACTCATTTTCGTTATACATATGTCTCACCTCCGTGCTTTATTTTAAATTATAGCATATCAAAAATTGTCATCATCGACTTATCATTATCAAAAATATTTAGTTGCTCATTAGTTATAGGATGAGTAAAGGCGACTTGGTAACATTGTAACAATTGACGCGGAATATCTTTACGCATGCTACCGTATAAATCATCACCTACGAGGGAATGACCAATATGTTGGAAGTGAACTCTAATTTGATGCGTTCTTCCTGTCATTAATTTAACTTCACATAAACTATACCCATTTTTTTGTTTTAATGACGTATAGGTTGTGCAAGCGTACTTACCCTTTGGTGAAACATGTCGTTGAATAATACTTGCTGGATGTCGCGCGATAGGCGCTTCAATAATATCATTATCTTGAACATTACCATGACAAATACATAAATAATGTTTGTCTATGGTAAGCTGCGACATTAAATGATGTATGAAACCGTGTTTAGTAAAAATAACTATGCCTGACGTGTTTCTATCTAATCTAGTAACGATATGTGGTATAGATTCATTGTTTCGCCAAGTATATGCATACACTTGTTCCAATAAACTTTCATGTAGATGTTCTTTAGATGGGGCAATGTTTTGATGCGCAGGTTTGGTTACAATAATTAAAAAATCATCTTCAAACAAAATATTTAATGGCGCATCAAATGGTGCTATATTTTTACTCGGATGCTCTTTTGGTAATTGTACTTTTAATTGGTCGCCAATACGCATCATAGCGCGAACAGTAACTTGACGCTCATTCACAAGTAAAGCGCCATTATTTTTAATGGCGCTAATTGTTGATTTTGAATATGAATGACGTTGCAAAAATGCTTTGACCGATTCTTCACATTGAATGTTATAAACAAAGTGCACTATTCATCGTCTCCACTTGAGATAAATGAATCATGTACCCTTTTCCAAAATGGAAACGGTCTAAATCTAGCAAAGCGTACTTTTTCATTTGCTACTCTAAATTGAATCGCATTGACATTTTTATGTTTAATACTCACATGATCTATTGTAGTTAAAATAGTGTCATGATTTACCGGAGTTATTAAACAAGTATGGTGTTTAGGTAACACAAGCGGTGATCCAACCGTTCGGAAGACTCTATTATTAATTGACGCAATTTCTGCGATTTGCATTGCTTCTAGTGATGGATGTATTAACGCTCCGCCCAATGCTTTGTTATACGCCGTAGAACCAGATGGTGTTGATACACATAACCCATCTCCTCTAAAACGTTCAAACTGTTTACCTCTAATATTAACGTCTACAACAAGTGTTGATCCATTTTCAGTTTTCATCGTTGCTTCATTTAAAGCTAAATATCGTGTTTCATAACCATTATTGTTATAACGTACAATTAATTCTAATAGTGGGTATTCAATAACTTGGAACTGAGAATTATTAATTTCAATGATTAATTTTTCAACCTCGTGTGGTAACCAATCGGCATAGAAGCCTAAATGACCAGTGTGTACACCTACAAAAGCACAACGTGATAACATGTGACTGTATTGGTGAAAAGCTTGTAATAACGTACCATCTCCACCTACAGAAATTACTATTTCTGGATTTTCAGGATCTTCAACCATTTGAAAGTCTTTCATATGGTTAATCATCTTATGCTTTAAAGCGTTTGATTTAGAATCTCCTTTAGACAAAATTGTATAACGCATGCTTACACCCCACTAGTCATTATTGTGCTTCTTAGCTCTTTTTTTCGAATAATATTTTTGAGCCTCTTGTATTTCTTCTTTGATTTCTGACATTTCCTCATCTAATAAGTATGCTGCTTCGGCAGCTCGTTCTAGTCTATGTTGAATTTCTGGTGGATAATCTCCATCATACTTATACCTTAAAGTATGTTCTATTGTTGCCCAAAAATTCATTGCTAAAGTGCGTATTTGTATTTCTGCTAAAATGTTTTTCTTTCCAGCTAATGTTTCGATTGGATATTCGATTATTACGTGATAAGAGCGATATCCACTTTGTTTAGTATTACTAATATAATCTCTTTCTTCTATGACTCTAAAGTCTTGTCTTTGTCGTAATAAATTAACGACAATATCAATGTCATCTACAAATTGACACATCATTCTAAGACCTGCGATGTCATACATTTCTTCATGCAAGCGATCAAAAGGAATGTTACGTTTGTTTGCCTTATCGATAATGCTCGTCATAGGTTTAACTCTACCTGTTACGAATTCTATCGGTGAAGCATTTTCTCCTACCTCATATTGTTTCCGTAACCCCTTAAGCTTAATTTTTAATTCATCTACGGCTTGTTTGTATGGAGATAAAAATTGATCCCATTGATTCATCGTGCTTCACTCCGCTTCACTATAATTCAAATATTTCTTCTACTTTAGCAACAAACTCCTTACCATAGTTTGAATTACCCTCAATATTATCTAATATGTAAGTTAGTTCATTATTAAATTCTTTTAATTCTAAATCGTCATTAACTATAATTTTCTTGTCTTTATTCTCATGTATCATTGACCATGTTTCTTGAACAAAAATCAAATATGAGTATGATTGACCGTCATCTAATATATACGCGAAGGCATAGTTGTCACTATCAACAAGCATTTGACCTGCTTCTTCTAACCCTTCTGTAGATTCTTCTGTATAACAATTTATACTATCTTCTGTTATCTTAATTTCATTAACATAAATTCGCATGCTTGCTCCTCCTTATTCTTACTTAGTTTAACATAATTCACCACGACATAACACGTGACACGACCATTCTATATTATAACTTTTAGCAATTATTTTGGCATTAAAAATCATCATTTTTTAATGATTATTGCTTTTAAATTAAAAGTAAATTTTGCATAATAATAGTAAAGGAGTGACGACTTTGGCTACAAATAACGAAATTGAATTCAAACAACTATTAACAGCTCAACAATATAATCAATTTGCACAACATTATTTTCCAAATAAAGAACCATTCTCACAAACGAATTACTACATTGACACGCCAGACTTTCAATTAAAAGCACATAAAAGTGCCTTACGTATCCGAGTTAAAGATGGTGGAAATGAAATGACCTTAAAAGTACCTGCCGAAGTAGGATTACTTGAATACAATTTTGATACGACCCTTAAACCTGAAATGAACTATAGACTTACTTTAGATGACTTACCTAATGATATAGTGAGTCAGCTTCAAAAATTTAATATCGATTTGACTACATTAACTATATTAGGTGACTTAACGACTGAACGATTAGAAAAACCTGATGGTCAAGATTTAATCGTATTAGATAAAAGCACATATTTAGACACTGAAGACTATGAATTGGAATTAGAAGTCGCTGACTATGATTCAGGATTAACAAAGTTCAATGCTATTTTAGAAAACTTTGATATTGTCTATGAACAACCTGCTAATAAAGTACAACGCTTCTTTGATCGTAAGTCACAAATATCCAAATAATCTCACTATTAGTACAGAAGTCGAATTACTTCCAAATGTCAACATTCGTGTTATATTATTATATATATAAATTGAGTATGGTGATGAAAAAATGACACAAACACCTTATGACGTAATTGGTGCCGAAGCATTATACGACCTTATAGATAACTTTTACTCTCTTGTTGCACAAGACACGAGAATAAATCATCTATTTCCAACAGATTTAAGTGAAACCAGTCGTAAACAAAAGCAATTTTTAACACAATTTCTTGGAGGTCCAAATCTTTATACGCAAGAACATGGTCATCCTATGCTTAAAAGACGTCATTTAGAATTTACCATTACACCCTTCGAACGTGATGCGTGGTTAGAAAATATGCACCAAGCAATAACAAATGCGCAACTACCAGCAGGCGTCGGTGATTACTTATATGAACGTTTACGTTTAACAGCCAATCATATGGTAAACTCTGAAAATTAATTGTAGGTGAAATTACATGACTCAAGAATTAAGACTAATACAAGCGAATAGTCGTGAAGATGCTAATCTTTCACCTGTAAGCAAAATTGAAATTTATTCATTCTTTGACCCATTTAGTCAAGAGTGCTTTAAACTGTCGGCAATACTATCTAAATTGCGTTTAGAATATAAACAATATATCCGAATACGACATATATTGAATCCTTCTTTACGCATACTGACCAAATGCCAAGCACAAAGTAGTTCAGATTTAGATAATATTGCATTAGCGTACAAAGCAGCAGAATTACAAGGTAGGATTCGTGCAGAACGATTTATTCATTTACTACAAAATGAAATTATTCCTAAAAAAGATATTATAACCGAATCTATGGTTAATAACTGTATCTGTAATGCAGGATTAGATAAAGAAGTGTTCAAAGAAGATTTGCATAATGCATCGATTAAAGAAAGTTTACAAGTAGATTTGCATATTGCTAGAGAGATGGATATTCAAGAAGCCCCTTCTCTTGTTTTCTTTAATGAAGATGTTCACGAAGAAGGTTTAAAGGTCGAAGGATTATACCCTTACCATATATACACATATATCATTAATGAACTTATGGGCACGTCGATAGAAAAAGAATTGCCACCAAGTTTAGAAACATATATCGAACAGCAACAGCTCGTTACTAAAGAAGAATTATTAACAATATATGAATGGCCTGAAAAGGTATTAAATAAGGAATTGAAAAAGTTAGCAATCCAACAAAAAATCGAAAAATTAAGTGCACCTGAAGGAAACTTTTGGAGATCTAAAAGTGAAAAGTAAGAGCACATAAATAGAGCTCATAATTATTATTAATTATGAGCTCTATTTTTTATATTTATACATAAAAAAAACGCCGTGTCTGATTACACGGCGCTAAACAAAGGGGATGGGAGAAATTTTTCACTTCAAACAAAGGGGTATGTTTGTTATGTGATTAATTTCATGTTCTTAATATAACACGCTCCTATACCCTTTTCAACCTAAAAATTCTAATAAATTTTATTTGTCATAAACTCGTCAAATTGTAAACGAATACATTCATGTTAAGCTTTCATAAGTTTTTCAAAAGCATCTAATTTTTGTTCAAAAACTTCACACGCTTGTTCAATTGGTTCAGGTGTTGTCATGTCTACCCCTGCATTTTTTAATATTTCAATTGGGTAATCTGAACTACCTTTTTTCAAGAATTCGTTGATATAACGATCCACTGCAGGTTGTCCTTCAGTTAAAATTTGATGACTTAAACTTTGTGCTGCACTATAACCTGTTGCATATTGATACACATAATAATTCATATAGAAATGAGGTATTCTTGACCATTCTTTGCTAATATTCTCATCAGTTTCAACTGCATCACCAAAATATTGTTGATTTAATTTTGCATATTCTTCATTCATTCTATTAGCTGTTAATGGCTCTCCTGCTTCTTCAATAGCATGAATTTTATGTTCAAATTCTGCAAACATTGTTTGACGGAATAACGTAGCTCTAAAACGTTCTAATTCTTGGTTTAAAAGTAATAAGCGACGTTCATCGTCTAAATGTTTGTCCATATAATCACTTAATAGTGCTTCGTTACAAGTAGAAGCTACTTCTGCAACGAATATTGTATAGTCACTAAGATTAGAAGGTTGATTTTGACGACTGAAATAACTGTGTGCCGAATGGCCAAATTCATGTACTAAAGTATATAAATCTGAAACTGTATCTGACCAGTTAAGTAAGATGAATGGGTTAGTTAAATGGCCACCTGAAGAATAACCACCTGAACGTTTACCTTTATTTTCATAAACATCAACCCAGCCATTATTTAAGCCTTCATTGACAACATTCATATAAGTTTCGCCCATAGGTTGTAGTGCCTTAATCATCCATTGTTTAGCCTCTTCATATGGCATTTCAAACTTCACATTTTTCACAAGTGGCGTATATAAGTCATACATTTTCATGTCATCTAAACCTAATAGTTCTTTACGTAACTCAGTGTATCGATGTAGCAATGGTAAATATTTATGAACTGTTTTTACTAAGTTATCATACACTTGTTCAGGAATATGGTTACGACTTAATGCTGCTTCTCGTGCAGTTTTATAATTATGTGTACGTGCGTTAAATATATTTTTCTTCACTTCACCTGCTAATGTTGCGCTTAGTGTATTGTTGTATGCACCATATTGCTTATAGAAGTTATCAAAAGCTGATTTTCTTAATACACGATCATCTGATTCTAAACATTTAATGAATGTACCTTGAGTAAGTGGATGGCGATTACCTTCGCTATCAACGGCATCTTCAAATTCTAAATCGGCATTGCTAAACATACCATAAACATTATCTGGCGTTGATAAAGCATCCTGTGCTTCTGTTAACATCTTTTCTTTATCTGCAGATAATACATGTGGTCTGTTTTCATTTATTAGTTGTAAATCAAATTCATAACGTTTTAAATTGTCATTTTCACTAATAAATTGTTTTATAGTGGCTTCATCTATTTGTAAAATTTCTGGCACTAAAAAACTCCAGCTTGAGCTAAATTTAATAATTAATTGGTGTGCTCTCGCTTCAAACCCTGTATATTTATCATTTGCTGTATCTTGGTCTTGTTTTAAATGAGCGTATACGTATACTTTTTCAAGTTTAGCCTCAGCTTCATCTTCCAATGCTAAAGCTTGATAAAGTGTCTCGGCACTATCTCCCAAGTGTCCTTTAAATTGTTCTTCTTGTCCTAAATAAGATTCTACTTCTTTGAAAGCCGCTTCAAAAGCTTCATCAGATTCAAAAATTGTAGTTAAATCCCATGTATATTCAGGATATTTACGCTCTTGTTCTTCTCTCGTTAATTGTTGACTCATAAAGTAAACCTCCTAATATCGATTTATATTAATTTTCTCACGAGATTGCTATTTTTGCACGTCATTACTGCTAAAATCAGCAAACTGCCGCTTAAATTGTTGTACAAGATTATTAACATGTACTGTATAGTCAATATTCGGTTGTGCAAACTGTCTAAAATTGATAGTATCTTTAAAAATTTCGATAGAATAATTATTTTGTTTTAACAAGTTAAACAATTGTAATTGCCAACTCATAGGGTGTGTTTTGAGGAAGATTTGTTCAGGAAAGATAAAATTTAAGTTTTCACAAACCCAATCATCACTTAGTTTTAAGTTATACATAATACTCAGGTTCGGCTCTAATACTGAACGCTTTCTTCTACATTGAGTTAAAAATTTCATTCCACATGCACGACTTAATCTATATACTACTTTTCTCATTTTGTCAGCGTTAAATATTTCAGTTAAGCCATCACCTGTTTGCTCACCAATAAATCTATTTCCACCAAGCGCAATTAAATGTTTAAAACAATATAAGCGACTTTTATGCGTATTCCATAAAAATAATTGCTGCTTATGCGGATTAATACAAGCAGATTGAAATGCATTAAGTGACAATACACTTTTATCTTTGAAGGTATCTTTGATAATCCAAATTACAATATAACCTAAATTATTATATGCGCTCGTTCTAGTTTGTAATTGTTGTACCGTGATTGGAGAGCATTGGATTTCTAAGATTATTTTATTATTTATTAAAATATCAGGAATTTGATGACATTCCTTTAAATAGGGTTCTATTTGTACAGTCATACCTAAATCTTTTAAAGATTGGCCCAACGATACTTTGCCTGATAATGAACATAAGATTCTTCCTTATATGTGCAATTTATTTCATGGTGCGCAAAATGTGCACACTTACACTTCCCTCGTTTTAACATTAACTTTTGGCAACAAAGTGGACAATAATAGTTACAATCTTTCGATGCATTAGCTGCATGTACAACTGTGCCTTGTTTATTCTTACCATATAGCACAACAATCACCTCTTAATGTAACACGCAACTATTGCCCACTTTACTTTATAAAGACAATAAAAAAAGAGCCAAATAGTTGGCTCTTCAAAATACTTATATCAATTTATTGTACTGTGTCAGTGAAATAACGACGTACTTGAGAAGTCACGTTATGACTCATAATTACTTTAGCGTAATCATTTAAATACACTTCAGATTTATCCGTAGGAGAACCAAATTCTAATAATTGGCTATAACTATCGTTGATAACTTCTTGGTCTACTGATTTATCAAAGTATATTGCATAATAATATTCATTATTAAGACTAAATAATAAGTCTTCAAACTCGGAAACACTAATATTATTATGATAAGCATAATTAATAACTTCTTCTAAATCATTAAATTTCACTATAACTGTACGTACATTTTGTCGTTTAGACTCATTTTGTTTTTTGCTATTATTGTTTGGAGCTTCACTTTTTTGTTCTAATAGATCTTCTAGACTTTCTTCTTGATCAAATGTTTGTGACAAGATATCACTAACTTGATAGTCCATTTGTTCATTAGCTTCTTCTTCTGACATATTCATTAAATCTTCATTTTTAGATTTAGAAATTGTAACTTCTACGCCTTTTTCAAAAGCATGAACTTGAATCCATAAAGGACCTTCTACAACAAAGTCTTCTTCTTCATTAACTTCTTCCATCATATTCCAAAAAAATTCTTCTCCACGCTTGCGATTAGTCCATAAATCTTCGCGTTTGAAACCTCTAGCTTCTATGTCACTATACGTAATAAATAATTTAACTGTTGTATCGTCAACACGCTCTATTCTCATATCATCTCACTCCTTACAGTCGATGAATAGTAATCATATTGTAGTAGAACGTAGTAAGAATTACAATAAATTTGTTTGATTAATTTTTACTATTTTCTATCGATTCCTTATATTAACATATACCCCAAAATATACCAAAAAAACAGCACTCATAATCCGGTGCTGTTACAATTAGTTACATTATATCGGTGATTTAAATTTCAAAATATACAATAAAAGCCATAAAACTACGAATTAAAGATTATAATCATCAAACGTTGTCTTATGACTTGTTATTATATATTAAAATTAATCAACCATACGTTGCGCTTCTTGTAATTGGAAAGTACGGACTTTTCTTGGCAAGAATCTTCTGATTTCGTCTTCGTTATAACCAACCTGTAAACGTTTGTCGTCTAAAATTATTGGACGACGTAATAATCCAGGGTTGTCTTGAATAATTGCATATAAATCTTGAAGTGGAAGTGCATCAATATCCACGTTTAATTTTTGGTAAGTTTTAGAACGTGTAGAGATAATTTCATCTGTACCATCTTCAGTCATTTTTAAAATTTGTTTAATTTCATCAATTGTTAAGTGTTCAGAAAAAATGTTACGCTCCGTATACGGAATGTCATGTTCTTGTAACCATGCTTTCGCTTTACGGCAAGATGTGCAACTTGGTGAAGTAAATAATGTTACCATACATCTCACTCTCCTATTATCATGAATAAAATTCATTGTTTAAATTATTTATATGATTAAGATTTAGTTGAAAACTAGTTAAAATTTATATCTTAACCTTACATAACTATATTATACTGCCCTAAGATTAAAATTAAATGAGAAATTCTTTAATTTCTAAATTTTTTTAGAAATTAGTAAATTTTCTTTGTTTAATTTACACATAGAAACACTATGCATTAAGTGTAACATAACTTACAAATGATTGAAATACTGTTATAATGGATAATAAATTAGAAAAAAATAGAAAGTGGGCATCATTAATGGAAACTCTTTTTTCAGGTATCCAGCCTAGTGGTATACCAACAATAGGAAATTATATCGGTGCATTAAAACAATTTAGTGACGTACAAGATGATTACAATTGTTATTTTTGCATTGTTGATCAACATGCCATTACGGTACCGCAAGATCGTTTAAAACTACGTAAACAAATTCGACAACTCGCAGCAATCTATCTAGCATCAGGCATTGACCCTGAGAAATCAACGCTATTTATCCAATCTGAAGTTCCTGCACATGTCCAAGCAAGTTGGATGTTAACGACGATTGCTTCTATAGGTGAGTTAGAACGCATGACTCAATTTAAAGATAAATCTCAAAAGCAAGTTGAGGGAGTCCCAGCAGGCTTACTTACATATCCGCCACTTATGGCAGCTGATATTGTAATTTACAACACAAATATTGTGCCTGTCGGAGAAGACCAAAAACAACATATAGAATTAACACGTAATTTAGTAGACCGCTTTAATAGCCGTTACAATGATATCCTTATAAAACCTGAAATTCGCATGCCAAAAGTTGGCGGTCGTGTAATGAGCTTACAAGATCCAACTAAAAAAATGAGTAAAAGTGATGATAACCAGAAAAACTTTATTTCATTATTGGACGAACCTAATGTTGCAGCTAAGAAAATAAAAAGTGCAGTAACAGACTCTGATGGCGTGATTAAGTTTGATCGCGAACAAAAACCAGGTGTTACGAATTTATTATCTATATACTCTAGTTTAACTGATGAATCTATTGAAGATTTAGTATCAAAATATAAAGATTCAAATTATGGTACATTCAAAGCTGACTTAGCCGAAGTCGTCAAAGAATTCCTTACAGATTTCCAAGCAAAATATAATGACTATTATAATTCAGATAAATTAGACGACATATTAGATGATGGTAGAGACAAAGCACATAAAGCTTCATTCAAAACATTGAAGAAAATGGAAAAAGCAATGGGCTTAGGACGCAAAAGATAACAAATATTAAGAAGCAAATCATTTTAAAGTTTGCTTCTTTTTTTATTAAAAAAACCCTTCGAGAAAATGCTCGAAGGGTCTTTTTAATTAGTTATCTTTTTTCTTTTTACCTGTTTTTCTATTGATGCTTTTATCAATTTTGACGTATTTTAAAGAAGTATCTCCACCTATTTGATGATAGAACAACCCTTTAACCTGTGGATTTGTTAGATGCGCTTCACCTTTTTGATAGATAGGTGCGACTGGTGCGTCATGTAACAGTAATTCTTCTGCTTTTTTCATTGCTGCTTCACGCTCTTTTGGTTTTTTCAATAATGGGCCATTCGCTTCTTTAGTTAATTTATCAAATTCTTTATTACTCCAACCAGTTCTATTTTGTGAATTTCCAGTTGTCATCGTGTTTAAGAATGTAAGTGGATCTGGATAGTCAGGGCCCCAACCAGATAATGATGCTTCATAATTTTGTGAAAGTTCTCTATTAACTCTTTGTTTAAACGGTAATTGCTGAATTTTCATAGTTACACCAGGTAAGTTCTTTTCGACTTGAGATTTGATATACTCAGCAGAAATCTTGGCATCTGGTGTATCTTCAGTATTCATTTTAAAGGTGATTTCTTTCACACCCAATTCTTTTTTAGCTTTTTCAAGGTTTTCTTTCGCAGCTTTAGGATTATAAGTTAATGGTGACTTAATTGTATCAGCGAAATCTTTCCCATCTGTAGTTTTAGCTGTTAATTTAGAAGTGAAACCATCAAATGCTGTAGAACCATTATTCTTAACACTATCAACATAGCCTTGTTTATCAATAGCTTGAGAAATTGCTAAACGCATTTTTTTATTTTTAAATGCAGGCACATCCTTTTGATTTAATTTTATAAAGAATGTACTTGCTAATAAACGTTTCTTAAGTGCAGGATTATCTTTATATTTATCTACTTGGTCGGCTGTTATAGTCGTATCATCAGTTGAACCTGTATCATATAAAGAAGCACCAGCTTGTTGGTCTTTAAGAATTTTGTAGTTTACTCGGTCTAAGCTTACATGTTTTTTATCCCAATAATCATTATTTTTTACAAGTTGAATTTTATCTTCAACTTTCCAATCTTTTACCTTGAATGGTCCATTATAAACTGCTTTACTCGCTTTAGTCCCATATTGTTCACCGTATTTCTCTACAGCATGTTTATTAACAGGCATAAACACGCCAAATGCAAATAATTCATCTATATATGGAATAGGTTTAGTTAATTCCACTTTTAGTGTGTGATCATCAACTGCTTTAACCCCTAAATCTTTTACTTTCTTTTTCCCTAAATTTATTTCTTCAGCATTTTTAATATCGTACATTATGTATGCATATTCTGAAGCTGTATCAGGATTAATAGCACGTCTCCAAGAATATACAAAGTCATGTGCCGTTACAGGTTCACCATTAGACCATTTTGCATTTTTTCGCAATTTAATCGTAAGAGTTTTACCGCCATTAGTTTTTTCTGGCATTTCTTTAGCAACACCTGGAATAGCTTTATCATTTTTATCTAATGTATATAAACCTTCATATACTTGGTTAAAAATATCAAATGAAACTGTATCTGTAACCAAAGCAGTGTCTAATGAAGCCATATCTTGAGGCAGTACTTTTCTAAAAACTTGTCCTTTGTCTGAATAAATGCCGTCTCCATTACTACAACCCGCTAGGAAAGTAATAAAAGCAATTATTATTATTGGTAATTTGAATTTTTTCATCGAACTCCCCCTTCCCCTTTATTGTTGAGTTTGTGTATATTTTGCTGTTAAATTTTGGGCTTCGTCGTTAGTAACAAACACATAATGATTTGGTGTTATTTCTTGCAATGAACGTTCATTATTTTTTGATGCATCTTCTTTATATACGATTCTTTTACGTTCTTTTTCTGAATCTGGATCCGGTTGCGGAATCGCTGATAATAAAGATTTAGTATAAGGATGCAATGGATTATGATATATCTCGTCAGAAGGTCCTAATTCAACTATTTTCCCAAAGTGCATTACCGCAATTCTATCCGAAATATATTTCACCATTGATAAATCATGCGCAATGAATAAGAAAGTAATCCCATGTTCTCGTTGTAATTTTAATAACAGATTGACAACTTGAGCTTGAATAGAAACGTCCAAAGCTGAAATAGGTTCATCTGCAATAATAAATTCTGGTTCTACTGCCAATGCACGTGCAATACCAATTCTTTGTCTTTGCCCACCTGAGAATTCGTGTGGATATCTATTGGCATGTTCTTTACTTAAACCAACTGTTTCCAACATGTCATAAACACGTTTCTTGCGTTCTCTAGTAGATGAAGCTAATTTATGAATATCGATGCCTTCCCCAACAATATCCATAACTTTTAATCTTGGATTTAGCGATGCATATGGATCTTGGAAAATCATTTGAATTTTTTTATTGAATTTTAATAAGTCTTTTCTATTTTTAATCTTTTGAATGTCGACGCCTTCGTAAAGGATTTCGCCACCAGAAATATCATCTAGCTTTATGATTGCCTTACCAGTAGTTGACTTCCCGCAACCCGATTCGCCAACTAATCCAAATGTTTCTCCTTTATAAATATCAAATGAAATATTTTCAATAGCTCGAACTTCGTTTTTCTTTCCTTCATTAAAATATTGTTTTAGATTTTTCACTTCTAGTAAAGTTTCTTTATTATTGACCATCAAACGACACCCTTTCTACCTGTTGCGGCTTATCGTAATTATTAGGCATGCTACGCAAACGTTTTTGAACCATTAATGGTGGATCAACATGTGGTGCACGTTCATCTAGAAGCCAAGATTTCACAAAGTGTGTCGGTGACACTTTAAACCATGGTGGCGTTTCTTTAAAATCAACATCTAAAGCAAATTTACTTCGTCGTGCAAAAGCATCCCCTTTAGGTGGATGTAATAAATCCGGTGGCGTTCCAGGTATAGCTAATAACTCTGTGTCAGAACCAGTTGTTAAGTCTGGCATTGATGATAACAGTCCCCACGTATATGGATGCTTAGGATCATAGAATATCTCGCTCGCATTGCCTGTTTCGACCATTTGTCCACCATACATAACTGCTACTCTGTCAGCGATATTCGCTACTACACCTAAATCATGTGTAATAAAGATGATGGAAGTATCAATTTTATCTTGTAATTCTTTCATCAAATCTAATATTTGCGCTTGCATCGTTACGTCTAATGCGGTTGTCGGTTCGTCTGCAATAAGGACTTTAGGTTCACATGCTAATGCTGTTGCAATAACAATTCTTTGTCTTTGTCCACCTGAGAATTGGTGCGGATAAGCGCCAAATCGTTGTTCTGCATTAGGCAAACCAACTAAATTTAAAATTTCAAGTGCTCTTTTCTTAGCGTTTGATTTCGTATAATTTTTATGTTTAATGAGCGGTTCCATTACTTGTTTACCTATCTTCATCGTTGGATTTAATGAAGTCATAGGATCTTGGAAAATCATCGAAATATCTTTACCACGAAGTTTGATAAGCTCTTGCTCACTCTTTTTAGCTAAGTCTTCGCCAAGAAAATCTATCTTACCTTTTTTAATTCTTCCTGTATCTCCTTGGAATAATTTAGTTATCGCCTTTGTTGTTACTGATTTCCCAGAACCAGATTCACCTACGATAGCTAAAGTCTCCCCTTTGTCTAAATAAAAATCTACACCTCTTACTGCTTGCACTTCCCCTGCGTCTATGTCAAAGGAAACATGCAAGTCGCTCACTTCTAATATTCTTTCTGACATGATATATGCCTCCTTTGTTATTTACGCATTTTAGGGTCAAACGCATCGCGTAAGCCGTCACTAAATAGATAGAAGAATAATATTAATAAACTTAAAATAATGGCAGGAATAAATAATTCATGCGGATGAATAAGTAACATTGCACGTCCATCATTTACGAGCGACCCTAGTGAAGTTCTAGGAGCCGGCACCCCAATACCGATAAAACTTAAAAATGCCTCGAAGAAAATCGCACTTGGCACTGTAAACATAGAAGTTACAACTATTGCACCTAAAGTATTAGGTAAAATATGTTTGAATATCAATTTAGTCTTTGAACTACCTAATGTTTTAGATGCTAATACAAATTCTTGTGTTTTTAATTTTAAAAATTCGCCACGTACGACACGGCTCATTCCTATCCAACCGGTAATAGCCATCGCTAAAATAATAGTCCATATTGAAGGTTCAAATATCAATACGAATAAAATCACGACGATTAAGTTAGGTATTGATGCAATGATTTCGATGATACGTTGCATAATATTATCCAACCTACCTCCAAAGAACCCAGATATCGCACCATAGACAACCCCAATAAAAATATCTAATAAGGCGGCTACGACACCGATAAATAATGAAACTTGTGTTCCTTGCCAAGTTCTCGTCCATAAATCTCTACCTAATTGGTCTGTCCCAAACCAATAATTTTCTTTAGCTCCGGCTTCTTTATAAGCATTTACACCTTGAGCACCTTCACCATCGAATGGTAAAAAAGACACTTTATCTAACACAGGAACTTTAGGCGGTAAATTTCTACTTTGAACATTTTGATCGGAATAACTATGTGAGCTAATCATAGGTCCTACTAGTGCTAAAATAATAATAACGATAAGCCCTATCATTCCTACCACTGCTAGTTTATTTCTTTTTAATTGACTCCAAGCGTCTTGCCAAAAGTTTTTACTCTCTCTTTGAATTTCAGGTTCTTTTTCTATGTCTGCATTGCTACGTACAAAGTCCTCAGCCATAATTGCATTTGAAGCATTTGCCATTACAGCGTTTGAAGGTTCATTATTTTCGAAACTATTTTTATTTTCTGCCATTATTTCTTACCTCCTTGTACACGAATACGTGGATCAATCACGCCATATAAAATGTCTACAATGAAGATAGAAACGATGAATAATGTACTAAATAATATTGTAGTAGCCATTATTACAGAAAAGTCGTTTGTTGTAATTGAGCGTACGAACTGATCCCCTAAACCAGGCACACCAAATATATTTTCAATTGTTAATGTCCCTGTTAAAATTCCTGCTAACATAGGTACGATTATTGTGATAACTGGTATTAATGCATTTCTTAACGCATGTCCGAATAATACTCTCATTGTAGAGTTCCCTTTAGCTCTAGCCATTAAAATATAATCAGAACTTAATACCTCTATCATCTCTGCTCTTATGTATCTCGCAACAGTAGCCAAAACAGTAGCTGAAAGTGCTAACGATGGTAACACAGCAGTTGAAAAACCTTCCCAACCTGCAACTGGGAACCAATTCAATCTTACTGAGAATGCGTATTGTAATAATACAGCTAATACGAATGATGGTACTGACACAGCGATAACTGATATTACGGTGGCTGTATAATCTACCCATGTATTTTGTCTTACAGCAGCAACTACTCCTAAAAAC
The DNA here is from genome assembly GCF_015775975.1 of Staphylococcus lloydii. Classification (NCBI taxonomy): domain Bacteria; kingdom Bacillati; phylum Bacillota; class Bacilli; order Caryophanales; family Staphylococcaceae; genus Staphylococcus; species Staphylococcus lloydii. Next base: position 1,859,939 of record NZ_CP064056.1, read on the forward strand.
AGACCTAATACAATACCAATAACCATTGCTGAAAGTCCCATTTCCATTGATGGTACTAATCTAGGTTTAATCAAATCCCATACTGGTTGATTATCGTATTGGAAGGAATTACCAAAATCACCAGTAACAACATTTTTTAAATAATGACCATATTGTACTGCGACTGGTTCATTCAACCCATACTTTTCATTCAGTATTTGTTTTTGTTCATCATTTAATTTTTCATCATTAAATGGTGAACCAGGCATAAGCTTCATTAGGAAAAAAGTGATTGATATGATAATAAACAATGACAACACCATGTAACCTAAACGCTTCAAAACATATTTAAGCATAAATCCATCCCCCTTAAATTTTCAAAATTAACATTCCTTTCATAATTTTCAGAAATATTAATATTATTATATATTTCTTTTACGTATTAATCAATATAGTTTTGCTTCACATTATTAAAGTAACTAACTTATATCAATGAAATATTTTTGAGTTAATAGCTTTTTAATTCTTCATATAAAAAGGCTATTCAGTTTTAATTTGGATTCAGTTACAATTAATATACTAAGGCTTGGGAGGATTTTTTATGCAGTTAATTCGTAAAATAATAATTTGGGTTTTATTCGCACCCTTATGCTCTTTCTTAATATGGATTTTTAACGACAAATCTTTTATAAATTTTTTAAATATATTATTTTATACATCTGCCATCTTAAGTATCATTACTTTCGTTCTCATAATTGTGCAAGATGGTGTGTTTGATGTGACAAGTTATGGTTTCCGAAAATTGAAGTATCAATTTTCCACAAAAAAGCAGCGTACATCCATGTCAGACGATGACTTTTTCAACCCCCAACAAGTAAAAAAAGACACTTATGTCGTTGCATCATGGGTCAAATATGCATTCTTTATCAATTTAATTTATTTTGTTATTACTATTGTTATTAGTTTCTCATTATAAAAAAATGGAGTAACGACATCGTATTGATATCGTCACTCCATTTTTAGTTATATCTTAAATTTTTATAATTATTAGTTCGAATCATCAATATTAGGGTTCATAAACAGGGCATAGTATAGCAAAATAAAACCAATTAATACTACCACTGCAACATAAATGGACATCATCCAAGGCGCTAAAAATGCACCGAGTATTAAACCAAATCTAGCTAATATTTGTGCACCATTGTTAGAAACCATATTAAACGTTGCGTATGTACTTCTTTGATCATGTGGAATCATTAAAAAACGACGCGCATTTTGAATAGGAGAATAAATTAATTCACCCAACGTTGCTATCACTGCAAATAAACAGAGTACCCACACATTATTTGAAAATGTCATAATAGCATAACCAAGCGTATACAAGACGATACCAATTTTAAAAACGTCTTTTTTAGAAGTCGTTGCTATCATTTTATTAACCGTAAAAGTTAAAGTTGCTACCACAACAGTATTTATAATCATAATTAATGTAAACATTCTTACGCCATCAATTGTAAATCCAAATACATGAAATGGCTCGAATTGATTTTTTAACCTCACGACAACATAAGAATTTAAGCTTAATTCCGCCATCATAACCATTAAATAACCTAATGTTAATATCATATAATACTTATCTTTAATCACTACATGATAGCTTTGTAAAAAGTGTTTAAATTTTGAGGTTAAATCATCTTTTTGTTTGAATACTTGCCCTACTTGATAAAATTTAGCAAATAAGTACCAACTTATGAGCATTGCTACTAAAAATAATATAAATAACAGACGTTTATGGCTTAAATACAACAACGCACCTAACATCATACCGATAGCCGTGCCGATATTAAACATCCAATACATTAATTGATACACATATTCTCTTACATCTTCATAAATTGCATCCATAACGGCCGCTTCAAAAATAGGTTCACTAGCCGCAAATAATAATTCGAAAAGAAAAATCGTAATACAAAATATGACCAACCCAAATCCGTCCATCGTCACAGTTATACTTAGAATAATTAAACTTACTGCATACAAAATATGTGCCCAATTTAATATCTTTTTACGTGATAAATTATCTCCTATATAACCACCAATAAAAGTGACCAAAAAGCCAGCGATAATATTAATAATTAAAAATGTCCCAGCAAAAACAGCATTAACTTTACTCGTTAAATAAAGTGCAATAAATGGCATAATAGCTTGGCTCGCAATGATAAGAACAAAATCGGCAAGCAATCTCGTTTTTAAAGTTGTAGATAATTTAAAAAATCTCCCCATGCTACATTCACCCCTATACTGCCCTTTAGTAGTTAGCCTATCTTATCATTAATTATTAGTAATGAAAACATGCTTTATATTGTGCGATCTAATGTTAATTTCTTACTTGTCTCTTTATTTCTACAAAATAAAAAAGCTTTCCACTAAAAATGGAAAGCTTAAATAATATAACTTTATTCGCCAAACTTTTTAAATACTAATACAGCATTATGTCCACCAAAGCCAAGACTGTTACTCATAGCATAAGTAATATCTAGGTCTTGTGCTGTGTTAGGCACAAAGTCTAAATCACATTCTGGGTCAGGTGATTCAACATGAATCGTTGGCGCAATACGACTATCTCTAATAGATAATGCTGAGAAAATTGCTTCAATGCCACCTGTTGCACCTAATAAGTGACCAGTCATTGATTTTGTTGAACTAACTTTCAGTGATTTAGATGCCTCACCGAATGTATTTTTAATTGCTTGTACTTCTGTTAAGTCACCTACTGGTGTACTCGTTCCGTGTGCATTTAAATATTGAATATCTTTCGCTTCGATACCAGCATCGTCAATTGCTGCTTGCATAGCACGTGAACCGCCTTCACCTTCTGGTGCAGGTGCAGTAATATGATAAGCATCTCCTGTAGTACCATAACCTACGACTTCTGCATAGATTTCTGCACCTCTTGCTTTAGCAGATTCTAATGATTCAAGTACGACTATTCCAGCGCCTTCGCCCATAACGAAGCCATCACGACCAATTTGGAATGGTCTACAAGCAGTTTCAGGATCATCGTTTGTTGATAATGCACGACTAGCACTAAAGCCAGCTATTGCCATATCAGTAATAGGCGCTTCAGTACCACCTGTAATCATTGCATCAGCGTCGCCACGTTGTATAATTTTGAATGCTTCACCAATTGAGTTAGTCCCAGTTGCACAAGCTGTAACAGTTGAACCGTTAGGTCCTTTAGCGCCTAAATCTATAGACACTTGTCCTGTCGCCATATCTGGAATTAACATTGGAACGAAGAAAGGACTTACACGTCTAGGTCCTTTATTTAATAATGTATTATGTGCATTTTCGAACGTTTCCATGCCGCCAATACCAGCACCAATCCAAACACCGATATTGTTAGCATTATCTTCATTAATTTCTAACTTAGCATCTTGTACCGCTTCTCTAGCCGCAACTAATGCATATTGAGTGAAACGGTCCATACGTCTCGCTTCTTTTTTCTCAATGAAGTTTTCAATATTGAAATCCTTTAATTCACCTGCTAAATGTACATTATAAGGATCTGTATCAATTCGAGTTATTTTATCTATTCCGTTAACGCCATTCAAAGCATTTTCCCAAGAAGTTTTGGCATCATTACCGATTGGTGATAATACGCCCACACCAGTAATAACGACACGTTGTGCTTTACTCATAAATTTACCTCCTATTTACCCCATCTTAATGTAATGGCACCCCAAGTAAGGCCACCGCCAAATCCTACAAAAACAAGGACATCATCATCTTTTATTTTATTATTTTCTAATTCTTGAGCCACACTTAATGGTATAGATGCAGCAGACGTATTTCCATATTTATTTACAGAAACACTCATTTTAGATTTATCTAGTCCTAAACGTTCGCGTGCAGACTCCATTATACGTATATTAGCTTGATGCGGCACAAACATATCAACATCTTCTGGTTGTAAACCTGCTTTAGCAACAGCTTTATTTGAAGCCTCGCCCATTATTCTCACTGCGAACTTAAATACTTCACGACCGTTCATGAAAATTTTACCATTTTCAGGATTTAAATATAAATATTCTCCGCCTGAACCATCTGAACCAAGCTCATAACTTAATATGCCTCTACCTTCAGATACTTCACCTATTATAGCAGCGCCAGCACCATCGCCGAAAAGAATCGCTGTTGAACGGTCTGTCATATCTGTTATTTTAGATAATTTATCGGCACCTACAACTAAAATATTTTTATAATCGCCTGATTTGATAAATTGTTGCGCATTGATTATAGCGTACATAAAACCACTACAAGCAGCTAATTGATCCATAGAAGCAACTTTACCTATGCCTAATTTAGTTTGCAACATATTTGCTACAGTTGGAAAAGGATAGTCTCCCGTTGAAGTAGCAACCATAATCATATCTATATCTGTCGCTTCAATTCCAGCGTCTTCAATTGCTTTTAAACTCGCTTTGTAAGCCAAATCAGATGTATCTTCATCCTCATTCGCCCATCTTCTTTCTTTTATACCTGTCATTTTTGAAATCCATTCATCTGAAGTTTCTAAAAATGATTCAAAATAGGCATTGTCTACAACATTTTCAGGTGCGTATGCCCCAAAACCTTTAATACCCACATTCATGGTCGTACACCTTCTTATTTTCGATTTTAATACCAGGTATTAATTTAACATAACTTTTATTCTAAATACAAGAACTTATCTTGCTGCAAAAGTAATTGTGCTTTATACATTATAAATTACACACCATATTATCTCAAAGCAAAAGTAAAAATGTAAGCGATTTATGCTATACAAATATCACTCTTTTAATTATAATGTAATTATATATAAGTTATTGGAGGCATTACTAATGAAATACCTCGCTGTATTAGTTTGGGCAATCGTCTTATTAGAAATGGTTAATTTTGTCTTAAATAGTTTAGAAGGTGGCGGAGCGTTGAACTTTGTTACACCTATTATTATCGCTGTTATTTTCACCATTCTTATAATATTATTTGATTTAGTAATCAAACCTAAGAACAACCAAACTAAAAATGAACATTAAAAAACACCAACATGTTTAACATGTTGGTGTCTTTTTTGTAATTAAACATTAGTTGTTTCGTTGTTTTCTAAATTGAAAGTCAAACCATCTTCAGTTAAATCAACATTTACAACTGTTCCTTCAGGTAAGTTCTCTCTTATCATTTTTCTAGCTAAAGGTGTTTCAATTTGTGATTGAATGAAACGTTTTAATGGTCTTGCACCAAATTGTGGTTCGTATGCTTCTTTACCTAACCATTCTTTAGCATTATCAGATACATTAATAGAAATTCGTTGGTCTAATAATCTAATGTTTAATTGTGTTAATAGTTTATCTACAATCATACCCATATCATCGACTGATAATGGTTTAAATAATACGATATCGTCCATACGGTTTAATATTTCTGGTTTGAAGTATTGATTTAAACTTTCCATTACAGCTTTTTCAGTTGTTTCTGTAATAACGCCAGTATCTTTCACATTTTCAAGTAAGACTTGTGAACCAATGTTACTAGTCATAATAATTATAGTGTTTTTGAAATCAACATTTCTACCTTTTGAATCAGTTAGACGACCCTCATCTAAAATTTGAAGTAATACGTTGAAAACGTCGCTGTGCGCTTTTTCTATTTCATCTAATAGAATAACTGAATATGGATTACGACGAACGGATTCAGTTAATTGACCCCCTTCATCATGACCAACATAACCAGGAGGAGCTCCAATTAATCGTGACACAGAATGTTTTTCCATATATTCACTCATATCAATACGAATCATATGTTTTTCTGAATCAAATAACGTTGAAGCTAATGACTTAGCTAACTCAGTTTTACCTACACCCGTTGGTCCTAAGAATAAGAAACTACCTATAGGTCTTTGGGGATCTTTAATACCTGCGCGCGCTCTTACTACTGCGTCAGATACTAAATCTACTGCTTTATCTTGACCCACAACACGTTCGTGTAAAATATCAGCTAAGTTTAAAAGTTTTTCACGTTCTGTTTCGACTAATTTTGAAACTGGAATACCCGTCCAAGCACTTACAATATCGCCGATTTCTTCATCTGAAACAATTTCTCTAATAATACGATCATTGTCTTCATTTTGTTCATCTTGGAATGCTGCTTCTAAATCTCTTAATTCTTTTTCTAACTCAGGTATTTTACCATGTTGTAATTCTGCTGCACGTTCCAAATTATAGTTATTTTCAGCATCTTCCAGTGCTTTTCTACTTTCATCAAGTTCTGTACGTTTTTCTTGAAGTTTCGCAATTTTTTCTTTTTCTTGTTCTACACGAGATGAAATTTCGGATTGTTTTTCTTTTTCGTTAGCTAATTCTTCTTGTAATTCTTGTAATCGTTGTTTACTCGCATTATCAGATTCATTTTTCAATGCACTTTCTTCGATTTCTAATTGCATTACGCGTCGATTAACTTGGTCTAATTCTGTTGGATTTGAACCCATTTCAGTACGAATCGTTGCACAAGCTTGGTCCACTAAGTCGATCGCTTTATCTGGTAAGAAACGATCTGTGATATAACGGTCTGATAACTCAGCCGCAGCAACTAAAGCACGGTCTTGGATTCTAACACCATGATATACTTCATAACGTTCTTTGAGACCTCTTAAAATGGAAATTGTATCTTCAACATCAGGCTCTGAAACATTTACTTTTTGGAAACGACGCTCTAATGCAGAATCTTTTTCGATATATTCACGATATTCATTTAAAGTCGTAGCACCGATACAGTGTAGTTCCCCTCTAGCAAGCATCGGTTTTAACATGTTTCCAGCATCCATTGCGCCTTCAGTTTTACCTGCACCAACTAGCATGTGAATTTCATCGATAAATAAAATTATTCTACCATCTGAATCTTTAACTTCTTTAAGTACTGCTTTTAGACGTTCTTCAAATTCACCACGATATTTAGCACCGGCTACAAGCGCACTTAAATCTAATTCGAAGATCGTTTTATCTAGTAATGATTCAGGTACGTCTTTGCGTACGATTCTTTGCGCTAATCCTTCTACTATCGCTGTTTTACCTACACCAGGTTCACCGATAAGTACTGGATTATTTTTAGTTTTTCTGCTTAAAATTCTTATAGAGTTTCGAATTTCTTCATCTCTACCGATAACTGGGTCCATATTACCTTGTCGGACCTCTTCTACTAAATCACGTCCATATTTCTCTAAAGCTTCATAATTTACTTCTGGATTTTGTGATGTCACGTGATTCCCTCCTCTAATTTTTTTTATAATTTCCGTTACTACTTCTGCTTTATTGCCTACTGCTTGTTTTGTTGTTTCATCTATAGCTATTGCAGCTAACAGTAGATGCTCCATAGATATATATTCATCATCATATTCTTTCATATATAATTCAGCTTTAGTCAAAAGTTCATTTGCCTTTGGACTAATATATTGTCCGTATTGAATATTATCTCCTTGCACAGTTGGATATTTTTTTAATTTATTTTCATATTGTGTTGTTAATTGTTCTGTATCAATATTTGCTCTTTCTAAAACATTGTGATATAAACTATCTGTTTCAGCCATTGCTGATATTAGTATTGCTTCAATTTCAATATTTTGTAATTCATATGTTTGAGCTTGCTCAACCGCATTTTGTAATACGCTTTGCACTTTGTAGGTCATTTGATTTATATCCAATATTTTCACCCCTATACAATTAGCGTTAGGTCAAACCTTTTTGACTTTGACTTTCTTTGACCTTAACTTTATTATAGACCCTTTTATATGAAGAATCAACTCGAAAGCATTAAAAAATACATCATTTTTATTAAATTAATTTTCTCATAACAGTATAAAAAACCGGTACCGTCCAAGTTGAACGATGACCGGTTTATTGCTATTTTTTCAGTGCATTAACGATTTGATCTGTTAACGCATCTACCCCTTTTGGCTCCAGATGAATACCGTCTGGTGCAAAGTATTCAGTATGACCTTCTGAAGTTTTATACCAATTTATTAATTTAACATTTGAATGTTCTTTAGCAGCTTGAGCTAACATATCATTCACATGTTGTTCATATGGTCTTGGCACTCTAACATTAATTAAATAGATGTCTGCCTTTCCTAATCTATTAATTAATTCATCTAATTGACTCTTACTAAAATCTCCATTAGTACCCAATTCGAGTACAACTTGGTCGCCTTTTTGAGTTTTATCTTTGTACTGACTATTAACTAACGGCAACGCTTCATATAGATTTCTTCCTACCTTACCATCTATATCAGCATTTGGTACTTTTTCTTTGAAAGTATCACCAATATCTACCATTACAGAATCACCTAGTAATAATGGAGATAGGTTTTTTACATCTTTATTAGATTTCGATTGCTTATCTGTATCTTTATTGTTATCTATGGGTTTTGGTTTAACAATTTTTTTATCTTGATTAGTTGAATGAAATGTTGTTTTTTTATGCGTTATATCATCCTTACCTAATTTGTCGAAGGCGCCTAAAAATACTAATATTGTAGGCACACAAACACATAAAGCAACAATCGTTCTAATTAAAGATGTCTTAAATAAGCTATTAAAACTAAAGATTCGGAACCCATGCTTTCTAAAAGGTACTTCTATATACCTATATGATAGTTCTGCAAAAACAAAAGTTAAAATTAGATCCAAAACAAATACGTAAAGTGGGTATTGTCCCGCTACGTAATATGAATGAATAAAGCTTATTATAGGAAAATGCCAAAGATATAAACTATATGATCTTTGTCCTATGTATACAAATACTCTATTCCCCAATGCTTGCGCAAAGATATTGGAAGGATGTACTGCACTCGCAATAATTAATAACGTGAGTGCTGAAATCAAATAGAAACCACCATGATAAATCCATGCACTATCATCTTCCACAGTGAAGAATAATGTTATTAAAATAAGTAATCCGATTGTTCCAACAGTACTAATTATTATTTTTAATACTTTAGGTGGTTTAGCATTCAATTTAAAAGGTGGCCAAGCAAAAGCTAAAATCACCCCTAATAATAATGTTTGTAAACGTGTGTCTGTACCGAAATACACACGTGAATTTTCTGCGGTCATAAGTGAAATTGTTATCATCAAAATGAGTGATACCAACGACACAATCCAAAATATAAGTGTTACATTTTTATAACTTTTAAATTTAAATAATAACAAAACTAAAATGAACGGGAAAAACAAGTAAAACTGTTCCTCAATCGCTAATGACCATAAATGTTTCAATGGCATAAATGCAAATTGTTCAAAATAATTTACATCTGTTATTATGTACCACCAATTTGACATATAGAAAATGGCTGCAAATGCGTCGTGTTTAATCTGAACGATGTGAGATGGTTTTAAAATAAGTGTAGCTATAGTCACTGTAAAAATTAATATTAACACTGCTGGTAATAGTCGTTTTATACGTCTGAGCCAAAATTGCTTTATTTTAATCGTTCCTGTTTCTTCGTATTCGCTAAGCAATAAGCTAGTAATTAAATAGCCGGAAATCACGAAAAAGGTATCAACACCTAAAAAGCCGCCACTAAGCCATTGCTTATTTAAGTGATAAATTATAATACCAATGACAGCAATCGCCCTTAAGCCGTCTAAACCAGGCATATAGCGTTTAGGATAACGGTTACGATTTTTAGTAGTATTGTTTGTTTTCATTAATAAACATCTTTCCTTACAATTAATTGAATGTCAGGCATCTATAAAGTGTAATGTTTTTGTAATGAAATTGCAATTATTTTAATGATTTGTACAACCAAATTGTGAACTTTATAATTTCAAACACAAAAAGCTTAGATAACAATTACAAATTTCTGCAACTATCATCTAAGCTTTATCATGTATCAATTAAATAATTATCCAATACCTAATGCTATTTTTGCATAGCGAGACATCATTTCTTTATCCCATGGTGGATTCCACACGATATTTACTTCTGTGTCTTGAATTTCAGGTAATTCAGCTAATACCATTTTAATTTGATTAATAATTTGCGGTCCAAGAGGACAGCCCATTGAAGTCAATGTCATTTCTACCGTACATAAGCCTTCATCGTCTACGTCTACTTTATATACTAAACCTAAGTTAACGATATCGATACCTAACTCAGGGTCAATTACCATTTCTAAGGCATTTAAAATATTATCTTTTAAACCTTCATCCATTTGTCTCACCTCTTTGTATTTAATCTTACTTAACAATATATCAAATATCTTACAAAACGCCAATAAAATGCTATGATGTTATTGTATTCTAATATACTTATTCCAAGGAGAAAGTTATGCAACCTTATTTAATTTGTCTAGATTTAGACGGCACGTTATTAAATGATGAAAAGGTTATTACACCTTACACAAAAAAAGTACTAAAAGTCTTACAACAACAAGGTCACAAATTAATGATTGCTACGGGACGTCCGTACCGAGCGAGTCAAATATATTACCATGAATTAAATATGGATACACCTATCGTCAATTTTAACGGTGCGTATGTTCACCATCCAAAAAACAATACTTTTGAAGAAAAGCATGAAGTGCTTGACTTAAACTTAGCAACAAGTATCATTCAATCTTTAAAAGATTATGGCGTTAATAATATGATAGCCGAAATTAAAGACCATGTATTTATTGATAATTTTGATCAAAAATTATTCGATGGTTTTTCAATGGGCAACCCTAAAATAGAAACTGGAAATCTATTACAAAATTTAAATACTTCCCCTACTTCTATTTTAGTTGAAGCTGAAGAAGTAATGATTCCTAGAATTAAACAAATGCTGTCTAGTTTTTATACAGAAAGTATAGAACATCGTCGTTGGGGATCACCTTTTCCAGTTATAGAGATAGTCGGTAAAAACATCAACAAAGCACGTGGCATTGAAACATCAAAATCATACCTCAATATTGAGCAACAAAATATTATCGCTTTTGGTGATGAAGACAATGACTTGGAAATGATCAAATATGCAGAGCATGGTATTGCTATGGGTAATGGTCTAACAGATTTGAAAAACATAGCCAATGCTACTACATATACTAATAATGAGGATGGCGTAGCTCATTATCTAAACGACTTCTTTAAGTTAAACATTAAACAAGAACAATATATTAATACTAATATGTAAGTTTAGAACATTAATATTTACTATCGCCAAATTTTATTCTTACCCTTTGTAGGAGGTTATTATATGACCGAAATAGTCGTCGTAGGCGCTGTAGCGGGCGGTGCAACTGTCGCCAGTCAAATACGCAGATTAGACAACCAAAGCAACATTACTGTTTTTGAAAAAGATAGAGATATGAGTTTTGCCAATTGTGGTTTGCCATACTATCTGGGCAACGTAGTCGATTCAAGAGATAAACTACTAGCTACAACACCTGAAGCTTTCTCGGAAAAGAAAAATATTACTGTTAAAACGCATCATGAAGTTACAGCCATTGATGATGTAAATCAAACAATATCAGTATATAATCACTTAACTTCAGAAAGCACATCAGTCCCTTACGACAAATTAATTTTAAGTCCGGGCTGTAGTGCTAATACACTACCTTTAAATAGTGATATTGTATTTACTTTACGTAATATGGAAGATACTGATGCTATCGACAATTTTATAACGACGAATAATGTCCAAAGTGCATTAGTCGTTGGGGCTGGCTATATCAGTTTAGAAGTTTTAGATAATTTACATTATCGCGGAATTGACACAACTCTCATTCATCGATCATCTCAAATTAATAAATTAATGGATCAAGATATGAACCAACCTATTTTTGATGAATTAAACAGTAGAAACATCACTTATCATTTAAATGAAGAGATAAGTAAGGTTGAGGGTAACAAAGTTACCTTTAAATCTGGTAACGCAGCATCATATGACATCATTATTACTGGCGTAGGCATTAAACCAAATTCTGATTTTGTTAAATCCTCAAGTGTTCAACTTGATGATAAGGGTTATATCCCTGTAAATGATAAATTCGAAACTAATGTAGATAACATATACGCATTAGGCGATATCATTACGTCGCATTATAGACACGTCGATTTACCTGCGCATATACCACTTGCTTGGGGCGCACATCGTGGTGCAAGTATTATTGCCGAACAAATTGCTGGTGATAATACGATTCGCTTCAAGGGATACCTTGGAGCCAATATCGTTAAATTTTTTGATTATACGTTAGCGAGTTCAGGGATAAATCCGCAAGAATTATCCAACTTTGATTATGAGATGCTTGAAATCAATGCTGGTAAACATGCGAATTATTACCCAGGAAATAGTAAAATACACTTACGTGTTTATTTTGATAAACGTACTAGAAAAATTATTCGTGCAGCAGCAACAGGTGTAGCAGATGTAGATAAACGAATAGACATTCTTACAATGGCAATGATGAACGGATTAACTGTGGATGAACTAACAGAGGTAGAAACAGCTTATGCTCCACCTTATAGTCATCCTAAAGATTTAATTAATATCATTGGTTACTCAGCGCGTAATAAATAACAGTAAAAAGTCAGTTTCTATTCATAGTAGAAACTGACTTTTTTTACCTTCTATCGTTACATATGCTCAAAAACTTTACTATAAAGCCGTTCAAAAATAAAACCAATTAATGTATTCTCAAATCGAATACATTAATTGGTTTTTTGAGTGGAACTTATCTCCACATTGCTATTAATTATAGCCCGAAAAGTTTAGTTATTGGTCCCCATGGTAAAATAACGCCTAATACCATAGTGATAACGATAACAATTATTGTCCACCATAACAAACTCGTAGTTGGTTGCTCTTTTTTTCTTTTGATTAATGTAACTTCCATTAAAGCAATTGCTGCAAAACCGCCTACCATTTTAAATGTTAGTAACATGTGGCCCCCACCATTGTTACCTGCTGAAAACTCTTGAATAAGTAACCATAAACCTGAGAACAACACCAAAACCATAAATAGTCTTAATAACATATGAACTGGTTTATAGAAAGGTGTTGGCCCTTGTGACTGCGATAAGTTAAAGTAAGCAGCGAAAAATAAAATAATCGCTAATACCCAACTTAGTATGTGCATGTGTATCATGCTATATCCCTCCACACAACTTTATATTTCTACAACTATTTTATCATATATGCCCTATTACTCAATCAGTCTTTTTTACTTAGCCTTAAACCAACAAAACGAGGTAACTTTAAATTTAAAAGTTACCTCGTCATTTATCAATTATTCATCTTGAGCAATAAAATTTGTTAATGTACCAATATTATCAATTGTTACTTTAACTTCGTCACCTGGTTGTAAAAACTGAGGTGGATTCATACCTGCACCTACACCAGCTGGAGTACCTGTAGCAATAATATCTCCTGGATGTAATGCTACATATTTAGAAATTTCTTCTATTAACTCATCTATTTTTAAAATCATTTGGCTTGTGTTGCCATCTTGACGTATTTCGTTATTCACTTTAGTAACGATATTAACGTCTTCAGGTGTTGGCAATTCATCCTTCGTTACAATATACGGTCCAATTGGGCAACCACCTGTTAAACTTTTAGATAAGAAAGCTTGAGCATGCGTATTTTGGGCATTACGGTCAGTCACATCATTGATGATAGTGTAACCATAAACATAGTCTAAAGCTAAACCTTTAGGAATTTTTTCACCGTCTTTACCAATAACAATACCTAACTCACCTTCATAATCTAATTGGTCAGTAATATCTTTATGATTTGGTATTGTGCTGTTATCACCAGTTAATGAAGATGCCGCTTTAGTAAAGACGTATAAACGTTGAACTTCATTATTTAACTCATTAGCATGATCTTGATAATTACGTCCAAAAGCAATTACATTATTAGTTGGTGTTACCGGTGGTAAAAATTCTATATCTGAAAATGGTACTTTATAATTATCACCATTACCGCTATCTTCAGCAGCTACAACTGCTTTTCTAACTTGTTCTTGGAAATCAACTAATTGATTTTGTTGCAATCCGTTTAACAACGTCTTAGGGTGAAATTCACCTTCAGCAAAGTCTGCAAATACACGTTTTAAATCCCATGCAGCTTCTTCACGTTTAACTTTAACACCATAGGATGTTTGTCCTTCATGTCGGAATGATAAAAATTTCATTCACTATCAGCTCCTCAACTTTTAACTTACTTTATATTATAACTATAATTCTCAATAAATAACAAATAAATGAATAGGTTGAAATTATTAAAATTGAACAATGAAACTAATGAGCTATACAACCGTATTCTATTATTATTCATCTTTCCCTATGTTTAATTTTTTATGCATAAATTTTGCATAGGTTCGCTTTAAATAGTTCATAAGCATTCACATATAAATTAAATTAACGTCTATTCTTCTACTGATAATTGACCATATTTAAAGAAATATAAATAGCCTTTTACTTCAGTATTTAAGATTGTTTCTAAAGTGTTTTTATAATAAGTCATTTGAATTTTATAGCGATCTCTAAGTTGCTTACCTATTTCTTCATCGGTCATCCCTCTACGTCTATTAAAAGCGTCTGTTTTATAATCTACAAAATAATACAAACCATCTTTTACGAAAATTAAATCTATCATACCTTGAATGATAGAACTATCTTCTTCACTCTCTGGTACATGATCTACTTTTCCTTGATTTACAATGAACGGTAATTCTCTATATATTCCATCACTTTTAGCGATTGCTAAATATAAATCACTGTTAATAAATTGTTCTATTTCTGGAATATTGATGTCTTGCTTAGCATCTTCAGCTATTATATTTTTACGGATTAAGTCGTCGATATATTCGTTAACTTCCTCCGTACTTAACCGCTCTACTTTGAATGGTAAATGTTGCATTACTGTATGCATCAATGTTCCTATTTCATTTGCCTTACGTTTTGTATATTGATTTAAAAAGTTTGGTCGTTCATAAGTAGTTGAACCCACACGATATTGTCTCACACGGTTATAATCGGTACCTGCTTCTTCAGTTTCAAGTTGTCGCTTTAATTCTGAAACAGATTGTTTAGACGCTTTATGCATATCTTTTTGATAAGGATATTCATAACTTAATTGTTCATGAATTTGCGCTTGCAACGTTTTATCATTCGTTGCTGCTTGCGGTATATCATGAACAGAACGTTGTGTTGTTGTATCAGCGACATATTCGCTTGCGATGTCTTCATAATTATGAATATTAATATTCACGCTTGGTCTAACACTTGCGTCCAATGCATCGATATCTGTTTCAAACTGAAGATCTGATGGAATAGCAGTTGATTGATGTTTTGCCAAAATCGTATAGATAAGGTCGATAGGACGCTGTGCCGTCAATCTATAACTGACAGGCAAGTAATCATTGGATACTGCCACTTGCTCCCATTGTTCTAATTCTTTACTGTCTTTAACTCTACCAATCAAATACAATTGCTCTTTAGCTCTCGTTAAAGCAACATAGATAAGCCTCATTTCTTCTGAAATTAATTCTTTTTCCGCAATTGCTTTTAAGGTAACAGATGCTAAAGATGGATAACTTACATTATTTTGCACATCAAAATAATTCATTCCTAAACCATATTGTTGATTTAAAATCACAGGTTTATTTAACGCGTCTCTTCGGAATCTTCTTGAGAGTCCTGAATATATTACAAATGGAAACTCTAGCCCTTTACTACTATGCACCGTCATCATGCGAACAACATCATCATTCGGTCCAATTACATTTTCCTCACCAAAATCTTTGCCACGCTCTATTAATTCATCAATAAAACGAATAAATTGATATAGTCCTCGGAAACTAGAATTTTCAAATTCAATCGCTTTGTTAAATAAGCCATACAAATTTGCTCTTCTACCTTTACCGCCAATTAACCCACTAAAATATTGAATAACAAAATGGTCATTATAAAACTTATCAATCAATTGATAAACGGGGTGACTTTGACTATATGTTTGATACATAGCTAAGTCATCCATAAAGTATTGTAATTTTTGTACAAGCTTTTTATTAGCAACTTCATTGCTCATATAATTGTTTATCGATTGATAAAAATAATCATCGTTCGGACTAAACACTCTAATATTAGACAATTCATCTTCGGTAAACTGGTAAATTACAGAACGCATTAAACCAACTAAATATATATCTTGCAACGGATTGTCGACAGTTCTTAAAAATGACAATATCAATCGCACTTCAGTTTGTTCGAAATAGCCTTCTTTACTGTTCACATGGAAGGGAATATCATGGTCTTTAAATGCTTGTTGGATGCGTCTAGCCTGACCATATGACCTTTCCAAGATAACAATATCTTTGTATGTAGGTTGTCGATATTTACCTAACTTCACATCATAAACTTCACGTTCGTTCATAATTTGTTGCACGTGTTGTACGATATATTCAGCTTCTTGTTCTGCACCTGTTAAATCAGATTCACCATCTTCTATTAACATATCAAGATGCAATGGTACATTAGCATCATCAAAGTTAGCACCATAATATAATTGTGCCGCTTCATCGTACTCAATTTCACCAACTTGACTATCCATCATATGCTTAAATAAATAGTTAGTCGTGCTTAATACTTCTTTACGTGACCTGAAATTTTGAGACAAATCGATGCGTAAGCCACTATTGTCACCTTTTACGTTAAAACGGTTATACTTTTCTATAAATAAACTAGGGTCTGCCTGCCTAAATTTATAAATTGATTGTTTAACGTCACCCACCATAAATAAATTACCATCATGGTCATTTCCTTTTTTGATACACGATAGGATTTGTTCTTGTACTCTATTCGTATCTTGATATTCATCTACGAGTATTTCATCAATTTGTGTGGACAAATGTTGCGCTATTTCAGATGGCGTACCATCTTCATTGGTTAATATTTGTAATGCAAAATGCTCATAATCTGCAAAATCAATAAGATTGCTACTTCTTTTCTTACCATTAAATTGTTCAATCACATCGGCTGTAATTTGAGCCAAATAACTTACACGTGGTTTTAATTGTTGCATATCACTTTTCAGACTATCCACATCTCTTGAGAAATAATCATCTTGTACTTTTGTCACTAAAGATTTGTAATTGTCATAATGACTTTTAGCACTATCATATGCTTCTATATTTAATTCATTAGCTTCTTTTATTTTTTTATTTTTAGCAGGAAAACGCGGTTCAAATTGATGGTTCGCAATTAACTCTGTGTTTAACATACCGTCTTCCATAGCTTGCGTTAAAAATTGACGTTCTCTTTGGACAACGTCAACTTGCTTATCTACTTCTTCTAACATCATAAATAAATCATAACTTTTATTTAATGATTCTTCTGCCGATGTTAAAAATATTTTAGCCAAGTCATTGAGTAATTGTAACAAGTTGTCTTGTTGTGTTTCATTGTCATATGGTTCGGCAAGTGAATTTAGCCACTCAAATGGATATGGATTGGCTACACTAAATTGATATAACTGTTTAATAATTTCTCTCAGCTGTTCATCGTTTCTATCGGATGATAATTGCTCTGTTAAATCCACAAAGTTAGCATCTAATTTGTCGTAATGTTGTTCTAACACTTCATCAATTGTTTGTTCTAATAATAATATATTTTCCGCTTCACTACTCGTTCTAAAATTTGGATCCACATCTAAAACATCATAATGCTGTTGAATTAACTTTAAACAAAAACTGTGCAATGTTGAAATTTGTGCTTGATGAATTTTAACACGTTGGCTTTTTAAATGTTCATTCGAAGGATCTTCTAATGAAGCCTCTTTAATTCTATTTTCAACTCGATGTTTCATTTCTCGTGCACTAGCATTAGTAAAGGTAACGACGAGCAGACGATCGACATCTAATTCATCATGTAAGATACGTTGAATGATTCTTTCAACTAATACCGCAGTTTTACCTGAACCCGCAGCTGCAGCCACTAAAATATCTTGATCTTTAGCATATATACTTTTCCATTGATTATCAGTCCATTGTGCATTACTTGGCTTTGTTGGTATATTAGTCATTTTGCACGTCTTCCTCACTTTCTATCTCAACTTGCTGAATTGCTTCTAGAGGATTGATGGTCTCATCTACTTGACGATAACGTTTTTGATCAATCATGCCATCAACGTGACAGACAGATTTATAGTTACAATATTGACATGGTAATGTTTGATTATATTTCAGTGGCGCAACTTCAGTATGTCCGTCCATAATATTCGATGCTGTTTCTATAAAGTTTTGTTTATTATGTGCAATAAATTTATAGATTGTTGATTCATCTGCCACTTTACTACTACTTTTAACCGTACCATCTTTTTTCAAGCCTACCGGTACAATATCGGAAGTAAAACTTGGCTCGATTCTATCATCTAAGGCATCTAATACATTTGTATCACTATTTAATAAACCATTTAATTTAAAAGCAGTTAAAAATTCTGACGTACGTTTTTCTTCTTGCAACTCTTTCCAAGCTAGTTTAATTCGTGGTTCATGTACATGAAAGTATAATAAGCCACCCGGTTTCGTAACTTTATTCAACCCTAAACGTGATTTATTTTGTAACACAATATCCATATAAGTCATCATTTGCATTTGCATGCCATAATATACTTTCGTTAAATCTAATGTGCCACTATATTTTGATGATTTATAATCAATAATATTAACAAAGCTCTCATCATTTTTTGTGTAAGTATCAATACGGTCAATCTGACCTCTAATATTGATTGGCACACCTTGACGTGTCACAAGTGGTTGGGCATATAATTCTTCGTTATTTTTAGGATTTTTTCTAAAGCTAGCTTCAAATTTTGTCGGAACAAATTTAGAATGACTGCCTTGATATTGCAGTGCTGTTAATGTCGTTTCTACTATTGCACCAATACGTTGAGATAAATAACGATAATATGCTGTTGAGTTAAGTACGTTAAATTGAACTTCTGGTAATATTTCTTCTAATGCCTTTGTCGTTAATTCATGAATTGCCTTATGTGTTAATTTGTTAAATTGGCCATTCACTTGCTCTGAGATGTACTTTAATACTTGGTGGAATATGTCTCCTAAATCAAAATTCTCTAATTTATATTTAGTTCGTTCATTTAAACGTAAACCGTGTGAAGCAAAATGTTTAAATGGACAAGCCAAATAACCTTCGAAACGCGAAACACTCGCATTAATTTTGTCTCCATATAAAGATTTAGATAAAGATTCACTTAACTGCACCGTTTCATTATCATAAGTTAATGCCGTTAATAGATAATCTAACCCCTGATTTAAACGTTCATCATTTTGCATGACTTGGTATGTATCTAACCAAGTTTCGGCAACGATTTCATCATCTAACCATGCTTTTAAAGATTCAAACAATGCGATTTTTGTTTGATGTGGATGTTCCATTAACGTTAAAGGATTCATTTGATGTAGATGATGTATATTTTGGATTTCTAAATTAGTATATAGTGCTTGAATTTGGGTAATAAAAGGACTAAGTTCTTTTTCATCTCCACTTGCGCCCATCAAGCTATAAGAAAATGTGACATCTGATTGTGCCCTCGTCATCGCAATATAACACACGAAAGCCTCATCCATTTGTAAGATATCTGCTGTAGGACTGAGTTCAAGTTGAGATTGTGTTTGGAAATATTTCTTTTCATCATCAGTCATTAATCCAGATGCTTGAACCGATTGAGGTATGACACCGTCGTTAACGCCGACAAGATATACTTTAGCCTTATTATCAACTTTAGCTAAATCCATTGTCCCTACACTTACTTGATCTATCATTTGCGGAATCATTCTAAACTCTAACTGCTCTAAACCGATGTCTAGCAATTCTAAAAATCTTGTTTTCGACATCTGTTGTTCTTTGAAAACAGAAACTAAATCATCTAATGTTTGAATAAAACCATTCCAAACTTGGTCTAATTCTTCCGCTTCAGTGTGTGCTTCGGTAGCATCTAATCTATCTCTTTCTGCCATAAGTTGACTCGGCAATTCAAGTACTTCGATTGCTTCATAAAATGCACGTGCGAAATCAACCGCGGTTTGCGTATCACTCAAACGTTCTTCAAACGCCATGATTTTATTTACAACGTTCTCTTTTAATTTAACGACACGTTGGAATGTTTCGCGTTCTTCATCAGTCAACGGTTGACGTTTAATGCCCATTTTATTAAAACGTTCAATCTCAAAATACTTGTCATCTAACCAACGCTTACCATATATACCACGTTCTAACACGAAATTTTCTAAGATACTGATTAGATAACCACTATTTTCTATTGTTTGAGTTAATACATCCGTCTTAAATAGACGCATCAACGGTTCAAAACGCCAATTCGTTTGCAACACTTCGATAAGCGAACGGAACATTTCCATAACCGGATGATGGGTCATAGGCTTTTTCAAATCAATATGATAAGGAATATCATATTGTGGAAATATGGACTCTATTAAATACGCGTAAGTTTCGTCTCTATACAAAATCGCGATATCTTGGAACCTTCTGCCTGCTTCCCTATTGTCACGTAAAATTTGACGCGCTATTTCATTTACTTCTTCACGCATATTAGATGACTCATAAATTTTAAGGTGTTGTTGTAATTGTTGTGGTTCAAATTGTAGCGCATTAAAATTTTGTTCTAAATGTTGTAAATCTTTATTCTCAAATCGCTGTTGATGTGAAAATGTCTCGACATTTAATGAAATATTAAGTTCTTGAGCGATTTCTTCGATATGAGTTAGAGATTCTGATGGCTTTCTATATAAACTAAATGGATCTTTATCACCATCAGTTGTCAAAAGAATTGTAACTTGTCTACATTGTTTAACTAATCCTTTAATAATTTCATATTCTAATGTAGAAAAATTGTGGAATCCATCTATGTATATTTGTGCGCGGCTAAGCCATTCGGATTGATTCATCATAGTGATAAAACGTTGCAACGTATCTTCGGTAGAAACGTATTGACCATTGATACGTTGTTCTAATTGTTTATATACCAAAGCGATATCTTGTAATTTATGTTGCGTTCTTGTTTGTAAGTTGTTTTCAGCAATATAATCTTCTAGTTGTTGTGGAGAAACTGCATATTTTTTAAAATCTTGAATTTGTTCATATAACTTTTCACTAAATCCATAATATTTTACTTGTGACTGATATAATTTCAGCTCATTTTTATGTTGTTGAATAATATCATAAATCATCATTTGTGTAGCAGCTTTTGATAATTGTTCTTCCATTAAGCCCCCAACTTCTTGAAAGACACGATAACTTAAACGCTCAAAGTGTAAAACTTCAGTTCTTAAACTACCATTTAATTCTGAGTCATTAACAAATGCTTGTTCTAGTTGGAACGTATTTTGTGTCGGTGCAATTAAAACAATAGGATCGCCTAGTGGATCTTGTTTCATATCTGCTTTAATAGTTTCTATCATTTTATGAGATTTACCTGTTCCTGCTCTTCCTATATATGCATTTAATTCCATGAACTAGCTCCACTCCTTTGAGTCATATTTTAACACATAAGGCTAAAAATTAATTGTACTCTATAAATATAAAAAAGAAGAATTAGTTAACTTTAAACTTGTTCGCGTCAACTAATTCTTCATTATTAATTATTTGTTGTAATTCGTATCTGGATCGAAGCCAAATTTAAAATCACTAAACGGCCAGAATCTAAATGATACTTTACCTACTACTGTATCTTTATCAATTAAACCGAATGAACGACTATCTTTACTTACTTCACGGTTATCACCTAGTACTAATAATTTACCTTTAGGTATTTTATTACCTTGAGCATTTGGTAAATCTTTAGTTTTCAAACTACCTGTAATGTATTCATATTGTTTATGCTTTTCATTGTAATCTAGGTATGGTTCTTTTACTCGGTGACCATTAACATATAGTTTGTCTTTTTTATATTCGATATTGTCTCCTGGTGTTCCAATTACACGTTTAACATAGTCATCAGTTTTATTAGCATGGAATACGATAACATTACCTTTTTTAATATCATTAAATCTATAGTCAAATAAGTTAACAATAACATGTTGACCATCTTTTAATGTTGGATCCATCGAGTCACCTTTTACAGTATATGACTTTGCGACAAAATTGATAATGAATAATACTAAAGCCACTGCCACGACGATTGATATAATCCATTCAGTTATTTCTTTTTTCACGTTTCACACCTCATCTATTTATTTAAAATCTACAGTGAATGCCTTAAATGGGTAATATCGTAAAGATACCTCACCAATTATATCCTTTTTACTAATATAACCAAAATTTCTTGAATCTTGTTTATTTTGTCGTTGATCGTTCAACACAAAATACTTATTAGTAGGTACGATATCACTTTCAGAACCTTTGATTTGACGTAATGCCAAATTATCAATGCTATTGTTTTTAACATAAGGTTCATTTACTTGTCTATCATCACGGAGTAATTTCCCATTTTTAAAGACGATAGATTGACCGGGTTCCCCAATAATTCGTGCAACATAAGTACGTCCATTATGATGATACATAATTATGTCGTTGTTTTTCAATAGGTTAAAAGTCGTAGTTATTTTATTAACGATTAAACGATCTCCACTTTTCAATATAGGAGTCATATTACTATTGTGCATAACTGTTCCAGTAATTACAAATGCTTGTAGCAATAAAACTATAATAATCGCAAAAATAATAGAAATCAAATGTTTTATTATTTTTTTCATGGCGTCACTCCTCTGAAGAATGCATAAAGTGTTTTTCTACCTGTCTTCCTATAAACCAAACAATGATTACAACAATCACGACAATCGTTATACGTATAGGATTAGAAAATAAAGTAGAAATATCTTTTCCTAACCAACCTACAAGACTAATCATAACTAATTTTGATAAAGCTAACACCCAAAAATAATGTACAGATTTAATGTTGGTAACACTAGCGATTAAATTCACCAAAGCACTCGGTGTAAAAGGAAAACAAAATAAAATAAATATAGGTATAACGCCATGTTTATCAATATACTTAATCAACCTATTTGCAGACTTACGTTTTTTTAGTCGTTTCATATATTTAGAATGCGCCAACCGTCTAAAGATTAGAAACATGATAAAACTACCAAGCACTGTTCCTAACCATGCGAGTGTCATTCCTATTACAAAACCATAGGCATTTACATTTACTATAACAAATACGATTAACGGTAAAATGGGTATAAACGCTTCAATAAATGGTAAGAAAAATCCCACAAGATACCCCATGTTTCCAAATACATCAAACCAATGATTAACTTGTTCAGTCGACATTTAATCAATCCTCATCCCTACTATTGATATACATTATATGTTTTTTCGTGAGGTTTTTAAATACCAAATGCTTCATGCATCAATAATTCATGCTGAGGTAGTAGTGTCTTGTCATATGTAAGTCTGATTAATGTTGGTAAATGATATAAAAAAGCGATGACATCATCTAGACTGTGTAGATTCTATCATCGCTATTATTTTATTTGTATATCTTGTGCTTCATATAATTGTTGAATTATAAACGTTGTTCTAATTCTTGTTTTTTATCTTCAAAGCCTGGTTTACCTAACAATGCAAACATATTTTGTTTATATGCTTCAACACCAGGTTGGTTGAATGGATTAACGCCTAATTGGTAACCACTCATCGCACATGCAAGCTCGAAGAAGTAAACAACATAACCAAATGTTTCTTCATCTAATTTAGGAATATTAACTACTAAATTAGGAACGCCACCATCAGTATGCGCTAATAAAGTACCTTCGAAGGCTTTAGTATTAACTTCATCGATTGTTTTGCCAGCTAAATAGTTTAAACCGTCTAAGTCTTCTTTGTCTTCTTCAATAGTAATATTATGTTTTGGATTATTAACTTTAACTACTGTTTCAAATAGGAAACGTCTACCTTCTTGTACATATTGACCTAATGAGTGTAAGTCAGTAGTGTAGTTGGCGCTTGAAGGATATACACCTTTATAATCTTTACCTTCAGATTCACCAAATAATTGTTTCCACCATTCATTAAAGTATTGCATAGAAGGTTCATAGTTAATTAGCATTTCGGTTGTATAACCTTTTGCATATAAAATATTACGGATTGTCGCATATTGATATGCAATATTATCTTCTAAGTTTTCAGAAGAAAGTTCTTCTCTTGCTTTAGCAGCACCTTGCATCATTGCTTCAATATCGATACCTGCGACTGCGATTGGTAATAAGCCTACTGCAGTCAATACTGAGTAACGGCCACCAACATCATCAGGAACGACGAAAGTTTCATAGCCTTCATTAGTAGCTAATTGTTTTAAAGCACCTTTTTCTTTATCAGTTGTAGCAAAGATACGTTTTTTCGCTTCTTCTTTACCATATTTGTCTTCTACTAATTGTTTAAATAATCTAAACGCTACAGCAGGTTCAGTCGTTGTACCAGATTTTGAAATAACATTTACTGAGAAATCTTTACCATCTAAATAATCAATTAATTCTTGTGTATAAGAAGAAGATAAATGATTACCAACAAATACGATTTCAGGATATTCATCACTATTTCTAAATGATGAAGTTAACATTTCAATTGCTGCACGTGCACCTAAATAAGAACCACCGATACCAATTACTACGAAAACATCTGAATGTTCTTTAACGCGTTTTGACGCCTCTAAAATACGTGAAAATTCTTCTTTATCATAATCAACAGGAAGATCTATCCATCCTAAGAAATCATTGCCAGCGCCTGTGCCTTCGTGAATAGTATGATGTATTGATTTAACGATATCTTTTTGTTGTTCTAATTCATGTTCGTTAAAAAATTCTAACGTTTTACCATAATCTAACTGTATATGAGTCATGTTAATTGCCTCCTGTATATTGGGTTCATGTATTATTTTACTAACTTTGAAATTAGTATTCAAACAACTAGCCTATCCCTCACTTATATGACAGCAAAACTAGTTAGTTAAATTTATATCATATTTTCATATCATATGCATAAAAATATACATTTCCTCCCCCTTTATATTAAAGTATTGATTTAAAAATGTATTATTTAAATGGCAAATCAAAAACATAAGGAAAAATAAAGTTTTTGTATATTTATGTAAAATAATGGTTTTATTTTCATTCACTTTTTGTTATTCTAGTTCTATTAACTTACAAATTAAAAATTATGAATGAGGTGTCCTATATGAAACAAAAAATAGTTTTAGCATATTCAGGTGGTTTAGATACAAGTGTTGCAGTACATTGGTTAATTGAAAAAGGCTATGACGTGGTAGCTTGTTGTTTAGATGTTGGTGAAGGCAAAGATTTAGATGTTGTATACCAAAAAGCATTAGATATGGGGGCTGTCGAATGCCACATTATCGATGCTACGGAAGAATTTAGTCAAGATTATGTTGCCTATGCAATCAAAGGTAATTTAATGTATGAAGGTGCATATCCATTAGTATCTGCACTTTCAAGACCGTTAATTTCAAAAAAATTAGTAGAAATTGCCGACAAAACTGATGCAGTTGGTATTGCTCATGGGTGTACTGGTAAAGGCAATGACCAAGTACGTTTTGAAGTTTCAATAAAAGCACTTAACCCAGAATTAAAAGTATTTGCACCAGTGAGAGAATGGGCATGGAGCCGTGAGGAAGAAATTGATTATGCAATCAAACATAACATCCCTGTACCTATACAACATGACTCACCATATTCTATCGACCAAAACTTATGGGGTAGAAGTAATGAGTGTGGCATTTTAGAAGATCCTTATGCTACACCACCAGAAGATGCATATGATTTAACGCATGCATTAGAAGACACGCCAGATCAAGCTGAAGAATTAGTTTTATCTTTCGAAAAAGGTTTACCTACTGCTTTAAACGACGAATCACTGTCTTTAACTAAATTAATTTTAAAATTAAATAAAATTGCAGGTAAACATGGCATCGGCAGAATTGACCATGTAGAGAATAGACTTGTAGGTATTAAATCAAGAGAAGTTTATGAAACACCAGCGGCAGAAGTAATCGTTAAAGCACATAAAGCACTTGAAACTATTACATTAACTAAAGATGTTGCTCACTTTAAACCAGTTATCGAAAAACAACTATCAGAGCAAGTTTATAATGCTTTATGGTTCTCGCCATTAACAGATAGCTTAAAAACATTCGTTGATAGTACACAAGACCATGTTACTGGTGAAGTAAGAATCAAACTTTATAAAGGTAATGCTGTCGTTAATGGTAGAAAATCTCCATTTACTTTATACAATGAAAAATTAGCTACTTATACAAAAGAAGATGCATTTAATCAAGAATCTGCTGTAGGTTTCATAGAAATTTACGGTTTACCGACACAAGTAAATGCTATGCTTCATGGAGGTTATCACAATGAGTGAGAAAGCTTGGGGTGGCAGATTTAAAGAAAAGCCTGAAGACTGGGTTGATGAATTTAACGCATCTATTCACTTTGATAAAACTTTAATTAAACAAGATATTGAAGGTAGTATTGCACATGCTAAGATGTTAGCTCAGCAAAATATCATTGCTCCTAAAGAGAGCGATGATATTATTGCAGGTTTGGAACGCATACTAACTGATTTCGAAGACGGAAAAGTTGAATTTGATGTTTCGCTAGAAGATATTCACTTAAATATAGAACATGAATTAATTAAACGTATCGGTGATACTGGTGGTAAATTGCACACAGGTCGTAGTAGGAATGATCAAGTTGCAACGGACATGCACTTATATACAAAAGAACAAGTTTCAATGATTATCGAATTAATCACATCATTCCAAACAACTATCGTAAATGTGGCAGAACAGCATGTTGATACTATTATGCCTGGGTATACGCATTTGCAAAGAGCCCAACCCATTTCATTCGCCCATCACCTTTTAACTTATTACTGGATGTTGGAAAGAGATAAAGGGAGATTTCATGATAGTTTAAAAAGAATTGATATTTCACCACTTGGCGCAGCGGCTTTAAGTGGAACTACTTACCCTATTGACCGCCAAATGACTCAGGAGTTATTAGGATTTAGTTCTTTATACGAAAATAGTATGGATGCAGTAAGTGACCGCGATTATATAGTTGAAACGTTACACAATATTTCTTTAACAATGGTCCATCTATCTCGTTTTGCAGAAGAAATTATTTTTTGGTCTTCTGCAGAAGCTAATTTCATTACTTTATCTGATGCATTTTCAACTGGTTCTTCGATTATGCCTCAAAAGAAAAATCCTGATATGGCCGAGTTAATTAGAGGTAAAGTTGGTCGTACTGCAGGTCATTTAACGAGTATGTTAATGACTTTAAAAGGATTACCACTTGCTTACAACAAAGACATGCAAGAAGATAAAGAAGGCTTGTTTGATGCTATTCATACTATTAAAGGCTCTTTAAGAATCTTTGAAGGTATGGTTGATTCAATGACAATTAACGTTGACCATTTAAAAGAGACTGTAAACAATGACTTTTCAAACGCCACAGAACTTGCAGATTACTTAGTTACTAAAGACGTTCCTTTTAGAACGGCACATGAAATAGTAGGCAAAATCGTATTATGGTGTATACAAAACAATAAATATTTATTAGATGTACCGCTTACTCAATATCAAGAAGCACACCCTTCAATCGAAGACGATATATATTCATTTTTAAAACCTGAAAACTGCGTTAGCCGCAGAATCAGTCATGGTTCTACTGGTCAAAATGCCGTAAAACAACAATTAGAAATTATCAAAACCCAATTACATTAAAAAATAGTCATAGAAGTGTTACTTCTATGACTATTTTCATGTTTGCTATACAAAAAATGCAAGTATTGAATTGTTCTCAATACTTGCATTTTGTTTAAATTTTATGCCCAACCACGGTAACGCGCTGCTTCCGCAGTACGTTTAATACCTACGATGTATGCAGCTAAACGCATATCAATTTTACGATTTTGAGCTAATTCATAAATTGTATCAAATGCTGTGATTAATTTTTCACGTAATTTTTCGTTAACTTCTTCTTCCGTCCAGTAGTAACCTTGGTTATTTTGAACCCATTCGAAGTAAGAAACTGTAACGCCACCAGCACTTGCTAATACGTCTGGCACGAGTAATATGCCACGTTCAGTTAATATTCTAGTACCTTCTGGCGTTGTTGGACCGTTCGCAGCTTCTACTACTACGTCTGCTTTAATGTCATGTGCATTATCAGCAGTAATTTGGTTTGCAATCGCTGCAGGAACTAAAACATCACAATCAATTTCAAATAATTCTTTGTTTGAAATAGTTTCTTCAAATAGATTAGTAACAGTACCGAAACTGTCTCTGCGGTCTAATAAATAATCAATATCTAAACCTTCAGGATCATGTAATGCACCATAAGCATCTGAAATACCTACAATTTTAGCACCCATGTCATATAAGAATTTAGCTAAGAAGCTACCTGCGTTACCAAAACCTTGAATAACTACACGAGAGCCTTCGATTTGTTTATTTCTTCTTTTTGCCGCTTGTTCAATAGCAATAACAACACCTAATGCAGTAGAACGGTCACGCCCTTGTGAACCACCTAATACAATTGGTTTACCTGTGATAAAACCTGGTGAGTTAAATTTATCTAGAGAACTATATTCATCCATCATCCATGCCATAATTTGAGAATTGGTAAAAACATCCGGTGCCGGAATATCTTTAGTAGGCCCAACAAATTGAGAGATTGCTCTAACATATCCACGAGATAAACGTTCAACCTCATGAATACTCATTTGACGTGGGTCACAGACGATTCCACCTTTACCGCCACCATAAGGTAAGTTAACAATTCCACATTTTAATGACATCCACATTGATAATGCTTTTACTTCTTCTTCGTCAACATCTGGGTGGAATCTAACCCCACCTTTAGTTGGTCCGACAGCATCGTTATGCTGTGCACGATAACCAGTAAAAGTTTTAACAGTCCCATCATCCATTCTTACTGGTATTCTTACTTGTAAAAATCTTAATGGTTCTTTGATTAAGTCGTACATTCCATCATCAAAACCCAATTTGTGTAAAGCTTCCTTAATAATATCTTGTGTAGAAGTAACCAAATTATTATTCTCAGTCATGATTCATTTCGCCTCTTTTTCGTAACTAATGATTTCGCTTTCATAGTAATTGTAACATAACTTTTAGCTTTTTAAAGTGTAATTACTATACTAGATTGATGAACTTCTATGCTATTTAAAAACTGCTTTTACTTTGTCTAATGCGTAGTCAATTTCTTCTTTAGTAATAACTAAAGGAGGTGCAAAGCGAATAACCGTATCGTGCGTTTCTTTACATAGAATGCCTTGCTCTTTTAAAGCTTCACAATAAGGTCTAGCGTTTTCGTTCAATTCAATTCCTATGAATAAACCACGACCTCTTACTTCTTTAATAGCAGGGTGGTCAATCTTTTGTAACTCTTCTTTGAAATAGTTACCTAGTTCTAATGAACGACCTGGTAAATCTTCATCGATAATAACATCTAATGCAGCAATAGAAGCAGCACAAGCTAGTGGATTACCACCGAATGTAGAACCGTGAGAACCCGGTGTAAACACGCCTAAAACTTCTTCGTCTGCTAATACAACTGAAATTGGTAATACGCCACCGCCCAATGCTTTACCTAAAATATAGACATCAGCTTTAACGTTATCCCAGTCTGTCGCAAATAATTTACCTGAACGACCTAAACCTGCCTGAATTTCATCGGCAATAAATAAAATATTATGTTTGTCACATAATTCTCTAATCTCTTTTAAATAACCTTCTGGAGGTACATTTATGCCTGCTTCACCTTGAATTGGTTCAATAAGGACAGCAGCTGTATTTTCATTAATAGCAGATTTTAATGCTTCAATATCACCAAAATCAACTTTACGGAAACCTTCTAATAATGGACCGTAGCCACGTTGATATTCTGCTTCAGATGATAATGAAACTGGCGCCATTGTACGTCCGTGGAAGTTGCCATTAAACGCCACAATTTCTGCTTTATCTGGTTCAATATTTTTCACTTCATAAGCCCAACGTCTTGCAGCTTTAAGTGCTGTTTCAACCGCTTCAGCACCCGTGTTCATTGGTAGTGCTTTTTCTTTTCCAGCAAGTTTACATATTTTTTCATACCATGCACCTAAGTTGTCGCTATGGAAAGCTCTAGATACAAGCGTTACTTTATCAGCTTGATCTTTCAACGCTTGAACTACTTTAGGGTGTCGATGCCCTTGGTTAACAGCTGAATATGCAGCTAGCATATCCATATATTTGTTTCCTTCAGGATCTTTTACCCATACCCCTTCAGCTTCCGAGATAACAATTGGTAATGGAACATAGTTATGCGCTCCATAGTGATTTGTAACCTCGATGATTTCTTCTGATCTTGTCATGATATCTCCCCTTTAAATTTATTATGTGCTATAAAGCCACAATCAATCATATCCATAGCATAACGTATTTAACAGATAACTGAAACTATTTTTCTAAGTAAATCTTATGCTTTGATAATAGTGCGTCTATGTAATAATTCTTACTTTGAATAAACGACATAATAATTTGTATATTTATCTATAAGGAATTTATTTTGACACAGTCAAACCTTATTTTTATTCAAAAGTGAAGTTAATAAAATTTTTATTACTCAGTGAATTTCATTTCAGTTTGTTATATATAACACAAGCTATATTTTGGAACTTCAACCAAGTTGTTCTATCAATGAATGATTGAGCTACAATAGAAAATGGCACTAGAAAATTAAAACCATTATTATAATTAATAACGTGACATGGGTAAGGATAGATTATTATGCATGAGAGACTAATAACTCGTATCATATTATTAAAAAGTTTACTTAAATAAAAAAACAACTTATTTCAAGCTGAATAATTCAGTGAAATAAGTTGTTTTACTTTTAAGGTTACTGCTTTATATCATATTCGATATTTATTGTTCGTCTTTTCTTGGTAAAGGATAAAATCCGATATTAAATTGCTCCCATAGTTTTGGTGGTAGTTCATGCTTATCAGTTCTTTCCGGATCAAAGTATGACACAATTTCATTCTCTTTGCCGTTTTCAATTTTACTAATAAATTGATAGTCTAATAAAATCTCTCTACCTAAAGCAATTAACTCAATATTACCTGATTGAATAGCTTCTAATGCTTGTTCTGCCGTGAAAATAGAACCGATACCTATTAATGGCATACGTCCATCTATCCATTGATGTAATAATTTAATTCTTTCCTCACCTGCATATTTACCCTCACGTGTCTCAGAATGAACATCCATTAATGAAACATGTAAATAATCTAGCGGTTTTTCTATAAGTGTTTTAACTAATGATTCAGTAATTTCCATACTGATTCCAGGTGATTCTGCTTCTTCAGGTGAAAATCTATATCCAACGATAAATGAATCATCTGCATATTGTTCTTTTGCTTTTAACACTTCCTCAACAACTGCAGTTGGGAATTTTAATTTATCAGTTCCCCATTCATCCGTTCTTCTATTGTAATAAGGTGATACGAATTGATGAATAAGGTAATGGTTTGCGCCATGTATTTCTACACCATCAAAACCGGCTTCGGCTACTCTTCTTGTTGCTTCGCCAAATGCTTTGATTGTTTCCTGAATTTCATCTTCCGTTATTTCGCGTGCATCATGCTCTTCTTGTTGTCCAAAACTTTTAAGTGAAATAGGTGTTGGTGCGGCTACGTCTCCACCAGGTGTTAAGTTTGGTAATGCTTGCGCTCCACCGTGATGAATTTGAACGACTGCTTTAGCACCGTTTTTCTTCATTACATGTGCTAACTTTTTCAAACCTTCTAAATCCGTATCGTGTGCAACTGAAGGTTGACCTGGGAATGCTTTACCTAAATCAGTCACATTACTTGCTGCTGAAATAGCTAAACCAACATCTTGCGAACGTTGTTCCATGTAATTAATTTCGTCTTCTGATGCCGTACCGTCATCATTTGATGATACGTGTGTCAACGGTGCTAAGACAAATTTATTTTTTAAAACTGTGTTATTAGGCAAAGTTACA
Organism: Staphylococcus lloydii; assembly: GCF_015775975.1. Lineage (NCBI taxonomy): Bacteria > Bacillati > Bacillota > Bacilli > Caryophanales > Staphylococcaceae > Staphylococcus > Staphylococcus lloydii. The sequence goes on from NZ_CP064056.1 coordinate 1,892,082, forward strand.
CTTTCAAATAAAGGGGTAAATCTTTCATTCATATTACTATTCCTCCTTAATGATTCCATTACTATAGCACGCTAAAAATAACGTTACTACTTAACTGCTTATTCATAATAACCTATAAATACATCGAGGTTAAATTATATGCTTGCGCATGCATATTGAAATTTAAAAAAACTAACACTCTTAAATAAAGTGTTAGTTCTCCCAAGACTCTTAATCTTGTTTCATCTCGTCTTTTGACTGTTTTATCCAAACCGGTAAGCGTTCTTTAATTGTTTGAAACCCATATTTCTCAGTTTCTTTGATTTCATCCAACACTGATTGCTTTTCCTTTTTACGCTCATAATTTTTGAAATAATCATTATCTTTTAACGACAAATTCAATTTGCCTTCATTATCTATAGAAATAACTTTAGCTCTAACAACTTGCCCTTCTGATAAAAATTTCTTTAAATTATGCACATAATCATCCATGATTTCTGATATATGGATCAAGCCTTCAGTATTATCAGGGGTTTCAACAAATGCGCCATACGGTTGAATACCAGTCACACGTACTTTAATGTGTTGACCAATTTTATAATGATGATTCAACTTGATAACCCCTTATATCGTTATAATTAACAATCTAATAATAGCATAAATAATAATAAGGGACTAATGTTAAGTGAAAAAAACCACTTCAATTGGTAAAAAATAGTATGACTTATAAATAATTTGAAATAAAAAAAGCCAAAAACGAATTGTTTTCGGCTAATGATGTGATGAAACATATTATATTTATATTTTTAAAGATGCTTGAACTTTATTTTATTTATCTTCAACCTCAATTGAATCGATAGTAATATCGTGTAACGGTTTGTCTTGAGGTCCTACTTTAGTACTCGCGATATCTTCTAAAGTAGTTTCACCTTCAATTAATTGGCCAAATACTGTGTGTTTTTGATCTAACCAAGGTGTGCCACCTTTTTCAGCATATCTATCCACGATAGGTTGTGGCCAACCACCATCTGCTAATTGACTTAACATTGATTCAGGTACTTCATTCATTTGTACTATGAAAAATTGTGAACCATTTGTGTTAGGTCCTGAGTTCGCCATAGATAATGCGCCGTAAATATTGAAAGCTTCTAAAGAAAATTCATCTTCAAATGGTTTACCATAAATACTTTCGCCACCCATGCCTGTAGCTGTAGGGTCTCCACCTTGTACCATAAAGTCATTAATTACACGGTGGAATGTAATGCCATCGTAGTAACCATTTTTAGCGTGAGTAACAAAATTTTCTACCGTTTTAGGTGCTACATCAGGTAATAATTTGAATGTCATATCACCTTTATTTGTATGCATCACTAATTTAATTTCATTGTCTTTTACTTCATTATCTAACTGAGGGTAGTTTGTCATTTTAATTCTCCATTTCATGTTAATATGATAATAGTATTCTAACATAAATGAAAGGAAGTATTGAATATGTTATACCGTTTTGCACATAAAACTGGCGTATACGGCGTTAGTATCGTAGAAGAACAAAATAATCAAATTTTAGTACAAATCGAACAAGTGATTAAACACCCTAAACAAGGTGATTTACATAATCCTAAAGCTACAGAAAATGTCTTTTTCCATGAACGTAAAGCATTAAGCCAATTTGAAAAACGCTATACTTCTCAATCACAATTGAAAGCATTTAATGAAGACCCTCTTCCTTACGTCGAATCATTACAACTTGCAATTACTAAATTAGAGGAACGTTTGCAAGAAAAACAAGATGAACATGCACGTCGTTCACTAGAAAATTTACAAAATTTAAAAGAGGATTATGCCATTCAATATAAAGAAAAATTTAACTAAAAATACTCTCTTTCTTCTTATTTAATAGAACACTGAAATCCTTTATATATAAGCGATTGACGTTTTTCAGAACAGTATTAATCATGTATAATGTTGTTATATACTTTTTTAAAGGAGGAATATTTAATGAGCTTGTTGCATATAGCGGTTTTGTTACCGTTAATATTTGCCCTCATTATTCCTTTTGTGTATCGACTTCATAAGCGGATTCATTTAGGCTGGTTCGTATTACCAATACCATTAGTCTTATTTATTTATTTCATCTCATACATAAAAACAACAATGTCAGGTGATGCCGTTTTACTAAAAGCAAGCTGGATGCCAAAGTTTGGTATGAATTATGATCTTTATATAGATGGTCTAAGTTTATTATTTAGTTTGCTTATTACTGGTATAGGTACCTTAGTCGTACTTTATTCAATCAGTTATTTAAGTCGAAAAGAACAATTGGGAAATTTTTACTGTTATCTATTATTATTTATGGGCGCAATGCTAGGCGTTGTCTTATCAGACAATATCATCGTTCTATATTTATTTTGGGAATTAACGTCATTCTCTAGCTTTTTACTTATCTCGTTTTGGCGTGATAATTCAGCGTCTATATATGGGGCACAAAAGTCTATGCTCGTTACGGTTTTAGGCGGGCTATGTTTGTTAGGTGGTTTGATTTTATTATCAACAGCCACAAACACGACAAGCATTCACGAAATGATAGCAAATGCAGACAATATTCAGACTAGTCCATATTTTATTTTGTCAATGGTGCTAGTTTTAATTGGTGCTATGACAAAATCTGCTCAATTCCCATTCTACATATGGTTACCTGATGCAATGGAAGCACCAACACCTGTAAGTGCCTATCTACATTCGGCAACTATGGTTAAGGCAGGTTTATACTTAGTCGCACGCATGACTCCTATTTTCGCAGTTTCTCAAGGTTGGGTTTGGGCAGTGACGATTATAGGACTTGTCACACTTTTCTGGGCTTCATTAAATGCCACTAAACAACAAGATTTAAAAGGTATTCTCGCCTTTTCTACAGTGTCACAACTAGGCATGATAATGTCGATGTTAGGTATAGGCGCTGTTAGTTATCATTTCGAAGGTTCTGATAGTCAAATTTATAGCGCGGCATTTACTGCAGCTATATTCCATTTAATCAATCATGCTACCTTTAAAGGTGCACTCTTTATGATTACTGGTGCTGTAGACCATAGTACTGGAACACGAGACGTTAAAAAGCTTGGTGGCCTAGTGACTATTATGCCAATTTCATTCACTATTACTTTAATTACAGCTTTAAGCATGGCAGGTATTCCACCTTTCAATGGCTTCTTATCTAAAGAATCATTTTTAGAAAGTGTTATTGAAATTACACACGTTAATTTATACAACTTAAATTCTATAGGTATATTATTGCCAATAATCGCTATTATCGGTAGCATTTTCACATTTGTATATGCTGTAAGATTTATCGGCCAAATTTTCTTAGGCAGTTATAATGAAGACAAATTACCGAAAAAGGCACATGAATCATCACTATTAATGCTAATATCTCCTATTATCTTGGCTTTATTAGTTATAGTATTTGGCTTTTTCCCTAATTTAATTACTGGTTCAATTATAGATCCAGCAGTAAATTCAATAAGTAAAACTGTAAGTAAACCAGCAGAATTTCACTTCTTCCATGGATTCACACCAGCATTTTTCTCTACACTCTTAATATATGTGTTGGGTATTTTACTTATTTTCACGTTTAGCTATTGGGTACGTTTACTACAATTACAACCTAATAAATTAACAATCAACTACTGGTATAACAATAGTGGTAAATCGGTTCAATTATACTCTAGTAAATTGACAGATACTTATGTTACAGGATTCACACGTAATAACTTAGTTATTATTTTCCTAACTTTAATTGTTATGTCAGCTATTGTATTACTTGTTTCACCTGTTTCAGTTAATTTTAAAGATGTAAGTAATATTAGAGTGTTTGAAGTCGTTATCGTGGTATTAATTTGTGTAGCTGCAACAATGATGGTCTTAGCGCATTCTAGATTATTCAGTATTTTAATGGCTAGTGCTATTGGATACGCTGTGGCAGTATTCTTTATTTATTTTGGTGCGCCAGACTTAGCGTTAACTCAATTCGTAGTAGAAACAATTTCGACAGCATTGTTCTTATTATGTTTCTATCATTTACCAAATTTAAATCGTTATAACGAATCTAAAAGCTTTAAAACAGTCAATGTTTTAATATCCATTGGTGCAGGTTTAGTAGTAACTATTATTGGTTTAATTGCTTATGGTAATAGACATTTCGCATCTATTGCTAATTATTATAAAGCACACGTGCATGACCTAGCACACGGAAAAAACATGGTAAACGTCATACTTGTTGACTTCCGTGGTACCGATACTTTATTCGAATCTTCCGTATTGGGTATAGCAGGTTTAGGTGTCTATACAATGATTAAATTACGTTCTAAGAAAAATACGAGTATTAAAGGAGGTAATAATAATGAACAGACAGAAAAATAATTTAATTTTTCAATATTCTGCTATTGTTATCTTCTTTTTAATCGTCATGTTCGGCCTTTCACTGTTTCTAGCAGGACATTACACACCCGGAGGTGGCTTCGTAGGTGGCTTACTTCTTTCAAGTGCACTTGTGATTATTGCAGTCGCATTTGACATTAAAACAATGCGTAAAATCTTCCCTTGGGATTTTAAGATTTTAATTGGCATTGGCCTATTATTTTGTGTAGCTACACCTATGGCTAGTTGGTTTTATGACAAAAACTTCTTTACTCATAAACCATTTGAAATACCACTTATCGTTTTAAAGCCAATGCATTTACACACGGCTACGTTTTTTGATCTAGGTGTTATGTTTGCAGTAATTGGTACAGTTATGACTATTATATTATCGATTGGGGAGAATGAATAATGGAAATCTTGATGATATTTGTTTGTGGCTTTCTCACTGCAATGAGTGTCTATCTCATTCTCTCTAAAAGTTTAATCCGTATCATTTTAGGGACAACGCTACAAACACATACAGCAAATTTATTTTTAATAACTATGGGTGGCTTAAAACAAGGTGACGTTCCCATCTATGAAAAGGGCATCTCTCAATATGTTGATCCTATCCCACAAGCCCTCATCTTAACAGCAATAGTAATTTCATTTTCTGTTACAGCATTCTTCTTAGTTCTTGCATTTAGAAGTTATAAAGAACTGGGCACAGATAACGTCGAACAGATGAGAGGAGTGCTTGAAAGTGATAGCGAGTAACTTACTTATGTCAGCACTGGTAATCCCATTATTAACAAGTATATTGTTAGTTTTTCTTGGTAAACGCCCTATTATCAAACGTTACATTGCCCTAGGAGGCACGTTGATTACCTTGTGCTTTAGTTTAATTAATTTGTATCACGTCTATAAAGATGGTCCAATTAAACTTGAACTTGGTTCTTGGAAAGCACCATATAGTATAGTCTTTGTTTTAGATTTATTCAGTGGTTTACTTATTGTTACAAGCTTAATTATTACAGCTTTAATCATCTTATATTCATATAAAACAGTAGGTATTGAACGCGAAAGATTTTATTATTACTTTGCAATCATGTTTATGATTACAGGTGTAAATGGCGCGTTTATGACTGGAGATATTTTTAACTTATTCGTATTCTTTGAAGTCTTTTTAATATCTTCATACATCTTATTAGTGATTGGTGGCACACAAATACAATTAAGTGAAACGATTAAATATGTACTCATCAATGTAACTTCTTCAGCCTTTTTCGTTATTGCTGTCGGTATGCTTTACTCAGTTGTTGGTACATTAAACTTAGCAGATATAAGCGATAAACTTAGCCAATTATCACCACAAGATAGTAACGTAGTAACTATTATATTCGTTGTATTTATCTTTGTTTTCGCTACTAAAGCTGGCGTATTCCCAATGTACATTTGGTTACCAGGTGCTTATTATGCGCCACCAACTGCGATTATCGCTTTCTTTGGTGCGTTGCTAACAAAAGTTGGCGTTTACGCAATCGCTAGAACAATCAGTTTATTTTTCCGTGACACGTCTTCACTACCCTACTACCTATTATTATTCTTAGCTATTTTAACGATAATATTCGGTTGTTTAGGTGCCATTAGTTACAGTGATATGAAGAAAATCATCCTTTATAATATTATGATTGCTATTGGCGTTATCTTAGTCGGTGTTGCGATGATGAACCAAACAGGTATGATGGGTGCGATTTACTATACACTTCACGATATGTTAATAAAAGCAGGCCTGTTTTTCCTCATTGGTGTCATATATAAAATTACTGGTTCTTATGATTTGAAACACTTTAGCGGGCTTATTAAACATTATCCCGTTTTAGGTTGGACATTCTTTATAGCGGCATTAAGTTTGGCTGGCATACCCCCATTTAGTGGTTTCTATGGTAAATATTATATTGTGGAAGCAACTTTCCAAAAAGGTTTTTATTTAAGTGGTATTGTCGTCTTACTTTCAAGTTTAGTCGTATTATATTCAGTCGTGCGTATTTTCTTAAAAGGATTTTTCGGCACATCTTCTGGGTATGAGTATAATCCAAAATTACAATATCGCAGTGCATTAACGATTTCCGTTGTAACCATTGTGCTAACAATCATTTTTGGTTTATCAGCAGACGTTTTACAACCAATGATTAAAGATGCAGCATTAACTTTTTATGACCCAAGCGAATATGTATCTAACGTGTTAGGAGGTAAATAATATGGCCATTCAAATATTAGTAAACTTAATATTAGCCATTCTATGGTTCTTCTTAACAGGTAGTTATACCTTTAATAATTTTATTTTAGGTTATATATTTGGGCTTATTCTCGTAATACTGGTACGTAGTATTTTCCCTGGCAGGCTGTACATCGTAACGCTATATAAAATCGTTAAATTGTTAATCGTGTTCTTTATAGAACTTATCAAAGCCAATCTTGATGTTATCAAAATTGTAACAAAGCGAAAGATTACGAATGAACCCGCATTTTTCACTTATAACACTGATTTAAAAACAGATTGGCAAATCGTACTCTTATCAACACTAATCACTTTAACTCCGGGGACTATTGTCTTAGGCATAAGTGATGATCGCACAAAGATTTTCGTCCACAGTATTGATTTCAGTACTACAGAAGAAGAAACCGAAGGCATAAAATCATCACTTGAAAAAGTGGTAAGAGAGGTAGGCGAAACGACATGAATTATTCAATCATTATAATTATCGCGCTTGTTATTGTGTCGTTATCAATGTTAGCAATGCTTATTCGTGTAATTAAAGGTCCTTCTCTCGCTGATAGAGTCGTCGCATTAGATGCTATGGGTATTCAATTAATGGCTATCATCGCATTATTCAGTATTTTTCTAGGTACAACTTATATGATAGTAGCTATTTTATTAATAGGTATTATTGCCTTTTTAGGGACGGCAGTATTCGCCAAATATATGGATAAAGGAAAGGTGATTGAAAATGACAACGACGATAATCATTAGTATTTCCCTTATTCTCGTAATCTTAGGCGCATTAATCAGTGCCCTAGCAGCCATTGGTATATTACGCTTAGAAGATGTATACTCAAGAGCTCATGCAGCCGGCAAGGCAGCAACGTTAGGGTCCATTTTACTATTAGCTGGTGTGTTTTTATTCTTTATCGGTAAAGAAGGCTTTGCAAATATGCAGTTAATTATAGGTATCCTATTCATATTAATTACTGGTCCTTTATCCAGTCATTTAATTATTAAAGCAGCATATAATTTAGAAACACCATCTTCTAAACGACTCAAACAAGATGACATATCAGAAACTTTAAAAGATAAGAAAATATAAATATATAAACGTCCAAAATACTTGGTAACTTAACTAAGTCATTTTGGACGTTTTTTTATTGCTTTTTTTGATATTATTCGTTAATATAAATCGTAATAATTCCTATTTAAGTAAGGAGCGTATTTATGAAGCAATGGACTATTATTGGAGGCGGCATTCATGCAGTTACTATCGCCCTCAAATTAAGATCAATGGGTCTAGAACAAAGTCAACTAACGATAATTGACCCACATGATAATTTATGTGAACAATTTGCCGAACGTACTAGTAAAATTAGCATGCCTTTCTTACGTTCACCCTGTGTACATCATGTACATCCAGATCCTTTTCATTTAAAGCAATTTGCCAAAATAAACCACTACACCAATTGTACTTTAGGAAAATATCAACGACCTCAAACAAATATGTTTATGGATCATATACATATGCTCATACACCAATTTAATTTAAATCTCTGTCATATATCAGCTTCTGCAATCGATATTTCACGTATTGGTAACCATTGGTCAATATTATTAAGTAATGATAATAGTATAAAAACCGACCATGTTGTGATTGCATTTGGTAGTTATCACGATAAAAATATACCTCCACTGTTTCAACAACAACCTGACGTACAACATATATTTCATGACAATACTATCAATTTCAAAGGTAGTTCTCATGTTGTCGGTAGTGGTATTTCAGCCGCTCATCTCGTTAATAAACTACTCAATCAAGATGAACGTACCGTCCACTTATGGCTAAATAAAAATCTCACAATTCATGATTTTGATGCAGATCCAGGCTGGTTAGGACCTAAAAATATGACTTACTTTGAATCTATTACTGATTCTCATAAACGCTTATCACTTCTTAATAAAGAACGTCATAAAGGCTCTATGCCAAGAGAATTATATTTAAAATTAAAACATTATCAAGAACAAGGACGATTGATTATGCATCATGATAAAATCAGAGATGTAAGACACCATCACATTATTACAGATGCTAAAAAAATATATTATGATCGTATCATATTAGCCACAGGATTTAGTAATAGCATATATCAACTGCCCCTTATAAAAAAATTAATTTTAAATTATCATGCTCCAATGGCTAAATGTGGGTTACCACAATTAACAGACGAATTAGCTTGGTTACCCAATTTGTATGTTAGTGGTGCATTAGCTGATTTAAAATTAGGGCCTTTTGCGCGTAATATTGCCGGCGGTAGAGAAGCAGCTAAACGCATAGCGAACGCATTTAATGCTAAATCCTATGCTAGTTAAACATATTAATATTAAAAAAGCTGAACAATTATGATTCAATTGTTCAGCCTTTTTATAATACAAGTTATACATACTTACTATATTAATTTTATTAGTTTTTACGTTCTTTGATTGCCATTGTACCTCTCATGATACAAATTAATCTGTCCGTATCGTCTTTAATTTCGATATTCCAAACTTGCGTCGTTTTACCTTCATGAATAATTGTTGCGGTAGCATAGATTGTACCTTCTACTGTAGAACCGATGTGATTGGCATTCATTTCTAAACCTAAAGGTATATAATGATCAGTGTCTATAATATAAGCCGCTCCCATTGAACATGCAGTTTCTCCTAAAGCAAGGCTTGCACCTCCATGTAAATAACCAAATGGTTGTTTCACTTTATCGGTTACTGGCATAGAAATGACCATTAATCCATGTTCTTGCTTTTCAATCTTCATCTCTAAAGCATCTAACATCGTACTCATAACGCAACACCCCTTCTATCAACTTATTAATTATAATATCATAGCCGCTATTGTACCGAAAATGATTAAAGGTACGTTATAGAATATAAAGTTAGGCACACAAGTATCACGTACATGATCATGTTGGCCATCGACATTTAAACCGGCTGTTGGTCCTAAAGTAGAGTCACTTGCAGGCGAACCTGAATCACCAAGTGCACTCGCTGTACCAATTAATGCAATGAGTGCCATTGTACTTAAACCTAAAGATTCTCCTAAAGGAATAAATAAAGTTGCGATAATTGGTATAGTTGCAAATGAAGAACCAATACCTAACGTTACGATTAAACCAATAATATACATTAAAATAATGCTAAATAGTTTGTTACCGCTAGTAATATCACTTAAACTCTGTACTAATTGGCTAATATCACCTGTCTTATTCATAACTCCGGCAAAACCATTAGCTGTTAAAATAACGACACCTATGTAGGCCATAATTTGAATACCGTCGACAAATTTTTGATCTAAATCTTTCCAGTTATAAACTCCTGAAATAAAGAATATTAAGACACCTGCTAAGGCACCGAATATCATGGAATCTGTTAGCGTTTGAACTGTAAATGTCGCTAAAATAGCAATGATTGTAATAACGATCACATAAGGTTTTAAAGTTACTTCTGCCATTTCACTTTCATCTTTATGATCGATATATTTTCTTGGCTTACGATAATAAATTAGACCAGCAATTAAACCTACAATATATCCCATTGAAGGTATAATCATAGCTTTCCAAATCATACTCATTTCTATCGGATGATGTGCTTTCGTAAACCCTTTTAAAATAATTTGGTGGAAAATTTGACCAAATCCAAATGGAAGTAACACGTATGGGAAACATAGCCCAAATCCTATTATCAAACCAATTTGACGTCTATCTATATTTAATTCATTAAATAAACTAATTAATGGTGGTATAACGATTGGAATAAATGCAATGTGTACTGGTATTACGTTTTGACTCATAATACTTAACACTAATAATGCAATCATAATAATTACTTTAACTTTAACACGTGACATTTTTGAATTTTCGGCACGTATTGCTTTAATAATCTTTAATACGAGGTAATCCGTGATACCACTATAAGATATTAAAGCGGCAAAACCTCCTAATAAAGCATAACTCAGTGCAACTTCTGCACCATCTACTATATTTTTACCGAATACCATCACAATGTCTGTGACACTCATTCCGGCTATTAAGCCACCTACTAGCGCACTAATGAATAAACTAATAACTACATTTAATCTACACAGGCATAGAATAATCATTACTACGACAGCTATTACGACTGCATTAAACACAATTCAAAACCCCTTTACCACATTATCGAACTAAAGTATCATGAAATTTATACTATCAATCTGTATTACCTTTGTCAACAAAATTAAAACAAATTATAGTTATAAAAAAAGTTGAACTCATATCTTTACGACTTAACACGTTAATCATAATCATTGATTAATTTAACTTTTATTATCTATACGTGTATAAGTTAGATATCGTTCAACTTATTATTTTGTATTATAAAGTTCTTAACCACTGAACAATCGTAGGGATCATATAACCAGTAGGACCTTTAGGACCATTGTATGAAGCTTTATTAGTTGTAGCTGGTCCTGCAATATCAAAATGTAAATGAGGTGTATCACCAGCAAAATGGCTAATAAATGTTGCCGCAAACAATGCTTTACCATGTCCATTTGTATGGTTTACTAAATCAGCGACATCTGTTTGTCGTATTAAACGTTGCTCTGTTGATGTCATTGGTAATTCAAACACCATTTCATCCGCTTCATTAGCATGCTCTAAAATTGTTGCTAACGGGGCTTTATCATTATTTTTAAAGACGGCTGCTTTATCTTCACCTAATGCTGCTACTGCTGCACCTGTTAAAGTAGCAAAATCTAATATAACTTGTGGTTTAAACTGATTTGCATAAAAGACCGCATCACCTAGAACAAGTCTTCCTTCTGCATCAGTATTTAACACTTCAACTGTTTCTCCACTTAACGCCGTGAAAACATCGTCTGGTTTCATTGCTTCACCATTTATCATATTTTCTGAAGCTACGATAACACCAACAATATTAATTTTTAATTTAAGTAAACGTGCTGCTTCAATCATACCGATTACATTTGCCGAACCACACATATCATATTTCATTGTCTGCATACCTAATTTTGGTTTAATTGAATAACCACCAGAATCGTATGTGATGCCTTTACCTACTAATGCAATAGGCGCCTCATCATTTGCCGCCCCATTATAAGTAAGTGTAAATACGCGTGCAGGATTACTAGACCCTTTACTTACTGCATGCACTAATCCAAAACCTTCATTTTGTAATTGCGCTTCGTTTTTAACATCCAAGTGTACTTCAGTATCGTTAAAATGTTCGGATAATAGTTCTTCATAATAACTAGGCGTCAATATATTTGGCGGCATGTTACTATAATCTCTTGCTATATTTATCGCCTGTCCTATCGCTTGACCTTGTTGTACTGATTCTATGATGCGTTGGTTTTCACTATGTAAATTAATAACTAATTCATACGGTGATTTTTTAGTCGTTTTATAATTATCAAATTCATAAATTGAACGGAAACTTTGTTGTCCTAATAATTCTGCTATTCTCTTTGCTGGCAACGTTTTTGCTTCAAAGCTGTCAAATAACAATGATGCTACTGTCACATTTTCAGCTTTTAAAAATTGAAATAGATTGCCAAATACTGTTGCAATATCAGCAGACGTTAATTGTTTTAAATTAGCTAATCCAATTGTTACAAGTCTATATTTCTTATCATTAATTTGTAGTTGTGTTTGATATATTTTACCTACTTGACTCCCAATGATGTGATCATGTTTCAACTGTGATAATTCATCGGTAATGTCTACACCATCTACCTCAATAGATTGCGTCAATTGATTTAAATGTCCTGCCACACCAACGATGAGTGTTTGTTCAATCTCCATGTCCTTTGTGTTAAATCGAATATTCATTATTATCAGTCCCTTTTAATTAAAATAAAAAGCCTATCTTAATCAGATAGGCTTTTTCTCACACAGCATATCCTAACTAGATACCACTGTCGTATTATTAATTTTGCAATTAAAATTTACCTTTTTTGAATGCAAGACCGATACCGCCTAATTTGAATACCGCACGTGTATCGATAACTTTCTTCATGAAAGCAGCTTTTTTACCAGTAATATCTCTACCATAGACAATACCGACACCGTCATTAGAACCTAATGAACATACTGTACCTCTGTCTACGTAAGTAAATTCTTGTGTTGGTTGGCCTTCAAGAATTTGTTTGATATTTTTAGCAACGTGTTCACCTTGTTGCATAGCAATTTGAGCAGTTGTTGGTAATGGACGTTCTTCACCAGCAGGAATAAATGCTGCACAGTCACCAATTACGAAGATATCGTCATGGCCAGCGATAGTTAAGTCTTGTTCGTTTACAATTCTACCACGTTTAACGCCGTCAAATGATTCTTCCATTAATTGACTACCACGTACACCAGCTGCCCATACAGCTGTATTTGCTTCTAATTGTTGTTCTTGATCGTTAACTTTAACAACGAAACCTTTTTCGTTACAAGCTACGATTGGTGTTGCAATTTTGAACTCAACACCTTTATTTTCAAGGTAGTTAACAGCATGGTTAACAAGGTCGTCTGAGAACATAGGTAACATTTTAGGTGCAGCTTCTACACAAGTAATTTTTACTTTGCTTTGTTCAACACCATATTTATTACATAATTCAGGAATACGGTCTGTTAATTCACCTAAGAATTCAATTCCAGTGAAACCAGCGCCACCAACTAAAATAGCTAAATCACGGTCATCTTTTTCTTTAGATGCTGCGTAATTTGCAAATTTGTCTTCAATATGACGAGCTAAACGACGAGAAGTTAATACGTTTTCGATTTGGAAAGCGTGATCTTTCATACCTTTGATACCAAAAGTTTCACTTTCGAAACCTAAACCTACAACTAAAATATCGAAATCAAAAATACCAGCGTCAGTTTCTACTTTTTTAGCATTACGGTCAATTTTAGTTACTTCTGCTTTTACAAAGTTCACTTTATCTTCGTTAATAACGCTCTTAACTGGATAAAGTAAGTCTTCATAGCTAATTGTACCAGCTGAAGCTTCATGTAACCAAGTCGCTTCATAGTGGTAATCATTTTTATTGATTAATGTAATTTCCGCTTCGTCAGCTGAAATTTGTTTTTGCAATTTAGTAACAGTTTGTAAGCCAGCATAACCAGCACCTAAAACTAGAACTTTTTTACGATTTTGTGCCATTTTATTCACCTAAGCTTTCATAATTTTTTCTTGCAACCGTCTTTAGTAAGACCTGGTTAGAGTAATTCAACTCATTAAAGACAATCTTTCATCCATTATTAATTTTATATTTTTTAAGGTATATTTTCAAGCACTTACATATATATTGTTTATTTTTTCACAAATCAAATTTTTAAAAAAGTTGGAACAGCTACACGCTAATGGTCAACTTAGTCTCAAACTATAACAACTTTAATGTTATTCATTGGACTTGTAACCATTACAACGTGATAGTGTCCCAACTTAATTTAATTAGCAATCTTCTGGTGAGCCTGCGACTTTAGCAGTTCTAAATGAACTACCACAACCACATGATGCTATCGCATTAGGGTTATCAATTTGGAAACCGCCACCCATTAATGATTGTTTAAAATCAACTGTCGTTCCTTCTAATACTGCTTTATCATCTTTATCAACTAATACTTTTAAACCGTAAAATTCAAATACTTCATCGTTGTCACCTTTTGTTTCTTCCGCTGACATACCGTAAGTTAAGCCAGTGCATCCGCCACCGTTAACTTTAATCTTTAGATAACCGTCTGACATATCATTTTGTTTAAGCATGTCTTTTACTTCATAAGCTGCTGCTTCAGTCAAATTTATAACTGCCATAATGTTTCCCTCCTAAAAAATCCATGTTTCTTCTATGTGAGCATATATTTTTTGTAATAAATCGTCTGGTGATTCACCTTCAACGATATCACCATTTACTAATGCATACAAGGTACTTGAACATAATCCACAGTTTTGAAGACACCCATATTCTAGAACATCTACACCCGGATCATTATCAAGTTGGTTATATACATAATCTCCACCTTTCGCCATGTTCGAAATGCAGAATTCTACTATTGGATTCATAATACACCTTCTTATTAATAATCAGTTATAACATTATAACAACTTTCACTACGAATGACTATGTTCTTGCTTTGTTTCATATCATTAAATATTCAAGCTAACATATTTAGGGCTAAATATTAATAATTTTTCTGATTTAAATGGATATTTATCAACTTTTTTGAGTCAATAATCATCGTTTTTGTAACGATTTTGCTTACTATAATAATTTAATTTCTGTCTAAAATGTGTCTAAGTTATTTGTAGAACATTTAAAAAAGGCATATAATAAAGAAGAGTTATTTATTTTGAAAAATGAGATGGTGACTAACACCTATTTATTTTTCACCTTAACAAGTAGATTGAAACTTATAGGCGTTAATGTATTTTATTCAAACGGGCTGAACTTGAGTACTATGTCTTTTGTTGAAATCTGTAAACATATTTATTATTAGAGGGGTATCAAAATGAAGAATTTAGTTTTATTAGGCGGCGGCTACGGCAACATGCGTATTATGTCTCATATTTTGCCAAATGCTTTACCAGATAATTATTCACTTACGTTAATCGATCGTATGCCATATCATAGTTTGAAACCTGAATTTTATGAACTGGCAGCTGGTACAAAATCTGATAAAGAAGTGCGTATGAACTTCCCAAATTCTGAACGAGTTAATATCGTTTACGGGGAAATCAACGACATTAATTTAGAGGAGCAAATCGTTACTGCTGGACAAACAAAAGTTGATTATGACGAATTGGTTATTGGCTTAGGCTGTGAAGATAAATATCACAATGTTCCTGGCGCAGAAGAATATACGCATAGTATTCAAACATTATCTAAATCTCGTGAAACGTTCCATCATATTAGCGAACTACCAAACGGTGCTAAAGTTGGTATCGTTGGCGCAGGTCTTAGTGGTATCGAATTAGCAAGTGAATTACGCGAAAGTCGTGAAGATTTAGACATTTATTTATATGATCGTGGTGAACGCATCTTATCTCGTTTCCCAGAAAAGTTAAGTAATTATATAGAAAAATGGTTTAAGAAAAACAATGTTAATGTCGTGCCAAATTCAGATATTAATAAAGTTGAACCTGGTCGTATTTATAACTGTGACGTGCCAGAAGACTTGGATTTAATCGTTTGGACAGCTGGTATTCAACCAGTCGAAATCGTAAGAAATTTACCTATCGATATAAGTAAAAGTGGTCGTGTTATTTTAAACCAATATCACCAAGTACCAACTTATCCTAACGTTTATGTAGTTGGCGATTGTGCTGAGCTACCTCACGCTCCAAGTGCACAATTGGCAGAATTCCAAGGTGACCAGATTGCTGATGTCATGAAATTACAATGGCAAGACAAACAATTACCTGAAAAAATGCCTGAAATCAAAATACAAGGCTTTCTAGGTTCATTAGGAGATAAAAAAGGATTTGCATATATTATGGACAGAACTGTAACTGGCCGTTTAGCTTCCATTTTAAAATCCGGTGTACTTTGGATGTATAAATATCATAATGGATAATAAAAAAGACTGCTCACTCAAGAGCAGTCTTTTATTGTTCTTCAACTTGATTTACAAATCGTGTTATATCTTTTAATTGAATATAACCGTCAGCCACGTATTCATCATTCATTGTTATAAGTGGATAAAACAATTCATCTTCTTGAATTTGTTCGATAAAATGTTGGTCATGATCTGATAAATTATCATCATCTTTTTCTATATCAATATATGTGTATTCAAATTGAATGTTTGGGTATTTTCTAGCTAATAATGGTTTTAACCACTCATACGTGTTTTTAGAAGTTGGTGCGTTGACACAACTCGCACAAACATTTTCCGCCCCATACACGACGACACTCACCTTGTTCAAGTTAAATCCCCCTTTAGTTTCAATCATAGATTTTTCTTTCATTTTCTATTATAATAAATAAATGAGTACAAGTTGAAATTTTTTTACTTGAAAGGAGGCATATGTATGCCAACTGAGAACGCAACTATGTTTGATCAAGTAGCTGAAGTCATAGAGAGATTACGTCCATTCCTACTACGTGACGGAGGAGATTGTTCCCTAGTAGATGTAGAGGATGGGATTGTGAAATTACAATTACACGGTGCATGTGGTACTTGTCCAAGTTCTACTATTACTTTAAAAGCTGGTATTGAACGTGCTTTACACGAAGAAGTACCAGGTGTTATCGAAGTAGAACAAGTATTCTAACCGACATTAAATATATTAAGAGCGCTCATTATGCTGAGCGCTCTTTTTTAATATTTTGTGGTTTTTCATGCATATGATGATTGATGCGTTGGTTAATATAAACCCAGCCTTTCCAACCAATATGAACGGCATCACTAATTACAAATGGTTCGTAATCTTTGTCTGTCATATCATATAATTTTCCATCACGTGATGTGACAGTGTGATTAATTTTTTTATAGACACCTTGTCGACGCTCTGAGTCTATACCAATATGATCGTACCATTTACCATTAGCTGGAATGCTAATGTATTGTACGTCTGCGCCAGCCGCACGCATTGTATCTACTAGTAGTGCTAAATCCGTAAATTCTGGAGAGTTTTTATTAAATTCATAATTTCTATTTATTTTTCTTTTACGCGCTTTAATTAAATCCCAATATTTATCTCTAATACCAAATTTATTAGATTTAGTATGTTCTCCACCATATACTTCTGCATCTTTCCTCATAGCCTTCCACGATTCGTAATTATCGTTAAGAGGTTTAACGTGTTCGAGTGGTGATGACGCTAACGGATAAGCTGATTTAATTGCTTCTATTTTAAGTAGTTGGTTTTCTTTGAACGGAGCAACATATGAATGACTGATATTATCTGGATTTTTAGCTACTTGTCTTAAAAATGATTTGTTTTGGACATTTTTAAAATGTAATAGCCTTTTAGCATAACGTTGTTTAAGTTCTGGACTTAAGTGAGGTTGTTCAAACAATTTATCTATTTGTGTTTGAGAAATCCTAGCGTTAAAATTATTGTTTGTTAATCCACGGTTTGTAAACCATTGTGGCGAGATAATAAAAGCTAATTTCTTACCTTTTAAATTATTATATTGAGATGCTAGTCCAACTGCATTTATTAAATCAGTTGAACCACCAGTACCTATTAGATATGGTTTTTGCGCAACGTGTTTATGCTTATGCATTACAATTCCAGGATTAAACGGATCATCTTTACCAAGTTCACTCGATCCATAGATAGGATAATAATGATTCGATTCGAATAATTTATTTTGAATGAGCGTTCCTTTTAACACTTGTTCATTCAGTGACAATCTTTGATCGGCTACTGCCTTATTTGAGATTAACCCCGTAAACCAACTCGCTGGTAATAATAGGAAAACCCCGAATAATGCTAAGCTAACCATTATAGGAATGTAAGGTTTTAACTTCATTTTTGTTGTTCAAGTACTGCAATAATTTTATTTGGCGTCGCCCATTCGTTTCTGTCGAAATCCATAATAGAAACTTCAATATCTAATTTATTTTGAATCTCTAATAAGAGTTCTACAGTTTTAAACGAATCAATAATACCTTCTTCAAAAATTTCTATATCTGGTTGCTCTTTCACGATGTTATTTTCTGACACATCGGCTAATAAATCTAAAACTTGTTCTCTAAATTCCATATAAATTCCTCCTAAAATTAAAACAGCTTACCTGAAAAGATAAGAAAACCAAAAGTTACAAAGTGGAACGTTATTACAATACTCAATGCTTGAGTAAATTTATTTTGCCATTTAGGCGGATGCTGTTTTTTCCAACGTTCGTAATATCCATAACCTATAAACATAAGACCATGATATAAACCGTAAGCAATATAATGTACTTCTAAACCATGCCAGACGCCCATAATAAAGAAATTAATAAAAAATGCGATATTCGACATTAAGAGTTGGCTTTTAAACATTCTTTTTTTGGACATATAGAATAGTGAACGCATATAAATACAGTCTCTAAACCAAAATGACAATGTCATATGCCATCTATTCCAAAAATCTTTAATATTCTTTGCTTTAAACGGTTGATTAAAGTTTTCAGGTGTTTTCACCCCATATAAATAACTAAAGGCAATTGCAAACAAACTATAACCTGCAAAATCAAAAAACAAATACATACTATAGGCATACATATACAGCCATTTACCTGTAAACGTAGTTAATTCTAGTGTTAGTGGCGCAATAGCAAATTTTTGAATTAAATAAGCGATAATATATTTGTATAAAAAACCCATCATAATATAATGTACCGCTTTAATTAGTAAGTCATTATATTCTCCGCCAGTTGGGACTTTTTTATCGTCTTTGACAAAACGTTTATATCTATCTATAGGACCAGACGAAATAGTCGGAAAGAATGAAATAAACTGGATGAGTTTCCAAAATTTCACTTCTTTAATCGAACCATCTCGTATTTCCATAAGTAATTGCACACTTTTAAAAGTGACGTAGGAAATACCTAAAAAGCCAATAAATGAAACGACTTTACTTTCATGTAATATGACTTGGTAATGTCCTAACCATGAGCTCTGAATAATTTTCACTAATACTAAAGGTAATATAGATAAAATGATAACTACTACAAATTTTGCAAATGAATTACGCCTAGCCTTTGATTTCCAATAAGTCATAATGATACATATTTGCCATATAATATAGATAATAAAACTAACAAGCTGCGTACTAATATAGCTAATGCCAAATAGATTATGTTTATGTGAAGAGAATATAATTACAACCATAATGACAGTAGACAAACCATTATAAATGTAACTTCTCTTACCCATAAGTCCCAATATAATTACTGGTAGTAATACGATAAGCGCTATTAAGAAAAAGGTGAAAGTTCCATAAGGTATCATGTTGTTGTAACCTCAGCAATTTTCTTTCTATCTACTTTACCGTTCACTGTCATTGGCATTTGATCAATGACTTTGAATTTGCTTGGAATCATATATACCGGCACATATTGTTTCAATTGCTCTTTAATTTCATGAGACAACGCATTAATATCAAAATTTTGTGATGTCTCTTGCGTTAATGTAACAACACCAATAATTTTTGATACTTTGTCTTTGTTATAAACTGGTACTACAATAGCTTCTCGTATTTTATCCATATGTCTTAATTGAAATTCTATTTCTTCTAATTCGATACGATAACCGTTCAATTTGATTTGATAATCGATACGCCCTTGGATAAACCATAGACCATCTTTTTGAACTGCTTTGTCACCTGTATAGTAACTTCTACTATGCTCATTATCCTGAAAGACTTTTTTACTTCTATCTTCATCTTTAAAATAACCAGCACTAACACAGTTCCCCGTAATGACTAATTCACCTTCTTCTGTTACATCCAAAGTTGTCCCATTTTTCGGAACGCCCACTGGAAGTGGATTATATTTATCGATGATATCTTTAGTGATCTGAATACTAGTTATCGCTACAGTTGCTTCTGTTGGACCATAAGTATTATAAATTGTTGCGTGTGGGAATTTATTATTCAATATCGTTGCCGTTTTATGTGCAAATATTTCTCCGCAGAAATAAAATTGCTTCAGTTGTGAATATTTTTGTTCATCGAAATGTGGCAATAATAAACACATTTCTAAAAATGAAGGCGTTGAAACCCATACGTTAATATCATTTCTTTCAAGCAATTCATTTAACAGTTTAGGTTTATTAATCATATTTTTATCAACTAAATTCAATGTTCCAGCAGATAATAAGCATGGATAAATGGCCATAACTGATAAATCGAAAGAAAATGGCGCTTGATTTAACCATTGTTGGTGTTCACCTGTTTGGTTTAACTCAACCACCCAGTCTGCAAATTCATTTAAACTACTGTATTTAATTTGCACGCCTTTAGGTTCGCCTGTTGAACCACTAGTAAAGATTATGTAAGCAATGTCCTCACTCTCAATATAGGCTTCATAGTGTTCAACAGTAGGCATATGATGTAAAGAAGTTGGAAAAATTTCATCACTACTTGCTAAAGAGAGTGACTCCGAAGTCGTATTGAAAATATATTGTGGTTCTACTTTATTAATAATCGATGCGATTCTATCTTCAGGCAATGACGTATCCACAGGTACATAGCCACATCCTGCTTTCATACTTGCTAACATTCCTACAACCATGAACGGCGACATATGTCCATATAATAGCAGTGGTTTGCTAGCATCTTCTATAGTCTTTGCTAATGTGTTAGAAAATAGTTCTAGTTCTTTATAAGTTAAAATTTCATCATTATATTTGATAGCTGCTTGATCAGGGTAAAATGATGCGTGTTGTTCAAATGTTGTTAAGATATCCATCTCTCTGCTCCTTATTAAAATTCATTATAAATGAAATTATTGTGGGTATCGCCCGACCCATATATCAAATATAAAGCGATTAATATTATAAAATACAATACGGTTAGCCCTACTGTCTTCACAGCACTATATTGCATGAATTTAAGTTTAATTTTTGACATAGTCCACCTCATAATAAAATCAATGATTAATTCTCACAACTTAAATGATGAAAATTTAAAATCGTTGTCCATCATAACTCTTTACAAATTCATTATACAATTTTTCTTATACGTTTACAATTGTATAAATAATTTACATTATTGCTAGGACGTATATTTACTGCTGCGACAACAAAATAAATTGCGCAATGTTTTTAATTTCGATATTTTGTTAATATAATTATAAAACCGTTTCCAAACAATTATTTTAAAGGCTTTTACATTCAGTTTATATAATCATATACTTAATTTACTTGCCTCCATTTAATTTTTTCTTTTTATAGTTTAGTTATACAAAATTTTGCGATAAAAAAACTCGGTCTCAGGTTGTAAAGTTTTTGTAAACTTTGTAAAATATTGTCACATAATAAAAAGCAGCTCAACTTTGTCGGTTGAGCTGCTTTATCTAATATTTTATTTTGTTGGTTATCCTTTAACCGGTGTTAAAGGTGCTTGTCCTGCTAATACTAACTTAATATTATCCACGCATAGTTGAATCATTCGATCTCTAGTTACGATAGACGCACTACCAATATGTGGTACTATGACAGCATTTTTCATATTTAATAAAGGATTCTTCATATCAATAGGTTCTTCCCTTAAGACGTCTAGTCCACAGGCCCATATTTGTCCTTCATTTAATGCATCAATAAGTGCTTCTTCATCTACGACTGCACCTCTACCAATATTAATAAATATTGCTTCTTTTTTCATTTTAGCAAAGGCTTGTTTATCAAATTTATCTTTTGTATCTTCGGTAAGTGGTGCTGTACATATAATAAAATCACTGTTTTTTAATAATGTATCAAATGATACATATAATGCACCTAATTCTTCTTCAGCATCAATATGTCTTGAACGATTATGATACATTATATTAGCTTCAAAACCTTTGAGCCTACGCGCTACAGCTTTACCAATATCACCCATGCCAAAAATACCAACTTTGGCTCTATATAGATCTTTTCCTGCTAATAAATATGGGCTCCAACTTTGCCATTGACCTTCTTGTACATAGCGTTCCGCTTCAACGATTCGACGTGCCACACTTAACGTTAATGACACCCCTAATTCGGCTGTAGTCTCAGTTAACACATCTGGCGTATTCGTAACAACAATATTATGATCGTGAGCCAATTGTACATCTATGTTATCAAAACCAACCGCCATATTTGCTATAATTTTCAAATTTGGTGCAGCATTTAAAGCTTCGTCATCAATTTGCTCTGATAAAGTTATGAAACATGCCGTCGCTTCTGATAAAGCATTTAAAAATTTATCCCTTGGCATTGGCGTATACGCATCGTCCCAAAGTTCAACTGTACCAATTGCTTCTAATTGCTCAATAAATTTATCCGGTACTTTTCTTGTTACAATAATTTTACCCATCCCAATCGACCTACCCTTCTAATTCTTTTATAACTTCGTTTAAATCCTTAAATGAGTACGTTGGTGGTTCTTCTTTTTGTTGAATTTCTTCTAATGTTGTTACCCCTGTTTGTACGTGAATCGTATCAATATTTACATTAATACCTGACAAAATATCCGTATCATATAAATCGCCAACCATTGCCACTTCCTCTTTAGGAAGATTTAGTACAGACAATGCCATATTCATTATTACAGGTTCAGGTTTTCCAATAAACACGGGTTCTTGCCCTGTCGAAACTGATACTACACTTGTTAACGCACCGTTCCCAGGCATAAAACCGCGTTCTTTAGGTATAGAAACGTCTTTATTTGTTGAAATAAATTTAGCTCCATTGCGTACCCCTAATGTCGCAATGCCTAATTTTTCATATGTGATAGCCTCATCAAGACCAATGACAACATAATCTACAAATTCATCATCTTTAAGCTGCAAGCCTCTATTGTTTAATGCAGTTTTTAAACCATTACCACCAATCATATAAACTGTTGCGTCTTGTTGTTCGTTAGCAATGTAATCCGCCGTAGCTACTGCTGAAGTAATAATGTCATCAGCTGTTGCTTTTACGCCTAATCTATTAAGCCTTTCTGCCACTTCAACAGGTTCTTTTGATGAATTGTTTGTTACGAATAAATAAGGAATACTGTGTTTACTTAGGTAATCTATAAATTCGACTGCACCATCTATAACGTCATCACCTTTATACATCGTGCCATCCAAATCTAGTAAATACGCGCTATACTGCTTCATTTAATTTATTCTCCTTTATCTCCAAATGCTGTTACTGGTACGTTTTCACTTTTTAAAAAGTTTATTACTTCTGCAATAAACTGTTGATAATAAGGAATTGCTTGATCAAATAATGGCATTAAATTATTATCTTCAAGTTGATCATAAAAATGAACAAATTGCTTTCTTACATCAATCGTTTGGTTAATTTGTTCTTGTGTTTCAGCTGAAATGACTTTTTCTAAAGCCAAAATATCAATAACATCTTTGTAATTACCTGGATCTCTTAAAATAAATCCATCAATAATCATGTTACCAATATCTACAGATGCTTCAATTAGCATTTGAGCAATACGTTCAAATGCATATGTATTGCCTTTATTGTCCTCATAATCCTCGGTTAATTGCTGAATATAATTTAATTTTGTATCTAACTGTTCTTTATTTACAAAGTACATAACCGTCACCTCTCGATACTTTAATAATATCACAATTTTGAAGTTAAATTCATTAGTGGTTATACTGAGAACTAAAGATTTGCAAAATAAAATTAATCATTTTACGCTTAGTAAAATATAGAAAGAAGGTCGTTTTATGATAGATATGTATTTATATGATGATGATGAGACTGCACAAGTGCAATTTGTTGGTTTCGTTGGCGAGGAAAGTCGTTATGATTTAATGCTCGTACAGACTGATCGTCATTTTGGTAAAACCATAGTATTAAATATTCAAACGAATAAATTTGGTATTATAGGAACGGACGATTTAGAAGAAGAAGGTTATATCGCATACATATTAGGCGTTAGTGAAGCAGAAGGCAATGAATTAAATGCCTTTTTAGCAGAGAGAATTCAATAGTAATTAAATAAGCAGTTTATATTAATCCTAAATAAAAAAGGCAAATTCTATTTAAAGTAGATAGAATTTGCCTTTTAAAGTATAAACTAATATTCTTTCTTACGCGCGCTGCGAAACTATTAGTTATTCTTCAGTATTTTGAATTGTCGGTTGAATTTTAACGTCTTTCAATTTATCTTCCGGAGTTTCTTCGGCAGATGTTTGTGCTGACGTATTATTTTTCGTTACTTCGGCTGTCACGTTTTGAGCAATAAAATATGGGCAACCAAAGTTACAATACTCTAGCAAATAATCTTGAATTGTAGAGAAACGTTTGCTTAACTCAGCTTTTTTGTTGGTATCTTTATAAAAACCTTTTAGGCGAAGCTGATCATAACCATAATCACCTACAACATAGTCGTATTTGTCTAAAATATCAGAATAGCGTCCAACAAATTTTTCTTCATCAAAACATTCTCTGTATTCTTCTATTAGTTCAAAAAACTGATCATTTACTTTTATCATTAGATTTCACCTTGATTTTATATTAGATCAAATATGTTCCGATATAAGTTAAATATCGATGACACATATCTTCTCAGGTTTTACAGTAACTAATTATTTTAATTGTTACTATAAAGACTTAGTCCACCATATGTAAAAATACATACGTGTAAACTAAGTCTAAAATTAATTCATATTAAATTATTGTTCTGCGTTGAGTTGGGCTTCACCAAGACGTTGTTTTTCTTTAGCCGCTTCGTTTACTTGTTCATCTGCGTGATATGAACTTCTTACAAGTGGACCAGCTTGACAGTGTTTAAAGCCTTTATCCATAGCAATTTTACGTAATTTACCAAACTCTAATGGTGTATAGTATTTTTCAACTTTCAAGTGTTTACGTGATGGTTGTAAATATTGTCCAATTGTTAAAATATCTACGTCATTCGCACGTAAATCATCCATAGTTTCATAAATTTCTTCGTAAGTTTCACCTAAACCTACCATAAAGCTAGATTTTGTAGGTATTTCTGGTTGTAATTCTTTTGAGCGTCGTAAAAATTCTAAAGTTCTATCATAAGTAGCACGTGCACGAACTCTCGGCGTTAAGCGACGTACCGTTTCTATATTATGGTTTAAAATATCTGGTTTAGAAGCCATTAATGTTTCTAAAGCTTCGTAATCTCCACCCATATCTGATGGCAATATTTCAATAGTTGTATATGGGTTACGCGCACGTACTTTACGTACTGTTTCAGCATAAACGTTTGAACCCGCATCTCTTAGGTCATCTCTTGCTACCGCTGTGATAACTACGTGTTTTAAGTTCATCAATTCTACTGATTCAGCAACTCTTTCTGGTTCGCCTAAATCTAATTCGTTTGGTAATCCTGTTTTAACAGCACAGAATCTACAAGCACGGGTACAAACCGCACCTAAAATCATAAATGTTGCAGTTCGACGTTCACCCCAACACTCATGTATATTTGGACACTTTGCTTCTTCACAAACTGTATGTAAGTTCTTTTCACGCATCATTTTCTTGAGGCCAGTGTAATTTTCATTCGTGTTAAGCTTTATTTTTAACCAATCTGGTTTACGTAATATTTCTTCATTTTTAGTAGCCATAACAACGCTTACCCTCCTGTATAAATATCTCTAACTATTATAACTAACTTCACACCAAATTAAAACGTAAATTAGGCATAAATTAATATTGTAACAATTTCTTCTTAAATATATCTCTTAAAAAGTCCGGCATTAAGTACTCTATTTGTTGGTCTTTTAACATTGGAAAATATCTTCCAAAAGTATACATATCAACTGTTCCTAACGTATAAATATGGTCATCAATAATTTCTTCACCATCGATAAAGTAACGATTTTCTGACTCAATAAAACCAATATTATATAAGATATATCCACCAAAGATATTTCCTCTAAAACCTAAACCTTGTGCTTGAGAATTAATATATTCTTGCTTTTGACTTTTAATCACAACTTCTTTTAACATTTCACCTGATAATCTAATTCTAACTGCATTAATTGGATGTGGTAACATTTGATGTATATCATATTCAGTAACAATTTTATCGTCTATCTCTTTCACTATTAACCCTGCATTAATTATCGTACAATCAGCACCTGTAAAATATTGTAAGCTTTCTGCTAGCAAATATGCCGTTTTACTAATGAAGTTTGTTTCTCGAGGTAGCGATATCGGTCTATCTGTAACTGCCTCATCCATTAATGCTTGCCCTTCTTCAGCGAAATTTGTTTCTGTTTCAGGTAAAGTCTCTAGGGGGTGAATCGTAGCTTTTTTGGACGTCACTTTGCTGTTTTCAATGTCTAAAGTTACTTCACCTAAGTAGTGACCATATTTTCCTGCCGCTGCCATTAAAACGCCATTATTGACTTCGCCATTTTCAAAATAATGATGCGTATGGCTCCCTAAAATTACGTCTATCTCGGGAATCTCTTGGCATAATTTTTCATCAAAAAAGACGCCGACATGACTCATTATGATTAACACATCATATTGACCCTCATTCGCATGAATTTCATCTTTAATGGCCTCTAATGGATTTGTAACCACCCAATCTAACGCTCTATAAAACGGTGTAAAAGGCGCAGTAGCAGCTACAAATAATATACGTACGCCATCAATAGTTTTAATATAAGATGACGAAATGTTATGTGGTAAATGCCCTTCTTTATCAAAAACATTCGCACACGTCACTGCAAAATTTGCGTCATTATATAAATTATTGAGTGACTCGTGTGATATCGTCATGCCTTCATTGTTACCTATCGTTGCAATATCACAATGCGCTTCATTTAATAAAGCTACGTTCCTAATCCCCATTGTTGCTTGAGTCACTGGTGCCGATAAATCTACATGGTCTCCAATATCTAAGTATAGAGAGGGGTGTGTTAATTGTGATCTTACATCAGCTAAATAGGCTGAAATTCTTGAATATTCGTGTAGATGACTATGTATATCATTAGTATGATAAATAGTTAATTGCATCTATATCCTCTCCTGATAACTTACAAAGTTAGAAATTTAAACTTCAGATAATGCTCTATATTCTTCCATTAAAATAAGCGCAATTGTTGCGGTGCCAAACCATCATAATCTATACCTAATATTTTCTGGTAAGTTTTAGCGTTGTTAGCCGCATGCCCTCCAGAATTATTGTTAAATACGACATAAACGTCGCTAGCTTTCTGATCCAACACTTTTACTTTATTTGCTAAATGTGTTAACTCTTCCTTGCTATAATCATATAAATAACGTACATCGCGCCATTTTTCATCTGTCATATCTTGTTTGGTCCAACCATGCGTATTACGTCCATGGTATCTCACAAATGCAACGCTATTAGTAATTCTGTTTACTAAAGGTATAGAACCTTGGCCTACTTGAGGTTCATCACATACAGAATGGATAATATTTTGCTCTGTTAAAAATGATAATGTCTGCTCTTTAAAATCATCAGAAAACCATGACTGATGTCGAAATTCAACACAAATAGGAAATGCTTTTAGTTGTGCTCTAATGTACCTAATGTATGTAATATTCTGTGCAGTACAATCAAACCATGGCGGAAATTGAACTAATACCATCGCGAGTTTGTTTTCTTGCTTTAATGGTTCTAGCATGAGTTTAAACTGATCTATTAATTCTTGTCTTGATTCTGCGTATTCTTTATAATCTGCATGTAAAGTTAATGCTTGATGTATTTTTACTATGAATTTAAATTTTTCGGGTGTTTCTTTCATCCATTTTAATATATTTCGTTCTGGTTGAATTGCATAATAAGATGCATCAAGTTCTACTATAGGAAAATGGCTTGCATATGTTTTTAACTTATCTGATTTTCGTTGTAGATCTTCATATAAAGTATCATGATCACCCCAACCTGTGAGTCCAATATTTATCATTCATATCACCGACTACATAATACCATACATATAATAATTCATTCACTTGTTTAAGCTTAATTAAACGCTTTTCTCATATAAAAAGCACCACTACACTCATCAATAGTTTTTACATAAAAACTATCTTTCAATGTAATGATGCTTAACTCATTAATATTCTAATACTTTTCTTGATTGATTAAGGATATGTTGTATTAAGTCATCGACACTAACTGCTTGAGCAAGTCTTGGACTTTGCCCACTCCATAAATGCGTCATGTCGGCATCGCCTTGTTGCACGGCTGCCTTGCGAATAGCATTTGTTAGTTGATTTTGTATAGGATAACTTGGAATATCATCATCGTATTTATTCATTTCATGGATAAACTCATTATCTATGCCTCGAGCTGGTTTACCACTAAACACGGGTGTAACTACTGTATCCGTCTCTTTACTATTCAATATAGCATTGCGTAAAACGTTATTGGCGCCACTTTCCAACGTAGTTAAAAATGCTGTACCCATCTGTACCGCTTGGGCCCCTAATGCCATACTGGCTATTAATCCTCTACCGTCCATAATTCCACCCGCAGCGACAACTGGAATAGAAACATTATCAACAATTTGTGGTATTAATGACATTGTACCTACGAGTGCGCCATTATTACTTGTATCAATAAATGAACCACGATGACCACCCGCTTCACTGCCTTGCGCAACGACTATATCAATGCCTGCATCTTCGTTAGCTTTCGCTTCGTCAACGGATGTCGCAGTGCCTAATAAAGTCACATGGTGTGCTTTCAATTTGGCAATTGTTTCCTGATTAGGAATACCAAAAGTAAACGCAACAATAGGTACTTGCTTATGAATAATTATATCTATAGCCCGTTCAAATTGTTGTTGTTCAGTTATATTCACTACTGGTTCTTCTAAATTAAATGCCTTGCGGTAAGGTTTGAGCCAAGTTTGCATATGTTCGACAAGTCCATTGTCTATTTCGTTATTACTTGGAACAAATAAATTCACCGCAAATGGTTTAGTAGTTAAGCCCTTCACTTCATCAATTTCATTTTCCAGTTTTTCACCATCGAAGTATCCGGCACCTATCATGCCTAAACCACCAGCATTACATACCGCAGCAACTAATTCTGGCGTTGTACTTCCAGCCATACCTGCTTGAATTATCGGATAATCTATATTTAAGCGTTTTGTAAGCTGTGTTGACAATTGCATCTTTAACACCTCTCGATTAATGGTTAATTATTTTTTCTTCAAGTTTGAAGATAATTTTTCTTCCTCTTCTTCATCCATTTCATCTTCAATTTCCATACCAAGCATTTCTTCAATTAAATCCTCATGAGAAACAATACCATCCGTACCACCATATTCATCTAACACAATCGCTAAGTGCTTACGCGTTACGGTCATTTTTCTTAATACCCACTCAGCTTTATTGTGCTCATTCACAAATAATGGCACTGAAGTATAATCAACAATTGATTTATCTTGTTCATGATTCCATGCTAACAAATACTTAGAGTGAAAGACCCCAACAATGTTATCAATGTCACCTTCATAAACTGGATATCTAGTATATGGATTTGATTTTACCGTTTCATATACCTCTTCGTAGCTAGTATCATCCGAAAATGCCGTTACATTAATTCTTGGTGTCGTATTCACATCGTTAATTTTTAATTTATCAAAATCCATAACGCCTTGAATACGTTTACTTTCCATCTCATTAAATGCGCCTTCACTACCAGCGATTGTTACAAGTTGTCGTATTTCTTCTTTAGAATATTTTTGTTCACTTTCCTGATTTTTTGTTAATGCGTGATGAATACTATCCGTTAGTCCGTTTAGAATCATAGTTATGGGTTTAAAGATCATTGTAATCAATTTTAGTGGCCCATAAATAAAACGACCGACTCCATTCGGAATTGATGCTGCAATAGATTTCGGAATGACTTCACCTATTAATATAACTGCTATAATTGACAGTATAATTGTGCCAATAATATTCAAACTATGATTAATTGCGACAATAGTCATTAACGTTAAAATCAATAAATTCACTATTGTGTTGCACACTAAAATTGTCGTTATAAAATCACTTGGTTTATGTAAAAAATCTAATAGCTTTTGTGCTTTTTTATTTCCTTGTTGTGCTTCTTCGCTTAATTTAATTTTATTTATAGCAGTCAATGCTGTTTCACTACTTGAAAAGAAAAACGAGGCTAACAATAAAATGATTATCGATATAACCAAAAAGCATATCCCCTTCGTTATGTTTTATTTGCTGTTTTAATACTTATTCCCTAACACATTTACTAAAAACAACTTTGTTAATGAAATAACTTAATTCTGACTCTCATTTTTATTCATCAGAATGTATGTATTCAATATAGTTTAACACGATACCTACGCTTAATGTTAAACATAAAGTGTTCTAGATCAAAATTCATTTATTCTGTTAATCTTGAACTTGCGTCATTTTCACTCGTCATAACGATAAAAAAGAGGCGCCCGAAGGACACCTCTATATATTATCTTTACACAATAGATTCGATTTATTAACCGATTGAACCTTCCATTTCGAATTTGATTAGTCGGTTCATTTCAACTGCGTATTCCATTGGTAATTCTTTTGTGAATGGTTCAATGAAGCCCATTACGATCATTTCTGTCGCTTCTTCCTCTGAAATACCACGACTCATTAGATAGAATAACTGTTCTTCAGAAACTTTAGACACTTTCGCTTCGTGTTCTAATGAGATGTTATCGTTAAATACTTCGTTGTAAGGAATAGTATCAGAAGTTGATTCATTATCTAAAATCAACGTATCACATTCAATATTTGAACGTGCACCTTTCGCTTTACGTCCGAAGTGAACGATACCACGATAAACAACTTTTCCGCCATCTTTTGAAATAGATTTTGAAACAATTGTTGAAGAAGTATTTGGTGCTTTGTGAATCATTTTCGCACCGGCATCTTGTACTTGACCTTTACCTGCAAAGGCAATTGATAAAGTACTACCTTTAGCACCTTCGCCCATAAGGACACAGTTAGGGTATTTCATTGTTAACTTAGAACCTAAGTTACCGTCTACCCATTCCATATTACCATTCTCATAAACTAATGTACGTTTAGTAACTAAGTTATAAACATTGTTAGCCCAGTTTTGAATTGTAGTATAACGCACGTGAGCATCTTTATGAACAATAATTTCAACTACTGCTGAGTGTAGTGAACTTGTTGTGTAAACTGGAGCAGTACAACCTTCTACGTAGTTTACTGAAGCTCCTTCATCAGCAATAATTAGTGTACGTTCGAATTGACCCATATTTTCTGAGTTAATACGGAAATATGCTTGTAATGGTGTATCTAATTTAATGTTCTTAGGAACATAAATAAATGAACCACCAGACCATACAGCTGAGTTTAATGCAGAAAACTTATTGTCAGCAGCAGGTACTACTGATGCAAAGTACTCTTTGAATAATTCTTCATTTTCTCTTAAGGCACTGTCAGTATCTTTAAAGATAATACCTTTTTCTTCAAGTTCTTTTTCCATATTATGGTAAACAACTTCTGATTCATATTGTGCAGATACACCTGCAAGGTATTTTTGTTCTGCTTCTGGAATACCTAATTTATCAAATGTACGTTTAATTTCTTCTGGAACTTCATCCCATGAACGTTCAGCGTGTTCAGATGGTTTTACATAATACGTAATATCATCGAAGTCTAATTCAGATAAATCTCCACCCCACTGTGGCATTGGCATTTTATAGAAATACTTCAATGCTTTAAGTCTGAAATCAAGCATCCATTCTGGCTCTTCTTTCATATTGGAAATTTCTTTAACGATGTTTTCTGTTAAACCTCGTTCTGATCTGAAAATGGAAACATCTTCTTCGTGGAAACCATATTTGTAATCTCCAACATCAGGTGCTTTCTTAGCCATGTTAATCACTCCTTTTATATATTTAAAGCCTCATCCGTGCGAGTTATATTTATTTAAAATTGTAACAAGTTGCATGGTATATTCATTTAAGCCACTACCAAGTTACATTAAACATTTGCTAGTTTAATCACCTTAGTGTTTTCATGTTGTTTATTCTAGTGTGAATGGCATATTACACTTTGTCAACGTATTGCACTGATTATTCTTCTGTTTTGCCTTCTTTTTCAACTGTACCTTTTTCTAATGCTTTCCATGCTAGCGTTGCACATTTAATACGTGCAGGGAATTGTGAAACACCTTGTAGCGCTTCAATGTCACCCATGTCTTCAGTAATTTCGTAATCTTCACCAAGCATCATCTTAGTGAATTGTTGGCTCATTTCCATAGCTTCTGCTAAAGTATGGCCTTTGATTGATTCCGTCATCATTGAAGCACTAGACATAGAAATAGAACAGCCTTCTCCATCGAATTTAGCGTCTTTTATAACGTTATCTTCGATATCAAACGTTAAATTGATACGATCCCCACATGTTGGATTGTTCATATCTACAGTCATCGTACCATTATCTAATTTCCCTTTATTTCTAGGATTTTTATAATGATCCATAATGACTGAGCGATATAATTGATCTAAATTATTAAAATTCATATGAGAAAAACTCCTTCGTTTGCTTCAACGCTTCAACTAATTGATCAATATCTTCAGTCGTGTTGTATATATAAAAACTAGCACGTGCAGTTGACGATTGATTTAACCATTTCATTAATGGTTGCGCACAATGGTGACCAGCACGCACAGCCACGCCTTCTGTATCGACAGCAGTAGCTACATCATGTGGATGAATATCTTTAATATTAAAAGTAATTACTCCAGCACGTCGCTCTTTTGGCGGGCCATATATTTCAATGCCATCAACAGTAGACATTTGTTCATAAGCATACTCAGTTAGTTGTTTTTCGTGTTCATGAATTGCATCGAAACCTAAATTTTCTAGATACTTAATCGCTTCACCAAGGCCAATCGCCTGTGCAATTAATGGTGTGCCTGCTTCAAATTTAGTTGGTAGGTCTGCCCATGTTGCATCGTAATTGCTTACAAAGTCAATCATGTCTCCGCCAAATTCAACAGGTTCCATTTCTTGTAATAATTTTCGTTTACCATATAAAACGCCTATACCCGTTGGTCCAAGCATTTTATGTCCACTAAAACTATAAAAGTCTACATCTAAATCTTGCATATCTAAAGCAGAATGAGGTGCAGCTTGTGCGCCATCAACACTTATAACAGCACCATGTTCATGTGCTACTTCAGTTATTGCTTTAACATCATTGATTGTACCTAATACGTTCGATACGTGAGCGATAGCTACAATTTTAGTATTATCATTGATTGTTGCTTTAACATCTTCGATATCTAGTTCGCCTTCAGCTGTCATTGGAATAAATTTAAGCTTGGCATTAGTTCTTTTTGCTAATTGTTGCCATGGCACGATATTGGCATGATGTTCCATTTCGGTAACAACAATTTCATCTCCAGGTTGTAAATTAGCATCACCATAACTACGTGCAACCACATTAATTGATGCTGTCGTACCACGTGTGAAAATAATTTCTTCGAAGTAACGTGCATTAATAAAACGTCTAACTGTTTCACGTGCACCTTCATAAGCATCAGTAGCTAATGAACCTAATGTGTGTACACCACGATGAACGTTAGAATTATATTTTTTATAATACTCGTCAAGTACGTTTAATACTTGCACGGGCGTTTGACTTGTTGCTGTAGTATCCAAATAAGCGAGACGTTTCCCATTAACTTGTTGGTTCAAAATAGGAAAGTCTTTAATAATTTCTTGAACATTTAATGATTCGGTCACATTACCCACAGACCTTTCTTAATTAAGAATCTCTGATTAGACCTTAGTTGAAGTTACTCAAATGCACTTCATACATATTTATATCAATCACTTTATTATAAGTGACTGTGCTAAGGTTTATTACTTGTTTACTTTTAATTCGATTACTTCACGTAATTGACGTTTAACATCTTCAATCGGTAATTCTCTAACAACAGGGTCTAAGAAACCGTGAATAACAAGTCTTTCAGCTTCTCTTTGTGAGATACCGCGACTCATTAGATAATAAAGTTGTTCTGGATCAACACGGCCAACAGATGCAGCATGTCCTGCTTCAACATCATCTTCGTCAATTAATAAGATAGGGTTAGCATCTCCACGTGCATTTTCAGACAACATTAATACACGAGACTCTTGGTTCGCGATTGATTTTGTACCACCGTGTTTGATATAACCAATACCATTAAATACAGATGATGCATTTTCACGCATAACACCATGTTTTAAAATGTAACCGTCTGTTTCTTTACCATATTGAACGATTTTAGAAGTAAGGTTTACTTTTTGATCACCAGTACCTACTACAACTGATTTTAATTCACTTGTTGAACGGTCACCTACTAAATTAGTTGTATTATCAATAATTTGGCTACCTTCGTTCATTAAGCCTAATGCCCAATTAATCGTAGCATCTGCATCTGCAGTACCTCTACGAATAATATGTCCAGTAAAGCCTTTATCTAAATAGTCAACTGAACCGTAAGTAATATTTGAGTTAGGCCCAGCAATTACTTCTGATACGATATTAAGTTGGTTACCTTCACCACTTGCATTTGAAAGATAGTTTTCAACGTAAGTTACTTCGGCACTTTGTTCAGTAGCTATAATAACGTGGTTATAAAAACTAGCATTTTCATCATCGTGTAATACGACATATTGAATTGGGTGTTCAACGACTACGTTTTTAGGTACATAGACGAAAACCCCACCATTCATTAATGCTGTGTGTAAAGCAGTAATACGGTGTTCATCGACAGATACCGCATCTTTCATATAATATTTTTGTACTAAATCAGGATGGTTAACTAAAGCTTCTGATAAGCCTTCTACAATTACGCCATCTTTTTCAGCTGATTGAGAAACACGTGTAAAAGCTAATGAATTATTATGTTGAATAATTAAGTTTTCTGATTTATCAACATCGATAATTGCTCTAACTTCTTGAGGTAATGCATCTAAATCGTTGTACGCTTCACCTGTTGTTTCAAATTGTTTAAATGAGTCAAAATCCCATCTATTTATTTTAGTTTTATCTGGTTTTGGCATTTCTAAAGTTTCAGTTAATTTTAACGCTTCTCTACGTAATTCCGTCATCCAAGAAGGTTCATTATGGGCTTGTGAATATTCAACAAGTTGCGCTTCAGAAATGTTCAAAGTTTCAGTCGTCATACTATTTTCCTCCCATTAAGATGATTAGTTGTTGCCTTGATTTGGATAAACTGACTTATTAAAAATTCAGTTATACAAATTAATATGAGTTGAGACTTATTCTGCAGCACCGTACTCTTCTTTAACCCATTCGTAACCTTCTTCTTCTAAACGTTTAGCTAATTCTGGTCCGCCTGATTTAACGACTTTACCACCGAACATTACATGTACTTTATCAGGTGTAATGTAGTTTAATAGACGTTGATAGTGAGTGATGATTAATGAACCAAACTCATCTCCACGCATTTCATTAATACCTTTAGAAACAACTTTCAATGCATCGATATCTAAACCAGAGTCGATTTCATCTAAAATTGCGAATTTTGGTTCTAACATTAATAATTGAAGAATTTCATTACGTTTTTTCTCACCGCCAGAGAAACCTTCATTTAAATAACGTTGTGCCATATCTTGATCGATGTCTAAGAAATCCATTTCTTTATCTAATTTTTTGATAAATTGCATTAAATTGATTTCTTCTCCTTCTTCACGTTTAGCATTAATTGCTGAACGCATAAAGTCAGCGTTTGTAACACCTGTAATTTCTGAAGGATACTGCATAGCTAAGAACAAGCCAGCTTTTGCACGATCGTCAACGTCAAGTTCTAATATATTCACACCGTCTAAAATAACTTCACCTTGAGTTACTTCGAAACTTGGGTGACCCATAATTGCAGATGATAATGTTGATTTACCAGTACCATTTGGTCCCATGATTGCATGAATCTCACCAGTATTAATTGTTAAATTAACACCTTTTAAAATTTCTTTATCTTCAATAGACACATGTAGGTCTTTGATCTCTAATGTTGATGGCATACATATTCCCTCCATAATAAATAATATGTTTTCCTAACTAGTTTATAATAATTTTAATCTACAGTCAAAAAACTGCAAACGCATTACATCGTCTAATTATAACGCACTTACTAGCTAATATAAACCTTTTGAACTAGTATTTTATAATAATTATTATAAAGCAACTATTTTTATTAAGCCTTACTTTCTGAAAGTAACTGATAATGATTAAACGTTTGTTCTCAATAGCTATATGGACCTTTTTGCTAAACTATAAGATTAACTTATAAGGTTATAAAACAAGTTATCTTATCATTTGTTTTCATTTTTATAGAAGTGAAATCTTATAAAAAACTCCCTTTCCAGAGGATAGGGAGTTTTTTTCTTTATTATTTAGCTGGCACAACCGCGCCGTCATATTTTTTATTAATGTAATCTTTGATTTTTTTAGAGTGTAAAACTTCCATTAAAGCTTTAACTTTCTTATCATCTTTGTGACCTTCTTTAACTGCAATTAAGTTAGCATAAGGATTGTCTTTAGATTTTTCTAAAGCGATCGAATCTTTACGTGGACTTAATTTTTGGTCGATAGCAAAGTTTGAGTTAATGATTACTGCGTCAGCTTTTTGATTTTGATAAATCTTAGGTAAGTACTCAGCTGATTGTTTATTGTTGAATTTAATATCTTTTTTGTTTTCTACAATATCGCTAAATTTAGCGTCTTCAATTTTCACGCCTTTTTTAATTTTAACTAATCCAGCATCTTTGAAGAATTTAATGAAACGGCCTTCTTCAGCTGGGTTATTTGAAACATAAACTGTAGCGCCTTTTGGTAAGTCTTTTAAGCTTTTATATTTTTTTGAATAAACAGCCATAGGTTCTAAGTGAACATCACCAGCTGATTCAATTTTATAATGCTTGTCTTTTTTCTCAGTGTTTAAATATGGTGTGTGTTGGAAATAGTTAGCATCGATTTCACCTTTATCTAACAATTTGTTAGGTGTTGTGTAATCGTTGATTGTTTTAATTTGTAAATCATAACCTTTATCTTTTAATAAAGGTTTAGCTTTTTCTAAAATTTCAGCATGTGGTGATGGTGATGCACCTACTGTGATTTTTTTATCATCTCCGCCTTTACCACAAGCGGCTAATACAACTGCTAAGATTGCAACTAACGCTAAACTTAAAAACTTCTTCATGTTAAGTCCCCTTTCGTTTTACCTTTTATCGATTTTATTTGTAGCCCAATCACCAATGAATTGGATAATAAATACTATGATTAAAATTAAAATTGTTGATACTAAGATGACATCATTTTGGTTACGCGTAAATCCTGTTAAATATGCTAAATTCCCTAATCCTCCTGCACCTATAACACCTGCTATTGCAGTTGAACCAACTAAGGCAATTGCAGTGACAGTGATACCTGAAACCAATGCAGGCATTGCTTCTGGTAATAATACTTTTCTTACAATAGTCCAAGTATTGGCTCCCATAGACCATGCCGCTTCAATAACACCTTTATCAATTTCCTTGAATGCTATTTCAACTAATCTAGCATAGAATGGTGCTGAACCTATGATTAATGCTGATAATGCACCAGACGGTCCACTAATTGTCCCTAAGACGATGCTTGTAAATGGAATTAGTAGCAAAATTAAAATAATGAATGGTATCGCTCTAAATAAGTTAACAATAAATGACACTATTGAATAAAACACTTTCGCAGTTTTAGAGTTACTTCTTGCAGAGAGGAATAATAGTACCCCTAAAATAATACCGAAAACAAACGCAAAAATAGTTGAAATCACTGTCATGTATAACGTTTCATATGTTGCTTGCCAAACTTCAGACCATTGGACATTTGGCATTGTTATCATTTCTTGCACAATTTCTCCAAATGACTTACCCATGACGTAACACCTCCACTGATACATGTTGTGACTCTAAGTTTTCTTTGAAAGTGTCGAATTGTTCAGTACCTACATTTGGCAAATGTAATACTAAAAATCCAATTGAACCATTTTTACTATTTTTAATATTTGCTTCTAATATATTCACATCTATATTATGCGTTTTAGTTATATATGAAACGATTGGTTCAGTCGTATTATTACCTACAAAGTTTAGTCTAACTATGTAATCTCCAGGTTGTAATGTATTTAATTCATCGATAGATTCATCAAAATCATCATTCAAATCGTCTTTAACAAAGCGTTTTGTCACTTGATGTTTCGGGTGTTCGAACACATCATTAACTGTCCCTTGTTCAATCACTCGTCCATTTTCCATTACTGCCACTTCATCGCAAATGCGACGAATCACATGCATTTCATGAGTGATTATTACGATTGTTATATTGCTTTGTTCCTTTATTTTCAACAAAAGATCAAGAATTTCGTCTGTCGTTTGAGGGTCTAATGCACTTGTCGCCTCATCACAAAGTAATACCGTTGGCTCATTTGCAAGTGCGCGCGCAATGCCGACACGTTGCTTTTGCCCACCTGAAAGCTGCGAAGGATATGCATTCTCTCTTCCCTGCAAGCCTACAAGCTCAATTAATTCCTTAGCTCTCTTTTTAGCTTGTTGGCGTGATACGCCAGCAATTTCTAAAGGAAATGTAATATTGTTTAATACGGTTCTAGACCATAACAAATTAAAGTGTTGAAATATCATGCTTACTTTTTGACGTTTTTGGCGTAATGCCGATTTAGACAACTGTCCTATATTGTCACCATCAATAATGACATCACCTGATGTTGGCTCTTCTAAATTGTTTAAAAGTCTAACTAAAGTACTTTTTCCCGCTCCTGAAAAACCAATCACGCCAAAAATTGAGCCAGTTTCTATGTTTAAATCAACATGATCGACAGCAAGTACTTCTTGCTTTTTCGTCTTATAACGTTTGACGATTTGATTTAACTCAATCATTGCGATTGCCTCCTTGTAATGCTCGATAAACTAAAAAATGCTTCCCCTATCTTATCCAGAATAGAGAAAGCAATTTATACTCTCTCTCATCTTTTAAAGTTAGCTTAACTTTATGTGAATTGGCACCATTTCTATTAATTAGACGGTTGCCGGGCTTCATAGGGCACATCCCTCCACCTCTCTCGATAAGAGTTACATGATTTAATTATTTTTTATCCTACCATTGCACTAATGATTCGTCAATTACTTTTTTAAATTTTCTAACAAATAAGGAACGGACTGAAAAGCGTATAATCTTTTTAGTTCTGAACCTTTTGACATTACCATTAAAACAGGCACTGACTGAATTTCATGTTGTTGACTAAAATCAGGATGTAAATTCAAATCAATTTTAGTTATTGGCAATTTTAAAATATCATTCGCAATATCTAACATTCTTTCTGAAACCTTACACGTGCCGCATGTAGGTGTATATCCGAAAATCAAGTGTTTGTCTTCGTTGAAATGTTCTTCTACATTTACTCGTTGTTCTTTTGTTACGTTCATGTTATCAAACTTACCCTTTCAGCTATGTTTTCTAATTGAGCTTTGTCTATCTGCTCTTCATCTTTAACTATAAAGCCATTTTTTTCTAGTATTCTAGATAAATATTGTTTGGGACATCGTGCTACTTCACAATATTGTTTGTCTACCTTTATATGTTTACTTTCACTTAAATATCTTTTGAACCAGCTGCGAATTTTTTCGCCTTCATCATCTGAATCAACTAAGATAAATACTTGTTTATCATAAAGTGTTTCAATCATACTATCAATTTTATCAATACTCATGGTACCGTTAGTGCAAATTATTTGTACAGGTTCATCAAGCACTTTTTTCACTTGCGTTTTATCCGATTTACCTTCAACAACAATAACTTTATTTAATATAGTCATGACATCCACCTTCTCAAAGTCAATTATCAACACGCTACTATACTATTCCACCATATATTTAATCATTAAACATAAATTATGGCCAAACGGCCAAAAATATACTAAGTCTTAATAAATTTTATACTAATAATAAAAACTCCTAGATATAAATATCAAGGAGTTCAACTTTTTAATTATTCGCCAATCATTTCTGAATATTGATCAGCTGATAATAAGCTTTCTAATTGGCTTTCATCAGTAATTTCTATTTTAACCATCCAAGCTTTCTCGTATGGAGATTCATTTACAAATTCAGGGCTGTCTTCTAACTCTTCATTTGCTTCTAAGACTTTACCTGAAATAGGCGCATATAATTCTGATACAGTTTTAACTGATTCTACGCTACCAAAAGTATCTCCTTCATTAATTTCATCGTCAACCTCTGGTAATTCAACAAAAACGATATCTCCTAGTTCGTTTTGTGCGTATTCAGTAATACCAATTGTTGCTGTATTGCCTTCAATTTTAACCCATTCATGATCTTTAGAATATTTTAATTCGCTCGGTACTGCCACAAGTATCCCCTCCTATATGAATTTACACTTTTATGATGCCATATGACGATGCTTAATGGCAACTGTTTATAATAAAAACGAAACAATAAGCGACATGTAATGATAAACATGCCCTAGTGTATAAACGCCCTATTTAATATAGCTATTGCTTACAGCCAAGTTTCTTTATAAACTTCTTCATTAAAACCTACTGTTGCCTTGTCCCCAGATATAGCTAACGGACGTTTTACAAGCAT
Organism: Staphylococcus lloydii; assembly: GCF_015775975.1. Lineage (NCBI taxonomy): Bacteria > Bacillati > Bacillota > Bacilli > Caryophanales > Staphylococcaceae > Staphylococcus > Staphylococcus lloydii. The sequence goes on from NZ_CP064056.1 coordinate 1,933,071, forward strand.
GCCATTTTCAGCTAATAAGTCTAACTTATCGTTATCTGACATTGAGCCCAACTTATCTTTGAGCCCTAACTCACGATATTTTGCGCCGTGTGTATTAAATAGTTTATTTACTTCTAAGCCAGTGCGTTCAATAATTTCTTTGAATTCACTTTTCGTTGGTGTGTGTTGAACAATATCAATAGGTTCGTAACTAACACCATATGCTTGTAAAAATTTAGCAGCTTTTTTACAAGTAGTACAATTAGGATATTGGTAAAATTTAATCATGTTTCTGTACCTCCTATACGTTATTATCACTAATATAGCAGAATTATATAAAAAACGCTTCTAATTTTAAGCTTAAAGTTTTTAATTACTTATAATTATTCGTTATAATATAAACTAATAAATTATAAAAAGGAGCGTTACTAGTTATGCAACATATTAAAACAAATGATGATTTTAACACTACTATAAATAGCGATAACCCGGTAATTGTTAAATTCGAAGCTGGTTGGTGTCCAGATTGTAAAGCCATGGATATGTGGATTGATCCAATACAAGAAAAATATAACGATTACAACTGGTATACAGTAAATAGAGATGAACTAGAAGATGTTGCTGCGGACAATGATGTCATGGGTATCCCTAGTTTATTAGTATTTAAAAACGGGGAAAAATTAGCGCATTTACATTCAGCAAATGCTAAATCACCTGAACAAGTTGAGTCTTTCTTAGCTGAAACATTCAATTAATTTATCCTAAATTCTATCTTGTAATAAATAACAACTCATTTCACTGATTTAATCAGTTAGAAATGAGTTGTTTTAGTATAAAAGGAACTATTTTTGAGATGCACTCACTACGATTACGTGGCAATTTAAAGTTAAACTTGAATAAAAATCCAAACTAAAAGCAGTAGCAATTATTATTAAAAATAAATTGCTACTGCTTATTTCTAGGACGTTTAAGTCCATAACGCTTGTGCTTAAAGTTTATATTAATCTAATTTGTAATTTCCTAGATTATTTATTAATTAAAGAGAGATTAACTAAAATTTGGTAATAATATTATTCGTATGACGCGGCGCATGTGGCATAGTATCTTGCATATCTGTTAGATATAAAAAGCCTACCAAGCTTTCGTCATCTTTGACGCCAAATTCTTTTCTTACTTGTGGCATGAAAATATATGGTGGTGTTTTCCAACATGTGCCGATATGCGCTTCATGTAGTAATAACATTAAATTTTGAGCAAATGTACCAAAAGCTAAATAGTTTTCTAAATTTTCTTTTTGTCTTGGATCATCTTTAACGATTAATGCTAACATACCGCCCAATTTTGTCACCGTATTATAGTGATCTTGTTGTTTATCTTTTTGATGAGGAAATGCCTTATCCGAAATTGCTTTACTCATATCACCTAATCTATCTTTAGCGATATGCACAACACGCCAAGGTTCTCTTAAGCCATGGTTTGGCGCATCAGATGATTGCTTTATAGCTTGATACAATGCTTCATCATCGATATACATATCTCTCTTAAATATTTTACAACTTCTTCTATTAGCGATTGCATCTTGTAGTTCCATTCTCTATCGCCCTTTCGTTAATGATAACTATTTTCAATTATAAGATACAATCGTGCTCTTTTCAAATTACTCGTATATTTTTAATTGTTCCCTTAACACACTTACGTGTATTTGTCCCGGTGCTTTCGGCGTATCTAAACAACCATATGAAACAGTACCACCAAAGACACCTTGTGCAGTTCTAGTCACCAAACCTAATTTTGACATTGCTATACCTATAACGCGTGGATTAACTGAATCAGCGGAATCAGACATTGCCATCAAGAGATTAGTGACATCTTGTTTATTTTTAGGCATGACAGCAACTTTAATGTAATCTGGACTGAATGACTGCATTTTATAATATAAATGTTTTAATTCGTCTAATTTAGGTGTTTGTTCAAAATCATGATAAGAAAGCACAACTTCCAAGTCTTTATTTTGAGCAGCCGAAATTATGGTAGCCAAAATCTCTTTATCAGTATTTTTATCAAATTCTATATCTATTAAATCGTAATTGTTAACTTTTATTAATGAATTTAGCATTTGATAATAGTCATCTCCATTTAACTGACCATTCCCGCCCTGACTACTAGTTCTATAAGTAATCAGCAAACGTTTATCTAAATCTTTAATTTGTTGTTGAATAGTATCGATTAAATTAACATCAATGTCATTCCACTGATCAATTCGTAATTCTACAATATCAACATCTTCGTTATATTTTTTTAAATTAATAAGTGTTTCTTCGTCTAATTTAGTTTCTGGTGCTATTGTTACAGCAATGTCTACATGTGTCATGACTTTCACCTTCTATTTCTTAATATAATAAGCCATATTTTAGCTTAAGTTGTACAATAATTACAACTACCGGTACTATTGTTACTTATATATAATTAAAAAATCGGCTTTATTACTCATGATTAAACTTTCAAAATTTGGGGTACACTTTACGTATAACTAGAAATAAGGAGGAATTATAATGGCAGTTAATTATGAAACTAAAGCTACAAATACAGGTGGACGTAAAGGACACGTTCAAACTGATGATAAAGCAATAGACGTTGCAGTCATCCCTCCAGATCAAGCAGACGCAGATAAAGGTACGAACCCTGAACAATTATTCGCAGCAGGTTATGCTTCTTGCTTCAATGGTGCTTTTGACTTAATTTTAAAACAAAACAAAGTCCGTGGTGCTGAACCAGAAGTGACGCTAACAGTTAGATTAGAAGACGACCCAGACGCTGAAAGCCCAAAATTAAGCGTTGATATTGATGCAAAAGTAAAAGATGTTTTATCTCAAACTGATGCTGAAAAATATTTACAAGATGCACATGAATTTTGCCCATATTCAAAAGCAACTCGTGGTAACATCGATGTTAATTTAAACGTTGAAGTTGTAAGCTAAGGATTCGAGAATTTAAGTTTATTCAACAATGAATACTATAAAAGGCATATGCCTTTTATAGTATTTTTTTATGCATTTATAAAGTAACGCTTGAACTTTATTTAGCCTTGCAAATTCATTAATAAATTTAAAAACGAAAGATAAATTTGTATTAAATATATATATTGCCAAATATTATTAAGTTTTATGTATATAAAAGATTGCTATTGAATAATTAATCCTTTATTATAAAAATAACATTAACTATACACATATTTAATTCCCTATATAATCCACTTTTTGAAGGAGGACTACAATGGTGCATTTTCGGATTTTAACGCATAGTGATTTAATGACATACCAACAATTTATAACATATGTATTACACAAGGGTGAAGATGTGTTTTCATGTGGCATTTATGATTTAGAACTAGCTTCAGAAGAAAATCTAAAGCCTACCTTAGCTCAAGATAATAGTAATTGTATTATTATTGGGGCTTTTTCCAATGAACAATTAATTGCTGCAACGACACTCTGTAATATAAAAATCCATGGTCTTTCTCACAAACTTTTTTTAGAAAACATGGCTATCATTGCCGATGATATCGAAGAGCGTAAACAATTAGCTACACAATTAATTGCTCAAGTATTTAATTATTGTAAAGAACAGGAAATTGAAATTATCTTAGCTTCCGTTGCTTCTAATAATATTACTGCCAAAGTGTTTTTCAGTGATTTAGACTTCGAACTCCTAACTGTAGAACAACATGCTAGAAAGTATAATCAGCATTATGTAGATCAACATTGGTTAGTGTATCATTTAAAAGAAATTCCTTCTTAAATAAAACAAATAATATGTTCTTCTTTTAAACTTCAAAAATGATTGACCCACAATAAATAGTGTATAAACTAAGGTAATTTATACACTTTAACTTGTAATAAAAATCACAAAAATATATTATTCTACTATATACAATTACTGTAAACATAATTACTGTATTTAGAGAGGATGTTTAATTTGAATCACTCGAGCACTTTATTATCACTATTTTTATCTTTGGTTACATTAGCGATTCCTCTTTTTGTAGTTGCAAATGTATTGGGCGGTAATATGACAATGGTTGTAGGTATACTATTTATTGCAGGCGTATTAATTTTTAATATTTCTGCCCTGTTAAATGGTGATAAGTTAGCAAATATCTTTGCTCTTGTAGTTACCTTATTTTCACTTATTGTTATACTATATCCTTTTTAGAAATCTCTTATATAACAAATACATATTAAATAAAGAGCAGTTAATAATTAATGATAATGGTTATTTATTTTTAATTATTAACTGTATTTTTTATGTTTTACAAAAGCACAAAAATTTTAAGAATTTTGTGAATATTAATATTAAAATTTTAATGAAAGCGCTATAATATAAAAAAATAAGGGGGGAGTTTATGTATTTAGCAATTTTAGGCTTTATTATGATTGCAGTTTTTATGATTTTAATTATGACACGAAAAATGTCAGCTTTAATAGCATTAATAGTAATTCCAACAATCTTTGCGTTAATCGGTGGTTTTTATGCTGGTATAGGTAAATTCATGTTAGATGGTATTGGAACTGTGGCACCTACGGGTATTATGTTAACGTTCGCCATTCTATACTTTGGTGTAATGATCGACGCTGGTCTGTTTGAACCTGTTATTAAATTAATTATTAAAGTAGTCAAAGGTGATCCAGTCAAAATAGCAATAGGAACTGTGCTTTTAGCTTCAATGGTGGCATTAGACGGTGATGGTACGACTACGTTTATTATCACGGTCACAGCCATGATGCCACTTTATAAAAAAATAGGTATGAGCTACTACATATTATCAACACTTGCTTTATTATCCATAGGTGTAATGAATATGCTTCCATGGGGTGGGCCGACAGCACGTGCAATATCTTCTTTGCACTTACAAACTGAAGATGTTTTTATTCCAATTATTCCAGCTATGATTGCAGGTATCATTTTTGCGCTAGCTGTTGCAGTAATACTAGGAAATCGTTCTAAAAAATATATACACTCTGCGACAGATATCGATACTGATGATATACAAATGACCGAATCTAAAGAAGATTCATTATTAAAACGACCAATAATGATTATACCAAATGCAATATTAACCATTTCATTAATAGTATGTTTACTTATTGAATTATTACCTATTCCAGTCTTATTTATGGTTTGGTTCGGTGTAGCACTCTTAATTAACTATCCAAATTTGAGCATCCAAAATTCAGTAGTTAAAAAACATGCTGGTGATGTATTAGCAGTTATCAGTTTAGTATTCGCCTCTGGTATTTTCACAGGTATCATGGATGGTACGAAAATGGTAGACGAAATGGCACATACATTGGTGCAAATCATCCCAGAAGCATTGGGCAGTCATTTTGCTGTCATAACCGCAATTTTAAGTGGACCTTTCACCTACTTCATGGCGAATGATCCTTTTTATTACGGCGTACTACCCATTCTAGCCGAATCTGCACACCAGTTTGGCATATCTAAAGTAGCAATGGCTCGTGCTTCTGTATTAGGACAACCATTACACGTATTAAGTCCACTATATGCAGCTGGTTATCTTTTAGTCGGCATGCTAGACATCGAGTATGGTCGTAACCAACGTATCGTAATTAAATGGGCAATAGGATCCAGTCTATTTATGATATTTGTTGCAATAATACTAGGCATCATTCCGTGGTAATTATAAAATATAATAAATAATTTAAAACCATTAAAGCTAGGACATTTATTGTTCTAGCTTTTTTAATGAGACACAAAAATCGCTAAAGTATTAATACTTTAGCGATTGGATGTCACATATCTCATTTTTGTTGTAGCCCTATTCCTGCATAAATTAAGACTTAATGCACATTAAAAACAAGTATTTTTTCATTAATTTGTATAAACTTTCGTTTTATTTTAATAGTACATGGGTAAAAGTTAAAGTCGGATTTACAATATTAAGGAGTGTATTAATTATGAATCAAACAAATGATTGCAATTACGTTAATCCTTCAGCTATATCACTTGATTGGGAATGCTTTATTATAAGCAAAAGTGAAATGCTATTAGATGGTTTACCAAGTGAATTGATTAATACTTGGCTAGATCAAGACATAATTGAACCATTTTCAGTGAGAAATAATGAAATTAACTTTAAAACAAGAGATGTGTGGGAAGCATTAATTGAACATAATTGGTATTACAATTGATTTTAATTATAGTTAACACGATATAAACTGAGCGCTCTATTGGCAGATTCTAACATCTCATGATCTAAATAATGACTATGGAAGTATTTACGTAGCGTAGAATGGCATGTTTCATTTTTGGGAAAATTCTTATCACTGCTCACATTATGCGCTAAATTACCAAGTGGTGTATCATCTTCTATAAATGTTATTACAAAATCATAAAATGTCATTAGCATCTACCCCAGTTTATTTATTTTAATCAGCGCTTACATTCTCTTTATGACAGCCTTTGTTCAATCATATCAAATTTAAACTTTTTGTCTATATATATATCTTACTGTTTTTGTAGTATTAATATCAACACATCTGATGTGACAACGTTTATAGGCGAATGTAAATATTATTAAATTAATTTAAAAATTGTATGAACAACAAACATGGCAACTTATAATTAAAAGTTGCCATGTTTTTCATTATCTTTAAACGAGCACATTACCATTTTCATCAGCAGGTTTAAATAATGTAATTATTGCTCCAATAATGGCTAAAATGTGTGGTATTGCAGTCCAACAAAATACTAAGAAAATCAAACCTACAACTGGTTTACGTGCGTAAAATTTATGAACTCCAAAGCTACCTAAAAATATAGCCAATACGATATATAAAACTTTATTTACTTCATTCATCATTAAGTCACCTCCCTAATTATGATTAATTAGAAGATATATTTATATTTTATCTAGAATCAGCGGAAATTGCTAATAACTTAATAACTACACTAGTCATATTTGCTTTATGACTCAAGATAATACTTTAATAACTGGTCATAATAATTATTGTTGTAAATAATGTAACTAAAATGTTAATTCATTTGTCTATTGCACACTTATAATAAATGATAAGATAAATACAATAAATGTTCGATTACACTTTAACTTTAATTTGTTCGATTTATTAAATTTAGATTTTTGAGTAAGGAGGTTGAGTTATGAGTTTACATTTCTTAATAGTATTTTGGCTATCTTTCATATTTTTAGTAGCAGGTGTCATCACCTTTATTCTTTTTAAACGAAAAAAACCTTCTGAAGGTAAAGATTCATTACTTGGTGTTACAGTAATGCTTCTCATTTTTGGCATAGTTGGTATATTGTTCAGCCTAATATTTAGTTAACTATATTAATATCTCAAGTAAAACTTAAAATTTTAGAGGTGACACCCTATGCATTTACAAAACTTTCCTGAGTGGCAAGTTATTAATAAAAGTACGAAAAAGTTTGCTATCCAAGAAGATCAACAAAGTTTATCTATAGTTAGCCCTATTAATGATTATGCTTTCGCTATTTTAAACCAAATATTTTTCACTATAACTAATGGTAAAGTTACTGAAGTAACGACTGAAAACAATAGTAATGAACTAAAGATTGAAGTAGATCAAGAAAGCACCAGTATCACAATTTTAGATAAAGACTAATTTCAATTAGTTGCGCAATACATTTACGCATCCTAACTGTCTTCTTAGAAGGATAAATTAACACTTACGCTTTAAATAATACGACTTACGAATTAATTGCCTAAAATTAAATTACCTCCTATATAATAAAGTTAAGTTAAAACAAAGAAGGAGGTAACACTATGGAATGGACAGAAATCGTAGGTGGCATCATCAAAGTTGTTAAAACAATCGTAGAAAGTTTTAAATAATTTCTTATAACTTCTTAGGAGGCGTTAAATATGGAGTGGACTCAAATCGTAGATGGTGTCTTAAACGCTATTAAAGCAATTATAGATATCTTTTAATCGTAATTTCTTTTTTATAATAACGCTTAATATTCTATCGTTTTTATTTACTAAAATTTTCTTTATAACTATATATAACCCAACATCTTGCTATAAGATTGTTGGGTTCTTTTTATTTTATAGCACTATTAATTTGTCTATCCTTGCTAAATTCGGGTAAAGATTACTAAATGATATTATTTAATTTAGTGATTGGGCGTGGTGGGTATGAAATATGTAAAAAAAATATTATTAATTGTCACAGGCATATTTATAGTACGCGCATTATTGTTGAATGTAAATGAAACTAGCGATGACATAGTTGAAAATAAAGTTAATGTAGAAGCAAAACGCTAAAGTAAATTACTTTAGTGTTTTTTATGTTAAAATTAATAAAAATCTTTAATGGGTTGATGACATGCACAAATTGAAACACAAGATGGAAACAAATCAAGCATACATATATTTCTTCGCGGTGATGATTGGTATTATATTGGGCCTATCTTCTACGGCTATTGCTACATTTTTCAAAGCATTAACCACACCTGCTATCATAATTTTAATGATTAGTATGTTCTGCCAACTGCCATTAAATAATTTAAAAAGCCAATTTACCAATTTGAAATTTATAATAGTCTTATTATTATCAAACTTTATATTCATTCCCTTTTTAGTTTGGATACTTATAACAATTTTTAATATACAATCAGGTCCCATACAGTTAGGGCTTTATTTAGTTTTACTTATGCCTTGTATTGATTACGTCATTGTTTTCACTAGCTTAGGTAAAGGCAATGCCACGATGTTGTTAATATGTACACCTTTACTATTAATAGTTCAAATCGTATTACTGCCAGTTTATTTCACTATTTTTCTCACACATAGTGTAACTAACTATATCGACTTAACAACATTTTTATTTGCCTTTATATTTTTCATTTTAATACCTGTTGTCATTGCATTGATACTCCAAAAATTCAGCCAGAGCAACAAAGGGTTAAATAATATAAATCATGCAATAAGTTGGCTTCCTGTCCCGATGATGGCATTGGTACTCATAGCGGTTATTGCTTCTCAAATTTCATTTGTAACCAAAGATCTTACAGTTATCTATCGAATTATTCCAATTTATATTTGTTTTGCTATTGTCGCACCCATTATTGGCAACCTATGTGCCAAACTATTTAAATTGGATGTTGAGTTACGACGTAGCATAGCCTTTAGTGCCACGACGAGAAACTCACTTGTTGTGTTGCCACTCGCCTTAACATTACCTCAAAATCTAGCTCTTACTGTAACTTCAATTATCGTTACGCAAACTATCATCGAATTGATATTTGAAGTAATTTATATTCAAGTTATACCTAAACTTATAAAATAAAGCGTATGTACCTATTTTTAGATACATACGCTTTTTTAGCATATTTCTATATTATAATTTTGTATAGTCTTGACCATGCAACATCCATCTCACATTATATTTATCAGTAAATGCCCCCATTTTGCCACCCCAAAATTGTTCTTCCAATGGCATTTCTACGTTAATAGTATGGTGATCTTTTACACGGTCATATAATGCTTCGACTTCTTTTACATCCGCTTCGTTATTAATATCATAATCAATCAACAACGAAATTGATTCATTAATTGACGAAGGCTTGCCGAAAGAATCGGAAGCTAATATCGTTGTACCTGCAATTTTAAAATCTGAATGCATCGTTGCATTATCAGCCTCGTCTTCTGATATGCCGAAATTGCTTGCTTGTTGTGAATCTACTGGCAAGCGTTTTACATCAGTAGCCCCAAAAACTTCTTCATAATATGCAATTGCTTCTTTTGTGTTATCAAATGCTAAATATGGAAATAATGCTGTCATCATTACACCTCAAAAATTAATATAGTCTATCTTTATTTTAATTACTGCTAGTTTTACCCCTTTTAGTTAAAAATCACTCATAAAGACATGAAGAATCTTCCAACTTACTAACTGGACTTGTAGCATTATATTTGTAATCAATTTATTATATATACTTTTTATTGTGTATATATGGATAAAATAGTAAAATTAATTTAATAAGTTTCATAACGCTTAGTGTAACTATACATACATTAATGTTTTGACATATATACGCCGTGGAATACGTCAAGTAGTATGAACTTATATGCTTGAATAATAAGCTGATAACTACAATACGTTAGTTTGTTATAGTCCTAACCATACTGACTTAAATTAATTAAACTTAATCGGTTAATTTTTTGTTTTTTATCATATTACTTATACTACAAAAATTATCGCAAGTGCCTACTTAAGTTTAAATTTTTCTGTCTATTATAAAAATCATTTTTAGGGGTGGGTTATTATGAGAAAAATATTGTTATATGTTTTTATAGCTTCTCTTAGCATTTTAAGTTTTAAATTTTTGAATGCTAATACGACGAGACATGATTCAACTTCAGATGATCATGATGAAACTGAAGAAGATGAAGATCGTACTAATGATCAATTTTAAATTGCTACTAACTGCCTTCTATCTATATGAAGGCTTTTTTATTTAAAGTATATTTTTGGTGATTTTCGATACAAAAAAATCTATAACAATGGTTAATCATTGTTATAGATTCAAAATACATTATTTTTTTATTGCTTTTAGTATAAATGATAGTACTAATATTAAAATAATTGCACCGATTAATGCTGGGATAATAGGAACGCCACCTAAAACTGGTCCCCAAGTTCCTAATATTTTACTACCTAAAGCAGAACCAATTAAACCAGCAATGATGTTACCGATGATTCCACCTGGGATGTCTTTACCAAGGATTGCACCAGCTAACCAGCCGATTAATCCTCCGACTATAATCATAATTATAAAGCCCATAACTTAACTCCTCCTAAATATATGTTGTGTATGGTATTTTCCATATATATATTACCCATACACCATCAACTAAAACCTAGTTATAGCAAAGAATTTAAGCATTTTTTATAATCTAATATTTCGAATTTTCAAAAAAGGTTGTTTGCTACTAATTGTTAAATACGGGCATAAAAAGACCCCCAATTAAGGGGGCTGTCGGTTTAAAGGAAGTGTATCTATGCATGCCAAAGGGCACACAAGCTACTGTATCCTTTAAGCCACATGCCCTAAGGCATGCAAAAAACATTATATGCAAATTAATTATTGATGTAAAATAATATTGCTTTAAATTATCTTCATTGGTGTAATCACAAATAAATTAATGAGATAATAGGTGTAACAATAATAAGTTATTTATTAATTACACTTACAGAGGTCTTCTATGTCTATAACTTTAATTACTTTGATATTACTCGCTATCTTTCTAGGCGCATTTATACGTACTTACTTTGGCTTTGGCGAAGCGCTAATCAGTATGCCTTTATTAGCACTAATCGGGTTAGATATTAAAAGCGCTATATCGATTATAGGTTTAGCTGGTTTAACCGTTGCGATGTTTAATATTTTATCTGAGTTAAAACATATAAAGTACAAAATTTTAAGTTTAATGTTATGCAGCAGTATCATCGGCATCCCAATTGGTATATATATCTTGCATCATTTTAATACGACGATAATCCAAATCATATTAGCACTCTTTTTATTTTTATATGGCATTTATGCTTTTGGCAAAAGACAATTCTTTAACAACAATCGAAAACTCACGTTGCAATCACCTTATTGGAGTACAATTGCTGGTATGATTTCAGGTATTTTAGGGAGTTTATATAATTCTCATGGCGTGCCTATAGTCATCTATGCAACACTAAGCAAGTGGCCTATTAAAACATTTAAAAGTACCTTGCAAGCACATTTCCTACTTACCGCTATTTTCGTAGTTATCGGTCAAGCATCTGGTAATGTATGGACAGATAAGACTATACCTATTTATTTAATGTCATTACCGTTGTTACTGCTCGCCACAATAATTGGCAGATACTTAACAATTAAAACACCAGCACATCATTTTGAAAAGTGGGTTTATTTACTTATCGCTATGTTGGGTTTATTACTACTATTGTCAATTTAAAAACACATCAACTCAGTAGATGATGTGTTTTTTTATGTATATTTTTCGTTAATTAATTTTACCTTCTAATGTTTTTAAAAGCGCTTCAACACGAGCTGGTATTATTTTAAACTTCTGAGGAACGCTTGCTTTTTCATTATCGCTAACATAAAATGCCTGATCTGCATATTTTAGTAACTCAAAATCATTTATATCATTGCCAAAAGCAATATATGGCTTTTCTCCTATAATGTTTCTTAGTGTAATATATTTATTTACATTTTTTGAGGTTATATCAATATTGTTATCTTTCTCGTGAAAGTGAATAGAAAGATTGCACCCATTTTCAATTAAATATTGTTTAATTTTAGGATAAAGTTCACTAGCAATATCTACTAAAATAATTTTTATTGGATTAATAATTTTTTCACTACTTACATTTTTTGCTAAGTTATCTGGATCTAACTGTTTGAAAATTGAATTGTTTGAATCAACGTTTGCCGAGTAATTAAAAGAATCATCTATTATAAATTTCAAATTATAATCAGTAATAATTTGTTTAATTAACCTATATTCTTTCATGGGTATTTGTTTAACCACTTGTATGCTGTTGTTGATTGATATTATTGAGCCATTTCCCCCAATCAATGTATTGCTTTCAAATGCTTTTACAACTGGAAGTAAGTCTCTTATAGGTCTTGCAGAAGCGAATAATACTTCGTTGTTTTCTTCCAACGCTTTTATTTTCTTAATTAATGTTGAGTTTATATTTTTGCCATTAAAACAAATAGTTCCATCTATATCAAAAACATATATCAAACTAACACCCCGCTAATTTACAATTTCATTATCAATAAACTTGTAAATATTAATAAATGATTTTATTTAAAGCATTGTTGTAATGAAGTACTTTATATATATTTCTTCATTTTTACCATTTCTAATTTTTTGTTATTCGATTTAATAATAAAATATTCATCATATATGTGAAATCCTAATGAACTATAAAGTTTTAAGTTTTTTGTAACATTCTGACGCACTTTGCAAATGATTTCAGATATTCCATTTTCTCTAGCGAAACTTTCTAAATAAGTAATGATACTTTTACCAATACCTTTATTTCTATATTTAGGCAAGACTGATAATCTAAAAAAATATAATATATTATCTTCGACTTGAAAACGAACCATTCCCAAAGGCTTATTTGATTCATAAGCGATAAATGCACTTTCTTCGTTTCGTTTAAATCCTTCTAAAACGTCTTCTTCCCTTTCTTTTAGTGCGTTAGGAGGTATCTCGTCTGTCTCATATTCTGTAAAAGATTGAATCATTAAATCATAAATTAACTCAATATCTTTTAGTTGAGCCTTTTTAAAGTACATATATCATTTGCTCCTTACTGACAATATTCTATTAGCAACAGTTAAAATCTTTATTTTACCTTCATTGAATATTTAAATAATAACATATCAATATAAAAACAACTCACCAAATAGGGTGAGTTGTTTTTATATTGTTATGTTATTTATCTTGTTTTTCTAATATTGCTTTTTTAAATTGTTCTCCCTGCTTCTCTACAGTAATTAAATCTCCATAGATAGCTTCGTCAGCTGGATAATAAATGACTTTATTATTTTTAACAGCTTTATTATTTTTCCATATTGATGTTTTTGTAAAGTCAGTATTTGGCTTTTTACCATCTGCTGTAGGTATCATTAAGTAATCTCCAGAATACTCATTAAACTTCTCTTTTGGCACTTTCATAAATTTCTCTTTAGGCATAGCCTTTTTAGCTTCAGGATCTTCTTTCACTTTAAAGCCATCATATAAAGTATCACTACCCCTACCAAAACGTGAGCCAAATTGGTATATATCTTTTTGTTGTATATCCATAATTGAGAATGTCGCATCTTTACCAATATGTTTTTTAATTTCTTTACCATCTTGTGCTAATTTTTTAGAAACTTCAGCCGCTTGTTTTTTAGCCTTTTGCTCTTTATTTACTAATTTTCCGTATTCTATATGTGTTTGTTTATAATCAAAGTTTTGTACTTTTATTGGTACTGTTGGTGCAATTTTAGAGAATTTTTTATTATTCTTATTCTCTTTATATGTAATGATTAAATCTGGTTTTAATTTAGTAACTTCTTCAACATTTTCTGGATCTACTTTTTTTATTTTGTCATTACCAATATATTTGGAATTAGGAAAAGCACTCGTTATTGCCACTGGTTTAACGCCTAATTTTTTCAAATTACCATAATTGGCAGTTAGTAAGACCACCCTTTTAGGGTTTTTTGGAATTTCTATTTTTTTACCATCTGTCGTCTTATACGTTTTCTTGTCCTTGGAATCCTTATCTTGACTATCTTTGTTACCACATGCTGCAGTAATTAGCAGTAAACTTAAAATAAGGAATATAAATTTTTTCATGTTTAACACCTCTTTTTTTCAAGTATACTATTAATTGATAATGATAATCAATGTTAATATTTGAAATTACAAATTATTAATGATTAAATATCTTTCACATTGTCAATTAACGTTCATATTTGGTGTAATATTTATCTATGCTTACAACTTATATGTGCTATGATTTCAATGTAGTTTTAACTTAAAATTTAATAACTGGAGAACAAAAATGAGTAAGATAAATAAACCATTATATTTTTATCTGATGCTATTCATATCAACTACCTTTATAGGAGCGTTATTACTATTTTTACCTTGTACTGGTAAAAAACCTATAGGATTTATTGATGCATTATTTATTGCTTCTAGTGCCTTTACAGTAACAGGGTTATCTCCTACTGATATCGGTACACAATTTAACGTTTTAGGACAAACTGTAATACTCCTACTTATACAAATTGGTGGATTAGGTATTGTGACGGTGACGATGCTCACTCTCATTTTCTTAAATAAGAAAATCTCAATTCGCAACAGATTTTTAATTATGGTGACATGGAGTATTGATGATCCAGGTGGCATTGTAAAACTAATTAAACATTTAGCGATTTACACTTTGATTACCGAGTTTATCAGTTCCCTATGTCTTTGTTTATCATTTATACCTAAATTTGGTATTTCGAAAGGCATATTCGTGAGTGTGTTTACTGCCATTTCAGCATTTAACAATGCAGGATTTGCCTTATTTAAAAATAATTTAATAGATTTTACAAAAGATCCCATTGTTATGGTTACGGTGCCTTTATTGATTATACTAGGCGGATTAGGACATCTTGTGTTACTAGACTTAGCAACTTGTAAAAAATTAAAAAAACTTACTTTGCATTCAAAAATAGTTTTATCTACAACGGTCTTTTTAATTTTATTCGGTGCCATAACATTCTTTATTTTAGAAACAAATAATACGATGCAACATATGAATATTATTGAAAAAATTGGCACTTCATTTTTCCAATCAATAACGACAAGAACCGCAGGCTTTAATAGTGTCGATATTGGCCACATTAATAATCCAACGGCGTTATTATTAATGATGCTCATGTTTATTGGTGGAGCCCCATTAAGTGCGGCAGGTGGTATTAAAGTTACAACTTTTGCAATTCTTGTGATGTTCGTAATTAGTACCATTAAAAAACATGATTACGTTGAGCTATTTAATAGAGAAATACCTCATAAACTTGTAAAACTAGCTACTGTAACGTTTATTGTGTCTTTAAGTTTCGTTTTTTTAGTTACGTTTGTGATAACTGTGCTAAACCCCAATGTTCAACTCATAAAAATACTGTTTGAAGTTGTTTCGGCCTTTGGTACCGTTGGTTTAACGATGGATTACACAGATAAATATCATGGCGTAACAGAACTAATTATTATTTTCGTCATGTTAATTGGTAAGGTTGGTATTTTAACTGTCTTAAGAGCTTTTGTTACACCTAAAGATAAAAAATACCATTACGCTAAAGGTCACATCCATCTCTAATTTGTAGTTACTTAAGCTAACTTTAACTTATATTCCACACTACCTTATATGAGGTAGTTTTTTTTAACTGGTCGAATATCAATATAAAAGAATCCTAGCATCATTCATCTGGATTTCATATATTTATTTTATTAATAAACAAATAATGAAGACATAAAAAAAGACTCTACTAAAGTAGAGTCCATTATGAGCGTTATATAATAATGAGGTAAAGAAAACTGTATGTTAATTAAATTGTGAAATTTAAAAAAAGAGGTATAGCACGCTCAAAACTATACAAAATGCAATTTAGTTAAGGAAGTATTTAGCGTCATAAATAGCTTCCTACATTTAATATAATACTTTTGTTTATTATTGTAAATCTCACTTAACCAAATAGTGGTGATATAACTCATTACTGATCAAATAATTTAAAATGACTAATCATATTTTCAGCTATTCTGGCACACGCTTTTCTATCTGCATATTTATATAACTTATCTAGATTATTTTTATACTTTTTAATCATTGCCGTGTTTTTAAAATGATAAATTAATTGTTGTTGATTATTTACTACATTTCCTGGTAATAAGTCCGTGGACTCTGAAATAAAATCTTCTCCTAAAATATTCTCAGGTCTATAATAAATAACTTTCTTATGCATCAATGCAAAGTCTAAACCTACACTTGAATAGTCAGTAACCAAAACTTGATATTCAGCCAATAAATCTTTAACGGTATGTTCTTGGTCCGACAAAACTTCAACATTTTCTGAAGTGAAAAGATGTTTAAATCCTTGGAAATTCCTATGTAAATATAAAGCTATTTGATAACCTTTTTCTTTTACTAAAGTTTTGATTTCATCATTATTAATTAACTGCTGAAATTCTTTATAATACGCTGTTTCCATAAATTTTTCATCCGTGTACGTATTCAAACCCTTTCGCCAAGTGGGCATAATTAAAATTTTATGTCGATTTTTTATTTTCTTAACAATATTTCTCCGCTCTTTTATAACATCATCAAATCTTGGTAATCCTGTGATAATAATTTCATTTTTATCAAAACCATAATTTTGATAAATTACTTCCTTTTCTCTCTCTGAAGAAACGACAAATAAATCTGTTATCGAATCATTCGGCTTTCTACCATATACCCCACTTACGTCTTTAGAACCAATAATACCATGTTGTAAAAACACTCTATTTTTTTGCTTGATATATCGTTCCGTTTTGTTTGTAAGTATAGGTAATAAGTATTCTGCAGAATGTGAATGACAAATAACATTCACTTCATTTACAAGTGCTAAGTTTTCTCTTGATTTGTAAAAAATAACATGATTTTCGTACCCTGTTAAATTATCTAAATCTTTACTATCAGGACTAACCATATAATAAATGTTAAAATCCTTTGCTAAATTTTTTACCAACCATTTAAAATAAATCAAACCATTTTCTTGCGCTTTTTCAGGATATTCTAGACACACGATATTTAGCTTACCATTATTATTTAGCTTGACCAGTTCATTAGTAATATAGTCATTATATGTTTCTTTAGGAATTGGAGTAAGACGCATCGAAAGGTTGCCATATAACGTTGGATAGGGTCTGCAATGCAACATAAAATGATCATCTAAAGCTAGCCATTGTTCATCATCTACATTGTACTTGTTTTCTAAAGGAAACTTTAACCTTACGTAATATTTAGAAATCTGCATTTCAGCAATTCGATAATTAAAACTAATATCATATACATCTGAGTTATACGTGTAGAATGGTACTTGTTCCATAAATAACGTTTCTAACTCTTGAATATCAAAAATTAAATTTGCTGTAACACTATAATCATTATTATTTTTATGTATTTCTACTATCTCACCATTTGTAGTAATTTCAGCATTTTTATTTCTGACTTTTATTTTTCCAACAATTGTAGTTGGTTGATAAATACTACAAGTAAACTTAAAATTTAGAATTAATTTATTATCTTTTACAGTAGCTTTATTATATACAGCATTCTTATTATGAAAGTTTAACAAGCTCGGTCGTTTATCTAATATGACGCATAATTTATTATCTTTAGTTAAATATATAAAATATGTTATTTTTCCTTTTTTAATAAAAGTCTTCTCAAAACTATGTGTGTCGTCAGGAACGATTAAGTCCTCGTTTGTATTAGTTGTAAAAGTTAATGGTGCATTTTTTTCAGTTAAAACTCCCTGTAAATCTTCAAATTTAATGACAAACCGATTTTGTTCAAGTGAGAATATTTTTTTACTTTCGTTATTGCTTAATGTAATTTCTGGCACTTGTAGGTTTTCAATAAAAAATTGATTTTCTTGTACATATATTTTCAATAACTTAAACCCCTTTGCAATATCTAACTTTAATTTGTTGATTAAATTTTTATAAAATTGTACTACGTTATCTTAATCTTATTATACTATATAAAATGTATGGGTAATATAAAAAGTTCAAATTATTGTTGTGATTCAGTAATTATAAAATCATTTTGGTTATTGAAGTTTTACAATTTAACAAATCGAGTTTCTCCTTACTAATAAATTTAGTGAATTTTTGAGAGTTAAATTAATACCAATCATCAAAAAAGTATGCTAGCAGTCAGTCTCATGTACTAAAATTCGCAATTTATTTAACACCGCATAAAATGTCACTAATTTCTTCTTAAAAATACATTAATGTTAGTATAATGAATTACACTTATAAAATATTAAAATACCCGTCACTATTAATTAAGTTCTTTTTGTTAAACTTTACTTTTACTTTGCTATCTTTATATAATTCTGGCATCATTTAAAGCAAAGTAATAATCTCTCGTGTCTTACTTCCCTTTACTATTCATCATATTAAAAATGCAAAATCCTCTTTGATCAATAAAACCAAAAAGTAACCTTTATATTTGTAAACTATAAAAACCTCCAACCACAATTGTTGAAGGTTTAAATATATAAGTAGACAAGGAGAGTTCATCAAATTATATACATTAATAACGATATATCTACTGTCATACCACCACTTAAATTGTATTATTATTTACTGCACTAATTCTTGTAAACCCCAGTGAAGAGGGCCAAAAGTATATTAGGAAAGCCACTCTATTTATTTAGAGTGGCTTTCTATTACTAATTGCTCCGTAATGTATTATGCTTCTCAGCGTACTAATTATTTTAATTTATGGAGTGCTTTTTTAGGTATTTTTGATGAGGAAACTTCTTTGTAATTTCTAACTTCTCCAACTTTATATTCTAATGCTAGATAATGGTCTTTTTTTAATTTCTTGGTAGCAGTATATTTTATAATTTTTGATTTGCCTTCTTTATTATATGCTTTACTTTTATATGTGTAGTTATAAAAATTATCTTCTAATTTCTTTACTTTTTTTGGTTCTTCAGTTTTTACATAGTATTTTTCGCTAGAAATTAAAGGATTAAATTTAGCTAAATCTCTAACTGTAGCGCTTTCCGTATGTGATTCAGCATAGAATTTCCATCCTAATAAAGCTAAGAAAATCAATATAATGATTCCAATGATACTATACAAAATTTTCATTATTAAAACCTCCTAATTGATAATCCAATCATATCATTCATAGTTGTTTATCATCCTTCGATTTACATAACAGATTAAACACTTAATGTGACAAAATTGTTATAAAAACGCTCTATTATGATCGGACAATAAAAAATATTAAGTGAAGCTAAGAGGCAAAGGAAATATATTTCCCCCAGTATAAAGTATCTATTTTTGGTGAGTGCAAAAAAATTGTTAATGACTGATTTCATTGTGTCCATTTTCTAATGTTTTATCTTGTATTCCCATCCTTATTCTAGAGGAGGCCCATGAGAACGAATAATAGTTATATGATGGAACTTGACTTGTAAATGATACAGAAAAATGGCTAACTTTTGAAATGATAGGAAAATAATTGGAGGAATATAGAATGATGAGAAAGTAATTTTAAATATCGATTGAATTGTAGAAAAATAATGTCAAAAATTATTATGAATTATCCCGTTTTCTATTTTCTAACGTTTTTTTTACTTTTAAAAATATATCTAATCCCCTTACCTGCAAAAGGTTCATCTTTAAATCTTGGAATAACATGAAAATGAGCATGTGAAATATGTTGACCACCCACTGCACCACAATTCCAACCAAGATTATATCCTTGTGGATTATATTCTTGATCTAAGTATTTTTTCACCTCTTGAAGTAGGCTATATGTTTGATTCCACTCACTTTCTGTCAAGTCAAAAACAGTTTCTCTATGTTTCTTAGGAACAATTACCCCTGCCCCTTCAAGTAATCCCCCCTCCTTATTTGATTCATTTAATTGTAAAAAAAGACATTCATCATTACTTAAAATAATATTCTGATGAGAATCTAAATCTAGATTACAAAATACACAACTCTTCACACTATACATCTCCCTTTGTTTTTTATTTTGATTTCTTTATTGTCTTTTAGCATATCACTTATTTATCTAAATAAATTTTAACACACCAAAAAAACCGTCAATTAAGATGAGTTATTTAATTTATATTCTTAGGACAATTCTATAGAAACAAAAAATCTCTCAAACACAATGGTTGAGAGTTACATCGTGAAAAAAGTTAGAGTTTATAATACTTTTTATATCATGTCTTCATTGCATTAGTCATTGGGAGTAAAATATTGAAATTACAAAAAGCAACATCAACTTGTGTCAACAAATTCTTCTTAAATCTATTTCTTATTCAGTATATTCTATTTGCAATTTTTCGCTTTTATAAATAGCCATACCAGTTTTTAATTTTTTAAACCCTTGATTATTGTAAAAATTCATATTCCCTGTAGTTGATATTAAATGTACACAGGAAACATCTCCTATTTGTTTTAATAAATCGTTTACTATTCTACTACCTATTTCGCACTTTTGATATAAAGGGTTAACAATCACATCATATATAGCAGCATTAAAATATCCATCAGATAGCGCTCTACCTAAAGCAATAACTTCATTATTAAAAATTATAAATGTGATATAAGTACTATTTTTCAGAATATGTTCAATATTATCTTTGCTATGGTTTAACCATCCAACAGATTGATAGGTTTCATAAATTGAATCTAAATAATTTTTATTATATGTGTTTACCAGTTGAATATCCACTTTAACACTACCCCCTTCATTAAATAATTACATTATACACTAATACATTCTATTCAAACTATAGTTATCTTTATAAATCAATGACAGGATGAATCAGGCGAAACGGAATGACATAGGATAGAGTATGTATTTATCTTAATTTACCAAACTCATTCTTCGATTTTCATTTTTGGTGTCTTCTACTTTGATTGCTTTAAATTACACTGTACATCAAGCTTTCTTACAATACTTATGACCTTAACCGGTGGTTATTTCATATACTGTGGCAAATCTATAGCAACAAAAAACAAAAAGCTCTCAACCGTAATGGTTGAGAGATATGTGTAATGAAGGCGGTGGGATTTCATTAAAGCGATTATATACATTTGAAAATCGCTTTACCTGTTATCATATCAACGTTTACATTGTATTAACGACTTAGTGTAAAATGTTAAAATTGCAAAAAACAACATAAATTTGTGCACTATGAACGTATAGATTACCTTATGAGAGAGCTACCTTTAATCAGCAATAGTTTATTTTAACACTATTTTTATATACCAACTATTTAGAAATTTAGTTATTAAAATTTTTTCTATATCCATGAAAAATTCTAAACCCTTGTTTTTCGTAAAATTTTGATGAATGGGTTGTTGCTAATAAGTCAATTCTTGTATCTGGATACATTTTATGTAAGTGATTTATCAACTCGTTACCTATACCCCTACCTCTTTTCTGTTCTATTATAAGCAACTCACAGATAAACAAAGTCGTGTAACCGTCTGTTATACCTCTAATAAAACCTATAACATTACTGCTTTTATCGACTGCAACAATTGTTATAGAGTTTTCTAAAGATTTTCTATACATATTTTTATTTTCAACAAGATTTTGCCATCCTTCTTGTTTATTCAATTCATTAATTTGTTCCCAATAACGTGAATGATATTCTACTAATGTATATTCCAAGTTAAATACACTCCCTTTTTAATTCACAGAATATTCTAACATAAATACGTATAAAAATAACCACTCCGAAGAGTTGCTGGGAAAAGAACTAACCTTCAATAATCTAAAAGCACTTATATCATAAACTGTAAAAACTCTTTTTGCTTGTAATGAAACTACTTATCGATATTGTTTGTAAAATTATAAAAAGATAAATCAAATGAAGGATATTTACTGGTATTATTAATAAGACTTATATGTGCGCGACTTTATGAATACAGAATAGCAGCTCCATTAATTTCTAAAAATTTACCTATATCAGTACCGTTAAAATTTTCCCATTCAAACAATGATTCTATGTCCACTTTAAACTTAAAAGGATATTTGAAATCAACGTCACCAATCTTTATTTCTAAAGATAAAAGTGCTGAGCCATTGTTAATATCTTCTTCATAATAATATTTTTTAGATTCATCTTAATATCAACAAAGGCATCAAAATTATCGTTTATTTTAAAATTACTTTCTGAGACGGTCGCATTTGTTGTCATTTCCTACCAAAAATTTGTCCTCTCCCCAAAATAAGGATACTTTTTTTGCTGTGCAATTTCTGTGGTTATCTGTGCACTCAAAAATTAAAAAACTCTCAACCGTAATGGTTGAGAGCTATGTAATGGAGACGGCGGGAATAATGGAACTTTCGTATATAGTAGAAAAAGGCGTAACTAAAGCATTTTGACTAATTTACTTTCGGAATAAACAGAACTAAATATAACTAAATTGACACATATTTGACACGTAAAACTCCCATCTATTCATTTAGGTGGGTGTTTGCATATCGATTTAAATTTTATGCTATTATCAATCTAGGAGAAATTTTTCTAAAACTATAGTGAAAGGAAATTTACAATGTTAATAATATCATTAATTTTTATTATATTATCTATTCTACAATTTATCTTAATATTGATAGATATATTTAAAAGACCTCAAAAAATGTTTATCATGAATATTGTTTGGCCTCTTACAGGACTCTATTTCCCCATTCTAGGTATTATTGGTTATTACACTTTAGGCAGAACAAAAATAGATAGACTAACAAATCACAATAAACCATTTTGGCAAAGCGTAATTATTTCTACTACTCATTGTAGCGCAGGATGTTCTTTAGGTAACCTAATTGGTGCTCCGGTTATTTTCTTATTTGGAATAACTTTCTTTAACAACGAATTAGCTACTACACTAATAATAGAGTTTATTTTAGCTTATATATTCGGTTTATTATTTCAATATTTCCATATGGAAATCAAACATGATCATCCATTAGCAGATTTGAAGGATGCTGTAAAAGCAGACACCTTCTCACTTATAGCATTTGAAATTGGTATGTTTGGCTTTATGATAATAATGCGTTTTGCAATTAATAATGCACTTCTACAACCAAATAAATTAGAATATTGGTTTTTAATGCAAATAGCTATGCTTATAGGTTTTATAACAAGTTATCCTGTGAATTGGTACCTTGTCAAAAAAGGAATAAAACATGCCATGTAGTTATTTCTAAAAGATATAAATTTATATAAAAAAATAGCCCACCCGAAGGTGAGCTTGCTAAGAGATTGTTCAAAGAGTTTTGGCAAGCGTTCTATGACGCTTAATGTATTATACCACAAAATTTATAATATAAACAAAATCCCACCCGATGGTGAGGCATTTAATAAGTGAGAACCTACTACAGCTCCTTAGTATATTGTAACATAAAAATACCGTATCATTTAAGATATGGTTTCTACACGCCCCAAAGCATTTCCCCATAGGTATTATTTTTTATGACTTTATCAATGGATTTCTTACGTTTCTTCTGTTGTGGACTATTCGTTTTTCTATAGTTTGCACCATTCGATAATTGAACATTTTGTTCAGCTATGTTTGTAGCAATAATAGTTAAGAACATTGCGACTGCTACTGGATATTTTTTAAATATAAACATAAACATTTTAAAAGCTTTCTTTCTGTCAGAAAGTTTGTGAGTATTATAAATTTTTATATGTGTTAAAACTAAAATTAACGGAATTGCAAATAAAGTTGGTAAACTAAATTTAACATTATAATCATAAGACCTTATAGCAGTAAAGGTTACCGCTGATAAATAAAATAATAAGATAGCACTTACAACAAAAATACTTATACTTGTTATAATCATAACTATCATCCCTTTCTTCTAGAACGCTCAACTATAAATTGACGCTCTTCTTCTTTCAATTCATTCTCTTGCTTGATTTTTAATTCTCTACTTTGTTCTCTATTTTTTTTTAAATATTCTATAGCGTTATTACTTGCTTCAATTTCCTCATCATTAAATCCATAAAGAAAAATATCTAATATACTTATAAAAATTAATAATATAGATACTATTATAATAGCACCAATATACCAATTTGTACTAATGATAAACTTATATGCAGGTATATAAGAACATAAAATAAATATTAATATATTAAAAAACATGAATACGCTAGGAAGTATATACCCTATTCTTCTTAGCACAACTGTGGCTTTATTATAGACGTTCTTCATATAGTTTTCTATGGCAATAGGCATAAAATAAAGTAATACGCCTAGCATGGTAACATCAAAATGTTTAGTAGTTATGATTGTTAATATATTTACAAAAGCTGCTAGAAAAAAATATGCAGCTTTTACCACATAAATTTTCGCCAAATTTTTATTATCTTCCATTTTAAATATTCCTTATCTTTGCTATAGATATATAATACACAACTTATTTAAAAAGAGATAGACAGAACATAAAAGCGAACATAAAAAAAGACCCCCTAATAAAAGGGGCTTTTGAGACTATAACGGGAGTTAACGTCATCACACACCAAAGGGTGTGAAACGTTTTCCCATCGTCCCAACACACCCTAAGGTGTGTAAACTTAACTGTAATTTATTTCTAGGCTTTTGTAAATAAACATTTGCTAATTTACTTGAATAAACTGTAGCTCATAAACCTTTTTGTTATCATAATTGTTAAAATCATCAATATGACCTTTTAGTAATACCTCATGCTGTTTTCTACTCACATTATGATAATATGTCAGCTTTATATTCATATCTGACTCATAACCGTTGTTCTTGATAGTTTTATCTAGTTCATCAAAAACTTTTTTATTAAGAGGTAACATATACCCCTCTTTACTAGGCAATATGCTAACATATTTAGTCTGTATAACTTCATTTTCTCCTAACAAAACTTCAATAGTGATTTTTTTTGCTGCTCCACCACCAAGATTATATAACTTTAAATGATCTTCATGTTCATTAGAATTCATAATTGTATTTTTTAAATTTAGGTTTTTGTTTCCATCTTTTTCTAAAAGAATTTGATTAAATCCTAATGCAGGTAGAAAACTAATTTTCATTTGATAAAGTTGAACTGATACTGATACAAAATAGAATATTGCCATTATAAATGTTCCCATGGAACCAATTGCTGAAATAATATTTATCATATTAAATCTCCTTTATATTTATTTGGAGACAGTAGTAAGGAAGTATTATATTACCCTATAAGATTAAAATTAATCATAAAAAACAACCACCCAGTGACATGCTTAGGTGGCTAGGATGTGAGTGTAATATCACACTATTTTATGTTAAGAGAATTTGTGCATGTATTTTAATTTTATCACACATAAAATAAATAAAAAACAGGACAAGCACCTAAGTGCCTGCCCTTTAAACCAAAGTTTCATCCAGTGACATGCTTGGATGACGGAGATTTGATTCATTATAAAAGCAATAGTTGGATAACTAGTGCATGTTTAAATATTATACCCTAGAGGTTGTATTTAAAACAAAAAACAGACAGGTCGGAAATCCTGTCTGCAAATCGTATAACACGTTTGAAAATGAAAGGTTAGAGTTGGCAAAACTCTATTGTCAATCTAACACAATAACATTTTTAACACAAAAAGAAACAGGCTATGGGGAGCCTGTTTAGGGGAATTCATGTTAATCAAAATGAGAATAATTAAGAGACCCTATACCTCTGTAGATAATATATCACAATATATTGGGCAAAAAAATAAAAAGAGCAAGCGTCTGGAGGAAGCCTGCTCTTTGATATAAATATAAATAATCCTAACTTGTACTTAGGATTAATAAACTATAACATACTTAGTTTTTTTAAACAATTGCGTTTAATTAATATATATTATTATAAAAAAAGAGTAGCCCTAGGAGACTACTCCATTTACGCACTACCGTAAATTTTTTACACATAAATTGTGTACGGTTAGTTTAACATATTTATTTCCATTTCACAGTACCATACATTGCTTTTTCATATTTGATACGTGCTTTGCTATCTGTAATTTTAGCTAATGCGCACCAAAAATATTTATCACTGCTACCAGCACGAGGATATTTAAAGCGGCCCCACCAGTATCCGTCGACTTTTTTAATTTGTGTAATATCTACCCAATCACTTTTGCCATTCAACCATGAACCTTTATCAACGACACTTCCATGTAATCCTGCTGCACGTCTAACTCTAACTAATGTGTTTGGATAGAAACGACCTTTCCAGTTCCAAGTTGTTTGCGCTGCTTTTACTTTAGCAGTTGCTTTCTTAGCTACGGCAGTTACTTTATTACCCGCAAAGTTAGGACGGATAAAAATCATGTTAGGATCATATGCATGTGTACGTTTTGTGGCAGGTTCCCAACCACTACCACCTTTTTCTGGTCCGTATGTCCAGCCTCCATTTTCCCAATTCTGTTCTACTGCAGTGATTGCGTTTAGTGTGGCAGATAACACCCATGCAACGTGTCCTGAACCATTGCCAAACGTACTTGGGAATAAAACCATATCACCTGGTTTAGCTAAAAATGATGGTGTATTTTTATATACTTTTGCACGTGAAGCTAACAATGCACTATTATCTGATGCAATAGCCCATGCGTTAATACCACTTAAATGATAACCAGGAAATAATGCGTTAAAACCTGTATTCGCATAGTCGTAGCACTGATTGCCATACCAACCATCAAAATCATATTTTTTACCTATCGAGTTCTTTAACCAATTTACAAATTGTGTTTGCGTCATTACTGCTGTTGTCATATTATTTATCCTCCTTTTTCCATTTAAGTTTGCCCCAATATTTCTCATGTTTTACGCGTTCTTTTTTGTCTGTAATCTTACATATAGCTGAATAGTATTTCTTACCTTTACTTGTGTACGAAATCCACCAATAGCCATCTTCTTTAACAATGGAATTAAACTTAATAACTTTTACGCCTGTATATTTCATAACATCATTGCTTACAATACTTCCTTTCATTGATGGCGCAGTTCTCACTTTGATAGG
Organism: Staphylococcus lloydii; assembly: GCF_015775975.1. Classification (NCBI taxonomy): domain Bacteria; kingdom Bacillati; phylum Bacillota; class Bacilli; order Caryophanales; family Staphylococcaceae; genus Staphylococcus; species Staphylococcus lloydii. The sequence continues at coordinate 1,960,443 of NZ_CP064056.1, forward strand.
TGTATTTGGTACAAATGTACCTGCCCATTTCCATTCAACTTGTAACTGTGGTATTTGCTTAGTGTCTTTTTTATAATATTTAGCGACAATCTTATCTAAGTTGGCAGTTGAACGACTATATCCTGCAGCTTCTAACAAATTACCTGGGTCTTGTTTGTCATCTTGAATATCTTGATGGCCTGGCATACGTGTTTTGTAATCAATCTTCCAGTATTCAGCAAGATAAGCTAATACTCTTGCACCGTTATCTAGTGACTTCTGACTTCGCTTCTTATCATTAAAGTAACTAATCTCTACACCTACGGCACCGTCATTTGCATCGACACCATACCACTCATTATCAGTAGTGGCATTGTATAGCACATGCCAAGCTTTCTCTGTGGTAGGAATACACACAATCGCTTCTTTATCATCTACAAAGATATGGGCACTTGCGACATGGTCCCAATCAATGTTGTAGGTGTTCTCGTAATAATCAACATTTTGTTGTACTGTTGTATTCGGATTACCTGTATCGTGAGCAACTAAAAATTCTGGATGACCTTTTCTTAATTTCTCACCATAACGACGTGTACCTTTCGTCAATAATTGTGTTTTAACTTTTACACCATTCCATGTTTCAGTCATTTAACTTCACTCCTATTGTTTATTGGGTTTTGAATAGTTCTGTGCTTGTTTACTATCTGATAATCCTGTGCTTGTGCCATCAATTGTTGCGTTATATAAATTTAAAATAATCAACACAACAGCTATTGGATTCGACACGATTTGCAATAACGCAGTACCTACAGCTTGCCATGTTGTGAGTGTTTGCCAATCTACGCCTAAATAAATAAGTACAGGTAAAAATATAGCGACAAGCCATTGGCCTATCGCTGTTGGGTTATTAAATCTTACTTTTAAATTTAAACCTAAAAATTTTTTCATATCTTGACCTCCATAATAAAAAGCCGACCGAAGTCGACTTAGTTAAAAAATATTTGTGCCAATACAGGTACTAATCCACCAGCACCAGCAAGTGTTCCTAAGATACCTAGAATCAATTTATTTCTCTCCGAAACTTTTTGTGTTTGTTCTTTTTGCATCGTGGTAATTGATACCTTAATCCGCTCTTGTTCATCTTCTAATTTCTCTGTACGTCTTACTTGTTTTGTAATATTTTTATTCATAGTTTTTGTTTCTTCGAGTAAACCATTCATTGTTTCTTGCATAGGTTTTTGACTTTCTATGAATGTGTGTAAGCTCAAATTAACCTGTTCTAGTTGACCTTCCACACGCTTATCTCCATCATCAATATACTTAAACATTTCAAGGCGTTTCTCTAAAAACTCATGCCGTGGTAAGTAGTAACTTACTTTTTCGTTGTCTTTTGATTCCACAGTGAAACACCTCCAATAAATGCCATCACACCTGATATGACAGCCCATGTTAAATTTTGTCCAGGTGTCAAAATATTGATGGCATTATGGAACCCTGCGAGTGTGAAGATATAATAAAATACCATAGATATGATGTGACCTATGGTAAACAAGTATAGAAAGTAGTTATTGGTTTTATAATAAGGTACCATTAGCCCAGCAATCATTAATAATACACCCGCAATTAAGAACGGCATCCCCCACCAGAACAAACTAATTATTTGATGCATTGACATATATAATGGTGATTCTGTAGATGCTTTATCAGCAAAAAACACCCAATAAGCACCACGCCATAACGAATACATACCAAATCCCATACAGTACACAACAACGATCATTTGGAAAAGACTTAATCCTTTTTTATCTTCTAGCATTGATTCACCCACTTTCTATATAGTAAAACCACAAGCCTAAGCCTGTGGTTCTGGATATTTTTCATTAGTAATTAACGCATAATCTTCTTTGTCTAAGGCTTCCATTTCAACATACCACTTAATATCATCGTTCGTTAGACAGCCCCAAATGTACATCTGTTTTATTTCGCTAAATGTAGGAGAAATTAAATCATTCATTTTTGTCATTGTCTGTCACCTCAACCTTAGATTCTAATTGCGCGATTCGTGATTTTAGCGCTTCGTTCTCACGTTCTAATTTAAGAGAACGTATATTACTTTGAGCACTTTGTTTTTGAAGCGTTGCAACCATGTTTTTTAGTGTGCTATCTGACATTACAGGCTGTGTAGGTGTCGTTGGTTGTTCAAATGTATCAAGTTGGTAATTTGGATTGATGATGATTTTTTCATCTTGATATAAGTAGTATTTGGGTTTGAACGTTTGTGTAAAATCTTGAGGAACAATACTATCATGCACTTCAAAATCACCTTCTAAACCACCTACAGTCGCATAACCTACAATTTCATTATTCTCATTAATTAATACTCGCATATTTACGCACCCCTATAATTTTATTAATAGTGATTTTATTTGCGTTTGCTCCTGAACCAACACCTGAACCAAAATCAAAATAAACATCATTAGTAATTTTCAATTTAGTACGAGATGTTTTAGATAGTAAAGCTTCATAGTGTCCACCACCATTACCGTCACTGTCAATTACATTTGTACACGAAACAGTGATATTATAGTTGTCCATTGGATTACCTGTAGCAGTGAAATAAACACCATTAGCTGAACCATAGATAAATAAAAACACAAAGTTATCTAATGTTTCACTTAAATTTAAATCTGTCCCCACACCATTTGCAGAACCGTTATAAATAAGTGTTTTATCGTTTAACATTTTAGTATCAGTATATTGTTTCGCGTTATTTTCAGCTGTTGTTGCTTTAGCTTGTGAGCCTTGAGTTGTTTCCATTGTTGATATATCTGCGAATTGTGGCATTTCTAACCAACCTGTATCATTGGATGCATCAGTGTGGATATAACGATTAAATGTTCTCCCTGTACCACTTATTACTAACTTAACTTGCATACGCCCAGCGTCAGACTTCATAACATCCAATTCAACAAAGCTACCATAAGATATTTTAGGAAATTCTGAAGCATCTGTAGTTCCAGCTACAACTGTTTCATAGAAACCTACATTAAGTGCTTTAATATCTTTAACGCTACCTTTAGTTAGATAGGTTCTTATACCATCATCATTCGTTAACTTATATTTCTGCCAATCTTTACTCGCACCAGTCGTTACCAATCCACTACCATTGACAGATGATTGAAACGCAGTGAATTTTTCGTCCATATATTGCTTATCTTCATCAAACTTTGTACTGTATTCTGTACCTTTATCATTGAGTTCTTTCATTTTAGCTTCGTGATTGTCATTGTATGCTTTCTCTTTATCATCGATGAGTTTTGTAAGTGCTGCGATACCTTCTCGCGTAGTATCGCTTACCTGCGTAACGTAATCATTCATATTCTCGAAGTCACTATTTAACTTCGTCATCATTTGGGCTACTTCTGCACGCATATCAGAGAAGTATTTAATTTCTCTAATTTTATCTTCGGCAGGTAAGTCTGCAATTAGGTCATTTGCTACATTAAATGTGAATTGTCTTTGCACAATTGTTTGTTCTCCATCAAGTGTCGTTACATATACCTGCCCCGTAACTTCTGTGACTACTTTCATGAAATCTGTAGGTATTGTGTAACTCACAACACCATTTAACTGATCTACAAATTCAAGTTTATCGTCCACTAAAAAACTATCCCCTGATTCCAGTGCAATGAAAACTTTGACGTTTTCTTCACTTAAAGCTAAAGGATAGTTATTACGCGTAATTTGAAATTGTAGTATTGCAGTTTCTCTATCTTGATTCCAAAATTGAACGTTGAGATTACTTAAACTTTGATACTGTGCCGTCGTTTCGAGTTGTAAATTGGCTATTTTATCCATACTCATTTAGCATGACCTCCTATACGTTAGTGCCTTGGAATAAAGTCCAAGGTGATGTACGTTCATTTTTGTTGGTATTGAAGTAAGCTTCATAACGTTGTATAGCAGCACCAGATGTTACACGTGTTAAAACTAATTTAAATGCATTCGCTGTTACACTTTCTACATCACACGTCCAACCTGCAACGCCTGGATTAGGGAAGTCTTTTAATTGGCTAGAGCGTGTTGTATCAATGTACCAACGCTTGTTTGTTACAATACCGAGTTGATTCATATTTGTGATAAAACTTGGTGCCCCTTCAGCTACACCGTACACACTACTTGATTTTAAGTGGTTCCAACCTGTCGTATTTGCCGTATCTCCATTTAATTTATAAATTGATACCATACGCTCAAAAATCATTAAGTCACGTGTATAACTATTACGTGTCAGTTTTTGTTTCGTATCTCCTGCAACGTTAGCTGCTGAAACTTCTAAAAACCAACCTGCATCTCGCATTTCGGGTGGTAAAGGGAAGTCAGTTAATTTCATTGTGTCAGCTGTTGTCATGTAATAAACACCAGGTTCAGTTACATCGGATAGTTTTGTGTATTCAGAAAGTGGATAAGTTTTAGTTCGACCACCTGTTTCAGTCATTAATACAGGCGTAGCTTGAGCCGTTAATTTATCATATACATCACGCATGAATATACCATGTATCTGATGTGCTCTATAGTTTGGTGCGCCTACGGTCACGCCTGCAAGTAAAGCTTTCTTACCTGTTTCAATGTCATAATAAATTTGTAAACCTTCAGCTTCTGCAAAATTACCTGGAAACTCATTGCCAATCTTACCAATATCACATGCTTTTTGGTAAAGTTGTTTCCCTGTTGTATAGTCAAACACAGTAATGAAATTCGGTATTGCTGGATTACTATCACCTGAATACCAATACAGTTTATTATCATCAAACGTAATCCCTTGCATTGGTTGACCAATTGTTCCGTCAGTTAATCGCATTGGAATATCCATACGGTACAATACTTTATCAACACGATTATCTATATCTTCCAAACGTCTCACTTCAATATAGTTACGCGCATCTCTTGTTGTCCATTCACTAGATGGATACTCGATACGGAATAAAATTAAACCTTCATGTTCGTTAATCACAGGCGTGATGTACGGTAATTCACTATGACCCGTAAATACTTCTTCCATATCGTAATCGCCATATTTGATACTAACATTGGGTTTATAAGAGAAACGTACAAGTTTATTATTACCGTCATTATCAAGTATAAATGAGTACAACCATAACTTATCATTAATCCAACGGTAACCAAGATGCGTCCCATGTCCACCACCCACAACTTCCATTTGAGATAAGAGTTGTCCATTGGTTTTCATCTTCGTTAATTTGTAGTTACTACCATAGACTTGCGTTTGATAGAAAATACCTGTGCGATTATCTAAGTGAAATGATTGCATCACACTATTTGTAAATGGCGATAAATTCGTTAAGTATTGCCAACCTTGGTTGGGAATATCAAACATAAATTCTTGCGCTAATACTTTATTTTTTGCGTCTTCAACCGATTGCATGACAGTGTCTTTATCTAATGTATATTCTGTTGCGTCCGAACGTAAACGGTCATATAATGTATTGTGGCTTTCGCCTTTATTATCCACACGCGCATCTTTAACTTCTTGTAAGCTATTTTTACCTTTAGATAATACTAAATTACTTACGCGCTTGTCTAAATCAACAAGTGCATTTTTCACATTACCATTAATAATGTGGTTAATTTGTTCTGAATTATGCGCGTTAACTTCATCTTTCTCGTGATAGTCTTGGTATTGCTTTAATTCATTCACAAAATCTTCGGTACGTACAAAATTTGTATGCAATTGTTGTCTAAATTCTTGACCTAGTGTGAGTGTTAAACTCTTTTGTAGGTTTAATTGTTCCATTTATTTGCCCCCTTAAAGCATGATAGTAATATCGAACGATATCCATTGTGTATTTGTTATCGTCGTCGTTGAATATTCTAAATTTATATTGCCGTTTGGCTGAACACTCCATCTATTGAAATTAGGAGTGCCATTTGTATTAGACATGGATTGAATAAAAGGACGAATATCAGTTATTTTATTTACAACATTACTTGGCAATGTCCCTATCGTTGCAGCACCTGTTAATCCTTTGACTGCACCTTTGAGCGATAAAAAAGAAACACCGTTTATCGTTATAAAACGATACTGCGGTGTCCAACTTGTGCTATATGAAGTTATGCCACTATTTAAAGTGATATTTTGCCAACCTGTGTCTTTAACCATGCTACTGATTTGTGATTGTAAATTATTTATCTGGCTTTGTACTGAACCCAAATTGTCATTAATTGTAGAAACGTTATCTTGTAAACCGTCCAAATCATAATCTTCAAAATCATCTGGCATACCATCTACATAATCTACATGTGAGACAACATAGACATTTTCTCCTGTTTTTGGGTCCTGCATAAATATTGCGGGTACTTCTTTATTCATCAACTAACACACTCCCTACGACGTTTGACATAAAGTCATATTGCACGTTTTTATCGGTCGTCCAACTACCATTAGCAATCGTGTTGTTAACGCGTTTAATTCTTTGATTGATTTGATTTTGTATTTTAACAATATCTTTTTTCGAGTTACTAAACTCTACCTCGGTTGAAAGGTTAGTGTGTGGATGATATTTGATTATTTTGGCGACCTTTAAATCTGTATTAAAATTAAGTGGTTGATGAACAAACCTTATCTGTGTATTGTCATTCACAGTATTATAAGTAATACGTTCATAATCCATTGGATCTCGTCCCAAATATTCTGTTGTGACTTCAACTGTCGGGTCTGAATTAATAGATTCTTTCAATTTAGGTCGTAGCTGAGAAATTGTTTTAGCTGTTTCATCAAACACCGTAGGGGCAATTTTATCTGGAAACGAATCATAGTTTTTTGCTTTGTATTCATCAACAACGTGGTATACATCTTCACCTTTGAGTTCAGCTGTTAAGTTTAATACAGTTGTTTTTTCTGTACCGATATAAAAACGAGGTGTTTTCTTCTTGTAATCAACACCTGATTTCGCACCTTTGTAAACAACTTTAAAAGTATGACTGCCTTTAGCTAAGCCTTTTTTAATAACAATCTGATTCGTTTTTGAACGCTTACTATATTGTGAATAGCTACCTATTTTTTTATTATCTAAATAAACATCAACCATGCCACCACGAGAGAGTTGTTTATTCGTCCATGTGAGCGTTTCGTTACCCCATTTGCATGTGAACGTTTTGGTGTAACTTGCGCCATTGGATTCTGAGTACCAATTACCGTCTTTATTAAATGAGCCAGATAATTTAAAATCTTTTGGTTTCATCGGTTGATAGTTCTTTGTTTCTTCGGCTGTTTTCTTTTTACCATAGCCTTTAACATACGTTTTCATATCAGTTGTATTAACATTGACGGATACACCCTGAATGTTATAACGATATACAAGTATTTCTTCAATACGTTGATAAAATGCATCTTCGCTATAAAAGTATATTTTTTTATTATCGGCATAATAAATATAATTAAATAGTTCAACACCTTCAGTGATATATTCCATACCATTTTTATTGCCAAGTTCTGCAATCGGTACAGGCGTAGGAAAATCACCAACGATTTCATACTCAAAGCTCTGCTTATTGTTTTTAAAGCCAAACTTTAAATATTCGTCTAACGTATATAATGGTGCGTTATCATCACTACTCGTTTCATCATTTAGCGTTTGTTTACTTATATCTTGATCTACGTAATGGTCTTGAAAATCCATAAAGATATGTTTTGCTATAACCTCATTACTGATTTTGGCATTATCATGCGTAATAGCAGTTGATTTAATCACATAAGTTTGACCCAACCATTTAATGTAAGCTTCATTAACGAGCATGTCGAATATATCGCCACTACCTGTTGTCTTTTCTGCTGTAAACGTAATTTGGCGTTCATTATTTCTTTCATATTCATAACGAAAAGACCCATAATCAAAATCATTAATGATTTCGGCATAGGTCTTTGCTCTATTCATAACAATTAAAGGATAATTCATGCACGTCACCTACCTAAAAATAAACGGAAAGACGAACTGAGCAGAAACATTCGACACGCCGTTACCATCAATTTCAATATTGTTGTTGCCTCGTTCTAAAGTTATCCAGTCGTTATTTGTGTTTATCCCAACACGTTTATTGTTCTTAATGGGATAAACGCCATCTATGACTAAAGTATCGCCTTTGCTTAAACTTTCATAATAAATAAATTCAGAATCATTATGATAATTTTTAATTCTTAATCCATTGGGTGCATCCGCATGAATAATAAGTTTCAACCTATGTCGTAACGAGGGGTCTATTTTATCTGAGGAGCCATTCCAAACTGTAAATCGTTTTTCATTAAAGTTATACTTAATTTCATCTGTTATAACGCCTGATTCAAATTGCCAATTGTCATTGAGAAAGTTAAGGTCTGAAGTATCATTTATTGATTCAGCGTACCCTTTATAAACTGAAAACGTCATTTCAAATTTAGTCGCCGTATAATCGCTATAATCGGGTTGAATATCTGGATTTTGTACAGGATACTTAATGCCCGGATTTTCAGATGTAACGATATAAAACGGTTTACGTGAAAAGAAAATATCACGTAAGCGCCATTCCATTAAATTAACATCGTAGGAATCAAAGCCATCAAAACCACATTTGATAACTAAATTAAAAGGCGCGAAAGTGGCTACACCAGGTAGCTCACCATCAACGCCTTTAGTGGAAGTATTTTCTACAGTAGAGACAGGATAACTTGCTCTCACTTCCATAATTATGAAATTAGGGATTACTTCAGTAACATTTATCGTTTCATCATCTCTAATTATTTTGACCCATTTATCTTCCACACTGTTTAACCTCCTTGATTAAAAGCTGTCATCGCTGCACGTTCACCCATCAGATTTGAAAGTATTTTTTCAGCATCTTTAGGATTACCGTTTCGTGTAGGTGCTTTTACAATTTCTATTAACGTTTGAGTTAAACGATTATTATGATCATTTACTCTTACAAGTTGTTGTAACAATTTCTCCATAGTTGAATTATCATTGTTGACTGTCACATTCGTAGAACCTTTATCCATACCAACATATCTCATAGCTTGCTCAATAAGTTGTATGGCTCTATTACGTTTCGTTAAAGGTACAACCATTTCAGGTTTGTTACCTTCACCGATTTCAGCCACTTGATGTTTCGTGACCATGCCTCCGTTTTCATATGCGTATGCAGCTGCTCTTGGGAAACCGCCCCAGCCGTAAGTTCTCTGAATATAACGCATAGCTGATATTGCTTGGTGAACAGGATTACTAAAGTTTGAATATCCACTTTTAGCATTCGCTCTAAATGTCGTATCAATCATTTGGAATAGACCTTTAGATGGGTGCCCTGCTTTGGCGTTACTATCCCAGTTATTTACTGCACTAGCATCATAAGTTGATTCACGTTTAGCTAGTTTCATCATATTATTAAGTATATAACTACCTTTATACTTTCCGCCTAATATATTTTGAGCTTGTTTAATAACACTTCGAGCATAGCTTTCACCTTTACCGCCTTTACTACCATTATGTGATTTCAACCATTTAATAGGGTTAATTGGTTTACCGTTTTGATGCATTTCATAGTGTAAGTGAGGACCTGTACTTGCACCTGTATTACCTGAGATACCAAGCTTTGTACCTGGATGCACCTTTTGTCCTTCTTTAACAAGCCATTTACTTAAATGCCCATAAATAACATCTAAAGCACCACCATGAACTTGGATATAATGTCCAAATCCACCCGGCATTTCTTTCGTATGGGCAGTACCATTAATCGTAGAGTATACAGGTTCATAATGATAAGGTAAGTCAATACCTGGGTGAGGCCAATTAAACGCATATCCTGGTGGTGGTCCGTTCGGGCTATATGGTGTCGTGATGTTATCAAGATATTTAATATATCCACCGTCACCATCGCCACCCGATTCTTCAAACCAAGTTTTAACTTTTTCTACTAATGCTTTCTTTAATTTCCCATAAGCGCCTTGTGCCATTTTAACTGTAGCGTTTGCGCCACTACCAAAATTAACGCCAATCTTCTCCATAACTTTGTCTACAAGTTTACCTGGGTGGTCTAGGAATTCACCAACATCTTTAGTGATACCTTTAATGCCACCCCAAATACCCATAGCAGCATCTTCAGCTTTTTCTAGGGCGTCGGTACCAACTTCTTTAGTTTTCTTAATGACGTTCTTTGATGTATCCTTAGCTGTCTTTTTAGCTACGGCAGCACCTTTTTTACCATCGCTAAATAGTGCCTTTAAGGGATGTTTTAAATAATCATTTTCTTTTTTCTTCGTCCCACTAGCAAATCTTGGTATCATACCCATATCTTGATAACGTTTTGTATCCGTAGCATTATGAACTTTGTCTCCTACACCAAGTGGAACGACAACGTTACGACCTTTTGGCGCATGTATGCTACCATCGGCACGTTCAATAACTTCTTGATACCCGCCACCTGGCGCGTTACCTTTACCGCGGTCATTGACAACCGCTAATGTAGATTGTTTTAATCCACCATCAGCATTTGTTGCTACTTTAGCGCCGTCGTAAGTACCAGTTGATAAATGAGGTATAGGTTTAATTAATGTTTTATCGGTAATCGCTTTAGCAATTTTATTAATACCGCCAATCATGCCATTTAACCCATCTACAGCTTTATTAGCTACGGTCTTACCTAAGTCGGAAGCAGCATTGCCAAAATCTTTTTTGATATTCTTGATAAAGTTAAGTGTTTTATTTAACCATTCTTTCCACTTACCATGTGTTTTCTTACCTTTATCATCACTGTCTCTAAAGATTTTATTAAAGTTATCTTTGGCTTTACCTAACATGTCTTTAAATTTACCTTTAGCCGTATTCGCCATATCGCCGAAGTTTTTATTGGAATGATTCTTACTATCTTTAGATCTATCCGAGATATTATTTTTTATGCTATTCCATTTCGATTTAGCATCGCCGAGTAAATCCTTGAACTTACCTTTGGCTGTATTGACTAAACCTTTGAAATTGTTGTTGGAACTATTCTTACTATCTTTTGACCTATCAGTAATGTGATTTTTGATTTTGCCCCATTTTGATTTAACATCACCAACTAAATCTTTAAACTTACCCTTAGCTGTATTGACTAAGCCTTTAAAGTTTTTACCTGAACTATTTTTACTATCTCTTGATTTATCCGCTATTGTTCTACCAAGTGCGCCCCACCAAGTTTTTGCACCTTTGTGCATATCCTTAAACCATTTGACTGTACCTTTCGAAATAGCCTTAGCTTTACCAATAGATGTATCACGCATTACTTCCCATTTCGATTTCACATGGCCTGTTTGCGCATCGATATTTTTCTTAACACCTTTATTTTGTTTCTGTGCTTGATCTACAACGTCTTTATGTTGTTTCTTAGCGTTCTTTTTAGATTCATTATATTGTTTCTTAGCATCTTTAATAACTTTATCAGCTTGCTTCTTAGATAGATTACCCGTCACATCACGTTGTTTAACAGCCTCAGCTACTGTGTCTTTATACTTTTTCTTAGCACTAGAGATTGATTTATCTCTTTCTTTAGCGCTTTCTTTAATAACACGTGAGGCTGCTTGCATAGATAACTTGCCTTTATTTTGTTTTAATCTTTCTAAGATAGCTTTTTGTTCAATTGCACCTTTAGATAAAGATTTAACAACCGTTCTATCTAATTTACGTTGCAAGCTAGCAACCTTATTATTTTCTTTGGCCGTCAATGAACGACGTTCACGATGTGCTTTAGCATATATGCCAACAATTTGATTATTAATACTTTTAGCTTCTTTAGATTCTTTACGATTGTGACGTTTCGTATTCTCTAAAATTTTACCTTCTTCAGATTGAGATAATCCACTTGTACGTTTGAAGATTTTTTGTAAACCTTTAACTTCACTGTCATGGCGTTTATTCATCTGTTTAGAAACTTCTTTGTTTATATTGCCATAAAGTGACTTAACTTGGTTGTATTCTTTATCTCCAATTTTCTTATGAGATATACGTATTTGTTCAAGTTTTACTTTTGATTTCTGTGACAAATCCGTATAAGCACCTAAAGCTTTTTTCGTACTTTTAGAAATCCCTTTACCTAACACGTTCATTGTATCAGTGGTCTTAGATACGGCTTTATGAAGTAAGCCAAATTCTTTTTTTATAAGTTGGAATTGTGGTGTCATGCCAAGTAGTTTCGCACTAAAGCCTTTGAGCTTATCATAGCCTTTAGCGATGCCACTACCGAGTTTACCAACCCATGAAAAGTCCATGTGGCCAAATGTTTGACCCCATAATTTGCCAAAGTCACTTACACCTTTACGGAACCAATCTAATTTTGTATAAGCTAACCCTAGTACAGTTGTTAAGATTGTAACTGGAAGCGCTGCTTTACTAAGGACTTTCCCTGCAATTCTAACGGCGCTCCCTAACTTGCCATAACGTCCTGTTACAGTTGTTAAGACATTGCCCATTTTACCTAATGTGCTTTGGTGACCTTTAGTCACTTTACCTGTTGTTGCCAGTGAACCTGCAGCCGCTTTATTCGCTCCAGCATTAACTGCTGCCTCTGCTGTATTCACTGCCATTTGTCTATTAAGTGCTGCATAACCTTTTGCAGCTTTACCAACTGCCCCAATCATTAAGCCTGTAGCTATAAGCACAGGTCCTGTTGCGGCTGCAAAGATACCTAAACCAATTGCACCTTTACGGACCCAACCTGGCATACTAGAAAAACCTTGACCGAATTTTTGTATGACACCTGCAGCGCCTCGTAACATTGGTGTTAGATCATTACCTACTTGAATACCTAGTGATTCAAATGCACCACCAAGTTGTTCAAGTGCACCTTTTAAGTTGTCGCGCATTTGCTTCGCTGTCTTCTTACTTGCACCGTCAGAGTTTTTAAGTGATTTACTATACTTATCTAACTTCTTAGGTCCAGCGTCAATTAAGGATAAAAAACCACTCGCAGATTCAGTACCTACAACTTGTGAAACAGTCGCAAGTTTTTGTTCTTTGGTCATGCCTTGTAAGCCGTCTTTGAACTGACCGATTAATTTAGGCATGCCTACAAACTTACCTTTAGAATCCGTAAGAGATATACCGAGTTCATCCATTGCTTTTTGAGATTGTTTTGTCGGTTTTGCTAGTCTGATAAGGGATGCACGTAACGTGGTACCTGCTTGTTCCCCCTTTAGCATCTGTTATATATAGGAGTTTACCCTATACTCTCAAGATTTCCCTTGAGTGTCGGACTATATCTTTACCATTTAAGGTAATCGGCGCTCGTGGAGGCATTATTACTTGTTCTAGTTCAACCTCTAGTCTCTACACCTTCACGCTACTTTTTGAACTTTCACGTGCTTGGCTCGGTATTAGTATAGTGATAATATTTATCACCTTAACCTCTACCGAATTCACCGATTTCTACGCACATATTTCTATGTGTTCGAGCCATTGACCCGCATTACTCATTACTTCAATAGAAGCTGATGTATCTTCTAGTGACATGCCTAGCGAATGGGCTGGTGTACCTGCGTATTTCAATGCATCTCCCATATAGCTAATGTCAGCCGCACTGTCGTTTGCAGCAGTAGCTAATACATCAGCCACATGTCCAGATTGACTGGCTTTTAAGTTAAATGAGTTAATAGAAGATGCCATAACTGTTGCAGTTGTTGCCATATCTGCACCACTGGCTTCAGCCGCACTAATAACACCTGGCATTGCTGCCATAACTTGTTTCGCATTGAAACCAAGTTGTGCAAGTTCGTTCATACCTTCAGCTACTTCACTTGCTGATTTAGATGTTTTCGCACCGAGTTGCACAGCCTCATTTGACATGGCTTTTAATTGACTACCACTTGCTTGTGAAACCGCACCCACTTTAGACATTTGTTCTTCAAAGTCTGCTGATTTCTTAACAGCTGCACCGAGGCCTAAAGTGAGTGGCGTTGTCACACCAACACTCATGCTACGTCCCATCGATGTCATACTAGAACCAACTTTTCCAAACTTACCAGACATCGTGTCTAAATGATTAGCCGTTTTCGTATAGTGGCTATTCGCTATCAACTGTTCCTTGTTGAAGGCTTTCATTTCAGACTCTGTACGTCCAATTGTCTTTTGAAGATTGTTCATTGACGTACGTTCAGCATTGACCTTTTTCTGTGCATTCGTTAAGTTTTGGTCATGATTTTTAATTGTTTTATTTAGATCGTTAAATTCTTTTTCTGTTTGGGATAATTCAGTGTTCGTTTTATCATAAGAAGCACGTACTTTACCATTAGAAGTTGCTAAGGCATTATTTTGCCCTTTAAGTTTAGATAGTTGAGCGCCTTCATCTTTATACTTTTGAACAAGTTCTTTATGTTTATTCGCTTGTCTCTGAGTAGCATCATTTGCACGTTTTAATTGAGCTGTTGTGGCTTGATTGGAGTTCTTTAAATCTTTTTCAGCTTGTCGAAGTTGTTTGAGTTTTATATACGCTTTTTCTTTAGATTCTGTCGTACGCTTATATTGTGCTTGTTGCTTTTTTAGTTCAGCGTTAGATTCTTTTAAAGATTCATTTGAACGGTCTAAAGCAACTTTGTTTTTCTTCTCAGCTTCAACTAACCCTTTATAAGCTTTTTCTACACTGCCTACGCGTTGTTTAGCTTCTGCATATTTCTCATTAAGTTGTTTTAATTCACTCTCGGCTTGGTTAAACATTTGCTTTTGAATTTTCATGTTTTTATTCAAGCCTGATAAACGTGTTTGGTATTTATGCATAGACTTTTCAGACTTATCAAAAGCGGACATATTCGCTTTTAATTCACTATTAGCTAAACCGAGTTGACGTTTTAACCCTGCAAATCCACGGTCTACTTGTGAATTATCCATTGTGTTTCGTATCGTGACGCCTCTAACATAATCTTCCATTTAGTTCCTCCTTTCTAGCCCCCAAATAACTGTTTAAGGTCTGTACCTGTATAAACTTTTTGTTCTTCTTGTTGTTCCTCTTCTTCAGTATTTTGGGAGTTGAGGATATTGAGCAATTCAAAATAAGGTTGGTTTTTAACTTCAGTTAACGTCCAACCATATTGTTCCATACAGTATCTTTGTATAGATTTAATGTTCGATAAAATGTCTCTTATTGAGATTGTTCCTCTGTCTTTCCCACTTCTTCTGATGCATCTTCTGAACTTTCTCCATCTTCGCCTTGCATTTCTTGAAATAAGGCATCGAATACACGAGAATAAGTTTTAGTGCTCATATTATTTAAAATATCATCCTCAGTTAAACCTTGGTCTTTGAATAAATTTGCTAAAAACTGTCGTTCATTTTTTCTAACTTTTTTTGCATCAGGTTTTTCTTTTGCATTTTCTTTTTCAGAAAATTCCATGTGATCATAAAACTTCTCAGCTTCACCCATTGTGATATCTTCCTTCACATATGATGCTGTTTTACCTGTTTCTTTATCTTTAATTTCAAATTTAATCATTGTATTCGCTCCTTATTATTCAAATAAAAAAGACGCAGATTATTTCTGCGCCTTCGTTTTTCTTTTTACTTCTTTAGTTGTAAATTCAGGTACGTCAACATATTCAGACACACCATCTTTCGTTTCAGTAACTATTTTAAAAGTACCTTTAGGATAAGTTGTACCAGGCTCTAAGTCTTTAATGGTGATGCTCGTTTTTCCTTCATCACTTTTAGACGCTTCGCCAACAACTTCGTTTTCGGTATTATAAACTTTTAATTTTTCTGTCATATATTAGCCCCCTATTCAGCGTTAATTACGGCTGTTCTTGTATTAGCCTTCACTTCTACATTTTGGGGCGTATTAGGGTGCATCTACTGTTTCTGAATCACTTACTTCAGGTTCAGTCCCTGTGAAGCCAACAAATACTTTTTTCAAGAATTCGTCTGCGCCTGCAGAACCTTCATGGTAACCATAAGTAATACCTTCAGGTGTACCGTCTTTATCGATAGTACGGCTCATCCAGTCACCAGTTAATTTTGTAGGGTCTGGCGCTTCTGCTTTTTCACCTTTTGTTTTAAACTCGATAGAGTCTAAACTGAACGTCCCTTTAAGTAATGCTACATAAACAGGTTCTCCAGTTAATCCATCTTCTGATTCACCAACCATAGCAACATATGGCGCACGAGTGTTTTCGCCTACCCATGCAGTACCGTTCTTATCTTTAGAACGTCCAATAACTGTATTTAAATCGTCACTTGGAATATTGAAAATATCCATGTCTGATTTAACTTCGTTTGTACCTTGTTTTTTCATCCAAACACGTTTGTTTGATGCGAACATATCTACTAAATCAGGTGCTAAACCTGTAATGTTCATGTTAACTGTACCACCGTTTTCATTTTCCCAAATGAATTTTTGTTCGATAGCTTTACCTTCTTTGTTAAATACACCTACGTGTACACGTTTAAAACCGACTTTATATGAACCTTGTGATTGAGCCATATTATAATTCCTCCTATTTTTAGGCATTAAAAAAGCACACCTAATTGATGTGCTCGCCTTTGTAATATTGATTTTTTGGTATGCCCTCATACCTTCTTGATTTCACGTATCTTTTTGTCTCTTTAAAATAATCGTCTAACATGCTAGCTGTTTGATAAAAGTTATTATCAAATAATATCTTTCTAACGCGTTTCGTTATATCTATTGTGGTTTGGTCTTTATAAGTTTCTACATCGACTTGAACATTGTAGGTTTCTGATAAGTAGCTATCTGATACAAAACTACTTGGCGTATCATATATAGGCGACAAAATAATAAAAGGCTTTGACGTATCAACATTTTCAGTTACTTCATAAAAATAAATACGGTTAGCGACATTGGCTTTAATGAAATCGTCGTTGATGAGTAAGTCATAAATGTACCTAAGTATATTCATAAGGATCTCCCCAATTCTCGAATACAAATACTTCGGTATTTCGCTTGGCTTGCTTGTAATGTTTTTTCAATCACACCAAAACCACGTGGGTTAATTTTCTTACCGTTTCGCGTATAACCATGTTCATTCAAATGAATGAGACGATAACGGTCCATTGGGCCCACCCATTCAATAACAACTGTTCTTTGTCTATCTTTAGCTGCTGTAAAGGGTTGAGTTCGTTTCATTTCATTTATTGAAGCGCCTGTGTCTTTAAATGCGACAAAGTTCTTCTTTAATTCACCTAACATATAATCCGAAGCTTGTTCTAACGCTCTATCACTTTTTTCACGCATGGCTTGTTTACCAAATCTTTGTTCCAATTGTTTTTCCAACTCTGGTATGCCTTTAATTTCTACTGTCATGCTTTTTCCACCAATACTAACGTGATAAAACCACGTTCAGGCGTATCCAAACGAACATCTTTGATATCAAATAATTGTTTTTGTAGCCTAAAATCATCAACTTTGACAACATGTTTAGCTGTCGGTGTATAAGTTTGATACGGATCGCGTATCACCATTGATAAACCCGAAGTTGAATCACTTACACCAAGTAATTCCCTATCTTTAACAGAAGGACTATAGGTTTCGGCAAAACAATTAAATAAGTTTGTTTCTTCAAAATCATCTGGATAAGGCCCTTGGTTTTCATATTGGAAAAAGCTGACAGGAGTGCGAAAGTCGCCAGACAACACTTTTCTATTCTTGAAGTTCATCTGTGCCAAAATCATCACCCCTATAGATCACATTTTGCATACCAAAGTCATGTAGCACTGTCGAAAAATTTTTATGGAAAAATTGGAGTTGTTCATTGTAAACATAACGTGAACGTTCAAGCACGAGCTCTCTACCTACTGAATTCTCATCTATATCAAACGAACCACAAATAGATTGAATCGCTAAATAAGATAATTCCAATATCTGCTTTAACGATTCATCTTCGGAACTGTGAAAAATATGCATACGACCTTTAAATTCAACGAGCAAATCGTCCATAGTATCACGCCCCTATTCCGCTGAAATCGTAGCTGTTTTAGCATTCGCTGTTACTTCAACGTTTTGGGGGTTACTTGGGTGAAGATGCTGTAGCTTTAATGTTTAAATCATACACAGCTGCAACTTTATCGTCTTTTGCTTTACCATAGGCAAATTGCTTAGCAGTGTATAAATCCATATCTTCAATAGCTAATGTTTGGTCGAATTTCTTGACGTTAATACCACCTGCTAAGTAACCATCATAACGACCTTTAACATAAGTTAATACTTGCCCTGATTTTTGTGCTAAAGATTCAACAATATTTAAATTGAATGGTAGTGCTGTTACATACACGCCATTTGCATTTAAGTGTGTATATTGTGCTTGAATGTCAAACGCGTCTGAAGGATTAACAACCATTGTTACATTACCTTTAACCACAACTGCGTGACCTTTTTCATCAGTTGAATGATGTTTAAATACTTTTGTTAATTCATCAACTGTTGTTTGTGAATCAGCAAAAGTTAATGTACCGTTAGAAGCTTTTTCAGGATAAACACCACCTGATACTGAAACGCCTTCTTGTACTTGACGATTTAATCCTATAGGTTGTTCTTTACCTGTACCTGTTAAGAATGCTGCTTCTAAGGCAACTGCAAATGCTTCTTCGATTTGTAAACGTACAAAACGCTCAATCCACGCAGGACCAAAATCTTGTAAGTCTTTAGGTAATACAACAAATGCAGTTAATTTGTTTTGGATAGCTGTTTCTTCACTGAACGCAGCATCTAATTGACCTTTGATTTCTCCAAAGATTTGGCCCCATACAGCTACACCGCTCGTTTCTGATTTTAAGAATTTAAGGCGTAAACCTGCATTCTTGATACCTAAATCAGCTAATAAAGGATGTTCTGTCGTTAAATCTTCAAAGATACGGTCGATTGTTTCTTCTGGTAGTAATTTTTCTTCTTTGTAACCAACTTCAGTGTTGATGTCATTGAAGAACTTACGTTGTTCAGCTGTTAATTGTTTGTCTTTAGAAGGTAAAGAACTAATCTTTTCTGCTTCTTGTTTTGCTTGAGCTTTTGATTCTTCAAATAGCTCATTAATCATTTGGCCGTATAGTTCGGCTTGTTCTTGTTCGCTATCTCCGTTTTGGATAGCATTTAAAAATTCTTCTCGTGCGTTTTTAAAATCATCTGATAAATTTAAAGGCATTATTTAGCCCTCCTTATTTTTTGTATTAAAAAAAGAACCTTGGTTTCGATTTGTTTTCAACATGTTGTTCTTTCGTTGAATCCTCAATCGTTTCAGGTTCTTCTTTTTCGTTTAGTTTTTCAATTACTTTATTCGCTATTTGCTCGACGTCAATTTTCACTTCTGGTGTTTGTTTCATCAATGTCGCAACTTTATTAATCGCATCATTTGATAACATCTGCCCTGAATTTGCAACGAGTTTAGGTGCTGATTCATCAAACATCTTACTGTCTGCAAAACCTAATTCAACAGCATCTTGTGCATTCAACCAAGTTTCTTCATTCATAAGATCTAAGATTTCTTGTTCACCTTTACCAGTTTTAGCAATGTAAGCATTCGCAATACCACGATTCACACCGCTCAACATGTTAGATGCAGAAGTCATAGCTCTGTCATCTCCCATAACAACGGTGCTAGCATTATGAATCATCATTTGAGCTGGGGGGCTCATTTCAATATGCTTACCAGCCATGGCAATAACAGAAGCTGCACTTGCTGCAACACCGACCACTTTCACATTGATGTTACCTGGATATTCTTTCAAAGATGTATATATTTCACTCCCTGAGAAAACATCTCCTCCTCCTGAGTTAATGATTAACTCAACATCTTCATTTGATGTAGGCAGTGCATCAATCACATCTTTTGGTGATGTGGCGTCTAAATCAAGCATGTCATAAATCCATTTGTCGTTATTTGGTACAATTGCACCCTTGACCTCTATTCTCATTCATCATCACCTCCTTCGAGTGGTTCTTCGTGATTATCTTGGTTATCCTGATTACCATTTTCTTTTTCTCTTGCTGTTGTTAAGTTCTTCGTAATCTTGTATTCATCCATTTTCGGGTCGTCCGATGGTTCTTCGCCTAATAGTATTAATACTTGGTTAGGTGTGAATGTACTTGAAGATACAAGCTTATCTATGCTATCAGCAAGTTCTAATGGATTTTTCTTATCGATACCAATTATCTTAATACCAATACCTTTTAAGATATCTGCTTCTGTGAATAGTTTAGCGTTAAGCTCATCTTCAAACTTCTTCGTAAGTGGCTTAATACAGAATTTAATATATGCTTCAAACGCATTTTCTAAGTCCGCTAAATCACCATGTAAAAGCGAAGGTGGAATACCGATAGCTCTAGCTACATTATCAATTAAAGATTTTTGTAGCTTGCCTAACTCATCAAAAGGTGCTGCACTCATTTTGTTGCCTGAAGATGCATCTTGATATTCAAATGCTTTCGTTAGTGGTGCGATAGCGACGCCGTTTTTACTAAAAGCTTCAGTCACTTTGTTAACGTAATCCTGCATTTTTTCCATTTCTTCAGTAGTATTTACTTTTTGTGAATCCACGTTGATAATGCCACGTATTTGGTTGTTACGCATTTGCGCATTCATCATACGTCCGAATAGCTCCCCATAATCTTGGAATAACCCTTCAGTAAATTGATTCAATTTCGCATTGTTATAAGTTAAATAAATAACCTCATCCATATCAAATGAACGTTCATATTCATATTCACCAATAAGCACATGCTCAAATACATCTGGATATAACGCAAATTTCTTTCTATCGTAATCATCAGCAATAACAAGTTCTCGTTTATCAGTCACGACGATTAAAACTTCGTTATCGTATACAAGCTTGTAAATAACTTTTTGCCAAAAATCTGTCGCTGATAAATCGGTATTCGGTCTGAAGTTCAACTTATAATAGATGTTATCTTTAATTGCTTTTTTATTCTCATCCATAATCCTAAATTCAGATTGGGAAATCGTACGCGCTAAAAATTCAATGCATGTATCGATAGCCATACGTTTCAAGTAGGCTTTTTCTGATGTATCTTGAAACAGTTCTAAATCATACATCCAACTAATTTCATGTTGCTTACCTAATATGCGATCTAAAATTCCCATGTTGTCCCTCCCTTCTAAAAACTAATTGCATTTAAGAAATCTAAACTGTCATTCAAATCGACTTCTAGCAAATCATCGGCTCGATAAAGTGCATGAAGCATAGCGTGGAAGCCATCTGTTTTACGTCTAATTTCATCTTTCTTAATAAATTCTTTATTGCCATCAGGTTTGATTTTTACAGCAACATTATTCGTGTACCAACGCATTAATGGGTTATTATCAAAAACAATTTTATTATTCGCAAACATTGTTTCTATACGAGGGGCTAATAGTCCGTGTATAGAACGTGGACTACGAATAACCTCGTAATCTATGCCATATTCTTCAAAGGCCCTACGAATTAAATCAATTCTGTAATTATCTACAATAACTTTTTCTAAACCATATATTTGGCGCATATCATCAAACCATTGGGCGATATAATATTCACTAATTGAAGGTTCATCTACGATTGTAAGAAGCCCATCTTTTTCCCATTCATAAATAGGCGGCTTTAACTTAACTGAGTCTAAGAAACCTTTACGTACAAACGAATGAGTTTTCCATATATAATCTTCACCGTCTCTAAACAATAAACCTACTGCAGCAAAGTCTTTAATATTTGCATAGTCCAAACCGCCAATACATTGTTTATTTTCTAATTCAGGGAAAGGTCGATTGGTAGCTTTAACTTCTTCTCTAGTAGCAATAATTTTTTCAAGGTCTTCTTCAGGTAAGTTCATACGTTTAGTCATAAATTCGCTTCGATTACCCGGGTTACGTATCAAGTCTTTATACTCCGTATATACTTCCTCGTATAAATTTCTTGCGTACTTTGAAAAAGGTTTATGAAACATAGGATTGGCTTTTTCCCATGCTGAAGGGTCATCTACTTCAGTTTTGTCATCTAATTTGCAATAGAATGGGAATAGTCTATCTTCTGTATCTTCTCCGCTAAGTAAATCCAGAGTTCTATCTTTGAGACCATCCATAAAACCTTCTCTAACGTCACCATCAGTCCCTATATAAATAGTGCGACCGTGTTCGACTTTACCTAAACCCCCTCGTTTAACATTAACGATTTGAGCATCTTCATATTGATGTATCTCATCAAAAATAACACATCCTTCACGGCCACCATCTTTGGTTTCTGCGTTAGATGTGTTAAATCTGAATATGGATTGTGTTTCAAGCCCTTCTATTTCAGTACGTGTTCGTCTAAAGGGCGCGGCCTTTCTACCTTTTTTAATAAACAAATCATTGTCGGTTATCATATCGTATACTTCTTTAAATGAGACCTTAGCTTGGTCTTCACTGTTAGCTACGACTGATACATCGTACTTTTTAATACCGTGATATGGTGTAAGAAAAAAATTAGTTAATGCACTAATCAAACCATTTTTACCGCCGCCACGGCCGAGTGTGATAAAGAATTGTTTGAAATAGGGTGATATAACATCTTCATTAGTCATTTCATCTTTTTGTTTCTTAAATAAGAAAACAAAAGCAATTATAAATTTTTGAAAAGGTTGTAATGGAAAATACCATTTTTCCGAAAATTTAATACAATTTTCTATTTTTATTTCATCGAAGAATACATCATTTCTAGTTAGGATATTTTTTTCTAAATGATTTATTAGATCAATACGTTCTTTATTAAGAATAATTTTCCCTTGTTTATATTGATTGATGTATTCATCTACATGCTTATTACGTATCATAGTAAACCACTACTTGTAGGCGATTCCTCAATTTCAACCTTTTCAAAACCAAATGATTTTTCAATTGATAACAATGAAGAATTTATTTTATTCTTTTCAGCCACAGCAGGATTTGGTTTTAAAAATGTTTGAGAGGCATTTTTTGTTTCAACCAAAGTGCCGTGTTCCTTAATGTCTTTATCTAGCTTATAAAAAATATCTAATAAGTTAAGATAACGTTGTACTTTTTCAACTTGTACTGGATTATCCTTTTCTATTTGACCTAGTAAATATTGCTCGATAGATTTTTTATTTTTCATAAATACCCCCCTAACGTATAAATTTTAAAACCAAAATCGTTCTGTCGGCTCCCCTACACCGGTTCCCCGCCGGAAAAGTTTTTGCCAAAATTTTTGACCCGGGGGGATAAAATTAAATAATTTTTTTATATAATATTTATAAATTTAATTTTTACCATGTTTCATCATCCCACTTTAATTTTTTTGGAGATGGTCGACTTGAAAAATGTCTGTCGTGAATCTTATTGTGACACTCAACACATAAGGTTTCTAAATTATCATCTTCAAGTGCTAAGTCTGGGTTATACTCTAGCTCTTTAATATGGTGTACTACTAGCTTTATCTTCTTACGGCCATTCTTATTAGGCTCGTATATGTCAAGCGCCACCTTACCCTCGCGTCTACATTGTTGGCACTCGTAATGGTCCCTTGCTTTGATGGCCTCGCGTTTGTTTCGCCAGTCCATGCTATTGTAAAATGATCGTCGTTGTTCTTCTGTTAGTGTCATCAGTGTTCACCTCATTGAGTTAAATGCTAACTCATACCAACACTACATCATGACTGAGAAAGGTATGGATGATGTTCATGTGTAGTGCTGGTATCAATAAGCACAAGTAAAGCACACCACTGATGTGATGTGCTCAAGTGTAGTAAAGGAGTAGTACATAGATACAATCTTTGTACACTATCATAATAACACTGATTTGTAGGCCATTTGCACAATCAATGCACAATGTTATTTGATACCTGCATGTATCGCTACAGCTTTAACAAAGTTCTTTCTTATCGTAGTTACTGTGTTGCGATGCATATGACACTCTGCTCCTATCTGTTCCATCTTCATCTTCCTATCTTTGTTCCAATACTTTAATCTAATTACACGTTGATGTTCATCAGGTAACTTATCGTACACATACTCTACTGCTTCAACCATCTCTTCTAAGTTACGTAACATCTTATTCGTAAGTAAACGTGTAGCCATGAGTTCTGTGGTTCTTACGGGTTCTCCTTTCTGTAATGGACCATATACTATATTCGTATCTATATCCTTAGTAGGATTAAGTATCTCCATTCTTAATCTATTTATCTCACGTTTATTCTCGTGTAAGTTATATATCTCTGATTCAATATACTTAAATGTACCAGGCTTAATATCATAGGATGTGCTCATTGAATACCTCCCGTATTGTAGTTATGAACACCGTTCAAATCTGCATGACTGCTGATATCGTAATCACACGGTGCATCTATCTCATCATTAGCTGTTAAGCGTATGATAATCTCATTCGTAACGTACTTGCTTAGTTCGTACACAGTGAGTAGAGAGATAATATATAGTAAACGTTTAATGAATTTCATAGGTTAGTCCTCCTTAGTTAAATCCATATCAATAACTTCTGTTCCTTCAGGTAAGATAAATACTCTATAATCTTTTGGCAACACGTCGTTGAAAGCAGTGTTTAATGCTTCTACAGTTTCTTTATTAAATCTCGCATTCATTACGTATATAACTAATTTCTTTTTATCTGAGTAATAAAATTTACTGTTCATCTCATTCACTGTCCTTTCTATTCTCCTCTGCTTTATGTTTCAAAAGCTCTATTAATTCATCACTGGCAGGTTTCTTTTCTAAACTTCTATGCCCACTTAATCCACCAGTAGGATAACTATTCTTAGGGTTATTCACATGGTTACAATCTATCTTGTAAATGGTATAGCAGATGATAGCTACTATTATTACAATGGTAAATAATATGTCTTCCATTTACTCACTGTCCTCTCTTATTGCTTGCAATAATTTATTATTTTTCAATGTATTATTAATTCGCTTAACCAATTTATTGAACCTATATCTTTTAAGCGCCTCTCTCTCACTCTCTGCATCAACCAACGTAAACACTTCATTCTCTCTCGCCTTAACCACATCGTGAAAGACTTCGCCTGTATCGTGTGTGGTGGTTTTGATTAGGTATTGCATAACATCACTCCTTATTTAGTACATCTTTAATACGTTCTACGATGTCTTTAGTATTCTTTGAGGCCTTCTTATTATTTTCTGATTTTTGTTGCATCTAAGTTCTTCCCTTGTTTATACATATAATGTACTTTAGAAAATGACATCCCAGTTATTTCAGATATTTCTCCGAGTGTTATTAATCTACCTTGAAAAACAGCTCTTTTAGTAATACTTCTATTGCGTGTTTGCGTTTTCGCGTCAACCCATCTACAATTATTTGGCTCATAACCCTTTTTGTTATTTATTCTATCTATTGATAGGTTTTCGTCATATCCGTTAGTTATTGCCCATTTTTTAAAATTACTGAAGTCATCAAGCCATTCTTTACAAATTTTAATACCGCTCCCACCATATCTTTCATAATTATGAGAATTAGTATAATAGCACCTCTGTTTCATTCCGCGATATATATTGTATAGTCTTGTGTTTGTGTCACCATGAGTTGCGTTCTTTTTACCACGCCTTTTAGTTACCTCTTTTCTATAACAACCACAAGATTTTACATGCCCATTTCTAATAGATTTGCCTGTAACTTCAAATATATTTCCACATCTACACTTGCATAACCACTTAGCCCTTTTATCACTATTCGTGCCACTTCTTTTTAAAACTTCACAACCATTAAATCTATGCCCTCTCATATTTTTAACTGTTCCCATTTAAATCACTTTCTTTAATAAAGGTACTATTTATAGTACGTCCTTTCCTTTTACTGATTTCGTCATATGCGTACTGTAAACACTCCTCTAATGTCATTCCATGTTGTTGGGCTAGTATAATTAACGTCACTACTGTATCGCCTATACCATCTTTTAAATCGTCTAACTTGTTACGTGATAATGCTGCACCCACTTCGCCAGCTTCTTCATAAAACTTTAATGCTTGTCTATCTGGATTACCTTTGTGTAAGTCTTTATCTATTGACCATTGTTCTACAGATTTGATTAATTGATCTATGTTAGTCATTTACTCGTCCTCCTGGATAAACCTAACTTGATACGGTTCAACAACTCTCAATTCGTTCTCGTATTCTATAACTGCTACTGGAAAAGAAATCTGTCCAGACTGTCCTCCAACAGTCACAGCGGTATAAGGTCTTGCCGATTGAAATACGCCATGAAATTTATTCTTATTGATATCGTAAATACGTTTTGTTTCTACTTCGCTCATCTACTCGTCCTCCTTATATTCACTTAAAACCGTTTCAATATCACTTTCATACTGACCTGTTATTCTATCTTCATCAGTGGCTTGATTATCTATTTTTAATATTTCATCAAACGCCTTTGCTTTATTTACAACTTCATCTACCATTTTCCATATATCGTCAGTGCTATCTCTATCACTCATTGTCAATCCAAATCTCATAGCGTCTATAAATTCTTCATACTTATACACCATACTACCCACGCCCCTTATACATATCTCGTTCCAACTCATTCATCGTATAACTCAACTCATGTAATAAATCATTATTACAACGTTCTGCTAGTTTCCCTTGCTTCCATTTGGTAAGTTTCTCCCACATACGCACGTAATCCTCGAGTTTCTGGTTACGTCGCATTAAACGCTCGTTATTAGCTTTTAATATGGCTATGTCGTCTATTAAAGTATTTCTTTCTCTTTTCATTTCGTGATATTTAATTACTAACGACTGAAATGCTTCTCTATACTGTTCATCAGTCCATGGTGTCGGTGGTTCTTCTTTAAAGTTACTTAAATCTAATTTATATTCACTCACTCGCCATCACTCCTTCATTGTTAATCCTCTATCGATACAAAACTGTTCAAATGCTGCTTTATCAAACGTACGTCGCTTAAATTCAGTAAACCTTCTATAATGCCCGCATACTGTGCACGCATTACCCACAATATGTACGTGGGCAATACGTCGGTTATCTTTGGTTAGGTAATGCTTGTTAGTGAAGTATGTGGATCTCATTTACTCACCCTTTTTCTTAGAGTTATCCTGTAAATCATGTACTTTCTGTTGTATTCTTACAATATTGACTCCAACCTTTGTAAATTCTGGGTCGTCTTTAATCAACTTCTGCTTGTTTAATCTTGATAGTTCACAACGTTTAATTAAAATAAGATTATCCATACTATCATTTAATTTATTACCATCTAAAAACATTAAGTTATAGCCATGTGGTATTTTGCCATTTTCTCTTTCCCACATCACTCTATGTTTCAATTTCCATCTATCGCTATATCCACCTTCATCAGAAACTTTAATCATTTTATAACCGTCTTTATTAATTCTTACAGCGCCAACAGGTAAATATGTTTTAGGGACATGACCTTTTTTGAATTGTGTTTTTTCACATTTCTTGTTGTAAATGGGCACACCTTTATTCCATGTAATGTGACCTTTCTTAAATTGAGTTGTAACACCACATCTTAACTTCATTCGTTTTACTGTACCTCTTACTTGTTCGTACCTTAAATCAGTGTTAAATTCAGCGTTAAACATTTTAGTTAATTCATGTATTGGCGTACCTTCTACATTCTGTTTTAGGAACTCTTTTTCTTCGTCAGTCCATCTATGCACACCTAAACACCACCATTTAGTAACTTAGGCATTTTCCCATCTGCATTCATTTGATCGTCAGCAAACTTTTGCGCTTGTAATACGAGTTGCCCATTATCTATAATCCCTTTTGCGATATTAGATACTGCTTTAGAACGTTCAATTTCTTCTTTTAATTCTTCGCCTTTAATTTCTTCGTCGTTCAATCTCTCTAGTTGTGCAAATAAATGATTGTTTAAGTCACCAAGTGTGTTTTGCATTTTTTCTCTCTCCTATCGCTATGTCGTAACTATCATCGATACGTACTTCATGCTGCCCAACTAATACTTCGGCATATGGTTTATCATCGTTATAAACTAAGTTAGTAACTGTAGCCGGATATGAAATGCTCGTACCAGGTTCGATAAACCAAATGTAATCATCTAGGTTTAGATCAATTATTTTCATCACTTTGCCACCTCCTTACATTTGAATGTGTAACTCTCCCACAGATACTTCGCATACTTACTTTCAGTATGTTTCTGTGGCACTTGGAAAAGATGGGGCTTCTTCTCACGATGACGTTCTGCCTTATACGCCTGCACTTTCTTCTCAATATATTCATCTTCCATTTCATCGAACACATCAGCTTCTCCTGTTGTTCTTACACCATTGATGTAGACAACAGTGCCTGTTGGTACGATGTCGTAAATGCCACCCTTTCTTAATGTATTACGTATACTTTGTGGACTGATTCCTTGCTCTTGTAAGTCAGGTAACTCATCGTAAGGTATATGATAAAAATGTTTATTAACTTTAATCTGTAAGCAAATGGTATTATCCATAGTGACGTATGCTTTGCTTAAATTTGTCGCCAGGTCATAATCCCAACCAGCATCTAAACGTTTTTGTACGAGTTTCAAATTCAAATTTCGGCTGATTATATTATTTCTTTCTTCTGTAGTTATTTCATGTGCTTCACCGTTATATGTGAACATATTAGTCTTTCTGTAATCTTTACCATTAAGCAAGTCATCATCACGTAAACCTTGTTGGTTATATCTATATTCCAACGTGCCATAACTAATGCCTGTACGTCTCGCTAATTCTCGTATTGAAATTTCTTCGCCTTTAAATATCATTGTTATATCCCCCTGTCAGTAATGGTCGGTTCCTCTATCCATCGAATCTTGCCATCTGTATAATCTTCTTTATTTGTTTGCATGTGATTGTATATTTGTTCTTCCAGTTCCCAGTTATCATCATTAGGATGAGCTGGAAATGTAATCGTCTTTTCAAACTCGACGTTATATTTAATCTTGATTGTTTCTTCATCCATTGAGATCACCTCTCTGTATGTGATACATCTGCGCTATGCGGTATAAATCATTAATCTCAGTCGATACTGCGTTTAAATCTTTTTCAAGCTCAACGATATGTTCAGCGATTGATGCTACTACTTTAGGATTACGCGCTTTTAATTCACGTATCTTTGCTTCATATATTTCAATTTGTGTTTCTTTCTTACGTTTCAGTAAAGGTTTTAGTTTGCGTTTAAATTTATTAACAATCGTCTTAACCACATCATGTTTAAAATCTCTTAACTGCTGATCGTTGTAGTAAGATATTGTGACAACCATTTTGTCTTTAAGGACTATAAGATAATCACCATATCTAATATTGCCATCTTCCAAAGGTATGCCCCGTTCAATCGCAAGGTTCGTCCATGCTTTAGGGTCTCCTTTACGTACACGTTGATGGAACCTGTCGTGTGCATGTTTGGTTAAAGTGTATTTAGTTTTGATTGAGATCACCTTCTATGCAGAGTAGTTATTCAATGATTCAGACAAGAGTTACATAAATTATCAACATGTAACCAAATGTAACTATTTTGTAACTCTTGCTTTCTTACTCTCCCAAGGGATATAGTATATTAGTTATATAGTTATATCTTTTCTAAAGTTAAAAGTATTTCTATAAAGAGAGATGTAATTTTTGTGTCTATATTCTCTGAGAAAAAATCATAATCGTTATTTGTTGTAACTTTTGAACCAAATCGCTACAACCCTTACTCTCTCAAGGTATGCGCCGGTTACATTTCTCAAAAAAGCATGTAACCGAAACGTAACTGTAAACTGTAAAAGTTCTCTATCCCTTGCGGGAGTAGTGATTATCTTATTTCAAAAAAGTAACCGCACTATGAATTTTTATCTCTTTGATGTGGAGAATAAATATATTCAGGTATTTTTACATATTCGCTTAGTTCATAAACCCATCTTTTCTTAGCCAACCTACCCATTTGTAATGCATCACATAAATTTGCAATTTGATGTACACCTGTAAAGTAGTATTCGCCTTTTTCTATATTCTGAATTCGTTTCAAACTTAATCCTGATTTAATACTCACATCACTTTGAGTAAGATTATGTCTTTTTCGTACTTTATTCATCACTTCATTGAATGGAACTTTAGGCACTTTATTCACCCCAAATCAATATATTCGTGATCAGCATATTCATTGAGTTCGATTCTTGCACCTTCTTGGTAAGCTTTGATGAATTCGTCTTCAGTTTCAAAATCTTCCATTGTAATTGTGTTATCAAATACAACCTTGCAATGTTTGATAATGCTATATAGATCTTCTATTTCTTTAATCGATACTTTCATTGTTTATACCTCCTGATAAGCTCTCATGGTTTTACCATTCTTTTTGATAGGTTTTGGGGTCAAACCAAAATCTTCTTTAATATTTATTTGAAATTGTTTACGGCTCATGACGTTAATACCATTTTCTTCACAAAACACTTCGTATTGATCATAAATTTCAGGTGGTCTCAATCCTTCAATGTCTTCTTTATTGAAGTCTTGTAAAAACAACCCTGAAGTATCGTTTTCATTATGGTAATCTAAGTTAAACTTATTAACGCTAACGCTTTGAGTGAACTCTACATTGTTATAAAGTCGCATATAACCATCTACGATTAATCTAATCCAGTACTTCATTGCTGCTGGTGTTGTTAGTTTAGTAATGAACTTAGGGTCTTTCTTTGTAGGTTTGGAATACATTGGTAACCAAAGTACTCGACGTTTGTATGAAGCACCTTTTTCAAATGATTTCAAGATATGATTCGATGTGAAAATCAATGTACAAGTTAATTCAACATCTTCCGATTGTTTATAAAGCTGTCGCATCGAAACATAGTCACATGTTGAAATGTTTTTTAATAATTTCATTTGATCATTGTTAATAGGTTCGTCTTGAATATCGTCACCAAGATTGGCAAGTTTACCTTTCATTGTTGTAAAGTATCTTTCATCAGCCATATTACGAATTGAAAGCCCTGTTACGTTCTTTCTATCTAGTATGGAACGAATAATTGTAAGTAAGGTTCCTTTACCGTTCCCGCCATCTCCGACGAATATGAAGAACTTACCCATGAGACGTTTGAACTCTGGATTAACTATTAAAGTGTGACCCATGATTTCATGTAAAAGTTTTTTATAACCATCATCTTGGTTAGTAAGTAGGTCTATATATTCATCAACCTCTTTAACGGGTTCTGCTTCAGGGTCATAATCGATGTCGATAATATAAGGTGTAAATTCTTGGTAGTTAATCGGAATAAATTCACCATCTTGAAGGATTCCGTTTTTAAATCTAATTGGAAACACTGTGTTTGAAGGTATACGATGACTACGATATTCAACCTGTTTCATGACCTCATCAATAAAGTTGGTTTTCTTAGGTCCTGATAATCTGAAAATATGTTGTCTAAGAATTGCTGTGTCGTCTGTAAATTCACCATCATTGTCTTTAAAGTACAATGTGTCACCATATATGACCGTCTGAAATATATTCATGATTTCTGTTGCTTTTGCATAATGTTCGTCTTGGTCTGTCGAACCTGAATCACTGGAACGAGATACGGTTTCAAACTCTGACTGTTCCATAGGTTCTGCAAATATATAGTCATTAATGAATGCTAATATTGCATCTGTGTGTTTATGTCGATTAAGTTTCATTTTGTGCTTGTAAAGTTTTTGATTACGTCCGTCATTTTCTTCAAGTCCTAAAAGTGAATCTAACTTGCTGACTGAATTCGATAACACGAATGGTAAGGCTTCTCTAACACCTTGGTTTTCGATTTCTCGCATTTCACCTTTACGTTTTATCGTGACTGATTTCGTATTTTTCAAGTGTTTATACTCGACTTCAAAACCGAGTGGCGTGACCGCACCTGCACCTCTGAACGTTGCAGGTTTTTTGAAGTAAAGATGCACACCTCTATCAGTCCAAACTGTTTGGGTGTTAATGTTGAATGTTTTAAGCATTTTTTTAATAGTTTCTTTAGGTAAGTTATCTATATCTACAACAAGATCGTTATCAGTTAATAACCAACCTGCGTTTCTAAAACTATCTGAGAATTCACTCACATCAGCATCATTTGTTGCATGTTTTGAGTTATCGTCTTTGTATTCTACATACAATGTGAACTCTCCTTTCGAATAAAATATTTATGCTGGATTATGTTGGTTCTTTTATACTGATTATTTTTATACGGGTTCTTTCCATCGTTCTAATTTTTTTACAAGTATTTGATAATAGTGGTTGATGTCTATAAATTTCTCAAAGTCTGGTATAAGTGAATTGCCTTCTTCGTCATATATTTCATGGTTCCAAACTTTCATATTTTCGGGTGCATCTGGGAACCTTGCCCAAGATTCTTGACCATCTATTTCTTTTACCTTATACAATCGATAAGCCTCTCCAAATTGCATTGCAGCAAACACACGATTGACTTTTTGTAATTTGTTCTCATTACTGTCATACGTTCCTTTGTATGTTCGACCTGCTTGTAAAATATATTGATATAAGTGGGGTTGGTTTCTATATTCTTGTAATGTTTGAATAATAGGTTTGTCATAAACTAAATGATCTACAAGTGCTATATCTAAAATACGTGCGTTGTTGTTTTTGAACTTAGCGTCACTGTGATACCTGTTTACGTCTCCGCCTTTAACTTTGATTGCGCCGTCCGGTTCGACAGCGATATAGTTGTTAACATCTTTTTGGATAAGTGTTTTGAATTTATCTTCTTCGAGTGTAAGGTTGAATTCTTGTTCCCAATCTTTCCAAACCTTTTGATATTCATCAGAATTAGTTGTGAAAGCTACCCCATCTGTATTGATATTCAAGATAGTGCAAGTCTCTGAAAGTCGTTTGCAAAGTGTGTATAAAGCAACTTGACCATATACACAAACTGCTAACGCAGCATTATCATTTCTTAAAGCGCTGTACTTATTTTTGAGGTTGCCGTAAACACTGTTTAAAACGAGTTTCAAAGCGTCTGATTTTTTCTTATCAACGTGTTTGATTTTGATACGTTCGTTTAATATTTCTTCATATTTTTTAAGTGCTTTCTCAGGTAACGCTTTAATGTTTAAAATAATATGTGGATACATGGAAGCTACGTCTAGGAGTTTTACATCATGGGCTTTATAAATGTGCTTATGCACACCGTGAAGGCCCCCGAAACCAAACTCTACTTCACAATCAAAATCTTCTATTGTAATTGAGGTTTTATTTGATTTCTTAGATGTCCACATGTCCTTGACATTTTCAGGTACATTATTGAATATTCCTTCAGGTAAGTAGTATTCAATCGGACCCCACATAGATGTTGGTTTCATGTCACCTAACAGAATGTTCGAAGATATCGTTGTCGTATTCCATTTCATTGCTTTTTTATTACCTAACATGTCAGTTAGATTTTCTTTAATATCGAAGTAATTACTTTTACGTTCCTTAAATACATCGATAGTATTTTCAACATCATAGGCACAATATTTCATTTCTTGTTCAAGTTCTTCATCGGTAAGTTCTCTATCGATATCAAAACCAATGTCGGTTTCTAATATCATGCGCCCAGTGTTACCTTCTATTTTCTTTAATGAAGGACTAGATACGTCTATTTGTTGAAAACAATCGTAAGTGGTATTTGGTACACTAGCGTAATTTACGTATTCACCTGTAATGATATTATCGTTAATCTGTTTTATCTTAGATTGCTCTTTACCGTCTACCATTGCTCTTAATATTTTGTTGTCGTAATAATTATTGTTATAACCTACTAAAGTTTTATCTTTGATGAACTTACGAAGCCCTTCAAATTCTCCTTTGTCGGTGAAAATACCAACAGTTTCTTTATCAATGTTTTTAAAGACTACGAATGAGTTATGTTTATAAACCTCAATATCGAAGAAAAGTAAATCTTCCATAATTTTTCCTCCTAAGATTTATTTAAAGGAAAAGCGGGACTGGACCCGCTCTGTTTAATTAGTTACTTTTCTTAATGTTTATTTCTTCTTAGGTATTGGTTTAATTTCAGCGTAAGAGAATTTTCCGAACGCTACTTTGACTTCGACAGTTATTTGTTCACCGATGAGTTGTTCTTTCTCGGAAATCGGTAATTTAAATTTGGTTTCAAACTTTTCATATTGCTTTTGCTTCTTAATTGGATCTACGATAAATTGTTTTTTAGCTTCTAAATAATCTGAGTATGTCATTTTAGATTCATACTTATCTCCTTCGTATTCAAAACGAATATGAATACCTACATTGTCTTCAGTGATTTCAGAAATTGTTGTTTGGAATATTAAACCCTCCTGGTCTTTATCGAATTTCTCAATCATTTGGACTTCGAATAATGAATTGAATTTGTCGTATGCATAAATATCTTTACGTTGTCCTACAGCATCTTCTAAATCATCAAAACTTTTTCCGAATTCATCTTCGGCAATTTTTTCAGCCTTCTCAGCTTGTTCGCTATCTTCAAACCATTTATTTTTGTCACGGTCGTATTTCTTCTTGTTAATGTTGACCTTACGAATTTCCATGTTTTCTTCGTCTAAAAATGTTAACTCTGCTTTACCGTCTTCTACTGCTACCTCTACAAGTTCTAAATCTTTTAATAATTCCATAGTTTAATTGCTCCTTTAATTAATAATTTTTGTATTCAAAATTGATATTGTTTTGTTCTAAAAGTAACTTTGCAATTTGTGCTTCTTTGTCATCACCGATTGTAAAAACGTGATACGTTTGTTTCGTCGGCTGCTTACGTTCGTTTTGCTGCGTTTCAATTTGTCTTTTACGTTCGTTTCGCTTATCAACTCTTTCAAAAGCCATTGATAAGTCTTGCGTGTTTTGGTACTCAATGATGAGTTCTTCTCTGTTACTAGATCTATTAATGACTTCCAAATCACGTTTCGTTTTTTCTAGCCATTGGACTAACTGGTCTTCAACTTTGTTCATTGAGTAAGACTTGTTTAAATATTCAGGTCTTAGAAAATCAGCAAACCCTAATATGTTTTCAAAGTCATAATGCTTTATACGTTTATCAAATAACGTGACAATACTTTGCTTCTTGTCTTCACGTTCTTGTTCAGTGAGTTCACGTTCTTGTTTTTTAACATGTCCCACTGCTTCATCAATAACTTGTTTGATTGTTTTAACTTGGCTTTCAAAGTGGTTGTATGGTTGTAACATAGATTTCTTTACATCTTTACGTACACTTTCGAGGTCTTTCACTCTGTTATTCATCGAAGCCATTAACTTTTTAGCTTCTTTGACGTTCTCCTCTGTTACTTCAACAGTCTTAACATGGTCGGCTAAGTTTTGAGCCTCTGCAAGTAAGTTGTCGTATTCTTCAAAGTTCACAGAACCTTGTTGTGTAGTTACTTTGTAATCGTGTTCTATAATTAACTCGTTCATATTCGAACCTCCATAAAATTTTTAATAGAACCTTTCTGATTTATGAAGTTCAATAAGTTCTGAATTTTTGTCTCGACGGTTCAAATAGTAAAATGTTTTACAATCCTTTGTACTCAAATGTCTAAGCCCTGAAAGATATGGGTCATACCCGTAATTACTTCGTTTACCTCTTGCTAGTTCTAACTTTGTTTCATCGTAGTTAGATTCAAGAAATAAGTAATCGTATTGCTTCACAGGTGCGTTTTTCAAAGTACTTGTGTCGGTAGCGTAAATAATCGATTTATTTTCAAACTCCCATGTATAACCATACGTTGTTACATCGTGTTCACATTCGAATGCTTCAAATGTGTAATTATCAATATCTATTGGGTAACCTGCGTTGATGATGTGATCTATTTCAAATATTTGAGCAACTTCATAATTACCAATCACTCTAATATGTGGAAATTGCTTTTTGATGTTCACTAATGTCGATGGTTTAATATGGTCACTGTGGATATGAGTTAAGAGTAAATACTTAACGTCGTATAAATGATTTTTAAGTTTTTTAAACGAGACACCACAGTCTACTAGTACATCGTTGATTAAGACTGCATTACCTTTTGAACCTGAAGATATAATTTCATAATTCAATTACGCCACTCCTTATTGTTTATTGGTTAAATATTAGGTATAATAAGAAGTAGTGAACTATTGAACGTTCATATCTCGTGTATACTATTAAATTTCTGACTGTTAGCTAACTGCCATTAGCTTGCAGTCTTTTTATTTGCGAAAAAATAGTTGTTAAAGAATACGTAAATCAATGCTGCTACCACTGTTCCTGTAAAAATCGCTGTTGTGAAATACACACCTATTAACATTAAAGCGAGTGTAAATACCATCCACGCTGTGAATGCGATATAAAACGACTTATTCATGCTATCCCTCCTTATAAATTAGATTCTTTAATAAAAATATTTTGTTCTATAAAGTCAATTGCAGGTCTAATTTTGATGTAACGTTTATTACCTTTACCAAAACGATACATACACGCTTCTTGGAATGCTTTGTTTGAAAAAACTTTTTCTTCCAAATCATCTTTAGAAATTCCGCTAACTTTTACAAACTCTTTTGCATCTGCAAATCCGATAAATTCCATTTAAATCACTCCTTTCGTGTATAATGTTGTTATCGCTACTGCGATAGTGGGTGGTGGGAAATATGAGTAATTACATTGATCCAGAGAAATTTGCATCTGCTTTGGTTTCTTCTCATGATTGGGAATCTTCACAATCTTCAATAGCCCCTAGAAAAATTAACGTTGAGAAAGCATTGAATGTTTATGTCGATGCTGTTGATAAGGCTAAAAAATTTAATGAAGAATATTCTAAGAAACAAGAAAAGCAAAAATCTCAAGAATTATCAGAAGGATTAGATGTGTTAAATAACTTAAAATTCTAACCTTCATAGTAAGCGTTGAGCATGCGAGATAATTTCTTGCGTTCCTCTTCGCTTATTTTATTTTCATAAAAGAATTTTTGTAATTTTAAAAATAGTGTCGGTATTCTAAAGTCGTCGTTGTTAGATTCAACTAATGGTTTTAAATTAATGATTTTGTTTTTTTTCTTAAACATTCCGTTTCCTCCTAAATTTCGATTTGTGATGGTTTAACATCTTTAATGAAATGTTTGTAGTTCGTTCATTAACTATTCACCTCTTCTTATCACTTAAAGTGATAATGATATTAAATTTTTTTGGCCTTGATGTAATCTACTTCCGTATCAAACAACTTAGCCAAAGCATATAATTGAATGCCCTTTAATTCTGTATCGTCTTTCTCCCATCTGATAACAGTGTGTTTAGTAACACCTAACTTATCTGCAACATCTTGCTGTGTCATTTTTGAATTAATCCTCCAAACTTTGACTGGAAATTCTCCTGGCATTTTTAATCACCTCCTAGTTGCTAAATACAATACTACTATTACTTAAAGTGATATGTCAACATAAAAAGTAATATTTTTTCTTAAAAAGTGATATTACCTATTGTAATAATAGATTACTTATGGTAAGTTAATATTACATTAAGTAATATTAAAGGAGCAGAAAATATGGAGTATAAAAGCGCTAGAAAAATTTTGTCGGAGAACTTAGAACAACTTATGAAACAAAACAACATTACACAAATAGAACTTTCTGAAGCTATTGGCGTAAGTCAATCAACTATTTCTAATTGGATAAAAGAAGTAAAATATCCACGTATTGGAAAAATCGAAGAACTTGCCGAATATTTCAATGTTCCCAAATCTCGGATTACTGAAAGACAAGATGTAGTCAAAGAAGAACAAGACACATTCGCAGCACACTTTGATAAAGAAAATTTAACTGAAGAAGAAATGGAAGAAGTTAGAAAATTTATTGAATGGGTTAAAAATAGAGATAAGTAATTTAATAGGATAAACACATATGCTGAACTTTATGGAAACATAAAGAAGCCACGGATAAAAAACCGCGGCGATAACATAATTGAAAGTTGGAGCCCCTGCTTCTAAAGCACTAGGTGAAATTGCAAAATCAAACGCGTCACTTGCAAGTAGATTTGGAATTAAAAATAGTAAAGGGGTAGATTTAATTACAAACATGAGTAAACGCAACACATTTGGTAGTACTATCGCATCACAAGCTCCAACGCTAGGTAATTTATTGCCCTTCTATACAGTAATGTATAGTTTGTATCGGGTGAATTCAAAGGAAGCCTAAGTCTATTGATATGGTGACTTTGAGCTAAGCCTTATTTAAGGAAAGTGCAACGCATAGCTGACGAAATAATTCAGCCACGAGCGCCCGATATCCTACTAATATAATTATAACACAAACTTATCAACTATTATAACTTAAACTTATCAAAAAGGGTGTTTTTTATGGGATTATATGAAGACCTATGTATGGAATACAGTCATATTTATATTAAGGAAACAAACAATCTACCTTCTTTTCAGTCAGGAAGTTGTGTTAACAAAGAAATATTTATCAGACCTAATTTATCTGAAACACATAAAGCCGAGATACTAGCCGAAGAACTCGCCCACCACAAACTTACATATGGTAACATCCTAGATCAATCACAATTCAACAACAGAAAATTCGAAGGGTACGCAAGACGTTATGCCATGGAAAAGATGATTTCACTTCAAGATTTAGTATCAGCCTTCAAACATGGTTGCCATAATTTATATACGATGGCTAATTTTTTTGAACTTACAGAAGGTTATGTACAAGATTGTATTGCACATTATAAACGTAAATATGGTTTAGCAACTCACTGTGGGAATTATGTAATACAGTTTGAGCCACTGAGAGTATTTGAATATAAAACAATAGAATAAGGGGATTGATATGGGTACTTTACTAGTAAGCGCAATAATTTTTTTGGTAATTGGTATCATACTTATGTATATGGCGTCAAAAAGTGCAGATACGAATGGTAAGAGTAACGGACCCGTTGAAGGATGTGGTTGCGTCTTATTTATAGTTGGAGTTTTATTTGTAATTGGTATTTTAATTGCTACCTTTTCATAGGTATTAATTTAAATAAATTTAAAAAAAGAGGATGGATTAATAGTGAAAAAGGTTTTATTTTTAATTTTAGCAGGATTTTTAGTTTTAAGTGCATGTGGAAATAAAGAAGATAATAAATCTGATGATAATAAAAAATCAGAAAGTAAAAGCAAGAAAACTAATGATAAGAAGTCTAATGACAAAAAATCGAATGATGATAAAAAGTCAGCTAAAAAAGATAACAACAAAGATAAATCGGATAAAGACAAACAAACTGCTAGTAACGACAATAAATCACAAGATAATGGAAACCAACAAGCTTACGCAGATAATCAAGCGCAAGATAACAACAATACACAACAGGCTAATACTGAACAACAGAATCAACAAGCAAATACTAGTCAACAACAAGCTAATGCAAATACACAACAGACTCAACAATCTCAACCACAGCAGCAACAAGCTCAAGACAATGGTGCAAAATACCAACAAGATAATAGTGCTTACCAAAAAGAATATACAAATGATGGTCACGAAAAATATAATAACAACTTTTCAAATTCTAAAATAAACAAAGAACAAAATACTTTAGACCAACAATTACAAAATGGAACAATTAACCAACAACAATATGATTTGTGGTCAAAACAAATTAGAAACTAACTATAAGGGCACCCTAACGTGCCCTATATATTTTAAAATTTATTATTAAGGAAGATAATGCATGAATATAGAAATGGTAAATAATTTATTAACGCAATTTAAAAAAGGATATTTAAATAAAATAGAAAGTGATTATAGTTTTTTGTCTGAAAATGACAAGAAAAATTTTCCATTTTATAAAGCCTATGATTACTTAGGTTTAATAATTTTAAATATAGGAAAAATTAACGAACCCAATGAGTATATTGTCGTTATTACAAATAATATCGAAAATCAATATATTAAAGAAACTCAAATAAATACTGAAGATCCTAATTTCAAAAAAATGATAGCTAATGAAGATAACCCCGAAGAAGTGGCTCAATATCTGCTTCCTACTATAGACTTTAATAATAAGAAATTTAGTTATGTAAAATTCGGTATTAATTATGAACTCAAACCCGACCACTTCGGTTTTAAAGGTAAATTATTAGCAAAAGAACATTATGATGAGATCTATAAAGATAAGAGCAAAAAAATAATGAATAATAATAAGCCATCCAAAAACCCGTTTTCATTTTTAGATTTTGAAACAATTATGGATAAAGTGAATGACGCTGATTTCAAGTATCAAATGAATGAAGCAAAAATCTGTTATGAAAATCAATTATATTTAGCTGCTACTTGTACCTTTTCTGTATGTTTAGAAACTGTATTAATGATTATCCTTGAGAAAAACAATTTGAAAGTTGATGATGACAGTACTATGTTAAATAAAATCGGAGAAACACTCAGAAATAAAAATATTATTTCAAAAAGAGCTAACAATAGACTTTTAGTTACTTATTCAGTTAGAAACTCGACATCACATACAAACAAAAACAAGGTGATACAAAATGACTGTGAATGGATTCTTAAAACTATTGAATTTTTTGTTGACGAATATATAGATTAATTATTTTCATTTGAATTGCGAAGTTTTTGTAATAGCTTATAATAATCTTTTGCAAAAGAATCCTGCATTTCATCTTCATGCCACAAATCATAATTCTCAAGTAAATTAGTAGATTTCGACAAGTAATCTAGGCTTACAAAAATAACATGAATATCTTTATCGCTAAGTTTAATATTCATAGCAACACCTACTTTTTATTTAATTATAACACAAAACTATAATTAATACATTATCCCATAGTTTTTATCTATGGGTATATATTTTTATCTTTTTTAGGGAGGAAAATTAAACATGGCATCATTTACAGTAACAAAACGTAAAAATAAAACATCTACGACTTGGCAATACGATGTGAAAGACTCTAGTTTTAAGTCAGGTAAAAAACGTAAATCAGGATTTAAAACGAAAGCAGAAGCAATTAATGCAGCACAACAACTTATTAGAGATTTGGAAGATGGTAACAAGATTGAAGATAATAAAACATTCGAAGCATATTACAAAGACTGGCTAGAGATAAAAAATAAAAAACATGTCGCATCACAGCAATACTATTGGTATGAACGGTCATTAAAACTTTTTAATGAATGGTTTGGTAAGAGTTACTTAATTGGCAACATTAAACGTACTGATTACCAAAAATTTTTAAATGATTTTGGTCAGGGACGCACAGATGAAACTGTTCGTAAAGTAAATGGTTGTTTATCTCCCTGCCTTAGAGATGCAGTATATGACGGTTATATAAAAAAAGACCCTACTTATCAAATTGATATTAAAGGGACTAAAAAAGCTAAACAGGAATCCACAAAGTATATAACTATAGAAAGTTATCTTAAATTAATTGAGTATTTTAAATCTAGAGAAGAGCAAAGTTATATTTTTCTTTATATTTTAGGAATTACAGGAGCAAGATATAGTGATGCTATTAATATGACAAGCGTTGATTTGAACAGTAAAGAAGGAATTATACATTTAAGAGGAACAAAAACAAGTAACGCTGATCGCTTTGTGGAAGTTACAACAAAAGATGTTTTATTAATTAAATCTAAACTGGCCAATTTACCACAACGTGTTAATGGCAAATTATTTAAATTAAGTCACAACGCTGTAAAAAAATCATTTGATTTCGCAAAAAAACAAATAGGATTAAAAGATAATTCTATTACTCCATACGTATTAAGACACACTCACACATCATACTTACTTTCTAAAGGAATTCCCATTGAATATATTAGTAAGCGTTTAGGGCATTCTAGTATATCAATTACATTAGACACGTACTCACACTTGTTAGAAGAACAAAAAAAAGAGCAAGGTCAACGTGTAAGAGAATTATTCTCTTGACACATATTTGACACTTGCTACCTTAAAAGCCTTGTATATAAAGGCTTGCATATGGAGACGGCGGGATTCGAACCCGCGTCCAGAGGTCCTGATACAAATCTTTCTACGTGCGTAGTCTATCGTTAAGTTTCGCATAATGAGAGGTGATAGACGACCAACATTATGCTAGTTTGATTAATCTCTTCTAGGCAGACTTCAAACTGCAGTGCCTAGCGTATCCTACTACAGTTGAATCGCGTTAACAGTGCATAGGAAACACTGTTAGGCGATGCAGAGTGCTATTACGCAGCTACTGCTAAATTATTGTTTGATTTGCCAGTTATTATAAACTGAGTGTGTTGTTGCGGAGACAACCCTCCGACACGCTTAATTAGCTCGGGGGACCCCTGTCGAATCCAAAAACGTCCCCTTAATAGGAAATAATGTACTTTCTGTCGATAAATTGCATCTAATCTTTTTCAGAAAGCACATTTAATAATATCAAACAATCGCTTGTAGCGCAACAAATCCGCTTAATAACGGGCTTTCATTTCTCTATCTATATCACGTTTCACTGCTTTTTCTTTTAAAGCTTGACGCTTATCATATTTTTTCTTACCACGTGCTATACCTAATAAGACTTTGCAGTTACCATGTTTTAAATAGAGTTTCAAAGGAACGATAGAGTACCCGACTTCTCTCGTTCTATCTCCTAGCTTAGCAATCTCACGTTTGTGTAATAATAACTTACGTGAACGTCTAGGATCATGATTAAATCGGTTACCCTCTTCATATGGCGCGATATGCATGTTTTGCAAGTATATCTCGCCACGTTTCACTTGTGCATAACTATCCTTCAAGTTGGCACTGCCACGTCGGATAGACTTAATTTCAGTTCCTTGTAACACAATGCCCGCTTCAATCGTATCTTCAATATTAAAATCATGTCTTGCTTTACGATTTTCAGCTAATGTACCTGGTGATTTTTTCTTTGGCATTGAGTTTCACCTCTTTGTTGATTTATTTTTTCTTTTTACGTGCGTGTTTCTTTACCTTTTTGTCTTTGTAAAAAGGTTTGTGTTTCGTATTTCCATTGCTTTGGTTATCACGTTGACGTTGATTTTTACCTTTACGTTGTTTTTTCTTTTTGCTGCCTTTATTATCGTTATCTTTATTTTTATCTAAAGACTTGCCTCGCGTTTTAGCTTGAATTGTCTTGCCTCTCGCTGGTCGTTGGCTACGCTCATTCTTCGGTAGCGGCATACCTACGATTTGGAAATCAATCATACGCTCATCTACGTCTACATTGATAACTTTTATCTGCACTGAATCACCGATACGGAATACTTTAGCCTGACGTTCACCAATCATTGCCATTTGGCGTTCATCAAAGTGGTAATAATCGTCTGTTAAATTAGCTACGTGTACCATACCTTCGATA
This sequence comes from Staphylococcus lloydii, assembly GCF_015775975.1. NCBI lineage: Bacteria > Bacillati > Bacillota > Bacilli > Caryophanales > Staphylococcaceae > Staphylococcus > Staphylococcus lloydii. The sequence continues at coordinate 2,003,706 of NZ_CP064056.1, forward strand.
GTATTCGGCAACTCAATAAACATACCAAAGTTTGCTACTGAACTAATGATACCTTCAAACTCTTCGCCAATATGTTGTACCATATATTCGGCTTTCTTAAGTTCGTCAGTGTCACGTTCTGCTTCAATTGCTCTACGTTCTCTTTGAGAAGTATGATCGGCAATTTCAGGTAATTTTTCTTCCCATTTATGCACTTCTTTATTATCCATCGTATTGTCGATTAAATATTTACGTATTAATCTATGCACAATCAAATCAGGATATCTTCTGATTGGTGACGTAAAGTGAGTATAATACTCTGCAGATAAGCCGAAATGACCTAAATTTGTATCATCATAACGTGCTTGTTGCATAGAACGAAGCATCATCGTAGAAATTACCATTTGTTCTGGCAATCCTTCAACTTCTTGTTGAATTTTTTGTAATGTCGCTGGATGAATATCCTCGCCAGTACCTTTGATCATTAAACCAAAGTTAGTAATAAAATCGAAGAATTGACGTAAGCGTTCTGATTTCGGTTGTTCGTGTACACGATATATAAATGGTACGTCTAACTTATCAAAGTGTTCTGCAACCGTTTCGTTTGCTGCTAACATAAATGATTCTATTAAACGTTCGCCTTCGCCACGACTTCGCACTTGTACGTCTGTTGGTATACCATCGCCATCTACAAGTACTTTTGCTTCATTAATATCAAAGTCAATTTCACCACGACGTCTTCTCATTGAAATTAAGCGTTGAGATAAGTCTTGTGCTAAATCAAGCATTGGTGTGACTTCACTATATTTTTCGCGTGTCGTTTCGTTTTTATCAGTAATAATTTCATTAACTTCGTCATAAGTCATACGATAATCAGAATGTATAACGCTATCAAAAATTTCATGTTTTACAACGTCTCCACTCTGATCAAGTTCCATACGACAACTTAAAGTTAATCTATCCACATTTGGATTTAATGAACAAATACCGTTACTTAAACGGTGAGGAATCATAGGAATAACACGGTCTACTAAATAGACACTCGTAGCTCTATCAAAGGCTTCTTGATCTAAAGCCGAATCCTCAGTGACATAATAACTTACGTCGGCAATACTTACGGTAAGCTCTGTATGGCCATTTTTTAATTTCTTCACGCTAATGGCATCGTCTAAGTCTTTAGCATCTGCGCCATCAATCGTTATTGTAAGTTCGTCACGTAAGTCTTTTCTACCTTTAAGTTCATTTGGTTCAATTTGTTCAGGCACTTTCTCAGCTTCAGCTAATACATTATCAGGGAACTCAATTTCGATACCATGTTGATAAATGATTGATAATATATCTACGCCGGGATCATTTTTATGTCCTAAAATTGCAGAGATGTGACCTTCTGGGTTCGAGTTTTCATCTGCATATTTTGTAATTTGGACAAGTACTTTATGTCCGTCTACGGCACCTAAGTTTTGTCCTTTTGGAATAAAGACATCTTGCATAATACGTTTGTCGTCGGGTATTACAAAGCCAAAGTGTCGTGCTTCACTATAAGTACCGACAACTTGCGTTACTGAATGTGTTTCAATAGATTTCACTTCACCTTCAGTTTTACCTTTATGGTCACCTCTTGAATTGTGAAGCTCTACTAATACAGTATCTCCATCTAACGCTCTATTAATTTTTGTTGGGGGAATAAAGATATCATCCATGTCACTATCTTCCGGACGTAAAAAAGCAAAACCTTTTTTGTTTTGACTTAAAGTTCCTTTAATGAGTGAGCCTTGTTTAGATTTATTACTTTCTCTGCGTTGATATCTATCCGTTTTAGTTCTTTCTATTAAACCAGTTTGTTCTAGTTCTACGAGCACCTTAATTAAGTCTCTAAATGAGTCGGCACTGTTCAAACCTAAGGCATCTTGAAAGTCAGACACTGACATCGGTTCATAATCTGGTTGTTTAATTATTTCTTCAATGGATTGTTTTAAATTCATCATGCCCCTCCTTTCTAATTGTATATTTATCTTTGCATTATTTGGACCAATCTAATGATTCTAAGTAATCATAAATGTCTTCAAATAATTGTTCTTTTTCTTTGTCAATAGTGATGACATGACCTGAATTTTCATACCATTTTATAGATTTTTCATCTGAGTCGCTTTCATTGTATATAATATTCGCTGAATCTGTATTAATCATTTCGTCCAGTTCACCTTGTACGACATACAATGGATCTATGACTTCATCAACGTGTTCACGTATATTTTGAATTTGACCTTGTAATTCTTTCAACGTATCTGTCGGTTTGAATGCAGACATTTCTTTTTCAATCGTTGATTCATCTTTGCCTTCATATTGTTTAAATTTACGTGCGTATTCGAGTACGCCTTTAAACATTGAACCTTCAGTCTTGATATACATAGGAGAACACATGGTTATAATACCCTTTACATCTCGATTTAAGCTTATATTTAAAGCATAACAACCACCTAATGAGATTCCTGCCACTACAATTTCATCATAGCCCTTTTCGACGAGGAAATCATATCCATCTAAGGCGTCTTTAAACCAAACGTGTGGACTTGATTCGAGTATTTCTTCTGGTGGTGCTGCGTGACCTTCATATTGAGGTGCATAACAAGTATAACCTTTTTTCTGTAGGAATCTGCCTAGTTGTCTAACATCAGCTGAATTCCCGGTAAAACCATGTAATAGTAGTACAGCACGGTTTCCTTCTTCAAAGAAAAATGGCTTTGGTAGTTTAATTTGCATTTTGTTTCAATCCTTTCACTTGCATTAAATACACGCATGATGTTTATACCCATATACTTACTAAATATTTATAATATTCACACCGTCTATTATAAATAAAAAAGTCCGACGATAACATTGTCGGACCTTATATACCCAAATAACTAATGCCTAACATTAACAAGAAGAAAATGACAGACAATACAATTGTTAATCTATGCAAAAATAAGTCGATACCACGTTGTTTTTGCTTTCCAAATAACTGCTCTGCACCACCACTAATAGCGCCTGAAAGGCCATTACTTTTACCTTCTTGGAGTAATACAACAGTTATTAATGCAATACAATCTATTACTAAAAGTATTATCATTAACGTGTGCATAATAATTGTCCTCCATTCCTTATATACGAAACGCATTATACCATACGTTCGTTTACTTTATCAAATTTCTATCTATTAAATGTGCTCTTTCGTTTAATTGATACTATTAACATATAAATCGCTAATAACGTTGATGCTACCATAACGATTGATAACGGTAAGATGTTCACTGCAGATTTTGCATCAATGATTGCTTTAAATAATGCAGTTATATTTACTAAATTATATAAAACATGAGATGTATACGTCGCAAACATAAACCACCATAAATATGTGTGTCGATTCCAAATCGCCACAACACCAGCTAGGTAAGCAAAAACATACATAGTACCAGTAAATTGAAAGCTATTACGAATCGTACCAATAGCATTTGCTGTCGGTTTTTGTCCATTACTCACTAACAATTGTTTTACTACATGGTCATCCAATATAACAAACAAGTGAATTGCTAACAAAATAGCAAGAAACAATGAACTATACGCAATAAAATGACCCGTTTTTATAACTCTTGCGTTTTGCTTATCATCCATAGTTACCAAGTACTCCTTAAAATATTTACACATTATATTATATCAGTTTCACCTTGAAAGATGAACTTTTAGCTTTATTTCACACAAAAGATATTTTTATATTATAAAAAAGCACGTAAGCTAGAATGGCTTACGTGCTTTTAAGCGTGAACTTTTTAAACTATATTATTTAGATAAATTGTAAAATGCTTTTAATCCTTTGAATTTAGCAGTTTCATATAATTCATCTTCGATACGTAATAATTGGTTATATTTAGCGATACGATCAGTTCTTGATAATGAACCTGTTTTAATTTGACCAGCGTTTGTAGCAACGGCAATGTCAGCAATTGTTGTATCTTCTGTTTCACCAGAACGGTGAGAAACTACTGCAGTGTAACCCGCTTTTTGAGCCATTTCGATAGCATCAAATGTTTCAGTTAAAGTACCGATTTGGTTAACTTTAATTAAGATAGAGTTACCAATACCTTTTTCGATACCTTCAGCTAATTTAACAGTGTTAGTTACGAATAAGTCGTCACCAACTAATTGTACGCGGTCACCGATACGTTCAGTTAGTACTTTCCAACCGTCCCAATCGTTTTCATCCATACCATCTTCAATAGAAATGATAGGATATTTGTTTACTAATTGTTCTAAGAAGTCAACTTGTTCTTCAGCTGAACGTTTAGCACCATTTGGTCCTTCGAATTTACTGTAGTCATAAACACCATTTTCATAGAATTCTGATGACGCACAATCAAAGCCTAAGAATACGTCTTTTCCTGGTTCTAAACCTACTGCTTTAATAGCTTCTTGAATAGTTTCTACTGCATCTTCAGTACCTTCAAATTTAGGTGCGAAACCACCTTCGTCACCTACAGCTGTTTCTAAACCACGGTTTTTAAGGATAGATTTCAAGTTATGGAAGATTTCAGCGCCCCAACGTAATGATTCTTTAAATGATTCAGCACCAACTGGTAAAATCATAAATTCTTGGAATGCGATTGGTGCATCAGAGTGAGAACCACCGTTAACGATATTCATCATTGGAACTGGTAATTCAGTACCATTAAATCCACCTAAATATTTGTAAAGTGGTTGGCCAAGTAAATCAGCTGCTGCGCGAGCTACTGCGATTGATACGCCAAGGATAGCGTTAGCGCCTAATTTACCTTTGTTTTCTGTACCGTCTAATTGAATCATCATTTTGTCGATAGATACTTGATCTAAAGCTGAAAATTCACCTTCAACGATTTCAGGTGCGATAATTTCGTTAACATTTTCTACTGCTTTAGTAACACCTTTTCCTAAGTAACGGTTTTTGTCACCGTCACGTAATTCTACTGCTTCGTGTTCACCAGTTGAAGCACCTGAAGGTACTAATGCGCGACCAAACGCACCACTTTCAGTTAATACTTCAACCTCGACAGTTGGGTTACCACGTGAGTCTAAGACTTCGCGAGCATAAACATCTGTAATAATTGGCATGTTTTAATCTCCTTTTTTTCTTAATGTAGTTTAGAATTTTTTTATTTTTGCACTTTCATTATAGCTTGATTTAATTCAAATATAAAATGATTAAGTTATTCATGTCCTATTATTTATAATGAAGCGTAATTACTTTTCATTATAAATTAAGCATTGTTGTTAATACAGTTTCTTTAATCATTAATTAAGCATTAACTTAATGTTTAATTAATGATACACCTGTCATGTCTTCAGGCTGATTAACGTTCAATAAATCTAACAATGTTGGCGCTAAGTCACCTAAACGACCTGTTTCACGTAAATTTGCGCCATCTTTAGTGACAATAACTGGAACTGGATTTGTAGTGTGTGTAGTCATAGGTTCATCATCGTCAGTTAATACCATGTCAGAGTTACCATGGTCAGCAGTAATGATTGCATTACCGCCCATATCGATAATTTTATCAACTACTTCACCTAGACATTCATCTACAGCTTCAATTGCTTTAATCGTTGGTTCTAGCATACCACTGTGACCAACCATGTCAGGGTTAGCAAAGTTGAGTAAGATTAAATCTAAGTCACCTTTGTTCAACTCTTCAATTAAAGCATCCTTCACTTCATAAGCACTCATTTCAGGTTTCAAATCGTAAGTAGCTACTTTAGGTGAATCAATTAAACGACGACGTTCACCTTCGAATTCATCGTTACGACCACCACTCATGAAATAAGTTACGTGAGGATATTTTTCAGTTTCAGCAATACGTAATTGTTTTAAGCCATTATCTTGAATCACTTCGCCAATTGTATTGTTTAAGTCTACTTTTTCAAATACAATTTCAGCGTCAATGTTGTCATTGTATTTAGTAAAAGTTGCATAAAATAGATTGTTAACTTGTTCAACTTTGAAGCCATCAAACACTTTGTTTGTGAATACTTCAGAAAGTTGAGCAGCTCTGTCAGGACGGAAGTTATAGAAAATCACAGCATCATTATCATTAACACCATTATTTTGATCTTCTACGATAAATGGTTCAACGAATTCATCAGTTAAGCCATTGTCATAGTTTGCTTCAACGCCTTCTTTAGCAGAACTATATTTAGGTCCGTCAAAGTTACGAATAGCATTATAAGCTTTTTCTTCACGATCCCAACGTTTGTCTCTATCCATTGCATAATAACGACCAGAAACTGAAGCAAATTTACCAATTCCTATTTCTTGGAATTTTTGTTCTGTTTCTTCGATATATCTCAATGCAGATTTTTGATCTACGTCACGACCATCTAAAAATGCATGGACATATACTTCTGCTAGTCCTTGTTTTTTAGCTAATTCTAAAATTGCAAATAAGTGTTTATAATGACTGTGTACGCCACCATCAGATAATAAACCAAATACATGTAATGCAGAATTATTATCTTTCACATGTTTAATAGCATTAATAAGCACTTCATTATCAAAGAAATCTCCGTCTTCAATTGATTTATTAATACGTGTCAAACTTTGATAAACAATACGTCCAGCACCAATATTCATATGACCAACTTCTGAGTTACCCATTTGACCTTCTGGTAAGCCTACATCTAAACCACTGGCTTCAATTTGAGTCGTAGGGTATTTAGAATAATAACGGTCAAAGTTAGGCTTATACGCTAACTTAACTGCGTTACCATGTTCACTTTCTCTATTTGCAAAACCATCTAAGATGATTAATGCAGTTGGTTGTTTTGCCATACTATTTCGCACCTTCTAACAATTGTACAAAATCATCGACTTTAAGTGATGCGCCACCTACTAATGCGCCATCGATATCTGATTCTGCCATGTACTCTTTGATATTATTTGGTTTAACACTACCACCATATTGAATACGTGTAGCGTCAGCAACTTCTTGGCTAGTAGCATCTGCAACTGTTTTTCTAACAAATGCACACATTTCGTTAGCATCTTTAGCAGTTGATGATTTACCAGTACCGATTGCCCAAACTGGTTCGTAAGCAATGATTACTTGTTTAAGTTGGTCGTCAGATAAACCTTCGATTGCTTTTTTAACTTGATTGCCAACAACTTCGTTAGCTTTGCCGCTTTCGCGTTCTTCGTCTGTTTCACCCACACAAATAATTGGTGTCATACCATGATTAAATACTGCGTGTGCTTTTTTATTAATTTCTTCATCTGTTTCATGGAAGATGTCACGACGTTCTGAATGTCCAATTACTACATATTGAACGCCTAAATCAGCTAATGCCACTGGAGATGTTTCACCAGTAAATGCACCATTGTCTTCATAGTAAGCATTTTGCGCACCAATTTTTAAACCTTGTGCTTTGCCATCTTTTACTAATGTTACTAATGCATCTAATTGGATTGTTGGTGCACAAATAACTGATTCTACTTCGTTTGTATCTGGTAATGCAGGTAATGCATTAACAAAATCTTTAGCTTCTTGAACTGTTTTATTCATTTTCCAGTTACCAGCAATAATAGGTTTTCTCATTATATTACACTCCTATAAGTTTGTTTATGTTCTTATCACAAGCATAGTTAATTCTTGTGGTATTATCAATTTATTTATCAGAGATTGATTCTACGCCAGGTAGTGTTTTACCTTCTAAATATTCTAATGAAGCGCCGCCACCTGTTGAAATATGACTGAAGTCATCAGCGTAACCTAATGAAATTGCAGCTGCAGCTGAATCGCCGCCACCGATAATTGTATTCGCATCTTTTAATTCAGCGATGGCTTCACAAATACCGATAGTACCTTTAGCAAAGTTACTTAATTCAAATACACCCATAGGTCCATTCCATACTACTGTATGCGCACCTTGTAATTGTTCTTTGAATAATTCAACTGTTTTAGGACCAACATCCATTGCTTCTTGATCAGCAGGAATGTCATCGACAGAAACAACAGTTATTTCAGCATCATTTGAAAATTCTTTCGCAACTTTACAATCTACAGGTAACACGATTTGATCGCCAGCGCGTTCAAGTAAATCTTTAGCAAAGTCAACTTTATCTTCCTCTAATAGAGATAGACCGATTTCCTTACCTTGTGCTTTAAAGAAAGTATAAGACATACCACCACCGATAAGTACTTTATCAGCAATGTTAAGTAAATTAGTAATAACACCAATTTTATCTGATACTTTTGCACCACCTAGAATAGCTACTACAGGTTTATCAGGATTTTCAACTACGCCACCGATATATTTAATTTCTTTATCCATTAAATAACCAGCTGCAGTTTCAAGATTAGAAGCGATACCTACGTTTGAAGCATGCTCACGGTGTGCTGTACCAAAAGCATCATTAACGAATACATCGCCTAATGAAGCCCAGTATTTACCTAATTCTGGGTCATTTTTAGATTCTTTTTTACCATCAACATCTTCGAAGCGTGTATTTTCTACTAAAAGGATTTCTCCTTCGTTTAAATCTTTGATAGCATTTTCTAATTGTTCTCCACGTGTAGTTGGAACAAATACGACTTCTTTACTTAATTTCTCAGATAAATCAGCAGCTACAGGTTTTAAGCTTAATGATGCTTTATCACTTTCTTCTTTAACTTTACCTAAATGAGAGAATAATACGATTTTACCACCTTGTTCAGCAATATATTTAATTGTTGGTAAAGCTTGAACAATTCTGTTGTCGTCAGTAATTTCTCCATCTTTCATAGGTACGTTAAAATCAGCACGTACAAGTACAGTTTTACCTTTCAAATCTAAGTCAGATACAATTTTTTTAGTCATCTTAACTTCCTCCTCTTTTGGGACAATAAAGTAAAAATAAGCGGAGAAGCGTTTGTGCTCCCCGCTTACTCCTAAGCTTATTAATAAAATTTAACAGCACATCGGCCTTGCTAAATTAAACTATTTTAACTTATTTAGCTTGTGATGCTAAGTATTCTAAAGTACGAACTAATTGAGAAGTGTAAGACATTTCATTGTCATACCAAGCCGCAACTTTAACTAATTGACGGTCACCAACAGTCATTACACGAGTTTGTGTAGCGTCGAATAATGAACCGTAAGTCATACCGATTACGTCAGAAGAAACGATTTCGTCTTCAGTGTAACCAAATGATTCGTTTGAAGCATTTTTCATTGCGTTGTTTACGTCTTCAACACTTACGTCTTTTTCTAATACAACTGTTAATTCAGTTAATGAACCTGTTGCAACTGGAACACGTTGTGCGCCACCGTCTAATTTTCCGTCGATTTCAGGAATAACTAAACCGATTGCTTTTGCAGCACCTGTTGAGTTAGGGATAATGTTTTCTGCTGCTGCACGAGCACGACGTTTGTCACCTTTTCTGTGAGGCGCATCTTGTGTGCTTTGGTCACCAGTGTAAGCATGGATAGTTGTCATTAAACCTTCAACTAAACTAAATTCATCATTTAACACTTTAGCTACTGGAGCTAATGAGTTAGTAGTACATGAAGCACCTGATACTACTGATTCTGAACCGTCTAATTCGTTGTGGTTAGTGTTGTAAACGATTGTTTTTAAGTCGCCTGTTGCTGGAGCTGAAATTAAAACTTTTTTAGCGCCTGCATCAATGTGAGCTGAAGCTTTATCTTTATCAGCAAATAAACCAGTACATTCTAAGACAACATCGATATCTAAGTCGCCCCATGGTAATTTAGTTGGATCTGGTTCAGAGAATGATTTAACTTCTTGACCATTAACGCGGAAGCCGTTTTCTTCAACTTCAACTTCTCCAGTGAAACGACCTTGCATTGTGTCATATTTTAATAAGTGTGCTAACATTTCGTCATCTGTTAAGTCGTTAACTGCTACTACATCGATTCCGTCAACGTTTTGAATTCTTCTAAATGCTAAACGACCAATTCTACCAAAACCATTAATTGCTACTTTAACTGCCATTATAATGGCCTCCTTTAAAATGAATATTTAAAAAGCTAAATTACTTTTTATTACTATGATTTGCTATTACTTGTGCCGCGCCTTCATCAGTAATTAAAACTGTGTTCTTAGGGGCAATAGAAAGATAGGCTTTTATCGCCTCACCTTTAGATTTACCCCCTGCGACGGCATAAATAAACCTTTTCGACTCAAGATCTTCTAATTGTAGTCCTATCGTTTTCACTCTATGGACTACATCGCCTTGTGCATCGAAATAATAACCAAATGCTTCTCCAACAGCATTATGATGTTGAAGTTTTGCAACTGTTTCTTCGGGAGATTGTCTTCTCCGAGCCATCTTCAGCGCATCACCTATGCCGTGAACTGTGATATTTGATTCTTTAATTTTTTCTAGCGTATGAATGACTGAAGGTTCATTTAACAATGTATGATACGTTGTTTCACTTACATTGTCTGGAACATATAACGTTGTATAATCGCCATTTGTTTGTTGTGCCATGCTAGCTGCAATCGTGTTAGCTTGATACACAACGTTTTCACCTAGGCCTCCACGCGCTGGAACAAAGAATACTTGATAAGGTTGCTTACCCATAGACTCACTTACGTAAGCCATTGTCGAACCACCCGTAACAGAAACTACCGAATTTTCGTAGAGACTGTTTTCCAGTAATTGACCAGCTTGACGTGCTATTTCAATCTTAACCGATTTTTTAGCATCTGAATCGCCTGGTATAACAAAAACATCTTGAATACCATAGCGTTCTTTTATCAGTTGCGCTAAATGTTGGTTATCAGCAAAGACATTGAAATAACTATTTAATTGTTGAAGTAAAACCTCTCCATCATGTGTTATTTCCATGCCAGTTGGTTTTACTTTAATTAATTCTTGCTTTTTTAGCACGTCTGTTTCAGACCTAAGCACACGTTCAGTCAAATCCATATGCTCGCTTAAACTACGTCTACCTACAGGTTGAGTTTTAGCAATAGTAGAAAGAATCGAAAAACGACGATATAACTTTTCAACAATTTCTGGAACTAACTTCTGTTGAATTTTCATCAATTCTTTCACTACTAACCTCCTCCGTTTCTTGTCAAAGGGTCAACTAACAACCATAGGTTGACGTTTTACGTCCCTTGTGGGACAAAAAAATATAACCTCTACATTTGCAATAGTACTACTATATATAAAAAATTGCAAGTATAAGCTTAGTTAGCTAACCACAATTTAAATTTTACTTTGCATTTAAAACTTAATGACTACATTATTAAATATTACCCCTAATACAAAATATTAATCATCATTTCAATTTTATAGTTTTGTTTAGTTGTTTAAGTTAAACTAACTATAATACTGCTCAGTATATTTTAAAGGTGGGACTTTAATGAACCAACAACATAAACAAGAAATTTTAGAACCTGGAGATAAGCATTATAAAGATAAAGAACATTTTTCAAACCAACAAAATCGCGACACTAAAAAAGGAAACATAAAAGTTTTTAATTGCGGATGCTTCCCGTTAAGTATCGGCTGTGTTGGTTTAATTATATTAATGATAGCAATTTTTCAATTTTTAAGTTATTTATTTTCTTTACTCTTTTAAAACTTTTAGGCAAAAATTTTAGGCTGAGACATATTTAAATGTCTCAGCCTATTTACTGTATTATTTGTCTTTATCTGATTGTTGTTTATCTTGAGAGGAATTTGAACTACTTTTCGGTTGTTCTGTTGTGGATTGCTCGGTTTTAGGTTGTTGTGTCTTTGGTTCCTCTGTTTTTGGTTCTTCTGTTTTAGGTTCCTCAGTCTTTGGTTCCTCTGTTTTAGGTTCTTCGGTCTTCGGTTCTTCGGTCTTCGGTTCTTCAGTCTTTGGCTCATCTGTTTTTTCTTCTGTTGTCTTTTCTTCATTTTTTTCTTCGGTCGTCTTTTCTTCTTTAGTAGGTCGTTCTTTTGTTTGTTGAGTAGACTTACGTGCTCTATTTTGCGTCGTTTGTTGTTGAGTTTGTTGTGTCTGTTGTGTCTGCTGTGTTTGTTGCGTTTGCTGCGTTTGCTGTGTTTGTTGAGTCTGCTGTGTTTGTTGCGTTTGTTTCTCAGACTTCTCTTTATCTTTTTTCTCTTTATCTTTCTTGTCTTTGTCTTTCTTTTCTTTATCTTTCTTAGCTTTTTCTTCTTCTTTCTGATGTTGCAGTCGTTCATTGGATTTATTTGAATGATCAACAAATGCAAAAATGGCAAAAGCTAAGCCACCTATTAATAGCAAAATAATTACAACACTAATTACTTTAGCCAAACCACTCATTTTTTTGTTTTGGTTATCATCAAAATTATTATTTTGATTCGACATAAACTTCCCTCACTTTGAAATCTCTCTAATTTATTTAAACTTACTACTTTATTACATTATGACATTATATTTTAACCTATTTACTGCAAAATTTGAATTAATTATTAAACAAACTACAAAATAAGTCATTTTTATCTATTTGAACTTTAAAGTTTTTACTTATGTTATTGCTATACTTATAGTAATCTAAATAGAGGAAATGTTTCAACATTTAATAGGTTAAATTTTATTATATTTATAGTTAAGGAGTATAACATGATGACAAAGCATGACCCTTTTGAAGAACTTGACGACGATAAAAAGCCTAAAGGACAATCGATTAAACAAATGATGTTAGAAAATGATCATTACGCCCCAAAGAAACACAGTAAGTTATCATTTGTCATCTTTATCATAACGCTACTAATTATAATATTCATTGTTGGTATGTTTATTATATAAATTTCATACCTTTATTATTGCAAGCAATATTTTATTAAAAAACAAATTTTAACGTCTTTTTTGTAAAATACGCTATACTAATTTATATACTCCACATTACAACGAAATTACCAAAATCATATACTTGAGGTGATACAATGAAAAATTATTTAATAACTGGCGGAACTGGCATGGTGGGAACTCAGCTAGTTGATGCAATTAAAGAGAGTGATGCACATATTACTATATTAACCCGTCAAGATAAATCAAGTAATCACCATAAAATCAGCTATGTTAATTGGTCTAAAGCAGGATGGCAATCTTTAGTTCCAGACATAGATATCGTAATCAATTTGGCTGGCGCGAGTTTAAATAAACGGTGGACTACAAAATACAAACAAACAATTATGCTAAGCAGATTACAATCTACACATGCATTATTTGAGCTATTCAAGGATAGAAGTTACAAACCTGAAGTTCTTTTTAATGCTAGTGCTGTAGGATATTATAAACCCGATTTACATCAAACATATACAGAACTATATCGCACATTACCTTTCGACTTTTTATCAGAAGTTGTCTATCAATGGGAACGTATAGCGAAACAATTTGAAACATTGGGTACACGTGTAGTGATTGGTAGATTTGGCATGGTATTGTCTAACGAAGATGGCGCATTACCATTAATGAAACTACCGTATAACTTATATGTGGGCGGCAAAATTGGCTCTGGTCGTCAATGGTATTCTTGGATTCACCTAGAAGACCTTACGCGCGCTATTCTATTTGTCATTAGCCATAACAAAGCTAACGGTGTATTTAATTTCACTACACCTATTGCCGAACGCCAAAATTTATTTGGTTATACACTTGGTCGTATTATGGATAAACCCCATTACACTTGGGTCCCTTGTACTTTAATACGCCTAGTTTTAGGACAAATGTCTACGGTAGTACTAGATACACAAAAAGTTATTCCTAATAAATTAGAAGCTCTAGACTTTAAATTCAAATTTAATAATTTAAAATTAGCACTAGAAAATTTAGAACAATAAATAAAAAACAGTCCTTAACAGGACTGTTTTTTTATGCTTCTGGTTCCATTACTTGGTCAACTAAGCCGTATTCTTTTGCTTCGTTCGCTGATAAGAAATTATCACGATCTGTATCTTTTTCAATTTGTTCAATTGATTGACCTGTACGTTCAGCTAAAATTTGATTTAATTTAGCACGTGTTTTTAAGATATGATTTGCTGCAATTTCAATTTCTGTTGCTTGACCTTGCGCGCCACCTAGAGGTTGGTGAATCATTACTTCAGCATTTGGTAAAGCAAAACGTTTACCTTTAGCTCCAGCTGCTAATAAGAATGAACCCATAGATGCTGCCATACCAATACAAATAGTTTGTACATCTGGTTTAATATGTTGAATTGTATCATAAATTGCGAAACCAGCAGTTACACTACCTCCTGGTGAATTGATATAAAGATAAATATCTTTATCAGCATCTTGTGCTTGTAAGAATAACAATTGAGATACAATTGAGTTTGCTACATTGTCATCGATTTGAGAACCTAACATGATAATACGGTCTTTTAATAAACGTGAGTAAATGTCATAAGCACGTTCACCACGGTTTGTTGTTTCTATTACTGTAGGAATTAAATTCATTCTGTTTCCTCCTTAATTATAACTGTTGAATTTATTTTAACTTAAAAGTCAAAAATGGTCAAAAAATAAACTCACCATTTTGAAATTCTTTTCAAACTCATCATTGACCAATACTTTGAACATTTGTAAACTATTGGTATTGTATATTTTACCCCTCGTAGTGTAATGGATAACACATAAGATTCCGGTTCTTAGAATAGGGGTTCGATTCCCTTCGAGGGGGTACTTGTTTTCATTCAACTTTCTTTATTTATTAAGTCATTATAGAACTTAAAGATTATGTTTTCAATTTTCCATAAAGAAAGTTGTTTATAAACAGATTTAATAAACGCCTTTTCACAAAAATAAGCCTCCAAATAAATTTGAAAGCTTACCTCATTTTAACTTTTATTAACCTTTATATTCTAATGCATCTATTTCATGTTTACGCATATTTGATCCTTTTTCATAGAGCGTTACGACTCCAATAATTAATACTACTATAGTGACTAAAAACAACACGTTTTTCTTATTTCCAAAATTCATTGCACCACTTAATATTAGTAAAAATAGCATAACAATGAATAGCATAAATGCTAAATACATAAATAAAGTACCCATATTCTTACTTCCTTCGTTCGATTAATTAATTTAAAGCATAACTTATTATGCTCCGCAAAATTAAATATCGCAATATAAAGTTTTACAATTTTATGCAACTTATTTTCTTTTAATATTAAGTAAAAAATGAGTTAGGCACAATTGCTTTATAGCCAGATATCCTATCATCAGTATTATTCTACAATGAATCTATATCTTCGCCATTTCTTATTTTGTCAGCCATTTCATTTAACTTTCGAAGACGATGATTAACACCAGATTTCGATATTGTGCCTGTTGATACCATTTCCCCTAATTCTTTCAAAGAAATTTCTTGATGTTCTACACGTAATTTCGCAATTTCTCTTAAGCGGTCTGGCAAGTTATCTAGGCCTATCTCTTGATCTATCAATCGGATGCTTTCAACTTGTTTCATTGCTGCACTTACAGTTTTATTTAAGTTCGCAGTCTCACAGTTAACAAGTCTGTTAACTGAATTTCTCATATCGCGGACAATTCTGACGTCTTCAAATTTAAGAAGTGCTTGATAACCTCCGATTAAACTTAAAAAATCAGATATTTTTTCAGCCTCTTTCAAATAGACAATGCTTCCTTTTTTACGCTCTAAATGTTTAGCATTTAATTCATAGCCATTCATTAATTTTGTTAGACCTTCTGAATGACTTTCATATAATGAAAAAATTTCTAAATGATAGGATGAAGTTTCTGGATTATTGACTGAACCTCCAGCTAGGAATGCACCTCTTAAGTAGCTACGACGCATTTCATCATCTTCAATGATAGCTTCGTCAATTTCATGCGTAAAAATACCATTTTTTAAAATGCCTAAGTCATCTAAAATTTCTTTAGATTTCATCTTAACTCTACATATATAGATATTATTTTTCTTTAATTTCATTTTTTTACGCACTAAAATTTCAACTTCAACATTAAATATCTTTTTGATTAATGAATAGATTCTTCTAGCTGTTGTGGCATTCTCTGTTTGTACATTAATTACAAATTGTTGATTAGCCAAACTAAGTGCACCATTCATTCTTATCAAGGCACTGAGCTCTGCTTTTGCGTTGTCTATATCAACTTCAATTCTCGTTAATTCATTTTTCATGTCTGATGCAAAGCTCATATGTACTCATTCCTTTTCTTTACTACAAATTATTTCTTATGCTACGCATCATTTACGTTTAAACTTAATTGTTTCCGTAGTATCTAATGCAATTTCATAAATCATTTTTGATAACACTTTGTTATTATGCCGCACGTAATGTTCAGATGAAATTTCTACTAAATTATCATGTGAAAACACTCTAATACCGGCTTTATCTAATTCTTCTTTATCATTTTGAACTGGGCTAGCGTTTTCTTTTTCATATCTGTCTAACACATCTTGATTAAATGTTTCCTCATTACATATCGCATAATCAATAAATTTTTTACCTACATGGTCATGAATAGCTTTAATATGATCATGTGCCGTATAATTATTTGTTTCTCCTGGTTGGGTCATAACGTTCGTTACATATAGTTTAGGTGCCGCACTATTAATAACCGCTTCGGCGATACCTTCTACGCATAAATTTGATATTACACTAGTATATAGAGAACCTGGACCTAGTACAATTAAATCAGCTTCTGATAAAGCTTCTAATGCTTCTGCCATTGGCTTTACATGTTTGGGTTCTAAAAAGACATGTTTAATCTTTTTGTTTTGTTTAGGTATATTTGATTCTCCATATACAATTTCACCGTCTTCCATAACAGCGTTTAATTGTACACTCGCATTGGTAGATGGTATAACCCTACCTTTAATATTTAATATTTTACTTAACTCTTTCACCGCATGTCCAAAATCATCTGTAATATTAGTCAACGCGGCAATAAGTAAATTCCCTAATGAATGCCCTTCAATTTGGTTCTCTTGAAATCGATATTTAAATAACTCTTCCAACATAGGTTCTGCTTCACTTAAAGCTGATATTACATTACGAATATCTCCGGGAGCCGGAATATTCATTTCGTTACGTATCTTTCCAGTACTACCACCATCATCCGCAACAGTAACGATTGTAGTTATGTCAATATTATAGTCTCTTAATCCACGTGCTAAAACTGATAAGCCAGTGCCGCCGCCGATGAGTACAAGTTTAATTTTTTCCATTTTTCTCGCCACTTTCAATATGTGCATCACGGTGATGTACATATACATTATAGTCAAAGCTTTCTCTTAATTCTTCACCAATTCTTTTAGCCAAAGCTACAGAACGATGTTGGCCTCCTGTACAACCCATAGCAATAACCAGCTGCGTTTTACCTTCTTTTTTGTAACCGGGTATCATGTATTTTAATAAATCGATTAATTTTTCGTAAAACGTTTCGGTCTCTTGCCATTTCATTACGTAATCGTAAACTGGCTTATCTTCACCGGTTAATGGTCGTAATTCTTCTACATAGTATGGGTTAGGTAAAAATCTAACATCAAACACTAAATCTGCGTCCATTTGAATACCATATTTAAAACCAAAGCTCGTCACATTGACGCTAAACGGTTCATAATTTCTACTATTAAAGTAATCATTGATGCGCTTTTTTAATTCTTTAGATGTGAAATAAGACGTATCGATAATATAATTTGCGCAACTTCTAATTTCTGTTAATAAATGTCGTTCTTCTTCAATTGATTCTATTAAAGAACGTTGTCCATTTTCATTTAATGGGTGTGCTCGACGCGTTTCTTTATACCTTGAAATTAGACGTTCTTCACTTGCTTCTAAAAAGATAAGATCTACTATCACGTCATTTTTACTTTTTATCTCATCTACTTCTTTAACGAAAGATTTAAATAACTCTTTACCTCGCAAATCAATAGCAATTGCCACTTTTTTTAACGAAGGATTACCTTGTTCCATTAACTCGACAAATTTTGGTAATAAGATAGGTGGTAGGTTATCAACACAAAAGTAATCAATGTCTTCTAAACTTTGAATAACAAGTGATTTCCCGGCACCTGACATCCCAGTAATTAATAATAATTCACTTTTAACACTTTCTTTTTCGCTTTTTTGCATCTTCTACTACACCATCCACTTAAGTTTTATTTTTTGTATATTACAAGATAAAAATTAATATGCTCTATCATGAAACATTTTACATTAAATACCGGTTTCGTCATAGTCTTATAATTACAAAAACAGCTAAGACAAATTAACCTACCAACTTATAGGTCAATTATCCTAGCTGTTATTTTATTGATATTAGATTAAACTTCCATTTTATCTTCTAATTCTTCGATATAAGCCTGTACACTTTGTGCTGCGATACTACCATCGCCAGTTGCTGTAACAATTTGGCGTAATCCTTTTTCTCTTACATCGCCAGCTGCATAAATACCTGGAACTGAAGTTTTCATATCATCATCAGTTAAAATGTAACCTACTTCATTAGTGATTCCAAGATTTTCAAATGGTGCAGTTAATGGTTTCATACCAATATAGATGAATACACCATCAGCATCTAAAGTTTGTTCCGTACCATCAATAGTAGAAGCTAAAGTAATTGAACCAACTTTACCGTCTTTGTCGTTGATTGTTTTAAGTGTATGATTCCAGATAAAATCAATTTTATCATTTTTGAAAGCACGATCTTGTAATATTTTTTGAGCACGTAGCTCATCTCTTCTGTGAACTACTGTTACGCTGTCGGCAAATTTAGTTAAGAAAGTACCTTCTTCAACCGCTGAATCACCGCCACCTATGACGAATAATTTTTTACCTTTAAAGAATGCACCGTCACATACCGCACAATAACTAACGCCTCTACCGCCTAGCTCTTGTTCACCTGGTACGCCGATTTTTTTATATTCTGCGCCTGTTGTAATAATCACTGCACGTGCAGTAATTTGACTATTGCCTAAATCAACAATTTTATAATCGCCTTTGTCTTCGACTGATTTAATATCACCATACTGATATTTTGCACCAAATTTTTTCGCGTGCTCAAACATTTTTGTAGATAAATCCGGACCTGTTACCATTTCAAATCCTGGGAAATTTTCTACTTCTTCAGTATTTGCCATTTGTCCGCCTGGCATACCTCTCTCAATCATAACAGTGCTTAAATTTGCTCTAGATGCGTAAACAGCAGCCGTCATACCTGCAGGTCCAGCACCTATAATCGCAACGTCATAATCCACTTGTTCAGTCATTTCATAGCCTCCTAGTTATTAATTCATTATACGAATTATATAGTAATTATTATATTCCTCAAAACTATATGCTTAACAGATAATCTATCGCTTGATTTAATCGATAACGTGAAACATCAAACCAATCCATTACTTGTTGTTTCGAAACTTTGTTATTGCTATTTTGATAATAGTTATAAACAAAAGCTGCAACGTAATGATTCACAGCAGTTAAATCTACATTTTCTGCGATAATTGCTTCTGCTTGATCAATCCATACAATAAACATTTCTTCGTCATCTTTCAAGCTTTCGATATTATAAAGTTGCACTAAGCCTCTATGCACGAAATCTAACTTATTTAATTTTAGATCTTGAATAAGATAAGTTAAATAAAGTTTTTCGTAATCATTCATACCTTCTAAAATCGACCAAATTTCTTCGGTTAATAGCACTTCTCTTCCTTTTAATTGATTGAGTAAAAATATACCGTAAATACGACGATGACTATCATCATTCAATAGCAAAGGTAAGATATGTTGATTAAAAAAGTTTTTGCTTTCTTCAATCTTCCATGGCGCATAACCTACATCAACTTTTGAAATTTCTTGTAGTTTTGACCAGAAGAATTCACTTTCTTCTCTCTGACCCAAATAGTAATAATTAAAACTTAATGCATTATACATTTGCAAAGATAAAAATTTACCTTTTTTGTATAGTGGCACGAGTAATCTTTGTGATGCGTTGTATTCTTTTAAATAACTTAATACGATACCAAGTTTAAACGTTTCGTCTTCATTCATTGGCATCACTTTACTTAACAACTGAATGTACTTCTGATACTTTTCTGTTTCATTAATATTATATAGCAATAAAGTATAATGACATAAAGCATGCATATCTGATTTATCTTCAGCAAGCAACGTTTCAAACATCTCTTTAGCAATATCATATTCACTTAAATATAAATAACACATTGCTAACAAGTTACGTACGATTCTATGTTGTTGAACTTCGTCCTGTTGGCGCTTAATATAATCTTTCGCTTCTGGTAATCTACCTTGCGAGAATAAATACTGAAAGATTAATTGCACTGCAAATAATTGACTTTCTAAATTTATGTCATGACCAGAATCATAAGATACTTCAAACATGTTCTCTAACTCTTCATGGTAAGCTTCATCTTCGGATATTAATACATAATTAATACCAAACAAGAAAGCCTTGTTTGGTTCATTCAGTTCGATGTTTAACTGACTTAATTGAAAGAAACTTTGCGCAACAAACTCGTCTTTGATGATGTATTCATAAAAAAGCGTTTCGGCTCGTTGACCAGCACCCATTTCTGATAAACATAATGCATAACTGACTGTTACTTCAAAATCTTGAGGTGACATTTCTAGCACTTTACCGAAGTATTCAGCAGCTTTTTTATATTCTTGCTGCTGTAATTTTTGATTTCCCATTTTTTTATAAAAATCCTCATCAAAGTTCATTGGGATTATGTTGTCATTTTGTGCCATCCATGTACACCTCCTTTTTATTTATCTCTTTGCCTAACAATTTGTAATGGATTACCATATGCTAATGCATTATTGGGTATATCTTTAGTGACGATACAACCTGCGCCGACTTTAACGTTGGAACCTATAGTAACACCCGGTAAAATCGTTACATTCGCACCTATCATCGTATTATTACCAATGCAAATCTTTCCAGTGCGAAATTCATCAACTAAAAACTCATGCGTTAACAATACTGTATTATAGCCAACAATACTGTTATGACCTATATAAATGTACTCAGGATACATAATATCAGGCACGACTTTATATGCAAAAGCAGTATGCTCACCAACAGTCATCTTTAAAAGATGCCGATACATCCATCTTTTTAACTTTAAACTAGGTAAATAACGACAAATCTCTATGACAATTGTCTGCTTTAAAACTTTAAATCTATTTACGTGCCGATACATAGACCATAGCGGGTTGATATTTGCGACACGTTGTTTGTTAATATTTCTCACTACAATCACTTCACTTTTGTTTTCGGCCAAGTCAATGGACCTGCTTCTTTATATTGCAATGGGTTATATTTTACTCTTCTATAAATTATAATCGCTATACCAATTATAACGAGTATGACAGACATCACTTGTGCTACTCTAATATGCTCAGTCAGCATTAGGCTGTCTGTACGCATACCCTCGACAAAAAATCTGCCAATAGAATACCAAATTAAATATAAACAGAATGTTTCTCCAATTTTCAAATGTTTACGTACAGTAATCAAAATAATGAAACCTAAAATATCCCAAACAGACTCATATAAGAAAGTAGGTTGATAATATTGTCCATCAATATACATATTTTTTATTATAAATTCTGGAATATGTAAATGTTCTAACGCAGCGCGAGACACAGGACCACCATGGGCCTCATGGTTCATAAAGTTTCCCCATCTACCAATACCTTGACCTAAAATAATACTCGGTGCGATAACGTCTCCAATTTGAAACGGGTTATAGTTTTTCATTTTACAAAGGATAACGCCTGTAGCAAAACCACCAATCAGTCCACCATGAATAGCAATACCGCCGTGCCAAATCATCGGAATCTCAATCGGATTTTGTATGTAGTAAGGTAATTGAAAGATGACAAAATAAATACGTGCTACGATAAAGCCAAAAATCGCACTCCAAAAAATAATATCCACAAGTGTATCTTTATCATAGCCGATGCGTTTGACACCAGCCTGTGCAATAAAATACCCAAGTAAAATACCTGCCGCAATAATAATGCCATACCATCTTATTGAAAGCGGGCCTAATTCTATGGCGACTGGATCAATATAACTTAACATCATTGAGGTAAATCTCCTTCGTTGTTTTTATTACTATTGCGCAATATTTCAGCGTTTAGTCTATCGTTAAACTCTTCTGCAGTATTAATGCCCATAATATTAAGTCGATAGTTCATTGCCGCCACTTCTAAAATAACTGCAACGTTACGACCTGGTCTTACTGGAATTGTTTTTTTCGTAATTTCATTATCTAAAATACGTAATGTTTCTTCATTTAGCCCTACACGATCATAAAGTTTATCTTTATGCCAATTTTCTAAATGTATATTTAAGCGAATTCTTTTTTCAGTCAGGATTGAACCTGCACCAAATAATGTCATAACATTGATAATACCTAATCCACGAATTTCTAAAAGGTGCTCGATTAATTTAGGAGGCTTACCAATTAATTCGTCTTTACTCACTTCTCGAATCTCAACATTATCATCAGCTACAAGTCTATGTCCTCTTTTAACGAGTTCTAAAGCTGTTTCACTTTTACCAATACCTGAATCGCCTGTAATCATAACGCCCACACCATATACGTCTACAAGTACCCCATGTAATGAAGTTGTGCGCGCAAGTTCATGTTCTAAAAATGTTGTTAAACGACTCATCAATTGTGTGGTAGCAACCGTAGACATAATGAGTGGCGTCTCTAATTCTTTTGCAGCCTCTATTAATTCTTCAGGGGGTTCTAAATCTCTCGTCACAATTATAGCCGGTGTTTCGGGGCGACATAACTTTCTCATTCTACCTTGGCGTTCTTCATCTGGAAGTAAATTATAAAAAGATAATTCAGTAGTACCTAATAATTGAATACGGTCAGATGCATAGTGAGAAAAGTAACCTGCCATTTCTAATCCTGGTCTAGAAATATCTGTATTTTTAATTTGTTTATTTAAACCGGCCTCGCCAGCTATCAGTTCAAGTTCAAACCGTTCCACTAGATCTTTAGTAGTTAACATAGGTTCACCTCAATAATATTTTTCCTATACGTATTATGTTCATATCATATCAAAAAGTTACTATTAAACATAATTTAAATATGTGTATTTTGTATGACTGCATACGTATTTAAATCATCTATTTATTAATTATATACGATTAGTCACATTTACGTCTAAATATATTGAACTTTTATACTATAATTTTTTAGTCATTTTAATAATACGCAATAAACACAAATATAAATAAAAAATGGCTGAAACACGATAATATGTGTCAGCCATTTTGCTATAACCTATTCTATTAATTATGAACACTATCACGTTCTAAGACGTGTTTTAAATATTGTCCCGTATAACTAGAATCAACTTGTGCAATTTCTTCAGGCGTACCAGTAGCAATAATCGTACCACCACCGTCGCCACCTTCAGGACCTAAATCAATAATGTGATCTGCCGTTTTAATAACATCTAAATTATGTTCGATAATAACGACCGTATCTCCATTTTCAACCAAAGTATTTAGGACGCTTAACAATCGACCAATATCATCAACATGTAGTCCCGTTGTTGGTTCATCTAAAATATAAATAGATTTACCAGTTGAACGTTTGTGTAATTCGGATGCTAATTTAACACGTTGCGCTTCCCCGCCAGATAAAGTAGTGGCAGGTTGGCCTAATGTCACGTAACCTAGCCCAACATCGACTAACGTTTTTAATTTGCGATGTATTTTCGGCACGTTTTCGAAAAAGTATGTTGCTTCTTCAGCAGTCATTCTAAGCACATCTGCAATATTTTTACCTTTATACGTCACTTCAAGCGTCTCACGATTGTAACGTGAACCATCACATACTTCACAAGGCACATAGACATCGGGTAAGAAGTGCATTTCAATTTTAATAATGCCATCACCTTTACATGCTTCACAACGTCCACCTTTCACATTGAAACTAAATCTACCTTTGGAATAACCACGTACTTTCGCTTCATTAGTTTGCGCGAATATGTCTCGAATATCGTCAAAAACACCTGTATAAGTGGCAGGGTTTGAACGTGGTGTACGCCCTATTGGTGATTGATCAATATCGATGATACGTTCCAATTGGTCAATACCTTCGACCGCATCACAATCTCCGGGCTTCACTTTAGATTTATTTATTTCTTTTGCTAAGGATTTATATAACACTTGGTTTACAAGAGAACTTTTACCAGAACCAGAAACGCCTGTTACAACGGTCATCGTTGATAATGGAAAATCAACATCGACATTTTTCAAGTTATTGCTACGAGCGCCTTTAACGCTTATTTTTCTATCTGTAATTTCTCGTCTGTGTTCAGGTACATCAATACGCTTTTTGCCACTTAAATATTGGCCTGTCAACGAATCTTTACTCTTCATAACTTGTTTTGGCGTACCACTAGCAACTATTTCGCCACCGTGGTCGCCAGCGCCAGGACCAACATCGACTAAATAGTCCGCAGCACGCATCGTGTCGTCATCATGTTCAACTACTATTAGTGTATTACCTAAATCTCTCATTTCTTTTAACGTTTCGATTAGACGATCATTATCGCGTTGATGTAAGCCGATAGAAGGCTCATCTAAAACATAAAGTACACCAGATAATCTTGATCCTATTTGTGTGGCTAATCTAATACGCTGCGCTTCCCCACCTGATAGTGTGCCAGATGAACGATTTAACGTTAGATATTCTAAACCTACATTAAATAAAAATTTCAAACGTGAAATAATTTCTTTTAATATTTGATTTGCGATCGTTCTATCTTGATTAGATAACTCAATGTTTTCATAGTAATCAAGTGCTTCTTTAATAGATTTATTAATGACTTCTCCAATATTAAGGCCTGATACATAAACAGATAATGCCTCTCTACTTAAACGTTGTCCATGACAAGTTTCACAAGGTAATTCTGTCATATATTTACTCATCATTTCACGAACATATTCAGAAGGAGAATCATGATAACGTCGATTGATATTATTAATGACACCTTCAAATTCCATCGTACGTGTTCTAGTTTGACCGTTACGCTGTTTAAAAGTAAATTCTATTTCTTTGCCTTGTGAGCCATGCATTATAATATCTTTTTGTCTGTCAGTTAATTTTTTGTATGGTTTATCCATATTTATTTTATATACTTCACATACACGTTTTAATAGCGTTGGATAAAAATCTGAACTTGTTGGTTCCCATGGGACGATAGCACCTTCATTAAGCGTTAAATTCTTATCAGGCACAACTAAATCCATATCAACAGTCAGTTTTTGACCTAGACCATCACACGTTGGACACGCACCGAATGGACTATTAAAACTAAACATTCTTGGTTCTAACTCACCAATTGAAAAACCACAAATTGGACATGCATGGTTTTCCGAGAATTTTAATTCTTCGTCACCGATAACATCGACAACGAGATTCCCTTCTGCTAAACGTAAAGCAGTTTCTATAGAGTCCGCTAAACGAGTTTCAATACCTTCTTTAACAACCAGTCTATCAACAACGACTTCAATTGTATGATTTTTGTTTTTATCGAGCTCAGGTACTTCATTAACATCTGTAATTTCACCATCGACACGAACACGAACATAGCCCTTTTTGATAATATCGTCGATTAATTTTTCGTGTGATCCCTTTCGATGTGATACTACAGGCGCAAGTAATTGAATTTTAGTACGTTCTTCTAAATTCAGTATTCTATCTGTCATTTGTTGCACGGTTTGTGATTCAATTTCAATATGATGATTAGGGCAATATGCCTTTCCAACACGTGCGTATAACAAACGAATATAATCATATATCTCCGTTACTGTTGCTACGATAGATCTAGGGTTTTTACTTGTAGTCTTTTGATCGATTGATATTGCAGGTGACAAACCTTCAATCGTATCTACATCTGGTTTATCCATTTGGCCTAAAAATTGACGTGCGTACGCACTTAAAGATTCAACATAACGTCGTTGACCTTCTGCATAAATCGTATCAAAGGCAAGTGAGGATTTACCTGACCCAGAAAGACCAGTCATGACAATCAATTTATTTTTAGGAATCTCAATATCTACACTTTTTAAATTATGGGCACGCGCCCCTTTAACTACAATAGATGGTTCTTTCATATATTAATGTCACCCTTCTGCTTTTAATTCAAATAACATATCTCTGAGTTCAGTAGCTTTTTCAAAGTCTAAGTCTTTTGCTGCCTGTTTCATTTCTTTTTCTATATTTTGAATTGTTTTTTCGCGTTCTTTCTTAGTCATTTTCTTAGGAAGTTCTTTTTGCTGTTGTTCATTAGTATCATCACTTTCAACAGTGGCACTAATAACATCGTGAATTTTCTTGTTAATTGTAGTTGGTGTAATACCATATTTTTCGTTATATGCTGTTTGTATTTCACGACGACGTTCTGTCTCATCAATAGCAAAACGCATAGAGTCAGTTATTTTATCGCCGTACATAATTACTTCACCTTCACTATTACGTGCTGCACGACCAATAGTTTGTACTAATGAGCGTTCTGAACGTAAAAAGCCTTCTTTATCAGCATCTAAAATAACCACTAATGAAACTTCTGGAATATCTATACCCTCTCTTAACAAGTTAATTCCGACAACGACATCATAAGTTCCCATACGTAAATCTCTTATAATTTCAATACGCTCTAATGTTTTAATTTCGGAATGAAGATAATTGACTTTAATACCTGCTTCTTTCATATAAGTTGTCAAATCTTCACTCATTTTTTTCGTTAAAGTGGTAACGAGGACACGTTCATTTTTGTCGATACGTTCCTGAATTTCACCCAATAAGTCATCGATTTGATTTTCAGTAGGACGTACTTCAATTTTAGGGTCTAGCAATCCAGTTGGACGAATAATTTGTTCTACCATTTCGTCTGTATGTTCTAATTCATAAGGACCAGGCGTTGCAGACACATATACCAGTTGATTTGTTTTTTCTTCAAACTCTTCAAATTTTAACGGTCTATTGTCTAAGGCACTAGGTAGTCTAAAGCCATGATCGACGAGCACTTGTTTACGTGCTCTATCTCCGTTATACATCCCTCGTACCTGTGGCAATGTAACATGTGATTCATCGACCATGATAAGCCAATCATCACCAAAGTAATCTAATAATGTATATGGTGTTGAACCTAATGGTCTTAAAGTTAGATGGACTGAATAGTTTTCAATACCAGAACAGAAGCCCATCTCACGCATCATCTCTAAATCATAGTTTGTACGTTGTTCAAGTCTTTGAGCTTCTAATAATTTATTTTCAGATCTTAATTCTTCTAAGCGTTCAGCCAATTCATCTTCTATACGTTGGATAGCTGATTTCATTTTTTCTTCACGGGTTACGAAGTGAGATGCTGGGAAAATAGCAAAGTGTTCGCGTTCGCGTATGACTTCTCCAGTTAAGTAATTCACTTCTCTAATTCTATCTATTTCATCACCGAAAAATTCAACTCGGATACACATTTCTTCACGAGACGCCGGGAAAATTTCAACGACATCGCCACGTACTCTAAATGTACCACGGCGGAAATCAATATCATTACGCGTATATTGCACATCTACTAATTGACGTAACAATTCACTTCTATCCATTTCCATACCAACTCTTACACTAACGACTAAATCTCGATATTCATCTGGATTACCTAAACCATAAATACAACTTACACTAGCAATAATGATAACGTCATCGCGTTCAAACAGAGCACTTGTTGCTGAGTGTCGTAATTGATCTATTTCATCGTTAATAGATGCATCCTTTTCAATAAAAGTATCTGTAGAAGGCACATAAGCTTCAGGTTGATAATAATCATAATAACTAACAAAGTATTCCACTCTGTTTTCAGGGAAAAATTCTTTAAACTCACTGTACAATTGACCAGCCAATGTTTTGTTGTGAGCGATAATGAGTGTTGGTTTACCAACCTCTTTAATAACGTTACTCATCGTAAACGTTTTACCAGTACCTGTAGCACCTAGCAATGTTTGATGTCTTTTGCCTTCATTGATGCCATCGACAATTTTTTGTATAGCTTGAGGTTGATCGCCTTCAGGTTTAAAATCAGAAGCTAATTTAAATGGGTAATGTTCCATATGTGACACATGCCTCCTATTTATTATCGCATTACTGTCTTTATTTATTTAAACTTGTTCGTATTTAACATGTTATTTTCCATAATTCTACATTAGTTATACACTATTTTAACAGATTTGCTACTTTTAATACAAACATTTGTTCGTTGTTGTGAACTTACTTTTGCTCAAATAAAAAACAAACATAGGTTGTGCACTATGTTTGTTTGCGAATGTATATATTATAAAGGTATTTGGACATAACAATCAATTTTACTGTTTGTTGTATCGATTAATCATAATCGTCATCTTTTTTATGAAACTGTAAATTATCTATAATGATATACCCTGCCAAAATGGATACTACATCGATAAAAATGATCCATTCATCGTGAAAGAATCCCTTTTGAACGGATACACCTATTAACACTAACGTTAAAATTGTTCCGACCCATTTACTTCTAGTCAATACGCTAAATAAAATGACTAATACACAAGGGAAAAATGCAGCGAGTATGTACCATATCATATTATTCACTCATTTCTTTTATTGATAATACTCATCGTTGTATCATATAATTCTGACTTTGGAATATATTTTTCTTGCAACATTTCTGGAACGATATTGTCTATAAAATCTTGAACTGAATAAAGGTGGTCAAATTGTGTAATCGTTTCTAGAGACATTTCATAAATTTCATAAAACAACGGCTCTGGATTTCGTTTCTGTATTTCACCTAATGTTTCATATAATAAATCAATCTTATCTGCTACTGATAGGATTTGACCCTCTAACGAGTCATCTTTACCTTCTTGTAGTCTTTCACGATAAATATTTTGAAAATGGTCTGGTATTTCTTCACTAATAAACGTTTCGACCATTTCTTCTTCAACTTGCGAGAATAATTTTTTTAATTCACCACTCGCATATTTCACAGGTGTTTTGATATCCCCGGTAAATATTTCAGCAAAGTCATGGTTTAGTGCTTTTTCATATAAACTCTTCCAATTTACTGTATTACCTTGGTACTCTTCAACAGTACCTAAATATTGCGCAATTTTCGTAACTTTAAACGAGTGCGCCGCTACATTATGTTCAAAGTATTTAAACTTCCCTGGCAGTCTAATTAACGTCTCTAAGTCGGATAAACGTTTAAAATATTGATGTACACCCATGACACATGCCTCCTCGTATATTTAAATAAAGATTATACTTGTTTCTATTAATTGAAGCAAATGTGATTAATATCCCAATACAACATTATCGGGTTTGCTTAACTTAAATTATGCAGTGTTTAGGTGTAATTTTCAAAAATAAAATGACTATAACTAAAATATTCACGCGCCTTCTTATTACAAAACATAATTATCAAGCAATAAGAATAAATGTGGACATATCATAGTTATAGTCATCATTTTGTATTAATGAATATATTGATAAGCTGCAGTATTTTTAATTGTACGGTATGATTTTTGTCCGAAACCTTGCCAATTCATTTCAGAAACGACAATAGAACCATCTTTATTCGTTTTTTCAACTACACCTACATGACCAAGCGGTCCAGCAGTTGTTTGAAAAACTGCACCTACCTCAGGTTTATTATTTACTTTAAATCCTTGATTTTGCGCTGCTGAAGCCCAATTATTAGCATTACCCCATAACGAACTAATTGATTTACCTAATTGTTGACGACGGTCAAATGCATAATATGTACATTGGCCCCAATCGTAATAATTATTATCTCCTGCCAAATCATTATTTTCCTTATTGTACGATGGCTGTTGATATTCGTTAGATTGACTTACCTCATATTGATAAGGATGTGTATTTACATGGTCGTTTTTTGTATATTGTGTTTGATATGAATTTACATATTGCTCACTAGAATCAGTCGTGTTAATTGGAGACAAAGTCATAGTAGGTGGAGATGATGGCGCGGAAGTACTTAAATTACGATTATATGGCAAATTATATGGCGATAAGTGTGCGGAACCTTTTTCCGTAATTGCAATAAGTTGTCCTACTTGCAGCACTTCAGATACGTTAGGGTTTAACTTATAAATTTCTGCTAAGGAAACGTTATATTTTTCACTGATTTTATATAAGGTGTCCCCCGTTTTCACCTCTACAATATCTTGGTCAGGTAATAAGATAGTAGTACCTATTGCAACATGTGATGTACTTTCTGCGAGACCATTCAATTTAATAATGTCTGACGTTGTTGAAGCGTATTTTTCTGCTAATGTACTCAGTTGTGTTTCTCCTTCAGCAACTTGGTGATTCTGACTGGCCGAAGCTGTATGATCTATTAAACCAATTAATGATAAAGAAAAAACAGAACTCGTGATCGTTTTTTTCATGGTGTTATTCAATCCTTTTTAACCGATTTTGTGATTTTAATATAGCATACTTTTTTTAACCGCATGGCACTGTTATCAAGCTGTAATAAAAGCGTTAATTTTATAAATAATAAATGATGCAACCATGCTTTAAATCAACGTTTTTAGAAATCTATTATGTCAATTGGTTAATAAATCTAATGGAAAATTACATATGAAACCACAAAGTTTTCAAACTAAAAAAGATATAATTCATACATTTCATTACGAAGCAAATCGATAAAAAAGTCGCACCTCAATTACTTATCGCCTTAGTGCCATGTTTAATAGCCTAATGATAGCAATGTGGTTACGACTTTATACTTTGTAGCAATTTATTTATTATTTTTCAGCATTTGCCATTTGATTACGTAAATATGCTTCCATGAATGGACCGATATCTCCGTCCATCACTGCATCAACCTTACCGGTTTCTTCATTAGTTCTATGATCTTTGACCATTGAATATGGATGGAAAACATATGATCTAATTTGGCTACCCCAGCCAATCTCTTTTTGTTCACCGCGAATTTCAGCCATTTGTTTTTCTTGTTCTTCTAATTCTAATTGATACAATTTGGCTTTTAACATTTTCATAGCTGCTTCACGGTTTTTAATTTGTGAGCGTTCGTTTTGGTTATTCACAACGATACCAGTTGGATGGTGGGTTATACGAATTGCAGATTCCGTTTTGTTTATGTGCTGACCACCTGCACCTGAAGCTCTGAACGTATCCACTGTAATGTCGTCTGGATTGATTTCAATTTCTATCTCGTTGTTATTAAATTCAGGGATAACGTCACAAGAAGCAAATGAAGTGTGACGTCTACCAGAAGAATCAAATGGTGAGATACGCACTAATCTATGAACACCTTTTTCAGCTTTCAAATAACCATAGGCATTGTGGCCTTTAACGATGATTGTCACACTCTTCACACCTGCTTCATCACCCGGTTGATAATCAGCAGTTTCTACTTTATAGCCTTGTTGTTCACAATAACGCTGGTACATTCTTAAAAGCATGCTCGTCCAATCTTGAGACTCTGTACCGCCTGCTCCAGGATGTAACTCTAATATCGCATTATTTGCATCATATGGTCCATCTAGTAATAGTTGTAATTCAAAGCGTTCAATTTTACCGTTAAATTCATTTATTTGGCTTTCTAAAGCTTCTTTCATATCTTCATCGTTTTCATCTAATAATAACTCATGAGTAGCTGACATATCATCTAATTCATCAGTTAAAGCAGTAAAATCATTAACAACAGATTTTAACGCATTATTTTTATCGATAATATCTTGCGCTTTATTTTGATCATCCCAAAATGTAGGGTCTGCCATCATTTCTTCGTATTCTTGAATATTTGTCTCTTTTTCCTCTAAGTCAAAGAGACCCCCTAAGTTGTTCTAATTTAGCTTCGTAACTATCTAAGTTTCTTTTCATTTCTGATAATTCCATTGTACATCGCTCCTATTAGCGTTTAATTAACGTTCACTATTTAATAAACTTGCTCTTTAAAAGTATATCATTATATATAAATTTTCAAAACGTTGGCTGAGTATTGAAAAAGACTGGAGTATGTTAAAAACATTAACATACTCCAGTCGAGTCATTTTATGCGCCATGACAGTTTTTGTATTTTTTACCGCTACCGCAAGGGCATGGATCATTTCTGCCAATATGTTCGTCTTTAACGTAAGGTTGTGCTTTGGCTTTTTCTTTGCCATCTTCTGCTGAGACATGTTCGGCTTTACCAAAATCAGTAGATTTATCTCTTTCTATGTCATCTTCTACCGTAACGACAGATTTCAAGATATATTTACTAACATCTTCTTCAATTTGTTGCATCATTGTATCAAATAGTTGATGACCTTCGTTTTGATAGTCACGTAATGGATTTTGTTGACCATAAGAACGTAAGTGAATACCTTCTCTAAGTTGATCCATTGTATCAATATGGTCAGTCCAATGTGTATCGATAGAACGTAATAAAATCATACGTTCAAATTCATCAAATTGCTCACCAATTTCTTCTTTTTGTTGAGCCAACGCCTTTTCGATTTTTTCCCATACAAGTTGATAGATGTCTTCGCTATCTTTACCTTTTATTTCAGATACGTTTAATTCATTTTCATTTAAAAATACATCGTCGACGTAATTTACGAACGGTTCGTAGTCTGGTTCTTCTTCGTCATCATTTATATAGTGTGCAACGCTACGTTCTAATGTCGATTGAAGCATTGAATTTACAAGTTCACTACTATTTTCGCTATCGATAATACTGTTACGTTCACTGTATATGATTTCACGTTGTTTACGTAATACATCATCATATTCAAGAATACGTTTACGTGCATCAAAGTTATTACCTTCAACACGTTTCTGTGCAGATTCGACAGCACGAGATACCATTTTAGATTCTATCGGTGTTGAATCGTCCATACCTAGACGGTCCATCATTTTTTGTAATCTTTCAGAACCAAAGCGTACCATTAATTCGTCTTGTAATGATAAGTAAAAACGGCTGTCCCCGCGGTCACCTTGACGACCTGAACGTCCTCTTAGTTGGTCATCAATACGTCTCGATTCGTGACGTTCAGTACCAATAACTGCTAAGCCACCTAATTCTTCTACGCCATCGCCAAGTTTGATGTCTGTACCACGGCCGGCCATGTTTGTCGCGATTGTAACCGCACCACGTTGACCAGCGTTTGCAACGATGTCCGCTTCGCGTTCATGGTTTTTAGCATTTAATACATCGTGACGGATACCACGTTTTTTAAGTAAATTTGAAATATATTCACTTGTTTCAACAGCTACTGTACCTAAAAGGACAGGTTGACCTTCTTTATGTTTTTCAATAACATCTTCGACTACCGCATCAAATTTGCCTTTTTGACTAATGTAAATTAAGTCTGGCTTATCTTTACGTTGTACCGGTTTGTTTGTAGGTATTTGTGTAACCGTCATATTATAAATGTTTCTAAATTCTTCTTCTTCAGTTTTAGCTGTACCAGTCATACCAGACAGTTTGTTGTACATTCTAAAGAAGTTTTGGAATGTTATAGAAGCCATTGTTTTAGATTCGTTTTGAATTTTTACGCCCTCTTTAGCTTCAATTGCTTGGTGTAAACCTTCAGAGAAACGACGGCCTGGCATTGTACGACCCGTAAATTGGTCTACAATTAAAATTTCGCCATCATTAATCATATAGTCTACGTCACGTTGTAAAGTTACGTGTGCACGTAGTGCTGTGTTGATATGACTAATGATTTCAACGTTTTTTACGTCATATAAATTATCGATTTTAAACATACGTTCTGCTTTATCAATACCTTGTTCAGTTAACTGAACAGCTTTCGTTTTTTCATCATAGTTATAGTCATCTTCATTTTTTAACATTTTGGCAAAAACATTTGCTTGAGTATATAAAGAAGTAGATTTTTCAGCTTCTCCTGAAATAATCAATGGCGTGCGGGCCTCATCAATTAAAATTGAGTCAACTTCGTCAATAATTGCAAAGTTCAACGGGCGCATTACGCGTTCTTCGGCATAGTTCACCATGTTATCGCGCAAGTAATCGAAACCTAATTCGTTGTTCGTGCTGTATGTTATATCATCAGCATATGCTGCGCGTTTCTCTTCAGTTGATTTACTGTTTAAATTTAGGCCTACAGATAAACCTAAAAAGTTGTATAGTTCAGCCATCTCTTCACTTTGTGAACTAGCTAAATATTCGTTGACCGTAATGACGTGGACGCCTCGTCCACCTAAGGCATTTAAATAAGTCGGCATAGTAGCCGTTAACGTCTTACCTTCACCAGTACGCATTTCTGCAATGTCACCTTTATGGATAGCTATACCACCCATTACTTGGACACGATAAGGAATCATGTTGAACACACGTTTAGACCCTTCGCGCACTAAAGCAAAGGCTTCCGGTAAAATATCTTCCAATATTTTTTCTTGTTTTTTAATATCCTCTTCTGCTTGCAGTTTCTCTTGAAATTCTGCAGTTTTATTTCGAATCTCTTCATCAGTTAGTATTGCAATATCCTCTTCTAATGAGAGCACTTTGTCTGCTAATTTACCAAGGCGTTTTATTTCTTTATTATTGCCATCAGCAATCTTTGATAAAAAACCCATTATGTTCGCTCCTTTAGCTTATTAACTCTTTCCCTTACAACAATTTATATTACCACTTATAAGCATAAATTTACACTTATATCACCGTTAGTTAAAAATAGTTTTTTCTTATTTTTATATTTCTAAAATTGCTTTTCAAAGTTATTATCATTAATCTCTATGAAAGCTATTTGCACTTTCAAATTATTATATATTAACATAACAAAAATTAAGCGTCCAAGATTTAACACATCTTGGACGCTAGCTAGAACTATAAATTTAAACTGTTATTCAGATGTTTCGATTAATCCATACTTACCATCTTTACGTTTGTAAACAATACTTGTACCATCTGTTTCGCGATCTGTAAAAATAAAGAAATCATGTCCTAATAAATCCATCTGTAATACGGCTTCTTCAGAATCCATTGGTTTTAAGCTGAATTGTTTAGAACGTATAATTTCAAAATCTGTATCTTCAGCGTTGTCTTCTTTAACGTCATTATTATTTGGTTCTGTAATTTCAGCAAATACGTCAGGTTCACCGCGATCTCTATGCTTACGATTAACACGTGTTTTATATTTTCTAACTTGTCGTTCCAATTTACTGTTAATCAAATCGATACCTGCGTATAAATCATCATTTCGTTCTTCTGCTCTTAACGTCACATTTTTAAGTGGTATAGTAACTTCAATTTTAGTAGTTGAATTAGTATACGTCTTCACTTTGACGTGTGCAGTTGCATCTGGCACATCGTTAAAATAACGTTCTAATTTACCAATCTTATCCTCAATATAGTTACGAATAGCATCAGTAATAGTGAGGTTCTCTCCGTGAATTTCAAATCTGATCATAGTAATCGACTCCTTTAAAACCCCTATATTGGTAATGTTGCTTAACTTTATAATACCACGTTTACCCTACCGTGCAAACGTAAACACATCGAATTTTCTGATTTTTCTTACAAAAAATTTACACGCGACTTGGTGAACTGTAATTCCAGTTGTATAAATATCATCAACGAGTAAAATGTATCTATCAGTATAATCATGCGTTGATATAATTTCGAATGAATTAACTTGTTCCTCTCTTTGTTTTTTAGTCAACGATGACTGTGTTAGTTTATGTTTAGTTTTGACACATGGTAAGTATTTTACATCCATCTCATCAAGCACAGTCGTCACAACATTAAAAGTTCGTTCTTCCTCCCTTGCTCTAGGAGATGGTATCGGAATAATATAATCATAGTTGTTTTGCGGTAATGCTATGTTTTGTGCAATGACTTCTTTTAACGCATAATCCTTCATAAATTTATATTGACGTAATATTTTTTTAACTATGCCTTTATAGTTATATTGGCAATATAGTTGTTCCATCATCTTATAGTGTTGCCTTAGATACGAGCAATCTTTACATGTTGAGTCATTATTATTCTTACGCTTCAAACATCTTTTACAATGCTTTGCTTCGTTAATTTGTACTTCTGTCCATTGAGTTCTACAACTGTCGCAAATATTCTTGCCGCTACAAAATAAGTTAGTAATATCTAATTGCTCTATAAAAGGTGCTCGACACTGCAAACATTTAGGCATCGACCCACCCCTTTTTAATTGCCAAATGATTCATATGTTTTATTTTTCTGCGCGCACATATCATAGACCAAGAAACTCCTTGATGACAAAATAAGACTAGCCCATTACATGAATGCAATTTT
This sequence comes from Staphylococcus lloydii, assembly GCF_015775975.1. Taxonomy (NCBI): domain Bacteria; kingdom Bacillati; phylum Bacillota; class Bacilli; order Caryophanales; family Staphylococcaceae; genus Staphylococcus; species Staphylococcus lloydii. The sequence continues at coordinate 2,040,014 of NZ_CP064056.1, forward strand.
CTGCCTACTCTACCAGCAATTTGTATTAAAGCAGAAGTATGGAACAACTGACTTCGCAATACGATGACGTCTAGACATGCCATCGTAAAGCCTCTTTCTAAAATTGTTGTTGTAAATATCACCTTATACCTTCCTGCCCTTAAGTCAGCAATTTTTTCAAAACGTTCACCATCATTACTATAAACACAAGTTATCCCCTCTATATAGCGTCGATATATTGAGTACATTTTCTTCATATCTGTAATGTTATGAACGAATACAAGCGTTATACGATCTGCTTTGATTTGTTGTTTAAGTATTTGTAATAACGTTGGTTGTATTTTATGGGAAGGCATCTGTAAATATTTAAAAGTGGGTACTGGCAATAACTGTCGGTGATAACGTGCAGGTAATTTAATTTGCTTATGAATTGGGATTGTTTTGAGCAGTTGTTTTGGAGGTGTGGCAGTCATATAAATATGACTATATTTTTGACAAGAGGCTAGGTCGATTGCTTTCATGAGTATGGGGTCCATCGCTAATGGAAAGGCATCAACTTCATCGATAAATATCACGTCGAAATGCCTTTTGAAACGTAATAACTGTTGTATTGTCGCTACTACAAAATGACCGTTAAATTGTTGTGAATGCCCTTCATATATCACATCGATATCTTCATTTTTAAATGCATCTATTAATCTCAGACTTACTTCAATCACAACATCTACACGGGGCGACACGACTGCTACATTCAAACCGTGCTGTCTGGCATATTGAATACCATTAAATATCATTTCTGTTTTGCCCGCTCCAGTAACAGCATCAAGCAATAAATCATCTTGTGCCTTAATTGCTTCCACTATTTTAGTTGAAGCGTATAACTGTTGTTCAGTTAAAGGAAATTGCAATTGATACTGCGCGGTAGATTTTTGTTTGGTACTTGCGGTGATTATGACTGAATTCACATTATCCATGCGCCCTAACAATAAACAACGTCTACAATACGTTATCGTTTCGTTAATACACTTTGAATGGTACGAATAAAAATCATCTGCATCATTAGTACCACATTGCACACATTTCCAGAAACCTTCTTTTTTATAAACACCCTTATATTTCTTAATGATATTTTCAGTTGTAAGTTGCTGACTGTCAGTAATTAATTTTCCGTATAATTTTATAGTTATCACTCCTATAAAAAAAGACTAGCACGTATTTACTATATGAGTATTAAATTACTCATCAGCTTTTGTGCCAGTCATCAACTTAGATTCTATTCTTCTATAATATCTCTACTTACATAACCTAAACCTATGCCACCTGAACCTAAATGTGCAAGAATGACAGGTCCAAACTCAGAATATACGATTTTATATTCTGGATATTTTTGTTTCAAATCATTATATAACCATTCGGAGTCCTCTTTCTTATCTCCGCCTATAACATAAATAGTGAAAGTATCTAACGCTTTAACCTTCTCAATCACTTTATTTTCAAGTGCAAGCAATGCTTTTTTCTTTGTTCGTACTTTTTCTTCTGGGACAATTTTACCGTCATCAAATTTGAGTACGGGTTTCATTTTTAACATTGTACCAATCCAAGCCTGTGCACCAGTGATTCGCCCACTCTTTTGTAGGTTTTTCAAATCGTCTACCATTAAAAAGGCGCCTGTGTTTTCACGCATATCAGTTAAGTCATCGATGATTTCTTTAGGTTGTAAACCTTTGTTAATAAGCTCGATTGCTCTTAGTACATACGAACCTTCCACCATAGCGGCTAATTTTGAGTCAAATGTATGTACATTAACGCCTTCAACTAATTCGGCCGCTTGTGTCGCCGTCTGATAACTACCGCTAATCCCTGAAGACAGAAAAACACCGATAATATCTGTATATCCTTGATCTCGCAATTGTTCATATTTCTTTATAAACTCACCGATTGCAGGCTGACTTGTTGTCGGTATCGTCTTAGATTTCTTCATGCGCTCTTGGAATTCTGGCGCAAAGATTGTTTCATTTTCTATATAGTTATCACCGTTATCAAATGTAACACTTAGAGGAGCTATAGGTATATTATGTTTCTTTAAAATAGACTCACTCAAGTAGCTTGTAGAGTCTGTTATTACAGCTATCTTCATGTCAAACCTCCCAATGGAATTATACTTATCACAATCATACCTTACTTTCTTTTATTTTAAAATCGATTTTACATTTATTTTGATATTGCAAACAGTGTATAATAATTACACAAAAACTTCTTTGCAAAGCTATGCTTTGCATTGTTTATCACTTACACCTATTGTAAGTCATATAGCATTATATATTTCTCTACATAATTATATTAAATTTAAATAAATTACGGGTGGTCGACCAATGGAACAACAATCAATTATTACTATTAAAAAAGCACACACCATAGAAAATGATATTAGTAAATCACGCTTTATTGCTCAAATTAAGCCTGTCGAATCAGAAGAAGAGGCAAAGCAATTCATTGCAGAAGTTAAACAACATCACAAAGAAGCGACTCACAATTGTTCAGCATATACTGTTGGAGATAATATGAATATACAAAAGGCAAATGATGACGGTGAACCTAGTGGTACAGCTGGCGTCCCTATGCTTGAAATATTGAAAAAGTTAGATGTACATAACGCATGTGTCGTTGTTACGAGATACTTTGGTGGAATTAAATTAGGTGGTGGCGGCCTCATTCGCGCTTACAGTGGTGCAGTCAGAGATGTCATTCATGATCTTGGACGCGTCCAGTTATTACCGGCGATACCTACTAAAGTAACAATCGCTTACGATTTAACTGGTAAGTTTGAACATGAACTTGCTTCTACAACTTTTATTCATCGTGACACAGAATATACAGATAAAGTAAGCTATTTGATAGATGTTTTAGCTACAGAGTATGATGATTTCATTGCCTTTTTAAACCGTACGACTGCGAGTAACTTCGAAATCATCGAGGAAGATGTTAAACGCCTGCCGTTCGACATCGAAACGCCATAAAAAAATTTTGAGATTAATATGTAAGACTGCCCACTGTAAATGGGATTATTATTACACAAATTAATCTCAAAATTTATTTTTCGTTAATCTTGGTGTTCTTTTTTCTCTATTAATTTTAATAACGGGCGATATTCATCATCAATTAGACCCGTAAATTCTACTATTAATTCGATAGTGATGATAATTAAAATTAACATCATAATTACGCCCCATGATTGAGACAAATACAATATAATACTTGAAAGACTAAATAATATCGCTATTGAATAAATAAGTACAACTGTTTGTCTATGTGAGTAGCCTAATTCTAATAATTTATGATGTAAATGCGATTTATCAGCTTGCATAATATGTTGTCCTTTTTTCACACGTCTTATCATAGCGAAAAGTGTATCTATAAAAGGTACTGCTAAGATAACGATTGGGAAAAACAGTGACACAAACGTAATATTTTTAAAACCAAGTAATGATAAAAAGCCTACTATAAAGCCGATAAGTAATGCCCCACTATCGCCTAAGAAAATTTTAGCGGGGTGAAAGTTGAAACATAAAAATCCTAACAATGCGCCAATTAATACGCTACAAATCATAATGATAAAAATGTTAGCTTGTAAAATGGCGATAAAACCTATCGTTGCTAATGCGATAGCCGAAACGCCAGAAGCAAGACCATCGAGGCCGTCTATTAAATTAATGGCATTCGTAATAGCTACAATCCATATAACTGTAATTGGTACGCCTAAAATGCCAAAATGAATTGTCGGACCAATAGGTAATGAAATAAAATCAATTGTTACACCATAATAAACAACAATGAGTGCTGCAACAATCTGACCAATCAATTTAATTATTGGTTTCAAATCATATATATCATCAATTAAACCGACAAGATAGATTAATACAGAGCCAATAACTAGCGGTTTAACCTCCGTTTCAATCGGATGTCCTAACCATATTCCCAATAGAAAAGAAAACAAAATAACAGTACCGCCTAGCACAGATATTGGTTTGGTGTGTACTTTTCTATAATTGGGTTTATCTACAATATCCATTTTTTGCGATATTTTTATAATTATTGGTGTAAGTATTAAACTGACGATCATTGAGAAAATGATTAATAATAATGTATACATCAGTTCACCTTCATTATTTTAATTCTGAATATTTTCAAATCTTATTACCGATTTATTTATTAAGATACTTTCCTATTAAGTATTTTATATTTAAGTCACTAATACTGTTTGAATATTGTCATATGTACGTGTAGTATCTTAATACTCACTTAACTAATATAACTTATAAGTATTTACGAACACAAATACTTATGTAACTAGAAAAATAAAAATATTCTTAATGTCTATTATCAAATTATTTTTAGTTTAATATATTATATCATTCACAAAGTTCATTTAACACGAAAATATTGCTCAAGTTATGAAATTACAGGAATATTAATGACAAATTGTAAGTTTTCACTTACAATAACAAAGTGTCTTTTTAAAGGAGCGTAAAAAATTAATGTTTGAAGCTATTGTTTATAATATTGCAGTTACAGTGGCTGGTATTTATTTATTCCACCGGCTACAATACTCGGAAAACAAAATCATGGTTTTTTCAAAAGAATATGTATCTGTATTAATGACCATTTTAGCGTTATTACTATCAGCTTATCCTATTCCTTTATTTAATACCTATTATCTCGAATTAACTTTCGTGCCATTGTTATTTATAGGAAGGTATACGAATGCTGTCTATACAGTTGCCGCAGCGGTTATCGTGTCATTAGTGAACATTTTCATTTTCGACCATTCAATCATAAGTGGCATCATTTTAACGGTAATCGCGATTATCGTAAGTACTGTAGGTCCATTTTTAAAACAAAGCGACATCATGGCAGTACAAATTTTAAATGGTATTAGTTTAATTATCTATTTAATATTAGCTTTAATAAGTCCTTATGTTGAATTAATGGAAGTATTGTTCTTAATACCGATTTCATTCGTATTAACGTTAACTTCGTCTATTACTTTTGTTGATATTTGGCACTTCTTCTCATTGGTTAACAGATATGAGCATGAAGACAGTATCGACTATCTAACTGGATTAGGTAACGTTAAAGAGTTTGATAGACATTTAAATGAGGTCTCAAGCATAGCAGAACAAAACAACGAAAGTTTAGGTTTATTACTTATCGATATAGACGGTTTCAAAGATGTAAATGATCAATACTCTCATATGGCCGGGGACGCAGTGCTCAGACAAATGGCGCAATTGCTCATTAACTACGTCCCGCAGCATTTTAAAATTTACCGTAATGGCGGTGAAGAATTTTCAATTGTCCTTAGGGATTATACTTTAGATCAGTGCGTTAAATTAAGTGAATCAATTCGTACTGGCGTGGAACAATCGTCATTCCATTTACCGGATAAAGCAGTTATTAAATTATCCGTTTCTATCGGTGTTGGATTTTTAACAAAAGACGATTATAAATCTCAGCGCAAAGTATTTAAAGATGCAGATGATATGTTACATGTAGCGAAAAACGAAGGACGTAACCAAGTAATGTTTAATCCTATCGTTAAATTATAATTAAGGAAGCAGCAATTCATTATTTATGATATGGATTGCTGTTTTTTTAGGGTACAATATAAGCATTGAGTTTTTTAACTACTAATTAAGGTTATAACCTTGTTGTTGACTATTGAAAGTTGATGAAAGAGGTTGTAAACTTTCAATTGTTCTATTATCCAATTTGGAGGTGGCATCAATGTCCGAATCAATCACCATTATTGATGAAAATAAAGTGATTGACGTAGTGCTTATTGCAGGTAGAATACTACTTGAAAGTGGCGCTGAAACTTATCGCGTCGAAGATACAATGAACCGTATGGCCGCAAGTTATGGCCTTGAAGATACATATAGCTTTGTAACTTCCACTGCAATTATTTTTTCGTTAAATAATCGTACAAATACAAGATTAATTCGTATAAGAGAACGTACTACGGATTTGGAAAAAATTGCACTTACTAACAGTCTCTCTCGTAAAATTTCAAAAAATGAAATAACAATTGATGAAGCTAAAAATGAACTTACTGAATTACATCGTTCATCTTTACAATATTCATTTTACACACAATTTTTTGCAGCGATGATAGCTTGTGGCTTTTTCTTATTTATGTTTGGTGGCGTTGCACATGATTTTATTTTTGCAGCTATAGCCGGTGCACTAGCCTTTTTAACTTTTGGCTTCGTACAAAAATTTATTCAAATTAAATTCTTCTCTGAATTTATTAGTGCCGCAGTCGTCATTACATTTGGTGCAGTATGTACAAAATTGGGATTAGCTTTAAATCAAGATACTATAACCATTGCTGGTGTTATGCCGTTAGTTCCCGGTATTTTAATTACCAATGCAATTCGTGATTTATTAGCTGGTGAATTGTTAGCCGGTATGTCACGTGGCGTTGAAGCGGCACTTACAGCATTTGCTATTGGCGCTGGCGTTGCAATCGTATTATTGCTATTTTAAGGAGGAATAAATCATGGTTTTGTTATATTATTTAAGTCAATTTGTTGTTAGTTTCATAGCCACGACGCTCTTCTCCATTATCTTTAATGCGCCACGTCGCCTATTATTGGCATGTGGATTTGTTGGCGCCATGGGTTGGATTATTTATAAATTTACACTTGATGCGGACCTCGGTAAAGTTATGGCAGCTTTTATGGGAAGTTTAATATTAGGTGTGATGAGTCATACGATGAGCCGTCACTATAAACGACCGGTAATTATATTTATCGTTCCCGGACTTATTCCACTTGTGCCTGGTGGTTTAGCCTATGAGGCAACAAGATTACTTGTTTCAAATGACTATACACATGCTGTAAATACTTTTCTAGAAGTAACCCTCATTTCTGGTGCCATTGCATTCGGTATATTGTGTGCAGAAATATTGTATTACATATATACGCGAATCAAGCAATCTTATGGTAAAATTAAGGGCAAAACATATAAAAAATCTTATGATATAAATAACAGAGCTTAAGGGGTGCAAAAAATGAAATCAGAAATAATTGAAAGATTAAAACGATACGTCCAAATTGACACTCAATCCAATCCAGAATCAGAAAATACGCCATCAACTAACAAACAATGGGATTTATTACAGTTATTAGAACAGGAATTAAAAGATTTCGGTCTTACTACAGAATTAGACGCTAACGGTTATCTATTTGCAACGTTAGAGAGTAACGTTGCGTATGACTTACCTACAGTTGGTTTTTTAGCGCATGTTGATACGTCACCTGACTTTAACGCAACGAACGTAAATCCTCAGATTATTGAAGATTATGACGGCCAGCCGATTAAACTAGGTCATACAAATAGAGTGCTGAGTCAAGAGACCTTCCCTGCTATGCGCAAAGTTGAAGGACATACATTAATGGTTACTGATGGCACATCACTATTAGGCGCTGATGATAAAGCAGGCGTTGTAGAAATTATGGAAGCATTAAAATATTTAATTACACACCCTGAAGTAAAACATGGTCGTATACGCGTTGGATTTACACCTGATGAAGAAATTGGTCGTGGTCCTCATAAATTCGATGTCGAAAAATTCAATGCAAATTTTGCTTATACAATGGACGGTAGCGAATTAGGTGAATTACAATACGAAAGTTTCAATGCTGCTTCGGCAGTTGTGACAACACACGGCGTAAATGTACATCCTGGTTCAGCTAAAGGCGCTATGATTAATGCCATCTTACTCGGCAATCAATTTAATGCTTTGTTACCACAAAATGAAGTTCCAGAAAGAACTGAAGGATATGAAGGATTTTACCATTTAATGCAATTTAATGGGGATGTTGAACAAGCTACCCTACAATACATTATCCGTGATCACGATCGCCAACAATTTGAGATACGTAAAAAGCAAATGCTTGAAATTGCGGATAATATTAATGCGCATTACGAAGATGATCCAATACAAGTTTCAATCAATGATCAATATTATAATATGGGCGAAAAAATCGAACCAAACCCACACGTTATCGACATTCCAAAAAGAGTGTTCGCAAAATTAAATATCGAGCCTAACACCGAGCCAATTCGTGGTGGTACAGATGGTTCACAATTATCTTATAAAGGACTACCTACGCCAAATATTTTCACAGGTTGTGCTAACTTCCACGGTCCTTTTGAATATGCTTCTATCGATGTTATGGAACAAGCAGTATCCGTAATAGTTAATATTGCTGAAGAAGTAGTTCATTATTACGATGAGCAGCAATCATAAAAATCAGTCCCGTAAAGCACTTTAATACAAAAAGAAACGTCAATCGCTATCCCATTTATATAGCATTTGACGTTTCTTTTTTATATGTCCTTAATTTAGCTAAATAACTATGACAAAACCTTTTTTTCTGATTTTACTATGGTTATCTATATTGCGTACTAAAAAACCTTTAAATAATCTCATGTGTGAAATCATTTAAAGGTTTTATTTTTATTATTCAACATTAAATGGTGTTTGCAATAATTTCAAAGCTTGTACAGTATAATGTCTAATTTGAATGCCCATTTTAAAATCAGTGTAACTTTCTGGCATTTCGATGAATGTATTAAACATTGCCGTAACGCCCATCGTTTCAAACTGATCAAATTTATCGCTCGTCGCACAAACGGCAATAGCCGGTTTGTGATGTTTCGTAGCTAACTCAGCAATACGAATTGTTGTTGTTTCTAACAACTGATCGTCTTCATTAACACCTTCACCAAAAATAATTAAGTCAGCTTGTTCAATTAGTGATTCTAAATGTGTCAGTTGATCTACTAACTCATGACTCGTTAATATTTCTGCCTGATACAAATGACTTAAAAGAGAAGCGATACCGCCACCAGCGCCACCACGTTCGACTAAACCAATAGCACTATGTAACTCCCCTTTTAAAATTTCACTAAAATACCAAATTAAATTATCAATCTCAACCGCTTCTTCGCGACTCATGTTTTTCGCTTCATATATCTGCATAATTTCACTTTTCTTGCCATATAATTTACTTTCAAAATCTGACATTAATTGGAAATTTACGTCTTTTAAGCGCGGATGAATATTGGAAAAATCAACACTACGTATTTGTTTTAAAATGTGTGTACCCTGACGCGTATCTACTTCTACTGCTTCATCATCATAAAATTTAACGCCCAATGCTTGTAACATACCAGCACCGCCATCAAAACTATCAATACCACCTAAAGAGATAACGATATGTTCTGATTGGTTATCTAAAGCATCAGCAATCACTTCTCCCATGCCATAACTAGAACGTTCACGTGTAGGTTTATGACCCTTCAGGAATAAATTCCCTTCTATAACCGTCATATTATTATCTGTAATACCATAAACAGCTTCTACTTTATTCATGTCTGCATCGTGTGCCGTCACTCTATATTTCGTCCCTGATTGCCATAAAAATACTGAATCCATTAACTCATGTCGTCCATTAAACAATGGTACTTGAACGATATCAGCTTTAGGTATTTTATTAGCAATTGCTTCTTCCACATATCTATTGGCTTGATAACTTGAAATTATTCCATTAAATTCATCCATAGCTACTAATACTTTCATTTTGTCACCTCATATTTAACATAGTTACGCTTTAATTTGTTCTAACTTCTTATCCATCTATTGACCCACTAATTTATCAATTATTGGTTATTATTTGCATTAAGTTAACAGCTATCTATATTGATAAGTTCATTGTTTTATTATACATGTAGTCTCAAAATATTTCACATCAAAAGAAAAAGCTTGTTAGCCACTAAATTATTTAGTAAGGCATAACAAGCAAAGTTTTATTATTATGTGATTTTTATTCTTCTGCTTTAGCTAATGATGAAACATTAATTTGTTCATGACTAGCATTCCATATTGCTTTTCCATTTACGAAATAAAACGCTTGTGGCGATTCATGTTTCACTTGTGTTTGTTCTTCAATATAATCAGATAATTTACGCTCTTGTTGGACTACTAAATAGTATCCATCCATGTCTCTTTCATATAAAAATTTATTAAATTGGTCATATGCATTCGCTGATATTGGGCATGTTTCACTATGCTTAAACACAAAAACATATTTATTTTCATTGACGACTTGTTCAAACTGGTCAATCGAACTCAGCTTTATAGCCATTCTATTCACCTCTAAAATGATTTAACGCACTGTTACTCAATAACAGTGTGTAAGTTATAAGATATTTTCATATCAGTGCTTTCCATTATACACAAATAACTTTTTATTGTTAACCACCTATTTAAAAGTTATTTAATTGTATTTAGACTTTATTTTTTGGAATTCTTTATCGAAATCATCTTGATATTTATCTAAGTCTTTACCTTCTTTAGGTAATTGCTTGTATTCAATAGTCGATAATTTTTGACCAATATCTAAAGTCTCTTCTCTAGTTTCATAGTAATTTTGTAAACTATAATACATTTCTATCGTGTGTTTACGTGCTGCGTTAACGTGCTCATCATTAATATTCGTTTGATTCAAATCTTTAATTTGTTTATTGATAAGTGGCATGATGTCATTATTAATTGACGCCTTTATTTCTTTTGGATTTGAACTTTGTATACTCTTTTCTGCTGTCTGTTTTAATTCTTTATTATTGTCTTCAATTTTTTGGGTAATCGTTGCTACATCTTTACTATTACCCGATTTTTCAGCAGTTTTCATATTGTTTTCAACGATTGATCTATTTTTTTCAAATAGTTTGGTGTAATCTAATATGTCTTCGTTAGCTTTAATTGATTGATTACATAAATCAACAAATCTTTTAAGTTCATTCAACGCATCTATTTGTTTCTGTACATCTTTTTTATACGTTTGCTTTAATCCCTTTAACTCACTTGTCTGTGCTTTAAGATTTTTAGTTGATTTTTCGTACGCTTTTATTTTTGGTACTAAATCACTATTAATTTCATTTTGTATATCATTTATTTCTTTTTTATTTTTATCTGTAGTATCAGTCTTTCTTAATGAGTCTAATTTTTCGATATGTATTTTATTAAGTGTTTTTTTCACTTCATGTTCTTTACTTTTTGAATCACTCAGTGACGATTGAAAGTCTTTAAACTCAGCATCATGCTTATTCCCACAGGCACTTAGTATAAAAATCAGACAGGCAAATAAGATTAAACTTATGATTTTTTTCATCTTCGCACTCCTTATTACTCGTATTATACATAAACATATTTAACTTGAAAATGATATGTGATATATTATTGCAGAATTTACTAATTCCTTAACTGTATACAAAGGAGCTATGATTACATATGTATAGCACTGTTCAACCACTTATAACTTCATCTAACAATCCAGATTTTAAACAACAATATAAAGAGATTCAAGCTGTGTTATTTAATTTACTAGATTCACCCGTTAAATCTACATATCATATAGGTGGTACGAGTCATTTTAATTATGCAACTGAACCTGTTTTAGATATTTTAGTTGGTGTAAATAACTTACATGATATTACTGCTTTAGATGAAAAGCGTTTAAATTATGAAGGATTTTACAGATTACATCACTCCTATAAAAAGAAAGTCGTGATGGCAAAATTTAATAATTTAATTGATTTAAAACAAATTGTTCGTTTACATATACTACAACAAGATAGTGATATGTTTGAACAATATTTGACGGTAAATGATTACTTGTCTAATGACCCGAATGTAGCGATGTCATTTTCCCAACGTAAACAAGAAATACTAAATAATGTAGACACAATACGTTCATACGAAAACCAAAAACAACAAGTCTTCTCCAAGCTATATAAACAAATAACTACAAAATAATTTTAACTTAAAGAATTAAGTCTGGCTATTTAATTATTACTATAAATTAATGCCTTACAACTTAGCATATTTAGTTAATAGTTGCTATAATAAATAAATGAATTCATTCAGAAAGGATGTTCTAGTAGTGCATAAGGATTCTATCTTAAAAGAACTACAAGCGCTTGTTCCTGACAATATTATAAAAGTTGATGAACCGCTTAAACGCTACACCTATACAGAAACTGGAGGTAATGCAGATTATTATTTAACTCCAACTTCTAACGAACATGTACAGGCAATATTACGTTTTGCATATAAAAATGACATACCTGTTACATATTTAGGTAATGGTTCTAATATTATTATTCGAGAAGGCGGAATTAGAGGCATCGTTATTAGTTTATTGTCATTGGATCATATTGAAGTTTCAGATAATGTCATTATAACTGGTAGTGGTGCAGCTATCATTGATGTTTCACGTAAAGCAAGAGATAATTCACTTACAGGTTTAGAATTTGCATGTGGTATACCTGGTTCAATCGGAGGCGCTGTATTTATGAATGCTGGCGCTTATGGTGGCGAAGTAAAAGATTGTATTGATTACGCGCTATGCGTTAATGAACAAGGCGATCTTATTAAGTTAACAACTAATGAATTAGAATTAGACTATCGTAATAGTATTGTACAGAAACAAAATTTAGTCGTACTTGAGGCTTCATTCTCGCTTACACCTGGTGACAAAACAGAAATCCAAAGTAAGATGGATGATTTAACGGAACGTCGTGAATCTAAACAACCATTAGAGTACCCTTCTTGTGGTAGTGTTTTCCAAAGACCACCCGGTCACTTTGCAGGAAAATTAATTCAAGATTCCGATTTACAAGGTCATCGCATCGGTGGTGTTGAAGTTTCTACAAAGCATGCAGGTTTCATGGTTAATGTTGATAACGGAACTGCAACAGATTATGAAAATCTCATTCATTATGTTCAACAAACCGTCAAAGCTAACTTCGATATTGAACTCAACCCTGAAGTTAGAATAATTGGTGAACATCCAATAGATTAATAGGAGACATTGTATGGTTAAAGTATATGGTTCCACAGTAGACGATGAAACAAGATGTACGCATTATCAAACACCATTAGATGTTATTGCTATTAAATTTAAATGTTGCGATAAATATTACCCTTGCTATAAATGTCATAATGAACATGAATCACATCAAATAGTACGTTGGGGAGCAAATGAGTTCGATCAGCGTGCGATACTCTGTGGTGTTTGTAAACACGAACTTACAATAAATGAGTATATGATGACTGAAACATGTCCCACTTGTAACGCTCATTTTAACAGCCGTTGTAAGTTTCATTATCATGTTTATTTTGTCATCTAAATATAAAAAGGTTAGGCTTCCTTAAACGGATGACCTAACCTTTTTTCTTAACTAAAAAAAAAGAGACATCAAACGTGTTGTCTTGATGTCTCTGACAGTTATTCATAATTTTAGTTAGTCTTCAAAGATAAAATCTTCATCTTTTAAAGCTTCAACGTTTAACGCTAAAGTATAGCCATCGCCTTTAACTGAGAAGAAGTCATGATTTTTCGTTGAAGTATCTAACGCGTTTTCAATAATTGGGTTGAATTCACGTTCTTCAAAGTATGGTTCGAAACCTAGATTTGATAATGCTTTATTACCGTTATATCTTACATAATTTAATACATCTTCTGCAATTCCGATTTCATCGTAAAGGTCATGTGTATATGAAACTTCATTTTTATATAATTCATCAAGCAATTTATACATTTCTTGATCTGCTTGTTGTTTTTCACTTTCTGACAACTCATTGCGTAAACTTTGAGCATCCATACCAGTAAACACACCATGAATAGATTCGTCTAATAAAATTTTACGAATGATTTCTCCAGATGTTGTCATACGTCCTTGTCCAGCTAAATATAGTGGATAATAGAAACCTGAATAGAATAAAAATGTTTCTAAAAAGACACTTGAAACACGTGCCATATATTGATCGAAAATAGAGGCTTCTTTCCCCCATAACTTGTGATAGTTCTCAATAATTTTATCTGATTTAAATTTTAAATGTGGCTCTTCAATAACCCACTTATCTAATAAATAGTTCGTTTCGCTAGACGGTAGTAATGTCGTAAATATATGTGAATAACTTTTAGCATGGATTTGTTCCATCATCGCCATAAATGAATAAACGGCTTTCTTTCGTAAATCAGTCGTATGTAACATAATTAAAGGCATACCATCATCAGCTTGATGTGTATCCAATCCCGTCAAACCAGCTAATGCTTTTTTAAAAGCGTCTTTTTCGGCATCTGTTAATGTTTTCCAACTTGCGATATCTTTTGATACTTTAAATTCAGTTTCAACCCACATTTGTGAGATGTTTTGGCGCCAAAACATATTCGTCATATCTTCTTGCGTATTCCAATTGACTGCTTTCATAAGTTTAATGCTCCAATCTATTTTTAAAATAAACAATGATATGCAGAGATTAGCATACTGTCTAATCCCTGCAACATTGCTTTTTATCTTTTCTTAATGCTTAGTTAAATTGCACAGCTTGTACACTCTTCAACGCTTAATAATTTATTACGCGTATAATATAGCGATTTAAGACCTTTATGGTGTGCATACACATATAATCTAGACAGCTCACGTGTAGAAATCTCAGAATTTACATATAAAATTGTAGAAATGCCTTGGTCTACGTGAGTTTGTATAGTAGAAACTAAATCAATAAGCTTCATTTGATCAGTATTGAACGCTGATTTGTAATACCACATTGTTTCTGGTGATAAGAAAGGCATAGGGTAAAATGTTTCGGCATTGCCGTAAGTACGACGTTCAATTTGATCAACGATTGGCATTACAGAACTTGTCGCATTTTGTACATAAGAAATACTTTGCGTTGGTGCAATAGCTAGACGATAAGCATGGAATAAACCATGTGCTTCGACTTTTTGTTGTAAAGCTTTCCAATCTTCAGGCGTTGGTATTTCTAAACCATCAAATAATCTACTAACTTTGTCATATTTTGGTTCAAATGATTGAGATGTATAAAAGTCAAAATATTTTCCATTAGCGTAATCTGATTGATCAAAATCTTTATAGACCTCGCCACGTTCTTTTGCTATTTCCATTGAACGTTCAAGAGAATAATAGTTCATAATCATAAAGAATGTATTAGCAAAATCTTTTGCTTCTTCTGATTCGTAATTAATTTTATTTTTCGCTAAATAACCATGTAAGTTCATGACACCAAGACCAACTGAATGTAATTCACTATTAGCCTTTCTTACGCCTGGCGCATTTTTTATATTTGCTTCGTCACTTACAACCGTTAATGCGTCCATACCAGTGTGTACTGAATCTCTAAATTTACCAGATTCCATCACATTAACAATGTTTAATGAACCTAAATTACATGAAATGTCACGTTTAATTTCGTCTTCTGTACCATAATCATTAATTATAGAAGTTTCTTGTAATTGGAAAATTTCGGTACATAAGTTACTCATTTTAATTTGGCCAATATTAGAGTTAGCGTGGACCTTATTCGCATTGTCTTTAAACATTAAATAAGGATAACCTGATTGCAATTGTGTTTGAGCAATTGTATTTAACATTTCACGTGCGTCTTTTTTCTTTTTGTCTACATTAGGGTTAGCTACAAGTTCATCGTAATAAGCATCTAAATCGATGTCATCTAAAGTTACACCGTATTCATTATATATAGTATGTGGTGCAAACATATGGAAGTCTTTACCTTCTTTAGCTAATTCAAAGAATTTAGCAGGTACGATTAAGCCAGTTGAAATTGTAGATAATCTTAAGTCTTCGTCAGCATTTACTTTTTTAGTATCTAAAAATTCTTCCACATCATAATGGAAAATATTTAAGTATACTGCACCCGCACCAGGACGTTGTCCAAGCTGATCTGCATAACTAAAACCACCTTCAAGTGACTTAGCGACTGGTAATACACCTTTAGCTACACCCTTGATGCCTTTAATCGCTTCTCCACGTGCACGTAATTTAGATAAGTTAATTGCAACGCCACCGCCAATTTTACTTAACTGTTTAGCTGTAGCATCGATAAAATTAATAGAATTCAAACTGTCGTCTACTTCAAGTAGGAAACAAGAAACAAGTTCACCACGGCGCGCACGACCAGCATTTAAAAATGTAGGTGTTGCAGGTTGATAACGTTGTTCAATCATTGCTGAGATGAATTGTTTAGCAGTCTTTTTGTCACCATTTGCTAAATATAAAGATACAATGGCTACGTGTTGGTTGTAGTCTTCTAAATATTGTTGTTTGTCGTTTGTTTTCAATGCATAGTCTTTGAAAAATTTACTTGCAGACATGTAACTAGCAAATTTGAAATCGAAGCTACGTGCATATGCTGTTACTTCTTCTAGATCTGCTTCTGAATATTTTTCAAATACATCAAAATAAAAATCATTATCTACTAAATAATGAAGACGTTCAATTTCAGTATCAAAGTAAATTGTTTTGTCATGTATTTCTTCTAAATATACCGCTAAGGCTTCTTGATCTTTCTCTAAATTAAAAAAGCCATTCTCTTTACGTTTCGTAACTTCATTATTTAATTCAATATGATTGTATTTCTTCTCGTCTATAGTCTTCATAGAATTGCCCCACCTTATCCTTAAATTGTTCTACATCATTGGATGTACCTTGTACTTCAAACTTTATTAATAACGGTACTTGATAGCTTTCAGCTATACTACGTCCGGCCTTGGCAAAATTTTGACCCCAATTGCGATTTCCGCTTGCGGCTACGGCTTTTAATAAGTCGCCGTTCATATCTAAAAATGACTGTACTGGTTGAGGAACCTCGCCAAATCCTATTGTCCCAGTGACCAAAATGAAAGGTTCATCAATACGTTCTGAACAATTCGTTTGTGTAATCTCCATAGTGTTTGTTATTTCTGCTTTGTTGATAAATCTTTTGACATTACCCGAAAATGAAAAGAATACGACTTTCATTGGCACACCTTCTTTCTAAATCAACATTGAACATTTAAAAATAAAACGTTAATTCACACTAACGCTTTTTCAAACACAAAATTTATGTGGTAAACACAATATATAGTGTTGTTAACTAAAAACTGTCTATATATGGAACAATTAAGGCGATTAAAAACCTTAATTTGTCATGTTTCCATTAAATTTTCATAATAAATAGTTTGTAATTTTGTATTTTTACAATTATTAGTGCCGTTTCAAAACACAACATATAGTATTACTGTTTTTTAATCAGCACTATATTATGTGTTTAATTATACATAACAAACAATTACTTTTAAAGGCTCAAGAAATGACTAATTTCTAAATAAACAGCAGAAATGGCATCATTTCAACGTTACAAAACGAAAAAAATTTTTTTCTGAAATTTTAAGTGATTTTAGTTGATTTTTCTTAAATATTTGCAACTCGTTGGTGCACAAAGGTTTTAAGGCTTCTCTTTATTTTTTCGATTTTATTAAATAAATTTATTACTAAATAATTTTAAAAATCATTTACGTTAAACAGAACATTTGTTCGTATAAATATAATAGTATACTTTTATATTTATTGCAAGCTCATGTATACATTTCAAGAATATATGTGCTAATATAAATACGTTAAAAATTTAAGAATGAGGCGATATACAATGAATCCAAAAGTAAAAGGTATCATTGCTATATTAATTTCTGCAATTGGCTTCAGTTTTATGTCTGTATTTTTTAGATTAGCCGGAGATCTTCCTGTTTTCCAGAAATCACTTGCCAGAAATTTAGTATCATTATTTATACCTTTATATTTCATAATTAAATACAAGCAACCTCTATTTGGTAAATTAAGTAGTCAGCCGTTGTTAATTTCTCGTTCGACACTTGGTCTAATTGGTGTACTTTTAAATATTTTTGCAATTGACCATATGGTACTAAGTGATGCCGACACATTAATGAAGTTAAATCCATTCTGGACGATTTTACTTAGTTTAATTTTCTTAAATGAAAAGGTCCGAAATTATCAAATCATTGCGATGATTATTGCGATTGGTGGTATGCTTTTCGTAGTCAAACCTGAATTCTCATCCGCTATGATTCCGGGAGTCGGCGGCCTATTATCTGGTATTTTTGCCGCAAGTGCTTATACATGTGTTCGTGCTTTAAGTACGCGCGAAGCACCATATACGATTGTATTCTACTTTTCATTGTTCTCAGTAGTAGTACTTATTCCATTTACAATTTTCACATATGAACCTATGACTTGGTTACAAGTACTTTATCTAGTAGGCGCTGGTTTATCTGCTGCTGTAGGTCAAATAGGTATTACATTGGCATATAGTTACGCACCAGCAAAAGATATTTCAATCTTCACTTATGCGTCAATCATCTTTACTGCCTTTTTCGGTTTAATTATCTTTGGGGAATCTCCAGATTTATATGCGGTGCTAGGTTATATCATCATTATTGGTGCAAGTTACTATATGTTCGAAAAAGCACGACGACAAAACAGTGCTGCCGCTAAAGAAAATCAAGGTAAGTAAATAATTTTAAAGGAGGTAATCAAAATGGCACAAGGCCGAAATAATGAAGAATTACAAGATATAACACTTTTAGGTAATCAAAATAACAAATATGACTTTGATTATAGCCCTGAAGTATTAGAATCATTTGATAACAAACATCAAGGACGAGATTATTTTGTAAAATTTAACTGTCCTGAATTCACGTCTTTATGCCCTATCACAGGACAACCTGATTTTGCTACCATTTATATCTCATATATACCTAATATTAAAATGGTAGAGTCTAAATCTTTAAAGCTTTACTTGTTTAGCTTTAGAAATCACGGTGATTTCCATGAAGATTGTATGAACATTATCATGAATGATTTAATTGATTTGATGGACCCTCATTATATAGAAGTTTGGGGGAAATTCACTCCTCGTGGAGGCATTTCAATTGATCCTTACACAAATTATGGCAGACCTAATAGTAAATATGAACAAATGGCAGAGCATCGCTTAATGAACCATGACTTATATCCAGAAAAAATAGATAATCGTTAATATAAAAAATCCGTAATAAACTTTGTTTATTACGGATTTTTACTTTCGCCAAATTTAATAAAATTAAACATTAATATGTATCTACAAAAAATACACTTGTTTTTTATATAAAAACAGTATAAAATTAGTTCAAATATTTAAGGGGAGTGAACAAATGAGGAAAATTAGTTATTCACATGAGGAAATAATGAAAAGTACGCCAAGAACAGGATTTTTCGGACATCCGAAAGGACTAAGTACTTTATTCTTTACTGAGTTTTGGGAGAGATTCAGTTACTATGGAATGAAAGCAATACTTGTTTATTATTTATACTACAGCGTTGCAAAAGGCGGATTTGGCCTAGATGAAGGTGTAGCACTGCAAATTGTTGCCATCTATGGCGCCTTGATTTATATGTCGGGAGTAATTGGTGGATGGATTGCCGACCGTATCACAGGTACCCAACATGCCCTCTTCTACGGCGGAATATTGATTATGATTGGTCATATTATTTTGTCGTTACCGAACAATTTGACGTTCGTAATGGTCGCCCTACTCTTTATCATTTTAGGTACCGGCTTATTAAAACCTAATATTTCTACTACTGTAGGTGAACTATATGACCGTAACGACGTACGTACAGATTCAGCATTTACTATATTCTATATGGGTATTAACTTAGGTGGTTTACTTGCACCATTAATTACTGGTTATTTACAATCAAGAATCGGTTTCCATGCTGGATTTTTAATTGCAGCTATTGGTATGTTTTGTGGTTTAGTTGTCTTTGCACTTCGACGTAAAAACACGTTAGGCTTAGCCGGATTAAATGTCCCTAACCCATTAACAAAACCTGAAATCAAACGTTTCAGCATGTTATGTGGTTTAGTTATTATTCTATTTTTAGGTTATTTACTTGTATTAAAATTAAACAATGCTTTAACATTAGAAAACTTTAGTTTACTCGTAACTATTATTGGTATCGTATTACCAATTGCTATTTTTATAAATATGATAGCAAGTAAAGATGTTACTAAAGAAGAAAAATCTCGTGTATATAGTTACATACCATTATATATTGCGTCTGTAGCATTTTGGATGATTCAAGAACAAGGTTCTACTGTTTTAGCTAGCTTTGCAGATAAAAAGACACAGTTAGAAATGTCAGCACTGACAAACGGCTTGATTGATTTCTCTATACCGGCAGCTTGGGCACAATCGCTTAATCCTATATTTATCGTAGTGTTAGCACCTGTATTCGCTACGCTTTGGGTAAAATTAGGTAAACGTAACCCGCCTACAGTACATAAATTTGCTTACGGTACGATTATCGCTGGTTTATCTTACTTAGTAATGATCATACCATTAGCAGCGGGTGTAGAATTAATTAACCCATTATGGTTAGTATTAAGCTTCTTACTTATTACAATTGGTGAACTTTGTATCTCACCAGTCGGCTTATCAACTTCTACAAAACTAGCGCCATTAAGCTTTACGGCGCGTATGATGAGTTTATGGTTGTTGAGTAATGCGACAGCTCAAGGTATCAATGCACAACTTGTTGTCGTTTATACTAAGATGCATCAAAGTGATTACTTCATGTACTCAGGTGCATTTGCAGTAGCGATCGGTGTCATCCTTTTAATTCTTTCACCAATCGTGAAACGTGCTATGAAAGGCGTATACTAAAATACAAAAAAGCGGTTAACCATTTGGGTTAACCGTTTTTTATTGTGCAATAATTAACTATTTTTATTTTCATTGTTAAAAAACTTATTATTAAAATAAACTGAATTTTTAGAATATTATTATTATTAGAATATTATTGCAATTAATTTTATTTAAGAGTAAAATCCCTTTTATACATAATTGTAGAAGAAAGGTTGAGTGTTTATGCAGAGCGATAGCACATACAAACAACAGCTTGACGGGATTCCACAGAAAGGTTTCTTTGGACATCCAAGAGGATTAGGCGTACTATTTTTCGTCGAATTTTGGGAGCGCTTTAGTTATTACGGCATGCGTGCGTTACTAATCTTTTATATGTACTATAGTCTTAAAGATGGTGGGCTAGGTATCGATGAAACAACTGCTCAATCGATCATGGCTGTCTATGGTTCATTAATATTTATGACTTCTGTTCTGGGTGGTTGGGTAGCCGACCGTATTACCGGAACTCGACAGGCAACCATCCTCGGTGGTGTACTCATCATCGTCGGTCATATTTGTTTAAGTTTACCAATTGGACTTACTGGCTTATTCATATCTATGTTCTTTATTATCGTTGGTTCTGGACTTATGAAACCAAATATTTCAAATATTGTGGGTCGTCTATACCCAGAAGATGATAAAAGAATGGATGCAGGATTTGTAATTTTCTATATGGCTGTAAATAGTGGTGCCTTAGTTGCCCCATTCATTCTTAACCAATTTATCCATGGTGGTAATTTCCATATTGGTTTCTCAATCGCAGCTTTCGGTATGTTTTTAGGATTAATTTGGTATATGTTATTTAACCGTAAAAATTTAGGACATGTGGGCATGTCACCAACAAACCCATTGACTCAAGATGAACGAAAAAAATACATAAGCCTATTCTCTGGAATAATCGCACTTATTATTATCGTAGTTGTAATTGCTGCTTTGACACATACATTATCATTTAATTTAGTAAGTTATACAGTGCTCGTATTAGGTATCGCTTTACCTATCGCTTATTTTGTTATTATGATTCGTAGTAAAGAAGTAACCGACGACGAACGTTCAAGAGTTTACGCATTTATTCCTTTATTTATATTGGGTGTACTATTTTGGTCAATCCAAGAACAAGGTTCAAACGTGTTAAATTTATACGCAATCAAACAGTCTGATATGTCACTAAATATTTTTGGATGGCATACACCATTCGGTAAAACTATTTTCCAATCAATTAACCCATTATTTATCATTCTGTTGGCACCTGTTGTTTCAATTTTATGGAAAAAACTTGGTACTAAACAACCAAGCCTTCCTACTAAATTCGTTTTAGGTGCAATACTAGCGGGTGTTTCTTATTTACTTGTCGCCGCTATTGGTCACGCTTCAGGCGCAACACACTTTAGTGTAAACTGGGTTATCTTATCTTATGTAATTTGTGTAGTTGGGGAATTATTCCTATCACCAACAGGTAGCAGTGCTGCAGTTAAATTGGCACCAAAAGCATTTAACTCACAAATGATGAGTTTATGGTTATTAACTAATGCCACTGCACAAGCCATCAATGGTACTTTAGTGAAATTAAGAGCACCATTAGGCGATACAAATTACTTCTTATTCTTAGGGATTATCACGGTAGTAATCAGTATTATCATCACTGCCTTTATACCTAAAATTGTTAAAGGTATGCGTGGCATTAAATAACAACATATCACTTAACAATAATTGGGCATAACACCACGGTTATTTTAAATAACCGTGGTGTTTTCTTATATACTTTAATATATAGTATAATAATGTAACGCACTACCTAGGAGGAACGACAATGACTCAAAAATATAATCATGGCGTATTATTTTACCATGAACATTCCGGTATTAAAAATATATACGAAGGCTTAGGAGAAGTTGCTAAATCTTTAACTACTATTTGTAAACACTTATCTATACAGCTAAGTGAAGAAGAAGGCAATATCATAACATTTTGTAAATCAATCAAATCACAACAATATAGTGATGATGTAGATATTATTTTCATTCTTGGTGGTGATGGTAGCGTTAATGAATTAATCAACGGTGTGATGCAGCATGACTTAAACATCCCTATTGGCATTATCCCAGGTGGCACGTTCAATGATTTTACTAAAACATTGAATTTAAATAATGACTTTAGAATTGCTAGTCAACAAATAACAAAAACTGAATTAAAATCATATGATGTTATGAAAGTTAATGACCGTTACGCCTTAAATTTCGTAGGTCTGGGTTTAATCGTACAGAACGCGTTAAATGTCCAAGATGGCAACAAAGACTTATTCGGCAAATTAAGTTATGTAAGTTCGACAATGAAAACGCTCGTGGATCCTGTGAAATTTAAGTACAAACTTAAAGTAGATGGTAAAGAACTAAGTGATGAATCTTCAATGATATTAGTAGCAAACGGACCATTTATTGGCGGTAATCGTATTCCACTAACTGATTTAGCACCAGACGATGGCTATTTAAATACTTTTATTTTTGATGACCAAAAATTTAATATCTTTACTGACGTATTTAAACAACGTGATAGTTTAAATTGGAACAATATGACAAAAGGTATCACGCATTTACCTGCAAAAGAAATTACTATAGAAACTGACAAGACACATAAAGTAGATATCGATGGTGAAATAGCATTAACGACACCATTAAATATTCAAATCTTGCCACAAGCCATTAAGATATTGACACTTATTGAGGAATCAGCCAATAATTAAAAAGACTGAAGCGATGTTTATACACCGCTTCAGTCTTTTATTATTTATTTCCCAAGAAATAATCTTCTACATCTTCCCAACTATTAACTCGTGCAAATCTATTATCATCTACATTATGAGAAGCTGTGTACATAATAGGTTTACCTGTAAAAATACTTAATTGTCTAGGATTATCGTCAATTAAATAGTCTGCTTTGACTATGTCTTTACGTCCACAAAATACAAAATGTTGTGGGTCTAAAAACGGAAAATATTGTCTTAACCACTCATACTTGTCATGGAATGACGTTGGTACATCCATCGCTGCTGTAGCAATATATACATCATAATGGACAGTTAGCTTTTTAACTACTTCTTGTGCGTTAGACATCACTTCAAGCTGTCTGAAAAAGCCTGGCTCTCTTAATATTTCAGTTAATAATCCATCGTGTTCAGGCATAGCATGACGTAATTTCTTACCTTCCAACATATCATAAGTGATACTTAAATCCATACGGTCATTCACATGTTCAATAAGTGACCCTACAGTATCTGCTAATACTTCATCCATATCAATTGCAATTGATTCTCTAGTCATTGATCATTCTACTCCCTTTTATAAGCTATTCTCTATGTGCCGTTATTATTACTAGTATCAATCACACTTAGTAATCGAAAGATGTTAATACTTCTATCATTTTATCATTTTGTTCAGGAAAACCAATCGTTATTCTAACTCCATTTGGGAATGGTCTTGTGATACATCCTACTTTAAGAAGTTCCTCATATAAAGCGTCCGGACGATTAGTATTTACAAATACAAAATTCGTTTGACTTGGATAGAAATGCTCGCTCTGAGGAATAGCATAGAACTTTTCTCTCTCTTTAGCATTATAGTCAGTTATAGATTTAAGATATGCTTGATCTTCAAACGCGGCTAATGCTGCATACTCTGATAAACGACCTACATTAAATGGTGGTCTTATAATGTTCCATTTTTCTATAGCTTCTTTAGCTGCAATGACATAGCCTACGCGTAAGCCAGCTAAACCGTAAGCTTTTGAAAATGTTCTAAGTAAAAAGGCATTAGCATGTTCTTGCTGTAATGCTAATGAATTTGGGAAATCATCAGCGGTTACAAATTCTGCGTATGCTTCATCAATGAGTACCGGTATATTGCTAGGTGCTTCATTCAAGAAATGTTTCAACTCTTCATGCGTAAAATATGTACCTGTGGGATTGTTAGGATTACACAACCATATTAATTTCGTATGTTCATCTACTGCATTTAAAATACCTTCTAAATCAAAATGACCATTATTTAAAGGGACTTGTTTGACTTCTGCCGCTTCGACAACTGCATTATGCGTATATTGGCCGAATGTCATTTCACTCGTTACAATATTATCTCCAGGAGTCAGTACAGCTCTTGAAATCATTAAAATAACTTCATCTAAGCCTGCTCCAAATAAAATACGGCTTTCATCGATATTTAATTCATTACTTATTGCTTCTCTTAATAACGGAGACCCTGTTTCAGGATAGTAATATAATTCATCTAGGTGTGCAGTAATCGCTTCTTTCACTTTTGGTGAAGGTCCATGCAGGTTTTCATTTGAAGCTAATTTATACAATTCTCCTTCAATGCCATAAGCCTCTTTAAGCGCACGTGGCGACAAACCTGGTTGATAAGCTGATAGTTGTTCTATTTGTTTTTTCATCTTCTTGTCGGTCCCCCTATTGATTTTTGATAATAAAAACTTATCCGTTATTATAACGCTTTACCAGAATGAAAAGCAATAACATCAGCTACTAAACATAAAAAATGAGCTGAACGATCATTTTTAAATCGTTCAACTCATCTTTAGTTATTTAATTAAATGATGTTTTTTCAAATAATTTTTTGCCACAGTATATGGATCTTTGTTTTTAACAGTCACTTGATAATTCATTTCTTGCATGTCTTCATCAGAAATTTTACCAGCTAATTTATTCAATGGTGCTTTTATTTCAGGATGCTTTTTCAAGTATGACTGTTTAAACATCGGCGCGCCTTGATAAGGTGGGAAAACATGTTTATCATCCTTTAATGCAACCATATGATACTGTTTTAATTCAGCATCGGTAGAGTATGCATCAATCAGATTAATGTCCCCTTTTTGGACGGCTTGATATCTCAATTTAGGTTCCATCGTTCTAACTTTACCTAGGTTTAAACCATAGGCTTTTTTGACTGCTGGATAACCATCTTCACGGTCATTAAATTCTAAAGTAAAACCAGGTTTAATTTTATCTTTAACTTTGTTTAAATCACCAATCGTTTTAATATTATTTTTCTTCGCGAAGTCTTCCTTCACAGCCAATGTATAAGTATTATTATATTTCATTGGTTTTAACATCGTCATGTTGTATTTATGTTCTAAGCTCGTTTTAGCCTGATTATAAACTTTTGGTTCTTCTTTAGATGTTAATTTTTCTTTTGTTAATTCACCCAATACCGTACCTGTAAATTCTAAATAACCATCTATATCATCTGATTTTAAAGCATTGAATAAGAATGATGTTTTACCCATACCATCCTTTACATCAACAGTATCATTCGTATTTTCTTCTATAAGAATCTTATACATATTTGTAATTACTGATGGCTCAGAACCTAATTTACCAGCAATAGTTATTTTATCGCCTTTATTAGCTAACATAGGACCTATAATGACAAGTAATAAGATTACCGCTATAGAAACTAACGAAATAATTAATTTTTTGTATGACAGCTTTTGCATGTAACGCAGTACTAAATCAAATAGTATAGCAAGTAACGCTGCAGGAATTGCACCAATTAATATTAACGATGAATTGTTACGGTCAATGCCTAGTAAAATAAGGTCACCAAGACCACCTGCACCAATTAGCGCTGCTAATGTTGCTGTACCGATAATTAGCACCATCGCAGTTCTAATACCTGCCATAATGACAGGCATTGCGATTGGCAATTCAACTTTAGCGAGTCTACGTCCAGGCTTCATACCTATACCTTTTGCCGCTTCGACTAAAGAAGGATCTACCTCTTCTATACCTGTATATGTATTACGTAATATTGGTAATAAAGCATATACGACAAGTGCAATGACTGCAGGTACTTTGCCTATACCAAATAACGGAATCATCAAACCTAATAATGCTAATGATGGTATAGTCTGTAACACAGCAGCGATATTCATGACAATTTCTGATATTTTTTTAGTTTTTGTTAATAATATACCCAATGGTACACCTATTAAGGCAGCAATGAGTAATGCAATAAATGACAGTTGTATATGTTCAAATATTGTCGTTACAAGTTCCCCTTTACGGTCAGAGAGCGTTTGAATAAACTCATGCATTAGTTGCTCCCTCCTTTAGTTTCTGATAAGTAAATAAACATATCTTCTCGTTTTAAAATATGTTGTTTATTATCTTGTTTATCAGTGACAATGACTGCAGCATGTTGTGCTAGATATGGATAGGCATCTTTTATCGTAGCTTCTCCATCAAGTTTTGGATATTCATGCTGCAACTCATCTATTTGTGCGGCGTCATGGTTAATAACATCACGTAATTTTATATTGCGTGTATCGCGTTTTAAATGGTCACCCATAAATTGTTTAACAAAATCACTTTGTGGATTTGACATAAATCCTTCAGGCGTATCTATTTGTTCAACTTTCCCTTCATTCATTAAACAAATTCTATCCCCTAATTTCATCGCTTCCTCAATGTCATGTGTAACGAACACAATAGTTTTCTTAATTTTTTGTTGTAACTCTATCAAGTCATCCTGCAATTTCTCACGACTAATCGGATCCAATGCACTAAATGGTTCGTCCATTAAAATTACAGGCGGATCTGCTGCTAAAGCACGAATAACGCCAATTCTTTGGCGCTGTCCTCCTGACAATTCATCAGGTTTACGGTTTTTAAATTGTTCAGGTTCCATGTTCACCATATTCAACAATTCATCTACACGTTTATCGATATCTTGTTGTTTCCATTTTTTCATTTGTGGCACTTGTGCTATGTTTTCTTTTATTGTCATATGTGGAAACAACGCAATTTGTTGCAATACATAACCTATATCCCAACGCATCTCGTAGACTGGATAATCACTAATTGGCTTGTCATTAAAATATATATATCCACCAGTCAAGGCAATTAAGCGGTTAATCATTTTTAAAGTCGTCGTTTTCCCACAGCCTGAAGGCCCTATTAAAACAAAAAATTCCCCTTGTTCTATATTAAAACTTACATCTTCAACTGCTAATTTATCTCCATAACGTTTTGACACGTTATTAAATTTAATCATATCTTCACCTTCAATTTTTATTTCCTAAAGTACAATCCCACATTATTTTTAATTATATCGTTCTACATATACCCGTATAAAAAATTATTAAATATAAAAACTTACAATTTCATATTTATTTTTATAAAAAACGTTTGCATAGCTATACTTTTCTGTCTAACTACGCAAACGCTTATTCGTTAATATTAACTTTTCAAAAGTAAGTAAAGTCAAATTAAATTTGAGCTTTATATGATTGAATGGTTTCTAAAAACTTCGGACAATAATGCTTTAATTTATAACTACCTACGCCATCAATAGAAATCATATCTTGCTTTGATTCTGGTTTACGTTTAGCAAATTCTTCTAATGTATAGTCAGAAAATACGCTAACTGGCGCGATATCTAATTGTTCACTTAGTTTTTGGCGTACACCTTTTAATTCATCGAATAATGCTTTATCTACACCTTCAACTGTATTGATGCTTACTTTCTCTTTCGACTTACGTTTAAATGGTGTAGTAAATACGACTTTTTCAGCATTTAATAACGACTTAACGTTACTATCACAAGTAAGAATCTCATCGTTTTCATTTAAATAACCTTTAAAACGTAATTCGTCGATAAGATGACTTAAATCAGACGTCGTATAATCTTTCATAATGCCATGTGTCGATAACTTATCATATTCGCAATAACGAATATAATCCGTTAGTTCGCCACGTAACACTTGAATAATCACGCCATAGCTTTCTTGCTGCTTCATACGCGCAATACAGCTAATAATCATCTTCGCTTCATGTGTCATATCATATGTTTTATTTTCACGAACACAATTACTACATTGTTGGCATTCTTCTAACTTTTCGTTTGGTTCAAAATAATGTACTAACGTCGCTTCTAAACATTTTTTAGTCTTCGTATATTGAATCATCTTAGTTAATTTTTCGCCCATCTTGTCTTTATAATCATCGTCGGCTTTGGATGATGAAATAAAATATTGATGTAATCCGATATCACGTTCACTAAAGAGTAAAATACAATCACTTTTCAAACCGTCACGGCCTGCACGGCCCGCTTCTTGATAATATGACTCCATATCTCCCGGCATGTTGTAGTGAATAACGAAACGTACGTTAGATTTATCTATACCCATACCAAAGGCATTCGTAGCTACTACGACCCTCACACGGTCATAGACAAAATCATTTTGCGCTCGTTCTCGTTCTTTGTTAGTTAAACCTGCATGATAAATCGTGCTATTAACATTATTATCCTCCAGCGCTTCATGTAATTCTTCTACTTGTTTACGCGTCGAACAATAAATAATACCCGCCTCTTGTTTATGCTGATTTACGTAATCAATCACAAACTTTTGTCGTTGATAGGTAGGGTTTACTTTAAATACTAAATTTCTTCGTTTAGTACTTGTCTTCACTTCATCAGCCTTATTAATATTTAAGCGTGACATAATATCTTTTTGAACTTCTGCCGTCGCTGTTGCCGTTAAAGCTACAATGGCAAAGTCTTGCGGTAAGTCAAAGACTTTGTAGATGACATCTTGATAACTAGGTCTAAAGTCATGTCCCCATTTTGATATACAGTGTGCTTCATCAAACGCGACTAGTCGAATTGGAAGTTGATGTAATAAGCTAATAAAGTAATCATTATCAAAACGTTCTGGTGCTACATATAAAAACTGTATTTCACCATTTAATAATTGTTGTTCAATAGCTTTTTGTTGTTTTTGAGTCAAACTACTATTTAAAAACGCAGCGCTAATGCCTGACGCTTTTAATTGATCTACTTGGTCTTTCATTAATGAAATTAATGGACTGATAACAATCGTCGTCCCCCCCAGCATTAAACCTGGTACTTGATAACAAATTGATTTTCCCCCACCTGTAGGTAATACACCTAACACATTACGATGAGATATAATTTTACTTATGATTTCTTTTTGGCCAGGACGGAAGGTGTCGTAACCAAAATAATGTGATAAAGTTGCTTCCATGTTATAAAATCCCTCATTGTTCTTTTAATTCTTCAAGCTCGGCCCATCTAGTAATATCTTCATCATATAGCTGCTGAAGTTGTTGTTGTTCCTCGTTTAATTCTTTGATTTTACCATAATCAGAACTGGCATCTATCATTTCTTGTTCAATATTATTTAATCGTTCTTCTGTTTGCTCTATTCTACCGATAATCATTTCGAATTCTTTTTGTTCTTTATAAGATAAACCCTTTTTACGTTTCGTAGGTTGTGGTGACTTTTGTTTATGCTGCACTTTGTTATTATTGGCAGTCGATTTATCTTGCGCCTTTTTATGTGCTTCATAATCTTCAAAACTACCAATGATTCGTTCTATCTCACCGTCATGAATATACCAATACTCTTGTGCAACCTTATTTAAAAAGTAACGATCATGACTAACAGTGATTACTGTACCCCCAAAGGAACTAATGTAATCCTCTAAAATTGTTAATGTTTCAGTGTCTAAATCGTTTGTCGGTTCATCTAGTAATAAGACATTAGGTTGATGTACGAGTAATTTTAATAAATACAAACGTTTCTGTTCGCCACCAGAAAGTTTAAATAATTTTTTGCCATGCGTAGCACTTGGAAATAAAAAGCGTTCTAAAAGTTGTGTAACTGACACTGTTGTACCATCTTGTTCACGAGCCATTTCACTTTCTTCTCGTAAATAATCAATCATTCTGATGTCTCTATCTAATCTCTCATCGGTCTGTTTGAAGTAAGCCACTTTAACTGTCTGACCAATTTTCAACGTACCTTCATATTGTTGATCCTCATTATTTAAAATATTAAGCAGTGTTGTTTTCCCTACACCGTTAGCGCCTACGATACCTATTCGTTGGCCATTTTGAATAATTTCTGTAACGTCAGCAAATAATGTACGTTGATTAATTTGTTTAGTCACATGTTCTAATTCAAACACTTGTTTACCTAACCTAGAATAAGCTAAATTCAGAGACCCTTTCTCTTGTTGATGTTGATCTTTTACGTCTTGTTCTAAATCATTAAATCGATTAATGCGCGCTTGTTGTTTCGTTGATCTTGCTTTTGCACCTGCACGCATCCAAGCTAATTCTTGCTTATATAAAGCCTTTTGCTTTTGTTGTTGCTTTTGTTCTATAAGTTCGTTCTCAGCCCTCATCGCAATATAACTTTCATAATTGCCTGGATATGACGCGAGTCGGCCACGATCTAATTCAATAATTCGCGTTGAAACCTCATTTAAAAAATAACGATCATGGGTTACAAACAATACAGTATGCGGATACTGTTTTACATAATTGATTAACCAATTAATTGATTCAAAGTCTAAATGGTTCGTCGGTTCATCTAGTAATAACAAATCAGGTTGTTCTATTAATGTCTTAGCTAAGCCTACGCGCTTTTGTTGGCCACCAGATAACTCTTTTACTTTTTTGGTCGTATCTACAATACCTAATTTTGATAAAATCGTTTTAATTTCAGCATTGTAATCCCAGGCATCGTTTGCATCCATAGCTTCTTGTGCTTGCATCATACGTTGAAAATCCGTATCGCTTTGGGTTTCACTATATTGTTTTACTGCCAATTCATAGCGTTGAATTACTTTTAATGTTGTAGTGTCGGAGTTTAAGACTGCTTCAAAAACAGTCACATCTTCATCAAACGACTGTTTCTGAGAGGAATAACGAATGCGATAATCGTTAGGATGATTGATATCTGCTTCAAAATCTTCATCCATCCCAGCCATTACCTTCAATAAAGTACTCTTTCCTGTACCATTTATACCAACTAATCCAATCTTTTCACCACTAGAGATTGATAATTGTAAGTCATCAAAAATTATTTTGTCGGCATAAGATTTATGTAAATGTTCAATTTTATATGCTTCCAACATGCAACATCCTTTTAACATCGAATATTCTGATTATCTCTATTAAATTAATTTTCAGTTCTATATATTATACACCTTTTGATAGCTAAATGATACTCTTGCGATGATATCTATTAGATTTTCCGGTTACATTACTATCTTTATGTTCATAATTATTGAAAACCCTATCATTTATTTTGGGATATAAAAAAACCAAGACAACTATTGTCGCCTTGGTTAAAAACTTTTTTTATTTTTTCTCTTGCCCTTTAGGACCAGATTTATATTCGTATTTTGCTGGATTTACTTTTTTGAAGTCTGGGTTTTTGTAGAATCTGAATAAATCACCGTTTAAGACATCGTCACTCATTTCTAAGTCTTTATCTGTTTGTTGTTTACGTTTTTCAAAGTCTTTCGGTTTCGTAGTCATCGGTTTGTTATCTTTGTTTGAGTAGATTCTACCATTTACATATTTATAATCTTTAGTCACAAAGTCACCATTTCTGAATGGTACTGTATCGTTGTGATCTTTAGATAATAAGTCAGTACCCATCATTAAGTAGTTTTTAGAATCGATACCTAATAAGTGTAATACTGTAGGCATAACGTCTTGTTGACCAGCGTAAGTTTTATCAATTGTACCTTTTTTGCCAGGTATTTTCAGCCAGAAACCAGTACGGTTTAAGTCTGTAAATTTAGCTGCGTCAATGTTTTCGCCTAATAGTTTTTCCATTGCTTTGTTATGATTTTCAGAAATACCATAATGGTCACCATAAATCATAATTACAGAGTCTTTGTATAGACCTTTTTTCTTAAGCTCGCCGATAAATTCTTCTAATGAGCGGTCTAAATAATTTGCTGTTTGGATATATCCATCTACAGTTGAATCACCAGTATGTGGTTTTTCAATTGAAGCATCTTGAGGTGATAAAGTGAATGGATAATGGTTCGTTAATGTAATCAAGTGATTATAGAACGGTTGTTTTTCTTTCGCTAAGTAATCAGCTGATTCTTTAAAGAACTCTTTATCTTTAAGACCTAAGTTTTGGATATTCTTTTGTGACATATCATAGTAAGTTGCATCATAGAATTTATCTATACCAAAGTGTCTATATATTTGGTCACGGTTCCAGAACGTTTTGTAGTCACCATGCATTACGCTAGATGTATAACCTTGTTGTTGGTCTAAAATAGCTGGTAATGATTGGAACGTATTGTTACCTTTTAGTGAATAAGCAGAACCTTGTGGTAAACCATATAAACTGTTATCCATCATAAACTCTGAGTCAGACGTTTTACCTTGACCAGTTTGATGGAAGAAGTTTGGATAGTATCTAAAATCTTGTTTACCAGACGATAGTTTATTTAAGAATGGTGTCACTTCTTGTCCATTTACTTTCTTATTAATTAAGAATGTTTGGAAGCTTTCTAAGTGAATTTTAATGATGTTTTTCTTCTTAGCTACGCCATAATATTCTTTATTTGGTGTTGTACGTCTTTGTTTCGTATAGTTTAAAACTTTAGTTAAATCATCTTCATTTGCCAATGCTTTTTGTTGACTGTTTTGAATTGTTTTAACACCGTCATAAACAGTAAAGTTGTAAGGTCCTAAATATTTAACTAAGTATTTGTGGTCAAAAGTACGTGATAATAATTGAGGGCGATCAGATTCAGCAAATGCTAAATTTAAGAAAAATAGTGCTACTGATGCTGCCATTACTACCGGAACAAACTTTTTACTAAATACTCGTTTATCTAACCATTTTTGTCTAAATATCAATACAAATAAATAAATAATCGTATCAATAAAGTATACAAAGTCATACCATTTGAATGATGCAGTTACTGCGCCACCCATTGAATCAACGTTTCCTACTTGGTTTAAAGTACTAAATGTTAAAAAGTCAGAGAAGAATCTGAAATAAACAACATTCGCATAAAGTAAGAAACTAAGTACAAATCCACCTATAAAGATAAACCAAAATGCTTTTTTACCTTTAAAGAATAAGAACACACTTAATATTAGTGCTATCAAACTATATGGATTCATTAAAAGAATTAAGTTTTGAACTAATCCTTTAACACCTAAAGAAAAATCAACATAATAAGAAAAATACGTTTTTAAAGTTACAGTTAACACTGTTAGAATAAAAAACGCAAATAGCGTTAATTTCTTCTTGTGTAAACTCATGATCGTTTCCCCCGATATTATCAATTTACAGGACGGAGATAAAAATTTCCTATCCATATTAATACATTTAACTATTGCTCTAATAAATATTAAGCAAAACTGCTAACTCATCGCAAAGTTATGTATTACCGTTGGCTAAAGTTACATTCGTCGAGTTTAACATTACACTTAATGTTGCACAATACACATCGCAACAAAGCTTAATTCAAACTCATAATTTGATTTAAATTTCTAAATTTTTATAATAGTTATTCATTGATATAAATTTATTATCGTGATTGTAAAAACGCTTTTACAATTATAGCGTTTTGTAACGTTTTTGTAAAAAACGCATATAGTTCAATTAATAAATATATAGTAATTACCGACAAATATCAAGTGTAAAGGTGAATTAAACATGAAATACGTATCACCTTTGTTCATGGTCTAAGCGTTCAAAATTAAATTTATCAGTACATTATACTTAATTTTTTACACTAATTAATCAGACCATAGACTTAGAAGAAAAATTAATTGTTTCAAATTTACAAAGTATATAAGAAATTTTTTATCATGCCTTTTGATTTAACATTGTCGCACCCTTAGTTCATATAAAATGACAATTTCTCAAAATTATAGGGCAATCAAAACGACAATATTTTGCAGCACAAAAAATGAGATGAAGTTCTATTGTAGAACCCCACCTCTGATTATTTTTGCATTTCAAGTTGCATTCTATATTCTATACCGTGGAATAATTGATTCAACCAATTATTAAACTTAATTAAATTTTCTTCTGCCGTTTCCACATCGATAAATTGGAATTTTAATTTTTCGCTTTGATGTTTTTGACCTAATTTAGTTAGATGATAAGTTGCTATCGTTCCTATTTGAGGATAGCTGCCTAACGTGTAATGGTCATTTAATAAAATGATGGGTGTGCCATCTCTTTTGACTTGTATCGTGCCACGTTTAACAGATTGATGCAAAGGCATATCTTCGTAATACGCTTTAACAGATTGTCCTTCAACTAACATGCCAACCCTATTGGCTTTACTTGTAACTTTGTATTCACTCAACGTGAAACGATGTAATGCATCTTGGTCAAAATCTTCAGTGCCTTTATTTTTTATAACGTGAAAAACATCAGACATATAATTAAATGACAATGCATAACCGTCTATGCCCCAATTTGTTTGTCTCGTTTGTTCTAAATTCTCAAACAACTTGTGATGACGTTTAGAATAATTACGTTTCATATTAATCTCGTCACCTTTTTTCAAGCTTCGTCCGTGGAATCCACCAATTTTGGCTTTGAAATCTGTGGCAGTTGAACCTAACCATTCATCTAATTCAAATCCGCCACCTACAGCTAAATAAACTCTCGATGTACGTTGCGTCTCAACAAAACGTAAAACATCGCCTTTTAACATTAAGTATAATTTATTTGGCAACACGGTTAAATCATCAGTCGTCGCTTTAAATGTCCCACCGCTTAATGCTATAAGTGTAGGTTCAGTAAAACGTATGCGTGCCATTCTATTAGTCATTTCAAGCGTTGCTTCATGTTTATCATTTGCTACAAGTCGATTAGCAATTTCGTGGGACAATGTGTCTAGCGCACCGCCCGGAATAACACCTCGGTCTTCATAACCTTGTCTACCAAAGTCTTGAAAGCTTGAAAATAATCCTTCGTCCTCTATTATGATTGACATGGTTTGAAGCCTCCTAAATCTATGTCATCTTCCTTACAAGGTATAAATCTTACATTATCGCCAAGTGCAAGCTTAGTAAAATCATCTTTCTCTGGATTAAATAAAGTTTCTGGAGTATAACCAATAACAAGCCAGTCTCCATATGTATCAGTCGTATTGATGCCAGTCTTTTTCCCTTCAATAATAACAGCGCCTGCTGGAATAAAGGATTTCTGTTTCCCCGTATGATTAACAAATAAGCGTTCATCCATGCCTGTTAAATAAGGGAACCCTGGAGAATATCCCATCGTAGATACAAAATATGTACAATTTGTATGTCGGCTAATAAAAGTTTCTAAATCAATACCATAGTATTGCAATAGTGGTTCTAAATCAGGCCCATATTCACCACCATAAACAACTGGAATGTTAGTTATTCCTTCAGGTGTATCATCGTGAACAATTTCTAACCTAATTGAATAAACTAAATCTTTCATATATTGAAAAGGTGATTGAATATGGTGATGCTTAATCATACTACGCGCATCATAACAAATCATCATATCTGATTCAGTTGGCACAATTTCTGTTATAAATGGGAAATTGCGTTCTAAAAGATAGGACTTTAATGCTAATAAGTCTTCAGTTAAATCCTTTGAGACCTTTTTCTCTATAGACACTACTATAGCTTGATCCCCTTGACTATATATTTTCATACCTGCACCTCATCATAATTTCTTAATGATAAAAAACATTTAATCCTTTGACTAAAAGTTGAATAATGTCACCAACCAAAAAATAAACGAATACAAATTGTATTACGCAAAAAACAATTAGCACACAATAATTTACTATCGTAGCGTAGTCTTTATGATTGTGATTAATAATCCACTTAGTAATTATCGTTACGCCAATAATTAAGCATAGCCATAAAATTATCATTATTTTCTCCGTTCGAGTTGTTAGTTAAGTTTAACAATATAATTTCTATTCTATAACCTTTATATCATAAGTTGTTCACTTTAGTTATTACTTTAATAATTAAATTGTGTATAGCAATGTTTTACCTTTTTTCTTTATATATTCTATAGATAAATTTCTACATCGGCAACCTCACGTAAACTATTTAATAGAAAAACTTTAATCTCATTATTTTGTAGTTTACGTACAAAAGTAGTCACATCATAATTTTTAATTTCTAACGAACCTTGTTCTATTAAAGTTCTCCTCATCGTGCCACGCAATAAATCATGTTCGAATTCTGGCGTATAATATTGATTGTCTTCTTCTATCATTATATTACCAATATCAAATTCTAAAATTTTACCTTTGTCATCATGTAATAAAATAAGATCCGTTGAATGATCGTGTTGTAAATGCTCTCGATTTGTTGTTTTATGAATGAGGTTTTGTTCATTAACTGCATTATCTAAGTTGACTAAACGCGCAGTAAAGTATTGTTTGTCAGGTAGTTCTACGATTTCAAATGATAAATCCCCTTGTTGATCTATCATAATTTTTAATCTTTTACGTTGATTTGGATAGTTTTCTAAAATTTGCGCAATCTTATTGTCCCATTGCTTTTCATCGAAATTGATACCCAATGACTTACAAGAATTTTGAATTCTTTCTTTATGTAATGCTAAGCGTTGAATTTCATTGTTTTCGAGCCTCATCGTTTCAAATAATTTCATTATAAGCACTCCAATATTTTTACTTTGTCGTTGAATTCTACTATTTCTTTATCTGCATTCGAATCTATCGTTAT
Source organism: Staphylococcus lloydii (assembly GCF_015775975.1). Classification (NCBI taxonomy): domain Bacteria; kingdom Bacillati; phylum Bacillota; class Bacilli; order Caryophanales; family Staphylococcaceae; genus Staphylococcus; species Staphylococcus lloydii. Next base: position 2,077,233 of record NZ_CP064056.1, read on the forward strand.
ACCAGCACCAACACCATAAATTGCTTGTTCGTCTATATATTGAATCGTACGAATAGGTACATTGAAAATTGATTTGCCACTAGGCAATAGCAATCCAATCGTTCCACAATAACCATGTCTCGGTACTTGCTCTAATGATTGAATAAATTTCATTGTATTCATTTTAGGTGCACCAGTAATTGAGCCACACGGGAAGAGCGATGCCAATATTTTATTTAATGACGTTGTTTCAGCAAGTTGGCCCGTTACCATAGATGTCATCTGAAATACTGTATCATATTTTTCAATATGAAATAATTTGGAAACATTCACGCTATTGGTTGCTGTGATACGTGCAATATCATTTCTTAATAAGTCTACAATCATCACGTTTTCGGCTTTATCTTTCTCAGATTGGGCCAAGGTATCATATTGCTTTTGATCGTCAGTAGGTGTAACGCCTCGTGCTATTGTCCCCTTCATAGGTTTACTAACAATGACATTGTCGCTATTTTTAAAAGGGCCTTGTTGGAAGAATAATTCCGGTGAAGCCGAAGCAATTTTTAATTCGTCAGTATCTATCATTACCGAATAGTTTCCATTATTAGAAAGCTGCAATTGTCGATATAAATCATAAATAGGTCGTCGAATACTGTCTGTTAACCTTGTAGTATAATTAACTTGATACGTATTACCGTTAATAATTTCTTGCTGTATACGTTCAATATTCTTCGTTAATATTGCATTGGATTGTGTAAATTGGAAATGATGACATTTATCATACTCACACGCTGCATATTCAGTTACTTGTGTTACTGAATCAAACACGTAAGCAGCTGCATAAATATATGGCGCTTGCACATTCACGACTGCCATATCTTCATTAAAATATTTAGCCGCTTCATATGGTAAATAGAGCGTTACATATTTACCTTGGCTTTGCATCGTTTCAGCAAACGACACTACTGCGCCTACCTCACCTAAAGTCCAAGCTATTTTTTTAGCACTATAATCTGTACACTCGATATGATAAGTTTCAAAATCATCTTCACCAGTCATATAACGGTAATTAAATTGGATAGTCACAGTGCTCACCTGCTTTCGCTAAAAATAATTGTAACTGTTTATGACCATGCTGACTTAAAATTGATTCAGGATGATATTGGACACCATATATGGGCAATCGTTCATGCTCAACTGCCATAATAATTTGTTCTTCATTATAAGCTACAATATTTAACTCTGATGGTAGTGATGGCGTATGTGCGATTAATGAATGATATCGCATAACTTGAAAATTTTGATTTAAACCTTTAAAAATACCACTGTTTGTATGTGTTAAAGACGTTACATGTCCATGCACGGGTTTGCCACTTTTAATTATTTTACCGCCATAATATTCAACTATTAATTGAAAACCTAAGCAAACACCAAGGATAGGTGTAGATGAAGCGAATGTTGTTATTACTTGGCTCAATATTGGATAATCACTTGGTTTGCCTGGTCCTGGTGAGATAATAATTGCTTCAGGTTTTAAGTATTGTAATGCCCTTATATCAACTTGATCCACATCAATGACCTTGACTGGTTGCTGCGACATATTTTTTGTATAATCAACAAGATTATATGTAAATGAATCTTTATTGTCGATGACGATAATCATGTTACTACCTCTTTCATACCATTCTATTGTTAGCCGATTAGTGCTATTATGCCAAATATCAACTTGATTTTACAGTTTAAATATATTATTCTAATCATCATGTAAATGAATAAACAGAGGTTTCTAGCTGACACCCTCTATAAAAAACTAGACTTAACGCGTCTATCTTTTTATAGGGATAGACGTTTTTTCATGTCTTATAACAGTAGTTACTTTTAAGGAGAGCGAATTTTAAAATGACCGAACAATTACTTGATAAAAATAAAGCCATTGTAGTGTTTAGTGGTGGCCAAGATAGTACGACATGCTTATTTTGGGCAAAGAAACATTTTGATGAAGTTGAATTAGTAACTTTTAAATACGGGCAAAGACATGCTCAAGAAATCGAAGTTGCACAAGCTATAGCCGATGAACAACAGCTTAAACACCATGTACTTGATATGTCTTTATTATCTCAATTAACACCTAATGCTTTAACAGACCCTAATATGGCTATTGAAGCAAACGACGATGACATACCAAATACGTTTGTCCCTGCACGTAATTTATTATTTTTATCATTTGCTGGTGCCTTAGCTTATCAACTTAATGCGAAAAACATCATCACTGGCGTATGCGAAACAGATTTTTCTGGTTATCCAGATTGTCGTGATAGCTTTGTTAAATCTATGAATGTTACTTTAAATTTATCAATGGATAAAAACTTTGTCATTCACACACCATTGATGTGGTTAGATAAAAAAGAAACTTGGGCATTAAGCGATGATTTAGGTGTATTAGATTACATTAGAGAACGCACTCTAACATGTTATAACGGCATTATCGGCGATGGATGCGGCACATGCCCGGCATGTAAGTTACGTGCACGTGGTTTAAACAACTATTTGGTCGAAAAAGGAGCGAATAACTAATGTTTCAACAAAACTATCCTCAAGTAAATCATAACTACGTATTTGAATTGAATAAGGACTTTAATTTTTCAGCTGCCCATTATATTCCAAGTGAAGACGCAGGAAAATGTATGCGCACGCACGGGCATACTTATTTTGTAAACTTAACAATAGCTGGTGATGAACTTGACCACAACGGTTTTTTAGTTAATTTTAGTGATTTAAAAAAACTTGTTCACGGTTCATTCGATCATCAATTATTAAATGAATTACCAATGTTCAAAGGGAAAAGCCCTTCAACTGAAGTGGTGGCGCAAACGATTTATGAAATAATTCAAAACAACTTAGACGCTCGCTCAAACAAGCCTCACTGTCTACAAGTATATGTTCGTGAAACACCGACGAGTTATGTGGTCTATCGACCAAAGGAGCATCAAAATGGCTAAAATTCCTGTTCTAGAAATATTTGGACCTACGATTCAAGGCGAAGGCCGGGTAATCGGGCGTAAGACGATGTTTGTAAGAACGGCTGGTTGCGATTATCGTTGTAGTTGGTGTGATTCTAGTTTCACTTGGGACGGCAGCGCTAAAGAAGATATTCGTATGATGACTGCCGAAGAAATTTATGCAGAACTTTATGAAATTGGTGGTGACATGTTCAATCATGTCACTATTTCAGGAGGCAATCCTGCACTTATTAAAGGGATTCAAGAACTCGTGGATTTGTTTGAGACAAAAAATATTTATAGCGCATTAGAAACGCAAGGTAGTAAGTTCCAACCATGGATGACACAAATCGATGACTTAACTATCAGTCCCAAGCCTCCTAGTTCTAAAATGAAACCTAATTTATTCGTCTTAGACGAAGTAATCGCGCAATGTAAACACGACACTTTAAATTTAAAAGTAGTTATATTTGATGATGAAGATTATGACTTTGCCAAAATGATTCATCATCGCTACCCATCAATCCCTTTTTATCTACAAGTGGGCAACCCATATTTAGATGGTGAGCACGTAGCGCAACATACTGAAAAACTTTTATCGTTATATGAAGATCTTGTCACTCGCGTCATGGAAAGTAGCGATATGAACAATGTATATGTTTTACCACAACTTCATACATTATTGTGGAGTAATAAAAAAGGGGTATAAGTCCCCTTGTTAGCATTTTGAATTAACTTCTACGCTATGCTATACGAGTATACTAATATTACAGATAAGGGTAAGCCTCCTATATTATTTAATGCAATATTTTATAGCGCTTAAATGCTTAGATTGTAAAATATTTTAATAATGTAAACATTTAATAACAATAAAAGTTTACATTATTTATTGTTATTAAATGCTTAATGAGACATATATTGGTATAATACTTCAATGAACGATTAATGTAAGGAGACCAAAATGCTAATATCTATTATCATCAACATAATAGTTACAGTCGTCATATTAGGTTATGACCTGTATCGCCAGAATTTCAAACAACTTAAGTATAGCTCTATTCTCATTGCAATTACTGTTAATGGTCTTATTAATTTATTTATAAGCGGTGAATATGATTTTATTACGTTCACTTTTATATTGTCATTAATTATTTGGACACTACTACAACTTTACATAAATAATAAAGTTCGCGTCTTATTTATTGAAGATCAAAAATTCATAGCGGCTGTACTTACAATTATTTTAAGCACAGCTACTATTCTTGCTTACGATACGAGCCACGACTCCTATTATATGTCTGTCCCATATCTAGCACCTACAATATCGTTGATTGGCGCCATATTTCTCTTTTATAGTACATTCAAACCAACTGAGAAAGCGCAATTTCACTTTATTAAACGTGTAAAAAATCCTATTTTAGTTGGCCATATACTTTATATTCTATCCTTTGCGGTAATGATGTTATTGACGCCATATTGGTATGCCTTCATTTTAATATATATCCTTTTCATTCTATTTGTTTTATGGCAAAAGATATTTAAAAATTAAAATGATTATTTAAATTACTTTAGTGGTATATATAAATAATAATTAAATTATAAAAAGGAGGCCGATTGCTATGGGCTTTATTCTCATGTTAATCGTCGGTGGTTTAATAGGTTGGATTGCTGGCGGAATTTTAGGCAAAGATATTCCTGGAGGTATTCTTGGTAATATAATTGCTGGTATTGTAGGTTCAGCTTTAGGTTCTTGGTTACTAGGCGATTGGGGTTGGCATTTAGGTGGCATTGCTATCTTCCCAGCACTGATTGGTACAATTATTCTAGTAGCTGTTGCGTCATTTATTTTAGGTAAATTGCGTAAAAAATAATCAGCAGCATAATGCTAACATTTTGCTGATTAAAACTAATATGAGATATTAATATCAATTCTCAAAATAAGAGAGCTTATCCATTATGGATAAGCTCTCTTATTATTTAACATCTTACAATTGTCTCGTACATAGTTGGAAAAGCACTTATTTATTATTGATTGTCGCCTTGTTAGACTGGCGTCTGACAGTTGCTTCCAGGTCGTGTGTATAGTCCGTACCCATTTGGTCGTCATCTTTAGAATTATCATTAACATTCGTTGCTAGCACGATATATTTCGGTCTTTGTTTAACTTCATAATAAATACGTCCAATATATTCTCCAATGATACCGATAGACATGAGCTGAATACCACCAAGAAGTAAAATTGCAGCGATAGTCGAGAAATAACCTGGTGTATCTATGCCATCAATCAAAATACCACAAAATATATATATTATATATAACAGACTAATAAAAGAGACGAAGAAACCTAAATATATTAACACTCTTAAAGGCTTATTGTTAAAAGAAATAAGTCCATCAATGCCATAATTTAATAAATTACCAAACGACCATTTTGATTGGCCTTCTTCTCGCTCTACATTTTCATATGTGAAAACTTTTGTATTATAACCAATCCATTCATATAATCCTTTAGAAAAACGATTATATTCTTCTAATGAAGCAATAGATTTTACTGCCCTATTACTTAACAATCTGAAATCACCGACGCCATCTTCAAGATTAATATCTACAAAGTAATTAATTAATTTATAATAGCTACGTGTCAGTAATTTCCTCGATTTTTTCTCACCTTCGCGATTACGTTTAGCAATGACTTGGTCGTAGCCATCCAAATAACCTTCTATCATTTGAGGTATGAATTCAGGCGGATGTTGTAAATCCGCATCTATCATAATCACAGCATCACAGTCAGTACTATATTGATACCCTGCAAGCATGGCAGACTCTTTACCAAAATTTCTACTAAAAGAAATAAATTTGATATGCTGATCTCTAGTGGCAATATCTTGAATAAAATTTATAGTAGAATCTTTACTACCATCATCGACAAATAGCACTTCATAATTATATTGTCGACGTTCACTATCTTGCGCTAACACTTCAGTTAATCGCTCATAGGTTTGTACAATAACATCACCTTCGTTATAACAAGGTACAATAACCCTAACATCCATACATATGCCACCCTCATTCTCTATTATTATTTATATTTCCAATCTAATGTTAATCAGCGGATTTATACTGAACTAAAAGTACGCCCTGCCTATACTAAGAGTTAATACTTTTAGGCTTTTCAAAAATATAGTTATTTCAGTAAATTAAGCATCACAGCTAAATCAAATCCCTCTATTACTTGCGTCTTATTTTTCAATATCCTACGGACGTTATACATTTATTGTAAAGTGCCGATTTGGACTTCGTTAGGATTCTTACCTTGGCGCTGATCCTTATTTAAACTATCAATTTCTGCAATATCTGTTAATTCCAAATTAAAATCTAAAATATTATAATTTTCTTTAATACGCGCTGGGTTTTTTGATTTCGGTATAACCAATCTATTATGTGCTAAATGCCACCTAAGTACAATTTGAGCGGGTGTCTTGTCATATGCTTTAGCAATATTGACAATTGTCGGGTGGACTAACAAACCTTTATTTCTCATTAGAGGCATCCAAGCTGTTACTGCAATATCTTTATCATCACAATATTCTTGTAACTCATGTTGATCAAAATAAGGATGTACTTCAATCTGATTCACTGCTGGCGTAACTTTAGTTTCATTCATTAATGTTTCTAAATGATGCTGTTCGAAATTACATACGCCTATCGCTCTTATCTTTCCTTCTTCATACAACTCTTCCATCGCTTTGTAACTTTCAATAAATAATCCATCTTCTTCACACGGCCAATGAATTAAATATAAATCTAGATAATCTGTGTCTAAATTTTTCAAAGTTTTATTAAAGTATGCTTTGGTACTGTCGTAACCTTGATAATCATTCCATAGTTTAGAGGTTATAAATAAGTCTTCTCTATCGATATCTGCATTACGTAAAGCTTGGCCTAGAGCCTGTTCATTACCATAAAAATAAGCAGTATCAAAAGCACGATAACCAGCTTCTAATGCACTATGGACAGCTACTTCCATCTCCTCATCGGTGATTTTATATACACCTAAGCCAATTTTAGGCATAGGATAACCATTATTTAAATAATATATGTCATTACTCATAGCTGTTCTCCTCTCATTCGCTACTAATAATTAAAATAGCACATTTACTATATTTCCAGTTTTTATAAATTTAATCATTACGATTTCACTACATTAAGTAAATTCTAGTTAACAAAGTTAACAATAATTTTATATTTTTCATTTTCCATTGTTGCTTACGTTTAGATATCTAAAGTAAAAAAGCATGCTAAAATCTCGTTACCCAAGATTTAGCATGCTTCGTAAATTAGTCTGTCTCTGATTCTTCTTCATTATCAGTAACAGCAACGCGTTCTTTATTATATTCGATTTTTAATATTACTGAGATAATCTGATGATTTTCAATTTCTGAAATAATCCAGCGATCGAATTCGGTATCAACATAATCTTTTTGTTGTAAATTTGTATTATGTGCTTGTAACCAACCACCAATTGTATCAATATCTTCAGAATCTTTAAATTCAATGTCGAATTGTTCATTTAAATCATCTAACAATACTCGACCATTTATTTGATATGTCTTATCGTCTTTTTTAACGATATCGTTTACTTCGTCGTCGTCAAACTCATCACGTATTTCCCCGACAATCTCTTCTAGGATATCTTCCATTGTCAGAATACCTGCCGTGCCACCATATTCATCAATAATTAAACTGATATGAACGTGCTCACGTTGCATTCTAACTAAAGCATCACTGATACGTGTCGTTTCTGAAATCATTGGTAATTCATGTACAAAGTTGCTTATTTTTATAGTTTTTCCTGAAGCGTATTCTGTTAAAAACTCTTTAACATTTATAAAGCCTTTGACATGGTCTTTATCACCATCTTCAGTAATCGGATAACGTGTGAACTGATATTCTTTTATCGTTTCTAATAATTCATCAACATTGAACGGCTCATTCATAGTTATCATTTGCGTTCTAGGTACCATAATATCTTTCGCATGGCGTTCATCAAATGAAAAAATATTTTGCATATAAGCCAATTCTGTTTGGTTTATTTCTCCACCGTTATAACTATTGTTGATAATAATTTTAATTTCTTCTTCTGACATCGCGTCATTATTTGCATCAGGATTGACACCAAGCATACGTATAATCACACGTGCAGAACCATTCATTAACCAAATTAACGGCTTCATCACGATACCAAAATAATAAAGTGGTCGTGAATAAACAAGCGCTAAGTTTTCAGTGTATTGAATTGCTAATGTTTTAGGTGCTAATTCACCTAATACAACGTGTAAATATGTTACGACAATAAATGCGATAATAAACGAAATTGTCGTAGTTATGGGTTCAGGTAAATGTAATAATGCAAATAATGGATGTAACAATTTATCAAAAGTCGGTTCACCTAACCAACCTAATCCAAGTGATGTTACAGTAATACCAAGTTGACAAGCTGATAAGTAATAATCTAAATTACCAATCATTTTTTTCACAACTTTAGCATTACCATTACCTTCTGATGCTAATTGTTCAATTCTTGTTGATCTCACTTTAACTAACGCAAATTCCGATCCTACGAATACTGTAGTCAATGCAATTAAAAGAAAAAATATTACTAAATTCATTATGGGTACTGTTTCCAATTAACTCCCTATTACTAGGGATTCACCTCCAAATTTTACGTGTCACAATAGGTGACCGTCTTTGTTTTAATTTTTGATAATTACTAGTAATAAAGACTAAATCCTTCCCATTGTAACACCTCCCAAAAAATTGACGTATGAATTACATTTTATCATATCATAACTCCAAGTTGTAACATTGCGTATTAATTTACTAACAATATTTTTTAATGATTTAAATCATTTAATAAATACTATAAATAGCAAGCTTTATACACTTTTATACTATTTGTGTTCAACAAAACATATTAATATTTTATATTCAAATGTACAACAAAACGTTACCACCTAATCCGCTTTAAGTGATAACGCTTTGCTTATTATTAATTTTCTTATTATTCGTTCATGGCTTCTGAAGCTTCTGCTTCTACTTGTGTAACTTTTGGTTTTAATAAACCGTATATGATCGCTGCCACTACCGCACCTATGATTATCGCAATTAATGATTGCAGTGCATGTGTAATGTCTGTCGCGAAGATAACAATAATACCACCATGTGGTGCTTGTATTGCTGAACCTAATCCTAATGCAATAGCCCCTGCTACGCCTGAACCAACCATCATAGATGGAATAACGCGTAATGGGTCAGCAGCCGCAAATGGTATCGCACCTTCGGTTATAAAGGAGAATCCCATCACAAAGTTTGGAATAATTGAACCTTTTTGTTCTTTTGTAAATTTCTTACGGAACAACAACATAGCAATTGAGATTGCGATTGGAGGCACCATACCACCAATCATTGCCGCAGTAATAGGCGCGCTATTACCTTCAGTCAATGCAGCAGTTGCGAATACGTATGCGGCTTTATTGAAAGGACCACCCATATCAATAGCCATCATCGCCCCAATTACTAGACCAAGTAAAACAATATTGGCACCAGATAAACTATTTAAACCATTTAACAATAAGTTATTTAACCATGAAGCAGGTGGATTAATAACGTAAATCATTAATAGTCCAGTTATCGTAACTGACAACACTGGATAAATTAAAGTTGGTTTTAAACCTTCTAAAGATTGCGGTAATCCGCTAACTAAGCGTTTAACACCTTGAGTTAAGTAACCTGCTAAGAAACCTGCTAAAATACCGCCAATAAATCCTGCGTCACCTGATACAGCTAACATACCACCTACTAAACCAGCAGCGAAACCTGGTTTATCTGCAATACTTCTAGCAATGTATCCTGCTAAAATTGGAATGATTAATGCAAATGCACTATTTTTACCGATATTCCAAAGTTGTTCTGCGAATGCATTATGTTCAGAACTTTTCGGATCGAATGAGTTGGCACCGAATAAAAAGACGATTGCCATCAAAATACCACCAGAAATAACTAGCGGTAACATATTCGATACACCATTCATAAGATGTTTATAAATGGTTTTTCCGATACCTTGATTACTTTCTTCAGTCGAATGGCTACGTTTACCACTAGAAGCCACAAATGGTTTTCTAGATGTATCTTGAGCTAAGTTAATTAACGCTTCTGGTCGTTTTATACCATCTGCCACAGGTACTTCAACTACATTTTTACCGTCGAATCGGTCTGTTTCAACATGTACATCAGCTGCAACGATGATACCAGTAGCTTTAGCAATATCATCATCAGTCAGTGGGTTTTTCACGCCACCTGAACCGTTTGTTTCTACTTTTATTTGTACGCCCATTTGTTTCGCTTGCTTTTTCAATGCATCTCTTGCCATATAAGTATGTGCAATGCCAGTTGGACAAGCAGTTACAGCAAGTATATAAGGCTCATCTTGTGCTTCATTATCTTCTGATGTAGTTGTAGCAACATTTTGTTGCTCAGCATTTTCTTCTTCAGTTGCTTCGTCATCTGCACGGTCAATAATCTGTTGTACTTCGTCAGGCGATTGAGCTGCTAATAAATCTGCTCTAACTTTGTCATCCATTAATATACCTGATAACTTAGCTAAAGCATCAAGATGCGTTTGTGCGCCACCTTCAGGAGCCGCAATCATAAAGAATAAGTGAGCTGGTTGCATATCAAGACTTTGATAATCAACACCACTTTGTGATTTACCAAAGGCAATAGCTGGTTTATTTACAGCTGCAACTTTAGCATGTGGTATGGCAATGCCTTCACCAATCCCCGTCGTACTTTGTGATTCACGATCAAAAATCGCTGACTTAAATGCTTCGACATCATTTAAAATTCCCGCTTCATTAAGTTGAGTTACAAGTTCGTCTATAACACCGTTTTTCTCTGTTGCATTTAAATCCATCGCCATCGTATCTTTTGTTAATAATTCAGTTATTCTCATATTAATCACTCCCATCAAGTTTATAAATTTCAACTTGTGATTCTATATTTTTAATTGCTTCACTTTGCGCTAAGTCATCATTAAAAGCTGTTGCTGTCCCTGCAGCAACTGCTAACTTAAATGCTGATGATACTGAGTAACCATTAGTTAAGCCAGCAACCATGCCCGCCACGGTACTGTCGCCTGATCCAACAGTGTTTATGACTTTCCCTTTAGGAACTGTGGCTTTGAAGCTTTGTTGATGATCTATGTAAATTGCTCCTTCTCCGCCAAGAGACACAATCACTGATTTTGCGCCCTGTTCTAATATTTTACGGCCATACTTAACTACTGCTTCGTCACTATCAATAGCGACATCAAACATAACCTCTAATTCGTCTTTATTGGGTTTAATAAATAGCGGACCATAAGGCAATACACTTTCAACTAAGTGTTTCTCAGCATCTACTACCAATTGAGCACCTGTTGCGTTAGTTATAGTAGCTATTTTTTCGTAAACATCATTACCTATACTTTGCGGTACACTACCAGCAACGATAACAATATCTGCTGACGTAGTATTTTTAATTTTTTCGAGTAATGTGTTTAATTGTTCTTCACTAATTTGAGGTCCAGGCGCATTAATTTCAGTTTCATTGCCAGTCTTTAATTTCACATTGATACGCGTGTCCTCATCCACTGTGACAAAATCTGTAGCGATGTTGCTGTTAAATAACGTATCTTTAATAAAGTTTCCAGGAAAACCGCCTACAAATCCTAAAGCAGTCGATGCTACATTTAATGTTTGTAGCACTCTTGAAACATTAATACCTTTTCCCCCAGCAAATTTATGCGTTGATGAAGCACGATTTAAACCATCAATTTGGAAATCTTTTGCGACCATAATATAATCTATTGATGGATTAAAAGTTACTGTATAAATCATCGTTTTCCTCCTAATATGTCATAATGACGTGTAAATAAATCATAATTTTCAACTTGTTTAATTTGTTCCGAAGTAATAATGGATACATCATGATCAATAGGCACATTGGTGAAATAAACTTTATTAAATTTAGAGCTGTCAGCTACAACAAATTTATTTAATGCTTGTTTCAATGCATACTTTTTAACAAAAGCTTCTTGATCATCAGGTGTAGTTAAACCATAGTTTATATCGATACCATTAATGCCTATAAATGCTTTGTCAAAGCGGTAACGGCCAAGCGTTTCGATAGCGCTGGGTCCAACTGTGGCAAACGTATTGGATTTAACTTGACCACCAATTGTTATCGTTTTGATACCGTTTTTGATTAATTCTTCAACGTGGGTAAGACCATTGGTTACAACAGTAATATTACTGCTAGTAATATATGGAATCATTTCTAGCGTAGATGAACCTGCATCTAAAAATACACAATCATTATCTTCGATTAGTTCTGAAGCGCTTCGCGCTATTTCTTTTTTTTCTTGAAGATTTTGGGTACGTTTATCGATAAGATTAGGTTCTAAGACAACGGATTGGTTTAATGTAGCCCCACCATGTAAACGTGTTAATTTACCTAGTTGTTGTAACTTAGATAAATCTCTACGTATAGTAGAAGCACTACAGTCTAAATTGTCCATTAATTCTTGCAATGATAAAAAATCCTTTTTTGCAAGTTCATCCAAAATTAATTCATGACGCTTTTCTGTAATCATCTTCCCACCTCATCTCACGATTAGTATAATGTATACGCTTTCTTAAATCAATCATTTTTTATCATTTTCATTCAAAAACAATCAAAATATCGGTCATTTTATATAAAATCATTCAAAACCAACCATTTTCTACTTAAAACAAGCCTAAAAAAAGCAGTAGAAATTCATTTTCAAAATTGAATTTCTACTGCTTTTTACATTACATGAAACTTGTAACCTAGAAGTAAATTGCTATTCTATGATATTGGCAACTTCTGCACTCGCTATCTTAATCAAATCCTTGGTATTTATTTTAATTTGCATGCCTCGTTCTCCACCACTAACATACACATTTTGTAAATTTAATGCACTTTCATCAATATAAGTTGGAAAATGCTTTTTCATACCTATAGGAGAGCAACCACCTCTCACATAACCTGTAACTTGTTTTAGCTGTTCCAGTGGTAATAAGGTTAATTTCTTTTGTTGTGCGTTATGAGCTGCTTGTTTCATATTCAACGTTGTATCGACTGGTATCACAAATACAAAACATTCATGTTGTGCATTTTCTAATACTAGTGTTTTATAAACGACGTTAATATCCACACCAACAATTTGCGCCACAGTAGCCCCGTCCATATGCTTATGAGTAATCTCATATGTGTTAATTTCATAATCGATATTAGCTTTTTCTAATATACGCATCGCATTCGTTTTTTTATGTTTCATGAGAGGCACCTTCTAGCATTATTTTCGATGTTAAAAGAAAAAATTTTTAATTTCGACATAGTATTAGTCAAGGTTGAGTGATTTAATAAATGTTTTTAATTCGTCGCTCATCGATTGGTCTTTTAATGCAAATTCAATCGTAGTTTTAACAAAACCTAACTTTTCTCCTACATCAAAACGATTACCTTCAAAATCGTATGCAAAAACTTGATTATCTTTATTTAACCGTTCAATTGCATCTGTTAGCTGTATTTCACCGCCAGCACCTTTTCCTTGGTTTTCTAAATAATTGAAGATTTCAGGAGTAAGTACATAGCGACCCATTATTGCTAAATTTGAAGGTGCAGTGCCTTCAGCTGGTTTTTCGACAAACTGTTTTACTTCATAGCGTCGACCGTCTTGTGCTATAGGGTCAATGATGCCATATCTATGTGTTTCTTCTTTTGGAACTTCTTGAACACCTATTACTGACTTTTCAGTTTGTTCATAGATGTCCATAAGTTGTTTGATTGCAGGTGTATCTGATTCAACGATGTCGTCACCTAATAATACCGCAAATGGTTCATTACCAATAAATTGACGTGCAGAATAGATAGCGTGACCTAATCCTTTTTGCTCTTTTTGTCTAACATAGAAAATATTGGCTAATTCAGTTGAATATTTTACACGTTCTAGTAAATTGTCTTTTCCTTTTTCTTCTAAAATCATTTCTAATTCTTTTTGGTTATCAAAATGATCTTCTATCGCTCTTTTATGTTTACCTGTAACGATAATAATGTCTTCGATTCCAGCCTTAGCTGCTTCTTCGACTATGTATTGAATTGTTGGTTTATCTAATATAGGCAACATTTCTTTAGGCATCGCTTTCGTAGCCGGCAAAAATCTTGTTCCTAACCCCGCAGCAGGTATGATTGCTTTTTTTATCTTTTTCACAAAGTTCACCCTTTTCATAAGATATACATTATTTACCTATATCGTATCATTGATTCATTTATAGTATAAAAAATTCACATAAATCTAGTTTGATTTATGTGAATCATAACATTTTTTTAAACTTATCGGCTACTTTATTAATGGTAAATTAACGACACTACCTGAATTTGTTACATGCGCTTTTAAACGCTTATGATTTAATGGATTAACGAATGTATAATTCATCCCTTGTGTCGCACAATTGGCATTACTTAATGTTGCCTGAGGTGATAATTGATCTTGTGCATATTTCTGCGCTATCACGCCCATTTCTTGTTTGGACACAGTAATATTTTGTTCTTTAGTTTTAACTGGTTTAAATGATGCGTCATAAATATGCGCCTTATTTTGAGCGTCCACTGTAACTCTATAATAAGTGCCTTGTTTTTTAGCATTTTCAAAAGTGAAAACATAATAATATTTACCTTGATAACTTTTGTCGATAGCATAGTCATTATATCGATTATGCGTTTGATTAGTATGATTTACCAATGATTGGGCAGAACCTAAAGCAGAAGTAAATGGAGGTAAGTGTTTATTTGCTGTTTCATCATTATTAGATACTTGTGTAGTATTTTGAGCAACAGGAGTAGCATTTTTACCATTACGTGGATTATTTAAACCTGAAGGTTGAATAGCTGCATCAATTGTATTGTGAGATAAAAAGATACTTTCAACTTTATTAACGGCTACATTTTTTACATCGGGTTTGCTACAAATAAATTCGTGAACTTTAACAAGCGCATTTTGATTCATAGCTATAAATAATAGGAAGGTTAGGAAGCATGCTAGTAAAAAAGTTACTAAGCCTAGCATTAAATTTTTCATAACTTACCTCCCCCATTACTCATTTATTTTAATAAATAGTAACATAAAAAAAGAGCTATAACGGTATGTGTAGTACAATTTAAATAGAATGTAATGTATGTAACATATTTATTACGAATTTAAAAAATTACTATAACAAAGTTGTCACAAAACCACTAATTTCTTAAAGTTCCAATAAAAAAACACTCTTATCTTTGTGATTAGATAAGAGTGTTGATCAAAATAACTTTTTATTTACTCAAGTTTTTGCGTTTCATTCTTAATGCTTTTTCAATGAAAATTACAATTATACCTAAAATCATAACGACTACTGACATATATAATGGAAATTCAAAATTAACATCAAAAAGTGAACCTGCAACTAATGGCCCAATAAAATTCCCCATACTCGTAAACGTGGAATTTAATCCGCCCGCAAAACCTTGACGGTCTCCGGCGATATTTGAAAAGTAATTCGTAATCGCCGGTCGAATCATATCAAATCCAATAAAAACAATGAAACTAACAATCATGATTCCCCAATAACTTTGCGTAATCGTCAATCCGACTAAAACAATAGCTGAATATATCAATGCATATGTTATAAAATTTAGTTCGCTGAAATATTTCATGAATTTATCAAAAAAGAATACTTGGAATACTGCACCTGCTATCCCACCACCGGTAATGGCGATAGAAATATCCAATGGTGAATAGTGCGCCTTATCTGCAGTATATAATGGGAACAATGTCTCAAAAGAAGATAGGCCAAAAGCTAAAACGAGCGTTAATATGATTGGCGTTAAAAATACTTTCCAATTTATTTTGCTCAATATCTCTGGCTGATAATTTGTAAAACCAGCCGTCGTCGCTTTTTTAGGATTATGGATAAGAATGACAGATAAAATTAAAGCTAAAATTCCACTAAATCCTGCTACAAAGAATGGTAAGCGATGTGAAAATTCTGCTAAAAAACCGCCTAATCCTGGACCTAAAATAAAACCAGAATTAATAATGGCAGACATATAACCAAAATTCTTAGCTTTATCTCCTGCTGGTGATATATCAGCTATTAAGCCTGTCACACCCGGCATTACCATACCCGCACTAAAACCACCTAATATTCTTGAGACAATTAGTAAAGTGAAGGAGTGGCTAATCGCAAAAAGAAATTCTGAAATTGCGAAAAGTAGTAAACCGATACATATGATTAGCTTCTTACCAAGTTTATCGGCCAATGTACCACCAAAGGGTGATATAAACATTTGAGCTAAAGCAAAGACAGCTACTAAGATTCCTAAATCGCTACCTTTTAAACCTAAATCTTTTAAATATACTGGTAATACAGGAACTATTAACCCTATACCTAAGAAAACTAAAAATATATTAAAATATAAGACGTAAAACTGTTTATTCATAATTCACTCTCCTCACGCTCAAATTAAAGGTTTTTAGTTGGATTATTATACAATTTATCAACGTGCATATTTAGCATAATATTACAATATTCTATTACAACTATCATAACGAACACAATAGAAAAAATTAATTTTTTTTTGCGTTATGAACAAAACAACTCTGGGTAATTAATAATTATACAGAAATAAACAAATGGGTGGGAGTTATATGAACTATAAAGTAGATGGTCAAAATATTATTTTAGTATTAGAGCAAGGCGAAGACATTGTTGAGCAAGTAACCGCAATAGCGCGACAACAAGGTAAATTTGGAACTGTCAGTGGTATCGGCGCTTGCCAAGGCGTGGAATTAAATTTTTATAACCTTGAAACGCAAACATATGAAAAACGAGAAGTTGAAGAACCACTTGAACTTATAAGTTTGCTCGGTAATATTTCACGCGTTGATGATAAACCATTTGCGCATTTACATGCTATGTTTGGTACAAATCAATATCAAACACTAAGTGGCCATTTAACTAAGGCAATTGTTTCTGCAACTGCAGAAATTGTTATTACAATGACTGACTTAGATATTAATCGTAAACATGATAGTAAAATTGGCCTGAATTTGTTAGATTTATCATCTGACTCATAATTTATAGCTATAAAATAATACAGAGGTGCACACATATTATAGTGAGTTGTCACCTCTGTTTTTATATGTTTAATTTAATTGTTAATAAAATTAATCCAATTAGATTTTATAGCCATTGAATGTTGAAAAGAAGCCTGGTATGATATTTCTTTTCAATTGATTCTAAAAAACAAAACATGTATTATTGAATCTCATATTCTCAAACACACTTTATATTAATAGTATATATTCAAAATAGTCGTTTTAATAAGGAAGGTAAATCTTATGAACTTTAAATATAAAGTAAGATATATAGCACGTATTGTGTTTTTATTACTTATAATCGTTTCGTTGTTGAAAAATAACGTTTATGGTTTTATGACACTCAATCTCTTTTTAGCATACATTCCATTGGAATTATGTCTATTACTTAAATTGTTTAAACCTAGACGTAAATTTGAATGGCCTTTATTCGTTATCTTTTCATTGATTTTCGTCTTTATGGTACCAAATACATTTTATATGATTACTGATTTAATCCATTTAAATCAATTCGCTTTTAACTTCTACGCTGGCTTGAACATTATCGAATGGAAATACTTCTCATACTTAGTTGCTGCAGTAATTTTCGCTCTTTATTGTTTAATGTTGATATTCCTAGAAATGAGTACCTTTACACGTCATATGTGGTTAAATCGTACAATTATTTTAATTATGATGTTTTTAAATGGACTAGGCATTTACATGGGTAGATTCTTACGTGTGCATTCTGTTTATCTAATCAATGAACCACTAAGAATTATTAGAGAAGTATTCGTAGCAATTTTCAACGTCGATACAATAATGTTCGTATTGCTGATGGTTTGCTTACAATTATTGCTTGTATTGTTTATGAAAGGAGTCCGTATGGCCAAATGATTACAAAAATTATAATTTTGTTAGTTATCATTATCTTACTCCAACTCATTATCGGGCATTTTTTACACGAAGTAGGATTTTCTCTACTTCATAGTATTATTCTAATGTTATTCCCGTTAGGTATAGGGTTGTTTTTCTTACAATTGTTTTATTATGAGCAACGCTATCCAGAATGGTCTGTGCCGTTAAAAGTAAAATTAAGATTAAAATATATGTATATCATTACTTTCTTTGAATACGTTGCCGTTTATATTTGCTTATTTTAAAAGTCAAAACCGGTCATTACCCCATTTTAACAATGGACGTAGTGACCGGTTTTCTTATGTTTTATATGTGATTTTTCATCGTTATTATTAACATTGCTATTATTTTTGTCGTATTCTTTTTAACCATTTAAATAAAATATATATAACAAGAAGCAATAATAAGACATAAATAATTTTAGAATAGATATCCATATAGTTAACGATAACGTGCCAATTGCCACCTACTGTTTGTCCTAAATATATTAAAACGATATTCCATAATAGCGTACCAATCGTCGTAAAAATAATAAAAATCCATATATTCATTCTTGTAATGCCGGCTGGGATTGAAATAAGACTTCTTATTAAAGGGATAAACCTACAAAAGAAAATTGTCCAATAACCATACCGTTCGAACCAGTTGAAAGTTTTCGTTAAATCGTCTGTGGTTACACGTAGAAATTTACCGTACTTTTGTACTAATTTGTATAATTTATTTTCCCCAATCCAAATACCTATACCATATAGGGCGATAGCCCCAATAACCGAACCTACTGTAGAGGTTATAACGACGCCAACGAATGTTATGTCCGTTTTAGTCGTCATAAATCCACCAAAAGTTAAAATGATTTCAGACGGTATAGGTGGAAAAACATTTTCTAAGAAAATTAACCACGCTATACCGAAATAACCATATTGTTCCATAAAATGAATAATCCATTTTTCCATTTATGTTCTCCTACAAATAAGAAATTTTAAAATAAATTATTAACTGAAGCATATAAATATATTAGCGTACCAAATATCGCGCCTGATAGTATTGTTAAAATCAGCGCTTGTAACATCGTACGTTTATAATGTTTAACAAATGAAACGAATAATAATCCGCCATTATATAAGAAAAACAAACCAAACAATGCTAGAAAAACATTAATATCGGGATATGCAATGTTTAATATTAGTATAACGACAGCGAAACCTAAAAACGGAAAACTAATTAAGTTTCGTTGGAATTTTGTTTCTTTCTCTTGATGTTGATCGTTCTTTTGACTCATTTTCTATTTCTCCTTTTTCTTATGGAATGTCATGACCAAGTGACGCAGTATAAATATCAAACCACTCTTGATCAGTTAGCTTGATATTCATTCCTACAAGCGCATCATCCACTCGATTGATTTGGTGAGTGCCTAACACTGGCATTACTTGAGATGGATGTTTATTAAGCCACGCCATGATTATCCCTGAAGTGGTAACTTGGTATTTTTGTGCTAACGATTCAATCGTTGTCATAATACGTTGTGCTTTAGCATCATCAGCACTAAATAGCTTACCTCCAGCAAGTGGACTCCACGCCATTATTTTAACATCATCTTTATACATATGATTGATTGTGCCATCTTCAAACGCATCAAGCGTATAAGGAGATAGTTCTAATTGATTCAATGTAATATGTAATTTGTCACATACTAAGTGATTATTTAATAAATCATATTGCGACTTATTAAAATTAGATACACCAAATGATTTAACTTTTCCAGCTGTCACTAAATTTTTTAAAGCCTCAGTAATTTCATTTGGATCCATTAATGGCGATGGTCGATGGATAAGTAAAGAATCAAGATAATCAACGTTCAGCTCTGATAACGAGCGATTTACTGATTGCTCGATATGTTGCTGAGAATGGTCATAACGATGCCCATTAGTCCACGTCAATTTGTCAGAAGGTAAAACAATACCACATTTAGAAACTATCTCTATCTTATCTCGAAGTTCAGGAGATAGTTTTAACGCTTCTCCAAATATACCCTCACACGAATAATCACCATAAATATCAGCGTGATCCATAGTAGTAATACCTCTATCTACTAATTCATGTAAATATTTATTCAATTGTTGCGGCGACCATTCCCACGAATGTGCGCGCCAAAAACCTTGTATCATTTTCGAAAAGGAAACATGCTGATTAATTGTAACTCTATCCATCTAAAACACATCCTTAATACCATTTTATTAATTACGTAAATTGTAACATGTCTAACTTATTTTTTATTCTCTCAACATCTAAATGTTCCCCAATAATCACAATTGTTAAATTTTTATCACATTCAACAGGTTGGTAATTAGGCACGCCAAAAGCATATTGGAATTCATAAATCGATTCAGGCTCATCGCGAAATCTTACAAACCCTTTAAGCCTCAAAACATTTTCCGGTAACCGTAAAATAAATTGATAAAATAATCGTCTATCAATTGGACCAGTGAAAGTATAATTTAAAGTATTAATGTTATGATGGTCACCGTGTGTATGTTCAAATTCAATATCTTGTTGGCTAACGGTGTTCAGTTGTGCTTCGGTAACTTGCCCATATTCTGTATAGAATATTGTCGCTTTGTCGTTAATGTTACGCAATTGTGTTAAATTTTTTCTTGAATCATCTGTTATCAAATCCATTTTATTTACCAATATTAAGCTGCAAACCTTTAATTGTTCTTCCATAAGTTGTTGCGTTTGTTGCGTATATCTTTCTCGCGCTATAAATGTTGAAGCGTCTGCTATCCCAATAATAAATGGCTGAGATACTTCATCAATTATCTCGGGGTCTTGGCATGCTGCTACAATTTCTATTGGATTAGCAATACCAGTCGCCTCTATTACAATATGATCAGTTTGTTTTTTAGCAATAAGTTGTTTCATTTGTATTAATAAATCTTGCTTCAAATCACAACACACGCATCCATTTAGTATAGGAATCACATTAATGTCATGTGATAATTGATTATTAGCATCAAAATTTCCTACTTCATTCACAATTAGTTGCGGATTTTCATCTATTTTTAATAAATATTGTATATAGTTATCAAGAAATGTTGTTTTTCCACTACCCAAAAAACCGGTTACAATAGTAATAGCTAGCTTTTCTTTCTTAAAACCTGTCATAAAAATCACTCATTTCAAAATTTAATGTTTGCATAAATAATAAATTAAACCTATAATTAACCTTTTACTTGATAAAAGATTAAATATCTTCTACACTTTAATTACACTTATTATTTTAGCATGGCAAAGTATGAAAGTGTGTTTGCAAATGGAATCTAAACAACATAGACGGATTTAATTCCGATGCACAGAGAAAAATTACGGATTAGGATGTCTGGAGGAGAACTTAATGTCTGAGCAACTAAATTTAAAGGAACAATTATGTTTTAGTTTATACAACGCACAAAGACAAGTAAATCGCTACTATTCAAATAATGTCTTTAAAAAGTATAAACTTACTTATCCACAATTCTTAGTTTTAACTATCTTGTGGACCGAATCACCTGTTAATGTTAAAAAGGTCGTTACCGAATTAGCATTAGATACAGGTACAGTTTCACCACTATTAAAACGTATGGAGCAAGTTGATTTAATTAAACGCGAAAGATCAGAAGTGGATCAACGCGAGGTGTTTATTCATTTAACAGATAAAAGTGAAGCCATTCGCCCTGAATTGGAAACTGCATGTCAAGACGTAGCAGTAGCATCTTCACTTGATACAGATGAAGCAGCCGAACTTAATAGACTACTTGGCAAAGTTATAAATGCATTTACTGAATACGAAAATGAGTAATTAGAGTGCATGCTAAAATACCGTAGAAGTTATTGTAATTGACATCAATAAATGTAAATTTAAATTTGAATAAAGAGGTTAAACAATTTATTGTTTAACCTCTTTATTTTTATATTCACATATCATTATTGCTAAGCATCATTTAATTTTAATACATCATATAAATAACCTTGTTGCGATATCAATTTATCATAACTTCCACGTTCTATAATTTCCCCTTCAACCATGACAATAATCTCATCAAAGTGAGGTAATAATCGTAAATCGTGTGTTGCGACAACAAGCGTTTCAGCATAATCATGAATGAGTGCCATAATTTTATCTGTATTACTAATATCTAATGCCGTCGTTGGCTCGTCCATTATCCATAAATCACTTTCTTTTAACATTAACCTAGCAATACTAATACGTTGCAATTCTCCACCTGAGACATTGTTACCACTAAGTTCAAGTTCTTTATCGAGCGACATGTCAGATAGACCAACTAAATCTAACACTTTTCTTATTTCTTCATCACTTCGTTCAGTAAATAAATTATCCCTGAGAGAACCATCAAATACTTGCTGTGATTGTAACAATGCATTTATTGAAGCATATTTTTGTTCGTTTTTTATTAGATGAATATCTTGTTGTTGATATTTTACGTTACCTTGATCTGTAGTGTATAAACCTAACATTAAATTCAACAACGTGCTTTTACCTGAACCTGAAGGACCAACAATGGCTACATGTGCGCCTTTTTTAATTTGCAAATTGATATTACTAATCACAGGTAAATGCTGTTGCCAATATTTAAACGTCACGTTATTAAATTCTAGTATTGGCTTATTGTTTTCAGTTGCTGTTACCAAGTCCGCATTGCCTTGTTCTACAGGATGCGCCATTATATGATTTACACTGTTCAATGCATCATCCGTGTCTGCTTTGAAATAAGCCACATTACTCATTGGTACAGCTTGTTCAAATAACGTCAACATCATTAAGACAATACTCGTTAAATAAACAACATCCAAACTTCCTTTTTGCACTTGTAGCACACCTAACAATAAGGTTAAAAATAGTGCTACCATGGCTATCAAATTCAATAGGAAATCATAGCGTATTAAAAATTGTTGTTCTTTATCTTGTGCGTGACTGTAATTTTCCAATGCATTTTGCACTTTAGCTTTAAATTCGTCAACTTTGCTAAAACGATTTAATTCAGCGTAACCTTCCTTATAATCATAATAATGATTCATAAAGTCATTTTCAGACGCACGTTTAAGTTGTTTTATTTTACTCGCCTTTTTGGCACTAATCCAAGGTACTATACCTAACGTCACTAACATACTAAAAAAGATGACCGCAGCATGTACATAAGAAAAAACAACCAAGACTATCACGGATACAATTGACGTTAATCCTATAACAATAGGAGGATAATACACACGCAAATAAATGTTTTGTAAAGCTTCAATACGGCCAATCATATTAGATAATAACTCCGAAGATTTAAACTTTCTATAAATGTCTGGAACAACCGGTATCAAGCCTTTAAAAAATTGAACTCTTACATCTCTCAACATCGTAAAAGTTGTTCTGTGTGATAATAACCGTTCAATATATCTAAAAATGGCGCGTAAAAAACCAAACATTTTCACAGAAACGATGAGCACCATTAAAGCAAATAATGGCGCACCGAGTGCACTTTGCGTCACCATATAACCACTCAAGAAAAACATAGCCAAAGCGACTAAACTTCCCAGTACACCTACGGCAACTGCTAATATTAAATCTTTATCTATCTTAAAATGAATGCGTGGTTTCATTGTAAATCATCACCTTTTAACTTTACTGCAGATGTTAAGCCATCAATATTTTGAATCTTACCATTGTTAAGTTCAATCACTATATCTGCTTGTCGTATAGTACTGTTTCTGTGTGCAATGAAAATAATTGTTTGTTGTTGGAAATGACGTTCAATTGCCGCCTGGATGATTTTTTCAGTGCGAATATCTAAACCAGTAGTTGGTTCATCAAAAATCACTACATCGGGTTGCAATAATAGAACTCTAGCTAGCTCAATTCTTCTCATTTCTCCACCAGATAACATTTCTCCGCCTTCACCAATGTGTGTGTCTATACCATCGTTTAATTGTCTAATTTTGCTTTGCAAGTTCACTTCTGTTAACACATTATTTATAACTTCATCTGCGACTGTGTCATCAAACATCGTTATATTATTTCTAATTGAAGTATTAAAAATATAAGGTTGCTGACTTAGAATGCCGAAATTAATAGCAGTCTCGTTCATGTACATTGCACCACTCGAAGGTTGCAATTGTCGACTTATTATTTTCGCTAAAGTGGATTTCCCAGCCCCACTTGGCCCTACTAATGCTATTTTGTCACCACGTTTAATATTTAAATGAATATTCTGTAGTACATAATTAGCCGCGTCATTGTACTTAAACCAAATATTTTGTAGAGATAACATATTGTTGGAACTTATAACTTGTGGCTGAGCGATAACTTTAGGTTCAGCACTATCTAGAAAATCGAATAAGACATCACTAGACCCTTCACTTTGTTTACCTGTATGAAATGATTGTCCTAAGTCTTTAATTGCATTGTAGAATTCAGGTGCCAAAATAATAGCAATGGCTGCAGTTTCAAAATTTATATTATGAAATAACACCAAGCCTAATCCTACCTCTAAAGCGACTAAGCCAATGCCTAACATGGTAATGAATTCTAGCATCAAACCTGACAAGAATGCACTGCGTAGAATAATCATTGTTAAAGTTCTAAAATGTGTACTCTCTTCATATAATTCACGTTCTGTTTGTTCAGTACGGTTGAATAATTTCAAAGTGACTAAGCCTTTCACTTTATTTAAAAATTGTTGGCTAAATTGATTTAAATAAGTCATTTTGTCTTTAGCTTCATCACGTGTTTTCAACCCAAAAATAATATAAAACAACGGAATAAATGGTGCAGTTACTAACATTATTAAAGCTGTATTTAAATGTATAAAGAACATCGCAACAATAATAAACAATGGTATCATCATTGATTTAAATACTTGAGGAAAATAACTATTAAAAAATGGTAGTATCCCATCTATAATTTCGGTAACGACATTGAGTTGGCTACCAATTGGCGCCTTCGAATTTTTATCAATCGCCTGTTGTCGAAAATATTGTGCGACTTTGGAAGCCATGTGGTTACCTATGTTCAGATTCAACATGTTAAAAGTCGCTCTTAATAGTAAAATAACGCCAGTTAAACTAATTAATCCATATATTTGAAAATGTTTATTTATTAGTACTTCGTTTAAAACTTTAGCAATTGCTATATTTTGTATTACAACTGTTAAAGCTAAAAACATACTTACAATCGCCATGCCTATTAAATATATTTTATTGTTCATCGCAATCTTTGTTAATCTTTTCACAAGTATCACCTAAATTATATTATAGTCTCTTTGTTATATTTTTAAATGAATAAGGTTTGTATTTACCATCAAATTCATAAGGCTTTACATATTTTTGTCACAAACTACATTGATTCGCGTTTCATAAGACTACGAGAACATTCCTTTAGCGTTTTACACATAACGCTAAAGGTATTATTATTATTAATATATCTTTACTTATTTTCATGATATTATATGAAAATGTAGTATGAAATAATATTAATATTAGATATGAAAGTAGGTAACTTATGTTCATTCTTGAATTGATCAAAGGAATTATATTAGGCATTGTTGAAGGTTTAACAGAATTCGCACCAGTTTCATCTACTGGACATATGATTTTAGTAGATGATATGTGGTTAAAATCAAGTGAATTTTTAGGCTCTGAATCTGCATTCACTTTTAAAGTAGTCATTCAGCTCGGTTCCGTATTTGCAGCTGCATGGGTCTTTAGAGAACGTTATTTTGAAATGCTTCATATAGGAAAGTATAAATCCGAACCTATAGATGGTCTTAGGCAGAAGCCTAAACGCCTAAATCTATTACATATTTTAGTTGGTATGATACCAGCAGGTGTATTGGGTTTATTATTTGATGATGTTATAGAAAAGTACTTATTTAGTGTTCCAACTGTTATGATTGGTTTATTTATTGGTGCTATTTACATGATAGCTGCCGATATTTATAGCAAAAAAGTACCTAATCCTAAAACAGTGGACCAAATAAATTATTTACAAGCTTTTATTATCGGGTTATCTCAAGCGATTGCTATGTGGCCTGGTTTCAGTAGATCTGGTTCTACAATATCAACGGGTGTACTTATGAAAATGAATCACAAAGCTGCTTCAGACTTCACATTTATGATGTCTGTACCCATCATGCTAGGTGCAAGTTGTTTATCATTATTAAAAAATATTGAATTTATTCATTTAAATCAATTACCTTTCTATATCCTAGGATTTTTAGCAGCATTTGTATTTGGATTAATTACCATCAAATTATTCTTACACCTAATTAGCAAAGTTAAACTATTACCTTTCGCAATTTATAGAATCATTTTAGTAATCATTATTGCGATTCTTTACTTTGGCTTTGGCATAGGTCATCATATTACAAGTGCATAACTCTTTGGGACATTACTTTTATCATTTAAGGTTAAAAGTAATGTCCCTTTTCTATTAGAAATGTTAATATTAAAACTTAAGTAGATGAATATTTCTTAATTCATTTGTAGCGTTTATTGTGGTCAGACAAAGGGTAAATGTTACATAGTATATTTATATGGAGGCAACGTTATGGACAAAAAGAATTTAGTGAAAACATTAATTAACGTTTTACCAATCTTTCTCGTTCCACTTGTTTTAGAACGTAAACGTATTAATGAACAACCAGATGTTAAAAAAGCAACTGATGCTACAGTAAAAGCTTCAAAAACAGTAGCACATAAATCTGTTCAGTTCAAAGATGCTGTTGTAGATAAATCAGGTGATGCAAAAGATTATGTTGTTGAAAAGAAACAGCATTTGGACGAAAAACGTCAGCTTAAACAAATCGCTAAAGAAAGCGACCCAGCTTATATCGAAAAACAAGAAGAAAAAGCTGCTAAAGAACGACGTAAAGAAGCTGAAAAGTTAGACAAAAAATTACAAAAGCGTATTGAAAAGCGTCATAAAGAAGAAGAAAAATTACGTGCAGAGAACCAATCAGAACGCATTAAAAATATTAAAAAAGCCAATCAATATATGGACGAAGTTGGTTTAACTCCTGGTAAGGTTGATAAAGAGACTGAGAAAAAAGGTGACAAACTTGCCAAGGAAAATCGTAAAGAAATTAGTAAATTAGATAAAATTTTACAAAAACGCATCGACAAAAGACATAAAGAAGAAGAAAAAGAGCTGGAAAAAAATAAAAAAGCACGTCTTGCTGAATTTAAAAAGTATAAAAATTATGACGCTAAAAGTGTCGTAAAACAAACTAAAGAGCAAGAGAAATAAGCTATTTATGACTCGAATTATAATAGATGGAGATGCTTGTCCTGTTACTCATTCAGTTATTGAAATGACTACAGGGACAGGCATTTTTGTTATCATCGTACGGAGTTTCAGCCACTTTTCTACCACTATCCAGCCCGACCATGTGCGTACCATTTATGTCGATAGTGGCCCAGAAGCCGTTGATTACAAAATTGTACAAATTACAAAACCAAATGATATCGTTATTACACAAGACTATGGGTTAGCAAGTTTATTACTTAATAAAGTCACAATGGTGTTACATCATTCAGGACGTCACTACACGAATGAAAATATCGACACTTTGCTCGCCCAACGACATGCCAGTGCACAATTTAGAAGAAGTGGTGGTCGAACTAAAGGCCCTTCTAAATTCACCTCTGAAGATCAATCGCAATTTAAAATGAAATTAGCAGAAATTTTAAAGGATTACATAGATGAGGAGTAATGATAATGAAAAAAATAGCAGTTTACTGTGGTGCAAGTAAAGGTAATAATCCTATATATGTCAAAGAGGCGTATAATTTAGGATATTATATGGCTGAAAAAGGTTATGAATTAATATTTGGTGCCGGTTCAGTTGGTATTATGGGTGCTATTCAAGACGGCGTCTTAGATGCTGGTGGTAAAGTAACTGGAGTAATGCCTAAAATGCTTGATGAACGAGAAATTACGAGTCAAAAAGTAAGTGAACTTATACTTGTAGATTCTATGCACGAACGTAAAAATAAAATGGCAGAATTGGCCGATGCATTCGTTATGGCGCCTGGTGGTGCCGGTTCTTTAGAAGAATTTTTCGAAATGTATAGTTGGTCCCAAATAGGCATTCATCAAAAACCAATCGCAATGTTTAACATCAATAACTTTTTTGATCCACTAGAAAATTTATTATTACATATGATAGATGAAGGATTTATTGATCAAAAATATAAACAATTAGCCCCTCTTTGTAATACAAAAGAGGATCTACTCACAACTTTAGAACAATATAAACCACTGGGTATACGCACTTATGATTAAAAAAAAGAATGTAGCCGATATGCTACATTCTTTTTATTTGTTTAATTTTTTATAGTATCTGACATGTTTTTTTAACGGATTATAATTGCTTAACTCTGGATACTCAAAATGGTCATAAAGTTGCATGTTTATTTTTTCCATGACCTTAATCGAACTAACATTTTGTTCTGCAGTTAGGGAATAAACTTCTTCAATACCATGTGTTGCGGCGTAATCTAACACCGCTTCTGCACCTTCCGAAGCAATACCATTACCCCATACTTCAGGTATTAAGCGCCAACCAATTTCATAAAAAGGCAATTCTTCAAAACTATATTTACTGTTTTCTGATATATAATTTAGTCCTATAAATCCTAGCCAACCACCGGTTTCTTTCAATTCGACAGCAAATAGTCCTATACCGTGCTCTTTAATAATCTCATCCATCTTCTGCATATCTAATTCCGAACGACGATAACTTAATAAGCTAGGGAAAAAGCGTCTAACTTGTTGATTTGCATTCATTTGTTGGAATGGTAATAAATCTTCTTCATCCCAATCTCTTAAAATAAGACGATCAGTTTCGATATAAATTGTCATAAATTCACACCTCGTTATCGCTAATGGTAATTATAGTATTATAAAAAAGTAACGCGTTATGATTAATCATATCGCGCTACGTAATAATTTCTATAAGTAAAATGGCTATTATGCCTTAGTAATATAACTAATTAACTCTACGTTAACAGCTACTTCTTTTAATCTGTTTCTTTCGCTTTTTGGCGCAGTAAATGTAGCATCTATTAAATCATTTTGATGATCTAATCTATAAGTAGCTACGAATGTATCAGTATCTGATTCAAAATTAGGTAAATGTGCAACGACACGCTTAATTTCACCAGTAGAATCTTTTATTTGTCTTCCTGTAATATTTTCTAATTCTTTACCTAGTTCAGGTAACGTAATTGAACGGCCTTCTAAAATATTAAAGTCTTGTTCATGCATGATTAGTCCCTCGCTTTCTTCACCAGTCCTCAAATTATTGCTATTTATTACGAATTCATTTTAAAGTCTAACGTTAATATTTTACATTTATTATGATAACTCATAAGTCGCTTAATCTTTTACTTCAATTTTTATTTTATGACAAGTAAATACCCTTTAATGTTGAAGCTAAAACCCTTACAAATTATTTTACAGGAAATATTGTAACATAATTGTTAATACTAATTAAATAATTTTTCTATTAGTTATACATATATATGACTAACCGTATTTTTTATTCGTTCGTTTACTTATCTTTCTCTTTATCTGAATCTGTTTTCTTATCACTACTGTCGTCACTACCTGAACCACTGTCGATGTCTTTTTCTAGTTGGTTTGCTTGGTCTTTAAGTTTATCTTGTTGCTTAGATAACTTTTCTTTTTGTTGTTTTAAGTCTTTATTTTCTTTCTCTAATTTACTAATGTCTTTTTGTAATGATTCTTTTTCTGCACTTTTGCCACAACCTGATAATGCGATGGTCGAAGCCAAAATTAGAATAATCCACTTTTTCATACGTGAGCTCCTTATCATTATACTATCAGCATTATTTTACCATTATTCCTTAAGTTGTTCATCCTTTGTTGTAAGATCCTTAGACATTATAAGTTTTTCTGTGCTATAGCCTAATTTATTATTTAATTCAATCATTGCTTGGTTATCTTTATTTACAGTACCGACAACTTTATAGATGTTGTTTGCTATTGCCCACTGTTCAATGGCTTCTTTTAATTCACTTGCTATATGTTTATCCCTATAATCATGTGTGACAAATAGCATTTCAACCACTACTACTTTATCTTCTTTTTGACAATGTCCCCAAATAAAGCCAATAAGACGCTCATCTTTAATACAACAATATATAACATCATCCATATACTTTAATCGACGCAGAATCATTTCTTCCCGTAAACTTACAGCAAATGTAGTAGGTTCCTGCATATGTGTTTGCTTCGCTAATTCTAGCTCGTGAATATAAGCTATTTGGTTTATAAATTGTTTGTCTTTTAGGTTTAATTTTCTCATAATAGCCTCTCTATATAGTATTGATTTCTGTATTAATATTAGTCATAATTGTGTAGAAATCAATATTCTAATAAAAGGGACCTAAATTCAAATGAAATCTACTGACAAATTAACACGCGAAAACAATGTTAAATCGTTACGATTAAATAATACAGATAGAGAGATTTTTGAAAACTATATGACTTATGTCAGAGCTGATTTAAGTGTAAATCCTCATGATTCTGAAAAGATGTTGAATCGTATCTTAAAGCAATTGCTCAACGCTGAAGAACGCGGCGTACATGCAATGGATTTCTTTGATCATGACCCAAAAAGTCATGCCAAAAAAGAATTAAAAGCCCTACCCAATGAAACAATAATCAATATTTTCAAATATATTATTGAACATTTCATTCTGTTTGTAGGCATATTTTGCTTTTTAAAAGGGTTTATTGGTTTCTTCATAGGTGCTAAAAATATTTATTTATATACCTTCCCTATTATATTAGCCATTGGTATTTTTATTGTATTTTTATTTATTTGGATGATTTTCAAAGCGATACAAATGCAATGTTTTAGTAGGTCTCACCTCAGTTGGTTATTAACTTATTTCGTTATTATTGTACTTATATGCACATTATTTTATGTATTCTTTATGCCTCAATCATATTTAGCATTTGGACCCCATATATTTATCGGTAATTGGACGTTTATTATAATATCTTTAATTATTGTCCCAATATCATTATATATTGATCATCACTATTCAAATAAAAACGCCAATACAACTTTATAAAAAAACAGAAGCTCGACTTAGAGCTTCTGTTTTTTATTATGCTGTTTGTTGGTCTTTTTTCTCTACTTGAATACTAATAATTAAGAAAACAAGTCCGATAAGCGTGAGTATAGGTGCTATTAAGCTTAAAGAAGCAACGGGTAATTGTGTTACGACTACCCCTCCTAAAAATGCACCTAATGCATTACCTAAATTAAAGGCTGATTGATTTAACGTACTTGCAAGCGTCGGAGCATCTTGCGAAATCAATGTACTTTTAAATTGTAATGATGGACTCATACTAAATCCGATTAAGCCAAAGAAGAATACGCCAGCCACCATTAAGAATCCATTCATTTGTACGAAATACAATAAAATGAAGTAAAGAATGAATGTTACAAAAATAATTTTTAATGCTTTATTTAAATTCCAATCCGCTAATTTGCCCCCAATAATATTACCGAGTGTGACACCAACACCAAAAATAATTAATATATAAGAGATTAAATTTTCAGCTACGTGAGATACATCTATTAAAACTGAGGAGATGTAAGTGAAATAAGCAAATACACTACTAAATCCAAATAGTGTTACTGCTAACGTTAGCCATAAACGTTTTTCTTTTAATATCTTAAGTTCATTAAGCACTGATGCATCGTTATTAGGTTTTGTTTTTGGTACAAAAAAGATAATACCTATAAACGCACAAACACCAATTATTGCGATTACAACGAAAGTCATTTGCCATCCAAAGTTTTGTCCGATTAACGTACCAAATGGCACGCCTAAAATGTTACTTAAACTTAAACCCATAAACATTAAGGCCATAGCACTTGCTCTATATGCTGGTTTAACCATACTTGCGGCTAATATTGAACCAATACCGAAAAATGAACCATGCGCTAATGATGTTATGATTCTACTTGCTAGCATTACACCATAACTTGGGCTTAATGATGCGACAATGTTTCCAAAAATAAATATTGCCATTAATACTAACAACAACATTTTACGATTCCATTTAATCGTTAGCATCACTAATATAGGGCCACCAATCGCAACGCCTAATGCATACCCAGTAATTAGTTGTCCCGCTTGGCTTACAGAAACGCCAAAATCTCTAGCCACATTTGGTAATAGACCCAT
Source organism: Staphylococcus lloydii (assembly GCF_015775975.1). Taxonomy (NCBI): domain Bacteria; kingdom Bacillati; phylum Bacillota; class Bacilli; order Caryophanales; family Staphylococcaceae; genus Staphylococcus; species Staphylococcus lloydii. The sequence continues at coordinate 2,109,633 of NZ_CP064056.1, forward strand.
GATCACGAATTCCGTCATGCCTATAGCAAAAGCGCCAATTGCTAACATCCATATTGCTATCGGATATTTCATTTGCAGTACCTCCTATTTCGTTTTTTTGCACATGAATGCGATTATACTAAAAAGTGAGCTTAAGTAACAAGTGCATTGCTTAAATATTTTCATAAATTTTCATATTAATTTTCCTAGCTTATATAAAATGTCTAATAATAATAAAAGTAGCCATAACCTTAAAAGGTTTGACTACTTTTACTACAATATTAAATTAATACTTCAATGAAAAACCAAATTACCATGATAACCATGATTATCGCTTGTGCGATAGAACTAGCTAAAAAGGCAATAACCGAGCCAAAACTAGCACTTAACGCTTGATTGAAGTTAGATTTTAATATTAATTCAACTATAAGTACTGCAATAAATGGAATGATGATAATACCAAATGGCGGAAACACGAAGCAACCGACTAAGACACCGATTAATGCAACGTATTCACTTATTTTAGAACCACCAAATTTATTAACAAAGTATTTGTTCATTATAAAATCTGCAACCAAAATAAATATTGTAAAGAACAACATTGAAACATAGAACACCCAAGATAGATGACTGTGTTGTATACCGAATTGGTAAATTAAAAAACCAACCCATAACATAAGAACCGACGGAATTATCGGCTTAATTAAACCTATAAATGCTAATGCAAAAGCTATGATAATCAATAACCATATTAAAACTGACATACTATCTACTCCGTAACTTTTTCTGTATATTTGTGATCTTTAGTAAAGAATATGAGTACCATACCAATAAATAATGATATGGCTGAGACATAGAATACATTACCTAAACCTACCCAGTGGCTCATTGCTCCACCTAATAAGTTGCCGCACAATTGACCTATTACCATCGCATTTGCGAACAATGTAGATGCATAACCAGGGAAAGCTGGTAAAATATCTTGAAAGTAACTAATGCCTAAGCCTAATAAAATTGCTAAGAAGATAGCCAAGAACACTTGCCCTACTAACATCATTGCCACACTATCGAAAAAGCCAATACTTAGGAAAAACAAACCGCCAAAAAGGCCACCAGACATTAATAGCGTTCTTGTTTGTAATTTGGCAGATAAGACTCCTAGCACTACCATAAATGGTACTTCTAAGCCTGCACATAAACTAGCCAAATACCCTACATATTTTTCACTTTCTCCTAAATATTTTGTTACAAATAATGGCATATTCAAGGTATACATCCATTGTCCTATATGTAATAAAATAAATGCTAAAAATGGCACGATTAACGTTTTATCCTTAAGCATGTTTGGTGCGGCCGCTTCTACATAATTCGCATCTGTAGCTTTAGGCGCTGATTTGATATCTCTAAAGAACAGCACTTGTAAAATTAAGGTGAATAAAATGATTCCTACTGTGCCACCAAATAACCCCGAATACCCTTTTAGAGCTAACAAACCATTACCAATTAACGGGCCAAATAAAAATCCGAATGAAAACATTGATCGTAACACTGCGTTTGCAAATTTCGCTCTATCTTTCGAAGTAGAAGCATTGATGGATTCTCTTGCTGACGCATACATTTGTGGCATTGCAGGTGCAAATAAACCTTGGAATATCGCGTACATTGCAATAAAAATCCAAATTTCTCTAATGTAGAAATAGATGCTGAAACTCATAGCCCCCATAAAGAGTGCCGCAATAATTAAAAATTTACGATTGATACTTTTCGTATCTGAGAAACGCGCAACAATGGAATTTACAGTAAATTGACTAATAGCTGCTAATGCCAATAACAGTCCATATTGCGTCGTCGTCATACCTAAATCATTTGTCGCAAAAAGTACGAGATAAGGGATAGTGATTGCAATGCCCATACCTAGTAACATCATATTGAAGACAAATAATTTATAGTTTTTTATATGTAATAACTGTATAAACATCTATTTACCCTCAATCCTATTTAGCGTTATTTAACGTATTCCAACACCAAATTAATAAATGATTCTACTTGTGGAAGTTGTACCATACTTGCATCATAACTTAAATATGTAGAACGGATTAAAGGCTGTGACTCAATATCGACACGTTTAAAATCAAACTGTTCTTTATCCATATTTTTCATCATAATTTCAGGTAAAATTGTAACTCCTACGCCGTTTAGGAGCATTTCTTTACAAGTTGCAACTTGATCTACCGTTATCATAGCATGATAATCTTGCCCTAAGTGATTGCTATACCATTCTTTAATTTGATTTATGTATACTGGGTCAGCTTGAAATTCAATGAATGGAAGTTTATTAACTTCATCACGTCTATGATGTGGGTGAATAAAGTAATGTTCATCATTAAATAAATGCGTGTTATTTAAGTTCATTATCTTATTTCCTCTGATAATCATGACGTGATAGTCTCTATGGTTTGCTTTAATTTGTTCACTGGAACCGACTTGCACTTGGATCTCAACGTTTGGAAATTGACGAGTATATAAGTTAAGTACTTCAGGCAACAAAGTTTGTCCAATAAGAGATGAGCACCCTATCGATATGGTACCGTTAACCTCACCAATATGAGCTTGCATTTTATCTAAAAATAATCGTTCTTTTTTCAACATTTCTTTTGCATGTTCAATAATCATTGAACCTTCTGTCGTTGTTATTAATTGTTTTTTCGTACGTATAAAAATTTCGACACCAAAAGCATTTTCGATTGCTTTTAATCTTTGTGTCACAGCTGGTTGAGAAATATATAATATTTCGGCAGCTTTTCTTAACGTTTTAGTTTCATCTAAAGTCGTAATTAAACGATAATCGTCAATCTTCATAATAACCCCCTAAAGCTTTTAAATATAAGTTTTTATTCTTCTTTAGATGATGTGGATGAATTATTTTTAGTTAACTATTGGCATTATCAATATTAAAATTTATTCATATCTTTGAACAAATAAAATTTAAATATTTAGTAACGTTATAATAAGTATTTAAAAAAATGCATAATTCATTCTTCATATGTTCATGTAATCTCCAGCAATGAGCAACGCTCTAATGCTCATTATATTTATGTTCTTTATGTCGTGGGTGCTTTTTATGATGGGGTTTCACTTTATTAAACTTGTTTGGCTTATGTGTAGGCGTTTTGTGTTTAATTTTGTGAAAACAGTACATAATTTTTTCTTGCATTTGTGGAAAATCTTTATCGATTTTAATCATTAACTGATGCGCAATGACATATGCTTCATGATATTGCTGCTTTGAAATTTGATCTTGTTCTAATGCGCGCTGCAAATCTTCTTCATCAACTAATTCATACTCACCGTTCGGCAATACTAACACGTCTAAAAATAAGTCTAATGTTCTTGCATTCCCTTTTTGTGTAATATTTTTAATATTAATATCAAAATAATACTCTAGCGGATTCCCTTCGCTATCAATCATAACGGTGATACTATAACGCTTTTTTTCCGGAAGTATTTGTAACCACTGGTAGTTATCATCTGCTACGGTAATTTTTTGACCGACTACCGAAACTTCAAGTGGTTCACGTACCTTTTTCATAGTAACTAAGCCAATAATACCTTTAAATTTATTATTATTAACCTTTACTTCTACATAATCTCTATCTACGATTCGACGCCAGTGACGTTTATCGATATATTTTACTTTCACTGCCACCAACTCCTTGCTCTTATTATATAAAACTGATTTCATAATGTCATCCAAAGTATGAATTAATTAAACGCCAATTTTTAATTGTAACTATTGTACTATATTTCATAGCAATAAAGCTAAATTGACAACCTCTAGCTATTTTGTTAAATTGAAGTATATTTTCAGAAAATTCTATACAACTATTGGGGGAAGATGAATGACAGTACTACAACGACCATTTCGCGCCGACCATGTTGGCAGTTTACTAAGACCAGAAAGATTAAAACAAGCGAGAACACAATTTCAAAACAATGAAATTTCAGCTGAAGATTTGCAAAAAGTAGAAGATGCAGAGATTGAACGCATCATAGAAAAACAACTAGAAGTCGGTTTACATAGTATTACAGATGGTGAATTTAGAAGAAGTTGGTGGCATTTCGATTTCTTAGAAAATTTAGACGGCGTTCAGGGTTATACTCCCGAACACGGATTGTCATTCGAAGGCGTGGAAACACGTAGTCACAATGTACGTATCATAGACAAAGTAAGATTCAATTCAAACCATCCGCATTTTGAACATTTCAAATTTTTATATGACAAAGTTGGAGATCGTGGCATAGCAAAAGTTTCTATCCCAAGTCCTAACCAATTGTTCCACCCAAACATTTTAAATGAAGATATTTACCCAGATATTAAAGACTTTGCACATGATGTGGCTCAAGCTTATCATGAATCATTGCAAAAATTTTACGATTTAGGTGCACGCTATATCCAATTAGACGACGTCTATTGGGCTAATTTAACTTCTGGTACTCAAAAAACACGAGGCCGTGACCGTTCTGAAGAAGAAAAAGAACGTGCACGTCAATTAGCGTACGCAGTTATCAACGAAGCGATTCAAGGTTTACCAGAAGATTTATTAATTACAACGCATATTTGCCGCGGTAACTACAAATCTACTTGGGCCATTTCTGGAGGATATGAACCTATAGCACCGTATTTGTTTAAAGAAAATTTAGGTGGCTTTTTCCTTGAATATGACGATGACCGTTCAGGTGATTTTGAACCGTTACGTTATTTCCCAGAAAATAGTGCAGCCGTTTTAGGACTCTTTACTTCTAAAAGTGGCGAGTTAGAAAACAAAGAAACGATTTTAGCACGTATTGAAGAAGCTAAAAATTATATTAGCGAAGATCAAATATGTTTAAGCCCACAATGTGGATTCGCTTCTACTGAAGAAGGGAATCAATTAACTGAAGAAGAGCAATGGAATAAATTAGCTTATGTCGTAGAAATTGCTAACGACGTCTTCAACACTTCGAAATAGCACGTCTGTACGAGAATAATAATAAAAAACAGCTTCTCAACATTTAATGTTGAGAAGCTGTTTTATTAATAAATTACTTTTCTGCCAAAGCATAACGCGCTATAACTTTATTTAAATGTGGGTATAGCTGCTTTAATTCGGCTTGGGTAAATATTTCGAAGTGCTTAAAATCAAATGCAGGTTGGCACATACATCCTACTAAAGCGTAACCTTCCTCATTAGCAATTGAAGATGCAAATATCGTACCTTTAGGCACAACAGATTGTAATACATCGCCTTCATCTGTATTTTTGCCCAACCTAATACATTTATATTGACCATCCGGTTCAATCATATGCACTAATAACGTGTGACCTTCGTGATGATACCATATTTCATCGGCGTCTATACGATGAAAATGTGATATATTGTCATGCGACAACAAGAAATAAATGCTAGAGTATGGCGCGCGTGTTGAGTCTGAACTGTTACCTGTAATAATTTCTCTATAATAACCACCTTCAGGATGTGGTGTTAAGTTCAATTGTTCAATCCAGCGCTCAATATTTGGAGTCATTAATTTAACTCCACGTTATGGAAGACATTTTGTACATCTTCTAAATCTTCTAAAGCATCAATAAGTTTTTCGAATACTTCTTGATCTTCAGCAGATAATTCGACGTCGCTTTGTGGTAACATTTCGAATTCCGCTACTTTAAATTCTTCAACACCATATGCTTTCAATGCATCTTGCACTTGTGCAAATTGCTCTGGTTCAGCATAGACGATTGTTAAACCTTCTTCTTCAACAACGTCTCGCACATCGATTTCTTGTTCCATTAATTGTTCTAAGATATCATCTGCTGAATAACCTTCAAAACCAAATACTGCTGTATGGTCAAACATATATGCTACAGAACCAGATACACCCATATTACCGCCATTCTTACCAAAAGCGGCTCTTACGTCTGAGGCTGTTCTATTTACGTTGTTTGTTAAAGCATCAACAATGATCATTGAACCACTTGGTCCAAAACCTTCATATCTTAAGTGATCGTAGTTTTCTTCTCCTGCACCTTTAGCCTTTTCGATTGCTTTTTCAATGATATGGTTTGGCACAGAATACGTTTTTGCTCTTTCTAAAGTTAAACGTAAAGTTTGATTTGATTCTGGATCAGGCTCTCCTGATTTTGCAGCAACATAAATTTCTTTACCAAATTTCGCATAAATACGACTCGTATTTTTATCTTTTTGGGCTTTTTTCTCTTTGATATTATTCCATTTACGACCCATAATTTCATCTCACTTTCTTAATCCTCAAAATGTAACATTTATATTATAGCGTAAATCACGCTTATTATATAGTTGAAAAGCTATAAACTTTGTATTTACAATCCTCTCCCATTATTTAAACATAAAAGAGACGCGTCTGTCGTTATTGTACAACAAAACCCGTCTCTTCTATATCAATATTCAATTCAGTTATATATTTTATCTTTTGTTCATGCGTACGGCTAAATTTAACACGTATTTAATTATGTGTAGTAAGTTAATAAACAAGTTGAAGCCCATTTCTCTCGGTGAGAATTTACCTCGTTTCATACGGTTAAAATCGTATAGCGTATATAATAAGAATAACAGTAACCCTACGACCGTAATTATTGTATGGAATATTGGATTATGAATAAACATTCCTACGATACCTGCTATTACTAATGCAATTAATGTTACGAATAAGTATTTCCCCATACTAGAGGCGTTCCCGATTAGGAAATAACCGATAAGTCCAAATACAATAAATGCAGCTATCGCTAAGATAACGTTTTTGTAAAATACCTCTTCACCTAAATTTTGTAAATAACTGGTAAATGTCGCATATGCTAACAAACCAACTACGACAGTATAGATATGAGATATCACTAAACCTGATTTACGAGCTCGATTAGTAAATAACGTAATTAATACGAGCACTAATAGTGCAATGGATAATGGTTTACGCCAAGACATTGGTAAAAACTGTCCAAAATAACAGCCAATTCCAAAGATTATCCAATAATATACAAAGAATAACCATACTTTACCGTATGCTTTTGCTTGGTCTTTATTTTTCTTCATATTATAATTCTTTGTTTGTTGCGAAGCTTCCGCCATGTTCTTCCCTACCTTTTAAACATATTATTATTTCTAAACTAACACATATTTAAAATAACACATAATATTATATATGTACTTTAATCTTCAATATTTTGTGTTACTTAATATTACAATTTCTTAAATTATTAAACCCCATACAATGTAAAACATCTTATAAACGGCGTAAAAAGGCACAGTCAGACGTAATTGTAATTTTACACTTGTGTATTGCTAATATTACAAGTTTATAACATCAGACATAAACAACTATTTTTCTGTTAGTATGGGTTGTGAATTAACAATACATGAACGTTCTATGAATCATTTTAAATGTACATAGAGATATTGAGGAGGAGTAATTTTGAAAAAGTTAGCATTTGCAGTTACTGCTGCATCAGGGACAGCTGCTATTTTAGCAAATCATGATGCACATGCATCTACACAACATACTGTAAAATCAGGTGAGTCACTTTGGTCAATCGCTCAAAAATATAATACTTCAGTAGACGAAATCAAAAAAAATAATAATATTAGTAACAATATTGTTTTCCCGGGACAAGTCATTGAAATTGGTGGCAGCGGATCACAAGACTCTAGCTCTAACACGTCTTCAAATACTTCTTCTGAAGCATCAGGCGGTTCAACTCACACTGTTCAATCTGGTGAAACTTTAGCAGTAATCGCTAATAAATATGGTGTTTCAGTTGATGAATTAATGTCAGCTAATAACTTAAACAACTACATTATCCAACCAAACCAAACATTACAAATTCCTGGCGCTGGTTCAACTGGTGGCGGTGCAGGTGGCGGAGACACTGCTACAAGTCCAGCACCTAGCCAATCTGCAAACAGTGCAAATTTATATGACTGGGGACAATGTACTTGGCACGTATTTAATCGTCGTGCTGAAGCAGGTAAACCAATCAGTACTTATTGGTACAATGCTCAAGACTGGGCTAACGCCGCTGCTAACGATGGTTACACTATAAATAACAGCCCAAGCGTTGGCTCAATCTTACAAACTTATGAAGGACCTGTAGGTCACGTAGCATATGTTGAACGTGTTAATCCAGATGGTAGTATTATGGTTTCAGAAATGAACTACAACACTGCACCTGGTACAGTTGGATACCGTACTATCCCAGCTTCTCAAGCTTCAAGCTACAACTACATTCACTAAGAATGTGACAATACAATATATAATTATATACTCAAGAACATCTAACAATTGATGTTCTTGAGTGTTTTTTAGCTATTAAAAAACCATTGTTACTAAAAGTACCTTCCAACTTTTAATAACAATGGTTTTTAATATATGACTATTGATGATTATTTACAATTAGATAATTAAATTAACAACGTAGAAAATCAATGCAGCTAAAATTGCTGAACAAGGTAATGTTATAACCCAAGTTATAATCATACGTTGTGCAGTTTTCCATTTAACACCTTTAATACGGTTAGATGAACCAACCCCTAGTATTGAAGATGATACAACGTGTGTTGTTGATAATGGGAAGTGCAGTGATGATGCTACGAATATAGTTAAAGCAGAAGATAAGTCTGCTGCTGCACCATTTGCTGGTCGTATTTTCATAATATTACCACCAACAGTTTTGATGATTTTCCAACCACCTACTGCTGTACCTAGTCCCATTGCTGTCGCACAGGCAATTTTTACCCATAATTGTGGTTCAACACTTGAACCTGTTTGAATGTTTGCAACAATAAGCGCTAACGTAATAATACCCATAGATTTTTGCGCATCGTTAGTACCATGCGAGAATGACTGTAATGATGCAGTAAATATTTGGAAAAATCTAAAGTTACGATTCGTTTTTGTTAAATTTGCATTTTTAAAAACAATTTTAACAATTGAATAAATGATAAAGCCGACTATAAACGCTACAACCGGTGATAACAATAATACTACGATGATTTTAGTGAATCCTTCGTAGTGTAATACCGCAAATGAACCTTGCGACGCAATAGCCGCACCTGCGATAGAACCAATTAAAGCATGTGATGAGGAACTTGGAATACCATAAAGCCATGTAACTAAGTTCCAAATAATTGCGGCCAAGATAGCTGATAACACTACAACAAGCCCATTTTCAAGTTTGAACGGGTCTACAATATCCTTCGTGATTGTTCCAGCAACACCTGTAAAAGTTAATGCACCAATAAAGTTCATTATTGCGGCAAGAAAAATTGCAGTTTTAGGCGTTAGTGCTCTAGTTGAAACGGCAGTCGCTACAGCATTGGCAGTATCATGAAAGCCATTGATAAAGTCAAATAATAGTGAAAATATTACGATAGCTATAGTGACGATTAAAATATATTCCATAAATTAGGACTCCTTAGCTATTTTTCATAATAATTGTTTCAAAATTATTTGCCACAACTTGGCATTTATCGGCAATATCTTCTAAACTTTCATATATTTCTTTAATTTTAATTAATGTAATAGGATCTGTTTCACTATTGAAAATATGTTTGATAGATTGACGTAAAATACCATCACAGTTAGTTTCAAATTCTTTAATATTAATAGAATGTATACGCATATGAGATAACTTTTTATCTACTAATAATCCCACAGCTAATTTCATTTCAGCAACTGCTTTTTGGATATTATCAACAAATTCTGCCATGTACTCATCAGTATATTCTATTGAGTACATTTCGAACATGCCTGATGTTTCTTCAATTGCATCAAGCACATCATCAATTGCATTACATAAAGATAAAATATCTTCACGTTCAATAGGTGTAATGAATGTTTGATTCAAATCTGAAATCACTTGATGCATTAAATCGTCACCATGTGATTCATAAGTCTTAATATTGTCTGAATATGCTTTTAAGTCTAAGTGTGTGTTAAAATCCATTTTCCCAAATTCAATCGCAGCGCGGTCTAGGTTAAACACCATTTCCTCTAGTTGTACCATGAATTTGTCTTTTTTCTTATTAAACATTCAATAAAATCCTCCATTTACAGCGATTGTTAATAATCACCATCAATAAATTTAATAATTTAAAGCCTTAACAGCTAAACATCTGTCCCTCAGTTATTATAAATGAAAATCACTTATATATGTAGTAATTTTTTCTCTAATAAATGTTGCTTACTATCTATAATGCTAACTTACAGGACTTGTTTTGCCTTACTAGAAAATAGCACAAAATTTACAATTCTACAATTGAATTTACAAATTCTTAACATTCATCTCATTAATTTAATAAACAAGTTAATGCATATAACAAAAACCTATTATATTCAATTTTTTACAAAGTTAGAAATATATAAATGACTATCTTATATTGTTGTAAATTATAATTTAATCATCTGCATGCTGAGAGAGTCGTTTCACAATATCGTTTTGTTCAGGAAACGTGAAGATAACTTCAGTCCCCTTATTGAGTTCTGAGTTAATATTAACCGTTACTTTCAACGCTTTCTTCAATTCATTTACTAAGTATAGACCGATGCCCGACGAAGCCGAATCGTTATGGAACGACGTAGATGTAAAGCCTCTTTCAAATATACGCGGTAAATCTTTAGTACTAATACCTCTACCTTCATCTTTTATACTTAATGTGACATGATTGTTTATTATCGTTGCCTCTAGAATGATCGTACTGTCTTCACTATATTTAATAGCATTTGATAGTGCCTGTCTAATCATCATGCGACATAACTTGGTATCTGTATAAATCTGTAGCTCATCATCAATTAATAAATCAAAACCTATACCTCTCGCTTGACTTATAAATCGCGTTAATTGAATCTCTTCTATTACTAACTTTCTTAAAGACACATGTTCAAAATATAGATCTTTATTTTGAGATTGCATACGTGTTAAATATAGTTGTACATCTAACATTGAGTTAATACGTGACCACTCATAAATTAATGACTTCTTACGTTCGCTATCTTGTTCTTTATCTATTAATAATTTCAATGAAGTTACAGGCGTTTTTATATCATGAACAAAAGTCGTTAGTGTTTGTTCGTATGTCTTAATTTGTTGTCGTTGTTGATTCAGGATAGCTTTTTGATTCGCTATATTATTATATAAAAATGCTACCACTTCTCTTTGAAAAGGCGTATCGGCTAAATTTTTATGTTTAATCTCTTCTATTTCTTTATTATTTATAATATGGCGTATAAACTGTGTTTCTTTAACAAATGAAAAGATGATATAAACTATAGTTAAACCAATATTCAAAATAACTATATATAATACGCTGCCGACATCAATATCATAATCAATTGCAGCGATGACAAGAATAATGACGTTTAAAAAGATAATCCATAAAATCCATCGCAACCGTGACCTCAAATACATCCATAATAGTTTAATATTACCCATGTGCTAGGTAACCCCTACCGACTTTAGTTTCAATTTCATTATCCATGCCTATATCTTTTAACTTCTTACGTAAACGATTAACATTCACTGTCAATGTATTATCACTCACGAAAGCCTCATCATCCCATAAGGCCGTTATAATGGTATCTCTCGTTACGATTTGATTTTGTTTTCGTACAAGCATTTCTAAAATAATCATTTCTGTTTTTGATAACACAATATCTTGATTGTCTTTGCTAATAACGTCTTTTGTTAAGTCTAACGTAGCACCTTGCCAGTCTATATTTCTTTTTTCTTCAGTATTAAATTCATATACCCTGCGATAAATAGCTTGTAATTTGGCAACAAGTACATTCGTGTTAAACGGCTTTTGTACGTAATCATCTGCACCAAGTTCCATCCCCATTACTTGATCCATAGGGCTATCTCTTGAAGATAAAAATAGTATTGGAACGTTGGAAGATTGGCGGATTTTTCTCGTCCAATGAAAACCATCATATTTAGGTAATTGAATATCCATGATAATAATTTTAGGTTTAACTTGTTCAAAAGATGCAACGACATCTGAAAAGTCTGCTACACCTTCCACTTCAAAATCCCATTGATTTAATTCTTTACTTAACTCATTAAATAACGTCTTGTCATCTTCTACTAATAGTATTTTCACTCGCGATGCCTCCAATGATTATTTAGTGTATTTCATGCTTTCGCCCGAACGGAGTCTTTCTTGAAAGTTTTTAATACGGCAATTAACATCAAAGCCCCGTAACATCATTTTTTGAAATGGCGCTTGCGAAACGTAATAAATTGGCCATATAACTTTAGGGATATAGTCATGCAAATGAACCATTACTTTAGAAGAGCCTTTTAATAATCTAAATTCTAACTTACCTTGTTTTTTGATATTAGGTTTAGTTAAACTGCCACCGACTAAATGCATTGTAATTATATCTTCCGCAGTCTGCACTTTGTGTAATATTAATAAGGGTCTATCTTTACGTTTTAAATAAATAAAAAAGTTATCGCCTTCATTGTAACTATGAATTATCGTTCCCTTTGTTTCATTTAACCATGACATATACGCTTTCACCATATGTTCTAGTGACCAATTAACGGGTAATTGCATATTCATTGCTGTGCGAACATCATCATATTTTGACACTTGCAATTCAGCAGAAACATGGGGTCGTGCGACTCTATTTTCCGTTTCTTCTACTGTAACACCATACGCTGATAATCTTTCAACAGTTTCGCGATCAAAACGACTGCCACCAATATAAATAATTTTTGTTACTTTATTAATCGCTGCGGCACGACCAAAATTATCTGCAGCGATAAGGTTTAAATCTTTTGCAGTAGCGTCGGTTAACTTTGCCGAATGCTTAGTTGGGTCTAAATAATAAATGGCAATATCCATTCCTTCCATTGCATCAACGACATCTCGATAATTATATATATCTTTTTTTAACCAAATGACTTCTTGCACTTCTTCCTCTTTTGGATATTTAGACAGTGTATATAATTGCGCTTCTGATTTAATTGAAGCTATTAAATTTTTCCCTATATATCCTGTAGCTCCTGCAAGTAGCACTTTAGGCTTCATCGACGCCACTCCTTTTTTGTTAATAAATTATATTGTTTTGAAAAAACTAAAGATTATATTTGCAATTTATATTATACTAAATATAAATTGCCCAGAAACGAGGTGTTTAAAACCATGGTCCATCAAATACGAGAAATTGGTATCAATGACGTCCAGGACTTTATTAAATTATTAAAGTCTATCTATGATGAGTCTGATTTTATGATATATAATCCAGGTGAATATGCACCATCAATCACTGATGCTTTAAGTAAATTAGAACATTTTATCACTTCTCCTACAAATGCTATCTATGTAGCAGAATATAACAGTGAGCTTGTAGGTTTTGCTACAGTTACAACTAAAGACTATGCACGTACAAAACATGAAGCAAAATTTTCTATGGGTGTCGTTAAATTTTATAGAGAAAAAGGCCTTGGCCAATCACTTATAAATTCAGTGGAGGCTTGGTGTTTAAACCATAACATCAGACGTATTGAAGTTACTGTCGTCACTGAAAATGTCGCCGCAGTTGATATATTCAAAGCTGCTGGATACCAGATTGAAGGCGAACTAAGAGACAAACTTTTCATCGATAATAAATATTATAATGAATATGTAATGTCAAAACTATTACTTTAAGTATAACATGTTGAAAGGGCATAAAAACGCTAAGTTTTTATGCCCTTTCTTATTAATATGGATTTAAATCTACACCATTTGGATTACTATCTTCGTTATTTACTTTTGTTTCAACACCAGAAGAACTTGTGTTACGACTTAAGAATCCTAAAACATCTTTCATATTTTGTTTAGACTCAGGTAACTCTAAATGGAATTGATATTGATGCCTTAAATGATGCGTTCCGTCATAGAAAAGGTCATCTACAGGTACATCTTCTTCTTCTAATTTTTTCTTAAATGCGATATTTTGACTATAAAATGGATCTGCATCTCCTACCGATAGATAAGTTGGTGGATAATTTTTTGTAACTTGATTAATTGTCGACATTTGAGAAATATTTTTAAATTGCTGTTCCCAATTTCTTTCACCCGTATAACTTTGCATAAATAGCTGAATTCTTGGGAATTCTGTTTGTCTTACTGTTTTCATATCATAAAAACCGCCGAAAAATATCGCTGCTTTTATTTGATCATTATCAAATCGTTGTTTGAAATGCATTTCGTTTCTTAATGACTTATTAGTCTGCATAGCCGTATATTGACTCGACATTTGTGCACCAGCCGAATCCCCACCAAAAATGACTTGATCAAAATCAATAGGCAACTCATGCTTGTTTCGTTTAATAAATTGTACGGCTTGATCGATTTGATGCAATTGACTTGGATATTTAAAATCAGGTGCTAGCGCATAGTTGATATTTACAACGATATAGCCTTGTTCAGCAATTTTAGCTAACAATGGGTTTTTATACTGTTTATCGCCGGCAATATAACCTCCACCATGCATCCAAAAAATAACAGGTAATTTGTTATCTTTTTCAAGATCGGTTGGCGTTAAAATGTCTAACCGACTATTTGCCCAACCTTTACTATATGTAATATTCGTAAATGCATTTACGTTTTTATTATTAACTTGTACTCTTTCTTTTACTTGTTGCGTATGTTGCTGGTCAAAATGTCTTTTCAACAATAAGCCAACGACAGCGGCAACTACCACAATTACTATAATTGTAATAACAATCCATTTCTGTTTTTTATTCATGACTGACCTTTCCTTTCGGAAGCATTGTACCATATTTATAATTTGTAATGTACAAATTATAAATGAATTTTAATTAACCTATTTTTCTATTTAATGATAACTTCTTGTTTGTAGTATTAACAATAAACGTAATAATACGCTCATATTACTATCACTTTTTTGGATTTAAAAACATATAGTGAATGATAAAAAAAGTAACTATTGTATTTTTGCCATACAACAGTTACTTTAATTTCAATTTTATTAAATTAATCAATAATAGTTACATGTAATTAACAATTAATCAGCAGTTTTACCACGATTAAGTTCATTAAAGTCTACTACTACATCATCCATACGTTTAGCTGTTTCTTTCAACACATTACGTGCAACACTATTCGATGGATCAAGTTTCAATATTTGTCTTGATATATCAAAAGCTTTTTTATCTGAAATAACTGGTTCAGGTACAGCGTGTAATAATAACATCTGTAATAAACTTTTAACTTCTTTACCGTCAGTGAGCTTTATGGATGATTCAGCATGATAATAAGCAGAGTCTAAAGCACCTTGTGTTTCACTCAATGGATAAACTAAAAGTAAGAATGCTAAATCATGCATTTCTGATGTTTCTTCTTTTTTCAACATATCCAATATACATGTATAAAACATCATACTTTCGACTTCATGTGCGCTAGAAATATAAGCCTCTTCAAATTCCATAAAATCTGCTTCGGACATTAAACTTTTTACTGACTCAAATTCGCCGTTTAAGACATGTTTCTTTATTAAATCTTGCATGGCAATGTCCTCCTATAGTCCAGATTCCTTTTACATTTAGTTTATATTTTAGCACATTTTTAAAATTTAATCATTTGTAATACATTAAATTCTATAAATTTTAGTAAATAACTAGATATATCAGACAAAACAATGATTTATCTTTCGGAAATATTTATTTTGTGAAATTATTTTTCAATTCTTCCAATGTTTCATCAATAGAGCTACCAACTGACAATTTCACTGCCGCCGTAAAACTACCTTCTACAATAGGAGCAGTCGCTTTTTCAACTCTATATTCGCCGTCATACATATCAAGCGCCATATCTAAGTTCATTTCAGCAGAACCGATATCATAAAAGCAAATAGCATCTTCTTCAAGCGAAGTTAATGTTTGTTGAATATCATCAAAAGATGTACCAATTTCTCCGTTCGTCCCGCCCTGTGCAAATACAGTAACGTTTTGTGCCATTTGTGCT
This sequence comes from Staphylococcus lloydii, assembly GCF_015775975.1. Lineage (NCBI taxonomy): Bacteria > Bacillati > Bacillota > Bacilli > Caryophanales > Staphylococcaceae > Staphylococcus > Staphylococcus lloydii. Next base: position 2,125,655 of record NZ_CP064056.1, read on the forward strand.
AATAATGACTTTGTACCTTGTGCAATATCTTCACTATGACTGACTAATACAATTGCTGTCATATTTATTCATCTCCTATTAAAGCGTTTAAAATATAAACACTGCTTTGTGCACCGGGATCGATGTGACCTTTAGAATCTTCTTTAAAGTATGCTGCTCTACCTTTAGTAGCAACCATATCTTTAGTATCATCAGCAAATCCTTGTAAAGTTTCTAATGTCACTGTTTTCCCTTCTTCAACTGCTTCTCTTGTGCGTTCAATCACATCAAACATTGTTTTTTCATTTAAAGATACTTTACCTCTTTCAGCTATTGCATCTGAAAATGCCTGTAACAATTGTTTCAAATTAGTAGCTGTAATTTCATCTTCTGCCACTTGGGACATTTTAACAAAACTAAAGCCATATAACGGCCCAGAAGCGCCACCGATATTAGACATTAAGGTCATACCTGTTGATTTTAATACTGAAGCTACAGATTGTGTATCAATCTTATCAGGTAAGGCTTTAAAACCTCTCAACATATTTACACCATGATCTCCGTCGCCGATTGCTCGGTCTAATTCTGTTAAATTGTCTTCCTGTGCTGTAAAAGTATCTACGAGATTCAATAAGTTTTGTGATAAAGTTTGTGCGTCCATAATCGTTCCTCCTTAAATGGTCTATTCAAAATAAAGACTTGTTGTCGGTGCTTTCAATGCCGTTTCAAGTTCCTCAGAATGAGGGGCTAATGTGATTGAAAAACCTTGCATATCTAATGAAGTCATATACTCTCCGACTATCCAATGGTTAACGTTTAAATTACGACTTGATAAGTTCTCCGCTACATATTTCGTAACTATATCTAATTCAGATAATGGCGTACCACCCATGCCATTTACCATAACAATTAACTCTTTACCCGCTATTTCTTTAACTAACTCAGTAATTAATTTATCTACGATTTCATCTACTGGTGCGATTTTCTCTTTAGATATCCCTCTCTCTCCATGGATTCCGATACCAATTTCAATTTCATCTTCATCAATATCAAAACCATATTTACCTGTTGAAGGCACTAAAGGTGCCGTTAATGCCATACCAATTGTTTTAATTCCATCTATAAATTGTTGTACTTTTTGTTGGATATTATCAAGACTTTCACCTTGCTCTGCTAAATAACCGGCATATTTATGTACTAGTACTGTGCCAGCTACGCCACGTCTTTGTGCTTCCTCGTCTACAGCGATGTCATCTTTGACTACTACCATGGCAACGTTGATATCTTCCATTTTCGCCATATCTTGAGCCATTTCAAAATTCATTACATCACCGGCATAATTCTTAACAATAAGTAATACGCCATCGCCATTATCAACTGCTTTGATAGCATTTAATATTTTATCCGGAGTAGGAGACGTGAAAATTTCTCCACATACAGCTGCATCTAACATCCCTTGTGCAACATAGCCAGCATGCGCTGGTTCATGACCGCTTCCTCCACCAGAAACTAACGTTGGCCCTTGTTGTTTTTTATCTTTTTTAACGACCACTGAATCTGATATAACTTCAATGCTATCTGAAGAAACTTGCATACCCGCTAACATATCTTGTAAATAATTTGTTTTATCTTTCACTAATTTTTTCATATAGCTACCTCCTTATTATTTACTATTCACTTTATATTATACCCAACTATTTAATGTAAACGCTATCATTAATAAAATTAAAAAAATCGAATTAAGTAACTCGTACTTAATTCGATTTATATTATACTGTTTTCGATTTGTACATTAAGTATAGGAAGTAAGGTGCACCAATAATTGCAACAATAATCCCCGCTGGTACGCCACTCGGTTGCAGTATCACTTGTCCTATAGTATCTGAGACCACTAATAATAATGCACCGAGAACAATAGATATCGGTAAAAATAATTGATGACGTGGACCAACAATGGATTTAGCAATATGTGGTCCCATCAAACCAATAAAGCCGATTGCACCAGCTACAGATACTGCAGCGGAAGATAATATGACTGCTAATATTAATAGTACAATACGTTCTCTACTTACTTTAACACCGACACCTTGCGCTATATGCTCATGTACATTTAATAAATTTAGTACATTAGCTTTCATTAATAAGAATGGAATAATTATAACTAACCACGGCACAAATGTGATAACAAACGTCCATTCGTCACCCCATATGTTACCAGCTAACCATGAAGCGATAAATTCTGATTGATCTTGATCAAATTTAGACATTAACGTTAGTGAACCACCACTCAGTGCAGTTGCAAGACCGACACCAATAAGTACCATACTCGCAGGCGTAATACCTTCACCCTTGTTATAACTGAAAGAAAAGATTAATAATGCTGTACCGACACCACCAATCATACTAATAATGGGTAATACATAGACAAAATTATCGGCATTAACTTGACCAATAACAATAAACAAGGCGATAGCAAAACCACTACCTGCGTTGATACCTAAAATACCTGGTTCAGCCAATGGATTACGTGTAACACTTTGTATCACCGCACCACTAATTGCTAATGCAATACCAGCTAATATTGTAATAAGCATTCTCGGTAATCTAAAATCTATTAAAATTAAGGTGTCTGTATAGTTACCTTGCCCTAATAAAGTTTTGAAAAAATCACCCATCGACATTTTATATTCACCTGAAGTCATACTCCAAGCACATGCCAACAATAGCAATACTAATAATATAATCATTGTTAACCATTGTTTATGTCTTAGTTTAGGGTTAATCATGAGAAGCGCCCTCCTTTTTTAACTAAATATAAAAAGTAAGGCACACCGATGAACGAGATAATTGCACCGACAGGCGCTTCGCCAAGCATTCTAGCTAAAGTATCGGCAACTAAAACAAGCAACCCACCAAGCACTGCCGTTAACGGAATCACACGCGCATAATCTGTTCCAACAATATAACGTACTATGTGAGGTACCATTAAACCGACAAAAGCAATTTGTCCTACCATCGCAACTGCTATACCGGCTAAAACCATAGAAATTACTAAAGTAGTACCACGAATTGCCGTTACATTTTGCCCTAATCCTTTAGCCAATGTTTCACCCAAATTCAAAATAGTTAATTGTTTACTAATTGAAATAAGTATGATGAGTGCGACTAATATAAATGGTGCAGCCCAAATTAGTTGGGGCCAAGTCGTACCTGAAACACCGCCAGCGCTCCAAAATGTTAGACTTTGGTTTAATCTAAACATTAACGCAATGCCCTGACTTAACGCTGTTAATAAAGCGCTTACTGCAGCGCCAGCTAAAATGATGCGCATCGGGTTAAAACCATCGCTACGAGAACGACCAATCATTAACACGATGAAGCCACCGAGCAATGCACCTACAAACCCTGCAACCATTAATAATAAGAATGGTGCTTTAGGTAGTGTTGCATAAGTTAGTGCCAACATGAATGATGCACCAGAGTTTAAACCAATTAAACTAGGGTCTGCCAAGCCATTCTTCGTAACGCCTTGAATAACTGCACCAGCAGTAGCCAATGCCATGCCTACTAAAATGGCTCCAACGTCTCTCGGAATACGAATTTCACTAATAATATTATGTTGTTGATTGCTCGAATCATAATTGAATACTGCTTGAATAATGGTTCCGATATTTATTTTTGCGTCACCTAATAAAATGGATACAAATAACATAACCACTAACAATATTACGGCAATGCCGAAAGTTGTCGTAAAACTATATTTTTTTCTATTCTGTGTAGTCATGATTATACCCCTATACTTGTGAATAGCTACGACGACATAAATCATATGTGACTAGCATTGGTTTACCTGTGCGTGGATCTTCACTAATCTCTACATCAATGTTAAATACTTTCTCTAAAATGTCTTTAGTTAAGACATTTTCTGTTGAGCCATCAGCAACAATGTCCCCATTTTTCATAGTAATAAGGTGGTCTGAAAAACGTACCGCTTGGTTGATATCATGTAACACCATTACAATCGTGCAACCTTGTTCTTGATTCAACTGTGTAATAAGTTCTAATATTTCTAATTGATGTGAAATGTCTAAGTAAGTAGTCGGCTCATCTAAGAAAATAATGTCTGTTCTTTGCGCTAATGCCATAGCTATCCAAACACGTTGTCTTTGACCACCACTTAAGTCATTAATTGAGCGATCTTTAAAGTCATAAGTGCCTGTAACATTTAAAGCCCAATCTATTTCCTTTTTATCTTCTGCAGAAAGACGCCCGAATCCTTTTTGATGAGGGAAACGACCATACGACACAAGCTCCCCTACTGTTAATCCATCTGCAACTTCTGGCGATTGAGGTAAAATAGCAATCTTTTTGGCAATATCTTTCGTAGATTGAGAATGAATGCTTTTACCATCTAAAATAATATCCCCATTGGAAATTGATAATAGTCTTGATAATGCTTTAAGTAACGTTGATTTCCCACAACCATTTGGTCCAATAATAGAAGTGATTTGGCCATCCGGTATTGTAACATCTAGATTATCGACAATAACGTTATCGCCGTAACTAATGGTAACTTGATTTCCACTTAAACGTGTCATACATACCCTTCTTCCTAAATAATAAGCATAAAAAACTTGGTAATACTATATTAATAATCATTATAATAAAATCTAAATTCGTAAGTTTTAATTAATTCGTAGCAAATGATAATCATTATCACGGTAAATATTATATCATCTTTTATACCCATTGACTATTACAGAACAGCAATAATTTTATTGGACCTTTTTAAATTCAAACAAAAAAGGATTACGTCAATTACTTATATTGACGTAATCCTTAACCCTCTAATTTAATGTTCATCAACTAAAAATCCATTGCCATAAACATCACGTACATCATGTATTACGAGAAAGGCATTTTCATCTATTTGTCGAATTAAACGTTTCGCTCTAGTAACTTGCGTTTTAGAAATTACGACGTATAAGACATCTTTTTCCTGTTTTGAAAAATAACCTCTACCATTTAAAATCGTTAATCCTCTGCCGACCTTCTCGTCGATAACTTTTGCCACTTCATCGGGATGACTGGAAATAATTGTCATTGCTTTTTTCGTATTTAAACCTTCAATTACAAATTCCATTACTTTTGTTCCAATATATAATGAAATAACTGTCACTAATGCACTTGATAATTTAATTTGAGTTAGTGAAATTAATACCACAAGTAAATCAAAGAATAATAATGCATATGGCGTACTCACATCTAAATATTTAGCCGCTATTTTAGCCAGAATCGTTGTACCTGCAGTTGTACCTCCTGCGAGAACAATGACACCAATACCTATACCAACACAAGTTCCGCCAAATATGGCATTTACTAATATATTATCAGTTTCGACACGCCAAGTTTGTGTCAGTGATAAGAACACTGAAATTAATACAGTAGCTAAAATAGTAAGATACATGCTACGTTTACTTAAAAACTTATAACCCAAACCTATTAAAACAGCATTAAGTACAAAGTTTGTAATACCTGGTGATATATGGAAGCCATAATATAGTACAATAGCTAAACCTGTTACACCGCCCTCACCAAGATTTGCCGAAATAATAAATGTATTTACACCTGCTGCAAAGATAAATGATCCTATGACAACTAAAGCAATATCTCTTAAAGTCTTGTTCACATTTTCCATCCTCCCGAATTCATAGTCCAATTAATAAAATAGTAGCAAATTAAACTAAATACCTCAACAGCACTAAATAACACTATAAAACACTTATAATTTAAAAAATTCTGAATTTTCTATTTACTTATGATTTATACCTTGCTATAATATTATTTATCTTCTTATTGAAGCCCAATAAGAAGCCATCTCCTTTGTGTTGTTTATAGTAACAAACAAAAACAAATTTTTGCTCGAAGTATGTTATAAGTACCTAGTCCTTGCTTTTAACATACATTTAATTCATTTCCCGTAAAAGCCAAGTCACGATTACTTGGCTTTTCTTTTTGCTGTTTTTTAATACTAAGCTAAAAAGCTCGCCATAAAACTATGTTTACGGCGAGCTTTTGCTTGTTAAATACTTAAATTTTATATCGCTTACCAAGCGAATAATCCTACAAATCCGGCAGTCATTAGTGATACTAAGATACCAGCTAATAATAACATTGGTACATATTCAGAAACGAAATCTGATGTCTTTTTATCGACGATACCTTTTAAAGTACCTACGATCATACCAATTGTTGAGAAGTTAGCAAATGAAATTAAGAATGTCGTAAGTACTGCACGTCTATGTGGTGAGTATGTACTAATAACATCTTTAATTTGTCCCATGACGACAAATTCATTGGTTACAATTTTCTTAGCCATCTGTTGTGCTACTATCCAAGCTTCGTCCCAAGGTAGACCTAATAATAAAGCGAATGGATACATAAATACACCTAAAATTTGATCTAGTCCAAAACTACCTTTTATTCCTACCCAAGTTCCAATAACACCCGTTAACGCGTTGATTAATCGATCAAGCAAGTCTGACAATGCTACAAAACTAATAACGAATGCTACAATGATTAAAATTAACTTACCGGCATTTAAAACAGAATCACCTAAGAAAGAGAAAAATGGTTGTTTTTCAATTTCATTATTTTTAATGCTGTAAATCACGTCATTTTGTTCTTCAACACGTACTGGGTTTAAAATAGCCGATACTATAATCGCATTAATAATATTTAACGGTATAGCCGTCAACACCAAATCCCCTGGTACCATAGCAACATACGCGCCTACAATTGCCCCAGATACTGAACTCATAGACATCATTGCTACAGTAAGTACTCGCGCTTCGTTCATTCTTTTTAATTGTTCACTTGAAACTGCTAAAGCTTCAGTATTACCTAAGAACATCATTTCAATACCGAAGAATGATTCAAATTTAGGTTGTCTAGTAATTTTCGCTAATACCCAACCAATACCACCAATGACACGTGGAAGAATATTGAAATACATTAAAATATCAAACAATGGCACAATTAATAAAATAGGGAACAACGCACTTACTGCCATATCCATATTTTTTTGATTAACCCAGCTTGCAAACGCAAAGCCTGTTCCGGCATGTGCCGATTGTATCACCCATGCAATACCGTCAGCGAGTGCATGTACTGCCGCTTTCCCCCATGGGAAATAAATAAAGAACCATGCCAAAATAACATTCACGATAACTAAAATGATAATTGATTTCCATTGAATGTCTTTGCGATTTCTAGAAAAAAGAACTGCAATTGCTAAAAATACTAGCAATCCAATTATGTTAATAATTAAAAACATTAAACCCCCTCCATTCCATCTATCTTTTTTAGTTATTAAACTCCCAAAAAATTTACTAACTTACTATTACAATATAATTATGCAAAACAGATGACCCTCTTTCTAAAGCACCTACAAACAAGTCATTGTTCGTCGTTATATGTATTCGCTTACAAACGCTACATTAAACGCTTTTCTTCATTCAAATGGTCATCTTTGATAGCAAGTTAATTATAGCATGGGAATACTCGTTATAAAATAAATTTTATATAATTACCATTCCTTTGAAATGGATTGCTTTTGTTTTAATTATTATTTAAATTTTGTGTCGTAACAAATTGCTGGTATTTTTCATGTGATTGAATTAATGATTCGTGGCTTCCTATACCCGTGACGCGCCCTTGATCTATAAAGACAATTTGGTCTGCCTTTCTTATTGTTGATAGTCGATGAGCAATAACTACTGTCGTTCTATTTATCATCAATTCTTCTAATGCTTCTTGAATTTTGCGTTCACTTTCACTATCCAAGTTCGCAGTTGCTTCATCTAATAATAAGATATCTGGATTTTTAACAAAACTACGTGCAATATCTATTCTTTGTCGTTGTCCACCTGATAGTTTCACGCCTCGTTCTCCAACCAATGTGTCATAGCCTTGTTCTAAATTCATAATAAAGTCATCACAATTGGCTAACTTGGCATATTGTACTAATTCCTCATCTGAAACTTCACGGTTAATACCATACAGCATATTATCTTTAATCGTACCATTCATCATCGCATTAGATTGCATAACATATCCTATTTTATTCCGCCATTCAGCAAGTGGCATATCGTATATAGAAGCATTGCCATATGTAACGGAACCTGCATCTATGTCGTACATACGTTCAATAATATTGAAGATTGTACTCTTACCTGAACCTGAAGGTCCTACGAAAGCAGTAACCTTCCCAGCGGGGATTTCAAAATTCACATCATTTAAAATTGGTTTAACATCATATTTAAAATCAACATGATTAAAATGTAATGTGCTTCCTTGAATGATATTTACAGTTGAATCTTCCATAACTTCTAGCGGTTCTTGCATAATTTCATGTATCCTCGCACTGGCACCAACTGCTTTTTTATAATCAGTCACTAACGTAGATAAATTAACAAGTGGTGAAGACAGTTGCACAACATAAAATATCATTGCAATTAATGTACCTGCAGATATTGCTCCAGAGGAAATACGTAAAGCGCCGAAGCCTAAAATGATAGCAATCGTTAATAACATAATTAATCCTGACAATGGCTGAATGATGGCAGTGATTTTCGCTTGTTTCAAACCTAAACCATAAATACGGTTCAAATTACGATGCGCGTTATCTAATTCGGCATTTTCCGTGTTTGAAACTTTAACTAATCTCATTTCTGTTAGGACACGTCCTAATAATCCACTAAAATTAGCTATTTCCGCCTGCGTTTTCTTCGACACATTTTGCATTACTTTACCTAATGGAATCATGATAATGACAAATATTGGTATTGTTATAAAAGTTAATAATGTCATCTTCCAATCCATGATAAATAACATAATAAAAGAGCCGATAATCGTAATGGCAGAAGGCAATAGATTTGGTAACTTTTGTGAAATAAATTCATTTATGACTTTTGTATCATCCGTTAAACGGCTCATTAGCTGACCACTTTCATTTTGGTCAAAAAATGGCATTTTCAAATGTATAATGTGTTGCCACAATAGCGAACGTATAGCATAAATTATTTTTTCTCCAATTTTACTTAATAAATACAGACCTATGCCGCTTAATATTGCATTAAGTAAAAATACTCCTATAAAGAGTATGATAAAATTCCAATTCATGCTTTCAAATGAAAAATTATCAACCAATTTTCCTGTAAATGCAGGAACAATCAAACCTGTAATACTACCTAAAGAAGAAATAATAACAGCGACAATAATTAATAAGGTTGGCCAATTAATCTTCTTAAATAAATAGAATAATGGATTAGCTTGCATAGTGATGTGTACCTCTTTTTCTATTAGTAATTTTATGTTAGGACTTTAATAGTTAAATCCACTCAACACTATGATAACATTTTTTATTTGGAAAATATTATATATTGTTACCAATATTTATGTATTAAACTTTGTTGCCTTCAATTACCTATATTCGTTTATTAATTTTACCCAGTATGCTAAAATACTTCTATTGTAAAAAAAGAGAATATATTAAGAGGGTTTGTAATTTATGAGAAAGTTAATTCTAATAATGGTAATGTTATTCTTTATATCAACAATATCATCACCATTCGCTAATGCCGAAAGTGAAACGCCGACAAGTATTGCTAATCAATATGGTTACAATGTATCTGATGCCTATCAGCCTACAGGGGCTGCGAACATTTCGCAAACAGGTCAAATATTATACCAATATAATATTGACAAAAAATGGTATACAGCTTCTATGGCTAAACAGATGACAATGTATTTAACATTGTTAGATATTAAAAAAGGTAAGTTGTCATTAAATGATAAAGTTAAAATCACTAAAGATCATTATAGAATGTCGACGTTACCTGAACTGAGTAACACGAAGTTATATCCTGGTGAAACTTATACTATTAAAGAGTTACTACAAATTACCGTTTCTGCATCTAGTAATGCGGCAGCATTAATATTAGCCGACAAGGTTTCTGGCAACACTTCAGATTTTACAGATTTAATGAACAAAAAAGCTAAAGAAATCGGTATGAATCATACGCACTTCGTAAATCCAACTGGTGCAGAAAATAAACAACTTAAAGACTTTGTACCAAAACGTTATAAAAATGAAGATAGTACGATGTCTACAACAAGAGATTTTGAAATATTATCTCAACGCGTAGTTCAAGATACACCGTCTATACTTGATTTCACTAAAAAAATTGCTCCGACACAACATGGCGTTACATATTACACATATAACCATTCATTAGAAGGTGCCGATATGAGCTTAAAAGGTACTGATGGTTTAAAAACAGGATCAAGTGATTTAGCCAATTACAACCATACGATTACTACAAAAAGAAATGGTTTCAGAATAACACAAACTATCATGGGCGCGGGTAACTACAATAAACTTGGTGGCGAAAAACAACGTAACATGATGGGTAACGCTATGATAAACAAATCATTCGACCAATATAAATACGAAAAAATCTTGAGCAAAGGTGAACACAAAATCAATGGCCACAAATACTTTGTAGAAAAAGATTTGTATGATGTATTACCTAAAAATGCTACGAAAAAAGATTATAAATTCGTAATTAAAGATAAAAAAGTTCACATAGACTATGATCGTCAATTCATCTCAGATAAATATGGACCACCTTCTGTTAAAGTGAAAAAACCATTGTTACACCAAGCTACAACAATCGTTAAAACGACATGGGATGATCACCCTGTATTAACATTATTAGGACTAGTGCTAATTATTGCTGCTTGCGCAATATTAATCTACTTATTAATCGATTTTATTAGACGTAAAACAAAAAAATAATTAGTCGTATACCTTAAAAGCAATTTCTATTGAAATAACATAGAAATTGCTTTTTTAATTAGCGATTCATATAAAAAAGACTCTAAATGACGAAGCATGATATAAGCCACGTATAAACTATTTTTTGATATAAAAAAGCCATTCATTGATTATGTCAATGAATGGCTTTTTATCTTAGAATTAACGTTCAAACCCTACTTTAGTTAGCGTCCTCACCGTATAATTCTTTTTTAATTTGAGTAGTTGAAATACCTTCTGTTCGTTTAAGATAAACGACATCACATTTATCTTTTAGGAAGTCAAATTCGCCTTCCCAATCGTGACCCATCACGAAAGTATCCACTTCGAAGCGTTCAACGTCTTTTTCTTTTTGACCCCAGCCTTCTTCAGCAATTACGAGATCTACATAACGTATCGCTTCAAGCATTACTTTTCTTTGTTCAAAATTATAATATGATTTCTTATCTTTGATACGATTGAATTCATCTGAAGACAATGCAACAATTAGATAATCACCCATTTCACGAGCTCTTCTTAATAATTCTATATGCCCGTAATGTAATAAATCATAAGTACCATAAGTAATTACTCTTTTCATTATAAATACTCCCTACAGTTATTATATGTCTAGCCATATTAAAATAAATTATAGCATATACTTTTTATTAATACTAATTGATTAAAAGTATATTTTTTTATCTTTTTAATATTTTCTTTAGTTTCAACTTGCCTCTAAACTTGGCTTTGTGTGGCAATATCTCGACTTTAAAACGATAGTAATTTGGACGACCTATACCCACATAATGTAGCGTTTTTCGCCATTCTTCATATAACGCTTTAGTCCAACCGCTACACCCTTGTTCGACAACCTTTACAATTCTAAATAAAGATTCACCTTCATAATCAGTACTTTGCATTGCTTTAATGTACGTCGTTACACTATTAATTAAAGCTTCAGTAATCTGATTATTTGATGTCACGTATGCTTGTATCAAATAGCTAACTATGAGTTCATCCATACGGTAACTGTAATAGCGTCTTACGTGTTCTAATAATAATTCTTCCATCACACGTTCTCTTACTTTTAAAGCATCTGCCATATACGCTAAAAAGTGTTCTGCACGTTGTTCAGTAACTGATCCTTCCACTTCATTATATGCATAGACAATATTAGGCAATAATTGAATATCACTCGCTTTTTTATAAGCTTTAGCGATAAAGGTATGTTCTTCGCAAAACACTACATCCTCGTCAAAACGTAAATCAGCAAATTTGGCGTTAAACATTTTAGCTCCAGGTCCGATCGATTGTAATACTTCTGGACACTGGGCTAGATTTACTTTGTCAAATTTATTAAGTCCCTTATGCGTAGGGATATGTTGCCACTCTCCATCTTTTCCTCTGCCAATTTGCCCTACCACAATATCGACCGCTTCATCTTTAATATAATAATCAGCCATATAATCAATTCGACTAGGTAAAAATTGATCATCAGCATCTAAAAACATAAACACATCACTCGTTATATGTGCTAATCCATTGTTACGGCTTGCGGCTGCACCTTTATTCTCTTGTTTTATGATTGTTATATTTTTATATTCTTTTGCTAATTGTTCTAGTACCGCTTGCGTATTATCAGTAGAGCCGTCGTTAACACAAATAATTTCATAGTCGTGTTTTGTATCAATAGATGATACAGCTCTACGTATCGTTTGTTCTGCATTAAAAACTGGAATAATGAAGGCTATTTTCATTTTTTAGTCTCCTCTTCAATAAAATGAATGACGTCTTCCGTACTATGCTGAGTATTAAATTGATGCCATTCCTTAAATAAAGGCTGAAATTGTGTACCACCTTTTTGTATAAGTTTAATTAATTCATCCTCGCTAAATGCTTTATACGTATTGGGTATATCTTTATAAAACTGATTCAACCCTCTATCCATATCGTAATCATCTTCATCATAGACATAAAAGATTGCTGGTTTATTTAATAAACTTGCTTCAATCGCTAAAGAACTATAATCCGTAATAATTATATCTGCCATAATCATAAGCGATTGAATATCTAAAGTTGTCTGTGAATCACTTGCTACTGCTGGATGTAGTTTGTTTAAAAGCGTATAATCCGTAAGTTGTTGTTCAAATTTTTCTTTATTAATGTGTCTATTCGCCTTTTGTTTCTCTCTGTAAGTTGGTAAATAAACGGCTACCTTACCTTCTATATGATGCTCACTTTTAAGTTGTTGCTGTTGTTGTTTTATATCCATTTCATTATAAGCACTAAGCCTAGGTAAACCCGTCGGTAAAATTTGATTATCACGTGCTTCAAAAGATTGCTTGAAGCATTGTGCCATTGGTTCCCCGCCTACTAAATAGTAATCCGTCGCTTGATATACACGACGATATTGTTTAACTTGCGTAGTATTGGATAAATCTACTTGATGATCTGTTAATCCAAAATTTTTCAACGCACCTGCCGCATGCCAAGTTTGGATAATCGTTTGTTGACGTTTCTTTTTATAGCCACCTAACATTAAATAATACGTGTCTATAACAATAACTTTGGCACTACTTAGCGCACGAATATGTTTAAATATTTGTTTATTACCCGCAGGTATAAAACTTACCTGTTCAAATGTTTTAACTGTTTCGCTGAGTTCTGGTTTAGCAATCACAGTTATATTATAATTTTTGTTCATTAAAGACTTGATAATCGGCATCACATCTTCAGAAAATGTTATCATTATAACGATGTTATTGTTGTTGATTTTATTTTTAGCAAAGATAATATTTAATATACCAACGATTAGCATATATATCTTTTTTATTACTTGTCTCATTTGCTCCACCACCACTTATATATCTTGCCTTTATTATATCTATCTTAACTATAAATTTATAGAAAAAATCCTTTAGCCCTAAATTATTCAGACTAAAGGATTACAAAAGTTGTATTTATCTGTTCATTACATAAAGTCGGCAAAATGATCTCTATATTTCACATGTAAAATTGATCCAACTATGAATAAGACGATTACAATAGCAATGTTATACACTGCTAATTCCCAATGACTGATAAAATACCAGTCTTTATATAAAATTGCAGCTCTATAACTCTCTGCTAAAAAGTAAACAGGGTTAAGTTGCATCACGTCTGTTACGATACCTTTAGGTGGTACGATTAGGATAGATGACACAAAGAATACAATTCTCATAAACGCTTGCATCGCCATTTGCGTATCACGGATCAGTACACCTAATGTTGACGTCACTAACGATATTGCTGCCGTTAAAATAAATGCATATGGTACGTATAATAACAACTGCACTGTATAAATTGAAGGATGATACCCTGCAAAATAACAAATAACCATCACGATTGCTAATAATCCAATATGACCATAAAACCTACTAAATACAATATATGTAGGAATAATCGACAACGGAAAATTCATTTTCGCCACATGATTATACTTACTAGCAATTGCCTTTGTACCCTCTAGTACGCCTTGGTTCACAAAGAACCACATACTAATACCTACGATTAACCAGTAGATAAAAGGAACGCCATCATGGGGTGCATTACTTCTCATTCCTAATCCAAAAACAAACCAATAAACTGCTATTTGCAAGCCTGGATTTAAAAGTTCCCATGCCATGCCTAAATAATTACTATGGTTTGATAATCTTAATTGGAATTCTGCCAACCTTTTTATTAAATAGAAATTTTTAAAATGCTCTTTAAAAACTAACCATACTGCATTCATCTATATAAACCACGCTTTCAAACGATTTACTCTTTTTCTTATCAAAATTATAAGCTATTAGTTACATTGTTTGCACAATAATCGATTATACATTATTTTAGAAAAGGATGTAAACTTACTATATAATAAAACAAAATTTAACTTAATTCATAACTTAATGTTATAATGATTTTCGAATATTCAAACCATATATTTAATTGTAATTTACAATATTTACTATCTTTAAAGTTGATTTAACCATACAAATTCAGTAAAATTTAACAATTGAAACTCATATTTGTATTCATCGTACTCACCTACTTTACAATAGGTTAATAAAATTAACAACTCATTTAATATATAATATAATTCAAGGTAATTGGAAATAAGGAAGGTAAAATTATGACTGTATCGGTAAACATTGAACACGTATCGAAAGAATACCGTATTTATCGCAATAATAAAGAACGTATTAAAGATGTTTTAGTACCATTCCATAAAAATAAAACTTTTTACGCGTTAAACGATTTATCATTAACCGCACATGAAGGTGATGTTATAGGCTTAGTGGGCATTAACGGCTCAGGCAAATCTACGCTTAGTAACATGATCGGTGGTTCACTTGCACCAAGCGCCGGTAACATTTCTCGTAAAGGGGAAGTTAGTGTTATTGCAATTAATGCAGGTTTAAATGGTCAATTAACTGGCATGGAGAATATCGAATTCAAAATGCTCTGTATGGGCTTCAATAAAAAAGAAATAAAAGAATATACACCACAAATTGTTGAATTTAGTGAACTTGGTGAATTCATTTATCAACCAGTTAAAAAATATTCAAGTGGTATGCGTGCTAAATTAGGATTTTCAATTAACATTACGACAAATCCTGATATTTTAGTTATTGACGAAGCTTTATCCGTAGGTGACCAAACTTTTGCTCAAAAATGTTTAGACAAAATATATGAATATAAAGAACAGAAAAAAACGATTTTCTTTGTAAGCCATAATATGAAACAAGTTAAAGACTTTTGTACTAAGATAGCATGGATTGAGGGCGGAAAATTAAAAGACTTTGGCGAATTAGACGATGTCTTACCTCAATACGAAAAGTTTTTAAACGACTTTAAAAAACGTTCTGCTAAAGAACAAAAACAATTTAGAACAGATTTAGACAGTTCACGTTTCGTGGTTAAATAATTAAAAAAGCAAGTTACTAATAATTAGTAACTTGCTTTTTTATTTACATATAATCATCGAATGTATCTCTATAACGCATATGTAATATAGCACCTACAATAAATATTATAAGCACTAGTACAATGTTATAAACTGCTAGATGCCAATGGGTAATAAAATACCATTCATGATGTAATATGGCTGCTCTATATGACTCCGCTAGAAAATATATAGGATTCAATTTCATTACGAATAATACAACTGCTGAGTTAGCAGGATATAAAATGGAAGAAACGAAAAAGATAATGCGCATGAATGCCTGCATAGCCATTTGTAAATCTCTAATTATTAAACTCAATGTTGAAGTTAATAGCGCAATTGACATCGTCAAAATTAAAGCATAGGGAATATATATTAGTAATTGTAAAGTATAAATAGTTGGATGATAACCGCCTGTTAAGCAAATAACCATCACGACAACTAATAATAGAATATGGGCATAAAATTTGCTGAACACGGTATAGCTAGGCAAAATAGACAAAGGAAAATTCATTTTTGAAACTTGCCGATATTTAGTAGTTATAGCCTTTGTACCATCTAAAACACCTTGGTTCACGAAAAACCACATACTTATACCGACTAGCAACCAAAATATAAATGGAACACCTTCCACAGAACTATTTTGTCTCACACCTAGCCCAAAAACAAACCAATAAATTAAAATTTGGAATGCTGGATTAATTAATTCCCAACCTAGTCCTAAATAGTTACTATGGTTTGATATTCTTAATTGGAAATCAGCCAACCTTTTTATTAAATATATATTTTTAATATGTTCTTTTAACACTATATATACCGATTTCACTTTAAGGTACCCACTTTCTTCATTCTCTATAGTTGCGTTATTTTGATCTCATTTGTTTCCACACTTTGTATAAAAATATTGGAATACTTTTAGTTCTACCCAGTCGTTTCCAATCGATGACGACACGATAAACCCATTCTAAATTTAATTTACGTATTAATTTAGGCGCTCTTTTTTTGACTCCGCCGAATACTTCTAATGAGCCACCTACTCCCATTAGGACAGTATGTTTAAATTGGTTGCCATACTTGTTAATCCATTGCTCTTGTTTAGGATATCCCATCGCTACAAAGACATAGTCTGGATCGAAGTCTTTTATTGAGGCTAATACATTATTATCATCTAAATCAATATAGCCGTGGTGATGCGCAAATGTAATATTAGGATACTTAGCACTTAGGTTGTTACGTGCTTGCGACACGACTTCATCTTTTGAACCTAATAGAAACACACGTTGTTTATTTGTATGAGCAAGTTTTAAACATTCTTCCATCAACTCTATGCCTGGAACTCGCTCACTTAATGGTGTCTTTAGCAGTCTAGAGGCTTTAACTACGCCTGTTCCGTCTGCAATAACATAATCTGCGCTATTAATTAGATCACGATACCCTTTATTATTTGATGCATAATCAACGATTTCAGGATTCGCAGTTACGATAAATAAACTTTGCTGCTGTTGCTGTTCAAAATAATTTTTTACATTGAGTCTCATATCCACTAGTGTGACATTGTCAAAATAGACAGATAAGACATTAATTTTTTGATTATGTTTGTTTTCCACCATTTTAGTTGGCTCCAATCTAATACTAATTAAAAAGTTTATAGTAATTTTAACACATTATAATTTAACATAATAATACGAGTTATTTGCACAATTATCATAGGTCCAAAGTCTAAATGTAATTGACCATTATTTATTATATAATGATAATCAATGGTTAATTTTTAAACACTTATAATGAGGTTCCACTATGGAGAAAATAAATGCATTTTTAAGTTCAACAATACAATTACATATAATATGGGTTATTCTTATTGGTTTCCTATATGTCATTATTCATCAATATAGACATAAACCTATCAATCGAATATTAGATATATATTTTAATTATATCCCTGTTTTAACACATGAATTTGGTCATATTATATTTAACAAAATCAGTGGCGGTAAGGCGAAAGATTTTGTCATCGTTGCTTCGCCTACAGAACGCATGCACACATCACAACAAGGCTATGCAATAACACAATCAAAAGGACGATTAGGACAAGTTATTACGACTTTCGGGGGCTATGTGATGCCACCTGCTATGTTGTACCTAGGCTTTTTAGCAATTCAGTGGCAATACCCTAGTCTGTTTATAACTTTATATCTATTAATATTTTGTTACTTTGTGGTACTCACATCACGTAAACTATTGCCTATTATTATTGTTATCGTTTTAGGTACGCTATTATATTTTTTAATTACTAGCGACAATCAACTGATAATGATGTATATCATTGCAAGTTGCTACCATTTCATCTTAGGTGTTTTATTCGGTGAAGTCTTACAATCTTCATGGACCATTTTCAAACTAACATTTAGTAAACAACTAACTGAATGGGATGGCTCGGCATTAAAAGAACTGACAAATATTCCGACGCTATTTTTTAGTCTATTATGGATTATTATCAACCTATTCACTTTATATAAATTAGCAAATATTTTTATTTAATAGCTACAATTTTCATTGTAAAAAGCATTCAAACAGTATTTAATCACTGTTTGAATGCTTTTTTATAAGAAGTTACATTTTATTTATATGCTAACAGCTATGTTGCTAAATATTTCCTTAACATACAACATTATTTTTCAGCATAAATATGTTCTGCATTATCATAACTCAAAATTGTAATATTACCATCTTTCTGAACCATAACTACCTTATTGGTTTCATCTTTATTAATAATTTCAACTTCATCACCAATTGAAATTTCTTTACTTGAAAGATAGATAAGTAATTCCGTTCGATCTCTTACTCTTTTAATATTTACGATATCCCCCGCTTCAAAAGATAACAAATTATCAGTATAGATTTCCTTATACTGATTGTCTCTTGGAATAATTCCGCCATGAGGACAAGTCGTTGGGTAGTTCAACAATTTATCTAGTCGTTCAACGAATAAATGTGACACACGGTGTTCTAACACTTCAGCTTCTTGATGCACTTCTTCCCAATTGTATTCTAATATTTGTATTAAAAATAATTCTATTAAACGATGACGTTTAATAATATCTAACGTGTATGACAAACCTTCTTCAGATAACATAACACCTTTATAAGGTTTTGTTTCAACGTAGTTTGATTTCTCTAATCTATTTATCATTTCACTAACTGAAGGTGGCTTTATATTAAGATATTGAGATAATTTTTTATTTGAAACGAATGTTGCGTCGCCTTCATGTGTCAATATCGCCTTCAAATAGTCCTCTTTTTCTTCTGTCAGCATATTTTCACTCCTCATAATCAGTGTCTATATTGTATCACGAAATTTCTTGACACGCTAAAAGTTCATAGTATATTATAAATTTAATTAGGTTAGCCTAAATTTTTTATTAAAGAAGGTGAAACATGTTAGAAATAAACAACTTAAACCTACATATTGACAATAAACATGTTCTAGAGGACATCAATTTGTCGATCCCTGTTACTGGAGAAATAATAGGCATAATGGGGCCGAATGGTGCAGGTAAAAGTTCGTTACTAAAATCTCTTATCGGCGAATTTAAAGCTACAGGAGATAAATTATTATTACATAAACCACTTACCTCATCTTTCAAACACATCACTTACATACCCCAAAAAGCTAATATTGATCTAGATTTTCCTATCAGTGTAGCAGATGTCGTCATTTCTGGCGCTTATAAAAATATAGGCTGGTTTAAAATGGTAGATAAAAAGAGCAAGAAGCGATTAAATCAACTGTTCGACATGTTAGAGTTGCAAGATTTAAGATCACGCCAAATTTCACAGTTAAGTGGTGGTCAATTGCAACGTGTTTTGGTTGCTCGTGCTTTAATGAATGATAGCGAACTTTATTTATTAGATGAACCTTTCGTTGGTATAGATTTTCATAGTGAGCAACTCATCATAAAGCTTATAAACCAATTAAAAGCTAACAATAAACTTATTTTGATTGTTCATCATGATTTGTCCAAAGCCAGTGAGTATTTCGATCGTATCATCTTACTTAACCGTAATATTCGCTATTTTGGCCCTAGTCACATTGCGATGCAACCTGATAATTTAAATAATGCGTTTTTAAATCATCAAACTAAAGTTACTTCAAAGCATATGAAGACTGAGGTGGTTACATGACAGAATTTTTCCAACACTTAATTAGTTATCAATTCTTAAATCGTGCACTGATTATTGCCATTGTAGTAGGTATTGTTTGCGGAACAGTAGGTAGCTTAATTGTATTAAGAGGTTTAGCACTAATGAGTGACGCCATGAGTCATGCCGTTTTGCCAGGTGTGGCATTATCATTTGTTTTTGGCATCCCTCTTTATATAGGCGCTTTAATCACTGGCATGATAGCAAGTGTCCTTATTGGTTTTATTACTACAGGTAGTAAAACTAAACCTGATGCAGCGATAGGAATAAGTTTCACTGCATTTCTGTCATCAGGTATCATCATTATCAGTCTTATACATAGTACAACCGATTTATACCATATACTATTCGGTAATATACTATCTATTACATCATCGTCATTTTGGACGACCATTGTGGTTAGTGTTGTAGTTGTGTTACTAATCATTATTTTCTTTAGACCTCTAATGATTTCAACATTTGATGATACTTTCAGTAAGATGAGTGGTCTCAACACCACTTTAATTCATTATTTTGTAATGCTTATGCTTTCAATGGTAACTATAGCAAGCATACAAACTGTAGGCATTATTTTAGTTGTAGCGTTATTAATTACACCCGCGAGTGCTGCATATTTACTCGCAAAAAGCTTACCTTCAATGATGGTAATTGCTAGTACTATCGGTGTCATTAGTTCAATAACAGGCATGTATTTCAGTTATATATATAATATACCAAGCGGCGCTACAATCGTACTATGTGCCTTCATCCTCTATATCTTTATATTTAGTTTTGTAAAAATACGAAATAAGAAAGGACTTGCAACATGAAAAAATTACTTCCTATATTAATGCTGTGCATCTTATTTTTAGCTGCTTGCGGCAATGACAAAAAATCATCATCAGCTACTAAGAGCGACGACAAATTAAAAGTAGTTGCAACAAACTCAATTATTTATGATATGGCCAAAAATGTAGCGGGAGATAAAATCGAATTACATAGTATCGTACCCATTGGTCAAGATCCACATGAATATGAAGTTAAACCTAAAGACATCAAGGCACTTACGGATGCTGACGTCGTTCTATATAATGGTTTGAACTTAGAATCCGGTAATGGATGGTTTGAAAAAGCTTTAAAACAAGCCGGAAAATCTATGAAGGATGACGATGTAGTTGCAGTATCCAAAAAAGTAGACCCTATCTATCTTGAAGGTGCTAAAGGTGATAAAGACAAATTAGATCCACATGCTTGGTTGAGTTTAGACAATGGCATTAAGTATACAGAAACTATCAAAGAAACATTGTTAAACAAAACAAAAAATCATAAAGATGATATTGAAAAAATGGGTGACGAATACTTAACTCAACTTAAAGATTTAAATGAAGAAAGTAATGGTAAATTTAAAGACATACCTAAAAAAGAACGTACAATAGTTACGAGTGAAGGTGCATTTAAATATTTTGCTCGACAATACGAAATTAAACCTGGATATATTTGGGAAATCAACACTGAAAAGCAAGGTACACCTGAACAAATGAAAGAAGCAATCAAATTTGTTAAAGACAATAATGTTAAACATTTACTAGTTGAAACAAGTGTTGATCGTAAAATCATGGAAAGTTTGAGCGAAGAAACTAAAAAAGATATTTACGGTGAAATTTTCACTGATTCAATTGGTAAACCAGGTAGTAAAGGTGATTCCTACTACAAAATGATGAAATATAATATCGACACAATTCACGGCAGTATGCAATAAACAATAGTTTAAGGCTATTCTACCTTGTAAGGTGAATAGTCCCATACCGTACTTAACACCTAATACTGCAATCATCAATTAGTACGGTATGGTGGTATTCAAAGCCTTAAATAAACTCCTTAAGCCATCAACAGGTTGAAATCCTCCCCCTGTTGATGGCTTTTTCTCTTAAAAAAAGTTAGCACTTAACCTCTGTATTTAACTTTTAATGAGGTTATGTGCTAACTTCTAATTATATCTATTAAGTTAAACTATCAACGAGTACCATTTCGTCGTAATTGATTGATTCTCTGATTTTTAATGCTGTCGCTTCACTAATATCTTCATCATCTACTAATTGATTTAATAATCTTCTTTGCTCTTTAAGCGCCGTTAATTTCACTTTAGTAATTGACGTTTCATTCTTCTGATCAAAGAAGTTTTTTGGTGCTAAGTTTTCAATTCTTAGTAAGTAACCATCACAAATCATACCTACTTCTAGTTTATTTTCTTCCGTTGTTTCTTTACTCAATCTGCTTACGACACGATAATGCACAGTTCTCATTACATTTGAAATTTCGACAAGGTTATCGACAATAGATAATGAAGAAGCTGCATTTGTTTTCATACGTGTTTTAATTCGTCTTTTTAAAATAAATGCACGAAATTCTACTTTTAAACGTTGAATAAGCGATGCTTGCTTATAGATTTGTGTACGTTCAGCGTACCGCATATAGTTATCTAACACACTCGTTGTAATATCGCCGTTTTCAACTAAACTATTAAGCGTGTTATTCTCAGCGTCAAAGGCGATTTTTTGCAGTCTTTGTAATTCTTTCGCATCTTCATCTTCATTTTCTACAGATTTTAAGAATGCCAACTTGTCGTGATAATCTTTGATTACACTGCCATATCTGAAGCTCGATTCAATCGTCGACATTTGATTTAAACTATCTATCACTTTTTCTAAAATATAAATACGTGCTTGTTTATAATTCATGCCTTTTTGTTTTGGTTTAGCTGCTGCCGGTGTTACGAGCGGCACAATAAATTGCGCAACTATTAAACTAATAATAACCATGCCTGAGGCGATAAATAATAAATCATCTCTGAATGAAAATGAATGGTGGTTTGCTAACATGTATGGCAACGTCAATGCGATGGCTAATGAGATGGTCCCATGCACACCACAAATTGACATAATAAATGCGTAAGTCCCTCTCTTAGGAGGTACTTCTGAGGTCATTGAGTCCTCTTCATTATGTGTAATCATTTTTTGGAAGGGACTGATTGGTAAGTAAAAATAAGGATAAAGTACAAGGACCCATAAAAATCTAAATAAATAAATTGCTAGTGCAACTAAAAATGTTACTACAATTAAAAAGGCCAGATTATGTGGTTCATTTTTAATAATGCGCCCGACAACTTCCGGGATTAAATAACCTAAAATAGAGAAAACAAAACCATTTAATACATAACCTAATATATTCCATGTGTGGTTATAACTCATTTGTAGTCTTGTACGTGCTTGTGCGATACGGTCACGTTCAAATCCATGTACTAGCCCTGCTACTACTGCAGCTATAATACCAGAAGCATGGAACATTTCTGCAACTAAATAAGTTATAAATGGTGTAATCAACTGAATAAATGTAAACATGTTTACATTTTCTATTCCTCTTCGTGTTAACGTCACTCTCATTCTAACGAAAGCTACCCCGATAATCAGTCCAACAATAAATCCGCCAATGGACGAAATTAAAAATTGTTCGACTGCACTTACTACAGAAAATGTACCAGTAATTAAAGCAGCTACGGCTATTTTAAAAGATATGATACCAGCGGCATCATTAAGTAATGATTCACCCTCTAAAATAGTCATAGATCCTTTTGGTAAAATTTTACCTTTTGTTATTGCTTGTACGGCTACGGCATCAGTTGGACATAAAATTGCAGCTAGAGCAAAGGCTGCCGCCATAGGTAATTCAGGCCAAATCCAATGTACAAATAATCCAACAACAATAACCGTCGTGACAACTAGGCCTAGTGCCATCATTAAGACAGGTTTGATATAACGTCTTAAATGCACTCGAGATACTTGTACACCCTCAACGAATAGCAATGGCGCGATTAATGCTACCATAAATAATTCACTATCAAATTGAAACTGTACAGGAACAGGCGTCACATAAAGTAACATACCTAAAATTATTTGAATAAAGGCCAATGGCACTTTAGGCAAAAATGTATGTACAAATGAACTTAATATAACGACTGCTATAAAAATTAATAATGTTTCAAATATCTCCATAGTTTCACCTCTCTTCGTTTCAATATGTGCATCATAATTGCTGAGGTTGAAACAAACATTTCGTGAATAAATTTATCATTCACATATTTATTCACGTCATGATTTTATATTTCAAAGTTTTCTCCCAAATACTTTAAAGAAAATTTTTCTAAATTCACACAATTACAAATATACATTATTTTATCACTTTTTTTGTCACTTATTAAATTTAAAGCCTATTACACAACCGATTACAGACAATCATAGTTAATAATCATTTTCTTCTTTATAACGCTGTTGACGTAATTGTTCTCGCTTTTGAGCACGTTCTTTCAATTGTTCGAAACTACTTCTTTCATTCGCACTTAATAAGATATTTGTGTTGCCAACATTGTCATTTTTACGATACATATATGCACCTGTACGATATGCTGCTCTTGATATTAAGTGTCCACCTACTGGAGAAGTTAAATTAATAAATACTAAAGCTAGAATTAAACGTACACTTATATAGCCTTGCGCAGAAACAAAATACACGATTACACCAACTAATGTTAACAGCACAGATAACGTAGAACTTTTCGTTGCAGCATGACTTCGTAAAAAGACATCTTGGAATTTAATTAAACCTATGGCACTAATGAGTGCTATGATACTCCCTAAAAACAGCATGATTGCGGCGATGAGGTTAACGATTTCGCTTATTGTTGGCATTGAAAACGTGCCCCCCTTCAATAAAACGTGAAATAGATACTGAACTAACAAAGGAGATGATGGCAATTAATAGAATAGAATCTAGGAATGAAAAGGTGTCATATACAACGCTCATAACACCAACGATAGACATCAATATCGCACTTGAGGCATCGAATGCTACTACTCTATCTGCCGTTGTCGGCCCTTTTATAAGTCTAAACAAACTAAACAATAACGCTACACCAAATACTATGATTGAACTAGTAATAAAAAAGTTTGTTAATGATGCTATCATTCTGCCACCTCCAATATAAGTCCTTCGTATTGTCTAATACTCTTTAATAACTTTTGTCGCTCTTTTTCCGAAATATCTATAGCATGTATAAAGAATTTCTTTTTTTCTTTTGAGATACGAATCACAGTAGAACCTGGCGTAATAATGATTAATATCGTTAAAAATGAAACGCTCCAATCACTAGTGAGTTTCGTTTCATAAGTTACTAATCCAGGATTCATATCTTGGGTTTTAAATAAAATATAGTTAATAGTAGTCATGCTTGAGGTAATTAATTGATATAAATAAACTGCTAAAAACTTTATAGCTACCCAAACCTTTTTTAGATAAAATTCTTGTCCAAAAAAGCGATGTAATATATAAATGACAATCAACCCAATTAAATATCCGGAGAAGAAAGTTGTCACTTTAAACGCTTCTTCGTCTTGAAAAAGCACCCATAAAAAGGCAATGATGACGTTCAAAACTACTTGTCTCATTATTTCTCCTCCTTCAATAAATGTGGATTTACTTGTTGCTCGTATTTACCTTCATCCATATTGAGATGCGTGGCATTATTTGTCACTTTCAATATCATTGGTGCAGCTAAACCGATAATAATAACTACAACAACTAAGACGCCGATTAACGTAGAACGGTAACGCGGTATTTTATTATAGTTTAGTTCTTTCCCCGTTGTAGCACTACCCAAGTACATAGTGAAATAAATTCTAAATAAGCTAAACATCGCTATAACACTCGTGATAACCATCAATGTTAAACCTATATAATTGCCGTTTTCTATAGCGCCTTGGAATATTAATAATTTCCCAGGAAATCCACTAAATGGTGGCACACCACCGATAGCAAGTGTTGTCACTACTAACGCGATACCTAGCACGGGCTCACGTTTAGCTAAACCTTGTAAATAATTATATTGTCGGCATCCTGTTATATACACAAGACTACCAATAACAAAGAAAAGTAAGGTTTTGACGACAATATCGTTAACTAAATAGAATATTGCACCATTAACGCCAGCAAACGTATGTGAACCTAATCCTAAAATTATAAATCCGATTGATAAAATAACTTGGTACGCTGCAATCTTCTTAATATCTTTATAAGCAATTACACCAAATGCACCAATGAGCATTGTTATACAAGCTAAAAATACGAGCAGTGCATGTGTAATATGATCATGTCCATTAAACATTAACGTAAAGAAACGTATCAGTGCATAAGCACCCACTTTAGTCATCAACGCGGCAAATAATGCGGCAAGTTCTGTATTTAATACAGCATAGGCTTTTGGCAGCCACATGAACAATACCAATGCCGCTTTAGAACCAAATGCAATTAAAAATACCATAGACACAATAACGATAGCATTATGGTTGTCTAATTCTTTTAATCTTTGAGCCACTTGCGCAAAGTTTAACGTTCCAGTCAACTTATACAATAGACCTATACCAAGTAGCAACAACCACGAACCGATAATATTCAATACGACAAATATGATTGCAGCACGTAATTGTTCAACCGATTGACCTAATGTAATTAGCACGAATGAAGCGAGCAACATAACTTCAAACATGACGTATAAATTGAATAAATCTGCAGTTAGAAATGAGCCAATTACGCCGACTGTTAAGAAAAGTATAAAACTTGGTAGATAGAAGCGAATTGCCCTTTTTTCTGCACGGCCAAAGCCATAAGAAATAATTAAAGTTACAACAAAACTAGACGTAGTCACCATTAGTAAACTTAAAGAGTCACCTACAAATTGAATACCATAAGGTGCCTTCCAACCACCAAAATCAAGCGTGATTGGTTTATGATTTAATACATAAATTAACAACCCTAAAGCAATGATTGTAGAGACTGCCATCGTCCCAATTGCAAATATACGAGATAATAAGCTGCGTTCACGAATAAAGACTAAAATAAATGCACATAATGCAGGGAGAATAAAAGGTAAAATTAATAAATTACTCATCGTTATCCTCCTCCCCACGTAACACGTCAATTTCATCTTCTTTCGTTACGCGGTATGTTCTATAAACTAATACCAGTAAGAAAGCTGTCATTGCAAAGCCAATTACAATAGCAGTCAACACGATTGCCTGTAGCAGTGGATCAACAAAATTGTTATTGCCTGCACCAATTAAAGGTTCTGCCTTATCCTTACCGTAATCACCCATGCTCATAATAATTAAATTCCCAGCATGTGTGTATATAGAAATACCAATCACGATACGTATTAAATTAATTGAAAGAATCATATAAGTACCAATAAATATTAAGAAACCGATAACTAATAATAATATTAAGTTCATGAGCGACCACCACTTATCGACAACATAACTGTTACAATAACACCCACAACAGTTAATACGACACCTAACTCAAATAATGTCACTGTCGTTAAATGCATGTCGCCTAACAATGGCAAGTGTACATGCGCATCAGTTTGATAGAGGAATGGTTTACCGAAAAACATTGGTAAGATGGCTGTAGCCATGGACACTAATGAACCTAATACGATTAAGATTTTAAAGTCTACTGGTACAGATACTAAAACTTCTTTCACATCGAAGGCTAAAAACATCAACAAGAATGCTGAGCTAAAAACTAATCCGCCTATGAAAC
Source organism: Staphylococcus lloydii (assembly GCF_015775975.1). Taxonomy (NCBI): domain Bacteria; kingdom Bacillati; phylum Bacillota; class Bacilli; order Caryophanales; family Staphylococcaceae; genus Staphylococcus; species Staphylococcus lloydii. Next base: position 2,153,290 of record NZ_CP064056.1, read on the forward strand.
CGCCACCTGGATTGTTATGTCCTGCTAAAAACAAATAAAAGCCAAATGTTAATAATATAAACACGACAATCTTTGTTATGGTACGCAGTACAACATCATTCTCTTTCATCTTGTCCCCTCCGATCTTTAAAGTTAAGTAATGTATAAATACCTAAACCTACTATTATAAGTACGACACCTTCAAATAAGGTATCAAAAGCTCTGAAATCACCTAATATTGAGTTAACAATGTTTTTGCCGCCTGTTAACTTATATGCGTTGTGATAGTAAGTTGATATTGAACCAATCGATTTCCCTTGTTGAACAATAAACACTAATGTCACAACCGTCGCAGCCATAATAAGCGAAACGATAATTTTAACTAATTCACGCTTTTTATGCACCTTTCCTCGTGGCACGTTTGGTAAGCGAGAAAAGCTTACAATAAATAATATCGTAGTAATTGTCTCCACAACGAGTTGCGTCAAGGCTAAATCAGGGGCTTTCATTAAAATAAAGAATATCGTTACACAGTACCCTACGATACCGTTTAAGATAACCATCGTTAAACGTTGACGAATAAATATCAACGCCACCCCAAGTACAAATACTACAATGACAGTGATAACTTCTAATGGTCCAAATTCGCTCACATGTATTTGATGGACCTGAGGAAAACCAATTTGAATAATTGAGTAAATCACAACCAAAGTGAAAATTAATAATGTCATATTGATGTAATGATTTAATCTATTATTCATTAAATTGCGTATGCTATAACCTGAATATGATTCAAACTGTTTATATGAATCATTGTATAAATTAGATAGCGATATTAATTTATATTTACCTGCTATTTTCGTCCAATCGACTTTCAATGCTGCAGCTAAGCCAATAATGATGACTAAAATACTAAAGATTAATGGTAAATTAATGCCGTGCCATTGAGAAACATGTGGCGCGATTGCGTCAATTTTTTCACCAATTGTAATGCTTCGTAATGCTGGTAGTATTAAATTTTCACCAATAACATTAGGAACAAAGAATATTATTGGTAATAAAATCATCATTATCATAGAAGGTAAGGTAAACAAGACTGGTTCATGTATATGCTTCTTAGGTAAACGCATTTCTTCATATTTACCCCAAAATACTTTTTTAATCATAAACATGGCATATATCATAGTGAATATACTTGCAACGACACCAATAGCAACGATGATAATAGTCAACACGCTACCAAACCCTTTAAGTTGATGCGCATTTACTAAGCCATCAAAAAACATTTCTTTACTTAAAAAGCCATTTAATAAAGGCATGCCTGCCATTGATAATGCGGATAATAACATCACTATATGTGTTATAGGAAACACTTTACGCATGCCAGATAACATTCTTATATCTCTCGTGCCAGTTTCATGGTCTATAATACCTACACCCATAAACAAAGCACCTTTGAATAAAGCGTGATTTGATAAGTGGAATAACGCTGCGAATAAAATCATGGCATAAATTTCTGTAAGTTCACCTTTTGTATGACTTGCTATTCCTCCACCAAGCCCTACCATCGACACAATCATACCTAATTGACTGATTGTCGAATAGGCTAAAATACCTTTTAAATCATACTGTCTAACTGCATTTAAAGCACCGAAAATCATTGTTATTAAACCTACAAAAGTAACGGCGTAGATATAAAATTGACTCAGACCAAGTAAGAGCGTAAATCTAAATAGTAAGAAGATACCTGCTTTTACCATTGTTGCCGAATGGAGATAAGCACTAACTGGTGTTGGTGCCGCCATTGCTTTAGGTAACCAAACATGAAATGGGAACTGAGCTGATTTCGTAAATGCTGCGATAAGCATAAGTATTACAATGGCAAGGAATAACGGACTTTGTGCTATTTTGTCACTGTGTTCAATAATTTCTGTAATTGTGTTAGTCCCTGTAATTGTATAAATCATAATAAATGCAATTAATAATGCCAAACCACCAAGAACAGTGATGACAAAGGATTGAATCGCACCAAATTGACTCTCTCTATTGTCGTACCAATAAGAGATAAGTAAGAATGAAGATACACTCGTTAATTCCCAAAATACATATAAAATGATTGTATTATTTGCAGTTACAATACCTAACATACTTAACATAAAAAGAATTAAGTATATATAAAAGCGAGGTAAATTATCATGTTGTTTCGAAAGATATTGCGTAGCATAGAAAAATACAGCCAAACCTATTACCGAAATTAAAATTGAAAAGAAAATGCTTAAACCATCTAAACGAAAAGCTAAATTAATATCAATTGAGCTAAGCCACGGTATGTTGATATTAAGGAAATGTCCACGAAGCACTTGAGGTAATTGCCAAATGAAGTAAATTGTTGAAATGATGGGTGCAATAATAGCTATATGTCCTGCATAGCGACTCATCTTGTCGTTAGCAAAAGTAATAGTTAGCAGCACCATAATAATAATTAGAATACTGAATAGGTATATCAGACTCATCGTTGCCCCCCTTTACTGTTATAAATTTAAAGCTATTGTTGTTTTACTCGCATTTCTAGAAATGCCTATAAACTTCATGGTCTCGTATGTTGTCTGATGCCCTAAATATTTTTGGATTATAGATATTGAGATACCCGATTGGTACGCATGATAAGCAAATGTTTTTCTCAATGTAGTTAAACCAATATGTACCATTCCAAGTTCTTCTGCGGCAGCATGAATAATACGATATGCTTGTTGTCTCGATAAACCTTTATGTGTTCTATTTGATTGAAACAACAAATCGCTTGTCACTAATTGTTCTGTAGCAATAAATTCTGTTAAATCCTGCTGTAAATCTTCAGGAATCACAATGTTAATATTTGTGGCATGTTCTTCTACCCAAAATGATTTAATCAGCTGATCTGATGCAATGACATCTGCAACTGTTAAATTTAATAATTCGTTTAATTTCACACCTGTATGTATAGCAAATTTAAATAATAAATAATCTCTTTGAGATTTTGATTGCAATACTTTATACATCTCTTTGATTTCTTCCAAGTCACGGATTGGATCAACTTGATTCATGACTTCACCTCTCGCCCATAAATGTTTCTTATTCAATATTAAATGATATTTAAGTAACATTAAAGTGTTTTGCACCAAATTTTTAAAATTTTCTGTCTCATTATGTCTTCGTCAACGATATTTATAGTGAAAGGAGGTTTAAACATTATGAATGAAGTTAGTCAATTAACTGTCGTACTTTCCCGTATCGTACTTAATGGAGCTGGTAAAGCTACTAAAGTTACTCGCCGCTTCGCCAATTTAAATCCACGAGCCACCGACGATCAATTAAGACAATTCAAATCTATTATCGAACAACTTACCAATGAAAATTTCGATACATTTGAAGTAGTCAAAACTGTGAATTTATAATAAGGAGGTTAAAATATGACACAAACATTAGAACTTGTATTTACGGATGATTTGAAAAAACCGTTAAAATTACAATTATCTAAAATCGAAAATGTAGTAGACGCAAATAATGTCAGAAAAAGTATGGACGCATTAATAGATTTAGATATATTAAGGATTGCTAAAAGCAAACCCACTAAAGTGCACTCTGCTCATTTAATAGATAAAACTGTGAAAACATTATTTGATGTATCTGTAACAACAAATTAACTTAATCTAATAACGTATATAGTAAAAAGCCGTTCTTTGGACTATGCGCCATCGAACGGTTTTGTATTTACTCTTTTTATCAAACAAACAATGAACTTATTTTAGAAATAATTTTCAAATTTATTATTTCTTCAAATTAATACAATGCTTTATCAATAAATATCATTTATAATCATATTATCGTACAAACGCACAATCCTTAGGTTTTCTATCATTGTGTATTATATTTAGAAAGTGGGATTACATGTTTCTTTTATTTATTTTGGGTATCTTTGCTGGTATGGTTGTACCCTTTCAAACGTCAATAAACTCAAGACTGAGTTTATACACTAAATCATCATTTTATGCTTCCACTATTTCTTTTGCTACGGGTACTGTATTTTTAATACTCATTAATGCAATCATTAATCCTCAAGCATTTACACCAAACTTTTATAGTGGTCAGACATTAAGCTATGTGTGGTTTGTCGGTGGGGCATTGGGTGTAATCTTTTTAACAGGAAATTTATTATTATTACCTAGACTCGGTGCTTCTTTAACTGTCGTAATGACGATAGCCGGGCAAATCATTATGGGCGTAACCATAGATACTTTTGGTTGGTTCGGAGCGCCACATGAACCTTTTACAATTTTCAAAGTGATAGGTATCATTATATTATTTATCGGCATTTTACTTATGAATTATACGCGCAAAGCTGCTAATAAAATAAAACAGTGAACAATTTTTACTTATGGCTTATTATAGGCTTTGTCTTTGGGTTTGCACCACCTATTCAAACAGCAATTAATAGTGCTTTAGGTCAACAAATTCACTCCTCAGTCATGGCAGCACTCGTTTCATTTACAATAGGAACAATCTTACTCTTTATTTTGACGCTTATCTTTAATAGATCACTTAAAATGACGAGTCGCAATGAATTTCAAGGCAAAATTAAACCGTGGTATTTCATCGGCGGTATTCTCGGTGTTATATTCGTGACGAGCAACATTATTTTAATGCCTCATTTAGGCGCAGCAGTCACTACGATTGTTGCTATGCTAGGTCAAATGCTGATGGGTGTAATTATCGATCACTTTGGCTTATTAGGAACTACCGTAAACAAAATAACACCACGTAAAGTTGTAGGTGTTATCGCCATTATGATTGGTATCGTGTTACTACGCTTTTTCTAATATTGTTGACGTTAGACATTTACTTTCCACTTACAGTAAATGTCTTTTTTTAATAACCAAAATTAGTATGTTTTCATAGTATAATCAACCATAACAATCAACATTATTGAGGTGACTTCTATGAACAAACATATTTTAATATCAATATTTACGATGGTCAGTGCTATTATCGTTATAACCTGTTACTTTTTTTATAAGCACTATATCGTTAAAACTCCAAATCAACCCACTATTAAAACGATCAAGGTTCAATACGAACCACCCAAAAAAATTAATGCAAGATACGAACCACAATCGGTATATCATTTTTATTTAGAACCAAAGCATGGTTACATTAATAATTGGTTAGTAAAAAATGATACAAAGGTACATAAGGATCAACCACTTTTTGAATATTATAATCCGACTGTTGAAAAAACCATTGCGTTAAAACAACAGTTATTAGCAACATTAACTCAAGACCCAGAAAATGATATAAACAAAGATCAGATTGTTACTTTACAAAATGACATTGCAACACTCCAACTAACGTTAAGAACTAAAATCAATGCCCCATTCGATGGCGTGCTAACCATCAATAACGCTACCCCATCAACTCCCCAAACACATTTTGCTACACTTTATCAACCAAAATATCATATATCTGCAAAAGTACCAGAAACATACATGGCCACTCTAAAATTAGGTAGCACACTTAAAATCCGCTCCCCACTTACTAATCAAATCAGTAACGAAAAGATTACTCATATCACCACTATACCTACTAATTATGATACTGCAGACAAACAAGCACAGTATGAACTGAGGTTAACAACTTCCACAAAACCACTGCTTGGACAACATTGTGAACTAGAACTACCCACTACAACAATTGTCATTCCTCAATCCGCATTATTGAATAATAAATATGTTTTTATAAAAAAATCTAATAAATTTATCAAAAGAGTCATTAAATTTAATAAATCGGGTAATAATAATCGTATCACTGTTAAATCAGGATTATCACCAGGAGATATAATTGTAGAAAATGCAAAATCATTAAATAACTTGAATTAATTTTATTTTCCATCACAATATAAGAACCAGATTAAAAAAAATGGGGATAAACTTTAATTTAAAAGCAATTATTATTTTTTTAATTTTGCTCATTTTCTTATTGAATTACAATAGAAAAACATCATGCTCATTCTTAAACAGTTTTTAGTTTACTTTTTATTTTAATTTAGATATAATTAACTAAATAATACTGGTTTTAATATATTTTATACAAATAATTATAAAAATGTTACTAATAATACAACTTGAACGGGCTTATAACACGGGAGGAATAAAAGATGGCGATTTCAAAAATAAACGATTGTTTCGAATTATTAGCTATGGTCACATACGCAGATAAATTAAAAGGCATTATTAAAAAGGAATTTTCTGTAAGTTTCGAGGAATTTGCAGTACTAACTTATATTAGTGAACACGAAAGTGAAGAATATTACTTAAAAGACATCATTAATCATTTAAACTACAAACAACCACAAGTAGTTAAAGCAGTGAAAAATTTATCGCAAGAAGACTACTTCGATAAAAAACGTAATGAGCATGATGAAAGAACTGTGTTGATTTTAGTAAATACAAAACAACGCAATAAAATCAATGAATTATTAGGACGCGTTAATGATAGAATTAAACAAGCGAATGATAATAAAGAAGTTTAATACTTCATTATTTTGATTTTAACTAATAAAACTGCGAGTTGCCCTCTGAGGTAACTCGCAGTTTTTATTTTCATTACAACTTGTTGCTTTCCAAGTTTAAAATTAAATATGGTTCAATTTTGTTTCATTTATAAATATGTTAAACGCGTTTTTAAAATGCATCGGTTCTTCTATATGGGGCGCATGTCCTGATTCATTAAATATATTTAAATTAATATCTTTATGTGTTGCCAAAATCGATTTCACATTATCGTGGTTAACTAAAGGATCGCACTTCCCGTTAATAATTAATATAGGTACATTTCCTCTTTTAATATTTCCATCATCATGATGTGTTGGAAACGACAATAATGCTCTATTAGCAATAGCACTATATTCATCTTTTTGTCTGGCATATATTCGCTGATCTTGTAACCATTTTCGTGCGCTTTCTTTCGATTTATAAATGTACGGAAACAACACAATTAAAGCTTCTGATTTATCAAAACCGACAATTTCATCTTGGTGTTCAAACATTAATTTATTGATACCATGCGTACCATTAGTGAAATCATAAGAAATTAACGTTAAAGACAATACTTTCTCTTCGTAGCGTTCAGCAAATGTTTTTGCAATAACACTCCCCATTTCATGCCCAATTATATGCGCATATGCAATATCTAACCTGTCGAGTAGTACAGCTAAATCATTTATATGATCAGTTAAATCATAGGAAACAGGTTTTGATGAATAACCATGCCCTCTTACATCATAGGTGATTACCTCATAATGTGCTTTTAATTCTTCTTTTAGGTTTATAAAAGCAGCCATGTTACCGTCTAAAGCATGAATTAAAATAACAGGAATACCTTGACCCTCTCTTGTGTATGCAATCTCGTTGTCGTTATCTATCGAAATTTTATTCATTTGGGTCACCTCCCCTTACAAAACAATATACCCGCATTTAAGATACTTTATACTAGTTAATTGCAATTAATGACTATTTAAAACGCGCTTAATTTTATTAATTTAAATTTAACTTGCCTTCATACATAGTGGTTTGACCATACTTTGCCACCTTATTTTTAGACAAAAAAAGAGAGAACTGACGTCATATCAGTTCTCTCTTTTACTAATTTCTCGAAGATATTTTTATTGTGTAATAAATGATAACAATTAATAGCAATACCCAGATAGTAATAGATGCAATTTGTGCAATCCCAGAATTAGTAATCATAGCATCAATGGTTTTCTGGCAAAATAACAAGCCAATGCCGGTAAATTCTAAACGTCTAAAATAAATACCAGAAATACTAAAGATAATACCTACAAAAAACATAAATTGATGTGCATAAATTGTTACTGACACAATACTAAAATTCACGTTAAATGCATGAATGCCTACTAGTATAAGCGACACTAAGGCTATCGCTAATCCTATATACATCTCAACTTTATTACTGTACAAATAGTTTTTACTCGCTATCCTTAAATAAATAACTATAGAAATCGGTAAAATAATGAGACAATACACGATAGCTAAACCAGAAATGGCTTGGAAAGGTACATACTGTTTATCATATAAGTATGAAATTAGAACGAAATTTAAAATAAAAAAGACAATTGGGTTTAACTGTAATGTAAATAAATTACGCTGAATCGTTAATATGATTTCAGCTGGTGACTTCCCTCTATATTCAATGTAATCTTGATCTTGCTCTTCAGATTTTTTAAAATCTTTTTTTAACTTACTTTTAATATCATCAATTAAATTAGGAGAAAGTCCTTTATGGGTAAAATAGTCATTTATATTTTCCACTAACACTTTATCGTTAACTCGCATTATAATCTCCTTTTCCTTACTTTATTACAAAATATGATTATATCTTTATTGCTCAAATTATTTTTAAGTTTAACTTAATAGCTATTGTAACAGTAAAACAACCGACAAGTATATACATTGCCGGTTGTTTTATTAAAAGATTATTATTTAAATAACTATAATTATTGTAAGTCTATACGATATAATTTTATGTTTTTATCTTTTGGTGATGAAGACGTAAATTGATAAGATAAGTTATTATCTTGAATATAACCTATGTTACCAGTCACCTTATTAAAATGTTTACGTACTGTCGCATTTGTATTCACTTCATTTTTCACTGCATTAAATGAAGGTCCAGATGGTTCATTATATGACATTGACACTCTAGTAATTTTGCCTTGGTCTTTTTTACCGTCGGCAGTAACGACTAAAGTACCTTTAGGTTCCTTAAATTCATAGTAATGTTCTTTATGATCAGGTCTATAAGAATATAGTGGTTTTTTATTAGTTTTTAAAACCGTTTGAATTGAAGCACCAATTTTTGCGCCTTCTAATGAATTATCGCCTTGTTGTAACTGCTTCACATTTTGAATTGAGTTACCTGTGGCAGCATCTGCACTTGTTGCACTCACGCCTGACAATGTAATACCTGCTACTAATACCGCTGAAAATAATTTTTTCATAAGCACTCTCTCCTTTAACTACAATCTAATTGTGCTCATGTTCATTATAATATAAAGATTACAAAAATAACAGTAATATTACAGAAATATTTCATATATTACTTTGTTTTTCTTTATCCACCCTTAATAATATAATTAATAATTATTTAAAGCGCTTAATGAAACTATTTACTGAATTTAAAAATTCAGCTTTTTGTTCAACAAATGGATATAGCCCAGACGATTGAAATACTTCAAATTCGCTATCTTTAATATAATCAGCTACTTCTTTAGCCTCGACTATCGTCGTTCTTTCTCCATGTTGTCCTGCAATAATTTGAGTAGGCACCGTAACATTTCCAAGATACACTCTGATATTATTACATTTGAATGAAGCTTTAATAGATTCCATTTCCATACTAGTAGCTATGCCATTTGTATTTTCAACATGTTTTAAAAATTTATTAACTTTCTTTTTGTCATAATACATTTTATCGGCAAGGAATTTATGTTGCTTTTCCTCATCCCACGTACGAATCGTTTCAGAATATCTTCTATATATACGTTCTTCAGGTGTAGAGTCTTCAATCATCGTAGGATTTACCATTGTTAATGACGAAACATAATCAGGATTTGTAGCACTAAATTCTGCAGCAACTGATGCTCCCATTTCATGTCCGATGACAGCACATTTATCTATATAAAGATAATCCAATAATTCTTTTACATCATTAGCGTAATCTGTAAATTCAATATGATTCGGTTTATCAGAATAACCATGACCACGTAAATCAATTAATACAACTTGATTATGTGCTGCTAAATCATCCTCAATGTCATGAAATACTGTAAAATTATCAAAAGCAGTGTGGATTAATACAATCGCATATCCTTCTCCTACTGTTTTATAATTTAATATTGTGCCGTCATTTGTAGTAAATAAATTCATAATTTTAATTCCCCTTCTGTTCTATTGGTAAAATAGTCAATAATTCTTCTAACGTTGATATCGTATAATCTACTTCCTCTGGCAAAGGCTCTATCTCTGCATCCGCTTCTTTAAACCATACACTAACCATGCCCATTGCTCGAGCTGGAGCAACATCATTTAATGGATCGTCACCGACGTACATCGTTTCTTCTGGTTTAGTATCTAATTTTTCTAAGATATTTTCAAAAATTTTAGGGTGCGGTTTTCTGTAGCCTACAGTTTGAGACGTAGACATATAATTTATGACATGTTCTATACCTAAAGCATGTAAACGATATTGTTTAATTTTGGATTTACCGTTAGCGATGACGCCAGTAAGATACTCTCTTTTATTTAATTTTTCAAGCGTATATAACGTATCATAATATGGAAATACATAACGATAGAAATGCATTTCAAAATCATGAAACAGATCTTTCCAAGTCAATCTATCTATATGAAAATCTTTAATTATGGCTTTATATAATTCTGGTTTGTCGTGATCTTCATCATCGTCAAGTTCAATAAATTTATTTTTGAAGTCTGCCAGTTGGATACTAACTAAATAGTCATGGAAACGTTCGTATTGCTCTTCAATAAACTTGTCTCTCGATTTCTTTCTATCTAATAAAGTACCTTCCAAATCAAATACGACAGCTTTTATATTTGATAAATCCATAGTCTACCTTCTTTATAATTAATTTATACATTGTTCATTAATCTACCGTTTTGGGTTGTGTTACCATCAAGTAGAATAGTACTGGAATTCCAATTAATGCCAGCACAATACTTGCTGGAATTTGATATGTCTGTAAAATAATACCACCGCACCAATCGGCAATTATCATTACGGCTCCACCTATAATAATATTTAAGGTCATTTGTTTACCTAATGAATATCCTACGTAATATCTGCGAATCAACTGTGGTATTACCATACCTATAAATCCTATAACGCCAACAAATGAAACGATTGTTGCCGTAAGTATCGAGGAAATAAATAAGACAGTATATGTTAAATTTCTAGATTTAATACCTAAAGATTGTGCATGCATTTCACCTAATTGCAGTAATTTTATACGAGGTAATAAACTATATAATATTATAATGCACGGAACCAACACAAGTCCTATATAATATATTTCATTGTATTCGGCTGCAGAAAATCCACCAAACATATAATTTACAATATTATTCATTTTGCGCTCATTGAAAATAATTAATACATAGAGCAGTGCATTAAACAATGCGCCTATCATAATACCTGCTAAAATAAGCGATCTTGTAGGATAACCTTTCGACATTATTGATGTAATTAAAATTACTAATATTAATGTTATTAAACTGAATATCATTGATAATAAAGGGATGAACAAGAAACCTAATCCTAAAATTACGGCTAATCCAGAACCAAAGGTAGCACCACTAGCCAAACCTAACGTAAAACTATCTGCTAAAGGATTATTTAATAAAGTTTGAAACATTTGCCCAGCAAGCGTCAGTCCAATACCAGCCAACAATGCTTCAACCACTCTTGGTATTCTAACTTCTAACAATATCGTTTTCGCCATTGCATGATTTAGACCCCATAACCCCCATACAATACTTAAAATGAAAGTAATTATTAATATGCTTAACCACAAATATATCGCTTTATTATGTTGCATCATCTTTCCACACTTTCATTATTATCTCGATTATTTCTTCTTAATTACAATATCACGTGAAGTGTATTAACACCATAGCAATAAATAAGACTATGTGTACATTTTCATCATATATTTTATACATAAAAGCATCCGCAACGCTAGCCTTGGCTAATTAACGTTCGGATGCTTATCTTCATTCAATATTTTATTTATATAGCGCATCTCGTAAAGATTTTAAACCATCATCAATGCGAGGTCCTGGGCGTGAAATTTGATCGCCATTTACCGCTTTAATATCATTATTTTTCACTGCATTTATCTTTTCAAAGCCACCACGTTGTTTGACCATTTTTTTGTATTCAGCTTCGCTCATGCCCATAGTTGAAATCATCACGTCAGGATTCTTTTTAATAATGTCTTCCTTACTTACTTTTTTCCATCCTTCTTCGGATGCAAAATCGTTTTTAGCATGCAACTTCGTTAACATATCATTAAAGAACGTATGTTTACCTGCAGTATATATTTCAGGTTCAGAAGAAACTTCCATAAATACTTTTTGTTTAGGTTTATCTTTAGGCACTGATTTTATAACTTTATCGACATTGTCACGCGTTTCTTTAACTAATTTATGCGCTTGTTTTTCTTTATGTACTACTTTACCAACTTGTTCAAATGATGCATAAGTCTCTTTTAAAGATTGTGCATCTTGAATATAAACTACTTTTACACCGCTTTTTTTCAATGAGTTAAGCACTTTGCCATCAGTAGATTTTTGACTTTCATGCGCTAAAATTAAATCTGGCTTCGCCTTTAGTAAAGCTTCTTTATTTAATTTCATAGCGTTAAATTTCTTTTTATTTTTGACATCCTTTGGATAATCATCAACCGTTGACACACCAACAATTTTTTTACCTAAACCGAGTTTGTATAAAATTTCAGTATTACTTGGCATTAATGAAATAATTCTATCGTATGATTTGTTTGATTTATCACTTTGTTTATCATTATTTCCACCACTACATGCACTCAGCAACAATACAACTGCAACTATTAAAAATAATAAATTTCTTGTTTTTCTCACTTTGTATTCTCCTATTTTTTAGATTAATTTAATAATATCAAACAATTCAAATGATTTCATTGCTATTTTTAATTAAATAAACTATCTAAAAAAACATAAAATTACTACCCTTGTTGCTGCACATAGTATTTTATCGCTGCTACTAGATATTCGTGTAAGTTTTCAACTCTATTTTTATTAATAGTTTGTTGGAACCGTACATCATTGTCATATGTTTGTGCTATATAAATTAAAAATTGATTATCACAATTAGGTACTTGCTGAGTTAAAATTGCTTCTAATTTCGGAATAAGTTTCGCTATGTCTTCAGTAGCTTTATTTTTTAATACTAACGAATTTACATCATCAAAAAATGCATCAAATTGAGCTTTTGTCTGCTGATTATTTTGCTCACGCTCTTTTTTATTCATGCCTTCTCTTTGTAGATCAAATGATTGATAATATTTGGTATTTGCGTATTTTAATTGTGCTTCTTTCGTATATTGTTGTTCCACATTAAACGCTCCTATATTTTCTTCCTGCAATGCTTGTTGTGGTGTATTTTTAAAGTGTTCATCTAAGCATTTTAATATATTCGTTAAGTTATCTCATTGTTGCTTTACATTATTATAGCTTGCTTTAAGCATATTATTTTTGTGCTGTTCGTTTGCTTCAAAATACATTTCAATTTGCGACAACGACAATCCTAATTCTTTCAAAAATATAATCGACTGTAACTTGCGTATATTATCTGAATCATATAAGCGATAACCATTGTTTTCAATATGGTTAGGTATAACGAGCTCGATATCATGATAATAATGTAATGTTCGTTTACTTATGTGCACGATTTCCGCCACTTCTTTAGTCGTAAATAATTTTTTCATGTAAGTTCACCTCTTACTTCAAACTATGCACTATGACGTAACGTTACAGTCAATAACTTTTATCTAATAAAATATGCCTCTAAAAATTGCAGCTTTTGTTGTTCGTTTTTATTAAAATATTGCTTGCCAAAATTATCTAATAAAGCATGAAACTCATTTGCATCTTGAGCAGTAAAACTTGACGGTAATACGATTTGTTTACGTAATTGTTCATAGTTATTCGTGCGATCATACCCTAATTTATAAAAAATCCTACGTGTATAACTATCTGGAATAAAGACTGGCACCTCAAAAATATAAACGAGTAACACATCCGCCGTTTCATTACCAATGCCTTTTATGTTTAGTAAATTTGTTCTCAATTCATCATGATAATATGCTTTAATTTCTTTATAATCAAATTGAAATCGTGCCATCCAAGTCAGCACAGATTTTATCGTTTGAGCCTTAGATCTATAAAAACCACTTGATTTAATTATATCTTGTAATGCCTCATCTGATAATTGCAGTATGCTATCTGGCGCTAATTGTGTGTGTTGTTCTAATTTTTCTATAGCATGCGCCGCGTTTCTCCAATTTGTATTTTGTACTAATATTGCCCCTAAAACTATTTCTATTTTAGTTCGAGCTGGCCACCAATGTTGAGCGCCCATATGTTTATATAAAATGTCGTATAAAGCTGTTACATTTAACATCATTTGCCCTCTCTTTGTATAAAATAAAAAGACTAAGACATACCTTGATGTCTTAGCCTATATTATCATATTGCTAAAATACGATGCTTTGTTAATTACATCGATTCAGGTGCATGAACACCTACTAAATTTAACGCATTGTGTAACGTTATTTTCACGGCCTCTATTAAAGCAACAAGCGCAGTTGTTTTAGCTTCATCATCAGTTAATACTTTTTCATCATTGTAGAATTTATGGAAATGCGAAGCTAAATCTTGAATATAATTTGTAATACGATGAGGCGCGCGATGGTTTGCAGCACTCTCAATTGTAGGTTCAAAGTCAGCTACTTTTTTCAACAATTCTATTGCTTTGTCGTTTGTAATCAATGAAAAATCTGCATCTACAGTTGGTTTAATCCCTCTATCTGCTGCTTGTTTTAAAATTGAACAAATACGTGCATGTGCATATTGCGCATAATAAACTGGATTATCTTGCGATTCTTGTTTAGCTAATTCCATATCAAAATCAAAATGAGTATCAGAGCTACGCATTGTTAAGAAATAACGTGCTGCATCTACACCTACTTCGTCCATAATTTCACGTAACGTAATAGCATTTCCTGTACGTTTACTCATTTTAACTTCTTGACCATCTTGCATTAAACGTACAATTTGCATGATTTGAATTTCTAAACGGTCACTATCTACACCAAATGTTTCCATTGACGCTTTTAAACGATTAATATAACCGTGATGATCTGCACCAAATAAGTCTATTAAAATATCATTACCACGTTGTATTTTATCGAAATGATAAGCAATATCCGGCAAGAAATAAGTATAAGTACCATCTTGTTTAATTAGCACTCTGTCTTTATCATCTTTAAAGTCAGTAGTACGTAACCAAGTAGCACCGTCTTTTTCATATGTGTAACCTAAGTCAGCCATTTTATTTAACACTTCAGTAATTTCATTTTGTTCGTAAAGTGAAGTTTCGCTAAACCAACTATCATAATTGATATTGAAATCTGCTAAGTCTTTTCTTAATTTTTCCATTTCATAAGAAACACCTAGTTGTCTAAATGTTTTAACACGTTCATCTTCTGGTAAATCTTTAAGTTCAGGTTGTTTTTCTGCTAAATCTTTACCAATGTTAATAATATCTTTACCATGATAGCCATCTGCAGGCATTTCATGATTCGTATCACCTAATGCTTCAAAATAACGTGCTTCAATTGAACGTGCTAAGTTTGTAATTTGATTACCTGCATCATTAATGTAATATTCTCTAGTTACATCATATCCTGCCGCTTCTAATAAATTACATAACGTGTCACCTACTGCAGCGTTACGTGCATGGCCAATATGTAAATCGCCAGTTGGATTAGCTGACACATACTCTACAAGAACACGCTCTTTACTATTAGGAGCCACGTGGCCAAAATCATCGCCTTTGTTAATAGCTTCTGGTATCACTTCAGTCAAATATGAATTATCTAAATAAAAGTTAATAAATCCAGGTCCCGCAATAGCTACTTCTTTAACATGTGCTTTTGTAGTATCTAAATTATCAACGATAGCTTGTGCAATTTCACGAGGATTACGTTTTGCTAATTTAGTTAATACCATCGCTATATTTGAAGCATAATCTCCATTTTTATTATCTTTTGGCGTTTCGATTTTAACTTCAGGCATCTCGCTCGCATCAATAAGTTGAGCCTGTTCGATGCTATTTTTAATTTCATCAATAAGTGTTTGTTTCACTTGATCAATTATGTTCATTTTCACTTTGCTCCTTATAAGTAATTTCAAATTGGTATGTGCCCATCTTCTCTTCCTCTTGCCATAGATCATAATGTACTTTTAATTTGCCACCATGGTCAGTTACAAAATGTAAAATAGAGTGTGTGCGTACTGTCAATGGTATACGTCCGCCACCTACTTCATATAACGTAAAAGTATCTTCACCTTCTACAAAATGAAGATTCATATTAATATCACCTTTACGTATAATTTTTACGCCCGATTGCTCAATTTTAATCGTAACTTTCACTGTAGCGTCATCAATAACTTCTTGATAGCGTATAAATTCAGCATTACGTTTTGACCAAGTCCCTTGAGTTTTAAATGAAAACTTATTCTTTTCATCTAATTGTTTAACCACTTGTTTTGTTTGTATATCCACATTGTAGTCCAATGCTCGTTTCACCCTAATCTCATTAAAATAATACACACAATTATAGCATAATTTATATAGCCAATACAGTTGTGATATTGTGTAGCAATAATAAAGAAGCTAAGTATAAATTAAGTTAGCTACACATAAGGGTTCAACTAAATTTTTATTGTTCGGTTGAATTTTATTTATAGCCAAATCATCTTAGAGTTAAAAGTTAATCTAAGATATTTACTTAGCTTCTTATATTTTATTCTGTTGCTAATGCTTGATGTAATTCTTCGGTAGAATTATGCCACATTTCAGCATTATGTTGTGCTAAAAATTCTCTTAAGACTTTTTTATTTTCGTCACCAATTTGATCAACAACAATTTGTCGCTTCATTGATTTATCCATCATGTTAACGTGTTCGGGCATACTCTTATACCCACGTCTAATCTTTTTGTTAACCATTAAATAACAAGCTGTTACACCAGCATAATAAGGTCCATTTTCGCCACGTTCAGTCGTAACCCAACATAACCAATATTCTTTAGCACCTTCAACATTTACTGTATCTTTTTCTTTGATCCATTTTACGCCTTTTTCTACGCTAGCGCGTGCGTGCATACCGCCAATATCAATAAATGCCTCTTTGTTTTCTACATCTATAAATACTGGCGCGATATTATCTAAACTAATGGAACCAATGTTTGTTCCTTTATGCCCATCTAGTGGATCATTTTTTATAATATTAAATTTAAAGCCGTTATTTTCAGCCACTAAGTGTGCACCTCCAATATTTATCTTTATCACTTATAACAATCTTAAAATATATCATTATACATAACAATATTTTAGTTTAATTCGTTTAAAATACTTATAATGGCGTTGCGTACATTATCATCTGTAACATCGCTAATTAATTCTTTCGGATAATATAGTTTATAGTCTTCCCTATTAATCCCAGTAATGCTAGAAATAACCAAGGATTCATTACTTATCTCTCTAATTGTGCCATTTCTTCTAAGCAAGTGTATCGGTTGTCGATTAGAACCTGGACGATCATAATCATAAGGCAAATCAGTAAATGACTCACTAACGAAGTAATAATTTGGATCTATACCTGCTTGGACAAATAAATCAGTCAGTTCCGTAATTGTAATAATTGAACCGTCAAATGGCATGTATTTAAATAAGTCTCTGTTAATAAACCTACGTGCTAAATCACTTAAAATAGCATCGTCTTCATTTACCCACGCTTTTAAATAATATTGCACTACCACTTCATCCAAATCTATATACTGTGCGATAGTTACCGTCTCCTCAAAGAATGGGATGAAGTCGGTCGGGTACATTTTAAACTGATACCCTTCATTGTAAAGTTGTTTAGCGCGTTTCAGACAGTTATTTAATAACACTTCTCCCCCTCTACTTACGGGATGGAAATATATTTGCCAATACATTTGATAACGACTCATGATAAAGTTTTCTACAGCGTGCATACCGCTCTCTTTAATTAATACTTCATCTTTAGACGGACGCATTAGTCTCAAAATACGTTCCATATCAAATTGACCGTAAGATACGCCTGTAAAATAGGCATCTCTTTGTAAATAGTCCATTCTATCGGCATCAATTTGTGATGATATCATTGAAATGACTAACTTATTGTCATGTGTTTTATTTATTACATCTGCCACTTCTTGTGGAAACGTTGGAGAAACACGTGAAAGCACTTCATTCACTTCAGTAGGGCCTGTAATAATAGCTTGAGTAAAAACTTCATGATCTGTATTAAATATCTTTTCAAAACTATGAGAAAACGGACCATGACCTAAATCGTGCAACAATGCTGCACACAAAGCTAAAGGCGCATCCTTATCATCCCACGCCTCTCTACCAGAAAATGATTCATCTATGAGTCGACGTACGATTTCATATACACCCAACGAGTGGCCAAAACGGCTATGCTCTGCAGTGTGAAATGATAGATATAAGGTTCCCAATTGTTTAATTCTTCTCAAGCGTTGAAACTCTTTAGTTTTAATCAAATCCCAAATGATTTGATTTTTGACATGAATATATCTATGAATAGGGTCTTTGAACACTTTTTCTTCTGGTAATTGTTGTGAAGCATATGTTGAATAAGTCAAATTTGTCCTCCTGTTCACTCACAATGTTAATTTAACGTTTTATACATAAGCGCTAAATTCATCGTTTCACCATACATAACATGATTATAAGAGCGCAAAATTTCAAACCCTTTATTTTTATAGAAATTTACTGCTTCTTCATTTTGATTATCGACTTCAAGATAAACCTCGTTATACTGGCCTTTAAATTGGGCTAATCCTTGATCTAATAACTCAGAACCATAACCATGGTGTTGTGAAACTGGTGTTACGTAATGTGCTGATAAATAAAGTTCTTTCCCATAAATAAAATTAGCAAAGCCAATAATTTCATTATCCGCTTCGACCACAAGGAAAAGTTGTTCTTGCAATCTTTTAATTAAATGTTGTTCGTTATATGAAGCAGCTAACAATTCATTTACTGTTGTAGCTGCATATATGTTTAAATATGTGTTATACCAAGCTTTTGTTGCGACATCTCTGATGCCTAAAACATCATTTGGCGTTGCCTTTCTAACTGTATACATGTTGCTGTCCCCCTATGAGATATAGGCTAATAATGTATTTATTATAACATAATTCTAATATGCAAAATATAATATTCAATTAAACTATTGTTGTAACAGTCTATTAATGACGATTAAATCCCTTCTGTTTCCATATCATTAATAACACGGTTTAATTTTATGTCATCTTGCTACGATATTCTACTTAAATAAGCATTGATAATTTTTAAAATAAAAACTCGGTTCAACTATGACATACTTTATGTATTGAACCGAGTGTGTATAACATATTTATATGATGATTGTTATGAGCGTTACCTTATTCTAAAGTTTCTTGCCATTCTCTAGCACGATTTAATGCATAAGAATCTTTCGTAATATCACCGGGTCTTTCAGCTGTGCCTATGATATAGCCATTTAACTGGCCACCTAGAAACTCTAAAGCGTATTTCATTTGAGAAATACATGGTTTAGCTTTTACTTTAGGGAAATCTCCACCTACTAATATTAATCTAAAATCTTTGGCAGCCATTTGTTCTTTAAAATCTGCATAACGTTTGTCTACTAACGTTTCAGACCAATGATCAATAAATGCTTTCATTGATGCAGATACACTATACCAATACACCGGTGACGCGAAAATGACTGTGTCACTAGCTAACACTTTATCGATAATTTTTTGATAATCGTCTTGATAACTTTCAATTGAGCCTGCTTCATGTCTCATATCTCTTACTGGATTAAGTCGATATTGTGTTAAATCAATCCATTCATAGTCATGTCCTTCTAAAGCAAATTGAGCTAGTTGGGCAGTATTGCCTTCTGGTCTACTACCTCCAAACAAAACTGTAATCATAATATACTCCTTTGTTTTTATTTATTTACAGGGAATAATTCTTCAATTTGTTCAATTTCGTCATCTGTTAATTTCACCTCTACGGCTGTTAAATTATCTACTACTTGGTTTGGCTTTTTAGCACCTGGTATAACGACATCAAGAGATGGCTTAGTTAAATAATATGCTAAGACAATATGTGCCACATCAACATTATGATTATCCGCAATGCCACGTAGTTTATCTACTTTAGCTAAATTCTCTTTGAATTTTTCACCTTGGAACTCTGGATTTTTAGCTCTCAAATCATCAAATTGTGAGTTTTCGTTATATTTACCTGCCAGTAACCCAGAAACGAGTGGGAAATATGGAATGAAAGTAATATTATTCTCTGCAGTATATTTTAATATATCTTCATTTTCTCTATTTAGTAAATTATATTCAAGTTGCACAACATCTACGTCATTATTTTTATTTGCTTCTTTTAGTTGCGCTAATGTGAAGTTTGAAACACCTATCGCTTTAATTTTGCCTTCGTCTTTTAATTCTTTTAACGCTGCAACAGCTTCATCTTTAGGTGTATCATCATCTGGAAAATGAATGTAATATAAATCAATATAGTCTAATTGCAAGCGCTCAAGACTATTCAAGACTTGTTCTTTTAAAAATTCAGGTTTATTTGAAAAATGTACGTTTTGATCAGCGTCAAAATAGTGCGCACCTTTAGTAGCAATCGCAAATTCTTCTCTTGGAAACTCTTTAACTGCTTCGCCGACTAATTCTTCTGAACGTTCCGGACCATAAATATAAGCAGTATCTAATAAATTAATGCCATTTCTAATGGCTGTACGTACAACTTCCTTACCTTGTTCTTCATCTAAATCTTTATATAAATTGTGACCACCTACAGCGTTAGTGCCAAGTGCTATAGGGAATACCTTTACGTCTGATTTACCTAATGTAATTTTGTTGACCATTGATAGACATCTCCTTTTAGAAGTATTATTACCTATTCTAACTAAATATAATCAAGAAAAATAATAAGATGCCCACAAAAAAATCGTTACAACAAATTTAATGTTGCAACGATACGCTAATTATTTTGATTCTTACGTTGAGCAAGTTTTTCTTTTAACTTGCGGTCTTGTTCTTCTTTACGTCTTTTACGTTCTTCATTACGTTTTCTAAGCCTTTCCTCTTCTTCAGGGTCTCTAGGCTTTTCCAATTGTTTTTGTACTTTCTCTATTAATTCATCTTCTGTTAATGCTGCGATGGGACGGTTATTGACGAAAGCAAAAGTTTTGCGACGACCTGGGCCACAATAAGATTGGCAGCCTACTTCAATTTTGGCATTTGCATCTAATTTCGTTAATTTTTTAGTTAACGTTTTACAATTGACCGCTTGGCAATCATCACAAATTAAAAACTTATTTTGCACCTTCAATACCTCCTACCAAAAATATGACTTATTTGTAATTTATCGATTTTAACTTTATTTATTGTACTCTATTTGACCATAATTTCAAGTTTTAATTATGGAGAATCCGTTTATAAAATATAAATAAATCGACCGTCTTAATTTTAAGATGGTCGATTGGATTATTATAGTCATTATGATTAAGTCCACCATAAATCCGGTGCTGGCTCTTCGATGTTTACGCTATTTAAATTCGTCACTGCTTTTTGGAATCCTTCTTCAATAGACATAATAGGATCTTCATGCTCGATACTAACAACATAATCATAACCATACATACGTAAAGCACTAATGATATCGCCCCATAAGTTTGGTGCATGACCATAGCCTACAGTTCTAAAAGTCCAAGCACGTGTTTTCACTTCACTATAAGGTTGCATGTCTGTTAAACCGTACATGTTCACATTCTCTTGGTCAATATACGTATCTTTCGCATGAAAATGATGGATTGCATTTTCCTTACCTAAAATTTTTATTGCTGCAATAGGGTCAATACCTTGCCACCATAAATGACTAGGATCTAAATTGGCACCTAATGCATCATTAGTAGCTTCTCTAAGTTTTAATAGCGTATAAGGTGTATGAACTAAAAAACCAGCATGCAATTCAATACCAATTTTCACACCATGTTCCTTTGCGTATTGAGCCGCTTCTTTCCAATAAGGAATTAACTTTTCTTCCCATTGCCATTTCAATATTTCAGAATACTCCGTTGGCCATGGCGTCACTGGCCAGTTTGGGTATTCAGCTTTTTCATCTGAACCAGCAACGCCAGAAAATGTATTTACCACTGGGATATCTAGTAAAGAGGCTAATTTCACGGTTTTCTTGAATGTTTCTTGTGCCTGTTTTGCTTGTGCCTTATTTGGTGAAATTGGATTATCATGACAACTTAAAGCACTTATTGTCAATCCGCGTTGATGAATTTTATCGCTGAATTGTTGTCTTAGCTTTTCATCTTCTATTAATGCTTCAACATCACAAAAATCATTTCCTGGGTTACCACCTGTTCCAATTTCGACTGCTTTCACACCTGCTTCGGCAACATGATCTAGCATTTCTTCAAAGTTTTTATCTTGAAACAATACTGTAAAAACGCCAATTTTCATGATAATTCCTCCTTACAAAATTATTTATTTAAATTTATAGCTTCGCCTCGTCTATCACTTTGATAAATCGCTTCAATAATAGTATTCACTCTTAAAGCTTCTTCCGGTTGAACAATTAATTGTTCATTTCCTAAGCAACTATTGATGAAATTTAACGCTTGTCTTCGTGCAGCAACTTGTTCATTATGTTCAGCATCTGCAGTTTCAGTAACGAAAGTGCCATATTTTGGGGCATAAGTTTCGAAAGGATAAACATTCAAGCCGCCATCGACACCTGAAATACTAATATGCATTTTATCTTCTTTGATATTTGCCGACCATGAACATTCGAATTGCATAGAGGAACCGTCATCGAATGTTATAAAACTCGTCACATGATCATCTACATCAAATGTTTGGTGATTTATGTCGCCCCACTCGTTTAATTGATTAGGTATTTTACTTAGTTTGTTATATGTTTTGCCTAAGACATTGACTGGATGAACTTCTCCTAGCAACCATAATGCTAAGTCTAAATAGTGACAGCCATAATCAATCAAACTACCGCCACCTTGTAATGACTTATTAGTAAAAACACCCCAGCCAGGTACTTTTCTCCGACGTAATGCTTGCACTCTAATGACTAACGCTTCACCAACAACACTGTCATCTATTGCTAACTTAGATCTAATCGCAGCATCAGTAAATCGATAATGGTAGCCAATAGCTAACAACTTATCGGCTTGTTTAGCTGCCTGTATCATTTGTTGGCATTCATCTACTTGCATAGCCATCGGTTTTTCACAAAATACATGAACGCCTGCCTTTAATGCACTAACACTTATGTCACAATGGAATTTATTTGGTGTACAAATTGTAACTGCATCAACGTCATCAAACATTTGTTCATAATTTTCATAAACTTTAGGAACATTAAATTTACGCGCTACAGTTTGTGCTAATTCATAATTAATATCTTGCAGGCCAATAATTTCTACCTGTTCTTCTAATTCTTTGAATGTTGGGATATGTCTACCTTGTGCAATACCACCTACGCCAATAATCCCCATTTTCAATTTTTTCATTAAGCTTTATCTCCATGTTTTGGTTTAATCACTTCTAATGGTTGCGCGTTACCATATTGATGTTTAGGTGTTTGTGTATTTTGCGCCCACTTTACACCATTACGAATGACTTGTTGAATTTGCTCATTATAATATGTTGGGTAAGATTCATGCCCGGGTCTGAAATAAAATATTTTCCCATTGCCACGCTTAAATGTAGCACCACTTCTGAACACTTCTCCACCTTCAAACCAACTAATAAATACCGTTTCATCTGGAGCTGGAATATCGAAATGTTCACCATACATTTCTTCTTTTTCCAATTCGATATAAGAAGGAATATTAGAAGCAATTGGATGCGTTGGATCTACAACCCAAAGTCGCTCTTTTTCGTCTGCTTCTCTCCATTTCAAGTCACAGGATGTTCCCATCAAACTCTTGAAAATTTTAGAAAAATGACCAGAATGTAGCACTATCAGCCCCATGCCGTCTAAGACACGTTGATGTACGCACGCAACAATGTCATCATTCACTTCATCATGAGCCTTATGTCCCCACCAAACTAACACATCTGTTTGAGCTAAAACTGCTTCAGTCAAACCATGTTCTGGTTCATCAAGCGTCGCTGTTGTAACATCATGTTCTGTAGATAAAAAGCGGGCAATCGTTTCATGTATACCTTGAGGATAAACCGCTCTAACTTGTTCATTTTCTTGTTCATGTCTAAATTCATTCCATACAGTAATATTCACACTACATAGCCCCTTTTCGAATTAATTAAAATAAACTGCCTTACCTGTACGTGCTGATTCATAAATCGCTTCCAAAATCTGAGTAACGACCATTGCCTCCTGTGGTTTAACGACTGGTTCGGTATCATTTATTATGCTATCAATCCAAGATCGCGCTTCTATTTCCGCTTCATCTTCTTCCTCGCCATCATAAAACGCAACACCTTTGTTATCTAATTCAACCTTCGTCGTATATAACTTACTAAAATCTTCACCATTAAGACGCAAACCATCTTTCATATCAGCACCACCTTCAGTACCTGACAAAGCACACTTTGCTTCGTCTTCATCTAATGTATTTAACGCCCAGCTTGATTCTAAAATGATCGTTGCACCATTCGTCATTTTAATATATCCAAATGCAGAATCTTCTACAGTAAAGTCTTTAGGCTCCCAAGAACCCCAAGCATTAGCTGCATTTTCTTTTTTTCCTAACTTGTGGAAAGTTGAACCCATTACAGACTCTGGCTTGTAATTATTCATCATCCATAATGTTAAATCTAGCGCATGTGTCCCAATATCTATAAGTGGCCCACCGCCTTGTTTTTCTTCATCAAGGAATACACCCCAAGTTGGTACAGCCCTTCTACGAATTGCTTGTGCTTTACCAAAATAAATATCTCCTAAGTCTCCACGTTGTGTAACTTTATGTAGGTATTGACTATCTGAACGAAATCTATTTTGATAACCAATCGTTAATTTTTTATTATTACGCTCGGCTGCAGCAATCATTTCTTGTGCTTCTGACGTAGACTTAGCCATAGGTTTCTCACACATTACATGCTTACCAGCATTTAGCGCGGCGACGGTAATCTCTTTGTGTGATATATTTGGCGTACATACATGTACTACATCAATATCGTCATTTTCTAATAATTCAGTGTAATCTTTATATACACTCGCATCTTTAACACCATATTCAGAGGCCGCTAGTTGCGCCTTATCTATCTCGACATCACAAAAACCAATTAACTTTACTGCTTCAATCTTGTCCAGACTCGGCAAATGTTTTCCGTTTGCGATACCACCACAACCTATAATTCCTACGTTTAATGTCATCGTGCTTCATCCTCCTACACCATTTTAGAAAGCGTTTACATTTAATGATAAATAAAAAAGACTTACTTTTATGTGTATTTAAATTCTATTTTATAATTACATCGTAATATAATTAGTTCTTATCACCAATAATTTTGACGTAATTAGAATTTATATATTAATATTAGAATATATTTCCAAAGCATGAAAAAATTTCTATTACTAGGTGTGACAAATAAATGATATTAGACCATTTGCTTAACAAGTATTATGATGATTTGAACGACAATGATTTGCATATTATCAACATCATGCATGACAATATGTCGCAATTACCCACTATGAAAATTCAAGAGTTAAGCCAACTTACCCATACTTCTATTTCAACAATACATAGGTTAGTGAAAAAACTGGGCTTCGAGGGCTACAGTGATTTTAAATTTTATACGAAATTAAAATCACAAGAAAACACAAAGCAAGTTGAACAAACACATTCAATTATCGAAGATGTGCAACGTACTATCGAACATTTAGATATGCTCGATTACGATGTACTAAATACACTTATTGATGCGGCACCTTTAATTTATATTTTCGGAACTGGCATGGCACAACAAAACGTCGCTCGTGATGCACAACGACACTTATTATCAATTTCCAAAAAGGTTATTTTGCTTAACGATGAAAATGAATTAAATATGGCGATCGACCAAATGACTCAAGATGATTTAATGTTTATTATTTCATTGTCTGGCGAAACACAAAACATTATGCAACCCATACATATTTTAAAAGCACGTCAATTAAATTATGTTTCTATCACGACGTTACATGATAATTTTATCGCTCAAAATGCTAAATTTAATATTTACGTTAGTAGCACGCCACTACAATTCTTTAATAATATCCAATATCATAGTTTCACACCTTATTACGTCATTTTCGATTATATCGTTCGTACGTATCACAACTATAAAATTGCACAAAAAAATAAGGATTAAACCTTACGTTATGTCTCAACTCAAAAGATAACTTTATCTGAGTTGAGACATATTTGCTTTGGTTCCATCCTTTATTATTGCCCGTGATGTATATTAAATTCTAATGGTTGTACATTATTACGTTGCCATTCGTCATAGATAGCATTTTTGTTAACGTCACTGCGTATAATTGTAATACCACAGTCGCCACCGCCTGCACCCGACGTCTTCGCGGCACCACCATGTGCTTCTGCAATGTCACATAATGTTTTCAAATGTGGCGTTTCGATATCAATCGTCGCCTCACGATCCATCTGTTGAATAATCGAACGATTGTGACGAATCATCTGCTGCACACCTTTAATATGATTAGTCTTAAAGGCATGAATTAACTTTTCTACACAAGCATGTGATTGTTCTAAAAATTTACCGTAAAAAGTAGGGTCAGATTTTAGTCTTTTAACTTCACTCACTAAATGGTGAGAAGAAGCTGGAGAACCAGTCCACCCTATGAGTACTTCCATATTTTCTGGCGCTTGAAGTGGTTCAATGTGTAAACCTGGCCAGTTTTTCTTTAATACTTCATTAACAGAAGTATCTTCAATTTGTTGCATAACCCACTCGTGATCAAATGTACTGTAAGCAAGCCACCCAGTATAAACACTTACTGCAATATCTCCACAAGAGCTTAAACTTTGTAATTTCATGTTGGCAATAACCGCCAGTTTATAAATATAAAGATTTGATAATTGCATGTCATAAAATTCATTTAACGCTTTTACTATTGAGACTAATACAGCTGCACTTGAACCGAGACCATATTTATGGCCAGAAGCATCATCCAAATTACTATCAATTGTTAGATGGAAATGTTTTAGCTTAATATTGTTACTGCGAACATATTGTTCAAACACTTCTATTGCAGTAATTACGTATTTTAATTGTTGCGCAGCGTTCACATCAGATAGAACGATATTATCTTCACGTCGCTGGAAGGTAATGGGTTCGTGGTGTAATGTTTTTGAATGTATAGAACTTTGGGTTATATCCGCTTCTTCAATCGTAGCCGTTACGAAACGATCTACTGCTATCAATACAGATTTGTAACCTGGTTCAGTCACTGCATATTCGCCAGCGATATATAATTTACCGGGTGCTTTCACTTGAATCATTTTATCTCTTCCTTATTCTATAATTTCTACTCCAGAACGCGTAATGTCACTTGCTATAATTTTGTCATGTCCAAAATAACTTTCTAACTGCTCTATTACATATTGCTTATGTCTTTGTTCGACTAAAATTTTAACATTTGGGCCTGCATCCATAGTGAAATAACAAGGATGGCCTGCCTCTCTACATTGATGTACAATTTCCATTGCTTGATAACTGTCGGCAACAAGATAAGAAAATGGCGGTTGTGCACCTAAATTTGTCGCATGCATACGTAAACCATTGGCCTCAATAATTTCGCCCATACCTACAAAGTCTTTATGCGCAATAGCCGTCTTAACATTTGCGATATCTTCATCAACATAATCTAACCAATATTGATAAAAACGTGACGTCTCTCTAGTTAAAGACATACCTGCGCGGCTAGATACTTTTTTCGATTTATTATTAATAACTACAAAAATCATAGCTAAATCGTCTTCCCAATTGTCGGCATCAATAGGAAAACTATAAGATGAATCATCATCATGTCCTTTTTCCCATTCTACAAAGCCACCAAAAATGCTACGTGAAGCAGATCCCGAACCTCTACGGGCAAGTTTAGATAACTCACGTTTACTATAATTTAGTTGCAAGGCTTCATTACAAGCTGCTGCTAAAGCGGCATATGCACTAGCAGAGGAAGCTAATCCTGCTGCGGTTGGCACATAGTTATCACTTTCTATATAAGCAAACATTGAGGTATTACTTTTATCTCGTACCATATCCATATATTTACGGATTTTGGCACTTTCTTTATCATCTACTTCGACACCGTTTAATACTAACTTATCTTCGGTATATGTTTCATCAAAAGTGACTTTTGTTTCCGTATAAAAACGTTCTAATGACACTGATAAACTGTTATTCATCGGTAAAATTAATTGTTCATCAGCCTTACCCCAATATTTAATTAACGCAATATTTGTATGTGCGCGCGCTTTACCACTTTTAGCCAAGTTGTTTACCCTCCTAAATATTCAATCCATGTATGATGCGCACCAAGATCATGGGCACTTTGTTGTATTTTTTGTGCAGTCTCAAGGTCTTCCGCGAGAAGAATCATACTTCCTCCTCTACCACTACCAGTTAATTTACCAGCTATAGCACCTTGTTTCTTACTTTCAGATAAAATAAGTTCGATTTTTTCATGACTGACAGTTAAATACCTTAAACATTCCTGACAAGAATTAAAAATAGTCGCTAACTTATTAAAATTAGAATCTTTAATCGCGTCACTAGCATCATAAACCATTTTACCAATATGTTCGATATATTGCAGATATTTATCATCGGAATCACATAAATTATGTACATCTTCAACTGATTCTTTCGTCGATCCCTGTATTCCAGTATCTACAATGACCATATAACCGTTCAACGTTAATGTTTTTAAATTTTCGACATTACCTTGTTTAAACCATACTGGTTTGTTTGAAACAATCGTTTGTGTGTCAATGCCACTCGGTTTACCATGTGCTATTCTTTCTGACCAATTTGCTTCAGAAATTAATAACTCATCTGATAATGGTTGGTCCAAATAATCATAACTTGCTCTAATAAACGCTACCGCAAAAGCGGCACTTGATCCTAGTCCACGTGAAGGTGGTAAATTAGTTTCAATCGTTACTTTAATTGGTTCTTTGATGTTATATTTTTCTATAAAGCGTGTAGTCACTGCTTTTAAATGTTCAGGTGCAGTTGCTAAATTACCAGTATAAACATCACTCGAAATATATGATTTTTCATCATCGTCTCTTGATGTAATTGTTGCACGAACAACCCCTGAAGTGAATGGAATAGCAATAGCTGGTTGCCCAAACGTGACTGCATGTTCTCCAATTAATATTACTTTTCCATTTGCTTCACCATAACCATATTGTGTCATTTATCAATCACCTTTAGACTTTTCTATAATTTATATTCTTCATCAATTTAACTTAATAACTAACGGTCTCTAAAAAATTGCAGGTAGGAATTATGAAATTTATCTTAGTTATTATTTAAATGACAGGCACTAAAAATTTCACACATTAAAGTCTATAATCTCATAATTATATTTTTATGTTATCGGGCTAAAGTCATATCTTTATAGTTATAAAAATTAATACCTGCTACTAATTTAATATCATACCACTCTATTATAGAACTCATTCATAATATATTCAAAAATATGAGTACTATTTTTAATAAAAAGGAACAATCTACATACTTTATATATATTACTTGGTCTAAAAATATAATTCAATAATAAATAGGCGGTACGCTAACAAAAATTAGCACACCAGCCTATTTTAACAATTAATTACTTTCTTTAATCAGACACAATATATTAGTTTTCCATAAAAGTATTAATCTTTTCGTTTCGCGCAATTATTTTATCAAAATAACCTTCATAGCGAGACCATTCAATGTCTGTAATAGGTTCCATATTTAAACGACCACCTAAATCTTTTAACGCATAAAGCAATTGGAACATAACATCTTGTACTGTAATTTCTCGATCTAATAATGTTGCTAAAGATGCCATACAATGAGGTTCAATATTAGGATAAGTGAATTTTGTATCTTGTCCTTGTTTTGCTCTCTCGTAAAATGTTTTCATCATTTGTGCACGTTCAGCTCCTGAACCTTCAATACACAAA
Organism: Staphylococcus lloydii; assembly: GCF_015775975.1. Lineage (NCBI taxonomy): Bacteria > Bacillati > Bacillota > Bacilli > Caryophanales > Staphylococcaceae > Staphylococcus > Staphylococcus lloydii. The sequence goes on from NZ_CP064056.1 coordinate 2,183,466, forward strand.
TACACTTGAACGGCTATACCGCCTCTTACACGTCTTTGAGATATACCAGCAAACTTTTTCCCATTGATACTTAAATCAAATTTTCCTGGACAATACGAACGTTCAATTTCGTGCGTTTCTATTTCAACGTCTTCATCTTCAAACATTTTAGCAACGAGTAAGTACATCACACTAAATGCTTCATCAATTGTCGTTTCAGTTTTGCCTTTGAAGATTAACGAAATATTTAAAATACCTTGGTCTAAAACGACACCGAGTCCACCAGAGTTTCTTACTATGGCATTATAACCTTGCTCATCTGTTAAATAACGTATGCCATCTTTTAAAAAAGGCAATCGCGAATCATGGATACCCAAAATAACAACGTGTTGATGAATCCAAGTGCGTACGACGTTACTTGATTCTTCTCTCCCTACACTTTCAGAAAAAGTGTCATCGAATGCAAATGATTGCATAGGTTCTAAACCTGAAGAATGATCAATGTAACGCCAGTCTACGCCATTGAAATATTTACTTGCTATATCCATTATTGTAATGATTGAGCCGCAGTAATAATAGAAAGGTTATAAACGTCTTCTGTTGAACAACCACGTGATAAGTCATTAACTGGTGAGTTAAGTCCTTGTAATACTGGACCTACTGCATCATAACCACCTAAACGTTGTGCAATTTTATAACCTATATTACCAGCTTCCAAGCTTGGGAATACAAATACGTTAGCATCACCTTGTATTTGGGCATCTGGTGCTTTCTTCTTAGCTACTTCTGGTACAATAGCAGCGTCAAATTGGAATTCACCATCGACAATAACGTCAGTTAAGTTATCTTCTTTGATTTTTTGTTGTGCTAATTCAACTGCCGTAGAAACTTTTTCAACATCGTCAGACTTAGCTGAGCCTTTAGTTGAGAAACTTAACATTGCTACGCGAGGAGACATACCAAATGATTGTGCCGATTTTGCACTTTCAACTGCAATTTCTGCTAAGTCTTGAGCTTCTAATGTAGGATTGATTGCGCAATCTCCGAAGATATATTGTTTGTCATCTTTAATCATAAAGAAGATGCCTGATGTTTTAGATACACCTGGTTTCGTTTTAATGATTTGTAAGGCTGGGCGTACAGTATCTCCTGTAGAATGAGCAGCACCACTTACTAATCCTTCTGCTTTGCCAGTATAAACAAGCATAGTACCAAAATAATTTACATCGTTTAACATTTCTTGTGCTTGTTCTTCCGTAGCTTTACCTTTACGACGTTCTACAAAAGCAGCTACTAATTCACTACGTAATTCACTTGTAGCCGGATCAATGATTTCTAAATTTGAAATATCTAAGTTTTTATCGTTTGCTAAAGCTTTGACATTCGCTTCGTTTCCTAATAAAACTGGCGCAACTAAATCACTTTCTTGTAATTGTACAGCTGCCGATAATACTCTTTCATCTTCACCTTCAGGTAAGACGATTCTTACATTTTTCCCTGAAAGTTTTTGTTGTAATACATCTAATAAAGACATAATAGCCTCCTTGAATATTTATGTTTAGTTATTTTCCAATGCTATTATACGCTATTTTTACTTATAATTCCATGTCACGAATTTGTAATCATTTACTTATGTTATAACGTTTCCTTTATGATAAAATTTTTATTGAGATAAGATTAATTCATACAAAGGAGCGATATAAATGCCACAAGCACCAGAAACTTTAGATGGTTGGTATAGCTTACATTTATTTTATGCTATAGATTGGACAACTTTACGCTTAGTTCCAGAAACAGATCGTCAAACTATGGTCGAGGAACTTCAATCATTTTTAACAAAACATGAATCTGCACGTACTAACAATGCCGGAGATCATGCTTTTTACAACATTACAGGACAAAAAGCCGACATATTACTATGGGTCTTAAGACCTGAATTAAAAGATTTAAACGCTGTAGAAAATGAGTTTAACAAATTACAAATTACAGATTATTTAATCCCAACATATTCATACGTTTCAATTATTGAATTAGGAAATTATCTAGCAGGCAAATCAGATGAAGACCCATATGAAAACCCACATATCAAACCTAGATTATTCCCAGAATTGCCAACTTCAGAATATATTTGTTTCTATCCTATGGATAAACGTCGTAACGAAACTTATAACTGGTATATGTTACCACTTGAAAAACGCCAAGAGTTAATGTATAACCACGGAAAAATCGGACGTAAATATGCAGGTAAAATCAAACAATTCATTACAGGTTCTGTTGGCTTAGACGATTACGAATGGGGCGTTACACTATTTGCTGACGATCCATTACAATTCAAAAAAATAGTTTATGAAATGAGATTCGATGAGACTACCGCTCGTTATGGTGACTTTGGTAGTTTCTATGTAGGACAAATTATTAAAAGTGAACAATTGCCTTCATTCTTTGCACTTTAAAGTTGATAACACAAAAAAGCGTCTGAACTCATAAGTTCAGACGCTTTTGTAGTGTGTTTGGGAGAACTTTTTCACTACAATAAATTCAGTCAATATTGTCGCTACTCAATATCAAATCATTTTTTTAACCGTTACGAACAACCGGCCAACAATATTATACATAGAAATTATAGATTGTTGCAAACTTTTTTGTGTCACAAAATAAATTTCAGCGATTTAAACTCTTTACGTATTTATTTTGATAATGTAAAACAAAAATTGTATTCCATGGTACAATAAAGCTTCATTAATGAAATTAAATAATATTTGGTGATGTCATGACAACTTTAAATAAATTAACTGAAAATTCCAACGAAAAACTAGTCAAAGATGTGGTTGTGCTTGCTGGCCGTATTTTACTCGAATCAGGTGCTGAAGGCACACGTGTAGAAGATACGATGACACGTATCGCAAACGCACTCGGTTACACAGAAAGCAATAGCTTTGTAACCAACACAGTAATCAATTTTATGTTACATAACGAATCTAATCCGAGGATTTTCAGAATAAAAACGCGTGATACTAACTTATTTCGTATTTCACGTACAAATGGTGTATCCCGAAAAATTGCTAAAAATGAAATATCTTTAGTAGATGCATATAAAGAATTAGAAAAAATTTACAGTGAACAAAGCATACAGCATGATTTAGTTTATAAATTTATCGCTGCAAGTATAATATCTGTAAGCTTTTTATATTTACAAGGTGGTCACTTAATAGACGTTTTCACAGCTTTATTTGCTGGTGCATTTGGCTATATCGTTGTAGAAATTTTAGATCGTAAATTACATACACATTTTATACCTGAATTTTTTGGCGCAACCGTCATCGGTTTATTGGCTGTTCTCGGTAATCATTTATTCCCCGGTGGTTCTATAGAAACCATAATTATCGCTGCCGTCATGCCTATCGTCCCGGGTGTATTAATAACGAACGCAATCCAAGATTTATTTGGTGGACATATGTTAATGTTTACAACTAAATCGCTCGAAGCACTTGTTACCGCTTTTGGTATCGGAGCTGGCGTCGGTACAATTTTAATCATAGTTTAGGAGAGCTGCCTATGTTTTGGATATTAAATTTAATATTTAGTTATGCTGCCTCATTGTTCTTCGGCGTTATTTTTGACGTTCCAAAACGCCTCTATAATACTGCTGGTATCGTAGGTGCAAGTGGCTGGATGGTATATATTTTCTTTTCAGAAGGTTTAGAACTTCATAAAATTTATAGTAGTTTTTTTGGTAGTTTAGCTTTAGGACTACTAAGTCACATTATGGCTCGTTTAAAAAAAGAACCTGCTATTATTTTTATGATTCCTGGTATCATTCCTTTAGTACCCGGAGGATTAGCATTTGATGCTACAAAAAATTTAATCTTAGTACAATTTAGTAAGGCGATCAATACAATGTTGGAAGTCACTTTAATCGCCGGTGCTATAGCTTTAGGATTATTATTTGCCGATCAATTTTGGAAATTAATTATCTCTGGCACGAAACGTACTCGCCGTAAAATATAGCTAAAAACTATCGTCCTAGTACATTAACTAAGACGATAGTTTTTATTTTGTATCAAACTGCTATTACTTTAATGCTTCGTTGATGTTTTAAGCAAACTACTAGGAATAATAATACAAAGTAGTAAAATCGCTGCAAATAGAAAGCTCCAATGATAACCTACAATCGAATGATTGCTAGACGTATGAATATGAGTCGTATAGCTCGCTACAATTGTGGCAATAATTGCCGTACCGAAAGTGGTACCTAATTGTTCAATTATATTTACGCCGACACCCGCTTCAGGCAATTGTTCTTCTGCAAGTCCTTTATAAGCATTACTTGTTAAAGGTAACATAATACCTCCGACACATAAGCCACGTACAAACAGTGTTAATAGTATCCAAATCATCGGTGTATGATTCGTAATGAATATTAGTGGCACCGAACCTATAAGAGATAAAATAATACTAATTAATAACACGCGCTTAGCGCCATATTTATCTGTCGCTTTACCAATAAATGGTCTTGTAATTAACATTCCCACACCTTGGGGAATAAGTGCTATCGCAGCTTGAATTTCAGTATAGTGTTTAAACGTTTGAAAAAACAATGGCAAAATAATCATAGGACCTAAAATTGCCATATTCGCTAACAACAGCCCAACACTTGATACAGCGAAATTTCTCGTTTTAAAAAGTTCTAACGGTAATACAGTCGGTCTTTTACTCATACGATCATAAATGACATATGCAATAAACATAACTGCGCCTATTATCATAAACAGTACCGTACTTTTATTATTGAAATTATTAAACTGTGAAGCACTAGTAACGCCATAAATTATTGTTACAGTGAACACGGCTAAAAGAAGCAAACCTACTAAATCTAATTTTTGATGCTTCTTAAATGGCTCAAATTGAGGTAAATTTTTCATCATTAAGGGTACTGCAACGATTGTTACTATAACGTTAATGAAAAATAACCATTGCCATGACGCTAATTGTAATAACACACCACCTAAAACGGGACCTAATATCGGTCCTAATATCATAGGTGTCGTTACAATAGCAATCACACGTCCTAAATAGGCTTCACCTGCAACTTTTACTAATAGCGTAGACATTAGCGTCGTAATAATACCAGCGCTAAAGCCTTGAATCACTCTAAAGACGATAAATAAAATTACAGAATTACTAAATCCAACACACAGAGAAATAATACCAAAAGTAATGACAGCATTGATAAATACACGCTTGCCATTAAATTTGTTCATCAACCAACCAGAGATTGGTACAGCTAATGCTAGAGCTAATATATATCCTGTAATCGCCCATTGTAATAAGCTTAAAGTTGTATGAAATGTAGCTGATAATTGTTTTATAGCAATGTTGACCATCGTGGAATCTAACATAGGCGCAATCGCACCTAAAGCGATAGACCACGCAGCAACTAATATATGTTGTGGAATTTTATTATGAGATTCTCGTTCCATAAATACATCCTTTCAATAATGTTTCCTTAGAAACAAAATACTAAACCTGTTTTGTTTCTTTGTCAACAAAATAATGAAACTTTTCCATAACAAAAACTACCGACTAATTTTCATATAAATTAGTCGGTAGTTTAAAGTTTTTCATCAACTATAAAGCTATTTATTTTGTTCTTGCTGTTCAATCTCTTCATCAAGATGTGCAGAATACTGTTCAATAAAAGACAACATCGCATCGTATTGTTCATCTTTAACATTTTCAAATACTTTACGATCTCGTTCTTGAAATTGTGCATGTAAACGTTCATGTATTGCAAAAACTTCATAGCCTTTAGTCGTTAACTTGTAATAAATTTCTTTTTTATTATCATCACGTTGATAACTTTCGATAAGTTCTTTGGCTATTAATTTCTTCGTTAATTTACTAATCGCACCTCGCGTCATATATAATTCACGTGACAACTTTTGTACGTTTGGATTGTCTATTTCTTGAATTGCTTCCACACAGTGAACTTCAGTAGCCGTATACCCTTTAAGTTCTTTTTGCATTTGTGGCTTATTTAACCACACTATTTTTTGATAAAGTGATCTCATTTCAGTAATGAGTTTTTCTTCTTTATTCATCGCTACACCTCATAAATACGAATCGCATCAATTATAGAACTATCATAACATTTATTTTTAAATAAATGCTATATCCGGGTGACATAAAAAAGCTGTCGGTAATAATTACATTACCAACAGCCTATTCTAGTTATTTTTTATCTTCTTCATGTAAAATTTGTTCAACTTCCGCATCTGTTCTATTTAATATCATTTGACTTAAATAGTCATTATTCATACGTTTCAACTTAGGATAACGTACAATAAAGAAGATTAATCCAAGTATCGTCCAACCACCTAGAGCAATGTACGAAGGCATTGATAAACCAGCTGGTGATCCAGGAATCAATAATAATAGTAAAAATATAAATGCTACGATAGAACCTAATATCGCAAATGTTTTGTATATTGGGCCATAAGTATTGCTGCTTTTGTTATAACTAAACAATTTAACAGCTGACAGACATGTAATTAAATATGCTATAGATACGCCTGTTGAAGACATATCAACAATCCAAGTTAATGCCGTACGACCTAACCACGGTGCTATTAAAGTGATTGCTACTAAGAATATAATTGCAACATATGGCGTTTTATATTTCTTATGCAATTTGCTAAATGCTGAAGGCATAATACCAGAACGACCCATTGAGAATAATAATCTACTTGAACTCATTAAAAAGCCATTTAAACCGGTAAATATCCCCATCATGATTGCAATAGCCAGCACGGCTAAACCTATATAACCAAAAGCTTCTTGCGTTTCAGCTCCTGTTAACCACAGGTTACCATTTAAACCTTTAGAACCTGTGCTTAACCAACCTGTATATAATAGCATTACGACATAAGTGAGTGCAGACGCTAATAAACTATACACAATAAGTTTAAAAGTTTTATTAGGTGAAAAATCAAATTCTTCTGCAGTCTGTGGGATATTATCAAATCCGACATATGCCCATGGCGCCACTGCCACAATCATTATAATAGAAGTAAACCATCCTTTAGATTTACTAGCCAATGGTTGAAGGTTATCAAGGGCAAAGTTATGACCAAAAAATGATCCAATGAATAATAATAAAATCGTAATAACCATTGCCACACAGAAATAATATTGTAGTGAACCAGACACGCTAGCACCCTTAATTGCTATAAACATAAATACTAAGAGCAATACTGACGCAATAATAATTTCTGTAATATAAACATCCCAACCAGCTATCGTATATAACTTGCCTGTTTCCAAAATATCAGGCATTAAGAACTTTATTAATAAACTAAATGCCGTAGCATTCAAAGCTACAACACAAATATATCCAAATGTTAAAAACCAAGATGAGAAAAAGCTTACGTATCTACCAAATCCCAAGAAACTAAAGGCGAATGCACCGCCAGATACTGGGAAACGTTCTACTAAAGCACCATAACTCACTGCAATTAAAATCATTAATAATGCGCCTATTGTGATACCAATCGCAGCTGCAATCGGTCCTGATTGACCTATCCAATCACCAGGTAAAATAAACGCACCCCAACCAATACATGAACCATATGCAATAGCCCATACAAATTTTTCAGAGAGATTTTGTTTCAAATCTCCCCTATCCACATTTACATTTTTATTACTCATAAAAAAACTCACCTCATGAAGTGTATTATACCCATAAGATAAGCTTTTGTAACATAGGTAATTTTACAATTTGATTGTTGCGATCACTAATAACAACCATCCTGCTAAAAACATCAAGCCACCAATTGGCGTGATTACACCTAATATTTTAATTTGTGTTAACGCTAAAATATATAACGAGCCACTAAAGAATACGATACCTCCAAAAAGTAACCATCCTGACCAATTAACATTCATTGACGTCGTCCCACTAATAATACCTAGAGCAATAAGCCCTAAACCATGATACATTTGGTATGTTGTTGCTTTTTCCCAAACTGACATATATTTATCTGTTAACTTGCCTTCTAAACCATGCGCTCCAAAAGCACCTGTTGCTACTGACATGAGTGCATTTAAAGCACCTAAAATTATAAATAGCTTCATTATTATTAAGCTCCTTCTCTATTTTTAAAAATCAAAAATTGAATCGCCATTACCTATATTATCATCTGTCGTTAATTTAGAACCTTGCGATGTATTGTGAACAGATGATTGATGTTGCATCGATGAAGGGACTTTTGCCCCCATTGCTTGAAGCTCTTCAGCACTTATATCTGTAGGTTCATTGCTACTATTTGAATTATGTACTGTTTTCTTAAATGAAGACGCTACATTATATGTATTGTCTCTCGTTTTTCTAATATTACTTGATCCACTAGTGTAAAGTGACGTTAATGTATGAATAGCATACATATGTTTTTCAAAATCAGCATCACTTTGTGCTTCATCAGCTTGTACAAGTTCATGTTCGATTAATTCGATAATATTATCCTTATTCATTGTCATTTCGCTCACCTTCACACCAGTTTATCGGTTGAATTCCTTTTGTTTTCAAATAATCATTAGCTTTAGAGTAAGGTTTCGAACCAAAAAAGCCTCTATAAGCAGAAAGTGGGCTTGGATGTGGCGCTTTGATGATGCAATGCTTACTCGTATCTATTAATTTTATTTTTTGTTGCGCAGGTTTTCCCCATAAAATAAACACAACATTAGATAAATTTTGAGATACAGCTTGTATCACTTCATCAGTAAAAGTTTCCCAACCTATCTCTTTATGAGAATGTGCTTCTCCTTGGCGTACTGTAAGCACTGTATTTAACAATAACACCCCTTCTCGAGCCCAATCTTGTAAATGGGGGGAAGTTCTAACACAACCAATATCATCTTCTAGTTCTTGATACATGTTTCTTAAAGAAGGTGGAAATTTGGCATCAGGTTGTACTGAAAATGCCAGTCCGTGTGCTTGTTTTGGTCCATGATATGGATCCTGCCCCAATATTACTACCTTAACATTCTCAAAAGGCGTTAAATCGAAAGCTTGATAAATATTTTCTTTATCTGGATATACTATTTTAGTTGAATATTCATGTTCTAAAAAGTCGTGCATTTCTTTGAAATCATGACGATTAGTTATATCGTGGAATACCTCTGACCATTCCATAGACTTCACCTCATCGATAATCATAACATATCACTACCTTAAAGTTACTATGAATATTTCTTATAAATATGACGATTTTATTGCATCTATTATAATGGAAAGCAATAAGAATAAAATTATTAAACAGTAAGATATTGTAAACTTTATTTCTATTTTAGTTAACAATACAATTGCAATACATTAGCTATTTGTTTTATGCTTGTATTAATAATTTTCGACGAATTTGGAGTGATACAACATGTGTACAGGATTTTCATTTTTCACTAAAAATAACTATCATTATTTAGCACGAACGATGGATTTTGCTTTTGAATTTAATGGCATACCGATTGGTGTTCCACGTAACTATAATTATCAATTTGATTTAGAACCTGCTTCAAAGTTAAGTTATGGATTTTTAGGTACCGGCGTCAAAGTAGGACGTTACCGCTTTGGAGATGGTATTAACGAGCATGGCCTTGCTGTATCTAATCATTATTTTACCGGTGAGGCTACATATTCTGCTGATAAAAAAGACGGTTATTTTAATTTAGCTCCCGAAGAATTTATCGTATGGGTTTTAGCTTATGTAAAAGATATTGCTGATTTAAAATATAAAGTTAAGCGACTCAATATAGTTAATGTAAAAAACCCAACATTAAATGTTGTTCCTCCGTTGCATTTCCTTATAACAGATGCGCATGGTAATACTGTAACTGTCGAACCGCATGATGGTCTACTGGTAGTAAAAGATAATCACGTTAATGTGTTAACGAATATGCCTAACTTAGAGTGGCAAATCGAAAATTTACGTAACTATGCCTTTCTAACCCCTGAAAAAAGCAGTCAAAAAATTATGGGAAAAGTCCTTATTCGACCATTAGGAGTTGAAGCGGGGACTAAAGGCCTGCCTGGAGGTTACACGTCACCCGAAAGATTCGTTCGTGCCGCGTATCTACGTAACCATATGATTGATGCCAACGATGAAACATTAAATTTAACAAATTGTTTTAAAATTTTAGACGCTGTCAGTATACCTAGAGGTGCCGTGTTAGATGCGGGAGAAACACATTACACACAATATCAACTTATTATGGAAAGCAAGACGCAATCTTACTATATCAAGCCTTATTATAGTAGCGATGTATTTCAAGTCACTTTAAATAATGACATATTAAATGCCGATGATTTAACATACTTTTCATTAAACAATCACTTTTCGACCGTTCAATTAAATGCTTAGTTTATCTCAAGTGCTATTTAGCGCATTATATTTTGCATATCCAACAAAAGTGATATGATATATTTAAAAGAATTTTGTGGGAGTGAATTTATTTATGGCATTAAAAAAAACATTAACAATTGCCGGTTCTGACACTAGTGCTGGCGCTGGTATGCAAGCTGACTTAAAAACTTTTCAAGAGCTACAAACATATGGCATTGTAGCTTTAACTTCAATCGTAACGATGGATAAAGCAACATGGTCACACGATGTAACACCAATTCCATTTGATGTTTTTGAAAAACAATTGGAAACTGCAATTTCTATCGGACCAGATGCAGTCAAAACAGGTATGTTAGGTACTGAGGAAATTATCAAACGTGCTGGGGAAGCATTTGAAGAATCAGGTGCTGACTACTTTGTCGTAGACCCTGTTATGGTTTGTAAAGGGGAAGATGAAGTATTAAACCCAGGTAATACAGATGCGATGATTAAATATCTTTTACCAAAAGCAACTGTTGTAACACCAAATTTATTTGAAGCGGGTCAATTATCTAATTTGGGTAAATTAACTACGATAGACGACATGAAAAAAGCTGCTAAAATCATTCATGAACAAGGCGCTAATCATGTAATTATTAAAGGCGGTAAAGCGTTGGATCAAGAAAAATCATATGATTTGTATTTCGATGGTCAAAATTACTATCAATTAACAACAGACATGTTCCAACAAAGTTACAACCATGGTGCAGGCTGTACTTTCGCAGCGGCTACTACTGCTTATTTAGCGAATGGCAAATCACCTAAAGAAGCTGTTATTGCTGCTAAAGCGTTCGTTGCTTCAGCTATTAAAAACGGTTGGAAAATGAATGACTTTGTTGGCCCAGTTGATCATGGTGCCTATAATCGTGTAGAACAAATCGATGTTGACGTAACAGAAGTTTAAAATATTCCACAATAAAGTCCCTTCATTAATACATCAATGAAGGGACTTTATTATTATGCTTCTTCCACTGCGATTGCTTCTTTAATATAAGCTTCCGCATCTGCAAGATGTTGTAGTTCTATCTTATCTAACTCCATATCAAACCGTTTTTCTACACCTTGGTTACTAATTAATGTAGGAATGCCTAATCCTACATTGCGCTTATTATATTCACCTTCTAACATTGAAGTTACCGGTAAAATTGCACGTTGATTTAACACAATAGTATTCACCAATTCAACTGTAGCCCTTGAAATGGCTGTATTCGTCCAGCCTTTATTATGTAAAACATCAAAAGCCACCTTATCGATGATACTACTTATCGCTGCTTTATCTATAGGTTCACAATCATAAAGTTTTTCGAATTCGTCGATAGTCATTCCACCAATACGCACACGGCTCCAAATAGGTACAGCGTGCTTACCATGTTCACCCATTACGAAAGCCTCTACACTTTTAGGGTCAATATTATAATGATTAGCAATTAATTTTCTAAAACGCGCACTTTCTAACAATGTGCCCGTACCTAAAATTTTATGCTTAGGATAATTAGAAGTGGTAGTTGCGATATATGTCATAGCATCTACCGGATTAGTAATAAAAATAACGATTGCATCATGTGTAACTTGTTCAATTTGTGACATAATATCTTTCACAATTGTTTTATTATTACGTGCCAAACTTGTACGATCTACAATGGACGCATCCATGGGCGTACTTGCCGTTACAACGATGATATTAGCATCTGCCAAATCTTTATACTCTCCAACATGTACATCAATACTATTTGTTGAAGCTAAACCTTGCATATGTTGATGGTCTAGCACTTCGCCTTTAACTAACTTTTCATTAGTATCAATAACCGTTATTTCAGAAAATTGATTCATATATTGAATGTCTGTTAAAAATTGACTTCCTACCTTGCCAATGCCAATGATACCTAATTTCATATTATCGCCCCTTTTACTACTATCCTCATATTATATATTTACCTTACATTAATCATTACACTAGGCTCAAAAAATTAAACTGTCTATCTTTATAGGTCTCACGATATAGAAGTTATCTATCCTTAGGACCGAATAAAAGTTGATACCCCAGACTCATGTGTTTTCATGACACATGGTTTATTATATTTAACATAGAGCAACAAAGGAGGGAATGTTTCAATAGTTAGTTATTTATCTCAATATCCTATTGTTTAAACCATTTAACACTTGTTACAAACTAGCTCTATACGTAAGAGATAAAATACCGGTCGAAAGTCTGATATCAATTTGATACCCCAGACTCATGTATTTATAAAGTAATTAAGTTATTATAATACATGTAGAGAGCAAAGGAGGAACGCAACATGATAATCTACAAACAAGCTTTTGAAAATGGTAACCCTATTTGTGAGATTATTACTAAAACTTTTAAAACAATAACTGTGAAGTTTGATGAAAATTTTAGTAACTCAGAATTGTACAGGTTACTCTCTCTACTTGAAAGCGACGTTGATAACATGAATCTTAGTTATTAACTGAAGCAACACCTATAGAGCACACATAAGTAATACCTATAAGTACAACCTTAAACATTTGAACATGAAATTAACTCCCCCTAAGAATGATTTGTATTAAAGTATATTTATAAGTTGTCCCCTTACAAATGATACTTTGCGTTACAAAAACCCTAATTAACTCACCTATAGAGCGACGTTATGTTAGTCAAAGATTGTCCCCTTTGATGACTTGGAGAGACCCCTCGAAGTTTACTAACTACAACGTCGCTCTTTTTTTATGCAGCATATATTTCTTTCTTCTTACTTAAGCTAAACATCCATACACTCATAAATGTAATAATGGCTAAAATCCCAAAAAGTATAAAACCATGTTGCGTAACATCAAGCAAGTAACCACCTAACAATGGTGCCACTAAACCACCAAAGTTTTGCAAGCCTGCTAACGAATAATACGAACCCTTTAATCCTTCTTGTGAAATCTCATCAATCCTTATATCTAGCATTGTAAATACAAACATTTCTCCAATGGTAAATATAAACATCGCCACTACAAGCAGCACAATATGTGTCATCGTACCAAGTAGGAAAAGTCCAATAGGTAACAATGTCCCACCAATCATAACCGCATTTTTCGTAGGTACTTTATTGCCAATTTTATAAATAAAATACTGACACGTTAATACTGTAATTCCATTTACCAATACTAATTGTGCGTATAAGCTTGAAGCGGAATGTGCACCATGTTCATGAGTGAAAAATTGAGGTAATAGTACAGTCATTTGATTGTAGCCAAAAACGAAAAATACAGCGCCTGCAATCAAATATACAAAACTTATATTATTTTTAAATATATTAATGGATTGTTTAAATGACAATGATGTTGCTTGTTTAAAATGTGATAAATCGACATTAAATTTAGTGAAAGTGTACATAAACACTAAAATATTAATGCTATAAGCTAAAGCTACAGCGTAGAATAGATTTGCATAGCCGATAGCTTGCCATTGCGTCGATAATAACGGCGCAAAAGCAGCCGCTAAATTAATTAAGTAGTAGCGTAAATTAAAGACTAATTTCTTCTTATCTTCTGGTGATAGTATTGAGATTAAAGCTTTATATAACGGTACTGCTAATGATGTTCCTACACTCGAAAAAATTGAAAATGCAATAAAACCAATATAATTATGTATAAATGGAAAACTAGCAAAGCTAATCACACAAATTGATAAGCCTACGTAGATAATTACTTTTTTATCATATTGGTCTAAAAACGGTGATGCAACAAAACTCATAACCATTTTAGTAATGGCTACAACGGCTAAAATAGTCCCTACCGTAAAACCGCTATAATGATATTGTGATACTAAATAAATAGATAAAAATGGAATAACTAAAAATTCTGTAAACTTTTGCAAAAAAGTAGCGATAAGCAAAGCATATATAGGTGGCGATAAATTGGGCATCTCATTCCCCTAACTATTTTATTTTTATTTAATTGCCATCATATCATATTTATTATTTGCTGACACAAACACAAAAAACACTTAGTAACATGAACAGTTACTAAGTGTTTTGAATGTATTAATATTATACACGTTTATCTTTAATCCACCATAATGCTTTCTTAGGATTTTCCGCATAATAATCAAATTCTTTTTGACTTGATACGTTAGGATAAGACCCTTTTAAAGATTTACCTGCAGTACTTACATGCAGTAAGCCTACAACGATAATACCCACAATACTTACCGCAGTTAAGTAATAAGCAGGAGATAAAGGATCGCCTGTTTTAGCTACTAAACTAGAAGCTATTAATGGTGTTGTACCACCAAATAATGATACTGATACGTTAAATGTTACAGCTAGCGTTCTGTAACGTATATGCGTATAGAACATTGTTGGTAATGAACCTGGCATAGTCGCTTCATACGTTGATAAGAAGAAGCCTAAAATGAAAATACCGATGATAATAAATACTAGCGATTTAGTTTGGAATAATGAGAATGCTACGGTACTTAAAACAGCTGTACCGATTAAACCAATTAAGAATACCTTTTTCTCACCGATTTTGTCTGCCACTCTACCAAACATGAGCGCTAACGGAATCATAACAGCCATTACAACAGTAATTAGCAATGATACTAAAGTATCATCTAACTTCACTACGCCTTGTAAATATGAAGGTAAATATGAAGTTACCATATAATTTGTACAGTTAAAGAATGCAACTGCTACGAAACAAACAATAATATCTTTATAATAATATCTGATAATCGTTAAGAAATTTACATTATCACGTTTAGGTGTAGCTTCGATATCATTTTCGTACACTGGTGATTCTTCTAATTTTCTACGTAAGTAGAAACCAAAGATACCTAAGAATAAACCTAGAATGAACGGAATTCTCCATCCCCAACTAGCCATTTGCTCAGAACTTAAAGCGAAGAATAATACACCACTTAATACTGAAGCTGCGATATAACCTGATAGTGTACCTATTTCAAGTCCACAGCCTAAAGAATTACGCTTTTTATCTGGTGAAGACTCTGCAACGTATACCATTGCTCCAGCGTATTCCCCACCTGTTGAAAATCCTTGTAATACACGTCCTAATAATAATAATATAGGCGCCCATATACCAATTTGATCGTATGTAGGTAACAGCCCGATCAATAATGTAGAAAATGCCATCATTATAATCGTCGTTGTTAGTACTACTTTTCTACCGTATTTATCTCCAATGATACCGAAGATAATACCACCTACTGGTCTAAGTAGGAACGCAATTGCGAATGTAGCAAAAGTAAATATCAGTTTCACTTGATCATTTTGAACTGAACTGAAAAAGTTTTGACTTATGATGACTGCCAAATAAGAATAAAGACCAAAGTCAAACCATTCCATGGCATTACCAATTCCTGTCGCGAATACCGTTTTTTTCGCTTTTTTTGTTTCAACCATGTTTATATTGCTTTTATCAAAATCCATTGAACATGTCACTCCCTTAGCATGCTATTGTATTATACGGAATTAATTCACTTTGTCAAACAGCTAATTAACTTATTATTTTTCGAAAATTTATTTTCATACATTTATAAAAAAAGTGATTACCTTTTAAAATAATTTTGAAACTAAGTAATTTTCGAAAAACAACCGTACACAACTAATATGCTTAATTGTTCTTATTAAGAACAATTAACTTTACCACACTGTCACCATTTAAAACATTAACTTTACCGTCATGACAGTTTTCGAAAGTTATTTCCTCATTAATACTAATAGGGTTCACGTATTTCACTTCATAATATTTCCAGTCTAAATTCAGTTGAGAAATTATAATTTCTACGACTAATTGCCCTGGAACGATATGATCATGTATTGGATTTTGATCATCGATAAGTGATAAATAAGTTTCTACAAATTGTTTAGTTATTTGTATCATTTTCCACCTTCTTTATAAACGTCTGATTAATAGAAATACATTTTGAATTATTTTTATAAATTTCCAGCAAAAATTGATAACGTTTATATTGCTTGATAATTTTACAACTTAGCATTGTCATTTGAGCAATATAATCTTCGTTAACTTTCAATTTGGCTATTTGCTCAATATTTGTCTTACTTAGCGTAATCGTACTGTGCCGAAACTGTTGGAACAGTTCAAATTGTCCCCATAACTTTGCACAATATAGTGGCGGGACTTCGTCATTATCATATTGAGTTATATCAAATAATTTTTTATAGCTCGCGACACACGAACTTTGAAACCGTACTACTTTATTTTCAGTTCCATCTGTGGAAGAGTATTGCATTACCCATGCCACCTCCTATGCCCATTGTGGCAATACTCTTATCTGCTTTTTTCATATAAAATAAACGTGTGACTAATGCTGCACCACTAGCACCATATGGGTGTCCGGAAGCTATTGCCCCTCCCCATTGATTAAGTTGTCGCTCTGTAATATCAAGTTGTCGTTTACAGGCTAAAACTTGAGAAGCAAATGCTTCATTTAGTTCTACGGCATCAATATCTTGCATAGTCATTTTATGTTTGTGTAATAATTGCGTCACAGCAGGAACCGGACCAATGCCTAACAAATTAGGATTTACACCTTTAATCGAGCTATCTATAAATTGCAAACCTTCAATAAAACCTAATGATTGTGCTAGTTTTTCTTCCATAACTAGTAACAACACTGCGCCATCATTCTTCATGCAACAATTACCAATGCTAACGCTACCATCAGCCAACAACGGTTTAAAACGACTTATTTTTTCATATGTTAATCGGGGTTTAACACTTTCATCTATAGAAAAAGACTTACCTTTTACTGTTATTGGTAATATTTCCTGGGTAATTTGTTGTTGGTCATAAGCTTTTATCGTTTTTTGATGACTTTCGTAGGCAAATCTATCTTGTTGCTCTTTGGTAATATTATAGTGCTGCGCTACATTTTCTGCCGCCTCAATCATCGAAGGGTCTTGATTTTCAGGTGCAAATGAAGCACGTTCATAAAACATTGGCAATTCATTATCATAAACTGATTGAGGGCGTTTAATTTTCCATGGTGCTCTGCTTGAACTTTCGACGCCGCCAGCAATGAACACTTTTCCCGCTTCAGCTTGAATCATACGACAAGCTTGAATAACGGCTTCTAGGCCTGAACCACATTGTCGATCTATAGTAACGCCTGGAATACTACTATCCAAACTAGCTTCTAATAACGATTTACGTGCAACGTTTCCTCCGTTGCCAACGACATTTCCTAATATAATATCATCAATTTTTGTCATAATATCTGGGCATTGTGATTTAAAATTTTCAAATAAAGGTAATAATAATTGTTCAGGCTCAAGATGCTTTAAAGTTCCGCCATATTTTCCAAAAGCAGTTCGTTTAGCGGCAACTATAATTGGTTTCTTCATATATTAAACCTCCCTTCCTCATACTTACTTTGCATTTCTTTTCTAGCAATCTTACCACTACTTGTATAAACCATTTTAGGTATTTTTACTATTTTGGACGGAATTTGATAACGGGTCAGCTTTGTCGATAAAAATTCGCGCATCTCTTTATAATCTATTTCTCTGTCACCCGTATATAATAAAATAGCTAATTCACCAAATTTATGGTGATTTTGGCTTATGACTAATACTTCGTGTACAGCTTCATTCAATGCCATAGCTCGCTCTATTTCTATTGGATAAACATTCTCCCCACCAATTATAATGCGGTCATGTTCTCTTCCATGAAGATATAAATAATCATCATTATCGATAGAAGCATAATCACCAATTGCAATCCACTCGTTATTATTAATTCTCTGAGGTACATAGCCACTGAAAGTCATATTACTTTTTATTGATAACAAACCAATTCCCCGTTCATCTTTATCAGTTATCGAGGTTGCCACATTAGGAAATAGCTTACCTACCGAGTCATTAGGTGCTTCATTGTTGTAATTATAGCTAATATAGCTCGCCTCAGAAGAGCCAAAGAATTCTATGACAATGGCATTGGCAAATTGTTGCTCAATACTGGCACGTAAATTATGGTTGAATTTATCTCCGGTGCTAAACAAATGACTGAGTTGTGGTACTTTAATCTTTTGATGTGCTAGTTGTTGAATCATTGTGGGGACACCAAAAAATGCAACATTGCTTTTCATCATGCACATATCTTTTAATAGTTTTGTAGCATCAAATTGTTGTTGACCTACAAAAGTTTTACCAATATATAGCGCATAAACACACGCAAATAATGCCAATGAATGTGCTATAGGTCCTGGAGAAACAATATAATCCGGAATTATTTCCATCATTAAGTCATGTTGTTCAAAAGAAACTAACCACGATTGCTCATTACGAAAGTAAGCTTTAGGTAAACCTGTAGTGCCTGATGTAAAACCAATATGTAAAATATCCTCTAAATATTGATCCATAATATCATGATGCAATTGTGCTATTTCTTCATCATTGTTAATTTCATAATTAATATCATACTGATTATATATTTTATTTTTAGTCTCTTGTGGCCAACGATAATCTATCACGCAAGGTATCGCGTTAGATTGTAAAACTGCTAAATAATAAATAATTAACTTCAAAGGGTTTTGCATATTTAAAGCAACAGTAGCTTGCCGTTCAATATGCTGCAATTTGTAATGCTTTTCCACTATTTTATCTTTTAGTGATTTATATGTTATTTGTTGTGCATCGATTTTAATCGCTGTATGGTCTCCATTTTTTTGTGCATGATGTTCAATGTTAGTTAATAATGTCATAAATTACACCTACAAATTTAATTATTACTGTTAATTATAATATAGTGCTCGTAAGTTAGCGATTAAAGACACAATTCACATATACAGTAACTTAATGATCCAATTGACTTGTCGATAACCATCTATCATAACGATGTGGTGTCCAATGCCATATAACGCCCAAATTTATAATCTTTTTAGCTTAATTTTTATCATTCGTCACCATATTTTATATGCTATTGGATAATATTTGGTGACTATTCCCATTTCTTATCTAAAACCTACACTTGAACTGTCTTGAAATTATCGTCGCCTTTTACAAAGGTACATACTTCACAAACATTTATCACTGCATAAAAAAAGCAATTTCTATTTATTTCAATAGAAATTGCTTTTAATATTAGTAATATTTATTTAACTAGCATCATTTCTTTATTCTAAATTAGCATGGTTTTGTTGCATTGTGTTCTCGTCTACATTCAATGCTTCCATTAAATCTAAAACGATACTATCAAAGAAAATTTGTGTCGCTTGTTCAAATAAAGTGCCTAACGGTTGAGCCGAACCTTCCGCATCATATTTCGTACCCGCAGGTAACTCAATAACGGAGTTAGCTAACTTGCCGATTGGCGATTCTGGTTTAGTCGTTAATAATACAACTTGTGCATTTGTACTTTTGGCTTTTTCCGCTAAAATTTTCAAATGTTCAGTAGAACCTGAGCCAGAAACAATAATAAACAAATCTTCTTCTGTAATTGAAGGAGTCGTTGACTCTCCTACGACATGTGCGCGTTTACCAAGTTGATTTAATCTCATAGCAAAGCTATTTGCTACATATCCAGATCTTCCTTTACCTGAAACAAAGACATCATTAGCTGAAATGACTTGTTCTAAAAACGTCTTAGCTTCATTTTCTTTAATATTGGATAATGTACGATCCAATTCATCCAACATTAATCTATAATTAGTGATTTCTGCCATAATTATCTACCATCAATCGCATTACGACATTGTTGAGCTGCTGCAACTGGATCGTCAGCATTAGCAATACCGCCACCAACGACGATTAAATCAGGCTCTTCTTTAGCTACTTCTTCAATTGTACCTGGTTTAATACCACCTGCTACAGCAAGTTTTGAATTCGTAATTACTGATTTTACTTTACGTAAGCTATCTAATGGTGAAACGCCTTCTGCTTGTAAGTCATAACCAGTATGCACCATGATATAGTCAGCACCTAATGCGTCTAATTCTTTTGCACGCTGTTCTAAATCTTGAACAGCAATCATATCAACTAATAATTCTTTATTGTTTTTATGTGCTTCTTCTACAGCACCTTTGATTGAAGCATCTTCAGCCACGCCTAATATTGTAACTACATCAGCGCCATATTTAACAGCTTGACTTACTTCATATCCTGCAGCATCCATAATTTTAAGGTCTGCTAACACTTTCACACCATCAATATTATCATCTAAATGTTGAACTGAAGGTAAACCTTCATTAATAACGATAGGAGTACCAATTTCTACGATATCAACATAATCTTTTACTTTATTAGCTAATTCTGCAGCTTCTTCTTTATTTAATAAATCAATTGCTAATTGTAGTTCCATTCATATTCATCCTTTCAAAGTTATCAATCATACTGTTATTTTACGTGAATTCAACACGTTATACTTACATATTGCTCAAATCAATTCCTTTAATGGTTTACCCGACATCACTCGCGTTAAACTTATAGCTCATTTAGCAGATAGAAAATGACAGTTAATCTTTTCCCATATATACTAGTTATTCTCGTTAAAATCATGTATCATTGATATTTAAATTTACATTTTATTGAGCATACATGTACATTTCTGCACTTGTTTTTAGTAGAATATAAAGATAACCAATTTTAACCATGATATGTGGGCAATAATATGACACACATAAGAACAAATCTCCATTTAATTTGTTCTTTTTATAAATATTTGATTGCTATTATCAGCATATAGCATAGTAATGCTAAACATATTACATTTATAGCATTTTCTTAGGATAAGGAGTGAATTTGTTGGAATTAATAGAATATGACAAAGTACAATCTTTGCTTGATTCTTACGCGAATAAACCAGTATATATTCACGTTGAAACTACGAATGGTGCATATGCAAATCATTTTGATCAACGTGTGTTTAATGCTGGTACATTTTTAAGAAATATCCAGATAACTTTCGAACATGCACAGCTTAAAGGTGGAGAAAAAGATCCATATCGCGTAGGTTTAAAATTAGTAAATAGTGGTTGGGTTTATGTTCAAGGATTAACCCATTTTGAAGTTAACGATAATAATGAATTTCTAATAGCAGGTTTTAATTATGAAGGTCAATTAGCTGCAACTTTAGAAATTAGTACACAACCATTTAACATATAGAGGAGGACGAAAGCATGTCAGAAGAAAACCACGTACTCGTAATTTTTCCACACCCAGACGACGAAACGTTCTCATCTGCTGGAACGTTAGCCCGTTATATAGATAATGGAGTGCCCGTTACTTATGCTTGTTTAACGCTCGGTCAAATGGGACGTAACTTAGGCAACCCACCGTTCGCCACAAGAGAATCATTACCTAATATACGTGAACAAGAACTTGAAGCTGCCGCTGAAGCAATCGGTATTAAAGATTTACGTAAAATGGGATTACGAGATAAAACAGTTGAATTTGAGCCACACGACGAAATGGATAATATGGTAAAATCTTTAATTGATGAATTACAACCCTCAGTAATTATTTCATTCTATCCTAATTTTGCAGTGCATCCTGACCATGAAGCAACGGCTGAAGCAGTAGTTAGAACCGTTGGTAAGATGCCAAAAGAAGAGAGACCGAGACTGCAATTAGTTGCTTTTAGTAATGATGCACCAGAAAAACTCGGCGAGCCTGATATTTTAAATAAGATCAGTGATTATAAGGATGTTAAATTACGTGCTTTTGAAGCACACGCATCACAAACAGGTCCATTTTTACAACAATTAGCTACCCCTGATGTAGACGGAGAAGCAAATAGTTTCTTACAAGTTGAACCATATTGGACTTATAACTTTGAATCTTAAGTGGAGGCAATAGCATGACTGAATTAGACTTATCTACAAGAGAAGGAAGATGGAAACATTTTGGTTCTGTCGACCCTATCGAAGGTACAAAACCTGTCGTTAAAGAAGAAATGACCGACTTACAAAGCACAAACAAAAATTTTTTATTTGATATAGAGGAAGTAGGCATTAAAAACTTAGTTTATCCTGTCAAAATTGACGACTATCAAACTGCCGGTACTTTTAGTTTTTCTACAAGTTTGACCCAAGATGAAAAAGGCATCAATATGAGTCGTATTCTTGAAAGTGTCGAAAAACATTACGATAATGGAATCCAACTTAATTTCACTTCACTCAACGAAGTATTACGTACGTTACAAACGAGTATGAAACAAAGTGCTGCCGGCGTAGATGTTTCTGGCAAATGGTTTTTCAATCGTTTAAGCCCAGTCACTAACATTAAAGCAATAGGAAATGCAGATGTCACATTTGGCTTAGCAATTGATGGAGATTCTATTACACGTAAAGAATTAACAATTAATGCTGCAGTAACAACACTATGTCCTTGTTCTAAAGAAATAAGTGAATATTCAGCCCATAATCAACGAGGTTATGTAACTGTAAAAGCTTATTTAGATAAAGACACGCCATTAAATGATAATTACAAAGAAATTATTTTAGATGCAATGGAAGCTAATGCAAGTTCAATATTATACCCTATTTTAAAACGCCCTGATGAAAAAAGCGTTACAGAACGTGCATATGAAAATCCACGCTTTGTAGAAGACCTTATTCGTCTTATAGCAGCCGATTTAGTAGGATTCGAATGGATAGAAGGGTTCGATATTGAATGTAGAAATGAAGAATCTATTCATCAACATGATGCTTTTGCAAAAATTAAATATAGAAAATAATAAGTTTTAACTTTTTACTGGAATAATTCATTGTATATAACTATGTTTACATGTGATTATTCCAGTTTTTTTGTTTTAAACTAAAATTTTTGATTTTAGCATTAATATTTTTAGCTTATAGTAAAATTACCAAAAATAATGTAAATAAATAAACATAAAGAGTAAAAAAATAATACCCCCATTAAATGAGAAACATATTAAAATAATTACTATACGATATAAGTTTATTCAGCAATTTCAACCATTCATACATAATTATTTATTTTGTGTGGTTCTTAAGTATAGATTTCACATTGACGGTGTTTAATAACCAAATTGTTGTACACGGACTTACAAATCTGGGGCCGCGTCACTGTTTATTTTTTATTAACGGTAATCTCCTCCTCTTAAAACCAACGGCATTGCTGCATTATTAAATAGTCGATGTCTTCTATGACTGTGACCAAACTATTGTCTTTCCACATCACGCTACGCTATTAAAATTATCAATAAACCATCATTATTTCACTCTATATTTAACTCTTACCTCACAATTGAAGTCTTTAAATTATCCAAGTAATCAATTATTTAAAAATGCATTACATGCTATAGATCAAAATGGACTTACACGTTTTAAACATACAATCATTATGTTCTATCTCGAGAATTGTTAAAGTTTATGAAAACTACATTATCTATATGTATTACGATAGCAAATCACACATAATGCTAAATGGTTACTCGATTAAACAACTAAGCATATACACGGTGAAATGCTCAATTTCATACTGATTATGACAATCTCTCACTTTTTGAATAAATTTATCTTTGCTCACCAGAAACATGAGTAAAAATATAATGGTCTAATTAAGCAAAATTAAATAAAATCTATAAAGTCGGTGATAAATATGGATATTATCAAATATGAAGAAAAAAGAACCTTAATTAAAAAAGTAGTAAAACAAAAATTAAATATTACTTTAGTAGAAATCGTAATTTTAGATAAAATAGCTGAAATTAATAAAACGTGTATTGAAGCATCTGAATTAAAAAAATCGTTACATAATAAAAACACGCCTATTTCATCACAATTAAGTAATCTAATAAGTCTTAAATTATTAAAAAAGGAAAGAGATTCACATGACGAAAGGCGTATTTATTTATATGACATAGATTTAGCAGGTATCAACAAAATATTGCAACAATACCATTCTATAGTTAGCAAATTAATAGCAGCAACAGTGTAATAAATATATTCTGTACTCCAAATTTCATTTTTCCAAAAAGAACTAATTTACAGATTAGTTCTTTTTATATTTAACCTACTTCACTATCAATCAACTATTAAAGTTATATAAATATAAAAACGTCAATTACTATATTTCAATAGCAATTGACGTTTATTTATAAGCCAAAGGTTACTATGCCTCAAGCAATTTTAATTTCTTTATTTTAAATGTTCATATGGACTGTTTTTTACGAAAGAAATAATTTGATCTACAAATAATTTAGAACGTAACTGAAATTCTTCGTTTGCTAAATATAATGTACCATCTTCAAGTTTATTATAATCAGAATCATGTGTAGCAATTTGCGTAGGTACCGCAATACCTAGTAAAGTACGCACTATCAAACGTAAATGAGATAATGGTTCTGCACTCACAATACCACCACTATTGCCAATCAAACCAACTGGTTTCATTTTGAAATCGTCCATCGTTAAATGATCTAAAGCATTTTTTAAGATACCTGAATAAGAACCATGATAGTTTGGACTACCTAAAACGAAAAAGTCAGCTTCTCGAGCTTTCGATTGTAATTCAGCTAAATTATTTTTATAAGTTTCTGTAGGCATTGAAGCTCCAGAAACATCTAATTGATGAATTGGTTTTTCTGCTAAATCAAATATTTCCGTTTCGAAGTCGTGTTCTTCAAAATGGCCTTTCAAATATTGTGATAAAGCTGTCGTATGGGAGCCTAATTTTGCGCTACCAACTATAATTAATCCTTTCATAATTAAGTCACCTCTAATATTAGTTATTATATTCTTTAAGTAATTTCATAATTGCCTTACCAACGCCGCTATCTTCATTTGATTCAGTTTCAAATTTAGCAGTTGCTTTCACTTCAGATGTAGCATTTGCCATTGCAACAGAATAACCTGCATGCTCGAGCATAGAGATATCATTTAAATTATCACCTATTGCCATAACTTCAGACATATCAACTTGTAATCTGTCGGCAATGGTTTGTAATGCAATCCCCTTTTGTGCATCCGCGTGTGTAATTTCAATATTACCTCTTGAAGATGACGACACTGCCAAACTACCTGATTGTGCTAACTCTTCACTCACGCGATCAATTTTGTCGAGATCGCTATCAAAGGCAAGAATTTTCATGACGATTTCTCCAGGAGTGTCTTTAATTTTGTCATAATTATCGACAACTTTTAAAGTGCCGTTATCGATTCTTTTTTGGATACCTGCTTTAATCTTGTCTACGTCCGCTTTTTGACCGGCACGTTCAGCAATATCAATATAAATATCTAAGTCACGTTGTGGATTTTCGGTATAAATGCCAATGTTAGTATATATTTGATAATAAATATTATCTCTATTAAGTATATCTGTAATCCTATCTATTAATTCTCTGTTTAAGTTTGAAGTACTGCTAATGTTAAATGATTCATCTCTAACTTCAGCCCCATTCAAACAAATGTATGGCACTTTTAAATCAGTTTGTGCGACCGGTGTATTAGCCTCATAAAATGCACGGCCTGTAGCAATGACTACGGTAATCCCTTGTGATTGCGCATATTCAATAGCTTGAATATTTTCCTCTGAAATTTCATGTGCAGCATTTAATAATGTGCCATCCATATCTGTTGCAATTAATTTGATCATTATAAATTATCGTCCCCTTCTGTATTAAGTTACACACTTGCCTGTAATCAATAAATACGCACACTTTTTATAACACATTATATAGTTTAACAAAACTTTACGTGTTTGTATTATCGTCTGTTCGGCTGATTTTTTTATTTTTTCTTATATTTTTAAAGAATGAGCGCAATAATTCACCGCATTCTTCTGCTAATATATGTTTGTCTACAATAGCTCTATGATTAAAGCGTGGTTCTTGTGTTAAATCCATTAAACTGCCACTACAACCACCTTTAGGGTCGCTTGCCCCATATACAACTCTTGATATACGACTCATTACGATTGCCCCTGCACACATGACACACGGTTCTAACGTTACATATAATGTACAGTCTTCCAAACGCCAACTTCCGACTATTTTAGCAGCTTTTTGTATCGCTAAATATTCAGCATGTGCTGTTGGATCTTGTAACGTTTCTCTTAAATTATGCGCTCGCGCAATAATATTATTGTCTTTTACAATGATAGCACCAATTGGTACTTCACCGATGTGTCGGGCCTTTAAAGCTTCACTTATAGCAACTTTCATATATTTTTCATCACTTGTCATGTGTCTCACACCTCACATATGGTACAATACTTAATGTCTATTTTAACATTTGGAGCGTTAACCATGAATAAACCATTTATAGCAATCGAAGGCCCTATTGGCGTTGGAAAATCTTCCTTAACACATAAATTAAGCCAAGATTTAAATTATTACGAAGAAAATGAAATTATCGATGAAAATCCATTTCTTTCCGACTTCTATGATGATATATCAAAATGGAGTTTCCAAACTGAAATGTTCTTTTTATGTAATCGATATAAACAATTTCAAGATTTAGCACTTATTCACCAAGGTATTGTTAGCGATTATCACATATATAAAAATAAAATATTCGCACACAATACACTGACACCAACTGAATATGAAAAATTCTCACGCATTTATGACATTTTAACCGAAGACTTACAGATGCCAAATATCATAATCTTCTTAGATGCTGATTTAACAGTACTTCAACAAAGAATTGCCAAAAGAAATCGTAGCTTTGAACATCAAATATCTGATGATTATTTATTTGCTCTAAAAGAAGATTATACTCATTTTTACGATACATTAAAAGCTGATGGCCAGAATGTCATAAAAATTGATACATCAACAATTGATTTTGTAACGAATGACGAGGATTATCAACATATATTAGAACTTGTACGACCACTTATAGGAGGAACGAAAGATGAATAATTATGGCATTCCACAAGATGCAGTGATTACTATTGCAGGAACTGTAGGAGTAGGAAAATCAACCTTAACTCAAGCTTTAGCAGATCGTTTAAATTTCCGTACATCATTTGAAAATGTAGAACATAATCCATATTTAGATAAATTTTATCATGATTTTCAACGTTGGAGTTTTCATTTACAAATTTACTTTTTGGCGGAGCGTTTTAAAGAACAGAAACGTATGTTTGAATATGGTGGCGGCTTTGTCCAAGACCGTTCAATTTATGAAGACGTAGATATTTTCGCAAAAATGCATGAAGAACAAGGGACAATGACAGACGAAGATTTTAACACTTACTCTGAATTATTTAATGCTATGGTGATGACACCTTATTTCCCTAAACCCGATGTACTTATTTATTTAGAATGTGATTATGACGAAGTCATTCAGCGTATACAACAACGTGGACGTCAAATGGAAATCGATACTGACCCGCAATATTGGCAGAAGTTATTCCAACGTTATGAAACTTGGATTAGCCAGTTTAACGTGTGTCCGGTTGTTCGCGTAAATATTAATGAATATGATTTACATGCAGACCCAGATTCGCTAGATGTTGTCATCAACAAAATCAAATCAGTTATCGATACTTACAGAAAAGTAGATCAGCGATAATTATAAATAAAAGGTTGAAACATGTATGGCTTAAAAAGCCCCGTTTCAACCTTTTTATTATTCAATATGGTTACGGTTAATAATTTTATCAATCTCGTCATCATTGACTATTTTATTATAATAACTATCGTCTACTCGATTAAAACCGAATGTATTAGCTTTTTCTTTATCGTTAGTTCCAATGTATTGATTGCCATCACTATCTTGATAATAATCAAAAATTGCGCCTTCATATCTCGCTTCTTGGAAAAGCTCGTAAAGTTCTTCTAAATCATCTCTAGCCACACGTTTATAATATAGCGTGTGTACTGTGTGAGCTTTAGTTTGGGCAATAAAACCTTGCTCTTCGGCGCGCTCATCTTCCGTAACTAAAAGTACTTCATTACCATGAATACTTGCAACTTTATATGTTTCATTATTATAAATGGCATATTTACCATCAATCATTGAAACCACCCCTTTTAAAAACTCATAATATATGTTTTATATATTATGACACAACCACAATATGAATCCTATTGATTTATAATATCTATTACTTCGTTCATTGTCGGTATAATATAATCTGCTTCGGCAAAACTTTCTTCAATATCCACACCAGTTAATACTGCGATAGACAACCCTAAACCTGCATTTTTACCTGTTTTAATATCATTTGCTGTATCGCCAACAATTGCGACATCTTTAGGATCAACATCATAATTATCAAATAACGGTTTTAACACTTCTGGATTGGGTTTTTCTACGGCATTTGCTTCTGTAGAAATGACTACATCAAAAAATCGATCGCTTTGTGTTACATCTAAAAATTGATCAACACCCTTTTTAGAATCACTTGTTACTATGCCCATCTTGTACCCTTGCTGTTGTAAATGTTCTAAAGTTTGATATGCACCTTCAACCCATTTATTATCAGGCACACGATTGTCGACTAATGTTTGACTACGTTGTTGTACCCATTGTGTCACATCTTCTCCCGCAATTTCATTAAATGCTGCTACCATATTATCTAGAGCGCCCGAAGCCATAACCGTACCCTGCTGAATTTCACCGTCTACGATACCTAAACGTTTATAAGCTACGTCTATATCAGTAATTTTGTGCTTATAACGGTCAATAAAATCATCAGCTAATTGTAAACCAATAGTCATCCAACTACGGTCAAAATATATTAATGTGCCATCTTTATCGAATAAAATCCACTTCATCAACTTACATCTCCTATGTATTTATCATTACTCGTTTGCTTAATTTACTACTTTAACTTTAGTAATAACATTAAAAAAAGGCAAATATCAAAACGTCATTTTAAACCATAAACACAATCAGTAAATAACTATGTATATATTTAAAAAATGAGTAGTTTCGACTTTGCCTTAAAACGATATTAAATATTAATATTTAGGAACTACGACTCTCCAATTTTGTGGATCATCGAGTTTACCACTTTGTATGCCTACATAATTATCATAAAGTTTTTGTGTAATTGCACCCGTTTTATTACTGTTAATAACAATTTCTTCTTCACCATATTTTAATTGGCCTACTGGTGAAATTACAGCTGCAGTACCTGTTCCAAACACTTCATCTAATTCACCTTTACGATGAGATTCAATTAACTCATCAATAGATACACGACGTTCTTCAACATCATAACCTAATTGTTGTGCTAATTCGATAACCGATTTACGAGTGATACCAGGTAAGATACTACCGTTTAATTCAGGTGTTACGATTGTGCCATTTTCTACGAAGAAGATATTCATACTACCTACTTCTTCAATGTATTTTTGTTCAACACCGTCTAACCATAATACTTGGTCGTAGCCTAGTTTAGAAGCATTTGTTTGTGCTTTTAGACTTGCTGCGTAGTTACCTGCAACTTTAGCATGTCCTACACCGCCACGTACGGCACGCACATATTCATCTTCTACATAAATTTTCGTAGGATTTAATGATTCACCACCATAGTATGATCCTGATGGTGATAAAATAATAAGTAATTTATAAGAATAAGACGGTCTTACACCCAACATACCTTCTGTTGCAAAAACATAAGGGCGAATATATAATGATTGCCCTTCACCTTCTGGTACCCAGTCACGTTCTTTATCGATTAACTGTTTTAATCCTTCTAATAAAACCTCTTCATCAACTTTAGGCATATCTAATCTACTTAAAGAATTATTGATACGTTTAAAGTTTTCGTCTGGTCTAAATAATACGACTTCACCATTATGTTTGTATGCTTTTAATCCTTCAAATACTGCTTGTCCATAATGTAGCGCCTGTGCTGCTGGAGAAATTTCAATTGGTCCATAAGGCACAATTTTTAGGTCATGCCATCCTTGATCTAAATCATAATCGAAGCTTAGCATATAGTCAGTAAAGTATTTACCAAAACCTAAATCACTTGGATCTGGTTTTTCTTTTAAGTTTTCACGTTGTACAATTTCAATTTTTTCTGACATGATTTATTCCTCCAGTTAGTTCTAAATTTTTAATTAAAGTCAATTATACCAATCGTTTGAGGCGCATTCAATAATTTTCGAAAAATTTAAAATTTGAAGCATATGAAACTGACCTATTTAAAATCAGCTCATAATTAAGAAAATATTATTGTAGGTCGGTTCGATTAGCGTCCACAATAGGTCACCGTCCTTGACCTTTATACAACGCCTCATTAATTTATAAAGTAAAACCGTTACGTATTAAAACCAATAATTATGCTGTACACGTTACAAATCACCATTTAAAAATTGTGCTTCACCGTTAAAGAAACTCCAATTTTCATCAGTATTTTCTACAAGACTTATCATGATATCTTCTTTACGTATATTTAGCTCATCGTTCAAGCGTGATACTAAATTGTGGTAAAACGTAGTTTTTTGATCTTTAGTACGTGGACGGGATATCAAAGTAAAGACTAACACCTCATCTGTTCTTTCCACACCTAACCCTGTATCCAATATCGCCATTTCATAATCTTCATGTTGCGTAACGATTTGATATCTGTCGCCTTCTGGTGCATCAAAAGCGTCTAACATTACTTCGTACGATACATCCAAAATTGCTTTAATTTGTTCTTTTGTACGTCCTTTAATCATATCTATTTTAATAATTGGCATAATATAGCCCCCCTTAAATTAATCTATCCTACTCAAATTTAATTTTAGCTCATTTACAAGGGTTTACAACTCATCTGTTTTCTATAAACTATTTAAGCCAAAATAAAAACACTTAAAAGCTATTCTACTTTTAAGTGTTTTATAATTATTTATCTCACGCAATTTTGCGCTTGAATTGCTTCTAACATTATTTTTGTCATAGCTTGTAAGTCATACTTAGGATCAAAGCCCCATTCTGCTCTAGCACAACTAACATCAATGTTATCAGGCCAACTATCAGCAATAGCTTGTCTGTCTGGATCTACGTCATAGTCCAATTCAAAGTTTGGATAGTGTTCTAAAATAGCTTCTTTGACCATTTCAGGTTCAATACTCATAGCACTTAAGTTATAAGCATTTCTATTAATAAGTTTAACGCCGTCAGCTTCCATTAATTTAATAATTGCATCTACAGCATCATCCATAAACATCATATCCATAAATGTATCTTTAGCAATATAGCTTGTGTATTTACCTTCTCTAACAGCTTTGAAATAAATTTCTACAGCATAGTCCGTTGTACCGCCACCTGGTTCTTTAACGTGTGAAATAAGTCCTGGGAATCTAACGCTTCTCGTATCAATACCAAACTTTTCGAAGTAGTATTGGCATAATAATTCACCGGCAACTTTATTCACACCATACATTGACGTAGGTCTTTGTATAGTAACTTGTGGTGTATTCACTTTTGGTGTCGTTGGTCCAAACGCACCAATTGAACTTGGCGTGAAGAATTTCAAATCATATTCACGAGCTGCTTCTAAAGCATTCATTAATCCACCCATATTTAAGTCCCATGCAAAAATTGGGTTTTTTTCTGCAGTAGCAGACAATAATGCTGCCATATGCATCAACGTATCAGCTTTAAATGTATCTACAAGTTCAAACATACGCTCTTTGTTCGTTACATCTAAAATTTCAAAAGGACCATCTAATATTGGTGAACCTTCTTCCGGCTTTCTAATATCAGTAGCTAAAACGTTTTCATTTCCGTAAATCGCTCTACATTTTACTACTAATTCAGTTCCAATCTGTCCTAAGGCACCTGTAATCATAATTTTTTTCATTTCTCTCTCTCCCTTGTCTATTGCCAAAATGCAATGTTCTTCTCATGTAAACAAATAGCCTATTTCATCTCAAATTATACTATATTTATCCAAAATTGTATACTGTGAGTGAACATGAAGCAATTTATTTATTAAGTTGTACAATTCATTTCAATACTATAGTGCTTACGGTAAAAAGGATGAGATTTAAAATTTACAACAACGGGAATTAATAGAATGTATTTCGAAAAAGGAGTGAACTAAATGGATTATAATTTATTAGGTAATTCTGGATTAACGGTATCTAAATACGCACTTGGTACAATCCCTTTTACAGGTACAAATGGATTCGAAAATGCAGGCGGCATGTCACAACAACAAGCGAATAAGATGATTGATTACGCCCTAGATCAAGGTATTAACCAATTTGACACAGCAAATTTATACTCTAAAGGGGATTCTGAAATTGCATTAGGTAAAGCAATTAGAGATAAACGTCATGATATGGTTATTAGCAGTAAAACAGGATTTCAGTTGACTGATAATCCTAATGACGGTGGCGCAAGTAGACTTAACATAGAACGTTCAGTTAATGAATCGCTACAAAGATTAAACACTGACTATATTGATTTATATTACACACATTTATGGGATGGTCAGGTGCCGACAATGGAAACTATTCAGGCCATGAACGATTTAATTCAACAAGGTAAAATTCGCTATTGGGGCGTTTCAAATTATAGTGGTTGGGCTTTAGCTAAAACACACACACTAGCCGTTACTAATAATATGGCTCCACCTATCGCACAACAAATTTATTATACGCCTGAAGCACGTGAAGCCGAATATGAATTATTACCTGCCGGAAAAGAACTTGGAGTTGGTAATAGTATATGGTCACCATTAGGCGAAGGCCTTTTAACTGGTAAAGTTTCAAGAACTAAATCAGGCGAGGCTGGTACACGTCAAGGCGATGGTTGGCCTGAACCTTATATTAAGGACCATGAATTATTTTATAATTTAGTAGATGTGCTTAATGACATTGCAACACAACACAACGTTTCAGTTGCCCAAGTCACATTAGCATGGTTAAGAGATAGACCAAATGTAGACTCACTCGTACTTGCAGCAAGAACCCAAGCGCAATTACAAGATAATATCGCTTCTTATAACCTCCAACTTACAGATAATGAAATTAAAACAATTACCGAGTTAACAAACCCAGAGCCTATATATCCTTTATGGCATAGAGCAATGAACGCTTACGATAAAGCTTCAACTTCAGA
This sequence comes from Staphylococcus lloydii, assembly GCF_015775975.1. Lineage (NCBI taxonomy): Bacteria > Bacillati > Bacillota > Bacilli > Caryophanales > Staphylococcaceae > Staphylococcus > Staphylococcus lloydii. The sequence goes on from NZ_CP064056.1 coordinate 2,216,889, forward strand.
AAAAACTTATCTTGAAGGTTATAATAACTTAATGAATAATAAAGATTCTATGTTATAAAACTTCAATATTAAATTGAAAGAAAATATCTCTAAAAATAATGGCAATTCGCCTCAACTTCGATGGAAATTGCCATTTTTCGTAAAACTTTCTTTATATTTATAATTAAAAGACACTATTATCTCACTACATTTTTTCTTATCATATATTTTGAGCGAGACACCTTACAGAAGGAAAGCGCAGCTCAAATAATATTGTTCTCACACCACCACTTAATTAAAAATAAGGAAGAGTATATTTTTTAGCCTAATAAATAATTTAATAATATAAATACTTTTCATCCCATTGCTTTTAAGTCACTGTTATTTTGAGCAAGACTCCTAACGGAAAAAAAGTGTCTCGAGATTACAGGCTCGAGCCTTTCCCGTTGGAAAGCGCAGCTCAATCCATATTGTTCTTACACCACTACTTAATTTAAAATAAGGATGAATCTATTTTTAGCCTAATAAATGATTTAATAATATAAATACTTCTCATTCCACTACTCTTAAAGCACTGTTATTTTGAGCAAGACTCCTAACGGAAAAAAAAGTGTCTCGAGACTACAGGCTCGAGCCTTTCCCGTTGGAAAGCGCAGCTCAATCCATATTGTTCTTACACCACTACTTAATTTAAAATAAGGATGAATCTATTTTTAGCCTAATAAATGATTTAATAATGTAAATACTTCTCATTCCACTACTCTTAAAGCACTGTTATTTTGAGCAAGACTCCTAACGGATAAGAAAGTGTCTTGAGACTACAGGCTCAAGCCTTTCCCGTTGGAAAGCACAGCTCAAAATAACTTATATACTTCTTAACAATAAAAAAGCCAATCAACGTGTTAAAAACACATTAATTGGCATCTTCATTGAGAGTTCATCCCAGACTTTGAATTTTAATAAATACTATATATTAAAATTTGTCTTTTAGATCATCAGCTTTATCTTTCGCTTGATCTTTAAGTTCTTCTTGCTTATCTTTATCGTTTTTAACTTCGTCTACTTTGTCTTTTGCTTGGTCTTTAAATTCGTCAAATTTACTCATTATAAAACCCTCCTAAAAGTTTGGATATATAGTTCTACCACTTAAAAACATGAATAAACACTTTTTATGATAAATTTTATTTTTTAATAAATTAACAAATATTCACCTAGCCATACAATGCTTCTATAACAGTTTTTAGGACTTAACACATTATCGTTGTTTTTTAACTTCTTTTAATTTAAATGATAATAAGAAACCAACAATTGTTACACATGTAGCCACAATAAATGAAATATTAACACCATGTACGATACCTTCCTGTCCTTTTGTTGGATCGACAGCTAACGACATAACCGTTATAAATAATGCCGTACCTAAAGCACCTGACAATTGTCTAAAGGTATTGTTCATCGCCGTACCGTGTGGAATTAAGTGATTTGGTAATTGGTTAATCGCTAATGTAGTCATAGGCATCATAACCATCGCAATTGAAATCATTCTAACCGTATTCATTAAAGTTAGATAAGTAATACTTGTATGCGCAGTCAAGAACGTAAATGGTAATGTTGATAAAGCTAGCAACAATAAGCCGCCACGAGCCAACCATTTACCACCAAATTTGTCGAATAAATATCCGGTGATTGGGTTGAAGAGGCCCATCACAACTGCTCCTGGTAATAATACTAATCCAGATTGTAATGGCGTTAATTTCAACATGTTTTGCATATATAACGGTAATATAATATTTGTAGCAATCATAACCGCAAATACAAACATACCGAGTACTGTACCAATTGTATAAATGTTATATGAAAAAACTCTAAATTCGAGCATAGGCTCTTTTAGTTTTAATTGGCGCTTAATAAATATTACTAATGTAATAACACCAACGATTATAGAAACAATTACGTGCCAGCTCGTAAATCCAGCCTGACTTACTGTACTAAAGCCGTATAATATACCGCCAAAACCAATCGTAGATAATACGACAGATAGTTTATCAAGTTTTGGATGCGTTAATTCTGTTACGTTTTTCAATAAGAAATATGCAGTGATAATATTGATTGCCGCGATTGGGAGAATAATGTAGAAAACGCTTCTCCATGTGAAGTATTCAACTAAAACGCCTGATAACGTAGGCCCAATTGCTGGAGCAAATGCGATAACTAAACCAAATAGTCCCATTGCAGTCCCACGTTTTTCTTCAGGGAAAAGTAAAAATAATATTGTTTGCATCAGTGGCATCATAATACCAGCACCAGTGGCTTGAAGAATTCTACCTATTAATAATGTGAAGAAATCTGGTCCAAAGGCACAAATTAAAGTACCAACAGTAAAGACACCCATTGCAGATAAGAATAATTGACGAGATGTAAAACGTTCAATTAAAAACGCAGTAACTGGAATCATAATACCATTGACTAGCATAAAGATTGATTGCAACCATTGAACGGTACTATTGTCCAGTTTCAAGTCTTTCATTATAGGGGGTAACGCCGTACCTAACAAAGTTTGGTTTAATATTGTTATAAATGCCCCTGATAACAAGACGGCAAATAAAGGTATGTTTTTCTTTAAATCAAACTTTTCTGTTTCAGACAAAGCAATCCCTTCCTTCAATAAGTTTAAATATTCACTTGTAAAACATTACTATGACGCGTGTAAAATTAAACCATTCATTTCACTTTATATAAAGTAATCCGCATGAATTAATATCAATACACACAGTCGATAGCTTTCATCTTTAGTAACAATTGTTATAATTTAACACTTTTACCATCGTAATTCCACTGAGTTGCTTGCTGTTATTTTGACGTACAATTTTCAAAAATTTAAGTGAATCTTAATCCCACAATTTATTGAGCCAAGTTGACAATTTATTTATTCCTTGCTATAAAATGTATATTATTACAATTGGAGATGATGATATGTTGCACATAAATGCTACATGTTTAATACAAGGCAAATAACTAAATGCTTTGTCAATCATTCCTATATTCACAAAGCATTTAAGTGATTAAAAATAAATTCGTTTTGTGAAAGGAAGAACAACATGGAAACTAAAATTTATCCATATCAATTTAACTATATTAAAAACAATGTGGCACGCTTATTAAACGTCTATAATTCTGTAAATGACAAACGCACTGTTATTGCTATTCAACAATCGACAAAGGACGATATCTTACAGCTCTTCTCTAATGTGGACGATGCAATAACACAAGCTATTGACGATTTAATGAATGTCCAATTATCTAGCATGCAAGCCGAAAAAATATTAGATACTTTTAGTACTTATGTCACACCTTTTAAACATCCTAGTAATAAGCAAGTGGAAAAAGTATTTAAAAAGGTTAAGAAACTAAAAACACCATTAATCAGTGATGAAGTATTAATGGAAAGTACTTATGTAGGTTGGAATGAAATATCTTCAGGTCGCAAATATATTATTTATTATGACGAACATGATAAATTAACTGGCTTTTATGGTGATATTTCAAATCAAACGGTAAAAGGCTTTTGTTCAATTTGTAACAAAGAATCAAATGTCGCATTATTTATGCGTAAAACCAATTCATCGAGCGATGGTCGCTATACGAAAAAAGGCGATTACATTTGTTTCGATAGCATACGTTGTAATCGTCAAATTACAGAACTGACTCATTTTTATAAATTTTTAGCTAAAATTAAATCTTAATCACACGTAAAAAACACCTAACTATAAGCTTATTAATCTTGTAGTAGGTGTTTTTATATTATTTGGTTATTACTTAACTGCGCAAATATGAGATAAATTTACTAATCGCCGCATTATTATCTGTACTTCTAGTTACGGCTGTGAAATAAATATAATGATCAAACGGTTCTCCTACTGGTACAGATTCAATAGAACCATTCATAATAAATGGATCATCTTCAATTGTCAGAGTAGAAACAATGCTAATACCTAAGCCTTCAGATACTGTTCGAATCAATACACTAGGATTATTCGTTCTGAACACTATTTTTAATGGCCCATTCTCTTCTTCAAAAGCCTTTAAATTATTTTGATAAAAGCTACGATCATATAACACAAATGGATATTGCTGTATTTCCTCTAAATTCACTTCTTCTTTAAGTGCTAATTTTGATTTTTTCGGTAAAATTAATTTAAAGCCACTCGATCTATTCAAAGAATATAATTGTAATCCGTCATCTATAGATTCATTATCTCTTATGCCTATTAATCCGATATCCACTTCGTTGTTTTGTACAAGTCGTGTAATTTCCTCTTTATCACTTTCAAAAATTTCCACATTAATATGAGGATAGTCTTTATTAAATTTCGACAATGCTTTCGGTACAACTTTGTTAAATAAAGTAGGAATCGTCGCTATAGTGAGAGAACCATTAATATTAGTTTTCATTGCGTCTACTTCATCTAATAAGTTATGTTGCGCTTCTAATATTTCAATAATATAAGGTATTAGATGTTTACCGTTTTGTGTAGGCAATGTTCCTTTTCGGGATCTGTTAAATAATTTGTAACCCAATTCTTTTTCTAAATTAGCAATAGATTGGCTCATCGCAGATTGGCTAATATGCATTGCTTCTGCCGCAAAAATAATAGATTCAGTTTCATATATCTTTTTAACATAACTCAATTGTTCAAAATTCATAGCTTCACCCTTTTATATTAGTTTTACTTATATGAATATCAGAAATTCTAATTATACATTAATATATTTTAACTATTATAATAGTTATTGGTTTGAAAAAACAATATAAAAATAAAGGACGGTCTTACACTATGTACGGTAAACTCTGGACTAAGGATTTTATCTTCATAACTATAGTTAACTTTTTAATGTATCTGATTCATTACACACTAATAGTTACAATTACAGAATTTACTATAGATAAATACCACGCCTCTGAAAGTATGGGTGGTCTTGCTGCGGGTATATTTATTATCGGTATGCTATTTGGTCGTCTAGTTTCTGGACGAATCATCGATAGCTTGCAGCCTAAAAAAGTATTAATTGGTGGCATTATATTTTCTATAATTACAGTGGCACTATATTTTACAATTAACAGTCTAGCTATTTTAATGCTTGTACGTTTACTTCACGGCTTAGCATTTGGTTTTTCATCTACTGCAACAGGGACTATGTCTTCACGCATAATACCAGATGAACGAAAAGGCGAAGGTATCGGTTATTACGCATTAAGTGTAACAACCGCTTCAGCAATTGGGCCATTCTTAGGCATCTTAATCAACCAACATTTAGGCTTCCAACCTAATTTCTTTGTCTGCTTAGTTGTCATTGTAGTGGCACTTTTATTTGCACTTGTAATTAAAAAATTACCACAACTTAATAAAGCTGAAGATATTAAAGAAGCTCCTAATAAAGGTATAAGTGCTTATATTCAAAAAGAAGCATTGCCTATATCAATGGTAACCGTTTTAGTTGGTGTGGCATACTCAAGCGTATTATCGTTCTTAACTGTCTATACTTCGCATATTAATTTAGCGACGGCATCAACTTTCTTCTTTGTCGTATACGCAGTAAGTACATTTGTAACAAGACCCTTTACAGGTAAAATTTACGATGCTTATGGTGAAAATAAAATCATGTATCCTGTACTGTTCAGTTTTATCGTTGGTTTAGTACTACTCGGATTAACACATGGTAGCGTATTATTGCTTGTTTCAGCAATATTTATTGGCGTCGGTTACGGTACAATTATTCCTAGTGCCCAAGCAATTGCCATTCAACAATCGCCAAAAGATAAAGTTGGTTTAGCAACTTCGACTTTCTATATGTTTACGGATTTTGGTGCAGGAATCGGACCATTTATCTTAGGTATCCTTATTTCATTTGTTGGCTATCGTTATTTATACGTATTAATGGGTGTACTAGTCATTATCGCAGCAATAGCATATTATTTCTTACATGGAAAAAATGCTAAAAATAATCGTGAATATTAAAATTTCACAAAGTAAAAGACCTTCGATATTAATTGTATCGAAGGTCTTTTCATATTATCTTTCAAGATCTAATGCAGAAATCACTTGTTGTTGTCTTGCTTCAAAATCCATTTGTTGTTGATCTAATGACGTACCACTTTCGATAAGTTGCGTTACATTTTCAATTTGGAACTGCCATCCAGTAAAATCCAACGCAATGTGCGGAAATTCAAACGGTAAATATTCCGTAAATGTTAAACTTGTTTGATTATCTTGTTGTTGCAAGTTAAACTTTACATTACCAATATCCCATGTGTAACCGATAACTTTATCTTCAACAAAATCTGTGATTGTCATCGTTTCATTAGCCGTTTCTTCATCCATTACAAATTGCATTTTGCCCTGCTGTTTACGTTCTTCAATAACCAACTGAGGAAACCACTGTTGTATACCTTCCGTTGTACTTAAATAATGAAAAACAGTTGAAACATGAGCATTTATTAGTGTAATGATTGTTTGACTTACGCCATCGTTATTTTTATTATAACTGACTTCCATATATACACCCTCACTTAACGATATAAGTAGTTATACTTAATCATTCGATAATTTATTCGCTAATGCCTCTTTGACAGATTTATTCTTCATTTTATAATACACCAAAATCAAGAAGATAAACCAAATTGGCGTTAATAGTACACCACTTCTAGTATCAGGTGTGACAGTTAAAATGATTAGCACGAAGATAAAGAATATTTGGACAATATAAGCCATAAGTTTACCACCAGGTAATTTAAAGCTGTTTTTCTTATGATCTTCCGGTTGGTTCTTAGTGTACTTAATATAAGCATGCATGATAAACATCCAGTTGATAATTAATAATACTGTAGAAAGTGACGTTACATAGAAAAAGACTTGTGTCGCATTTGGAATAAAGTAATTTAAAATAACCGTAAAGCCTAATAATATACAAGTCACTAATATTGCTACAAAAGGCACACCTTGTTTATTTTTTAATAACAATAATCTATGCACTTGTTTTTTATCTGCTAGCCCAAAAAGTATTCTACTATTTGCGAATATACCACTGTTACAAGAAGATGATGCAGCCGTAAGCACGACGAAATTAATTATTCCTCCAGCAAATGGTATACCAATAAGCGCAAATAAACTAACAAATGGACTATCGTCTGGACTAATATGGTTCCAAGGAATAATAGACATAATCACTGCTAAAGCACCAACATAGAAAACAAGTATTCTGATTGGCACGTTATTAATCGCTTTAGGAATCGTATTTTCTGGATTTTTAGTTTCACCAGCAGTAATACCTACGATTTCAATACCAGTAAATGAAAATACAACCATTTGGAATGACATTAAAAATCCGGATGCACCATGTGGGAAAATGCCATCATGTTTATATATATTATCTAAGCCTGTATAACCATAATGAGTATGGAATGCAAAAATCATCATAATAATACCCACTACGATTAAGCCGATAATTGTTACAACTTTTATAATTGAAAACCAAAATTCTAATTCACCAAAAACTTTAGTACTCGTTAAGTTTAAAATCATCAATATCAAAATACATGAGAGTGACGTTATCCAGTTTGGTATGTCTGGCAACCAATACTCTACATATTTAGCTACAGCTGTAATTTCAGCCATACCTGAAGTAATCCAAGTTAACCAATAAGTCCACCCTGTTAAAAATCCAGCTAATGGCCCCGATTGATCATGAGCAATATCTGCGAATGTTTTGTATTCAGTATTCGCTACAAGCATCTCACCCATTGCTCTCATAAACATAAATAGTACAAAACCGACAATAATATATGTGAGTAAAATAGACGGCCCCGTTAAACTAATTGATTGGCCGGCGCCTAAAAATAGACCTGTACCTATTGCACCACCAATGGCAATAAGTTGAATATGTCTATTACTCAACTCTCTGTTTAATTGATTTGACATAAATCTTCCCCATTTGTTTATGTATTTAAGCATTAGCCTCAAATATTATTAATTCATCCCCCTTTGATGAACTAATTTTTTTACTTCATGAACATATCTGATTAATGCTTGATTGTATGATATTCTTTTTCTCTTCAAATTTCAATTGTTTTTATATTTAATAATATTTTTGTTTATTTAAACATTTTACTACATATTAATAAATAATTTACTCGAATGTTTTAGGAAATATAACAATCTATTTCGATATATATTTGAAAACAAAATTGATACTCTCTATAATTATTAATTAATAAAGGGGGCTTTATATTTTATGAAAGATAATATTTATGGAAATACACCATGTTTTTTAGATAGTAAAAATTTATCAAAGGCGCAAGACTTAGATACCGATGTTATTGTATATGGTGTGCCTTTTGAAGGCGAAAGTACTTGGGGCGACTATACAGGCGTTGAATTAGGTCCAAAACAAATACGTGTATGTTCTGCACGCTATAGTCAATATTTACCTGAGCTAAATCATATCGATGTAAGCGAGCATTTAACTATGGGTGATGTTGGAGACGTTCCGTTCGTCGCACACGATAATAAGCAAAGTTATGAGAATATTGAGAATTTTGCATACAATTTATGGCAACAAGATAAGTTTTTAGTGGGCTTTGGTGGTGAACACGGCGTTACCTACCCTATTTTAAAAGCACTAACTAAGACAAATAAACGTGTAGGGATTATTCATTTAGATGCCCATTACGATAATATGCCTGACTATGATGGTGAACTTTATGCACGTAATACTCCATTTATGCGTTTGTATGAAACTGAGGGCATTAGAAATGAGAGCATCATTCATACAGGTATTCATGGTCCGCGTAACAAACCTGAAACTGGTAAATATGCTGAAGAAGCAGGTGCGGTCACTCTAACAATTAACGACATTAGATCATCTACAAATTTAACACAATTAGCGCGAGATATTTATACACAAGCAAGTAAAGATGTAGATGTCGTCTATTTAACAATTTGTAGTGACGTCCTTGATTTTGCTTTTAATCCTGGCGGTCCAGTGGACGGCAATGGTATTACATCTTACGAGTTACTAACATTAATACATGAATTTGGTAAATTAGGTCTTTGCGGTATGGATTATGTTGAGGTTTATCCAATGCAAGACGCTAACCAAAATTCTGCTCATTTTGTCTCTACTGCTGTACTATACGTACTTGCAGGCCACGTGAAATATTTAGGCAAAGCCTAATAACATGGGGATGTGATGGTTGTGTATAAAAACTTGAGTAAAGTATTTAAATCAATTGGACCTGGAATGATTATTACCGCTTCATTTATCGGTCCTGGTACAGTTACTACAATGACCCAAGGGGGCGCAGGCTTTGGATATAGCTTGTTGTGGGCAGTAGTATTCTCTATTATTGCAACAATCGTCTTACAAGAAATGATTATCCGCCTGTCTTTAGTTACTAGAGAAGGCTTGGGCGAAGCGATACAAGAATTATTTGCGCATAAAATAGGTAAATTAATTTTAGTTTGGTTTACATTGATTGCAGTGACTTTAGGGTGTGCCGCATACATAAGCGGAGACTTGCTAGGTACTTCTCTAGGTGCTGCATATTTATTACATTTACCTTCACATACAGTAGCACCCGTGATAGGTATAATCATTTTATTAATTGGTTTATTTGGTAACTATCGCTTTTTAGAAAAGATAATGATCGTATTAATGGTTATCATGGGAATTATTTTCATTACGACTATGATTGTAATTAAACCCGACGTCACAGGTATCTTAAAAGGTGTTTTTGCACCGACGATACCGAATGGTTCCATTATTACTGTTATTGCTTTAATAGGCACAACGGTAGTGCCTTATAATTTCTTTATTCACTCTACTGCCGTGCATGAACGTTTTAAAGACTTAACCGAATTGAAATTCGCACGTTGGGACACTATTATATCGATTGCTGTAGGTGGTATTATTTCGGCAGCAATTTTAATTTCTGCCGCTACATTAATTAAAGGTAAAGAGGTATCAAGTATCATTCAACTTGCTGACCCACTGAAACCTATATTCGGAGAGTTTGCCCCATTCATTATTAGTATTGGGTTGTTTGCAGCAGGGCTATCTTCCGCTATTGCTTCACCTACTGGCGCTGCTGCTACAATAAGCAGTTTGCTTGGTTGGGAAAAAGGTATGAAAAGCAAAAAATACAAAACCGTATTCGCCGCTATCATACTTATTGGTATTATCACATCAGGTTTAGGCTTTGAACCCATTCAAGTCTTACTCGTTGCTCAAGCATTGAACGGTATTATCTTGCCGATAGTAGCTATCCTTATCTTTATCATTATTAATAAAAAACAACTTATGGGTAAATACGCTAATAATTTATGGCTTAATATTTTAGGCTTTATTGTTGTACTTATCGTGTCATTTTTAGGTGTGTATAGCTTAATTGATGCACTTACGAGTATCTTTAAATAGCATAGCTGTTTTTTCAAAGTTATTCGAAATATATGAGCTAAGAACTAAAATACCAAAAGCAACTTGTTATTTTATCGTTTTTATTGGCTTAACTGGTTCAATAGGGTCCGGATTAAATTGAAATACGATAATCCCTAACGTTACAAATAATATGACCATTATAGATATTAAAAACACATTTATAATTATTGCTGTAGATAGTTTATACTTCTTTCTTAATATTATTAACAGCACGCATAAGCTTAAAGTAGTAACAATAAAAAATATTAATGCAATGGTAACTGAGTTTAGAAACATCATATTTAATGCGAAGTTTCTTTGTATAAAACACAAAATATTCATATACATGATTGCTCCCAATAGATTTTTCTTCAAATCTATTGGGAGCATTTTGACGATTAATCGTTAAAAATTAGCGAGTAATGCTTATTTAAAAAAAGTTGTATTTCTCCGAGTATTTTATTTACTATCAGAAAGGCAGCATAAAATAAAAACCCCCACAGACTGTCGAAGCAATGTGGGGGTTTTCTGTATTATCAAAATCAATGAAATAGCCTGCGTTCACACTATTAGAAAATCAATCTCTATTATTGATTAAATTTTTCATCAGCAATTGCTTTAATATTTTTCATTATGCTTGCTTTTTTATAACCATGTAAATCATGCAATGCTTTATATGCTTTAAACATTTTTTTGTAAGTAGCAACTTTTGCTTCCTCTGGCTCTACTTGATATAGTACCGGTTCTTTCATAGCTTGAATTGCTTGTTCAAATGAATGATGTGCTTTTCCACTGATAGCGCCTAATATAGCTGCTCCTATCGCAGGTGCATACTCGCTATCGATAACGGTGATTGTTTTATTCAACACATTGGCATATATTTCCATTAACAATGTATTTTTCTTTGGTATACCACCACATGCATACACATTATCCACTTCCATGTGCCAACCTTGATATTGTTGCATAATCATTTTCGTACCAAATGCGGTAGCTTCCATATACGCACGATAAATATCTTCGTGCTTGGTTTGTAACGTCATGCCAAATAAACTACCTGTTAATGTACTATCACTTAATACACTACGATTGCCATTATGCCAATCAAGAGCTACCAAACCACTTTCGCCCGGCGCCAACTTCTGTGCCTTTTCATTAAGTAATTCAAAAATTGAAATATTTCGTTCTTTAGCTTCAACAACATATTCATACGGTGTTTGTTTAGCGATATAGTCAAATAGATCTCCCACTGCAGATTGCCCTGCTTCATATGCATAAAGTTCAGGGATAATTGCACCTTTAACCGAGCCTGAGATGCCAGGTACTTTGTGCTGTGTTTTATTAAGCATTAAATGACATGTACTCGTTCCCATTACCATCGTCATTTCTCTATCTTTTTCTGAGCCAATACCCAATAAACTCGCATGTGCATCGATAATAAATGGACTTACCGCTACCGTGTCTGGCAAACCTAGTTTATCAGCCATTGCTGTACTTAATGTACCAACTGTTTCACCAATATTTACGATAGGTGCATCGACTTTTGTTCTCACGATATCAGACAATTCATTATCTATTTGATCAAATAAGTCATAATGAAATCCTGTCTCTTCTTGCCAAAATGCCTTAAAACCTAGTCCACAGTTCGAACGTACATTTTTCCCAGTTAATTTATTAACAATCCAGTCCCCTGCTTCCATGATATTCGCAGTTTTAGCCATCACTTCTGGTGCTTGGTGTTGTACTTCCATTATTTTTGGAATCATCCACTCACTACTAATATTGAAGCCATAATAACCTAACCATCGATTCTTTTGTTGCAACGCAGTTTGAAATAATTTATCGGCCTCTGCTTGAGCGCCATGATGTTTCCACAATTTCACGTAAGCATGTGGTTCATCTTTAAAACATTCATAGTTATGTATGGGTTCCATATATTCATCTACAAAAATCACTGTCGATGAAGTGAAGTCAATGCCTATGCCAACTATAGCCTTAACATCGATGTTGGCTGTTTTTATTATGTATGGAATACCTTCTTCGATTACTTCCATATAGTCATTAGCATTTTGTAAGGCAAAACTTTGTGGTATCTTTTGACCATTTAATTGTTGCTCAATCGTTCCATGAGCATATTCTTTAATATATTGTGAAACAATTTCACCATTAGCTGTATTGACTAAAAACACTCTCCCAGATGCAGTGCCAAAATCAATACCTATACTGTAATTCATAATAACCCTCCAAATACGTACAATAGAAAACGCTTTATTAAATAATAAGCAACTTAGTAACAAAAAGCAACGCACGAAAACGAAATAAACGAACAAATATAAACATTTAATTAGTAATTTCAAGCATATAAAAACATATATTTTGTAGTTTTATGATTGACATATACAAATGAAAGCGTTTACTATTGTTTTTACAAACATAAATGTGCAAAAAAAAAATAGTTTTATTTTCTCGAAATTTGATTTTTATATTTTATTAACAATTTATATTTAAACATTTTAGACTTAAAAATCATAACACTACCATCACAATGCGAAATTAAAGGAGTATGTTATATGAAAAATTCAAATTCAGTTTTAGGTATGCCTCGCCAAATCGTTTGGGGTTACATAGGTATTATTATTTTCATGATGGGTGACGGTTTAGAAATTGGTTGGTTAAGTCCTTGGCTACACGAAAATGGCTTTTCCGTTAAAGAAACGAGTGCACTTTTTTCTTGTTATGGCGTTACTGTTGCCTTAGCAAGTTGGTTTAGTGGCGTATTTGCAGAGGCATTAGGCGGCAAAAAAACGATGATACTTGGTTTGTTCTTCTATATCATAGGAACAATTTGCTTTGTTGGTTTTGCAATTCCATCAAATAATTTATATTTGATGTTACCTGCGTACGCGCTACGTGGTTTAGGCTATCCGTTATTTGCTTATTCATTCTTAGTGTGGATTTCTTACCGTTCAGAACAAAAAACGTTAGGTGCCGCAGTAGGATGGTTTTGGTTTGTCTTTACTGGTGGTTTAAATGTGTTAGGCGCACTTTATTCTATTTGGGCAATTAAATATTTAGGACATATTAATACGCTATGGAGTTCATTATTCTGGGTTGTTTTAGGTGCAGTATTCACACTTATCATTAATAGAGATACATTACCTTCAAATCAAGGTAGTTCTAAAGAAAAACTAAAAGAGCTACTTAAAGGTATTACAATTATAAAAGAAGAACCTAAAGTATTACTCGGAGGTATTGTACGTGTAATTAATACCACGGCACAATTTGCCTTCCCGGTATTCTTACCTATTTATTTATCCAGTTTTGGTATACCTACATCAAAATGGTTAGCTGTATGGTCTACAATCTTTGTAGGTAATATCATTTTCAACTTAATCTTTGGTATCGTTGGAGATAAAATTGGTTGGCGTAACACGGTGATGTACTTTGGAGGCATTGGTAGCGGTATTTCAGTACTACTCATTGGCTATATTCCGATGTGGACAGATGGTAATCTAATATTATTAACTATCGTAGGATTTTGTTGGGGTGCATTTATCGCAGCGTACGTACCATTATCAGCATTGATCCCTACACTCGTTAAAAAAGATAAAGGTGCGGCACTTTCCGTACTAAATTTAGGCGCTGGTTTACCAGTATTTGTCGGTCCAATGATTGTAAATTTATTTATCGATATCGTACATGATATTGGAATAATTTGGATTTTAGGCATACTTTACTTTATTAGTACCATTCTTACTTATTTCATCAAACTACCTAGAAGCGCACAATATGAATAATTGAAGATCCAAGTCAGTTTGTTATACTTATGTCTAAAATGGGGTGTAGATGATGTTACCTGCCGAACGGGAAGAAAAAATAATTGCTTTCTTATTAGAACATAAACAAGCAACGATACACACATTATCAAAGCAATTTAATGTTCACGAAGCAACGATTCGTCGTGATTTAAATAAACTTGAACAATTCGATCAAATTAAACGTACACATGGTGGTGTCGTATTAAATAAAGGTGAAGTATGGGACGAACTTAGTTTTGCCGATAGACAAACGAGTAATTACAAAGAAAAAGTTGCTATTGCCACTAAGGCTGCCGAGTTTGTCCAAGACAATGATACTATTATTATTGATTCAGGTTCTACAGGGTTACAATTAGCGCTCGCTTTGCAACACAAACGCAATTTAACGCTCATTACGAATGATATTTATATTGCTTCTACCTTAAAATCGACCAACCATCAGGTCATCGTTACTGGTGGCGCATTGCATAAAGACAACTATGTATTAGATGGTCAACTTGCTAACAGTGCTTTAAAATCTTTTAATCCTTTAAAATTATTTTTAAGCACGCCCGCAATAGACGCCGTAAAAGGTGTAACGCATTTTAGCGAAACTTTGGCTTATACAAAGGCGCAAATGGTAGAGCAAGTACAAGAGGTTTATGTCTTAGCCGATAGTGCTAAGCTAGACAAAGTTTCTTTATATAATGTCTGTGCGCCAGAAAATATAGACATGTTAATAACCGACACGTCAAACACAAATGTTAATTGGGCTGCATATCATGAGCATTTTAAACATTTAACACACGTCAATGTGCATCATAACAACAATTAATCTCTATATAATTTAGAAGAGGTCATTCCCATATTTAGGGAATGACCTCTTTTGCTTATCCATTAAACTGTGCAAGGTCTGGACAGACACGTTTAAGTTGATTTAATTTATCTATCTTTATCACCTGAATGCAAGTTGATTCATAATTACTTACATCTTTTATTAGCATTGAGCTAAACGATGTTGTTTTTCTCTAATATATAATGTGTACATCATTGCACTTGCGACTATAACCATTACGAAACCAAAGTATGGAGTCATTGCTACTGAAAATTCATTTAACACATAACCACCAATAACGGATCCTAATGTAATGCCGATATTAAACGCTGAAATATTTAGACTTGATGCAAAATTTACAGTCGCTTTGTTTTCACGTTCTGCAAATAACACAACGATAAGTTGTAATCCTGGGACATTCATAAATGCAAATAAACCCATGAACATAATAGCGATAAGTCCAATAATTGGATGATTCGTCGTTACACCTACAAATAAAAGTACAATAGCTTGAATTAAAAAGATGATGCTTAAAGCTTTTGTTGGCATTTTATTCGTAAATTTACCACCTAAAGTGTTTCCTATCGCTACCATCACGCCATATACGATAAGTAATACAACGACTGTACTATCGCTATAACCTAATTGATGCGTCAACATAGATGTCAGGTAGGTATAAACGACAAACGTACCACCATAACCTAAGGCGGTAATTAGGTAGACAAGCATAAGTGATTTATTTTTAAATACTTTTAATTGTTGAACGATGGGTGATTGTTCATATTCATTTAAATTATTTGGTACGAAAATCACATTGGCAATCAAACTAATAAAACCGATGACTGCTATAGTTATAAAGGACATCTCCCAACCGAAATTTTGGCCAATCCAAGTTCCAAATGGCACTCCTGTAATTGTTGCAACAGTTAAACCTGTAAACATCATAGCAATTGCACTAGAACGTTTATTTGGAGATACTAGGTCGCTCGCTATAGCTGTTGCAATAGACATAAACACGCCATGCATTAATGCCGATAACACACGCATTGTTAATAGCATCGCAAATGATGCTGAAAATGCTGCTAATAAATTAGCTACAATAAATATCATCATAATTGAAATTAATAAGTGCTTTCTTTTCATTTTATTTGTAAGTGGCGTAAGTACTGGTGCACCTACAGTAACGCCAATGGCATATAAAGATACTGTTAATCCAGCCATTGGAATGGTAATATCAAATGCATTTTTAATAAGTGGTAATAATCCAACGCTAATAAATTCTGTCATACCAATCGCAAAGGCTGAGACGGCTAAGGCAATAATTGCTAATTTTTGTTGTTTCATTTACTTCTTTCCTTCCTCTTTTATTAATATGTGTGTTATTATAATTCCAATAAGTAAAAGAAGTAAGTACGCACTTTAAAGTCATATAGGTACCTTAAAGTACTATAGGCACTTTTTAGTACCTATGGAGGTGAAACGCATGTTAAAGAACCATTATAATATTGGTGTGGAAGCAACGATTGACGTATTAGGTGGCAAATGGAAACCTGTAGTTCTGTGTCATTTAAAGGATAATGGCACGATGCGGACTTCCGAACTCAAACGTGCCATACCTAATATCACTCAAAAAATGTTAACGCAACAATTACGAGAGTTAGAAGAGGATAGCATTATCGAGCGTATTGTTTATCAGCAAGTACCCCCGAAAGTTGAATACAAATTATCTGATTATGGAAAGACATTGAGTGAAATTTTATCTTCTTTATGCAAATGGGGAGAATTTCATGTTGCTAAAATGCATGATGAAGGTCGTCCAGTGTCTTTAGAGAAACAAGACTTCATTAATATTCCAGATTTAGTAAGTTCAGAATAATTTATAAGCATAAAAATAACCTCGCTGTTATCACTAACAGCGAGGTTATTTTTATTAAACGCCTGAATATGAATTAAATCCACCATCAACTGGTACAACAACACCTGTTACAAAACCACTTTGTTTTTTATCCATTAACCAATATAAAGTACCTAATAACTCCTCTGGTTCGCCAAAGCGTTGCATGGGCGTTTGGGATAAGATTTTATTCGCTCTTTCAGAATAAGAACCGTCATCATTTCTTAACAACCCTTTATTTTGTGCAGTTTCAAAAAAACCTGGTGCGATTGCATTCACTCGAATTTGACCTGCAAAGTAAGTACTTAACCATTGTGTAAAATTACTTACAGAGGCTTTTGCACCACTATATGCTGGTATTTTAGTAAGCGGCGTAAATGCGTTCATCGATGAAATATTAATAATTGTACCTTGTTCAGATGCCACGACATCTTGTCCAAACACTTGTGAAGGTAAAAATGTCCCAGTGTAATTTAACTTAAATACTTGATCAACACCCTCTTCGCTTAAATCAAAGAAAGATTTTTCACTATTTTCATCGTACATTTCGTCATCAGTTGTGGCATTTGAATTATTACCGCCAGCCCCATTAATCAAGACATCAATTTGGCCAAATTGGTGATTAAATGTATTTTTAGCTTGTTCTAAAGTTTTCTTATCTAATACATCTGCGATTAACCCTACAGTTTGTTTATGTTCTATGTCTATTCGTTGTTGTAAGTTAACGATTTTGTCCTCAGAACGTCCTAATATACCAACATTCGCACCTTGTTCTACTAATGCTTTTACAAACGTTGAACCTATAACACCTGTAGCACCGGTTATCACTATATTTAAATTTTCAAATTGTTTCATTTTACTTACGCACCCCTTCGATTAAGCCATTAATATAAGTTGCTCCTAAGGCACGGTCATATAATCCATATCCCGCTTTACCAGTTTCTCCCCAAATCATACGGCCATGATCAGGTCTAATTGTACCTTTGAAATCAATGTCTACTAATGCGTCAACAACGGCTTTCATGTCCACCGAACCATTTTTAGATAAATGACCCGTTTCTAAGAACGAATACTCTCCGATACGTTTAACGTTACGCATATGCATAAAGTGAATATGGTTTCCAAACGTTTTAATCATTGCTGGCAAGTCATTTTCAGCTAATGAACCTAACGACCCTGTACAGAAACAAATACCGTTATTTTTACTATTATTGATAGATAATAAACGTTCATAACTTTCTTTATTTTTAATAATTCTTGGAATACCAAAAATTGGCCAAGGTGGATCGTCCGGATGTATCGCAAGGTTAACATCATGCTCTATCGCCACTGGTAGCACACGTTCTAAGAAATACGTTAGGTTCTCCCATAATTGTTCTTCTGACGTCTCACGATAGTCTAAAATCAATTGATTCATTTCTTCACGAGAGTAACTTTCGTCCCAACCTGGCAAATTTAAATCCGTTGTTAATGGGTCGATGTCTTTAATTTGATCGTGCTTATAAATCAAAGTATTCGAACCGTCTTCAAGTTCATAATCTAATTGTGAACGTGTCCAATCAAATACCGGCATAAAATTATAAGTTATAGTTTTAATACCATTGTTCGCTAAATTAATAAGAGACGTTTTATAATTTTCGATAAGGTCATCTCTATTACTTACACCTAATTTAATATTTTCATGTACTGGTAAACTTTCGACTACTTCAAACTTTAGTCCTTCAGCTTCAACAGTCGATTTTAAGTCAGCAATACGTTCACTCGACCAAACTTCACCTACCGGCACATCGTAAATAGCTGAAACTATGTGCTTCATATCAGGAATTTGTTTAATTTGCTGTAAGGTTACTGGATCGTCTTTGCCGTACCATCTAAAAGATAATTCCATAACGTTTAGACCTCCTTAATGCCTTCAATCTTGAATAGTTTTAATGCATTATTAAAACAAATATCTTTTAGTATTTGTTCAATTGTTTTATGACTTAAGGCAATTTCACCTTTTTCAATTCTGTCGCCTATTAAATTACATAAAATACGTCTGAAATATTCATGCCTAGTATAAGAAGTCATACTTCTAGAATCTGTTAACATACCTACAAAGTTCGGTAAAAGACCTATATTGGCATAATCTATTAAATGTTGCTCCATGCCTTCTTTCGTATCATTAAACCACCATGCTGCGCCTAATTGAACGCGATGTTCACTATTCGTAAAGTTACCAGCAGTTGCTTGTACCATTAAATGATCTTGGCCATTATTTGGATAAATAATAGTGTCTGACAATGCATTATTTAATTCTAAATGGTTAAGAAATTCATTTAAGCGTTTTGCACTCAATTGATCACCCACACTATCGAAGCCACTATCTGCGCCAACTTGTTGGTACATTTTTGTATTATTGTTTCGTGTTGGTCCTAAGTGGAATTGCACGACCCACCCTAATTCTTTATAAACCTTTGATATTTCAGTCATAATAAATCCGGCTAACGCATATTGTTTGGTTTCTTCAATAACACCACCGTTTAACACTCTTTCAAATAATTTGTCCGCTTCTTCGGCATCAACATTGACACATGGTGTTTTTTCAAAACTTTGATCCGAACTTAATGCTCCATTTCTGTCAAAATAATATATACGTTCTTTTAATGCTGAAATATAACTTGTTAAATCATTTATATTACAATCTACATTCTTTTTTAATTGCTCAACTTTTGCTGTGACAGTGTCTTTACTTAAAAATACATAACTATCTGGTCTAAATGTCGGGCAAACCTTTACTTTAACTTTATTATCTTCGTTTAATAAACGATGATATTTCAAATCATCACATGGATCATCGGTTGTGCAGACTACTGATACATTACTTTTTTTAATTAATGCTTGTGGTGTGTGCGAAGGTTTACTTAATTTTTTATTTAACGTATCATATAATTTTTCAATATCGACATCATCAAAATTCATCGTTTCATTAAAATAGCGTTTTAATTCTAATGCACACCAATGATACATAGGATTCATAATTGAATAAGGTAGCATATGCATAAATGCTTTAAATTTATCAAATTCAGGCGCATTCCCAGTAATAAATGATTCGTTTATACCATTTGCACGCATAAGTCTCCATTTATAGTGGTCTCCTGCTAACCATAACTGTGTAATATTGTCATAGTTTTTATTGTCATAAATTTCTTTAGCATCTATATGACAATGAAAATCAATAATGGGTATATTTTCAACCTTTTGGTAAAGCTTCTCAGCTGTTTTATTATTAAGCAAAAACTTATCATTAATGAGTGTCATAGTACCTCTCCCTTACTACTATAATCTGAACATCTAAATAACTTTATTTGTATGCGCTTCCAAAATTTTGTTTGCTATCGTTTTAATTCACCCACGTTGGCGGACAAATTTAAAATATCTTGTTCTTCAATACTTAACGAATCTTCATTAGTTGTATGTTGCAGTACGGAACATTTTGTTGCAAAATCAATAACTTGTGCTAAATCCCACTGTTGAATCAATCCGTGTACAATACCTGCTGTAAAAGCATCTCCAGCACCGATACGATTTAGTACGGTATATTGATACTTCGGACTAGTTATAAATTTATCTTGAATTAACATGATACCTTGCATTGTACTTTCAGTAATATCTCTATTGCTAGACGCCATAATTGGTATATTATATTGGGCTTGTATTGTTCTTGCACATGTTTCAATATCGTCAGATTCACTGTTTGTCGCTAATAAATGCGTAGCATCTTTTTTTCCAAAGAGTAAAATATCTACAAATGATAACACTGACTTAATAACTGGTATCGCCTCGGAGGTAGACCATAAATTTCCTCTATAGTTTATATCAAATACTAATTTAACGCCTTGTTCCTTAAGTTTCGTTAAAATATCTACAATGTTATCTCTTATCTGTGAATTAACTGCAAGTGTAATACCTGTCAAAACCAAGTAATCTCCATCATTAAAGTCAATTTGTTGTATATGTTCATAGCCATTTTGAGCAAAGGTTGAATGCTCCCGATCATAAATAACTTGACCACTTCTATAACCGAAGCCTTCTTCCATATAGTAAGTGCCAATACGACCTTCAATATGGTCGATAAATTTTGTGTTTACATTTGAACTGCGCATCGTTTGTTCTACCAAATCTTTTAAACTATCTTGTGGCAATGTCGTTAACATAGCGGTATCTTGTTTAAATCCAGCTAATGTCACAAGTGTATTTAATTCTGCGCCACCCGTTTGTATATTCAACGCGCGTGCATTTTTCAGTAGTTCATGATTCGGAGGTGTAAAGCGCAGTAAGACTTCCCCTAACCCATATATAGTCACCTTCACTCACCACCTTTAAGTTCACTAACATATTGCTTCAGACCTTCTGCACCATACTGTTCATATACTTTTGTAATTTCACTACCAATGCCTACAGCAAAACTACCAGCATCTAACCATTCTTGATGATTTTTCTTACCAACGCCACCTGTAGGAATAAATTCTGTTGTAGGTAAAGGGCCTCTAAAATCTTTTATTGATGAAGGTGTAAACTGCGTCGCAGGAAATAATTTGAGCACTTTGCAACCGTATTTCATTGCTTCTATCATTTCTTTTACCGTCATCACTCCAGGAACGTAAGGTACATCATATAAGTTAGCAACTTGTGCCGTTTCCTTATCAAATGAAGGGCTAACTATAAATTTAGCACCATTTAAAATAGCCATCCTCGCTGAGACACTATCTAGCACTGTCCCTGCCCCTATAAGCGCGTTATCTTTTTGAGACAACGTTGTAATAATATCCATTGCTTGAGGTGTAGTTAGCGTTACCTCTATGATTTCTAAACCTTCTTCGATAATTATATTGGCGATATCAATAAACTCCTGTTTGTCTTCCGTTCGCATAACAGCTACATGTTTAGAGCGATTAATTTGGTTCATTGTCTCTATCGACTTCATCTCAGCATCCCCTTTTTCATAAAATAACAACGTTGTTATTTTCCGATAAAAAAATATTTTCTTTCTTGTCTATATGGTATAATTAAATTCAAATTAAATCAATCCCTTTGAAGGAGTATATTTATGGCAGTTACACTCAAAGACGTCGCAAAAGCCTGTGGTGTAAGTTATTCGACAGTTAGTAAAGCATTAAAAAATTCACCACTTGTAAAACCGAATACTAAATCATACATACAACAAAAAGCCGCCGAAATGAATTATATACCTAACCATTCCGCGCGTGCACTTGTTTCTAAGCGTAGCAACACTATTGGTCTTATATGGCCATCCGTTGATCGCGTTGCCGTTACTCATCTAGTTTCTGAAATTAATGAAGCACTTAAATCATTAGGTTATGTCATGATATTATCCATCGATGATATCGCGGTTGCTTCCAAGAAATTTCTTGAGTTTGGATGTGATGGCATCATTATTTTCGACGAAGGCCCGAGTACGAATTTACCTGCGGATGTATATCAAAATATACCCGTTGTAGCATATGGTGTTGATAGAGAAATCGACTATCCTATTATTAACGTTAACCACAATAAAGCGATGATCATGGCTATCGAATCCTTACTCGCTAAAGGCGTTAAACAAATTGATTATATTGGTGATATTAATACCACTGACTCAAGACAAGTAGCTAAAAAAAATGCCATTGTCGATTATTGCCAACAACATCATATCTATTATCGCCTCATTGATTCCCAAGGTTTATCTGCGTTAGAAACAGAATCAGCCGTCAAAAACTTTTATGCGCAACACGACCTTGCTCCTGGCGTGATTTGTGGTAGTTATGATATTACAATTGGTACATTAAATGCGATAGACTTGGACCGTAATCAACCGATAATTTATTCTTATGATAATATTCCACATATCACTAAATTGGATTATCCAGTACATGCTATTGGTGTACCAACTGCAGAAATTGCAAATAAAGTTGTGAATGTATTAGATCAAGTTATTTCAGATGGCACAATACAAAATATTTATAATTTAGAGCCACAATTAAATGAATAAATATACTTATAGCGATTAAACTATCTCAGTTTAATCGCTATTTTGTTGCCTACTTATCCTACTATATTCTAGTGTAGACCCTTGTCTTTATTAGGTTTAGTGATATCGCTTTTTATATGTAATAACAAAATATTAGAACATTAAGCAATAATAAAATCGTTGCAGGTAACGCTTTTATTATTGGATCTTTAGCTAAAAATATTAATGATAAAGCACCTGCTAACATTGTACATCCTAATAAAACACTAGCCCCCATAGCTAAATAAGGATTAAAAATGCCAAACAACATATTTAAAGCGCCTAATAATTCAATTGCTCCAGTAACTTGATTAAAGAATTGCGGGTACCCCATGCGCACAAAATCTTCATTCATAGCCCCCGACACAATTTTAGACCCCGTTATGATAAATATTATCCCAAGTAGTACTTGCAAGATAATAATTATTACGCCCATATATACACCTCGTTTTACGCCCTACTTAATTTATACTTATATTCATTATAAGCAAAGTAATTTGTTATTTATAGTATTTTATTATTATTTCATCTTTTGTAGTAATTCTTCTTGTTCATTTGGTGATAAAAATGTATGTTTTACAGCATGTTTATTGATGTTCTCTATATCTTTCATCGTCAGTTGTTGTGATTCAAGTAATAAGTCGTACTCTGCCAACAATGTTGTTTGCGTCACTGTTCTATTATCCGTATTTATTAGAAAAGGAATACCATGTGAAACTAAATAAGGTATGTTCAACTCCCTAACGTCTTTAATAGCTTGAGTTTGTATATTACTATTTGGACAGATTTCTAATAACACCTGTTGCGTTTTTACTTCTGCTAATACTTGTGCGTCATTATTAATCGCAACGCCATGGCCAATACGTTTTGCCCCTAATTTAATCGATTGTACAACGTTATGAATGCAACCACATTCACCAGCATGAAGGGTTAGATTTAAGCCTTTCTCAACACCATATTGTGCTGCTTCTTGAATTTTTTCTGGTGGAAAAGCTGCCTCAGGGCCAGCAAAATCTATACCAGCAATATGTGTACTATCACCTTGAAGCACATGGTTAAATAAATCTTTGTTAACTGCATGACTATGTTGACGCATAGCACATACTAAAATATTAATCTTTATATCATATTGGGACATTGCTTGTTTAGCGCCTTCAACAACGGCTTGAATCGTCTCATCTATACTTAAACCTTTTTCCATATGGAATAAAGGCGCAAATCTAATTTCAATATACTTAACATTATCTTCAACCGCTTGTGCCGCGACATCAACGACAGAGCGTTGTAAACTATCGGCAGTTTGTAATACTTTTTGTATTTCATCAAAACAACGTAAATATTGTTCCAAGTTTTCACAATTTTGATCAACATAAAGATTGTGCTCATTTAAAGAAATACTTTGTTCCAGAGCTAGTTGTTTAAGTAAATCTATACTTACTGATCCATCTAAATGGCAATGTAATTCTATTTTCGGGATAGTATATAATTGTTGTTCCATTCTTTACTCCTTGTTTCTTTAATAATTATGTGCGCTTTTTATTTTGAATATAACATTTAATATTATACATCATATAGTTATTTATCATATAATACTATAGTAATTTAAGTTAATTTTTCTAACTAAAACGTTTTAAGATTAACGCATTGGATATATTTCAAATACGAATCTTAGTTATACAATTTAAAATGGAAGGTGTTTTTAACATGACAAAAATTTTTGTAGCAGGTGCCACAGGTCTCATTGGTACTAAATTAACAAAACGCTTATTAGAAGAAGGATATGAGGTTGCTGGTTTAACACGTTCCCAACAAGGTAAAGCTAAATTAGAAGACCAAGGCGTTACTGGTTTTATAGGTGACGTATTAAAAGCAGATACAGTTGAGTCTGCTATTGCTAGTTATAAACCGGACATTATTATTAACGAGATTACTGACTTAAAACAAGCCGATATGTCAGCTAATACACGTGTTAGAATAGAAGGCACAAAAAATATAGTAACGGCAGCACTAAATAACGACGTGCAACATATTCAGTCACAAAGCATTGCTTTTGTTTATGAAGGTGGTCAAGGTTTAGCGACTGAAGAAACGCCTCTTGATTATCAATCGACTGGCGAAAGAAAAGTAACTGTAGATGGTGTAGAAGCATTAGAACAAGAAACTGCACGTATTCCACATCATATTATTTTACGTTACGGTTTACTTTATGGTCCCGAAACTTGGTTTGGTAAGGATGGTATGATATATAACCAATTTATCGATGGTTCTGTATCAATGTCTAATGGTATCCAATCATTTATTCATATTGACGATGCTGTGGAGACAGCAATTCAAGCCTTATCATTTGAACCAGGTATATATAATGTCACTGATGATAACCCTGTAGACGGAGAAGCATGGGCTAAATGGTATGCACAATTATTAAATGTTAATCCAACACTAAATATTGAACCAGCCGCTGATCATGAGCGTGGCGCGAGCAACCAAAAATTTAGACAACAAGGTGGAAAGTTATTATACGCTGATTGGCAAGAAGGCATGAACCCTATTAAATAAAATGTTCCACATAAAAAGTGTAATTACGATTTTATTCTTCGTAATTACACTTTTTTATTAGTTATCTGATTTAAGCAATTTTTGATAAAAATAATTAGCTACGACGATATCTACAATAGCTAGTCCTACCGATTTAAAAACAGTTATTTCCTCATCTTTCAATCTACCTTCAAGCCTACCTGCTACGATATTGCCTAATTCTCCGTATAAATCACTCGCTTTAAAGACACCTTCTTCAATAGGATTTATTAAGTCCCCCGTCTCTTCTAACGCCGTATCACTTGATTCAACAACGACTTTGTCTGCTTGTTGTAAGGCGACTGATGGTAATTCTTGCATATCTGGCTTAAAAGAACCTACCGCATTGATATGTACACCGTTTGTTAATGCATTTTGAAATACTGGTGATGTAGCATTTGTAGCAGTTACAATGATATCAGCATTATGCATCGCATCTTCAACATCTTTAAATACTTTTACAGTTATATCGTATTGCGCTGCTAGTTTATCAGCAAAAGTGACTGCTTTATCATAAGTCCGATTGAATAGTTGTATATGCGTAATATTTCTCACTGCAAGAACCGCTTCGACTAAACCTTCAGCTTGTTCACCCGTACCAATGACACACAACGTTTTGGCATTTTGTTGCGCAAGATATTTTGTAGCTACACCAGAAATTGCACCTGTACGTATTTTAGTTAGATATGCGCCTTCTAAGACTGCCAACGATTCACCTGTATCATAATCTGACAAAATAACTGAACCTACGATGGTATTTTTCCCTTGTTGCGGATTATTAGGTGCAAATGTTACTGTTTTTAGCCCTACTATCCCTAACTTGTCCGACAATGCCGGCATCACTAAATATTTATTGTCCTCATTAAATGGTAATACATGGCGTAGAGGGTTTTCAGTTTGTCCTTCAGAATAGGCTTGCAATGCTTCTTCAACTGCTTCGACAACTTCTGCCATATCTAGTAAGTCAGCTTGCTGCTGTTCACTTATAAATCGCACTATAAAACAAACCTCCTATGTATCAATATAAAGCGTTTAAAATTTTACATCTTTATCAAAGCATAGTGACTGTATTTTTATAAATTATGCTAAATGGTTCTCAAAGTCTGCATCGGTATATTTTTCTACATCTTCAAGCGTTGTACCTTCTTGAAGTTCGACCAATTTCATAACACCTTTTTCAAAATGGAATACAGCTAAATCAGTAATCAGCGTGTGCACTACTTCACTTCCTGTTAAAGGTAACTCACACACTTTCTTAATCTTTGATTCGCCGTGTTTATTCATATGATCCATAATCACAACAACTTTTTGAGCACCAACGACTAAATCCATAGCGCCTCCCATACCTTTAACTAACTTTCCTGGAATCATGTAATTAGCTAAATCTCCTTTTTGGGATACTTCCATGCCTCCTAAAATTGCTAAATCAATATGTCCACCTCTAATCATGGCAAACGATTCAGCGTTGTCGAAATAAGAAGCACCTTTAGCAGCAGTTACTGTTTCTTTACCAGCATTGATTAAATCTGGGTCTACTTCCGCTTCAGTTGGATATGGACCAATTCCAAGCAAACCATTTTCAGATTGAAAATAAACATTTTCAACGTGGTCATTAATTTCATTAGCTACTAAAGTCGGCATGCCAATGCCTAAATTAATAACCATATTACTTTTTATTTCTTGAGCTGCTCGTTGTATAATCTTTGTCCTTTGTGTCGCTTTATCCATGATTAGCCTCCTTAACTGTTCGTTTTTCAATTCGTTTATCGTAATTTTGTCCTAAATAAATATAATCGACATAAACACCCGATAAATGAACATCATCAGGATCAATTTTACCAATGTCTACGATTTCCTCGACTTCAACAACAGTTATTTTAGCAGCCATCGCGCATAACGGATTAAAGTTATGTGCTGTTTTATTAAATACTAAATTACCAAATGTATCCGCCTTTGCCGCTTTAACAATGCCATAGTCACCTTTAATTGCGCGTTCCATTAAATAATTTTCGCCATCAAACTCACGTGTTTCTTTTCCTTCTGCAATGCGTGTGCCGACTCCCGTCTTAGTATAAAACGCCGGAATGCCTGCACCGCCAGCCCGTAACTTTTCAGCTAATGTGCCTTGCGGTGTTAATTCTACTTCTAACTCGCCATTAATTAATTGGCGTTCAAAAATTTTATTTTCTCCTACATATGAGCTTATCATTTTATCAATTTGTTGATGTTCTAACAGTCTACCAAGCCCAAAATCGTCTACACCACAGTTGTTACTTACTACCGTTAAACCTTTTGTTCCTTTATGACGAATAGCTTCAATAGCATACTCAGGTATACCACATAGTCCAAATCCACCCGCTAACACGGTCATCCCATCTTTTAAATCATCGAATGCCTCATTGATGTCTTGAATAACCTTTGACATGCAATCCCTCTTTCTATTTCATAATTTATTTAAATGTCATTATACTTTAAAAAATAAGCAAAGTCTTTTAATTTTGATTACGCTTTCAACGTATACTTATTATAGGTTGATGAAAAGTTTTTCGTAAAAAAAGCTTAACGCATAAATAGAATGCGTTAAGCTCATATTACTGATTAAGTCTAGGCGATTTCTATCATAAATCTACGTGTGATTGTCCCATCATCATGTTGATATGATTCAATTTCTTCGCCACCATTATTTAAAATTACAGTCGCCGATGCTTTATTATCATCATCACAAGTAATTAATGCTTCTTGAACACCGATTCTGGATAAGTAATCTAATGACTTTTTAAGGATTTTTGTGCCATATCCTTGTTGACGATATTTTTTACGCACGCCATAACCTATATGGCCACCATGTTTTTTCAGTGCGTCGTTTAAATTGTGACGTATATTTGCAGCGCCAATGATTTCTTCGCCAATTAAAAATAGTGTGGTATTATCAACCTTTTGATCGTGTGACTTATTATCTTCTAATTTATGCACTAAGTCTTCAAAATCGTTATACTTAGCAATGTTAGTAACAGTTGGAACTATCTGTTCATCATTATCTAGCCATTCTTCCATATAGTTACAGTACAGCTCTTCATCGCCCATCGTTAATTCTCTAAATTCTGCCATTTCATTACGCCTCCTCGTTCAAGTCATTATTATGTGTATTTATATAGTAGACATAGTTGTCAGTCCATTTCCCATCTTCATAAATAAAACCTTCACGTAAACATTCAAACTTAAAACCTACTTTTTCTAATAAATTTATAGACGGTTCATTATCAATGTTAACGTGTGCTTCGATTCTATGAAATTTCAACGTTTCATAAGCTTGAAAGACTAATTCTGCTACAGCTTCATAACAATAGCCATTTCTCCAATACTGATTATGCATAAAATAACCAATTTCAGCCCATTGAAAATTATCTCTACTCAACGTTTTTATATCTAACATTCCTAAGTGATTATTATTACGGTCAAAAACACCCCAAATATACAAGTCATCTTGTTCAACAGATTTCGTTTGGCGTTCTACCAAGTCATGAAACCAGCCAACCGTGGCATCAGACATATCTATTTGACCTTTATCATGCTTATATTGTGCTGGTAGTCTATCTTTAAAACCTTTTAACCAAGCTTCATAGTCATTTTTAGCTAACGGTCTAATGATAAGACGCGGCGTAGTAAAATGCAACCGTGACAATTCATCCATATATGATCCCCTTAAAAGACATTATTTATAGTATATATTAGGTTGAATATAGCACATAAATCACCATCATGTCAGTAGTAAATGTAAGTGATTACAATTTTTATCACTTGGGTATATTAAATAATAAAGATGTTGCAATTCACGACAAGACATAAACAATTGTAGCTTATTTAGCAACGACTATTAAGCAACAATTTAGGGGGCAATAACGATGAATAAAAATCTATCTAAAATTCTCTTCACTTTCTTTGGCATTTTAGCGTGGTTAGCAACAATGATTATATTTATCTTACCGACTCTAACACCATATCAACACTATATTGAAAGACAGAGTGGTGTTTCTGAAGGCTGGATTGTAGTATTACTTGTCTTAATCACATTATTCTATATCGGTATTCTTATACTTGATATATTCAACACTTTCGCCACACAAGTGTTACAATTCGTCTTATTATCACTTGTAGTTATATGTTCATTACCATCAATAACTGCATTTATCATCGTGTCATTTGTTGTCGACATTAGTATTATAGAAGTGTTCATTCCAATAGTATTGGTAATTTTAACTATTTTACTGCATATACTTTGGTGTGCAATACCATTTATGCAAACAAAAGCTGAACGTGAGCACAAAGAAACAAATGATAACCATTAAAGCGATAAAAGCTTAGGCTGTAAATTATAAATACGGCTTAAGCTTTTTTTAATTCTCTTATTATCTTTGCTAAAATTTTTTCTTGATTCATAAATTCATTTAACATTTTTTCTTGAGGGTTGCCTAAATAATCATGTGCCACAAACCAAGATCTCATCTTTTCCTCTCCAAAATCAGTGTCTCCTTTAGTGTTGTGTCGACATACAGTTTCTTCAAAAGGTAAATCAAAATAGTAAATATGTGCATTGACTTCGGGTAAAGAAATTAATGATTGTAGCATATTATTATATTTTTGTTTGTTGAATATACCTTCTATAATGACATATTTACAATGTTTTATGCCATATAGTGCAATTTGTTGGATAAGTGATATAGCTAAATTGCCCGGGCGATCATGCACTTGCAACATTTCTCGCCTTACAACATCTTGTGAAAGCAATAACGCATCTTCGCCTAGTTCATTATGTAATGCCCTTGCAATTGTGGTTTTACCACTACCAGAATTGCCTCTTATTATAATTAAATCCATTTCAACACCTCACAATATATAAAAATAGTCGAGACATTAAGTAGTGCTTAGAAACTATGTTAAGTTTCTTGCTGTTACTTATATCTCGACTATAATTTCTTAAAAATGAATGCTTAAATAATATCTAATTCTTTACCAACTTTTTCAAATGCTGCAATTGCATCATCTAACATTGCTTTTGTATGTGCTGCAGTAGGCATATTTCTCACTCTACCAGTGCCTCTTGGAACTGTTGGGAAGACGATTGATTTAACGTATACGCCTTCTTCTTTAAGACGATTACTAAATTCTTGTGTCTTTTTCTCGTCACCAATAATAACAGGTGTGATTGGTGATTCTGATTGACCGATGTCAAAACCAAGTTTTTGTAAGTTTTCTTTTAAATAATTACCATTTTCCCATAATTTATCATGTAATTCTGTAGAAGACATTAATTTTTTCACAGCTTCAGTGATGGCTTTAGTGTCTCCAGGTGCCAATGAAGTTGAAAATAAGAATGGTCTTGATTGTACTTTTAACCAATCGATTAGTGATTGTGTACCAGCAACGTAACCACCTACAACACCGATGGCTTTAGATAAAGTACCAATTTGGAAATCAATTTTATCTTGTAAACCAAAATGTTTAACTGTACCTGCACCGTTACCCATAACGCCTGATCCATGTGCGTCATCTACATATGTTAATAGACCAAATTCTTCAGCGATTTCTACGATTTCAGGTAACTTTGCAACGTCTCCATCCATACTAAATACGCCATCAGTAATATACATTACTTTGTTATATTGGCCTGATTCTACAGCTTCTTTGGCTTTCGCACGTAAATCTTCCATATCTGAGTGGTTTACACGAATGATTTTTGCACGTGATAAACGACAACCATCAATAATAGACGCGTGGTTTAATTCATCAGATAAAATTGCATCATTTTTATTCATTACAGCAGAAATAGCTGCCATATTACAATTAAATCCTGATTGATATGCGATTGCTGCTTCTGTACCTTTAAATTTAGCTAATGTTTCTTCTAGTTCATCATGTAAGTCTAATGTACCGTTAATTGAACGTACAGCACCTGCACCTACACCATGTGTATCTATTGCATTTTTTGCTGCTTCTTTTAAATCTTCGTCTGTTGCTAGTCCTAAATAGTTATTTGAAGATAAATTGATATAATTTTTGCCGTTGATTTTAATTTCAGGGCCGTTTGCACCTTCAATTGTATCAATTTCATTATAAAGTCCATTATCTTTCAAATAGTTAATATTTTCTGATAAAAAGTCAGTAAGTGATTGTACCACTTTAAATCCCCCTTTGAGTTATCTATCTACTATGACAATAATACCTTATTTTCACTTAATATAAAAGCACTAACACGTTTGTCTCAAAGTTAAATAATGAACGTGTACCGCCTACTATATATCGTGTTATAATGTAGTTAAATTGCACTAGGAAGAAGGGCTTACGTTGTTTGATTGGTATCAACTTGCGAATAAAAAAGAAGATAAAATGATTCAAATTCGTAGATATTTACATCAATATCCTGAATTATCATTTGAAGAACTACATACACATGAATTTATCGTAAATCAATTAAAACAATGGTCATGCGATATTACTGAACCTGTTGGTCGTAACGGGATTGTAGCAAAATTTAACGGTACTGGTGACGGTCCAACCATCGCACTACGTGCAGATTTTGATGCACTTCCTGTCGAAGAACTTACTACACATGACTTTAAATCGAAAAATGATGGTGTGATGCATGCTTGTGGCCACGATGGGCACACAGCTATTTTATTAGCAGTCGCAGAAATAATAAACGACAATCTTGAATATTTAAACGGTAATGTCGTACTTATTTTCCAATACGGAGAAGAAATGATGCCTGGTGGCTCTCAGGAAATGATTGATGATGGTTGCCTTAAAGGTGTAGATAGAGTATATGGTAATCATTTATGGAGTGGTTATCCAACAGGCAAAATCTACTCCAGAGAAGGTGCGATGATGGCATCACCAGATGAATTCAGCATAAAAATTCAAGGTCAAGGCGGTCACGGCGCAAAACCACACGAAACGATAGACCCTGTCGTAGTATTGGCAGAATTTATTCTAAGCGCACAAAAAATTGTTTCTCGTACAATAGATCCTGTCAAACAAGCTGTCGTCAGTTTCGGTATGATTCAAGCTGGTAGTATAGACAACGTCATTCCAGATGCTGCATATTGTAAAGGCACTGTACGTACGTTCGATACCGAAGTACAACAACACGTTATAGACAAAATGGAAAAACTATTAGCAGGATTAGCCGTAGCGAATGATATAAGATATACTTTAGATTATGTACGCGGCTATTTACCGTTGCATAATAACCCTAAATCCTATAACACAATTAAGACGGCTGCTAATGATTTAAACTTTAGATTTAACGATTCAGAACTCATGATGATAGGTGAAGATTTTTCACACTATTTAAAAGTACGCCCTGGGGCATTCTTTTTAACAGGTTGTGGCAACCCACAAAAAAATATAACTGCGTCGCATCATAGTCCTTACTTTGATATAGATGAATCATCATTAAAATATGCAGTAAGTACATTTCTTAGAATTTTAGAATTAGAACAAGTTATCAAAAAATCATAAATAAATTATTAACATAAACGCAAAAAGACGCTTTCTATTAAATGACAATAGAAAGCGTCTTTTTTATAAATAGCAAAGCTAGCAACATGGATAAATTATCGCACTTATGACCGACAGAACAAATCAATATATAATAAAAAAAGCCTCCATAAAGGAGGCTTTAAACATAGTTTTAGAAACTACAGTTTATTATTTTTCGATTTGAGTAACAACGCCTGATCCTACAGTACGGCCACCTTCACGAATTGAGAAACGAGTACCGTCTTCGATAGCGATTGGTGAAATTAATTCAACGTCCATTTCAACGTTGTCACCAGGCATAACCATTTCAGTACCTTCTGGTAAAGTAACAACACCTGTTACGTCAGTAGTACGGAAATAGAATTGTGGGCGGTAGTTACTGAAGAATGGAGTATGACGTCCACCTTCGTCTTTTGATAATACATAAACTTCAGCTTTGAATTTAGTGTGTGGTGTAATTGAACCAGGAGCAGCTAAAACTTGACCACGTTGGATGTCTTCACGTGCAACACCACGTAATAAAGCACCAATGTTGTCACCAGCTTCAGCGTAGTCTAATAATTTACGGAACATTTCTACACCAGTAACTGTTGTTTTGCTTGATTCTTCTTGCATACCGATGATTTCAACTTCTTCACCGACTTTGATTTGACCACGTTCAACACGGCCTGTAGCAACAGTACCACGACCAGTGATTGAGAATACGTCCTCAACTGGCATCATGAATGGTTTATCAGAGTCACGTTCTGGAGTTGGGATGAAGTCATCAACTGCTTGCATTAAGTCTAAGATTTTTTGTTCGTATTCTGCGTCGCCTTCAAGCGCTTTTAATGCAGAACCAGCGATTACAGGAATGTCGTCGCCAGGGAAGTCGTATTCGCTTAATAAGTCACGAACTTCCATTTCAACTAATTCTAATAATTCTTCGTCGTCAACCATGTCAACTTTGTTTAAGAATACAACTAATGCTGGAACACCAACGTTACGTGATAATAAGATGTGTTCACGAGTTTGTGGCATTGGACCGTCAGCAGCAGATACTACTAAGATACCGCCGTCCATTTGAGCAGCACCAGTGATCATGTTTTTAACATAGTCAGCGTGTCCTGGGCAGTCAACGTGAGCATAGTGACGTTTGTCAGTTTGATATTCAATGTGAGCAGTATTAATTGTAATACCACGTTCTTTTTCTTCTGGAGCGTTGTCAATCATGTCGTATGATTGTGCTACAGTGTCACCATTTTTTGCTAATACAGTTGCGATAGCAGCTGTTAAAGTTGTTTTACCATGGTCAACGTGACCGATAGTACCAATATTGGCATGTTCTTTTGAGCGATCGAATTTTTCTTTAGCCATTATAAAATCTCTCCTATTCTCTTAAAAAATTAATTTAATAATTTATCTCTCATGACAGTTTCTCACCATCATGAGAAGATGGTTTGCAATTTACATAAAGGAACATAGTTCCTTTATAATGCATTTAGTTCAAAAAATCAATTATAACAATTGCTAAGTTAAAATAAACTCTTAGTGTATTTTATCGACTTTAGTCAATCAATACAAGTTTAATTAGTCAGCTTTGTTACCACTGTTTTTCTTGATGATTTCATCAGAAATAGATTTAGGAACTTCTGCATAGTGGTCAAAGTACATAGTGTAAGTACCGCGACCTTGAGTGTTAGAACGTAATGAAGTTGCATAACCGAACATTTCTGAAAGTGGTACATAAGCATTAACAACTTGTGCATTACCACGAGGTTCCATACCATCAACACGTCCACGACGAGCTGTTACGTCACCCATGATATCGCCCATGTATTCTTCAGGCATTTCGATTGTAACTTTTGTAATAGGTTCTAAGATAACTGGATCACATTTTTTAGCAGCTTCTTTAAGTGCTAATGATGCAGCAATTTTGAAGGCCATTTCTGATGAATCGACATCATGGTATGAACCATCAAATAATTTAGCTTTAACATCGATTAATGGATAACCAGCTAATACACCGTTTTCCATTGCGTCTTTAAGACCAGCTTCAACTGATGGAATGTATTCACGAGGAACTACACCACCAACGATAGCATTTTCAAATTCAAATCCGCCGCCAGTTTCGTTTGGAGTGAATTCGATTTGAACGTCACCGTATTGTCCACGACCACCTGATTGACGCGCGAATTTACCTTGAACTTGAGCAGATTGCTTAAATGTTTCACGGTAAGAAACCATTGGCGCACCTACGTTACATTCAACGTTAAATTCTTTTTTCATACGGTCAACTAAGATGTCTAAGTGAAGCTCACCCATACCACCGATGATAACTTGTCCAGTTTCTTCATCTGTATGTGCATGGAATGTTGGGTCTTCTTCTTGCAATTTAACTAAAGCTTGAGTCATTTTATCTTGGTCAGCTTTAGATTTTGGTTCAACTGATAAGTGGATAACAGGCTCTGGGAATACCATTGATTCCAAGATAATGTCATTTTTCTCACCACATAAAGTATCACCAGTACCTGTATCTTTAAGACCTACCGCAGCTGCGATATCTCCAGAGTATACAGTGTTTAACTCTTGACGTGAGTTAGCGTGCATTTGTAATAAACGACCTACACGTTCACGTTTGTTTTTAGTAGAGTTTTTAACGTATGAACCAGATGTTAATGTACCTGAGTAAACACGGAAGAATGTTAATTTACCAACATAAGGGTCAGTCATAACCTTG
This sequence comes from Staphylococcus lloydii, assembly GCF_015775975.1. Classification (NCBI taxonomy): domain Bacteria; kingdom Bacillati; phylum Bacillota; class Bacilli; order Caryophanales; family Staphylococcaceae; genus Staphylococcus; species Staphylococcus lloydii. The sequence goes on from NZ_CP064056.1 coordinate 2,252,748, forward strand.
AATGCTAATGCAGCAAATTCTGCACTGTCATCTGGTTTTGCAATAACTTCTTCGTCTGGGTTTTCAGCACGGTGACCAACAATTGGTTTTACGTCTAAAGGTGATGGTAGGTAGTCAATTACAGCGTTAAGCATTAATTGAACACCTTTGTTTTTGAATGCTGTACCAACAAGTACTGGGTAGAATTCTACGTCAGTAGTTGCTTGACGGATAGCAGCTTTCAATTCATCTACAGAGATTTCTTCATCTCCAAGATATTTTTCCATCAATTCATCGTTTGTTTCAGCAACGGCTTCAATTAGGTTAGCACGCGCTTCTTCAGCTCTGTCTTGATGGTCTGCAGGAATTTCGATTTCTTCAATCTCAGTTCCTAAGTCGTTGTTATATTTGAAACATTTCATTTCAACAAGATCGATGATAGCTTCGAACTCATCTTCCGCACCAATTGGTAATTGGATTGGTTGAGCGTTAGCTTGTAAACGATCGTGAATAGTACTTACTGAATAATCAAAGTTAGCACCTAATTTATCCATTTTGTTAACAAATACAATACGAGGTACACCGTATGTTGTTGCCTGACGCCAAACTGTTTCAGTTTGAGGTTCAACACCTGATTGAGCGTCAAGTACAGTTACAGCACCATCAAGTACACGTAATGAACGTTCAACTTCAACAGTGAAGTCTACGTGTCCAGGAGTGTCGATAATGTTTACACGGTGGTCATTCCATTGTGCAGTTGTAGCTGCTGATGTAATTGTGATACCGCGGTCTTGCTCTTGCTCCATCCAGTCCATTTGTGAAGCACCTTCGTGAGTTTCACCAATTTTGTGGATTCGGCCAGTATAGTAAAGAATACGTTCAGTCGTAGTTGTTTTACCAGCGTCGATATGAGCCATGATACCGATATTACGAGTTTTTTCTAAAGTAAAATCTCTAGCCATGTATTTTTCTCCTTCCAGTATTACTGTGAATAAATACTATAAATACGGCAATGCCCTAAGTACGAACCTTAGATAGTAAACTATCAACTCGAAAAGTACTCAGGGTAAAAACTACCATCTTACCAACGATAGTGAGCAAATGCTTTGTTTGCTTCAGCCATTTTGTGAGTGTCTTCACGTTTCTTAACTGCGCCACCTGAATTGTTAGCTGCATCTAAGATTTCGTTAGCTAAACGCTCTTCCATAGTTTTTTCACCACGAAGACGAGCGTAGTTAACTAACCAACGTAAACCTAAAGTAGTACGACGTTCTGGACGTACTTCTACAGGTACTTGATAGTTTGAACCACCAACACGACGAGCTTTAACTTCTAAAACTGGCATAATATTTTCGATAGCTTCTTCGAATACTTCTAATGCATCTCTACCACTACGTTCTTGTACTAGTTCGAATGCAGAATAAAGAATTCCTTGAGCTGTTCCACGTTTACCATCTAACATGATTTTGTTAATCAATTTCGTAACTAATTTTGAGTTATGAATTGGATCTGGTAATACGTCTCTTTTTGGGACTGATCCTTTACGAGGCATAATGTAAGTCCTCCCTTCCTATATAATAATGATATTTATAAAGCTAAGTTAATTTTAAAATTAGTTTTTAGGTTTTTTAGTACCGTATAATGAACGACCTTGTCTACGTCCATCAACACCTGAAGTATCAAGCGCACCACGTACGATGTGATAACGCACACCAGGTAAGTCTTTTACACGACCACCACGTACAAGTACAACACTGTGTTCTTGTAAGTTATGACCTATACCAGGGATATACGCGTTAATTTCGATGTTGTTTGATAAACGAACACGAGCATATTTACGTAAAGCTGAGTTAGGTTTTTTAGGTGTCATAGTGCCGACACGTGTACAAACACCACGTTTTTGTGGAGAGTTTAAATCAGTAAATTTTTTCTTTTTACTGTTGAAACCTCTATTTAAAGCTGGTGAATCTGATTGTTTGCTTTTGCTTTGTCTTGGCTTACGTACCAATTGGTTAATAGTTGGCATGTGAATGTCCTCCTCTCTTGAATTTTAATCCCACACATCCAGGTGGTTCATTTTCAGAGTAAATAAAATTTAGTAAGAAAAATTCTTACTAATCTCATTTCAATAATGCCACAATAGCAGCATTAACATTAATACCTACATACTCTCCAAGTGCTTTTTTGCTACTAAAAAAAGTAATAGGCATTGCTTGTAGATTGATTTGGCTTAACACGCGGGTAAGTAAATAAACTTCTACGTCTTGAGCAATAATCAATGATGTCACTTGATCTTTACGTAACGCTTTGAGCGTCTGTTTAAGACCAATAACATAGTGTTGTTTGTTAAAGCGTGCAACTTTTTCATTAGACATTAAATATCCTCCAAAGTTCTGCTTGCATCAACCTTAATAATAATAACATCGATATTATACATAGTCAACTTTAAATTAAGCTATAAAATCAAAAAAACAAGTGACCGAAATAGCTTTCGGCCACTGTTTATTTGACCTTATGATTCAGTAAATTCGATCGATTCTTCTACCTCTTGTTCTGGTGCTGCTTTATCGTATTCAACGTCTCTGTAACGTCTCATACCAGTACCAGCAGGAATAAGTTTACCGATGATTACATTTTCTTTAAGGCCTAGTAAGTTATCACGTTTACCTTTAATTGCAGCATCAGTAAGTACACGCGTAGTTTCTTGGAATGAAGCTGCTGATAAGAAGCTTTCAGTTTCAAGAGAAGCTTTCGTAATACCTAATAATACTGGTTTAGCTGTCGCTGGACGTTTACGTTCTTTAAACGCTTCACGGTTAGCGTCAGTAAAGTTGTGAATATCTACTAATGAACCAGGTAATAGTTTAGTGTCACCTGCTTCAATGATACGTACTTTACGTAACATTTGTCTTACCATAACTTCAACGTGTTTATCATCGATTTCAACACCTTGCATACGGTAAACTTTTTGTACTTCTTTTAATAGGTAACTTTCAGTAGCATTTAAGCCGGCAACTGATAAGTAACTCTTAGGTTCGATTGAACCTTCAGTTAATACTTCGCCACGTTCTACGCTTTGGCCAATTTCTACTTTAAGTCTTGAAGTACCTGAAGCAAGATATGATCTAACTTCATTACTACCTTTAATCACAATTTCTTGTTGACGGTCTTTAGCTAATTTAATATCTTCTACGACACCTTCGATTTCTGTTATAACCGCTTGTCCTTTAGGATTACGCGCTTCAAAAATCTCTTGGATACGAGGAAGACCTTGAGTGATATCGCTTCCTGCTACACCACCGGTATGGAATGTACGCATTGTAAGCTGTGTACCAGGTTCACCGATTGATTGGGCAGCAATTGTACCAACAGCTTCACCAACTTCAACTTTTTCACCTGTAGCAAGGTTTTTACCGTAACATTTTTCACATACACCATGTCTAGTGTTACATGTAAATGCTGAACGGATGTACATTTGCTCGATACCTACATCAGTAATTTGTTTAGCTATATCTGGTGTGATAAGTTCATCTGGACGAATAATAATTTCGTCTGTTTCTGGATGACGAATTGTTTCTTTAGAGTAACGTCCTTCGATACGTTCGATAAATGGTTCGATCATTTCAGTACCTTCTCGGATATCTGAAACAAGTAAACCACGGTCAGTTCCACAATCTTCTTCACGTACGATAACATCTTGTGCAACATCAACAAGACGACGAGTAAGGTAACCTGAATCGGCAGTTTTAAGTGCTGTATCGGCAAGACCTTTACGCGCACCGTGAGTAGAGATGAAGTACTCTAATACTGTTAAACCTTCACGGAATGATGATGTGATTGGTAATTCAATGATCTTACCAGAAGGCGCAGCCATAAGTCCACGCATACCAGCTAACTGTGTAAAGTTAGATGCGTTACCACGGGCACCAGAGTCACTCATCATGAAGATTGGGTTAGTTTTTTCTAATGATTGCATTAACTCGCCTTGAATTTGGTCTTTTGCGTCAGTCCAAATTTCAACGACTCTGTTATAACGCTCATCTTCAGTAATTAAACCACGGTTAAATTGTTTAGTTACTCTTTCAACTAATTCATCGTGTTCATCTAAGATATCTTTCTTATCTGGTAATACAACGATGTCAGATACACCAACAGTGATACCAGCTTTAGAAGAGAATTTGAAACCTAAATCTTTCATTCTATCAAGCATCATAGATGTGTCAGTGATGCTGAAGCGATTGAACACTTCTGCAATGACATTACCTAAGAATTTTTTGTTGAATGGTTCGATAAGGTCTTTATCTTCAAAGTATTCCGCTAATCCGCCTTCGCCTAGCTCAGTTGCAGATACGAAATATTTATCAGGTGTTTTATCTTCTAAGTTTGCTTGGCTTGGTTCATTAATATATGCAAATGAATCTGGAATGATTTCATTGAATATTACTTTACCAACAGAAGTAGTTAAAATTTTGTTATTTTGTTCTTCTGTAAATGTTGGGTTGTTAAATGAACGTGCATGTACACCAATACGAGTGTGTAGGTGAACATAGCCATTTGCGTATGCTTTTAACACTTCGTTTGTATCATTATAAATAGTACCAGTATTTACAGCATCTTTACGCTCTAATGTTAAGTAGTAGTTACCTAATACCATATCCTGTGATGGCGTAACAACTGGTTTACCATCTTTAGGGTTTAAGATATTTTGTGCTGCTAACATTAACATACGTGCTTCAGCTTGAGCTTCTTTTGATAAAGGTACGTGAACAGCCATTTGGTCACCATCAAAGTCAGCGTTATAAGCTGTAGTAACAAGTGGGTGTAAACGGATTGCACGACCTTCAACAAGTGTAGGTTCAAATGCTTGAATACCTAATCTGTGAAGCGTTGGCGCACGGTTAAGTAATACTGGATGTTCAACGATAACGTCTTCTAATACATCCCATACTTCATCGTCCATACGTTCGATTTTACTCTTCGCATTTTTGATGTTCGTAGCAATCTCACGCTGTACAAGTTCTTTCATGATAAATGGTTTGAATAGTTCTAACGCCATTTCTTTTGGTAGACCACATTGGTACATTTTCAAGCTTGGGCCTACTGCAATAACCGAACGACCTGAATAGTCAACACGTTTACCAAGTAAGTTTTGACGGAAACGACCTTGTTTACCTTTCAACATATGAGAAAGTGATTTTAGAGGACGGTTTCCTGGTCCAGTTACTGGACGACCACGACGACCATTATCGATTAATGCGTCTACAGCTTCTTGTAACATACGTTTTTCGTTTTGAACGATGATACCAGGTGCACCTAAATCTAATAAACGTTTTAAACGATTATTACGGTTAATAACACGACGATATAAATCGTTTAAATCACTTGTAGCAAAACGTCCACCATCTAATTGAACCATTGGTCTGATTTCAGGTGGGATAATTGGAAGTACATCTAAAATCATCCAAGCTGGATTATTACCAGAATGTCTGAATGACTCAACTACTTCTAATCGTTTAATTGCACGAGTTAGTCTTTGGCCAGTTGCTGACTCTAATTCATCACGCAATTGTTTAAGCTCTTCGTCTAAGTCGATTTCTTCTAATAATTCTTTAATACCTTCGGCACCCATTTTGGCATTAAATTGCCCAGGGAATTTATCATAGTATTCTCTGAATTCAGCTTCAGATAATAAAGTTTTCTTCTCTAATCCAGTTGGACCTGGATCAACAAGTACATAAGATGCGAAGTAAATTACTTCTTCTAAAGCTCTAGGAGACATATCTAATAATAGTCCCATACGACTTGGAATACCTTTAAAGTACCAAATGTGAGAAACAGGTGCAGCTAGTTCAATATGACCCATTCTTTCACGACGTACTTTAGATTTAGTTACTTCAACACCACATCTGTCACAAACCATGCCTTTATAACGGACACGCTTGTATTTACCACAACTACATTCCCAGTCTTTAGTAGGTCCAAATATTCTTTCACAGAAAAGACCATCTTTTTCTGGTTTTAACGTACGATAGTTAATTGTTTCTGGCTTTTTAACTTCCCCAAATGACCATGAACGGATTTTTTCAGGTGAAGCAAGTCCTATTTTCATATAATGGAAATTATTTACATCAATCAAGGAGCCTACCTCCTTCAATTTAGATTACTGTGCAAATTGATTGATTAGCTTATATCGATCAATAGTGTGCAAGTGAGATAAAGGCAACCATTAAATAGCGCTATTTAAGATAAGTACTATTAATGGATTGCCTCATTGCTCAATTGCATCGCTATTAAAACTTAAATGCAATTAGTCAGTGATTTCTTTTTGAGATTCTGGCGCATCTTTCTGTTGTAAATCAACTTTGCGCTCTGCAGCATCTTCATCTTCGTTATCATGCATGTCAATTTCATTATCATGTTCATCCATAATCTTAACGTCTAATCCTAAACTTTGTAATTCTTTCATCAATACGCGGAATGATTCAGGAACACTTGGTTTAGTGATATTTTCACCTTTAACGATTGATTCGTAAGTTTTAACACGACCAACTGTATCGTCAGATTTATAAGTTAAGATTTCTTGTAACGTATAAGCAGCACCGTAAGCTTCAAGTGCCCATACTTCCATTTCACCGAAACGTTGTCCACCAAATTGAGCTTTACCGCCAAGTGGTTGTTGCGTTACAAGTGAATATGGTCCAGTTGAACGCGCATGTAACTTGTCATCAACCATGTGAGCAAGTTTAAGCATGTACATTACACCAACTGAAATACGGTTGTCGAATGGTTCACCAGTACGACCATCATAAAGTACAGTTTTACCATCTCTAGCCATGCCTGCTTCTTCAATCGTAGACCAAACATCTTCATCGTTAGCACCATCAAATACTGGTGATGCAACATGAATGCCTAGATTTTTAGCAGCCATACCTAAGTGTAGTTCAAGTACTTGTCCGATGTTCATACGTGATGGTACACCTAATGGGTTTAACATGATGTCAATTGGCGTACCGTCCGGTAAATAAGGCATGTCCTCTTCAGGAACTATTTTAGAAATTACACCTTTGTTACCGTGACGACCACACATTTTGTCACCAACATGAATTTTACGTTTTTGAACAATATATACACGTACTAATTGGTTTACGCCTGGAGATAAAGTATCGTCTCCTTCTTCACGGTTAAATACTTTAACATCAAGTACGATACCGCCTGCACCATGAGGTACACGTAATGAAGTATCACGAACTTCTCTTGCTTTTTCACCAAAGATTGCGTGTAATAGACGTTCTTCAGCAGTCAATTCAGTTACACCTTTAGGCGTTACTTTACCTACTAAGATGTCACCATCATTAACTTCAGCTCCAACGTAAACAATGCCTCGATCATCTAAGTTTTTCAATGCACTATCAGAAACATTAGGAATATCTCTTGTGATTTCTTCAGGCCCTAATTTAGTGTCACGCGCTTCAGATTCGTATTCTTCAATATGAATAGAAGTATATACGTCATCTTTAACAAGGCGTTCACTCATAATTACAGCATCTTCATAGTTATAACCGTCCCAAGTCATGAAACCAACAACGACATTACGACCTAATGCCATTTCGCCTAGTTCCATAGAAGGTCCATCTGCTAAGATTTCGCCTTTAGTTACAACATTACCTGCTGCAACGATTGGTCTTTGGTTGTAACAAGTACCAGTGTTAGAACGTTTGAATTTAGATAATGGATAGCGATCTAATTCGCCTTCGTATTCTTTGCCGTCTTCTTCAATTAAGCGACGTACTAAAATTTCATTAGATTCAACGTGCTCAACGCGACCTTTGTGCTTAGCGATAATTGCAGCACCAGAGTCACGAGCGGCAACGTGTTCCATACCAGTACCAACGAATGGTGATTCAGGGTTCATCAATGGTACTGCTTGACGTTGCATGTTCGCACCCATTAAGGCACGGTTAGAGTCATCGTTTTCTAAGAAAGGAATACATGCTGTCGCAGCTGAAACTACTTGTTTTGGTGATACGTCCATGTAGTCCATTTTTTCTTTCGCCATCACAGTGTTGTTACCACGGAAACGACAAACTACTTCATCGTCTAAGAAACGACCATTTTCATCTAATTTAGAGTTCGCTTGTGCTACCACATAGCTATCTTCTTCATCAGCTGTTAAATAGTCAATTTGTTCTGTGATTGAGTTAGTCTCTAAGTCAACTTTACGGTATGGTGTTTCGATAAAGCCAAATTCATTAACACGTGCATAACTTGATAATGAGTTGATAAGTCCAATGTTTGGACCCTCTGGCGTTTCGATTGGACACATACGACCATAGTGTGAATAGTGAACGTCACGTACTTCCATTTGAGCACGTTCACGAGTTAAACCACCAGGTCCAAGCGCAGATAGACGACGTTTATGCGTCAACTCAGCTAATGGGTTAGCTTGGTCCATGAATTGTGATAATTGAGAGCTTCCAAAGAATTCTTTAATAGAAGCAATAACAGGACGAATATTGATTAATTGTTGTGGTGTGATTGAGTCAGTGTCTTGAATAGACATTCTTTCTCTTACAACACGTTCCATTCTTGATAAACCAATACGGAATTGGTTTTGTAACAATTCACCTACTGAACGTAGACGACGGTTACCTAAATGGTCAATATCATCAGTGAAACCAATGCCACTTAATAAATTAAAGAAGTAAGACATTGAAGCAATGATGTCTGCTGGTGTTATACATTTAACCTCTGAATCAGGGAATGCATTACCAATTACTGTCGTTTTACGTCCTTCTTCATCGTTAGGAACATAAACTTTAATAGATTGGATTTCAACAGGTTCATCAATTACAGTGCCTTCTAATTCATAAACTTCGCTGTTTGCATTAGATTCTAAAACATCCATGATTTCATCAATTTTACGACGGTCTAAAACAGTGCCTTCTTCAGCTACTATTTCACCAGTCTCAGCATTAACGATTGGTTCAGCTAATTTTTGATTGAATAAACGATGTTTTAAATGTAATTTTTTGTTTGCTTTATAACGACCTACACTTGCTAAATCATAACGTTTCGGATCGAAGAAACGAGAGTATAATAAGCTTTTCGCATTTTCTACTGTAGGCGGCTCGCCAGGACGTAAACGTTCATAAATTTCTAATAAAGCTTGATCGGTATTTTCTGTACCATCTTTTTCTAGTGTGTTACGTAAATATTCATTATCGCCAAGTAAATCAATGATTTCTTGGTCTGTTGAGAAACCTAACGCTCTTAAAAGAACTGTTAAAGGTAATTTTCTTGTTCTGTCAATACGCACGTACACAACGTCTTTTGCATCTGTTTCATATTCTAACCATGCACCACGGTTTGGAATAATTGTTGCATCATAGTTTGTACGACCATTTTTATCTAATTTTTCATTGAAATAAACGGATGGTGAACGAACTAATTGAGATACGATAACACGTTCAGCACCATTAATTACGAAAGTACCTGTGTCTGTCATTAATGGGAAATCACCCATAAATACTTCTTGTTCTTTCACTTCGCCAGTTTCTTTAATGATTAAACGAACTTTGACGCGTAGTGGTGCCGCATAAGTTGTATCACGGTTTTTTGATTCTTCTAAATCGTATTTCGGTTCACCAAGTCTATAATCAACAAACTCTAATGATAGATTTCCAGTGAAATCTTCAATTGGTGAAATGTCGCGGAACATTTCTAGTAATCCTTCTTCTAAAAACCATTCATATGATTTAGTTTGGATTTCGATTAAGTTCGGTAATTCTAATACCTCTGAAATTCTAGCGTAGTTTCTACGTTTACGATGTCTTCCATATTGGACAAATTGACCTGCCAAACAGATTCACCCCTCAAAAATTGTGTGTTTACTTTCAACAAATAACTCAATATAATAAGACAAAAAGAAAACGGTAGCACTCCTTATGACACCATTTTCGATTTACTATATTTACAATTTGCATTGTTGTATGATTGATAAAAGTACACACTTATTGAACATAAATTTTTACATTCTATAACTATATCAGAATTACATTTCGAAATCAACCTTCACACTTTTCAAAATGTAATATCCTTTACTTTTGTCAATGACTTCAACGTTACTAAATGTTTCTTCCATTTTTTTCTTTGCAGATGGCATACCTTGCTTCTTTTGAATAACAACATACAGCGATCCATCAGCTTTTAATTTGCTATAAGCATCTTCTAATATTCCAGCCACTACTTGTTTCCCAGCTCTAATTGGTGGATTAGTGACAATTGCATCATAATTGTTATCGACTGTTTGCGTTAAACCATCGCTTTTTAATATTTCTGCATTATCAATATTATTAATTTTTTTGTTCTTTTTAGCTAAAGCTAACGCACGTTCATTAACATCTACCATAGTAATTTCGTGATGTGGCGCACACTTAGCAATCATTAAACCAATCGGACCGTAACCACACCCTACATCGACTATTTTCTTTCTAAGGCCTGGAGGGTTAGACTTTAAAAAAGTTCTGATTAATAAATCCGAACCAAAATCGATCTTCCCTTTGGAAAACACACCACTATCGGTAGTTAATTTTAAGTTGTGTTGATCATAGGAGTATGTAAATGTTATTTCATCACTTTCAATTTCAGGATTTTCATCATAATAATGACTCATGACTTCACCTCTTAATTATTCATTGTTACATGAATTATATAATATCTTACGTCGCTTGACTCTTAGAAATAACTATATTTATACAAAAAAGATAAAACCCCGTTATATGTATAACGGGGTTTTCACTTCTCAAAATCTTAGACTGCAAGGTGTATACTTAAATAGTGAAACATCCTTGTTACTGCAATATAAAATTATTTTTGAGTATTAAGGCTAGAATTATTTTAATTCTACTGAAGCGCCAACTTCTTCTAATTGAGATTTAAGTGCTTCAGCATCTTCTTTAGATAAACCTTCTTTAACTACGCTTGGAGCTCCGTCTACTAATTCTTTAGCATCTTTTAAGCCTAAGCCAGTTGCTTCTTTAACAGCTTTAACAACTTTGATTTTAGATGAACCAGCTGAAGTTAACTCAACGTTAAATTCAGTTTGTTCTGCAGCAGCGTCAGCGCCACCTGCAGCACCGCCAGCTGCTACTGGAGCCGCTGCAGTTACACCAAATTCTTCTTCAATTGCTTTTACTAAGTCGTTTAATTCTAATACTGACATTTCTTTAATTGCTTCAATGATTTGTTCTTGATTAGCCATTTTAATATTCCTCCGTTAATTTAATATTTTTGCGCGATTATTCAGCGCTTTCTTCTTCTTGTTGTTCTCCAACAGCTTTAACCGCATAAGCGAAGTTGCGTACTGGAGCTTGTAATACAGATAAAAGCATAGATACAAGACCGTCGTGGTTTGGTAAAGAACCAACTGTTTTAACTTCTTCAGCTGAGATTAAGTTACCTTCCATAACGCCTGTCTTAATTTCTAACGCATCATGTTCTTTTGCGAATCCTGCAAGTACTTTTGCTGGCGCAACAACATCTTCAGTTGATGTAGCAACAGCTGTAGGTCCAACTAAAAATTCGTCTAAACCTTCAATACCTGCTTTTTCAGCTGCACGACGTACCATAGTATTTTTGTATACTTTGTACTCAACACCAGCTTCACGTAATTGGTTACGTAATTCTGTTACTTCAGAAACGCTTAAACCACGATAGTCAACGATGACAGTTGAAACTGAGTTTTTAAGTTGATCAGCTATAACGTCAACATGTTGTTGTTTTGCTTCAATGATAGCAGACATTTAGACACCTCCATATAGTTTAATTTTGGTGCTTTTAATTTTGATATTGGTAACACACGTAGTATGTAATAACCAATAATCAATAAAAAAAGCACTTTCTACCCACGGCAAAAAGTGCTTGAAAGTTTAATCTTCACGTTCAAGTCAATTTTAGCCTCGGTAGGATGATTTTTAAGTTACGAATAACTCCTACTGTCTTAGGTAAAATAATCACATAAACAAATATAACTCGTTTATGTTAATAAGTCAATATTTAATTATAGACTGAAAGAAAATCTTCCAGTCTATTATCATCATTGTATGAAATTACAATTTGAAGCCTGAAGTATCTACTTTGATACCAGGGCCCATTGTTGTAGTTACGTTAACAGATTTGAAGTAAGTACCTTTAGCTGAAGATGGTTTAGCTTTTGTTAAAACATCTTGTAAAGCTTTAAAGTTTTCTACTAATTTATCTGTATCGAATGAAGTTTTACCAATTGAAGCGTGGACGATACCAGCTTTTTCAGCACGGTATTCTACTTTACCAGCTTTAATTTCTTCAACGGCTTTTTTCACATCCATTGTAACAGTTCCAGTTTTAGGGTTTGGCATTAATCCTTTAGGTCCTAATACACGACCTAATTTACCAACTTCGCCCATCATGTCTGGTGTAGCAACAACTACATCAAAGTCGAACCAACCTTGTTGGATTTGAGTTACGTAGTCGCCTTCGCCTACATAATCTGCTCCTGCTTCTTGTGCTTCTGTTGCTTTGTCACCTTTAGCAAATACTAATACACGTTGTGATTTACCAGTACCGTTCGGTAATACTACCGCTCCACGGATTTGTTGATCATTTTTACGTGTATCAATGCCTAAACGGAATGCTACTTCAACCGAAGCATCAAAGTTAGCAATGCTTGTTTCTTTAGCTAATGCAACCGCTTCTTCAACACTATAGTGTTTTTGGCGATCGATTTTACTAGCTACTTCTTGATACTTTTTACTTTTCTTAGCCATTTTAAGTTCCTCCTTTAGTGGTTTTAGCGGAATTTCCTCCCACGTTTACTTGTTTACACAAGTTAAGAGCAGACAACATTTTTTGAGAATTAAAAGGCTGCGCCTTATTCATTCTTCAAGCCATAAATAATATATAGCTATCGTTATCTGCTATAATAATTTATCGTTTTAATATCAATGTTATTAGTCTACAGTTATACCCATACTACGAGCAGTACCTTCGATAATACGCATTGCTGCTTCTTCGTCTGCAGCGTTTAAGTCTTGCATTTTAGTGTTAGCAATTTCGCGTACTTGATCTTTAGTTACTGAAGCAACTTTGTTTTTGTTTGGTTCGCCTGAACCTTTTTCAACTCCAGCTGCTTTTTTAAGTAGTACTGGCGCAGGTGGTGTTTTAGTAACGAATGTAAATGAACGATCTTCATATACACTGATTTCTACTGGAATGATTAAACCTGCATCCTCTTGAGTTCGTGCGTTGAATTCCTTACAGAATCCCATAATGTTCACACCTGCTTGACCTAATGCTGGTCCAACTGGTGGTGCTGGATTTGCTTTACCTGCAGGAATTTGTAATTTAACTACTTTTTCTACTTTTTTAGCCACGATGTGCACCTCCTTGATATCGTGATGTGGTCATAGGACTCAGTTTTGCCCTCCCACTCTTCAACATTTCGTGACGAAATGAAACGCTCTTAAGCGCGACCACAGTATTATAACATCAACCATGAATAGAAAGCAATAGTAATTTTGCTAATTTACAGCTGATGTTATGATTTGTTTTATTATAATTTTTCGATTTGATCAAATTCTACTTCGACAGGAGTTTCTCTACCAAACATGTCTACTAGCACTGTAAGTTTGAATTTATCGGCTTCAATTTCTTGAACCTCGCCCACTTGGTTAGCAAAAGGTCCAGATTTGATAGTCACTTGTTCACCGACTTCAACTTCTACATCGATAGTTTTTTCTTTTAAGCCCATTTGTTTTAAAATGAAGCGCACTTCATCAGGTAGCAATGGGTTCGGTTTAGAACCAGAACCAGCTGAACCAACGAAACCAGTTACCCCTGGTGTATTTCTTACTACATACCATGATTCATCAGTCATTACTAATTCAACTAATACATAACCAGGGAATGTCTTTTTAGTTAATGTTTTTGCTTTACCATCTTTTACTTGTGTTTCTTCTTCTTCTGGTATGACAACTCTAAAAATTTGTTCTGTCATATTCATAGATTCTACACGTTTCTCTAAATTCTTTTTAACCTTATTCTCATATCCAGAATACGTATGCACGGCATACCAATGCTTTGCGCCAACTTCTTCAGACATGTCGTCACTCCTTATTATTTAATTATTTCTATGATTCTGCCAATTCCTAAATCTAAGGCATAGAAGAAAGCTAAGAAGAATACTACTGTTGCTACTACAATAACTGTGTATTTAAACAATTCTTCTTTTGTAGGCCAACTTGTTTTTTCCATCTCTGACTTAACGCCTTGGAAGAAATTTTCTTTTTTAGCCATATTACAGACCTCCATCTCAATTTAATCTTAAATTATCATATAACTGCGCTCTTCATTAAACCAAGTAGATAAAAACATCCCAAATTTATTTAGATTCTTTGTGCACGGTATGCGCATTACACGTTGGGCAATACTTTTTCAAAGTTAGCCTTATCGTAGAATCATTCTGCTTTGGAACGTTGTAATTTCGGTTACCACATTCTTCGCAACTAAGCGGTACTTTTTTCACTAGACTTCACCTTATTCATTATAATACCAGTATACTATACATAAATTGCATGATAAATGTCAAACCTCAACTTCTTCACAAATGAAGTAAGAAACGCTTTTTATCATAGTATAATGATACTTAATTTTCTTTATGTAACGTTAATTTTTTTCGGAGTTTTATTTTACACCGTTGTATAGCATTATAAATATTTTTATTATTAACGTTTAATTTTCGAGCCATTTCCTGTGGCGTGTATCCTTGCAATAAAAACGTAACGACCACACACTCGAAGTCACTTAGAATAGACAAACTCTGTATAATTTGTTCTGCTACTTCAGTTTTTAACACTTGCTGCTCTACTAAATGATAGTGTTTGAAATAATTGTATTCTACTTTGTATTCATTAATTAGCATTTTTTGTTTATGATACAGATTACTTCGTTTTCGCAAATAATCATACTTTACCGACTTTATTATTTTATTAATATAATGCTCAAACGGCGTTGATTGACGGAAGTCAAATCTACTAATAGCTAAAAATATTTTAACTACTACTTCTTGATATAAATCATCTTGGGAATGACTATCTATAGCGTAGTGAGTTAATCTTTTTCTAATTTTAGGTTCCATTTTACTTAAGTACTGTACTAAATCTACACAATCATCAATACATTGCTGACTTGGTTGCTCATATTCTTGAGTTGTTTTATTACGAATCATATGTAATGTCCTTTCTTAAAAGTACAGACATCATACATAGATTCATATGCTAAATCAATAGTGCTAAATCAGTCTTTTTTTCGGTCGCCACGTCTTATTTTTTCGAATTCTTCCAATATATCATTTGAGAGTTCGATTCTTGTACGTGGCTTGCGTTCTTTAAAACCATCAAGTGACTTTGTAATAGTTACTTCGCTTTCTTTTAAATCTCGCCACATTTCTCTGGATGAAATTCTATAAGCACCTGTTCCAAATATGGCATGTTGTTCACTCATATCACTCGTCACTACCGTAATATGAGTAGTATATTTATCATATAAATCATATACATATTTTTCGATATAACTATCGGCCGTCTCTTTCTCTTTAGTAAAAACGACTTTAACGCCATGATACATATATTCAGTTTGCATGCCAGACTGTTCATAAGCATCAAATACACATAATACTTCATCAGCAATTACAGCACTATAATTAGCGATAGTAGTAAGCAAGCTTTCGCGCGCTTCTTCTAAGTTCTCTTGGGACAGTTTACTCAACTCGGTAGATTGTCCAATCATGTTATAACCATCAATGATTAAATAACGAGACTTCATTAGTTATCTCCTAACTGATTCCGCTTACGATAAACCTCATACATCATTAAACTAGCAGCTACAGACGCATTTAAACTATTTACATGGCCTACCATAGGAATCTTTATATAAAAATCGCATTTATCTTTTACGAGTCTGCTCATCCCTTGACCTTCACTACCAATAACGATGGCTAATGGCATTCCAGCATCTAACTGACGATAGTCTGTCGCATTATCCGCTTCCGTACCAGCAATCCAATAACCCTTTTCTTTTAATGCTTCAATTGTTTGAGCTAGATTTGTTACACGCATA
The DNA here is from genome assembly GCF_015775975.1 of Staphylococcus lloydii. Lineage (NCBI taxonomy): Bacteria > Bacillati > Bacillota > Bacilli > Caryophanales > Staphylococcaceae > Staphylococcus > Staphylococcus lloydii. The sequence goes on from NZ_CP064056.1 coordinate 2,268,879, forward strand.
ACGGGAACATGTTGGATCGCGCCTGTACTTGCTTTCACTACAGTTTGCGTTAATGCAACTGAACGACGTTTAGGAATAATAATACCATCAACACCTGAAGCATCGGCAGTACGAATAATTGAACCTAAATTATGAGGATCTTCTAGTCCATCTAATATAAGAACTGTCGATAATTGTTCTTTATTTTGTTGTTCCGCTAAAAACTCATCAAAATCTGCGTATTCATATGGTGCTACTAGTGCCGCAACGCCTTGATGCGGTGCATCTGCTAGATTATCCAATTTAGATTTTGGAACGGTTTGAACTATCAGTTTGTCGTTTTTCGCTTTTTTTAAAATCTCACTCAATTGTTGTTTTTTTACGCCTTCTTGAATCAAAATTTTATTTATAGTATGTCCTGAGATAATAGCTTCTTTAACAGCATGACGACCAACGATTACGATGTCTTCCAATTTATTACGCCCTTTCATCAACTATATTTACTATTGTTGTTAATAATTGCTCTAATCTTTCGTTATGACTCTCTAAATATAAGTAGCCAATTATCGCTTCTAAAGCTGTACTTTTCTTATAAGTTTGAATGTCTGTATTCTTCGCCTTAGTATAACTTTTTGCGTTACGACCACGTCTAACAATATCTAACTCTTCTTCAGTGAACCATTCCATCTTCATGAGTGTTTCCAAAGTTTGCGCTTGGCTTTTGGCTGATACATAAGTTTTAGAGAGTTGGTGTAATCTATTAGGTTTACTTTTAAGTTTTAAAACAATGTAAGTACGCACGTGTTGATCAAGAACTGCATCGCCCATATAGGCTAAAGTTAACGGATTTAACAATTTCGCGTTGGCTTTATCCACGTTTAAACCTCACACCTTGAGCCGTATCTTCTAAAATGATGTTTTGTTCTTTTAGTGAGTCACGTATTTCATCAGCTCTAGCGAAGTCTTTATTTTTTCTTGCCTCATTACGTTCTTCAATAAGCGCTTCGATGTCTTCATCTAATAAGACTTCTGCTTCTTGTCCAACAAGTGGTACACCTAGAACATCACTGAATATTTGATAAACTTCTTTAAATCTTTCAAGCACTGCTAATGATGTAGTATTCTCTAAAACAAATTTATTAGCCAATTTTGTTAATTCAAACCAAGCTGTGATCGCATTGGCCGTATTAAAGTCATCGTTCATTACTTCTTCAAATTGCGCTAATATCTTATTAATTTCAGTAATATAATCAGTTTGATCTGTCACATCCGTAGCTATTTCAGCACGTTCTATTATAGCTTTGTAACTATTACGTATACGTTCTAACCCGTTTCTAGCTGCGTTAACCAACTCCATATTATAGTTAATTGGGCTACGGTAATGCACACTAATCATAAAGAATCGTAATACATCTGGATCAATCTCTTTAATAATGTCATGTACAAGAACAAAATTACCTAACGATTTACTCATTTTTTCATTATCAATGTTAATAAAGCCATTGTGCATCCAATAATTGGCAAACGTCGCATGGTTGTGAGCTTCAGATTGGGCAATTTCATTTTCATGGTGAGGGAATTGTAAATCTGTACCCCCTGCGTGAATATCCATCGTAGCGCCAAGTTCTTTATAAGCCATGACCGAACATTCAATATGCCAACCTGGACGCCCTTTACCAAATGGACTGTCCCAGCTTATTTCGCCTTCTTTTGCGGCTTTCCATAGAGTGAAGTCTAATGCGTCCTCTTTTTGTTCACCTTGCTCAATTCGAGCGCCGACTTTCAAATCATTTAAAGATTGATGGCTTAATTTACCGTAATCTTCGAATTTACGCGTTCTATAATAGACGTCCCCGCCACTAACATAAGCGTAACCTTCGTCCACTAAATCTTGAATAAATTGAATAATATCGTCCATATGGTTCATCACACGTGGATTAGAAGTTGCTCTTCTTACATTCAACGCACCTGTATCTTCATAGAAAGCATTAATATAACGTTCGGCAATCGTTTCTACAGATTCATTTAATTCTTTAGAACGGTTGATTAATTTATCGTCAACATCTGTAAAATTAGATACATAAATCACTTCATAGCCTTGATATTCAAAATATCTACGTACAACATCATAAACAATGGCTGGACGTGCATTCCCTATATGAATATAGTTATAAACTGTTGGGCCACAAACGTACATTTTAACTTTGCCTGGCTCAATAGGCTCAAACGTCTCTTTTTGACGTGTAAGTGTATTATATAATGTAATCATCTTGTATCTCTCCGTTTCTTGTTTTCTCTAACTGACGCTCTAATTCCTTCATTTGCTCATAGATAGGGTCTGGTAAATTCAAATGATCAAATGTTTTACCAATACGTTTACCATCTTGCTTAACTATATGGCCCGGAATACCAACTACTGTTGAATAACTAGGAACAGAAGTTAAAACGACAGAATTAGCACCAATATTCACATCTGAATCAATTTGGATATTACCTAAAACCTTTGCGCCTGCTGCAATCAATACGTTGTCGCCAATGTCTGGGTGTCTTTTCCCTTTTTCTTTACCAGTACCACCTAATGTGACACCTTGATAAATAGTGACATTATTCCCAATTCTACAAGTTTCGCCAATGACAACGCCCATACCGTGGTCGATGAATAGACGTTTACCTATTTCTGCACCGGGATGAATTTCGATGCCAGTAAAGAAACGCGCGATTTGAGAAATGAGTCTTGCGATGACATATTTCTTCTTTTTGTATAATTCATGCGCTATCAAATGACTCCAAATCGCATGTAAACCAGCATATGATGTCACAACTTCAAATGTCGTTTTTGCTGCGGGGTCTTGCTCAAATACCATATTAATATCGTCTTTCATTCTTTTTATTACTTTAAACAAGGTATATTTCCTCCCTACTAAAAAAAGCACCCTAACAATTTATGTTAGAGGTGCTTTTGCACGGTTCCACTCTTTTTTATAATAGTGATAGCTTGAATGACTATAAAAATCCAAACTGTTAACTAGTATACGCTCATTTATCTTATTTAATTATAAAGACACAAAGGTGCATTCAATAATCGCAGTGATGTACTCGCAGCAACCGTACACTCTCTTACCACTGCCTATTATTTACTAATCCTCTGCTATTCACCATTAATCATAAGTGGTTTGTTGTAAATTTTCAAGTTACAAATCTACCTACTTTGTAATTATTATAAATATTTTTTAAGTCTTGTTAAAACTTTGTCTTTGCCAAGTACTTCAATCGTATTTGGTAATTCCGGTCCATGCATTTGTCCAGTTACCGCAACTCTGATAGGCATGAACAATTGCTTACCTTTAATACCTGTTTCTTTTTGTACTTCTTTAATTGTCTTTTTAATCTCTGCAGCTTCAAATGGTTCTAAAGCTTCTAATTTACCGTATAAATGATTGATTAATTCAGGAACTTGTTCGCCATCTAAAATTTCTTGCTCATCTTTGCCTAAAGCTTGTTCATCACGGAAGAAAATTTCTGACAACGGTACAATTTCACCTGCATAACTCATTTCTTTTTGATATAACGCAACTAGCTTACGTCCCCAATCTAAATCAGCTTCAGAAGGATTTTCTGGTAGTAATTCAGCTTTAATTAAATGTGGTAATGCAAGTTCGAATACTGTTTCAGCATCTTTTTGTTTCATATATTGGTTATTAATCCATGCTAGCTTTTGTTTATCAAAGAAAGCAGGTGATTTTGATAAGCGTTTTTCATCAAATATTTTAATGAATTCCTCTTTAGAGTAGATTTCATCTTCGCCTTCTGGAGACCAACCTAATAATGTTATAAAGTTAAATAACGCTTCAGGTAAATATCCTAGATCACGGTATTGCTCAATAAATTGTAGTATTTGACCATCACGTTTACTTAATTTTTTACGTTCTTCATTCACAATTAGTGACATATGCGCAAAACGTGGAGGTTCCCAACCGAATGTCTCATATATCATAATTTGTTTTGGTGTGTTTGAAATATGATCATCACCACGAATAACATCTGAGATTTCCATATAATGGTCGTCTATTGCTACCGCAAAGTTATACGTTGGTACGCCATCTTTTTTAACGATGACCCAGTCACCCATATTATTTGAATCAAATGAAATTTCGCCTTTAACCATGTCATCAAATTTAAAAGTAGTATCTTTAGGAACTCTGAAACGAATAGATGGTTTACGACCTTCAGCTTCAAACTGTTGACGTTCTTCTTCAGTTAAATGTGCATGTTTACCACCATATCTAGGCATTTCACCACGTGCAATTTGTTCCTCACGTTCAGCTTCTAATTCATCTTCAGTCATATAGCATTTGTATGCTTTATCTTCGTCCAATAATTGTTGAATTAATGGGTTGTAAATTTCTGCACGTTCAGACTGACGGTATGGGCCGTATCCTTTATCTTTATCAATTGATTCGTCCCATTCAATGCCTAACCATTTTAAGTTTTCAAATTGAGAAGATTCTCCGTCTTCTAAATTACGTTTACTATCTGTATCTTCAATACGGATAACAAAATCTCCATCATAATGTTTGGCAAATAAATAGTTAAATAATGCTGTTCTTGCATTACCAATATGCAAATAACCTGTCGGGCTAGGTGCGTATCTAACTCTTACACGATCGCTCATTATGTTCACTCCAATTTAACTTTTTCTGTTTCACGGCGCATCAAAAAAGTTGAAACTTACGTATCAACTCAAATTAATATTTATCACTTTATAATATTAACAATGCAAACCTTTAATATTTTTCTAATTAATAATACCATAGCTAGACTCATTTTGCTTAACTCTTTTCTATAAAACGATATGACAAATATTACAGTTGAACAATAAACAAAATAAGTAGCAATTTTTCGCTATCTATTGTAGCACGTCGTACTTAATTTTGATAACATCATGCTTCATTTTAAATGAATATAAGATTTCATATAAAAAGATTATCGCAACAACAACCTTATTATATGAAACCTTATAATTACACTGTTTCTAATTTCTTCGCAAAAATAATTCTACCTGAAGATGTTTGTAATAAGCTTATAACTTCTAAATCAATATGTTCTCCAATATTTTTCTTGGCATTATCGACAACAACCATTGTACCATCATCTAAATAGCCAACTGCTTGACCAGATTCTTTACCCATTTTAGTTAACAATAGGTTAAAGCGATCACCTTGATGGACATTTGGCTTAATGGCTTCGGATAAATCATTAACATTTAATGCTTGTATGCCTTGCACATGACAGACTTTATTTAAATTAAAATCAGTAGTTATCACATGCGCTCTATAATGTTGTGCTAATTTGATTAGCATCGCATCGATATCGCTATGCGTTTTTGTAGGATGAATAATTCTTGTCGGATGATCTGTATCATACAATTCATTTAAGATATCCAAACCGCGTTGTCCTTTTTCACGTTTTACACTGTCATTTGCATCGGCTACTATTTGAAGTTCATTGATAACGCCTTGTGGTATCAAAATTTCACCATCTATAAAACCACATTTAATAATATCAACAATTCGACCATCTATAATCGCGCTTGTATCAATAATTTTAGGCACTGCATTTCTTGCGTTAATCGACATTGAACGCGCCATATTTTCAGGTAAAAAGAGCAACATTTCATCACGCTTTTTTAATCCGAATTGGAAACCTAAATAACCTAAAACGATAGTAATAATAATTGGCACAAAATGATTTAAGACATTGTTTCCGATAATTTGAAAAATAAATGATATCATTACTGAAATTAATAGGCCTATAATAAGTCCAATCGTCGCAAATAATATTTCCACTGCGCTTTGACGCATAAACGTTCGCTCTAATTCTTTCATTCCTATAGTGATTTTATTAATAAACCACCCAAAAATTAAAAAGAATAAAATAATACCAATGAGACCAGTAAAATAGCTATTAGTTAATAATGCTATATTGCCTAAACCAGCATCCGTAGTAATAGCAGGAATAAAATATACACCTAAACTTGCACCTAATATGATATAGCACAAGATTACAATGAATTTTACCATATTCACACTAGTAATCTCCTTTCTGCAAAATGTTCGTCCATCTATTACAAAATAAATCGAAGCATTTTGGTTAATTTATCTTAGTTTTTTAAAGCATGTTTTAAAGCCTCGTGGACACTTTTTACGCCTACAACTTTTATGTTGTCTGGGAATGTCCAGCCACCTATATTTGTTTCGGGTATAATAACTTTTTTAAATCCTAGTTTAGCTGCTTCTTGTACGCGTTGTTCTATTCTAGAAACGCGTCGTACTTCACCAGTAAGTCCAACTTCGCCTATAAAACAATCCAAGCCATCAACAGCCTTATCTTTAAAACTTGACGCTGTAGCTATTATAATACCTAAGTCAACTGCAGGCTCCGTTAATCTAACCCCACCTGCAACTTTAATATATGCGTCTTGTTGTTGTAGCAAATAATTTTCTTTTTTCTCTAATACAGCCATCAATAAGCTTAAACGATTGTGATCGATACCTGTAGCCATTCGTCTAGGGTTGTTAAAAGTAGTTGGCGTGACTAAAGCTTGTACCTCAATCAACAATGGTCTAGTACCTTCCATAGTTGATACAATCGTAGAACCTGGCACATTTGTCGAACGTTCTTCTAAAAACATTTCAGAAGGATTTTGGACACCTTTTAAACCACTCTGTTTCATCTCGAAAATACCCATCTCATTAGTAGAACCAAAACGGTTTTTGACCGCTCTTAAAATTCGATAAGCGTGGTGTTCATCACCTTCAAAATACAATACAGTATCAACCATATGTTCAAGTAAACGTGGGCCTGCAATTTGACCTTCTTTCGTTACATGACCAACGATAAATGTAGCAATATTCATTTGTTTAGCAATATTCATAAGACTTTGGGTACTCTCTCTAACTTGTGACACTGAACCAGGTGCAGAACTGATTTCCGGGTGGAATATTGTTTGAATCGAGTCCACAACAATCATATCGGGTTGTATTTGTTTTACTGTTTCATGAATGATTTCTAAATCCGTTTCTGCAAATACATTTAACTGACTAGAATCCTCTTCTAATCTTTCGGCCCTTAACTTAGTTTGATTTAAAGATTCTTCACCTGTTATGTATAAAATATTATAGTCTTGAGATAAGGCAGCACAGATTTGTAATAATAATGTAGATTTCCCAATACCTGGGTCTCCACCAATCAGTACTAATGAACCACTTACTACACCGCCACCAAGGACTCTATTAAACTCGTCAGATTTACTTTTAATTCTAGGCGTCGTTTCATGACGAACTTCATTTAACTTTTGCACTTTAGATGATGTAGACTTGCTTCTCACACCATGTTTCGGACTACTTTCTTTCTGCGCTATACTCTCTTCCATTTGATTCCATGCACCGCAGTTCGGGCATTTTCCCATCCATTTCGGAGATTGATAGCCACATGCCATACATTCATAAATTACTTTCTTTTTGGCCAAATTTGCACCTCCAACTTTATCTAGAACAAATCTATTTTATACTTCTCTTTCTTTAAAGACAAATCAAAATACAATTCCTATTAAAAATCATTGCAGTAGTTTCTTAAGTGCCAACAATTTATCCATAAAAGATAGTGCTTTTAACTTATACTATAGTGCTTAAATTACTAGTTATTGTAAATACTATTTTATACAAATAAATAAGGCTAAGACATCTTTAAATGCCTTAGCCTTAAAATCACAACATCGTATCTACTTTCAATACATATTATGATTCTGTTGTTTCTTTAGTTTTGCTAGCTTTTTTACGCTTTTTAATGTCGTATTTAAATTCTTCACCATCATGGTCAATCACAACATCTTTACCTTCAATTTTGTTACCGTCTAAAATTAATTCACTTAAGTTATCTTCGACAGTTTTTTGAATTGCTCTGATCAATGGTCTTGCACCATATTCAGGGTCATAACCTTCTTCGGCAATTTTACCTTTCGCTTTTTCAGTAACTTCAATATTAATATCTTGTTCTGTTAAGCGTTCAGTTAATTTATTAACCATCATTGTTACGATTTCTTTTAATTCGTCTTGATCTAGTTTGTGGAAGACGATTGTATCATCAACACGGTTCAAGAACTCTGGACGGAATGCATTTTTCAGTTCTTTTAACATTGTCTTGCGAATAGTTTCGTATGCTTGGCCTTCTGCTGCACCACCGAAACCAGCAAAACGTTGATCTTGTAATTCTTGTGCACCGACGTTTGAAGTCATAATGATTACTGTATTTCTGAAGTCTACACGGCGACCTTTTGTATCTGTAAGATGTCCATCATCAAGCACTTGTAACAAGATGTTAAATACATCAGGGTGCGCTTTTTCGATTTCATCAAATAGAATGACTGAGTATGGTTTACGTCTAACTTTTTCAGTTAATTGACCACCGTCATCATGTCCTACGTAGCCTGGAGGGGCTCCGACTAAACGACTCACAGCGTGTTTTTCCATGAATTCACTCATGTCGACACGAATCATCGCATCTTCTTCGCCAAACATTGACTCAGCTAAAGCACGTGCTAATTCTGTTTTACCAACACCAGTTGGTCCTAAGAAGATAAAACTACCAATTGGACGTTTTGGATCTTTTAATCCAGCACGTGCACGTCTGACAGCTTTACTAATTGAATTAACCGCTTCTTTTTGACCAATAACTCTTTCATGAAGAGAATCTTCTAAGTTTAGTAGACGTTGAGATTCTGTTTCATTAATACGAGTTAATGGGATACCAGTCCATCCTGCAATAACTTCTGCGATGTCTTCTTCTGATAAGGATGTGCTTTCACCATTTTGTGTGTTTTTCCAATTATTGTTGGCTTCTTCGTATTGTTTTTCTAGTTTAGTTTGTTTATCTCTTAAGTTAGCTGCATTTTCAAATTCTTGCGCATGTACTGCAGCATCTTTTTCATTTTTAACTTGTTCAATTTGTTGTTCGATTTCTTTTAAGTTTGGTGGTGTAGTGTGACTTTTAAGTCTTACTTTTGAACTAGCTTCATCAATTAAATCAATCGCTTTGTCTGGTAAGAAACGGTCAGAAACATAACGATTACTTAATTTTACTGCTGCTTCTACCGCTTCATCTGAAATGTTGATACGGTGATGTGCTTCATAACGATCACGTAAACCTTTTAATATTTCTACTGTATCTTCAACAGTTGGTTCGTCGACTTGAACGGGTTGGAAACGACGTTCAAGTGCAGCATCTTTTTCAATATTTTTACGGTATTCATCTAATGTTGTCGCACCAATACATTGTAATTCTCCACGTGCTAATGCTGGTTTCAAGATATTAGAAGCATCGATTGCACCTTCTGCACCACCAGCACCTACAAGCGTATGCAATTCGTCGATAAATAGAATAACATTACCAGCTTGATGAATTTCTTCCATCACTTTTTTCAAACGTTCTTCGAATTCGCCTCGATATTTAGTACCAGCGACTACTGTACCCATATCTAATGACATAACACGTTTGTTTTTCAATGTTTCAGGCACTTCACTATTAACGATTGCTTGCGCTAATCCTTCTGCTATCGCTGTTTTACCAACACCAGGTTCACCAATTAATACTGGGTTGTTTTTAGTACGACGGCTAAGCACTTCGATAACACGAGTAATTTCACTATTTCTACCAATTACAGGATCTAATGTACCGTCTTTAGCGATAACTGTTAAATCACGCGCTAAACTATCTAATGTTGGTGTATTATTTGATTTATTTGCTTGTGCATTTTTGTTATTCATTTCAGGACTACCTAATGCTTTAACAACTTGTGCACGCGCTTTTGTAATATTTAAATCTAAATTGGCAAATACACGTGCCGCAACGCCTTCATTTTCACGAATTAAACCTAGTAAGATGTGTTCTGTACCTACAAAATTGTGGTGTAATTTTCTTGCTTCATCCATAGATAATTCGATTACTTTTTTGGCTCTAGGTGTGTAGTGCAATGCACCCATTTGCTCTTGGCCATGACCGATAAGTTTTTCTACTTCTTCGATTACTTTTTCTTCAGTAATATCGAATGACTCTAAAACTTTTGCTGCGATGCCTTCCGGTTCTTTCATTAAACCTAGAAGCAAATGTTCTGTACCGATATTAGAATGATTTAAACGGATTGCTTCTTCTTGTGCATGTGCTAATACGCGCTGCGCACGTTCTGTAAGTCTTCCAAATAACATAAACGAGACCTCCTATTTTATATGCTTTCTCAATATATCTGATCGTTTTTCATTTACTGATTTATCGTCTTCACTATCTAATAAAAACGCAGATTGAATAGCTATCATTAATTCATTAAACTTAAAGTCTTCTAGTTCAATATAACCTAAATCGATACCTAATTTCACTTCACTCAATCTGAAAGATGCTTCTTCCATTGAAATCAGTCTACTATATTTCAAAACGCCTAATGCACGATAAACTCTATCCAACGTTTCAACATGATTATGGCGATTGAGTTGTTCACGAATTTGTAATTCTTCGTTAATAATTTGTTGCACGACTTCTGCTAAGCTATCTATAATTTCTAATTCTGTTTTACCTAAAGTTAATTGATTAGAAATTTGATAAATATGACCATACACTTGTGAACCTTCCCCGTATATACCTCTAATCGTAAATCCAAAACGATTTATCGTTTGAGCAATACGGTTCATTCGTTTCATGATTGATAATCCAGGTAAGTGGAGCATGACACTTGCCCTTAAACCCGTACCAATATTAGTAGGACAAGTAGTTAAATAACCTAAACTTTCATCAAAACTAATATCTAATTCTTGATCTATTTGGTCATCTAGTTCAGAAGCTTTTTCAAATAACGTGTGCAACGATAAATCATTACCCATTGCTTGAATACGCAAATGATCTTCTTCGTTAATCATTAAACTTAATGACTCATCTTCGTTTAACAATACCGCTGCCGCAGGTTGTTTGATTAATTCAGGGCTTATAAGATGTTTCGCAACGAGTTTGTATTTGCTTTGTTGGTCCATTGTATCTAGCCTTTGCAACGTTAACTCGGGAAGCGCATCTTGTACTTCATTAATGACTCTTTCACCTTCTTTTTCTGAAGGATACATCAGTGGGTGTACATGATTATCTAAGTTACGCGCGAGTCTAATTCTTGAGGACATTACTACGGGTTGTTCTTCTTCGTCACGCATCCATTCACTAATATGTGAATTAATTTCCTTTTCGCTCATCACGTGACACCTCGCTATCTGTCTTTAATGCTTTAATTTCATCCCTTACAACTGCGGCTTGTTCAAATTCTTGTTCTTCTATCAAATGATTTAAATAATTTGTTTTTTCTTCAATTTGTTTCTTTAATGCTAATTTTTTATAAGACGAGTGTGGTGTTTTACCGGTATGTTCAAATTGACCACCTTGGACGCGTCTAACTATATCTATAATATCTTCTTTAAATGTGTCATAACAATCAGCACAGCCAAATTTACCTACATGTGCTATATCTCTTAATGTCATTTGGCAAGTCGGACATCGTTTTGCTTCTTTAAAAGTAATTTCATCAAAGTTGATGCCGTGTTTAGAAGCAAGGTGTTGTAAGATTTGTTTAACAACGAACGCGCCTTCGATATCGTCTTGATGACTTTCTACTTGTTTATCTTGAGTCCAAGGGTTACCACCTTGTGCGCACGTCGAACATACCCACTTTTCTTGTATACCGTCTTGGCCTTTAACCGATAATTTTACTTCTGCCTCATTTAAATGGCAATTTTCACATAACACGGTTATCACCTCGCCTTAATAGTAATTAATTATTGGTAGTAAACGTTTTAAAATGTTAGCTCGAATAATGTCTCTAGCTACAATATCCATTTTTAAAGTTTCTCTATCAATGATTGCATTAATCATTTTTGCTTCTCTTTCAGTAATATAGGATTTTTCTAATAAACCATCTATAATATAGTAAGCTTGTTGTTGTGAAATAGAAGGACCAATAATTTGAAGTAAGTGATTAATATAACCAGTTTCATCTTTATTTTCAATTTTAGTGATTCGGATATACCCTCCGCCACCTCTTTTACTTTCTATTTCATAACCATGTTTATTAGTAAAACGTGTTTTAATCACATAGTTTAATTGCGAAGGAACACAGTCGAAACGTTGTGCAACATGGGCACGTTGAATTTCAACAGCGTCTTCATTGGTGTCTTCAAATAACTTTTTAATGTACTGTTCTATGATGTCTGACATATTATGCATGATTATCACCTCTTTTTTGACCTTCTTTGACTATATTATATGACCAACTTTGACCTTTTTCAACCAATATGATTTAAAAATTTTTATTATCTATGTTACTAATATTACTTTTATTGTATTATAGATGGTAAGAAAAAAATAAAGGGATGAGAACATTATGCACATTATCATTGGCTTAATTGGGATTGTAGTATTTTTGGCACTGGCTGTACTATTTAGCTCAGATAGAAAAAATATACGTTGGAAATATGTCGGCTTACTGCTACTTATACAATTAGTTTTTGCATTTATTTTGTTAAAAACAAAATTTGGTATAACTTTTATTGGTGGTATATCTGACGGTTTCAACTATCTATTAGCAAAAGCAGCTGAAGGTGTTAATTTCGTCTTTGGTGGTTTTGAATTTGTAGATCCCAAAAACCCACCATTCTTCTTCAATGTATTATTACCAATCGTCTTTATTTCTGCTCTGATTGGTATCTTACAATATACAAAAATTTTACCTTTAATCATTAATGGTTTAGGATTCTTAATTTCTAAAATAAATGGGATGGGACGTTTAGAATCATATAACGCTGTTGCCGCAGCCATTCTTGGACAATCAGAAGTATTTATTTCTTTGAAAAAAGAATTAGCATACATACCTAAACAACGTTTATATACACTAACCGCTTCTGCAATGTCTACAGTTTCCGCTTCAATTATTGGTGCTTATTTCACATTAATTGAACCAAAATATGTTGTTACAGCAGTAGTATTAAACTTATTTGGCGGTTTCATTATTGCTTCAATTATTAACCCTTATCGTGTTGATGAAAAAGAAGACAAATTAATCGTTCAAGAAAGTGAAACACAAAAACAATCTTTCTTCGAAGTTTTAGGAGAATATATATTAGATGGTTTTAAAGTAGCAGTTATTGTTGGTGCAATGTTAATTGGTTATATTGCCATTATTGCATTGCTCAACGGGGTCGTAAGTGCAATTTTCACTGGCGTATCTGGTGGTCACATTCACTGGGACTTCCAAACTTTAATTGGTTTTGTCTTTGCACCATTTGCATTTTTAGCTGGTGTACCATGGAGCGATGCAGTTCAATCTGGTTCAGTTATGGCGACTAAACTGTTATCAAATGAGTTCGTTGCAATGCAAAGTTTAGGGAAAGCAACTGGCATGAGCGAACACGCTAAAGGTATCGTATCAGTATTCGTAGTTTCATTTGCAAACTTCAGCTCTATCGGTATCATTTCTGGTGCTATAAAATCATTAAATAACGAAAAAGGTGACATGGTTGCTCGTTTTGGACTCAAACTACTTTTCGGTGCAACACTTGTATCATTTATCTCAGCAGCAATTGCTGGATTCTTCATTTAATTAATAAAAAGAGTGATCGTAATGGATTGATTCCACTATGACCACTCTTTTTTAGTTATTAAACTTTTTCAGTTATCGCTGGACGCACAATATTTTCAATAAAATAATGCGTTACCCTATAGTCATCCGTTAACTCTGGATGGAAAGAAACACCTAAATATTTTCCTTCTTGAACAGCTACAATTTTGTCGCCTACTTGACTTAATACATCGACATTATCGCGAACACTTTCAATATGTGGTGCTCTTATAAATACACCCTCAATATCTTCTGCTATACCTTTAATGTCTAACTCGGATTCAAAACTGTCTACTTGTCTTCCAAAAGAATTACGTTGTACAGTAATATCTAATTTGTTTAAATAACCTTCTTCTCCGACGATATCTTTTGCCAACACAATTAAACCTGCGCATGTACCAAACATTGGTAAGCTAGATTGTTGTAGCGCATCTTTAAATCCGTATAAATTCATTAAACGACGTAATGTAGTTGATTCACCACCTGGTAATATGAGTCCATCAATATCTTCAAGTTGCTCAACACGCTTAATAGCTACACCTTCATGTCCGCTTAATTCAATGTGACGAATATGTTCTCTAACTGCACCTTGAAGCGCTAATACGCCTATTTTCATATTACCAACCACGCTCTTGCATACGTTCTTCTAAAGAAAGTTGATTCACATCTAAACCTTTCATAGCAGTACCTAATTCTTTAGATAGACGACCGATTAATTCATAATCTTGATAATGTGTTGTAGCTTGTACGATTGCCTTGGCGAATTTTTCAGGGTCTTCTGATTTAAAGATACCTGAACCAACAAATACACCATCTGCTCCTAATTCCATCATTAATGCAGCATCTTGAGGCGTTGCTACACCACCTGCAGCAAAGTTAACTACTGGTAAACGACCATTATCTTTAATTGATTTTAACACTTCATATGGTGCACCAATATTTTTAGCCTCTGTCATAATTTCATCATCATTCATTACAGTTAAACGGCTTACTTCTGAATTTACTTGGCGAATATGTCTAACAGCTTCAACGATATTACCTGTACCTGGTTCACCTTTTGTTCTTAACATTGCAGAACCTTCACCAATACGACGTGCTGCTTCGCCTAAATTTCTACAACCACAAACGAATGGGACTGTGAATTGATCTTTTAATAAGTGATATTCTTCGTCAGCAGGAGTTAAAACTTCTGACTCATCTATATAATCTACACCCATTGATTCTAATACACGTGCTTCTGTAATATGACCGATACGTGCTTTTGCCATTACGGGTATTGAAACTGCATTCATTACTTCTTCAACAATTTTAGGATTAGCCATTCTTGCTACGCCACCAGCTGCTCTTATATCAGATGGAACACGTTCCAATGCCATTACTGCAACGGCACCTGCTTCCTCAGCAATTTTCGCTTGTTCTGCATTAACAACGTCCATAATAACGCCGCCTTTTTGCATTTCAGCCATTCCTCTTTTTACTCTTTCTGATCCGGTAATTTTAGACATTTACACTTACCCCTTTACTTAGTTGATTAAATTCATTTTAAAAGATAAACTGGTATTTAAAAAGGTACAATTTCAAATAAAATTAAGGGGTCAGTTCATGAGTAAACAAAGTCTATATATTAATTTATACGAATCACTGAAGCAACAAATCATTGAAGGCCAGTATGATGCTAATGATAAATTCCCTTCTAAAAGAGCCTTGGGTGAACACCTTTCGGTCAGTAATACAACAATAGAACATGCCTACCAATTATTATTAGATGAAGGTTTTATTTATTCTAAACCACGTTCTGGCTATTTTGTCTCAGATATAGAATCACTACCGGTTATTTATAAAAATCAACAACAGCAACCTAATGAAATTAATAAAAACACTAGCGCAAGCAAAACTGATATTCCTTATAAGTATGCATTCAATATGTCTGAAATAGACCCTGAATATTTTCCAATGCAACAATTTAGAAAGTATGCACGTGATGTTTTTGAAGATAATGAAATCAACTTATTGCAGCATAGAAGTTTAGAAGGATTATGGGAATTAAGACAACAAATCGCTCATTATCTTTTTAATAGTAGAGGTGTAAGTAGTCATCCAGACCAAATTATTATTGGCAGTTCTACGGAGCAACTTATTAATTTAGTAACTGATATTTTAGAAAAGGCTTCATTCATAATTGAACATCCTAGTTATCCACCAATTAAGCAAGTACTCGATAAAAAGCAAATAAACTATATCCAAGTGCCAGTAACACAAACAGGCATCGACATTGATACCTTTAAAAATAGTAATAACAATATTGCCTATGTCACACCTTCTCATCAATTTCCAACAGGTTATGTGATGAACTTGAAAAAAAGAACCCAACTTATACATTGGGCCCAGTTAGATGATAATCGTTATATTATTGAAGATGATTATGATTCTGAATTTAGATATTTTGGGAAACCTTTACCTGCTTTACAAAGTTTAGATACAAAAGACAAAGTTATTTATATCAGTACTTTTTCAAAGTCTCTATATCCTAGTTGTCGTGTTGCTTACGTCGTTTTACCTAAAAAATTACTAGAACATTATCATCAATTATCACACAAAGAAGGTAATACGGTTCCAGTTCATATGCAAAAACTAGTCTCTAATTTCATGCAATCCGGCAGCTTCGAAAGACATTTAAATAAAATGAGAACTGTCTACAATAATAAGCTGAGTTATATATTAGACCGCTTAAAGCCCTACAATGATCAATTACAAATAGAAGGCACATTAACTGGCATGCACTTCACATTAACTGTAACGAATGGCCTTACGTTAGAAGAATGCTTGACACAAGCCGAAGAAAATTCATTAAAAATTGTACCACTTGCCAAATATAACATTGAAGAAACTGCACCAAAATTTATCATTGGTTTCGGTGGCATACCACAATCTGAACTCCAAGCGCATACCGATATATTAATTCAATCACTAACAAAGTAAAGTATCACTTCTTGATACAATCAAGTTAGTGATACTTATGCAGTTGCATCAGCAACTGTATTTCTTTGTGATTTTCAATAGACCTTGCGGTCTTGAAGTGATTTAAAAGAAACTGTTATATGAAGTAAATGAATGCGTACTCTTTGATTTTAATGTGGCTTACACAGGTGTTGTTCACCTGTGTTCCTCTATTAGCAGGATGTAAATCTGCTACCATCGGCGCTAAGGAGCTTTTTTGGCTTGAGGCAAACGCTCGCATCTTTCCTCACTTGCACCCGTCGCTAACTTGCTTACCTGCTCGTAAGCGCGTAGCGCGACGACTTGAGTTCGTCAGCTTCAAACGTTTTCTCTGCGCCAAAGGTTTTTAATGCTTTATTTTCAATCTATAAAAACAGACCTTGCGGTCTTAAAGTGTTTTAAACACCATTTAAAAAGTTAAGCTCCTTTTTCAGGCATAAAAAAAAGAGACCCTTGGGTCTCGGCTCATCGCATCCTATTACTGCCTGGCAACGTCCTACTCTAGCAGAATGTAAATTCAACTACCATCGGCGCTAAGGAGCTTAACTTCTGTGTTCGGCATGGGAACAGGTGTGACCTCCTTGCCATTGTCACCAGACAATGATGTATAAAAGTTATACATTCAAAACTAGATAGTAAGTAAATATCATTTTACCAATCAAAACATTTAAAATTGATTAAGTCTTCGATCGATTAGTATTCGTCAGCTCCACATGTCGCCATGCTTCCACCTCGAACCTATTAACCTCATCATCTTTGAGGGATCTTATAACCGAAGTTGGGAAATCTCATCTTGAGGGGGGCTTCATGCTTAGATGCTTTCAGCACTTATCCCGTCCATACATAGCTACCCAGCGATGCCGTTGGCACGACAACTGGTACACCAGAGGTATGTCCATCCCGGTCCTCTCGTACTAAGGACAGCTCCTCTCAAATTTCCTACGCCCACGACGGATAGGGACCGAACTGTCTCACGACGTTCTGAACCCAGCTCGCGTACCGCTTTAATGGGCGAACAGCCCAACCCTTGGGACCGACTACAGCCCCAGGATGCGATGAGCCGACATCGAGGTGCCAAACCTCCCCGTCGATGTGAACTCTTGGGGGAGATAAGCCTGTTATCCCCGGGGTAGCTTTTATCCGTTGAGCGATGGCCCTTCCATGCGGAACCACCGGATCACTAAGTCCGTCTTTCGACCCTGCTCGACTTGTAAGTCTCGCAGTCAAGCTCCCTTATGCCTTTACACTCTGTGAATGATTTCCAACCATTCTGAGGGAACCTTTGAGCGCCTCCGTTACTCTTTAGGAGGCGACCGCCCCAGTCAAACTGCCCATCTGACACTGTCTCCCACCATGATTAATGGTGCGGGTTAGAAATCCAACACAGCGAGGGTAGTATCCCACCAACGCCTCCACGTAAACTAGCGTTCACGCTTCTAAGGCTCCTACCTATCCTGTACAAACTGTGCCGAATTTCAATATCAGACTGCAGTAAAGCTCCACGGGGTCTTTCCGTCCTGTCGCGGGTAACCTGCATCTTCACAGGTACTATGATTTCACCGAGTCTCTCGTTGAGACAGTGCCCAAATCGTTACGCCTTTCGTGCGGGTCGGAACTTACCCGACAAGGAATTTCGCTACCTTAGGACCGTTATAGTTACGGCCGCCGTTTACTGGGGCTTCGATTCGTAGCTTCGCAGAAGCTAACCACTCCTCTTAACCTTCCAGCACCGGGCAGGCGTCAGCCCCTATACATCACCTTACGGTTTAGCAGAGACCTGTGTTTTTGATAAACAGTCGCTTGGGCCTATTCACTGCGGCTCTCCCGGGCGTTAACCCTAGAGAGCACCCCTTCTCCCGAAGTTACGGGGTCATTTTGCCGAGTTCCTTAACGAGAGTTCGCTCGCTCACCTTAGAATTCTCATCTTGACTACCTGTGTCGGTTTGCGGTACGGGCACCTAATATTCTAGCTAGAGGCTTTTCTTGGCAGTGTGAAATCAACGACTCGAGGAAACAATTTCCTCTCCCCATCACAGCTTGACCTTATGAGTGCCGGATTTGCCTAACACTCAGTCTTACTGCTTGGACGTGCACTCCAACAGCACGCTTCGCCTATCCTACTGCGTCCCCCCATCGCTTAAAACGAATTTAGGTGGTACAGGAATATCAACCTGTTATCCATCGCCTACGCCTATCGGCCTCAGCTTAGGTCCCGACTAACCCAGAGCGGACGAGCCTTCCTCTGGAAACCTTAGTCAATCGGTGGACGGGATTCTCACCCGTCTTTCGCTACTCACACCGGCATTCTCACTTCTAAGCGCTCCACATGTCCTTGCGATCATGCTTCAACGCCCTTAGAACGCTCTCCTACCATTGTCCTACGGACAATCCACAGCTTCGGTAATATGTTTAGCCCCGGTACATTTTCGGCGCAGTGTCACTCGACTAGTGAGCTATTACGCACTCTTTAAATGATGGCTGCTTCTAAGCCAACATCCTAGTTGTCTGGGCAACGCCACATCCTTTTCCACTTAACATATATTTTGGGACCTTAGCTGGTGGTCTGGGCTGTTTCCCTTTCGAACACGGACCTTATCACCCATGTTCTGACTCCCAAGTTAAATTGATTGGCATTCGGAGTTTGTCTGAATTCGGTAACCCGAGAAGGGCCCCTCGTCCAAACAGTGCTCTACCTCCAATAATCATCACTTGAGGCTAGCCCTAAAGCTATTTCGGAGAGAACCAGCTATCTCCAGGTTCGATTGGAATTTCTCCGCTACCCACAACTCATCCGCTCACTTTTCAACGTAAGTCGGTTCGGTCCTCCATTCAGTGTTACCTGAACTTCAACCTGGTCATGGGTAGATCACCTGGTTTCGGGTCTACGACCAAATACTCAACGCCCTATTCAGACTCGCTTTCGCTACGGCTCCACATTTCCTGCTTAACCTTGCATCAAATCGTAACTCGCCGGTTCATTCTACAAAAGGCACGCCATCACCCATTAACGGGCTCTGACTACTTGTAAGCACACGGTTTCAAGTTCTCTTTCACTCCCCTTCCGGGGTACTTTTCACCTTTCCCTCACGGTACTGGTTCACTATCGGTCACTAGAGAGTATTTAGCCTTGGGAGATGGTCCTCCCAGATTCCGACGGAATTTCACGTGCTCCGTCGTACTCAGGATCCACTCAAGAGGGTTATCGTTTTCGACTACAGGATTATTACCTTCTTTGATGTATCTTTCCAGATACTTCGTCTAACAATAACTTTTGTAACTCCGTATAGAGTGTCCTACAACCCCAACAAGCAAGCTTGTTGGTTTGGGCTGTTCCCGTTTCGCTCGCCGCTACTCAGGGAATCGATTTTTCTTTCTCTTCCTCCGGGTACTAAGATGTTTCAGTTCTCCGGGTATGCCTTCAAACATGCTATGTATTCACATGTTGATAACACGACATGACTCGTGCTGGGTTTCCCCATTCGGAAATCTCTGGATCAACGCTTACTTACAGCTCCCCAAAGCATATCGTCGTTAGTAACGTCCTTCTTCGGCTTCTAGTGCCAAGGCATCCACCGTGCGCCCTTAATAACTTAATCTTTTTGTTTTTAAGTCAAACATAACGTCTAACTCAAAACCCAAAATGTTATTAATCTGTGAGTGTTCTTTCGAACACTAGCGATTATTTTAGTTTGAATTCAAGCTTTTTAAAACTCTAATTCACTCGGTTTTGCTTGGTAAAATCTATATTTTACTTACTTATCTAGTTTTCAATGTACAATTTAAAATAAATGGTGGGCCTAAGTGGACTCGAACCACCGACCTCACGCTTATCAGGCGTGCGCTCTAACCAGCTGAGCTATAGGCCCATTTCTTAAGTTTAAATAATAAAATGCTCAAATGAGCATTCAAAACTGAATACAATATGTCTACGTTATTCCGTTTCATCTTCGTAGAAGATGTTCCGAATATATCCTTAGAAAGGAGGTGATCCAGCCGCACCTTCCGATACGGCTACCTTGTTACGACTTCACCCCAATCATTTGTCCCACCTTCGACGGCTAGCTCCATAATGGTTACTCCACCGGCTTCGGGTGTTACAAACTCTCGTGGTGTGACGGGCGGTGTGTACAAGACCCGGGAACGTATTCACCGTAGCATGCTGATCTACGATTACTAGCGATTCCAGCTTCATGTAGTCGAGTTGCAGACTACAATCCGAACTGAGAACAACTTTATGGGATTTGCATGACCTCGCGGTTTAGCTGCCCTTTGTATTGTCCATTGTAGCACGTGTGTAGCCCAAATCATAAGGGGCATGATGATTTGACGTCATCCCCACCTTCCTCCGGTTTGTCACCGGCAGTCAACTTAGAGTGCCCAACTTAATGATGGCAACTAAGCTTAAGGGTTGCGCTCGTTGCGGGACTTAACCCAACATCTCACGACACGAGCTGACGACAACCATGCACCACCTGTCACTTTGTCCCCCGAAGGGGAAAACTCTGTCTCCAGAGTGGTCAAAGGATGTCAAGATTTGGTAAGGTTCTTCGCGTTGCTTCGAATTAAACCACATGCTCCACCGCTTGTGCGGGTCCCCGTCAATTCCTTTGAGTTTCAACCTTGCGGTCGTACTCCCCAGGCGGAGTGCTTAATGCGTTAGCTGCAGCACTAAGGGGCGGAAACCCCCTAACACTTAGCACTCATCGTTTACGGCGTGGACTACCAGGGTATCTAATCCTGTTTGATCCCCACGCTTTCGCACATCAGCGTCAGTTACAGACCAGAAAGTCGCCTTCGCCACTGGTGTTCCTCCATATCTCTGCGCATTTCACCGCTACACATGGAATTCCACTTTCCTCTTCTGCACTCAAGTCTCCCAGTTTCCAATGACCCTCCACGGTTGAGCCGTGGGCTTTCACATCAGACTTAAGAAACCGCCTACGCGCGCTTTACGCCCAATAATTCCGGATAACGCTTGCCACCTACGTATTACCGCGGCTGCTGGCACGTAGTTAGCCGTGGCTTTCTGATTAGGTACCGTCAAGGTGCGCACAGTTACTTACGCACTTGTTCTTCCCTAATAACAGAGCTTTACGATCCGAAGACCTTCATCACTCACGCGGCGTTGCTCCGTCAGGCTTTCGCCCATTGCGGAAGATTCCCTACTGCTGCCTCCCGTAGGAGTCTGGACCGTGTCTCAGTTCCAGTGTGGCCGATCACCCTCTCAGGTCGGCTACGTATCGTTGCCTTGGTAAGCCGTTACCTTACCAACTAGCTAATACGGCGCGGGTCCATCTATAAGTGATAGCAAGGCCATCTTTCACTGTAGAACCATGCGGTTCTACATGTTATCCGGCATTAGCTTCGGTTTCCCGAAGTTATTCCAGTCTTATAGGTAGGTTACCCACGTGTTACTCACCCGTCCGCCGCTAACGTCAAAGGAGCAAGCTCCTTATCTGTTCGCTCGACTTGCATGTATTAGGCACGCCGCCAGCGTTCATCCTGAGCCAGGATCAAACTCTCCATAAAAAATTATGATGTTTGATTAGCTCATAAAATACTAATTGTGTGTTATCTCTAACACGTTTAAACCAACGATTGTATCGTTGCGTTTGGAATTAACGTTGACATATTGCAATTCAGTTTTCAATGTTCATTTATTTAATCAACAAGAATTAATTATACAGACATTGACTTTCAAAGTCAATAACTTTTTTCTTTTTGATGAAACTTCCATAAAAAAATGACCTTACGGTCTTAAAGATGGAATTGCCTGGCAACGTCCTACTCTAGCAGAATGTAAATTCAACTACCATCGGCGCTAAGGAGCTTAACTTCTGTGTTCGGCATGGGAACAGGTGTGACCTCCTTGCCATTGTCACCAGACAATGATGTATAAAAGTTATACATTCAAAACTAGATAGTAAGTAAATATCATTTTACCAATCAAAACATTTAAAATTGATTAAGTCTTCGATCGATTAGTATTCGTCAGCTCCACATGTCGCCATGCTTCCACCTCGAACCTATTAACCTCATCATCTTTGAGGGATCTTATAACCGAAGTTGGGAAATCTCATCTTGAGGGGGGCTTCATGCTTAGATGCTTTCAGCACTTATCCCGTCCATACATAGCTACCCAGCGATGCCGTTGGCACGACAACTGGTACACCAGAGGTATGTCCATCCCGGTCCTCTCGTACTAAGGACAGCTCCTCTCAAATTTCCTACGCCCACGACGGATAGGGACCGAACTGTCTCACGACGTTCTGAACCCAGCTCGCGTACCGCTTTAATGGGCGAACAGCCCAACCCTTGGGACCGACTACAGCCCCAGGATGCGATGAGCCGACATCGAGGTGCCAAACCTCCCCGTCGATGTGAACTCTTGGGGGAGATAAGCCTGTTATCCCCGGGGTAGCTTTTATCCGTTGAGCGATGGCCCTTCCATGCGGAACCACCGGATCACTAAGTCCGTCTTTCGACCCTGCTCGACTTGTAAGTCTCGCAGTCAAGCTCCCTTATGCCTTTACACTCTGTGAATGATTTCCAACCATTCTGAGGGAACCTTTGAGCGCCTCCGTTACTCTTTAGGAGGCGACCGCCCCAGTCAAACTGCCCATCTGACACTGTCTCCCACCATGATTAATGGTGCGGGTTAGAAATCCAACACAGCGAGGGTAGTATCCCACCAACGCCTCCACGTAAACTAGCGTTCACGCTTCTAAGGCTCCTACCTATCCTGTACAAACTGTGCCGAATTTCAATATCAGACTGCAGTAAAGCTCCACGGGGTCTTTCCGTCCTGTCGCGGGTAACCTGCATCTTCACAGGTACTATGATTTCACCGAGTCTCTCGTTGAGACAGTGCCCAAATCGTTACGCCTTTCGTGCGGGTCGGAACTTACCCGACAAGGAATTTCGCTACCTTAGGACCGTTATAGTTACGGCCGCCGTTTACTGGGGCTTCGATTCGTAGCTTCGCAGAAGCTAACCACTCCTCTTAACCTTCCAGCACCGGGCAGGCGTCAGCCCCTATACATCACCTTACGGTTTAGCAGAGACCTGTGTTTTTGATAAACAGTCGCTTGGGCCTATTCACTGCGGCTCTCCCGGGCGTTAACCCTAGAGAGCACCCCTTCTCCCGAAGTTACGGGGTCATTTTGCCGAGTTCCTTAACGAGAGTTCGCTCGCTCACCTTAGAATTCTCATCTTGACTACCTGTGTCGGTTTGCGGTACGGGCACCTAATATTCTAGCTAGAGGCTTTTCTTGGCAGTGTGAAATCAACGACTCGAGGAAACAATTTCCTCTCCCCATCACAGCTTGACCTTATGAGTGCCGGATTTGCCTAACACTCAGTCTTACTGCTTGGACGTGCACTCCAACAGCACGCTTCGCCTATCCTACTGCGTCCCCCCATCGCTTAAAACGAATTTAGGTGGTACAGGAATATCAACCTGTTATCCATCGCCTACGCCTATCGGCCTCAGCTTAGGTCCCGACTAACCCAGAGCGGACGAGCCTTCCTCTGGAAACCTTAGTCAATCGGTGGACGGGATTCTCACCCGTCTTTCGCTACTCACACCGGCATTCTCACTTCTAAGCGCTCCACATGTCCTTGCGATCATGCTTCAACGCCCTTAGAACGCTCTCCTACCATTGTCCTACGGACAATCCACAGCTTCGGTAATATGTTTAGCCCCGGTACATTTTCGGCGCAGTGTCACTCGACTAGTGAGCTATTACGCACTCTTTAAATGATGGCTGCTTCTAAGCCAACATCCTAGTTGTCTGGGCAACGCCACATCCTTTTCCACTTAACATATATTTTGGGACCTTAGCTGGTGGTCTGGGCTGTTTCCCTTTCGAACACGGACCTTATCACCCATGTTCTGACTCCCAAGTTAAATTGATTGGCATTCGGAGTTTGTCTGAATTCGGTAACCCGAGAAGGGCCCCTCGTCCAAACAGTGCTCTACCTCCAATAATCATCACTTGAGGCTAGCCCTAAAGCTATTTCGGAGAGAACCAGCTATCTCCAGGTTCGATTGGAATTTCTCCGCTACCCACAACTCATCCGCTCACTTTTCAACGTAAGTCGGTTCGGTCCTCCATTCAGTGTTACCTGAACTTCAACCTGGTCATGGGTAGATCACCTGGTTTCGGGTCTACGACCAAATACTCAACGCCCTATTCAGACTCGCTTTCGCTACGGCTCCACATTTCCTGCTTAACCTTGCATCAAATCGTAACTCGCCGGTTCATTCTACAAAAGGCACGCCATCACCCATTAACGGGCTCTGACTACTTGTAAGCACACGGTTTCAAGTTCTCTTTCACTCCCCTTCCGGGGTACTTTTCACCTTTCCCTCACGGTACTGGTTCACTATCGGTCACTAGAGAGTATTTAGCCTTGGGAGATGGTCCTCCCAGATTCCGACGGAATTTCACGTGCTCCGTCGTACTCAGGATCCACTCAAGAGGGTTATCGTTTTCGACTACAGGATTATTACCTTCTTTGATGTATCTTTCCAGATACTTCGTCTAACAATAACTTTTGTAACTCCGTATAGAGTGTCCTACAACCCCAACAAGCAAGCTTGTTGGTTTGGGCTGTTCCCGTTTCGCTCGCCGCTACTCAGGGAATCGATTTTTCTTTCTCTTCCTCCGGGTACTAAGATGTTTCAGTTCTCCGGGTATGCCTTCAAACATGCTATGTATTCACATGTTGATAACACGACATGACTCGTGCTGGGTTTCCCCATTCGGAAATCTCTGGATCAACGCTTACTTACAGCTCCCCAAAGCATATCGTCGTTAGTAACGTCCTTCTTCGGCTTCTAGTGCCAAGGCATCCACCGTGCGCCCTTAATAACTTAATCTTTTTGTTTTTAAGTCAAACATAACGTCTAACTCAAAACCCAAAATGTTATTAATCTGTGAGTGTTCTTTCGAACACTAGCGATTATTTTAGTTTGAATTCAAGCTTTTTAAAACTCTAATTCACTCGGTTTTGCTTGGTAAAATCTATATTTTACTTACTTATCTAGTTTTCAATGTACAATCTTTGAATACTCTATGAGCATTCAAAACTGAATACAATATGTCTACGTTATTCCTTTCATCTTCGTAGAAGATGTTCCGAATATATCCTTAGAAAGGAGGTGATCCAGCCGCACCTTCCGATACGGCTACCTTGTTACGACTTCACCCCAATCATTTGTCCCACCTTCGACGGCTAGCTCCATAATGGTTACTCCACCGGCTTCGGGTGTTACAAACTCTCGTGGTGTGACGGGCGGTGTGTACAAGACCCGGGAACGTATTCACCGTAGCATGCTGATCTACGATTACTAGCGATTCCAGCTTCATGTAGTCGAGTTGCAGACTACAATCCGAACTGAGAACAACTTTATGGGATTTGCATGACCTCGCGGTTTAGCTGCCCTTTGTATTGTCCATTGTAGCACGTGTGTAGCCCAAATCATAAGGGGCATGATGATTTGACGTCATCCCCACCTTCCTCCGGTTTGTCACCGGCAGTCAACTTAGAGTGCCCAACTTAATGATGGCAACTAAGCTTAAGGGTTGCGCTCGTTGCGGGACTTAACCCAACATCTCACGACACGAGCTGACGACAACCATGCACCACCTGTCACTTTGTCCCCCGAAGGGGAAAACTCTGTCTCCAGAGTGGTCAAAGGATGTCAAGATTTGGTAAGGTTCTTCGCGTTGCTTCGAATTAAACCACATGCTCCACCGCTTGTGCGGGTCCCCGTCAATTCCTTTGAGTTTCAACCTTGCGGTCGTACTCCCCAGGCGGAGTGCTTAATGCGTTAGCTGCAGCACTAAGGGGCGGAAACCCCCTAACACTTAGCACTCATCGTTTACGGCGTGGACTACCAGGGTATCTAATCCTGTTTGATCCCCACGCTTTCGCACATCAGCGTCAGTTACAGACCAGAAAGTCGCCTTCGCCACTGGTGTTCCTCCATATCTCTGCGCATTTCACCGCTACACATGGAATTCCACTTTCCTCTTCTGCACTCAAGTCTCCCAGTTTCCAATGACCCTCCACGGTTGAGCCGTGGGCTTTCACATCAGACTTAAGAAACCGCCTACGCGCGCTTTACGCCCAATAATTCCGGATAACGCTTGCCACCTACGTATTACCGCGGCTGCTGGCACGTAGTTAGCCGTGGCTTTCTGATTAGGTACCGTCAAGGTGCGCACAGTTACTTACGCACTTGTTCTTCCCTAATAACAGAGCTTTACGATCCGAAGACCTTCATCACTCACGCGGCGTTGCTCCGTCAGGCTTTCGCCCATTGCGGAAGATTCCCTACTGCTGCCTCCCGTAGGAGTCTGGACCGTGTCTCAGTTCCAGTGTGGCCGATCACCCTCTCAGGTCGGCTACGTATCGTTGCCTTGGTAAGCCGTTACCTTACCAACTAGCTAATACGGCGCGGGTCCATCTATAAGTGATAGCAAGGCCATCTTTCACTGTAGAACCATGCGGTTCTACATGTTATCCGGCATTAGCTTCGGTTTCCCGAAGTTATTCCAGTCTTATAGGTAGGTTACCCACGTGTTACTCACCCGTCCGCCGCTAACGTCAAAGGAGCAAGCTCCTTATCTGTTCGCTCGACTTGCATGTATTAGGCACGCCGCCAGCGTTCATCCTGAGCCAGGATCAAACTCTCCATAAAAAATTATGATGTTTGATTAGCTCATAAAATACTAATTGTGTGTTATCTCTAACACGTTTAAACCAACGATTATATCGTTGCGTTTGGAATTAACGTTGACATATTGCAATTCAGTTTTCAATGTTCATTTGTTTAATCAAATAATGGTGGAGACTAGCGGGATCGAACCGCTGACCTCCTGCGTGCAAAGCAGGCGCTCTCCCATCTGAGCTAAGCCCCCATTAAGTAAACAAGAGTCGGGAAGACAGGATTCGAACCTGCGACCCCTTGGTCCCAAACCAAGTGCTCTACCAAGCTGAGCTACTTCCCGTATTTATTTAAAATTCTTATAAAATGGCGCGCCCGATAGGAGTCGAACCCATAACCTCTTGATCCGTAGTCAAACGCTCTATCCAGTTGAGCTACGGGCGCATATTTATAAATAAGATGGTGCCGAGGACCGGAATCGAACCGGTACGGTAATTACTTACCGCAGGATTTTAAGTCCTGTGCGTCTGCCAGTTCCGCCACCCCGGCACAAAAAATAATGGAGCAGAAGACGGGATTCGAACCCGCGACCCCAACCTTGGCAAGGTTGTATTCTACCGCTGAACTACTTCTGCATATCCAAAAATAAAAATTTAAATCTGGATGAGCCATAGAGGATTCGAACCTCTGACCCTCTGATTAAAAGTCAGATGCTCTACCAACTGAGCTAATGGCTCATGAGATGGTGCCGGCCAGAGGACTTGAACCCCCAACCTACTGATTACAAGTCAGTTGCTCTACCAGTTGAGCTAGGCCGGCACAATATCTAATTGAGAAATGGTGGAGAATGACGGGTTCGAACCGCCGACCCTCTGCTTGTAAGGCAGATGCTCTCCCAGCTGAGCTAATTCTCCGATTTGTTCATTGCCTGGCAACGTCCTACTCTAGCGGGATGTAAATCCGACTACCATCGGCGCTAAGGAGCTTAACTTCTGTGTTCGGCATGGGAACAGGTGTGACCTCCTTGCCATTGTCACCAGACAAATTAACTTACTTTATTAATAATACACGCTTTAACCATTGATTTCAATAGTTAATTTTACACTTTTTTTACAATCGAAATAACTTCTTAATATGTATGTAATATAAGTTCAAACATTTAACTGTTTGTTTTTTGCGACTTTTATATAATACTTAATTTCGTAACCTTTGTCAATACTTTTATCTAAGTATTTTTTGTTACGTATTAATAACATCTGAACTTTTTCTCGACTTGAACTAGTCTATCATATATTCTCATATATTTCTATTCCTTTTTTATCTAAAATTTTATCTTTTATGTGTAATTATGCGAACAAAGTGACTTAAGAGGCTTATTTTTACATACATTGATATTCATCAATACAATAAAAAAGCAGCTTCCCCCAATAAATTTTAGGAGAAACTGCTTTGTTTATATTATTTTTGTCTCATATAAGGGAATAATAATACATCTCTAATTGAAGCTGAGTTTGTTAATAACATTACAAGTCGATCTATACCAATGCCAAGTCCGCCTGTTGGAGGCATACCGTATTCTAAAGCTTCTATGAAATCTTCATCCATTTCATGTGCCTCATCATTACCTTCTGCTTTTTCTACTAATTGCGCTTCAAATCTTTCTCTTTGGTCAATTGGATCATTAAGTTCAGTAAATGCATTACCGTGTTCTCTACCAACTATGAATAATTCAAAACGATCAGTAAATCTAGGGTCTTCTGGATTTTTCTTAGCTAATGGTGATATTTCAATTGGGTGTCCATAAATAAATGTAGGTTGAATTAATGTCTCTTCAACTTTTTGTTCAAAGAATTCATTTAAAATATGTCCATATTTCATAGTACTTGTAATTTCAATGCCATGTTCTTTAGCTAAGTTTTTAGCTTGCTCTGTAGATTCTACTTCAAAGAAATCAACACCAGTAACTTCTTTTACAGCATCAACCATGTGTACACGTTTCCAATTTGATTCTAAGTCTATAGTTTCTTCTCCGTATTGTACTTTCGCAGTACCTAATACATTTTGAGCAATCTCTCTAATCATAGATTCTGTTAAGTCCATGATATCTACGTAGTCAGCATACGCTTCATATAGTTCAATCATAGTAAACTCAGGGTTGTGTCTAGTAGAAACGCCTTCGTTTCTAAATACACGTCCAATTTCGTATACTTTTTCAAGTCCACCTACAATTAGGCGTTTTAAGTGTAATTCAATAGCAATACGCATATACAATGTAGCATCTAGAGCATTGTGATGTGTCACGAATGGTCTCGCTGCGGCACCACCAGCAATTTGGTGCATCATTGGTGTTTCTACTTCTAAGAATCCTTTTTTATTTAAGTAGTTACGCATTTCTTGTAAGATCTTACTACGATTAATAAATGTTTGCGTACTATCTTGGTTTGTAATTAAATCTAAGTAACGTTGACGGTAACGTTGCTCAATATCTTGTAAGCCATGGAATTTATCTGGTAAAGGTCTTAAAGCTTTTGTTAATAAAGTGAAAGAATTAGCTTTTACTGATAATTCACCTGTATTTGTTTTGAACATTACACCTTCAACACCAACTATATCGCCTAGGTCAGTGCCTTTCCATAAATCAAATTGTTCTTCTCCAATTTGATCTTTTCTTACATATATTTGAATTTGACCAGATAAGTCTTGTACATGGGCGAAGCCAGCTTTACCTTTACCTCGTTTAGTCATTAGGCGACCAGCAATTACTACGCTGCTTTCGTCTTCTTTTTCATGTAATTCTTCTTTAGATAAGTGATCCCATTCTTCATGTAGACCTTCAGCTGTAGCTGAGCGATCAAATCTTTTTCCAAAAGGATCGATACCTAAATCGTATAATTCTTGCATTTTTTGACGGCGGACCTGCATTTGGTCATTCATTTCTTCTGACATTAACTTTCTCTCCTTTATGCTTGTTGTGCTACTTTGTCATTAAACATTTTTTCAGTTGGAATTCTTGTAATATAACTATCATTTTTTGTACTGTTCCAGCTTAATCGTACTACTTTCTCACCATACAATTACGATGAATACCATTTAGATACCTTGAATTATACTTACATATTTCCATAGCGCCAACTTTTTACTATTTAATTCTACTAGACGATGTCAATGTAATAAAGCAATTTCTACTTTATTTTGTATAGTCTGTTCAATAATGTTTTTTAGTTTCTAAATAAGGAACATTACTCGCATCAATCATCGAGCAAGCATTACATATTTCCACAGCTTCGATTCCAAACATTATGTATTAGACTCTTATGCTTTATACTTCTTAACTGTATCATCAGGTATAACTAACTCACCGATACTTAGTTGCGTGTGTGGTTCAACAACATCTGTCGCTATATCGTTTAAAGGCGTTAAAACAAATGCTCTTTCCCTCATTCTTGGGTGAGGTACTGTCAAATTTTCTTCTTCAATAATTTCATTCTCATACAGTAGTATATCTACGTCTAACGTTCTTGGTCCCCAACGAATATCTCTAACACGATGTAGTTGATGTTCAGTATAAAAGCATTGCTGTAACAATTGTTGTGGTGTAAGTGTTGTCTTTACTTCAACACATAAATTTAAAAAGTTTGGTTGCTCTACGTAACCGACTGGTTCAGTTTCATAAACTGGCGATATTTGTGACACTTGTACGCCATCAGCTTGATCCAAAATCTTTATAGCAGATTCTAATTGCTCTAATCTATCTCCTACATTGCTACCCAAACCTAAATATGCCGTTTTCATCAATGATTTCCCCTCACGATTTCTATACCTACACCGTCATAATGACCTTGTATTGGAGGATTTTCTTTAGTTATTCTCACTTTAGTTTCCATTACACGATTATAGTGTGAATTTATACGTTTTGCAATACGTTCAGCTAGATGCTCTAATAAGTTCACCGGTGAACCTTCCATAATAGCTTTAACCTCTTCGAAGACTTCTCCGTAATGTACTGTGTCTGATACATCATCGGATTCACCAGCATCTTTTAAATCTACACTCAATGTAATATCTACAATAAAGATTTGACCTATTTTATTTTCTTCAGGTAATGCACCATGATATCCATAAAACTTTAAGCCTTTAAGAAAAATCGTGTCGCTCATCTTCATTCTCCTTTAAAAAATCCATACTTTGACCAATACGTACATTTAATCCGACATTATGAACTCTTACGCCGCTAATGCCTTTCATTATACCATATGCAGTTGTAGCAGCTGTTGCTTCGTCCCGTTCAGTTGGCGCAGTATTTTGACCAATCATTTCTTTAACGAATCGTTTTCTACTTGTAGCTAATAACACTGGATATTCTGTAGCTACTAATTCGTCTAACCTAGCCATTACTTCTTGTTCTTCTTGGCGTGTTTTAGCAAATCCAATACCTGGGTCGATCCATATTTTATGTTTTGGTATACCTGCCATCTCGGCTTTATTTGCTTGTTTTAATAAATATACCAACATTTCATCCATTACAGGCTCATTTCTTTGGCCATCGCCATTGTGCATTAATACAATTTCACATTCATATTTTGCAACAATATCAATCATTTTACCATCATATAAGCCTGCCCATTGATCGTTTATCATTGTAGCGCCTGCTTGTATAGCTGCTTCAGCGACTTCACTTCTAAAAGTATCGACTGATAATTGAACATCATAACGCATCAATGCTTTGATAACAGGAATAACTCTATCTATTTCCTCTTCTATAGAAACTTCTTCATGACCAGGTCTCGTCGAAACACCGCCAACATCAACGATATCTACACCTTCGTCAATCATCGCCTCGACACGTTTCATCGCTGTTTCTACTTTATTAAATTGTCCCCCATCTGAAAAAGAATCTGGTGTTACGTTTAGAATACCCATGATTTTAGTATGACTCACAGTGCTCTTCCTTTCATTCATAGAAATTTACTAACTAAATGAAACATTATTATACTTATGATAACGCGATTCATTCATTTTTTCAGTATGAAATACTTATAAATTTACAGCTATGTAATGTATTTATATAAATAAAAAACCGAACACTTTATTGGAAGTGTCCGGTTAAAATCTATATTGATTATTATATTACTCGAAAGAATATAATGGTGTTGATAAGTAACGTTCACCATTACTTGGTAATACTGTAACGACAGTTTTACCTTTACCTAATTCTTTAGCTTTTTGAATCGCAGCATGAATCGCAGCACCTGAAGAAATTCCACCTAAGATACCTTCTTCTTTAGCAACCTTACGAGACATATCCATTGCAGTTTCATTACCCACTTTAATAATGTCGTCGTAAACTTCTGTGTCTAACGTATCAGGTACAAAGCCTGCACCTAAACCTTGTAATTTGTGAGGTCCAGGTTCTCCACCACTTAAAACAGGTGAATCTTCTGGTTCGATAGCTACTAATTGGATTTCAGGGTATTTTTCTTTAAGGACTTTACCAACGCCAGTTAAAGTTCCGCCAGTACCTACACCAGCTAAGAATGC
This sequence comes from Staphylococcus lloydii, assembly GCF_015775975.1. Taxonomy (NCBI): domain Bacteria; kingdom Bacillati; phylum Bacillota; class Bacilli; order Caryophanales; family Staphylococcaceae; genus Staphylococcus; species Staphylococcus lloydii. Next base: position 2,301,767 of record NZ_CP064056.1, read on the forward strand.
ATCAATCGTTTTGCCTTCGAATTGTTTAACTAATTCTGGACCCGTAGTTAATTCGTGGATACGAGGGTTAGCTGGGTTTTCGAATTGTTGTGGTTCGAAGTAACCATGTTCTTCTTTTAATTCTTTAGCTTTTTTAATAGCGCCTTTCATTGCTTCTGATCCAGGTGTAAGTACAACTTCTGCACCATAGGCTTTTAACAAGTTACGACGCTCTTGACTCATTGTTTCCGGCATAGTAAATACAGCGTTATAACCTTTAGCTGCACATACGAAAGCTAGACCAATACCAGTATTACCACTTGTTGGTTCTACAATAGTGTCGCCTGGTTTAATTTTGCCATCTTTTTCAGCTTGTTCAATCATACCTAACGCGATACGGTCTTTTACTGAGCCGCCTGGATTTTGATATTCAAGTTTAACATAGATATCAGCTGCATCTTCATCTACTACTCTATTTAATTTAACTACAGGTGTATTGCCGATTACATCTACAATGTTTTCAAAACGATTGTTTGTCATAAGAAACGCTCCTTTATTTATAAAAGTTAAAACTTACTTATTTTCTCGGATATATTTCTATTTTATCAGATTTTTCAGCAAATACAACTTTAACCTACTGTAGTGCTAAATTATTATTTAATTTTAATATTTTTGAATGAATTTTAGCTTTGAATTAACGCTTGTAGTTCTGCTTCACTATATTCATATTTATTACGGCAGAAATGACATTCAGCTTCTGCACCGTGGTCTTCTTCAATCATACTGTTGATTTCAGCTTCTCCTAAACCTTTAATTGCATTTAAGAATTTATCATGTCCGCAATTACATTCAAATTGAGTAGGTAATTCTTCCAAAATTTGAACATTATCTTCACCTAAAACTTCATATAATAATTCTTCTGGTGATAAACCTTGGTCGATTAATTTAGAAACAGGTGTCATATTATTTATAGCATCTTCTAATTTTGTAATTGTTTCGTCTTTAGCTCCTGGCATAACTTGAATAATAAAACCGCCAGACGCTTTTATAGAGTTGTCTGGATTAACTAATACACCTAAGCCGACAGAAGAAGGTACTTGTTCACTTTTTGCGAAGTAGTATGTGAAATCGTCACCTACTTCACCAGACACAATCGGACTTGAACCTGAGAAGTAATCTTTCATACCTACATCTTTCACAACTGTTAATGAACCATTTGTACCGACAGCTCTACTAACATCTAATTTACCAATGTCATTTAATGGAAAATGTGTTTGTGGGTTAGTCACATATCCTCTAACGTTTCCTTTAGCATCCGCATCAGCGATTACTTTTCCAATTGGCCCTTGCCCATCAAGCGTAACTGTTAATTTTTGGTCGCCTTTTAACATTGCGCCCATCATAACTGTCGCTGTCATTGTACGACCTAATGCAGCAGACGCAGTCGGCCAAGTATAGTGTCTAGTTTGTGCTTCTTGCACTGTTTCAGTTGTTAATGCACTATAAGCTCTAATTTGTCCATCAAATGCTAGAGCTTTAACAATATAATCTTTTGTCATTTTTATTTCTCCTTTATTGTGAAAGTTTATTATTTGTTTTAATGTTTCGTACAATCACTTTAATTTTACATTCAATATATTGTAATAGCTTATAAATAAAATTGCCATCTATTTGTTTGCAGCTAACCAATGTTTCATATAAAAACAAAAACTCCTTTTCTACTATTCAATCATTAGCAGAAAAGGAGTAATTTTTAAATTAATTTCTATTACTTGGATCGTTAGGATCACTTGGATTGCTTGGTTTATCTATGTTCGGTGCTTGTTCATGACCAGTTTGTTCATCACTTTGGTCTTGATCATCACTACCGCTTTCTTCGCTGTCGTTAGAATCACTATTACCTTGGTTATCTTTGTTTGTTAATTCATGTTGTTCTTTGCGAATGTCGTCATAAGATTTACCATATTTTCCTTCTTGGAAATCAGAATCTTCTTCGTTAGCAACTTTCGCATCGTCATAATTAACTTCTGGTAAAACACCATCGTAGAATAATGATCTAATTTGTTCAGCAACCAATGTTTCTTCAGTAAGTAGTGTTTTCGCAATTAATTCTAATTGTGATTTGTGTTCTAATAAGATTTCTTTCGCACGTGCATATTGTTCTTTCACTATGCGTTGAACTTCTTTATCGATTTCATATGCAATTTGGCCAGAATATTCTGTTTCGCCTTGCATATCTTTACCTAAGAACACTTGTCCTCCACTACCACTAGAGAATTGTAATGGTCCAAGTTTTTCACTCATACCGTATTCAGTAACCATCTTACGTGCAATTTGTGTAGCACGTTCAAAGTCATTTGATGCACCTGTTGATACTTCATTGAAGTTAATATCTTCAGAAACACGGCCACCGAGTAAACCACAAATTTTATCTAATAGCTCTGGTTCAGTCATTAAGAAGCGATCTTGCTTAGGTAACATCATCGCATAACCGCCAGCTTGTCCACGGGGTACAATAGTAACCTTATGAACAACTTCAGCTTCGTCTAACACCATACCAATAATCGTATGTCCTGCTTCGTGGTGCGCAACGATATTTCGTTCTTTTTCGGAAATAACACGTGATTTTTTAGCCGGACCAGCGATTACGCGGTCTGTTGCTTCTTCAATATCACGCATGTCGATTTTTTTCTTACCTTCACGTACAGCAATTAATGAAGCTTCGTTTAATAAGTTTTCCAAATCTGCACCGGAGAAGCCAGGTGTTCTTTGAGAAATTGCTTGTAAATCCACTGTATCATCAAGAGGTTTATTTTTAGCGTGAACATGCAGAATTGCTTCACGTCCTTTTACATCAGGGCGACCAACTTGTATTTGTCGGTCGAAACGTCCAGGACGTAATAATGCTGGGTCAAGGATGTCTGGTCTGTTTGTAGCGGCAATCATAATGATACCTTCATTTTCACCAAAGCCATCCATTTCAACTAGTAATTGGTTTAACGTTTGTTCACGTTCATCGTGACCGCCACCAACACCTGCACCACGTTGACGTCCAACTGCATCAATTTCATCTATGAATATGATACATGGTGCATTTTTCTTAGCATTTTCGAATAAGTCACGCACACGGCTCGCACCAACACCAACGAACATCTCAACAAAGTCTGAACCACTAATTGAGAAGAATGGTGTACCTGCTTCACCAGCAACGGCACGGGCTAATAAAGTTTTACCTGTACCTGGAGGTCCTACTAATAGCACCCCTTTAGGGATACGTGAACCCATTTGTTTAAATTGCTTGTTATCTTTTAAGAAGTCCACAATTTCGATAAGTTCTTGCTTTTCTTCGTCTGCACCAGCTACATCAGAGAAGCGAACACGTTTTTTCTGACTGTCGTACATTTTAGCTTTGGATTTACCAAAGTTCATCATACGACCGCCACCGCCGCCACCTTGTGCTTGGCTTAAGAAGAATATAAACAATAACGCGATAATTAATACTGGAATTAATGTAGTTAATATACTTACGAATACGCTTTGTTTTTCTTCTTCTTTAACTGTAAATTTTAGATCATGTTGTTTTTGTGCTGTATCTGTAATTTTTTCTAACTCTTTATTGTTGTTATATAGAATAGTTGAAGAATAATCTTCACCTTTATCGGTTTTACCACTCACCATATAAACATTTTGCTCTGGTTGTATTTTTAGTGATTTTAACTCACCTTTATCAAGTTGTTTCACAAATTGATTATAAGTAAGCTTTTTCGGCATATTGCCATTTCCATTCAGCCATGAAAATAAACCGAAAATTATAACGCCAATGATTGCGATTACTAGCACATTGCGAAAGGCTTTCTGCATGCGTCATTTCCTCCTACTTCAATAATAAAACTAACAAAAATTGTAACACAATAGTACATTTAAAGGCTAGTATTTCAACTTTAGTGTTGCGCTTACAACCCTTGCTACTTTACTTTTTTTATATTCTAATATTTAAACAAATAATTCCCATAATATATGTAATACTCTTAATTATTTCATGCCCTAAAATTTAATTTTATCAAGGGCTGAATATCCAGTATATAACAACATCATTAAAGGTTAAATTGTCTTGCTTTAATTTGAGTAAATTTCTGGTTTTAAAGTACCGATGTAAGGTAAGTTACGATAAAGTTCTTTGTAATCTAAACCATATCCAACTACAAATTCATCTGGTATCTTTTCACCTACATATTTCGCCTCGATATTCGCTTTACGACGATTTGGTTTATCCAATAACGTCACAATTTCTAATGAATTAACACGACGAGATTCCAACAGTTCAGTGATTGATTTTAATGTTGTTCCTGTTTCAAGAATATCTTCGATAATCAATACATCTTTACCTTCAATTGAAGAACTCAAGTCTTTTAAAATTTGTACTTCTCCAGTAGATTCTGTCCCACCGTGATAGCTTGATACGTCCATAAAATCGATTGATAAATGCGTATCAATTCGTTTAATTAAGTCAGTCATAAACATAATTGAACCCTTTAAGATACCAATACAAACAAGTGGTTTACCTTGATAATCTTGTGTAAGTTGCTTCCCTAAATCTTTACAAATTGATTGTATATCCTCTTCTGTAAGTAAAACTTCCTTCAAGTCATCATGCATTTCCAAGTTCATCTCCCGTATTTTTTATCTTCATTGCTTGCTTATAGCTTTCCTTTATAAATAAAGTGCCAACTGCAATAATTTCGTTTTGATTATTGATAATTATAGGTAATTGCTCGCGTTCATTAGCTATAATTTTGTGATCAATCAACAATCTACTTACTTTTTTATGACCTTCTACACCATTTAACTTAAACTTATCGCCGTCTTTTCGCGTTCGTACAGTTAATGGGAATTGATGTTGAGGCATTGCTTTATTTATCTCGATGTTGTAATGTCCGAATTGGTACATGTCTGGTTCCGTTATCGTCACATTATTTAATTGCTGGCTATAATTTGCCATTACAATAAATTTATCATATGCAATATGAATTATCCATTTTTCCGACGAATATAATATTGATTGGCTAACGTTTTCACTTAATTGACGCAACCAATCGTTATAAGTTTTTTCCGAAAATGCTAATCCAGTGTGCAAATTCTTCAAAGCCTCGTCGAGCACCGTTATTTGTAAAGAATAGTCTAAGGCATTAAATTCAGACCTTGAAATATACAACGGTGACGTTAAATCATCATTACTGCTAATTTGTAAAAATGCTTGTGCCCTTTTTTGTAGATGTAGTAATTGCTCATCATGCCATACTTTCAATTTTAGCAATTGTTGCGCGTTAAGTTGAGCATTTTGTTCAATTGCTGGCAGTATGCGATTTCGAATATCATTACGGACATAGTCATTTTGATGATTTGTTTCATCCTCATAAAATGGCACCTGATATTGAGTTTGATATTGGTGAATATATTGTTTTGACACATTGAGTAATGGACGTACAATCTTGTAGCCCTCTCTCCAACTCACATCAGCGATACCTAAACTACTACGCGTCGATTTGCCAGTCATAAGTCGATAAAAAATCGTTTCGATTTGATCATCTTGATGATGCGCAGTTAATAATACATCACCGCCTAATGCCTTCATTTGCTTATCAAACCAATCATAACGTAAAAGTCGTGCTTCGTTTTCAATACTTTTACCTTCATCTACGATATGGCTAAGATTCAACGTTTTAGTATGTAAGGGAATATTTAAATCTCTGCAATATTGTTGAATAAATTGTTCTTCTTCGTTAGATGCATGTCTTAATCCGTGATTAACGTGTAAACAAGTAAGTTTTCTATAACTGGCTTTTAAAGTAGTACTTAATAAATGTAGTAATACCATGCTATCGATACCTGTGGATACCGCTAAAACGATATGACTGTTGTCATCCCACTCAGTTGTATTCACTTCCAATATTCATCCCTCCTCACAACAACTTTCACGACAAATCCGTTCACTTTAGTTATACTGGATTTTTCAATAAAAATAGACTGTTTCCTTCAATCAAGAAACAGTCTGTGATTGTTAACATTAAAGATAACTGTAAATTTCCCAATTAACTTTAACCTATATTGTAGACTAAAAATTTATATTAACGTCTAGCTCCGCGTCCACCGCGTCTAGACTCAGTTTGACGTTTAATAGATGTTAGTTTGTCTTCGCTATCTTTTAAGAAGTTATTTAGTTTTTTCTCAAAATCTTCTGGTTTTGCTTGAGCTTGTTTATGACTCGGTTTATTTTGAGGTTTACGAGGTTGGTCTTTTGCTTTCTTAATAGAGAGGCTGATTTTGCCATCATCAGCGATTGTAAGTACTTTAACTTCAACTTCATCCCCTACAGATAGATGATCTTCTACGTTTTCAACATAGTTATCTGCCACTTCACTTATGTGAACTAAGCCACTTTTCCCCTCTGGTAGCTCAACGAATGCGCCAAACTTTTTAATACCAGTGACTTTACCTTTAAGCTTATTTCCTACTTCGATTGACATATTGTAAATAAATCCTCCCGATTTGATTCGATTTTAACCTTATTATATTCCTGTTCGCTCAATTTAACAATAGTATTTGAATTAAATAAAAAAATCTTTATTTATCTTGTTTGGATCCTTTTTCTTGCTGTTTTGACTTGTCTCCCGGCAGTTTAAATATTACCTCTCCATCGTTACTCAAATAATAATCATCTCGGGCAACTTTTTCTATATAATCTTTACTGTTTAAGTTATTGAGTTCTTCTTTTAATGCTAATTCTTCATCTTGTTGCTTTTGATATTTTTGCTCTTTATGTTGTCTTTCTACAGTTGCTTCGTCATTGCTTTTCATTTGTGTGACAAGCATGATTGAAAGAATGATAATAATCGCGACTAATATACCGCCAAATAAAGTAACTCTTTTACGTACAACTTTACGTCTCATACGTTGTTGCTGCTTCTTCTTATTTTCAGCAGAAGTGAAAGTATTGCCTATATTTTCAACTTTTTTACTCATAGCTTGCCACCTCCTTGTTATGATTCACTTATTTTCTCTTCTTTTACTAGCTCATACATGCCTTTAGCATTTTCTTTTGTGGCATGTTCACTTAAACCAGTAACTTTTATCGTAATTACTTTTTGACCAAATTTAATTATCAGTTCGTCATCAACTTTAACATCTGTGCCTGCTTTTGCCGTAGCTCCATTAACTGAAATGCGACCTTGATCACTAATTTCTTTTGCTAAAGTACGACGTTTTACTAATCTAGAAACTTTGAGATATTTATCTAGTCTCATCGTTTTCTCCTCCTTGTTCTAAAAAGCGTCTTAACGCTTCTTCATCTAACGTCATATTTTTTGTTTTATCATACATTTTCAAGAAATATTGCGCAAATACTTTCTCAAATTTAACACGTTCTTTTTTGCCTTCTTGTGCCTTAGCATCTGCCCATATAGCATTAAGGTCTTCTATATTTTCCGCTTCTTGATCACCGAAAATATGTGGATGTCTACGAATCATTTTATCTACTAAGCTATAAACGATTTCATTTATATCGAAATAACCTTCTTTTTTACCAATACTTGCATGTAAAAGTACTTGTAATAAAATGTCTCCTAGCTCTTCTATCATATGCCAGTCATCTTCGTTATCAATCGCTTCAAATAATTCGAATGACTCTTCTAATAAATAGCGTTTTAATGAATCATGCGTTTGTGTTCTATCCCATGGGCAACCATCATTATCATCCACTAGTCTATCTATAATATCGGTAGCATATTTAAAGTCACTGTAATAATGTTCACTTTCCGTATCTTTCGGTATTAACACACTTGATAAATTAGTAAAACCATCTATGTGGTGATCTAATTCATAAAGAGGCGTTGCAATAACTTGAGCATTTTTGCCGCGTGCACCATTCACGATATAAACTTCATGATCATCTTGATATATTTCCATTAACGTTACCTTTAAATCACCAGCAACCATCGAACTATATACTTGAGTAACTAGCACATGATTACGTTTATTTAATTGTTCAGCCACAAGTGATGTTGCATCTAGTAGAGTGAAACCATCATTTGGGTCTATTGCCACGGCTTCGAAAACATCATCAATAAAACTTTTACCACCTAAAACTTCTACTTCTAAATCCGCGTGCTTTTGTGCGTAATCTAATAACAGCGTAGTTGTTGTTTCGGCTACTCGTGGGTGACCCGGAACTGCATATACGACCTCTTGTTCTTGTGCTAAAGAGACTAATTGTTGAACAATCTCTTCATACACCGCTTCGAAAGTATCATTTGCTTCATATATATCATCAAAGCTATAAAATGTTAGCAAATCTGATAACTCATTAATCACAGGATGTTCTTTCGTACGTGTATAGACTATCGTTTGTTGTTGTAAAAACTTGTAAATCCCTAACGGCAATTCATCCAAACCATAGTTACCAAGTCCAACAATCGTAATTTTATGTCTCATTAATGTTTACCTCTCTTTAAATGATAAATCTTATCTCCTAGTGGTAGGTGTTTTAGTTCTCTATATTTAAATAAATTCATCCATATTATAGCACCGACCATCACAATAATGCCTGCCATAGCTGAAAGTAATAATTCAATCAAACCCGTAAATCGTCCGGTAGTTGGAATAATCCACAACACGAATTGCACTGCAATACTCATTAATACCATAGCGCCTACCAATTTTAGTATAAACGTTTGTAGCCCTGATAACTGGTAAAACTTTTTGACATTTACATGCAAAATTATGACTGTGACGACTAGTGAGGCTACCGTTGCAATACTAGCGCCCAGCATTTGTAGATGTGGTATAAGTAAAATATTGAGACAAGCCTTAATTATTATACCTACAATACAACTAATAAAAATCATTTTTTCTTGATTCATTACTTGTAATAATGACATTTCCATCATAATTAAAGACACACAAATTACCGTTAACATGTATACCGCAAGCGTGACCGTCTCGCTATTATTTTCAAAAAACACTCTGTTTAATACCGGCAATAAGTTAATTAGACCTATACCTGCTGCAGTACTAATAAGCAATGTTATTTTTAATGAAGCGTTAGTATAACGATTCATCAATACAATTTGTTTATTATTTTTAGCATCTGTCAGTAACGGAATTAATACGAAACAAAATGTAGTCGTAACGATTAAACCCATTTGAATAAATGATGCGCCTCTATCATAGACACCTTTACTAGAAATCGCCTGTTGAAAGTCTAGTCCATTCAATGTAAGGGCATGAATAACCGTAAAACTATCGACGACTTGCCATAAAATAACAATAAGCTGACTGACAGCAAAGACGACTATTGCCAGTGCTAACTTTTTCCATTCTATTGCCTTATTCTTTTCCGAAATGCTAAAAGGTTTATGCAACGTTAGGTAAAGGCTAGAAGCTAAAAATCCAAATCCTGAACCGAGAATAGCTAATGTGCCAGCTGCATAAATCGACCAATCTCGATATGCAAACAAAGCAATGGCTATCATAATGATTACAACACGCACAAATTGTTCTACTACTTGTGAAATCGCAGGAATATTCATTTCTTGCTTACTTTGATAGTAGCCTCTTAACACACCTAATGTACTAAAAAATAGAAAGCTGACACTTGCAGCACTAATCATTGGTGCTAAATTTGTATCACCCATAAATTGTGCTATCCATTTTGCACATATAAATAATATTAAGAAAAAGGCAATGCACACATATTGTAATTTGATTAATACCGAAGCAAATTTGGCATCATTACGTCCAGTACCAAATGTTTGGGTTAGTGCACTAGGTATAGCGTTCATCGATAAGATTACACCTAATGCTACTATTGGATATATTTGTTGATACGCATATAAACCTGAATCACCCAGAACATTTTGATACGGTACGCGATAAATAGCACTTAAAATTTTTACGACGATTAACGCTATTGTCAGTACAATGACACCATTAAATGCCGTAGTAGACTTAGACTTCATCCTTAATTACCATACTTTCTTCCAAGCATTTCGCTAAAAACTTAAGATTTTCAAACCATTGTTTTGATTTGGTTAATGTTACTTTCATTTTACCATCTTGAACGCCAACTTTCATTGCACGCCCTAATGGTTGGGTTTGTTTAAACAATGCTTCCCCATCGATGTCTTCAGTACCTTTTTCAGATAGGAAAATTTCTACTGTTTTACCTTTATCTTTAATTAACGTCACACCTGCATGTAAAGCATGTATTTTGACTTCCATCATATCTAACAGACGTTCCACTTCAGCTGGGTATTCATTGAAACGATCGATAAGTTCATCCTTAATATCCATCAGTTGTGTTTCATTTTCGATTTTTCTAAGTTTTTTATAAATTTCTATTTTAGCTTGTTCGTTTTGAATGTATTCTGCTGGTAAATAAGCATCAATATTCAATTCTATTTCCACTTCTGGCGCATCATTTTGTTCAGGGGCGATGCCTCGTTTTTCATTAACCGCTTCTTCTAACATTTGAGAATATAAATCGAAACCGACTGAGTCAATAAATCCGTGTTGCTGTTTACCTAGTAGATTACCTGCACCACGTATATTCAAGTCACGCATTGCTATTTTGAAACCAGAACCTAGTTCGGTAAATTCTTTTATCGCTTGTAATCTATCTTCTGCCGTTTCAGTAAGTACTTTATTAGCTGGATGAAGGAAATAAGCATAACCAATACGACTAGAACGTCCAACTCTACCTCTTAATTGGTATAACTGACTAAGCCCAAAGCGATCCGCTTCTTCAATTATAAGCGTGTTAGCATTGGGTACATCTACACCTGTTTCGATAATGGTTGTCGTTACAAGAATGTCATATTCATGGTTAATAAAACCAATCATTGTTTCCTCTAAATCTCGTTCGGTCATTTGCCCATGTGCAACACCTATAGAAGCATCCGGCATTAACATTTGTAATTGCTCACGTTTTTCATAAATAGACTGTACTTTATTATATAAGTAAAATACTTGTCCATCTCTAGATAATTCACGCTCTAATGCTTCTTTTATGAAATTAGAATTTTGTTCTAAGACATAAGTTTGTACAGGGAACCTATTTTCTGGCGGCGTTTCAATAACCGATAAATCACGCACGCCTAGCATACTCATATGCAATGTTCTTGGAATTGGTGTCGCAGTTAATGTCAGTACGTCGACATTAGTTTTTAACGATTTAATACGTTCTTTATGTCTAACACCAAAGCGCTGTTCTTCATCGACGATTAATAACCCTAAATCTTTATAAACTATATCTTTACCAAGTAATTTATGAGTACCCACTACGATATCAACTTTACCTGACTTTAAGCCTTCTTTTACTTCTTTAATTTCTTTAGTCGTTCTAAAGCGGCTAATTAATTCAATATCAATAGGGAAATCTTGCATACGTTCAATTAACGTTTCGTAGTGTTGTTGCGCTAGAATCGTCGTCGGTACTAAGAATGCCACTTGCTTTCCTTCTAATACTGCCTTAAATGCTGCGCGGACAGCGACCTCCGTTTTACCGTAACCCACATCACCACAAAGCAATCTATCCATCGGTTTTTGTTGTTCCATATCACCTTTAATTTCAGTAATCGATTTCGCTTGATCGGGTGTTAATTCGTATGGGAAATCTAATTCGAAGTCGTTTTGTTCTGCACTATCAGGTCCATATTGATATCCTACAGACATTTCACGCTCTTTGTATAATTCTATTAATTCGTCAGCAATGTCCTCAACGCTTTGTTGTACTTTAGCCTTTGTCTTCTTCCATTCAGTGCCACCTAATTTATTAAGCTTTGGCATCTTGTCTTCGGACGCGACATATTTTTGGACTTGATCCATTTGATCTACGGGTACAAATAGCTGGTCAGTCCCTTTATATTGCAACTTAATATAATCTTTGTGTACGCCCGCAACTTCTAATGTTTCGACTCCTAAATATCTACCGACACCGTGATGCACGTGTACGACATAATCTCCAACTTTTAAGTCTTGATAGGATTTTATTTTTTCGGCATTCGTCATTGTTTTTTGTTGTTTGCGCTTTTTCTTTTGTTGTGATTTAAATAATTCTCGTTCTGTAACAACGACAAGTTGCATATATGGTAGTTCGAAACCTTCAGACAAACTTCCTTCTGTAATAATGGCACGTCCGCCCTGAATTTCGTTTTCTGCAACATCCACGAACGTTGGAATATGCATTTCATTCAACATAGATTGAATACGTTCTTTTTTTGTTTCCGTTTCAGCTAAAACGACTATCGTATAGTCATTAGCAATATAACGTTGAAATTCTGAACGCATAATATCGTATTGTCCGTAAAATTGTTGCACTGGTTTACAAGAGAATTTAATGATTTCTTGCAGTTTCACTGACATTGTTGCCGTAAATAATGTGAAATATGCAACTGGATGTTTTTTTAGCAATGTTTCAAAATTTTGATAATCTAGGAAACTTTGACCGATAAATCCCTTACCGCTTTCGATTAAGTTTTGCATAAAGTCATCGACTTCAGTCGTTAAAGTTTCTTCAGTTTCTTTAATTCTATTATATTCATCTACTGCTACGATGGCATCGTTTTGGAAGTAATCTATTATTGTTGCAGGTTGTTCATACATAAACGCAACTAATCTTCTCATTACTTGATGGTCAAATAATGATGTTTCAAATAGTTTAAAGCTATCGTATGTTTCTTTAATATCATTACGTACGGATTTATCAATTTTCGGACGCGTTTCTTGATATGCTTCAGTAAGTTTTTCCTTTGTATGTTTAATAACATCGTCTGTAATAATATAATCACTAGCTGTCGTAATACTAATTTCTTGCATATTATCGTTAGATCTTTGTGATTCCACATCAAAATTTCTAATAGAATCGATTTCAGTATCAAACAATTCAATTCTTACTGGTTCGCCTATTAATGGATAAATATCAATAATGCCACCACGTAATGAAAATTCACCGATATGCGACACAACGCTTTCGCGTCTATAGCCCATATTGACTAATTTAGTTAGTAAGTCATCTACATCTATGTCTTCACCTACAGACAAAGTAATTTGATGAGATTGCCATAATTCGACAGGCGTTAACCATTTTTTCAAGCCATTTAACGGCACGATAAATAAGCCTCTCTCATTTTGAGATAGTGCCGTTAATGTACGTATACGTTCACTCATAAATTGAGGGCTTTGCGTAGAAAATTCTTCCGTCATAATATCTTGCATCGGATATTTATAAACATCATTCGCATCTACAAATTGTAATATATCCGCTTCTAGTTTATCTGCTTGATATAAATTATTCGTAACAACGAGTAATTGTTGCTTACTTTCTAAATATTTCTCTGCAATAATCGTTGCTTTTGCCGCAGCAGACAAGCCTGTAACTAAAATATTGTCTTTCCCAAATACTTCGTTTAATTCTTGATAACGTTTATCTTTATTTATATAATCTGTAATTATTGATTTCAATTGACATCACCATTGTATTCATTCATCACTTGGTCGAAACGTGAAGTTTCTATATAAGATTCCACAGCGCGAGCTGAATGTTCGATAACTTTTTCCATAGTAACCATTTCTTGTTTTGAAAATTTTTGTAATACGTAATCTGGAACAGACATACCACCACTTGGTCTATCCACTCCAATACGAATTCTTTTGAATTGATCCGTGCCTAACATTTTAATGATAGATTTCATACCATTATGACCACCGGCACTCCCTTTTTGTCTTAATCTTATCTCACCTTGAGGTAAGTCTAAGTCATCATATAGCACGATTAAATCATCTACATCTATATCATAATAATTCATTAAAGGTGCCACGGCTTCGCCAGATAGATTCATCAGTGTTAAGGGTTCTATAAACATAACTTTTTCTTGGTTAAGACGCTCAATCGTATATGCGCCTTTAAATTTCTGCTTATCTAAAGAAAAATTGTTACGGTCTAAAATATAATCTATCACTTCAAATCCAATATTGTGTCGCGTAGATTCGAAACGTTTACCTATATTTCCAAGGCCAACAATACATTTCATTCTTGTTTCCTCCATTAATTACCATTTATATATTGTGCGAGTATTGATCATACTAACGAAAAGCAAATCAACTCGCATCTTGTATTTTTCATATCATTCATTATATTAACATAAAAAAGCACCTGCTTAAGCAAATAAGCACGGTGCTTTTAAATTTAAAATTTAGGAAACAATCGTCCGAACAAATATTATTCTTTGTCTTCTGACTCTTCTTCGTTTTCGCTGTCTTGATCTTCTTTGTCTTCACCAACAACTTCAGGTTCTTCAGTAGCTGATTCGCCTTCCATTGCTTCGATTTCTTCTTCTGTAGGTTCTTCAGTTGGAGGAACTACAGTTACGACTGAATCGTTTTCGTCGTTTTCGATTGTGAAGTCACCAGTAGTTTTAAGATCACTTACTGAGATACTGTCATTTACTTCTAATTCAGTAATGTCTACTTCGATTGATTCTGGGATGTTGTCAGGCGTAGCAGTTACTTCTAGGTCGAATAGTGGTTGTTCAACAACGCCACCTTCTTTAGCTCCTGCAGCTTCACCGATTAATTGAACTGGTACTTCAACAGTACGTTCTTCACTCATGTTGATAGCTAAGAAGTCAATATGAGTGATTTGGTTTTTAAGTGGATCGAATTGGTAGTCTGAAACCATTACTTTAATAGTTTTAGAACCTACAGCTAATTCGATTACACCGTTACGTCCAACTTCACGGATAACTTTAATAAATTCTACTTCGTCAACTTTAACTGAAGTATTTTTAGTACTGTAACCGTATACGATTGCAGGTACTTTACCAGAATTTCTTAATGTTTTTAAATCTGAACGTGTTTGTTTCCCTTGACGAATGACTGACTTTAATGAAGCCATGCTCATTTCCACCTTTCATAATTGCTCTATAATAGAGCTCCTCACTTACCCATCAACATTTTAGTTGCTTGTAAGTGTTTATTTATTCGTTTTTACACGAATAGGCATATTATACCTTTTTGTGATTAATTAGTCAAACAGCACACTAACTGATTCACGCTCGTAGACACGAATAATTGCTTGAGCTAACAAGCCTGCTACTGACAATTCTTTAGTGTTTTTAGGTTTGCGACTATCTTCGAGTTGAATAGAATTAGTAACAACTAACTCTTTAATTGCTGAATTTTCGATACGCTCTCTGGCAGGACCCGATAATACTGGGTGCGTACAACAAGCATAAACTTCTTTTGCACCTTTATCTTTTAATGCCTGTGCAGCTAATGTAATTGTTCCTGCAGTATCAATGATGTCATCTATAATAATTGCTGTGCGTCCGTCAATTTCACCAACAATGTTCATTACCTCTGCAACATTTGGTTTTGGTCTACGCTTATCAATGATTGCAATTGGAGTTTTTAATATATCTGCTAATTTACGTGCTCTAGTCACACCACCATGGTCTGGTGAAACGACAACACATTCCTCTGGATTAATATCTGCTTCATTTTGGAAGTAATCAGCTAAGATTGGCACACCCATTAAATGGTCGATAGGAATGTCGAAAAAGCCTTGAATTTGTGGCGCATGTAAATCTAAAGCTATCATGCGATCGGCACCAGCTGTTTCGATTAAGTTAGCAACTAATTTTGCAGTAATTGGTTCACGGCTACGTGCTTTTCTATCTTGTCTAGCATATCCATAATATGGAACTACAATATTTATCGTCGAAGCTGAAGCACGTTTACATGCATCGATCATAATTAATAATTCCATTAAGTGTAAGTTAACTGGATTAGAAGTTGGTTGGATAATAAAGACGTCACAACCACGTATACTTTCTTCAATATTGATTTGAATTTCTCCATCGCTAAAACGTTTAACAGAACATTTTCCTAGTTCAATACCCACGCTATCTGCTACTTGTTGAGCTAAAGGTTCATTACCCTTTAAAGAAAATATTTTTAAAGCAGAATTTTTATATTCATTGTTTAACATTTATAGTCCTCCAATTAATTACTTCCATATGTTTAAATAAATAGACAATACGAAACTTCTTTTTAAGCTGATAAAAGTCTGTATCCTGATTTTAACAGTCAAAGCATGTTTGTCTAAAAGTTCACTCTTTATTTATTATTAAAATAGCCTTCTTTAGTCGTTTGTCTTTCTCTCGCTAATGCCAAACTGTTGTTAGGTACATCGTCTGTTATTGTTGAACCTGCAGCAATAAATGCAAAATCGCCTACTGTAACAGGGGCAACAAGATTAGTATTACATCCTATAAATGCATCATTACCTATTGTTGTCTTAAATTTATTCTTACCATCGTAATTAACTGTAATAGAACCGCAACCAACGTTTGAACGTTCACCAATTTCAGCATCACCAATGTAACTTAAGTGTGGAAGTTTTGAACCATCTTTAACGACTGATTTTTTCACTTCTACAAAGTTACCTACTTTAACTTTATTACCAAGGTCCGAACCAGGTCTTAGTTGCGCAAAAGGCCCAATATTAACCTCGTCGGCGACCTTAGATTCGTTAATCACTGATTGTTTAATGTTCACACCGTTACCAATACTACTGTCAGCTATTTCTGAGTGCTGGCCTACTATAACATTAGAACCTATAACAGTTTTACCAGTTAATTTAACGCCAGGTTCGATTGTTGTATCTTGTCCTATTTTTACATCTTTACCAATGTATGTAGTTTGTGGATCAATGATTGTAACACCGTCGCGCATATGTTGTTCGTTTATACGTGTTCTCATCGCTTGTTCAGCGACACTTAGCATAACACGATCATTAACACCCATGATTTCATCAAAATCATCTGTATGATAAATTTCAACTTTACCATTTTCGTTAAGTATTAATGATAATACTTCTGGTAAGTAATATTCTCCTTGTGCATTATCATTGTTTACATTTGCTAACTTGGCGAACAACGTTGCGTTATCAAAAGCAAATATCCCTGAACTAATTTCGTTAATTTGTTGTTCTTCAGCTGTTGCATCTTTTTGTTCTACAATTTTTGTTAATGCTTCGCTGTCATTTCTTACAATACGTCCATATCCAAAAGGATTAGGCGCAGTTGCTGACAACACTGTAGCTTGAGCGTGACTTTGCTCATGATGTTCAATTAAAGATTTTAATGTTTCTGCAGTCACTAATGGTGTATCACCACAAACAACTAATGTTGTCCCTTCTTGAGTACCTATATGTTCTTCTGCCATTCTAACAGCATGAGCAGTACCTAATTGTTCTTCTTGGAAACTATATAGCGATTGTTCGCCTAATGCTTCTTTTACACTATCTGCGCCATGTCCTACAACTGTTATTATTGTTTCAACGCCAGAATGTTTTACATTATCAACAACATGTTCAATCATTGATTTACCTGCAACTTCGTGTAAGACTTTGTATTTCTGTGATTTCATACGCGTACCCTTACCTGCTGCCAGTACTATTGCATGTCTTTGCATGAACGCTAACCCTCCATTAAAATATACACTTCAGTATTATTATAATTTAACGTAAGTATTAGTTTCAAGACTCAAACAACTAATGTCACATAACAGCAATATTTTAAATCACATATGCTTTTATATTCACACAACTTATATTCTTTTAATTCCCGTTAAATGAGTCATTACATGCTGTTATATCATTATAATTTCATTTTTTAAAATTAATCGTACACTTACGAAAAGTTGTAATTTAATATATTTTTGTCACTATTAAATCACTAAAATTAAAAACTATAGTATATTTTATGACTACATTTCTATTTATAGCTTTCCAATAATTCATCTTAATATGTGTTCGACCAATAAAAAAAGCAGTTATACTGATTTATTAAATAGTCAGTATAACTGCTTGATTAATTTATATTTTTATCTCATTTTAATCGTTTCAAATCTTTTATGCTTCGTCATTATTCTCTTCATCATTTGATGACTGTGCATTTCTGTCAGGAATAACTTCGTCTGTTTCTTCATAGACTTTCATCACTGCATCTTGAATTTCTTGTCTCATTTCTGAGTTAATTGGATGCGCGATGTCACGGAATTCACCATCTGGTGTACGTTTACTTGGCATTGCGACGAAAAGACCTGAGTTGCCTTCAATTACTCTTAAATCATGTACCACAAATGATTCGTCTAAAGTAATTGATACGAGCGCTTTCATTCTTCCATCTGTGTCTATCTTTCTAAGTCTTACATCTGTCACTTTCATGTAGTGAGCCCCCCTAGTTTGTCTCTTTGTAAAGAAGCATAACAAAATTAATGAGAATTATAAATCCTTACTTCACTTTAGCAATTAATTCAATTTCAACTTTCACATCTTTAGGTAAGCGTGCAACTTCAACACAACTTCTCGCAGGTTGATGTGCATCAAAATACTCACCATAGATTTCATTTATTTTTTGAAATTCATTCATATCTTTAATAAAGATTGTAGCTTTAACGACTGATTCAATGCTTGAATCAGCTGCATCTAGTACAACTTTTAAATTTTCTAAAACTTGTCGTGTTTGTTCTTGTACATCATCACTAACGATTTGACCGTCAGTATTTAATGGGATTTGTCCCGATGTGAATAACAAACCATTGATTTCAGTTGCGTGTGAATATGGCCCTAAAGCTTCGGGCGCATTATTTGTATTAATTACTTTCATGCTGTCGTAATCGCTCCTTTTAAGAAAATTTAGTTAAACTATTGCCTGTTTCTACGTTAAATTTCTGATTGTATTCATCTACATCAGATAATCTAACCAAGGAAGTATAATCTTCTATCAATCGTTGTTTAACTTCTTTTGATTCTACAAGTACTGATACCCCTTTGACATGTGCTTTAAACTCATTCATCAAATTCATTACACCATTAATCGAACCACCAGCACGCATAAAATCATCAACAACGAGTACATTAGAATTTTCAGGCAATGTACGTTTAGATAACACCATTGTTTCAATTTTGCGAGAAGAACCCGAAACATAATTAATTGAAACGGTAGATCCTTCAGTAACTTTGTTATCTTTTCTAATAACTACTACTGGTAAATTTAATACACTTGCTACAGCATTAGCTAAAGAAATACCTTTCGTAGCTATCGTTACTACTGCATCTAATTGTTCATCCATATAAAGCGTTGCAATTAACTTGCCAACTTTGTTTAACAAAATTGGGTTACCCATTAAATCTGATAAGAATAAATAACCACCAGGTAATAAACGATCTTTCTCTTGTAGTAATTCAATTAACTCGTCTACAACTTCTGTAGCTTCTTGTTTGCCCATTTGAGGTTTATATGTAACGCCGCCACTTGCACCAGCAGTAGTTGTCACAGTACCTAATTTTTCTTTTTGGAATGTTGTCTTTATAATTTGAACATCCTCACTGATTGATGATTTGGCCTGTTTAAACTTTTGGACAAAGAACGTTAATGGTATTAATTTATTGGGATGATTCATTAAATATTGCGTCATAAAAACAATACGTTCACTTCTCTTGTATCTCATATCGTGCTTCATCCTTTCTAACCTAGTAATCTTACTAATTGAACTTCATTACAACATCCATTAACAGCATTATAGATATGCTTTGCTTGTCGCTCATTTTTAGCTAACGCATAGACTGTCGGTCCACTACCACTCATTAAAGCGCCATCGGCACCACTATTTAACATGTTTTCTTTTAACTTGGTGATACCCGGATACATTTTGTGCGTTACTGTTTCCAATCTATTTGATAAACTTTGGCATAAAGCCTCGTAATCTCCAAAGTTTAAAGCACTCAAACATGACTCTGTATGCACTAGAAAATCATGTTCTAATGTAAGTGATTTAAACACATCGGGTGATGAAATACCTACATCTGGTTTTGCGATAATAACCCATGCAGATGGTGGTTTATTTAACAGTTCCACAATTTCACCTTTACCTTTACAAATAGCCGTTTTGCTATATATACAGAAAGGAATATCTGTGCCAATATTTATCCCGATTTGACATAACTCTTCCAAAGATAGATTCAAATTAAAAAGTCGATTCATGCCCCTTAAAGTAGCTGCTGCATCTGCAGATCCGCCCCCCAGTCCGGCTGAAACTGGAATGTCTTTCTCTAACCTTATCGTTACACCTTGCTTAATATTATAATGCTTTTTAATCGCTTCGGCAGCTTTAAATGCTAAATTTTTATGATCGGAGGGTACATAATTTTGCTCTACTTCGACTACAATTTTATTATCATGTCTAATTTCAAACGACAAACGATCATTTAAATCAATTGTCGTCATAATCATTTCAACTTCATGATAACCATCTTCTCGTTTAAAGAGTGTGTCTAATGTAAGATTAATCTTAGCATGCGCCGTTTCGTATATCATATCCCCACCCTCTTTCGATTCGATATGGTAATACATCGATTTTAACATAATGTACGGAAATTCTAGCAAGATAATTTAAGTTTCTCGAGAAAATTTATGGTATAAATTTCAAATTAGAATATTTTCTCTATTTTCAATTAAATGCTAATGGGTTTATAAACCAATCATAAAATTACGCATAAAAAAAGAGATGCCAGCGCATCTCTGATTAAATATATGTAATTATTGAAATGCTTTTCTCTAGTGTGCAATTGCTTCTTGATGGCTATCTTCTTCGAAAGAAACTTGTACGTTATCAGTTAAAACATCTGTGTATGTATAAGACACACGCTCAAAGTTATGTTTGTCTTGATCAAGTTCGACAATAAATACAGACGGATATGTTTCTTTTAACACACCACAACGTTCAATTGTTTTCTTGCGACCGCCATTTGCTTTGAGTACAATACGGTTTCCTAAATGACAATCAAGTGAATTTTTGATGTCTCCAATAGATTTTGGCATATTGCTCCACCTCGCTACAAGTTGTATAATAACACATTGCGCGCGATTTTGTCAAATAAACGATTAATTTTAGCAAGCTAAAGCAAGAATGTCAATAGATTAAAATTGTAATTCGGGAAATTTTTCTAAATTGTTATAAAGTGTCGCAAACTCCTCTATTGCAAGCGTTTCACCACGTCTAGTAGGTTCTATATCCGAACTTTTTAACCATTCGCCAATCTTAGCCTTCAGCTTTTTACCATTCACAAATAACGATTGATAATTATTATTTATCGTTTTTCTCCGCTGACTAAACGCAGCTTTTGTTAAGCGGAAAAACTGCTCTTCATCATCTACGTTTACAATCGGTTTAGAACGTTGCATTAATTTGACAACGATGGAATCCACGTTTGGCGGTGGTAAAAACACAGATTTAGGCACAGTAAGTACTGTACTAGTTTCTGTATAATATTGCGCTACGATAGATAAAGAACCATAAGCTTTTGTACCGACTTGCGCATTCAATCTCTCGCCCACTTCTTTTTGCATCATAACTACGTAACCGTCTATCGGTAGCGACTGTTGCATTAAGTTTAAAAGTATCGGTGTTGTTATATAATAAGGTAAATTTGCCACGACCATAATACGTTTACAATTTGATAGATGTTGTTCCACATATTGTGCCACGTCGGCTTTTAAAATATCTTCGTTAATCACGGTCACATTATCATATGGCGCTAGCGTGTCATTGAGGACCGGTATTAAGCGTTGATCTATTTCAAAAGCAACTACTTTTTTGGCATTTTTAGCAAGTTGTTCAGTTAAAGACCCCATACCTGGGCCAATTTCAATAACACCTGTTTCATCATCAATCTGACTCGCATCAATAATATTATTAATGATATTAACATCAATCAGAAAATTTTGACCTAAACTTTTTTTGAAATCAAAACCATATTGCGCCAATAAAGCCTTTGTTCGAGATGGTGTAGCAATATCTTTAGTTTCCACTACTTTTCACTTCCATTCTTGTCTAATAGCGCTTCACGTACATCTTGTTCTGTATAGCCAAACGCATTTAATTTTTTCACTAATTGTTTCCCGTTGGAATGTCCAATATTTAATTTTTGGCTTAGTATCGCTCGCTTTCTACGTGCATCATTACCAACAATTAAGCCTAAATCTATTAATACATCCTTACTTATTGATTCATTTCCCTCTTCAAATGGTGTGCTAACATTAATCAATGCATCTTTAATGACTTCTGTAGAAGCATGTTCTACGCCAATTTTACCACGTTTATTACGTGCTTTATCTCTGTCTACATAAGCATGTTTGACGCCTGGTATATAATCACGTATCGTGTTTCTTATTTTATCACCTGGGAAATCGGGGTCAGTTAATACAATGACACCTCTTGTTTCATAGGCTTGTTTAATCACTTCAAGTGTTGCTTGATTAATTGCACTACCATTAGTTTCAATCGTATCGCATTCTACAGCTGATTTAACTCTTTCTGTATCGTCACGACCTTCAACTACAATAAATTCATTTATTTTCATTTATTGTTTCACCTTCTCAATATATTCATTCCTATAAAAAATGAGAAAGATATCGGCTTAACATTTATGGATATTGTGATACTTTCAATTCCAAATATTAGACCAATATCTTTCTCTTTTAACTTTATAATTTAAATAAAGTTTCTGCATTCTTAGTCGTTTGCTCACACACTTCTTCGTAGCTTACACCACGTAGTTCTGCAATTTGCTCTGCAACAAGTGTGACACGCGCTGGTTCGTTACGTTTACCTCTATATGGGTGTGGTGATAAAAATGGTGCATCAGTTTCCACTAACAATCTATCAAATGGGACATGTTGTGCAACTTCTTTAGGCTGTTTAGCATTTTTAAATGTAACTGGCCCACCTAATGAAACATAGAAATTTAATTTATTAATGATTTCGTCTGCTATTTCTGGTGAAGCACTGAAACTATGCATAATACCACTAATTTCTTCAGCATGTTCTTCTTTTAAAATATCCACACAATCTTGCGTTGCCTCACGATTATGAATAATTATTGGTAAATTGACGCGTTTAGCTAAAGCAATTTGTTTTCTAAACAATGCTTGTTGGACATCTTTAGGTGACTTATCCCAATGGTAGTCTAACCCCGTTTCACCAATGCCAATAACTTTTGGATGTTTTGCTAGTTCTTCAATCCATTCTAATCGCTCTTCTGTGCAATCAATAGCATCAACAGGATGCCATCCAATAATGCCATAAATAAAGTCGTATTGATCGATTAATTCCATTGTACGTTCAACTGTAGGCGTATCAAATCCTACGACAAACATACGATCGACACCATTTTCTCTAGCACGCTCGATGACCGCTTCTAATTCTTCGTCATACTGTTCTGCATTTAAATGTACATGCGTATCGATTAACATATTTAATCGCTCCCTTTTACTTTATTATTTGATTACTGCACCGTTTGGAATAGCACTTGGTAAACTTACTAATGTTAAGACACCATCTTTTTCGGCTGATAAAATCATACCTTCAGATTTTTGGCCCATTAATTTCGCTGGTTTTAAATTAGTAACAACCGCTACTTTTTTACCAATGATATCTTCTGGATTGTAAAATTTAGCAATTCCAGAAACTATTTGTCGTTGTTCTGAATCTAAGTCAACTTGAATTTTTAATAATTTATCTGATTTATGAACTTGTTCAGCATCAGTTACTGTTGCTGCTTTAATTTCTACTTTATCGAAATCTTTGATATCGATTGTTTCTTTTGAAGGTACTTCTTCTTCAGCATTATCTTCTTTTGGTGGTTGCATAGATTCTTTGATGTATGCAATTTCAGCCTCACTATCAAGACGAGGGAAGATTGGCGTTGGTTTTTCAACTACTGTAATCGGTTCAGTTAATGCACCGTAAGACTCAACGCTAGCAAGTTCATGTAACTCTGGATTATTAATATTTAATTGTTCAAAGATTTGGTATGGTGCATGTGTTAAGAATGGTCTTAAGATAACAGCGATGATACGAATATTTTCAACTAAGTGAGCCATTACATTACCTAACATGTCTTTTTGGCTCTCGTCTTTAGCTAAAACCCATGGCGTCGTTTCATCGATATATTTATTAGTACGACTAATAAATTTCCATACTGTAGATAAAGCAACAGAAAACTGTAAATTTTCCATGTTTTCATGGTAAGTTTTAACAGTGTCTAACGCCATTTGTTCCATATCTTTATCTAAGTCGTTTTGAGCACCTTTATAAGCTGGCAATTCACCATCAAAATATTTATTAATCATTGAAATAGTACGATTCACTAAGTTCCCAAGGTCATTGGCTAAATCATAATTCGTACGTTCAACGAATCCTTCAGGTGTAAATACACCGTCAGCACCAAATGGTAATTCACGTAATAAATAATAACGTGTAGCATCTAAACCGTAACGGTCAATTAATACGTTAGGATCTACGACGTTACCTTTTGATTTACTCATTTTACCGTCTTTCATTAAAATCCAACCATGTGCAAAGACCTTCTTAGGTAATGGAATATCAAGTGCCATTAATAAAATTGGCCAGATAATTGAATGGAAACGGACAATTTCCTTAGCCATAATATGAATATCTGCCGGCCAATATTTTTGGAATAATGAATCGTCATCTGACAAGTACCCTAATGAAGAAATATAGTTTACCAGTGCATCAATCCAAACGTATACAACGTGTTTAGGATTTGATTTAACACGAATACCCCAATCAAATGAAGTACGAGATACAGCTAAATCTTCTAAACCTGGTTTAATAAAGTTATTAATCATTTCATTTTTACGTGAAGGTGGTTGAATAAAATCAGGATTTTCATCGTAGAATTCTAACAAACGATCTGTGTATTTAGACAAGTTGAAGAAGTAACTTTCTTCTTTGACTAATTCCACATCATGCCCTGAATCTGGACTTTTACCGCCGACAATTTTGCCATTCTCATATACTGGATCTACAAGTTGTGTTTCAGTATAGTATGTTTCATCAGGTACTGAATACCAACCTTCATATTCACCTAGATATATGTCGCCTTGAGACAAAAGACGTTCAAATATTTGTTGTACGACTTCTTTGTGACGTTCTTCTGTAGTACGAATAAAGTCGTCATTAGAAATTTCTAATTTTTCCCATAAAGCTTTGATACCAGAAATCATTTCATCTAAATAAGCTAGCTCAGTTTTACCCGCTTTATGTGCTTTTTCTTGAATTTTTTGACCGTGTTCATCTGTCCCAGTTAAATATCTTACATCGTAACCTTGCATTCTTTTATAGCGTGCAATCACATCACCAGCAGTCGTTGTGTAGGCGTGACCGATATGCAAGTTTCCACTCGGATAATATATTGGGGTAGTGATATAAAATGTATCTTTCACCATCATTGTTCCTCCTCGTTTCTTACACTATAAATATATCTAAATTAATATTTGTTTTCAATGAAGTCTTGATGTGTTGAATTATGCATAAGATTACTTATAACTCATATTTTGACGACACCATGTTACTTCTATGTACACTCAATAAACATCTGATTTTATTAAATATAATTATATGCTCTATCTTATCTACAATACCATAAATCGCTATATATTTGGTACCTTTTTATTTCTATTTAAATTAATAAAATACACGTCAATATTATAGAAAAACTACTCTATTTATTATAAAAATAAGCCATCTTTAATTCACATTATGATAAATATTATAAACTTCGCTCGTTTTCATATTTCTATCTTCAGCCACTTGTTTTATAGCAGCTTTTGGTTTCATATCTTGCTCAATATAAGAAGTCACATGTTCATCAATCGTCATATTTTCAAACCAACTTGTATCTTCTACTTCGGTTGCTCCTTCGATTAAAATAACAAATTCGCCTTTCAAAGGGATTTGCGCCTCGTTGACTGCAGTTAATAACTGTTCTGCGGATTGCGTTTCGATTTGTTCGAATTTTTTAGTAAGCTCGCGCCCCAGTGAAACTTGACGCTCTGCATCAATTTTAGCAATTGCTTTTAATGTATCTTTTACACGATGTGGTGATTCATAAATGATTAGCGTACTGTCTTGATACATGCGATTTTCTAAAACGTGTAATTTTTCTTTTTCTTTTCTTGGTAAAAATCCTAAAAAAGTATAAGTAAACGAAGGCAATCCACTTGCCATTAGAGCTGTAAGACCTGCATTCGGTCCTGGTATCGTTTCGACGCGTATGCCCGCTTCTCGCGCTGCCACTACAAGTTCATATCCAGGATCACTTATAAGCGGCAATCCTGCATCGGAGACTAATGCAATATCCGAACCGTCAGTTAATTGTTCAATAAGCACACTTGTTTGTTGTTCTTTGTTATGATCATGATACGATTTCAATGCTGTTGAAATATCGTAATGATGACATAATTTACTAGTAACTCTCGTGTCTTCACACGCAATCATATCAACAGATTTAAGCGTCTCAACGGCTCTATACGTTATATCGGCTAAGTTGCCTATTGGTGTACCTACTAGAAATAGCGTTCCCATTTATTGCGCCTCCTTAATTAATTGCAGTTTTTTATTTCTTGAATAAGTTTTTATTTCATACTCTCTCTTTAAAGCGCTCGACTTTGTATCATGGATTTCTTGATAGACGAGTTTCACTGGCCTTCTATTTTTAGTATATTTAGCACCCTGACCTAAATTATGTTTCTTTACACGTTGTTCTACGTCTTTAGCATATCCTGTATATAGCGAACCATCTTTACATTTCACTATATAGACATAATGACTATCCATAATATACCTCTCTCATTTCTGATGTATATGTCCCATCCTCGTTATAAATATAAAATGGTGGTTGTATTGTCAAACCTTGATTACCGCCTTTGCGTCCTTCGACAACAATCGTTTGGGCATCTTTTTCCTTTTTACTATACACAAAATATAACTTCTTGGGTTCTATTCCACTATCTCTCATATTGGACAATACATCCATTAAACGCTCAGCACGATGGACCATCACCAACCTACCACCTTGCTTCAATAAATGCCTAGCAGCTATACAACAATCTTCCAATGAACACATAATTTCATGTCTAGCAATTTTATGTGCATTTTTTTGGTGTTGATGTAATTGATTACTTTTAAAATACGGTGGATTGCATGTAACTAAACTATATTGCGACGGTTTAAATTGCGTACGGACCGCTTTCAAATCCATCTCATACATTTGAATCTGAGCCGTTAATTGGTTGAAAGCAATACTACGATTTGCCATATCTATTAATTGATGCTGTATCTCGATACCATCTATTTGGCGTTTTGTTTTATATGACAATAATAATGGCACCACACCATTACCCGAACATAAATCCATGATTGAATCATTTTTTCTAACTTCGGTAAAATGACCTAATAATAGCGCGTCTGTAGAAAAAGAAAACACCTCGTCATTTTGAATGATACGCAGATGTTCTTTCATCAGATAATCTAACCGCTCATGCTCTAACAATTCCATATTATTCCTCCAAAAAAAAGATAAGATGGCGATGCTTGCTATTATTCAAGCCTATCACTAACATCTCATCCTTTAATAACTTATTAATTTACTGTTAAAAACTATTCGCTTAAAACTTCTAAACAAAATAAGCAGTCGTCGCCTTTTCTATGTTTACCAAATAGTTCACCTTTACAAATATGAAAGCCTTCTTTATATAACATGGCAAGGTTATCCTTACTGCGTAACGGCTGTTTGGCGTTAGAAGATTTTGTAGTTTTCTTTGTAGCAGACGCTTCATCTTTGTGAATTAAAGACTTCAGATTGTCATTTTCAATATGTAATGCTACATTTTCTTCTACTAACTCAACCATTAAATTTTTCATTTCAGTCATGTTGTTGTTAACTTCATCAATTTGGCGTTCTAAGCGTGAAAGCTTTTCAAAAATTTCACTTCTATCCAATGTCGCTAAAGCCTCCTAATTAAATGCTTCTAATTCTTCTGCTTTATATTCAAGTGGTTGTTCGAAACCTTCGACTTTAACTTGCATTGAGACGTCTAAAATGTTCAAACCTATTACTTTCCCATTACCATCAGGCGTTTCAATATTGTCACCTACGTCTGGTAACTGAGCACGAGCTTCTTCATAATAGTCATTCTCATATTTTAAACAACACATTAAACGGCCACATGCACCAGAAATTTTCGTTGGGTTTAACGATAAATTTTGATCTTTAGCCATCTTAATAGAAACCGGTTCAAAATCTCCTAAAAACGTCGAGCAGCATAATGAACGACCACACGGGCCAATGCCACCTAGTAATTTAGCTTCATCTCTAACTCCAATTTGTCTTAACTCAATACGTGTTTTTAATTTTTGAGCTAATATTTTCACCAATTTTCTAAAGTCTACACGGTCATCAGAAGTAAAATTAAAAATTACCTTTGATTTATCTAACGTAAACTCACAATTAACCAATCTCATTGATAAATCCAATTGCTGAATCGTTGATTTACACAACTCCATCGCTTCACTGGCGTCTTGCTCATTTTGGTCATATTTTTCTCTGTCTTCGGTTGAAGCTACACGTACAATTTCTTTTAATGGTAAAGTTACGTCTTCATCTGCAACATCTAAAGGCGCATATTTAACGCGTCCCATTTCTATTCCTCTTTTAGATTCAACAACTACCCATTGTCCCGCTTCCAAGTCGTAATTCATCGGGGAATAATACTCTAATTTACCTGACTTTTGAAAGTCAATGCCTACAACATTTTGCATGTTTAATTCACCCCTTTTATAACAATCTGCTCGAATACTAACGTCGGATTAACATTCTGATTTAATTTTTTATTCGCTTCAGTTATTCTATCATACATTAAAACGATTTGATTATAATCAATTTTACTCGCATAGTTTGTAATATCTACTTTAATATCTTGATAAATCATTTTATCATCTATGCCAACTTTTGCGTGCATAATATCTTCAAAAAAAGCGTTAATTGCTGCTAATGTTAGCAATTGCAAACGTCTATTTTTAGCCTGCTTTAATAAATCAACGATACCAATTAAAGCCATATATTTATTTGATAGCAATAAATTACACCATCGCAAAATACTTTTTCGTAACGTCGCTAAATCGGCTTCCTCATTTATACTAATTGCTGTATCTAGTTGCGTCGTATATGTACATAATAACTCAGCAACAGGTCGTGAAATTTCATGCTCTTCAAGTCTTTCAATAAACCGCTCTTTATCAATAGGTTTAAAATAAATGTGCTGACATCTTGAATGAATCGTATTTAAAATTTGTTCCGGCTTGGTAGAAAGCAAAATGGCTACCGTATTTTCTGGTGGTTCTTCTAAAAATTTTAGAATACTATTCTCGCCTTGAACTGTTAATTTTTCAAAAGACTCAATAATATATACTTTATGGTCACTTTCAATTGGCAATTGATTCATATGTCTAACAAGTTGTTCTATTTGTTCCTTTTTTATTGTAGTTTCTTCAGAAGCGACATGCATAAAATCAGGATGGTTGAATGTATCTACTTTTAACTGACACTGTTCGTTATCGTTACATAAAATAAGTTTCGCAAATTCTAAAGCTACTTGTTGCATCGTTTGTGCATCATCACCTTCAAATAAATAAGCATGTGATAATTTATTTGAGTGATAAGCATTTGTCAGCATTTCTTGTTCATCCATCACAAAAATACTCCTTTATATAAAAAGGCTGCATATATAGCAAGTTAATTCATATGGTAATAAAATGTTTACCTT
Source organism: Staphylococcus lloydii (assembly GCF_015775975.1). NCBI lineage: Bacteria > Bacillati > Bacillota > Bacilli > Caryophanales > Staphylococcaceae > Staphylococcus > Staphylococcus lloydii. The sequence goes on from NZ_CP064056.1 coordinate 2,331,493, forward strand.
CATGAATTACACATGCATATATAGCAACCATAAATTTAGAATTGATGGAAAGCTTCAACTGGCATTACAAATACCGTCGCTCCTCCAACTTCAACTTCAACTGGATATGGAATATAAGAATCAGCACTACCACCCATTGGTGTAATTGGTGATACAAGTTGCTCTCTATTACCACATGTATCATCGATAACTTTTAATATATCGTCTACACGTTCATCTTCAACACCTGAAAGGAATGTCGTGTTACCTGCTCTTAAAAATCCACCCGTTGTAGCAAGTTTTGTTGCTCTAAAATTGTTTTTCACGAGTTGGTCTGAAAGTTCTTGGCTGTCTTGATCTTGGACAATCGCAATAATCATTTTCATATTCATACACCTCTTCACATTATTATATCATAATTTTTCTAAATATTTGAGAATAGATTTATACGTTGCATCCACTACTTCTTCGACATTTTGATTGGCGTCTATCACAACAAAGCGAGAAGAATCACTGTCTATAACTTTATGATAGCCCTCAACTACTTTTTCATGGAAGGCTACATCTTCCTGATCTAGACGATTTTGTTGACGTAAGTTAGATACGATACGTTGTCGTCCCACTTCAACACTCACATCTAAATAAATAGTTAAATCAGGATATAGACCGTTAATTGCAAACTCATTTATTGCTTTAACTTCTTCTACACCTATACCCCTTGCATAGCCTTGATATGCTAAAGAACTATCAATATATCTATCACATAAAACCACTTTGCCTTGGTCGAGCGATGGAATAACTTTGCCTACAAGATGTTCACGTCTAGATGCTGCAAACAATAGAGCCTCTGTACGTTCATCCATATCTCCACCTTCTAATAATATTTCACGAATTTGTTCTCCTGTAGTAACGCCACCTGGTTCTCTAGTAACAATTGTTTCAAACTCACCTTGTAACTTTGATGCGACTTGTTGTAGTACGGTCGTTTTCCCTGAACCTTCTGGGCCTTCAAACGTAATAAATGCTGACATTTTATTCATCCTTAATTTCTATATAGTTATTTTTTATTCCTTCTACTCTTAGCTTTTGGTTAGACCAATATTGCAATAATTTTACCATATTTGCTGTTATTTTTTCGCCCTTCAACATAATTGGTATACCTGGTGGATAGGGTACTATATGCGTCGCCAAAATTTCACCTTCGGCCTCTTTAACGTTAACTGTTCGTGTCCTGCTATTAGCACTGTACTTATAATGGCCAATAGTTGTCGTTTTCATTTGCTCTTCTTGAGATATCGAGCTCTGCTTTGATAATTTTAGACGCTTTATTTTTTTTAATAACTTATTAAATGGATACGTATCATGTTGATGCCATAATGGCAACACAAACAATATTTGATTTTCATCCGCTAACTCTATAAAAATGTTTTGCGTCTCAAATAACTCTTGTAATTCATATCCATTATACGCATGATGAGACACACAAAGTTTCAATGGATCATCTACTTCAATTACTGTTAAACCTTGTTGCTTTAATTCATTAATAAGCGTTTGCCGTTTTTCGAAAAATATGTCACTTTTATAATTTCTATAAAAATCATGCGCTAACTCTAAACTAGACATTAGCAAATAGGAAGGACTTGAAGATTGAAAATAGCTTAAATAATTGATTACTTGTTGTCTTAATGGAGCGTCCTTATGTATAAACAATACAGAACTCATTGTTAGTGAAGGCAATGTCTTGTGATAAGATTGAACGACAAAATCCGCCTCCAAGTTTAGCGTTGACTGTGGAAAACCTTCCAAATCAAAATGAGCGCCATGAGCTTCATCGACTAATACGGGTATTTGCAGTTTATGTAAATATTCAATCTGTGATTTTATATCGAAACACTCTCCATAATAGTTAGGATAAGTGTAAACCGCTAATTTATGATCATTTTTAAAGTAATCTACATTGTTAGCTGTCGGTCCTAAATATTGAAAAGTATCTTGGCTTATATCCATTCCCAATAATAGTGCATTCCCTCGTGCTATCTCAAGGCCATGGAAAACTGATTTATGTGCATTTCTTGGAATAATGTAATCTCCTGATGCATGAGCAAATGCTTGAATGACTGATAAAATACCGGCCGTAGTACCATTAACCAAATAAAAAGCATCATAGTCTTTATGTTTGCTTATATTGGCCATACTTTCATGTAACACTTCTTCTGGATGATGTAAATCGTCCAATCCAGTTATTTCAGTCATATCCATATTAATATCTAGTTTGTCCAAACTACCAATCGTATTATTTTTATGCCCTGGTACATGCATAGAAATTGGATTTTCTTCCATCAAAGATTTCAATTTATTAGTTAAGGGTAATGCCATCATCCATACACATCCACTCTTTAGTATTACTAATATATTATAAAGTATCACTTTCGCTTCTTCAAAATTTTATTAGTAAATTACTTTATCTTTTATTTAAAATTGATTATAGACCTTACGGTCTTGAAGTGATTTAAAAGAGACTGGTGTATGAAGTAAATGAATGCGTACTCTTTGATTTTAATGTGGCTTACACAGGTGTTGTTCACCTGTGTTCCTTTTCAATTTCTTTGCGCCGAAGCCTATAAATCTTTATTTCGAAATTATCATTACCAAACCTTGCGGTCTTAAAGTGTTTTACATATTAATTAAGAAGTTAAGATTCTTTTTAGGCATAAAAAAAGAGACCCTTAGATCTCTTGATTGCCTGGCAACACCTACTCTAGCAGGATGTAAATCTGCTACCATCGGCGCTAAGAAGCTTTTTTGGCTTGAGGCAAACGCTCGCATCTTTCCTCACTTGCACTCGTCGCTAACTTGCTTACCTGCTCGTAAGCGCGTAGCGCGACGACCTGAGTTCGTCAGCTTCAAACGTTTTCTCTGCGCCAAAGGTTTTTAATGCTTTATTTTTAATTTATAAAAACAGACCTTGCGGTCTTAAAGTGCTTCAATCATTATCTAAGAAGTTAAGCTCCTTTTTTAGACATAAAAAAAGAGACCCTTAGGTCTCTTGTATTGCCTGGCAACGTCCTACTCTAGCGGGATGTAAATCCGACTACCATCGGCGCTAAGGAGCTTAACTTCTGTGTTCGGCATGGGAACAGGTGTGACCTCCTTGCCATTGTCACCAGACAATGATGTATAAAGTTATACATTCAAAACTAGATAGTAAGTAAATATCATTTTACCAATCAAAACATTTAAAATTGATTAAGTCTTCGATCGATTAGTATTCGTCAGCTCCACATGTCGCCATGCTTCCACCTCGAACCTATTAACCTCATCATCTTTGAGGGATCTTATAACCGAAGTTGGGAAATCTCATCTTGAGGGGGGCTTCATGCTTAGATGCTTTCAGCACTTATCCCGTCCATACATAGCTACCCAGCGATGCCGTTGGCACGACAACTGGTACACCAGAGGTATGTCCATCCCGGTCCTCTCGTACTAAGGACAGCTCCTCTCAAATTTCCTACGCCCACGACGGATAGGGACCGAACTGTCTCACGACGTTCTGAACCCAGCTCGCGTACCGCTTTAATGGGCGAACAGCCCAACCCTTGGGACCGACTACAGCCCCAGGATGCGATGAGCCGACATCGAGGTGCCAAACCTCCCCGTCGATGTGAACTCTTGGGGGAGATAAGCCTGTTATCCCCGGGGTAGCTTTTATCCGTTGAGCGATGGCCCTTCCATGCGGAACCACCGGATCACTAAGTCCGTCTTTCGACCCTGCTCGACTTGTAAGTCTCGCAGTCAAGCTCCCTTATGCCTTTACACTCTGTGAATGATTTCCAACCATTCTGAGGGAACCTTTGAGCGCCTCCGTTACTCTTTAGGAGGCGACCGCCCCAGTCAAACTGCCCATCTGACACTGTCTCCCACCATGATTAATGGTGCGGGTTAGAAATCCAACACAGCGAGGGTAGTATCCCACCAACGCCTCCACGTAAACTAGCGTTCACGCTTCTAAGGCTCCTACCTATCCTGTACAAACTGTGCCGAATTTCAATATCAGACTGCAGTAAAGCTCCACGGGGTCTTTCCGTCCTGTCGCGGGTAACCTGCATCTTCACAGGTACTATGATTTCACCGAGTCTCTCGTTGAGACAGTGCCCAAATCGTTACGCCTTTCGTGCGGGTCGGAACTTACCCGACAAGGAATTTCGCTACCTTAGGACCGTTATAGTTACGGCCGCCGTTTACTGGGGCTTCGATTCGTAGCTTCGCAGAAGCTAACCACTCCTCTTAACCTTCCAGCACCGGGCAGGCGTCAGCCCCTATACATCACCTTACGGTTTAGCAGAGACCTGTGTTTTTGATAAACAGTCGCTTGGGCCTATTCACTGCGGCTCTCCCGGGCGTTAACCCTAGAGAGCACCCCTTCTCCCGAAGTTACGGGGTCATTTTGCCGAGTTCCTTAACGAGAGTTCGCTCGCTCACCTTAGAATTCTCATCTTGACTACCTGTGTCGGTTTGCGGTACGGGCACCTAATATTCTAGCTAGAGGCTTTTCTTGGCAGTGTGAAATCAACGACTCGAGGAAACAATTTCCTCTCCCCATCACAGCTTGACCTTATGAGTGCCGGATTTGCCTAACACTCAGTCTTACTGCTTGGACGTGCACTCCAACAGCACGCTTCGCCTATCCTACTGCGTCCCCCCATCGCTTAAAACGAATTTAGGTGGTACAGGAATATCAACCTGTTATCCATCGCCTACGCCTATCGGCCTCAGCTTAGGTCCCGACTAACCCAGAGCGGACGAGCCTTCCTCTGGAAACCTTAGTCAATCGGTGGACGGGATTCTCACCCGTCTTTCGCTACTCACACCGGCATTCTCACTTCTAAGCGCTCCACATGTCCTTGCGATCATGCTTCAACGCCCTTAGAACGCTCTCCTACCATTGTCCTACGGACAATCCACAGCTTCGGTAATATGTTTAGCCCCGGTACATTTTCGGCGCAGTGTCACTCGACTAGTGAGCTATTACGCACTCTTTAAATGATGGCTGCTTCTAAGCCAACATCCTAGTTGTCTGGGCAACGCCACATCCTTTTCCACTTAACATATATTTTGGGACCTTAGCTGGTGGTCTGGGCTGTTTCCCTTTCGAACACGGACCTTATCACCCATGTTCTGACTCCCAAGTTAAATTGATTGGCATTCGGAGTTTGTCTGAATTCGGTAACCCGAGAAGGGCCCCTCGTCCAAACAGTGCTCTACCTCCAATAATCATCACTTGAGGCTAGCCCTAAAGCTATTTCGGAGAGAACCAGCTATCTCCAGGTTCGATTGGAATTTCTCCGCTACCCACAACTCATCCGCTCACTTTTCAACGTAAGTCGGTTCGGTCCTCCATTCAGTGTTACCTGAACTTCAACCTGGTCATGGGTAGATCACCTGGTTTCGGGTCTACGACCAAATACTCAACGCCCTATTCAGACTCGCTTTCGCTACGGCTCCACATTTCCTGCTTAACCTTGCATCAAATCGTAACTCGCCGGTTCATTCTACAAAAGGCACGCCATCACCCATTAACGGGCTCTGACTACTTGTAAGCACACGGTTTCAAGTTCTCTTTCACTCCCCTTCCGGGGTACTTTTCACCTTTCCCTCACGGTACTGGTTCACTATCGGTCACTAGAGAGTATTTAGCCTTGGGAGATGGTCCTCCCAGATTCCGACGGAATTTCACGTGCTCCGTCGTACTCAGGATCCACTCAAGAGGGTTATCGTTTTCGACTACAGGATTATTACCTTCTTTGATGTATCTTTCCAGATACTTCGTCTAACAATAACTTTTGTAACTCCGTATAGAGTGTCCTACAACCCCAACAAGCAAGCTTGTTGGTTTGGGCTGTTCCCGTTTCGCTCGCCGCTACTCAGGGAATCGATTTTTCTTTCTCTTCCTCCGGGTACTAAGATGTTTCAGTTCTCCGGGTATGCCTTCAAACATGCTATGTATTCACATGTTGATAACACGACATGACTCGTGCTGGGTTTCCCCATTCGGAAATCTCTGGATCAACGCTTACTTACAGCTCCCCAAAGCATATCGTCGTTAGTAACGTCCTTCTTCGGCTTCTAGTGCCAAGGCATCCACCGTGCGCCCTTAATAACTTAATCTTTTTGTTTTTAAGTCAAACATAACGTCTAACTCAAAACCCAAAATGTTATTAATCTGTGAGTGTTCTTTCGAACACTAGCGATTATTTTAGTTTGAATTCAAGCTTTTTAAAACTCTAATTCACTCGGTTTTGCTTGGTAAAATCTATATTTTACTTACTTATCTAGTTTTCAATGTACAATCTTTGAATACTCTATGAGCATTCAAAACTGAATACAATATGTCTACGTTATTCCTTTCATCTTCGTAGAAGATGTTCCGAATATATCCTTAGAAAGGAGGTGATCCAGCCGCACCTTCCGATACGGCTACCTTGTTACGACTTCACCCCAATCATTTGTCCCACCTTCGACGGCTAGCTCCATAATGGTTACTCCACCGGCTTCGGGTGTTACAAACTCTCGTGGTGTGACGGGCGGTGTGTACAAGACCCGGGAACGTATTCACCGTAGCATGCTGATCTACGATTACTAGCGATTCCAGCTTCATGTAGTCGAGTTGCAGACTACAATCCGAACTGAGAACAACTTTATGGGATTTGCATGACCTCGCGGTTTAGCTGCCCTTTGTATTGTCCATTGTAGCACGTGTGTAGCCCAAATCATAAGGGGCATGATGATTTGACGTCATCCCCACCTTCCTCCGGTTTGTCACCGGCAGTCAACTTAGAGTGCCCAACTTAATGATGGCAACTAAGCTTAAGGGTTGCGCTCGTTGCGGGACTTAACCCAACATCTCACGACACGAGCTGACGACAACCATGCACCACCTGTCACTTTGTCCCCCGAAGGGGAAAACTCTGTCTCCAGAGTGGTCAAAGGATGTCAAGATTTGGTAAGGTTCTTCGCGTTGCTTCGAATTAAACCACATGCTCCACCGCTTGTGCGGGTCCCCGTCAATTCCTTTGAGTTTCAACCTTGCGGTCGTACTCCCCAGGCGGAGTGCTTAATGCGTTAGCTGCAGCACTAAGGGGCGGAAACCCCCTAACACTTAGCACTCATCGTTTACGGCGTGGACTACCAGGGTATCTAATCCTGTTTGATCCCCACGCTTTCGCACATCAGCGTCAGTTACAGACCAGAAAGTCGCCTTCGCCACTGGTGTTCCTCCATATCTCTGCGCATTTCACCGCTACACATGGAATTCCACTTTCCTCTTCTGCACTCAAGTCTCCCAGTTTCCAATGACCCTCCACGGTTGAGCCGTGGGCTTTCACATCAGACTTAAGAAACCGCCTACGCGCGCTTTACGCCCAATAATTCCGGATAACGCTTGCCACCTACGTATTACCGCGGCTGCTGGCACGTAGTTAGCCGTGGCTTTCTGATTAGGTACCGTCAAGGTGCGCACAGTTACTTACGCACTTGTTCTTCCCTAATAACAGAGCTTTACGATCCGAAGACCTTCATCACTCACGCGGCGTTGCTCCGTCAGGCTTTCGCCCATTGCGGAAGATTCCCTACTGCTGCCTCCCGTAGGAGTCTGGACCGTGTCTCAGTTCCAGTGTGGCCGATCACCCTCTCAGGTCGGCTACGTATCGTTGCCTTGGTAAGCCGTTACCTTACCAACTAGCTAATACGGCGCGGGTCCATCTATAAGTGATAGCAAGGCCATCTTTCACTGTAGAACCATGCGGTTCTACATGTTATCCGGCATTAGCTTCGGTTTCCCGAAGTTATTCCAGTCTTATAGGTAGGTTACCCACGTGTTACTCACCCGTCCGCCGCTAACGTCAAAGGAGCAAGCTCCTTATCTGTTCGCTCGACTTGCATGTATTAGGCACGCCGCCAGCGTTCATCCTGAGCCAGGATCAAACTCTCCATAAAAAATTATGATGTTTGATTAGCTCATAAAATACTAATTGTGTGTTATCTCTAACACGTTTAAACCAACGATTGTATCGTTGTGTTTGGAATTAACGTTGACATATTGCAATTCAGTTTTCAATGTTCATTTGTTTAATCAACAAGAATTAATTTTACAGAAGTTTCAACTAAATGTCAATAACTTTTTAAAAGTTTTTTCAAGTTGTTATTTAATGTTCGTCGTTTTGTTTCGCTCGACAAGTAAATACTATACAGGCATTTCAAAGAATGTACAACGGTAAAATTTACACTAATCCTTTTAAATAGAGGTTCGAATGTTTTAATTTCCGAACTATAATTCGAAATATATAATTTAAGTTCGTTTAATAAGGCGTAACTACTCAATAATACTTCGTATAAACTGAGTATTCCCTTCATTTACAAACTTTACAATTTTTTAAAGTTTTTTATAAAAAATTAAAGCCACCGCTTAATAGCGATAGCTTTACATCTCAGTCCTACCCATAATAGCTTTCGATAACGTTACTTCATCTGCATATTCCAAATCCCCACCAACAGATAAGCCTTGCGCTAATCTAGTTACTGTTATTCCTATTGGTTTTACGAGACGTGAAATATACATTGCTGTAGATTCCCCTTCTAAGTTAGGGTTCATCGCTAATATTAATTCTTTTACACCTTCATCTTTCAAACGATTAATGAGAGAAGGAATATTAATGTCTTCTGGTCCAATTCCATCCATTGGAGATATAGAACCATGAAGCACGTGATATAAACCTTTAAATTCTCGCATTTTTTCCATAGCAATAACATCTTTATCATCTTCAACTACACAGATAATAGAACGATCTCTTTGTTTATCCTGACATATATAGCACGGGTCTTGCTCTGTAATATGTCCACATTCACTACAATAAGTTAATTCACGTTTAACATCTACTAACGCTTTCGCAAATTGAACGACATCGTCTTCTTTCATATCTAATACGTGAAATGCCAGACGTTGTGCCGTTTTCGGTCCAATGCCTGGCAATTTCATGAAACTGTCAATCAGTTTAGAAATAGGTTCTGGATATTGCATGTTATCACATTCCTGGAATGTTTAAGCCTTTAGTGTGCTTACCTAAGCGCTCTTGTGATAATTCATCAGCTTTGTTCATCGCTTCATTAGTAGCAGCAATCACTAAATCTTGTAACATTTCAATGTCGTCTGGGTCTACCGCTTCTTCTTTAATAACTACGTCTACTACTTCTTTGTGACCAGTCACTGTTACAGTAACCATACCGCCACCTGCAGTTCCTTCAACGCGTTCTTCTTTTAATTTCTCTTGCTCTTCGCCCATCTTCTTCTGCATTTTTTGCATTTGTTTCATCATTTGTTGCATATTTCCGCCACCACGCATAATGTAAATCCTCCTTAGTTATTCTTTGTATTATTAAAATTATGCTTTGCTAATATTATACATGCCTTTATATTTATTGTCATGTATCACTCTTCATCGATAACGTTAACTGTGTTTTCACCAAATAAGTCTTTCGCTTTTTGAACTACATCTACTTCTTCTGTTTCTGTAGCTTGTTGGTGCTCATCATTATTATCATTAGAAGTAGCACCATCATTAGACTTTCTATTTTGTAAGTATTCTGATCTTACTCTCATCCATTGATCTGATGGTACGCCAACAACTTTAACACTCTTATCTATAATATTACATACGACATTTTCTATGTTTTCGCGCTTTTCATCATTCTTATTAACGATTTCACAATGAATCTCTTCTTCAAATTTGATTAACACGTGCGTTTCACTAGCTGCCACGGGCTCTGAATTTTGTAATAAACTAACCAATGATTTCATGTCGTTATTTTTAGCATGATCTACAACTTCTTCCCAATGGTCTTTCAACAATTTAATATCTTCTTTATTCGCTTTGTCTAACACTTTAGTAATTTGTTGCATTGAGAAAATATTCTTAGACTTACTACCTCGATTACTTGGTTGCGGTTTGGCTGGTTGCGCCGTTTGCGTAGTTACTCCTTGTGTCTTCAAAGTCTTTAATTCGTTTTCTAATTGTTCCATACGTTGCAGCAAAACATCATTATTAGGCTCTGATGCTACACTTGTCGTAGCAACATTTTGAATCGTTTGTGGTTGTTCTTTCACCATTTCAGATAATTTAACTAACAAGACTTCGAAATGTACGTTTTGGTTCACGCTAAACCGAATCGACACGAGCGTATCATTTATTATATCTATCATTTGATACAACGTTTCTAATTCAAAATGCATTAATGCATCATATTCAGTACTGGCATCTGCAGTTTTGTTCATAATGGTATCTCTAACGAAATAAATCATATCATTAATGAGACGATTTACTTCTTTGCCGTCTGCTACAAATTGGTGATATGTGCTAAAAGCCGACTTCACATCACCATCTATAATTTGTGAGAACAATTTATTGAGCGCTTCGTCATCAACACTACCTGTTACATTCAAAGCATCTTGCAATGTTAAATGGTCATCTCCAAATGCAATAGCCTGATCCATAATACTTAACGCATCTCGCATGCCACCTTCTGAAGCTTTGGCTACAAAATCAAGTGCTGCATCATCATAATCTATTTGTTGTTCTTCTGCTACAAACTTCAATCTCTCTACAATTTGATCATGATTAATAGATTTAAAATCAAAACGTTGTGCTCTTGAGATAATAGTTGGAGGTATTTTATGTGGTTCTGTAGTCGCTAAAATAAAAATAGCGTGTGCTGGTGGTTCTTCTAAAGTCTTTAATAAGGCATTAAATGCGCCTGTAGTTAACATATGGACCTCATCAATAATATAGACCTTATATTTTGATTCGCTCGGTGCATATTTTACTTTGTCTCTTATATTTCTTATTTCATCGACACCATTGTTACTTGCAGCATCAATTTCTATAATGTCAGAATTAGTCCCTTGTGTAATGCCTTTACATATCGCACACTCATTACATGGCTCCCCATTATCACTATTCAAACAGTTAATTGCCTTCGCAAATACCTTAGCAATACTCGTTTTACCAGTTCCACGAGGTCCACTAAATATATATGCATGGGATTGTTTCCCTTTTGAAATTGCATTACGTAAAGTTTTAGTTACATGTTCTTGACCTACGACATCACTAAACGCTTGAGGTCTAAACATTCTATATAAAGCCTGGTAATTCACACTCGCACCTCCAATAACATTCATTACACATTATAGCATTGTCACTCAAATTATGACTATCAATTAAAAGCAGAAGGATAATTCACTTTTCCTGAAGGTCTATTTGTATCAGTGAAAAATTTAACCATAAAATAACCTTTAGGAACATCAAAAGGGGCAAAAATTTTATAATTACTAGCACGCTCATAACCTAACTCTTGGTAATACTCAGGATCACCTAACACTACAATTGTCTTATAACCATGATTTTCAGCACGTTCTTCTACTGCTTGTATCAACGCTTTGCCCAACCCTTGATTTCGATATTCTGATGCGACTGATACTGGAGCTAATGTTAAAGCAACATGTTGTTCCTGTTCATCTTCTATTGTTACTTCAGACAATAGCGCATGTCCTACTACATCACCCGCGTCATTTTTAGCCACAACTTCCAATTCATAATTATATGCCTCAGATTTTCTAATCTTGTTAACAAGTTGCTGCTCGTCGTGATTTGACACTTCGACATTTTTAAATGCTTCTTCAATTGCTTTTAAGCTCGTTTCATAATCGTTTTCAGTTAAGGTACTTAGATATATTTGCATAGATGTCCCTCCATCGTTTTCGTTATGTAAATATTACACTATTATCCGCAAATATTCTCGTCATAATATTTTTTCATCATAATATAAAAAAGAACGACTTATAGCAACTATAAGTCGTTCTCAATTTATGTAAGTTAATTATTTTAAAATTTAAAACCGTGCACCTTTGCATCGAGTGTAATTCACAAACGTTACCAAAGTCGACAGCTAAATCTCGGCTACCCTACGGCACATATGATAATCCACTTAATGCTGCTTCCGTCAGGACCTGACATGATTCATGGGTTCACATTGCATAAGACCGAAATCTTCAAACACTACGTGCTTTGGGCAGACTTCACAAAAATACACCCTCAGCAAAGGAGTTAAGCCTCGCATAAGCGGTTTTCGAGTACAGGGAACCGCTACCTCCCCACCTAGCACGGCAAAGTTTATAATACTATAATTTACAACTTCAATGCAAGACATATGACCGAACTTATTGATAATTGTTATTTTATAGCTCGTTTTAACGCTCAAAACACTATTTATAATTTTCTTCTGCGCGAAAAATCATTAAATCTAAATTCAGTAGCCAGATGTTTTGATATATTGTATTGAAACCGCTCTGTATTTTTTAAATGAACAATCCCTCTAACTGTAGCAGTATAAGGTGGTTCTATATTACCAAATTGCTCAAATTCTAATTCGCCAAAAGGTTCAAATGTAATCGTCTTATTAGAATAACTAATTTCAAGTTCCAATACATGCTCTATATAATGATAAATTGATGATTGTGCATCTTCTATAGTAATATCTGGCACCATATCTGCCACAAGGTAATCTTCATCGATAATCTTCACTTTACCATTTAACATTCTCAATCTAACTATATGCCATAAAACAGCATTGGTCGTTAGTCCTAGTTGTTCCTTAATGTACGGCTCTTCCTCTGCTTTAATCTGTCGGAATTTTATTACCTTCGTTTGATATTGTAATTGTAAATCATTTTTTACTTCACTAAAGCTCATTAAGTCAGCAAACGGAAACTCTGTAATATTTTGATAAATAACAACAGAGCCCTTACCTCTAATCTTCTGTATCATACCGTCGCTAACTAATAAGTTAAGTGCTTTTCTAACAGTTTCACGTGAAGCTTCATAATATTCGACTAAATCGTGTTCAGAAGGAATACGTTCACCGTAAGTTAGTTCTTCTGATAAAATTGCTTCTTTCAACGTTTCATATATAATAACAAATTTTTTCTTTCCCATGTTTTCAACTCTTCTACCTTTTATTGAGCAATTACTATCGCTCCAAAACCATCTATAGTGCCATTGTTACATTCACCATTTTGCAGTACGACTTTGCCTTCGATATTTAAATCTTTCGGTAATGCTATAGTCGATTTCGAAAAATTAGTAATGACCAGCCAAGTTTCATCATTATAATGACGTTTATAGATAAATAAATGTTCATCATCCATATATAATGGTTCTATACTACCATACGTCACTATATCGTGTTTGTGTCTTAATTCAATTAATTTTTTATATACATACAAAATTGAATTTTTATCAGCAATAGCTGCTTCAACATTTATAGTGTTGTAATTATTAGGCAATTCTATCCACGGCGTTCCAGTAGAGAACCCTGCATTGCGCTCATTAGTCCATTGTACTGGTGTTCTAGAATTATCTCGTGATTTTTGTCCTAATATCTCTATAATGTCCGCTTCATCATACCCTTTATTTTGCATGTTTTGATATGCGTTTAATGATTCTACGTCTCGATATTGCTCTATTGAAGTAAAATGTGGGTCAGTCATACCTATTTCTTCACCTTGGTAAATATATGGTGTACCTTGCAGCATATGCAATGCAATGGCTAACATTTTGCCACTTCGTATTCTTAAATCTTCTGTTGTATCATCGCCGAATCTTGAAACGACACGAGGTTGATCATGGTTACACCAAAATATAGCATTCCATCCTTTACCTTCATATATACCAAGCTGCCATTCCATTAATATTTCTTTTAACTTCACGAAATCTAACTTAGCATTAGACCATTTTTCTCCATCGACGTAATCTACTTTTAAGTGATGGAAGTTGAATACACTGCTTAATTCTTGTCGTTCAGGATTAGTATATTTAATACAATGGTCAATCGTAGTAGATGACATTTCACCCACTGTCATCATGTCTTTATCACCAAAAGTATGTCGATTCATTTCATGTAAATAATCATGTACACGAGGACCGTCTGTATAAAACTCTTTCCCTATTTTTTCAGAGTTTTTAAACTCACCTTTCGAAATGAGATTAATCACATCAAAGCGGAAACCATCCACGCCAAAATCAATCCAATAATTGATAATATCGTACAGTTCACTTCTTACTTGCGGATTGTCCCAATTCAGATCCGCTTGTGTTACATCAAATAAATGTAAATAATAAGTCTCTGTTTCAGGGTCAAATTTCCAAGCATTACCACCAAATTTAGACTCCCAGTTCGTAGGTGGCGCATCATTAGCAGAACGCCTGAAGAAGTAATAGTCTCTATAAGGGTTATCGACACTTGAATACGCTTGTTTAAACCATTCATGCTCCGTTGAAGTATGGTTAATTACTATGTCTAACATAATTTTCAAGTCGCGTTGATGCGCTTGTTCGATTAACGATTTTAAATCATCAATATTACCAAATCGGTCATTAATTTTATAATAATCGCTAATATCATAACCGTTATCGTTCATCGGGGATTCATACACCGGCGTTAACCATAAATAATCTACACCTAGAAATTGTAAATAATCCAGTTTTTCAATTATGCCGTTAATGTCGCCTTCTCCGTTCCCAGTTGTATCATTAAAAGACTTAGGATAAATTTGATAAACTACGGCCTTTTTCCAATCATTTTGCGCCATGAATAATTCCACCTTTACTCTTTTATGAAAAATAAACTCGCTAAATCAAAATAGCGAGTTTATTTTTGATCTACATTCTTTATTGCTCTTCTACCAATTCTTTTGTTTCTTCTTTACTAAATCTAGATAAGATGATTGTTAAAACAAACGGTACGACAATGGCTAATAATGTACAAACTAAATATACGCCCCAAAATTCTTTTTGAATCGAGATAAATGCTGGTACACCACCAACGCCAACTTTACCAAGTACACCACTGGCACCGATAATCGCTCCTAATACACAAGAAGTAAGAATGGACGCTAAGAATGGATATTTTAGAGGTAAATTGACACCAAACATTGCTGGTTCTGTTACTCCTAAGAAACCAGAAATACCTGAAGTGACAGCTAAACCTTGTTCTTTAACCATTTTACGTTTTTTATAGACATACCATGCACCAAAAGCAGCAGAACCTTGACAAATATTTGAGATTGCAACGATTGGCCATAAGTATGTGCCTTGTAAGTGACTGCCCATTAATTGGAAGTCTACAGCCAAGAACATGTGGTGTAGTCCTGTAATAACTAATGGTGCGTATAATAATCCGTAAATCGCACCGCCTAACCAACCAGCATGTTCAAAGACGAATGTCACACCATTTGTAATACCAGTACCAATCCATAAAGCCACTGGTCCAATGATGATAAATGCTAAAAAGCCTGTAATTAATAATGAGACAGGTCCTACAACGAGCATTTTAATAGAGTCTAACACACGTTTATTTAGGAATTTTTCAATTTGCGCTAACACATATGTTGCTAGTAATATTGGTAATACTTGTCCTTGATAGTTTAATTGTTTAATGTGTAAGCCGAAAATATTCCAAGTAGGGATATGCCCTTTAGCAATCTCAGATTGCGGTACTAATTGAGGATTCATAAGTATTAAACCTAATACCAAACCTAGAATTTGACTTCCACCGAATACACGCATACTACTCCAACCCACAAGTGCCGGTAAAAATGTAAATGCTGTATTCGCAATGACGTTAATAATATCCGAGAAATCTCCAAGTTGCGGGAATTGTTTAACCAATGGATCTGGGCCGAATAGATTTTCCATCGTTAATAAGTTATTTATACCTAAAAGCAACCCAGCAGTAACGATAGCTGGTAAAATCGGAATGAATATATCACCCAATAATTTGATTAGTCTTTGCAACGCATTTCCCTTTTGCGTCGCTGCTACTTTCGCATCATCTTTAGATGCTTCAGAAGAACCCGTTTCTTCGATAAATTGTTTATATACTTCATCGACTGTGCCAGGACCAATAACGATTTGATATTGGTTATCCGCCTTAAACTGACCTTTCACCAAATCGTTTTCACTTAATTTATCCTTATCTACCTTATCGTCATCTTTCAACACTATACGTAAACGCGTGACACAGTGCGTGGCTGTGTCGACATTCTCTTTTCCCCCAATTGCTGCAACTATATCCTGAACATCTTTTCTTTTTACAGCCAAGATAATCCACTCCCATCTTTATATCTTAATGAGATTATACATGTATAGACAAGTTATGTAAAGGCTTTCATTTAAACGTAACCTTCACTTACCAATTAGAAATTTATTGGGTCGTATGTGCCAAACACATTAAAAAAGGCAAGCATTCAAATTATTGAATACTTGCCTTTTGTATCTATTAGTCTTGGATTATTTATTAATGGCGGAGGAAGAGGGATTCGAACCCCCGCGGGCCGTTAAGCCCCTGTCGGTTTTCAAGACCGATCCCTTCAGCCGGACTTGGGTATTCCTCCAAACGAACACAATATTAATAATATTATAGCTCGTTTTAAAAGTCAATAAAAATACTTATTATTAAACAGGCGCTTTCGCTTTTAAGAAACTATCTACCGAATCGGCTACAGCTCTTCCTTCTTGTATTGCCCAAACAACTAGACTTTGGCCTCTTCGTGCATCACCTGCCGCAAATATTTTAGATTGATTAGTTTTAAAGTCTTTATTATCTGCAACAATTTTATTACGTTCAGTTTGGATATCAAATGCATGAGGCACTGTAGTTTCTGTACCTACGAAACCAATTGATAATAAAACTAAATCGGCTGGCCAATGACGTTCAGTACCATCTACGACGACCATACCTTCTTCAGTTTCCTGTAAAATTTGAGTATAAACACCTTTAACATTACCAATATGATCGACGTCATAACGCATTGTTTGCACACCGTAAGCTCTTGGTTCCATACCAAATTTAGCCTCATATTCTTTATGTGCATAATCCATTTTGAATACTGGCATTGCTAATGGCCAATGTTCATTCGTCTCAAATTCAATTGCTTCAGGTTGTTTTGTATACTTGTTGAATTGTACAATTGATTTACAATTCTCTCTTAATGCTGTCGCAACACAATCGGCACCTGTATCACCTGCACCAATAACGATGACGTTTTTACCTTCTGCAGTAATTGTTGTTTCATCGATTTCACCATTTAAATATTCCGCTTGCTCCGTTAAATAATCCATAGCGAAGTGGATACCTTGACCCATACGGCCTTCTAAAGGTAAATCACGTGCGTTTTGTGAACCTGTACATAAAATAATCGCATCATAAGATTCTTCTAATGCTTCTTTTGAAATATCAACACCAATTTCAATGCCCGTTTGAAATTCGATGCCTGACTCTTCCATAACTCTGATTCTTCTACGTACAACTTCTTTATCTAGTTTCATATTAGGAATACCGTACATAAGTAGTCCGCCCGCTTCTTGCGCACGTTCATATACCGTCACGTTATAGCCTAATTTATTCAATTCATCAGCCGCAGTTAGCCCAGCTGGACCACTACCGACTATTGCCACTTTTTCATCCTTACGAACTTCAGGCACAGTCGGTTGCACCCAACCATTCTCATAAGCTTCATCAATAATTGTTCGTTCAATGCCTTTAATGGCCACTGATTCACGATTGATTTTCATTACACATGATTGTTCACATGGTGCTGGACAAACATATCCTGTAAATTCCGGGAAATTATTTGTTTCCATCAAACGTTCATATGCAGCTTTAAAATCTTTTCTATATACTAAATCATTCCATTCAGGAATATAGTTGCCAATAGGGCAACCAATCGTTTCACGTCCAAATGGTTCACCCGTTTGACAGAATGGTGTACCACAATCCATACAACGTGCACCTTGTATAGATGCTTCTTCACGTGTGAAGCGCTGCTGGAATGCAGAGTGATTTTTCAAACGATCAACTAACGATAATTCATCGAGTTGTTGTTTATCATAATTCATAAATCCTTTAAATTCACCCATGCAAATCCCCCCTTAATGATTAATATACAGCTGTCAATTGTTGATTTGGCTCTAAATGAGTGCGTTTATCGTTAAATGCATTAAGTAACGCTTCATCTAATTGAGGTGTTTCACGTTTTTGAATATCGATTTTTTGCATCATTAATTTGAAATCTTTCGGAATGACTTTGACCACTTTATCAGCTATATTGTCAAAATCATTAAGTACCTCAATTGCTTTTTTACTATTTGTATATTTAACGTGTTCTTCTAACATTGCTTTAATTACGTTACGTTCTTCTTCAACTGTTACAAAATCAAAATCTAAAGTATCTAACTTATTCACTTCTTTAAATCGTTCTACATCTGATGGGAAAATATAACTTACACCACCACTCATACCTTGTCCGAAGTTTTTACCAACGTCACCAAGTATGAGTACACGTCCACCAGTCATATATTCTAGACCGTGGTCACCAATGCCTTCGACGACAGCTTGGACGCCACTGTTACGTATACAGAATCTTTCACCTGCGCGTCCGTTAATAAACGCTTTACCTTGAGAAGCACCATAGAAACAAACGTTACCGACAATGATTTCATCTTCACGTGTTTCATTTGGAGCATTAATAATAATTTTACCTCCGGATAGACCTTTACCAACGTAGTCATTTGCATCGCCAGTATGATGAATAGTTAATCCACTAGGCGTGTATGCAGCTATACTCTGACCTGCATGACCTTCTGTATAGGCGAAAATCGTATCTTCAGGTAAGCCTTCTGGGCCGTGAGCACGTGTGATAGCACTACCTGTAATTACACCTACATCACGTTGTTCATTATTAATAGTATATTCACCTTTAAAAGATTTACCTTGTTCTAGTGCTTCTTGAGCATCTGGATATAAATAATTTAAGTCAAAACCTTCTTTAAGATGGTGATTCTGTTCAATTTTGTTAAAACGATCACCGTCATGTTTATATAGCAACGCTTCGACATCCATTGTATTTGCCTTTGGACGATCTTTAAGATGAGGTGCACGTTGTAATAAGTCTGTTCTGCCAACTAATTCATCTACAGATTTTAATCCTAATTCCGCCAAAATTTCACGCAACTCTTCTGCTACAAAATGCATAAAGTTAACTACATGATCAGCTCTACCGTTAAATAAAGCACGTAAATCTTGGTTTTGTGTAGCTATACCAACTGGACATGTATCCTTATGACACACGCGCATCATGATACAACCTAGTACTACGAGTGGCGCTGTAGCAAAACCAAACTCTTCTGCACCAAGTGCACATGCATATGCCACGTCTTTACCAGTTAATAACTTACCATCTGTTTCAACTTTCACACGTGAGCGTAAATCATTCATCATTAATGTTTGATGTGTTTCGGCTAGGCCAACTTCCCATGGCACACCTGCATGTTGAATACTCGTTTTTGGCGAAGCTCCTGTACCACCGTCGTAACCACTGATGACGATTTTGTCTGCAAATGCTTTAGCTACACCTGCTGCTATTGTACCGACCCCTGTTTTCGATACAAGTTTTACTGTTATATTTGCTTCTTTGTTTGCATTTTTTAAATCATGAATCAACTGTGCTAAATCTTCAATTGAATAAATATCATGATGTGGCGGTGGTGAAATTAAACCGATACCTGGTGTAGACCCTCTTACTTCAGCAATCCAAGGATATACTTTACTACCTGGTAATTGTCCGCCTTCCCCTGGTTTAGCGCCTTGCGCAACTTTAATTTGAATCTCTTTCGCATGTTGAAGGTAATCACTTGTTACCCCAAAACGTCCAGAAGCTACTTGTTTAATTGCGCTCGAATGGTTGCGACCTTCCTCGTCAATAATATAACGTTTAGGGTCTTCGCCACCTTCACCGCTATTACTCTTACCACCGATTTTGTTCATTGCTTCGGCTAATGTAGAGTGCGCTTCTGCCGAGATAGAACCATAACTCATCGCTCCCGTATTAAAACGATGTACGATTTCACTTGCAGGTTCTACCTCATCTATACTAATTGGTGCTTGCTTTTTAAATTCCATCAAATGACGAATGTGATCTGTACGTTTAGTATTTACTTCATTTGAAAATGCTTTGAATTGTTCATAATCATTGAGTCGACATGCATGTTGTAATAAATGAATAGAAGTTGGATTAAACGCATGATACTGACCTTGCTTCCGCCACTGGAACGTACTACCTGGTTGAATATATTTACTCAACTTACTTTGTCTTGCCTTATTTTCTTTATCAATTAATTCTAAAGAAATACCGGACAATTTAGATTTAGTGCCGGTAAAGTATTTATCAACAACTTCATGAGCTAATCCTACTGCTTCAAAGATCTGTGCCCCTTGATAACTTTGAACTGTAGAAATACCCATTTTAGCCATAACCTTGATAACACCTTCTGATAAAGTATCTGTATACGTTTGAACCGTCTCTTCAATTTCACCTTCGATACGTCCATTAAGTGTCAGTTGTTCAATTGTACGTTGCGCTAAATAAGGTATAACGGCATTTGCACCATAACCTAATAAACAGGCAACATGATGTACTTCTCGCGTTTCACCGGATAACGCAATAATACTTGTATCCATACGTAGGTTTTTACGAATTAACAATTGATGAATATGGCTTACTGCTAATAACGTCGGAATTGCATAGCCATTTTGCAATACTAAATAGCTATCATCTAATACGATAATTTCGCTACCATTTTTAACAGCTGCTATCGCATCATCGCCAAGTTCTTCGAGTGCTTCTTCTAGCCCTTTGTTATAAACGGTAGATAATCGTTTTACATTAAAACGACTTTCTTCTATCGCTTCTAATTGCGCTTCAGTAAGCACTGGCTTAGATAATTGGATACGATTCAAGGCATCTTCTGTAGGATTTAACAAATTACCTTCACTGCCTAAATAAGACAACTCACTCGTCACTATTTTTTCACGATACGCATCAATCGGTGGATTCGTAACTTGTGCAAATAGTTGTTTAAAATAATTAAATAGCGATTCATCTTCTTCATTTAAAGCAGCAATCGGCACATCATACCCCATTGCACCAATTGGATCTTTTTTACTTTCGACAAGTTCAGTCATATACTTGTCCATTTCCTCTTTGGTATAAACGAATTGCTTTTGCAGACGCGTTAACGTATCTTCATCCCATGTTGATGATTTATAAGCGACGTTACGTAGATCTAAATCTACTTTAAATTGACTTAACCAACTTTCATATGGCAATTCGTCTGCGATATGTGACTTTAATTCATTGTTCTCGACTACTTTGTTTTTATTAAAATCTACTAATAATAGTTTACCTGGATTCAATTGTCCTTTATATGCAACATTGTCTTCAGGTACATCGACCACACCAACTTCTGAAGAGTACACAATGTAATTATCTTTTGTAATTGTATAACGACCCGGTCTTAATCCATTACGGTCTGTAAGCGCACCGATTTTGTCTCCATTACAAAACGAAATCATTGTAGGACCATCCCATGGTTCCATTAAATAACTATAATATTCATAGAATGCACGTACGTTGGCATCATTGGATTTGTTGTATAACCAAGGTTCAGGAATTAACAACATCGCCGCTCTCTCTGGTTCCATCGACAATGATAAAAATTCTAGTGCATTATCTACAATTGCAGAGTCACTACCGTCTTCGTCGACAATTTCATGTATTTTATGTTTGTCTTTACCAAATACAGTATCGACCAAACGTGCTTGACGTGCACGCATCCAGTTAACATTACCTTTAATAGTGTTAATCTCACCGTTATGCATCAATAATCTGTTTGGATGCGCACGTTTCCAACTAGGAAATGTATTAGTACTAAAACGTGAATGTACTAGCCCCAATTTAGAAACGTATGATTCATGCGATAAGTCTCTATATAGTGATTTGATTTGGTCCGATCTTAACCAGCCTTTATAAACAATTGTTTTGTGTGAAAGACTAGTGAAGTACAACTCTAGCTCTTGATCATTACCATAATGTTCTAATTGTTTACGCGCTAAATAAAGTGCTTTTTCTTTGTGTGCAACATCATTCAAACTCACAAATACTTGTTGAATGTGAGGCATCGTTTTTGCCACGTGAGGTGCGATTGCATCAGTATCTACAGGCACATCTCTATAACCTAATACTTCAAGCCCTTCGCCTTCAAAGAAAGCATTAAATGGACTCTCATGTTTAGACCCAGCAATTTTTTCATTAGTAAAAAATAACCCAACGGCATATTGCCCTTCGGTTGGTAGGTCGAAATCGACATGTTCTTCAAAATATTCAAATGGTATTTCAGTCATAATACCTGCGCCATCACCAGTTACACCGTCAGCCCCAATTCCCCCACGATGGTCTAATCTACGTAGCATTTCCAATGATTTCAATACAATATCATGCGTACGTTTATTATTCATATTGGCATAAAAACCAATACCACAAGCATCATGTTCTTCTCGACTATCATATAAGCCTAATTTTGTGCCATTCTTTTTGAGCATGACGTTCACCCCTTTTACGAAAAATTCAGAATATTTTATGAATAGCTTATACTATATATCACCTTATTATTCTGTTCAATATATAAAATAGATGATATTATTCTAATTATTAGAACGATTGTGCGAGGAAGGGTGAAAACCATTGGAAATTAAGCAATTACGTTATTTTATAGAAGTTGCTAAACGCGAACATATTTCTGAAGCCGCATTAGAACTTGATATTGCTCAATCAGCAATCAGTAGACAAATAACACAATTAGAAGAAGAGTTACAAATCACTTTGTTTAAAAGACAAGGTAGAAATATCTATCTAACCGAAGCAGGACAAACGCTTTTTACGGAAGCTAAAA
The DNA here is from genome assembly GCF_015775975.1 of Staphylococcus lloydii. Taxonomy (NCBI): domain Bacteria; kingdom Bacillati; phylum Bacillota; class Bacilli; order Caryophanales; family Staphylococcaceae; genus Staphylococcus; species Staphylococcus lloydii. The sequence continues at coordinate 2,354,364 of NZ_CP064056.1, forward strand.
AAATTATAGAACAGACCGAGTCAACGATACGATTATTCCATAATCAATCAGAACTCGATAATTTTACAATTAAACTGGGGTATGTAAACAGTTATATTTCTCAAGTACTGTCATTACTCATCCAAACTTTTGAAAATGCTAGCGACACAAAAATCGAACCCATGTTAATGGAAGAAACTGAAATTGCTAATGCAATTTTCTCTAATCAAATCGATGTTGCACTAATGGATTTAACGCCTGACATTAAACATAATAATGACGTTGAAGTTATACCGTTATTTGAAGAAACATATCATATATACGTACCAAAAGATAATCCTATAGCAATGGCAACAAATCCCCCATTGTCACAATTTACAAACACACAAATATATCAACTATACAGTATGCCTTCGAACATTATACAAACAATAGAACAACAAACTAAAAAACCAGTTCGTACCATTACACATAAACAACTCGCAAAGTATTTATTAACCAAAAAAAGAGGCTATATTATTGCGCCTTCATACCAAACGCTAGATAAAAACGATCAACAATGGATTGAAATCTCTCTCGAACACACACAATTAAAACGCACAATTTGTTGTGCGTTACGTAAAGACAATCATAAACACGACATCAAAGAATTAAAGACGACGATCAACAATTTACTAAGTAGAGCATCAACCTATCATTAAAATAAAATACGCTAACCGTAGTATAAATTTTTGAAATATTACTACTGCGGGCGTATAATCACGTTGTCAAAATAAGTAGGTTTGGAGTCATATTCATGAATTTAAAATCAAAGTTCAAGCGTCCATTTAATTGGATTATTCTTATTTTTTGCGTCTGTTTTATCGGTTTGTTTTTATTTACTTTAGTAAATGATAAATTCTATCATATGCCTATCGGAAAAATTACTGACGTACAAAATGTCAAAACATCTAAAGTAACGGATGAACATCATAATTCAGATACAAAGCATCAACAGGTACTGACTATACATATGTTGAATGGCAAGTTTGAAGGCCAAACAGCAAAAATCAAAAATTCATATGTATCCTCACAAGCCGACAGTGAGAAATTCTCTAAAAATAATAAAGTTCTTATGCACATAGATAAAAAACCAAGTGACGGCTATATCTTGGAGAAAAAACGGGATAGTTTAGTCGTCGTTGTAACTGGTATATTTTTACTAACAATACTTTTAGTAGGTAGAAAAGTCGGTTTACAGTCTATTTTATCCTTAATTATAAATACAGCAGCGGTACTTTCAGCCATTGCTATTCATAACGTTGCGCCAGATTTTAATTTGTTTGGCTTAATGAGTATAGCAATAATTGTTTCTACAACATGTACATTACTCTTAGTAACCGGATGGCATTGGCGAACGTTAGTAACAATCGTAAGTACATTGCTAGGCACCTTTATTTGTATCGGTATCACACATCTGGTCATAGCACTTACTGGTGGAGAAGGCTTAAAATTTGAAACAATGACCTTTTTAACACTACCTCCTAAAGAAGTCTTTTTAACTTCAGTTATCGTCGGTTCTTTAGGTGCTGTAATGGACGTAGCAATAACTATAGCAAGTGGCATGTATGAAATATTACGACGTAATCCAAATATAGAAATGACACGTTGGGCATTAGCTGGTCGTAATATCGGACAAGACATTATGGGAACGATGACAAACATCCTATTATTTTCTTACTTGTCAGGTAGTTTACCGATGATATTACTCTATATTAAAAACGCCAATACCATCACTTATACATTATCAATGAATTGGTCCTTAGAAGTAGCACGAGCGATTACTGGTGGTATAGGTATCGTCCTAACAATCCCTGTAACCATCTTACTAATGCAATTTGTTCATAAATTGAGAGGGGCGAAACAATGAATGCAATAACTATTTTAGCCGTTATTCTCTTTGCATTGATGATTATATTTGGTGGCAAAAAAGGGTTAGTTTCATTTTTAACGTTGTTTTTAAACTTTGTAATTCTTTTATTCGCTATCATTTTCATCGTATTAGGTGCACCTGTCTATATCGTAACCGTAATTTTTTGTATTGCAGTTGCTGCCTGTAACTTATTCGTACTTAATAGTTACAATATCAAAACTAAGGCCGCCTTTTACGCTACAATATTAACAACTATCATTTTAATCGCCGGTATCTACCTATCTGTTTCTATAGGTCATTTACAAGGATTCACGACAGAACAACAAGACGAAACGTATGTATTTTCGATGAACATAGGTGTCGACATGGTTAAATTTATGGTCTTCACTGTTTTATTAGCCGTGATTGCAGCTGTGATCGACTTGGCAATAACGATAAGTTCGCCTATTTATGAATTGTATGAAACGAATAATAATTTATCACAGGCTGATTTGTTCCATTCCGGCATGCGTGTAGGTCGAGAAATTTTAGCTACTTCAGCCAACACGATTTATCTCGCCTATTTCGGTGGCCAATTAACGTTATTCTTTTGGTTTTTTAAATTGAATTATTCGTTCGGCCACATTATAAACTCTAAAATTTTCGTTCAAGAATTTGTATCTATTATATTAGGCGGGATTGCAGTGGCAATTAGCATACCGATTACAGCTTGGCTAACTGCCAAAATGATTAAATCTAGCAAACACCCCATACAAACTACAGAAGAATATAACGAATAAAAAAACCAAGATATTAATATCTTGGTTTTTGTTCTTAATAACGTCTATTTAATTTGTTTAATTCTCCATTAAAATAAGCATTTTCACCGTGCACTATGCTATCCAAACCTTTTTCTTCTTCCACTTCTGAAGTACCAAGCTCAGTTACAAAACTAATAACTTTAGCGATACAATACGTCACTACACCACTAAACACAATCGTCGCAATTACGGCAACAATTTGTACGACTAGCGCCATAATATTACCGCCAAAGATGACACCGTTACTTATAGAGCTATTTACACTATGAGATTGAAACACCGCCGTTAAAATCGCTCCGACTACACCACCAATACCATGAATTCCGAAGGCATCTAATGCATCATTATATTTCAATTTAACTTTGATATAATTAATTGCAAAATAACAGCATACACCACCGATGATAGCAATAATAATTGCACTGCCATAACTCACAAATCCAGCTGCAGGTGTAATAGCTACTAGACCAGCTAACATTCCAGATAACATACCTATGAGACTTGCCGTTCTTTTCTGAACGTATTCTACAATAGACCAACCAAGGGCACCCGCGCTTGCTGCTAGTACCGTGTTAACGAATGAAGTTAATGCGATCGAATCAAAAGTATAAGCACTTCCTACGTTAAAACCATACCAGCCTAACCAAACAAATATGCCTCCAATTAACGTAATAACTAAATTATGTGGTGGTCGTTTATCGAAATTCTTCCCAGCACCTATCATGACTGCCAGTACTAACCCCGAAACCCCTGAAGATATATGTACTACTGTTCCGCCAGCATAATCGATAGCACCAATATGATCAATCCAGCCACCGCCCCAAACCCAGTGTGCTACAGGGCTATAAACGAGCAATACCCAACAAAAAACAAATATTAAATAAGGAATAAATTTCATCTTTTCGGCTATGGAACCAGACAAAATTGAGACTGCTATGGTACAAAACATTAATTGGAACAACATGAATAAGGCTAAAGGGACATGTGGAGATAAGTCTTTTTGAACGTCGAACCCAACATGATTTAATCCTAAATATGTAAGATCTCCAAAGAGCGCATTCCCTTGACCAAAACTAAAAGAAAACCCGGCAATCACCCACGCAAATGTAACAATAACAATGGCAGACATACTTTGCATCACCGTATTCAAAACGTTTTTCGATTGTACTAAACCACCATAAAACAGACTTAAACCCGGTGTCATCAACCAGACAAGTAACGTGCACAAAAATAAGAATAATGTATCATAAACACTCATTGCATCCACTCCTTTGTTTTGGATAATACAATGGCGTTTAGCTAATAGCAAAAATGAGTCATGAAATGTTACTTAATGTGTAACATTTCATGACATGGCTATATAGTATATTTTAAAATATGTACTGGTTTACCTTCTAAATCAGCATCTCCTACATAACAATAATCACATTTCTTATATAGTTGTAATGCGACTTCATTGTCGGTATTTACCGTTAAATAAATTTCATCTACCGTCGGAAATGTATCAGCAATATACACCGGTAAATTTTCAATTACAGCTTTACCAACGCCTCTTCCTCTGAATTCGCTGTCTACACTAAAAGACCTGAAGAAAATAGCATTTGGATTATCTGTATAAGGTTTAACCCCTTCTCCGATATGTAGCGTAAAAAAGGCGACACACTGCTGATTATCGTTAAAGACTAATGTTGGAAATCTTTCTGAATTTTTTTGTGCTAACTGGATGTTTTCCGCAGGTGTCTTTGTAAAACGTCTATCACTTTCGACAATATTGAAGTTCTTAATATAGCGCCATGATGACAATGTGTATTTTGTAAACATCATATTATCCACCTACGCTTTCTCAATTTGTTCTATCCATGTTAATACGGCAGGTGCAATGTGTTCCGTTTCTGATTTCGACATCCATTTTACAGCCGTAATTTCATTGCACGAACGTATATTTTCCCAATCTATTGTATCTGTAGTCTTATAACAAATAAGTTTGGTTAATGTATTTTTTTGCGGATAAGCTTCGCCGATCACTGTATTAATATAACTCAATTTATTAGGATTGAGCGTCACATTTAATTCTTCATCAATTTCACGGATGAGTGCTTGTTCATAAGTTTCGCCTTCTTCAATTTTTCCTCCTGGAAAATAATACTTCGCCCTATCTCTCGCTTGAACGAGTAATAAGGCATCACCCTTTTCAACTACTAAACATACACAAGTTATCATTATTACCCCTCATTTATATCTCAATTATTTTTACACTGTTATAAGTTATGTTATCATATTGTCTTGTAAAAATGAGATATAGCGTATTTAATATTATCTATGATTAAACTAAATATTTATATAATTTTAAACATTAATCCACAGTAATATCAGGAGGTTATAACAAAATGGCTATAAAAAATAACATTAATCGCATATCAAACGCAGTGAATTTTGCTGGTATAGCGATTGATGGTTTCAACTGGTATGCCTATCATTCTAGAAATAAAAAGTTATTATACGCTAGTATGGCAATATCTACTATAGGTGCTACTTTAGACTTTTATACAGCTTTAAAGTCTCCGAAAAAATTTGCTAAAGTATTTTCAACGTTTACTTTTGCTAGCACATTGTTAACTACGGCTAAACGTATTAAATCTTTACGTAACGATTAAAAAGCAGTTTATTTAGCTTAAAGCTAAATAAACTGCTTTTTAATATCTTAGTGAATAAATTTGTAACTAGAAACTTGTGTTGCTGGAATTGTTCTAAATGTTTTAGTTCCTGGCGCAGCACTATAGTTCATTTCTGAAACATAAATGCTTCCATCACTATTTACACGTTCAACGAACGCTACATGTCCATAATAACCAGCATCTGTTTGCAAAATAGAACCTACTGTAGCACGATGATCTACTGTATAACCATCTTGTGCAGCTGCTGTATCCCAATTGTTCGCATTCCACCAATATGTACTAATGCCTTTGCCAACTTCAGCACGTCTATTGAATACATGCCATGTACATTGTCCCCAATCATATAAATTAGCATGATTGAATATAGGTGTATTATAACCAGATGAAGCAGTAGATGATCCAGTTTTAGTTGTTGTACTTGTACCAGGTACTTTTAATTTTTGACCTGGATAAATAATAAAGTTAGATAAACCATTTAGTGATTGGATCTTTTGGTATGTTGTACCATATTTTGATGCGATCACTGATAAAGTATCTCCAGATTTAACTGTGTATGTAGATGTACTAGCTGTACTCGTAGTCTTAGCAGGTGTGTTCGTAGTTGTAGTTGTTGCAGTACCAGATACTTTTAACTTTTGTCCCGGATAAATAACTGTAGTCTTCAAACCATTAAGTGACATTAATTTTTGATAAGTTGTACCATATTTTGACGCAACTGCAGATAATGAATCCCCTGATTTAACTGTGTATGTTTTAGCGGTTGATGTAGTAGTTGTAGTACTCTTTGTACTTGTAGTACCCGAAACAGTAAGCACCTGATTTGGAAAAATCACATTTGAAGTTAACTTGTTTAATGATTTTAACTTACTTACTGATATTTTATATTTATCTGCGATCGACCATAAAGAGTCCCCACTTTTTACTTTATAAGTAGTAGCGGCATCCGCATTCGTTGCTGCTACAGCAGCTAGTGCACTAGTCCCAAAAATAGTAGCTATAATTTTTTTATGCAAAATTCAGTCCTCCCAAACTTGTATTTTTCACGATTCACTTTTACTCACATTCATATTATACAACTTTTATTTTGACATTAGTGTATTATTTATATGACATTATTATTACAATGGTTCGCAAAGCTAAAAAAAATATTTTCTTTTTTTATTGTGTTAAACAATTTTACTTTTTTTAAAAGTTAATCATATCATATGACTCTAATGCTTCTTAATATAGGTTTTTTATTAAATTTCATAAAAAAAAGTGAAGGTTCGCCCTTCACTTTTTTTACATATTATTTTGCTAATCGTTGCTCAATTTCTTTAATTTCTTGTTGAGATAAATCGACTGATTTTTCGCCATCTTTCGTATCTTCTTTAAGTGCCTTTTGCGCTTCTTTAGAGTGATATAACTTAATTATTTCTTTATACGTTTTATTATCTTTATCTTTATCATTTATAGCAATTACGTTTATATACGGTTCAACCGCTTTAGATGAAGTTTTCTCTTGGAATAATGGGTCTTTTTTCGGATCTAATCCCGCTTTTGATGCAACGCCATTATTAATTACTGATAAATCAACATCTGATAACGCACGCGCCGTTTGTTGCGCATCTACTGCTTTTATTTTCAAATGCTTAGGATTATCTTTAATATCTTTAATAGATCCTGTTAAACCGAAACCTTTGTCTAATTTTATTAACCCAGCAGCTTCTAATAACTTCAATGAACGTGCTTGATTAGACACGTCATTAGGAACAATAACTTTGGCTCCATTTTTCACATTTTTGATATCTTTTATTTTATCAGAATAAATTCCAAGCGGAGCTAGAACCGTAGTACTAGCAGCAGAAATTTTAGCATTTTTATGCGATTTTTTATATTCATTTAAGAATGCAAAGTGTTGGAATGCATTCATATCGATGTCCCCATCACTTAATGCTTTATTAGGCACGTTATAGTCTGAGAATTGCTTGATTTCTAAATCAATATCTTTATCTTTGGCTAATTCTTTTACTTTTTCCCATGCCTTAGTATCATTTGATGCAACGCCTACAGTTACCTTTTCTTTCCCACCTGAACAAGCAGCTAAAACAACCAATGCTGCGACGACTAAAAATAATAATTTCTTCATTACGCATGTCCCCTATATATTTAATTTCTTCTAATTTTTTTAGACAAATAATTTCCTAATGACTGGATAATTTGAACTATAATAACTAACACAACTACTGTAATAATAATGACTAATGTATCAAAACGTTGGTAGCCATAGACAAGAGCTAAATCACCAATACCTCCGCCACCAACAGCACCAGCCATAGCTGTACCGCCAATCAAACCAATTATTGCCGTCGTAATGGCTAATATTAATGAACCGAGCGCTTCTGGCAATAAGAAATGCCATATAATTTGAATAGGAGAAGCTCCCATAGCTTTAGCCGCTTCTACAATACCATCATCAACTTCTAATAGTGAGTTTTCTACTAACCGTGCAATATAAGGTGCAACATACACAGTCAATGGTACGATTGCTGCAGTTGTACCTATAGAAGTACCTACCAATAACTTCGTAAATGGTACGATTGCTATTAATAAGATAATAAAAGGAATAGATCTCAAAATATTGATTATTGGGTTTAAAATTTGATGAAGTACTACGTTGGGCCAAACACCGTTTTTACGTGTAACAACAAGTAATATACCCAATGGGATACCTATAATAGCACCAATTATTAATGATACAGTTACCATATAAAGCGTTTGGTATAATGCTTCAAACAATTGACTACTGTCGATACTCGATCCGAACATGTTAGTGCACCTCCTCAAATGATATTGCTTTAGTGTCAAAGTATTGTTTAATACTTTGTTCATTAAAACTATTATCTCGTTCTATTCTTAACCACAAATAACACACCGTCTCATCTTGAATCGTAGACATTGATGAGAATAAAATATTAACATTTAAATGATAATGTCGGGTAAGTTCATTAATAATAGGATGATTAATTTGTGCGGAATCTAAAAATAACTTGTAGTCTTGATAATTATCGTCATCTCGGCTGTCAAAAGTTTGCTGTAACTCTTTTGAAGGTTCTGTTGAGATAACTGTCGACACAAAGTTTTTAGCCGTCTGTGTTTGAGGGTGGCTGAAAACTTGCTTAACGTCGCCTAATTCAACTACACTACCACTTTCCATAACAGCTACTCTATTACATATTTTTTGTATTACGCCCATTTCATGGGTAATAATCAATATTGTGACACCGAACGTTTTATTAACTCGTTGTAATAAATCTAAAATTGAACTCGTTGTAGCCGGATCCAAAGCACTTGTTGCTTCGTCGCATAAAAGTATTTTAGGGTTAGTGACCAATGCACGAGCAATTGCTACACGTTGTTTTTGTCCACCCGATAATTCATCTGGGTACTGATCTTTTTTATCTGCTAAGCCAACAAAATCAAGCATTTCTTCTACTTTTTGTTTTATTTCTGATTTATTTTTTTTACTTAAAATCAGTGGCATTGCTACATTTTTGTAAACTGTTTTAGCATTTAACAAATTAAAATGTTGGAATATCATGCCAATTTGCTTCTTTACAGTACGTAATTCTTGTTCTTTATATGTATCCAACTCATGTCCATCGACTATGACTTGTCCTTTTGTGGCTCTCTCTAATTGATTGACCAATCGAACGAGTGTACTTTTACCAGCGCCACTATAACCAATTACTCCAAATATATCATTCTGCTCTACAGTAAATGACACATCTTTTAATGCGTGAATGGTCTCTTTTTTCTTATGAAATCTCTTGTCAATATTGCGAAACTCAATCAACGCTAGCACCTCCAATATTCCTTATTATTCTGATAAGATTATATGAATTATATGGTATTCACTATATATCGTCAACACTATTTTCTGATTTTTTCGAATCTTTATTTATTCTATTTAATCTATTGCTACTTATTTCATTAATGATGAAATTCTACATAAATAGGATTGGGTACTTAACAGCACCCAACCCTTATAAAGTTAGTTCCATAATGATTAATGTTCCTTTTTCTCCTAATACTCGACGACCACTATCAACAAACCCACCATATTTATATAATTTTTGTGCCGCTTGATTTTTTTCATTTACTGCCAATATCACAGTTTCTATCTCAGGATAGTTTTGGTGCATAAAATCTGGCAGTAATGTTAATGACGCTTTGCCGTAGCCTTTACGTAAATGGCGTAAGTCGGTTGAATATGAACGCATAAGCCATGTTTGTTGATTGGGATAGTATTCGTGAAATTCATGGTCTTGCTGCAGTCCAAAATAAGTAACAATCTCATCGCAATCATTCAATAATAGCATTGGGTGATTTCTTTTACCCTGTTGCTTATATATATTTTCTAATGGACGACCAGTAAATTGAAGTTGCGCTTCAGATAACTGATAATCTTCAAGCTGTTTAAAATATGATGTGGTATATTCTATTAGTTTCATTACTTTGCCCTCCTAGTATTGTTCAACAATTTAGTTTTTAATATTTGGTCCATTTTATCGCTTAGTATCTTGATTTTTCCTTCATATTTACAACAATACGAGACGCCTATAATATTGCCATTTGTTGGTGCTCATTGTTCTTGTGAAATTTCTATTTATTTACCCTTTTTTAGATATTCATAAAATATTGCCGAATACAAAAACAACCTGATTATATAATCAGGTTGTTTTATAACTTATGAAAATATTGATTTAAGCACTCTAAATATTGATGCTAATAATCCCACAAAATCTCCAGTCATAGTATAGCCTCCTTATTCAAATTATTAATCAAGTTACTTGTTCATCACGAACAAGGTCTGCAGCTAAATTATGCCAAAAGTCTTGTAATTCTTTTCTACTATGTGTGGCATCCAAAGTATCTTGCCCCACAAAGTCGACGTGATCCCAACCATGACGTACAGGTGTAACTTGCCATACGCCTTTTTGTACCTTATCAGTTGCATCCGTATAAGGTTGATTGAAAGGATGTTGTGAAGAAACAACAGAAACAAGACCGTCATTTTCGCGCCAATCTTTTTCTTTAGCCTTGCCTATAACATTAGATGTTAATGCAAATGGTAAGTATAAATTTAAATCGGCTCTTTGTCTGCCTAGTAATGAAGTATGTGTCGCTTCTCCTGTATAAGTTTTATATACAATATTAGGATTGATCGATGTTTGACGATTTAATTCCGTAGCGCCTTCCCTTGTTAAGTCATAAAGCGCATTGTCTTTAGTCGTCCACAACTTACTCATTTCTTTAACACGTTTTACATAGTCTATAAATGTTTCATCTGGGCGTTGCTTGAATCCCCATTGATCCAAGCCAAAATTAACATTCGTAAGTTTATTACTTCTTAATTTCACAAAATCATAAATAGCTTGACGTACAATCGCTTCATTACCGAGTTCATCTGCTGCATGTGTACCATTATGTGGTGTACCTAGAGTCGTAATTGAAGAAATCATATTATCATGATCTCCTTGGTATAGTGGAGAAATTGTACCACCATGTTCTTTTTGATAATCAATCTCCTCTTGGTTACCATTTCTTAGTAATTCTTCTAATTGGCGTACAGTTTGTCCCCCCATGCTGTGCCCTACTAAATGGACTTTTTGACCTGGTTGCCAATCTTTATAAACGCCTTCATACGTATTACCGTATCGTTCATGACCGTATTTAGCAGCATGAGCAGCACCATAATCAACGCGACCGCCTTTAATATAGTAATAAAGTTCCACAGCTCTATCGTAATTACTACTCAATGCGCCGATACTTGCTTCATATGCCTTATAACCATTTTGTTCTAAGTCTTGTGTAATATTCAATTTATCTCCACCCCAGTAATGAGATAAAACGATAGGATTTTTATCATCAGTAAACCCATTAAAACCATACACTAAAATAATTGGATCCTGATTTTTATATTCTCCTTGCTTCGCTTTTTTACCAGGTTGATCTGTTACATTTTCTGATTCACGTTGTGTCGTTTTTGTATTCGTTGTAGCAACAGCGTTATTTTTTAAAGACTTGATACCGTCTGCCGGTGCCTTATCATCTTTATGATTTGCTGTCTTTTCAGCTGCTAACTTTTCTATACTGTCATAAGATGCACTATCCTGCTTGTTACTAGTAGCTGTGCTAGTATCTTCGTCATGTTCAGTTACTTTGTTATTATTAACATTCTCACTTTGGTTCGCTATTTTATTTTTATTTGATGCATTTAATGAAGTTTCTTTATCTTGTTGTGTTGCTACTGTTGTTTGATCGTTTATAGCATCTTGTTTATTTTTTGTTGTTTCTTGTGTGCTTGCATTTAATTCATCTGTTTTATTGTATAAGTCTTGTTCGTTTTCGATGTCTTGTTGCTTATTTGATGGTTCTTCTACATCTTTTGGTTTATCCTTCTTACTATTATGTAAAGCTGTATCTACTTCATTTTTCTTATCATCAACACTATCATTATTTTTTGTATTTTGTTGATTTTCTTTATTAGAAGTACGATTATCTTCACTTTGTGTAGCTTTATTTACTACTTGTTCTTTGGCATCATTTTCATCTGTTTGTTCTGTTGTTTGGTTGTTGTCATTATCGCTTGTCTGCTGTTGTTTTGATAAATCAGTTTTTGAAGAAGCTTGTTGTGATTCTTGCTGTGAAACTCCTTCATTAGTTTCATTTTTCTTATCATTAATTGATTCATTATTTGCTTCTGTTTCTCTATTCTCTTGAGCTTGCTTAGTTTGTGCATTGTGCTCGTTCGTTACATCTATTGAATTATTTGTATTAGCGACGTTTTCGTTATTATGTACAGTAGTATCATCTACATTATTTTGTTGCCCCTCGTCAACTTTCGCACGGTTACTTTGATCAGGAGAGGTCGTCTCCGTCTTGTTGTCATTATCTTGAATGGCTTGTTGTGACTCATCAGCAGACGCCGTTCCAGCACCTATAAAAAATAAAGATGCAATAACAATGGACGATACACCTACGCTAAATTTTCTTATACTATACTTTTGTTGTTTGTCTTTCATTTCTAACACCTCTATTAAACAGTTTAGTTACTACAAAATTCAATTTTTCGTCCTTTTGTCTCAATGGAAAATCAAAATATAAAGTTAAGCAATTTTATCTAATTTAGCACGCCCCTTATTATTTTAATTTGATCGTTATCACAAAAATTATGAGTCGCAAAATGCAACCGCTTACATATAGATGTTAAAAAATATTCTATATAAATATTTATATAGAATGAAATGTAATAAAACTTTACTATAAGTTTTTATTATAGTCAATAGTCAAGTACAATTTAATTTTTTATAAAAATGTTTTTTAAAAAAACTTTGTGGTAAAACACCACAAAGCTTCTAAATTATTTAGATAAATTGGACGATAAAGATAACAACAATAACCACAGGTAGTACGAATTTAATCAATAAATACCATGGTATGAACAATTTAAATTTGTCTCTACCAAAATGCGCTTTGAGTTCTTCTATTTTCAATAAATGTCCCACTACTAAAGTCGTTCCTAACGCACCTAATGGCATTAATATATTAGAAACGAGGAAGTCCATATTATCGAATATAGATCCAACACCAAATTGTATATGACTTAGACTACCAAACGATAACGTTGCAGGAATACTTAATAGGAATACTAAAATGCTACCTATTACAGCTACCTTTTTCCGTTTTGTATTATCATTTTTGGTAAAGTTAGAAACGTTAAGTTCTAATAATGATATAGAAGATGTTAGCGCCGCAAACAAGAATAAAATTAAAAATACAAAGTAACTCAACGTACCGAAAGACATTTGTTCAAAGACACTAGGTAACACTTTAAACAATAATCCAGGCCCTTCAGTTGGTTTATAACCGAAAGCAGAAATTGCTGGGAAAATAGCTAGTCCTGCTAATACTGATACCAAAATGTTCATGATAACGATTGAGATTGCCGAAGTTTTTATTGTCATTTCTTTCGATGCATAACTTGCGTAAGTAATCATACCAGTCGTTCCTAATGATAACGTAAAGAACGATTGTCCCAACGCGAATAAGATCCCTTTTACCGATATATCATCTAAACGTGGTTCCAATATGTAACGCACGCCTGCCATTGCCCCATCTAATGATAGTGATTTAATGACGATAATAATTAAGCATATAAACAATAATGGCATCATAAATTTCGAAGCTTTTTCTAACCCTTGTTCTACGCCTAACATGACAATAATCATGGTTAATAAGATAAATATACCTTGGCCAACAATAGTAAGCCATGGATTAGTAATAATTTGATCAAAGTTAATTTTACTTAATGCACTGTCATTAAAAGTAACTAATTGCATAAGCACTTTAAATAGATAAATGATTATCCATCCGCCAATAACACTGTAAAAGGCAAATAAAATAAATACAGCTAAGTTACCATTCCACCCAATTATATTTAGCCATTTACGCGCTGTTAATTTTTCATATATTTTAGTGGTATAAGTTCTCCCCATTTTACCAACTGTAAATTCCATAATTAATAGAGGTAGACCTACAAGCAGCGTAAAAATTAAAAACAAAAGTAAAAAGGCGCCGCCACCATATACGCCCGCCATGTATGGAAACTTCCACATTGCACCTAAACCTATAGCAGAACCTGCACTGGCTAAAATAAATCCAGTCGATGTTTTCCATTGCGATTGATTTTTCATAATCGTCATCCTTCTAACTTTATTACGTTAAAGCGTTCAATGAGCGCAGAAAATAATATATCATGTCTAACAAAGGAACTCAATAGAAACAAATTAATTCACATAAAAAAACCTAGTCCTTAATTAAGAACTAGGTTTAATAAATTTTACACATCATTTCATATTCTCAAGTTAAATAAAAATAGTCAAATTTTTATTTTTTCTTAATAGCACACAACGAAAATTTGTGTAATTATTATTACAAATATTTTGGTTTATTACAAAAATATATAATTATTCATTTGTCATTTGATTAATAATTGAATAGACTTCATCTTTAAATTTATTCTTATTTTCTTCCAAATCTCCAAAACGTTCTATGAAAGTGCATCTTAAATACCAACTTTCTAAAAACATCATAATCATATTATGAAATTCTTCTACGTTAATTGAATATTGGTTTTGTTGGTAAAACTTAACTATTTCTTCATCAACTATTTTATGAATACTTTGTATTTTATTATAAATTTCTTCACTAAATTGTTGCGGTATAAAAGCTAATTGAACATAAAGTCTTATATAACGATCTTCCACATCGAAGATGAATTTAAATAAAAATTGATATAGAGCACTATTTGAATAGGTGTTTTCACGCATGTTATTAACAATAAAATCACGTAAATAATTTATACATTCATATGCACTCTCAGTAAAAATTTCATCCTTACTTCTGAAATGATGATATATACTTGCCTTTTTCAAGTTAACTTGATTTGCAATATCGCCTAAAGTCGTACCATAGTAACCTTTTTTAGCAAATAAAGTTATTGCATGATCTATAATCTTATCTTTCAAAACAGTAGCACCTCATTTATGTTTTGAACAATCTTCATTACAAGATATTACATTTAAGTAACAAATGTTGCTGTTTAAGTATAGCAATTTTAAGTTGCAAAAATAAACAGTTTAAACTAATATTAGTTTCCAGAACTACCGAACGGAAGGTTGGTTGTGTAAATAAAATATTTTAATTTTTTATTATTTTATCCCATTTTTATGTCGATTTATTGGATTGTCGGCTCTTTAATATACTACTTAAGTAAAGAGTTTGGCCGTTCAAAAAAATTATCTCGTTATGATGATGAATTAGGAATCTCATTCTTGATCGCTTGTTATAACGAAGGTGAAACAATTAGAAACACGCTTCATAATGTCTTGGCTTTAAATTATAAGAATAAAGAGATCATCGTTATTAATGATGGTAGTTCTGATAATACGGCAGACATTGTACGTGAGATGCTAAATGAATATGATTTTAAATTTGTAGATTTATTAAATAATAGAGGCAAGGCAAATGCACTAAATGCTGGTGTTACACATGCCAAATATGATTATGTTATGTGTTTGGATGCTGATGCCATTGTTGACCAAGACGCGCCTTATTGGATGATACGCAATTTTAAAAACGATCCAAATCTAGGGGCAGTTACAGGAAACCCAAGAATTAGAAATAAAAGTTCAATTTTAGGTAAAATTCAAACAATCGAATACGCTAGTATCATTGGTTGTATCAAACGCAGCCAATCGCTATGTGGTGCAATAAACACTGTTTCTGGTGTATTTACGCTCTTCAATAAACGCGCATTGGAAAAAGTGGGTTACTGGGATACCGACATGATCACAGAAGATATAGCAGTTTCATGGAAATTACATCTCCACAATTTTCAAATTAAATATGAACCGAATGCTTTTTGTTGGATGTTAGTTCCAGAAATGTTGGGAAGTTTGTGGAAACAGAGAGTGCGTTGGGCTCAAGGTGGACATGAAGTTATATTGAGGGACTTTATAGCAACAATGAAATCAAAACGCTTCGCACTTATCTTTTTAATGATTGAACAACTATGCTCAATTATCTGGGTATATTTGGTTCTTATATACCTCGCCTTTATAATTATCTCAGCAAATTTCTTTGACTATTATTTCTTTAAATACAGTTTTTCAATATTCTTACTGTCCGCTTTTACAATGACGTTTATTAACATTATTCAGTTCACCATTGCTTTAGCTATAGACAGTCGTTATGAAAAGAAAAATCTCTTTGGTTTAATCTTCTTAAGTTGGTATCCAGTTATGTATTGGCTAATTAACGCCGCTGTAGTTATCTTTGCATTACCAAACGCAATCAAAAGGAAAAAAGGAGGATACGCGACATGGTCAAGCCCAGACAGAGGAAATATCCAACAGTAACATCAACGCTTAATCTATTTCGTGAAAGTGTACTAATATTGGTTTCATTAGTTTTTTGGGTCTATTGTTTAACAGTTATCGTTGTATATTTGGGAACGCTTTTCAGATCAAATATTGAGTCCGTGGCATTAATTAGGGTTGTACTAAATATAGAAAGTCGCGAGCTTATTAATTTACTTACGTCTATGGGAATTTTCACAATTTTTATCTTTCTATTATTTATAATACGAATGATCATTAATAAAAAGGCAGATAGATATACATGAAAACAACTAAACTAATTATATCCTTGTTACTTGTCGTTACATTCACATTAATCGCCTATTCACATAATACTGAAGCGAAAGCCAAAAAGAAATTAGATTATAGTGATAATAGTCTTCTAGCTTTAAATTATCATAGAGTAAGAAAGGACAATCTTTATAATAACTTTTTATTAAATTTTTCAAGCAGTAAAGAATTGAAAAATTATAGTGTTTCTTCAAAGCAATTCGATTCACAAATTAAATGGTTAAAACAGCATCATGCTCGCTTTTTAACACTTAATGAAGTTATAAAATACAAGAAAAAAGGAAAGTTCCCGAAACGGAGCGTATGGATAAATTTTGATGATATGAATCAGGATATATATGATAATGCTTATCCTATTTTGAAAAAGCATAAAGTTCCGAGTACTGGGTTTGTGATAACGCAACACGTTGGATCACAAGATTTTCATAATTTAAATTTAATCAACATTAATCAACTTAAAGAAATGAAAGATTCTGGTTTATGGGAATTTGCTTCTCATTCAAATAATCTTCATGATTTACAAAAACATGATAAACCTAAATTTTTAACAGTACCTCAAAAGCAACTTACAGAAGATATTAAAGACAGTAATCAATATCTACATCAAACATTCAATATTAACAATAAAGCTATAGCTTACCCTTATGGTCAGATGAATCGCTCAAGCATCCCGGCTGTAAAGAAAGCAGGCATAAAATATGGATTCACCTTAGAAGAAAAACCTATTACACCAAATACTAATAATTATTTATTACCGAGAATACTCGTCAATCAAAATTCATTCAATAAATTAATAAAACGTTGGGATGGTTTTCATAATGAAGAAAAATAAGATTGAACTTGTTTATCTCAGAACTTTTACATGTATGATTATAATCGTCACCCATCTTTTAACACAGCTAACATTAGAAAATGAACATATCGATCAAAATTCATTAAAATTTCTTTATTATTTACGTAACCTTATTATTTTTGGGACACCTGCTTTTATAATGTTGTCTCAATTACTAACGACACTCAGTTATAAACAAGTAAACATTCAATACCTTATTAAACGATTTAAATATATATTTATACCTTATTTAATTATGGGCACATTTTATAGTTACAGTGAAGCACTATATACAGCTTCATCTTTTAAACATCAATTTTTAGAAAATGTAATATTAGGCCAATGGTATGGCTATTTCATTTTAATAATAATGCAATTTTTCATCTTAAGTTATATCATTTATAAAATTAACCATAAGTTATTTAATAGTAAGGTTTTATTGATCGCATCATTTATAGTACAACAAACATTTTTATACTTTTTTAACTCGCATGAACAATTTCATGATGCATTTTTACATTACTATCCATTAAGCGAAAACACATTTATTCTTGGTTGGATATTTTACTTTTTCGTAGGTGGATTTATCGGATATAATTATCAAGCGATATTATCATTTTTACAAAATTATATTGTCATTGTTATAACACTTGCTGCTATAGCATATATTGTGTTTATAACCGCCTATCCTCACGATTATTGGAATGTCACAAGCTTTACAGATACTTTAACTGTATTTAATGTTCTTATGTTTTTACTATTATTAGGCATATGTATTCATTTCAATGAACTAATGTACAACAGTGTCGCCATAGTAAGTGCATTTTCATTCTTTATTTACTTGTTACACCCAATTATTTTGGAATCTTTATTTAAATATACAAGTATTTTCGAACGTCATACAGTCGTCTTTTTAGCAATTTCATTACTACTCGTATTAGGTATCTGTATAGGCGTTGGCACATTTTTAAAAGAATTTAAAATCTTTAGGTTCGTAATGGGTAAACAACCTTACAATTATTATATGAATATTAAGCAAACCAATAAGACTATTGATAGAGATAAGCAATCAGTTTAATAACATTTAGCTTATACAGAATTAAAGACATTACTTTTTAGTAATGTCTTTTTTTGTGAATTTGAAAGTCTTGTTATCAGAAAATTCTTTGTACTCTGTACAATACTATGTTATGCTATATTCGTTTTTCGGAAATTTAATTTTCTAGAATATTTAATATAAAAATAGTTGGAGACATCAACATGAATAAAATAATTATAATCTCAGGATTAATGCTTTTTTCATTCTTTTTTGGAGCAGGTAATCTTATTTTCCCACCTATGTTAGGTTATACTGCACAAAATCATATGTGGTTAGCAATGTGTGGCTTTGCTATCACAGGTATTATTATGCCATATTTAACAGTTATCGTAGTCGCCTATATGAACGGCGGCGTTGAAAGTATTGGACGTAAAGTACATCCGATATTCGGTCTAGTATTCGCAATATGTGTCTACCTATCTATTGGTGCTTTATATGGTATACCACGTGCCGCTAACGTAGCATATGAAATAGGAACTAAAAATATTTTGCCCGTACATAATCACTTTACACTAATTATCTTCTCATTATTATTTTTCTTTGTAGTTTATATTGTCTCATTATATCCTAATAGAATTGTCGATAATTTAGGTAAATATTTAACACCTATATTAATATTTATTATTTTATTACTATGTGTACTCGTCTTTATTCACCCGGAAACATCTATAAAACACCCTACCGGTGAATATGTTCATATGCCAGTCGTTTCAGGTGTGCTACAAGGTTATTTCACTATGGATTTAGTTGCTGCACTCGCATTTTCAGTAGTCATCGTCCAAACATTTAAACTAAATGGTATTTCTGAACACAAACAACTAATGACAAGTGTCGCTAAATCTGGTTTTATTTCTGCCATTCTTTTAGCAGTAATCTATTTTTCATTAGCTTATTTAGGTGCAACAACAGTACATCACGACTTTAAAAATGGTACTGATATTTTAACTTATAATACATTACGCGTATTTGGACCTTTAGGCAATCTTATTTTCGGAATCATCGTAATACTTGCTTGCCTAACGACTTGTATTGGTTTAGTGAATGCATGTTCAGCATTTGCAATGAAAAAGTTGACTAAGATATCTTATAAAAAATTCGTTTTACTCTTTTCATTACTCGGTTTTATCGTATCAATACTAGGTTTAAATTTAATCTTACAAATAGCAGTACCATTATTAACATTTATTTATCCAACATCTATCGTTTTAGTGTTAATGTCCTTTGTTAGTATGTTTATCAAAATCGAATTAAAATATGCTTTTATTATTCCAACAATTATTACTTTGGTTATATCAATTTTGCAAATTTTATCCGATTTCAATATTAGTAAAAACATTAACGCCTTGTATAAACTCTTACCATTTTCAAATTATCAATTAGCGTGGCTACTGCCATTTATAATATTAGCTATACTAGGACTAATCATAGATTATTTCCTAAGAAATAAATCCCAACAAAGCATGTCTTAATACATTGATTTGTTCTTTCAGTTAGAAACAATACATTTCAACTGATTAAATAGTATAAGTAATATATACTGATGCTAACAGTTGTTATTAAATATTGGACAACTGATTAGGAGGCTATGAAAAATGGCAATATTTAATGAATATTTACAAACGATAAAAGACGACAACCATAGAGATAAACTAACAACAATATTTAATTGGATTCATGAAAATTATCCAGAACTAGAAACTACAATAAAATGGAATCAACCAATGTTCACACACCATGGCACATTTATAATTGGATTTAGTAGCGCTAAACAACATTTTTCCATTAATCCAGAAGCCACAGGGATGAAACAGTTTAGTCCTCAAATAGAACAAGCTGGCTACAGTCAAACTGCAAATTTATATCGTATTTTATGGACACAAGAAGTAGACTATAAATTACTGAAAAAGATTATAGACTTCAAAATATCCGAGAAACAAGATTATACAAACTTTTGGGTGAAACAATAATACCTACAACAATCAAGGCATACCATCAATTTTTATTGATGGTATGCCTTTTATAATTAGTATTAATCTTGTTGCTTTTTACGTCTACCTATTAAAGCTATAGTACCTAATAATGATAATACTGCACCTAGCATTGGTGTAGTGGCTGGAGTACTATCCCCAGTATTTGGTAATTTCTTATTAGATGCATTTTGTTTATTTTTCGTTGCAGACGTAGTAGTTTTTCCTTGTTTCATGTTTTGTGCAGTTACAACATTCGCCTTATTATTTGTCGCTGCCACTTTCTGAACTTTTTTAACATTAGCTGCTTTTGGCGTTGATTGCATCATATTATTAGCTTTCGCTACACGTGAATCATCATTTTTCACTTTATGGCCTTTAGATTGGTCTAATGCTAATTTTCCATTTTTATTTAAGTTGTGATCAGATGGATTAGCTTTTGGTTTTGTAGCTAATTTACTTGAAGCATCTCTTGGAGGTTGTGCTACTTTATTTTGACCCTCTTGTTTACTCATATTTTGTGGCTTTTTAATATCTTTCTGCGCATTATCTTGTGATTTCATGTCTTTCATTTTAGGTGCTTGATCACCCGATTGTTTTTGGTTGTCTTGTGGTTGGGCCTGACCATTACTTCCATTATCTTCCCCTAACGGAACATTATTCATCGGTTTATCACTGTTTCCTTCGTTTTGCTTACTATCTCCTCTATCTTTAACCTCAGGCTGTGGCTCAACAGTTGGTGGTACTGGCGGTTGGTTACTATTTTGACCCTCCGATTCACCCATGCTTTGTGGCTTTTTAATATCTTCTTGCGGGTTGTCTTGTGGTTTCATATCTTTCATTTTAGGTGATTGATTACCCGATTGTCCTTGATTGTCTTGTGGTTGGGCTTGACCGTTACTTCCATTACCATTTTCTAGTGGAGCACTATTCATCGGTTTATTACTGTTTCCTTCGTTTTGCTCACTGTCCTGTTTATCTTTCATGTCTGGTTGTTGATTAGTAGATGGAGGCGCTGGTGGTTGGTTATTATTTTGTCCCTCTGATTCACCCATGTTTTGTGGCTTTTTAGTATCTTTCTCCGCGTTATCTTGTGGCTTCATGTCTTTCATTTCAGGTGCTTGGATACCCGATTGTCCTTGATTTTCTTGTGGTTGAGCCTGACTATTACTTCCATTACCATTTTCTAATGGAGCATTACTTAATGGTTTATCACTGTTTCCTTCGTTTTGCTCACTATCCTGTTTATCTTTCACGTCTGGTTGTTGATTCGTAGATGGAGGCGCTAGTGGTTGGTTATTATTTTGTCCCTCTGCTTCACCCATGTTTTGTGGCTTTTTAGTATCTTTCTGCGCATTATCTTGTGGTTTCATGTCTTTCATTTCAGATGCTTGATTACCCGATTGTTCTTGATTTTCTTGTGGTTGGGCCTGACTATTACTTCCATTACTATTTTCTAGTGGAGCATTACTTAATGGTTGATTATTATTTCCTCTATTTTGTTCACTACCTTCTTTATCTTTCGCGTCTGGTTTTGGATTATCTTTTTGTTTGTCCTGATTATTACTTGCATTGCCATCTACAATCGGAACATTGCTTAGTATTTGATTAATGATTCCATTGTTTTGCTTACTACTCTCTTTATCTTTTACTTCTGGTTTCGGATTGTCTTTTTGTTTATCCTGACTATTATTTGCATTGCCATCTACAATCGGAACATTGCTTAGTATTTGATTAATGATTCCACTGTTTGGTTTACTATTTTCTTTATCTTTTGCGTCTGGTTTTTGCTGTGAATTTTGATTTTGTTGAGACGACTGAGATTGTGAATTAGACATCGCATTAGGAACTTCTTTTGGTGATGGGTTTTGAGAACCTTGAGTATTATTACTAGGCGGTACTACACTCGTATTATTCGAGGATGCATTTCCACCTTTATTTTCGCCTTTAGGAATTTCTTGCTCTTTTGAAGAGTCATTATTATTTGGTGCAACTGAATCATTAGTTTGTGGTTTTACTTCCGATTTGTTTTTCGGACGTTCTGGTAAAAGCCAACCAGCTAAATCGGGGCTTACTGTTCCATTATTACTACCATAAGGCGATAACGGTGAAACTGGTGGTACTACACTCGCATTATTTGAAGATGTATTTCCGCCTTTAGGAACTTCTTGCCCTTTCGGAGAGTCGCTATTATTTGGTCCAACTGAATTATTATGTTGTGGTTTCGGCTTTACTTCCGATTTGTTTTTCGGACGTTTTGGTAAAAGCCAATCAGACAATTCAGGACTTATTGCTCCATTATCATTACCATAAGGCGACCCGAAAGGCGATGGTGATGGTGATGGGGCTAGTGGTGCCGATGGCTTATTATTATTTTGACTTGGTTTCACTGTATTCTTATTTGGTTGAGATGGTGGACTTGGTAAATTTTTAACAAGCGGTATTAATGTGCCATCTCTTAGCGTTACAGTGCCATCTTGGTCTACACTTTCGACAGATCCTTTACCAAAAATTTCTTCAACTGATTCTTTCAATTGCTTTTTCAGTTCATCTGATACTCCATTTTGATCATCTTTTACGTCAGGTTGTTTCTCCTTGGATGGTGATGTTGAGGTTGATGGTACCGTTGGCTGTTTATTATTTTGACTTGGTTTTACTGTATTCTTATTTGGTTGAGATGGTGGATTTGAGAATTTACCTACAAAAGGTACTACTGTGCCATCTCTTAGTGTAGCAGTGCCATCTTGGTCTACAGTTTCCACAGAACCTTTACCAAAAATTTCTTCAACCGCTTCTTTTATCTTTCTTCTCTGCTCATCTGTTGCGCCATGTTGTTTACGGTTGTCTTTTGGCTGGACCTTACTTTTACTTGCATTACCCTTCTCTAGCGGACTACTATTAATCGCTTTATCATTGGCTGTATCGTTTTGCTGACTAACTTGATTATCTTTTGCGTCAGGTTGCTTCTTAATAAATGGTGCCGTTGGCTGTTTATTATTTTGATTATCTTGTGTACCCTCGTTTTGTGGCTTTTTAATATCGTTCTGGGCGCTATCTTGTGGTTTAACACCTTTCAATTCAGGTGATGGGTTACCAGATTGTTGTTGGTTGTCTTGTGGTTGGACCTGACTATTACTTGTATTACTACCTTCTAGCGGAACATTGCTATTTACGCCATTTTGTTTACTAGCTTGATTATCTTTTACATCAGGTTGTTTATCAGTAGCTGGTGGTGTTGAGACTGGTGGTACCGTTGGTTGTTTATTATTTTGACTGGGTGACTTTTTAGGCTTAGCTGGGGAACCTGAGAAACTACCAATAAAAGGTATTTTTGTGCCGTCTGATAGCGTAACAAAACCATTTTTGTCTACACTTGCCACACCTTTACCTAAAATCGATCCAACTGTTGTTCCTAATTTATTCCTCTGTGCAGTTGATGCTTTGCCTTGTTGAACTGCTGGTTGGTTACTTTGTGTAACTTTTGCTGAACTAATTTGTTTATTTTCTCCTTCAGCAGCTTCAATTGTGTCATTGTATAATCCAAATATTAAAACTGAAGAAACTAATGCTGAAATAACGCCTACTTTGTACTTTCTTAATGAATAATTTTTGTAATTCTTTTTACTTAAATCATTAAAATATCTCTTCATAGTGGCATCGAAATCTCCTCTCTACACTTAAAAAATTATTTTCTGATGTTATTATATTCTTCTGATTTTTATTGAGAAGTCGAATTAGTAAAGTAGTAAAATCTAGCGTTAGAAAAGTAAAAAATCACCAAAAGTTTCCGTTGTTATGAATAAAAAAAAGCAGAGTGAATATTCACTCTGCTTGTCGTCATTAATTCTCTATTAATTAAATTGCGCTAAAAAAGCTAATGTATCTTGTTCAACTGCTTCCTTACCTTTGCCTTGCGTCATTAAATGGTGGGCTAAGTCATAACCTTTAATCGACTTTTCAGAATGCTGAATTTGTTTATAAATATAATTAGCACTTTTCTCATATGAAAGTTCATCTTCTTTACCATACTTGATCGCAATTGGAACATCTATATGTTTAACATTAGACATAATATCATCAACCATACGCTTAAACTCATATAAACCTGCTTCATATTGAGGGATTAATTCAATTTGTCGATTAATTTCGTCATTATCTAAACCAATAAGTTGCCCCATACGTGAACCATAATGTCTTAGACGCATTTCTAAACTTGCATCATCTTTTTTATATGGCGTAGACATGGCTACTACTGAGTGTACTTTTTGTTCCTCAGCAAGTTTTAAAGATAATAGGCCACCTAACGAGACACCTAATACTGTAATTTTTTTATATCCTTCATTTTTTAATTGTTGGTAACCTGCTAATGCATCTTGCCACCAATCTTGTATGGTATACTGCATTAACTCCGAAATCATTAGTCCATGTCCTCGATATGCAGGTACTAAGCAAGTATAACCAGCTTTATTTAGTTTAGTGGCTAACAATTTTACGTCCCTCACTGTTCCAGTAAATGAATGTAATAATAATACTGCATGTTGCGCGTCTTCATTTTCTAAATAAATTGGGTTAGGTTCTTTTACTTTAATCATTTTTATTTGTCACTCCATGTTAGTAAGTCAAAAATTAAGTATACATCTTTATGAAATTATTATTGCTGATCCTCAATCACTTTATTTTTAGCAGTTGGATAACCAAATATTAGTACGAGTACCGCCATCGTTATCAAAGCTATAATTGCTGAATTCCAATCTCCCGTTGTATCGTGCAACCAACCTACAAAAAATGGTCCTACTGCAGCTATCAAATAACCAATAGATTGTCCAAAACCTGACAAGGCTATACTACCTTTACTAGTACGGGCACGAATAGAGAAAAATGTCATACAAAGGCTAAAGCACGCGCCCATTGCCAATCCTATAATGAGGATACCTATCACTAAGAATATTAAAGCATGTGTAAAGAATAGACAGTATCCAGTAATAAATAAAAACGCAATTATAATAACTAATATTCTTTGGTCCTTCAATTTAGATGCCAATATAGGAAAAACAAAAGTCATGGGTACTTGTGCAAAT
The DNA here is from genome assembly GCF_015775975.1 of Staphylococcus lloydii. Taxonomy (NCBI): domain Bacteria; kingdom Bacillati; phylum Bacillota; class Bacilli; order Caryophanales; family Staphylococcaceae; genus Staphylococcus; species Staphylococcus lloydii. Next base: position 2,379,961 of record NZ_CP064056.1, read on the forward strand.
TGACTTAGCATAAATAAGTAACCTGCAGTACTTGGGCTTAAACCACGATCTATCAAAATAGTAGGCATCCAAGCCACATTTGTATAAAAAATCATCGATTGAAATGCCATTACCATAGCTACCGTCCATGCTAATTTTGATTTAAGTACTTTAACTTTTTTATTACTATCTGGTTGTTTTGATTGATTGATATGATCTCGCTGTTCACTTTTGACGCCTTTACTCACGTTAGGCAACCACAGTGCCAAAGCAATAATACCAAATACAATCCAAAATGCTAATGAAACACGGAAGCCTAATGAGGTCATTTGAGACAATGGCACACTCGCTCCTCCGCCTATCCCAGCAGTGAAATTCATTGTCCCACTATACATCCCAGTCGCAATACCTATTTGAGCCGGGAACGACCATTTGACGTAACTTGGTAATACGACGTTACCAAAAGCAATCGCTATACCTAACAATATCGTCCCAATTATAAATAAATTGAAATCTCCTAACACCCTTATGATTAGCGCTATTATTAATAATAGCGTACTGTAAACGATCGTACGTGACATCGTTAACTTATCAACTACTTTTGATACCACAGGCGAAACTATAGCAAATACGAGTAATGGTATTGTTGTTAAAATACCTGCAACACTATTATTAATATGCATCGCATCTTTTATGTGCTCTATAACTGGACCAACTGAAGTTAAGGGCGCACGTAATGTAGAAGCTACGAACACAATCGCAAAGACGATTGCCCAATTTTTAGTTATTTTAGCTGACTCATCCATGCTACTCCTCCAATTTATATGTAAACTCTATTTTTATTTATTATAAAATTCATCATTGTCACACTTATACTGCTTTGAAAACACTTAACATTTTTTTACTTATATACACTCTATTTTAAACTTTTATTCCTCTTTTTCTAACCCATAACTTTAATGTTTTAAAAATTCTAATAATTTTTATATTAGTTTTTAAAACCAACAGGTTTGCTTTGCTAACTAAAAAGCGTTAAAATTTATACTTGTGAAGTTTTAGAAAAGAGGTAATGTTTATGTCGTCCGAAATGATATCGACTAAAAAAAGAAATACAATTATTTTAGTAATGCTTGGCAGTGCCTTCGTTGCAATGCTTAACCAAACATTACTTAACACTGCTTTACCAGCTATTACAACTGGGTTAAAGATTGATGAAACGACTGCCCAGTGGCTTATCACAGGATTTATGTTAGTCAATGGGATTATGATTCCATTAACTGCTTTTCTAATGGATCGATTCCACACGCGACCATTATATATTTTCTCGATGAGTGCCTTTTTAATCGGCTCCATTTTGGCAGCCTTCTCTCCTACCTTTAGTTTACTGATGGTAGCCAGAGTAATTCAAGCTATTGGCGCTGGTTTGTTACTTCCGTTAATGCAATTTACAGTATTTACTTTGTTCCCTTCCGAAAAACGTGGCTTCGCGATGGGTCTTACTGGTATTGTTGCACAATCAGCACCAGCTATCGGACCAACACTTACAGGGTTCTTAATTGATACATTTAGTTGGAGAGCACCTTTTATCGTTGTTGCGACAATAGCAATTATCGCATTTATTATAGGTATCATCTTTGTAGAAAGTAATAACACTACAAAACATAGAGAATTAGATAAGACATCTGTCGTCTATTCTACATTAGGATTTGGTCTAATGTTGTATGCCTTTAGTAGTGCAGGTAACTTAGGCTTTAATTCACCTATCGTTATTATTTCATTAATTGTCGGTTTAGTCATTGTTGGTATCTTTGTAACTAGACAAATTAAGATCGATAATCCTTTATTAAATTTAAACGTATTCGCCAATAGAACTTTTGCATTATCATCAGTAAGTTCAATGATTCTATTTATCGGTATCGTTGGGCCAGCATTATTAATCCCTATTTATATCCAATCTGGTTTAGGTTTATCTGCAATCCTTTCAGGTTTTGTTATCTTACCCGGCGCGGTTGTAAATGCATTTATGTCAGTCTACACAGGAAAAATTTATGATAAATACGGTTTGAAAGTATTGGCTATTCCTGGTTTTATACTATTGATAATAATGACAATATTACATTGTTTCTTATCATCAAACACACCTTATTGGTACGTTGTCGTAATATATGCAATAAGAATGTTTTCAGTAGCTTTAATCATTATGCCTTTAAATACGAAAGGTGTTAATTCACTAAATGCCGAAAATATCTCTCATGGTACAGCTATTATGAACTTCTTACGTATTATGGCAGGTGCAATTGGTACGGCAGTTATGATTACTATTTTAGCCATCGTTAGAAAAAGTTATGCAGCTCAACATGCGATGACAGAAAGCAAAACAGTGATGAATCAGCACGCAACAGTACAAGGTATAGATGCTGCATTTATCTTTACAACTATCTTATTAATCATTGGATTTATTTGTACATTACTTATAAAAAACGACAAAAAACAAACGTCTCTTACTACAAATAAATAAATTAAGACCACACACCTATATAGTGGTGTGTGGTCTTTTTAAATGTTTCATACGAAACATTGTTATAAACTATTAATAATCACTTTTTTAATTTATAATAATTTGGTATATTAGTGTAAACGTATTATTATTTAACACAATATAAATTATTTACAAATAAGGTGGCTACTATATGTTACATTACTATAAGTTATACTGGCTTAACGCTTTAAAAATTCATGGTAGGGCTCGACGTAAGGAATTTTGGTATCCTATATTAGCTACATTAATTATTGAAATTGTAGCAAGCATACTTAATTCAGTATTACCATTACCTTCATGGTTGACTTATACAATAGCTACTGTATTTTCAATTGTGAATTTAGTGCCTAGCTTTACAGTGACTGTAAGACGGTTTCACGATTTAGATATGACGATGAAAATACCTGTTATTTTATTTGTATTTTCAATTTTAGCTGACATTAACGATTTAATACCAAGTATAAATATTGATTTTACTTTTAATAATGTGATTAATATAATTATTGCTGTTATCTTCATCGTTATAGTTGCTGCATTCTTAATATTAGGTATTATCTCTCTTGCAGTGTGTTGTACGAGAGGTAATGAACAATCAAATAAATACGGCATTAACCCTAAATATGTAAATTAGGTACAGTCATTACGTCTATTCATTCTTGTTGATGGCACACATATGGATACAAAAGCGGGCCCGATGAAACGGGTCCGCTTCTTCTTATTATTTAATAACACTAACACCTAGTCACCTTTTACATTATAGTCTGTACACTTACGCCTTCACTGTAACTAGTATGAAAAACGCCATATAGTGCTACTACAGTAATGCTTTTGAATTTTTCAAGCAAAGAAATTAGAAACCGCATGTCTTTAGTTTTTAATTTATAAGGTCCATTTAATTAATGTCGAAGCATAAGCAAGTCCTCCACCGAAACCGACAAGCATTAATATGTCGCCATTATTAATTTTATTTTCTTGAACAGCTAAATCAATAGCAAGCGGTATTGTAGCTGATGATGTATTGCCATAATAAGCCAGACTCATGAGTGCTTTTTCTTTAGTAATATTAGCTTTATCACAAATTGACTCAATCATTCTAGCATTGGCACTATGTGGCACAAACCAATCTATATCTTCTTTGTTATAATCACTCTTATTGATTGTTTCGTCGATGATATTTGGGACATTGCCAACCGCCCATTTATATACTCCGCGACCATTTTGAACAATATTGCCTTCATTTTCTAATTGTTCGCCAAACATTTCTTGAGATAATTCACTGCAATATAAATTATGGCCTTTGTCGCCATCAGATCCTGATGTACTCGCAATAAAACTCGCTTCGGTTTCGCTATATTCTACTAAAAAGGCACCTGCACCATCACCAAACAAAATACATGTGCTTCTATCTTCATAATCAGTAATTTTTGATAATGTCTCAGCACCAATTACTAATATTTTTTTATTTTGACCTGAAGTTATTAATCCATTTGCTAAATTAAGACCGTATGCGAAACCGGCACATGCTGCATTAATATCTAAAGCACCTGCATTTTTAATTCCTAATCTTGCCTGTACATATGAGGCCACGCTAGGCGTTTTATAATCTGGCGTCAAAGTCGCGTTAATAATCATATCAACATCACTTAATTCGACATTATATTTTTGTTGTAAATCCAACACGGCTTTATAACTTATATCACTCGTATACTCGTCTTGTGCAGTAATTCTACGTTCAATTATTCCAGTTCGCTGTTGTATCCATTCGTCTGAAGTCTCTATAATTTTTTCAAAATCTTGGTTAGTCATAATCTTTTGTGGTACATAAGCACCTTGAGCTGTAATCTGTGCACTTGATTTCATTGTCTCACCTTCAATTTTTTCAATATTATTTATAGTGCTCTAATTCATTAATTTAATCATATGCGTCTAATGAGTTCAATTTAGGTTGGGAACCGCTTTTCATTAATTATTGTTATACGCAATGTCATCTCTGTTTTTAATAAAATAAGTGTGTCGTTATTTATTGTCATAATGAAACATATAAGCGTATATTAATAATATGATTTTTCTTTAGAGAATTAAAATTGAAAGGAGTAATAACATGTTTGAATTCAGAAATGCTAAAATAACCGACTTAAACCAAATTTTAGATATTGAAAACGCTGGCTTTACATCAGCCGAAGCCGCTACCAAGAATGCGCTCATTGATAGAATACATAATATTAATGACACTTTTATCGTTGCATTAGATAAGGATAAAATAGCCGGTTATATTAATGGCCCTGTCGTTAGCACAATGTATATTACGGATGACTTATTCGAAACTATACAACCTAATCCATCTGAAGGTGGTTATTTATCTATATTAGGTGTAGTTGTCGCAAAAGAATATAGAGGTCAGGGTTTAGCAGGTCAATTGTTACAACGCTTTGAAAACCTAGCTAAAAAGCACAATAGAAATGGAGTAACTTTAACTTGTAGAGCTTCATTAACATCATTTTATGAAGGATACGGTTATACAAATTATGGTGTCTCAGATTCAACTCATGGTGGTGTTGAATGGTACAACTTAATAAAACTGCTATAAATAGGCATGATACATAAGACTAGGATTGTCGTTATGTATCATGCTTTTTATAAATAATAACTTTTTACGTTACTGTTGTTGGTATTTTATTTTACTAGCTAACTGGGCTACTTGTTCATTATCAGTTGGCTTAATTTTAACTGTTTGAATATTTTTAGAAATTGCTTCTTTAGTTGCTTGTTCTGTTTTACTACTATCATTTTGAGAAGAATCAACCCAATTGTATGGAATATTTTTATACACATTAATTGTGCCATCTCCATTACTACTATACGTAACAGAACCTCCGGCTTTCATTGGTGCAGCTAATTTCACAACATCTTCTGGATAAACCGCACTATTTTTCACGTTTGGATTAACTTTACTTCCTTTAGCAATCTTAGTTACATTAAGTTCGTTCATACCTTCCATGTTGTTTTTCAATGGCCCTAATTGATTCCAAACACGTGCATACTCAATTTCTTCCGAATTGGATTGAGTTAAATGGCTTTTTTTACTTTGAGCTGCTTTATTATCGTTTTGAGCATCATGAGTATTGCTATTTTCTTTATTGTCGTTTTGAGCATCATGAGTGTTGCTACTTTCTTTATTATCCTGACTAGATTTATGCTTGTTACTATCATGTTGCTTACTTTGAGTATTATCCTTCTCTTCATTTTGATGCTTATCTTTGCTTTGAGAATTATCATTACCACAACTAGCCAACATAATCGCTGATAAAGTTAGCGTTACTAGTATACTAAATTTCCTCACAATCATTTCCTCCCTGATAATATCATTGTGTAAAACATAACATATTTTCAATTAAATAACGATCACTCTTAAAATCAATCCCGTTATAACTTTGCTTACGTTAAAGTTTTTAATATAAAAACCGACTTTAATATTGAAAAAATTAAAAAATAATTCCTATTTAGTAAATTTCAGAAAGTTTTTATTTTCTATTATGTAGTAAAATTAAACCAATAGAGAGAAAAGATACAATTTACATTACACTAGATAATCCGTAAATTGTTTGCATTATCAAAAAATCATGAAATGGGGTGAAGCTTGAACACAACGTATTATGTTGTGATTTCTAAGAAATTATTTCTATAGATTTTTAGTTTCACAAATAGCTAATAAGTAATATGCCCTTTTGATAATACTTGCATTTCCTCTTTATAATGCCACAAAATATAATACCCTCTACACCATATCCCTTTTCTCACCCTCTTTTTTAGTCCAACAGTATTATCCCTTTATAACTTATACAATTACTTTTTTAGTTTATTAATGCGTGGTGTTCATTAAAAAAATAGCCCCTCAAGCTTCTGCTCGAGGGGTTTTTTTAATTAATTTGTTTCATCTGGAATAAAGACTGTACTTTCACTATCTTCAGGATAATAATAGCCATTTGGTATTGCCTGTAGTTCAATCAAACTACGCCACGGCGATTCCACATAAACACTACTACTGCCCTTACTATCTTCATATCTAGAGTTATCATGTTTTTCTGATAACGGCTTTGCTCCTGCACTTTCAGCATCTTGAATCGCTTGATCCATATCCTCTACAAATAACGAAATATGGTTATAACCTAAATCTTCTAATTCTAATGGATCAGCTTGATTACTACTTTCAATTTCAAACATTTCTATATTGGCACCGTGGCCAATCACAATCATTCGTTGTTTAACAATCTTGGCACCTTGCGAGAGGCCTAACTGTCTTTCAACTTCTGCACCTTCCCTAGGTTCATCACCATAACTCAATCCATCATATGCTACCTTAGCACCAAATGCTTTTTTAAAAAATTGCGTTGCTGCATCGATACTAGGTACTGTTAGACCTACATGATTAATACCTCTTACATTTCCCATAATTATTACCCCTACCTTTAATCTTTATATGATTTTTATACCCGGCAAGGCAATGTATATGCGATTGGCCTATTTAATTTATTATCACAAATTAAAATTAGTAGCACTCAATTTATATATTTAAATAAACTATAATGTTTATATGGTCTTGATTTTTTAACTGGTTATGATATGTTCAAAAAGAAGTTTAAAACTAAAAATCTACTTGGTGAAATTCAAAAAGAGACCAAATTAATCTAAACAAACCAATTATTTTAGCTAAACCTAGCTCATCAAATTTTGATTTGAAAGGATTAATATGAAAATAGTTATTTCAATTATATTATGGTTAGTACTCTCATTTTTGATATATTACTTTATTTTTAGTAACTTTGACGAACAATTTGCAAATATACTCGTCTCTGTTTTAGTAGCGATTAGTTCATTATTATTTGGAACTTATTTAGGTAAATTATTTAAAGAAAAATAATTTCTAAACTACCATTAAAAGTTAGCAAACGTAAATTGTTCAAAAGTAAGGAAAAGAAATAGGATTATTTTAAAGGGGGATAAAATGAGTAAAGCACTGATGATACATCATACAATCAACATTATACTTATGATTATATTATTCATATTGAATTTCACTCATATAGGTGGAACTGTAGCATTAGTAATTTTAGCAATTTTATTTGTAATAAACAGCTCATTGTTAATCAGATCAAACAAGAAACAAGTTGAAAAAAATGGCGTTACTATAGATGACTATAATAGGAAGTAATATAACTTAAATTAGAGGGATATTATGTAGTTTGGCAAGTACAAATAAGATTGCAACTATATAATTTTATATATCCCTCTTTTATGTGTATCTATATTTGCGCCAGCAATATTTATTTGATTTACAGATTTAAGAAAAAAAGAACATTGTTTTATAGCTAAGGAGTCAGTCATGAAAAAACTTTTAGTCGTTATTTCAACCCTAATTATTTTAGCAGTAATAGTCGTTGGTTTTTCTTTACCAAAAGATAGTAAAAATTTAAAGGTTGTTGCGGTTGGTGACAACCTTATACACCCGGTAGTTTATAATGATGCAAAGGTAGGTAAAAATACTTTTGATTTCAAACCAATGTATAGCCATATTAAACCTTATATACATAATAGTGATGTCGCATATATAAATCAAGAATCACCTTTAGGTGGTGATGATATACCTTATTCTGGTTTTAAGCGATTTAACACGCCTAGTTCAATATCAAAAGACGTGATTGATACAGGATTCAACTTAATTAACGGGTCAAATAATCATGCTCTTGACCAAGGAACGGAAGGTTTAAGAAATAATATTGATGTATGGAAAAAATATCAAACAAACGCATTATTTACTGGAGTGTTCGATTCAAAGAAAGAAAGAGATAAGACGCCAATATTAAATAAAAAAGGCACCAAAATATCTATGCTTAGTTATACATTTGGTACAAATGGTTTGAAGCCAGATCACCCTTATCAAATAAATTATATAAACAAACAAAATATGAGCAAAGATATCGCAAAAGCTAAAAAGAAAAGTGACGTTGTCATGGTTTCTATGCATTGGGGTAATGAAGGCAGTCACCAACCAAACTCAAAACAAAAAGACATTGCTGACTTTTTAGCAAAGAAAAATGTCGACGTTGTCATAGGAATGCATCCCCACGTAATACAACCAGTCGAATGGAAAAAAGGGACAAATGGTCATAAAACATTAGTCGCTTATTCACTTGGTAATTTTTTAAATGGACAAGAAACCGGTACCACTAGTAATGATTTAGGCGGAAGTATTGAATTTGACATTGATAAAAAAGAAAATAAAAACAAAATCAAAAATGTAAAATGGCGCTCTATCGTTAACCATTATGAAATTAAAGACCCTTCTGATTTAGATACCAGACATAATTTTAAACTTTATATGTTAGATGATTACACTGACAAATTATCCAATAAACATGGCAGAAATCATAAAAAACATGGCAACATGGATAAATCTCGATTAGAGCACATCACAAAAGATGTAATTGACAATAAATATTTAGATAGTAAAAGTTATTAAATAATATCTTTAGTGTATTTAATAATCACATCTTGGCTTATCTCTGAAACCGATAATGAAAGACGTAGGTCACACTGACCATATAAGACTCCCTTACAAATTTATAGTTATGTAACTGAGCAAATGGGTAAAGATATGATGAATAAATTAGAGAAAATACAATAAAAATATTCTTGTAAAACGTATCACATCAATAATGCAACTATATAGTTACACATTGCTACTAGAACGCTCTTACATAATCTGTCATCATCATTTAAATTCATCAATAAGGGGGAAGGAAAATGAAATTTCATAGCAAATTAAAAGAAGAAAGAAAAAGACTTAACTTATCTCAAGACGATTTAGCACAAAAGTTAAATATAAGTAGACAATCGATTTCAAAATGGGAACGTGAAAAAGGTTATCCAAATATTGAAACACTTATCGAGTTAAGTAAAATTTTCGATATAACTATTGATGAATTACTCAAAGGAGATGATTTTTTGACAGATAAAATTATCAAAGATAGTAAAAAACTCAAACATCCTATTTTATTTAATGTAGGTGAACTGATAGGGCTATTAGGATTAATTTTATTAATAACTACTTTTGTACTAAAAGCTATTACACTTGCTACTAATCATGAAGTACTACCATTCCTTCAAGGAGCTTTGCCCGTTACAATTGCAATCATTTTGATGTTAATTAGTTGGTTAACATACGAATTATTTGGTAAAAGCTATAAATAAATTTGCTTAAATTTTATAACATTTTCTTAATCTGCCCCTTTTTTACATTTCAACACACAAAAACACCCCCTTAAGCCTGTGCTTAAGGGGGCATTATTTTATTTCTTTATGTCCCAATCAGTCTTAAATTTGATTTTATAGATAATGTTTTATGTTTATACTAACTATATAATAGTGCTTATAACATATTAAGTTGATTTTGCTTTTTAATGGATCTCCCTTATTTCAATTCTACAAACTATGCTTTTCTTATTTTGCAAATCAATCTTATTTCTTATCAATATTTTTCCCTAATAAAATAAAGAAAAAGACAAATGCTATAGATAATAATATGTGACCTAAACCTGCAATACCAGCAATAGCTGGACTTACACTTAATTGTTTAATTGTAGAGATGCCATTTACAAATTGCATTGCTACAGTTACAAGTAAACCTAAGTGATATATATAAAAGAAGCTATTAAATAATTTCTTGTTTTTTGTCAATTTAAATTGTGCTTCAATAACCATGAATATTAAAAACATAATCGTTCCTAATACTAGTAAATGTGTGTGAACAATGTTTAATTGGGAGAAATCACTAAAATTTTCAGCTTTAGTCATCTCTCTATAAAATAGTCCACTTAACAACCCTAATATAGTATATAGCACTGAACTGTACATTAATTTTTTCATAATAATACCTCCTGTATTTAATTATTGATTTATTTTTAAGTCATTGAAAGAAACCCAGTATTCCCTGTTAATATAATAATAAAAACTATGATTATAGCTCCTCCACATAGGCCAACCATTCCATAACGGATTATTCGATTCCAAAAATATCCATTTTTGGTATACTTTTTTTTACTAATTGAAGACTTCAAAAGTCGTCTAATCAAAAGTAATAATAGTGGAATTTGAAGAATCCATATGAATGGCTCAACCCAAGAATAATAAGAAATATTAGTACCCAAAACTAAAGTGTGCCATAAAGATAGTATATAAATAAGTAAAGTAAACCTATGTGCAAACAACCAAGCTTTTGTACTTAATTTGCTTCTTAAATAGAAAGTAGGACCTAGTAATATTGCAAGGTAGAAGCCGAAGATACCTAAATTATAACTAAAATTACCACCTTCCCATGGTGCCTGCCATGGAATAAAAGATGTTATAAAACTATCTCCCATATTATTAAAAGATGTAGCCACTGCATGAACAAGGATCATTCCGATTACTAGTAGCGATATTTGTCGATGTAAACTATTTATCTTTGCTTTTTTAATCGGTAGCCACTTTATTCCTTTGCTGGACGTCATAAGCCCCAATAATACACTTAAATATGACCAAAACAACGCTATTATTCCTGATGCTTGTAGAATCGGATATGACCAATACACACCCATTTGTGCCATATTCATATCAGGCATTGCGAATTCAGCTGGGCTTAAACCTTGGGATTGACGTATAAAAATAAAAATGAATAAAGGCGTAAACATCAATATACTTAACCACACTACTATCATGCCAGACCAAAATGTTCTTTCATCAATCTTTTTTCTTTTTATTTTCTTAGCATCCATCACACTACTCCCCCCTTTTTTATAAATTTAATTTTCAAGTAATTACGAAACAATTTTAAGGCCTATTACTCCTATAACTATTATGAAAAGGCCTATTATTCGCACAATATTTTTAGATTCATTAAAGAACAACATATTAATCAAAACAGCAGAAGCAGTTCCTAAACCAATCCAAACAGCATAAGCTATACTAATCTGAAGATAATTGAAGGAAATATAAAGAAAAATAAAAGCTCCGGAAAATCCTCCACTAAAGAACATTAAATTAGTAACACTTTTTTTATAAGTAAACTTTTTTAAGCCAACAACGCCAATTATTTCAAATATTGCTGCAATAAAAACGTATAGCCAACCCATTTCAATTACTTCCTTCTTTTGGAGATTTCTCTGTTTTATTATCTGCAAAATTTAATATTATTACGCCAATAACTATGACAATCATAAAAAATACTTTTATAAAATTAATACTTCCACCAAATATAAAAATATCCATGAATGCAGTTCCCAATGTGCCAAAAGCAGCAAAAACAGCATAAACAGTTCCAGTTGGTAACTTTTCGCATGCTTTTGAAAGAAAAGTAAAATCTAAAATAATAATCAGTATTATAATTGGCCAATGCCACCAACTGCTAGCAACATTAAATCCAAAAATCCATAATACTTCAAATAAAGCCGTTAGTTTAACGTAATACCAAGCTTTATTCATACAATCTCTCCTAAAAAATCAAAAATGACTGACTGTCAGTCATTTTACTATAAAAATTTATATTTTCAAACCGTTAAGTAAAAATTTTTCTAATTCTTTTTTATATTCTTTAACATTGTCTATTTCTTCTCTATCATAAATGTGGATTTGTTCTGCTGATGATTCAATGGCACCTACAATAATTTTAGCAGTATATTTAATATTAATTGTTGAATTAATTAATCCACCCTTTTTAGCACTCATTAATAAGCTTTCTATCCAATCATACAAAGGCTTATATATACTTTCCCAGTCCCCTATAAACTGTGTTTGAGTTAGTCCAGAGTATACTAACATTGTAAGTTCTTTATATTCATTCGTTACATTAAAAATAACATTAATAATTTGTTTGATTTGTTGATCAATTGAAGAACTATCAACTTCGCTTTTTAATTCATTTATTATTTTATTAACCATTACTTCTGCAATAGACGGCATAACTGCTAATTTAGACGAAAAATATAAATAAAAAGTGCCCTGAGCAATATTAGCTTCTTTTACAATGTCAGATACATTGGCTTTATCTATACCTTTTTCACAAAATATATCAATAGCAGCTTGCACAATTTTTTCTTTCTTATTTATGATAATCACAACCTTCAAACATTTTTATTAGTCAAAGTTACACGTTTATTTTTGTCACCTTATATTTTAAGGGTGTAACTGTCTTTAGCGGATTCTATTCATCAAATACTTACATGCTTTGATTGTTAAATAATCCATTCGATATTATATGATATTTCTACTCATATAAATATTCAATCATACACTAATACAAAAGACATATTCAATTTGAGTTTTTAATAGACTAACAGATGAAGAAATAAATAATTTCAAATTAAAGCATAATATATTTCACGTAAAAATATCAACTAAGAGAAACGTATTATGAAGAAAAATTTCAATGGGTAATGTTCTAGACAACAGTTAATCTATGGTGTTAATAAAAAGCATAATCATTACAAAATTCATCTTATAAAAATATAGATTAAGAAACTCTATTCACAAAGTTAGCATATTTTCAACACACAAAAACACCCCCTTAAGCCTGTGCTTAAGGGGGTAATTCATTCTATCCTATTATTCCCACTCAATTGTGCTTGGTGGCTTAGAAGTTACGTCATAGACTACGCGGTTAACGTGGTCTACTTCGTTAACGATACGGCTTGAGATTTTTTGTAAGACTTCCCAGTCGATACGGGCAAAGTCACTTGTCATACCATCGATAGATGTCACTGCACGGATACCTACTGTGTGGTCATACGTACGGTAGTCTCCCATGACACCGACTGACTGGATGCCTGGTAATACAGTAAAGTATTGCCATATTTCACGTTCAAGACCTTCCTCACGGATAACTTGACGTAAGATAGCATCAGATTCTCTAACGATTTCTAATTTATCTTCAGTGATTTCACCTAATACACGAATACCAAGTCCTGGACCTGGGAATGGCTGTCTCCAAACTAAGTGTTCAGGAATACCTAATTCAATCCCTAATTCACGTACTTCATCTTTAAATAACGTGTTGATTGGTTCTATAAGTTGGAATTCCATGTCTTCAGGTAAGCCACCTACGTTGTGGTGTGATTTAATCGTCTGAGCTGTTTTTGTACCTGATTCGATAACGTCAGTATATAGTGTGCCTTGTGCAAGGAAGTCTACACCTTGTAACTTAGATGCTTCATCATCGAAAACATATACGAATTCATTACCAATTATTTTACGTTTTTGTTCTGGATCTGAAACGCCGGCTAATTTGTTCATGAAACGTTCTTGCGCATTAACACGAATAATATTCATATTAAAGCCTTCACCAAATTGTTCCATAACCATGTCGCCTTCACCTTTACGCAACAGGCCATGGTCAACAAAGATACATGTCAATTGATCACCAATTGCTTTATGAAGCAATACTGCAACGACTGATGAATCAACACCGCCACTCATTGCACATAAGACACGACGGTCGCCAACTTGCTCGCGAATTTTTTCTATTTCGATATCAATAAAGTTTTCCATTGTCCATTCGCCTGTACATTCACACACGCGACGGATAAAGTTACGTAATAAATCATTACCATATTCAGTGTGTCGTACTTCTGGATGGAATTGTACGCCGTAGATACGACGTGATTTATCTTCAATAGCTGCATAATTTGTACTTGGACTATCTGCAATAACCTCGAAACCATCAGGAATTTCGATAACTTTATCAGAGTGACTCATCCAAACATTTTGTTCTTCAGGTAAACCAAAGAATAATTCGTCTGTTTTAGCATTGATAATTGCTTTCCCATATTCACGTTCATTGGCACGTTCAACTTTACCACCTAATAATTTCGTAGTTAGTTGCATACCATAACAAATGCCCAAAATTGGAATACCTAGGTTGTAAATCTCAGGATCAATTGTAAATGAATTTTCTTCATATACTGAATTTGGTCCTCCAGATAAGATAATACCTTTAGGGTTCATTAATTTAATTTCTTCAATAGAAATTTCGTGGTCGTGTAATTCACTATATACGCCCATTTCACGTATACGACGCGTGATTAATTGATTGTATTGACTTCCGAAGTCTAAAACAAGAATTAACTCTTGCTCTTTAGCCATTTCCATAAGTGTTTATCTCCTTTGACTTAGAATGAGTAATTTGGTGACTCTTTAGTAATTTGAACGTCATGTGGGTGACTTTCTGCTAGTCCTGCAGGACCCATACGTGTAAATTGAGCTTCTTCTCTTAATGCTTCTAAGTTTTTAGAACCAGTGTAACCCATACCTGATCTTACACCGCCCATTAATTGATATACAGTGTCTTGTAAAGCACCTTTGAAAGCAATACGTCCTTCGATACCTTCAGGCACGAATTTTTTAGGTGTTTTGTCCTGTTGGAAATAACGGTCATTTGAACCACTTTCCATTGCACCTAATGAGCCCATACCGCGATATACTTTATATTGTCTACCTTGGAATATTTCAGTTTCTCCTGGGCTTTCTTCAGTACCTGCAAGTAGGCTACCTAACATAACTGCGTGGCCACCAGCAGCTAGTGCTTTAATAATATCGCCTGAGAATTTAATACCACCATCTGCGATAATTGTTTTACCGTGTTGACGTGCTTCAGTGGCACAATCATAAACAGCTGTAATTTGAGGAACGCCCACACCTGCTACAACACGTGTTGTACAAATTGAACCAGGTCCAATTCCAACTTTCACTACGTCAGCACCCGCTTCATATAGTGCTTTAGTTGCTGTTGCAGTAGCAACATTACCAGCAATTAATGTAACTTGAGGGAACTTTTCTTTAATATGACGTACTTGTTCAATAACACCTTTTGAATGTCCGTGTGCAGTATCAATAACTAATGCATCCACGCCTGCTTCTACTAATTTTTCTGCACGAATATCAGTGTCTTTCGCAATACCAATTGCTGCACCAACTAATAATCTACCGTGTTCATCTTTAGCTGAGTGAGGGAATTCTAATACTTTTTCGATATCTTTAATAGTGATAAGGCCTTTTAACTTGCCATCTTCAACTAATGGTAATTTTTCGATTTTGTGTTGTTGTAATAAATCTTCTGCTTCCTCTAGTGTCGTACCTACAGGTGCTGTAACTAAATCTTCTTTCGTCATAACATCAGAAATTTTAATTGAAAAGTCTTCGATAAAACGTAAGTCACGGTTTGTAATGATTCCTACAAATTGCTTTTCTTTTTCATTATTAACAATTGGTACACCTGAAATTCGATATTTACCCATAAGCGCTTCTGCTTCGAATACACTTTCTGATGGAGTTAAGTAAAATGGATCAGTAATGACACCATTTTCAGAACGTTTAACTTTTTGGACTTCATCTGCTTGATCTTCGATATTCATATTTTTATGAATAACGCCTAGCCCGCCTTGTCTTGCCATTGCAATTGCCATTTTTGATTCTGTTACAGTATCCATACCTGCAGAAATGACAGGAATGTTTAATTTAATTTTATCTGACAGTTGAACACTTAAATCTACCTCTTTAGGTAAAATATCTGACTCCGCCGGTAATAGTAATACATCATCAAAAGTTAAAGATTCTTTTTCAAACTTGTTTTCCCACATTATTAAGCAGCCTCCATTTTGTTTATAGTTATTTTCATAACTTATGATTTTTGATCGTTCTTAATGCCATTAAAGAAGAAATTCAGAATAATCGCTGATAATGCCCCGAGTACGATACCATTTTGTACTAACCAAGCAAACTGACTGCCAAGCGCCTTAAAAGCATGAGGAACAGCGCTTATGCCCGTACCTAGTCCAACTGAAACGGCTATTATCAACATATTATTTTGATTTTTAAAATTGATATTACCTAATATACTAACACCATATGCCATCACCATGCCAAACATAGCTATCATCGCGCCACCTAAAACAGGTAACGGAATCATATTAGCCATTGCGCCTAGTTTTGGAATACATCCACAAATTATTAATAATATTACCATACCGTAAATAACTTTATTTTTCTTGGCACCTGATAAAGATACTAAGCCTACGTTTTGTGAATAAGCGGTATATGGAAAAGAATTAAAAATTGCGCCTAATACAATAGCTATCCCTTCAGCTGTGTATCCTTTACGAAAATCTTTACGTGTTAATTGCTTACCCGTAATTTCACTTAAAGCATGATAAACACCTGTAGACTCAATTAAGCTAACTAAAGCTACAATGAAAAAGACGATTGTCGCACCTAAATCAAAACTAAGTCCGGAAAATCTAAACGGTTGTGGTAATGCAAACCAATGTGCCTCACCTACTTGTTTAACGTCAACTACGCCAACAAACGAAGCAAGTACTGTGCCCACAACTAAACCAATGAGAATGGCAATTGATTTTAAAAATCCTTTAGTAAATCGTTGTACAATCAAGATTACGAGTAACGTAACGATCCCCAAAAGAATATTTTTACCATCACCGTAATCTTTAGCACCTTCCCCACCTGCTAAATAATTCATTGCTACAGGCATAAGATTAATACCAATAATTGTTACTACGCTACCAGTTACTACCGGTGGGAAGAACCTTACTATATAAGAGAAAAACGGTGCAATAATGATTACTAAAACACCTGATAGTAATAACGAACCATAGAGCACGCTAATACCTTTGGTTTGGCCAATTAATATCATCGGTGCTACCGCTGTAAAGGTACAACCTAATACTATAGGTAATCCTGTCCCAGTACCTTTCCATACTTGTAAAAATGTAGCGACACCACACATGAAAATATCAACGGTTACTAAAAATGCAATTTGTTCGGATGAAAAATGCAAACTTGTACCAACAATGATTGGAACAAGTATTGCGCCTGCATACATAGCAAGTAAATGTTGAACACTTAAAATAAAGGTCTTCATACTTCCTCACTTACTGTTTCATCGACGAATGTGACATTATTCCCTTTTAGAGAGGCAACCTTGCATAGAGAAGATACATTTAATCCTGCCCCCTCTAAGCGTTGTCTACCTTGTTGGAAACTCTTTTCGACGACGATTCCAATTCCAACTGTCGTCGCCTGAGCTTGTTGCACAATTTCGTTAAGTCCTAATGAAGCATCACCATTTGCTAAAAAGTCATCAATAATTAGCACACGATCGTCTTCGGAAAGAAATTCATCTGACACTATGACAGTACTCGTTTTGTTTTTAGTAAAAGAGTGTATATCTGCGTGATAAACACCTTTTGTTAATGTACTTGGCTTTGCCTTTTTAGCAAACAGACAAGGTACATTAAAATGTAGTGCTGCCATAATCGCTGGAGCTATGCCCGATGCTTCAATAGTTAACACTTTAGTAATCCCTTCATCTTTAAACTGTTCATGAAAAGTATTACCAATTTGATGCATAAGTTGCGCATCAATTTGATGATTTAAAAAGCCATCTACTTTTAAAATCTTTTCATCAATGACCACGCCATCCTCTTTAACTCTTTGTTTCAACAAATCCACTCGAAAAAACCTCCTCGTAATGTGTACAAAAAAGACCCCAAACTAATGAAGTTTCAGGATCTATGAGTGAACATGCAATACAAAAACGCGACCAATGACCAAAATAATCAGCTGTATGCTCCTAAATATTAATTACCTTTCCCGCTAGTAAACCAATAATTAGGATGGTACGAACCAAATCACTGTCATTTGGTTATACATGATTAAGATATAGTTATTGTATGTATTGTCTTGTTACTCATAGTCATGTCGTTTGCGGCAACACGGTAGAAACTTCTAAAGCCATATTCTTTAGATTATATGAGCTAGTTAAATTATTATACGATAATACCAAATTTTCATATTCCTTTCAATATACACTTTATACAAAGTGTATGCTCATTAACTATTTAATCTACAGTTGTAAGCGGTTAATTATAGAGTATAATAACATTTGTAAGTAATCGATATTCGTTTTATAATTTAATTAAATCGTTTCACATCAAGAGTAACAGGGTAAAGAATGAGTAATCGAAAGAAGTTAATTGGAGGGTACAACCATGGCTGAATTTAAAGTTGTAGACGGTAAAGATGAATTATATGAAGCAATTAAACAAAAAAGAGCTGAAGGTTATAATGATTACGAATTATCTGTAATTAGTAAGAAAAAACTGCATTTAGATGATTTACATGATTCTGAAATCAATTTAACAGCAACTACAGGTGGCATAAGTGATATGGCAGCTAAATTGCTTACTGGTGAAGATACTGAAGCAGCTGTATTTGCACATTACAATATGCCTGAAGACAAAGTGGAACATTATAAAAATGAACTCCAAGAAGGAAAATATATATTAGTCATATCTAAAGATGAATCTTCACATAACGAAGTAGAAAACTACAACGCTGCATATGCTACTGAAGGCAAAAATGATAATGATAGCAAAATTGTTGGTAATCATTATTCTGAAGAAACAGAAGGACCAAAATCTTAATGCTAAATAATTTTTAGAGTATTAGTGTAACGGCTAATACTCTTTTTTTATTTATAAAGCTTGCTAGCACAATTGATAATTACACCGAATTAACCTGTATGCTACAATAAGCACAAATAATCTACAGTACGGAGGTTGAAGATGGAATTTAAAATAGTTAAAACCGTGCAAGATCCTTTATTCGATGAAGCCTTAAATTTATACGACGGTAAGTTAGACGTTTCTATTAAAGAAGGAGAAAAGATTTTCCGTCAGTCATTAGAAAATAAATATACTCAACATGATTATATTTTCCTTGTTGGTATTGATAACAACTCAGTCGTAAGTATTGCTACAGCGCATTACGAAGCCACTACAAATTCAGCTTTTTTAATTTATTTGTTAGCTGAAAATAACGGAAATAGAGACACCACGATTAGACTAACGCTTGAAGAGATGGAAAAAGAACTAAATAAATTATCTAACCAATTGCACGCTCATGACATTAATTTCATCATGCTCGAAGTAGATCAAGAAATCGATGAAGATGAATCAATAGACGATGAAAAAACAATTGTACTTAATAAAAGACGTCGCTTATTAATGGAGTATGGATTTGAACAACAACACGATATTGATTACATAGCACCTAGACAACCAATCAAAAATAACTTTGAAGAGCAGCCAATGGACTTATTTATTAAATCAAATATTGAATTAACGAAAGACATCTATGGTACAAGTATCAAATCAAATTATATATTAAAGTATGTATTTGCTAATAAAATCTCACGCCATATTATTTATCCTATGTTAGAACAAATGGATCTACGTAAGCAGGTTTAAAGTATACCAACACTTGAAATCATTATTAAAACGGGGTAAAATGACATAGAAGTTAGACTGACGTTTCACTGACCGAAGACAAACGTCCCTATACATAAATTTATTTTTAGAAAGGATTTATTTCTATGTTAACGAAAGAATTCGCCCAACGTGTGGAACTTAGCGAAAAGCAAGTTCGTAAAATAGTTCAGCATTTAGAAGAACGTGGATACCAACTCAGCAAGACAGAATATCGAGGTAGAGAAGCTACAGATTTTAAAGAAGAAGATATCGAGTTATTCCAAGACATCGCCGAAAAAGTTAAACAAACAAATAGTTACGATTTAGCTTTCGATGAATTAGAACAAGAAAAAGATTTCTTACAAGTGCTAGTCAAAGACGATAGTAGTAACCTACCTACGAACCAAAATGTTAGCCAAGTCGTAGAAGAATTACGTAGCGAGATTCAACAAATTCGCGAAGAACGTCATATGCTAGGCCAAATGATTAGCCAAGTGCATAATCAGCAAAACGAATTGCGCGAGTTACAAAATCAAATTACTGCTAAACTCGACACTAACACTGAAGCCTTAAAAACAATTCAATCTTCTACTGATGAAATCAAAACGACACAAGCAGAAATTCACAAAACGCAATCTGAGCAAGCTGCTCTAATTCAAACAAATGTCGCTAATGATACCGAAAGTTCTAAACCACAATCTAATCAAAGTTCAGAACAAGTTCAAGCCACTGAAGACAGTAGTGCAACAACTGACGAAGCTAAACAAGCAGAACCACAAAACAGCAACACTACTGTAGAGAATAATAAACAGAACGAAACAAAAGCTACTGAAGAAGAAATCACACAAGTCGATTCACAATCAGCAGAGGCACAGTCTTCAACTGATGAAGAGACTTCTGTATCAGATGTACAAGAAGATACAACTGACAGCAGTAAAACAAGCGAAGAAGAAATTACACAAATTCCTTCAGCTGAATCTACTGCCCAAACAAACAACAATAACGAAAATAGCCATTCAGCTGAATCATCTTCTGATGAAACAAATGACAATGGATATTCAACAACATCACAATCATCACCATTAACTAAAGAAACACCGTCTTCAGAGAAAAAAGGATTCTTCGCACGTTTATTTAACTTATAAGTTTTTAATTAACAGCCACAACACGATTAACTGTTGTGGCTGTTTTAATTTTGCTTTACTCAAAGTCAACTTCTTATCTATATTTTCCTTATTATGGATCTTTTTACATACCAAACAATTATAATTGTCAGAATATATAATCTTTTAATATTATATATATTTATTAAGCAACCCTCTTGAATATATTTATAAATGCTACTATCCTTATTAAGTAACTCGGCTTATTAAAAAATATTATATGAAAGTGTAGGTCCTGACAATGTTACTTACTATTTTAAACATTATTATTTTTGTGGCCTTCATCATCGGATTAAGTATTATGGCTAAAAAACACGTATCATTCCCTAAACGTGTTTTTTCTGCGTTAGGCGTGGGTATCGTCTTCGGTATTGCGCTACACTTAATTTATGGTGTGGATAGCAAAATAACAAAACAAACTACGGATTGGCTAAGTATTGCTGGAGATGGATATATTTCCCTCTTACAAATGATTGTTATTCCGTTAATTTTTATCTCTATCGTTTCTGCGTTTACTAAAATACAAATTGGTGATAAGTTCGCCAAAGTTGGTATGTGGATATTCATCTTCTTAATAGGAACTGTTGGTATCGCTGCTATTATCGGTATCTTAACTGCTATCGTTTTCCATTTAGATGCTTCATCTATCGATTTAGGTGGCACGGTAGGTTCTAGAGGTAGCGAAATAGCTAGCCAAGCGAAAGATATGAGTGCTAAAACACTGCCACAACAAATCATTGAGTTGTTACCAAGTAACCCATTCTTAGATTTCACGGGTCAACGTGCAACATCAACAATTGCCGTTGTAATTTTCGCAGCATTTATCGGTTTCGCCTTTTTACGCGTATTACGTAAACAACCTGAACAAGGCAACTTACTTAAACGTGGTATCGATGCAGTATACGCATTAGTAATGGCTATCGTTACTTTCGTTTTACGTTTAACACCATATGGTATTTTAGCTATCATGGCTAAAACAATTGCTACAAGCGATTTTGCAGCAATTTGGACGCTAGGTAAATTCGTTATCGCATCTTATGTAGCGTTAATCTTAATGTATATCATTCACATGATTATTCTTATGATTTTGGGATTAAACCCTTTAACATATATTAAGAAAACTGGTGAAGTATTGCTTTTCGCATTCACATCACGTTCAAGTGCAGGTTCATTACCTTTAAACGTTCAAACTCAAAAAACGCGTTTAGGTGTACCTGACGGGATTGCGAACTTCTCAGCTTCATTTGGACTTTCAATAGGTCAAAATGGTTGTGCCGGTATTTATCCTGCAATGTTAGCTATCATGGTAGCACCAGTAGCTCACGTTGAAATAAACTTACAGTTTATCTTATCAGTTATTGGTATCGTTATTATTAGTTCATTTGGTGTTGCCGGTGTTGGTGGTGGTGCAACATTCGCATCTATTTTAGTACTATCAACATTAAACTTACCTGTTGCACTAGCAGGTGTCTTAATTTCTGTAGAACCTCTTATTGATATGGGACGTACAGCATTAAACGTTAATGACTCAATGTTAGCAGGTGTAGGTACAGCAAAATTAACTAACGACTTAGATAAAGATGTTTATCACGAAGAGTCTTACGGTGAATTAACGGCCAATAGTTAAGTTAATATATAAGAGAAAAGCTCAATAGCAATCGCTATTGAGCTTTTTTAATGGTTATGTGGTTTAAATGGACCCCATGTGATTTTTTGTTCACTATCAACGGCTAGATTCTTAATTTCACGTGAGACATCATCAAACCATTTTAAGAATGCTGCTTCTTTATCTAATTGCGCTTCCATTGATGCCTGTGAAATATCATGTAAGTACCATGTTTTACTTTCAAATTCGAACTGAATTTGAGAGTAGGCAATACGCGTCACGTCTGCACGGTCATACAGGTTATTCACTTGCTTTACTACGTTTACAGCTTGTGGCAACAAACTTTGATAAATCACCTTTTTTTGTTGCGGATTGTCTAAATCATTCCACATTCTAATTTGACCATTCATTTGGAAAAATATATCCATGGTGGGCGATTTCTCATCAAACGATATAAGTATAAAGATACGTTCAGCCATATGATCTACACAATTCGTTGCACTGACAATAACTTTACTAGCAATTTTCGCCCAGTAGTCTTGTGCTTGCGAAGGAGTAAGTACATCTTCATTGCCCTGTACTTGTTGGTTAGCATTATTTTCTTCAGGTGTACAATCACGATTGTCATCATTATTTTTAAATAATTTATCAAACATGCTCAATGCAACCAACTCCTTCCTTATAATTAACTTTTAATCGCGTAAATCACAGAAAAATACTTAACACGAAACTTTAATGTTTTAAGAAACCTGATTTCTTCAATTCATCTAACATGTCTAATCTTTGCTTACTTCCTAATGCGCGAGCAATTTGATTAGACCACGTTTCATTGCGTTCACCATTTGTACGTTTATGATAATAATCACTTACAGTTTTATCATAATCTTCTAATGCTTTACGTTGTTCTTGTTCATTACTATTGTATAGATTTTCGTGGAAAATATGTTCAAACGGCAACCGCGGTTTTGGTGCCCCATCTTCATCGTCAGCAGGTTCACCAACAGCCATTCCAAATAGTGGGAAAGCATGTTCAGGTAAATTAAGTATTTCTTTCACGCGGTGAACATCATTACGTAAGGAACCTAAATAAACCATGCCATAACCCATGTCCTCTGCTGCCACTGCCATATTTTGAGCTACTAATGCTACATCAATCGAGCCTACTAAAAGCCCTTCAGTAGAACTTATTGAGACATCCATGTCGCTTTTCTTATCTTCATCTATTAATGAATGTCTATAATAATCCATTACAAATACAAATAAGTAACCATTATCTACAACATATGGTTGTCCCGAAACTTCTTTCAAATCTTTTTTCACTCGTGGATCATTGACACCTATAATGGAATAAGTTTGTAAATAACTAGAAGTAGAAGCACTTTGACCTGCTTCAACTAACTTTTTAACTTCATCATTAGAAAGTGGTTTGTCTTTAAACTTTCTAACTGAATGGTGTTTTTTCATTAAGTCGTAAACATAATTCGTCACGTTAAAACCTCTTTTCTATGTGCTTGTTTAATAAATAATAACAAATATAAGAACAATATACTTACTTATTGCTTACCCTATTTTAAGTGATTTTAAAGCTATCTCACTAAATTAATTTATAATTTAAAGCGACAAAGAATTTAATGAAAATTCATAACTATTATCACGATGTATTACAAATTTTATGTAAGCGATAACACCCAACACACAATTGCCTTTGATCAATATCATCAATTAAAATAACCCTAACAATTTTAAAATAAATGAGTTAGTTGAGAATAAAAATATCTAATTGATATTAAGGAAATGTAAAATTATCTTAATAATGAACTATAGAAATTAACAAACTATACTTTCTATATGTCGTCCCAAAACCTTTTAAAATCTACATTCCTTATCATTACAAGCACGAAACATCTATGTTGACGAAATAAAAATTAAATGTAATAATAGGTTTCAAAGATTAGAATTATTATAAATAAACAATCAGAACAATCTGTTCTGTAATTCTAATCTCAAGATAGTCAACATACAATTTAGGAGGATGTTTTTTTATGTCTTTAATTAATAAAGAAATTTTACCATTCACAGCAAATGCTTATGACCCAAAGAAAGATGAATTCTTTGAAATCTCAGACGAAAACTTAAAAGGTTCATGGAGTGTCGTTTGCTTCTACCCAGCAGACTTTTCATTCGTATGTCCTACTGAGTTAGAAGACTTACAAGGTCAATATGATAAATTACAAGAATTAGGCGTTAATGTATATTCAGTATCTACTGATACTCATTTCGTACACAAAGCTTGGCACGATCATTCAGAAGCTATCAACAAGATCCAATATCAAATGATTGGTGACCCTTCTCAAACTATCACTCGTAACTTTGATGTTTTAGACGAAGAAGTAGGTCTTGCTCAACGCGGTACTTTCATCGTTGATCCTGATGGTGTTGTTCAAGCAGCAGAAGTTAATGCTGACGGAATTGGCCGTGACGCAAGCACATTAGTTCACAAAATCAAAGCAGCACAATATGTTCGTCAACATCCAGGCGAAGTTTGCCCAGCAAAATGGGAAGAAGGTTCAGAAACATTACAACCTGGACTTGACTTAGTAGGTAAAATCTAAGGAGGCATTGATGTCAAATGCTAAATGATGAGTTGAAATCACAACTTAAGCAATTACTTCAATTAATGGAAGGTGACGTAGAATTAAGAGCTAGTCTTGGTTCTGACGATAAATCTAAAGAGTTAAAAGAACTTTTAGATGAAGTTTCTAGCATGTCATCTAACATTAGTGTAGAAGAAACTGACCTAAAACGTACACCTAGCTTTACAGTAAACCGTCCAGGCGAAGATACTGGCGTTACTTTCGCAGGTTTACCAATGGGTCATGAATTTAACTCACTTGTTCTAGCTTTATTACAAGTTAGTGGTCGCCCACCAAAAGAAGAACAAGCAGTTATAGATCAAATCAAAGCATTAGACCGTCCACTACATTTTGAAACTTATATCAGTTTAACTTGTCAAAAATGTCCTGACGTAGTCCAAGCTTTAAATTTAATGAGTTTATTAAACCCTAACATCACTCATACAATGATTGACGGAGCTATCTTTAAAGAAGAATCCGAAAATATAATGGCTGTACCTGCTATTTTCCTAAATGGAGAAGAGTTTGGTAATGGTCGTATGACAGTACAAGATATTTTAACTAGTTTAGGTAGTCAGGCTGACCCATCTGAATTTAACGACAAAGCACCTTACGATGTTTTAATCCTTGGCGGTGGCCCTGCAAGTGGTACTTCTGCCATTTATACAGCGCGTAAAGGGTTACGCACAGGTATCGTTGCAGACCGCATTGGCGGACAAGTAAATGATACTGCTGCCATTGAAAACTTTGTAACAGTTAAAGAAACGGATGGACCAAAATTCTCATCTGCTTTAGAAGATCATATTAAACAATATGATGATATCGATGTTATGACTGGCGTTCGTGCTAGTGGTATCGAGAAAACAGATGAAGACATTGTTATTACTTTAGATAATGATGCGCAATTACGCAGTAAAACTGTAATTATTGCTACTGGTGCACGTTGGCGTAAACTACAAGTTCCTGGTGAAGATGAACTTATCAACAAAGGTGTGGCATTCTGCCCTCACTGTGATGGTCCATTATTCGAAGGTAAAGATGTTGCAGTTGTAGGCGGAGGTAACTCTGGCGTTGAGGCTGCCATTGACTTAGCAGGAATAGTTAAACATGTAACTTTACTAGAAAGAAATGCAGAGTTAAAAGCTGACGATGTATTACAACAACGATTAAACTCTCTATCAAACGTAACAGTTATTAAACAAGCTCAAACTACCGAAGTTATTGGTGAAGAGTCAGTAACCGGTTTAAAATATAATGATATCAGTGCAAATGAAGAGCATACTATTGAATTAGACGGTATTTTCGTTCAAATTGGATTATTACCTAACACTGAATGGTTAGATGAATATGTTGAATTGAATGAAGCTAAAGAAATTACGATTGACCGTAAAAATGCGACAAGTGTTCCTGGAATATTTGCCGCTGGTGACGTAACAGACGACCGTAATAAGCAAATCATTATTTCAATGGGTGCAGGCGCAAATGCCGCATTAAATGCTTTCGATTATATTATTCGTCACTAAACTTGAATCAAATATTATGTAGTTTTAAGAGGAGTCTAAGTTGACTCCTCTTTTTTTATGCTATACCATATGATTTACTTTAACGTGATTGGACGACCTTATATGTTATTACTTATCACAGCAATAATCCATTTACATTTCTCCAAAAGGATTATTACTACACATAAAAACACTACCCAAAAAAGCCCTATGCTTTATCAAACTAAACGCGCTATGCTAAGCACTACCCATTGGGAAACCGCACAACTTACATATAAAAAGTTAAACCAAAAATTCTTCAAACTCTATGCTGCACTTGGCATACCATTTACTATTATTGATTTGCTGCTGATTATATCATATAGAAACGGTAGCTTATTAATCGCAGAAGCATTACTCTATATCATCACTTTATGTATGATTTATTTAGTCCTTGAACACAAGTTAAAATCCTTATCATAATTATTAAGCATTATTTCTTAAACAATCTCTCATGCTGAAATTGTGAGATTTTGTTCATTAGATTGTGCGTTTCTCGCAAAAAATGTCATTTGAATACACTTTTAAAAATGGTAGGCTATAGTATGTATACTAATAACATTTCAATTAATGATTAATTTTTTATAAAGGAGATTACTACACGAAATGAAAAAGCGTATTTTATTATCGCTCATTATGATATTAGCCGTCGTACTGGCAGCTTGCTCAAACGATGAAGATCATGATGACAACCAACATAGCGAAAAGCATGCACCTAAAAACGTAAAAGTCCTTACTGAAAAAGATATTTTCCACTCTAATAAAAGTGGCGAAAATATAAGCAAAGAAGAAATGAATAAGGCTATCAAAAAATATCTAGAGGTTAATTCAGTAATTCTTGATAACAAATATTTAATGCAATACAAATTAGATAAACAATCAAATTCAGATAAAAAAATTACGGATAAACAGTCAAAACGCCTGTCAGACTTATCACGTAATGCCATTAAAAATGATGTTAGATTTAAAAAATTCGTCGAAAATAATAACCTTCCTAAAGGGTACAAGACAAATGTAGATCGCATCATCAAATATTTCACATCATTAAATAGCACAATTAAAAACGTCGATGATGATATCGAACAACTTGATTACCAACCTCAAAATGAATTAAACGTAGTCGATGTTTCTACAAAATACGCTGGTCAAGTAAACGGAAAACAACAAGATAAAATTAAGAAATTCTTAAAATCGAAAGATATTAGTACTAAAGCTATAGATAAATAGTCTCCGTAAAATATCGTATACATTACAAACCTATGACAGCTTTAATAGTTATTCTGTCAGTGTTTTGAAGTTAAAATTGTCACCTTTTAATAACTTTATAACAGAACTTCGTAAAAAACCTTACATAATTGTAAGGTTTTTTATTGTTATTTAACTTTAGAGCTAGGCAACCATTTGTTACACTAACTTGTATTGAAAACAAAGTATTTAAACCTAGGGGGCTTAAATGGTCTTAACAATTTTAATTGGTGCAATCGCAGCCGTCTTTATTGCATATAATTTAGTAGATAAACAAGAAAAACATGGTAGCATTTCTTCTAAACAAATCGTACTTAGTATCACTTGCGTTGTCATCGCTGTCATGGTAGGTAGCTTTTTAGACAATTTAGACGTTTTTTATCAAGGATTCCAACATAGCATTACAGCAGTAGATAATTATTAGTCTAGACATTATAAATTGATGTCTAGGCTATTTTTTGTTCGTAATAAAAATGTATTTTGACACCCAAATAGCTATATGTCACAATATATTTAATTTATTAAACATCGGGGTGTACGAATTATGAAATACCGTTTGACCACTTTACTATTAGCAGTCATTTTTATTACGCTATCAATCATTACTATTGCTTATAATAATCCAACTGGCGGCAGTGCAATAAACGTTGAACACCCAAAAACCCAGACATCATAAAATACTGTCATTAAGACATTTATAGAAAACAGCGCTAAAAAGCTCACTTAAATGAAAGTGAGCTTAATTGTTTTTCAGTTGAGTATTTTATACATTTTTTCAAATATCCCTAAATTTTTAAGTGGATACGGCTCAATACCATACCACTACTGGTCTCAACCCTTATCGTATCCCAAATGCACTAAAAAACTGCGCTCAAACTTTTATAAGTACGTGTTATGGAGTTGTATAGGAAATATTACACTCTCTATACCCCCTAATCTTATTTTAAAGTCAATTAGGGATTTTATGGATACTATGGATACTATACCCCTTGAGACCAGGTGTGCCATAGCATCGTGCCGTATCCACCCGAGTATCCAAAAAAATTTTTGGGATACGGTGGATACTAGGGAAATTTTACACTTCAAAAAGAGTGGATACTTGGATACTCAGTGAATAATGTATATTAATTCACTATAAATTAATAAATCGTATATAAATTCATTCTATATACACTATATCTGTTAAGGGAATTTCTATATCTTCACCTTTAGTATTTAAAACTAGCACACCTTTTAGTGCATCTGTTTTATGGACGAAACCATTTAACATTTCAATGTAGCCTCGACTATAATATTTCACTTTTGTTTCAGGGTTGTTAAACATTTTATAGGCAAGTTTATCATTCAACTCTGCTAATTGGTCATCACTTAGAATAGGTTTATCAATTTTGTTCTGCTTCTCAATAAATTGCTCTATACGTTCATATTACTCAGGTATTGTAGTAAAGGGTTGCCATTTGACTGACCCTCTCCCCTTTGGTATGCGTTGATTAAGATATTCGCGGGGTATTTTACGATAATCGGTTTCGTATTTGTAGGGCTCTGGCATATCAGAATTAATGACTTTCATATAAACACCTTCAGTAAAATGGTATCGTTTCACTAGCTTTAATTATATCTTGAGTGTAAAAGAATTGTTTCCCCTCGCCAGTATATGCAGGGGTCAATATCATATTAGCTTTAGCATTGTATAGCCATTCAGGATTTATATTTGAATTAAGTATTTCTTGGAATTCTTGGAAGTCTTTATTCCAATCTAAATTGAGTTTCATAATTATCACCTCACCTATATAATAGAACAAATGTTCGTATATGTAAATAAAAAAGTAGCCCACCTAAACAGGTGAGCTTGTTAAGAGATTGTTCAAAGAGTTTTGGGAAGCGTTCTATGACGCTTATTTTAATTTACCACAGATATTTATATTATAAACATAAAAACCACCCAGTTAAGGGTGGCTCTTCTAAGACTATAACGGGAGTTAACGTCTTCACACACCTATTGGGTGTGCAACAATTCTCCCCTTGTCTTAACACACCCTAAGGTGTGCAAAATTAACAATAAATGATTTTTATATTTTTGTAAATAAATATTGCTAATTCACTTGAATAAACTGTAACTCATAAATACTTTTATTTTCATAGGTATTAAAACTATCAATATTTCCTCTTAATAATACTTCGTGCTGTTTTCTACTCACATTATGATAGTATGTTAGCTTTATATTCAAATCTGACTCATAACCGTTGTTCTGAATAGTTTTATCTAGTTCATCAAATACTTTTTTATTAAGAGGTAACATATATCCTTCTTTACTAGGCAACATACTAACATATTTAGTCTGAATAACTTTGTTTTCTCCTAATAAAATTTCAATAGTTATTTTCTTAGCTGCCCCGCCACCAAGATTATACAACTTTAAATGATCTTCATGTTCATTAGAATTCATAATCATGTTTTTCAAGTTTAGTTTTTTATTCTTGTCTTTTTCTAAAAGAATTTGATTAAAACCTAGCGCAGGTATAAAACTAATTTTCATTTGATAAAGTTGAACTGATACCGATACAAAATAAAATATTGCCATTATAAATGTTCCCATGGAGCCAATTGCTGAAATAATATTTATCATATTAAATCTCCTTTTTATTTATTTGGAGACAGTAGTAAGGGATAATTATTATACCCTATAAAATTAAACTAAATCATAAAAAATAACCACCCAGTGTCATGGGTGGTTGGGTGAGCCTATAGCTCTTGATATGAGTACAAATGCACCCTATCATGCCACAAATATTTCAGTGGCTTGTTTAAAAAAGGATAATAATATCCCGTGGCACTATGCCTTAATACAATTGCGATTTCTACCTTCTCATATGGTGAGGGGCATACTCTCATTGTTAGATACTGGACTGGAAGAAGTCACCAGCCGGGATTAGTTATTGCCTACGGTATCTCTCGTATACTACACCTATATTATACCACAAAAAAATAGGGCAAGCACCTAAGTTCCTATCCTATTTGTGATTACTAACAATCATAATAATATGCCCAGTGACATGCTTGGGCAATTGAAGAATATTAACATAAAATAGCATAACTAATTGGGGTTCAATTCAATTTGTTATTATTTTGCATGTGGTGCTTTATACCCTTAAGTAATTTATTTAAACAAAAAAGAACAGGCTACGGGTAGCCTGCTCATGTCAGAGAATTTTAATAAAGAAAACAGAAAGTATGACTTTCTATAAAATAGATTAACACTTATATTTATATAAAACAAATAGAAAGAGCAAGCTTCTAGAGTAAGCCCGCTCTTCGATATAAATATAAATAATCCTAACTTGTACTTAGGATTAATAAACAATAACATACATAGCTTTATTTATCCAATTATATTCAACAAACATATATCTTTGCACAAAAAAGAGTAGCCCTAGGAGACTACTCTATTTACGCACTACCATAATTTTTCTACCAATTATTAAACAAAGGTAGATTTATAATATTATCATACTTTACTTAATTATAGCTAATAATTTTGCTGTTGACTATATACTAAGTAATTTATTTAATCAAGATTAGATAAAACATAAAAGCGATCTAAAAACATCCACCCAAGGACATGTTAGAATAGCTATGTAAAGGTAATAATGCATAATTTTTCTTATATTCAGTTGTTATAATACAAAAAAGTAGACAGAGTTTGGGGCTCTGTCTACTTAAGCTTATAACGATTTTCGGAAAATGAATGTATAGAGTTGGCTAAACTCTATTATTAATTTAGCATAAATTATTATTCAACACAAAAAAGAGAGCAAGCATCTAAATGCCTACTCTCTGAACAGTGGTATGAATGTAAGATAACACAAGATAAATAAAAAGAGCAAGCTATGGGGATAACTTACTCTGAATATAAAAAAATTAATGTGTCCTAGTTGTAATTAGGATAAATTAATCCTAACATTTAACAAACTCATTTTCAACTTTATATTAAAAAGCACTGTCTAGGGACATGCATAGACAGCACAAAGCAAATTAAATTGATTAATTAAAATCACGGAGTCTTAAATTAGTGTAAATTTAAATTAGGGCTTTCTTTAATTTTCAATAGCATGTAATTAAAAGATAACATATAAATAAAAAACAGAGCAAACAATCCGATAGAATGTTCACTCTGAAAAGATGTTCATATATTAATCTATAGATACTCATCAATCTATAAATCAACACACTTTAAATATTATAATAAACATTAAAAAAAAGACAAGCAATAAATGCTTGTCATTGAAATGAAAATATAAAACCTAATAGAGGTATTAGGACAATTAATACTTTAACACTCACTTCTAAATATTACAATCTTTAAATTAATAGACCATCTAGGGACATGCTTAGATGATCATTAACAATTCCGAGTAAAAAGAAAATCGTGTATTCAATGCATGTTTTATGATTATTCCCACTAATAATCCTATTAAACGTAAAAATCAGACAGACTTTTGGGGGAGCCTGTCTGAAATATAACATTTAAATTGTTCGGAGTTCATGTGAACTCTGTGAAGTAATTTAACATATTATATAAGTTTTAACAATGATGTTTATAAATACTAAAAAAAGTGAGCAACTGATTAAAGTTACCCACTTCTAGTTAAGAGAATTCAAAAGAGTTTCCAAACTCTGACTGTAATATATCATATAATTCTATTTAAAACAAAAAACAGACACCGTAGTGCCTGTTAAAGATAATAACGAGGTGCTCATGAGAAAGCACAATTCCACCGTAACATACCTATTTAACTTATGCTATCTTATTTTAAAAGAAAGTTTACTGTAAGCATATATATATTTTATATAAAAATAAGGCAAGCACTTAGAGAGTACCTGCCTATTAGGATTAGTTCAATTTAATTTTTGCTGTTTTCGTTCCAAATGCGCCTGATTGTACTTGAACTACTTTGTCATTTGAGTTAGCTATATTAGAGCTGACATCAAACACGACCTTAGCCGTTTGTTCATTTTCAGGGTTGATTGTTTCCCCTAAAAAGCCTGTATCATCGGGCGAGTTTTCTTGATTGGCTGATGTACTAGCAACGGTGTCAGCTTCACTCGTTGTGTCCCCTTTGATAAGTTTAAAGTAGTTGCTGTTCATCATTAAGCCCTTATCGTTGTTGTTCCTCACAGTAACGTTTAATACAACAAACTCGCCTTTGGCATTTTGTTCAACGCCATTTGTCCCAACTTGGTTTGCTGTTGATACGTCGTTCACTGTAAATTCTAATCCGTCTAGTTTGACTGTGTCGCCTACTTTGTAAGTTTTCCCATTATCCTTACTTGTAGACTTTTTACTACTTTCTGAGCTTGAGTCATTACCTCCTGTGAAAATTGCACTCATAATAGCAAAAAACGCAATAATCACGACGATTAAACCTAGACAGCCAAAACAGCCAAATATTCCTTTTTTCATCGTTTAAAGTTCCCCTTAAATATATTTTCTAAATTATATGACAGAGAGTAATTTAGAATTGTATTTCCAAATTATCATCTAAAAACTTTAAAGGTCAACGCCTTTTATGAGAATGTCCCCCATGCCTCGCCTGCACGTTGGCCGTTACCTGCTGAGTAGCCTATAGGCATGTAAACTCTTGAGCCTGAACTTGTCGTCCATGCTATCCATATGTAGCCGTCGAAGTCGTACACTTCATCGTAATTTACTGACTGACCTGCATACAGCATGCCTGCAATTGCCCAGCCAGTCCAAGGGCCGTTGTATCTCGTATAGATGTCTGATGAGGCCGTGAATGTAGCTTTTTCAGGTTTCCATAAAATGCCGTGTGTATTTCTACGCCACTTATTGCCGACTTTCTTACTTTTAGCCTTAACAAGATTTTTCTTCTGTTTGTCTGTTGGGATTGTCACGCCGTCAGGTACATTGTCAGGCTCGCCAGCTTCAAGTGTTGGGTTGTTGTAATACTTCTTAATTTCCTTGATGAAATAATCTTGCATTTCTAGCTGTTTCGCTCTAGGTGGCGCACCACTGATGACAGGGTCGAAGTCAACATGTAACGCCATGCTTCTGTGTGGGCATGCCGTAGGTACGAATTGATTATGTAGTTTGACTGTTTTCCTATTAGGCTCCATGCCATAGTAGAGCATGTCAATGCCTGCTTGCTTGAATACAGCCTGCTCGTTCTTAGCGAACTCCTTGTTGCTGGCACCCATTGAGTCACACACCTCATAGCCTAAATAGTGGCCGTTGCCGTATGTGTCTGCGACATGCCATGCAATACGGTACGTGTCGATTGCACGCCACATTGTCTTGTGGTCGCCGTAGTAGTGCGCAACACCTGCCTCATAGCGTGCCACTGAGGCATTGCTCAAACGGTTATACTGCGTTTTAGCTGAAATGCTGTCAGCTGTGTTGTGAATAACCACACCGTCAAGAGAGCCAACTCGTTTGTTCATTGTGTAGTTGATTGAGTGGTTAATCGTTTCTAGCTTTGTGGCCTCTGTCGTAATGCCTTTTTCTGCGTCCTCGTAAGGTGGGCGAATGACACCTACGAAATCATCATATACATGGTTTTGTATAAATGAGGCTGGACTGCCCATTGAAGAGGCGTTATACCAGTTTTGGTCTATACTATCAAATAAGTATTGATTGGCGTTTGTGACCATGCCTGTGTGCCCATACTTGCCGTTATCCAATACGAAAATGTCGCCTTTTTGTGGCACAAATTCCTTTGTATTTTTAATCACTTGAAAGCCTTTAGGGTAGTTGTAGTCAATAAAGTCTTTGGCGTTACCTGTAGGGTGTACGCCGAAATGGTCTTTTAAAAACTCTATAATAAACGTCGCACATTGAGCACCATTTGACTGGCCTGCTGTAAGCTCTTTGCCTATGTGCTTGACTGCCCAATTCACTGCTTCTTGTTTCTTCATATTTTAGCCTCCATAATAAAAAGCCGACACATCATGTGCCGACTTGAAATGAATTATTTTTTAGGTGCTTTTGCTTGTGCGCCTGCGCCTAGTTTCTCTGTGTTCTTGCCCTCTCTATTTTTAAAAGTTTCCCATACGCCAGTAGCCATTAAGCCACTTATCAAACCAGCTAATAAACGGCCACCGAATGAAAGCTCTGTTACAATTTCAGGAATGAACTGCGTGACGCCACCAATGACAACACCAACGACCATACCTGCAACAGGTAACCAGTTCTTAGGTACTACCTTAGATTTTTTCAATACTTGCACTAATGCGATTGTAATTACTGATATGACACCTGCAAATGCGATAATCTGTTCCATAAATTAATACCTCCTAGAAAATAAAAAGCCGACACACTATGTGCCGACTTCGTCTTAATTATTTACAGCTTCCAAACCAAAAACATTGCCAAAAACTTGCGCCTAAGGTTACATGCTCAAATAAAAAGTTTAACATTTGCCTCACCTCCTTAAATGCCTAACCAACTACGGATTAAAGCTAATAGCAAAGACCCAAAAAGCGTTGCAACTGTACCTAACATCATGAAACGCAACTGCTTAAAGTCCTTTTGGCTTTGCTTCTTGTTTTCTCTTTCAATCTCACGTTCACGATTGATTGAATTTAGCGTGTAGTCCATTTTCAAATTTGTCTTTTCTTGCGTGTGCTGGCTTTGTTTGATTTCTTCTAAAGAGGTGTACAGTTTTTTGACTGTACCATCTGTATCCCTTTTATCCTCTTTGACTTTTTCCTCAATGTCTCTGAAACGCCTATCATTATATCTGTCTTTTTCTTCCAAAACCCCTAGCCTCTGCTCAAAATTTCGGCTTGGGTTGGTATGTCCCATAAAGCCACCTGCCTTTTTCGCAAAATAAAAACCCTCAACTAATTAGACGAGGATTGTTCGAGTTCAGCGTTATCTGCTTTGTATTGTTGTAACTCTTGATAGACCATTTCGAGTTCAATTTGTAGGTTGGTACTTCGCTGAATTTCTTCCATTAAGCGATTTTGCAATACTGCTTCTTTAATTTGACTATTTTCCATTGATAGTTGCCTCCAATTGTTTAATGCGTTTCTGCTGGTCTTTGATGATAGGGATTAAGTGTATCCATAGTCGACCGTACTCAATACCCTCGACCTCGCCATCAGCTCCATAGGTAACATGTTCAGATAGCCCAGCACTTTCAACCTCTTCTGCGATGAGCCCGACATGTCTTTGTAGTTTGAACTTATCCTCACTGCACTGTTTGCCTGTCTCGCACTCTTTGGCTGTGATTTCTGACTCTGATTTGTCAAACCACGACTTAACGTCAAGGTCTAACAACTTGCTAGAGTGTCTATACTGTAATTCAGGCGTGTCATGTTGATTTTCTATGCTCAGTTTGTACTTGCTTGCTGATGTAGCACGGCCTAATGTACCGTAACTTGTAACATAGACATTGGCGTCATTTGAATAAGTTCGGTTGTATATCGTGCCTGAGGCTACTCGGTCGCCGTTATCATCAGCCCCGACTTTGAATACATCAGGGTGGGCGATATTCACGTAGCTGTTACCTGATCGTCGAGTTACTGTGTTAAATGAGCCATAACCTGCCTCTATTGTCGTGTCGCCACCTGTGCTGTAATTCGTGTCGACTATCTCAAGTCGAGCGTATGCACGGCTAAAACGAACACCACTCGCATAAGCATTATTGTCATGGTCGCCGAACATAATGTAACCGTCTTTATATTGTCGATTATTTGCAATATTAAATGAGAAAGTATTTTGTCCCAGTTGACTAATGTCAGGTCGAATATAAACGTTAGAGTGTGTGCTTTCCAAATTGACTGAGCCACCTGCTTGTACCATGACACGGTTTTTGTTGCTGGTAAGTGCTGCAACCCCACCGTAGGAGTTTATCGTTATACCATTTGAACCTGCAGGGCTGTAAGTTTTATCCCACCATGCAATCGTCCCTGATGAGTTACCGGGAGCATCTACATATTCCCCTGTTTGGTCTACATAGGTTGAAATACCGAACTCAGAAAAATAAAGGGAACGGTCTAGGTCATTATTTCTAAATCTCAAATAACCATTTTTCATACTTGTAAAGATGTTGTATGTGGTAGTATCGCCTCGCCACATTCTTGTAAATGTACCATTTAGCCTTAACTCATCATTGACGATTGAGACATATTTGTCGCCCTCGCCTCCGACTACTTCAACAAGGTTTGCGTCTAATGTTCCACTGCGTATGTAATCAGCGTTCATAGACCCTGTTGTGATGAGGCTTGCGTTTATCTGTCCTCGAGTAATGGCATTGTGGAACGTTTGCCCACTGTCTTTGCTGACACCTAAGCCACTTGAATTGAGTAGCGTCACATAGTTTGGGTTGTCCTTATCAACGGCCATAATGCCTTGCTCACTAAATGACAATTCACTTGAAGTGTCTTGTAGCATTTTAGTGGCCTCTTTAATCGCACTAGGCAACACAGACTCACGAATATTTGAGCGTCCTGCGATCAATTCTTTCATGTCTGAAATCGTACCAGCCTGACTGCGCTTGTATCTTGTCTCGCGTTTAGGGTCGCCGACCACGATTGATTGCTTAATGACTTTATGGTGTGCGTCACGAGTTGTTTTTATCTCTTGTATGCGTAGCACTCTGTTAAAGTCAATCGTTTCATCAATGACAGGTATTTCGTCGCCGATTTCAGGTTGAGCGAATGGGTAGTTTTTGCCTAACGTTACGAAATCAAGCTCAACGCTCAAGCTGAGCGACTCTTCGACAACCTTTTTGAGCCTAGCGTCCATAGTCTTTTCATCTGTGATACGTCCATCTGTAACAGGCTCAGCCTCTCTGATACCGAATAATTCAATCATAGGGCTCTTAGCGTCTTTAGGATATTCACGAATTAAATTCGCCTCATGCATGTTATCTTCGCCCTCATAGTCGCCGAAGCCTCTGACATATGTATAGAAACTTGTTGCGTCCTCTTCAAAACTGATGTCGTTTGCGTTCAGTCTTTTAGATATATAATAAGCTGGACGGCGAGAGATATGCTCGCCCAACTTGAATGTTTTTGATGTAGCCTCGTATTGAAACTCGAAGTTATTTCTTTTAAGCCATTTGAGGAACATGTCGAACTTAGTTTGTCCGTCGCCTGCATTTTCCCACTCTATGGCTGGAGCACTATCGAGCATGACATAGCTGTAAGGCGTGTCATCAAAAACGAGATTGAGAAAGTCTACGGCTGTTCGGCTACCCGTTACATTTTCATAAACTCGTTGTGTGGTTAGGTAGTCAAACTGCGCTTCTTTAGCTGTAACTTCAACGACCTGCTTATCCTTTAAGGCTTTACGCTTAGCAATGACAACAATGTATGCTTGCGACTCTGCTTCGCCTGTCACGTTCTCTACACGCCACATTTTTGATATGTCATTTATAAAATCTTTTGTTTGGTCGTTCTCAATAACATTAAACGTCAACATGCCCTCATCGTTCATTCTCACTATGTGATTGGTTACCGTTTCGACAGGGTAGGCGTTCCTGTTTAGGTCTTTAAGAATTAAAGCCATGGCTATTGCTCCTCTTCATCAAACCTAGTTTGCGTGTAATCAGGGTTGCGTTTGATTACGCCGTCCTCATATAGATAGAATTTACTAGCGAAATTTTCTCTGAAGTCGTCAGGTAAAATGTCTAAAGGGACATCAATACCACCGACGCCCCCGACAGTCGCATAGGACGTTATTTCTTTATCTTCATTTACATTGATATTTGCCGTAGTTCTTTTATGCCACATTATTTAACACCTACAATTCTTAGTATTTCAGGCATGTAACTTTCGCCTGTTGCTGTATCGGTTTCAACACGTACATGAACATCTGTGTTAAGCACGGTAGGGTCGTCACTATCTAGTTTTAGTGTTGTTTCTATAAGTGTAGCCCCACTTGCACTATTGCCTAAATTAAAAGTCCTAATGGCTATATAGTCTTTAACACAAGTAGTTGTAACCGTATCGTCGCCACCTATATGATTTAAATCAACGACTAAATAATTATAATTTCTCGGGTCATCGTTTAAGTTAATAGGTTCATCTGGTTCAGTAACACTTCCAGTAAATAATTCAATCTTTGTACCGTCCACAGGTTCCCATTCGCCCCATGTTTCATAAAATCGTTTTATAAACGTTTGAGTAGAATCATAAGGTTTGAATTCAATACGTTTGACCTCGTCAGTATCTCGTCGATAAACAGCAAGAAACCCGTTGTAACTTGACGCTCCAACAGGAATATTTTCTGCTGTAGTAACATAATAAAAACCTGTTTCTAGACTATCTAATTGACTTGTATCACCGAAATCAATGTCAGATAAAGCTTTAGTTTTGCCATCATCTCGAGTTAATTTATGTTTTTGCCACTCCGATGTATCGGTATTTTGGAAGTTATCTAATTTTGTTAATGCATTATTTTTTGCATCATCAATATCAGATAAGCTATTTGTTGTATTCGTATCTATTTGTGAACTGTAAGTTTGATAATCATTTTTGAGTTGCGTTGATTTTGTTTGATAGTCTTGATTAAAAGCATCTAATTTAGTTTGGTAATTATTATTAAAATCAGACGTTAAATCATTAATTTTAGCAACAGCTTTATCATGCTCTGTTTGTGTATCAGATAATATTTGGTTAGCCTTTGTCTCATGTTTATTTATCATTGTCTGTAATTCATCTTTAAAAGGACTAAAGGGATCTAAATCAATTTCGCTAAATTGCTGCCACTCATCATGCACATAGGCATAAACCTTTTGCTCGTCTATGACTGTGATGAGTGATTTTTCTTTTGCTTCTGCTGGTAGCTGTTCATGTGTCTGTACGGGCTCCAGCATTTTCATTGTGTTTGCGTTCCTTAATTCGTCCCACATGTTCTCGCTGAGTCGTGTATCAGTTGCGTCTATCAAGTTATACAACTCTTTGTAGTTGCGATTGTGGTTTTCAAGGTTTTTCAGGTCTAAAGGCGTTGTAATGATGTCTCTTGCCATATTCAAATGACCTCCTATAAGTAGTAGTATCTGCACTCAACTTGAGCCTCAATGTCATAGTTCTCGTTGAATGTAAGTTTATTTTTGCCTGTTTGCATTACTGGAATACCATAGTTTGTATTGACTAAAATGCTAAGGCCATTTTTGAAGTAGCCACCTGACTCGTATGTAACGACATCGCCTTTTTTGATATTGGCCTCGTCTGTATTAATCTCGCATTGTGTGCCATTAAAACCAAACTTGATTTTGCCTTTAGGCTTGCTATTGAAAGTTAGCCTTAAAATTAAATGCTGGTTGAATTGGTCTATCTTCACATTGCCGAAATTATAGACATCATGTTCTTTACTTTGGCTAATATCAAATGTGTAGTGTCGAGTATCAGGGTCGTGCATTAAGCCCATACCATAAGACCATATAGGCTCCTCAGTGTAGTTAAGCCCTTTGCTTTCAAGGTCTAAGGACGTGCCAATGCTTTCAGCAAAAGGTAACTCAGTCGTGGTGAACTTCATAGAGCCCTTACCTTTTTTGCCTGATTGTTCCATTTCCTCACACTCAGTAATACGCACTAAGTAGCGCTTACCTGTTGAGACCTCGTTGTCTGTTTGAGAGCTGTCGAACACAGTATCATAGCCGTATTGGTCTGTTGTGACTGCTGTATCATTGTAAATCGTGTCTTTAAATTCATATTGTTGTCTCTGAGGTCTGCGCATTTCCTGCACATAAAAAGGCTGTTCATCATAGACCAGCTCAAAGATTAAGTCTCTGTATAGTGGATATGATGACAAGCTCTCGGTAACAAAAACAAATGGAACGCTAATACTGCGCTCCTTGTAGGTCATACCTGCGTCAAATGTTCCGTGCAAGCCTTTGATATTTCGTTTTTCCTGCTCAACCTCAATCGGACTGATGACAACATCTTTAACCGTAACGCCATATTGTCCCAGCGTGTAGCTGGAGCCGTCTAGCTTTGTAATTTTTAAGTCCAATTGTCTAACCTCCTAAAATGAAAGTACCTCGCCGTCACGAGCATTTATGCCGTTGACTTTAGCCGTAAGCACTTCGTCGTCTGTGTCGAGTTGTACATGTAATGTCGTTTTATTGGGCTCGGCTTTAAACGTCGTAGTGTGGTTTGCCTGCACTCGGCCTTTAGCTGAAATATTATCGAGTTCTCGATTGATACCCTGTACCATTGGCTGTGCCTGCAAGTTAGGGTTAAAGCCGTTTGTCATAGATTGTGCAATACGTGCTGTGTCACGAACTACTTTCTTGCCTCGGTCGTTAAGGCCAATTTGCATACCTTGCATAGTGTATTGACCGATTTCTTTGAACACTTTCGACGGCGAGTGTATGCCTAATAGGCTCTTAGCGCCTTTGACAGCATTTGACACTACGCCTTTTGCTGCGCTTACTAATGAGCCTGCCATGTTTTTAATACCGTTTATCATACCTCTGATAAGGTCTGCACCAGCTGACACCATAGCACCAACGAATGATTTCGCCGTGCTTACTGCGTTGCTCACACCTGATGAAACAGCACTAACCACACGGCTCATGCCTGATGTTACAGCGTTGACAATGCCACTCATAGCCGATGTAATAGCGCTTAGGACGCTTTGCCAACCACTTGTTACAGTGCTGACAACGCTCGACATGAATGAGCTTATCGCACTCACGATTGACGACCATGCGCTTGACACGGCCGAAGCGATTGAACTTAGGATTGATGACACGGTACTCAATACCGACGACCAACCTGAGCTCACTGTACTAACTATGCTTGACATGAATGAGCTTATCGTACTCACAATTGACGACCATATACTTGATACAGTCGAAGCTATGGAGCTTAGAATTGATGACACGGTGCTCAATACTGATGAGAAGCCTGAGCTTACTGTACTAATAATGCTCGAAATGAATGAGCTTATCGCGCTCACGATTGACGACCATATGCTTGATACCGTAGAGGCAACCGAACTAAATATTGATGCTGTTGTGCTTAGTACCGACGACCACGCCGAACTAACGACACTAACAATATTAGAGACGATTGAGCTTATTGTACTAACTAGCGACGACCAAATTGACGACGCTGTGCTCACTAACGCCGACCACATAGACGACGCTGTGCTAGTAATTGTCGTCCAAATAGCTGACAGTATAGCAACTAAGCCCTGAACTACTGATTGGATAGCATTTACTATGGACTGCCAAACTGATGAGGCTACACCTTGTAAGGCGTTCCACGCTGTAATGGCGTTTTGAGTAATGCTGTTCCAAAGATTAGCCAGCCAAGTTTTCAAGATATTAAAGATATTCTGACATGCTGTAACTATGGCCTGCCAAATAGCCTGTCCTGATGATTGGATTGTCTGCCAAGCCCCCGACCAGTCGCCTGATAAGGCCTGTAGTAAGGCTGTTATCGTGCCGACTATTGTTTCCATTGCTACCGTGATTACCATTTTAATAAGCTCCCACACAACCTGTGTAGTGGCTTTAAGGGTATTCCACGCTTGCTCAACGATAGGTCTTATCACGTTTATAGCAGTTTCAACAACAGCAACAATTTGATTCCATGTGTTTTGGAAAATTGGTACTAACGGCGCTACAATTGTTTGTATTCTCGTAATCAATTGAGATACAAATTGAATAATGGCTTGAACAGCTTGCATGACTGCTTGAGAAATAGCGCTCCATGCGTCAATCATGGCTGTTCTGACTGTTTGTGAACTATTCCACAATGCAACCATTACGCCGATGACTGCACCTATCACAGCTATAATGCCTAGTATAGGTGCTGAAAGGCCAGCAAACGCTGTACCTATTGCTGAAAGGGCTGACATAACCATTTCGCCCACGCCAAGAAAGCCTGTAAATTGGGCTATCAATGGCAATATTCCGTTTGTAACAGCTAGTATTGAGGGGATTAAAGCCATAAATGCGCCACCTAATGTGACTAACACCCCTAATATTGCCCCAATAACTGGGTGTGCCTCTGTAAGGTTAGCAAGCCACTCAGTGAAAGCGTCTGCTAAATTAAGCACTGCTGAGGCAAGTGGCGCCATGCCTACTGCTAAATTGACAATCAAGTTAATGATATTGCCTATTAGGCTTATTAGGACTGGTCCGTTTGTTTGAACGTAGTCAATGAATTGCTGGAAGCCGTCGGACTCTGCAATCGTAGCACTCCACTGCTCGAAACGGTTTGCCATTTGGGCAAGACTCTCAAAGATGATTTGCGAGTTAGGTGCAAATGCTTTCATCAGATTAAAAATACCTTTAAACGTTGAGCTGAATATCTCGCCAATTAAAGGCAAGTTTGTTTTTGTGAAGTTGATAAAGTCTTGTATGGCTGTGCTACCCTCAACGCTGTTTGCCCATTTATTGAATGATTTGCCCATGTTCTCGAAACCTTGAGCAACCCACTCAGTAAGTGGTGCAAGTTTAGTTATGAGAGCAACAAAGCCTGAGCCGAAGTTGCCCACTGCGCTCATCATTTTGTTAAACACTTTAACGCCTGTTGAGCCCATCATATCAAAGAAGTCTGAGGCTGTTTGTGACTCTTTAGCCCATTTCAGAGTTGCCTGACTGGCTTTTTCCATGCCTTGAGCTACACCACTTAAAAATGGCGTCAAGCCACTTAGAGCCACTCTTGCTGTGTTGACTGCATTTGATAATGTGTTAAATATCTCTGATTGATTTTGTGCCACAACGCCTTGCCATGCTGATTTGAGGTTGTCGACAGCTGATTGATAGTTCTGCACTTCACTCGTAACTGACAACGTTCCGTCCTCAACCATTTTCAGTGCTGACATTGCCATAGCACCAAAACCAACGACACCAGCACCAGCTGTAGCAAATGCGCCA
The DNA here is from genome assembly GCF_015775975.1 of Staphylococcus lloydii. Classification (NCBI taxonomy): domain Bacteria; kingdom Bacillati; phylum Bacillota; class Bacilli; order Caryophanales; family Staphylococcaceae; genus Staphylococcus; species Staphylococcus lloydii. The sequence goes on from NZ_CP064056.1 coordinate 2,423,882, forward strand.
ACCATACCAACAGCGCCACCACCGACTGCTTTGACTGCATTGAGTACAGCCATAAGCGCTGGTACTAGCGAAGCAACTGCTGGCACTAGCATTGTTACACTGGAAAGCATAGAGCCTTTGAACACGTTACTTACGACTGTCCCAACTGTTCTAATTCTAGTCGCTAAACCGTCCAAAGCATTGCCGTAGTTATCTATCGCACGCACGACAGCACGTGCCCCGTTTAGAGCACTTCGACTGTCTATGGTAAGTCGGGTGCGATGTTTGTTGGGTATGGAACGTAACATTGCTTTAAATCGCTCTATGGCTGATATAGCACCCGAGCTGTTCACATCTAGTGTGGACTTTGCTCTCATTCTGCTAAAGCTGTTCATTTCAGACTTAGCCTGTTTTATCTTAGTTCTGAACTCAGCTGTATTGGCGCCTATTTTAGCGTCTTTCATGCTTTCTGCTGTACGTTTGAAGTCTCTAGCAACTTGTTTCGCTCTTTCAATCTGCCTTTTAAACTTCGACGTATCAGCGTCAATGGAGGTGCTAATCTTATATTCAGATTTTGCCACGCTTTAACCCTCCTTATTTTTTATTATGGTTTCTTATTTGTTTTAAGACATCAAGCGACGGTTTATTATCATCTTTATTCTTATCAAGGATTTCAAGCTCTATTGGCTCGCCTTTATTTAATCGCTTAACGTTCTTTTCATAGTCGAGTATGTCGTTTACAGAGTTGAACAGATACTCTTCTTTTTTGTTCTTGCCTGTACCTACCTGCTTAGTTGCCTCAGCGTCTCTGATAGCAAAGGCTAGCTTATACAGGTCGTATTCTTCTTTGAGCCTTTCGTACTCAAGCGCGTACATGCGATAGTTAAACTCACATAACGTCATTTTCTCTATGTATGATAAGTCGTAAATACCGAGCTCACTCATACACATAACGACAACACGATCATATGTGAGTGGCTCGTCATCTTCGTTTACTTCTCTGCTTTGTTCTTGCTCTTCGGTTTGTACTCGTCGGGTACTAGGTTTTGGGTTGTAGGTCGCTTTCCCAACTCCTTGATAACATCTTCGCCAAACGCTTCAAAACCTTGGTTAACTGCAATATCGTCAAGAATATCGTCTAAGTCCTCCTCTTTAGGCGCTTTCTTGTGATGTGCTGTAGCTGATAAGATAACCTCGCCAATAGCGATTGGGTTGCCTTGTGCTAAGTTTGGAACTAATAGGCTTAATCCTTGCCCGATACTCATTTGCTCGATTTCCATGCCTAAACGTTTATCAATTAGTGATAAAGCCTTAAAGCCGAATGATAGTTCTAATGTTTTGCCTTTGAATTGAATTTCCATAATAAAATAACCTCGCTTGTTTGTATTAGTCTTAAATAAAAATGAGGGCTGTTACACCCTCAACTGTAATTAAACTGTTTCCGTAGTTTCTGAGTCATCTGTAGCGCCTTCATCAGGTTGTGGAATGTTTTCATCAGCCTCAGCTAACCCGTCGTCTGCTGGGTCGTCTGCTGTTGTGTCGTGGAAGCCATACGCTACTTTGTTCTCTTCTACAACTTTTGGTAGTGAAGCATAACCACGTTGTTTTTTGCCGTATACGCCGAACTCAGTCTCGAACTCTGCAATAGAGTCAGCTTCGTTTGTACGAGTAATGCTATTCCAGTGACCTTGACGGTATTCAGCTTTATATTTACCTTCACTGTTTTTCACTTTCTTATTGATGACCCATAACTCATAAGGCATAGACTCCTCTGTAGCGTCCTCAATTTCGTCACTCAATTCATCTTTAGCGTCCATGTATGATGTAACTGTGACTGTTGACTCTAATGAGCCCCCCGAATTTACAGAGCCGTCAACTGTAGCCTCGCTGTCTGAGTCTCTTTCAGTTTCACGTTCTAACTCTGTAATCCACATAATCTTATTTGCCTCTGTTGCGTCGCCTAATTTACGAATTAAAGCCAATTCGTCTGTACCTTGTTTTATTGCCATATGGTATTGCCTCCTATTAGTTAAAAATAAAAGACAAGCCCTAAAGGCCTGCCTTATGACGCTCTATAACTAGCGTCGATAATAATATGTTGTAATGTTTGATTAGTTGTTGTGTCTGTTGTGTCGTTGATGTCTATGTTCTCAAGCGTCACTCGATAAGAGGGGAGCATTTCAGCATTGAATAAAATTTCTTGTGTCTTTATGTATAGCTCATCTGTGCTCGCTAGGTCGTCCTCTATATTCCAAATGTGAGCTCTGACTGCTGGATCGCCCCCGTAATTATCAAAACTTAAAACGTCGATACTGTCCTCAACTGTTTCAAGCACAATAAATGGATAAGGCAATTCCTGCTCTAACTCTTTTAGCCGAACAACTGGGACGCCTGTATTGCTGAAAGCCTTAAATAGATAATTAAATAATTCAAATCTTGCTGACTGTTTAGCCATTGCTACCCTCCTTATTCAAGTAATCGCTCTAAATCTGCTCTGATTTGTGATGAAAATTTTTGATACACCTGACGCATAAACGTTTCAGGTTCCATGTATCGAGTACCATATTCAAGAAAGCCTGAATAATGCGCATTTGAAGTGATGACGTAGCTCATTTGACCTCTTCTAGCATCTTCGACCATACGGGCTAGGTTGCCCGTCCAATAGCCTTTTACCATGACTCGGCGTGCTTCTGTCACAGTTTCTGCTCTGAACTCTTTGGCATTTCGCCTTAGTATCTCATCGACATCGTCGTCTATATCGCTGTGCATATGGCCTAATTTGCTGATGAGCGCATTAATGCCTGTCACTTTAGCCATTAGTTGACCTCTTCGACATAGAACACTGTGTCTCGTCTGTACCTAACAGTCCTAATGACGACGTACTTTACACCACTCACATAGGCGTGTGTCACAGCCTCGTCAAAGCGATTGTTTAGTCTTACGATACTTATGTCTCTCGTAACCTCGCCGAACTCTACAGCCGTACGTTCAGCTGAGAGTGGCGACTTGTTACAAGGCACAGCGTTATAGATGTGTTGTTCAGGGGTTGTGTAATTCCCTGTATCAGGGTCATAGCGTTTTGCACCCTCTTTGATAAGGGTTGCTCTATCTTCATATCTCAATAGAACGTCACTGTGCCTGTTCTGCTAGAGTATTTAGGGAACTCGTCCTCAATGATTGACAAGTATTCGTCAAAGTCGTTCTCTTGGAACTTGGTAGAACGCCCGTCAATGCTTTCTGAACTCATGCCCTCAGCCCCTATACGGTTGTAACGCTTAACTGCTACCTCTTCGACAATCCAACTTAACGAGTCGGGTACTTCCTTAATGTCTTTGGGTAGCATTGTTATTAAACGTCGTTCCGTCACATCTATAATTTTCTTTAACTGTTTGTCTTGCTTGTCATCATTCAAGCCTATAAGAAGCTTTACACTTTCAAGGTAATCCATTTATTACCCCTCCAATGCTTTTAATATTTCAGCCTTTGTATTATCTTCTGATACATCAATACTGTGTTCTTTAGCTACTTCTAATAATTCAGCCTTTTTGGCATTGTTGAGTACGTCCAACACAATATACTGCTCATTGTAGGCATTATCTTTAAAAAATAAAGATTTAAAGCGTTCTAGGGAACACTCGTAAATGTCTCCAACCTTATAGCGCTTCCTTGTATGCTTATCAATAAAAGGTCGGACTACTTTATATTGAACTTTCATAAGTTAGTAACCCCCTATTATTAAACTGTTTCTGATGTTGAGCCACTATCTGCTGTAGTGTCATCAGTTGACTTATCGATTGATACTGCAACAACTGCGTCCACGTTTTCAGGGAACATAGAAATAGCTGACGCATATACTGTATCTGCTGTTAAACGTTGAGGTTGAATATCATGGATAACACCTACAAAGCCTGTTTGGTCTGAGGCAAAGTTGAACGCTCTGCTCATTTCGCCTTGTGGGTTTGCATATGCAACGTTTAAGTTTTCTGCTGTAGTCATGTATACAGTGCCTTGAGGTACGTCAGCAAATTCGATAACTTGCACACCTACATATGGTGTCAATAAGTTTAATCCGAATTGAGAGCCGTTTGAGTTAATGAAACCATCTGCTAAGTGGCCTGCAACGTCATTAGGGTTTACTAATGCAATTGGTGTCACTTCGTCGTCTAGCAATACTGATAAGTTAGCACGGCCACGAGATAACGCACCTTGTAAGTTCTTACCTGATAACGCTTCTGTGTTTGTACGGTCTGAATTGTTTACAGCGTCATCAATAGTTTTAAAGAAATCTGTTCTAAATTTCTTTTGTACATAGCGAATAAGCTCTGCGTCTGTACGGTTGATTGCTAAGTCGTATCCGTGTGACTGGATAGCCTCAGCTGATGTTGATTTACGGAACTTACGGAACTCAAGCTCTGTGATGTTCACAAGCTCACGCTCAACTTTTGTTAATGGAATGATTTCGCCCTCTTCAACGTTGCCGTTTGGCGCCTCTGACTCAATCACATTGAAACGATATTGCTTTAATGCTGACCCTACGTTCATCGGAATTTTGTTTGTGATACCTAACGCCTCAAATAATTTGTTTAAGCGTTCTCCCATTTTGTTTGCGAAGTCAATCGACTTAGCTTCGCCCAATGCCTCTACATCAATTAAGTTATTTTCTACTGCCATTATGTAAAACCTCCGTATTTTTTAATTAGAATAAATGTCTATTCTGTGCGATTGCCTGTTGGCGTGCTGAATCATCTTTGATGTTAAGGATTGACTCTCTTGTCACGCCTGCACTACCACTTGAATAATTCTTTGGTGTGCCTTGATACAATTTAGCTTGTACCTGCTCTTTAACCCTATTGTTTAAGATGTCGTTAAATGCTTGAACGTTGGCTTGTGTTTGCTCTGCTGTATCAGCTGTGACAATCTCAAGCAAGTCGTCTGTAGCATTTATTTCGTTTTGCTTGAATACATCGCTCGCATGCTTTTTCATTTCGTCTCGAGCCTCTTTAGCCTTGTAGGCGTCAAGCTCTTTTTGCATTTGCTCACGTTCGTACTCATCTTTTTGGTCTTTGTTCATTTTCGCTAACTTCTCAGCCTCTTTGGCTTTCTCGTCAGCTTTTTTCTTTTCACGTGCCACACGGTCTTTTAAGATTTGGTCGACCTCTTCTTGTGTGAACGTCTTTTCTTCTTGCTTAAAGTCCTCATTTTGCTCAGGGTCGTCGTTTTCAGCCGTTGTTGTATTATTTTCTGCTGGGTCGCCCTCGCCCTCTGCGAAATGTTGTAAATTTAATTTCAATTTTTTACTCATTGCATTACCTCCATTTATAGCCCGTCGGCTCTTAATTCCATACATGCTTTTAACGTCGTCAGCACGTTTTGGACAAACAAAAAAGCCACCTCCCAGCAATTGGGAAGTAGCTTTACATAAACTTACTAGGGTCTAACTCCCTAGTGTTCTTCGGTTTTTCTTCTTTGTCTTTGCCCTCAGCTCTGTTGACTGGGTGCGTGTTGTTGAGCTTGATAAGCTCCTTGTGTATGCCATACAGGCTTTCAGCAATCGAGCGTATACATTCAATAGCTTTCATTTAATCCACCTCTATCTCTATACCGTCAAAGTTATATTTGCCTTCACGTTTTTTGAAAAATGTCTCTCTCCAATCCCCTACATGCGGCACTGTAAAACTTCTACAGTTGGGATGCATGGGTGGTGCATTAACGCCTACTTGCATATCTGCTACTTTGTATACATTCTTGTTATGCTTACGACAAATTTGCGTTGTTCTATCATCCAGAAACGCTAAAAATTCATATTCAGCATTTTCACCTAAAGTCGCAATATAATTTAATCGCTGTGCCTCTGTTTGCACTCTAGCTGTTTCTGTGATGAGTAGACGTTTAGCTTGATAGCTTGTTGCCTTAGATTGCTTTCTAATCTCAGAAACAAATTCTTTAGGGTGCCTGCCTCTCAGCAAATTATGCTTAACTGCTTTTTGAACTGTCTGACGTGTGTGTTCCATATCACGCCATATGCGCTTGCTCCATTCAACGTTCTCAAATGGTGTGTTGATAACAGCTTGTAGTTTCTCTTGTGTAATTTGAACTGTTGCACCTATCAAACCAGCCTGACGTTGCATTTCTCGATATAGGGCGCTTTCCATATAGTTATACATCTGAGACTCAAGTTGTGCGTATGCATAAGTGACAAGTAAGCCTAATTGCATTTGTATCATGCGTTCACGACTAACATACATCTTAGTGTTGTATTGCTTTAATTCAGCATTTGCTTTATCGCTAAAGTCTTTATTTTTAACATATTGTTTCGCTTTGTTCTCTAATTTGCGAATGTCTGTACGATCAATTTTCTTCTTTGCATCTTCAAACGTTAAACCTTCAGATTTAGCATACTTAGCATAAAAGGCGTGTATCGCATCACTTATCTCATCATTCATCACATCGATAATACTTTGCATCTCTTTTGCAACTTCGTTATCTGATTTAGCCTCTTGTCTCATTGCCTCTTCAGCACGTTTTCGCCAATATTCCTGACTATTAGTCATCTATATCACTCTTCCACTGTTTCGTCTTGTTGGCTGAAAGCATACTCTCGGTTGTCTGAACGCTCGAGTTGCTCGTCTTCTTCTTGTTGGATACGCTCAAGCTCTGCGTCAGGGTCGTCAATGAAGTCTAGTAAGCCAAGTCTTGTTTTCTCTGATACCGTACCAGCTAACTGATTGACGATTTCCACATTATCTTTCATTGATTTAGGCAAGTTAGGCGTAAAGGCAATGTCTATCTCTTTGTAGTTATGCGTCTTAGTGCCTAAGATATTTAGGTTATTGAATAGCAATTTGTATCGCTTTATCAACCCTTTTTTAAACAAACGCTCTTTTGTTGCTCTGACCTGCTCTAAGCCAAATAGCTTGTACTTCATAGCCTCGCCTGATTGTGTGCCTGAGAAGCTCTCGTCAGTCATGTCAGGTGTATTCGTGAACTTATGTATATCATTTTGAAGTCTTGTCTTATAAGCCTCTGAGCCGTTCACGTCATATTGCTTGTATATGTACTTAGCATCTGCATTGCCCTCACTGCCGTTTGCGTTCATTTCAGGCTTAACGTGTATCATGTTGGCCTCTTTGAACGATCTAGCGTCCTCGCCGTCCATTTCAACGTTACCAATGACAGCAAGCATTGCGTCGTTCGTATCAGTCATATAGTTTGCTGTATCTGACTCTGCTGAGTCGTACAGGTCTATAAGACTCAATACGTTCTCGAAGTCGCCTTGCTTAAATTTGTTATTCAAGTATTCAACAATAGGTACATCGTTGTAGTGGTGCTCTATGCTCTCTACATTGTTCAGCTTGCCTTCACGGATAACAAAGCTGTGTATGTGGGTTGCTGTGTACAGATCAACGTGATTTGTCTTAATGCCCTCAGCGTCTATTGAGTCATAATAGCGAACGCCTGCAATAGTCTTCTTATCAATATCATGGTTATATACCACGAACGTGTTCTTAGGGTCTAAGGCAATAAATCTGTCTTGATTGTCCTCGTCTCTGAACACAATCTCATAGGCACGGCCATATATGCTTAAATTCAAGGCTAAATCGCTGTTTACTGCGTCGCCGTCATTTATCTTGTTAAGCTCATGTATGGCCTCCTGAGTGCGCTCATCGTCATGCTGGAATGAAATCGGATTACCTGTTAGGTATCCGACAATAAATTGTGATATGTATTTAGCGAAGTTGTGTACAGCTCTGTGGTCTGCTTTCTCTTTGTCCTTACGTCGCTCGCCTTTTAATATACCTGTGTTATCACTCAAGAAATACTGCTCTAACACATTAAGGCGTGGCGCCTGCTCGGTCTTATGTGTGTTGACTAAGCCTTGTAGCTTTGTAAAGTCCTCTATAATCTCATCAACGCTCAATGCGAGTAAGTCCTCATTGGCTGATTGGCTGAATTTCGTATGTAAGTTTTGCTTGTTCGTTATATGGTAGTGGCTACTCAATGGCGCACCTCCTAGAATAATTGTTTTATTCGTCTTAGCTCTTTTGTATCTTTTTTCTCTTCCCTGTTCTTAATCATGAGCTCTTCTACGGCGTATCTGAGTGCGTCGATACAGTGGTTATAGGTATCAACAGGCTCGTTGTAATACTCGTCTGTATGCTTGTCCTTTTTCCACGTGTAATTGTCTAGCTCCTCAATCGTCTTGTAGCAACGCTCATCGACAATAATGTCAAACTGGCTTATGAACTGTATGCCAGCTATTATGCTGTCTGCACCTTTCATTGACGGCTTAATGCGCTCAACGCCCTCTCGCTTCATTTCTGCGATTGATTTCTTTTCTGCGCTGTCTGCTGTTATGCGTTCCTTGCCATAGCCTAACTGCTTAATGACATTGGCCAGCTCATCGTTCATCATGCCTGTTTTGACGTATTCCCCTAAGATATATAGCTTCTTGTGCTTCTTATCTAGCTTCACATGAATAAAAGCACTCGGGTCGTTGATATAGCCGTAGTCAAGGCCAAAGAACGACGGCAAGTGCCTTAAATCGTCTTTATTCAGTATGTCAGTGTCGTATTTAGGGAATACCAGCTTATCGAGTGTAGCAAATTCGCCTAATGCGTAAATCTTGTAATAAGCTGGGTTTCTATTTGCCAAATCTTCTAAGTTCTGACGAGTCACATCATCAAGAAACTTATTATCTTTATAGCTTGATTGCCTAATTAAAGTGTTCCTGTGAGGCTCGCCAGTAAAGAAATACTTATAAACCCAATTGAGTTTACTCACAGGGTTAAACATTAGAAATATTTGTTTCTGCTTATGTTTCTTCTCTCTCAGCCTTAAAGTGAGCTGTGTGTAGTCGTTCAAGTGAAACTCTGAGGCCTCTTCCATGACAACGTCACTTATGCCCTTGATTGACTTGATTTTCTCGCTATTATCCATGCCCTTGAATAAGAACACAGCGCCATTAGGCAACGTGATACGGTTGTCTGTTTTGTTCCATTCGCAAAAGTCCCACATCTTGAAATCAACAAGGCAACCTTTGACGTCTTGGAATAAACTATCAGCAATCGTTGCACCGACTTTTCTGAGCCACAATATCTTTCGTGAATACTTCCAATCCTGTAAGGCTTTTAGTACCACTTTCTGCACAACGCCATGTGACTTGCCTGAGGAGCCTCCACCGTAATGCACCTCAGTGAAATGGCTGTAATCAGTCAGTATGCTGTATATGTTTTTGTTAAACACCTTTGCTGGGTTTGTGATGTTAAGGTTAATCGTCGCTGTCGTCATCGTCATACGCCCCAATATTCAACTCGATATTGCGTTGTGTGATTTCCTGCTTATCTGTAAAGATTGCATAGCGTTTACCTAATAGCTCAGCTGACTTAATGCGCTGTGCTGTGTCTGCCCGTTTTGTATGCTTCTCTACGTCTGATAAAAAGTCGCCTTTAGGCACGACGATATTTTCCTCGTCTACCTCTTCGCCTCTCATGACTGATGTGAGGAATTGGAGGACTTCATCTTGTTCGGCGATTGCCTGCTTTTTCAATTCTTCAAATCGGGCTTCAACATAATTTTTAACACTCGTATTCTCTAGTAGCTTGTGTGCGTTGGTTTTAGCGTACTTTTCGCTGTAACCAGCTCTTACTGCTGATTGGTATTTATTGGCTGTTCTTATGTATTCATCTGCGAATCTTTTCTGTCTCTCGTTCATCGGATATTACCACCTCATTATGCTAATTGCTTGTTAGATTTGTGTATTAAAAAAGCACCTCAGTGGGTGCTAAATCAATTAACTCATTAAATTTAGTATCAAACTTATAATAGTAGTAATACTTGCTGATACATCTATAGATTTAAGTGGGTCTTTTAATTGAGTTAAAAGTTTTTCTGTAGTTTCTAAGCGTTCTTTTTCATTAGAAATGCTCTCTTTGGCTAATAGTTCATATATCTCAAATTGAACGTTCTTATTTTCTTCTACATCCTTTCTTATATATTCTAATTTTATATTTTTGTTTTCTAATACTGTATTAAGTATTTCCAAATTTATTGCTGTATTTTTAAATTGATTTACTATAAAATCAGTATTTTTTGATATATTTTCTAAATAGCTGGTTTGTTTTTTGTCTCTTTCAATGGCCTCATATTCTTTCTTTACTTTTTCTGCATTAAACTCTTTAATATTTTCCATTAACTCGCTTGAATTAATCATTGAGTTTTCAAGATAATTTGGATTCGGTTTACTATATCTATTAATATCTTTAAATTGCTCGTTAAATTTAGAGAAACTACCAAATTTTTCACTCAACTTATTTTGCCAATCTTTACTGTTCAATATTTATTTCCCCCTTGTATTTTATACCTTAATTTTAACATAAAAATAGCCGACTGAGTTGCTCTCAGCCGACTTGAAAGGAGAAATAAGAATGTAAATCATGGTCTATTTAGTAAAGGAGTAGTGAACTAATATGCCCAAAAATTAATCGTCCAACAAAAGCGATTGCTGTTATCTAGTCAATAACAACATACTATCATATTACTAGGGTTTTTTCTGGTTTTCTATAGGTAAAAAAACCAAATTTAAACATATCCAATAAATTTTGCTAATTTTTCTAATTGAGCTGTTTTAAATCGGCGCATACCTGAATGACTTGTGTAATATCTATCAGCGATAGCGTTCCACGTGTTACATTCTATTGGCTTATCCCAAAACTTGAGCCTATATATCTCTATGGTTTCACTATCGCATGTCTCTAAATAGCGCTCTGTGCCTCCCACAATGTCTTGTAAGCGTCGATATTTAGCGTCTGCGTTGCATTTCATGAATTGTTGCTCTACAGGGTTGCTTATGTAATTTGCCTTACCACCGTCGGGATTATCAGGCTCGTGGTTGCTCATAATTTCATACTCTCTGAACTTCAACTCTTCACGGTACTTGTCTAAGTTCTCGATATAGTCCTCTAACTTTGCATAGTCTACCTTTTTCAATTCCTGCATTGTCCAGCCTCCTAAAATATCAATGTGTATAAGTCTTTAATACCTAACATCATCAAGCCTAATAGCAGCGCACTTAAACCTAAGATAATCAGCGTAAAAATAATATAAATAATTATCTCTAATATCTTTGTACTTAATTTCATATGCACCCTCCTACTCTATATGTGCTCTTACTCTATATGTGCTCTTACTGCTTGCATGAGTTCGCTCTGTCCGAGCTTTTTATTCTTGAGACCTCTGTACACGTCTTGGTCGACTGTGATCTCTGTCATGATGTGATGAATGACAGTTGTGTCTTTTTGGCCTTGTCTATATAATCTAGCGTTTGCTTGTTCGTAGTATTCTAAATTCCATGTTAGCCCAAACCATGCAACGATTGATCCACCATACTGTAGGTTTAAACCGTGCCCAGCACTTGCTGGGTGGGCGAGTAGCAACTGAATATCGCCATTGTTCCAGCGTTTCATATAGTCCTCGCTGTCTAGGGTCTCAGCTTGCTCGTATCGTTCTAATAATCGCTCTTTATCATGCTTGAAGTTATAGAACACGAGCACGGGCTTGCCTTGTGCCTCTTCGATGATTTCGTCTAGCTTTTCTAACTTTCTATCATGAATAGGCTTATATGTGCCGTCAGCCGTGTATACAGCGCCGTTAGACATCTGCAATAGTTTTTGGTTTAAAGTGGCACTACTTAACGCCACAATGTCTTTGTTGTCGTCTGTGTCGTCCTCTATAACCATGTCATACTTGAGCTGGTTATAGAGCTCTCGTTCTTTTTTGCTCAGCTTAACTTCATGAACTGTGTTGACTCGTTCAGGCATTTTTAAGTAGTCCTTACTTTCCATGCTGACAGTGATGTCACTTATCTTGTTGTATATCTCATCTTTGGCACCGTCTTTCAATTCCCAATTGAACACGTTGTCTGAAAGCTGGTGCGTTGGATAGAAGTAATCTTGCCTAAATTTCGTTTTGGTCTTACCTAGGCGCTCACCTGCGTCTATTAAGTAGACCTGAGCCCATATATCCATTAAGTTATTTGGGCTCGGTGTTCCTGTAAGGCCTACAAATCGACTGACTAAAGGCATTTGCTTTTTGAGTATTTTAAACCTCTGACTCTTTGAGTTCTTAAAGGTCGACAGCTCATCAATTACCAGCATGTCGAACGGCCAATCTTTTCGGTACTTTTCACAAATATATTTCGTATTCTCTTTATTCGTTACGTATATGTCAGCGTCTCGTTCCAACGCTTGCTCTCTTTGTTTAGGTGTGCCCAGCACGAGCGACACCTCTAAATGTGTTAAATGCGACCACTTTTCAACTTCCTGCGCCCATGTGTCCTCTGCTACACGCTTAGGAGCTATCACAAGCACTTTGTCTACTTCGAGGTAATCATATTTCAGTTGCTCTATGGCTGTGAGCGTTGAGACTGTCTTGCCTAAGCCCATATCAAGAAAAAGACCATACTTCGGGTTGTCGATTATCTTCTTAATTGCATACGCCTGATAATCATAAGGCTTGAAATCAATTGCCATTTTTGCACACCTCATCTATGAACTTATCTACTTCACTTTTTGAATATGGCACATAGACATGAACGCCTAATTTCTTAAATTGCTTATGCACATATTTTTGTGTTTTAGATAGTCGACCCTTTTCATTTTTTAACTCCACAAAATATATTCGGTTTTCAGGAAGTAAAATAATTCGGTCAGGTACTCCTCGAATTGAAGATGTAAATTTCAAACACATACCATTCATTTTTTCTATTTCATTTTTTAAGTGTTGCTCAATTTTATTTTCTCTCATATCTAAACTCCTAAGAAGTGTAATATTACTATCGTATCCCAAAACCGAAATTTTTGGCTCATCTTTTTATAAGGGCGTGTTATGGATACCCCGTATATACTATATACTCCCTATACACTACTTTTGAAGTCAGTAGGGTATTTTATGGATACTTGGATACTCTCCACTTTGAGCCCAGTAGTGGTAAGGGATTGAGCCGTATCCACCCGAGTATCCACTTAAAATTTTTGGGATACGGTGGATACCGGGTAATTTTACACCCGTATCCCAAGTATCCAAATGGGTGGATACTTGGGATACTGTAAATTTACACATTTTAGCTCTTAACAGACGCTTTTAAAAGTTTGCGAAAGAGTGGATACCTGGATACTTGGATACTCAAAGTCCCTAACAGCCATTTTTAAAAGTTTTAAAGTAAGTGGATACTGGGATACGCTGGATACTTTTTGCTATTTTTCAACTCTTACATATGCTTTTTGTAAGTCGTATCCTTTACCAAATTTGAGTCGTCCTCGAACTGCTTGCGTATATGGCTCCCAGCCTTTCATGCTCTTAATTGCCGATTTTATTCTAAATTGTTCGGCTTTTGGGAACTTACTACGGTCATTACCGAGGCACTCGCACCACACTTCAACAGGGCTGACTCTGTCTCTGTACTCCCATTCAGCGTCATTGGCTTCTTTAGGTAAGATGTCCTCATTGCCTGATTGGATATATTGACGTTTCGTGTCTACGTCCAAATCACGCCAGCATGCTGGTATTTTCGTGTTGATGAACGCCTCTATAATGCCCTCTAGGTAGTCATCTTCGGTATGTGTCGCTTGTCTGTCGTTCATTTCAGCCTCTAGGTTTGCTGGTAGGTATAAAGCCTCATTATTATTGTATCGGTGTTTGGCTTCTGCCCACATCTGCGCCACTAGGGCGCTGTCTCTAAGCTCCTGCACGTCCTTACGTGCGTTGTTTTTATCAATTGAAATCGTCCAAAAACGACGCCCTCCTGTGTCGTCACGTAGGAAATCAGAGTTGTTCGTCGTACCAAAGAACACACATTGACGTGGGAAATCTTCATTGTGTCGGCCATACGCCACACGGAATGAATCAACCTGCTTACTGATGAAGTGCTTAATCGCCTCGACCTCAGCTTTCTTAGTTGCTGATAGTTCGGCCATTTCAATAAGCCACTTGCCCTGCAAGGCTTCATAGGCGCCTTTGCCCGTCACTTCTGAGAGGCTGTCACTAAACCAATCGCCACCCATATAGCTCAGTAGCGTTGATTTGCCGTGTCCCTGCTTACCATATAGGGTCGTCATGTAATCGAACTTCACACCAGGTTGATAGATACGAGCCACACCAGCCGTGAACGCTTTTCTCGTCACAGCTCTGTTAAGCTCTGAGTCGTCTGCGCCTAAGTAGTCAATGAATAACGTGTCTAAACGCTCTACGCCGTCCCACTCAAGCTGGTCAAGGTATTCTCTGACAGGGTGGAACGCATTTTCTAAGGCTATCTCATTGACGGCGTCGTCTGTTTTGGCTCTGTTGTATATGCCATGCTCTTTTTCTAAGTAGTTTCTTAGACCTGCGTCGTCTTTGTCTCGCCAATAGGCTATTATGTCCTCAGAGCTCCACGGTGTAATGCCTTTAATGCACATACGCGTGTTGAACTCATCATAGGCAATCTTGCCTTTCAAGTTGTCGTCATTGCGCAATATAAGGCCAATATTGGTCGTCGTGGCTAACACGCTCCCTGACTTATCGACTTCAAGTTGTGTCGCCCATTTGTACTTGTCTTTTTTCGCTTCCTTATCAATGTATTCGCTGAACTCGTTCTCAGCGTCCTCAAAACGTTCTGCTATCATGTTGATTTTAACCTCTGAGTCATTCTGTGCGAGGTTTTGCATAGCATTATAGGACGGCAAGCGTGTAATTGGCGTGTACTCGGGAATATCTTCGTCTTGCAATCCGAACTTGTGTATACGCAATAAGTCGAAGCTGTTGCATAGCTCGCCACCTGCTGGGTCTGTACCATGATGAGAGTAAGCGAACTTACCATTTTCATAAGTGACTAAACCACCAGCTGTTGACCCTCCTATGTAGGTAAAGCGTGTGTCATCATAGCGCTCGTATACATCTGATAAGAAGTGCTCAATCACGTCTTGTATGTCATAAGCTCTACAGAACGCACCGACAAGACCTGGCTTCTCATGAGGGTCGCCCTGCTTGTCTGCAAGTCTGTTGTAGCTAGCGCTCTCACGTTCTGAATAAGGCCATTCAAGAGGGTCTTTCCAATCTTTGTAAGTATTGAGCACCTCGTCAGGGTCTAGGAACGGCTCATCAGCATATGTGAAGTAATATTCAGCGTCTGCGCTGGTACTCGGCCAGTACATCAGTCTATGAGGCTCATAGGTCGTGTCGTCAAAGTAATCAATACCGATAGACTCAGCAACTCTACGAGCTACAGCCTCATATTCGTCGCCGTCTACATGACGTTTTAACGGAACTACTAAGCGCAAACGTGGGTTTGTAGGTCTATGTTTATGCGTTGAATAGAGGGCATATGCTCTATCAAAGAACAGGTCAATAATTTCGTGCATGTTCTCATCTGCAAAGTCGATGTCTAGCGTCAGCATTGATCTATTCATCACGTAGCCTTTACGGCGTTTGCCCTCTTTGAGGTAACCACCAACAAAGCCTCCTACGTCTTTAACCTCTGATTGTTCATCTTTTTTCATTCGGTTGTATTCATCAATCGACTCTTGTGTGCGTGTCGTGTTTGATAGCTTATTTAGAAAATCGCCCCATGATTTGTCGCTATTCTTCCAGTAGTTTGATTTCCTGCTCGTTGCATGCGCATATGTGACCTGTCCGTCATGTTTTAAATACTCAAGTGGCGTCACATTGTCTAATTCGTGCATTGATAAACTCCTCTCTAATCTATTTCTATGTGCTCATGGTCAGCGAAATCGTTGGGCTTAATAACTAGGTAGTCCTCTATTGCCTCAAATAGCTCTATGACTTCAAGTATGTCTTTGTTGTCTTTTAGAATTGCATCGCCGTCAACTTTAACATCGTAATGTCTTGATAGCTCGAGGCTATCTTCTAATTCTTGCACTGTGTAATTTTTCATTATTTGCCCCCTCTTTTCAATCCTCTTAGGTTCACATCATTTTCAAATACCAAGACTGTTTTGTATAAGCCTCTTAGCTGGTTAGCTATTAGGTTTATATCTCTGTCACTTGCTTTTGGCCGAGGTGCAATAAATGCTACTTGATTTGTTTCATCTATATGCACGTTCACTCGTCTGGTGTTTTTATATCTGTCTCGAGCCTCTCTGTATATCAACCAAAATATAGCTACTAACAGTAAAGCGTTAATTACAACCGTGAATATTGACATTACAAGTCAGCCTCTTTTACGAATTTGCCGTCTATCATCTTGCCTTTACGGTCTTTAATCTCATCGTAAGCAAGCGCTACGCAATGAGTGAAGTCGAGGCCATACTCGCCACAAGTCTGCACAAGGTCAGTATTTAACTCGTAAACCTGAGGCATAATAAACGAAATTCTGTCGCTGAGTAAGTCGCCTAAGTCTGATAAATTTAAAATGTAGCCGACTGTGCTGTGTTTAGGTCTTAATGTCTCGACGCTTGCCTCTTCTAGCAATCTAACCATTGAGTTGTCTGTTTGCTTACTCATGATGACAAGCACGACAAACATGTCGCCGATACTGTCCTTAATCACGTCTAAGTCTTGCTTGTTGATACCTTTGACTAATTCGCCGAACTCTTCAACCAGCTTGTCGAATTGTTTGATTGGGTCGGCTGTGTGTAGGTTTCTGTCCTCAGCCCATTGCTCGATTTTCTTTGTTAAGTCAATTAGTTCATTTGTCATTGTGTTTGCCCTCCTGATTATTGATACCTTGACGCATCTTTGCGCTAAGGCCTGTTTAATAGTATTCATGTAGTCCTTTAGCTAACTGCTCTCGGAGCTTAATTGCTACGTTGCGATATTGCGAACTTGCTGGCGTGATTTCGAGTTTAAATGCGATGAAGCCCTCCATAGCCTCGAAGCGTTTACGCCATAAAGTAGAGTTGTACTGCGCTTTGGCCGTCTCTTCATAAATGCTTTGGAGCTTGTCCTGCTGGTTGTCTATTAAGTCTCTAAGCTCTCTATTTTCCAGTTCTAGTGCTTTGTTACGTTCTATAATCTCATTAGCTTCACTGAGCACCTTTTCTAGGTGGTTGGCGATTTCTTGTGTATTCATTACTTATCAACTCCTACAAAGAAACTTATTTCTGAGCCGTCAACAAACCCTAATTCGTGACGTTCGCCCTCAATGCCTCTTTCAATGCTGTGGCTTTCTATGAAGTCCAGCCCTTTGGCCTCTAGCTCACGCTCAATGCGTTTCATATTGAACAGTATGCTATTCGTGAATGGTGTGTCATTTTCTAACGTCTGCCTGATTCCCTCGAAATCCTGAACGCCTCTGCCCTCAGTCACTTCTAAGATAACGCCGTAGACGTATTGGTTAATTGAGAACTCTGCTCTGTCCTGCTCATCAGGAATGTGGCCTGTGCCTTGTCTCATGTCCGTACAGTGCACATAGACCTTAAGTTCAGGCTTTTCACGTTTTAACTTCTGAATGTAGCCCAGCTCACATATTGTCCCTTGTGCATGTGGCAAATAATCCAATACGATAATGTCAGCTTGCTCAATGCCTGACGTGTCATTTGTGACGATACGCTCGGCCAGCCCTTGCTGATCTGCGCTTGATTTATCGTTGATACTCTTATCGTCCTGAGGATTATAGACCTCATAGTCTAATCGTTTAAATGCTGACTTCTCGTAAGCTCTGCGTAATTGCTGGCCGTGGCTCAACATGTCGCCAGCTAGATAAATAAGTTTTGTCATTATTTGCCCTCCTGCTGTAACTTCTCTTTGTAACGTTCTGCATAATCAATAATTTTGTTCAACTCTTTGACCTTGTCGTCTTTACGACCTAAACGTACAGCGTATTTGCTTATTTGTGACTTCATAGCGCCTTGGAACTCCTCCTCGGACATTTGCATATGCCAAAAGTCTATAAGGTCTATGCCATTGTCTCTGTGGCTCTGATAGTGTTGTTCTCTCACAGTCTCAGCTGGGTTTATGATTGTAATGTCTAGGGCGTTGTCGATGTGATAAGTGTCTATGCCGTCGTACACGGTCGCTTTCATCACGTCGTAATATAGCTCAGTGATTTCTCCTATTACCTCTTCGCCTGACATAATAGGGTACTCAAATGAAACAAGGTCGCCGATATTTAAGTCTTTAATCAATGCCATTATTTAACCACCTCAGAACATTTGAATTTGTAGCTACTTAATAGATACTGCGCATATTCGCCGAAAGTATGTTGCTGTGGCGTGCCGTCGTACATGTGAGGTCTGCGCTCCATGTCACGTTGCTTTGCCATTTCTGCTTTTGCTAGACGTTTTCTTTCATGCTTTCTTGCCTTACTGCGCATACGTGCTAGTTGCTTGTCTTTGAGTATTTCCGTTTCGTCTACAGCCTCTAATTCTCTTGAAAGTTTTCTGTCGAAAATGCCTCCCTGCATATTAGATACTGCGTTTCTAAAGCTTTTGCCCTCACTGAGATTGTTGAATAAGCGTCTCGTGTCGTTGTAGTGTATGCCAATGCGCTCAATCACATACAACGGAATGTATAACACTCTTGTTGCGTCTGCGTATCTGAGGCAAATATCGCCCTCATACATGTAATAGTTTTTGTTTAGCTCGATTGACTCAATCAGTCCCCAGCCGTCATCAAGTCGCTTTTGTATCTGTCCTAGTGTCAGTTTTCTGCTCCAAATGTTTTGGACTTGTTCATCTGTCAGCTCAAATGTGCCGTCCTGTGTCTGTAATGTTCTGAACTTCATTAGAAATGCTCCTCCCAGTCTTTTAATCTTGATTTACCAGTCATCGCCATGACCTCACTCGCCATGTCGTCATAGTATTCGCTTATATATTCATCAGCTTTGTCTGCGATGTCATCGCTGTTGTTTGCTGTTACAGTAATTTCAGTTTCATATTCAATCGTGAGCTTAACAGGGACTTTATATTCGCCCCATTCGCTCACGTTATCTAGTGCGCCCATGATTTTCCTCCTTTAGTCTTTCATATAGAACGGACTAACAAAGCCGTCACTATCTAGATTTAAACCGTCAGCCCATACAACAGGCTGGCTCATAATATCTTCTATATCTTTCAAATGGTCGTGGCCGTCGTCAGGCACTTCGAGAATGATTTCATCGTGTACATGTGCCACTATCTTGTAGCCCTCTGCCTCTAGTCGTTCCATTGAAACGCCTAATGCGTCACGAGCTGTGGCCTGTACGATGTTCTCGACGAGTTTGCCTCCGTAGGTTTTAACTGTCGTCCATTTTCGGTTGAGGTCTAAGCCTCTAAACGCTATGACGGTTGCGCCCCAACTATTATTAGCTAGTTCTGCATTTCTATAGACCAATGTTCTGCCACTTGATAGCTCTATGAGTAAGTGCTTTTGTTTTAAATAGAATTTAAGGCCGTTTGTGTATCGAGGCTCGCCGTCCTCTAGTACGCCAATAGCTGATTTCTGACAGTTATACCAAAACTTTTTGATGTTTGGGTTGGCTTTACGCCAGCTATCGACAAGAGGCTTGAGCTCGTCCTCTTCAATGCCCATGTCTAGGGCTCCCATTGATTTGAGGGCGCCTGCGCCTCCTTGATAGCCCAGCGCCAGCTCGGCCACTTTGCCTTTTTGTCTGAGTGGGTCGCCTTTGCCTATGCTCTCAACAGGTACACCGAACATTTGAGACGCTGACGCCTCGTATATCTTGCCGTGAGTGTCGAACACATCAAGGCGCCATTGTTCGCCTGCAAGCCATGCGATGACACGTGCCTCAATGGCTGAGAAGTCACTAACAGCTAACTTGTAGCCGTCCTGAGCTGTAAATGTCGTTCTAACAAGTTGGCTCAATATGTCTTGGTACTCGTAATCGAGCATAAGGTCTAACCATTCAAAATCTTGCTTTTTTATTGCCTCACGAGCGATGTCGAGTTCTTCATCTGTCATCTTGTGCTTAGTGAGGTTTTGCATTTGTACGCCACGCCCTGCCCAACGTCCTGTACCTGCACCGTAAAACTGGAACATGCCTCTAATACGGTTGTCATTGCATGCCATGTTATACATCTTGTCGTATTTCTTAACGCTGGTTTTGCTCATTTGCTGGCGTAGCTCTAACATTTTGTGCGCTCTACCTGTCGTTTTTTCTAGGTATTCGTCAACTGTCGCCTTACGCAAGTTGTCTAATTCAACACCCTGTTCGTTAAACCAGCCCACTAGCTGTTGTTGACTGTTTGGGTTGTCGAGGCCTGTCAGCCTCTTAGCCTGTTCTTGTAATGATGATTTGCTTATTTTGTCTAACTCATAAGCTCCCAGCATTAGTTGCTCGTCGATATGAACACCTCTGTCATTGATGTGCTGGTCTATCGTCCATAGCAACTGCTCACTAGGCAACACCTCAAAGTCTGCGATTTCGTCGCCGATTGCCATTTCAGCCTCAACGTCTTTAACGCAATACGAAATGAACTGCTCCCATTTCTCTGTGTCGTGTTCAGGTAGGTTACGAGTACGGCCACCATTTACTTTTGTTGGCTTACAAGGCACTGAAAAGTATCTTATTAATGCTTTACCTGATTTGTCTTTTTGAGCTTCTACTTCAAGCACCTCTGCACATTTCTCAAGTGAGGCTGGTAGGCCGACCCTTGTTGCGTCGACCATGTCACAAACCCACTCGTCAGCTGGCATTGTTGTATTGAAGTGTTTGGCTAAGCACACACGCTCGAAATTGGCGTTAAATGCTCGCTTTTCGACCTCAGGGTCTAATAAATGCCATTTGAACTGCTTATATCGTTTGTCGTCTTTGTCGTACATATCTATGGCTCTTACTTCGCCACCGTCGATTGAAAATGCGATGATTAATATTTCAAAGTCAGGCGCCTCGGTATAGCGATAAGCGCCCGTTTTTCTTATGTCATAACTTGAATAGGTCTCAATATCAATGTGCATTACTGTCATTCTGTGGCCTCCCTTAATGGCTTATTAGTCGAACATGTCATCAAGGTCAGCGTCAAAGTCGATAAAATCAGCGAACTCGTCCTCAGCTTTAGCGCCTCCACCACTTAATGGCTCGCCGTCTTTTGCTTTCATGATGTTACCTAATCCACATGCAATGCCTTTACTGCCTGATACTGCATAAGGGTAGAAGTTGACTGTTACTCGAATGTAGCAACCACTGTAAACCTCGTCAGAGTCGTCTGTGCGTTGTCCGTCCATATCTAATACTTGAGGTTTACGTTTCGTTTTAGCATTTAAGAAATAAGCGTTTTGATATGCTTCATCGTCCTCACGATCTGTGTCGCCGTCACGTAAAGGTGTTGTAAGGTTAGCTGGTATCTTGCCTCCGAACTTCTCTTTGCCGTTCTGCTTAGCGTTCTCTACTGCTTTCTTAATGCTGTTAAGTGATTTCTCGTCGTTCTTGTCGATAATTAAGCTCACATTGTATTTTGGCTCGTCTCCCTCGTTCATTGCTTGAGGCTCAAATATATGTGCGTAGCTCGCTCTTGCGTAAATCATTACTCGTGTTTTTAATTGTTCTGCCATTGTGAAAAACTCCTTTAAATTTGATTTATAATATAGTTCTGATTTTTAGATTTAATGTTCAATAAAGACTGTAAAGTCATTTTCTGCGCTATTTTGAATAGCTTCTCGTTTGTCGTCCTCAGTTACTAGCGTAGGCTTGCCCTGTGGCTTCTCTACTAAATCGCTAAGTAACTCAGTCACTTTCTTTTTGCCGAGTTGCTTCTCTAGTTTTGAAATACTTAATACTTTAGTTTCTGTTACTTCTTGAGGGTCGTAATGTGCTTTAAGTCGCTCGTAAACCTGACCGTCATCGACATATTTACGGCTTGCTCTGCCCTCTACGACTTTCCAGCCGTTAAAATTGCGATTGTTCTCAAAGGCTTGCTCTCTGCAATATTCTTCAACGTCTTTTGCCCAGCGTTTTATTTCAGGCAATTTGTGAAGTAATTCAGCAAGCTCGTCATCGCTTAGCGTTGCTGGTGCGTTCATGTCGTCTTGCTTTACGTTGTTTGCCTCGGCTCTTGCTCTGCATGAGTGGCGTATCTTACAAAATCGACAATGGCTACCAGCTTTAAACTCGCCTTGTCCGTTGTAGGCTTTGAGCGCTTGAGGTTTAACTGTGTTAAGCCCCCATTCTATGAGGTCATCAGCGTCTACTGTTTCACTTGATATGTCGTTCAATCTCGGCTGTACAATTTTCATTTTGATTGTGTGTATATCCTCAAAGTCTTTGAGTAGCTCATAGGCTCCTAGCCCGTACAATCTCAATTGTGGATTGTTCAGCGCTGACACTTCGACGCCTTTACCGAATTTAAGGTCTATGACCTCAACAGTGCCGTTGTAATAGATAACAACGTCGCCCGTGCCGAATGACTCGGGTACATATCTTGTCAGGTCGAGCCTGTGTTCAAAAAACAATATGGGCTCGTCTTGAGCTTTAGCCTCGTTGATTGTTTCCTCAACGACATTGACGTACTGCTCAACGTGTTCTCTCAGCTCTTCTGAGTAGTATTCGCTTTGCTTACGTTCCTCGAATTGCTTTTCAAAGTCACTGTCGCTTAAATCTTCATATAAGTTACTGAAATACAACTCTGATAGTTCATGAGCGAATGTCCCCTCTTGAGCGAACTCTGTCGTAGTATCAACCACACCCGCGCTTGCTTTAATGCTGGGAGGGCAATTCAGCCATTGCTTAGCTCCACTTGCGCTTAGCTTGGCGTGAGCTCTTGCTGAGTGATCAAGGTTACTCATTTTCTAACTCTTTCACATAATCAATAATGGCTTGACGGTGTTCAGGCTGAATGTCTGTGACCTTTTTAGCTCCTGTTTCTTTTATCTTCTCTTTAAGTTTTAACTTATTGTCGTTGTTGTTACCTTTAATGATTTTGGCAACTTCTCTTTTCATTGTTGCTTCATCGGGTACATCGTCAATGCTGTTTAATTCTGTTGATTTTGGCTCATCTTCTTTAGAGCTTTCAGCATGAGCTGGCTGTTCATTTTCTTTGCTTGTTTCTTCTGCTGGTGTTTCTTCTTTATCTGCTTGATAATTATCATTTAAGCTATAACCCTCAAATGCTTTAGTCTGTTCGCGTTTAAGTCTGTTAGACTCTTTGAGCTGGTCTGCAATTTGCAATAATACATCTTCTAATGCCATGTTGTAATTCCTCCCATTTTGTTTTATACTTTAGTTATTCATAATTTTTTAAGTTCTCTAGGTCTTACTCGTTGGCGAGAGTGAGGCCTTTTTTGTGTTCCATTTCAGAGAATGTGATTTCAGTTAACAAACCAATTGCTGTCGCTATGACTAAACCTACAAATATGTCTGTCAACACTACTGAGGCTGTGCCAATAACAACTGATAACACAATCGAGTAGAATGTTTTGACTGTTTGTTTCATTAGATAACACCTCTCGTTTTCATAAAGTCGTACCAGTATTGAACTACTTGAGGAGGTACATAATCCTCAGGCTTCTTTTCCTTTTGCATTATTTTTCCTCCTTAGCATTTAGGTTTCTCGTCTTTTTCAAATACGTAAGTATTTTACGCTTTTGAAGTGGCGCATTTCTGTGGTTATTCAGAATGTCACTCAAGTACGGCGCTGAAATATCTAAATCCTTTGCAAGCTCTCGTTGAGATATGTTTCGTTTTTCTAACTCACTGCGAACATGCGCCCCAAAATCTTCCATTTGAACCCCCCTTAGATAATTTGCTAATTATCTACTAATTTCCTATTTACGGAAATTAGCTAATATGCTAATATTAAAAATGTGGAAATTAGCTAATAAGACAGACTACTCCCTACAAACAAATCAAGTTTTTTAGTAAGTTTAACTGTCTTATATCCATGCTAAAGGCTAACTAAAATAGCAAAAAGATAAATCAAAGGTTTTGGCGAACTTCATTATCAATTGCTGGTTTTTTGTTAGCTAATTAATTAGCACATGTCATACTATATTAGAGAATTAGCTATAATGCAACAGTAAATTTAGATTTTTCTCTAATTATTTTTTAGCATTTACGCTAAACACTAGTGTGACGGTGCTTCAAAAGGAGCAAAAAATTTGAACTTATACGAGAAAATAAAAAAACTTTGTAGCGAAAGAGGTATTTCGATTGCTCATTTAGAGCGTGAAACTGGAATTTCAAACGGGCAAATTAAACGCTGGGCTAAAAGTAGCCCAAGTGTTGAAAATTTAAAAAAGGTAGCAAAATACTTCGATGTTTCATTGGAGTTTCTAGCTGATGACAATGCCAAAACTACTGACCCAGAAATGACAGAAGATATACGCATTATGCAAAGAGCTGCGCAAAATATGAGTGAGGAAGATAGGAAGAAAGCTATTAAAGTTTTTGAGGCTTTCTTTGAAAATTGGGAAGATATGACAAAAGATAATAAGGATTAAGGGGTTTTACAGTTGAATTATGAAGAAAGTCAATCCTTTATGTTTGCCGTTGAGAACGCTCATCAGCTAATTAGTGATGTAGGTTTCCCTGTAGAAATCAATAGTCTAATCAAGGCTGACCCATATGTAGAATTATTTACCTTTGGCGAGTTTGCACGGATGACTAATATAAAAAGATGCGAGGTATTTGAAATAGGACAAACAGATGAGGCTTTCCATTTTAAAAAGGGCGATAAGTCTGTAATTGTCTACAACGCACTTAAAAACATAAAGCGTCAACGTTTCACTTTAGCTCACGAGTATGGTCACATCAAACTCAACCATACAGGCAAGTCAATTTATGAAAGTGCTACGAACACCGTTTCTTATTCTCGAGAGGAATATGAGGCTGATGTATTCGCAAGTGGTTTGTTGTTTCCATTGCACAAAAGATATGAGTATAAAGGGAAAAGCTCATATGAGATTGCCAATAAATTCAATATCAGTTTTAGTGCTGTAAAGGTATCTATGCGTATATTAGAAAGACATATTGAGTTAGGTCTTGAAACTTATCTTACTAAATATCGTCACAGAAAATCTGACAGCTATATTAATTTTTTAAGGGAATTTTCGAGTTAAGTTTTGCTCGAAGATGCATAGTCATAGTTGTTCATTTGGGAGTGGATAAAATGACTAGATATTTATAAGTCTGGCTTATAGAGGACAGCGAAATTACTGTCCTTATTATTTTTACTATTTTTAGGGGTGTAATAACAAAGTATGAAAGTATTAGAAGTATATAGGTATGAATTTTTTACTGAATATAAAGTAAAAACAAATAAAGGTGTATTCATTCATAGTGTTTCTAATGAAAAATCACATTTTACAGCTAAAGAAGAGTTAAAAGCTTTTGCTGAATCCATGAGTAAATACGGGGAGGTAAAACATGACTAAAGTTGCAATATACACCCGTGTATCAACACTAGAACAGGCGAATGAAGGCTATTCTATCGAGGGGCAAGAGAAGCGCTTAAAATCGTACTGCGAGATAAATGATTGGGATAAATACGAGCTATTTGTCGACGCAGGAAAGTC
This sequence comes from Staphylococcus lloydii, assembly GCF_015775975.1. Lineage (NCBI taxonomy): Bacteria > Bacillati > Bacillota > Bacilli > Caryophanales > Staphylococcaceae > Staphylococcus > Staphylococcus lloydii. Next base: position 2,449,297 of record NZ_CP064056.1, read on the forward strand.
AGCAGGAAGTACAGACAGAGCAGGCCTGCAAAACCTAATAAGTAGACTAGATGAGTTCGATTTAATACTTGTCTACAAATTAGATAGGCTTACTCGCTCTGTTCGTGACCTTATGAGCTTATTAGATATATTTGAAAAACATAATGTTAAGTTCAGAAGTGCTACAGAGGTATTTGACACTACAAGCGCTATTGGTAAACTCTTTATAACGCTGGTCGGTGCCATGGCTGAGTGGGAGCGTTCCACCATTGCTGAAAGAACATCTCAAGGGCGTAAAATGTCTGCTGAAAAAGGTAATTATACAGCACCTGTGCCGTTCTATTACGATAAAATTGACGGCAAACTCTACCCTAATGAAAATCGCAAAGTAGTTGAGTATATGGCTGAAAGGGTAAAAGCTGGCGTGAGTTTACGTGCTGTCGCTGTCGAACTAAACAACTCTAAATACAGGCCACCTCAAAGCGACTCATGGAATAAAAGTAAAGTTAAGGATATTCTAGTCGCCCCTGTAACTCGAGGCCATACACAAATCAGTGATGTATTCATAGAGAACTCACACGAGCCTATTATAAGCCAATCAGACTATGAGGTAATAGTGTCTACCATTTCCACACGTAAGCACTCACGTGGACTTAAACACACGTCTGTGTTCAGAGGCCTATTGTCTTGCCACCAATGCGGGCAACGTCTAACACTTGCTATAACTAAACGTAAGAAAAAGAACGGCGAGGTTTTTCAGTATTCACATTATAGTTGTGCTCGTTGTAAAGCTGATAAATCTGCGAGAAGTGTCAACGTGATTTTCAGTGAGGTTGAACATGCCTTTTTAAACTATATAAAACATAGTGATCTAGAAGCCTATGAGGACAAACCAACAGAAAAGCCGAATGAGAGTATTATCGACGTAGAAAAGATAAAACAGCAAAGGAAGAAATACCAGCAAGCGTGGGCTAAGGATTTAATGAGTGATGAGGAGTTTGAGGAACTAATCAAAGAAACTGATGAGCTACTCGACCAGCACAACAAACAGCTAATAGCTGAAAAGAAAAAAGAAACAAATAGTGATCAAATCAAAACAGCTAGAAATTTAATACTCAAAGGCTGGAGCAACATGTCTGATGAAGATAAAGAGACAATGTTGAGCTCAACAATAAGCAAGATTGAATATAATTTTATAGAGGGTGGAGGCGTAGGCTCTAAACGTAAACCTAATGCCATTGAAATAACGAAAATGAAGTTCAAATTTTAGTCTGGGTCTTTGGCAAGTCATACAACTTCGAGCGACCGGTTGAAATATGGATAGCTTTAGGCTTTTCTATTTGTATCTTCTTACCCGCTCTTCTGCTGGGTGTTTTTAAGTATAAAGCAACGCGTATCATTTCAACGATATGGCAAATTCTTTTTGCTGTACCGGCATTATTTCTGACACTCATCGTTATATTCACTACTCCAGTGCCACTTCTTGTAGTTGTTTTAATTTTAACTACGATGGTTATCATCGCGAGTGCCATAACAACGTTATGTGCAGAATAATCATTTTAAAGACCTTAGTTATAAGGTCTTTTTTTATGTTATACATCCCCGATTAACTGCCTAACAATGTTGTCATATTAAGTAAATAACCTATATACTTCATATCTTATTTGATACACTCATTGTGAGGTGAAATAAATGGATTACAAAACTTCTCAAGATAATAATGTTCAAAGCGGTAAAGTTCTTGCAGCTCTATGTTACTTCAGTATATTTTTCGCACCACTCATCTTACCTATTATTGTATGGATATTGTCAGACAAACCTACATCATCACATGCAGCAAAATCTTTGATTTACCATATGATTACTTATCTATGCCCGTTTATTTTAATAATTAGTGCAAGCCTTGGTGCAAGTGCATTATCTTACCAATCAACTTGGCAATCAGTTGTAATGATCGTTATAGCTATCGTACTCGTAGTGATCACAATTTGGTATACAATTAAAAATATATACCGAGGCGTCAAAGTATTAATAACAGACGAAGGTTATTTTCGACCTTAGTCTAAATCTTTGAAACACAGTAAACTTTTTCACTTAAATTAAACAGTGAAAACTAACAAACTAAGGCTGAGTAAAAATTATTTCTCGGCCTTAGTTTTCTATTCCAATATATTTAGTATTGAGGTCTAATATTTAAAGTGGAACATTTGAAACAACAAAGCATCATATGCTATATTAAGTATGTAGTTAATAATAACTACTAGTCTTTTATATTCATGAACATATTACTCTTAAAGAGCGACACTTTCGTGTCGCTCTTTTTTTAACTCAATAATTTCAAACCAATTGTACTTGCTAAAATTACCACGATACATAATATACGTAACAAATTTTTTGATTCTTTATAAAACAACATACCTATCACTGCCCCACCAACTGCACCGATACCAGTCCACACTGCATATGCTGTACTCATTGGCAACGTCATCATCGCTATAGCTAAACAAATAAAACTAAGTGTGAAATTAACAATCATATATAGCAATGATATTAATTTATTATTATGAGTATAAGCATTCAATGATGCTACGCCTAGCATCTCAAAAACACCTGCAATAATTAATAAAATCCAATCCATAATTTATGCTCCTCTCTCACTCGTAGTAGCAAGTTTTAGTCCGACCACGCCAGCCAGTAACGTAAATATCAACACTATTTTCCCCATATTTAATGGTTGTCCAAAAACAAAGAAATCACATAAAGTAACACCCGTAGTACCGAGGCCAACAAATATCGCATACGTCGTTCCTACTGGTAACATTTTCGACGCTTGTATTAATAAATAGAAACTTAGAAAAATAGCTATTACCGTACCAAACCATTCCATAAGATTAGATGCATGTGTTAAACCTATGACCCATCCAACTTCAAACAGTGCTGCTATAACAATTTTTAACCAATTCATTTTTATACCTCCTAATAAATAAAAAAGCCCGGAAGATAGTAACTAAACTATCTCCCAGGCTTTTATCCTTCCGTGTAACATGCAATAAACATGTCGCTTTCTCTCGGACCAGTCTAACTATAAAGTTACGGAACCCTAGAAAGCTTTTATTAAATTAATTGAACTATATCAAATCTCTATACAATGGTCAACCATAGTATTTTATAAATGCTGGAGCATCTTAAATTAAAATTTTTTCAATTATCTAGGTTAAAACACTCTACATTTTACTAATTTTAATGTATACTAGTAGTTAATTAGAATAATTCTAATTTAGAGTTGAGAATTATAGATTCCAGACAATAATATATATAAAGAAAGGTGAAGATGATTATGCAATTATTAGGCTATAAAATGGAAAACGAAGAATTAGTCGCAACTGTGTTATCAGACAAAGAACATTTATTTAAATACACGTTTGATGTATCAACACCTGAATATGAAATATTAAACGTCTTAGAAGAAATTAATGAACATGTAGATAATGGCTTTCATCCATTAGGTTGTACTATTATTAAAAACTATGACTTCAAGGACGTGAGAAATTATTCATTGTAAATATCAAGCATCCAACCTGAAATGAGTGCATCTGTTCCGTTTAATCGACAGTGTACTCATTTTTTAATTGTTCCTTTTGATAAATACCTATCCTACCCTCTTATAAAAAGTCGTATACGTAGTCGTCGCTATTAAATGTATACATGCAACCTCGCATATTTGATCTACTCATTTTTCTATTTGTACCACGTTTATGATGTTTTTTACCTAACACTACATTATAAATCCATTAGAATGATATGCTTCTTTAGTTTATTAAAAATGCATGTAAATCAACGTTGAGCCATTTTAATGAACTACGCCCCGTATATATCGTTTAACAAAAAAGGAATAATCATAGCAACTTTAGACTGTGTAGTTACTATATTATTCCTCTTTAAAAATTATTGTGCATGCACTTCTAATGATATATCAATATTACCTTTAGTTGCTTTTGAGTAAGGGCAATAATTATGTGCTTTTTCTACATATGCTTCTGCATCTTCTTGTGACATATTTTCTAATGTCACTGTTAAAGTGCCACCTAATTTAACTCCATTGTCCGCTTCATCTACGATTAGTTCAATAGATGCTTCAACTTCTGGGTTAGCATCTGTAACACCACTTTTTTGCAATATTAAAGACAACGCACTATTAAAACAAGCGCTATAGCCTGCTGCAAATAGTTGTTCTGGGTTAGTTTCAGCAGTAGTAGCATTACCTCCCATTTCTTTTGGAGTAGCTAAATTTTGTACGAACGTATTATCAGGGCTAAACACACGACCATCACGACCGCCATTGCTAATCATATTTGTTGCATATAATACTTTAGACATCTATACGCACCTCTATTTGTATATACTTATCAGTATATTTTATTTACCTCAATCAAATTAAGTACAATTCAATTGAGATTAATTTTATTATATAACTGTAACTTGTAATATTCAACTACCTTGTTTATAAAAAAAGATAGCACCTTTATTTCGGTGCCATCTTCTTTACTTATTTATTATATTTTTCGATTTCTGCTTCACGTAATTCTACACGTCTAATTTTACCAGAATTTGTCTTAGGTAAATCATCAACAAATTCTATTTTTCGCGGATATTTGTATGGTGCAACATCTTGTTTAACAAAGTTTTGCAACTCTTTTACTAGCGCGTCATTTCCTTCTACATCGTCTTGTAGAATAACGAAAGCTTTAACTACGTTACCACGAATATCATCAGGACTAGCAACGACAGCACATTCTTTTACAGAAGGATGCCCAATGAGTGAGTCTTCTACTTCGAATGGTCCAATTGTATACCCTGAACTAATAATAATGTCATCACTTCTACCTTGGAACCAGAAATAGCCGTCTTCATCGATACGTGCACGATCGCCTGTGACATAAAATTGTCCACGTTTGGAGTCTGTCGTACGTTCTTCATCTTTATAATAACCCTTAAAGAGTGCTGGTGAGTCTAACCAGACAGCAATATCACCTGTGACACCTGGTTCAACTTCATTACCATCCTCATCGATGATTGCAACTTGGTCGCCTAAAATAGCTTTACCCATTGAACCTGGACGAGTTTCAGCATCTTTAAGCGAACCAATTAATAGCGTATTCTCTGTTTGACCATAACCATCTCTTACAGTTAAATCAAAATTTTGTTGGAATTTTTCTATTACTTCTTGGTTTAAAGGTTCTCCTGCAGAAACTGCACTATGAAGATGAGATAAATCATAATCTTTCAAATTAGGTAATTTAGCCATTAATCGATATTCTGTCGGAGTACAACATAACACATTCACTTCGTATCTTTGTAATAATTCTAAATATTTTTTAGCATCAAATTTACCTTGATAAACTAAGGCTTTAGCGCCTGAACCCATGATAGATAGGTATGGACTCCAAATCCATTTTTGCCAACCTGGCGCAGCAGTAGCCCAAGCTGTGTCACCTTCGTTCACGCTTAACCAATATTTAGGTGCTGTTTGCATGTGTGCATAACCCCAGCCATGTGTATGAACAACGGCTTTCGGTTTAGCAGTCGTACCTGATGTATAAGACAATAGCGCAATATCATCTCTATGCGTTGCGACAATATCTAATTCATCGCTTGCTTGTTGCTGTTCGTCTTCAATATTAATCCAATCGTCTTCATGTCCACCGACGATAAATTTCGTTAAATTATCATATTCTGCTATATCTTTAAATTCATTAACGCCCTCATTAATTACTACTACAGCAGCTACATCTCCATGTGTAATTCTATGTTGTAAGTCTTTAGTTCTAAGCATTTCAGAACTAGGAATAATAACTAAACCTAATTTTAATGCAGCAGTATAAATTTCATACGTAATAATGCTACGAGGCATCATTATTAAAACTTTATCCCCTTTTTGTAACCCATGATTCGAAAATACGTGTCCGATTTTATTGGCATTTTTTATTAAATTAGCATAAGTAATACTATCTGTATTACCCTTTTCATCTTCATAAGCTATCGCCTGTTTCGACGTATCAACGGCATATTTTTCAATTTCTTCAACAATATTATACCGTTCTGGTGCAACTAAATCTGATTTCTTCATAATTACTCTCCTTTTGAAATTAAAATATATATCACATCTTATTTTAAAATCATCTTAAACATGAACATAGTACCTTAACTTTTAATCATACGTCTAAATTGTACGCCTATTTCAGTAATTTGATAAGTAAAAAGTCTGATAATTGCAAATTTATACTGATAAAATGATAAAATAATTCTATATAGCAAAATATATAAGACTAAAAATTTATATAGCGGGTTATTTATTAGTCTTATGCAAAGAACTAACGATTATTTTTTTATAAGGATGTGTTTTCATGTATAATATCGCAATCGCTGGTGCCGGTGCTATGGGCGGCCGCATCGGAACACAAATAAAAGAAGCAGGTTACAATGTAACGCTCATCGACTATTGGGATGAACATATCAAAAAAATTAATGACGATGGTCTAGAAATTAAAACGGAAACATCCACTTATAATGTAAGTATCACTGCTAAAAAGCCTTCTGAAGTAAATGAACAGTATGATTTACTTATTATTTTAACTAAAGCAATGGACGCTTCAGCAATGATTAATGCGTTATATGATAGAGATGCCATCAAAGCATCGACAGCGATATTAACTATGATGAACGGGTTAGGACATGACGAACGTTTCGCAGAAGTAGTACCAAAATCTCAAATATTTTTAGCAGTGACAATGTGGACTGCTGGATTAAGAGGTCCTGGACAACTTTTATTAGAAGGGTCAGGTACAATAGAATTGCAACGTGCCGATGGCGAAGCCGATTATCGAACTGAAGAAATAAATAACATATTTAATAAAGCTGGATTAAATTCAGTTATCAGTGATAATGTCTTTATTTCTATATGGTCAAAGGCTACTTTAAATAGTGTACTTAACCCTTTATGTACGATCTTAGATAAACGCATTGGCGAATTAGGTGCATACGATCGAGCTAGAGATATGATTCAACCATTAATAGAAGAAATTGTAGCTGTAGCTAATGCGCGTAACGTTGATATCAAAACAGATGATATGGTTCACAAGATAGAAGCTGCTTATCCTGAATCTACACAAGGGTTACACTACCCTTCAATGCATCAAGATTTGCACAAAGGCCGTTTGACAGAAATTGATTTCCTTAACGGTCAAATTGCTAAATATGGGAAAGACCTGAATATCTCTACGCCACTAAACACAATGTTAACTCACCAAGTTCACGAGTTAGAGCTTGATTATGTATAACATTAAGCCATACATTTTAGAAGTTTATATAACTAAAAGAGCTCACAACTAATGCATGCAATTAGCTGTGAGCTTCTTTTTCAATCATTCTCTAGTTCACTTGTTGTTGTACATAAGACGTAAATGTTTCTACATCGCCTTTTTCAATGTTTTTAATTGGGAAGTCACCAATTTCAAAACTCAAATTGATCGCTTGTTCATCATGAGAAATAGATTTAATTTCGTTATATCCAATATTTCTATAATAAAATTGTCCATCCATATCAACATTTAAAATCAATCGTTCATTTGTAGCTATGTAAGCTCCTTTATATAAACGTTGTTCACCTTTAACATTATATTCTATATCTCCAAGTACTGATGGTCCTTTCTTCTCAGTTGGAAATAAATCGTTTGGATTCACATTATCTAAAATCATCTTATCCTCACCTTTGTTCTTTTTCAGTTTGCTATGTTATTTCTAAATTACCACTTTATTAGTGCTTAATAACATTGTGAATTATAGATATAAAATTGTCTATTAAGAGCAACTATATTTAACTAATAAGTTCAATAAATAGAAAAGCGTACAAATCCCTATAATTTGTACGCTTTAAAAATCATTATATACTTTGTGTTTTTTCTGGTTTAGCGCCAGTTCTCTCTCTTAAATCATATTCAATTTCTTCTAAACTACGACCTCTTGTTTCTGGTAAGAATTTAATAACAAAAATCATAGCTAAGACGCCAATAACTGCGAATATTAAGAAGACCCATTCTGTACTTAATGCACCATTAAGCATTGGGAATAACTGTGCAACAATAATTGTACCAACGTTTAGCACTAATGTTGCTACACCAGTAGCCGCACCACGCGCACGCATTGGGAACATTTCGGGTAACATAACCCACAAAATTGGTCCCCAAGTTAAACCAAAGAATACGATAAATAGTGATAAGCAAATGATAATAATCCATGAAGATGAAGTAATACCAATTGTCCAAATAAGTACCGCCATAATTACTAATGAAGCGACCATCCCAATATTACCAGTCACCAACATTTTCTTACGTCCTACTTTGTCTACTACAAATACTGCTACTACCGTAACAAGCACGTTAATCAGACCAATACCAACTGTACCTAAAATTGAAGTTGCTTCTCCTAAGCCCGCTTTGTTTAAAATTGTTGGTGCATAGAAAATAATCGCATTAATACCGACTATTTGTTGAAATAAAGCAAAAACACAACCAATAATTAATGTTGGTCTAATCCATGGAGATTTTAATATCGTCCATGTTGATTCAGAAATAGCTGAGATTTCTTTCATTTCTTTAATCTCTTTCTCTATTTCTTGATCATTAAATGTAATTTTCATTACTTTTCTTGCGGCACTTTCCCCTTTATGCTCTAACAACCATCTAGGACTTTCAGGCATAAACGCAATACCAATTAATAAGATAACTGAAGGTACTACGGCTAAACCAACCATCCAACGCCAAGCTTCCATGTCTGCAAAAGCATAGTTAACTAAGTAAGCTGCTAAAATACCAATCGTAATCATCAATTGGTTAAGTGATCCAAGAGAACCACGGAATTGTGTAGGTGCCATTTCAGATAAATAGACAGGAACAGTAGCCATTGAACCACCTACTGCTAAACCAATAATTAAACGTCCTAATATTAACATTTCAATGTTTTGTGCAAATGATAATATCAATGTGCCTACGATAAATACTATCGCAATAATCAATACTAGACGTCTTCTTCCTATTTTGTCGGATAGCGGGCCACTACTACCAGCACCGATTATTGCGCCAAATAGCATTGATGACACAACTAGACCTTTCATAGATTCACTTAGTGGAATATCATGGTGAATAAATAATAATGCGCCAGAAATAACACCATTATCATAACCATATAATAATCCGCCTAAAGCTCCCAAAATAAAAATTAAATATTTGTTTGCATTCACTTAATATCATCCCTTTCATAATTAAGGCTATTATAATCCAAAAATGAAAGCGTTTCAATTTAAATTTTAATAAAATTTACAAACAATTATAATAAAAAAGGAATTTGAAAAGCTTATAATACAATGAGGGCCAATTTTTACAGAGAAAAAATTTTCACTCATACTATTAATTAAATAAAAAAATTCTTATTCAAGAAGCACTTAGAATAAGAATTTGGTATAAAATATTAAGTTTTGTTAGACAATTAATCTTCATCTTTATCAGCAAAATGGATAAAAAACCCGCTTACTATTGCCACAGGTATACCTATAAGGGGGGTAAACATTAGACTAAAAACACATGCGAAAATAAGACTAAAAAATATGGAAATAAATCCTGATTGTCGTTCTTTTTCAATTCTCTCACGCAATATTTTCACCACACCCTTACTATTGTTCAATTAATTGAATTAAATTGCCACAAGTATCATCAAATATGGCCAGTTTGATGTCACCCATAGCGTATGGTTCTTGGGTAAAGCGGACACCTCGCGCTTTTAACAATTCGTACTCTTTTTTTAAATTTTCAGTAGCAAACATTGTAGCTGGTATGCCTTCATTAAAAAGACGTGTTTGATAATCTTTAGCGATAGGATTATCGTTCGGCTCTAATACAATCTCTACTGGATTAGTAGAATTATTTTCTTTTACAGTGAGCCATTTAGGGCCACCCATATCTATATTATGTTTAAGTTCGAAGCCTAATATTTCTGTATAAAATTGTTGTGCGCGCGCTTGATCTTCTACAAATATACTTGTTGCTATTATTTTCATTGTTAAGACACCACCAAAAATTTATTGTAATCCTGCTCTAATTTGCACACCATGCTCAATATAAGCTTTTAGACAACTTAACATATAAACCCAACCTTCTTTTTGGCCGAGCATACGCTCAATTTCGGATGAATCAAAAGCACTTTCTTTTGTCGTTACTAACGTTTTATCATCATATGATTCGAAATTTATTGTCACCGTCTTATCTCCCCACTGAAATTCAATATTTTCATTAGGTATAACTGCTTTAACTTTAATTTCAACTTCTGCATCATATTCATCGTAACGTAATACTATATTCTTACCAGTTTCCCAACGTTTTGAACTTGATGAAAACCAGAAGCCACCGATTTCCTTAGGATCCACAAATGCTTCAAATACCGTTGAAGTTGGCGCAACAATTTCCATTTTAGTAATAATGTCCATATGTAATTCCCCTTTTCCATCAAATCATATGTTTAATTATTGCCTTCAACAATCTTCTTTAAACTAACAATAGTTATAGTATGCTTTTTTATCATTTCTCTATTATACTTTATAAAAATAGTCTTTTGAGGTGAAAACAATGTTAAATAGATTAGATGAAGTAATGATATATGTAAATAATCATGATAAAGTGATAGATTTTTGGACAACACACCTTTCTTTCACTGTTGTAGAAGATACAACTGAGATGGACATGCGCGTTGTTAAATTAGCACCATCAGAAGATGCACAAACTTTAATTGTTTTACAAGATAAAGAAAAAGTAGATGCGATGGATATGGGTGTTAGCACGGCTACACCATCATTAATCTTTGCTACCACAAATTTCGATTCGTTACGTGAATCACTACAAGAAAACGGTGTTGAAACTGGTGAAGTCATGACATTACCTATGGGTAGAGTGTTTAATTTTGCTGATCCGGAACAAAATTACTTTGCCGTAAAAGAAGTACAATAATAAAAATGACCTCCCGTTCTAGACTACGGGAGGTCTTAAATTTGTGCTAATCTATTATATAAGTGCGTTAATAATTAAACCGACAATATCGACTACACCAAAAATTAAAAATACGGTACCTAAACTAATGAAGCTTTGTTTTCTTCCTAAGCGATGACGAGAGGTTCTTTTACCTAAAACTAAGAACACAATACCTACGATAATTAATAATATTGCTACATACCACATATCGATTCCTCTCCTTATTATATAATACCGGATAAATACTCTTACTATAATAAATACCCGGAATATGTTTTTCATAACTTACTTCGTTATGAGCAATATAATCGAGGATAGATTATTACTTAGTCCTTTTATTTTTGTATTGTTCATACAAGAAAGAAGCATAACCTATGATGAATGCGATTAATGCTACAATTACAGATCCAAGAATGGCATCTATACCACAAACCGCTATAAATAATAGAAATATTATGACCGCTGTAAATATACTTTTTAAAATTGCTTTCAGGTGTAATAACATGCCACAAGACTTCCTCTCAAAAAGATATCAACTCTGTATTTTCAAATTTTAGATACTACTTACCGTCTAAAATAATAAATTAATATCTATACTATTCATATATGTCAGTGATTAAATTTAATTTATAAAAATAGCGGTAAGTACATAAAGTACTTACCATTTAATTGAGTATTTGTGTTTGCAAATGGACCTAGTACAAAGAAAAACTTAATACTGGCCTCTAAAAAATAGTATATATTAAAATTTTTATATTGCAACGCTTTTTCATTAGTTTTTTATGTAGATTTAAAGTAAAAATAATTTTGTTTTAAAAATTTTATATGTATATTTTATTGTCACCCCGAAATATCATGATGCTTACTTTCAAATTTCCATACTCACATGAAAAAGTACACATATTTTTACAAAGTATAGTTATCTTGGTATGTTGAAAGAAAGATACAATCTATAGGAGGCAAATAACATGGCAATGTCAAAAAACAATATAAATTATAAGGCTTACGGTAGTGGTACTCCTATATTATTTATTCATGGCAATAGTCTTAACAAAGATAGTATGGAGCAAGTTTACGAGCCCATTTTCCAAAACAGTAACGATTATTACAGAGTTTATATAGATTTACCTGGAATGGGTCGTTCAAGCGATACGGGCATTAATAATTCAGATGATATGTTAGATGCCTTACTTACGTTTATTCATGAGTTAGACATTACTAACCAACTTATATTATTTGGGCATTCTTATGGAGGATACTTATGTTTAGGGCTCATGCACCGTATGCAAGATAGTGTCATAGGTGCCCATCTAAATGCACCAGTCATTTACGCTCAAAACGATGATAGAATACTCGAAGAAAATGAAAATATTATAGAACAAAAAATAACTACTGATAATCCAGATGAAGACTACCAAAACTATTTAGACATCAATACACGCATAAATAATCAAACATGGCAAAAGTATATGGCCCAAATTGCACCTGGCTTACACCAAGCAGATCCAGAATTTCTCGATTATCTTCACAGAGAAGATAACACACACTATAAACTATCTTGTGAATCAAAATTCAATATTTCTAACCGCACCACCATTACACTAGTACTGGGTAAAAGAGATAATATCGTAGGTTATCGTGACCAACTAAATTATTTTGCGCATATGCCTAATACCTCACTATATGTGTTCGACGATGCTGGCCACCACACATTTATAGATAATTATCAGTCGAATGAAGCAATAGTTACTCATTTCCTAAATGCTATCAATACACAGCAATAAAAAAAGACCCCTAATCATAGGGGCCTTCTGAGACTATAACGGGAGTTAACATTCTCAATATACCTTAGAGCATGTTGAGAACCCATCTCGTATAATCTTACATGCCCTAAGGCATGCTATTAAAATTATATGCCGAACAATTTATTTTGTAAATCTTTTTATAATATTAATTAGTTTCACAAAATATATTTTCCAATAAGTAAAAATTATCAGTTAAGTTCAAAATAAAAAGCATGTGATGTCGCACTTTAATATACTGCGCAACGTCACATGCTTTTTATGCTATCAACGTTATTTATCTACGTTGATAAATTGCAACTCATATATTGACTCATCGTCATAAGAGTTAAAGACATCAATTTTACCATTTAAATATAGCTCTTGAGTCTTTCTACTTACATTGTGTTTATAAGTCAGTTTTAATTTTAAATTAGATTCATAACCATTATTTTCTATTGTTTCTTCAATCTCTTTAAAGACATCTTTGTTAATAGGTAACAAATAGCCTTCTTTGCTTGGTAATATACTAACAAATTTTCGTTCTAATACATCATCATTACCTGCTATATAAATTTCAATAGTAATTTGTTTAGCAGCACCGCCACCTAAATTGTAGAGTTGTAAAAAGTCTTCTTGCCTATTGCCATCTCTATTTACGGCAGTGTTGTGCAAAGTTAGGCCCTTGCCGCTTCTTTTTATTAAAATTTGATTGAAGCCGAGCGCAGGTATAAACGCTATTTTCATTTGATATAGTTGCAATGATACAGAAATAAAATAGAACAATGCCATTATAAATGTACCTATTTGTCCAATTGCGGATATAACATTCAACATAAAATTCTCCTTATCATTTTATTCAGGAGACAGTAGTAGGATTAATAACTGTAACATATCACCTTTAAATATTAAATAATTGAACAGTTAAAATCACAACTCATATCCCCTTTTATATAAATCAGTGCATTAAAATTTCTATAAAACATAGGGGCACTTGGTAATCACTATTTCATTTTATAAGTGCCTTTAACTTTAAGCCACCTAATATTTTTCAGTCCCTTGATGAAACAACAATAACCAGTCACCATTATAAAATTGCCACACAGAACTTCTATTGCTAATTATCCCACATGTATTATTTACAAGTTCATACGTACATAACCGCGCATCATCCCCAAGGACATAAACTTCAAAATTATTAATTGTAAAGTCATCACTATTTAAAACCATATTGTTGATGTCATTTTTATAAAACACTTTTCCAGACTTACCAAATTCCTTAAAATTCGGATGCAAAATATCCAATAGCTTATCCGGGTCTTTTCTATTACTTGGCTTTAAATGTTGCCATTCATATTCAATCAATAGAAGATCACCTCTTAATATCATTTATTTAATTACAATACTTTTAGTCATATAAATATTCTTAATAAAAATTACATTCCCTATTTTTAACCAATGTAGCATTATTTTTATTTTTAAGAAGTATTAGTTGCATATTTTAATTGCCCACAATGTTTATGTATAATATAATAAATTTATTAATTAAAAACTAGGGGGACAATAAATGAAAAAGGTTTTATTTTTATTACTAGTAAGTTTTTTAGTTTTAGGGGCATGTAGTAATGACAATAGCGACAGCAAAGATAATAAAAAAGAAACAAAATCATCAAAGGAAGATAAAAAAGATAGCGCAAAGAAATCTAAAGATAAAAAGAAGAATGATAACAAGTCTGACGATACTCAATCTGATGACAAGAAAAATAATGATATGAACAGCAATGAAAATCAAGCTAGTAACGACAGTAATGAGCAAGCTGTTTCAAATAATGATAACCAAAATACTAATAATGACCAAGCTCAAACTCAGCAAAATTCACAACAAAACACTAACCAACAGCAAGCGCCATCACAACAAGACCAAGTGAATCAACAGACCCAAACTAACTCAAATCAACAAGCGCAAGCTACTCAAAATCAAGCAAGTCAACAGACGCAAGGCCAGCAAAATCAACAAAATGGCCCTTTAACCAAATCACAAGTTGAAAAACAATTAAAAAGTGGCGTCAACGTGAATGGTGTTAAGGATAAAGATGGAGACACATGGTACCAAGCGCCTGGTAACGGAGACGTTATTGGTTACGAAAAACCAGATGGGACGACTTGTACTGTAGGTGGATGTACACCACCAGAAAAATAATAACTATGCACCAAGCATTCAGCATTTTTTTGCCAAATGTTTGGTGCTTTTATTTCATGAACGATACTGTATAATGAAGGTTAAAATAATAAGGGGTTGGTGTTATGTCTATTATTATTGTTGGTGGATCTGGTATGTTAACAAACACGAGTCGTTGGGTTGCCGATAACTTCAACGAAGATATTTACTTACTTTCTAGAAATAAAGACAATTATGACTCACTTTTATTAGCACAAAGTAATGTGCATTTTAAACATTATGATTATCTCCATCCCGAAACTTTCGATTTTACATTTAATGATGTAACACTAATAATTAGTTGGGTTCATAGCGATGGGTATGCGAATCATTTAAGTTTTTTAAAAGACCATGTCTCTTGGTCTGAAAATAAACAGCGTTATATTCATATTGTTGCTACACAAAATCACAGTGACAGAGATTTACTTTCATATTTATCCGCTTCAAATATCATTACTTCTACTGTACGTTTAGGTTATAAAGAAGATACTGGTGGTCAAAAAAGATGGTTATATAATTCTGAAATAGCTCATGGCACTACACTAGCTATAAGCTCAGGCAAGGATGTTCAAGTAGGAATAGTAGCAGACAACAATTAAACAACGTTTATATGAGGAGTGAAGTTCATGTTCAAAACACCCATAACTGAAAATTTAAGTTTAAAAATATTAGAAGAAAGAGATGCAGAAGCGCTATTTGCTATAGTATCAACTAATAGAGCATATTTAGGTGAATGGTTACCATTTGTGAAATATACACAATCTAGTTCAGACAGTAAAAAATTCATTAAATCAGCGCTCCAACAATTTGCTAACAGCGATGGTTTTCATTGTGGCATTTGGTACAATAATCAACTCGTGGGAGTGATTGGCCTGCATTATATAGATTCATTAAATGAAAAGACTTCTATCGGTTATTACTTAGCCGAAGATTATCAACAATATGGCATTATGACTAAGTGCACTCAATATTTAGTTAATTATTGTTTTGAAGAATTAAAGTTAAATCGCGTGGAAATAAGCGCTGCAGTAAAAAATGTTAAAAGCCAAAACATTCCTAAAAAATTAGGTTTTCAACAAGAAGGCATCATTCGCCAAAATGAAAAACTAAATGGGCAGTACTCAGACAGCTATGTCTTTAGTTTACTAAAGTCAGAATTTACACATTACGAAATTAAATAAAACTTCATTTTTATCATCACAATAGTCATAAGTTAATCTCGCAATATATCAAATACAAAAAAACCCTTCACAAAATTCACTTAGCAGTGTTATTTGTGAAGGGTTATTAATTATTGTATAAATTTGTCTTCTTTATTAACGGTTACCAACATCTTGACCAATCTCAACTGATTTTTCTTTTTCATTATATAGTGCAGCTTGTACACTACCGAAGTTTGGATCGTTTCGTTTTTCTTCGACACCAAATCCTAAACTTTTGAAAATATTAATATCCTCTTTACTTGTTGCATTTTCATAGAAAATCGTTCCACCATCATTGTAAAAACGTGGTTTATCGATAGAATCTTGTAACGTACCATTACCTCTTAAGTAATCAATCAGTACTTCATTCAATGTTGTTGGTATCTTATTACCACCTGGTGTACCGATACCCATGTAATAATCTGGTCCGACAACTATTGTAGGTGCAGTAAAGGATCTCGGTTCTTTATGCTTACCTTTATAGTTAGGACTTGCTGGGTCATTAGAAAAGTTGGATAGTGAATTGTTCATATAGAATCCTTGTTTCATATATTTACCTGAACCAAAGAAACTAGATAATGTATTCGTCGTACTCGTCAAATGACCGTCTTTATCTACAACGACAAAATGCGTAGTACTTGTATTATCAACATTATTTGTATTGAAATTACTATTCATATTTAATTCATTTAATTTTCCTAATAAATAATCTTGAGAGAGATACTCATCAAAATCTTGATCGGTACCATTAACTATATCTCTATTACGGTACATCAACGCTCTAGATTTTAATATGCCCGTGATAAATCCAAGCCTATTATTAGAAGTATCACCCTGTTCGGTTGCTTCATCTACTTTTAAACCTTGCAACATAAGCGTACCACCAAGAGGGTTAGACGCTGAATAGACTTTATTGCCCATATACTCTGTACTCACAGGCTCTTTGGCTTCTGTGCGATAGCCTTTAAAGTCTTTTTCTGTAAGCTTATTATCCATTTGTTTAGATATTTTTTTACCCACAGTATCATAAAAATAATCTGGTCCTTTATCACGTATACCTTTAAGCGTCTTAGCAAGAGCTGGTTGTTTAATCACATCACCCTCACGTTTCGTTTTACTGCCTTCAAAGAATGGTGAATTTCTATCGACATCAGAGCCATAAAGTTTCAAACTTCGCTCTAACTCAGAATCCACTTCAAATCCATCTTCTGCTAGAGGAATTACATCATTTAAAATCTCTTTTTCTGACATTTTACCGCCAGCTTTATGTACATCATGCATACCTCTAACAAAACCAGGCGTGCCGGTTTGATCTTTATTTTTATAACTGTATGATGAAATGTCTTTATATTGCCATTGTTTTGGGGCGCTTCCTGCTTTACCATCGTAATAAAGCATAGCGCCTCCGCCACCAAGACCTGAGGAGTGTGGCTCTGTTATAGCTAATGCATATGATACACCAACAGATGCATCAATAGCATTACCACCTTGTTTTAATATTCGATTACCTACTTTTGTTGCGATTTGATTATTAGATGCTACACCGTATTTTTTACTAGCATTAGATTGATCATGATTCACAATTTTATTTTCATATAAATCATCTTTATTATAATTATCTTTCTTAGTAATAAAGAAAAAGAAAATTGAAGCAATAATTGTGAGGAGTAATATAACGATGAGCGTTTTCTTATTATAAATACTCATATTAACTTACTCCTTTAGATAAATAATGTTGATTTTCTACTTTAAGTTCATAGTCTTCATATTTATCTGTATCTTCATTTGTTTTAACAAAAGAAATTAGTAAGAAAATGATAAGGATAATTGATACAACTGTAATGGAGAACCAGTGTTTTTTAAGATTCATATTGATAACCTCCCTTCACTTTTTTCAATTTCACTGAATCACTTTTAATATTATTCAATAATTTAATTTCTTCTATCTTACTTGGTGTTGATTTCGTAATTTTTCCACCTTGAGATTTAATCGGCGTCACGAGAAATTCGGATTTTTTACCATCCCATTTTTGTTGTACCGTCATTCCTTGTTTATTTTTAGACAAGAAATTCTCAGATGTCACATTACCTAAACTGTAAAATATGTTTGTATGTTTATATTTTTCTATTTTTTGCAATACCGTGTTATGACCAACTATCACGTCTGCCCCTGCGTCTGATAACGCATGTGCGTATTTTTCTTGTCGCGTTGTTACATGTTTTTCATCTGGGATACCCCAATCAACATTTACAACGACCATATCGTTACGTTCTTTTAATTTTTTTATTAATGGCATAAATATTTTTGGCTGCAAACTAATTGATGTTGTATTTTTCAGAGGATCTGAATAATCAGATTCAACATCTGTAAAATCAACGGTTGCTATTTTTTTACCTTTTACGTTTTGTTGAACTGTTTTACTATTTATAGGGTTTGAACCATTACCAGTAAGAAAGTTATATCCAACTTTCCCTTCAACATCTTTTTGTAAATCTCTCGCTTGAATGTTATCAACAGAACTATTAATTAAATTCAAAGTCTTAATATTTAATTTTTTCAAATACATAAGGTTTGAGATATTTTCTTTTATATTCGTATTTTTATCATCCGAAAATTTAGATACATGTAGACTTGCTGTTGAATAATCACTTCCTTTCAAGATATTTTTGATGGCTCCAAAAGTATCGTTAAGGCCGTTTTTTCTTATATCTGAATTCATACTAATATTACCTAAATAAGTTAAATTAATTGCATTGTCTTGTTTACTTACCGCTTCTACTGGAACATTTTTTTGCGATTTTACACTCAAGACTATCAGAACTAAAGCTATAATTAATATGATAAATATAAGTATGGAATTATATCTTTTATGCAATTTCGACCATTTGAGCACCCGTTCTGCAATTGTAAATCTTTGTGGTTTCCTCATATTTACAAACTCCTAACTAGTTAATGAAACTATAAAAGAATAAAATAGCGTATGTTATACAAGTTAGTAGCATACATGTGGATAGTGTAATAATCACACCTTGCTTTTGAATTGTATTCGCTATAATTCCTGGAATTACAATACCAATTCCTGACATTTCAACCATTTCAAATGGGGTTAATGGATATATTAAATCAAAGAAGAATTTTAATACCATTCCTGTTAATATCATGGCAGCAAACTTTCGTCGTCCATACAAAATAACGTATTTACTGATACCATGGTTGACTATAAAATATGTAATACAGCTAATTATCAATACAGATAATAGCATTACTGGTTGATCAAAAATTAAAGCTAAATATCCTGGTACAACCATACCTGCTGGCGTAATGCCAAATTTTTCTGCAAATATGAGACTTAATACAACACCTACAAATAATGATAAATATAATTCTGAACCTACCATATTAATTTATCCCTTCTATAAACTGCGCTATTTTTTTTCCTGGGCCATGAATATTACCTACACAGAACACTAAAGCATTTTTACATTCTGCATATACACTATCTTCAATTTCTCTAATATCACTATTTTCAAAGTTGAGATATTTTTTATTAGGATTTCGTTTCATGACCTCTGTAACCATTTGTGTACTTTTACCTGTACAAATTAAGGTGTCGAAGTCTACGTCTTCGATAAAATCTTCAG
Organism: Staphylococcus lloydii; assembly: GCF_015775975.1. Lineage (NCBI taxonomy): Bacteria > Bacillati > Bacillota > Bacilli > Caryophanales > Staphylococcaceae > Staphylococcus > Staphylococcus lloydii. The sequence continues at coordinate 2,469,191 of NZ_CP064056.1, forward strand.
CAAACATTTTTGTTCTATCCACCCTATCCGCACGACAATTTAATATGATAATTTTCTTTTGATATGGATAATTGTAAGACTCTACTTTGTTTAAAATAGCCTTAGACGATTTCGTTTCATTTGCTGCGAATGCATTTACATAAACATTCGTCGTATTATTCGCATTGAAATATTTAATTTCTACAGCACCCGAATCAGGCGGTGCATTTAACATGCCTTGCAGTGCTATTTCATTATCAATCCCTAAAGCCTCTGCCACACCTAAAGCAATAGCAACATTATCCGGGAACACTAAGTAATCAAATTTTCTTAAATATTGTTCTGGCACTTTATCTTTATCAACAACGATAAGTTTAGTTTTTCGTCTTTTCGCCACCTTGGCAAAATATGACGTATACTCATCTTTCATTACGATAAGATGCCCTTTATAAGGGATCGTTGCTGTAAAGGATTGGGCCACATCTTTTAATGTCGGACCTAAAACATCCATATGGTCTTCCATAACATTAACGATGACGCCGATATTGGCTTTAACTAAATCCTTTTGGAATGTAATTTGATAATCTGGATTTACTGCCATACATTCATTAACTAATGCATTGGCTCTTTGTTTCACAACTTTTCGAACAATGTCCCTTTGTTCACCAATATTCGCACCTTGAGGTTTTCTATATACTGGATATTCTCGTGAAGTAAACCAGTACAACATACGTGCATCTGTTCCGGTAGTTTTACCAATAACTTTGTATTGATCTTCACGCAAAATGCTATAAATAAGCCTCGTAATAGTTGATTTACCTCTAATACCATTGATATTTATACGTATTGGAATTTTTTTTAAGCGGCGAGAGTGTTTCTTTTTTTCTACTACGCCTAACCACATGATTAACACCACGCAAAGTATGATAAGTAACAATTTATGACCCTCTCTTCATCAAGCTGTTTAGAGTTTTACGTTATAGAAACAAATAAAATCATTTACGTTGATTTACGAATATACAAACCCATAATCAACGTATACTTTCATTTTTTATCCTATTAACGACATACTATCATTCAGTTATTTAGCTAGTTTTAAACATATAAATTTTTTGTAAATATAATCTAAAGTCATATTTACATTTAAATTATATTCAATATTAACTATTTATATTTATTTAATCTTAATTACGTAACATTTAATTTTCTACTTATATCTAAAATGAAATATAATTTTACGCTTGCTTTACATTGAATTAAAACTGCTGTGTTACTTTTGAATTAAATCAAAATATATAAGGTGCTAAATGAGGGAGGTAGACATGAGTAAACCGGTTAGATTGGCTGTAGGTATTTATCTTGGGACAATTTTAATTTTATGCAGTGGATATTTAATTTTAATACTAGTAGGTAGTTTTCTAGGTAATGATATGCGTGGTGCTATTACAGACGCTGACAATACAAGAAATCTTGAAACTGTCGGAGATTTCGAACACGATTTACAATTCACGGATAATAATCTATTTTTAAGTTTTCCTTAGGCTTTTATAAAGACATAAAGAAACCACACTCAAAGATTGAGTGTGGTTATTTTAATATTATATTGCTTTAATAATGATTATTTTTACAAGTCTTTAATTGTATTTATAACTAAATAGCACTCCCTACACCAAGTAGAGAGTGCTACTATATATTATTTAACTTTTAATTCAAAGTTTGATTGGGTGATTGTTGGTTAATTTTAGATCAACCGCCACCGCCAGCTCCACCGTACATGATTGTTACTTCAGATACTTTATTATCATTAACATCAAAACTAACACTTAGACCAGGTGATTTAGGCGCGTATTCATATGCTGCCTCATTATTACCTAGTGCTCTTACTTTTTTAAGATCAGAACCATACGCACCTTTCAATTGTTTTACAGTTAACTGGTCTTTAACTTTAAATTGCACTACGTTTGTTTTTTTAGCATTTTTGTCGCCGTTAAAAGTTTGGTCATACTTAGTAAATGTAGCGCCACTTCCACTTGATGTATTACTAATCTTAACACCATTAAACGTTACATTATTATATTTAATACCATTCATAAATTGCTTATTTAATAAGAAGCTAGAATCATTTCCAGCATATCCGTGATAACTATAATAAGGTGTTGTTGCTGCATGTGCTACGCTATTTTGTGCTGATACTCCAGAGGCAGTTCCTACTCCAAATAAAGTGCCAAAAGTTACTGTAGTTGCTACAATTGTTTTTGTTGCTCTATTCATATTGAATCTCCCCTTTTCTTTATTACAAAATATTACTTTCTGATTACAATATTACACAATATTCTCAAAACTTCAACTTAAATCATGTAAAAATATATTTAAATTTATGTTATTCATTAAAAGTATAAAATTTTATAAAGCTATATATTGCGTAGTGACGGCATTTATTAGGCGTTGCACAACAGATGAATTTTTTCTGAAATGGATTTTCTAAAAATGCAAAAAATCTCCATTTGCGTGTATTGATAATGTAATAATTTAATTTCAATTTCGCTACTTACAAAAAACCACCCACATGTTATTAAAACTGTGAGTGATTTTTATTAATACTTTTCAAGTCTAACAAGACCTTCCGAATCAGGTTCATCTATATCATTTTTATATCTATAGCCATGTTTAAGGTAAAAATTAACGGCAGTTATTGATGCTGGAATCTCTACTCTTTTGGCACGTTGAAAATATGAGTCGTTTTCTAACGTTTCAATTATTAAATTACCGATACCTCTCCTTTGATAGAGTGGATCTACAAATACTGTAAATAGACTGCTTTCCGTGTGACTACCCCAGTACGGTCCAATAGCACCAGTGCCAATAATTTTTGCTTCATCTATTAATAAATAGAAATGAGTAAAACTAGCCCTCTCCACTATCTTTTGTGGCGTTATATCAGCGATTGCCTTTTTAATAATATCTTCTGGTTCGTATAATGCGTTTGTAGTTTTTAACGTTCTTTTAATTAATTCTGCTACTTCATGCGCATCTTCGGTTACAAATTGTCTAATCTCCATAACTATCACCTAGTTCAATTTTTGAAATACTTCCATCATTTTTTATTACCCTTAAATCAGGATTTTCTAGTGTTTTCCAATCTGTGAAGGAGAATTTTTCAAAATAATTTAATATCAAAGCAATTAAATTGCCGTGACTAACAAGCAGTACATTTTCAGTTAAATCTATCTCATTTAACAGGCTAATTGCTCTTTGTTCAGCTTCTCGACTACTTTCTCCACCTTGTAACTTTAAATCATAGTCATTAAAAGTTTTTTCTAATTCGGGCAAAAATGAATCTAATGTTTCAGTAGTTAGTACACGTTCAGCTAATCGTTTATCTGTAATCACCTCTTTATACATAGATAATGCAAAAGGCTCTACCGTCTTAACTGCCCTTATCATAGGACTTGAATAAATTTTGTTAATTTGAAGTTGTTCTAATATAGGTATTAGAGATTCAGCTTTTCGGTGACCAGATTCGGTTAATGGCGCATCTTCATTTTGTCCCATTGCCTGACAATGTCTTAATAAATACAACATACTATTCACCTTTAACATATAAACATTCAAATTCTTCACATAACACAATCTCTTCTTCAGAAAATGTTAAATTATGTTCCTTAAATTCTTCATTAAAGAACGCTAAATGTGCGTCTCTCCAATAGGCAAGACTTCTGTCCCCTTCACCTTCATTATAGGCATGCGTTTCTGTCACATTTTTAAATTTTGTAGCATAAATTTCAGTCGTTTGTATCACACATATCGGTTGCTCTTTACTATTTAGCACTACGCTCAAATCCTCTGTTTGAGGCAGTGGTTCATTATCTAATTCATAAAGACTATATGCACTCGTTGTTGATGTCTTAATACCTCGGCTTACTAAGTCAGCTAAAAAATCTTGATCAACGCCAAATGCCCATGCAGTATATTTAGCGTCTTTATATTCAGGATATTTAGTTATAAATTCATTCCAAAATGTTTCAATAGACATGTGAAGCACCCCTTGTAAATTGTTATTAACATTGCATAATTACTTGTATTATAACTATTCTTTATAATGCTTACTAGCTTATTTATAAAATTCACTTTCTTAACCATAGTTCCATGCTCATCGAAATATATGGTTGTTATAATAAAATTAATAAAGTGAGGTGCTAAACATGACAATTTATAAAAACATTTCCAATAAAAAAGTAAGCGCGCAGTATAATTTCTAGAATAAAGTAATTAAGATTTAAAAAAAGATAACTGCTTTAAACTAACTTAGTACAAGTCTAATTAAAGTAGTTATCTTGTTATAAATTCTTTACAAACCCTGAAGATTTTTTATTAAAACCATTCGCTTGATAAAACGCATGCGCATTTACGCGTTCCTCTCGATTGCCACTATTTAACGCTAATGCCTCACAGTTTAACTTATTAGCTAACTGTTCTGACTCATTAAGTAATAATTCGCCATTACCCTGTTTGCGATAATTGCTGTTTATAACGAAAGCTAAAATGCGTAAATAATGACCAGGCTTTTCAAAATTCATCATGCGACACATACCACTAAAACCAATAATGTCACCTTTTTCATTGATTAGCAGCAACATAAAATAATCCTCGTGGCTGTTTAATTTTGTTAAACGTTCAAGCAATTCATCTTTAGTGGTCGGGTAGCCTAACTGTTCATATAACATTAGCAAATTGTCTATCTGTTGCAGGTCCTCATTATTAAACAACCTTGTAAAGACGCTCATCTAATCATCCTTTGAGATTTAAACTTTGAATCAATCATTTCACCCCAAGCTTGCAATAATTTGGAATTCAATTTTAGTATTTTTGTTAATTCTATAATCCCTCATAAAATTCAATAATATTATTGTCTGGATCGGTCACATGGAAACATTTGATGCCCCATTCTTGTTGTTCTGTTGGTTCATCTAATACGTTAACGTCATTTTTTAATTGGTTATATAACTTTTCAAGATTATCCGCTTCAATAATTATCATTTGGGTATTATAATGCTCATTTCCTAATTGGTCATCAAGTTTGAGTGCTTCTACCATTAACTGTTTATCGAACAACGACAAGTAAACACCTGCGAAATCAAAATCTGCGTAATTACCCTGTTTGTTGCCAAAAACGCACGTCGCCTTTAAAATGTCGTGGTAAAAATTGAACATATTTTCAAAATCATTTGTTAGCAACCTAATATTAGTTATTTTCATAGCACCATCTCATTTCCTTTTTATTAAATACTACCTAGTCCTTTTACTTGTTCATCATATTCTTTAGTGAGCTCGTTACAAGCTATTACCTTACCATCATCGTTAAACGTAAATACCGCATAAACTTCAATGTTGCCTATACTATTGTCCTTTTTCTCAACGATGACATCATATCTTAAAAATACAGTTTGTTTTTCTTCATCTATCAACATATCTTTAAAAGTTTCAATTGTTAAACTTTTTACTACGGCTTTCAGTTTTTCTAAATGCGCTTTAAATTCATTAATATCTGTTGTTATATGATCTGTTACTTGGACATAATCGGGCGCAAAATAAGTGTCTACCTTTTCTAAATTCAATTCAATTAAAATATCGAGATATACTTGTTCGATTTGTTGTTGTAATTGTTGTTTATTCATAATTATCTCCCTGTAATTAAGTTCATAATTCCAAATATTTAATTATATATTTACACCTTAGCATTATAATTATGACTATAAAAGTATTTCAAATAGCTATAAAAGAAAAACCAAATGCTGTTAACATTTGGTTCTTCTAGTCTAATATTCAATTTATGCTTCGTCTTGAACTTCTTTTACAGATTGTTCAACTTCTTCACGCGATACTTTTTCGCGACCTGATTTCATGGCTTTTAATGTTTTATGCGCCAATACTAAAGGTAAACGACAAAACATTTTTATACTTCTTTTCTTAACCGCTTTAATGTACTCATCAGCTTTGGCTAAATTAGCCTCTGCATATTCAAATAAGTCATCACGCGACCAATCATCCGGTACGAAACTTACTTTTCGTTCGTCTAAATCTTCTTGTTCATTACGTAATATATTTACAGCTTGTAAACCACGGCCATAACCAATTGCTAAATCTCTGTCCGTTTGCTCATTACCATAAATGCTCCATAGGTCAGACAACATGACGCCTACCAAGCCTGCAACATAGTATGTATATTCATCTAAATCTTCACGTGTGTGAATCTCCCAATTTAATTTAGACCATTTAGACATACCATAAGCTGTTTCACTAGAATGCTCCATTACGGCAGGTAATGCTGCTTCAGGACATACTTTAATCCAATCACCTAAACGAATTGATACATCAGGTAAGATATCTTTTATCGGTGCAATGATAGACGCATACGCATTTTCATCAAATGGTTGTTTAAATAATTCACTTATTTGTAATAACACCGTATATTTCACGTCATTACTTATATCTGGATGATCTTCAATCTCATCAACTGCACGTAATATTAAATACGCTGAAGCGACTGCATCCTTTAAATCCTTTTCTAAAAAAGTAATAGGGATATAAAATGTACGACTTGTTGCTTTTAACATGTTCATTGCATCTTTATAATCTTTTTTATTTACCACTGCTATTACTCACTCCTTTTCTACGTTGAAACTTTCAAACTGACTTGCAGCTTATACAAATAATTTTATTTATTACGTTATCAAACATTAATTCCGAGCCTAGCTCGTAGAGATACTTGGCTTCCACTGACAGTTATTTCAAAAAATTTAGAGAATTTACGTACTAAAAATTTTATCAACTGATTTACATGCGTATTAAAAGCGAATCAATATGTCTTGAGTTGTTAAAAACGCATTATTTTTTTATTAGTCATATAGCTTGATTATAGCATAAGTTATTCCATTGAAATATCAATGTCCATCTTACTCACTCTAGTAGATGTTGTTACTTTATTAAGTTAATCATAAGAGGTATCAATAAACAAATAAAAACTTAAATTGCGACCAATTTTTATACTTTAGTGATTATTCTATTATTAATTTTTAATAACAGTCATGCATTAATTAAGTACCATTCGTAAGTTAAAAATAAAGAAAGTAGCATCTCATTTTGAAATCCTACTTTCTTTATTTACATTTATGAAATCCTAAATGTTACTTTTATCTAAAAATAATATTCGTCGCTAATGAAATCACAAAAATGATTGTTAAAGAAAATTGTAAACGTCGTATAATGGTGTTGTCCTTCTCTTCAAAGAAAAGAAAATACAATGTTAGGCAGGCTATTAACAAAATTACAGAATAATAACCAAAATAATTTAACGAAAATATATTAAACAACCATGTTCCAATATCTATTTTGAATTTAGGTATAATTATGGTTAAAAACACTGAAATATTACTTAGAACTAATAATACAATACCAATTGCTAATTTAAGCAGTTTCAAATTAAATCCCTCATTCTTCTTAAAATTTAATTTATCAATCATTTTTATTCTTCGTTCATCTGGACTCATTATCTTTTGAGTCATCGGTTTTCACACTTCTTGTGACGCCAATAATAACTAAACCAAATACGAATATAAGAGACCACTTAGCATCTATAATATCTGTAAAAAGATATATAACACCGTATCCTAAAATCCATATAGCTAATAAAATATTAAAAACAATTCTTAATTTGCTTTTAGTCAAAATATACACCTTCTTTTATTGTCTCTTTAGCAAATACATAATTTTTATATGTTATTCCCAGTAATTGCGTCATTAGAACACTAAAAAGCCTAAACGTCTATATCTAAACGTTTAAGCTTTTGTTATTTTAATATCCTACTACCTAAAAATCGTATTGGTCGTCTTCTTCTTGGAGTATTTGATTATATACTCTTGCCATGCGTAGTGTGTCTTGGGCTAATGTCGTAATTCTAAAGTGTACATCGTCATTAACAATTTGTTTGTTAGAAAAGTCACTTTCTTCAATAAATACATATGTTTGCATCACATGGGCCTTCATATACCCTAAAATCGGTTTTAATTGTAATTCAGGAATTAAATAATGCTTTGATGAACCTGCAGTGACAATTAATCCAGCTATTTTGTTTCTAAATGCATTAACGGGCAATAAATCAAAAACATTTTTTAACGCACCTGGAATGGCAGCTTGAAATACAGGAAATCCAATAAAGATAATATCCGCTTCCATTAATGTGGTAGTTAGATGTAATGTATCTCCCTCAGTATCTAAATAATTACGGCCATCCGGTTGTTGGATATTAAGATCTCTTAAATCTAATAATGTAATCTCATGATTTTCGTCTTGCTCAACGAGCGCTTGTTGTAATCTATCTATTGCAACTCTAGTTTTTGTACCAATTGGTGAGCCAGATAATAAAGCTATTTTCATTGTATTACACCCCTATTTAGATAAATGTTTGTTAACCGCTGGTATAATTTCATTACCAATCAATTCGATATTTTTCATAATTTTGTCGAATGGCACGCCACCAAAATCAATTTGTGCCATAAATCGTTGATGACCGTATAATTCATGCTGGTACAGTAATTTTTCGATGATTTGTTGAGGACTGCCCACCATTAACGCTTCCTTTTCGTTAGTCGCTGCTGCAAATTGTTGTTTTGGATAACCGACACCGCGAATAAATGACATACCTGTATTAAGATGAGGATAATATTCTCTCATAGCTTGTTGTGATGTTTCAGCCGTATAAAACAAACTTGCCGTTGCTACTGGTAAACACTCAGGAGATGTATCGAAACCAGCTTCTTCCGCAGTCATACGATATTGATCTACAGAATCTTTAAAATTCATCGCTGGGCCACCCAACGTGGTAATCATCATTGGAACGCCTTGACGTCCAGCTTTGATTGCACTCGCAGGAGGGCCACCAACTGCTCTCCAAATAGGTAGATTATCATCGACAGGTCTTGGGAAAATCTTCATGTTTCTTAATTCTGGTCTATGTTTACCCGACCAAGTAATTCTGTCATTTTTATTTAATTCTAATAGTAAATTTAATTTTTCTTCGTATAGTTCATCGTAATCTCTTAAATCTATGCCAAATAAATCAAAAATCCCTGTACGTGATGCTCTACCTGCAACAATTTCTGCACGTCCACTGGAAATTAAGTCAATCGTTGCAAAATCTTCAAACACTCTTACAGGATCAGCAGCACTTATAATTGAAGACGAACTTGAAACTTTAATTTTATTAGTAGCTTGTGCAATGGCACCTAAAACAACCGTGTGCGCTTGCGTTGTAAAGTGTTCCTGATGACTTTCGCCTACCGCAAAAACATCTAAGCCAGCTTGTTCAGCAAGTTGACTCGCTTCTATAAGTTCATGAATACGCTGTTCATAGCTTACCTTTTCACCATTATGCGGATTAAGTAAATGATCGCCTAACGAATATAATCCAAATTCAAGTTTGTTATTTTCATTCATTTTTAAATTGCCCATATTAAAACACCTCAATAGTTAAAATTATTATTTTTATATTTCTTGCTAGGATTCTAATTCATTGAAGCCGCTGATCTTATTTTCCTTGGTGATAAAAACACTTAGTAGTTTATTTTAATTTTAAACTTTCCTCAATCTTACCACACGCAAATACAATTCCCTCATTAGTTAAATTTATTAATAGTTTAGATGACTTAAATTACAAAATGGGTTGAGCTGACTTTAAGAAGTGTTAATATGATTTTATAACGTGAATTTTTAACATTTGTAAGAAGGGACGTGGATTTATGGAACAGGTAAACAGTATCAGGCCTAAAGGAAATCGAGTAGTTAATGTTTTAATTTTTATAGGACTTATGATACTTGTATCGTCACCAACGATGTTTGCTGGTTCAATTATTTATTTAGCATCTAATAATGAAGATGTGTGGAAAGTCATTGTCATAACTATCATTGGCATTATTTTCACCATATTAGTGATGTGGCTTTTCAGATGGTATTACCAAAAGCGAAGCTATGAACAAAACCAACATCAAATGAACTTAAGAGATATTTTAATCAATATTTCGTGGTTTATAGGTATACGTATAGCTGTAGTTATTTTTGCGGCGCTTATGAAAGCCATCTACAATAAATCTTCCTCTGAAAATGATAAAATTCTGATGCAGCAGCTAAAAGAATTACAGCATATTAACATTTCAACCGTTATTGCCTTATTGTTTTTCTTAATTATAATTATTTTTGTCGCACCGTATTTAGAAGAATTACTTTTTAGAGGTATTTTTAAAGAAACAATATTCAAAAAGACAGCTTTTCTATTACCTCTTATTGTATCTTCACTCATATTTTCATCGCTACATGCTTCAACAAATGTGATAAGTTTCATTATGTACATGGTTATGGGACTGTGCTTTTATATGGCATATAACCGACGTAAAAATATTAAAGACAGCATGATGGTTCACATGATTAATAATGCGATGGCTGGTATTACAATGGTCATTATGATTTTCACTTAAGTACTTATAATAGATTAGTGATAACAAATTACATAAGTATATTTTATAGATACATTAAAAGCCCAATCACTGTAAAAGTCAGTGGTTGGGCTTATTATTTTCTATATTTGTTGTTCAAAGGTCACTTATTAATTTTCTTCTGATTAAAGTAATAACCAACTAATAATAAAATAATCCATAATGGTGAATAAAATAATGCGATACGTGTATCGTCAGCAAATAGTAACATGACTAAAACGAAGACGAAAAATGCTAATGCAGCATATGAACCGATAATGCCGAATGGATTTTTGAAAATTGATTTTTTGTGTAATTCTGCGTTTTCTTTTCGATATTTAATATAACAAATTAAAATAATAGACCAGATAAAAATAAAGAAAATCGTTGCTAGTGTGGTCACTAATGTAAATACTTCATCTGGTATAAAGTAATTTAGTATTGCTGAGAAAAAGAGCACGACCCCAGAAAATATCAATGCTGGATATGGTACGCCTCGCTTATTTATTCTTCCAAGTATTTTGGGTGCATGGCCAGTACTACCTAAACCGTAGACCATTCTACTATTACTAAATAATCCACTATTCGCAGCACTTGCTGCTGATGTTAACACCACAAAGTTCACGATCCCTGCCGCTGCAGGTATGCCTGCTAAGACAAATAAATTAACGAATGGACTTTCTGTTGCAGACACCTTGTTCCATGGTGTAATGCTCATAATGATTAATAAACTAAGCACGTAAAATATTAAAATACGATACCCCAATGAATTTACCGCTTTTGGTAAGTTCTTTTCAGGATCTTTGGTCTCACGTGAAGTCACACCGACAAGTTCAATACCCACAAAACTAAAAACAGCCATTTGGAATGCCAATAAGAAGCCCATTGCCCCATTTGGGAAAGGCCCACCATGTGTATATAAATTATGGAAACCTGATTGGATACCTGTGCTAGATTTAAAACCAGTAAAGATTAACCATAAACCAATAATTATCAGTAAACCTATGGCAATAATTTTAATCAATGCAAACCAAAACTCAACTTCTCCAAATAGTCGTACTGTCATTAAATTTAAAATTAATAAAATCAGTACCGTCCCAATTGCTGATATATATGAAGGGATATCTGGAAACCAATATTGAATATATTTGGCTGCCGCCGTGATATCGGCTATTCCTGTTGCGACCCAACAAAACCAATACGTCCACCCCGTCAAAAATCCAAATAAATGACCTAAATAATGTTCTGCAATATCAGTAAATGAATTATAGTCACTATTTGATAATAATAACTCTCCCAATGCTCTCATCATAATAAATAAGAAAAATCCAATGATGATATATACTAATAAAATTGAGGGACCAGCTAAAGAAATACTTTTACCTGCCCCCAAAAACAATCCTGTACCGATTGCTCCTCCAATAGCAATCAACTGAATGTGTCGATTGGTCATTTTACGTTGTAATTCATGATCTTCCATTTCTTTTCACTCTCTCCTAAATAATAAAACTGTAGTAATTATGTATTGTCTTTAGTTCATACGATTATTCTCACTCTACGAAAATGGCTTTAATTCCATTATTTTTAAAATAAAAAAACTTCATCCACATATTAGAGAAGTTAGACACATTATCAAACTTTAAATAAAACTATTCGTATGGAAATAGTTGGAATTAAAATATACTAATACCGCTGATGTATTCAATCGGTATGTAAATATTCAATACATTTATAGAGTAGCTACTATTTTTCATAGCAATACTTATAAAACATCCTAAAAAAACAATATGTATATCATATTACTATTTTAATTTATTCTCAACAATAATATTCTGAATATTCCTTAAATATTTTAAGTTTTAATTTTTATTTCACAATTGTTATGTATAAAAATGTATATTCACTTCTAAAGACATTAAACACATCCAATAGCGTAGCACTTCGCAAGTATAAAAGAACCCTCCACAACTGAATTGTAGAGGGCAACATTAGTTATTTTGAAAATTTTGCTAGGCAGTCTAACCAATCTTGATGTCCATTAATCATTGGATGACTCTCATCTTGTGCCATTGCTTGGGCAGGTGCGCCAATTTGGGATTCTTGTGTTAAAATTCTCAATCTGTTTTGCGGTAATTTTTCTATAAGCCATGCGTGATAGACGTCTAAAAAATTGTCTCCTGTTTCGTTGTTCCAACCATGCCAAGCGATGCGAGCTACATTTTCATCGATATCAAGTTCTTCCATTTCCGCTTCTATATCAAAACCAAAAGTTTTAAATTTGAACCGTGTATCTTGTTGTAACTTGGGTGATGTTTGATTATACATATTTATGTCACTACTATTAGCATAATATTGCTCCCATTTTGAAGTATCAATAAGGTTTTCTATAACATTTTCAAACACTAAGCCTTTCACTATAATTTCATTGGAAGCGAAATTATCAGTCATGCCTGGCAGCCATTTTTGTGGCCAGTTAATCTCATGTAACATACTATCTCTCCTCTTTTTAAATTCGAAATAAGCATATCACCGACCTATTTTCTTGAGAAGAATGCACTTTATTGTAAGTTACTATCAAAAAAGTAACTATACCGAATTATTGATCTTCATTTTTTACGATATAATCGCCCATATATGTTTCGCCCCAATTGCACATTTCATTTAAAATCGTTTCCAGCGTTTTGCCATATTCTGTAATGTAATATTCTGTTTTTGGAGGTACTTCTGGATAAATAACTTTTTCAATAAAACCCTCTTGTTGTAACTCTTTCAATTGCTGACTTAACATTTTAGGTGTTGCTTGTGGTAAACGTTTTTGTAATTCATTAAATCTTAACGTATCATCTAGTAAATACCACAAAATAATAGGTTTATACTTGCCTCCAATTAAACTTATAATCGCTTCAACCGGACAATTAAACAATCTATCTTTCATAATTAATCCTCCTGTTTTATACATCATTATTTTATAAAATGACTACATACTAAATTTTATATTCTATTAATACTCTCATTATATTACAAAATCCCCTTAATATAGATTAAGGGGATTGTTTACTACAATAAATATTGCTATTTAATAATGTCTATGAGTTCTTTGTTAGCCGCTGAACGTGCTGGCACCCATCCGAAAATAACGCCGATAAATGTCGAAACACCCACTGCAATCAATACAGAGGTTAGACTGACGACACTCTGAATATAATCTGGGGTCACAGCTGCAACAATTTCAGCAATCGCTATACCTAAAGCGAGACCTATTAAGCCACCCATCACACAGAGAATTATACTTTCTATTAAAAACTGAAATTCTATGTCTCGCGCTTTTGCGCCAAAAGCACGGCGTATAGCAATTTCTTCTGTACGTTCACTAACTGAAATATACATAACATTCATCACGCCTATGCCTGCGATAAATAGCGAAATGCCTGCGACTGCCGCTACAAAATAAGTAATACTATTAAATATTTGTGTGATCTCTTTTAAAATCTTTTCATTGTCTTCATAGCTATATTTACCTTCACCTATGCCACTACCTTTTTTGTTTAATTCATCGGCAACTTTCTTAGCCGTATGTTTTTTCTGCACGCCTTCTGCTAATGTTAATTGTAATCCAGGATAGTCTTGCGCTAAGTTATCCATATAGCGTTCAAATGTTTTTGTTGGCATAAATACATTGGCGGTATGTAATGGGTCGTTAGCAATGCCGACAATTTCAAATCCTTGTCCATCTATATATAACGTTTGTCCTATAGCATTTTCTTCAAAAGTGCCATGTGCAATTTCATCATTGACCACAACAACCTTTTTCCTCAAACTATTATCGAGTGTACTGAATCCTTTACCTTGTTTTGTTTTTTCTATTTTCTTCTTCGTGGCAACACTTAAATCTAAAAGCGGTTCCGCTTTATTCATAATATTTGTCGCTTTTACATTGTAACTTTGATTATCATCAATTTTAATTTTTGCCTCAGTAACACCATCTACTTGTTTCGCTATATCAATATCTTGCTGGCTAAATGGATTTTTCTGCGCCGCTTCTCCACTTTCAGTCAAATACTCAATAAGTGCCGAATCTTTACTGATACCAGATTTTGAAAATTCATCAGTGGCTGTCTTTTTAAAGCCATTACCTAACGACATAATAGTAATAACTGCCGAAATACCGATAATAATACCTATCATCGTAAAAATATTACGTCGCTTATTTTTTAAAATTGCTTTAATCGAAGTCATAATAATATTAGATATATTTTTCATTCAACCGCCTCTTCTCTTTGGATGCGACCATCTAGAATGTGAATAATACGGTCCGCTCTATCAGCAACTTTACGGTCATGCGTAACTAAAATTATCGTTGTTTTATGCGATTTATTTAATTTGATAAATAATTCAATAATATCTTTAGAAGTTTCGGAATCTAACGCACCCGTAGGTTCGTCGGCAATAATAAATTTAGGATTATTAATAATTGCACGCGCAATCGCTACACGTTGTTGCTGACCTCCCGATAATTTATTAGGGACTAGGTTTTCCTTATCATACAACCCTACATCGTTTAATGTTCGTATGACACGGCTTTTGCGCGCTTGAGCACTTAAACCAACATAAACAAGAGGTATACTGACATTTTCCAAAATAGTATTATTTTGAATCAGTTTGAAATTTTGAAATACAAAGCCAACAGTTTTATTTCTTATTTTGGCTAGGTGATTATCCGAAGTATTTTTGAAATTTTCTCCGTTAAAAAGATATTCACCTTCATAACCACGATCTACAAATCCTAAAATATTAATAAGGGTACTCTTACCAGAGCCTGAAGGCCCCATGATAGCGATAAATTCCCCTTCTGTTATGTGAAAATTAATATCTTTTAAAATATGAATTTCTTCGTTACCATTTTTAAAATGACGATTAATATCTACAAGTTGTATCATGAAGACACCTCAACTTTGTCCCCATCATTTAGTGTCTTTTTAGGATTTACTATTAGCTTATCACCCGATTTCAATCCTTTTTTTACAAAAATTTCTCCATTCATTTTATCTATAGTAATTTCACGTTTTTCTACTTTGCTATCTTTAGTCACTACAAATACACGATTATCTTTTGTTAATACTGCGCTTGGTAATTTAATTGCCTCTAAAGGCACTTTAATATCTATAGAGTAGCCTGCACGTAATGGAATATCTATATTATCTATTATCACCGTATATTTTGACACTTCTGCATCATTTTCTCCCTGACGGTCCGCATCGACAGGATTCTCATGTGACGTTGTAGCATCTTTGTCATCATTTGCCGGACTTGAAGCAACAGGCTCACTTGCTTTTAGTTCATAACTCTTAGGTGTCTCAGCAATTTTTTTAATCTCACCTTTACCTTTTTTACCATTATTGGTAACTTTTATATCTACTTTGTCTCCCTCTTTAATTGATTCCAAATCAAATTCGGAAACTTTAGATTTAATTTGAGCTTCGTTTGAGACGAGTTGGAGTATCGGTTGACCATCGGCTAAATTGCTATTATTTTGAATATCTATTTTGCCATCGAAAGCCGCATAAATACTGTCGTTCACTTGTTTATCATGTTGGTTTAACTGTTGTTTCGCTTCACTTAACGCTACTTGATCTTGCGTTAATTTCTTTTGCAAATCATTATTATGCGGTTCTATATTGATATTTTCATAATCATCATTCACTTTTTCCTGTGCTTCTTCTACTTTTTGTACGAGCTGTTGGCGTTTACTTTGGGAAATATTATAGTTTATTAATGGTTCTCCCTGTTTAACTTTTTGCCCATCTGTAACGCTTGTACTTATAAATGTACCAATTTGACTGTTATTATTATATGTTTTGATTAACTTCGGACTCGCCTTACCTTGCAATTTAAGCGCCTTTACCTTTTCAACACGGTACGTTTTATAATCTTGACCTTTACTCGAATGATTCAAAGTATTTAGTTTGTTGACTGCAAAATAAATTAATAACACTGAAATAAGTGCACTGACTAAAATCCATTTACCTTGTGACGATTTAACAACCTTTTTAAAATTTTTAATCATACTAACACCCCTGGCAAACCTATTAAGAGTTTAATCATAAATAAAATAGTGGTTATCTTCTTTAATTTACTGAAGTAATAATATAGACCTGTAAAAATGATTAAATCTATGAATGGCGTATATTTACCAACACTGTCTATAGACAAATTTAAGAAGTCATTTATGATTAATGCGCAGAGGTTAGTCACTGTATATCCAATCAGTAATGAGAAAAATAAGTGCTTATTGTGCGTAACTTTTGCTCTATCAAATAAGAAAATAAACAATTTTAGTATGTAAAATACGACAAAAAAAATTATTAAATTTGAAATCGTCAAAGTTAATATCATCACAATATTAAATGCGTTCGTATCCAAACCTAACATCGCTTTGACCGTGTCAGTTTCCTTAGCAATATAAGTATCTTTAGACATAAAAGTGAAAAAAAGCAATAGGCTTGATAATATGTATGGAAGCATAATAGTTGAATAGAAAGAAAGTGATTTAATTGTTTTCATGTTGTATCTCCTGGTGTTTTTATTTTTAATGTAAGTTTTAATCGAGGATAATGATGCATCTTGAGCATTTTGTATTTGTAGCCAAAGACTACAATTCTGAACCTTATATATAATATAAAATATTTATTTAATTTTTACAACTCGGTTATCTTAAAATTATAATAATAAACTAATTTAAAACCTTTCTCTGTATAAATTAATTTGAGTTATATTGCTTTTGAACTTAATTTTCAATCTTAACACGTACATAATAAACTAAACCTAAAAATTAGGAGGGCATATGATTAAAGCAATCATTTTCGATTTGGATCAAACGTTATTGAATAGGCAAGCATCTCTAGAGAGTTTTACTGACGCACAATATGACCGATACATTGATTATTTAACCCCTGTATCAAAAGCTGAATTTAAAAGTAAGTTTATGGATTTTGATAACAATGGATACGTGTGGAAAGATAAAGTTTATGCGGCGTTAATTGAATATTTTAATATTCGAGGGCTAACAAAGGATGAACTTTTAGAAGACTATATAACTACTTTTTGTGATTATTGTGTCCCTTTTCCATATTTATACGAAACATTAGACGAATTAACAGCAAATAATTATAAATTAGGGATAATCACGAATGGCAAGTTTCCTTTTCAACTGCATAATATCAATGCACTAAAACTGGATACATATATGGATACTATTTTAATATCAGAGCAAGAAAATATTAAAAAACCAAATCCCTTAATTTTTGAAAAAGCCGCAAAACAACTCGGTTTCGCAATGCATGAATGTTTATTTGTCGGTGATAACTTCGAAAACGATTATCAAGCTGCTAAAAATGCTGATATGCATGCAATATATAAAGCAAATCACCAAGCTATGCCAACTAGTAACATACCTTTTATAAATAATTTGGACGAATTAATATCCCAATTAAAAAACGTCTAGCAGAAATGCTAGACGCTTTTGTTATTTACCTTTATGTTTGGCTTTCGCTTTTTGACGCTTAAGCTTGCGTTTTCGAGCTATAAAGGCATCTTTTTTAGCCTTATTCAATTTTTTGCGCTGTTTCTTGTGCAGTTGTTGTTCTTCCTTAATCGCCAACTGCGCCTTAGTTATATCTTTGGGTGCTTTTTGCGCTTTAGCCACTTGTCTTTGTAAACGTTTAGGGTTAACTTTATTCTTCCTTACTTTAGTATTTACCGTCGTTTGCGTAGCATTTAGCAACGGCAACAACTTCTGATGAATAAAAATTAATATTTGTTCATCATCTGGTTCTGTACCGAAAGTATATTTAATAAATTTAGACTTCCCTTCTGTCTTATACTCAACAAGTGCAACGAAAAATTGGCCATTATGGAATATTGATAGCTCCATGATGTCGCCCTCCTCAAAAATTTATTCAGAAATGATGGACGACCTGAGGAGGAAGGTTACTGACAAAGTATACTTTGCATTGGGACTACCAACCCAATTGTGTTTTTACATTTCCATGTTTATCTTAACGAACTCTGCACCATAATTAAAGTCACTGGTGTATGAATATCAATCATCGTCAGACAAATCTTCAAAGTACTTGCTTTGCCATTTCTGTGTTGCTAAAGCAGTTTTGTTTAATTGTTGCTCCCAATCTGGATAAACACGCAAAGCCATCTTACCTTTATAATTTTGAGATTGTACTATACCTTTGTTGCGCAACATGTCTTTAGGAAATTTAAATTGTCCTTTATGATTGTTATCAATGACATTAATGACCAATATATCGGGAGATTCTTCATATTTAAATGGTACGTTTTTATTCTCTGGGTTTTTATGCCATATCGCCACAAAATACCCTGCTTTCTTCGGTGTTTTCTTAGCCAATCTGCTCTTATAATATTTACCGTTCATATAGAGATTCATAGCTTCATATTCTGTGTTCCATATTTCTATTTCAATTGCTTCATTTGGTATATAAGGGAACGTTTTTTTAAATAATGATAAAGATTTATATTTAGTTACATCGCTATTTGTCATCCGACTTTCTCCATTCTTAATCATATTTTAAGGCACAAAAGAGGAGGAAGGTTGCTGGCAAAGTATATTTTGAATTGGGACTGCCAACTTAATTTTTCACATTTCCCTGATTACCTTAACTAACTATACACTATAAATAAAGACACTGCTGTAT
The DNA here is from genome assembly GCF_015775975.1 of Staphylococcus lloydii. NCBI lineage: Bacteria > Bacillati > Bacillota > Bacilli > Caryophanales > Staphylococcaceae > Staphylococcus > Staphylococcus lloydii. The sequence goes on from NZ_CP064056.1 coordinate 2,488,417, forward strand.
GAATAACAATACTTTTTGGAGGCTTATTAAATGAGATTTTTTAATTAAATGATTGTTTAAATGCGATTAGGTTAATGTAAGAACAAAGTGATTACTTTTATAAAAGAACAATATGTTATTGTTATGATAATTAAAAGTTTTTGAACGTTTAACTTTTATTACTAAGGAGGCTCATATTTGGAAGATAATAATTTCCGAGGAAATAATAACAACAAAGCACCACTTGTGTCATCATTACCAATATTTATATTTTTCATAATAATGTCTATACATACTATAGTGACGAAAAATAATTTAATAGCAATCAGTTTATCAATATGTTCATTAATTATTTTTACTTCGCTGACTACTTTATTGCTTTATACATATATAATGCATAATAAGCAATTGAAAGATCATAAATAACTAAGGAGGTACACTATGAAATTTGTTTGTTTTAACACTATGACAGAAAAAGGTTTGAATAAAAAAGTGAATGAGTTTTTGGAAGAAAATCCTTATATTGAAATTATTAAATTTGATTACGAAGTTTCAACGAGCGGTTACGGTGTAGGTATATTATATGACGAGAAGAAACGCATTTAACCTCTAAGATGATGATTTTAAAGTTCTGTTTTATGTTCTGATGTATTTAAAAATATTGTTTCATAGCAGAACAATTATCATATTTCATAGATCGAGGTGATTAAACTGAAAACAATTTATTTTTTAGGCGGTTTAGGAAGTAATAAATTATTTACAAAAGACTTAGAAGCGAACCTTAAAAATATCGATTTAAAGCAAATCGATTTACCCGGCATAGGTGGAGAATACGATGTTGAAGTTAATAATATTTCAGACTTACTAGAATGGTTTGATAGTAAAATTGACATAAAAGAAGATTTTATTCTTATGGGGCATTCATTAGGGGCTGATATAGTATTACTATTGAAACACCATATATCATATATTAAAAAAATCATCTTATTAGACGGCGGTATTGTGAATTTAGATGATTTCGAATATAGTTTAAAAAATGAAATAGCAGACTTAATAAATTTTGTTGATTCTTCAGAATACAGCAGCTTAGATGAATATCTATTAAATGAAAAAGAAGATTATATGTTTTGGTCAAAAAATATAAAAAGAGCTAGCGTTGCAAAAATGATTTTTAATTTAAACAAACAAAAATATTGTCTATCAGTCAATATAGATGCAACTATTAATTTATTAAAATTAAGAAGACAACTCAAACGTAGTTATTTAAAAATGTTGAATAGTACAGATACATTAATTCTTTTACCTGAAAACCAATCTAAAGAAATCGAAGAGTATAAAATAAATATCATAGAAAATGAATGTAATTTAAATTATAAATTAGTAGAGAATTCAGGCCACGATATATACATCGATAATCCAGAAAAAGTTGGTGAAATCATAAGTGAATGGATTTATAAATAATTTTAAATCTCTTCATATTAATAATTTTTCAGTAACTTTTACTTTTTCAAGTAAATAATTTACTAGTTGCTAGCAATTATCAAACCTCTCAATGAAGCATGATAGCATTAAAATGGCACGTTTTAATTAATGACAATCACTTCATGAGGAGGTTCAACTTTGAAACTAAGAGAATTGTTTAGCAGAGATGACAACAATAAGGTAAAAGTTTTCATAAGAAATAAATACAATGAATTTTTAAATTTAGAAATGAACACTTATAACATTACTGTATTAGTAATTTCAATTATCCTTGTTAGCATCATAACTACACCATTTTTAGGCATACCATTAGGCATTCTAGTAGGTATGTACATTATCAAACGTAAAAATCGGAAATAAGCTAACACTTACATTTTATAGATAATGACAATGAAGCAAGTGAAACACAGCTTGCTTATACTGATTTACAGAATGAGTATAATGAATTAGGTTATAAACACGAAGATTTGAAAGAAGAATATGAAATACTTTCAAATAGGCTTGAGAATGCTAAAGAAGAATTGAACAAATTGCAAAACATGAGTATCTGGGAATTTAGGAAATGGAAGAAAAATTGAGTAATTGAAAGAACGTAAGAGAGGTTTTTTACAGAAGATGTTTGTGTAGTTCTGATAAAGGTCTATTATGTTAACTAAATAAATTAGGGTCTCAAAATGAGGGATAAGATGAGTTTCAAAGAAAAGAAAAAAATTATTAGTCACGCTATGAAAGATGTTGAAAATATTAATTCACAAGTTATTAATGAGATTACAAATATAGCAGAAGAAGTTTCATTTTCTAAAAACTCAGTTATATTAAATTTGGATGATAAGCTTGATTTTGTTTATCTTATTTTAAAAGGTCTGGCTCGAAGTTATTATATTGATATTAAAGGAAATGATATTACTAAACTTTTAATATCTGAAAATGACTACATGATGGGAGAATCATTATTTCAATCGAGTAGTTTTGAGGTTTTTGAAGCATTAGAAGATTTGCATTGTCTTCGTTTTAAAGGAAATGATTTTAAAAACATTTTACTTTCTTATAAAGAAACAGCAAAAGCTTATAGTGAGTTTTTAGAAAATATAATTATGTACAAAATGAAAAGAGAATATAATTTCCAGTGCCTAGATGCATCACAACGTTATTTAGATTTTAAAAAGAACTACTCACATTTAGAAGATCGAATCCCCCAATACATTATCTCTTCTTACCTTGGAATTACAAAAGAATCATTGAGTAGAATTCGGAAAGAACTCTAATCTATTATCAAATGTTAATGAGTCTTATATTTCTGATTGTTAATATATTCCTAACAAATATATTATAAAAATTCAATTGGAGGTAAATATGACAACTTATCAAAATCAACAAGCTTGGAAAGATTTTCAAACATTTTTACCTAAAGAACTTCATTTTACAAGTGATTATGAGCCAAATGAAGAAATATGGAATTGGAAAGAAAATAAAATCCATCTTGATACATTTCGTAATAAAAATGCAAAGGCAAAAATCATTTGTTTTCATGGAGTAGGTAGTAATGCTCGACAAATATCAATGATTTTTGCTGGACCAATGGCGAAAGAAGGATTCGAAACTATTTCAGTTGATATGCCGACATATGGAGTGACAAAGGTAAATCCTCAAATGACTATTTCTTATGATGATTGGGTACAGTGTGGCAGTGACCTAATTGATGCTGAACTAGAAAAAGACAACCGTCCGATATTTTTATATGGTCTTTCTGCAGGTGGAATGGAAACTTATCACGTGGCATCCAAAAATAAGAAAGTTAAAGGTATTATTGGTATGACATTTCTAGATCAACGTAAAAGTCAAGTTCGTTTAGAAACAACTAATAATGCATTTTGGGCTAAAATTGGAGTGCCACTTGCAGGTATACAAACCAAAATTGGATTAGGTAGAAGGAAAATGAAATTGAGCACCTCTTCAAAAATGTGGGCTTCAGTTAATAATAAACGTTGTTTGGATGTTTTGTTAAAAGATGAAACTTCTGCTGGTATTAGTGTAACAATGAAATTTATTCATAGTTATATGAATTATCAACCTGATATAGAGCCTAAAGATTTTAATATATGTCCGATTTTATTGACACAACCAGAAAAAGATAAATGGAGTCCACTACATTTAAGTGATTTAGTTTTAGATAATATTTCAAAAGTGAAAGTAAAAAAAGTTATATTACGGAACGGCTCTCATTTCCCTATTGAGAAAGAAGCGTTAGAGGATTTGCATGAAGCTAGTTTAAATTTTATCAAACGTGAATTAAAAATATAAAAACTATTTGAATAGTTTGTTTACTATAAATCTGGCTATGAAGATCTTAATTAGTGGTTTAACATATGTAAGAATCACAGGAAAGTGATATCACATAATTCTGTTAATGATAAAAGAAGGGATAAACTGATGAAAGTTCTTATACCGATTCCAAATACAGATTTTGATCCAACTGAAGTAGCCATTCCCTGGTCAATTCTAATAATGAACAATATCCAAGTTATTTTTGCTACACCAAATGGTAAAAATGGTAGAGCTGATAATAGAATGTTAACAGGAGAGGGATTGGGATCTTTAAAATGGGCCTTAATAGCTAGTAAAGACGCTATAAATACTTATAATGATATGTTACAAAATCGTCAATTTAATAATCCAATTAAATATGAAAATATTGATGTAACAATGTTTGATGGGCTTATTTTACCTGGAGGCCATGACTCTGGAATGAAAGATTATTTAGAGTCTACTGTTTTACAAGATAAAGTTCGTTCTTTTTTTGAAGAAAAAAAACCAGTTGGGGCAATTTGTCACGGATCAATCAATTATTTCAGATTATAAAACAACAGGGCTATTAAAGAGACAAGAGTTAATGGCTTATTACTTAACAAAGAATCGAGTCGGAGATTATTATCGAACCTATACACAAACAGTTCAAGATGAAGTTATTAATGCATTAACGAATAAAAAAAATTTCAAAAAAGGAAATATGGGATTACTAAGAGATTCTTATGAAAATCTAAATAGAGGATTTGTGGTTAAAGACCGTCATTATATTTCCTCTCGTTGGCCAGGAGATGCCTACTCTTTTTCATTAGAGTTTTTGAAAATGTTGAAAAAATAAAGTGTTTCAACATTTTTAATAAAACCGTTGTGCACCTCTCATTAAGTTGTGAGGTGTTTTTAATATACTTGGTTTAGATGTACCAAACTGTAAAATTATACTATTTTTTATTAGTATTTTGAAAAAGTTTAATGTAACTATTTTATTTAGGGTGTACCCATATTGATATTCATTTGCTTTTTAACAGATTTAATGAAATCGACTTTAAAAGCGAACAAAAACACTTTCCCTAATGATTACATTGTAATGTGAACTTAGAGAAAGTGTTTTATTTGTTTTCTTAGTTATGAAATTTAATTAAGATGATTGATCATTTTTGAAAAAATCAAAGATGTTTTTGGCATTATCTGTATTATCAATGTTACCTCGGAAGCGTTCACTACCTGGACCAAATGCATAAGTATTTACATCTTCACCAGTATGACCATTCGTTGTCCATCCAGTATTAGACTTATCGTTAATTGGTTTTTGTACTGCATCTTGAAGTTTTTGTAATTGATCTTCATATTTTTTGTCATCTTCATCGAGATCTTTTAATTTTTTAGCTTCTTTATTAATTTTATCAATTTGATTTTGTTTTATATCAAATCCATAACCATCTTTAATAACTTTTGCAGCGTCTTTACCACTAGCAATTTGCTTTGTCATATAAGAACCAGAATGTTTCATTGAGTGAATCGCATCTGGATTCCAAACATAATCTTTACCCTTAGCAATAGATAAACCACCTGTTGAATGGTCAGCAGTCGCAACGACTAGAGTATCTGGATTTTCTTTAGCGTATTGCATTGCATGGTCAAATGCTTTTTCAAAGCCTTGCATTTCAGACATTACGCCAGTAACATCATTAGGATGACCTGATTTATCAATTGAAGCACCCTCTACCATTAAGAAAAATCCTTTATCATTTTGTTTCAATTTATTAACAGCAGTATCTGTCATATCAACAAGTTTTGGATTTTGTTTTGGTGCATCAATTTGTAAAGGCATATCATTATCTGCAAATAAACCTAGTATTTGCTTGCTATTAGAATTTTGCATTTGTGATTTATTCTTCACAATGTCATAACCATCTTTTTTGAATTTATTTGTGAGGTTACCGTTCTCTTTTCCGAAATATTCAGCACCGCCACCAAGTAGTACATCCACTTTGTGTTGGCCATTTATTTTATCATTATAAAATTGTTTCGCAATTTCATCTTTTTTATCACGATCATCCACATGTGCCGCATAAGCTGCTGGTGTAGCATCCGTAAGTTCAGCAGTAGAAACAAGTCCAGTTGACTTACCATTTTCTTTGGCTTGTTCTAAAACAGTTTTAGTATCCTTTTTATTTCCATCAACACCAATCGCACCATTATATGTTTTATGACCAGAACTAAAAGCAGTTGCTCCTGCAGCTGAATCCGTTACATTTTCTTTATGATCATCTGGATTTGTACGTTGGTTACCTACTAAATAATCATCGAAGGCTGTTTTGTCCATTTCTTTTGTTTCGGGATTATCTGCAAAATAACGGTATGCAGAGTTATATGAAGGTCCCATACCATCGCCCACAAGGAAAATCACATTTTTAGGATTTTTAGTATTTCCCATATATGAAACTTCATCATTTTGATTTGAAGCTTGTCCTCCACCTGATGCATAAGTTGGTTGTGCACTCCCAAATACCGTACCCGCCACAATTGCACTTGCTACAGAAATAGTTGCTAACCTATTGAAGATTTTCATAAATTAATAACTCCTTTAATATGTATTATTATGCTACACATTAAGTTTAAAACACTAGTTTTGAATAAATATTGTAATATAGTTAATTTTCTGTAAATTAACTATATAATGGCAATTAGGATTAAGTTTAAATGCTTTAATTATTTTAGCCATTGCTACCTTCGTTGAAGGTGCTTGATCTGTAATCACCATTTGAAGTTTGCCAAACTGTTTAACGAGGCGTTTTATAAACGCATATGCTGAGTAATTATCTCGCTTTTTGCGTAACCAAATATCTAGTGTATGACCATCTGTATCAATAGCACGATACAAATAACACCATTTCCCTTTTATTTTGATAATGGAAGAAAATTACACAGCTTCTTATCCAGCTTTAGCTAGTATAAGTGTACAATTATCTTCTGCTATAGCATCCATTTATTTAATAATAGGTAATTATATAAATGATGTTGTTATATTTTTCTTAATGAGTGTGCAAGCTTGTTATCAATATATATTTTAAAATTCATAACAAGAGTGGCGAATATTTAAGATATTCGCCACTCTTCCCTTAGGATACCCATTTGTATAGCATCGTAATATTCCCCTCTAACTAACCTCCCCTTACGTATGCGTGATTCTTCTATCATTCCTATCTTACTAGCAATTTTCATCATTCTAATATTTCCAGACCATGTAGTTATACCTATTCTATTAGCATCAGTTTTAGCGAATAGATAATTAACCCATTCACTAAATATTTGAGAGCCTATACCCTTCTCCCACTCAGTACTTTTATATATAACGATACCACACTCTAACCATCTGGAGCTCATATCCTTCCAGTAAGCTGTTACCACACCAATAAATTCATTGTTATACTTTATAGCTAAAGGCGATAATACATTTTCATAAATTTTTTGGTTCTTAATATAATTTTCTTTGAATTCATTAAATGTATAGGCATCCTCTTCGATATAAGGGCCGTTCCATTTTTTTGCATTTTGTAATGGATCTATATATTTCCAATAATAGTATTCTTTCAAATCAGAAATGCTTAATTCTATTAAAAATAATTCATTATTTATTTTTTTCATTATTAACCCCCATTGATAAATTAGATGATAAATAAATAAAATTCATTTACTTTAATATGTAGTGTATGTTTATTGTGATTCAAAATATATCTGTTACCATCTTCACGAATTATCGCTAATTATACTAATATTTTTAAACCTTACAATTATTGTAAAAACGAATGTTTATTAAATATTCGTTTTTGACACAAATCCTCTTAACTAAATATCAAGGGGATTTGCTTGGATATTTAACTCTTTAAACTTGTGTTATAATCAATGTATCATAAATATTGAAAAATATGAGTTTTTAGACTATGAAAGACGTGTTTATTTGCATCGAGAATAAGTACCCGTAAAATGATTAGAAAAGGTGTTATTCAAATGGCTAAAATTGGTTATGCGCGTGTATCAACACAGGATTAAAGTCTTGATGGACAAATTGATACACTTGAGAAATATTGTTGTGAACGTATCTTTAGTGAGAAAGCAAGTGGGCGTAAAACTAAAAGAACAGAACTCGATAAGTGTTTGGATTATTAACGTGAAGGAAATGTCCTAGTTATTTATAAACTAGATCGTCTTGGACGTACAACAAAACAATTAATCTAGTTATCACAGTGGCTAGATGAAAACAACATTGATTTACATATTATAGATATGAATGTATCGACTAAAGATGCGATTGATAAGATGTTCTTTACAATGATGAGTGCATTTTCGGAACTTGAAACTAACTTATTAAGTGAGCGTACGAAGAAAGGTATAGAAGCAGCACGAGCAAGAGGGCGAAAAGGCGGAAGACCTTCATTGCCAGATTAAAAAAAGAGAAATCAAATTCTTATATGATGAACAAAAATTTACTGATGAAGAGATTACTGAACAAACAGGGGTAAGTCGTTCTACTGTATACCGTGTTATAAAAGAGAAAGAAAATTATTAGGAGTTAAAATTAGATGTATAAAGTCATTGATAAAAAAATAGATAGTATTATTGATAAATTAAGAAAAGTAATTACAAACGGTAGGCTCAACATTACAAGTGGTTGGTTTGCAATGATTTCTTTTATTGTTTGTATGATCTTTCCTTTAAGTATGTATTTTTTTGTATATCAATCAACAAGTATTGTTAAAACAAGTCTTACTATTATTGCACCATTATTAGTAAATATGATTATTATACCCATGTTTAAAATTTTTTCATTTTACCAAGAAGTTGATGAAAAGTGGTTGGAAGATAAAAATGATACTAGAGAAAAGAAATATTTTAAAGATAGGCAAATTATTTGGACTGAATCTATTCTCCTTGCGGTATCGTCTTTACCAATAGCGCTTTGGTATTTCTTTGTTGGATTTAGTCAAATTTCTCACAGTTATCCTAATATAGCCTTTTTAATCCTTCTTCTTTTATCAATGTTGGTTTTATTAATTTTACTGTATTATATGATAGCTTACTTATCTAAAATAGTTAATTATATTTATAAAGTAATTAAAACTTTAATATCAAAATCTTTTCAAATCGTAAAATCTTTAGTATCTAAATTATTACAAACACTTAAAAATTAAAAAACAGACACTAAGAAAGGTAATATTGCATTGAAAATTAACTTTTATGGAAAAAATTTATAAGAAAATAAGTTCAAGTTTATCATTATGATGCATTTAGTACAGAAGTTAATATATGTAAAGCTATAGAGTTAATGGAAGATACAAAATTCATAATAATTAATACACACTAATTACACTATTAAAGGTACTTGTAACTGCCTCTTGATTTTGTGTCATTAGGGTGTGCTCTAATTAGTCATTTGTAATTTGTTTATAATTCCATTTATTATTATAGTATTCTTCAAACTTTTGCTTATAACCAGACCACAATTCCTTTTTATTAGTAAAGTCACAGCATAATTCAATGAATCTAGATACAATATAATTTGTAAATGAAGATAATTCTATTTCGCTAGATAAAGAAGATTCTTGATAAAATCCCTCTATTTCTCTATTACTAATATAAAGATTTGTTGCAAGTATATAGATAGTTTTATTTTTTTCATTACCAATAGAATGAACATCTGATGAAAAACTTCTATATATATGTTGATAATAATAATCCATGTTTAAATACTTTGATAGCAATTCAATATTACCTATTTTTTTATTACTTGTACCTTTTTCCATGTACCATTTTTTTATATCGTTTACTTTATTTACTTTTATTTTTGAATTACTAAAAGTTTTTATGAACAATTTCTTTAAATTAGTCAACTTGCTTTCTAAATTTATTATATCTTGTTGACTAAAACCTCCATCTTTTGCATTTGACACTAATACTCTAACCTTTTCGTATTCATTATACGAAAAATATCTTTCTGCCCTTTTTCTTGATTCACTGTCTGTTTCTAATATATATTTTAAATAAAGTAATAACTCATATAGTTTCCTAGATAAAGTTCTAGCACTACTTATAGTCACACAATTATTTATGTCGATATAGTTAAGATAGAAAGTGTGGGCTATGTCATAAATAGCTAAAAAAAGATGATTTTCTTTGAGTTTTTGTATGTCCTGGCTATTATTTAAATCTTTTGTAATATAAATCTCTACTTCATTAATCACTTTAATTACATCTTCATCTTTAAAAAATAAATCTTCCACTTTTAACCAATCCTTTGTTTACATAATGCCTATTTTATAGATAGTTTAACTGTACATAATATACAGTTAAGAAAATTTACTTTCAATTTCAACTATCTTTTGTAAAATCTCCTTAATATCCTCTTTTGATAACTCATCTAAATTCTGTAACATGTATTTATTTGTTTGTTTTATATCTCCCCTTATACTTCTAATTGCCGCATTATAATAAACTTTTTCTGTATCACTCATATTCAAACTATATTTATTATTGCTCACATATTCATTTGCTTTATCTAATTCTTCGATGTAACGACTCAAAATGTCCATTTTATCTACTCCTTTTTGTAATCTCAATTCAATATATAGCTTACTATAATCTTTGAATTGTAGATTTCACTAATTTAATCTATTAAATCTTTACTTGAAGCTTCTAATAAGTTATTAAAGTTTTTATATTCCTTATATGTTTTTTCTATTTCACTTTGAGATTCAATTGGAAGCCTTGTGTCTGCAATAATTATATTACAAATTACTTCTGTATCACCAAACCATTTGCTATAATTAATTGCCTCGTTCAAATAACTTATTTTCTCATTAACTCTTTCTAACGATTGCAAACTTAAATTCACATGATTATTGTTTAAATTATCTTTAATTATTTCTAAATAATGTGTTAGTTCAACTTCTAAGTCACGAATTTGGTATTTATTAGCTATTGCGCCTACTATAAATGCTTTTTTATTCTCTGTTTCAAAATTCATATTATAATTTGAAAACAATATATTATATTTTTCTTGAGTAGCAACATTCCCTTCCTTTCTAAATATAGATGCCCATTGTTGAATACTCATTCTCTCTTTATGTGTAGCTAAATCAATCATTTTTAAAGTTTTTATATTCCTTTTTTTCTCATCTTGTTCTAACCTTTCATCAGTTCTTTTAATATTGGCAAAAGTTAATAAAAATGCTAGTAGAGTAACTATTGCTCCAAATAACTCAACACCGTGGTCGTACAAAAAACTATGTTCTGTAACTTGTGATCCTATAATCATTTAAACTTCTCCTATAATTGATTATTTTTTCTTTCCATTTAAAAAAGTATAAATTTGATCATCTGTAAAATTTGTAGAAAATATATATAACATAACAAACCTCAACATATCTACATAAACGTATTTCAAAATCACTATTTTGCATTTCTAAGCACTATGATGTTATAATACATTTAACGAAAAAGATTAGCAATAATACACCGATTCCCTCACTATGTCCTTAGTGAAGGGATTTTTATGGTGTTGGCTATTGTCGCCTGTTTAATTATTTATCGCGCTTACTAAGCCAATAAGTAAAATACGCGATGGCACAGCCACTGATGACTGGCGCAACGATGTGAACGAAAAAGATTAACAAAATAATACACCTCCTCTCTACGTCAAATTGACGCCTGAGAGATAGGCGACGTTACTGTTATACCATCTGTATCTTTTGAAATATATCCACTTCCGATAAGTTGAATTATGTAATATGGTATGTAATTCAACTTATTTTTTAAATCACGATTAGTGGCTAATTATTTGCTACTTGCCATTGTTAGCTTATCTATTAAATATAAATTTAAGATAGATTGTTTAATTATTAAAAATGTGTGTTTTTTAAGCTTCGTGTGTACCTCATCAACTTACCTTTATCCTTATCATTTTCTCTATGTAATTTAAAATTTATTTTCGCAAAAAAACAATACATAGTATGTAAATTAAAGTGTGAGTAATAATTGTTACAACTGATAATAAATACAAATCCGAAAAAAATATCGTAAATAGCGTTGTTATAAGAAATACGCCTATCAAAATCCGAAAGTACAACCTTATTTTAATATTACATCTGAATAGTCGTTTATGAATTCTTTTTTGTTGTTGGCAAATAAATTCGTTATATAAATTACTTTCTCTATCAATATATTCAATATTTTCTATTTGATAATTGTACATAAATTGATAGACCTTTTCTTCTCTAGTATGACTCTCAACTAAATTTTTTTCACTACTAACTTTTAAAAAATCTTTGGTGAAAGCAGAAACTAAACTTTTCCTTTCAAATATAAAATTATTATGGTCAGCATACAATATAAAATGATTTAATGCTATCCTTTTTAAATATATCACTAATCTTAATTCTTATTGATTTATTGAATTGATACAGTGCACTAGCAAATATACAAAATCCTAATATCTCTAATGTAGTATGAGGTAATATAGGTACGATAATAATTATAGCTTTATAAACATTAATTTTTATTGCAATACCCATTACAATTCCTGGTAATATTGAACTATATATTAAATTAAATAAATATAAAAACTGAATTGGTATTAATGAAAGTATAAACATCTGTAACGGAACCACAATTCCGTTATTCACAATATACTCAAAAACTCTTTCTAGTCCCGAAGAGCTCTTAACAGATCCAGGTATACCGTTATCTATACTTTTAATGACTTCTTTCATATTTATATCAATACTATATGTAATTGCAACAGTTAAAATCATTATACCTATACTAAACAAGAATATTTTTAATGTTCTTGAAATGAAACCTTTTTCAATAGTCAACATAGACTTCTCCTGGTAATTTAAAGTAGAGCACTATCATTTATATATCCGTAACTATTAAACTCACTCTACCGTTTAGAGATGGTAAGTTATCTGATTGTTTTGGAATTCTACAAGCTACTTCTTTCTAGCATTTGCAAATTTAATCTAAATATTCCATTAAAGCTAATTAAACTTATCTTATTTTTGTTTAGAATTTTTAGTCGCTTTCTTAAAAAACATATCATAAATAAAAGATAATCCAGCTAATATAAAACCTAACGTTAGCAAACCATTTAAATTATTATTTTCATAAATATTTATTAAACCTAAATTCCCAAGCTTACTCCAATATTTATTTAAACTAATATTTAAATCCATATAATCTAACACCGTTGCTACTAAGAAAATAATCAAAATAATAATAATAACATCTTTAATTGCTTTGAAAAATTTATCTTTAATATTTACACCTCCATAATTCTTATGTTTAACATCATTGCTTTATTAACGGTTATCTCTCTTAAAAAACCTTTTATAAAAAGACAGAAGAATGTCATTATAAATGCAAATATAAAAGCTGAAAGTAATGTTCGAAAGAAAATATCATTTTCACCAAAAATTAATTCAAACAAAAATAGAAAACAGAAATAGGTTAAAAAGAAATAAACAAAATTCAATAAGTGTTTCCAAATTGTTTTCATAAATTTTCTCCTTTTCAACAAGCTTTATAACAATTGTTCCATTATGTAAATTTTAACATAAAAAAATACCCCATAATACTTCTACTAATAGGTAATCATTAAACTAAGTATATTTTAATTTCAAATCAACCAACGGCTCCTCATCTTCATCCCATTCACCTATTTCAATTACATAATGTTGTTAAAAATAAATTATGTTTATGATATTCTAATATAAAAAAGGAGACTTTTATGAGTTTACCAGTTGCTATTATAGTTGGAATCATTGCTATACCTATTTACGCTTATTTTTGGGCAGCAATATTTCGTTGGGATAATAATAGAAAAGCTAAAGGTAACAAATTAAAATTAATGAGAAAAAGCACTTTCTATTCAATTTTTATTGTACAAGCTATTGGTGCCGCAATATGTGTAATCCTTGCTATTTACATAAGCTATTTTAAATAGAGAGGTGATGATTCATTATTTCATCTTGTGATGTCGCATTTCACGATCCTCTTTAATTTTTATACTTCAACATTTTTTATCCCCAAATCCTCTCAAATTCTCGCACTTTGCTAACTTTCCAACATCAAACCCACAAAAATAACCCCGTAGGCCTAAGCCTACGGGGTTTGTACAGATACAATATCTATTATTGTTCTTCTTTAACATATGGTAATAATGCCATATGACGAGAACGTTTGATAGCGATTGTCAACATACGTTGATATTTAGCTGAAGTACCTGTTACACGACGAGGTAAAATTTTACCACGTTCAGAAATAAAACGTTTTAATAATTCTGTGTCTTTATAGTCGATGTGTGTAATTCCGTTTGCTGTAAAGTAACAAACTTTTTTACGACGACGTCCGCCTCTTCTTGGTCCACCTGCCATGGTTAACTGCCTCCTTCAAATTAGATTTTTTATAATACGTTCATTGATTGTATTGTTTATCCTAACTCTCTCAAAATAGTGTTTAACTATGCACTAATAATTAGAATGGTAAGTCATCATCACTAATATCAATAGGGCCGTTCGCATTAGCGAATGGGTTGTCTGATTGATTATTGTTTGATGAATTGTTGTTATTACGTGACGTGTTTTGTCCAGATTGTTGACCACCAAAGCTTTGACCGTAATCTTGGAAGTCGTTGCCTCCAGATTGGTTTTGGCGTTGGTTGTTTTGGTTTTTAGGTTCAAGGAATTGAACGCTATCACAAACAACTTCTGTAACAAAAATACGACGTCCTTCTTGGTTTTCATAGCTACGTGATTGTAAGCGACCGTCAACGCCAGCTAAACTACCTTTTGATAAGTAGTTATTAACATTTTCTGCTTGTTTTCTAAAAACGACGCAGTTAATGAAATCAGCTTCGCGTTCCCCTTGCGCATTGGTAAACGTACGATTCACCGCTAAGGTAAACGTCGCAACGCTCACGCCTGAGGGTGTTGTTCTGTATTCTGGATCCTTAGTTAAACGACCTACTAAAACAACTCTGTTTATCATTTAAGCGCCCCCAATTATTTTCTTGTCTTATCTTCGTCTTCACGGATAACGATGTAACGGATGATATCATCGTTAATTTTAGCTAAACGTTGGAACTCGTCAGTAGCTTCGTTATCTTCTGTTTGAATACGAACGATGTTGTAGTAACCTTCAGTGAAATCATTGATTTCATATGCAAGGCGACGTTTACCCCAGTCTTTAGCTTCAAGTACTTCTGAACCTCTTGAAGCTAAAATGCCGTTGAAACGTTCAACAACTGCTTTTTTAGCATCTTCTTCGATATTCGGACGAACGATATACATAACTTCATATGTTCTCATTTATCTTTGCACCTCCTTGTGGACTATACGGCCTATTAAGAATCAATAGGCAAGGAATAATTTTCATTACTCACAATCAAGAATTATAGCATAACCTTTTACATTTTACAATGCGTTTACCGTTCTTGAATTGTTAAAACTGGCTCATTTACGTAGCCTCATAATTAAATAATTCCATTAATTAAAAACATTTAAAATGCTTTGTTGAGCAATTTAAATATTTTAATAAGTAAAGTTGATAAAAGTCTTTAATTATTTTAGCATAGGTTCTAATTAAAATTAAAATTATTAAAATACATAAATCTTAGTGGATTAAAGGAGACATATATGGTTTCGTTAATGAAAAAAGGCATTGTAGCAACGTGTGCGTTAGCAAGTACAGCGTTAGTATCTTATTCGGCAAATGCTGCTGAACAACCAAATGCTCAAAAAGGGACAATGGGTTATGGTTATAAACAATATTTAGAAAAACATCCAGATAAAAATAATCAAAGTAAAGTACAAACTGAAGCAGGGACAACGCAACAAGGCAACCGCGTTTTAGATATTTCAGAATGGCAAGGCGACTTGACTGCGGATCAAGTTAAAAAGTTAAAAGACAACTATGATTTTATTATTATTCGTGCACAATATGGTTCTGAAAATATTGATACTTCACTCGAACATAATTCTGAGTTGTTGGATAAATACGATTTACCATTTGGTGTTTATTCTTACAGCATGTATGAAAACCCTGATGATGCAAGATATGAAGCACAAACTTTACATAACAGAGCACCAAAAGCAAGCTTTTATATCAATGACTTTGAACAAAATTCAGTAACTTCTGGCAGCATCGACGATAGTACAAATGCTTGGTACGACGAAATGAAAGGCCTCGCAGGTAATAAAAAGGTTTTACTTTATTCTTACCAAAACTTTATGGAAGAGAATTTAACTAACACTGTTAGTACTTATGATGGTTTCTGGTTAGCTAACTATAATGAAACACAACCTTCACGAAAATATGCATTATGGCAATATACTGATCAATATCATTCACCTGAGTTAGATCAAGATGTTGATGCTAACTATACAAGTCCAGACAAAGATACAAGCTGGTTTATTTCATAATAACTATCAAAGACCAAGTCTACTAAGGCTTGGTCTTTTTTTACATATATCGATCTATAAATAGATTAATGTGCTTTTCTTCAAGCTCTTCAACTTGTTGCTCTTCCGCTTCGACATCTATAAACCATTGGCTTTCCACCCATATTTGATAATGTAAGACTTCATGTAACAATATACGGCATATATTGAGTTCGGCGTCATAACGTCCCAATTCTCCTAATAAGTATTGGAAATCTTTTGCCGTTACTTTTATCAGCGCCTTATCAAAAGGTGAATGTGGTGCACTAAATTGACCTGCAAAATCATAGTCGGTTGTTGAAATTTTAATATCGACCGGCATGGGAAAATCAAATTGTTCTTTTATATATTGTGTACAAAGCTTTAACGTCTTTTTTAAACTTTTATCTACTTGGCGTGTGTAGCTGATCGTTATTGCACTTTCTGTTGGTTTGTAGTTCAAAAAATAATATTGATACATCATCATTTGTTGTAAAAATGCTATCGTTTGTTCATCTCTATCAAACTGTACAATTTCACCATAGTTTTGTTGTCGTCGATCTGCAATATAAAAAATGGCTAACTCCCGACAAATATCATATAAAACCGTTAATACTACGTTGTCATCGGCAGTAATGCTTTTCGAGTAATAACTTTCCGGGAGTCGGTAGTCTTCAATATCGTTAAGTGAATATAATATTTTGTGACTATCCTCGAAAACGATTGTGTCTTCAACGCAATCATTCACATAAAGTGTGTCCTTTGTGAAGGTTACTAAAACGGGCTTAGTCGTTATGTAATAGTCTTTTAACCAACTGTGAAATGAACGCAACATCGTTTCTATCTGCTGCGTTATATTATCGTACTTAAAAATTACTGGATTCATTTTAACGCTTCCTTATCTTTTCTTTTTATTAGATCCTTTCGTCTTTTTACCACCTTTATGTTTTTTACTCGGTGTATGCTTTTTAGTATTATTACTTCTCGGGTTAGATTTACCTTTCCACTTACTACCTTTTCGCGCCTTATTTTTCATTTCGCCACCTTGTTTACGTTTGCCACGCGCATCGGCGGTGTTAGACAATGGATTGTACTCATTTATTTGTTGTACATTTGCGCTTTTTATATATTGATGATCTTCGTTGGCGAAGTATCCAACTGCTGACAATGTTAAAACCAAAGTTAATATGCTTGCGATAGTTTTGTTGCGTAATTTTCTATACATATTATGCTCCCTTCTTTTTTATAGGGATTATTATATATAGAAACTAAGTGCCTCAACGTATCGCTTTATAACTGTTAGCGCCTTTAATATTAGGAACTAAAATTGAGTTAAGGCAAACAACATTTATTTTTACTGCTCACATTACTTTATTTACAACATAAAAAAACACTCCCTTATTTTAAGGAAGTGTTCAACAAACTTTATAATATTACACGTTAAATCTAAAGTGAACGACGTCTCCGTCTTTCATGATATATTCTTTACCTTCTAAACGTTGTTTACCAGCTTCTTTAGCACCGTGCTCACCATTGTGTTCTACGTAATCATCATAAGATGTTACCTCTGCACGTATAAAACCACGTTCAAAGTCAGTGTGAATAATACCAGCACATTGTGGGGCAGTCATACCTTTTGTAAATGTCCAAGCACGCACTTCTTCGACACCAGCTGTAAAGTATGTTGCTAAGCCTAATAAATCATATGTTGTACGGATTAAACGGTTTAGACCTGGTTCTTCAATACCTAAATCTTCTAAGAACATTGCCTTATCGTCTTCATCTAAGACAGCAATTTCTTCTTCGATTTTAGCACTTATCACGATAACTTCTGAATCTTCTTTTTCGGCATATTCACGAATCGCTTTTACTTTATCATTTTCGTCATCGTTGATTTCATCTTCACCGACGTTAGCGATGTATAACATATCTTTAGAAGTTAATAGTTGCGCTTGGTTTACAAATTTTTGATCTTCATCATTAAACTCGATACTGCGCACTGGTTTACCTTCTTCTAATGCTTCTTTAATTGTTGTTAAGATACGTACTTCGTTGACCGCATCTTTATCTTTTTGTCGTGCCATTTTTTCTACCTTAGGCAAACGTTTTTCTACAGATTCTAAGTCTGCTAATACAAGTTCCATATTGATAACTTCGATGTCTTCAATAGGATTAACGCGACCAGATACGTGTGTTACGTTGTCATCGTCAAACGCACGCACTACTTGGCAAATTGCGTCTACTTCACGAATATGTGAAAGGAATTTATTACCTAGACCTTCCCCTTTAGAAGCACCCTTTACGATACCCGCTATATCTGTAAACTCGAATGTAGTTGGGATGGTCTTTTTCGGTTGAACCATATCTGTTAAGACATTTAATCTGCTATCTGGTACTTCAACAATACCTACGTTAGGATCGATTGTCGCGAATGGATAGTTTGCTGCTAGCGCACCTGCTTTTGTAATTGCATTAAAAAGTGTAGACTTCCCTACGTTCGGTAAACCTACGATACCTGCTGTTAAAGCCATTAGTTATTCTCCTTATCTTCCGCTACTTGATTAGATACAAGTACTTTTTTTAATTTTTTATTGAATGTCTGTCTTGGAATCATAATACTGCGCTGACAATTTTCACATTTTATACGGATGTCTGCGCCCATACGAATAATTTTAAAACGATTTGTGCCACATGCATGTTGTTTTTTCATCTCTACAATATCATTAAGGTTGTACTGTGATGTCATTCTTTACACCTCCACCATGAGCTACAATGAATTACTGATTATTAGCATCGTTTTGTACCATAGTTGGCTGCGGTACCTCAATGCCTTTTACGTTAAAGAAATGTTGAATCTCTCTGCGTAATATACGTGCACCCGATGCACCTTCACCTGGAATTGTCTCGGCAGAAATACGTAAAATAAGTTCATCTCTTGTGAATGAATCAACACCTATAAATTCTGGCGTAGTAATAAATAAATAATATTTTGAACGCATAGCAGTGAATAATTCTTTTAACTGTTCTTCTACTTTATCAACATTTTCACTAACTGCAATAGGTATTGCTACGATTGCTGCACCATTAGTTACTGAGTAGTTAGTGATTTCGCCCATGCTACCATTAGGTAAGACAGTCAACTCACCACTTATAGTATTAACGCGTGTTGATCTTAATCCAATTGATTTAACGGTACCTTCTGCTACTGTAGTACCACCACTATTTATTTTAACATAGTCACCTACATCAAATTGATTTTCAAAGATAATAAAGAATCCTGTAATGATATCTTTCACGACAGTTTGAGCACCAAAACCAACTGCTAAACCGACTACGCCTGCGCTGGCAATTATGCCTTCAACTTTAATACCTAATCTGCTAAGAATCGTTGTTACAACGATAAACCAAACGACATACGTCACGACGTTTTGCACGAGAGAAACCAATGTTTGTGAACGCTTCTTGTTAGCTTTTCTGCCTTTATTTTGAACTTTGAAGAATTGTTCAATAACTTTGTTGGCAATGCGTATTACGATGAACGCGACGATGATGTATACGATAATCATAATTAGATTTGATAAGAGCGCCTGATAAGTTTCGGGTTTCGTTAAAGGTTCGATAAGTGAACCTAGAATTGATTTTAATTGATTCAACAATATATCCTCCTCGTTGCTAATCTAAAAGTTCATTATACATTGTTATTTTTTTATACAACTCCAACCTAAGCTTTAAATATACAATTTAACACTTCGAATTGTAGCCTACGCAATATCTATATCTGAACATACTCGCCTATTATAGCAATAATTCACATCACGATAAAGCAAATTATTTTGTACTTATTATCTAAATGAACACATGAAAACCTCCCTCAAATAAGATGGTATTTGAAAGAGGTTTAGCAAGATAAAGTTATTAAATTTTCATAAGCACTATATTCACAAAAAATATTAAATCAGTGTGCGCGGTTACTTTATAATTCAATTTTCAGACTACCTTCAGTCTTAACCCCATAATGCTTCGATCGCTTGTGCTACTTGTTTTGGAGATTGTGGGTTTTGACCCGTTACTAACCTGTCACTTACTTTAACGTAAGGTCTAAATGGCAACGTAGCTTTACTATATTGAGCGCCACGACTTTTTAATTTTGTTTCTAATTTGTAAGGAACGTATTTGTTACGTTTGGCTAGCAATTCTTCTGTATTGGAAAAACCTGTTATTTCTCTATTATCGATGAAAAATCTACCGTTATCATTTTTAACATTTACTAATGCAGCAATACCATGACAAACTGCTGCCACAATACCGCCATTATCGTAAATCTGTTTAACTGCTTCTTGAATATACTGATTATCCGTAAAATCATACATTACTCCATGGCCACCAGTGAAGTAGATACAATCATAATCGTTTGGATTGGCTTCACTGATAGGTTGGGCATATTGCAATAAACTCATAAAGTTTGAATCTTTATAATACGCTTTTGTAGTTTTGTCTAACATTGCCGGGCTAAGACTAACGGGGTCAATGGGCGTATTGCCTCCACTTATGTTATATAGATCTATTTCATAGTTGCTATCATTGAAATAATTATAAAAATGAACCAATTCGCCTAACCAAAGTCCCGTCTTCTTGTAATGTGCGCCAAAAAAATCTGAACTTGTATTAACAATCATAATTTTTTCATTTTAATCACAAACCTTTAGTCATTATTTATCCATAGAAATAATAATCTTGCCTTTAGCTTTACCACTACTTGAATATGCTATCGCGTCTTGTGTTTGTTCAAATGCATACACTTTATCAATGATTGGCGTAATTTTGCCTTCATTTATGAGGTTACTAATAATATTTAACTGTTCACCGCTCGGCTGCATAAATAAAAATTCATAATTTACATTATACTTTTTAGCGCGTTTTACTAATTTGGCAGAGGCAACGCGTAATAATAATTGTTTGAATTTATTCAGTTTTAAACGTTTTGCCAATTTAATTGTCGGAATACCGGAAACTGAAGCAATTGTGCCATGTGGTTTTAATATTTCAAATGATTTATCTAAACTTTCACCACCTAGCGTATCAAAAACGCCATCATAATTACTTAAGCGTTGTGAGAAATCTTCGGCCTTATAATTAATTACTTCGTCAGCACCTAATGCTTTTACAAGTTCATAACCACGCTCACTTGCCGTAGTGGCAACATATAGACCCATTGCTTTGGCTAATTGAATTGCGAAGGTTCCTACACCTCCAGCGCCTGCTTGAATCAACACTTTATTTCCAGCTTTCAAATGCATGATGTCATTCAATGCTTGATAAGCAGTTAAGCCTACTAACGGAATACTCGCCGCTTCTTCAAAAGATAATTGTTCTGGTTTTAGTGCAATCTCACTGGCATCTATCGCAATATATTCAGCAAATGTGCCTATTTTTTCTTTTCTTGGTCTTCCGTATACTTCATCGCCGACTTTAAAGTTTTTTACCTTACTGCCTACTTCAGTAATGACGCCAGAAAAGTCATTCCCTAAGATTAAAGGAAATTGAAATTTTAATAATAATTTTAAGCCACCATCGCGAATTTTATAATCTATTGGATTAATACTGGCCGCTTTTATTTTCACCCTAACTTCATAAGGGTTCATACTCGGTAACGGCATAGTTTCTTGTTGTACGGGGTGATTGCCATATTTGTGAATAACCATCGCTTGCATATCAGTTTTCATTATTTCACTCCTAGCATTGACTACGTTATGACACTATCAAAATTTTATATTCATAATTACACATCATTCATATACTTAGCAATTCATAGCGTTTAACTAATGCGTCGTCTTCGTTTTGTGGGCCGTCACATTGCCAAAAACAAAAGCGAAGAAGAGAATAATAAAGATCACAAAACCATATATTTCTCCAGTATTTAAATGATGCTCCGCTAACATCTTATTCATCAATAAAAATATGACGTCTAGCGAATAAATTAAAAATAAATGCAAGTACATTGTCATAAATCCTGTCTTTGACTGCGTATTTTTATCAGTGGATTTATAATGCAATGTATAAACCACAAATAATATAACGATAAAGACAAAATATAATGCATCTGTAATATTTACATGGCTTAATTCAATATTTTGAATTAATAATACAAGCCCTTCACCAAACAATAATATAATTAATAAACTTAAACGTTCTGTTAAATGATTAAAGAAAATGGCATTCTCTTCCGAAACTTTATAGAACAATAGTGGATAAACCGCCACAATAAATATACAGATAAAATAGACCCAAAAGTTAATTTGTGACGGTAATAAAGTAGAAATCAACGCAATAATTACAGTCAGTGATAAGCCAGTCGTATATACTTTTACCAGTCGTATATACTTTTACCAGCCGTATATCTACTTTAGAGTCACTCAACTTATAATTTATAAAATATTGAATAATGATACTGAAATATATAAGCGCTGAAGTTAATACAAATGGCTTAAATGTATGTTGAAAGTCTCCATTAATTGCTTTCGATAATATAATTATTAAAAACATGTCTACAAAAACAAACAAATATTGATACCACTTTTTATTAAACAGTCTATTCACGAGCAAAGTACGATAAATCCAAATCGAATAAAATACTAGGAATAGCATAAAACTTTTACCCAAACCCTCTGGCGACATTAAGTTATGTGATAGACCTTCAATCGTATGATTAATCGTCGATAAAATATAGACGAAAATCAAATCGAAAAACAATTCCGTCATACTGACTTCTTTCTTCTCCATGTTTTCACCTCTCGATGTTATTCATTTTCTAAAATTTTAAATTTATTCTCCAATGTAGCTAGACCTTCTTCTATTAATGCTTTTTGATGCAATAAATTTTCTTTGTGACGTGCAAATATTGCTTGTCGCTGAGACTTAGTTGCACTACCTTGGTCATATAATTCTGCTACTTCTTTTAATTGTGATACAGGCATGTGTGTTTGACGCATACATTTGATAAATTCTATCCAAAATAAATCATCTTCTGAAAAATCTCTATAACCATTATCGTCGCGAGCAACGAAAGGAAAAAGACCTGCTTTATCATAATAGCGAATCGTATGTTCACTAATCCCTAAATTTTCTGCTACTTGTTTTACACGCATAAAATCCCCTCCTACTATACGTGATAATACTTTTATTCATACCCTTCTTCAACGAGCTAAGACATAAAAGGAGCTATAGAAAGTCCATATTTCAACTTCCTATAACTCACATTTTTCTATACTGTCGTTTTCTACATAGCGATGATTAGCGTGTCGTATAACCACCATTAGCAAATAGTGTTTGACCGTTAATCCACCAACCGTCCAACGTTAAGAATGTAATGATTGGCACAATGTCTTCGATTTGTGTTAATTGATTATGGAGTGCTTGAGATTTATGAAATGCTACGGCCTCATCTTCTTCTTGAGGATAAAAGAATGGTGTGTCCATTGGGCCAGGCGCTACCGCATTAACGGAAATGCCTCTATCCATAAATTCTTTTGAAGCTGCTCTTGTATAATGTTCCACGGGCGCTTTTTCACCGGCATACGTACTATAAAAACCAGTGTATGCTGCAAGTAATGATGTCGCTAAAGTAATAATCTTACCGTTTTCATTCATATGCTGCTCTGCGTATTTGATAAAAAAGTAAGCCACTTTGGCGTTAATATCTTGCATTTGATCAAAATCTTCTTCAGAAACATCTGCTATTGGTTTTTTCAATACTTTGCCTACAGTATTAACTGCGATATCCACTTTACCGAAAGTAGATTCTGCATGTTGAAATAGTGCTTTAATATTTTCTATCTTTGTTAGGTCACCTTTAAAGAGCGTAGCCTCCCCGCCGACTTGCTGCACTTTAGCCAATGTACTTTTAGCTTCATCCAAAGAGTTATCATCGTGATGATGAATGACTAATCTAGCTCCTTGTTCAGCATAAGTAGTGCTTAATAAGCCCCCTAAATTTTTTGCGCCACCTGAAATAACGATAACTTTTCCATTAAGATTATTAAATTTCCCCATACGTGAAACCTCCTTTAATGTTATGGTTCAACCATAAACCTTAGAGTGCACTCTCACGCAACCAACTATTAAAATAAAAAAAGACTTTGGTATATACCAAAGTCATAGAATATAGAGACGTCACGGTAAATATAAATGTCGTAACCGACTGAAATTTTAACTAGATAAAGGTTGAAAGCTTTTCAATAAATTTTCAAGTCATTTAAAGTG
This sequence comes from Staphylococcus lloydii, assembly GCF_015775975.1. Taxonomy (NCBI): domain Bacteria; kingdom Bacillati; phylum Bacillota; class Bacilli; order Caryophanales; family Staphylococcaceae; genus Staphylococcus; species Staphylococcus lloydii. The sequence goes on from NZ_CP064056.1 coordinate 2,512,914, forward strand.
TGGCATACGTATCACACTTGTCTAATTAGCGTTAAATTAACTAGACTGTTTTAATAAATTTAAAAACTCTATGACGATTCTTTTTTTAAAGCGTGTCGGCTTTTGAACACACCAAAAGTCTCTTGAAATATTTAGTTCTTCGACATTTATAATTTTTAAAGTATCCAATTTTAATTCTTTTTGTATTGAAATTTTTGGCAAAAAGCTAATTCCCAAATCAGCTTCTATAGCACTCTTAATCGCTTGAATACTGCCTAATTCCATCACTTTACTTTTCTCTAAAAATTCATATTGGTTTAAATGATTATCTATTGCTGTTCTCATACCTGATCCTGATTCTCGTACAATCATTTGCTCTTTATAAAGATCATTTACAGTAACTTTTTCCAATTTACTTAAGTCATTTTTGTTGGAACAAACAGGTACTATAATATCTTTTTCAAAGTTAAATACGCTAAAATTCTTTTGGTCAAATTCACTTTCTACCAATGCAATATCAATTTCATTATGTTCTAATTTTTTTATGATGGTTGGTGTATTACCAATTTTTAAATTTATCTGTACATTAGGATGTTGTTTTTTTAATTCAATGACTAAATTAGGTAAAGAATACTCACCGATTGTAAAGCTAGCACCTACAGTTAATACTGGGCTTTTTTGACTATTTTGCATTTGGATTTCATCATACGCTAAATCATTGAGCCTCACTAATTCTTTGGCGTATGGATAAAATATACTGCCAGCCTCTGTTAATGTAGTAACTCCGCTATTTCTGTAAAAAAATGTACTCCTATAAAAGTCTTCTAATTTTCTAATTTGCTTTGTTACAGCTGATTGTGAAATGAAATGCTTTTGTGCCGTTTCAGTAAAGCTTACATTTTCAGCAATGTCACAAAATACTTTCAAATTATTAATATCCATAATAAACCCCCATATTATTATTTAAATTTTACCACATCTCATCTCTATTATAGGTATTCCATTTAGTAATAGCCTATACACAATCAGAATTTGAGTATCACGCTATCTCGTGCAAAAATTATAGTAAGCAAAAGGAGGGAGAATAGTGAGTTTAAGCGCTATCATTTTTATGCTATGCATTAGTATTTTTGCCGGAGCTTATGGAACAATCATTGGAGCTGGTGGCGGATTTATATTTGTACCATTTTTATTGATATTATTTAAAGTTTCACCTGAAATAGCAGCAGGTTCAGGGTTAGTGATCGTTGTTGTTAACTCCTTAATTGGTACATTAGGTTATTTTAAACAACACAATATTGCCTTTAAAGAAGGCACAATAATGGGAATTAGTGCTATACCGGGCACATTTATAGGGTCATATCTTTTAAAAAACTATCATTCTGATTTTTTTATCTAAGCTTTTCAATACTTTTGGCAGGAATGGGTGTTTTTCTATTAGTTAAAAGCATTTCCAAAAAATCCAAAAATCCCAATATACGTACAACATATGTTGAAAAATCCAGTTACAAATATTGGTATATATCGCTAGGATTTATGATGGGTATCTTATCAAATTATTTGGGTATTGGCGGTGGATGGCTGATCGTTCCAATTTTAATTTATATATTTAAAATGTCACCGAAACAAGCTGCTTCTACTTCCGTATATTCATTACTAATATATACGACAGTCGGTGCAACCACTCAAATTATTGAAGGTAATATCAATTGGATTATTATCATTATTGGTGGAATTGGTATTTCCATAGGTGCAAATATAGGACTCTATATTGCAAAGAAAATTCCAGAAAATTTAATTATGAAATTATTATCTGTGGTTTTAATTATTATGGGAATAAAAATGTTCTTTATCTAACCCATGTATTGAAATGTTGACTCCTACCATACATTGACGTAGTCAATGTATATATTTTTTAAAGTTAATGTAAGCGCTTTATATAATGGATTATACTTAAAGGAAGTGTTTTTTTGAAAGATAACAAAACAAATAAATATAATAGTCACTATGCTATATTTATAGCAATCACTGTAGCTGCATTAGGGGCAGTCTACGGCTACGATACAGGTAATATAAGTGGTGCATTACCGTATTTAAAACAAGAGATGGGATTGTCCACTAGAATGGCTGAGTTAGTAAGCTCTGCTGTGGTTGCAGGTTCTATTTTGGGAGCAATGTTTGGCGGGAAATTATCAAATAAAATTGGTAGAAAAAATACCATGATTTTTGTATCAGCGGCTTTCGTAATTCTTGCAATACTTAGTGCTTTCCCACCTAATGTGTGGTTTTTAATCGTCGTACGTTTTATTCTTGGTTTATCAATAGGGGTTACTATCGTAGTTGCTCCAGTTTTCATCGCAGAAATATCACCATATAAAATTAGAGGTGCTATGTTAGTTACGTTCCAAATTGCTACTACAATTGGTATTTCATTAGCATCATTTATAAATCTTTATTTTTCACAAACTGGAAATTGGCGTGCAATGCTTGGCGTTTCTGCAATTATAGCTTTTGTACTAGTCATAGCTATCTTACGATTTCCAGATACACCAACATGGTATATCATGAAAGGGCATAGAGAAAGAGGCATTAAAACGTTACAAAAATTAGAAGCACCTGAAAAAGTACAAAGTGAATTGGCAAAAATTGATCAAGAAGTACACCAAAATGAAAGTGGTAAATTTTCAGAGTTATTTAAGACTAAATATATTAAAGGAACAATATTCATCTTAGGATTGGGTATCTTTGTTCAAATAACTGGTATAAATGCTATTGTTTATTATGGACCTATCATCTTCCAAAAGGTTGGATTTGCTAGTTTTTCAAATGGTATTTTAATAACTGGTATTACCCAATTGATTGCCTTAATTGCGGAAGTGACGTCATCTCTTATTATAGATAAGTGGGGACGTAGAAAATCATTACTGATGGGTATTAGTTTTATGATTATTGCTAATATTGTCTTAGCATTACTTTTCTTAATAGGCTTTATTTCATCTTGGATGATGTACTTATCTGTAATTATTATTTTCCTATTTAGAGTTGGATATTCATTTGGATTTGGTTCACTTGTGTGGGTTTACGCATCTGAAACGTTACCATCACGTTTGCGTTCAATCGGCTCTTCATTAATGTTAACTGCAAACCTTGTCGCTAATTTAATTGTATCTATGTTCTTCTTAACAATGTTTGAAAATTTTGGCGGCCAAGTGATTTTCCTTATTTTTGGTATTCTCGCAATTATTTCTTGGATTTTTGTATTTAAATTAGCTCCCGAAACAAACGGACGCACATTTGAAGAAATACAAGCTTATTGGAATAATGGTGGAAAATGGGATGAAGACATAGCGAATGAAAAAGTTGAGAGTAAGTGAAGATTGTAGATTTTTATATTACGATTACATTGTTAAATATACAAAAGTATCAATTAAATTGATTAGATAAAGGGGAATTTTTTATGACTAATAACGACCAAACGCAACCTAATATCATAATGATAATGACTGACCAACAACGTTTTGATACTATATCAGAATTAGGTTTCGAACAGATGCATACACCAAATATGGATCAACTTGTCAAAAATGGCACTACTTTTGAACAGTCTTTTTGCCCTGGGGCAACTTGTGTGCCAAGCCGAGCAGCCATATTTACTGGAATGTATCCTCATAACACGGGTGTTTATAACTTGTTTAACTCATGGGGGCATCAACGTTCATGGGTACATGACTTGGCAGAAAATGGTTATCATTGTGTAAACATAGGGAAAATGCATGTGGCGCCTACCTACGATAGCATGGGCTTCCATGAACGTTTTGTAGTAGAAAATCCACAAAATGAATTGGCTAAAGCCGATGGTCGAGAGGATGAATGGGGACGCTATTTATCTTTTTATGACACGGAAAGACCACTAAATCAACAATTAACTGATCCTGACTGGATGTCTAAATATCAAGGGGTTCCTTGGGAGTTAGCGGAACATTTACACTCAGATGTGTTTATCGGTAATTCGGCTTTAGCTTGGATTAACAGACATAAACAAACGCAACCCGTATTCTTACAAATTGGCTTTACCGGCCCACATGAAGTGTACGATCCATTACCAAGACAATTAGACCACTATGCAGATAAAAAAATGCCCGATGCAGTCTGGAAAGAAGATGAACTATCTGAAAAGCCGCCGCAACATTATGCCCATCAAGAATATTTCAGAAGAGCTGATGGCGATGCACAAGTCGATATGGCTAATGCTTCTGAAAAAGATATTCAGCATTTAAGACGTCACTATTTCGCAAAAATTAGTACTATAGATGAAAAAATTGGAGAAATAATGGAAGATTTGGAAGCAAAAGGTTATTTAGATAATGCTATCGTTATTTTCACATCTGATCATGGGGACATGCTTGGTGACCATAAATTACCATATAAATGGTTGATGTATGATGCCGCAGTGAAAGTGCCATTAATTGTATGGGATACTAGAAAAGAACAACTTTCAAAAAATGACGATCTTATATCATTAATTGATATTGGACCCACAATACTTGAGTCTGTTGGCATTAAGGTCCCTGAGTATTTAGATGGACATTCATTTTTAAATAAACTTTATGACGCTAACGGTGAGCCACATCGTAAACATATTATATGTGAAGACAATTATTTAACAATGATACGTAATAAATCATATAAACTTGTGAATTATACTTTCCAAGAAGATGATGGCGAACTTTATGACTTAACGAATGATCCGAATGAATTAAATAATCTGTTCAATGATGACAACTATAAACAAATAAAACAAGAATTAAAAATGGACCTACTTCAAGACATTTTAAGAAGTACCTATTCGAATGCAACATATAAAAATAGAAACACGATGGATGATATGTTATATCCTAAAGATAATCATTATTTGCATCCTATCACTAAAAAAAATCCAACTGGTTGGTACAATAGATAAATTTAATTATAAAGGAAGATGAATTTCAAGTGGCTAAAGATTGTTGTACACCTAATAGAAAATTTGATAGTTCAAAAGGTTCTGAATCTGTGCAGTTTACTGAAAAAAAGGCAACACATTATGGTTCCACGGAATCGATGGTATTGATTCCAGCTGGTAACTTTCTAATGGGCACGAATAGTAAAGAAGGTTTTAAATCTGATGGTGAAGGCCCTATCCGTAAAGTTGAATTAAACGCTTTTTATATAGATGCATGTGCAGTTACTAATGCACAATTTAAAGCTTTTGTTGATGACACGGGTTATAAAACTGACGCTGAAAAATATGGTTGGTCCTTTGTATTTTATCAGTTATTATCTTCCAATATAATGAATAAAGTACCTCAACGTCTGCCACAAACGCCTTGGTGGTGTGTCGTTCCAAATGCGTACTGGTATCAACCAGAAGGTCAAGGAACTACTATTAACAATCGCATGGAGCATCCTGTGGTACATATTTCATGGAATGATGCGAATGCTTATTGTGAATGGGCAGGCAAACGGTTACCGACTGAAGCAGAATGGGAGTATGCTGCAAGAGGTGGCTTAAGCCAGAAGAAATATCCGTGGGGTGACGAGTTGCTGCCAAATGACAAACACATGTGTAATATTTGGCAAGGACAATTTCCAAAGGTAAATACACTAGATGATGGTTATTTAGGTACAGCACCAGTAAAATCATTTCCAGAAAATGGATACGGTCTTTATAATGTTGCAGGAAATGTATGGGAATGGTGTAGTGACTGGTTTACTACGAACCTTCATAAAAAAGGCGGTAAAGTAAATCCAAAAGGACCTCAAAGTGGTGATAGTAAAGTCGTTCGTGGAGGTTCTTATCTATGTCACCGTTCTTATTGTAATCGTTATCGGGTTGCGGCACGTTCTTCCAATACACCTGATAGCTCTACTGGCAACATGGGCTTTAGATGTGTCATAGACGCTAAAGCTTAAGTACGAATGATGGTAAATTACCCAAGGCACAAAACGCTGTAATATTTTGACTTCAAAGACCAATTAAAAAGTTCTTTGCACATGTGCTATTGAACTATATTCAAGAGATTAAGCAATGTAAATACGTTGTTTAATCTCTTTTTTAGTATGATTTAGAATATAAGTTATACTACTCCGCAAAATGGTTATAGTGATTTTAGAAGCAACCTTAGCCAAAGCAAAACATGTATAAAAAAATGCCAACAAAGCCAGTGACTTTGTCGACAGTCTGAGTCTTTGATATGCACCAAAGCCATATATCTAAAAATTATTTTGACGTTAAAATTGTTGTTTCAATATCCAATCATTTAAATGTAATCGTCCCGGGTTAAGTTGATCCATTTGGTCAAAATTAACCTCGTATCCTTTATCTTCTAACCATGATCTTTCTGCCGTCCCACTTGTAAATGAACCTTGTATCATTGCTGGTTTAGAAGTAGCAGATGAGAATATTTCTATCACTTCATTTAATGATAATTCGTCAGATGCTATTTCGATTGCTTGATGATTATATTGTGGTGCGTCATTAAAAATATTTACGGCTATTTTAGCTATATCCTCAGTTGAAATCATTGCGAATTTAATATCTGGCGAAATAAATTCTGGTATATAAATACGACCTTCTTCGACAGTCGTAATTCTTAAAAAATTATCCATAAAAAATGACGGTTTAATAATTGTATAATTTAATGATGATGATGCTAACGTATTTTCAATTTCAGCTAATGCCTCAAAATGCGGGCCCTTACGATTACGGTTTACACCGCCAGCCGTACTATATACAACATAGTCTATATTTTGCTGTTTTGCCGTCTCTATAATACTTTTACCTTGTCGTAATTCTTCTTCAACGTCATCTTTAATAATAGGTTGAACGCTATAAACTCCGTATTGCCCTGCCATTGCTTGTTCTAATGCTTCTTTATTACTTAAATCGCCTTCAAAAATTTCTAAATTAGTGTGATTTAATGCTGATAACTTTTCATTATTTGCATTACGCGTTAAAGCACGTACATGCCAACCTTCATCTAGTAATTGTTGAACTACTGCATAGCCTTGCTTTCCAGTCGCTCCAATAACAAGTATACTTTTTGTCATTTATTATTTACCTCCATAGTTATAGCGGGATAGCCACACTTTCATTATGCTAAGGATTACAAACCTCTACTATATTTTTTCATGTTTCATTATAGCATGGTTATTGTTATAACCATTAATAACTCCTCGTAATCATCGTCGGTTTAAATTTATTGTGTCTAAAATAATTTATTTTTATAATAATCGGAGACGTATCCATTTCTGTGATTAATAAAACGAGGATGGTGCACTAATGAGGAAAGATGCCCAAAACAATAAACAAAGAATCGAAAGAAAAGCACACGAATTATTCCAAACCTATGGGGTAACACAGGTAAGTATGAATCAAATCGCTAATGCTTTAGGAATGGGAATCGGGACGCTCTATCGCCATTTCGGCGACAAAGGGTCATTGTGTTATCAAATAACCCATACTGATTTCTATTTATTAATTGAAGACATGCAACGTATTGCCCAAGTTGAAGCTTCCAAAAGAGAAATATTCATTCACTCAATCGACCTTTTCCTGAACTTCAAATTGGCCAATCAAGCGATATTAAGTTGTGTTGAAAATACCACAAAAAAATGGAGTTTTAAAGAAACTGATATTTATCAAACTCTTTTTAATTACTATTTACCATTAGTAGGACATGACTTAGATGAAATGTTAGCTAAATTTAAAGTAGACGCTTTGTTAAATACATTGTCTACACAAAATTATGAATTTCAACACGATGGTCGCGGTTTAACAAATAAACAAATACGTGATCAACTTGTCACAATATTTTTCGATCACAATTAGGAGGAATAATTATGAAAATCACTTTAATAACAGGTGGTAACAAAGGATTAGGTTTTGAAACCGCACGCGTCTTAAAAGAACAAGGACATAAAGTATATATTGGTTCACGTAATGAACAACGTGGTCAACAAGCTGCACAACAACTTGGTGTTGATTATGTTGTGTTAGATGTTACCGACGATAATTCTGTGAATAACGCCGTTGCTACAATCAAACAGCAAGAAGGCCGCTTAGATGTATTAATTAATAATGCTGGGATTTCCGGTGGTTTTACAAAACCTCGTGATATTACAGCTAATGATATGGAAGAGGTTTATAACACGAATGTATTTGGTTTAGTCCGCGTGACGAATCATTTCATTCCTTTACTTGAAAAGTCAGACCAACCTGTCATCGTCAACGTAAGCAGTGGTTTAGGTTCATTTGGCATGGTAACAGACGCTAGCAAAGATGAATCAAAAGTAAATTCACTTGCTTATTGCTCATCTAAATCTGCAGTGACAATGTTAACTGTTCAATATGCTAATGACTTAACACACATGCAAGTTAACGCCGCAGATCCAGGATCCACGAACACTGATTTAGTTGGAGATGCAAGTAACAATGCTAAGCCAGCAACTGAGGGCATCAAACCTATCGTTAAACTAGCAACCATCGATAAAGATGGTCCAACTGGTACATTTATCGATGGTAATGGCCCAATGCCTTGGTAATAACTTTTACCTAATTCAAAGATATATTTCGTGGAAAAATAATGGAGGCGAAGCTAAATGAACAGTATTACTTTTGAAGAACATTTTGTCTTAAAAGAAGTGCAACAACAAATGGGAGAGGCATTAAAACCATCCCCGAATGGCGTGCCATTGAAAGCTATGTTAGAAGCATTAGAAAAAGAAACTGGATTTACGAACGAAGATGAATTAAGTCATCATGAGCAACGCATTAATTTTATGAATGAACAAGATGTACAAATGCAAGTTTTATCTTATGGCAATGGTTCACCTTCCCTACTCTCTGGAGATAAAGCGGTCGAGTTATGCCAATATGCTAATGACCGTTTAAAACAATATATCGACGCATATCCAAACCGCTTCTTAGGCTTTGCAACGTTACCAATCAATGAACCAGAAGCAGCAGCTACTGAATTAAAACGTTGTATTAATGAACTCGATTTTAAAGGCGCACTTATTTTCGGGCATCCGCAAGGTAAGTTCTTAGACAACCCTGAATTTGAGGTTATTTTTGAAACGGCAGAACAACTAGAAGTTCCAATTTATTTACATCCCGCGCCAATAAGTGATGACGCATATCAAGCTTATTATCAAAGCGATAATTATTCAGATGCTACCGCCGCTACATTTGCTAGTTTCGGTTATGGTTGGCACATCGACGTTGGTATTCATGCCATGCGCCTTGTGTTAAGTGGTTTATTCGATCGTCACCCTAATTTGTCTATGATTATCGGTCATTGGGGCGAATTTACACCATTTTTCTATGAACGTATGGACGATATTATTCACGCACCCCATTTAAATAATAAGCCAAGTTATTATTTTAAAAACAACTTTTATATCACACCAAGTGGTATGTTGACGAAACCACAATTCGATATGGTTAAAAATGCAGTTGGCATTGACCACATTTTATACGCTGCCGACTACCCTTATGTCCAACCCGAAAATTTAGGCACATTTTTAAACGAACTAGGATTAACTGCCGAAGAACAGGATAAAATAAATTATAAAAACGCAGAACGTTTATTAAAGCTTAAATAAAATTAAAATGGAGGTATTTATATGTATACATTAGACTTACCGGGGGCTAATCTTCGCTACCATAAAGTCGGAAAAGGCCCTGTTCTAATACTGATTCCAGGCGCAAATGGAACGGGTGACATCTTTTTACCATTAGCCGAACGACTAAAAGAACATTTCACAGTTGTCGCAATAGATAGAAGAGATTATGGTAAAAGCGAATTAACAAAACCACTACCTGAAGTAGCAAGTAACCCTGATAGTGACTATCGTGTTAAAAGAGACGCCCAAGATGTTGCAACACTCGCACAACAATTAAGCGCTGAACCAGTCTATGTTTTAGGTTCAAGTTCAGGCGCAATTGTCGCTATGCATGTGTTAAAAGAACATCCTGACGTCGTAAAAGAAATTGCTTTTCACGAACCGCCTATCAATACATTTTTACCCGACAGTAACTATTGGAAAGAAAAAAATGACGAGATCGTAAATATGGCTTTAACTGAAGGCCTACAAAAAGCGATGCAATATTTTGGTAAAACATTAAACATCGCACCATTAGATGCCAAAAGCATGTCACAACCCGTATCAGAAAATGACGAGGATCAAAAAGTTCAATATGAACGTATGATGTTTTGGGTTGAATACGAAATAAGACAGTATACACATTCAGATATTAAATTATCAGACTTAGCACAATATAAAGATAAAACAGTACTATTTAACGGTACAGATTCAAAAGGTTCATTTCCACAAGATGTAAACTTTTATATTAACGAAGAAACTGGCATTCGACTTTTAGACATTCCCGGCGGTCATCTAGGCTATGTTCAAAAACCAGATGGCTTTGCAGAAGTACTACTAAATACGTGGACATAGGGAGGTCGACTGATGCTTTTTGAACGTAATCATCCTTATACAACGGAAAGTTTATTAGCTAAAGCAGACATTCAAGAACTCATAACTTTCGAACGCTTTAGTCGAGATAATAGTTTATGGGAGAGTATGCGTCAGTGCTTTGCAAATAATTCTCATGTTAATATTTCATGGTTTAATGGTAGTGGTGAAGCATTTATCGAATCTTCAAAAGCTATGAACCGTTATGCCCCACACCAAATCCATAATTCACAAATTTGGATTAATGACGAACGTGCGGTAGCAATTATGCAAGCAACGATTCAAACACGCGTTCCAATACAAGGTGTACAAATGCAATTAAATTCTGATGCAAAAATCATATATTGTTTAACCAAAACAACAAATACTTGGTATATCCAACATATGGAATGTGTTTATGAACAAGACAGTCTGACACCTGTATTTCCAACAAGTATTACACTTTCTCAACACGACTTTGAACCCTATCGTTCTAGTTATGCTTGTCTATCTTACTGTCTTAATTACTTAGGATATGAAGTGAATCACGAATTACAAGGTATTGATCGCCCTGATTCACTTCAAACATTCTATCAACGCTTAGATGATTGGTTAACTTATCATTCACATTCACTTAAATAGAAAGAAGCTGTTAATTTTGAATAAAATAGATATGCATTCTCACTACATTTCACCAGGTTTCGCACAATTTTTAGATGATTATTTTGATGGTAAAGGAGACGGCGTACCCACACCAGCTTTTTCAATAGATAATTATTTATCATTAATGAAGGAGACAGATATTGATTACGGTATACTTTCCATTTCTAGTCCTCATTTAAGTGCCGCTCCTGACGTAGAAATGCTTAGACTAACGGAAGAGGTTAATAATTATGGTGCGCATTTAGCCAAAGATTATCACGATAAAATTGGCTTTTTCGCCTCATTACCGCTACCGTTAGTTGAAGATAGTATTAAAATGATAGATTATGCTTTAGATGAGCAAAAGGCTCAAGGGTTCACATTACCGACAAACGCACGAGGAATTTATTTAGGCGATGCTCATTTAGATGAGATTTTAGCTAAATTAAATCAACGTCATGCTACAGTTGCTATCCACCCAAATGAACCTAAACCACTTAACGACACGATAAAGGAAGAAGTCTTAACACCATTGATGGAGTTTTTCTTTGATACAACAAGAACTATCATTTTTATGAATCAAAATAATGTTTTCAGTCGGTTCCCAAATATTAAATGGATTGTCCCTCATAGTGGCGCACTTTTACCTGTTATTGCACAACGTGTAGATATGGGTAATAAAATGTTTGATGTCGAGACGCAACCTGACGATTTAAACCAAGTGCTCCATTCTTTATATTTTGATTTGGCTGGTAAAGTTTTACCTCATCAATTACCTACACTTTTAACTATGGTAGATGAAAATAAAATTGTTTATGGCGCAGATGCACCCTATACGACAGATAATGTCGTTAAGTTATTAAACGATGATTTAGAAAGTTCATCGCTATTAACGAACGAGCAACGCCAAAAATTCTTTTATGATAATGCACACAATCTCATAAATCATTAAAAGTAACGGTACAACTAAGTACCGTTTTTTTAATAGAACAATTTTGAGTTTCAAAGTATATAGCATGATATATATATTATTTTTAAAGTGCTACAATAGACACTAAGTTAAATTAAGAGATTTTTTTGGAGGAATATACATGTTTTTAGCCTGGAACGAAATAAAGCGTAATAAGTTAAAATTCAGCCTAATTATCGGCGTGTTAATCATGATTAGTTATTTGCTTTTTTTACTATCTGGTTTAGCAAATGGGTTAATTAACATGAATAGAGAAGGCATTGATAAATGGCATGCCGATGCTATCATACTTAAAAAAGACGCTAACCAAACCGTCGAGCAATCTAACTTCAATTTAAATAAAGTCCCAAATGACTATAAAAAACAAGCTTCACTCAAACAAAGCGGCGTTATTGTTTCTAACAGTAAAAATGAAGAAAATGCATTGCTTTTTGGCGTAACAAAAAATTCATTTTTAATGCCACAATTGATAGCTGGACATAAGTTTAAGAAAGATAATGAAGTCGTGGCAGACGAAACATTAAAAGATAAAGGATTTCATTTAGGAGATAAACTATCACTTTCTCAATCTGACGAAACATTAAAAATTGTAGGATTTAGTAGTAGCGCAAAATATAACGCTTCGCCAGTATTATTTACGAATAATAATACGATTGCCAAAGTGAATCCTATGTTAACTAAAGACAAAACGAATGCCGTTGTAGTAAAAGATAAACATTGGAAAAATAAATCATTAGACAATAAATTAGAAGCCGTTGGTATTAACAAATTTGTAGAAAATTTACCTGGCTATAAGGCTCAAAATTTAACATTAAACTTTATGATTTCATTTTTATTTATCATTTCAGCAACAGTAATTGGTATCTTTTTATACGTCATGACCTTACAAAAAATTAATTTGTTCGGCGTCTTAAAAGCCCAAGGTTTTACAAATGGTTATTTAGCAAAAGTCGTGTTATCGCAAACCTTTATACTATCGTTAATCGGAACCGTTATTGGATTAGCATTAACGTTATTAACGAGTCTATTCTTACCAAGTGCGGTACCGATAGTCTTTAATTATGCGACGTTACTCATTTTCGGTGTAGTCCTAATCATCATATCCATGCTAGGAAGTCTATTTTCCGTCTTAACCATTAGAAAAATCGATCCATTGCAAGCAATAGGCTAGAGAGGTGAATGAAATGTTAACTTTTAAAAACGTGACGAAAGATTTTAAAGATGGTAATCACATTATAGAAGCAGTGAAGCCAACAAATTTAAAGTTTGATAAGGGGCAGTTAGTGGCAATTGTAGGTCCTTCAGGTTCTGGTAAAAGTACCTTTTTAACGATAGCAGGTGCACTACAAACACCGACATCAGGCGAAGTTTATATCAATGATACAGCCTTGTCGACGATGAAACAAAAGCAACTAGCACAGACACGAATGAGCGAAATTGGTTTTATTTTACAAGCAACGAATTTAGTTCCATTCTTAACCGTGAAACAACAATTTAAGTTATTGAAAAAGCGTAAAAAAGATGTCATGTCCGACCAAGCATTGCAAGAATTATTATCACAATTAGGGTTATCAGATATTCAAAACAAATTACCTAATGCAATTTCTGGCGGTCAAAAACAACGCGTGGCGATTGCCAAAGCACTTTATACTAATCCATCAATTATATTAGCGGACGAGCCAACCGCTTCGCTTGATACTGAAAATGCAATGGAAGTCATGAAAATTCTACAAGAACAAACTAAGAAACGTGATAAGACATGTATTATCGTTACGCATGACGAACGCCTCACAACGTACTGCGATATGATATATCATATGAAAGATGGCAATTTGGCGTTAAGCTAAAAAATAACCCGACAAAGCATAGCTTTGCCGGGCATTTTATTTTCTATATGTTATTTAGTTTTATAACTTTTACTAGTGATTTGGCCACCATCTACGATAATGTCTTTATCTTGGAATGGTTCGTTATTGAAGAAACGACTTAAGATATCTTTCACGCCATCTTCAATACGTTGTTGTGCTTCTAGCGTCATACCTGAATAGTGCACAGTCATAGCATTTCTTGGCATTGTTCTCCATGGATGATCAGCTTGTGCTGGTTGAGGGAACCACACATCTCCTGCATAACCTTGGATATGTTTAGCTTCTAATAGTTCTACTAAGTCATCTGTATTAACAATTTTACCGCGTGCTGTGTTTACTAAATAGCTACCGTCTTTCATTTTACTTAAAACGTTATAATTGAATAAATCATCTGTATCTGGAGTTAGTGGTGCATGAATTGTAATAGCGTCACTTGTGGCTACAAGTTGTTCAAATTCTACAAACTTAGAATGTTCATTATCTTTTTGGTTTATTGGATCATAGTGCTGAATTGTAACGTTAAATGGTGCTAAACGTTCTGCGACAAGTTGTCCAATTCTACCAAAGCCAAAGATACCAATTGTTTTATTTTGTAGTTCTCTTGCGTCATTTCCTACTTTAGAAAGGTTCCATTCACCTGCTTCAGATTGTCTATGACCTTCTTCATAGTTACGTAATAAAATAAGCAAGTCCATTACTGCGTGTTCAGCAACACTTACTGTATTACTACCAGTTACTTCAACAACACCAACATTGTGTTCACCTGCTGCTTGTAAATCAACGTGGTCAGAACCTACCCCAGCTGTGATTGCTAATTTTAAGTTAGGTGCTTTTTCAATACGTTCTCTTGTCATATATGCTGGATAGAATGGTGCACTGATCACTACATCCATATCTGCTAAGTGTTTATCTAAATCTGCTTCGTTATCTGCTAATATAACTAATTCATGTCCTTTTTCTTCTAAAAATGGTTTTAAACCAATCGCTTTTTTCGTGTTAAGGATTTGGTTTTCTTCTCCTTCAACTGATTCTGGGAATAATGCTACTATTTTCATTATCTTCACTCCTATAAATTATTTTTTTATTCTAGAGCACTTATAACGTTTACGTTTAATGCGTAAAAAATCGCGCATTAAAAAATACCTGACGCCGTTTGCACATACCACCTCCTTGAATAGTGTTCTATTCAAAGCGTAGATAGCAAACAGCACCAGGTACCTTACACCAGCTAGCTTATTCTATTGATTTATCGAAAACAAATATTGATACAACTTCATCGTCAGCTAAATCAACATCTGTAAATAATTTAATAAATTTTGCGCCGACAAGTTCTTCCATATCATCTGGATTTATCTCGGCATATAATTGTTTGATTACTTCTGTACGTGCATAACGTAACATCTCTTCATTACGTTCGTCTTTTAAGTAAAAGTTATCGACTTTACTTAAAGCCCCCGTCATATAAGCAATTGCCCAACTTCCTTTAAAAGTTACTTCAACTTTTTCAGGACCTTTACCGACATGCTTTTTACGATAGGAACGTACAAGATTCGCAAATGCTTGTTCTTTCTTTTGCATTTCTATGTGGCTCACCTACTTCGTTTAAGAAGTTAAAAGCAATTTCTTCACGTTACAATTTCATTATATTACTCTTTATAAATAATTCAAGAGTTATGTTTACATAATGTATAATGACACAATAAATAAACTTTATTTAAATTTATAATTTGCGTATAATATACGCTATTAATCAACAAATTTTGACGTTCACGAAAGGAGTTCAGACAAATGAAATCTATTTTATTAATAGGTCAATCCAATATGGCTGGCAGAGGCTTCTTAGATGATGTAGAACCGATTATAAACGAAAATATTAAAGTACTTAAAAACGGACGTTGGCAATTTATGGATGAGCCTATACATAGTGATCGTTCAGTAGCCGGCGTAGGTCCTTCTGCATCATTTGCAGCGGAATGGATTGCAGCACATCCAAACGAAACATTGGGCTTGATTCCCTGTGCAGACGGTGGAACTTCAATAGAAGATTGGTCTACCAACCAGCCTCTAACGAGACATGCTATTTCTGAGGCGAAATTCGCTATGGAAACAAGTGAAATAATTGGTATTTTATGGCATCAAGGTGAATCTGATAGTAACAACGGTAACTTTAAGCAATATAAAGATAAGCTTATTACTTTGATATATCATTTTCGCAATGAACTCCACAACGAAACATTACCATTTGTTATCGGTGGACTAGGTGATTATTTAGGCAAAACGGGGTTTGGAAAGTCTGCACCTGAATATGCTGAACTCAATAAAATATTCGAAGAAATTTGCACGAGTTTGTCTAATTGTTACTATGCTACTGGCATAGGCCTACAAGCTAATCCTGACGGTATTCATATCAATGCTAAATCACAACGTATTTTTGGCGTACGGTATTATGACGCATTTAGTAACAGACATAACATTGTAAAACCTTTAGTAAATGAACAACAACGTGTTGCGCAAATATATGACCGCAAACTTACTAAGAATGAGCAATTGTACGTCCAATTTGCTTTGTTCTCTAAAAATAAAATTTCCTTCAACACATTCAATGAACGTATGGCAACAATTCATAATTCATAAAAAAGCCCTCATACTTGGCACAACCAAGTAATGAGGGTTAAATTACTACAAGCAATAAATTACCTACAAGTATTAATAGTCCTATTAACAAATAAACAAATCTAAATTTATATTTACCATAGTCAGTTTCAATACTACAAAGTTGAAACATCGCAATGCCAAACAATAATAGCGGTTGACCATTTTTTATCCATCCAAAAATATCAGCTATAGCTATAACAGCAAATATTACTAATATTAGACTTGTTACTGCAAGTAAGTACGTCCAAATTGTTTCTCTTTTCCCTTCACTCAGGCGCTCAGATGCGTTACTTTTTAGATATAAAAAGCATACACTAAAGAGAATGCCATAGGCGAGCGCACTAATTGCGATAAAATTATCCACTTTAACAACAGCCTCCATTACCAATTATTACCACTACGTTAACATACAATCCCTATAGCTTTACAAATTGCTTAAAACATTTCCATGGAAATAATTCGAGGTTTAAAAGTTGAAAAATTTTGAATTTTCTAATGCGTAAAGCCACTACTACTTTCTAATCTTTGCTATCATTAAATAATAATTTACTTAAAATAGCGCACGTCTTGTAGGAGGGTTGTTTATGAAATATATACAAAGAGCGCTAATTATCTTATTACAATTTATACTCATTATTGTTATTACATACATAGGTAACGTTATCCAAAAAGCACTACATATCCCTATAGCGAGCAGCATCGTTGGATTGATTTTATTTTTCTTACTATTACAATTTAAAATTATTCCAGTTCGCATCGTTGAAGGGGCAGCAAGTTTCTTACTTTCCACTATGATTTTTTACTTCGTACCTTCTGTCGTAGGGGCAATGAATATCGGGTCTGTCATAAGCATAAAATTCGTGGCATTTATCATTGTAATTGTTGTTGGTACTTGTTGTGTCGCTTTAATTTCTGGTTATATTGCAGAGAAAATGATTGCCAAAACTGAGGATGGAGATGAATATACGAAATGATACTGTTGAAAACTATATTAATGATTATTCTAACGATTGTCGTTTTCTTTTTATCCACAAAACTACAAGCTCGTGTTAGAAACCCATTACTCAATCCCGCTTTAATAACAGCGCTATTTATAATTATTGTGCTGCTATTATTTGGACAAAACTATGATGATTACATGCTTGGTGGTAAATGGATTAATTACTTATTAAGTTGTTCTGTCGTCAGTTTAGCTATGCCATTATACCAACATCGCCATAAGATTATGAAACATGCCCCAGTCATTTTCACCAGTGTACTTACGGCTGTCTGTATTAACTTTTTTATCGTATATGGCGCTTTAAAGATATTAGGATTTTCTAAATTAACTATTATTACCATGTTACCAAGATCTATCACCGCTGCCGTAGGTATTCAAGTATCAGAGCAATTAGGCGGCAACGAAACGTTAACTGTATTGTTTATTATGGCTACGGGGTTATTAGGTAGTATGGCAGGCGAATATTTAATCAGCCTTGCGAAATTCAAATCATCTATTGCCAGAGGTTTATCCTATGGTAATGCTGCACATGGATTTGGAACGGCTAAAGCATTAGAATATGATTTCGAATCTGGTGCCTATAGTTCAATCGGCATGATTTTAACGGCAATCCTAAGTTCGATTCTCATTCCCTTATTTATCTTATTATTTTATTAAGTTAACGTTATTATTTTAATTTTCCTAATATCAAATTTTGCATACTTTCAACTTAATATATTCACTATAAGCCCAGTATCTTTTATTGATAACGGGCTTATTTAACGTCATATACTTTTACAGGTCAGACTTCCCTCTTAGTAACCTCAGTGACCTAGACGTCTTAAAATGCCATAAAATCAATATATAAGCGTTTTTCCCTTTATCTTTAAACTTGCACTGTTATAGAAGCAACCTTTTTCAAAAACATAAAAATTATTAAGTATCCCAAAATATTATTTGTTTAAATATATTTTTAACGGCAATAATACATTATGGAAGAGCTTCCTATGTTACCCATAACAAAGTCAGTTAGATTAATGACTAACATATAAATGAACCCCGTCAATTTTAGCGATATCTTTAAGGAGGAATATGTGTGAATTTATTAGATTTTCATAAACAAATAAAAGGATATACACAAGATAGACAACCCGGTATTGAAAAAGATATGAAACCAAAACCTATTACAGAACTAGATGATTATGCTGCAGGTGGCAAATTAAAAGGTAAAGTGGCGCTCGTTACAGGTGGCGATTCAGGCATTGGACGCGCTGTGGCAATATTATTCGCTAAGGAAGGCGCTAATATTGCGATAGGTTACTATGACGAACATGAAGATGCCCAAAATGTCGTAGAACGTGTCAAATCTTTAGGTGTACGAGCAAAAGCTTATGCCCATGACTTAAAAAAAGTCGAAGACTCACAACAATTAGTCAAAGATGTCGTAGCCGATTTTGGTCAATTAAATATTCTAGTTAACAATGGTGGCGTACAATTCCCACAAGATAGTTTTGCGGATATAACACCAGAACAAATTAAAGAGACTTTTGAAACGAATATTTTCGGTATGATGTTCCTAACTCAAGCAGCAGAACCACACCTTTCTAAAGGTGATGCAATTGTTAACACTACGAGTGTAACGGCTTATCGTGGATCAGGACATTTAATTGATTATTCTGCTACAAAAGGCGCAATCGTTTCCTTCACTCGTTCCATCGCTACTAGTTTAAATGAAAAAGGAATTCGTGTGAATGCAGTGGCGCCAGGCCCAATATATACACCACTCATTCCTGCTACTTTTTCAGAAGACAAAGTAGAAAACCAAGGTGGCGAAACACCGATGGGCCGTCGTGGCCAACCAGCCGAATTAGCACCTGCCTATGTATTTTTAGCAAGTGACGCAGATAGTTCATATATTACTGGCCAAGTCATACACATTAACGGTGGCGACTATATAACTAGCTAGAAGTTATACTAAAATTCAATTTATATTTCGGTGGCAAGGACCTACTATAATCCTTGTCACTTTTTATTTTCCGTCCATTCGACTTTTCAACTACAACATATTTCTACCTTAGTACAAAAAGTGTTACTTAACATAAAAATAGACCATCTTTTAATGGTCTATCTCCCGCTATAAAATGATCTTGTTAATCAACATTGAGCGAATTTTGATTACGCGTTAATTTTTGTATTTGTCATTGAGTTGCTGTACTAATCTTTTAAATTCCGCTTCTGAAGTAAATTCAAATGTGATTTGTCCTTTATTTTTCTTAGTAGTTATGGCGACGTTTGTTCCATATTGTTCTTTCAATTGTCGTTCTTGTTGCTTTATAAACTTAGGTTTCGTGTTCGTATCTTGTTGTTTATGATTTTCTCGCGGTGATTTATTGTCGCTTATATATTGTTCTAAATATCTAACACTCCATGCTTCACGATGTGCACGTTTAGCTAATTTTGTAATTTCAGCAGTGCTTTTTAATGCTAATAACGTGCGACCATGGGCTCCCGACAATTCCCCCTGTTGAATCATGCGCATAACCGTTGATGGTAAATGAAGTAAACGTAACATATTAGCAATGTAAGGTCGTGATTTACTTAATCGCTGTGCCACTTGTTGTTGTGTTAGTTGCAAATCATCCATAAGTTTCCTATAACTTTCGGCTTCTTCTATTACATTCAAATCCTCACGTTGTAAATTTTCAATAATAGCCAGTTCCATCATATCTTCATCAGATAATGACTTTACAATTGCTGGCACTTGCGTCAGTTCAGCACGTTTTGCTGCACGAAAACGTCTTTCCCCAACTACGATATGATAACCAGTTATTGTTGTACGTAATACGATAGGTTGTAAAATGCCATGTTGTTGAATCGAACGCGATAAATCATCAAGTTTATCATCATCAAATGTTTTTCGAGGTTGATATGGATTCGGTTTAATTTGATCGGTCGCTATTTGTTGTATTGCAGAACCATCATCTAGCTGTAGTCTTTCATCTGCAGACTTTACGATGTTCATCACCTACTTTATAAAATGTCTTCATTTTATTTTAAGTAAATTATAACTGTAGAACAAGTAATATAAGTATCGTCAATAAAGCATTCAATCACGTTTTGTTATAGTTAGATTATTTTGTTTAATCATAATTTTCAGAAAAGTTGTTGACAAAGCTTTTTATAATGTGTAATCTATGAAATATCACTTAAGAAATTCATACGCAACAAACACAGTAATAAGGAAAGTAGAACTTACACTACTGACACAGAGAGTCTTCATTTGCTGAAAGAAGACACAGAAAGAAAGTTTGAAAATGGCCTTTGAGTGTTGATGCCAATATGAGGTGTCACCGGGCGCGCCCGTTATAGCGCTACAGTATTAACATTTGTTAAATGCCGTACTGGAATCATTCGCTACGTCGTCAATTTCGTTAATACTCATTTTATACATTATAAGGTGAGCTTTTTTTATACGATTTTTACTTCTCGAACACATTCCAATTCACAATTTCTATTTAACAAATAGCGTACTGGATAAGGTTATTTTAGCAATAAAATAACAAATTAAGGTGGTACCACGAAGCAAGCTTTCGTCCTTTACATCCGATTTATTCGGGTTTAAAGGACGGAAGCTTTTTTATTTTACAAGGAGGTTATCGATGATGAAAAATACAGAACTTGCTCAAATCGCATTGACGGAAGATCAT
Organism: Staphylococcus lloydii; assembly: GCF_015775975.1. Classification (NCBI taxonomy): domain Bacteria; kingdom Bacillati; phylum Bacillota; class Bacilli; order Caryophanales; family Staphylococcaceae; genus Staphylococcus; species Staphylococcus lloydii. The sequence goes on from NZ_CP064056.1 coordinate 2,534,208, forward strand.
ACTGGTGCGTTAGCTAACCCTATCTATTTAGCAACGGCTTATCAACACCCACACTTAGGACAATCAACAGGTTATGATTACACACGTACTAAAAATCCAACACGTACAGCCTTCGAAGAATCATTTGCCAAATTAGAGAGAGGGCTTGCATCATTTGCTACATCAAGTGGCATGGCAGCAATTCAACTCGTTTGTAATATTTTCAAACCAGGCGATGAGATTTTAGTTTCATTTGATTTATACGGTGGCACGTTTAGATTATTTGATTTTTATGAACAACAATATGGCATTCGCTTTAAATACGTTGATTTTCTAAATTATGAAGAAGTAGCTCAAAATATTAACGACAATACACGCGCCCTATTTATTGAGCCAATATCTAACCCACTAATGATTGAAGTTGATGTTGAACCTTATTACGTATTAAGTAAGAAACATGATTTGTTAACAATAATCGATAATACTTTCTTAACACCTTATTTAACGACACCGTTAGCAGATGGAGCTGACATTGTTTTACATTCAGGAACTAAATATATTGGCGGTCATAATGATGTACTTGGTGGCGTGGTAACTGTCAAAGACGAAACCCTCGCTGAAGAATTAGCCGCTTTGCATAACATGACTGGCGCAACGTTATCACCCATCGATAGTTATTTATTACAACGTGGCTTAAAGACGTTGCATTTACGTATAGATCGTTCCGAACACAATGCTAAATTACTTGCCGAACGATGTAGTGACTTAGATGCAATAGACGAAGTTTTATACAGTGGCCGTACCGGTATGTTGAGTTTAAGGCTTAACAAAGCGTTTAGCGTTGAAAAACTTTTAGAAAATATTAAAGTTTGTATCTTTGCCGAAAGTTTAGGCGGTACTGAAACATTAATAACATTCCCATATACACAGACACATGTTGATATGCCAGACGAAGAAAAAGATAAACGTGGTATTGATGCACATTTAATTAGATTATCAATAGGCGTTGAAGACTATGAGGATATTGAAGCTGACCTTATACAAGCGTTAGACAAAGCGAAAGTAGGAGTGATTTCATGAGTTTATCCAAAGATACTGAAGTGATTTTCGATTCACATAGAGGACACGATTACGATTCAGCAAATCCACCGTTATATGATTCTTCAACATTCCACCAAAAAGTATTAGGTGGTGGCGCAGAATACGACTATGCAAGAAGTGGTAATCCTAACCGTGAATTATTAGAAGAAAAATTAGCCAAACTTGAAGGTGGCAGTTATGCATTTGCCTATGCTTCAGGCATCGCAGCTATTTCAGCAGTGTTACTCACGCTTAAAGCTGACGATCATGTCATTTTACCTGACGATGTTTACGGTGGTACTTTCCGCTTAACAGAGCAAATATTAACACGATTTAATATTCGATTTACAACTGTAGACACAACGGATATATCACAAATCGAACAAGCAATCGAAGATAACACCAAATTAGTATATATAGAAACACCATCTAACCCTTTATTTAAAATCACAGATGTTCGTGCCGCTGCCAAAGTTGCACATGATCACGATTTACTTTTAGCAGTTGATAATACGTTTATGACTCCATTGGGTCAATCTCCACTAGAACTTGGCGCAGACGTAGTTGTGCATAGCGCTACAAAATTTTTAGGCGGTCATAGCGATATTATTGCAGGCGCTGCAATTACTAATGATAAAACATTGGCAGATGCACTCTATTTATTACAAAACGGTACAGGTACTGCCCTTTCCGCACAAGATAGTTGGACGTTAGCAAAACATTTAAAAACATTACCAGTAAGATTTAAGCAATCTGTAGATAACGCACAAAAACTTGAAGCATTTTTACAACAACGTGATGAAATTGCTGAAGTTTATTACCCAGGAAATAACAAATTACATTTATCTCAATCTCAACATGGTGGCGCAGTTTTAGGCTTTCGCTTAAAAGATGAAACGAAGGCTCAAGCTTTCGTTGACGCCTTATCATTACCTTTAGTATCAGTAAGTCTCGGTGGTGTAGAAACTATCCTGTCACACCCAGCAACAATGTCACACGCCGCGGTGCCTAAAGAAGTTCGAGATGAACGTAACATCACTTTTGGTCTCTTTAGATTAAGTGTTGGTTTAGAAGATCCTGATGAACTGATTGCTGACTTGAATTATGCATTGAAGGAGGCTTTTAATGACTCAACAACTATTGGACAAACTGAAGAACAACATACTAGTCGCTGATGGTGCTATGGGCACGATTCTCTACTCTGAAGGGTTAGATACATGTCCAGAAGCTTACAATTTAAGTCATCCAGAACGAGTAGAACGTATACATCGTACTTATATTGAAGCCGGTGCAGACGTGATACAAACAAATACTTACGGCGCAAACTTCGAAAAATTAAAAGCCTTTGGTTTAGAACATAAAGTTAAAGACATTCACCAAGCGGCAGTGAAAATCGCTAAAAAAGCCGCTTCAAAAGATACATTTATCTTAGGTACTGTCGGCGGTTTTCGTGGCGTTAGACAAGAAGAATTAAGTCTATCTGCGATACTGTATCACACAGAAATTCAAGTAGATACTTTAATAGAAGAAGGCGTCGACGGTTTACTTTTCGAAACATATTACGATTTAGAAGAATTAACGAATATTATACAAGCGACACGTAACAAATATGATATTCCAATTATCGCCCAATTAACGGCGTCTAATACTAACTATTTACGTGACGGTTCGAAAATTAATGATGCTTTACAACAAGTTATCGACAGCGGCGCAGATGTCGTCGGGCTAAATTGTCATCATGGTCCGCATCATATGCAGCAAACTTTTTCACATATTGAATTACCAGAACACGCATATCTTTCATGTTATCCAAATGCTAGCTTGCTTGATTTAAATAACAGCGAGTTCAAATATAGCGACAATGCAGAATACTTTGGGAAAGTTGCCCAAAAATTAATAAACGAAGGTGTACGACTCATTGGTGGTTGTTGTGGCACGACACCAGAACATATTCATTATATTAAATCTTCTATTAAAGATTTAACACCGATACACAACAAAAAAGTCGTACCTATTACAAAACAAAATGCTGCAGCAAAATCCACGACTTCAAAAGAAAATTTAACGACTAAAGTTAAACGTGGCGCTACAATCATTGTCGAGTTAGATACACCAAAACATTTAGACACCGAAAAGTTTTTTGACAATATCCAAAAACTAGATGATGCAGAAATAGATGCGGTCACACTTGCCGATAATTCATTAGCGACCGTGCGTATTAGTAATGTTGCTGCGGCAAGCATTATTAAACAAAACTACAATATCGAGCCGCTCGTACATATCACATGTCGAGACCGTAATTTAATCGGCTTACAATCACACCTTCTAGGATTATCACTACTAGGCGTAAATGAAATTTTAACGATTACCGGTGATCCTTCAAAAGTAGGTAATCTACCAGGCGCCATGAACGTATTCGATGTAAATTCTAAAGGTTTAACAGAAATTGCTAAACGATTTAACCAAGGTATGAACACTGATGGTGATGCGCTGAAGAAAAAAACAAACTTCAACATCGCAGGAGCATTTGATCCAAACGTAAGAAAGCTAGATGGTGCAATCAGACGTTTGGAAAAGAAAATAGACAGCGGTATGGATTATTTCATTACACAGCCAGTTTATAGTAAAGATAAAATCAAAACTGTTTATGAAGCAACTAAACATTTAGACGTCCCATTCTTTATTGGCATTATGCCAATTACTAGTTATAACAATGCATTATTTTTACACAACGAAGTACCTGGTATTAAGCTTTCAGAAGATATACTTACACGCTTCGAAGCAGTTAAAGATGATAGAGATAAAACAAGAGAGTTAAGCATTGAAATATGTAAAGAGCTTATCGATACCGTTCATGAATATTTTAACGGCTTATATCTCATCACACCTTTCCAACGTGCAGACTTATCTCTGGAACTTGCAGCATACTCTAAATCGATCACTTCAAATTCACAGGAGGCAATATTATGACAATTAAAACATCAAATTTAGGTTTCCCAAGATTAGGTAGAAAGAGAGAATGGAAAAAAACAATCGAAAGCTACTGGTCAAACAAAATCAATGCTGACGAATTAAACCAACAACTTACTGATTTGCACAAAGAGAATTTATTACTACAAAAAAATTATAACTTAGACAGTATTCCAGTCGGTGACTTTTCTCTTTACGACCATATTCTTGATACATCATTATTATTCAATATCATTCCAGAACGATTCCAAGGTCGTGAAGTAAACAACGACTTATTATTTGATATCGCAAGAGGTAACAAAGAACACGTTGCCAGTGCATTAATCAAATGGTTTAACACAAACTATCACTACATCGTTCCAGAATGGGATCATGCAGAACCAAAATTAAATCACAATGTTTTATTAGAACGCTTTAACTATGCGCAGTCATTAAACGTTAATGCTCATCCTGTGATTGTTGGACCGATTACTTTCGTTCAACTTTCTAAAGGTGGTAATCAAACTTTTGAAGAAAAAGTAGAAACGTTATTACCATTATATAAAGAAGTTTTACAATCCCTTGCAGACGCTGGTGCTGAATATATTCAAATCGACGAACCTGTGTTAGTCACTGATACAAGCGAAGACTTTGAAGATATTACACGCCATGCTTATGACTACTTTGCACAAGCTGGATTAGGCGAAAAACTTGTAATCCAAACATACTTTGAACGTGTTAACTTAAAATTCTTAAACAGCTTACCTGTAAAAGGATTAGGGTTAGACTTTGTGCACGATAACGGCTACAATTTATCACAAATTGAAGCAGGCGACCTAGCTAAAGATAAAGTATTATATGCTGGTATTATTGATGGACGTAACGTTTGGGCAGCTGATATAGAAGCGAAACAATCATTAATCGAAAAACTTCAAAACTACACAACTGAATTAGTTATCCAACCATCATCATCATTATTACACGTACCAGTTTCACTAGATGATGAAACGTTAGACGAATCTATTGCAGAAGGTTTGAGCTTTGCAACAGAAAAATTAGATGAATTAGACGCGTTAAGACGTTTATTTAATGACAATGACTTTGCTAAATTTGATGAGCTAAAAGCGCGTTATGAACGTTTCCAAAATCAATCATTCAAAAATCTTGAATATGACTTTGATAGTGTCCGTTCTTCTCGTAAATCACCATTTGCTGAACGTCGTAAGGAACAAGATGCACAATTAAATTTACCTGATTTACCAACGACTACAATCGGTTCTTTCCCTCAATCACAAGAAGTACGTAAACAACGTGCTGCATGGAAAAATAACCGCATTACAGACGCTGAATATAATGATTTCTTAGAAAGCGAAATCGCACGTTGGATTAAAATTCAAGAAGACATTGGCTTAGATGTACTTGTTCATGGGGAATTCGAACGTAACGATATGGTTGAATTCTTCGGCGAAAAATTACAAGGTTTCTTAGTGACTAAGTTCGGTTGGGTTCAATCATATGGTTCTCGTGCCGTTAAGCCACCAATCATTTACGGAGACGTTAAATGGAACGAACCTTTAACAGTAAAAGAAACATTGTATGCACAAGGCTTAACAGACAAACCTGTTAAAGGTATGTTAACAGGCCCTGTTACAATCTTGAACTGGTCATTCGAACGTGTAGACTTACCTCGTGAAGAAGTTCAAAACCAAATCGCTTTAGCCATTAACGAAGAAGTTTTAGCTTTAGAAGACGCTGGCATCAAAATTATTCAAGTAGACGAACCAGCATTACGAGAAGGTTTACCTTTACGTTCTGAATACCATGCTGATTACTTAAATAAAGCAGTGCATTCATTCAAACTTGCAACATCTTCAGTGGCAGATGCAACACAAATTCATACGCATATGTGTTATTCTCAATTTGGACAAATCATCCATGCTATTTATGATTTAGATGCTGATGTTATTTCAATCGAAACATCACGTAGTCATGGTGATTTAATTCAAGACTTTGAAGACATTACGTATGATTTAGGTATCGGACTTGGTGTATACGATATCCATAGTCCACGTATCCCTACTGAAGAAGAAATTACGACAGCAATTGACCGTGCTTTACAACAAATTGATCGTTCATTATTCTGGGTTAACCCAGATTGCGGTTTAAAAACGCGTAAAGAAGACGAAGTACGTGAAGCATTGACTGTATTAGTTAACTCGGTAGATAAATTACGTAAAACAAAGTCAACTACTGTTTAAATAATAAGATGTAGGTGATATTATCCATGAGTTATCCATTATGGAACCAACTTGAACAACTAAAAAGTGCAGAATGGGTCGATCTTACGCACACGTTTGACGACGCCATTCCATGCTTTAGTGAAGACGAGCGTGCAAGCGTAAAACCATTAGCAACTGTAAAAGAGGATGGTTATTATGTTCAACGTTGGAATCTCGTTACACAATACGGTACACACCTTGACGCACCGAATCATTTTGTTAATCATGCCCGCAGTCTAAATGACTTTGATTTAACAGAATTTGCGTTACCATTGATAGTCTTAGACTATTCATCAGAAGTCGCACATGATGCAGACTTTATAGTTACTAAAGAACATTTAATTCAATGGGAACGCATTAACGGTAAAATCGACCCACATACATTTGTCGCGTTAAGAACGGATTGGTCTAAACGCTGGCCCGATACAACGAAATTTGAAAATAAAGATACGCATGGCCAACCTCATACCCCAGGTTGGAGCCGAGATGCGTTACAGTTTCTAATCGAAGAACGCCAAGTAAAAGCAATCGGTCACGAAACGTTCGATACAGATGCAGCTATCGATGCAACACGTAACGAAGATTTCGTCAGCCAACGTTATGTCCTTGAGCAAGACATATTTCAAATTGAATTGCTTACTCATTTAGATCAATTGCCAGCACGTGGTGCTATTATTTTTACAATCTGCCCAAAAGCAGATGATGCGCCCGGCTTTCCGGTACGTGCGTTTGCTATCAAGCCAAAATAGCATTCAAAAAAGTAAGATGTACGCTAGCCATTATGTACATCAGCAATAAACTTGGCATTAAGCATTTGAGCCCCTGCTTAATGCCAATCTCTCCTTTTCAGTTATGATATATAACAAGTAGGTCGCCGCCTACTTGTTTTTTTATTTTGGTTTAAGTTAAGATGACTATAACGCTTTAAATAGATAAAAGGAGTGACTGCAATGCCATCAAACGACTACGCACCACAGCAACGTAATATCGTTATCGCTTATGTCTTATGGTTCTTTTTAGGCCAACTTGGCGTACACCGTTTCTATTGTGGCAAAACTGCTTCAGGTATTTTCCAAGTGATTCTAGCAGTTTTTGCATGGGCGACAGTAGCAATTTTTATTGGCTATTTCTTCCTATTTATATTAGGGATTTGGCTCTTTATAGACATTTTCTTAATTCCTAGTATGTGCAAGCATCCAAATTAATAACATATAAGTTAATGTTTAACGTGAAACATTATACGAATAATAAAAAGAGACACCTTTGTTAAGGTGTCTCTTTTGCTATTCAATATAGTCTTAAGTAAGTTGTTGTTTTCCAGTAATTGGATAATCGAGTTCGAATGATTTAGCTGAAACCATCTTTTTATATTGATAACCGAAATAAGCGATCCAGAGTAACGTTAATACAAATCCTATATAATAGCTAAGCGTTAAGTCTAAACCTAAACCGATCTTCTGGCTTAATATATAGACAAAAATATTCCATGTCATAAAGACTGCCGGTATCGCAGCGACCCAGAAGTTCTTTTTAGCGATTAACAGATACATCGCACCTACCCATAAGGCTACAACGGCTGTCGTTTGGTTGGCCCAAGAGAAATAACGCCATAGTACCGTGAAATCAACTTGAGTTAAACCGAAGCTAATAACAAATAATGGTGCTGCTACGATAACTCTTTTCATCATGCTACGTTGTTCAACGTTTAAATAGTCGGCAATAATCATACGTGCACTTCTAAATGACGTATCGCCACTCGTAATCGGTAAAATGATTACACCTATAACTGCAATCGTACCAATGACTGAACCGAGTAATAAATTAGAAGCCTTACTTACAACTAATGCAGCCTCACCACGATTTAAAATATCTTGTAAACCACTATAACCGTGGAATAAACTCATTCCAGCTGCTGCCCAAATCATGGCTATAATACCTTCAGCAATCATCATGCCGTAGAAAATAAAACGTGCATTTTTCTCTTTATTCGTAGTTCTAGAAATAATAGGTGTTTGTGTCGCATGGAACCCAGATAATGCACCACATGTAATCGTAAAGAATAATAATGGGAATATCGGTGCGCCAGCAGGATGCATATTTTTAAAGCTTAGTTCAGGAATTGGCGCTCCAGTTTGAATTAATCTAAAACCAATACCTACCGCACTGATTAATAAAAGTGCACCGAAAATTGGATAAATGCGTCCAATGATTTTGTCTATTGGTAATATCGTAGATAGAATATAGTAGACAAAAATTACGAAAATAATTATACCTAATGCAATACGGCCATCCATTAAATTATATAGTAATAAGGCTGGACTTGTAACAAAGACCGTTCCAGTAAGTAATAATAATAAGATAGAAAAAATATTAACGAAATGCTTCATCACTTTACCTAAAAACTTCCCTGCTAATTCAGGTAAATGTGCCCCTTTGTTACGAATTGAAATCATCCCAGTTAAATAATCATGAACTGCACCAGCAAAAATACAACCGACAACAATCCATATAAAAGCAACCGGGCCATATAATGCACCCATGATTGGTCCAAAAATAGGTCCCACACCGGCGATATTTAACAACTGTATTAACGAGTTAGACGATGTCTTCATCGGCAAATAATCTATGTTATCACGTTGATCGTATGCAGGCGTTGGTCGATCCTTTTTAGGGCCAAACATCTTATCAATATATTTACCGTATGTGAAATAACCAACAACAAGTAAGATAATTGATACAATAAAAGTAATCATATAACAAATCCCCCCAGAATGTCATGATAATGTAAGCGTTTTCTTAATTTAATCATAACTTTTTATTTATCACAACATGCTCGGCATATTTTATATAAAAAAACTGTATTTTTATTATCTTTAGCGTCGTGATTACGTAGTGATGATGTATAAAAATTTCATCTAATAACAAAAAAGCTTATCTCACAAATAGTGAAATAAGCTGCTTAAAATCGTCATATATTATTTTACGTTTAACGTCTGTTCTATCGTTTTATTTTTACCTGCGCCAGCACCAATTATCGTAATAGCAAGTGCAGTAATTAATAATATACTTAGCGACAATATCCAACTACCTGAAATATCGTGTAAGATACCGAAGAACAATGGCCCTATTGCCGCAAACAAATAGCCGACCGATTGAGACATGCCGGATAGCTTAGCAGCAGTTGTACCTTGTTCTGCTCTTAAACTGAAAAATGTATTCACAAGACCGAAGGCTAACCCACTAGCAACTCCAATTAGGATCGCCGATAATAATGCCCAAGTTGGTTCGAGCATCATAATTACAACACCAATGACAAATAATGCACCTGTACCTAATGTCAACGCGTATTGAGATTGCATTTTAGTAGCAATAATCGGTGTAATAAATGTTAATGGTATAATAGCAATTTGTAATATTGATAAATATAATCCCGCTTTATCTAATGCGAACCCTTGGCTATTTAAATATTCTGGTAACCAGTTAATTAATGAATAGAAAATTAGCGATTGTCCGCCCATAACGAGCGTAATTTGCCAAGATAATGGGGATTTCCATACATTTACATCTGTTGTAGCAACCTGAGATGTTTCTTCTGGTTTATTTTTTAATTGAAATGCCCAAACAATTAGTGCTATTAATGTAACTATGCTAATTAAGCCTATAGCTATATTATAGTGAAAATGCTTTACAAGCGGTGCAGTCGCATAAGTCGACGCACTCCCAAATACATTCATAACAACCGTATAGTAACCCGTCATAATACCTATACGTAGTGGGAATTTAGCTTTAATAAAGGCTGGTGCCAAGACGTTACCAAATGCGATACCAATGCCTAGTAATACTGTACCAATATATAACCAAGAAACATGCGTAATTGATCTTACAACGACGCCGATAAAGATAAGAATCAACGCGATGAATATCGTTTTCTCTAAACCTAAATGACGACTCGTTTTAGCCGCAAACAATGAAACGATAGAGAATGCTAACAACGGTACAATCGTAATAAAGCTGACTGCCGTATTAGATAACATCAATTCGTCTTTTATATGAGGTAATGCTATACCTATTGAAGTAATAGGCGCTCTTAAATTAGCTGCAACAAGTAAAATACCTATAAATAACAACCAATTAATTTTAGTGTGAGTTGTGTCTTGTTTCATAAAATATCCTCCTAGTAGTTCAAAAACAACACACTAAATGGTACAATATGTTCGATATAAAGTAAAGGAATGATTTTTATGAGTAATATACAAAACGTTATCGCATGTAATTTAATGTCTTACCGCAAGAAAAACCAACTCAGTCTAGATAAAATGTCTAAGCTAACAAATGTAAGTAAAAACATGTTGAGTCAAATTGAAAGAGGAGAATCTAACCCTACCATTACGACATTGTGGAAAATTGCTAATGGCCTTCATTTATCACTTTCTGAACTAACAACTCAACAGCAAGATAATGTTAACTTTATCGATAGTACGGATATCTTACCGATTGAGGATGACAATGTCGTAGTTTATCCCTATTTCCCATACGATAAATCTAGACAGTTTGAAATGTTTAAAATGGAAATACAGCCCGGTTGCGAGAAGTCTTCGGAAGGTCACCATTTAAACTCTGAAGAATTTATTATCGTCAACAAAGGCGTTTTAACAATTAGCGTAAATGACGAAGTTTATAATATAGATGAAACACAGGCTTTACGTTTTAACAGTGATATCGCCCATACTTATCAAAATAATACCTCTGAATTAATTACCTTTACTGCAACAGTTTATTATCAATAACTAAATATCTAAATCATAAAAAGCACCTTCTCATTTGAGAAATGGGTGCTTAATTGCAAGGCACATATAAAAATGGTTGATTAGCACATGCTACAGCTAATCAACCACTTTATTATATATATGCAACTATTCTTTTAGGTTAGCTAAAGTTTCTATAATATCTTCAGAAGCGACTAGACCACGTAATTTAGCCCATTCATCTCTGTTTACAAAGTGAACTCTATTATTTTTCACAGCATCAATGTCATCCCATTGATTACTATTTTGAAGTTTATTTAAGTCATCGTCATCACTATCTTCAACCATAACAATTAATCTTTCTGGATTAACTTCAGCTAATTGTTCATATGACATTTCTAAATAATCTGCTTCTCTATATGCAGGTAATTTATCTGCAACTTTCTTATCAAGTGCATTTTCAAAACCTAATTTGCCTAAAAATTCACCTACATAAGTTTTTGCTGAATGCGCAGTTACACCTTGTTCGGAAACTACAGCAGCTAATGTTGCTTTATTTTTATCAATAGAAATTTGATTATTATAGTTATTTACTAAGTCTTGATGGCTGTCTAAACGTTCTTTCGCTTCTTTAGATTTAGAAACAGCTGTACCAATACGTTGGAATACTTCTAGCGTTTCTTGATAACCTGCGTCAAAACTGCTAAATAAAATCGTAGGCGCAATTTGACTTAATTCATCATATATATCTTTATGACGATCAGCATCTCCGATAATTACTTGTGGAGCTGCAGAACGAATTGATTCAAAGTCTGGATCGATACGTGTACCAACTGAAACATAGTCACCAACTTCTTCTTTGATTGGTGATATTAAGTTCGTACTGTCATTATCATCAGCAATACCTTTAACGTCTATATCTAAAGCAACTAATGCGTCAACGAATGAAAATTCTAGCGCAACCGCTGAATTAATATTTTCTGGTAGTTCAGTAGTTCCTGCATCATGCTTAAATTCAAAAGTCATTGTATTACCTCCTTTGATTGCTTACAATATTATTATTCCACGATGTGTGTAAATCAAACATAGGTGATAATCATAAAACGTTGTTAAATATTGCCTCCGCATCGGTTAATTTATTTTTATAAATTTATGATTAACTCTAATAAAATTCAGGTAATTAAATATTAATATTCTTTTTACTATTGGAGGTCCAAACCATGCGTTTTATATACGAAAATGACCATCAACAAGTTATAGTCACCGAGACGAAGGCTAGCTTACCTAATGATGGACGCTTTATTTGGTATGACAGTAGTCATCCATCAGATGAAGATAAAGGGTTTCTTGAACAGCATTTTAGTTTAGATAAACATAAAATTGAAGAATCTATTTATACAATTTCACGACCTCAAATTGATGTCGATGAGCATCAACAAAATAAATATTTTGTATTACACACCATTACAAACACTGACTTTTCAGCCAACCCTTTGAGCATTACAGCATTTCAAAATTCGATGGTAACCGTACATGAAAATAACATTCCAGTACTTGATCAAGTCATTGAGCAATTACAAAGTGGTAAACTCAAATTTGATAATGAAAGCATTACTTTAGCAATTCTAGATAATATAACCAACAGTTATTTTAAATACGTAAATGATGTGGAAGATACTGTATTTTCTTTCGAATATAAAAACGTTAATGCTACAGGCAACAATAAATTAATGGATGACGTGTTTGATATACGGTCAGAAATTATTAAACTAAAACGCGTTCTATTACCTATGCAACAAATGATAGATGATGTAACAGAGGGTAATGTGCTTGCTTCAAGCCCTAAAAATCGCAGACTTATCAAACACATCCAAAACAGACTAAAAAGACAAAATGATACGCTAGCAGCCAGTGAAAGCATCACTGAAGAAATTAAAGATAATAACGAATCGTATCGTTCAAACAAAATTAATAACGTTATGAACGTACTTACGATGATTTCGTCTATTTTCTTCCCACTTTCCTTATTAACTGGTTGGTATGGTATGAACTTTTCATTTATGCCAGAACTGCAGTGGAAGTATAGCTATTTCGTCTTTATCGCAATAATGGCCATCATAACAATTTGGTTAATCTTATTGTTTAAAAAGAAAAAATGGTTTTAAACAAACGCCCCAACTCATAATAATTGGGGCGTTTTTACACTTTTATTTATTAAGCTTTTGCTGTTTTTGATGATAGCGTGCAAGATGTAAATCGTGGAAAAAGGCGATAAGCGGTCTGATAGTCATTTGAATACTACCAATAACGAATAGTACAGTGCCTGAAAAGACCGTGCTATCACTAAAGAATAGAAAACTACCAATTAAAAACACCAAGCCTAGTACTACATCATTCAGTTGGTATAGTGCTTTATAATACATCGTAATGGGACTGTCATGGCCATTTTTTTTGAAAATTTAAGTCGACATGTTTATTAGACTTATTCATGCATATTCCTCCTAAAAATTAATTCCTTTACTTTAGTCATTCCCATACTCAAATATTAAAAAACTGGTAACTTTAGAATATTGAATATTCAACTTTGACATTGCAGTCGCTATTTATTGATAAACTGATAAATTTTATAAAATAATGGATGAATCGGTTTAATAAAATCTCCGATATACTCTTCCACATGCGCATTGAATCCTTTTTTAAATTGTTGAACACCATAATCGTCCGCTTCTTCGCTAAAATCTCCCGTTATACCGTAAAAATTATAGCGTGGAATATGATTGGCGATCGTAAATTTAATCATGTCCCACTGTAAACCATAAGCACCATTAAATTGGTAAAATTTAGGATCTGAACCACTGGATAAATAATAAACCTCATCTTTATTATAAATATATAGCGCAGCAGCTAAATCTAAAATTTCTCCTTCTTCACGCATTAATTGTTGCGCCTCTGTAATTTTTTTATTATTACTATTCACTTGTTGCTTTAATTGTTCAAACTTATTTTTACTTTTCTTAGAGTTAGGACTATCCACTAATTTATATTCTATATCTTTAAGTTCAGCGTTCAGTTGCTCACTTTTTTGGGATAACTGTTGTAAGTATTTATTTAAATCTACATAGGCCAACTTCAACATTGAATGCTCAGGATACATTTTTTGCGTTTCTTTAAAAAATTCATGTGGATCTTCTTTAAATTTAAAATTATGGCGTGTTTCTGCTTTTTTATATAACTTATAAAATCGTTCAGTTTCTGAAATATCTAATGTCTTAGTTTCTACATTCATTTCTTGTGCTCTTTTAATATTACGTCTTGTTTGATAGTCCATCTCTTTCAACACTTCTTGTTCGCTTTTACCCTCAACGTTTAGTACCGAAAGCCATCTTATTTGGCTTTTTTGAGAATATCCTACTGAGTAGCCTTGATGTTTGTAGCCAAGTTTATTTAATTGTGTGATTAATTCGGTATTATCAAATGAACGTAATATATCACCGTCTGCATTTCTTACTGTTTCTAATACATAAGGATCTACTAAAACGAATAACGTTCTATGTTTTTTTAAATATTTATTTAAACCTTTAAAAAAACAGTCCACTATATCTTTATTTTTATAATCAAGCACTGGCCCTTTATGTGAATAAAAATATTTAAAAATTTTCATCGTTCTAGCTTCAGATAATAAACATGCAGCAACAACATTATCGTTGTCTTTTACTCCTACTATATGGACATCATTTTTATGTTGTTTTCTATAATTATATTGTTCGCTTGATTGCGTGTAATGAACTGGAAGATGCGTAATAAATTCTGCGTATTCTTCTTCTGTTAATTTGGTGAAATGCATATAAAATCCTCCAATTTTTGATTGATTTTAATATTTTACACCTATTTTCTTAATATTGGTATAAATTCGAATTTATAATCACTTTAAATACTCAATAGATATTTATACAATTTATTTGTAATATAGCATATTTTTAACAATACATTATTTTACTTTGTCGAAATGATTGTACCCATTATCTAATTCCTATTACTTTGAAAATTAAAAAAGGTCTAAATACTTATTTAAAAGTATTTAGACCTCTTTATACATTCATAATATAACTTGAAAACTACTAAGCTTGATTTGTAGCATTACATTTAATTATAAGTGATTTAACCGCTTCTTCGATAGCATCTTTACTAGGACCGATAATCTTTTGGGGATCGTATAACTGTTTATCTTTCTCTAAAGTTTGTCTCAGTTGTTTAGCCCATGCAATTTTAACTTCGGTATTAAAGTTTATCTTTGCATGACCTAAATTAATTGTTCTCAATAATTCTTCGTCTGAGATACCAGAAGCACCATGTAAGACTAACGGAATGTCTAATTGGGACTCAATTTCTTCCATTTCTTTAAACCCTAGATTAGGTTCACCTTTGTATTCTCCATGTACTGAGCCTAAAGCAGGTGCCAAGCTATCTAGATTGGTTTGTGTCACTAATTGATAGCAATCGTCCAAACTAGCGTATTTTACATTACCACTAATGCCATCTTCTGTACCACCGACACCACCAACTTCTCCTTCAACTAAAACATCGCTTTGATGAGCATAATCTGCAACTTGTTTAGTGTAGGCAATATTTGATTCAATTGGCAATTTTGAACCATCATACATGATTGAATCATACCCAACGTCTATCGCGTGTCGGCAATTTTCTATCGAAGTGCTATGATCTAAATGTATAATAACAGGCACTGAAATATCCATAGCTTGCACCTTGTTTTTTATCGTTTTGAATATAAACTCATAACCGCCTAATGTGGGCACTAAATTATCAGAAGTAGCTATTATAATTGGTGCATGCATCGATTCTGCTGCTTTTAATACGGGTTCTATCCAAATAAGTTCATTAATATTTATTTGTGGGATAGCAAATTTTTCACGTTTTGCATGTTGCAAAATCTCTCTATTTTTCATACTTTAATCCTCACTTTATAGCGTTTATTTTAAATAATTACGTTTACAAGTAATATAAAGCCCAATCCTAAAACAGATAATATAGACTCAAGTAAAGTCCAAGTTAAAAACGTTTCTTTAATCGTTAGACCAAAATATTCTTTGAACATCCAAAATCCAGCATCATTTACGTGCGAACAGAAGATACTTCCAGCACCTATGGCTAATACCACAAGTGAAATATTTACATCAACAGATTGAATAAGTGGTAAAACAATACCCACAGATGATAATGCTGCTACTGTAGTAGAACCTAATGCTACTCGTAGAATAGCTGCAGCTAGCCAAGCTAATATTATCGGTGACATTTCTGTACCATGGAACATTTTAGAAATTGTATCGCCAACTCCTCCATCAATAAGTATCTGCTTGAATACACCGCCACCACCAATAATTAGTAGTAACATAGCAATTGGCGTAATCGCATCTGAAACCGTTTGCATAATTTGGTGCATTGAATGCTTTCTTCTAATCCCCATCGTGTACATTGCAAATAATACAGCGATAAGCATTGCAGTCGTTGATGATCCAATAAAGTAAATAAAACCTTCAAAGCCTGTCGCTTTACCATCTTCATGACCTGTAATTAATTGAACAACAGTTGCTAATAACATTAAAATGACTGGACTTAACGCAGTTAATAAACTAATACCAAAACTAGGTAATGTTTTATTCTCAATTTTTTGCGTATCTGCAATTGTTCCCTGATTACCTTCACGTGTGAACGCTACTGGAGCAATTTTGTATGCAAATTTCGGGAATATCACGCCTACAATAATTGCTAATGGAATCCCTATAATAAAGCCGTACATAAGTACGTGTCCGATGTTAGCATGAAGCGCTTGTGAAATTGCTACAGGCCCAGGGTGAGGTGGTAAAAAGCCATGTGTAATAGCTATGGAAGTAGCCATTGGTAGGCCGACTTTGAGATTTGATATTTTCATTCTTTTAGCTAGCGTAAATACTAATGGAATAAGTAACACAAATGCTACTTCTAAAAATAGCGATATACCAATAATAAACGAAGCAACAATCATTGCTAAGGTTACATACTTTTCACCGAATTTCTCTATCAATTTATCAGCAATTCTTGTTGCGCCTCCACCTTCAGATAATAACTTACCTAAAATGGAACCCAACCCAAAGATTATGGCAATACTACCTAACGTATCTCCCATACCTTTTTCTACTACTTCAACGATTTTATCTATTGGCATTCCTAAAATAATACCAGTAAACATTGAAGTAACAATTAAAGAAATAAATGTATTCATTTTAAGTAACATAATTAATACAAGTAACACCAATACCCCAATAACAACACTAATCAGTGGCCAAATTTCTCCAAACATTTCCATCCCTACTTTCTATAGATCTTTTAACTATTTAATTTGTATACTTCTGTCAACGTTTCAACGTCACCGACATTTCCCGGGAAAATCACATATGGCATTTTTGGATATTTTGCTTCAATACCTGTTAACCAAACGGGTACACCCTTAGTTACTTGTCCAATAACGTCCGCTTTATGAATATTTAGCCCTTTAGTAGCTACATCACTTGAAGTAATGCCGCCCTTAGCAATAATAAATTTAGGTTGTATTTTTAAACCTCTAATAATTTCAACTAAACTATTCGAGATATTCGTTGAAATACTTAAATTATTAGTTAAATCCTCTGTTTTTATAACGTCACGAGAAGTATAAATAACGATATCTTCCCCATTTTCAATAATTTGTTCTACTTGCGTGATTTGTTCAGCTATATATTCATTTAAGATAGGCTCTGTCACTTTTTTTACGTCGAACTCGATTTGTTTAATATTTGTATTATTTAATAAGTGGTGCAATTGATCAGACGTTTTCTTTACATGAGAACCAACTACGATAATGCCGCCATTATTATTTTGTTTATAATTTTTTAAGTTAATAATTTCTCCAGGTGTTTCGCACATTGCTTTGACAAATGAAGCAGCTGTTCTAAACATAAACTTCTTCTTATGATTAGCTAAGAACGCTGTTAAACATGCCACAAAGTAATCCATATCTTCGTCGTTTAAAGCGTCTACAACGACTGCATCGAAATTATTTATTAATTCGAAAGTCTTAAAAATTGCTGCCTCATCACGATTTCTAATTTGTTTTAGCGTAATATGATACACATCATTTGATTTAATAGCTCCATGACTTTTTTCTTCAATAAAATCTGCCATTGTTTCAGAGTTAAAACCAAATGTTGTGTCATTAGAAAATTCACTTTCTGCAACAGGCATATATGCATCATTTTCTTTTAAATAATGAATACCATCATAAGTGAAACGATTACCTTCAAAGAATTCTGGTAAATAGAACACTGCATCAAAGCCCGAAACAGACGCATCATTTAGCACCTTGGGTTCTAAATAAAAGTGTCCTCTTAAAGTTGAATCGCCTCTACTTATTATTAAGTATGGGTGATTTAATCGTTGCGCAACTTTTTCAATATTACTGCTTATTTCTTGATGTAAAGCAGTTGTTTCTTCTTCATTTAAAGCACGCGAATTAGTTAAAATATAAAACATATTATTCGGTTGCTTGAAACCATCTTCTAATAAGTTTTCAGTCCATTGTGTATATACCGGTAAATCCTTAACAGTTTGTGTACCAGTAGGATCATCATCTAGTACGATAATTTTATAATTGAAATCGTTTAAATTTTTATGAAACGCGTCATTTTTTTGTTCATTGATCAACTTATCATTTAACATATTTTCACCTACATATTATTTATATTTTCAAAATACTTAATAATCCCAGAATGGTCATTGAGGCCATTGCCTTGAGCCACTTCTGATTTGTATATTTCTTTAATTTGATTTGCAACTGGCAATGTTAAGCCGACGGTATCAGCAGTAGAAGTCACATTTTTTAAATCTTTTAAATTAATATTTAAAGTACCGCCAGGTTGATAATCTTCAGCAATCATTTTAGGAAACTTAGCATCCATCACAGTAGATCCTGCTAGACCACCTTTAATAGCTTGATACATTGCTTCTAAATCAATATTAAATTTTTTAGCTAATACGACTGCTTCTGATAATGCTGCAATATTAGTATTAACAATAATTTGGTTTGCTAACTTAACGACACTACCAGAACCAACTTCACCTACGCGTATAACTGATTGAGCTATTGGTTCACATACTTTTTTAATGTCTTCATAATCATTTTCATTACAACCCACCATGATTGATAACTCACCCGTAATTGCTAATGGCTCTCCTCCACTTACCGGTGCATCAATATATGAAACTGATTTTTCTTCTAAAACTTTACTAATTTCTAAAGATTCATTGGGTGTTAATGAACTTGTGTCTATCACACTTTTTATGTTGACTTGAGGTTGATTTAATATGGCATCTTGCCCACTATATAAAACTGACTTCACGATTGCACCGTTCGGCAATGATAAGAATAAATAGTCAACTTCTTGTGCCATCTCAGTAATTGATACTGATTGGGCACCTTCTTTAACCATTTCTTGTTCTGTATCTTTATTTACGTCATTTACTAACACTGTATTTTGTTCTTTTAGGAAATTTTTAACCATGGGTTTGCCCATAATTCCTAATCCTATAAATCCAATTTTCATAACATTACCTCCATTGAAAACGTTTACTTTTTGTTATTGTATACCTTTTCATAATAAATGTATACATTTTAAGTTAGAATTTTTTGTAGTAATATAAAAGAAAGAGGTGAAATTATGCATAGCAATAATGAATTGACGCTATATCAAAAAATTCGTAATGATATTATATCTGGGGAATTAAAACAATCTGAAAAAATTACAGAAGTTAAATTAGCTAAAAAATATAATGTTAGTCGAACGCCTATCAGAGAGGTTATTAAACAGTTAGAATTAGAATATTTTATAAAAGACTCTTACATTTTCATTCCAACTACCGAAGAATATAGAAATATATTTGAAATGCGTATTTTATTTGAAACTTATGCGCTAGAAAAGGCGGGTATTATTTTCACAGAATCTGATATAGCAGAATTAAGAAGTTATACCGAAATTGATATAAATAACGAAGATGAAGAACACATTTTAGAAATTAATGATAAGTTTCACCAAAAAATAATGAGTGCCACGAATAACCCATTCATTCAAGAATCCTATCAAAAGCTAAAAAGCTTTATTTATTTGTTTAGTAAAACCGTTATTTCTAAACGTCGTCCAGGTTTAATTGAGGAGCATGCTGAAATTGTTGAAGCATTAAATAACAGAAATATTAACGAAGCATTAGACCTACTAGAATCACACCTCAAAAAAGACTTAGAGTTTAGTCTTTACTATTTATCTTTTAAAAATTAAATACCTTACTTTCTTATTTTTAGATATAAAAAAGGTCTAAATACTTATTTAAAAGTATTTAGACCTCTTAACTTTTTAATATTAACTTTCTTGGTTAAGATAATCTGTAAGTAAATTCGTATATAAATCAATGAAAGTTAAATAGACGTCTTTATATACATATTCGTCTACTTGGTGTGCTTGTCCAGTTTCTCCCGGGCCATACATTACAAATGGAAAGGCATCATCTTTACCTTTCATTAAAAACGAAGCATCCGTCGTAGCTGTTGATGCTGTTAATTCTAAATCACGATTGAAGTAATCGTCGCCATATTGTTTACTCAATTTTAAAAATGAATTTTCTCCTGTAGTATGTACAGGCTCACGGTTAACATAGGGATTAATAGCAAGCGATGCATTAGACTCTTGTTCAACTTTATTTTTAATCTTTTCAAATAACTCGATAAAACGCTTATTATCAAATTCTGGAATAGTACGCATATTAAATAAAGAAGAAGCATACTCTGGTATTGAGTTTACTTGGTCACCACCCTGAATTACAGTCGAATTCATCGTTGGTGTACCTAGCAATTCACTAGATGTATCCACTTTACTATACTCAGCGTTTATATAATGAATAAAGTCAGTTAGTGGATTAATAGCATTATAGCCCAATTCTGGCATCGAGCTATGTGCAGATTTACCTTTAGATATTACCTCAATATCCATCGTACCTTTGTGGGTATATACAATACCATCTTGTGATGGTTCAGCAATAAGTAATGCATCTACATCATTCATGTAACCTTCATCGTATAATTTAGCTGCACCTGAACTTGTAATTTCTTCTCCAGCTGTAGCCATAAATCGTATAGTACCTTTTTTTAAAGTGCTTGACTGCTTAATTTCAATAAGACTCAATGCCAACGCTACAAGGCCTGACTTCATATCGGCAGAGCCTCTACCATGTAAACGACCTTGATCGTCTTCCGTTAATTTGAAGGGTTCATAGTTCCAATTACTTACGTCGCCAGTTGTAACGACATCCATATGACCAGAAACACCTAATACAGGCTTTCCTTCACCAATTTCCGCAACTAAATTGGCTCTCGTATCAGAGTCATCTAATTGAACAATATCAGCTTTAATGTCATAAGAAGAAAATAATTTTTGTAAATATTGTGCTACTTCAAGTTCATTATCATTTATCGATTGAATTTCTATAACATCTGACAATATTTTAATACGTTCTTTTTCTGATAACACGCCCATAAACTCACTCCTTAACAGTGAAAAGTTAATATTACACTATAATATCTACCACTTTTGCGTGCATTCATAACATGGGCTAAATCGAAGCTTAGCGCACGATTAGCTACTTAATTTAATGCCATACATTTAAATGACTTCGTAGGATGTCTAAAATATAGTAGAATCGCTTTAACTATTAAAACCCCCACTTCATGATTTAAGTGGGGGACTGTTGTATAAATTTAAATCTCTTAAATGTGTTGCTTTGTATCATTGAAATCTTGCAACATAGTGTTCCATGCTTTTTCAATATTTTCGTCTAACCCAAACAGACCGCTTCTTCCTAAAATATAAATATCTGGATTAGCTTTTTGAATTTTATAGAATGTATCTTTATTTGAAGAACCATCCATCTCTATTAAATAATTAAAATTATTCGTATATCTTAAATCGCGTAAATGTCTTATTTTATCTAATGTACTATCAATAAATTTTTCTCCTGCAAACCCTGGATCCACTGTCATAATAGTAATTTTATCCACCAAATCAATATAAGGAGTAATAACATCTATTTTGGTTTCAGGATTTAAAACCACACCAAACTTTAATCCTGCATCGTGTACTTTATTTATTAATCGATATGCGATGCCATTCATTACTTCTGCATGTATACAAATGTATTCACTTCCAATTTCGATTAATTGATCTACCCATTGAGTTGGATTAGTTACCATTAAATGTGTTGAAATAGGTACATCAGATATCTTTTTTACTTGTTCTATAAACCATGGTGATAATGTAATATTCGGTACATAATGACCATCCATAATATCAATGTGATAAGAATCTACGTGGTTATTCAAAAAAGTTATTTGTTCTTTAAATTTATCTAAATCCATCGTCATTAACGATGGAGAAAATTGTTTAGTAATCATATTTTGCCTCCTTATGAAATTTTTATATCATTTAAATCAATATCCTCTTCTTCTATTTCATCTTGAACGCCTTCAACTTCATTCACTGAACGTTTTAAAATAGTTAATGCGAGTGCAGTAACTATGATGTTGGCTAAAACTGCTAAAACAAAAGTAAATGGTTGTGACATTGTAGGTAATACTAGGAAGCCTCCAAAAGGCACCTGTGCATTACCTCCTAACACCATAGACACCGCGCCACCAACTGCACCACCAATTCCGGTAGCTACAACACTACGTATAATGTCATTTAATGCAATAGGTAACACACCCTCCACAATTTCAATTAAACCCATAGGGAATGCAGTTTTTAATGTTTCCACTTCTACTTGTTTATAAATATTCTTTTTAAATAGTTTTGCAACCCAGTGTGCTAATACAAAACCTAATGGTGTAGCAGTATTTACAACAATTAATGCAGTAATAGGTTCATTTATATGTTGAGCTTGAAGTGTTAATACAAATGCAAATACCGTTTTATTAATAGGGCCCCCAAAATCAATACTAGCTAAGACACCAATTAAAATCCCATAGAATAATTTAGAAGTACCATTTAGTGATTGTAAATATTCCGTTAACCAATGTGTAAAAGCCCCAATGGGTACACCTATTACGTATACCATAATTAGTCCTCCAATTAATGAGGCAATAAATGGTATAACCAACATTGGCATAAGACCTTTAGCCCAATTTGGCAATTTAATATATTGAATAATAAGTACTACCAAATAGCCTGTTAAAAAGCCACCGATGAGTCCACCTATAAAATCTGCTCCAACTGCAATTGATGTTAAACCTATTATTACCCCAGGTGCTATACCTGGTTTATCGGCAATCGAATATGAAATTCCTGTAGCAATGATTACTGGTAGTAATTGTAGTCCTTTCCCACCTATAACAGCTAATACATCCCAAAATGAGTAACCAGCTTTAGTTAAATCAGTAGAACTATCACCACCAAAAGCCATTCCAATAGCTATTAAAAATCCTGCGCCACAAACTACTGGGATAAGATACGAAATTGCAGTTAATAAATGTGATTTAAAATTTAAATTATTTAAAATTGATTTCATGAAAGCTCATCCCCTTTAAGATGTAAGTATCTTTATTATTTCTTCTTTTTTTTGAGCGCTTAGTAATGCTGTATTAATATCATCATTACCTAATTTACGAGCAATTTGTGATAACAATTTAAGATGATTTTTCGAATTTTCTGTACCAACTGCAATTAAAAATACAATTTGTGCCCCACTGTCATCTAACGACTCCCAATCAACTTTATTATTAAGTGTAATAATGGCTACTCCAGGCTTTTGGACACTCTCGCTTTTCCCATGAGGGATAGCTAACAAATTACCAATTCCGGTAACACCTTCCTTTTCACGCTCATAAACAGCTTCTAAAAATTCACTTGCATCACTTACATAACTCTCTTTTTCTAATAATTCAGATAATTCTTGTAGTACTTCTGCTTTATTTGTATAATCAGCTTTTGGAAAGATAATATTTTCATCTAGAATATTGGCAAGTTCCATAATTTCACTCCTAGTTAGTTTTTCGTTTTAGTTAACTCTTCTATTTTTTCCATAAGTTTGTTAGGAGATTTTATTGCTAAATCAGTAGGTACTTCGATTGTCTTTTTGCCTTCGAATCGATCCTTATTCGAAATTTTGACGTCTATTGCTAATAAAACAATATCTGCACTATTGATTGCTTCTTCAGTTAATTCATTTTCGGCACCAATTGTTCCTTGTGTTTCAATCTGAATTGTATGGCCATGCTTTTTAGCTGCTTGCTCTAATTTTTCTGCTGCAATATATGTGTGAGCAATACCTACAGTACATGCACAAACGCTTACTATTTTCATAATTTATTACTCCCTTTTCATTAATTTTTGTATATATTCTTCATTTGCTAAATGCTTCATAAAATTTCTAATTTCACTTTGAACTTCTTCATCCGTTTTTTCGGGTATTAAAAGTAAAATAATTAACTCCACTTTTTTGTCGTCCCAATTCATAGTTGCTTCACTGTTTTTAACCAATACAATTTTTGCTTCCTTAACATAAGATGCTTTAATATGTGGTAATAGTACATTCGGATACACTTCAATGCTCCCTTTTTGTTCTCTATACTCTATATCTTGCATCATGCTATTAGATTTACTTAAAATATTGGTTTCAACTAATAAAACTTCAACGTTTTTCAAAATTTCAACCTTATTTGTACCTTTTGATGTGACAGTTTTAATTAAAGTATCACTCATATTTGACACCTACATTGTGAATAAATTTTTTTAATTTGTTTTGGTCATTTTTATTAAACATTGCACTGACTACAATAATAGGTTTAAGATTAAAATCTTTTATAGCAACAGTGGAAACAATTAAGTCTATATCATGAACAACTTGATCATCTATAACATCTGTAGAAATAACATCAATAATTTCAATTTCAGGTATTATTTTTTCTATTTTTACACGTAATAATTCGGATGTTCCTATTCCAGTAGTACAAGTGATCAATGTTTTAATTTTTCTTGGATTGCGTTCAATTTCTCGAGCAAAATATAATGTTAAAAAGCCTATCTCATCATCAGAAATTGTAGGTATTATATTTTTAGAAACGATAGCAGTTTGTGTATGGGTTTCTGGATATTCAAATTTTATTTGATTTAACAATTTATTTTTGATAAAAATATTATTCTTCAAACGATTCATCATTGGTTTAAGATGTTTCATTAAATCCAATCGAAACTGACTATTTGAAAAATGTTGAACTAACTTTCCTTCCATCTTTTCAATAAATTTATCTGCTAGTTCCTCAATTTCTTTTGGAAAATACATATGCCTTTTATCTTCTAAATCATCTGCGTATTCTATTCTGTAAGATGTTAAATATCTATATAAGTATTCCTTTTCTACTTCTGGCAATGTTGTAGATAAATAACTTTCAAAATTTTTAATTATTATGTCACAAACTCTTAAATAACTTTGTTCTATAAAATTGTCCGGGTAATTAGAAAAATTGTTTTCTTTGTCACTATGTTGCCCATGTTTTCTAAAACGAAGTATCAATATATATAAATGTGAAACGATATTGATGTTATATGGATAAGGAATACTAACATTAAGTGTTTTTTCAATAATGCTAATTTGTTTATTCACAAAATTCATATCTTTTCTTTCTAGGTTAACTGGTATACTTGCTGACTTCTCAAAGTTTATATTCAACATATCCATACTTTCCATGAGTGCCATTCTAATGTTAGATTCTGCACCGGTAATTGCTAAAGTCCTGTCTTTACGTTTTAATTGTAAATTATATTTATTTAGCGTTTTTACCATATGTTTTTCATCAACAGACAACATACTCTCACTAATAAAAAATTTATTAATAATATGATTTACGCTCACTGAATATGGTGAATGAATTAATAAATCCTTTATTATTTCATTCCTTCTTTCAATGGGAGAGATGGCTAACTCTGCACTTTGCGATAAATTTTCTTCCAAAATTTCTGAACTGTTAAAGTGAGGATTCAAGCAAAATCCTTTTCCTCTTTCAGACAAAATACACCTTTTCTCAGCTTTTTCATTAATTTCTTGAATTAGACGATAAATACTTTTGGAAGATGTTGATATTATGTCGGCAAGTTCTTTTGCCTGGATATAACCAGGGCTATTAATCAAATAATTAATAATAGTACGTTTTTTATCCTCCTTATTCAAAATTAATCCCTCCCTATGCATTTATTATAAATCAACAGTATGTAAGCGCTTTATTTATTATTGTCCAATGCAATGGACACTTTTTTATAAATTCTACAATCACCAAATATATCATTGTATTTTCACATACTTATTGTAGTTCTTTATTTTTTAAAATACTAAAAGTGCTAAATATATAATTTTGGCATTTTATATAGGTAGGATAATCCATTGAATATTCACAAGTTGCTTTAATTTTTTAAAGGTACATAAAACCCCTTTTCTATATAGAAAAGGGGCAGTACAAAACATTCAGCTCTTAATTTAATATTCAACCACTATATATAAGTAATAGGTGATATAAATCTATTGCTTTTAAAACACCTTTAAATAATAATTTCGCTCAATCATAAAATCATTATGGTTGATGGCACTTTTTAGAAACTCTAACCATTATCCCTGTCTAAGCTTTATAGTCTATCCGCGTGATTTATAATTTCTGTATCAGTTGATTATTTACATTACTATTCACTTTTCAAACAATTTTTGGTAATATATTAGAAAATAATTAAATAAGCGTGTTGAATAATTATCCCCGGATATTTATTCTTAAGGCACTATTTTCAACTCACTAGGGCGTATCTTATGATATGAGGGTTGAAAATGGTGCCTTTTTATTTAAAGGAGGAATATATATGCAATTAATAGTAAAAAGTACACAAGAACTATCGAATTTTGAATTAACAAAAATTTTTGAAGAACGCGTTAGAGTGTTTGTTGTAGAACAAGAATGCCCTTATCAAGAAATTGATGAACATGACAATGATGCAAAACATGTTATTTTAAAAAATGAGCATAACATCGTTGCGTATACGCGTATTATTGAAGAACAGAATACAATTAGTTTTGGTCGCGTTTTAGTTTCAAAAAATTATCGTGGGAACAATTATGGTCGCCAAATTTTAGAAGAGACCATAAAATATATAAAGGAGCATAGCAATAAGGAAAAAATTAACATTTCAGCTCAAACATATTTACAGTCTTTTTATGAGTCATTTGGTTTTATAAAAATGTCTGAAATGTATTTAGAAGATGGTATCCCACATATAGACATGATTCTTAATATAGAAAGATAGATGCATATTAAAATAATAAAAAAAGGAGGAAACTCAAATGAGTTTTTCTCCTTTTTTTTATTTATTCACAAGTGGTTTTATCGATAGATATACTAACTATATTTAAACAATCGGTATGATTTGATGTGCGTGTTGGTTAATAAATTCATGTGGCCATTTGGCGTTCAGCTGTTGCCATTGCTGGCCCCCACTTTCTGAATAAAAGACGCCCTTATTATTTGCAGCATAAAATACGCCGTCATATTCAGTTAATGCTGAAATAATAGTACCTTGTTGGTCCGGTAAGCCTTCCGTTGCCTCTACCCATTGTGCATCGTTATCTCTTTGTCGATAGTAAATAGTTGAAGCTGTATCATTTGTATAGCTATGTGCTTTATATGGAGATTTAGCCGTTGAAATAACTAGGTCATTATCTTCATTAACTGCTAAACTATAGCCGTATTTAGCTTCAATGCCTTCATTGATATCTTGCCATGTTGCGCCATAATCGGTGCTCTCAATGACTGTACCATGACCATTATTTAAAAAAGCATCTCCACATACACCGTACAACGTATTAGGCATGGTTGGATGTGTACGTAGTACGTGAATATCTACAGGCGCATTATTAGCTTTATTCGCTTGCCAACTTCGTCCGTAATCTTCCGAATACAACATGCCACCCGCTTCTATTGTGACAAATATATTTTCTGGTTGGTGTGGGTTACTTGCTTGCCATTTCACATGATGGGTATACGGTCTTGGTGGAAAGAACCATTTATCCTTCCCTTCAATATGTGAAAAATCAGTCACTAGTTCAAAACTTTCACCTTGGTCATAAGAGACAAATAGTGTGCTTGGTTCAGTTCCAACGAGTAACATAGATGATGTGCCACCTTCATCTTTATATGCTTTTACAGAAGTGACACGCGTCATGTGTATATCTTCTTGCTTGAAAGCATCATTATTTTTAAAACGTGTGCCTATCGGTATCCATGTTTCACCACTGTCGTCACTTTTCCATAATCCACGATCAAATGTACCACAATAAATTATATTCGTATCAATTGGATCTTGCGTTACGGCAATGGGATTAGCTCCTTTAAATTTAGATTCGATACAATATTCACCATGCTCCTGTGTAAATAAAAGTAGTGCATTATCATAAGTTACTATAAATTGTTTCATACAAACATCACTCTATTCTTAATATATTTTCGAGCTATAAAGTCTATATCATAGTCCAAACATAGTACTATTTTTTATTGGAAGCAATGAAAGTAACTTGTTGTTTATTATAGTTATATGAAAGTTAAACTACTGAATATTATATTTACAAACAATGGTACTGGTTATTTATAAATTAAAAAAACTCTAATTCTCACATACAGAAAATTAGAGTTTTTAAAGTGACTATTTATATAATTTAATTTTAATTTCATAGTAATCATCGTATTCTTTGCCTTTATGTTCAACTTGAATACCTGATTTTTCTATAGTTTCTATACTTTTGCCTACTTCGTCACGTGCCTGTGTTAAATCCTTAGAAAATTGGAATTTCTGTGCTTTAACTTTTTCAGGGCCGACCTTTTGTTTAACACGCGCTTCTGTTTGCTTAACGTTTAATTTTTGGCTTATAATCTGTTCCACCATCTCGGCTTGATCTTCTTGAGATAAGCTTAATAGTGCACGCGCATGTCGTTCTGTAATTTTATTCTCACGCAATCTCTCTATTACTTTAGGCGCAAGTTTTAATAATCTTAATTTGTTAGCGATAAAACTTTGACTCTTGCCAACACTTTTAGCCAACTCGTGCTGCGTAGTATCACCAATGTCTAACAATTTCTTGTAGGCTTCCGCTTCTTCAATCACAGATAAATTTTCACGTTGTATATTTTCAATTAAAGCTACAACTGCAGTCTCTTCGTCATCTAGCGGACGAATAATAACATCAGCATGCGTATGTTGCAATGATTGTAACGCTCTAAAACGACGTTCACCCGCAATAATTTCATACATATCTTCTTCAATCGGACGCACAACGATAGGTTGAAGCAAGCCATGTTCAGCTATTGATTCTGCAAGTTCTTTTATTTTATTTGGCTCAAATACTTGTCTTGGTTGATAACGGTTAGGGACGATTCGTTCAATGTGTATAGATTCAACATTATTATTGTGCTCTTCTTCGATATAACCAACGATGTCATCTTTATTTTTTAAACCAAATAATTTAGAAAAAGGTTTTTTCATAATTAATGCGCTCCCTCTAAATTAGTTGTTAATGCTACTATTTTGTTAACGGTGATTTATTCGGCATACCTGGTTTTCTAGGATATTTTTTAGGTGTAAGACTTCGTTTTTCAAAAATCATCATTTGTCGTTCACCAGCATCTTCTGGTAATTCATATGAAATCATTTGCTCTAGCTTACCACCGAAAATGCCGATACCGAACTTAGCATCATCTAACTCTTCATCACCTTTGGTCGATTTTAATGCTACAAATCGCCCACCTTTTTTAACAAGTGGTAAACATAACTCGCTTAACACTGAAAGTCGTGCAACGGCTCTCGCTGTAACAATATCATAAGACTCCCTGCAGTCTCCTTTGCCGAATGTTTCTGCGCGGTCATGCACGAAATTCACCTGTTCTAATTCTAATTCAGCTGCCAAATGATTTAAAAATTGTATTCGTTTGTTTAAAGAATCAACAATTGTAACTTTCAACTCAGGGTAAACGATTTTTAATGGAATACTAGGAAAACCTGCACCAGCGCCAACATCACAAACACTATAATCTTTATCCATATCAGTATAAAAACTCGGCGCTATTGAATCATAAAAATGTTTTAAATAAACATCATGTTCATCTGTGATGCTTGTAAGATTCATTTTTTCATTCCATTCAACTAGCAGTTCGTAATACCTTTGAAATTGCTGTTGCTGTTGTTCAGATAAAATTATATCCTGTTCTGCCAACTGGTCAGTTAACCATTGTATACTCATGTTAATTATCCACCTTTTGGATTTTCCCTTGTTCTAAATACACTAATAAAATAGAAATATCAGCAGGATTAACACCAGAAATACGTGATGCCTGTGCAATGTTTAATGGCTTAACTTCTTTAAGTTTTTCACGCGCTTCTGACGCCAAGCTTTCTACTTTAGAATAATCGATGTTTTCAGGAATTTTTTTCTCTTCCATACGTTTTACTTTTTCAACTTGTTGTAATGATTTATTGATATAACCTTCGTATTTAGTTTGAATTTCAACTTGTTCTTCAACATCTGCAGGTAACTTATGGCTTTCTTCTAAAATATCTAAAATAATATCATAAGTCATTTCAGGACGACGTAGTAATTCAATAGCTAAAATACCATCTTTTAGAATTGAACCACCGTGAGATTCAATTATTTCTTGTACACGTTCATGTGGTTTAATACGAATTGACGCTAAACGATCTTGTTCGGCCTTAATAAGATCACGCTTTTCATTAAAACGCGCATAACGTTCTTCTGAAACCATACCTAACTCATAGCCTAAATCTGTTAAACGTAAATCTGCATTATCATGACGTAATAATAAACGATATTCGGCACGAGAAGTTAATAGACGATATGGTTCGTTCGTACCTTTAGTCACTAAGTCATCGATAAGTACACCGATATATGCATCGGAACGGCTTAAGATTGTTTCTTCTTTGCCAAGTACTCTACCTGCAGCATTAATACCAGCCATAATGCCTTGTCCAGCCGCTTCTTCATAACCAGAAGTACCGTTAATTTGACCAGCAGTATATAAGTTTTTAATTTTCTTAGTTTCTAATGTAGGCCATAGTTGTGTTGGTACGATAGCATCGTATTCGATAGCGTAACCTACACGCATCATATCAGCATGCTCTAAACCAGGAATTGTAGCTAACATTTTTCTTTGTACATGTTCAGGTAAGCTTGTAGATAATCCTTGAACATATACTTCATTAGTTGAACGTCCTTCTGGTTCTAAGAATAGTTGATGACGTGGTTTATCATTGAAGCGTACAAATTTATCTTCAATTGATGGACAGTATCTAGGACCTGTACCTTTTACCATGCCTGAATACATTGCTGAAAGATGTAGATTATCATCAATAACTTTATGTGTTTCTTCATTTGTATAAGTTAACCAACATGGTAATTGGTCTAATATATATTCAGTCGTCTCAAAACTAAATGCTCTGCCTACGTCATCACCAGGTTGGATTTCTGTTTTATCATAATCGATTGTTTTTGCATTTACACGTGGTGGTGTACCTGTTTTGAATCTAACAACTTCAAAACCTAAACCTCTTAAATTATCAGCTAGTGTTACTGAAGGTAATTGATGGTTTGGACCACTTGAATATTTCATATTACCAAGAATAATTTCACCGCGTAAAAATGTACCTGTAGTTACGATAACTGCTTCTGCATAATACTCTGAACCAATATTTGTGCGCACACCTTTGATTACTTCGTCTTCAATAATTAAATCGTCGACCATACCTTGCATAACTTCTAGATTATCTTCTTCTTCAATCACGCGTTTCATTTCTTGTTGATATAATACTTTATCCGCTTGCGCACGTAACGCACGTACAGCTGGGCCTTTACCTGTATTTAGCATACGCATTTGAATATGTGTACGGTCAATAGCTTTCGCCATTTGGCCACCTAATGCATCGATTTCACGAACAACAATGCCTTTAGCAGGTCCTCCAACTGAAGGGTTACATGGCATAAACGCAATATTGTCTAAATTAATCGTTAACATTAACGTTTTTGCACCACGTCTAGCTGATGCTAAACCTGCTTCAATTCCAGCATGTCCGGCTCCAATTACAATGACATCATATTTTTGAGCCATAAGTTATTTCCTCCTTTTATTTTCCTAAGCAGAATTGACTAAATAATTGATCAATAAGTTCATCGCTAGCCGATTCTCCAATAATTTCACCTAAAATTTCCCAAGTTCTCGTCAAGTCAATTTGTACCATATCCATTGGTACTCCTGATTCTGCTGCATCAATTGCATCTTGTATCGCATTGCGCGCTTGCTTAAGTAACGAAATGTGGCGTGAATTTGAAACATAAGTCATATCTTGGTTTTGAACGTCTCCACCAAAGAACAAGTCTCTAATTTGTATTTCTAATTCATCTATACCTTCTTGTTTTAACATTGAGGTTTCTATAAGAGGCGTCTCCCCTATCATCTCATGTACTTCATCTAAATCTAGATTTTGTGCTAAATCCATTTTATTAATAATGACAATTGCGTCTTCATTTTTAATTACTTCATATAATTGTTTATCTTCATATGTTAATGGTTCATTATAATTTAAGACGAATAATATTAGATCTGCTTCGCTAAGTGCTTTTCTAGAACGTTCCACGCCGATACGCTCAACAATGTCTTCTGTATCTCTTATACCCGCTGTATCTACTAAACGAAGCGGAACTCCACGAACATTAACATATTCTTCTAAAGTATCTCTCGTCGTACCAGCTACTTCGGTTACGATTGCCTTATTATCTTGAATTAAATTGTTTAACATCGAAGACTTCCCAACATTAGGCTTTCCTACTATTACCGTAGACAAACCTTCACGCATTATCTTACCTTGCGTACCGGTATCTAATAATTTATTAATTTCACCTTTAATATGTTGAGACTGATTAAGTAAAAATTCTGTCGTTGCATCTTCGACATCATCATATTCAGGATAATCGATATTCACTTCAACTTGTGCAAGGATTTCGAGAATGGATTGACGCTGTCGCTTAATCATATCACTTAAACGGCCTTCAATTTGATTCATAGCGACTTTAGACGCACGATCTGTCTTAGAACGTATAAAATCCATAACCGCTTCTGCTTGGGATAAATCGATACGACCATTTAAAAACGCTCTTTTCGTAAATTCACCAGGTTCTGCCATACGTGCACCATGCGTCATTGTTAATTCTAATACGCGGTTAATAGTTAATATACCACCATGACAGTTGATTTCTATTATATTCTCTCTAGTAAAAGTTTTCGGGGCACGTAGCACAGAAACCATTACTTCTTCTACAACCTCATCTGTTTCTGGATCAATAATATGACCATAGTTAATCGTATGCGTTTGTGCATCTGCTAACTTTTGCTTACCACGGTACAATTTGTCTGCTATTTCAATTGCGTTGACGCCTGATAAACGTACAATGCCTATAGCGCCCTCCCCCATCGGTGTGGAGATACTTGTAATCGTGTCTAATTCCATCATCCTTCTCGCCTCCTTATCACATAATTTATTACTGTAATATTGTAAAGATTTTCTTTAGAAAAAGCGAATATATTGACTGTTAACCGTAAGGTTAGTCTACGGTTTGTCTGAGGTAAGACATACGACAGTCTAAGGTCACTTAATCTTTTTGTTGAATACTTTAGCTATTTTAAGCACATGCTCTAAGCTTGATTGCATTTCTAACGTAGTCATATTTTTAGCCGGTTGCCTTGCTATAATTATTAAGTCTACTGGGATAATATCGTCTTTATGTACTTTGAAGTTCTCTCTTATTCCCCTCTTAATTCTATTTCTTACAACAGCATTGCCTAACTTCTTAGATACGCTTATACCTAGTCTAAAATGTTCTAACTCTTCTGTGTGTTTAATATATACAACAAACTGCTTATTTGCGACAGATTTTCCATTTTTATAGTTAAATTGGAAATCCTTATTTCTTTTAATACGATAAGCTTTTTCCACTCACAATCACTCGCCTGTCCATATCTTCAATTAAAAATCATATATCTAAAATATTAACAATTAGTAATATTGATTCTTCATTATATAGTCGTATAATAACAAAATTTTAATCACTGAAACAGCTAATTAAAACCAAAAAAAAGACCACTGATGAGTCAGTGATCTTATGCAGATAAAACTTTACGGCCTTTACGACGACGACGTGCTAAGACTTTACGTCCGTTTTTAGTGCTCATGCGTTTTCTGAAACCATGAACTTTACTATGTTTACGTTTATTTGGTTGATAAGTACGTTTTACCATGCAAAAACACCTCCATCTTTATTCAGTTATCTAACTATTATATAGATAAATTAAGTATACGTTTCTGCTAATTAGTCTTGATTTAACTCTACTAATTTCTAGTCGTAATTCAAGCAACTACTAAAATATAACAAATTCTAAATTATAAAGCAAGTACAATTTTAATTGCGTTATTGAGTCATTTTGGCTCAAATACTATTTATTAAACTATTCGTTAAAGGAAATCCGAACTTTCAATCCTTGAAATAGCAGCATTTTTTAATATACGAACATTATTATTCATTTTCCATACAATTAATATACTTTATTTCCCAAGCTGTATCAAACAGAAAAATAGAGATCATTTTGATTTATCCACTTATACACAATTCTAAATGGAAAAACTGTGGATAATGTGTTACATTTTCACAAGTTATTCGGATATTTACTAACATATTCACAGCCATTTGACAGGTTGAGCTGTTAAAAAGTATAATTATGTGGATAAGTCATCAAATATTGATAGATATAGGGTTTATTTTATTAGATTATGTACAAAAAGCTGTGTATAAATCATGATATGTGAAAAGTTATCCACTGATTGTTATTAACTTGTGGATAATTATCAACATGTTGTGATTATTTTTATCCACGTATGTGTTTTCTGTGTATAAGTCGAAAATTTATGGAATATGGAGTTAGTTATT